>NZ_SEUI01000002.1 GCF_008370255.1 Pseudoalteromonas sp. FUC4 | reverse complement strand
ACGTTCGGAACTGATAAGCGCTGAAAGCATCTAAGCGCGAAGCAGGCCTCGAGATGAGTTCTCACTAGACTTTTAAAGTCTCTGAAGGGCCGTTGAAGACTACAACGTTGATAGGCAAGATGTGGAAGTGGTGTGAGCCATTAAGCTAACTTGTACTAATTACCCGTGAGGCTTAACCATACAACGCCAAACGCGTTTTATGCGACAGTTTGACAGAAGTTAATATGACTAAAGTAGATATTTACTGAAGACTTAAAAAATATTATCAGATATTTTCCAAATTCAGTTAGTGCGTAGTAATACGGATTAACGCCCAAATTTGCTTGGTGACAATAGCGTTTTGGACCCACCTGACTCCATGCCGAACTCAGTAGTGAAACGAAACAGCGCCGATGATAGTGTAGCATTTGCTATGTGAAAGTAGGACATTACCAGGCTTCAAATTAAAGAAACCCGTTACAGCAATGTGACGGGTTTTTTGCTGTCTGGGATTTAATAAATAGCCAAGAGCCCATCACGAACTCAGTAGTGGCCGCTCTCGTACATCCTGTACTCCACGGCATTTGTATTCCTATACATCAAACAAAACAGCTCGAAGGCGAGCCCCGCGGAAGGCCGCCCCGACACAAAGAGAGTGTAGCATTTGCTATGTGACCTTCTACCGCTGTGGGCACTACGACATCCTACTGCGTAGCGCACCGACTTCAAATTGTAGAGAGCCCGATTCGAAAGAGTCGGGCTTTTTTACGTCTGCAGAAAAGTAAAATGTGCGCAATTAACACACATTCATATCGCGATACAAAGAGAGTGTAGCATTTCACTGTGGCTCTCTACCGCTGTGGGCACTACGACATTACCAGACTTCAAATTAAAGAAACCCGTTACAGTAATGTGACGGTTTTTTTGCTGTCTGGGATTTAGTAAATAGCCAAGAGCCCATGACGAACTCAGTAGTGAAACAAAACAGCTCGAAGGCGAGCCCCGCGGAAAGCCGCCCCGACACAAAGAGAGTGTAGAATTTCACTGTGGCTCTCCACCGCTGTGGGCACTACGACATCCTACTGCGTAGCGCACCGACTTCACATTGTAGAGAGCACGAATCTAACGATTCGGGCTTTTTTATGTCTTCAGAAAAGTGAAATGTGCGTAATTAACACACACTCACATCAACACTCATCACGTAGGTCAGGCGAGCTTAGCTACTCCCGACGCTAAAATCATAAAATTCACCGCTCAGCAATGAGTACGCAGCATTTCACTGTGACTCTCCCCCGCTGTAGGTATCATGAGATCATACAAGTTTTAAGTTGTAGAACTCCCTAACCTAACGATCTGAGCTTTTTTACATTTGCAGAAAAATGATTTAGGTATTTCTCTAGAGCGAAGCGTCTCTCAGTGAATAATCTACTGAATTTAACTAGTTAAAGTGGCATCGCCGATGCGAGTGCAGTCTTTCACTGGGACTTCCTAACGCTGAGGGCACTATTGCACTGTACAAAGCTTCAAATTAAAGAAAGTCCTAAACGAAATAGTCGTTTTTTTGCGTATATAGAATGTAAAAATATGAGTGAATAATATCAATTCAAATATATAAGCAGATTGGTATTATATAAAAAGTGTGAGATCCTCATAAATCAAAGTTATTTTAAATTAATGGTATTAGTTAATGATTACTCGTTAACAAACCTCTGACTTAACTTGTTTATGAAGGCAATGAATACTAATATAATTTCATGACCTTATAACTAAAATTTATTGAGTTAGTTGTTTTAAAATTACTACCAATAATGATTGTGAGCTGTAACTAGATGCCCTATGAAACACTTTTAGATGACTCTACTTCGCTAGTTGAATTTACACGTATTTACTTAGCTATTTTTTATACTTTTGTTGCGGGGTTTTATACATTTAGAATTATTTATAAAAATCGAGATACACCATTAGGCGTTATTTATCCCGGTGATAAATACTGTACTAGTTGGTGGAACCATATGGTTTTTAAATTTTTCAGAGCTGCTATTTGGTTTGTATGTGTAATTAGGGTGTTTGTACCTGAGTTAGATAGCTATCTAGGGCTATTCCCAATACTCAATGGCTGGCCAGGAGTATTATTTGGCGATGTATTATTGACCGCAGGCTTTATTTTGACGATGTTTGTACATTTTCATATGGCAGCACTTTGGCGCTCAGGAATTGATCCCAAGGGACCGCATGAGCTTAAAACATCAGGATTATATGAATACTCTAGGAATCCGATGTATTTAGGTGTTGTAGCTGCACAAGTGGGTTTCTTTTTAGCCTTACCTAGTGTATTCAGTTTAACCTGCTTAGTAATTGGTTTTATAGCTATATATAGACAAACTTTAGTTGAGGAAGCTCATTTAGCTCATCGTTTTTCTACACAATACAAAGAGTATAAGCAACTTGTCCCTCGCTGGTTATAGCTTGGGATTAAACTCTAAATATATAGGATTTACATTGAAGAGTTAGTGGGTTGCTCCATGTTAGATTAATAAATTTCAGCATAACAGGCATAAGTTAGATAACTTCTTTTTGTTCTATATATTTTTTAATAAACTCTTTTTTAGAAATTGCCTTTGAAAAAATGTAGCCTTGAATATAATCGCAAGCAAGCTGCTTTAACAGATCATACTGTTTTTGTGTTTCAACACCTTCTGCTACCACCATTACATCTAGATTGTGAGCCATAGTGATAATAGCCTTCACGAGAGCAATACTATTATCATTAGATTCAAGGTCATTGATAAACGAGCGATCTATTTTTAAAATATCGATATCTAAACGTTGTAAATACGCTAAAGAAGAGTATCCAACACCAAAGTCATCAATAGCTATATCTATGTCAATGGCGCTCAACCGTTTTAATTGTCGCTGTATTGACGAGTCTGGATCCATTAGTGTGTTTTCAGTTACTTCAATTAATATAGTTTTTGCAGGCAGCTCATATTCTCTACTTGCTGCAATCCAATCATTCACCCAACAACCTGCACGATCAATTTCAAGCGGTGATGTATTTACACTTATTTGAATTGTTTTTTTACTCAAAACGTTAAATTGAACGGTATCCTGAATCGCTTGATATTTTACCCATTGACCTATGTCGTTTATTAACCCATTTTTTTCAGCGACGGGTATAAATTCATTGGGTCCTATTAGGCCTCGTTCAGGATGATTCCAACGAATAAGGGCTTCAGCTTTTGGGACTGATTTCCCGTCAATTGAAAATATAGGTTGGTAATATAATTCAAATTGATTATGGGTGACTGCTACGCGTATTTCTTCTATTAGGCGACGTTTTTCTGTGGCTTTTTCTTCAATAGCATACGAGAAAAATTCATAGCGATTCCGACCTTTATTTTTAGACAAGTACATCGCTTGATCCGCACGTTTAACGAGTTCTTCTACTGTTGAACCATCAGTAGGAAAAAACGTTAAACCTATGCTTGCCGTAACAAATACCGTTTCCTTTTTTATTTTAATACTCTGCATTAAGCTGTTTTTTATAGCTTCGGCAATTTTTGATGCTTCATCTGGACTGTTTACACCCTCTAAAATTAATGTAAATTCGTCTCCGCCTAAACGAGCTACAGTATCTCTACTTGTTATACAGCTTTGAAGTCTGGCTCCTACTTGGTGTAATAATAAATCACCGTAGTCATGGCCAAGGCTATCGTTTACTTCTTTAAAACCATCTAAATCTATAAATATAAGTGCGAATTTTATTCCTGCAACACTTACTAACCTTTGTAGCTTCTCGTAAAAATACCGTCTATTTGGTAAATCGGTTAATCCGTCTTGGTAGGCATATTGTTGCAACTGAATATTTGCATTTTCAAGTTCATTAGTACGCAGTCTAACTTGGTTTTCTAATGAATTTTCTCTTTGTTCAATGTTGTATAACATAGCATTAAAACAAGAGGTTAATTGTCCTACTTCATCTTGTGATAGCTGTTTTGCACGTAGGCTATAATCATGCGACGTTGTTATTTTATTTGCTGTTTGTGCTAAATATAAAATGGGGTTTAAAAAGCGGCGCCTTAGTAAAAGAGATAAAATAAGGCTGATAGCAAAGGTAAGCACCATCAAAATCATTATAAATTTAAAATAAAAAGTGATTCTGTCTTGAATGTAACTGTTGTTAGCGCGTATTTTTAATACGCCATAATCATGCATATCGAGTTGAAGGGGGGTATTAACTTCAATACTTTGTTTTACTTCTTCATCTTCGGATTGCGCAATAACAAGTTGCTCACCAGTCATACTTGTTACCATTATACTAATAACATCTGAGCGTATAAGTATTGGGTTTATAAGCTCCTGTACTGCATCCATATCGTCGAACATAAGCGCGGTAGTTATGTTGGGTGAAAGCATTTTTGACAGAGAACCTAAGCTTTCTATTTGCTCCTTTTTAGCGCTGGTGATTTCATAAGCACTAAATACAATGGTTACTGTAGCGGTAGATACAAGTGCGACACTCATTAAGATAAATAATAATTTTTTGCTCATTGTATTGAGTGAGAGTAGTTTTTTCATCGAATCACCTATCTACAACGCGGGCAAGTCGCAGTACTTTTGAACTCATAGTAATACCTGCGTCTTTTAGCTGCTTTGGTGCAATTTCAAAGCGAATTTTTCCACTGGAAAGAAAGAACCTGATATGACCGCCACTTTCCATAAATGAGTCTGTTTCACCAATGATCATAATGTTTTTTAGCTTTAAGGGCATCATTTTTTGCCACAGGATAAATGTATCAGAGGTAATAAATAGCATGTTACACGCGGAGGTTGCGACTTCATCAAGAGTAATTAATTTGTTGTATAAAGGTAAGTTTTTTATCGTACGATTTTTTAAAGCGGTATTAGCCACATCAATAAAAAATTTATCAGGGCTACAAATAGTAAATTCATTAAGGGATTCTAACTGAGAATCCCACTGTCCAAAACGTGCAAAGTTATATAAGAAGCCTGCTTTTAACATGTATTCTTTTTCAACAGCGCTAACGCTGGCACTAAAAAGTGTCAATGTTATTAAGCTACTGTGAATTAGACTTCTTAACTTAATCATCTAACTAACTTAGAAATTTGCTGAAATAGTAAATGTAATACACTCATCAATATAGTTCGGTAATGTATAGGTTTCGCTCGTATTGTTGTACTCAATATGTGAACCTGCAAATAGGTTTTTACCTGAAATTGCAGTAGACCACACAGGAGTAGCCTGCCAATTCCAACTAATATCTAACGTTGTGTAATTATCGGTGTTATATGCATTTGAGTTTACTGCTCGTAAAGTCGCAAATACACTATGGTCAGCTAAGAATGTATAATCGGCTTTTACAAATAACTGCTTGTTTTTAGAGTCATAGCCAATAGCCGGTTCTACTCGTGGAGGTAAGTCGTAATTATAGTCAGTGTAGCTATAACCAAACTCAGTATTGAGATTATCTACTGGTTGCCATGATACAACAAGGTCGAACCCTTTAGTCGTTGTGTCTGCTACAGATGCAAAGTCTAAATCTAAGCGGGTCATTGTTAGTGCTTGAAAGACTTCTGGAATTCTCCCTGCTAGAAATAAATCAAGTATTGGAGTGAATTGCTCAGCATGCGTATTCATATCAATAACCGCTACATTTTTAGCATCAGTATAATAAGACGATAAATCTAACGACCAGTCTTTAGTTGTAAATCGGTAGCCTAATTCATACGATAGATAGTTTTCTGACTTAACATTGTCATTACCATTTAGGTATGTTGCAATTCTATAGTTGTCTATTTGTTCAAAGCCTGAGCTTATACCGGCTAGGTTTATTACTTTTGTACCATTAACTTTAAAGTTATCGTTAAACTCAATTAGAGTAGGGGTTCGAACACTTCGTGATACAGCGCCCCATACAACGTTGCTATCGGCTGGCTTATAAATAAGTCTTGCTGATGGTTGATTTTCCCAGCCGGTTAGATCGTTATGGTCAAGTTTAGTACCAATAATAAAGTCAAGGGTATCAGGAATCATATTGTACTGAGCTTGGACAAGTGCGCCATATTGTGTGAGGTTATCGAAGTCTTTATCACTATCTAAAAATACGCTTTCTGCGAAAGATATAGAATTGTATCGGTAGTTTAAGCCCCAATCTAGTTGTAGAGATTGATATATAAAGTTCATTTGATAATCAATATCTATCGATTGAAAGTCTTCTTTAATGTAATTTTGAGAGCCATTTTGTTTAAGCCAAGAAATTTGTAGCATCTGGTTTGCATCTGGCGACATTCGGTTTTCGAGCCGAGCCATTATGCGTGAGTCTGTTCGTTTTAAATCATCCGAAAATGCAATGTTTGCGTTGGTTTCATCTATAACACCGCGATAGTTTTGGCCAAGTTTTGAGTGAGTTATATCGCCTTGAAGTAGTGCTGACCACTCATCACTAGGGGTAAAGTCAGCTCTAAAGCCTAATGAATGCTGTTTTGTAGTATCGTTAGGAGGAAGTGAAATTCCCTTTTTTGACTCATTAGCATCTTTTAAGTGGCCGTAAACACGGTAACTGCCTTTGTTACTTATATCACCACCGTAGCGAAGGTTAGCATCAACATTTATTTGGTTACCAGTTGTTACGTTTGCATATCCACCGCGAGTATCAATACTATTTTTAGTAATAATATTAATAACGCCATTGTTTGCGTTACTACCCCAAAGTAACCCGCCTTGCCCACGTATTACTTCGATGCGTTCAATATCGTACAAAGGCACGTTTAGGGTTTCCCAGTAAACTGCCGCAAATTTTGGGGTATACAAGCTTTGCCCATCAATCATTACTAACAGTTTGCTTGAAAAACGAGAGGCAATGCCTCTTGATGAAATAGCCCATTGATTATTATCGAGCTGGCGTACAATTAAACCAGGCACAATTTTGAGTACTTCGGGAACAGAGGTTGCTCCAGACTTTGTTATTTGCTCTTTACTTAAAACGTATATAGATGAAGCGGTATCAAATGCTGATTGCGCCCTTTTCATTGCAGAGGTTGCTTGCACATCCATACCCATTAAAGCATCAAGATCAAGGTCTTCGTCTTCAAACGGCTCAGCAGCTAAAAGTGGGCAAACAAAAAGTAACGGCCAAAATAAACGTTGTGATATTTTCACCCAAAAGTCTCCAGCGCAATCAAAAAATCAAAAACAGTCATTGTTTTTGTAAAACATGTGATATCACACGATGTTAACATATATTAGCAATGTAAAAGTATAATTACGATTAAATCAAACAAATCAATTTTGTAGTTATTAAATTTTTATTACACGTTACGAATTGTAAAAAAAATCTGGAAATAAAGTATACAGCCCTCATATAAATATTTTCAGCAGAGTAAGCAAAGAGGAAGTTACTGATAGCTATCAGTTATATAATTTGAAAGTTAGTCTATTTTAGAAGGATTTCAAAGCACTTTTAGGTCATTAATATTTTAGACCATGTTTTTATAAAGGTAGAGAGAGTGGCAAAAAAATAAAATTTTAGTGTAACGTTAAATTAACTATTGTTGAGAACTTAATTCTCTTTGCTTTTATTAAAGGTATATAGAATACTTAAATTCGCTTGGTTTTGCTTTGAAGGCACCAAAGTATGATGAAAAATGAATTGATTAATGTAGAAGAAGTTCTCGATTTAATGCTTGATGCCGTATGTGTGGTAGATAAACAAGGCACATTTGTTTTTGTCAGTGCCGCATTTGAGCAAATTTTTGGTTATACGGCAGATGAAGTTGTTGGCAAAAAAATGATTAACTATGTTTACGAAGGTGATCATCATAAAACACATAACGCTGTAGCTACGCTATTGTCTGGCGAAACGGTAAACCCTCGCTTTGAAAACCGCTGGATAAGAAAAGATGGTCAAATAGTTCATATACTATGGTCTGTTCGTTGGTCAGAGCAACATCAAGTAAGAATTGCTGTAGCGCATGACATAACTGAGCGTAAAATAATGGAAGAGCAATTGTATTATCTGGCAGGCCACGATGTACTTACCGGCTTACCTAATCGCTCGTTATTAATGGATAGATTGCAAAGCACGCTAATAAAAGCACAAAGAAACGATTCATTTTTTTCATTACTATTTATCGACATAGACGGCTTTAAAGCTGTTAACGATACTTACGGCCATAGTGTGGGAGATAAACTACTGCATAGCATTGCTATTAGGCTCTCTAGTGTCATTAGAGAGTACGATACAGTTGGGCGTTTAGGGGGAGATGAATTTTTGATTATTTTAGATAATTTAAAATCACTAACCGAGGCTGACTTTATAAAATTAAAATTGCTTGCCCAATTTAAAGCGGCATTTACACTTGATGAATTAAGCTTAAATATCTCACCTAGTATTGGTATTGCAAACTACCCCGAGCATGGTCAAACAGATCACGAACTTATAAAACATGCTGACCAAGCGATGTACAAAAATAAACAACGAGGCCTAGACAATGTAGCCTATTTACCTTAATACCGACGTTGATTTTTTACCTTAAACTAACTCATGACCACAACACCTTTCGCTACAGTATCTTACTTGTCGCCATATTTTTAATATCACTTTGCCAGTGCTGTGCTAAAAAATCTATAAATGCTCTTACAACAGTTTGTTGGTAGTTTCTTGATAAATAAACTGCCCATAAATTGTGTCCTGATGAGTAATACTCAGGTAACACCTCAACGAGTTCGCCACTCCTCAAATAAGGATTAGCTAAATCGCACGGAATATTAGCAATCCCCATTCCTTTAACTGCAGCTTTAACTAATACGGTCATTTCGTTTGATTGCAAATTGCCACTTACGCCAATTTGTTCATTACTTTTACTCGATAATATTCGCCATTTAGCCGCGCTGCTATGCACTAAGCAATTTTGATTAAGTAAGTCCTGTGGCTTGTTTAGCAAAGGTGATTTAGCTAAATAGGTTTTTGATGCACACAACACACTATCTATATGTATGAGTTTACGCGCAATAAGCTGCTCACTAGGTTGATCAATATAACGCAGCGCCACATCAACACGTTCATCAACCAATTGCGACAAGTTATCCGAAAGTACAAGTTGAATATTAGTTTGAGGATGAATTGCAACAAATTGCTCCACCATATCAAATAACAAATTTTGGCCAAGCCCAATAGGAGAGGCGATTCGAATTGTGCCCACCAGCTCATTATTATGGCTATGCGCTCTGCTTTGTAAATCAGACACCGTACTGAGGATTTGTTGGCAGTAAATAAGTGCTTCTTCGCCCTGAATGGTCAAGCTTACCTTGCGTGTAGTTCTATGAAATAGCTTGAGTGAAAGCCATTGTTCTATTTCTTGTACATGGCGAGTTACTTGTAAACGGCTTAACTCTAAATGTTCGGCTGATTTAGTAAAGCTGCCACAGCGGGCAACTTCAACAAAACTCGTAATTGCGGTTATTTTATCCATTGGCAACTTACTTTGAACTAATATGTGTCTTAACTGTGTATTTATCACTTTAAGTAGTGCAAGTAAACTTACTTTATCAACTTAACAGATAGAGAAACGATAATGAAAATAGCAGTTTTAGGCGCAACAGGTTGGATTGGCAGCACAATAGTACAACAAGCTACTAAACGTGGTTTAGAAGTAGTGAGCATTGTACGCGATGCCGCAAGTAACTGATAACACAGCCGTTCGTGTATTTGATTTACAAAGCCAAGATAGCATTGCATCAGTACTTGAAGGCGTTGATGTTGTTATTGCTTCGGTAGGCGGTCGTGCAAGTGGCAATCACGAGCTCGTAGCGCAAACAGCAGAGCGTTTACTTAACGCACTTAATAAGACTAGTAGACGTTTATTGTGGGTGGGTGGTGCAGGTAGTTTAGAAGTCGCACCTGGAGTTACGCTTGTATCAACACCAGAGTTTCCTGATGAATATAAAGCCGAAGCGCTAGCACAAGGTGAAGCACTTAAAGTATTTAAAACAACACCTAGCTCTGCTTTATGGACGTTTGTAAGTCCTGCAGACATTATTTATCTAGGTGATAATGAAGGTGATTACCGTATAGGCAGTAATACATTTTTTACTAATGACGCAGGCGAAAGCAAAGTTTCGGTTACTGATTACGCAACAGCAATGGTTGATGAAGCGCAAAATGTGGCGCATGTAAATCAGTATATTAGTGTTGCCTACTAGCTTAATCATCAATCAAAAGCGTTTGATTATTTAGATATAACAATACTGGCTCATAAGGCTAAAATAATTTAATCTGAGCGTATTAATTCTTATTAAATTACTTGCCTTATGAGCCTTATTTTTTCTCTTGCGTTAGCAAGCCTTCCCGCTTTACCAGAGCCTGTTTCTAATAATGCGGTAGCTAAAGTAGCAGCACAAAACCAAACCTATTTTTTAAGCTTTATGGGGCTAGGGCGCGATAAACAATACTCGTCCGTGCATAACAAAGTGTGGGCGCTTAAAGTTGGCGATTCACAGTGGCAATCTAAAACTGGTGTGCCTTCAAGCTTGCCATTAAAAGGGCGCTTAGCAAGCACCGCAGTCGGCTTAGGCGAGTATGCTTATGTGTTTGGCGGTTATACGGTAGCAGAGGATCATACTGAAGTTTCAAGCCCCGACGTATATAGGTACGACGTAATAAAAGATACTTACACCCACCTTGCGAGCATGCCAGTACCCGTAGACGATAGCGTAGCGCTTAGCTATAAAGCGCGTTACATTTATCTAATTAGCGGTTGGCATAACGACGGCAATGTAAACTTAGTACAAGTATACGACACGCAAAATAATACATGGCAACAAGCCTCGCCATTTTTAGGTGAGCCTGTATTTGGCCAAGCTGCTGCAATTAGCGGTAATACCATTGTTGTTTGTGATGGTGTTAAAACACAAGCTAATCCTAATTCGCGTCGCTCGTTTGCAGGTGTAGCACAGTGCTTAAAAGGCACTATAGATTCAACTAATCCACAAAAAATAGATTGGCGCACGCTTCCACACCCAACGGGTAACGCTCACTATCGAATGGCAGCCACCAGCTATAATGGCAATATTTATATGCTGGCAGGCTCTAACAACCCATATAACTACAGCGCAATAGGCTACGACGGCAAACCTGCACCAGCAAGCAATCATGTTTGGCGCTTTAGTGGTGATAAAAACGAATGGAAGGTTTTATCACCGGTTGACGTAAAAAGTATGGATCATCGTGGTTTACTTGAGCACAACGGTGTTTTATACCGAATTGGCGGTATTGATAATAACCAGCAAGTAAGTGCTAACGTACTCGGTTACGAGGTTCAAAAATGAACACCCTTTACATTACCGGGGCGGGAGTCAGCGCAGCCAGTGGCATTCCTACATTTCGAGGTGAGGATGGTTACTGGACCATAGGCAGTAAAAATTATACGCCTATGGAAATGGCAACACGCGCAATGTACCAAAACGCTCCTAAAGAGTTTTTAGCATGGTATTACCATCGCTTTGCAACGTATCGCAACCATGGCCCAAACGACGTGCACCATTGGCTAAGTGACAAAAATTTAATCACTCAAAACATAGATGGGCTTGATGGCAAAGCAGGTAATAAAAACTACATTGCTATTCATGGCAGGCTCGATCAAATGACCTTATTTCATGAGCAAGGCGACGATGTAACCCCATTTACCGCTCCGTGGGAAGACGTTGATGAAAGCTGCTTACACGATTCTTTATTTGAAGTGTTTAATATTCAAAACCAAACACCTGAGCTAAATCATTCATTTAAGCCCTTTGTTTTATTATTTGACGAATACTACACCGAGCTTTACAGAATAACACAAGCACAACAGCGTATGCTCAACGCCGATAAGATTGTATTTATGGGTACCTCGTTTAGCGTCAATATTACGCAAATGGCAATTGAAATAGCCCGCGATTACAACATTCCTATTGAAGTTGTAGATCCCGAGCCTGCTCATATTTTACACCCGAATGTAAGTTATAAAAAAATGACGGCACTGGAGTACATTCAAAACAACTAAAGTAAGCGCGTTATGAGTATTTAACGCGCAATCTTTAATATTATTTACAATTTTGCAAAGTTTTTATCTCTCCAGTTATACATGTTGTTCTATAATATTAATTAGCAAAAGCAATCGCTTTATAAAAACATAATAATATACAAGAGACATAAATGAGTGATTTAACCGCAATAGCCAATTTATCAATACTTTTAGTAGAACCTTCAGACGTTCAACAAAAAATAATTATAAAATCGTTATTAGATAGTGGCGTTAAACAAGTAGAAACGGCAACCACACAAGAGCAAACATTAGCACTGCTTATTAAATACCAACCAGATTTAGTAATAAGCGCCATGTATTTGGCCGATGGAACAGCCGATACCTTATTGCAAAAAATCAGATCAAACCCAAGCACCGAGCATCAACCGTTTATGCTTGTATCAAGCGAGCGAAATAAAAAGTATTTAGAGCAACTTCGCCAATCGGGTGTATTAGCTATTTTACCAAAGCCTTTTAGTGCAACCGCTATTACACGCGCGCTTAAAGCCACGCTAGACATAATTAGTGAAGAAGAAGTCGAGCTTGAACATTTCGACGTAACGTTACTGCGAGTGCTCGTTGTAGATGACAGCCGCTTTGCGCGTAAGCACATAATACGTGTACTTGCCGGTATGGGAATACCTGCACCAGTAGAAGCTGAAAACGGTAAAGAAGCTATTGAGCACTTAAATAATCAATCGTTTGATTTAATAGTAACCGACTACAACATGCCAGAAATGGACGGACGCGAACTAACCGAAACCGTTAGAAGCTCAAATAGCTACTCGCATATACCTATTTTAATGGTGAGCTCAGAAGCTAACGAAACGCACCTAGCAAACATAGCCCAAGCAGGGGTAGACGCAATTTGTGATAAACCATTTGAGCCAGCAACCGTAAAAGACTTACTGTTTAAAATAATGTCTTAAATAATTAACCCTCAAGGCTATCGGTAAAACACATTAGCCTAGGGGGAATAAAACAAAAGCAGCGCTTGTTAAAAGTCGCTGCTTTTTTACTATTAGCTGGGTACGTTATAAAGGCCAAACGCCACAAAGCATAATATAACTGCAATTGTGGTATCAAATATTCGCCATCTAAATGATGAACTTAATATACTTTTAAGTTTAGGAGCAAAAAGCACTAAAGTGCTGAACCAAATTAGTGACCCAACACAAGCGCCAAGTGCAAAATGCATTGGGTTTGGTTGTAAAGCGCCAATATTGCCAAGTAATAACACGGTATCTAAATACACATGTGGATTTAACAAACTGATTGCAAAGGCCGAAAGGACAGTACTCCAACAGCTTACTTTTTCTACTTGGCTTATTTTTAAACCCGAAGTCCCTTTAATCGCTCGCATTGCAGATCCATACGCTAAGTACAATAGCATCGCAATACCGCCCCATGTTAACCAAGGCAGTAATCCTGGTAATAACTGCTGTAATTCATTTGCTGCAAATACACCTATTAAAATAAGAGTCGCGTCGCAAATAATGCATACCGTGGCTAAAACAAACCGATTAGCGCCAGCCATGCATTGGCTTAAAATCCAAAAATTTTGTGCGCCAATAGCAATAATTAAACTTAGCCCCAGCATCACACCCGATAAAAACGACATACTTTAAATCCACTCAATCATTCAATGCCTTGCAGAGTAGGGGGTACTCTGCTACAAATCCAATGAATATATTTAGGGTTATATGCGTAAAAATCATGATTGATTATCAACTACTCAATGCACTGTCAGCGGTTATTAGTGAAGGCGGGTTTGAAAAAGCCTCTAAAAAGCTATTTATTACGCAATCGGCAGTAAGTCGGCGTATTCATCAACTCGAAGCCAAACTTGGAGAGCCTGTAATTATTAGAACGCAGCCACCGCGCCCAACCGCTCTTGGCAAGCGTTTACTTAATCATTTACAACAAGTCCTGCAGTTAGAAGTTGCTTTAAACGTAGATGCACTTAACGAGCACTCCAGCTTAAACACACCTCTTAGTGTAAAGTTGGCTGCCAATGCTGACTCATTAGCTACATGGTTGCCAGAAGCCCTTGCCATACTAGATACAGAATCTGATTGTAAATTTAGATTTGAAGTGATCTCAGAGGATCAATCCATCGCCCATAAAAGAATGAAAGACGGCGAGGTAATGGTATGTATTAGCTCATCTTCTGAGCCTGTAAATGGGGGGTTAGCGAGCCCATTAGGCGCTATACGTTACAAGGCAATTGCGAGTCCGGACTTTATTAAACAGCATAACCTCACTTCGCTTACGCAATTGGCGCAGGTACCGTGTTTAGTTTTTAGTGAATATGACAAGCTACAGCACCAGTTTTTAGCCGATATTAACGGCTCAACGCCAGAATATATGCACATATATCCCTCATCAGAAGGATTTAAACAAGCCATGATAGCAGGCCTAGGGTATGGCTTATTACCGACTTTGCAGCTTGGTGATTCCCTGCAAAAAGGGGAGTTAGTTGACTTATTTCCAGAGTATTATATTGATACGCCTTTGTATTGGCATTATTGGCAAAGTGAAAGCCCGCAACTTAAAGCACTGCGTAAGTTTGCAATGCAAGTTGCGGCTAACCGATTAGAACCAATTTAAAGGTGTTTATAACTGCCCTAATCTATAAATGAGTAATGCCGTTTTTTTAATGTTTTTATCAAGGCTGGTTAAATCGGCTGTTTCGTTTTTGGTGTGTGCGCCGCTGCCCATTAAGCCCAAACCATCAAGTGCCATATCAACATGGTTTGCCGCAAACGAAATATCAGCCGCACCTGCATTGCGTGGATTGGCGGCAACTACTTTGTTGAAGCCTAAATCGTGGCTTGCGTCGCTGTATAATTCTAATAGCTTTTTATTGCCATCAGTTAATGCCATTGGCGGGTAACCATCTTCAAAAATAAGTTCAGCTTTACTACCATTTAAACTGTTGCTAGCAATGAGTAGCATTGATCTTTTTGCGTTTTCGAATTGCTTTGGTGAAAGTGCGCGTAAATCACCTGCAACATGCACGGTTTGTGCTATTACATTACTTTTACCAAATGCAGTTGCTGACGAGTTAGCACTGTCGTAATCGGCATTGGTACCGCCCACAATAAGCCCTGGGTTAAATGTTAAATTAGGTTGCGTGGCAAGTTGCTCTCTAAAATCATTTAAAATGCGTGATGCTTCGTAAATAGCGCCATAACCAACGCTTTCGCTAAATATTTGTGACGAATGCGCTGCATTTGCCGTTACGTTTAGCGTCCAGCCGGTATAGCCACGGCGCGCCGCCATAGCGGTTTTTATATTGTTATCGCCATTTTCATAGCCAAGCGCTACGTCAGCCCAAATTGCTGCATCAACAATAGCTTGTTTAGATAAGCTAAGCGGGCGACCGCTGCTTTCTTCATCGCCAGTCAGCAATACTTTTATGCTTACATTTTCAAGCAAATTAAGGGCTTGTAAGCTTTTAAGAGCGGTAATTATTATAGTGTTACCGCCTTTCATATCGGCAACGCCTGGGCCACTGGCTGTATCGGCATCAAGTTGTTTGTAGGTAGTAAAGTTATCGTTTTTGGCAAATACCGTATCTAGATGGCCGATCATCAGTATTTTTATTGCATCGGGGTTTTTACTCTCAAAGGTAGCCAGTACATGCCCTGCGCGGTTAAACGCACTGCCATCAAGCCATTCAACTTTAAAACCAATGGCTTTAAGCTGCTCACTTGTCAGCGCACCTACTTTTTTTACACCTTCAATATTAAGCGAACCGCTATTAATATTTACGGCTTGCTCTATTTCTTTAAGTGCTTGGGGAATGTTTTTATCGACCTGTTTTACTATTTCACGCTCATTTTTATCAAGCGCAGCATGGCTTGTAAGCGGTAGGGTACTAGCAAGGGTTAAAATAAGTGCATGGCTAAATTTTAAAAATGACATAACAGCATAATAAGTGAGAAATAAGAATATTTAATATGAAGTAAAAATACACAGTATTCAATAGAAGGTGATTGTGATTTTTAACTAATTTTATAAGTAATAATGAGTTACAAGTTTGAGGGTTATAGGGGGAACGCGTTATTGGTTTAAACACAGATATTTAAAATATAACCTGTTAATTAATAACCAACCGGTATAACTAAACAATGATTTGTCTGATATTACTGATCTCCACCATTTTGGGGTTTTGCTACATTTAGAAAAGGTAAGGCGAGGCTAACTAACTGTTTACAGTTGTTTATTTTATAGCTAGGATAAAATCATTGTAATATAAAGACATTTGTCGGTTTGTAAATCGACAAATGTCGTAGACTAAATTGTTATATGCTAGTTAAACATTTAGTAAACAGGAAAGTATTTTTGGATTTATCAACATATTACCCATCAGTTGTAACTGCTTTGATAATTGCACCATTAGGTTTTTATCTAAAGTATCGTATGAAGAATTTTGCTACAAGGCATGATTTTAAAAACGCTATAACGCAGTTAAAGAAAAGCACGAAAGTAGTTGAAGGAATAAAAAACCAATTAAACGAGAAATATTGGGTAAAGCAACAAATTTGGGATGCTAAACGTACAGCATATGAAGAGATTTTGAATTCTTTATACTTAACAAGAAAATATATCAATCGAGAAAAATCGTACACTGAAGATTATTTTGAATGTTATGTAGTATTAGGGGCTGGGTGTATGTCTGGAGATGAAGAATATATGAATTCCTATGCTGAATATGTGGAAAGTGAACGTAACCTGTTGCACGAAAAATATGACTCAGAAGAAGCTGTAAAAAAACGCAAAGAGTTATCTGAAGATACTCACGAGAGTTATGTAAAACTAGAAACAATATTTAATGTTAAAGGTTTGTATCTTGACCCAGATATTAAAGGTATTGAATCATCATTGGCTGATCTAAGAGAGGAAATATTCAATACCAAGTTTTCTGAGCGTCAAGATGAAGATACTGAAGCTTTCTTGGAAAGAGTCATGGTACATAATAACCAATGCTTAGAAGTGGTTGATAACATTATATTAAAAACTAAAGAGCTAGCTGCCAATGATTTACTATTAGCAGCAGATTAATTCGCACATAACAAGTAAATCCAGGTGACGCCTACGGCGCATCTGATTTGGGCGTTAGCTGCCAAAAGGAATTGAGTATATGGAAATATTTCACGCCACAATAGAAGATGCAGAATGTTTACTAGCACTTCAGCGCGTAGCTTATCAATCAGAAGCTGAACTGCATAATGATTTTAATATCCCGCCTTTAACTCAAACGCTTGATGAACTGAAAGCAGACTTTGAGAAGAAAATTATTTTGAAAGTTGTTGATAACGGTAAGTTATTGGCAAGCGGTCAAGCTCGCTTAGAAGCTGGTAGTTGTTATATTGGACGCATGGCGGTATGGCCTGAACTGCATGGCCAGGGTGTTGGCTCTAAGTTGCTTTCTTCACTTGAAACAGTATTTCCAGAAGCTAATCGTGTTGAGCTTTTTACAGGGGAGTTTAGTGCTTCTAATTTAGCGATGTATAAACGCCGTGGTTATTCTGAGTTTAAAACGGCGAAGCTGGGTAAAACGAGAGTTGTATTCTTAGAGCGCAATCTAAAAAGCAGCTAACAGGAATATTAAACGGAAAATTACAGTTGGCTATTTTTCGTTCCTCAAACATTATAGTTAACTATAATTTTCCGCTTGTAAAAAAGTTATACGTACTTGAGAATCAAATGAAGCAATATTCTGTCGTAAAAGTGATATCTCTTAATAAAAAATTTATCTATTCAGAAAAAAGCTTTGGCTCTAGAGTTCCTCAGGTCGGTGATATTGGAACAATAGTTGAAGTTTATGATGGAGCCTTTGATATTGAATGTAGCGATGAAAATGGTGTTACCATTTGGCTTGAAGTATTTGAACCTAGTGATGGAGGTTTAGAGTTACTGTATATATAACAAGCTTTTATTAATGCCGAATATTTTCCCTTCATTCTATCTAGCCGGTATTTAGAATTAACAACCATCAGGTTTAACGCCATTGGCATTAAACCTGATAGCCCAACTTAACCAGCCAACGTTAATTAGTCGGCATTAAATAAATCTCACGTACGCTGTTGCGCTGGTTTGCTTCAATGGCAAACAGTACGGCGTCGGCTACATCTTGTGGGTCGAGTTTGTCGGGTTTAGCTTCATCAAAAAACGGGGTGTTTACCATGCCTGGTGCTATGGTTGTGCATCGGCCGTTCCATTCGCTCATTTCCTCTGCTAAGTTTTGTCCAAAGCCATAAGCAAACCATTTAGTTGCACCGTAAATAGAGCCACCAATTGGCTTACGGCCAGCGGCAGAGCTGGTTAATATAAAGTGACCTTTGTTTTGGCGTAAATGCGGCAGTGTTAGTTTTGCAGTCCACAGTAGGGCTTTAATGTTTATGTCAATCATGGTTGACCACTCATCGGGGTCGCCTTTTTCGGTGCCAGCGGTTGAAACACCCATGCCTGCGTTAGCAAAGGCTACATCTAATCGGCCAAACTTTTCAATGCCTTTGGTAACCACGCTTTCAAGTGCGGTAAAGTCGGTTGCATCTGCGGCTACGCTCAGTGCGTTATCTGAGCCTAGTTCGGCAACAAGTTGGTTAAGTTGCTCTTCTCTGCGGGCGGTTAATATAACTTTATGACCGTTGTTTACTAAGGTTTTTGCCGTTGCTTCACCAATGCCACTAGAAGCGCCGGTTATGAGTACTATTTTTTCTTTTGCCATAGGTAACCTCTTTAATGAACGTTAAAAACTTAAAATCACCATAACAATAAACGATTAACCTACATTGAATAGTCACTATAAATTAGCGATAAATAGCTGTGTTTTGTACTTCAATCATCATGTTTTTTAGGCCGTTATTAAAATTGAAATAAGTGACTAAAAAAGATAGGTTTAAATTTTTTATTCTATATACTCGCGCCACTTCTTTTGAAGTCGGTTTTATTAGATTTAACCATTATTTTGCTGAGTTTCAGCCACATTTATCGGAACAAACATGAAAGATAAACTTTTAGCGTTTTGGCAAAGCCATTCAGAAACAATCATCACTTTAGGATACAAAGTGATTTTAGCGTTGGTGATTTTAATTGCGAGTGCCTTAATTGCACGCTCGGTTAAAAAAGCGATTAAAAACTCTAAATCGCCATTAAAAAAGGTGGATAGTACGCTGCTTCCTCTTTTATCGAGTATTGCTGGTTATTTAGTTTATATAATTGGCGGGCTATTTATTTTAGATATTTTTGGCGTTAATACGGCAAGCTTAATTGCGCTAATGGGGGCTGCTGGTTTAGCGATTGGTTTAGCCCTTAAAAATACGCTAAGCAATATTGCTGCAGGTATTATGCTGCTAATACTCAGACCTTTTAAAATAGGCGATTTTGTTGATGCCAGTGGCACGCTTGGTACTGTGAATGAAATAAACCTATTTACCACTATTTTTAAAACCACCGACGGCCTTTATATTGCATCGCCTAACGGCAAAGTGTGGGGGGGCAATATTAAAAACTTTACCCGTAATGGCAAAAGACGAATGGACATAGTGGTGGGTATTTCGTATGCCGACTCTATTGATGTTGGCTTAAATGTACTTAAAGAATTAGCTGCATCAGAGAGCCGATTACTCGCAGAGCCTGCACCTAAAGTAATGGTGACATCAATAGGCGAAAGCGCAGTGAACATTCAATTACGTGCGTGGGCTGTTAATGGTGATTATTGGCAAACTGTGTGGGATTTAAATAAACGTGTTAAAGAAGCAATTGAAGGCGCAGGGCTGAGTATTCCATTTCCGCAGCGCACGCTTCATATATCTGAGTCTATGGCATCGGCCATAACTGTTAACAAAGATGCTTAAGTATGTATTAACATAAGCATAAACATAAACACGAATAAAAATAGCGAGCCCTGGCTCGCTATTTTTGTATTAGCCTTTGTGTAGGCTGAGATATTAACCTTCTAATTGAAAGTCGTACACTGAGCCTAAATTAAGTAGTTGTGTTAGCTCATCAAGGGCTTGGTAGCTTTCGGTGAGTAGGGCTGAATCTGCAAAGTCACTTGCGCCTAATTTGTCGCGGTAGTTACGTTTTGCCCAGTCACACAGTTGTGTGTATTTAGTATCAGTTAAAATAACCTCTGGGTTTACTGCAGCAAGTTCTTGCTCGTTAAGGGCTACACGTAAACGCAAACAAGCTGGGCCGCCGCCATTTTGCATACTTTGGCGCAGGTCAAAAAACTGTACTTGGTTTACTGGGTTATCAGCCATGATCATTTCTTCAATGTAGGCGTTAACCGCGCTGTTGCGTTTACACTCTTGTGGTGCAACTAACAGCATTGAACCATCTTCAAGACTCACTAGCTGGCTATTAAATAAGTAACTACTTACAGCGTCGGTAATGCTTACTTTATCGGTAGGTACTTCAATAATGTAAAATTCTTTATTGCCCACATACGCTTCGCGAATATCTTGCAGTGCCAAAGCTTGGTTTAAAAATGCCTGCTGGTGGCACAGTAATACGTTGGCGTTACCTACTGCAATTACATCGTTATGAAACACACCTTGGTCTATTACGTCTGGATTTTGCTGTAGTAAAATTTGGCTTGAATCTTTTAAGTTATGTAAGCGACAAATTGCTTCTGAGGCTTCGAGTGTTTGCCTTGCAGGAAATTTAACTGGTTTTGGTAATTGGCTGTTAAACGCGCTGGCACCAAATACAAACATTTCAAGGCCTTGCTCGCCGTGGTTGTCACAAAAACGAGTATGGTTTGCTGCGCCTTCGTCGCCAAAAAAGCCTTGATCTGGCAAATGGGTATGGTGCGCAAAGTATTTGTCGTTATTAAACATCGCTTTTAATAAGCGTGTAGTGGTTGCAGGCTCTAATGAACGATGAAACTTATTATTTAAATTAGCTGAAGTAAAATGTACTTTGCCGTCGGTTGTATCAGGAGATGGCGATACCGTAGCGGCATTGGCTGTCCACATTGCCGACGCTGAATAACACGCGCGTAATAAAATAGGGTCAGCTTTAAATGCTTTATGAATTACTTGTGCATCGTTACCGGTAAAGCCTAAGCGGCGCAGTACGTTTAAGTCGGGGCGCGCATGAGGGGCAAATACACCTTGAGTTAGGCCTTTGTCGTGCATGGCTTTCATTTTTTCAAGGCCTTGAAGTACCGCCTCTTGAGGATTTGAAAAGCTTGCTGCGTTATTTAACGAGGCAACATTACCATACGATAAACCAGCGTAGTTGTGAGTAGGGCCAACTAAGCCATCAAAATTAACTTCCAAAGCGTGCATACACGTTCCAACTAAAATTTTTCAATAGGGTGCAACAATACAACGCATTAGGGCTGCTTGCAAAGTTATAAACGCAGTGTTTTTACTAATTTTTTCGAGGTTTTTAAATATGGAGTTTATTACAAGGGAGTTGTTTTTATATTGAATGATTAATTTGAAGTTTAATTAAAATGTACACATAAATTTCATAGTGTGCAAAAGCTTAGCCTAAAGTAGGTTTATACATTTAAGCTTTATGCCAAGCCTTTACACAATACGATGTTACTTAACATAGGCGCGTTCTTTATCAGCGGTAGTGCGGGTATTTGTTGGATCATTAACTTGCCAAACGCTAATGTCTAAACGCCATAAAAGGTAAAGGGTATGGTATAAGTTGAACATGGTTTTTCCTTGATATTTTCACTGAACACATCAGTTTATAGGAAGAAGTATGCCAACATTAACTTGAATATTTTATGAATAGAAATCAGGTATTTAGTATTTAAGTGTAAATACGTACAAAAGCATTAGCACCAAAGCGGTGAAGTATTACTAAAATATGCACCAGAGTGGTGTGTTTTTAACAAAAAGCCCTGCAACCATTGGGTCACTTAAATTTGCAAGGCTTTTTAAAAATGTAGTCGCTTAAAAAGTAAATTAGCGGCCTACTTTTCCTTTTACTAAAGGCTCGAACGACATTACTTTAAACTTACCGTGACTTTGATTTTTGCCATTATTAAGTACAGGCGAATTGTGTAAATCGTCAACGGTAAAGTATATTTTATGATCGGCTCCGTAGCTAAACCCATCAGGCCAGCTCAAACGTTCGTCTTTAAATAATACTTCGTAGTCGCCAGTAGGTTTAACTACGCCAATTGCGCCATTGGTTATGTCGGTTACATATACGTTACCGCCGCCATCAACAATAATACCGTCTGAAATTGGCTTAGTGCCGTAACGCGTAACTTTGTCTTCAAGCGCTTTAGCCGAAAGGCTCTCGTTATTTATATCGCTGGTGGCAATGCGGTAAACCGATGTGCCCGACATAGAGCCAAAGTAAAGCCAGTCTTCGTTAGGGTCAAGCGTAATTGGGTTAACACCTAAGCGGGCAGGCTGTCCGCCAAGGCTCATTGTGCGCCCATCAATAACCATATCGATATTTTCGGCTGTGGTGTAATGGCTATTTTGTAATACTCTGCGTGCAACACCTGTTTTAAGGTTTACCGTAATAATAGCGGCTTGGCTGCCTTGGGCTGTGTCGGCAATGTATACAACGCCATGTTTATTATCGATGACTAAATCGTTTAAAAACGAGGTGTCGGTAATGGTCGGTTTAGCCAGATAAATAATTTTATGCAGTTGTTCTTTGTTTGTATCCCAGCCGACTAAGCGCCCAGCGTGATCGGGTCCTGAGGTGTCGAGCATCCACAAAATGCCATCATTTGATACATTAATACCAAGTACATCGTAAAAACCTTTGCCGTTATTATACGCGTATGCCCACTCTTCATTAGGGTAGGGCTTAGTTGTACCATCACTTAAAAGCTCCATAATTTTTTGCTTTTGGCCAAAAAAGCCATGCACAGATAAAAACTTTCTGCCCGATGGGGTAATAGCAATGTTGCCCGGTGGGTGCTGCGCATCAAATGTGGCTACTGTTTTTAAATCAGCATTTTGGCCAGCGATGTTAGCAGATACAGCGTTGCTACCTAAAAGTGCCGTGCTACACGCCGCTGCTAATAGTAATTTTTTAATATGGGTCATTTTAAAAGCCTTCTAAAACAAGTTTGCCGCGTGATGTATGCGATTCTAAAATTTGATGTGCTTTGTATAGGTTTACAGCGTTAATAGTACCTAAGTGCTGGCCTAGCGTGGTTTTAAGTGTGCCCGCATCTATTAGTTCACTAATTTCATTAAGTAAGGTGTGCTGCGCTGTTATATCGGTTGTAGTAAATAATGAGCGGGTAAACATAAATTCCCAGTGTACAGATATACATTTACGTTTAAATTTTAAAATATCGAACGATGTAGGGTCGTCTATTAGCGCAAATTTACCTTGGGGTTTTATACACTCAACTATTTGGTCTTGGTATTGGTCGGTGTGGGTTAAGCCAATAACGTAATCGAACTCAGCTAACCCCAGTTCTTTGCGCTGCTCGTTTAAGTTTTTAGAATGATCGAGTACATGATCGGCACCTAATTCTTTAAGCCAGGTTACGCTTTGATCGCGCGATGCCGTACCTACCACGTTTAGCCCAGTAAGCTGCTTGGCAAGCTGTACTAAAATAGAACCAACGCCACCTGCGGCGCCAATGACTAAAATAGATTGCTGGGTATTTTGCTTATTTTTAGGCACTTGCAAGCGGTCAAACAGCATTTCGTAAGCGGTAATACTGGTTAGTGGAAGCGCTGCGGCTTGAGCATCGGTTAATGTTTTAGGCGCACGTCCTACAATACGTTCATCAACTAATTGAAATTGCGCATTACTGCCTTGGCGCGATAAATCGCCAGCGTAAAATACACGATCCCCAATATTAAATAACGAAACCGACTCGCCAACAGCTTTTACTATGCCTACGCCATCCCAACCTAATACTTTGTAACCTTGCTCAGGCGCTACATTTGCACGTATTTTTGTATCTACTGGATTTACCGAAATAGCATTCACTTCAATAAGTAAGTCGTGTCCGGTGGCAGTAGGGGTATCAAGCTCAATAACTTTAATTGACTCAGAACTGAGGGTTTTGGAGTTTTGGATGTAACCAAATGCTTTCATAGCGATTCCTGATGAATATTTATATGTATGTATTTTTTATATGTTTGTACTATAGCGCAGTTGAAAAATAGAAAAAGACATAAAAAACTAAAGCACTTTCAAATTTAAATTGAAAATATGCGATCATTTAACGATATTCAAACTTTTATAGATGTAGCGAGTTGCGCCAGCATTTCTGAAGCCGCACGGCAAAACGCGCAAACCCCAGCAGCGGTAAGTGCAGCCATTAAACGGCTAGAAAAAGACTTAGGAAACGTGTTGTTTATTCGCTCTACCCGCAGCTTACGCTTGAGTGTGGCGGGGGATCAGTTTTTAAGTTATGCCAAAGACTCGCTTGCGCTATTGCAACAAGGCGTTGCAGCAGTACAAATATCAGCAGGGCAGGTTAACGGTACTTTACAGGTGTCGGCGCCATGTGATTTAGGACGCAATAAGTTAAGCCTTTGGCTAAATGAGTTTTTAGCGCAGTACCCGCATATAAAACTAAAGCTGCATTTAAGTGACGAAGTAAGCGACATTTACAGCCAATCAATAGATATTGCGCTGCGCTTTGGTGTTCCAAAAGATTCACAGCTTATTGCTATTCCTTTATATTTAAATAATGCGCGTGTTTTAGTGGCGTCCCCTGATTATATTGCCAAACATGGGCTTTTAACTCATCCACTAAATTTAGCCGATCACACAACAATTACTTTTATGCGCTTTGGCGAAGTATTTAAAGAGTGGCGTTTTTATAAAAGTGGCGCGGTGCAAAAAGTGCAGCTAAATTGCCAACACATAGTTAACGATGGAGAAATGGTGAGGCGCTGGGCTATTGAAGGTAAAGGCATTGCCTATAAATCGTATTTAGATGTAATAGAAACTTTGGCTAGTGGTGAGCTTGTACATTTATGCCCTGACTGGCAAAGCGATCCACTACCGCTATACATGATGTACGCTGATAGACGCCAAATGACCCCGGTTATCACCGCATTTAGAGATTTTATTCAGCAAAAAATAGCAACATTAGTGGGCTAAGTAATAGTCTTAGTATTTAAATCATTTACTACTAAATCGAGCAGCTGCATAAGCTGTGTGGCTTGTGTGGGGTCTACACTTTCAAACTTACATAATATATTTTTTGGAATATCAGCGGCTCCGTTTTTAAGGGCTTGTCCACTTTGGGTAAGCTGAATTAGGCGTTTACGCTTATCGTGTTCGTCTTTAATTACTGCTAGCAGAGACTTTTCGGTCATTTTTTTGAGTATTTGGGTCATAGCGCCGCCATCAATAGCGGTTTTATCTATTAGCTCTGCAATTGTTATTTCGTCATGCTCCCACAGTGCCATCATTACTACGTATTGCGGGTAAGTTAAATTTAGCTCGTTTAAAGGCTCGCGATACGCACGCGCAATGCTGTTAGATGCCATGTATAAACGATGACATAACTGATTTTTTAACTTTAATTGCTCAAACGGCATAACGTTATCCTTTATTTCAATATATGCCATTTTAATTTGCATGCAAAGTATTTGCAATCTCTAATTACTTGTTCTATTATTTTGTACACAAACTAAATTAACACCCTATTTTAAACTTTGGAGTTCATTATGAATGTATTACAAAACGTAGCTTACACAGCAAAAGCAACTGCAACTGGCGGCCGTGAAGGCGTAGCTAAATCTGATGATGGCCGTTTAGATGTAAAACTATCAACACCTAAAGGTTTAGGCGGAGACGACGGACAAGGCACTAACCCAGAGCAGTTATTTGCCGCAGGTTATGCAGCATGTTTTATTGGCGCACTTAAATTTGTAGCGGGTAGCGAAAAAATAGATTTACCAAGCGACACACATATTGACTCACAAGTATCTATTGGCGCGATTGAAGGCGGTTTTGGTATTGCGGTAAAACTAGCTGTATCACTAGGTGATATGGATAAAGCAGCAGCGCAAGAGCTTGTAGATAAAGCGCACCAAGTATGCCCATATTCAAACGCAACACGTGGCAATATTGAAGTAGAGCTTTCTGTTATTTAACACTTAATAACGTAATTATTAAAAGCACACAACGGCAAGTAGTCGTTGTGTGCTTTTTTTCGTTTTAAAGCAAAAAAATTTAAATATACAAATAATCGTATATTCACTATTCCATATATTATGTTTTTGTTTTATTGTATATCCACTAACACTGTGAGGACACTATGGAACAATTCAACCCACTTCAATTTTATAAATGCCTAGCGGATGATACGCGCTTAAAGGCCATGCTATTAATTAGCCACGAAGAAGAGCTATGTGTATGCGAACTGGTTGCTGCACTTGAGCTAAGCCAGCCTAAAGTGTCTCGACATTTAGCGCAGTTAAGACAATGCGGCTTACTGAGTGACCGTAAGCAAAACCAGTGGGTGTATTACAGCATTAATAAAGCGCTGCCTGAATGGGCTAAAAATGTATTAACGCAAACCCTGACTGCTAATCCTTCATTTTATGAAAACGATTTAACGCGGTTAAATACTATGGGTAATCGCCCAGAGCGTGCAGCAAGCTGCTGTTAATTAAGCAAATTGATATAACTTTACTAAAGGTATTTATTATGACAATTAAAGTAGGTATTAACGGCTTTGGCCGTATGGGACGTTTAACACTGCGCGCGGCTTTAGAGTGGCCAGAAGTAGAATTTATTAAAGTAAACGATATTGCAGGCGATGCTAAAACCCACGCACATTTAATTGAGTTTGACTCAGTACATGGGCGCTTAGCACAACAGGTTTCTAGTGATGATAATAGCTTTAGTGTGGGTAAGCACACGATTGCAGTTACCAACAACAAAACCATAAATGAAACTGATTGGTCAGATTGCGATGTAGTAATAGAAGCCAGCGGTAAAATGAAAACCACCGAGCTGTTAAATCAATATTTAGCGCAAGGTGTTAAGCGCGTTGTAGTTACCGCACCTGTAAAAGAAGACGGTATTTTAAATGTAGTAATGGGTGTAAACGAGGATTTATATAACCCAGATGAGCATAAAATTGTTACAGCGGCTTCGTGCACTACTAATTGTTTAGCGCCTATTGTAAAAGTACTGCAAGAAAAAGTGGGTATTAAGCACGGCTCAATGACCACGATTCACGACATTACTAATACACAAACAATTATTGATGCCCCTCATAAAGATTTACGCCGTGCGCGCTCGTGCGGTACTAGCTTAATACCTACTACAACCGGTAGTGCAACGGCTATTACGCATATTTTCCCTGAGCTAAAAGGTAAATTAAACGGTCATGCCGTGCGCGTACCTTTAACTAACGCATCCATTACCGACTGTGTATTTGAGCTTGAGCGTGGTGTAACTGCAACTGAGGTGAATGAATGGTTTGCTGAGGCGTCTAAAAACGAGCTTGCAGGTGTATTAGGTTACGAAGAAAAACCGCTTGTATCGATTGATTACAAAACCGATCCGCGTAGCTGCACTATTGATGCGCTTTCAACCATGGTAATTAACAACACTCAGCTTAAATTATACGCTTGGTATGATAACGAGTGGGGTTATGCAAACCGTACTGCTGAGCTAATGCTTAAAGTTGCAAAAAGTGATGTGGTTTAATCTCGTTTAAAAAGGTTTAACGCTATGTTTGCGCAGTTAGCTAACTTACCGAGCTCTATAAAACAATATTTAATAATTACAGGTAACTATTGGGCATTTACTTTAACTGATGGTGCGCTACGCATGTTGGTGGTGCTGTATTTTCATCAGTTAGGGTATGGTGCGTTGGCCATTGCCATGCTGTTTTTGTTTTACGAAATTTTTGGTGTGATCACCAATTTAGTGGGCGGTTGGCTAGGGGCTCATTTAGGCCTTAATAAAACCATGAACTTTGGCTTGGCGCTGCAAATAATGGCGCTTGCCATGTTATGTGCGCCAAGTGAATGGCTCACAGTCGCTTATGTTATGGTGGCACAAGCGTTTAGCGGCATAGCAAAAGACTTAAATAAAATGAGTGCCAAAAGCGCTATTAAACACTTAGTTCCCGAGGGAGAAAGCGGCCAAGGCCAGCTTTATAAGTGGGTGGCTATTTTAACGGGCTCTAAAAATGCGTTAAAAGGGGTCGGCTTCTTTTTAGGTGGCTTACTACTTACGGTACTGGGTTTTGAAGGGGCTTTAAAAGCACTTATTGTGTTACTGACTATTGCTTGGATAATTAGCGTTGTATTTTTAAAAGGTGACATGGGCAAGGCTAAAAATAAGCCCAAGTTTAAAGAGCTATTTTCTAAATCCCGTGCAATAAATTTATTAAGCGCAGCACGGTTATGTTTGTTTGCAGCGCGTGATGTATGGTTTGTAGTGGCTTTACCTATTTATTTAGCCCAGCAGTTTAACTGGGACTTTTGGTGGGTTAGTGGCTTTATGGCACTTTGGGTGATTGGCTATGGTGGCGTGCAATCTCAAGCACCACGTATTACAGGTACGAGTAACTCAAACGTTGATACCGTTAAACATGCGTATTTATGGGTGTTACTATTAGGTGGAG
Source organism: Pseudoalteromonas sp. FUC4 (assembly GCF_008370255.1). Classification (GTDB taxonomy): domain Bacteria; phylum Pseudomonadota; class Gammaproteobacteria; order Enterobacterales; family Alteromonadaceae; genus Pseudoalteromonas. Next base: position 743,210 of record NZ_SEUI01000002.1, on the reverse strand, counting down.
TAACAGCACTTTTAGCACTGCTTATGCAATTTGATGTTGCTGTGCATGCCACGTTGATTATAGGTTTACTTATATTTGGCGGTGTATTTGCAGTTAATTCATCAGTGCATAGTTATTTAATTGTCAGCTTTGCTAAAAGCGATGGTGTATCACTTGATGTTGGCTTTTATTATATGGCCAATGCCATGGGGCGTTTACTGGGCACAGTACTTTCGGGGTGGGTGTTTCAGGTTTATGGTTTTGTAGCGTGTTTATGGGGGAGCGTAATTTTGCTTATTTTTGCCTCTATAGCCACTGCTTTTTTAGCTAAAAATAAAAGCTAAACATTTGTATTAGATTTCGTTTTCTTAGCGATATTCATAGCTTCATTTCTCAGATCAACTAAACTGTAACCGTAGTTTAAATTAAAGGGTGAAATGAATGCGGGAATTATCGCTAGCAAAAAAATTACTGTGGCTTACAGTCTCAAGTATATTACTAACAGTAATCGTGTTGTCGGTTACATTATGGTGGCAATTATCAACAAGTAACAAAGACTTAGCTGTTAAATCAGAAGGGTACATTGTTGCCGAGGTTGAGCATAAACTTAATTCAAATGCAGCCGCTTATGGTGAAAAAATAGCAGGCTTTATTAACGAAGCCTATCGCGTACCTTATTCATTAGCCGCTTTGTTAGGCGACGCTGCACAAAGTCAAAATTTAGATCGCGATACGGTTGTGAGTATTAACCGTTCGATGTTAGAGCAAAACACGTTGCTTTCGTCTATATACTCGCAGTTTGAGCCAAATGCTTTTGATGGGCAAGATTCGAGCTTTAAGCAAGGGTATAAACACTCAGTAAATGGCGATGGCACCTTAGAGGTGTATATTACTCGCGATCAAAACGGCACCATTGAGCAGCAAAAAGTAGCCAACGCTGCGGATAAGTATATAACCTCATTAAACGAGTTTGGTATTCGTGAAGCGCATTGGTACTTATGTGCAAAAGACACGTTAAAGCCTTGTATTATGGAGCCTTACTTATACGAAATCCCATCGGGCGATTCAGTAATGTTGACCTCGTTAACTGTGCCTATATTAAAATCGGGTCAGTTTATAGGTTTAGCTGGTGCTGATTTAACGCTACCTACCTTTCAAGCAATGACCGAGCAATTGTCTAGCGAGTTATATAACGGGCAAGCAAAAGTAACGCTTTTGAGCGACATAGGTTTAGTGGTGGGCAGTAGCCATTATAAATCTAAATTAGGGCGCCCATTTAAAGAGGCTATTAGTGCCGCTACTTTTAAAGAAATCGAGAGATTTAAAGGTCAAAAAGGCATATTTAAAACGTCTTCTGAGTATTTAGTTAATTACCCTATTAATATTAAACTTGCTAATACTCAGTGGTCTTTACTTATTGAAGTACCCACTAATTTAGCGCTTGAAGGGCCTGATGCTCTAGCTAAAGGAATGGATGATACAGCAAGCTACCTAGGTGTAATGATCTTAATTACAGGTGCTGTGATAGCGCTAATCGCATTTATAGTTATGAAGATTGTGGTGGGTACTGTGGTTGCGCCGCTCGAGCAAATTCAACAGCGTGTAGATAACCTAGCCAGCTCCGAGGGGGATTTAACGCATACGCTATATGTAGACTCACATGCTGAATTAATCGCCCTTGCTGGTGGTTTTAATGCCTTTTTAACTAAATTACGTAAGTTAATTTCAGAGCTTAAAGATGTATCGGCGCAAACTAAGCATCAAGGCGAAGTAGCGCAGCATATTGCTGTTGATACCAAGCAAAATGTACAATCGCAATTTCACGAAATTGAAAGTGTAGTAACCGCGATGAACGAAATGAGCGCTACCGCACTTGAAGTAGCAAGAGCCTCTGAGCAATCAGCCCAACAAGCGGATGAAATAAATGGTTTAGTTGTTAGCAGTGAATCGAGTTTATCTTCAGCAATGACACAAGTTAAAACCATGTCTGAAGAAATTAAAGAAGCTAACCAAGCCGTTGAAAAAGTGGCTTCGCGTAGTAAAGACATTACCCAAATTTTAGATGTAATTCGAACTATTTCAGAGCAAACAAACTTACTGGCACTGAATGCAGCCATTGAAGCAGCACGTGCAGGCGAGCATGGCCGAGGTTTTGCGGTAGTTGCTGATGAAGTACGTGCACTTGCGTCTAAAACCCGTTCATCTACCGATGATATTAGCCAACTTATTGATAGCTTATTGTTAGAAGTAGGTAATGCATCTACCGTAATTGAAAAAGGGGTAGTACGCGCTGAAAGCGCAGTAGACGAAACATCAGTTGCTTTTGATGCACTGCATAGCGTGGTAGTAAAAGTTGATGAAATAACCAATCAAATTACGCACATTGCTACCGCCGCTGAAGAACAAAGCTTAGTGACCGAAGAAATTAACCGTAATCTTACGCTTATATCTGATGCCGCGTCGCAACTTGCTGACCTATCAACTCAAGCAGGAGATAGCAGTGAAGCACTTAATGCGCTTGTTGCCCAGCAAGATAGCGAGCTAAACAAACTTAAAACGTAAAAGAAAAATATAAAAAAGCGGCTAATTCGTTTTGAATTAGCCGCTTTTTTTGTTGAGACTTTTTAGTAGTGAGTACTGCGAAAAGTTATAGCTTTTTGATCAAGGCAAACATTTGATTGATCATCGGCTGCGCTAATTGCTCAACCCTTGGGCGGTTAAAGTAGCCACGCAGCCCAGTAAATTGCACTTGAAAAAACTGCGCATATTCAAGTGCTGTAAGGTTACTGCTCAGCTCATTATTTTTAATAGCTTGAGCAAATAAGGTTGTTAGGTAAGCTTCAAACTTTGCCGATAAGTCTAAACTCAGCTCATATAAAGAGGCATCTTTTTCTGCAAATTCACTGTTTGCTTTTACCAACATACAAATAGCACTTGGGCTACAGTCTTTGGTTTTAATTATTACGTTTTCTACAAACGCACGCAAACCACCTACAACAGTGTCAGAACTTGCTAAAAACCCATCAATTTGGCTTTTCATTTGTACGGTGTAGTCTTTTAAAGACTCACTATATAAACCTTCTTTAGAGCCAAACGCCGCATAAATACTGCCTGGGCGCATATTAATTGCTTCTTGTAAATCGCGGGTTGAGGTTGCTATAAACCCCTTTTCCCAAAACAATTGGCTTGCAACGCGAATTACATTCTCGCGTTCAAATTTAACTTTGTTAGCCATTTTAATCTCAACTATTTTGAACGTATGCTCAATTTTAACTTGAACAGTCGCTCAAAATCAAATAGTATGTGTCTCGAAGTTACTCAAACACATTAATTTATTGGAGCAGAACATGGCAGAATTTACGTTATATACTCAAGACAACGCACCTGAAGAATCAAAATCGCTTATGGCTGATTCAGTAGCAGCATTTGGCATGGTACCTAACCTTCACGCAGTAATGGCAGAAGCGCCTACGCTACTTAAAGGCTACCAAGTACTGCACGACTTATTTCAAAAAACATCGTTTAACGCAGAAGAGCTAACAGTTGTATGGCAGTCAATTAACGTTGAACACGAGTGCCATTACTGTGTACCAGCTCACAGCGCAATTGCCGCTTCAATGAAAGTTGACCAAGGTATTGTTGATGCACTAGTAAACAAAACACCACTTGCAGACGCAAAACTTGAAACACTACGTGAAACAACGCTTGCAATGACACGCGAGCGCGGCGTAATTAGCGATGAGCAAATTGAGAAGTTTTTTGCAGCAGGTTACGGTAAACAGCAACTACTAGAAATTATTGTTGGCTTATCGCAAAAGGTAATGAGCAACTACACTAATCACCTTGCTGATACACCAGTAGACGCACCATTTAAAAAATTCGCAAAATAAATACGATTTTATAAATGACAAAAGGCAGCCTAGGCTGCCTTTTTTGTATTTTTAAATCACAGCTATTTAAACTTAACCGGTTTTGTACTGCGAGTATAAATACGTTGTTCGGGCTTAGTCCAATCACCCTTTTTTAGATAAGAAGTTGAGACTACAAATTTATCGTCTTTTAGCTCACTCATCGACTTAACCTTAGTAATACCATCTTGACTGCCGGTTACGTCTTCGTAGGCTACAAATTGAGTAGGGCTGAGCACTTTCATAGTCCCTTTTGTGTAAAACCCTGCGGTAGTAAAATAGTAAAACACTAATGACTCTTTTTTACTGTCGTAAAAAATCATCGACTCGCCGCCATACTCACCTTCATTAATAGAGTGCTTGGTATGGATCGCTTTACCGTTTAAAGCACGCTCCCATCGGCCAACATCTTGTATTTTTTTAGTACCTTCAGGAACTTTAAAGTCAGCTTGCCAAGTGCCTAAATAGGGTTTGAAAACGGCAAGCTCTTTATCAAGATTGGTAGGTGTATCAGATGCATAGCTACTAAATGTTAATAAGCATAAGACTAAGAATATCGCTTTAAAATATGTCATAATTTGGCTCTTGTTTTTGTAATACCAATGCCAAGTATAGGCGATAATCAATTGATAAAGAAAATATTAATCACATTCTCATTACTTTATTTAGCCGCCATTTGGCTGGCTTACCTACTGCAATACTTACCTGTTTATATATCAATATATGTACCTGGTTATATAAGTGTATTAAGTGCTTTCACTTTTTTAATGTACGCGTGGGATAAGCGACAAGCTAAGCGTTCTTCACATCAAAAAGTAAACCGCACGCCAGAGCGCACACTGCAATTACTTGCATTATTTGGAGGGTGGCCTGGGGCATTACTTGCTCAACAATTACTTCGCCATAAATCACAAAAGCGACGTTTTATAGTGGTGTTGTGGTTATGTATTTTAGTAAATGTGGGATGTAGTATTGTCGCTATTTATTTTCCAGATTTATTGTTAGGTTAAGATATAAATAGGAAAAGGACTTTTTATGACCAATACAAGATCGGCTGGCGTTACCTTAACGCTTATTTTATTTTTATTAATACCAATGCAAGGATGTGCAGACATGTTTGGCTTTTTTAATAAACAAGACGTTACGCTATCGTTGCCTGTAAAAGGAAGACTATTAAACAAGGGGGAACCCCAACAGGGCGTTAAAGTAACAAGAGAGCTGATTTATGGTGATACTTATATTGATGAAGCCATAAGTGATAACAATGGTTACTTTTATTTCGATAATAAAACCATACGTAGTTCAAACCCTTCCAATATGTTTTTTAATAGCTCGTTGCTACAGAGTATTTATATTGGTAACAAACAAGATGAAGATTCAATCTTGTGGTATACCACAATACAGTTCACCGAAGAGCAAGCACTGCTGTCTGATATATTAAATAACTTTGAATGCGAACTTAGTAAAGAGGCTATAACGTACGATATACCGATAAAAAATACGGGTCAATTTTATACAGTTTATACGCGTTGTAAGTTATAGAAATTAGTGAGAAGTTTTATAAAGCCACTAATGTTCATCTATTAGTGGCTTTAATATGACGATTAACGTTTTAATTGTGCTTCTTTTTGGTTTAGTAAACGAATTATAGGGTTTTGCTCTAATATTTTACTTTTCAAAATATAACCAATAATTAGTCCAGCTATAAAACCACCAATATGCGCACCATAATCAATGCCATCAGGGCCTGTTACTGCACCAAAAATGTTAAACCCTAACCAAATAGCAAAAAACCATACTGCAGAAAGTTTCTTCTGATAAATTACAAACATAAAGGTAAGGCTTGCGTGTCTAAACCACATCAAGTACATGCCAAATAAGCCTGCTATGGCGCCACTTGCCCCCACGCCTGGTATATCTGACATCGGGCTTACAATGTAGCTTGCAAACGATGCGATTAGTCCACAGGCTAAATACCACAACAGAAAGCGTTTATGACCTAAAACATCTTCTAGGTTATCGCCAACGATATATAAAAAGTACATATTGCCGACTAAATGCATTATAGAGCCATGTAAAAATACGCAAGTTAATACAGTCCATAGCTCATTACCTTTGCTTAAATCTGCAGGTGTCATAGCAAAGTTATCAATAACATAGCTAAATGAGCTTGGGTTTAAAAAATAAAGTGCAAAAATCAATGTATTTAAAACAATAAGGGCGCGAGTAACCCAGGGGGTTTTTTGTGGTTTAATGTTATATTCAACAGGCATTTGCGTTAAAAATTGGAACAGATAGGTTTTCCAACTTACTTTTTGATTTAGTTCGCCTAAACTCGCTTTTATTTCGGGGCTTTTTTCTACACTTTCAAGCTCATCTTTATCAATCCATGTGCCATCGCAGTGTCTGCAAACATCAATTTCGGTGTGAAAAGCTTCAAGTAAATGAAAACGCTCTAAACTTTTTTTACAATCAGGACAGTCAAGCTCAGAAATTCCTAACGGTTCACCAAAGTGAGTTTCAAATTTATCTCCTTCAGGACCGTCATTTATCTCTGAAATCATTCTGTTTACTTCATTTTTTTCGAACCATAAACCGCCACACTCACGGCAAATATCTATTTCTTCACCTTGATAATTGGTTGCTTCTAATGGATGGTCTTTACAATGAGGGCAGTTCTTAGTTAGCATTTTCAAGTTCCTTTAACGAACCAACAGAAATATCATTCTGCTGTAATTCCATTTTTAATTGTTTAGCGCTATTTTTTAATGCTGGTAGTGTTTGAGTTTTAATCAAGTCTGTTATTTTTGCTAATTCTATAGAGGCTTGCTTAGCAGATATTTTGCGATTTATTGCGGCATTAATGATAAAGTCGGCTCGAGAATAAAACCGACGTATTCTAGTTAAAAACTCACTCGGTGTTTCAAGCGTAGTAGGAGAAAATTGCATTGTTTTCCATATATACTGCTCAAGTGTCGGTTTAAAAAACTCCATCTCTGATGTTGGTGGGCTCTTCGCTAAGCGTTCTGCATATTCGGCTACCGTGTTGGCATTATCATTAACTTCGTCATAAAGTGATGTACGTAAATAATAGTTATCTTCCATTTTACTAAATGAATCAAACTTAAGTGCTTGTTCTAAACCGCTTTGAGCCGCTAAAAAAACACCAAATACGGTAGAAATAACCATAAAAAATTGATTTAACCAAAAACCAGTACTTTTGAGCTCTTTATGATCGACCGTTTTAAGGGCTTGAGTGAGTTTTTGAGTAACTACAGGTGGTTTTGTATTGTTTTCTGGGGTTTGATTAGTTGGTTCCAATAGCTTATTCCTTAAATTTTCGCTTCCTTTTTAGGCACGCAAGAATACTTAAAAATTAGCCAGTTAGCAATACCACTTCTTATATTGGAGATATTTCCACATATATATACCAGCATCTACGAATAGCCATCTGGTAGGTTTTTACCCAGCTTAAATACCTAATAAAGTGAGTATTTAAGCTAAGGCAGAACTATTTTAAACTTTAAATTGTTTGATTAAGTCATCTAGCGAGTCGGCTAAACGAGAAAGTTCATGGCTCGACATGTTAGTTTGTGTAGCGCCAGAGGCTACTTCTGCAGCTACGTCTCGTATTACTAGCAAGTTTTTATCAATTTCACGAGATACATTTGCTTGTTCGTGAGCTGAAGATGCAATTGTCGCATTTTGACTGTTTATATGCGCAACAGCAGTCGTTATCTCTATTAAAGCTTTGCCTGCTAACTGTGATATATCTAAGCTTTTTTGTGCTTTGTCATGGCTGCTTTGTACTGAAATTACTGTGTTTTTAGTTCCACTTTGAACTGACTGAATCATTAGCTCTATTTCTTTTGTTGATTCACTCGTTCTATGGGCTAATGCACGAACACCATCAGCTACAACAGCAAAGCCTCGGCCATAACTACCTGCTCTTGCTGCTTCAATCGCGGCATTGACAGCCAGTAGATTCGTTTGATCGGTTACATCTCTGATCACATCAAGCACCGATCCTATTTTATTGACCTCTGTGGCTAAGTTTTTGATACCGTCTTGAGTTTTATCGATTTCACTAAGAAGAGCGGTAATAGTCGTTACTGTATCTTCTACTTGTTTTAAGCCAGCTAGCGCTTGTTCATTTGCTGAGTCTGACTCTCGAGATGTGTCGGCTGAGCTTTGCGCAACGTGTTCAGCTGAAACTGTTAACTCGGTAACTGCGGAAATAGCTTGCTCTAACTGCTCATTTTGCGAAATGATACCCTGCGTTGATTGCTCAGTAACAACGCTTAGCTCTTCTGATGTAGAGACTAAGTTATGAGATGAGTCTTGAATTTTATTAATGGTATTTCTGAGCGTTTGTTGCATCTGACTCAGTGCTATAATCATGCTTGTGGTTTCATCATTCCCTTCATCGCTAATCGATTGGGTTAAATCGCCTCGGGCTATGGACTGCGCTAAATGTAAAACGTTACGCATAGGCTTTATAATACTTCTGGTAAACGACCAAGCAAAAAACCAAACTAAAATAATGGCGACAATTAATGTGATCCAAGCAAAAAAAACGGATTGGTCAAAAACGTATTGTGCTTTAATTTTACCATCACGAATATTTGCTTGCTGACTTTTTACAATACTACTAATAGCTTGCGTTACGCCATCACGAACCTGCTTCATCTCATTCTCTTGAAGGCTTTGAACGCCTTGTAAGTTATTTTCAGCTAATAATTCAATTTGCTGATTTTGTAGAGATAAAAATTTATAAATATCAGATTCAATCACTTCTAATTTGTGTTTTTCATTTTTAGTATTAAGCAGTGGCGCCATTTTTTTTATATTATCGAGTAACGTGTGCTTTGTATTATCGAAAATTTGTTTGTATGAAAATTGATTCGCTTCAGTTGCATTAATTACATTGCTATTTTGCAACCTTAAATTATAAAAGTCTGAAAGGATAATTAGAGAGGTTTCAAGTGCTGGCACGTTAGTTTCTGCAATAGTATTAATTTCGGTATTTAATAGGTTAAGTCTAAATATTAAAACTAAGCCAACAATAATAACTAATAACCCTATAAAGCTAAAGGCGAGCGCCGAGCGCAGTCGGATTGATATTTTTCTAAGCATGTATAAAACCCAAACAAAAGTGAATAATTTCGAAATATAAAATTATAGATAGGGATATATTAAATATTTATTAATATAAAAGGCGTTTCTATTATTTAAGTTTTATTATAAGTTGTTTTCTATTTATAGAAATAGAGTTTTTACTTAAATCTATAAGTGACTGTTATTTATGTGCTTTAACTGCAGGTTTTAAAGGAGGTTGGTTTATTATGATTTTTATATTGCTTTTTTAAAAAATTAATTGCTGCAAAAAAATGGATTAAATATATTAATTAAAGAAATGATTGCAAATGTAATGGCGAGACTACAAAGTACTACAAAAAACATACACATTAGGTGCGGGTATAATTGATTAATGACCTATGTATTTGGCTGGGTTGGTTAACTGTTGAGCTAAAAATAAAATAAGCGGGCATGATATTATCTAAATTAAATGTAAGTAATTAATATGTATGGGTAAGGCTTTGTTTATCGCATAAGGCAAGTGTATTGATCATTATATAATTGATAATACTGAGATTATGGATAACCTGTTTTCACTTTAGCAAAAAATTAAGCTTTATTTTTCACAGATAAAGGATCTGACTTTAAAAGCACAGCACCGCTTTTATTCTCGCCTAAATGATCATCCTTATTATAAATAGGGCAGCTTTTGAGCGATAAACAGCCGCAACCTATGCAACCATCAACGCGGTCGCGTAAACGCTGCATATGTGCAATGCGCTCATCAAGCTGAGCTCGCCAACGCTTTGAAAGTGCTGACCAGTCTTGTTTTGTTGGTGTGCGGTTGTCGGGTAGGGTGGCTAAGGTATTTTTAATTTCATCGAGTGTAATTCCCATCGCTTGTGCCGCTTTTATAACCGCTACTCGGCGTAATACGTCGGGTTTATAACGTCGCTGATTGCCGCTATTTCGCCAACTTCTTATCAAATGTTTTGTTTCGTAAAAGTGCAGAGTTGATACTTTTACGCCGCTACGTTTGGCTACATAACCAACCGTTAAGTTGGCCTCTGTTAGTTTTTTTTGATCTGCTTGCATTATTTTTAAATTCCCGTTTTCCCTCAATATAACTTGAGGTTTTAAGCTTCTTTCAACATTAAAAAAGGAGTTAACTAAATGCAACAAAAACTTGAGCGTAGCACTGTTATTATTTATACCAACTCGCTTAATTAAGTGAGCTATTTTGAGGGTGGAAAAACGCGTTGATAGCTAGGCAAAAAATTCGCTATTTAGTTGTCCTAAATGAGAGTTTTTTAACGCAGGTAGCGACGCGTTTAGCCCCGCAAAATGATTAAGTATTATTGCGGGTTGGTATTAATCAAGCGCACGTAAAAATGGTAATACACAGGCGCACGTTAACGGATTTACAGAGCAAAATAATGTGCGGGTAATATGCTTAGATTATTACAAAATGGCACCATACTGTTATAACAAAAACTATAAAGATGATGATTTTTACGCCGTATTTGAAGCACTTTTAAAGTATGACCATTGGGTGTTTGCCTCACCCGTTTATTGGTACAGCACCACAGTACAAATGAAATTATTTATTGATAGAATAACCGATTACATGGACGATGAAGTATTAAAACCAAAACTTCGTAGTTTACGTGGTAAGCATTTTTCAGTGCTTTCAAATGCGTCATCAACCGAAGCTCCCGCTTGTTTTATAGAGCAGTTTAAAAATACGTTTAGCTATTTAGGCATGTAGTTTATTAACCATAGCCATAAAAGTACCCAAAAGGTTGCTTAAATTGCAGCCTTTTTTCTTTGCTTCTGTTATTTTTATAAATAAGTTAACTTATTTAAAACACAGGATTGCTTATGAAATACCTATTAATACTTTTACTTATCAGCCCATTTTCGCAAGCGGCTGACAATACTATTAAAGGCTTTGGTAACTTTTATAATGTACCTCAGCATGCACCGATTAATGATTCTACCGTATTTAAAATAGCTTTTGATGTTGCTGATAGCGCTAAAAAAGGCGAGCAGAATAATTCGATGAATTCACTAGCGCGTTTTATTAACATGCATGTATCGCATGGTGTAAAGCCTGAAAATATACAACTTGCGTTAGTCGTGCACGGGAGCGCAAGTGTTGACGTGCTTGCCAATAAAGAATACAAAAAACGCTTTAATGTTGATAATAAAAACCAAGCGTTGATCGAGCAATTACTTGCTAGTAACACTGTGGTTTATGTATGTGGGCAGTCGGCGACACATTATAAAGTAGCGCCAGAGCAACTAATCGAAGGTGTGAAAATGTCACTTTCGGCGATGACAGCACATGCTCAGTTACAACAACAAGGTTATACACTCAATCCATTTTAAAGACTCAAATGACAAAAAACATACTCTGCTTTGGCGATTCTAATACCTGGGGATTAAACCCTATAACGGGTAAACGTTTTGATGAAAATACCCGCTGGACATCGCTATTAGCTAAAAACTTAGGGTGTGACTTTACTGTAATTGAGGCGGGGCAACCTAATCGTACTTTAGTACATAATCCGCCTTTTGATGGTGTGCTAAGTGGTGTTAGTTATTTAAAGCCTTATTTAGAGAGATATGATATCGACTTTATTATTATTGCTCTTGGTACGAACGATCTTAAAAAGCGCTTTAATTTAACACCTATTTTAATAGCCGACGGCTTGAATGATTTAATTAGCTCAATACATACTTATTATCAACAAAGTAGTACTTTACAAGCCCCTAAAATTATTATCTCCAGCCCACCTGAAGTAAGAGTTACCGAGCAGTATTCACGTATTTATAAAGATGCCGATATAAAAGCAAAAGATCTCTCTGATGAATTTAAGCGTGTGACGGCTAATAATAAATGTACTTACATCGATTTTAATACGTTTATTAACATGACAGGTGGTGATGGTATCCATTTTGACAATAATCAACATTTGGTTATAAGTTTAAAAATGGCTCATTTAGTTAAAGATTTTTTCACTGATTGTTAAAGCTATCTATTTGAGTTTAGTGCGACTTATGCAATCATCTAAATAAAGTAGTGATATAAATTAATAACCTCGGGATGCTATGAAAAAGTACCAACAAAAATCTATTATAGCCGTTTTAACCGGAGGGTTAGTTTTTGTAACTGGCTGCTTTATTTTGCTCTACTTTTCAGCGCAGCAGTTAACAGCACAAACAAAATCTGATGCTGAGTATATTCTAACTCATATAGAGGCTGCAGTTGCCGAGAGGCGTCGAATTCTTACTCCATTAAATAAGCTGGCATTTAAACAGTGTGATAACGCTACTCTTCTTGAGATGCGCCGCGCTTTATTTGACGCAAAATATGTAATTGATATAGGCTTTTTTAAAGATAACCAGCTAGTTTGCACTACGGGGGCAGGCTTATTAAGTAAACCAATTAATGACAAACAGCCTGACTTTATTCGAGATGATGAACAGGTGAGAGTTCGTTTTGAGCCGGAGCTTTATTTATTATTATTTAGTGAACGCCCTATGGAAGTAATTATAGTCAGGCAAGGTGACTATAATTTAATTATGCAGAGCACGCCTTTTACCAATATCGGAATTATTGCGCCAGATTGGGAGGTTATTTATAAAGCACCAAATGCTTTACATCATTTAGCGGGTAAAGAGGGGGTGTATCAGCAGGTAAAAAGTAATGTTTTCTTTCCTTACTCAACTAATTCAGTTTGCAGCTCTACAAATAGTCATTATTGTGTAGTAGTGCACTTACCTTGGAGTCTGTTTTTTTCTAATAATTACTTATTATTAATAATTTCGTTAATTTTAACCTGTTTAGCGGGCATATCGACTGCACTAATTGTTGATGCAAGAATTGCTGCACGTCGCTCTACTAACCAGCGTATCCGTAAAGGGCTTAAAAAGGGATCATTTTATTGGACTTACCAGCCCATTATTTGTTTGCAAAATGGCAAGCTGGTTGGTTGTGAGGTGCTTGCGCGTTTTGAGGATAAGTATGGGGCTTTATTCCCAGATGAGTTTATTCCGGTTATCAGGAAAAACCATTTAACTTGGGTTTTTACTGAGACAATGATAGCGACTGCTATGAAAGAACTTACCTCAATAGAAGCATTACCAGAGGGCTTCAAAGTATCGCTTAATATATTTCCGTGCGATGTAGAGCAAGGTAATGTGTCGTTACTGCCGAAAATAACAGAGCTTACCAATTCACGCTTTATTATTTGTTTAGAGATAACCGAAGACGAATACCTTGATACAAGCATTGCGCATGCTCATTTAAGAACATTAGTTGAATCGGGGTTTAACTTATCATTAGATGACTTTGGTACGGGTTATTCGAATTTAAGAAATTTACAAAATTTGAGTTTTCATCAACTTAAAATTGACCGTACGTTTGTTCAAGATATAGCAACTGAGGGCTTAAAAGCCTCTATGATCCCAAATATTATGGAACTTGTGCATAAGTTTAATTATACCTGTGTAGCTGAAGGCATTGAAACCTCAGAACAAGAAGCAATTTTAAAAACAGCGGGTGTGCATTACGGACAAGGCTGGAAGTATGGTAAGGCTATGACCGCGTCTAAATTTAAAAGTTACATAGCTAATCAACATTTTTAGATCTCAGTTGCCATACTAAACGTATCGTTATGAAATTTAAAAATCTTAGGTTTATTATGATCAAATTAATATTAAGTGCTTTTGCATTTTTATTACTTAGCGCTTGTACCACACAGTACCCAAACCAACAAATAACAGGTAAACAGTTTCCAAGCATTAGCGGCGAAAGCCTAGAACAAAGTATGGTAACTATACCTAGCGACTTTAAAGCAGATAAAACACTACTGCTTATTGGTTACAAGCAAGACAGCCAGTTTGATATAGACCGTTGGTTAATTGGCTTAGACATGGCGGGCGTTACGCTTCCTACCTACGAGCTACCTACTATTGCGGGCATGGCGCCACGCATGTTCAGTACATTTATAGACAGTGGTATGCGCAAAGGCATCCCTAAAGAATTATGGGGCGGAGTAATCACTATTTATAAAGATGGTGAAGCGGTTCAAAAATTTACAGGTAATGAAAGCCCTAATAACTCTCGTGTAGTACTTATTAATAACAGTGGCGAAATATTATATTTTTATGATCGAGGTTTTTCGGTTGATGCGCTGAATAAATTAAAAGCGACGATAGAGTAATTACCCATAAAGCTTAGTTTACGATAATGTATATTTAAGGTTTTAAGAATTACTAAACTACTAATCCGATCTGTTATTTATCTTACAAAAGCAATTGTAAAGACAAAGGCAATGTAGGTTATACATTGATTTAATGGGCTTTTATCTGTTTTAGGGTGAGAAGCGATAACTTTATTTTAATACCAAAATCTCATTGTAAGTTGTATTTGATTTAGGTAATGTAATATAAATGTTTCAAGGATGAAATCTATGCCTCATATCAACTCAGTATTTGTAAAAACAACATTTCAATCATCTTTTCATTCACACAATTACGCAATTATTTTAAGAACACTGCAAGCTCTGTTCGGTGATATTAAAATGGATGATGTTGTACCTAAAGTAGAGCTGCGAGCTAATTATGATCTATTTTTAATTGACGGTGCTAAAAGCAAATGGCAAGACCTCATTCCAGCAGATCTTATCTGTTTATCTAAACATTATAGTGTTGTCATTTTTAACGTTGATAGAGAAGATGTATGCGAGCAAAACTTGTTACTTAACCATTTTAATGGCGTTTTTTATAAATCTGATGCACCAGAGGATATTTTTAAAGGGCTAGTTCGGGTTAATAGCGGCGAGCTTTGGTTTACGCGTAAAGTGATTTCAAAAGCATTTAACGATATTTTAGCTGTGGCCTCGTCGTTTAATGGTCTACACGACGATATTGAATTAAAGCAGGACGATTACGATCATTTAACAAAGCGAGAAAAATCTGTAATTCATCTAATTGCACAAGGTGCGAGTAACCATACCATTGCAGATAAACTCAATATTAGTGACCATACCGTAAAAACACATCTATACAGTGCGTTTAAAAAAACGAACTCACGCAATAGGGTAGAACTCGCTAATTGGGCTCAGCGCTATGTTTCTGTATTATTGCCAATGGCTAAATAGCTTATTTAGCATTAAATTTTCCTATAAAAAGGCTACTTTGCGTAGCCTTTTTATTTGTTATCACTGTCTGTGTGATTAGCTCACTTTTTTAGCCCATAAGCCTTTATCAATACCTTTTGTTATAAGGTCTGTAAGTGCTTTTTCTATTGCTTGTGTTACACAAATGCTCATAGGTTCGTTGTCGCTAAAGCCCGCTTCAGCTTCGGCTAAACGTTTGTAACTCACGTATCTAAAAAATCCTGCACGCATTTCTTGGCTTAATACTTTTTTGCTGGTGGCTACACTCAGTAATACTTGGCCTGTTCGAACATCAACAGCGCGTAGATATATTGAAATAGCATCTTCACGATAAAGCTCAGAGGCGCCTATACCAAAGTACTCCATACCTAAACCACCTGTTTTTACATTGGTGTCGTAGCTTATAATACCGCCTTCTAAAATAATTTTGGCAGTGGTAAGCGGTGGTAAATCAGCTTGGTTAGGATTATCTCCTTGGCCTGCTCGAATAATTTTTCGCTCAGTTAAAATATTTTGTAAACCCTCACGCTCTACCGGCGTGAACCAATCTGATTCATGCAGTGCTTGTACAAGTATTGAGTTAGCACCTTGAGTTACGGCCGTCGAAAATGAGCTTACGTTAGTTTGCGGCTTATATTGGCCGGTTTGATCTCTAAATGAGTAAACCGATACCGGAATACTACCGACAGGTTTAGGTAGGTTTTTTAGATCTGCAAATAACTCAGTTGGCTCCAGACTAATTGCTTTTTGCTGTGATGGTGGAATAAGATTTCCCAAACTTGCACAGCCGCTCAAACCCAGTAATGTTATTGTTATTAGTAGTTTATACATTATCCAAACCTCGGTACTTCAATGATTACAACAGAGTCATCTAATATATTTGTTATTTTTACTGTAATAGAATCGGTTGTGCTGGTTATAACTTCAATTTGATAATCACCACTCATAAAAATAGAGTCTTGATTAAAAATACTATCTTCAATATCTTCACCAAACGCCATATCGGTAATTTCTCTTACCATGCGGTTTAAGTAGGTGCGCTCTAAAGAGTCTTGAAATTGTTCTGCGTAGCCTTTTTCGATTACTGGCGCTTTATGCTTGTTTTGAGCTTGCGCTTTGCTCAGCAACATATTTGCATTTAGTGGGTTACCACCAAAGCTTGGATTAATTGGAGTATAAATTATTTCAGTCGCTTGGGACGAAAAGCTTAATATTGTTATTATAAGGGCCGTTTTTTTCATTTTACCATCCATCTTTAGCCATATCTGGGGTTGATGCAGCCATGTTTGAGCGAGCCATTGCGTCTATTACTGTATAAACAGCTTGTTCAACACGCTCATCAAGGGGTTCTAATCTGCGACCTAAATAAGTCGCGTAAACAAGTTGGTTATTCATTATTAAAGAAAGTTGTGTACCCGCTTTTGGTATTACGGTTTCTTTTATTTCGATATTAAAACCAGCCGTTGAGGGGAGATCTCGCCAATAGTTTGAAAATTCATAATAAAATTGATGACCAAAGCGGCTAATACTTCTATCGAGTAATAAGCCGTCTATTTCTAGTTCATCAGCAGCATGAGTTGCTCCAGAAAAACATAGCGAGAGTGTGAGTAGGTAACTATTAAAGCGAATGTTTTTTTTCATAAATTAAAATGGGGAGGGTTAACCTCCCCACCTCGGCAATTACATTTGCGTAATTGTTGCTGTGTTTCCGTCACCCATTTGAGTAACAGATACCGTGCTGTTAAAGCCAATTACAGAGCCTTCAACAATATTATCGTTACCCATTTGGGTAACTGTGAATGTTACGTTTTCACCGCCAACTAAAAAGGCTGATTGTTCAACACCGCCTACCCAGTTGCCTTCACCTTCTTGTGAAATATCAATACTGTGGTTATTACCTTCAACCATCATATCAACAAGGTTTAACATGCCACTTTGTGCAATATCAATTTGGTTATCATTACTGTCTAAAATGCCAGCAAGCGTAACAATCGCTTCATTTTGCGAGCCACTTTGCGTAATGTCGATATCGTTATTGTTAGATGTGAGCGATACATCGGGATATGACGATTGCACTAGCATTGCATTTTCATCACCAGACTGAGCCAAATCAACATCGTTACCTGTGCCATTAAAGTTAGCTAAATGAACAGAGTTTAAATCGCCAACTTGGTTAACCATAAACTCATTGTCAGAACCAATAACACCCATATAAGTTTCGTTTAAGTTACCCATTTGGATTGCGGTAAGTTCGTTATTATCACCAATAATATCGGCAGTTGTTAAGTTTTCAGCGCCAACTTGTGTAGCAGAAACGTCGTTATTTGAGCCTTCAAACAAGTTAGATTCAATAGTATTCATTGATCCTTCTTGATCTAAATCTATTTCATTATCATCGCCAATAACGGCTGCAAATGTTACTGCGTTTGTATTACCATCTTGTTCAACTGAAAGCTCATTAGCATCACCTGAAATAGAGCTAAATGTTGCTGTATTGCGATCGCCCAGTTGCTCAACTTCAAGTTCATTTTCATTACCTTGAAGACCACTTACTTTGAAGGTGTTCCAGTAACCGTCTTGAACTAAATCGAGAGTGTTTTCATCGCCCGTGAGCATAGTGATTTCAGCTTCATGCCATTCACCTGTTTGTAGTGAAGTGATTTCATTTGCGTTTCCTTGCATATCCATGTTGTAAAACCAGTGGCCACCAGTGCCTTGTTCAACATCAATGATATTATCATCACCAGTTACCGTATTAATTGCTTCATTATTTACAAAAAAGCCTTGGCCAAATTGCGAAACCATTAACATATTATTATTGCCAGTCACCTCAGTAATAAAACCATTAGCAACCCCATCCTGGGCGTATACCTGCGCATTGTTATCACCAATAGTGGTAACTTCGCCGTAGTTTCCTGATTGAAGTTGAGAAACTTCAGTTTCATTGTTGTTACCTGTTGTAGTAACAAGCATGGTATTGCTGTCGCCGTCTTGAGTTAGTAGCGCAGTATTTTCATTAAAAGTTTGTGTTAAAGTCATCGAGTTTTCAATACTTTCTACAGAAACGTTAGTAGCAAGTTCTGAGTTTGATGCTGATTTGCTTGATGTATCTGCATAAGAGGCAAAGCTAGTACCTATTGCAATTGCTACTGCGCAGCTTAAAAGTGATTTGTTTAACTTCATTATTTTTCTCCTTGAAATAGTAAAATAAAATACCTTAGATGTTATAAGTTTTAAAAAGGTATCTTTTGTTTCAGCATGCCGTGCCGATATAATGTTTTGTGATCCACTTGAAAAGCTCTTAAAGTAAAATTTACGATGTAATTAATAATTATTACTAAGCGTTTTGTCATTATTTTTAACTTACGTTTAATAACTGTTAACTATTAAGTACCCAATTACTGTATTCCCCTAATGTCTTTTCTTAAATCATCATTTTTTACCAATTATTTAATTTTTATTTTTCAGTGGGTTATGAGGTTTTTTGGTTTTT
The DNA here is from genome assembly GCF_008370255.1 of Pseudoalteromonas sp. FUC4. Classification (GTDB taxonomy): domain Bacteria; phylum Pseudomonadota; class Gammaproteobacteria; order Enterobacterales; family Alteromonadaceae; genus Pseudoalteromonas. Next base: position 724,563 of record NZ_SEUI01000002.1, on the reverse strand, counting down.
TATTATTAATTCGATATAAAAGCAGTAAAAATTAACGGCCCTGTATTAGGTAAGTTGTCGAGTGTTAATTTCATTAAAAGGTCTGTGTTTAGTGTTTTTTTTATACATTAACTGGTCAAAATGGATGGTTTTTTAAGCATTTTAATTTTTTAGCTTGTTTAATTATCAATTAGGTTGTTTTCTAAATGTATGCCATGTGATCCCTTGTACTCGAAATAGTGAAAAAACGTGCTTAGAGCATCTAAGCTAACCCAACAAAAACTATGGATAGAACAATGAAAACAAAATTATCTATTATTACGCTCGCCTTACTTCCTTGTTTAGCCGCTGCAAAGGTTCCTGATGTGGGTGTAAAGCAATCTGCAACTGCTAGCAGTGATTCAATAATTGTTAAATATAAAAGTAATGCATCGAAAGAAATGCGCAAGCAGGCTCGTTCATTAGTTAGAGCTAAAATTACTGATATAAATAAAGATGAAATTGATGATAACTATACGTCCTTGCTGTCGGGGCGTTTAGCTAAGTTTAAAGTGTCAGGAATAAGCACTAAAGATGCTATCGCACGTTTGAAATCTCACCAAGCTATTGAATATGTTGAGCCTGATTATCGAGTGAGCATGGCAAGTACTCCAAACGATCCTCGTTTTGACGAGCTTTGGGGCTTAAATAACGAAGGTCAGACTGGTGGTACTGTTGATGCTGATATTGATGCGGTAGAGGCATGGACCATTTCTACGGGTAGCCGAGATGTAGTTGTGGGTGTTATTGATACCGGTGTTGATTACACACACAGTGACTTAGCAAGTAATATTTGGGTGAACAGCGCTGAAATTGCTGGTGATGGTATTGATAATGACGGTAACGGCTTTATTGATGATATTCATGGTATTAATGCAATTACAAATACTGGTGACCCAATGGACGATGAAGGTCACGGCACCCATGTATCAGGAACAATTGGTGCAAGTGGTAATAATTCAGTAGGGGTAGTAGGTGTAAATCAAGAAGTATCAATAGTGGGTTGTAAATTTTTAGACTCAGTAGGTGATGGCTCAACTTCTGATGCCATAAAATGTATTGATTACATGGTTGGCCTTAAAAATTCAGGCGTTAATTTACGTGTATTAAATAATAGCTGGGGCGGTGGTGGTTACAGCCAAGCACTGGCTGATGCTATCGAATCGAGTGAAGCCGCTGAACTACTATTTGTAGCAGCGGCTGGTAACGATACTATTGATAACGATGTAAACCCTCACTACCCATCAAACTACGAAAACGCAAGTGTGTTATCGGTTGCTAGTACGAATCAAACTGATGATATTTCATGGTTCTCTCATTGGGGCTTAACCAGTGTTGATATGGGCGCTCCAGGTACTGCTATTTTATCTACTACTCCGGGTGAAAGCTATGCATCTTATTCGGGCACATCAATGGCAACGCCACATGTGGCGGGTGCCGCCGCATTAGTGTTATCAGTCAACCCTGATTTAACAACACAAGAGTTAAAAGCGTTATTAATGAGCAGCGGTGATGTAAATGCAGCCCTTCAAGGTAAAACTGTGGCCGGTACACGCCTTAACGCAAATCAAGCATTGTTAGATGCAGATCCTACTCCTGGCTTTAAAATTTCAGCCAGTCCGCTTACACAACAAGTTGTAGCCGGAGAAACCGCACAGTATACATTTACAATTGGCTCAATTGCCGAGTGGGATGAAGAAGTAACGCTTGAACTATCAACAACATTAGGTGGTGCTTACTTATCATCGCTTACAGCGCGCCCAGGTGATGAAGTAAAACTTAACGTTGAAACCGACACTGACACTCAGTGGGGCGATTACGAGCTAATGGTAACAGCTACAGCGGGTGATATTGTTAAGCAGCAATCAGTTAAGTTAATGGTTCAACCAGTTGGTTTAAATGACTTTACTTACAGTAGCGGTGCAAGTATAGAAATACCAGATAATGATCCTGAGGGTGCAAGTTCAGTAATTAATATTTCTGATGATTTAACTGTATTTGGCACAACTGCTGATGTTGACATTACTCATACGTACTCAGGTGATTTAGTTGTAAAACTAATATCAGCACAGGGTACTGAAGTAACATTACAAAGTAGTGTTGGCGGTGGTAACGATGATATTGTCAAAAGCTTCAGTTCAGATGCGTTTAACGGTGAAGTAGCATATGGTGATTGGACACTACAAGTGGAAGATACTGCCGCAGTAGATACTGGAACAATTAATGGATGGTCACTAACATTAAGCGCTATTGGCGAAGTTAGCCCACAACCACCACGCTCAGATTTTGAGGCTGAAACACAAGGTCTAACAGTTAATTTTACGGACTCAAGTACTGATGCTAATAACGATATTACACAGTGGAGCTGGAGCTTTGGCGATGGAGCAACATCATCTGATCAAAACCCTATGCATGTATATGCAGCATCAGGTAATTACGATGTAGAACTAACGGTAACTGACAGTGAAGGCAACACTAATACTTCAATTCAAACGGTTGTTGTCAGTGATGTAGAGCTAGAACTGACTTTAAAACGTGCTAATAAGTCTCGATTAGATACTATGCGAGTAGATCTAAGCTGGGATAGTGTAGGCGCTGAGTCATTAAGCGTATACCGTAACGGTGAGCTAGTAGATACAACGTCAGATAACGGCAGATACCGTGATTATGTACGTGGTGCTACATTACCTTCGTACGATTACCAATTATGTGTTACTGAAAATGTATGTTCTAACATCATTACGGTGTCATTTAACTAGGGCGTATTGAACTTTGTTGGGTGAATTTGCAGCAGTGAGTTTGGTTTTTAGGCAAGGCAGAGTCTATGTAGTGTGGTTATTCCCCATAAATAGGCGATAACGCAGTATAAATGCTAAACATGCGCTGCCCTTCGGGTTCTTTCTAGGGACGATAAACTCTTTGTAGCTCGTTTTTTACTTAGCCCACTAGGTTACAAACCTCGCGCCGCGATTTAATCGCCCCTAGATTGAACAAATTTCAATCCACAAAGGTCAACACGCCCTAAATAAACCACTACTCCTAAAGTTACTTTAAGCCCAGCATTGCTGGGCTTTTTTATGTTTTAAAAATATAAACTAGGCTTTCTTATACGGATGGGTTTTAAACCAGTGCTCGGCGATTTGTTCGCGCGTGGCAAACCATACCTGCTCATGCGCGCTGGCATATTCAAAAAACCTTGCTAATGCTTTTATTCTTCCTGGTCTGCCAATTAAGCGACAATGTAAACCTATCGACATCATTTTTGGTGCGTTTTCACCTTCTGGGTCGCCTTCCTCGTATAGCGTATCAAAGGCATCTTTTAAGTAATTATAAAACTGATCGCCGGCATTAAAACCCTGCACGGCAGCAAAGCGCATATCGTTTACATCAAGCGTGTAGGGCACTATTAACTGCGGTTTACCTTCTTTAATACAGTAAAAAGGTAGGTCGTCGCTGTAATCGTCGGCATCATATAAAAAATTACCATTTTCAACTACTAGTGCTGCGGTATTTGGGCTTGTGCGCCCGGTATACCAGCCTTTTGGCTTTTTACCTGTGAGTGTTTGAATAATCTCGATAGCTTGCTGCATATGTTCGCGCTCGGTTTGCTTATCTATATTTTGATAATTAATCCAGCGCAGGCCATGGCTTGCTATTTCGTGCCCTGCATCAACAAAAGCTTTTGCAACATCGGGGTGGCGCTCAAGAGCCATTGCCACTGCAAAAATGGTGACCGGTATATCGTATTTTTTAAAAAGTTTAAGTAAACGCCACACACCCGCTCGCGAGCCATATTCGTAAATAGACTCCATGCTTATATGGCGGTCTTCAACATGCGGGGCACTAACTATTTCTGATAAAAACGTTTCAGCGACTGCATCACCATGCAGCACGCAGTTTTCGCCGCCTTCTTCGTAATTTAATACCACTTGCACGGCAATACGTGCTTTATTGGGCCAATTTGCATGTGGAGTGTTTGCACCATAACCAATTAAATCGCGCGGGTAGTGTTTAAATTGCTCGCTCATGTTATTGCTCCTTTTTAAGCGTTGTGAGCCAAGCGCCGAGCGTTTCGCGCTCTGTGTCAGTCATTTTGGTCATATTTGCCAATGGCATGTCTTTGGTTATAACCGCGCGGGTATGAATAAGCGTGCTGGCTTTTTTTACATCATTAATAGAGTCGAGCTTAAAGCCAAGCGGCGCTGTTTGAAAAAGCTCAGAGGTAGGTGTTTCACTGTGGCACTGTGTACAGTGCTTGCTGATTATATCCCACGCTTGAGTGTCGGTAATGCTTGCTTGTAAAGGTGCGTTTTCGCCTGCATTTGTTGGGCTGCTAGGCCACGGAGCTATAGCCAGCATTAGGGAAAAAAAGGCGGCAATACCGCTTACAAGCACCGAAGGTTTATTAATACCTTGGTGCTTTAAGTTAAAGTAATGGCGTATCCACATGCCAATACCAAATAGCGCAATTAATATAAGCCAGCCAAAGCTGTGGCTGTAGGTATAAGGAAAGTGGTTGCTCAGCATAATAAATACCACAGGTAACGTGGCGTAGTTATTATGAATAGAGCACAGCTTTGCTTTTAAACCCGGTGCTGAATCGGGAATACGGCCAGCTTCTACTTCGCTTACCATGTAGCGTTGCCCTGGCATAATAATGTGGTACACATTGCCAACCATACAGGTACCAATAAGCGCACCTACATGAATATACACAGCGCGGTCACTGAATAGCTGGTCAACCCCGTAAGTCCAAAGGGCCAATATGCCAATAACCACAGCAATAAACGCTTTACCGTTTTCAACGAGCGGGGTTTTACACAATAATCGATAAACACCATACCCTAAGCCAATAAAGCCAAGCGACGCGCCAATAGCGGCAAATTTACTTAGCTCACTTTTACTGTTATCGATTAGGTAAACATCGGCGCCAACATAATAAAGTAGGCTAAATAATAAAATACCGGTGATCCACGTTGTGTAGGCTTCCCATTTAAACCAGTGCAGGGTATGCGGCATTTCTTCAGGGCCATTTTGATACTTAGCCACCTCGTAAAAGCCACCGCCGTGCACGGCCCATAAATCGCCTTTTATGCCTTTGTTTTGTTTCCACTGTGGCGGGGTTTGTAAGTTATTATCAAGCCACGCAAAATAAAACGACGCCCCAATCCACGCAATGCCTGCAATTACATGAAAATAACGCAGTACTAAATGGGCAAGCTCAAATAAATAGTTCTCCATAACTGTTATGCCTCTTCTAATTGCGGTGTATGTGTTGCTGAAAACTGCTCTTTATCATCGCGCTTATACACACTTTTACCCATGATGTAGGTTTGTTCTATGCAGCGGTCATCGCCTAGCATCATCATGGCAAAAAGTTGCTCATGCAGGGTTTTTGCATGGCCAATTCTGAATTTTAAAAACGAGGTGGCCGCATAGTCCATTACTATAAAGTCGGCTTCACAGCCAATAGCAAAGTTACCTATAGTGCCTTCTAAATCAAGCGCCCGTGCACCACCTAAAGTAGCGAGATACATGCCTTTAAATGCTGAAAACTTTTGACCTTGTAATTGCTGGATTTTGTAAGCTTCGTTACCTGTTTGTAGCATAGAAAAACTTGTGCCTGCGCCTACATCGGTACCCATACCCACGTTTATTCCGTGCTCCTCACAGGCTTTTAAATTTAATAAGCCCGAGCCTAAAAATAAGTTAGAGGTAGGGCAGTGAGATATAGCCGCGTTGTTATCGGCAAGGCAGCAAAGCTCACGCTCAGATAAATGAATACTATGAGCAAATACCGAGCGTTTACGCACCATTTTAGCTTGCTCGTAAACGCCAAGGTAATCTTCTGCTTCTGGGAATAATCCTTTTACCCATTCGCACTCGTCTTTGTTTTCAGATAAGTGTGTATGTAGGTAGGTGTCGGGGTATTCTTCTAATAATTGAGTACATTTTTGTAGTTGCTCAGGAGTTGATGTGGGCGCAAAACGTGGCGTTACTGCATAGCTTAACCTATCAACATTGTGCCATTTTTCTATCAGTGCTTTTGATTGATCGTAACTGGTTTGCGCGCAATCTGATAAATCGTCGGGGCAGTTTCTGTCCATCATCACCTTACCGGCAATCATGCGTAAATTACGTTTTTGTGATTCGTTAAAAAATGCATCCACCGATTGCGGGTGCACAGTACCAAATACCAACGCGGTGGTGGTGCCGTTTCTAAGTAGCTCATCTAAAAAGCGGTTAGATATGTCTTTTGAATAATGCTCACAGGTAAACTTTTTTTCAGTGGGGAAGGCATATTCGGTAAGCCAGCTTAAAAGCTGCTCGCCATACGCGCCGACCATTTCGGTTTGCGGCAAATGTATGTGCGTGTCTATCATGCCGGGCATAACCAATTTGCCATCGTGGCGAATAATAGTGGCTGATTTATCTAAGCTTGGCAGTATGTCTTGCTCGTAACCAAGGTTAACCACTTTGCCGTTTTGAATAACTAACGCGCCTTTTTCAAAATAGCGATGGGCGTTGTCGCCGGCTATGGCTGGGTCGTCAACAAAATCGAGTATGTTGGCACAAATTACGGTCATTTTATTATTGTTGTGGGTGCTCATAATTAGCTGCCTCTGTACGTTGAGTAGCCAAATGGGCTAAGCAATAACGGAATATGATGGTGTTTTTTATCTTGTAATCTAAAGGTAATTTGCGCCTCTGGGTAAAACGCAGGGGTAGGTTGATTTTCATAGTAACTATCTAAATCAAATACTAGCTTATAGGTTGCAAATTCTACTTCTGTATTTAGCCAATCGGTAATTCGCCCGTCGCTATTTGTTTTACCTTGAGCAATTAATTCCCACTCGTTATTAGTAAGTAAAAACAATTGTACAGCTACATTTTCAGCCGGTTTGCCTGTGCTGGTATCTAAAATATGGGTGGTGATAGGGCTTTTTTTTATACTTTTATTCATAGCAACGACTCCAATCTTATTTTTGTTATTTTGGCTTGTTCGCCTGCAGCTATATTAAGCTCTGTGCTGCGGGTGTTGTGTATACGCTGCTCAATAAGTTCAAGCATTTGCTCAGCACTTTTGCCGCTGGCACACACAATAAATATAAAGCCAAATTTACTGAGGTATTCTTTATTTAGCGCAATCATTTTTTTAAGGGTTTGCTCGTTTGCTTTGCTCATTCCTGATTGCTCGTGCCCCGCTTTTTGCGCTGTAGCGGCGTACTTTTTACTTAATGTTGATAAATCGCCAATTTGCGGGTGGCCTTCAAAAGCGGCCAAATAATCGCTCTCACCTAGGCTATCCCATACGCTTTGCGCGCTCTGAAATAGATGCTCTTTATTTTCAAATGGCATGGTATTTAGCATACCGCTTACCCATTTAGGGGCGGCACAGCAATGCTCTAATACCTGATGCGCTTGCGCTTCATTTAGGTTATTAATTTTTAAGCGACTCATGCATCTACTTCCTCTTGCGTGGTGTTAATTAGGGCATTTTTAAGTGCTCGCCATTGCACACCTTGGCGTTTAGGCGCATGGGTTTGCATAGCCTGATAAAGGCCAATTAACTGCCCACTAATTGATATTGCCACTTCCATAGGGAGCTTGCCCGTTACATTTTCAAGCCCAACAGGGCAGACCATTTGCTTTATTTGCTCGGTGGTAAAATCGCGATGAGCTAAGCGCTGCTTAAAACGTTTTGCTTTAGTGTCAGAGCCAATAACGCCCAGCCAATTGGCATCAGCGCGTTTAATAATGGCTTGGGTGAGTGCAAAGTCGAGCTGGTGGTTATGGGTTAATATTAAGTAATTATTAGCTTTGGGCGCGCGTTTAACTTGCTCTGTTGGCTCTTCATCAACCACTTTTACTACGTTATTAGGAATGTTCTGTGGGAATACATCGGCGCGGCTATCTATCCAGCGTATGCGCATAGGCAGCTGTGCTAATATACCAATAAGCGCTTGTGCTACGTGGCCTGCGCCATAAATGTCGAGGGTAAAGCGCTCGCATTGCATGCATTCAAGCATAACGGTGGCAGCCCCGCCGCAGCACTGGCCTAAATTTGCGCCTAGGTTAAACTGCTCAATTACTTGGGCGGCCTCGCCTTTAGCAAGTAGCTTGCGGGCTTTTTCTATTACTACGTATTCAAGGTGACCACCGCCAAGGGTGTCGTAAATATGCTCGCCGCTTATTACCATTTTTGAGCCTGTGCTGCGTGGGGTTGAGCCATTGGTGCCAAGTACCGTGGCAATTATATAGTTAGTGCCGCTTTGTTCATGCTCGTTTATAGCCTGCGCCCAGTTTTGGGTATGAAAACCCTGAAACGACTCATTTAAATTAGTCATGTTGATGCTCCTTAAACCAGCTAGCGGTTTGCTCAATTGCACTCAATACTCGCTCAGGGGTTGTGGGTGTATCCAGTGGGGCGGTGTATTTGTAATCAGCCACACTGCTTATTGCATTACGAATAGCACTCCACACGCTAAAGGCCAGCATAAATGGCGGCTCGCCTACGGCTTTTGATCTAAACACGGTGGTTTCTGGATTTGCTGAGTTATAAAGATTGACGTTAAATTCGGCCGGGGTATCGCCAATGGCTGGTATTTTGTAGTTGGCTGGGCCAAAGCTTGCAAGCTGGCCTTTATCATTCCATTGTAAGTCTTCGGTTGTTAGCCAGCCCATACCTTGCACAAAGGCGCCTTCAATTTGCCCTATATCAAGTGCTGGGTTAATTGAACTGCCTACATCGTGCAGTATATCAACGCGGGTTACCGTGTTTTCGCCCGTAAGCGTATCTACTTCTACTTCACTGAGTGCCACGCCGTGTGCGTAGTAAAAAAACGGACGGCCTTCGCCTTTGGCTCTATCGTAATGAATTTTGGGTGTCGCGTAATAACCCGTTGATGAAAGCGATATACGATTCATATAAGCAAGGTTTGCAAGTTCGCTAAAGCTAATTTCCCCTTTACTAAAAGTAATGAGGTTATCTTTAAATGTAATACTTTGGCTGTCTACTTCAAAGTGCTCGGTAATAAAATCAATTAAGCGCTCTTTTATTGTGTTTACTGCGTTTAGCGCCGCCATACCGTTTAAGTCGGTACCACTTGAGGCCGCTGTTGGCGAGGTGTTTGGCACTTTGTCAGTACGCGTAGCACTAATACTTACCGCGTTAAAATCGACCCCAAAGCCATGGGCCACAATTTGCGCAATTTTGGTGTTTAGCCCTTGGCCCATTTCGGTGCCGCCGTGGTTTAAATGTATAGAGCCATCGCTATATACATGCACTAATGCGCCGGCTTGGTTTAAGTGTTGTACAGTAAACGATATACCGTATTTAACCGGCGTCATCGCAAGGCCTTTTTTGATAATAGGCGATGTGGTATTAAAGGCTTTAATAGCCTCTTTACGCGCCCAGTAATCACCCGACTCCTCAAGCTGGTTTATCATATCTTTTAAAAGATGTTGCTCCACGGTTTGATGGTACGGCGTGGTATCTCGGCCTTTTTTGTATAAATTGAGCTTTCGGATCTCAAGCGGATCTTTACCTAATTTAGCTGCTATATCGTCCATTATTAGCTCGCCCATAATCATCCCTTGCGGGCCTCCAAACCCTCTAAATGCGGTATGGCTTACGGTATTTACTTTACAGCGATTACCTTTAATTGTGGCGGCTGGGTAGTAGTAGGCGTTATCGGCATGAAACATCGCGCGATCTACAATTGCATCTGATAAATCTGGGGAGTAGCCACAAAATCCGTTTACGGTAACGTCGGCACCTTCTATTAAACCATTTTCGTCAAAACCAACATGATAGTGATTATAAAAAGGGTGGCGCTTACCGGTTAATTTAAAATCGTCGCTGCGGGCTAGGCGCATTTTTACTGCGCAGCCAAGGTAATAAACCGCAAGCGCTGCAAGGCAAGCCCACGGTGCGCCTTGGGTTTCTTTGCCGCCAAAAGCACCGCCCATACGGCGGGTTTCTACGTTTACAAAGCTAAATGGCTTTTTTAAAATTTTAGCAACTAAGTGTTGAACCTCAGTAGGGTGTTGCGTAGAACATTGAACATGAATGCCCCCGTCGTTATCAGGTTGCGCCAGCGCTATTTGGCCTTCTAAATAAAAGTGTTCTTGCCCGCCTATGTTTATTTCGCCTTTAAGCTGGTGGGTTGCGTTATTAATGGCGTTTTCGCTGTTACCACGGTTAAGTGAATGGGGCGGCCTTACCCAATGCTCTTTACTAATAGCTTCTTTAATATCAAGTATGGGTGTAGTTTGCTCGCACTCTATAACCACCAAGCGTGCAGCGCGGCGCGCTATTTCATAGGTGTCGGCAACTACTACCAGCACCGGTTGCCCGTGGTATTGAATTTCATGACTAGTGAGTAATACGTCACCTGGAAATACTGGGCCAATATCTAATTTACCCGGAACATCTTCGGCAGATAAAATACGTTTAACGCCTTTAACTGCTAGTGCGTGACTGGTATCAATTGATTTAATAAAGCCGCTTGTAACAGGGGCGAGCACTGGGTATGCATGCAGGCAACCGTAAGGCTCAGGATTATCGTCGGCAAAATTTGCACTGCCACAAACTTGTTTAATAGCGCTTTCGTGATATTTAGATTGTCCAACGCTACCACCTTGCGCTTTTAGTTTATCCATTTCAAAGTGACGCATGTGAGATCCTCGTAATGGCAATGTTGTTATTGTTGCTTGCTTGCGGCTCACAAAACTCAATACCAATGCGTTGTAATAAGTTTTTGCTTACCGTGGTGCGGTAATGCGCACTGCTTCTTACATCGCTCATGGGCGTGAAGTCATCGTTAATAGCCGTTGCTGCGTCTATAAAAGTGCTCACTTGTAATGATTGAGATATCAGCTTTTGCTCAATATGCTGCGCGCGCTTAGGAATAGCTGCCATACCGCCCATAGCGCAGCGGGCTTGAGTAATCATGTTTTGTGAATGCTCTATAGCAAGTACCAAACACACGGTAGATATATCGTCTTCAAAGCGTTTTGATATTTTATGACACGCCAGTTTTAGTGACTCTGGGCGCTTTGGGATGGTGAACTTGCTAATTACCTCATCGCTTTTAAGAACCGTTTTTTTGTAATCAATAAAGTAGTCGGCAACTTTTATAGTGCGCGTGCCTGCGCTGCTTAATAAATCCATTGATGCATTAAGAGCGATTAAAAGGGGAGCTGGATCGCCAATAGGAGAGGCATTTCCTATGCTGCCACCAAGCGTGCCGCTGTTACGTACTTGGCTTGATCCTAAGCGTTCAAATAGCTCTTTTGACTCTGGGTAATGGTTATAAAATACCTCAACAAATTGGCTATAAGGTAGTGCTGCACCAATGTGTAGCTCACCGTTATTATCTGCCAAGGTGCAAAGCTCCTTTACTTGGCTAAGGGAAATAATTACATCTGGTAAGAGCATGTTTTGGCTAAGCTCAATGGCAAAGTCGGTGCCACCAGCAACTAAATGTGTATAAGGATAAAGCGCTTTTAGCTCAACAAGTTGCTGGGCCGTTTGTGGTAAGTAAAATTTGCGAGGACCATTTTTTAACAATGGAATATTGTCATCATATTGCGTATTAAGTGATGCTTTAAATTGAGCGGCCATTGCTGAGTACGGTTCAGCTTTACGTTCATAGCTATAGGCTTTTTCGGCTGCAAGTAATATAGGGCTATAACCTGTACAACGGCATAAGTTACCGCCAAGTGCATGAATAACCGCTTTTTTACCAGGGTACGTTGGCTCATTAATATAAAGAGCCAACAAACTCATTATTATACCAGGCGTGCAAAAACCACATTGCGAACCATGGCACTCTACCAGTGCACGTTGCACGGGGTGTAAATCGGTTAAGTTTGGGTATAAGCCAGTAGTCACAGCCTCTACCGTTACTATATGTTTTGCATGCGCATTACCTAATAACAATAAACAGCTGTTCATGGTTTTGTATTGCCAACTAGCTTGCCCGTTTGCATTTATACGCTCTTCACCCACTAAAATTGTACACGCGCCACAGTCGCCAGTTGCACACCCTTCTTTGGTGCCCACTTTCCCTTTTTTGGTGCGTAGCCAGTCCAAAATGGTGAGACTTGGCGAGCATTCTTGTACTTCAATTGGCGTGTTATTTAATAAAAATTGAATCACACAGACCCCCTTAATTTTTATAAAGCCCTGATACATAAAGGCTTGGCGTATGTTTTTTCTTGTTGTTTGCGCACGGGTAAGAAAAATACTTTTTCATCTTGGTAAGTATATTGCAGTTACCATGCCATTGTTGACCGGTCGGTCAGTTGATGTTTTGAGTAGGCTAAATTGCTCATTAAGTACAAATAGGCCCTAATAATGAATAATAAATACCGCCTTACTATGCAGGTAATGACAAAGCAGTATCCCGGATGTATAGCCAATAATGACGTAACCTTAAAAATTAAGCATGGTGAAGTGCATGCCTTATTAGGTGAAAACGGTGCAGGTAAAAGCACATTAATGAAAATGCTTTATGGTGTGGTTAAACCTGACCAAGGGGACATGTTTTTTAATGGCCGTATAATGAATATAAAAGAGCCTGCTGATGCGCGTGATTTAGGAGCACGCTTGCGGTTCGAGTTATAACAACGTCAACACGTTATGGTATGTTATTAAAATCACATAAACATTTGAATAACCTAAATTAATTGTGTTAAATTACGATTAAATGAAAGTGCGGACTTGATTTAAATGGACTCTGAAATTGATTTTTCTACCTACACTTTAGATGAGCTTTACTCATCAGCGAGAGCTATAGATCGCGAAGCCTACCCAGAACGAGCAAAAGAAATAGACGACTTAATTGAAACGCGAGAAGCACAGAACCCATCTGAAAATATTGTATCAAAAGTAGCAGGAGAAAAAGCAACGCGCTCAGATAGGCTAGTGGCTGCTATTGTTGATGGCGTTTTAGGTGTTGCTTGTTTTATACCTGTATTCATACTCGTAGGGTTTGATAATTTAAGCCAACCAACACTTACTTTATCTGTAGGTTTGCTAGGTTATGGCATATTAAGCACGTTAGTGCTTCATGGTTACCTCATGTACCAACGCGGACAAACAATTGGTAAATCTTTAATGTCTATCCGTATTGAAAATTTAGACGGTACACAAGCAAGCTTTACTACAATTTACTTTAAACGCATGCTTTGTATGCAACTATTATCATTGGTCCCTTCGGTAGGTCAGTTTATAGCTGGTTTTGTTAATCCATTATTTATATTTGGAAAAGATAAACGATGTTTACATGATCATTTAGCGGGAACAAAAGTGAGTTATGTAGATTAATCAGGATATTAATTATGGCAGCTTTGCCTAGGCAAAAAAAATTACCCGGATTTAAAATAGTCTATAGTTTGGCTTTATCAGCATTATTTATTGTCATTTTGCTATTTTACATGGAAGTAATTAACGAAAAACCTTTATTGCATCAGTTTTTATATTTGTTTGGGTTATCTTCTTTAGGAGTGGTTATTGAATGGCTATCTACAAATAATAAGCAATCACAAGCTATTGATATTGCCAATGATGAATTTAAATTACTTGGTATAACTATAAAGGTGTCTGAGCTAGAAGAAGTACTTTATTGTCAAACGAAGCGGTTTGAGCATACCTTAAGGTTTAAATTTAGAGACGCGACTTACCGAGACATAGAAATATCAGCCCCTGACTTGATTGATGATTTGCGTTTTTATCACTTTATGGTTGGTAACGGTTTACCAGTAAAAATGACAGATGATACAGGGCGCTTTTTTGAGCGAACTTAACATTACAGCAAGGAGCGAGTGATGATTAAAACAGCTTTTATGCTAGCAAGTGCGGTATTTAGTGGATATTCACATGCAGACTCATTTGAAGGATGCTATTCAAGAACAGACAAAATAACTAGCGCGATCCCTATGCTCAACGACGATGGGAGCGAAAGTGATGACCGTTTTAAATTAAAAACGAGCTATATAAATATATTTAAAAAAGACGATAAATATTTTACAGAAGGTCTTATCTGGGGCTTTAACTTTCATATTTGCACTATCACAGCTCCGTTAGAAGGGACGACAGAACCATTACCTTTAATACGAAAGGGTAAAAAACTGGTGTTTGAAGAGCAAGAGCCCGAATACGATATTAACTGTAAGTTTGAGCTAGAATTTGATGAGAATGGTTTGAATATTATTGATGAAAACTATCATTGCTCTAACTACATGTTTTACTGTGGAGTACACGCAAGTGTTAATAATATTCAATTAGTTAAAACGTCTAAAGGGTGCAATTAACAAAGCCATTTTTAATATTTTTTAGATTAGCTAGTTTGTATTTTGACTTGCTGGTTCAGCTAACAAGGATTTACCATGCGCAGTTTTTTATTATTTATAGGCTACTCATCTTATATTGGCAGTATGGGTGATGGTCTGCTTGGCTTATATGCCTTATGGGTTTTAATAAGTAATGAATTAGCACTTTTAAGCTTATCGCTTAATGACTTTTTAGCGCAGTATGTTGAGTTTATATTTTGGGTGAAGCAGGTCGCATTTTATGTAATGCCGCAAGGTTTTGCCAATTGGTTATTTGGCATACCAGCTGTTATTTACTTTCCTGTACGTATATTAATGAGCTTAGTGATTGGTTGGTGGGCTCTTAAAAAGGCAGCTCAGTTAAAAGCTGAAGGGTATTAAAAGTGATTGCACATAAAAAATTAGACATACTCTACTTTGATGGTATAGCAGGTTTACTTGCTGGTTTAACTTTGTTTAGTTTTCAATCCTGGTTCTACGAAATTTATTCTTTACCTTTACATGCACTTCAATTTATTACAGCAGCTAATATACTTTATGGTATATGCGCACTTTTATTAGCATTTAAAAGAACAAGAAGCCTATTAGCCATTAAAGTATTAGCTATAGCCAACTGCTTTTGGGTAATAGTTTGTATTTTCTTTATTTTTGAATATATTAATTCTGCAAGTTGGATAGGTATTAGCCTATTAATCTTCGAGTCAATTTTTGTAGGCTATCTTGCTTATTTTGAGTGTATAAATAGCGCTAGCTTAATTTATGGGCCGACTTATAAACAATGTGTAAAAAATACCTACTTTTAAAATAATTACCTTCTCAAATGTTACCTTTCATAAAACCTAACCTCAAACTGCATTCAGTGTGAATTACAGCGTTGTTTTTAAATGTATTTTTTAAAGTTAATTTAACTTTTGAAGGATGTTTTTTGGCACGTAAGTTGATACAACTCCTCATAAATTTTAAAAAGGAATTACCATGACTGCTGAATACTTTATGGTACTAGGGTTACTCGGTGTTGCATTTTTTGCTGTTGCAGGGGCATTGCTTGGGTATGAAAAAAACATTAGTGGCTTTGGCGTAGTAGTGGTTGCAACCGTTACAGCATTAGGAGGCGGTACCCTCAGAGATATACTTTTAAACAAACCGGTATTTTGGATTGCTACCCCACAGTATTTATATTCGACCTACGGGGCCGTTATAGCAACAATTGCATTTATTCGATACTTACCGCGCGTTAATAACTACTACTTTTTGTTGGTAGACGCTATTGGTATGGCGCTATTTAATATTATGGGGATAGAAAAAGCACTCATTAATGGCTCAGGCATGGTGGTCGCAATTACCATGGGTGTAACCACTGGTATTTTTGGTGGTTTAATTCGTGATGTAATTTGTCGTGAGGTACCAACTGTTATGCGCAGCGAACCTTACGCCTCTGCGTGTTTAGCGGGTGGTGCAGTTTATGCTGCTTTATTTAGCCTTAATGTAGATTATATTTGGTGTATTTTAGGCTCATTTTTCACGACTATCTTTTTAAGATTAGGCTCTTTGCATTGGGGTTGGCATTTAACTATTTTCAGAAAAAAAGACTTCAGAGATCAAAGCGACTAATTTTAGCTACGAGTAGCCCGCGTTTGCATGTGGTACTCGTAATTATCCTCACCCGTTATAGTAAAACCCAGCCGCTTGTAAAGTCCTAATGCTGGGTTGTTTTTAAGCACTGTGAGTTTAATGGGTTTTGACTGTGTACTTGTAATAACTGTTCAATAACTGCTTTCCCATACCCTTTATTTTGATGCAATGGATGTATTTGTAATTGCATTATTTCAACGTGTTGAGCGTGCATTTGGTATTTTAAAGCACCAATTGGTACCTCATTTAAAACTATAAGATGGGAGCAGTCATATTGGTCATCAAGCCTTAAAACATGTTAAAAATAACTCGGCATTTTCTACATGTTCAACCATAGTCAGTTTTCTGAGGCTTAATAAATAGTTTCGGTCAGAATATTCAACCTTGATGAATTTAAAAACCATAATGCTTCCTTATAACAGCCCTAATGTTTATATTTTTAGGGCTGAAGCACTTGAGTTTTTACTAAACTCAAGTGCGCAGTATTAAATGTGCAAGTCAAGCTAACAAAGGCAATACTACCAATACCCAAGTGCTTTCCACCAAAGCCCGCCAATAATTCCCCATACACTTAAATTAATAATGCTCATTATAAGGCCCATTACCCACCAATCTTTTAATGATACATAGCCTGAGCCAAACACTATGGGAGATGTGCCCGTTGCGTAATGTGTTAACGACATCATGAGTGATGAAGCGCCAGCTAACAGTAAACCTAAAAATAAAGGCGGTGCGCCAAGCGCTAAACCTGCGGCGTAAAATGCGGCAAACATAGCAGTAATATGTGCTGTAGTACTGGCAAAGAAGTAATGAGCATAAAAATACACAGCTACCAATATAATGGCCGATACAATCCAGTCAAAACCCAGTTGCGCAATGTTGCTCTCAACAAGTGTTGAAAACCACGTTACCAAACCTAATTTATTTAAAAAAGTGGCCATCATTACTAATGCTGAAAACCAAACAACGGTATCCCACGCAGACTTTTCTTTAAGTACATCGTCCCAGCTTAATACACCAGTGATTAATAAAACCGACAAACCTAAAAAAGCCACTGCGGTTGTGTTAACTGCGTAGTCAGCCCCTAAAATCATTGCAGGTACGCCGGCCCATAAAACAAGCAGCATAGCAAAAACACCCACCATTATTTTTTCGCCATAACTCATTGGGCCCATTTCAGTTAATTTAGATTCTGCGTAGGTTTTAGCGTCGGGAGTGCTTTTAACTTCAGGTGGGTAAATGGCATAAACAACCAAAGGCACAAGGGCAATACATAGCAAACCAGGGACAAGCGCAGCGAGTGCCCACGTACTCCAAGTAATACTAATATTTGCACCGGTAGCATCAGCAATCAGCTTTACAATTAGCGGGTTTGGCGCAGTTGCCGTAATAAACATAGCTGATGTAATAGGGTTTATATGGTAGCTCACTAAAGCAAGGTAGTGCCCAATTTTACGAGATGTACCTTCCTCAGGAGACGAGCCAAAACTTGTTGCTATAGACTTCATAATTGGGTGAATAATAGCGCCGCCTCGCGCGGTATTACTTGGCGTTACAGGCGCTATAACAAGTTCAGAAAGTGCGAGTGCATAGCCAATACCAACTGTTTTTTTACCAAAAAGAGAAATAAAATTATAGCCAATACGATTTCCCAAACCAGTTTTAGCTAAACCCCGAGAAATAATAATAGCAATACCAATCAACCAAATTAATGAGTTAGAAAAGCCACTTAATGCATCTTTAATAGCGCCAGATGGGCTGTCATTAGTTACGCCGGTTAATGCAACAGAAGTAATAGCTAAAATAGCAATGGCGCCAATAGGCATTGCTTTACCAATAATGGCAACTACAGTACCAATAAATAAAGCGAGCAAATGCCATGCGTTTTCGGTAACACCTTGCGGAGGCGGTACAGCAAACCAAAGTAGTAAAACAATGGCTATAGAAATCAGTCCAGAGGTAACTCGAATATCAGTACCCTTCATTAAAAATGTCCCTAAGTTTTAGAAATGCATGCATTCTGTGTATTGAAAAGGCGACGTTATTCTACTTCATTTAATAATAAAAAAGATGACGCACATCATATGAAAATTAAACTTATTTAATTTTATTATTAAAGAGGTAATAAACCATAAACTAAAATGAATAATTAAGTTACCCGATGAGAGCTTACGTTGTGCTTAATCAACTCTTATATTTTTAAGAGTTAGCTTGAATTTTTTTATCGACTAGCAAGGTCTTTGTAAGTCTTAACGAATACTTGGAAATACAATGAACTTAAAACTAACCAACAACGTGATTACTTTTTTATTAGCGAGTAGCTTTTTGCTACTTGGCTTATCCTTTGCGTTAGGAGCAAATCCTAATACGTTAACGGCTACGTTTAGTTTTTATGGCGTTGATTCGCTAATGTCTGTATCTGCGTTAGGTTTAATTAGTGGCTCATTTATGATTGCTTTAGCGTTTGCCACCGTGCTCGCTCGTTTTAAACTAATGAAACCTACGCCAGCACTTTTACTTGCAGCAATTATAAGTTTAGTTGCATTACTTACCTTATTTGCCAGCAACCGTTGGATGGCGCAACTTGGCGGCTTTCCAATCATTGGTAGCGGGCAGGGCATAATTAAATACTTTGCTGTAGTGCCTTTGTATTTATTTTTGTTTTATAAAGAAAAACTTACCGACAAACAACACGTACTTTTAAACTTTATACCGGTTGCTATGGTTTTACTGTGGATCGGCGGCATGAAGTTTTATGAGTTTGAAGCAAAAGGCATTGTAAGTTTAGTAGAAACCTCACCGTTTATGTCGTGGTTATACACGGTATTTAGCGTACAAGGCGCGTCTAACGTGATTGGCGGATTTGATGTATTATTTGCTGTGTTATTGGGCTTAGGGCTATTTTTAAATAATAAAAAGCTAATTATTGTAAGTGGCTTAGCATGTTTAAGCGTATTTATGATGACCCAAACATTCTTAATTACCGCCACCGGTGCATTTAGTTTTTCTACTTTATTGGAGCGTTTAGGGCAATTTGTAATTAAAGATCTTTGGTATATAGCCAACCTTGTTGTTATTGCTTTTTTAATGATTGTTAAGCCGACTAAATAAAGAGGACGTTATGATCAGTTGCAACCAATACGACTACATCGAAATTGCCTGTATGCATCGTTTAAGCATAGAGCTTATATTAAAAAATGGTGATGGTATATGTGGTGTAGCCACTGATACAAAGCGCAATGCAAATAAAGACGAATGCATAGTTGTTAACGTAAATAACGAACTGCAACTCATTGTTCTTACTACAATAAGTGTACTTAAAGCGCGAGAGAAAAACCCATACTTTGACCATGTGAATTTTGATGTAAAGTAAATACCCCACTCATTCGTTTTATCATAAACACCTCAACGAGCCTGTATCATTAATATGTTAAGGCTCACTTATTTAACTAGTGTTTGAGCTAATTACACGCTAAACACATAAAGCCAAAATTTTTCTATTACTTTCTTTTCTTCTTTACTCGAGTTTGTCTATCGAATAAGGCTAAACGCCAACTATTAAAGCGTATAAAGCCCCTAACAAGTAGTAAGTAAACCTTCAAAGCGAGCTGTTTATATAAACAGCTATTTTAGTTTGTCCAATAACATTATTAAAAGTCGTTTTGGTGCAAAATAACAAAGGGCTTTTTATAACGTGCCTAATTACTTGTTTACATTAAAGTTATTTAGTGGAATTATTGAACAATGTAATATACGCCGTTTTGGGGTGTTATAAACCCCAAAGTGGTGTTCAATAAGCTGTTAGCTGTACAATGGTATATATCAATATATGAATAAATTTAATTCTTACTCAGATTATTTACACCAAAAAAAACCTAGTGAGCTATGTCATTATACTTCATATGAAGCTTTAAATAATATTGTAAAACAAGGTGGAAAATTGTCTTTTTGGGTGACTGAAATTAGCTACTTAAATGACCATCAGGAATTTTTTCATGGTTTTGATTTTCTAAAAAAAGCTTATGAAAAGCTAAAAAAAGAGAACTTAGAAAACGCTAGAGTAACTCGATTTCTAAACACCTTATCGCCATTTTTCATTTTTAGTGAAGGAGTTGGCTCTAGCCTTATTTTTTCGCAAAATTCCGGTGTTTTCGTATTATCGTTTACTCATGAAAAAGACCTGTTGAGTCAATGGCGTGCCTATACTCCAAATTGTCATGGCGTATCAATTTCAGTTGAACCAAATTTTAGATCAAGTCACTCAAATAATAGTCTTTTATACCCTGTTATTTACAATGATAAATTTAAGTCTGAATATGCCGAGCACATTCTTAAGCTTGGTATAGATAAATGTGTCGATTTTACAGAAGCTAATTCGTTCATTAATCAAAAGGTATCATCAGAAGTTATCATGCAAATGAAAGCTGCATGTACACTGATGAAAGACTCTAGTTTTAGTGAAGAATCTGAATGGCGATATGTAGTTTACGGTGAGAAGCATGACAATATTTATTTACGTAGTTCAGAGTATTACTTAATTCCATATGTTGAATTGAAAATTGAAAATGAATGCTTTAAACAAATTGTCATTGGTCCCAACCCACACTCAGAACTTAGCAAAAAGTCAATTGAGCTTTTGTTATCTAAATCAGGGTTACAGAAAGTTAACGTGGTTAAATCAACTATTCCATATAGAGGGTGAAACAGCTAACAACACGCCCTGAGGTGGACAGCAAGCGCTAAAGCTCACTTTCCACCGCAAATTTTAACAGCGGTGATCCCTTACTTTTCAATGCAGTTAAGTAAGTTGATTCATCGTAGGGCGTATGTGTTTTCCAACACCTAAATAGGATTCGTATCCACTTAAATGCCAATGATCTGATGGTATTATGAGGTTTTCCTTTGGCTTCTTGCTGCCGATAATATGCTTTTGCCCTAATTGAATAGCGCAAAGATAATCCTGCTCATTCTAGAAAGAGTAAAAAAGGTACCCACACTAAATTTTTCAGTAATACCTTCCAAAACGCCAATTAAAACAACACCAAACACTTCTTTATATGCTGCGTAAAAGCACAGTAATAGATTGAACCAAAATAGGAACTCAGCTATGGTTTGTTTATCAATAAAAACAAATAAAAAAACGAGTTAATCTACAGACTTGTTAGCTTTACCTACCAAATTTATCTATTGAGGAAGAATGTGGATCCAGCACTTACAAAAATTTTAATGACATTTGTTTTATTTACCTTACCAGGGCTATTTTTTATTTGGGCTTTAAAGGATTCATATCGATTAGAACGTTTTCTTATGGGGTTAGTGCTAATTGTATGGGCAGCATTTTCTTTAAGTATTGCTACTATAACCATAGGTGTCTTAGATCCATTAATAACAAATACCAACTCAACTGAATATACTGTTGAGCAAGCAAGAAATTTTTTGCCTTATGTTTCTCTGTTTATATTTTTATATACATTCCTATTTGGCGGGGTAGGAACAAACGCAGTTTCATCGGCATTGATGGATAAATCTGTTTTTGTAAATAATGAACAAATTTTGAAAATGCAGTCCCAGTTAGATGATATTAGTAAAAAAGTGGATAATATTGAAACATTTAACTGGAAGTATATTATTTCAAGTATTGTCATTTTTGTCGTATACATAGTAGGCTCATACACAGCATTCGGGTAAAGCTAACAACACCCCCTGAGATGGACGACTAGCTACTAGTTGCAAGTTTTAAAAGTGGTGAGCCTCTTCGTTTTCCACCACCTAAATACAACCCTTATCCATTTGAATATCAGCGATCTAATAATAAATTGCGCTATCCACGCTTATTTCACTTCAGCGATATCATCAAACGCGCGCAATTTCCCTTAAAACCAATACCCTAAAAAAATAATTATGGGAGGTCCTGTAGTCAAATAACAATACCTTAGTAAACGCTAGTTCATATTACGTCACGTAATATCCATACAGAACTTTAAGTTAAACATACATTTGTGCAGCGTTCCCATTTTTATTTGACTCAATTTATTGGACATTCTTTTTATGAAATTAAAGTTATTTATCGCAATTGTTTTTAGTACTTCGATGTCGTCTTACGCGACAGAAGCATTAGATCAAACGGAGTTTTCATTCGAAGACTTAAAAGCGCTGGCAAAAGCCTCAGCCGAAAAGCCCTATACGCCAACTAAGGTGCCAGCGCCGGAGTTAATCGATAAAATTACGTATGACGAACATTGGAAAATACGCTTTAAAGAAGATGAAACCTTATACCCAAGTGGAAAAAAGGCACCTGTACAATTATTTTACCCTGGGCGATATTTTCCTGAGCCAGTAAGTATTTACATCAGAGACGATAAAAATCAGGTTCAAAATGTACCTTTTAGTAATGATGTTTTTGATATGCCTGATGACAGCCCAGCTCACGATCTCCCAGAAGGGTTTGGATTTGCAGGCTTTAGAATAATGCGCCCAGATATGAAACCCGATTGGATATCTTTTTTAGGCGCGTCTTATTTTCGTACCGACGGGCCAGACGGGCAATATGGACTGTCAGCCCGAGGTATCGCGATTAATACGGGCATGAATCAACCAGAAGAATTTCCGCGCTTTTCTGCATTTTGGATTGGCCCCGCAGAGAAAAAAGGTGAAAGTGTGTCTGTTTGGGCATTGCTTGAAGGGCCTTCTATTACTGGTGCTTATCGGTTTGGTTTAAGTAAAGATAACAAAGAAGCCAAAGGTCATATTACTTCTGTAACGGCAAATTTGTATATGCGCGCAGATGTTGAGCGTTTAGGCGTAGCACCGTTAACCAGTATGTATTGGTACTCACAAAAAGATAAAACAGAAGCTAAAGATTGGCGCCCTGAAATTCACGACAGTGATGGCCTGGCGATTCACACAGGATCGGGTCAATACGTTTGGCGCCCATTAAATAATCCTCAGTCGGTGTCGACCAATAGCTTTATTGATGAGAACCCAAAAGGGTTTGGTTTAATCCAAAGAGATCGTGATTTTAATAACTACCAAGACGACGGCGTATTTTACAATAAGCGTTCATCAGCGTGGATAAAACCTACTGATGATTGGGGCAAGGGCGCAGTTCAGTTAATCGAGATTCCTACAAAAGATGAAACGTTCGACAATATTGTTGCCTATTGGGTTCCTGAAAAGGAGGCGCGCAAAGGTGATGAGTTTACCTTTTCTTATGATATTGAGTGGCGTCCACTCGATCCAAAATCAAAAACGCTTGCAAGCGTTGTAAATACTCGCCAAGGCTTAGGCGGGATCCCCGGCCAGCCAATCCCTGAAGGCGTTAACAAAATGGTGATTGATTTTGAAGGTCCAGTATTTAAAGGCTTAGATAACAAAAGTGGTATAAAGCCGATTGTTGAAGCCAGCAATGGTGAAATACTAGAACCTATTGGAGTTTATCCGGTAGTTGGTACAAACCAATGGCGATTAGCGTTTGACTACAAACAAGCTAACAACAATCCGGTGAACATACGCGCGTATTTAGTTGATAAAAATGATGAAGCTATAACTGAGACATGGGTAAGTGATGCAAAGGTAACGATTAAATAAGCCCTTAAATAAGCATTAAAGTAAAACGGGTGGCTATATTTTGATTTTCTTGTCAATTATAGCCACCATAATGTCTTTTAAAACGCCAAACAAAACAACATTAAAACTCCCTTTTATATCCCACGTAAAATACAGTAATCGATTGAATCAAAATATGAACTCGGCTATGGTTTGTTTATCAATAAAAATAAAAAAACGAGTTAACCTGCAGCTTGTTAGCTGTTTCGAGGGATTGTATGTTTTTTTTGAGTAAATTATTTTGTTGGGAGCGAGGCCGACAAAAATCAGGCTACGATAAAATG
Organism: Pseudoalteromonas sp. FUC4; assembly: GCF_008370255.1. Lineage (GTDB taxonomy): Bacteria > Pseudomonadota > Gammaproteobacteria > Enterobacterales > Alteromonadaceae > Pseudoalteromonas. The sequence goes on along the minus strand of NZ_SEUI01000002.1, from coordinate 700,684 downwards.
TTGATTTGTGGTGCTACGTGGCCAATTAAATTTGATACATATTTGCTTAAATTCCCACAAGGAAGTGAAATAGCACCACACACAGACAAAGTTGAATCTGGTAAACACTATCGATTGAATATAGTGCTTAAAAAAGCAGATTTGGGTGGTGAGTTTATTTGTAGCAATCCGATATTTGAAACAAAGCGGGTTAAGCTATTCCGCCCTGATGTAAGTGAGCATCAGGTATCAAAAGTTATAAAAGGTAATAGATATTTACTCAGCATTGGGTGGATAAAAGGGAGCGCTAAATGCTAGATTTAAGACCTAATTGTGAATGTTGTGATAAGAATCTACCTGCACAGTCCACTGAGGCTTTTATTTGTTCATTTGAATGCACGTTTTGTTCTGGCTGTGCTCAAACGCTGTTAAATAACGTGTGCCCAAACTGCTCAGGTAATTTGGTTCAGCGGCCAATTCGTCCTTTGGCTGCACTAAAAAATTACCCAGCATCGACTAAGCGGGTATTAAAAGAAAGTGGTTGTGCGCCAAACACATAAGAACACAAAGTATAATAATTACATTTTCTGGGTATGGAGATCTGATGAGAAAATCCTTTGAATTTACCGTTAAATCAATCAAAGTTAAAATAATTAACGCTTGGTTTAGTGGTGCTAAATTATACGCGAATGGTGACTTACGAGATACTGACAAAACTTTGTTCGCTTTTAGGAATAATAGTTTGCTATCTGCAAATTTAGGTGAGTTGGGTGTTTTAGAAATCAAGCCATTATCGGGGCTAATTACCGTTGAAATGGATGCATATTTGGTCAATGGTACAAACATTCAACATGTATATAGCTCACATAAACGCCTTAGCCTAAAAGAGCAAAGGGCAGCTCGATAAAGCTACTTTAAATAACGTATATTCCTGTGTTTTCCTGTATTTACCTGCCTTCAGTAATAACCTCCAAATGACTTTGAGGAGGTTTAAGCCCCTAAGCATACCAAGTTAATATACTTGGTTTACTCGATTACCTTAAAATCACCCATACTCTTTCACGTAAAGTAAAAGCGCGCTGTACATCACACTGAGTGCCTTTGTTACATCGCTGTCGATAACGGCTTCTGCTGGGTGATGGCTTATACCGCCAGGGCTGCGTATAAATAACATGCCAACGGGGCAAATTGGAGCGATTGCCATTGCATCGTGCCCTGCACCAGAGGCAAGTGAAGGCGATGCTTGGTTATTGAGTTTGCATGCATTGGTGAATAAATGTTGAATAGTGGTGTCGCACGCAACAGCATCAGCGGCATGCGTCCATTGCCAATCGAGCGTTAAATTGCGTTTGCTTGCTATAGATTGTGCGCTGCTTTGTATGGCGCTTAGTAAATTAGCGAGATCGGTGTCGCTTTGTGCACGTGCGTCTAGGCTTATGGTTGTTTTACCTGCGATCACGTTTGTAGCCCCAGGGCGAGAGTGTATTTGCCCTACGGTGGCAACTTCGCCATTTTTAGCATTACTTGCTAGTTTTTCAATTTCGGTTACTAATTCGGCGCAGCCTGCTAACGAATCCTGACGTAAATTCATAGGGGTTGTACCTGCATGACCGCTTTGGCCTGTTAGGGTAAGCATGGCGCGTTTTGCCCCTGCAATAGCCGTTACAACGCCTAACGCCTGATTAACCGATTCGAGTACCGGACCTTGCTCTATATGAGTTTCCCAGTAAGCTAGTAATTCGCTTTTATTTAGTGCGGCTTTTGCGTAGTCGTTGGGATTTAAGCCAAAGTCGAGCATGGCTTGGCGCATAGTTATGCCGTTTGTGTCTTCAATGTTTAGCCACTGTGGGTTAAATTCGTTAGCGAGGGCTTTTGAGCCAATTAAAGTTGTGGCAAAGCGGGTGCCTTCTTCATCGCAAAAGCCCACTACATCTAAATGAAAGGGTAAGTCGAGCTTTAACTTATTTGCAAGCGCTGCAATTTCTATCCCCAGTAGTACACCTAAAATACCATCAAACGCACCTGCGTTTGGTACGGTGTCGAGGTGTGACCCTATAATTAAACGTTTAGCATGTGGGTTTGATGATTTAAGCCGACCCCAAAGGTTGCCCACTTCGTCTTGCCACGATTGCATGCCTGCCTCAACCATCCATGATGCAGTAACGGCGTTACACTCTTTGTGCTCTTTTGATAAGTACACGCGGTGAATACCACCTTGCATTTGCGATAGTGCGCTGAGAGTTTTACAGCGAGATAAAGCGCGTGTTGCGTATTCATCAGCAAGTTCTTTGTTTAACAAAGGCTTTAAAATGGGGCTTACAATCGTCATGCTAAATCCTTTTTTTATTTATAGTGAGTGAGGGCGGCAATGGCGGCTTCGCCTTTAGGACCTTTGTAACCGTTGGCATGCAAACAAGCGTCTAAGCTTGCAAGTGTTTGTAGTACGGTATCTTTTCGGGCGTTGTAGCCCATAGTGCCAATACGCCAAATTTTGCCATGAAGTGGTCCAAACGAGGTGCCAATTTCTATTCCAAAATCGGTTAGCATTTGCCCGCGTACGTGAACGGCATTAATGCCCTCGGGTATATAAACACCCAGTACGTTGTTCATTTTATGCGTTAAATCGCCAAATACATTTAAGCCCAGTGCTTGAATGCCGGTTAGCATGGCATCGCCATGTAATTTGTGGCGCGCTACGCAGTTGTCCACGCCTTCTTCAATGACTATGCGGGCGCATTCTGAGGCGCAGTACAGCATGCTGGTGGCTTCGGTATGATGATTTAGGCGCTCCTCTCCCCAGTAATTCATGATCATACCTAAATCAAAATAGTTAGAGCGCACAAAGGGTTCTGTGCCATCGGTATGATCGGCAGTGCGAATGCCTGCTTCTACCTTTTTACGTTTTTGGATCCACTCGGCGCATTTGTCGCTTAGTGTTAATGGCGCTGACCCAGAAGGTCCGCCTAAACACTTTTGTAGGCCAACAGAAAGTGCATCGAGCTTCCACTCATCGGCAGGAAGTTCGTTACCCACAATAGATGCGGTGGCATCGCAATAAAATAGTACATCGTGCTTTTGGCAAATATCGCCAATATGCTCAAGAGGTTGGTTCATGGTGGTGGATGTATCGCCTTGTACCATAGCAAGTACATGGGGTTTTACATCAACAATGGCTTTTTCGATTTGTTCTGGCGTAAACACTTCGCCCCACGGTACTTCTATTGTGTGCACCTTTGCGCCAACGCGTTCTGCTATTTCAGCAAGTAGGTGACCAAAGCGCCCCATAATTGGCACTAGTACTTTATCGCCTGGGCGTAAAATTGAGCATAATACGGCTTCAATACCCGCGCGCGATGTGCCATCTATTAGCATGGTCCATTCGTTTTTAGTTTTAAAAATTTCGCGGTAACGCGCCATGGTTTCGTTCATAAAACCGGTCATTACTGGGTCGTATTGACCGATAAGTTGCGCCGACATAGCACGTAAAACACGAGGATCTGCATTAATTGGACCTGGTCCCATTAATAAACGCTGTGGTGGGTTTAAGGTTTGAACTTGCGTGTTATTAAACATATTTTAGGCTCCCAGAGTCTGAATGAGCATGCGAATGCCGGTTATCATTAAGACAACGGCAAAAGCGCGTTTTAGTTGTTTTTGGTCCAGCTTGCTACCAATTTTTACGCCAATAGGTGCAAATAAAATAGTCAGCGGAATAATAAGAAAAAAGGCCGGGAGATTAACCAACCCCCACGTACCTAGGGGAGCATCGGTTGGCGTTGTGCCAATACTTAATAAGGTAATAACACCAGGTAGCGCAATCAATAAACCAAAAACGGCCGCAGTTCCTACTGCAACATGGGCGCGTACATTAAATGCGTTTAGCATAGGTACGCCAATAGTACCGCCACCTATGCCAATCATTACCGACAAACCACCTACAATACTTGCCATAACGCCTTGACCAAATTTACCTGGCAGTTGTTTTACAAGCGCGGGTGCGCCGGCTCTAAATAACATATTAAGGCTTACCAAAATGGCAATGCAGGCAAACATGCTCACTAATGCGTTACCGCGAACGGAATGAGCAATAATACTACCGACTACCGCCATAACTAATATAAACGGTGCCCAGTATTTTATTAGCGCAAGGTCAATATTCCCTTTGCTATGATGCGAGCGAATAGATGAAAGCGAAGTAGGTACTATGGTTGCAAGTGATGTGGCAGTGGCTATCATCATTGCCGACTCTGGGCTTACGCCAAAACCTTGCAGTAAAAAATACAGCACAGGAACGATAACAATACCGCCGCCTACACCAAAAAGTCCTGCTAAAATTCCGGCAAAAATACCGGTTGCTATTAAGGCCGCTACTATTGGCCATTGGTTTATTATTTCTGACATTGTGTTCCTGCTGTAGTTACTGTTGCACGTCCATCTGAACGAGGATCTGTTGCAGCTTCAAGGCTTGTAGGTGTATCTAAAATAGCCCCAGCGTGCCCCATCATTTCGTTATTATTATCAACGCTTACCCAATCGTGGTCACGTTGATTTAATTCATGTTCTATATGAAAAACTAACCCTTTTTCAATTTTTAAATTTGTACTTGTATCGCCCCATGTACGTCCAAGTAACCAACGAGGGTCGCTAATTGCTTGTTTTATTGATTTATTTCGCCATGCGTAGCCTGCAAAAACAGCGGCTTGGGTTTGTGGTTGCCCTTCACCGCCCATTGTTCCGTAAGCAAGTCGACGACCATCGCTAAACTTTGCCATTGCTGGGTTAAGTGTATGAGCCGGCTTTTTATTTGGCGCAAGGGCGTTAATATTGTTACTCGCATCAATATCTTCATTGTTTAAACTAAAGCTTAAACCTCGGTTATTCCACACAAAGCCGCCTTCGCTCATTAGTATTCCGCTGCCAAATTCCCAGTAAATACTTTGGATAAAACTTACTAATTGCCCGTTTTTATCTTTTGCAGCCATCCACACGGTATCGCCAGGCTCTGCGTTAAATGGCCATTTTTTGGCTTTACTCATATCAATATTGTTAGCAAGTTGGCTTAAGCATTCATCGGTTAGTGCGTTTTTATAATCATCCCCTAATACTTCAGGATCAGCCCAAAGGGTAGGGCGGTGCGTAAAGCTTTGTTTAGTTGCCTCAACAATTAAGTGCGTCCAGTCGGCATCGGTTTTAGCTAAATGCTTTAACTTATTTACGGCACCAATTATTTGTAGTGAATGCACGCCCTGTGTTGGCGCGGGTAAGTTGTAGCAATTAATACCACTGAGGTTTGCATTTAGCGAGGTAACGACCTCAGCTTTTGTATTTGCAATATCACCTGCGGTGATTGAGCTGCCTGCTTTTGCTAAGTCGGCGGCAAATGAGTTAGCAAGTGCGCCTTCATAAAATGCGTTTAAACCATGTTTTGCTAGGTATTCAAACGTTGCTGCAAGTTTAGGGTTTTTAAAATGTTGACCTGCTTGCAAGGGCTTACCATTGGGTATGTAGAGGCTTTTAAACGCGTTATTAGTATTGTTAGCAACGGCTAGCTTTTCGCAGCCTGCTTGCAAGCTTTTTGTAACCGTAAAACCCTCGCGAGCAAGCTCAATAGCGGGTGCTAAAATGTTTAACAGTGGTAGTGCTGCATGCTCATCTAGTTCAAGCGCTTTTTGCCAGCCGCGTATTGTGCCCGCTTGAGTTAGTGCGCTTAATCCGCCGCGCTCTGGTATTTGTGTGAGCGTGTTATAGGGCGTTGTATTAGTTGCTGCGCGGCCGCAGGCGTCAATAGCAGTGGGCGTTTTTTGATTTGGGTTATCGATAAGCCAAAAGCTGTCGCCACCAATTGAGTTCATATGTGGATATACAACACTAATAGCAGCGGCAGCCGCGACCATAGCCTCGGTAGCTGTACCGCCTTGTTGTAATATATTTATACCCGCCTCAGTGGCTGAAAAGTGAGATGCGGTAAATGCAATGTTGTGTGTGGTCATGCCGTTGTGCCTTGTTTAAAGTGTGCAGCTAGGTGCTTAACGCAAGCAAGTAAGCTTTTATCGTTACCGTGGCTCATCATTAATGAAAAACCATACGGATGATCATTTGTTAAATCAGCCAGCGGTAAATGCACTTGCGCTGAGCCACTAAGGCCCGCAATTGCCGAAAGCGTAATAATTTGCATGCGTAAGGCGCTTGTGTCGGCGCCTAATTTAGGTGCGGTTGTGGGGGTGGTTGGCAAAAATAAACAGCTGTTTGTATTTAGGTTTTTAGCTATTAGTGTTTGCCATTGGATTTGTACTTTTAGTGCTTCTTGTTCTTCTTGATCAGTTAGGGCAAGCGCCATATTAAAACGTGCCGCAATTGCAGGAGCAAACTGGGGAAGTTGCCCCGGCAATTGAAGCCAATCTTTATGCGTTTTTGCGATTGCTCGCCCTTGCAGTACTCTAAAACTATCAGCAAGTTCGCTTAATAAGCTGCTGTTAGGTAGTTCAAATTCTTTATGGTGCTTAAAATTAGGCTTGGTTTTTTCAAGCAATTGTTTAAGTGGGGCTTGTAAAACAGGGTCAACGAGTTCAAATAACGGCTCACAAATAACTAAGCTATCAACGTTATTAATAGCTTGATTTGGTAGCAGTACATTACCTACATCGCTTAATAGCTCGGCGCTTTGGGTAAGCCAACCTATGGTATCAAAAGGCGGAGCCAAGGGTATTAGGCCGTCTTTTTCAATCACGTTATGGCTTGGCCTTATGCCATATAAACCACAATAGCTGGCGGGTATTCTAATTGAGCCGCCAGTGTCGGTGCCTAAGCCAATATCAGCTAAGTTTGCAGCAACTGCAGCAGCAGACCCCATACTCGAACCACCGCAAGCATGCCCTTTTAATTTAGGATTTTGCGCAGCGCCATAATGTATATTATTACCCTCTAAGCTATAAGCCAGCTCGTCAGTATGGGTAAAGCCTATAAAGTTACAACCAGCGGTCATAAGCTTATTAACCGAGCTTGCCGTATTTTGAGCCGGTTTAGCTGTTTTAAACCATTGTGGGTTACCAGCACTGTTACGCTCGCCTCTTACTGCAAATACATCTTTTACAGCTAAGCGATTGTTTGCAAGCACTCCAGAGTGGCTTGTTTGCCACAGGGTAGGACCGTGATTGCAAAATATACCTTTGTTGTTTTTTTTATCACTCATTTGCAGCTCATTATAATAAAACTGACCAAGTACTTACTTATTAAGTTAACAGTGATTAAAAAGCAGGCTGGCTATTATTATTTTAATACCAATTTTATTAAAAACATGAACAGTCTATCGGATTAAATAGCGCACTCACTGCGCTATTTTCTTCGCGTTATAATAGATCACTAATTTAATGCAATTGTTAAAGCTGTGCTTTTTAATCGGTAGTTTTGATTTTATAGTGCTTAGACTAAGCAAGAGGAATGCCATAAATTAAAATCCTGTCCAATTGGTCAGGTTTTGGCGGGTTGTATGAGATTTATAAATGTGGGCTATAAAAATAGTGACACTAAAATGAGTTAAAACAAACCAACTTGGTGCGAAGGGTGCACCAAGTTGGTCCTTATTTATATGGTTTTGAGTGCTAAATAAGGGGCGTTTTACTGATGATTAAACCGTTAATATCGGCGTAAACCCAATCGTTAGGTTCTATGGTGGTGCTAAGCATGGTAATAACTTGGTTTTTATCACCAAAGCCGCGCTTTAAGGTACTACGCGGTGTAGAGCCTAGCGCCATTACAGGTAAGTTCATCGTGGCAAGTATTTCTATATCTCGGCAACAGCCATTTATTATTACGCCTTCCCAGCCATTACTTAAGGCACGCTCAGCCATAATATCGCCTATAAACGCAAAGCGTTTGCTCGCAAACCCGTTTATAACTAATACTTTACCTTCACCATTTTCATGCAATATATCGGCGGCAAAAGAGTTGTCTTCTGGGCAGGTAACGGTAACTACTTTGCCATAAAACGTGGTTTTTTTACCAAAGTGATAAAGGCCGCTGTCTGCTACTTGTACGTTATCGCGATGATCGTCAAATAAATCGGGTGTAGTAAAGGATGTCATGGGTTAAGTCTCACTTTGCTCGGGTATTTTAAGACCAATACCTTTTAAAATTATGTGGGCAATTGATTGCGTAATCTGTGCCACATCGGTTTTGTCGTACTCTAATTTGTTCATTACGAGTAAAACCTCAGCCTGAAAGTCGGCGTAATATTGCGTGGTAGACCAAATAGTAAAGAGCAAATGGTAGGGGTCAACCTTATCCATTTTATCTGCGTCCATCCATGCTTGAAGTACATCAACCTTTTGTTTAACCCAAGGGCGGGTATTGGTTCTAAAGTAGTTTTGTAAATAAGGGGCACCGCGCAGTATTTCACTGGCAAATAAGCGAGATTGCATTGGCTGATTTACGGCAAGTATTACTTTGCTTTTAATGTAGTTATAAAGCACGGTGGCTGGATCGTCGTTAATTGTGACGTTATCAAGCCCCAAGTTCCAATTAGCTATTATGCGGTCGATCACAGACTCGTACAGGCCATCTTTACTTTTAAAGTAATACAAAATATTAGCTTTTGGCACCTGCGCTTCTTTAGCAACCATGCTCATACTTGCTCCGTCGTAACCTAATTGCGAAAACAATTGCTCGGCAGCATCTAAAATTAGTTTTTGGTTTTTCTCGCGTGTCACTTCTTTTTTATTTGGTTTTATTTGTGTGGTCATTATAGAGTTTGCGTGTTTAACGTATTGATTGATTGTAGCTTTACTGACCAAAAGGTCAATTACTAAAAAGGGTGAATGTTAAAAACAGGCGAGAGGTTTAATCTATTAACTTTAGGGTCTGTTGATCTTTGCGGATTAAAATTTGTTCAAACTAGGGGCTATTTAATCGCGGCGCGAGGTTTGTAACCTAGTGGGCTAAGTAAAAACCGAGCAAAGCTTCCGCGTCCTGCTCACGCCCCTTACCTACATCCATGTAGGCAACAAAGAGTAAATAGCCCCTAGGAAGAACCCTTTGGGCAGCGCCTGTTTGGCATTAATGCTACGTTATCGCCCATTAATGGGGAATAACCACACTATATAGGCTCTGCCTTGCCTAAATACCAAACAGACTGCTGTAAATTTAACCTTGAAAGATCAACAGACCCTTATTGTTTAATTAAATAATTACTGTTAGTTTAGTTTCAAATTTACGAGTAGTACTTTTGGGTTGGCAAATGGATTTTATAAGCAAAAATAAATATACACTGTATGGAGTCGCTGCAATATTACTGTGGAGCTGCTTAGTGGCATTACTACGGGATATTTCTGAGTTGTTTAGCCCCATTGGCGGTGCTGCGGCTATGTATTCTGTCAGTGCGATATTTTTAATTTTGGTTATGGGAGTGCCCAAGTTTAGTGGTTTTTCGAAACGCTACTTGGTAGTAGGTACTTTATTATTTGTAGCTTACGAAATTTGTTTGGCACTTTCTATTGGTATGGCAAATAGTCGTCATCAGGCGATGGAAATGGCGGTTATTAATTATTTATGGCCCACGCTAACAATATTACTCTCTATTATTATTGGTCGTAAAAAAGTAAGTTACTGGGTTTACCCAAGCATAATTATTGCTTTTTTAGGTGTTGCTTGGTGCATTACGGGCGATCAAGAAATGTCTCTCGATACGCTTGTTACTAACTTTGCAGATAACCCTGCTACTTATCTAATGGCATTAGCTGCTGCGTTTATATGGGCTATTTATTGTGTAGTGACGCAAAAGCTGAGTAATGGTAAAAATGCTATTACGCTATTTTTTACTGTTACGGCAATGAGTTTGTGGGCGCAATATGGTTTTAGTAATGAAGCGCCATTAACGTTTTCACTCAGCTCAAGCATGACGTTATTATTAGCCGGTGTAGTAGTAGGGAGCGGTTATGCACTGTGGAATCAAGCTATTATTGGCGGTAACTTAATGCTGTTGGGTACGCTTTCGTACTTTACACCGGTGTTTTCTACTATTATTTCGGCGCTGTATTTATCTATTACGCTGAGTGCTTCGTTTTGGCAAGGGGTAGTACTGGTAACAGTGGGCTCGCTAATTTGCTACTTTGTAACGCGAGAAAAGCCTAAACGCACAGTAAACTAATCTATTTTAGTTAACTCTTTTAAGGTGCTGATATTTAATGGTTTAATGATTTTATATTTTAAATCTAAATTTATACCTTTAATGAGGCGTGCAATACGCCTTATTAAATTTTTCTTTATAATTTTGCAGGTATAACTGCATAGCTTACTGATTTATTTCTAACTTTTTTTGCACAATGATAAAATATGAACGCAAATACTGCAGCGCTAATATCAACAAAACCGCTTTGATAATATTTTAAAAAATCATCAGCTAATAAAGCCTGTATAAGTGTTGAAACTCCCATTCCAGCAGATAAAAGTGCAATACCCATTAAGCCCCAATAGCTAGCGTGATGAGTTCCTTTAAAAAAGGTATAGGCAACAAAGGCAAAAAATACCAAATAGTAACTATAGAGATAACTGTAATTTGCGTTACCCATATATTGGTTAATCCATTTAGCTTGTAATAAAGTGGCAACCACTGCAATCATTGACCCTAAGCAAACACCAATTGTTAAATTTGCCATAAATCGTGTACTTCGTTTGTTGGCATCTTGTTTAAAGCGCTTGTCTAGCCATAATAAGTTACCAGAGTAAAATAAGAATGCGCCAAGTAGTCCCATAACAAAATACCCCCAACGTCCCCATTCACCTCCATAAGTACCAAAGTGAAGTGAAAAGAAACTACCTACTATGTTACCCCAAACACCATCATCTCCTTGCGGGTAGCTTGAGTTAAGTACTTCTAATGTATAGGGGTGTAAGAATAAGTAGTCGGTATCAGGTCCGCGAACGACAGCGCTGCTATTACTCATTTTTAATGTTGCTGTAGGACTGTTTGTATTTAAACGATTAAATGTAATGTGAATTGGCTCATAACCTGGGGCGTAGTTTTTTGCCGCTAAGAGCTGCTTATTTATGCTTGGTAAGTTTGCAATATGATAATTATGTGCTGCTGGGGCAGGTCGTTGAAAAAAGGATTTATCGTCATAAAATGCTGATAGACCATCATAAACCAGATCATGAAATGCAAATACCACCACAGTAAACGCTATAATTAAATGAAAAGGCAAACTGGCGATCCCAACTAAATTATGGCTATCGAGCCAAAAGCGACTGGCGCCTTTTTCTTTTCGAATTGCAAAAAAGGTTTTTACAAGCGTAGGTAGTAAAATAATTACGCCAGACACCAATGCTAAAAAGTACAGCGCAGATGCAATACCAAGTATATATACGCCCGATTGGTCGTGCCCAATTTCGCCTGCAAACCCTGCGGTTCGATGTAAGTAATCTATTAAATCTGCAAGTTTATTCTCATTTTGTTGCTGTATTACAAGATCATTTTGCTGGTTTAAATAGAGCACCTGTAATTGATTATCAAGTTTCATTCCGCGCTCTTTACCTTGGCTATACCAAGATAGTGGCGCTTGATTTGTTAATAAGTCGAGAGAAAAACCATTGCCCATTTGCTCAGGGTACTTAGCGATTGCTTGGTTAACTAATGTTTGGTGATTGTTAGTGTGTGGTGTAGTCACTGGTGCGCTGGCGGGTTTTGCCCACTGTGCTAATTCGTGTTTAAACATGGTTAAACTACCAGCATAAAAACCTATAAAAAGTACTAAACCTGCAATTATTCCTGTCCATGTATGCACGCCTTGGTAGGTACGCAAAATATCGGCTCTTACTCTCATAGCCAATTCCTTAAAATTATAAATAAACTATATAGCGTTATATTTAATCCCCCAAGCGTCAGCCAAGCATTTTTTGCCGAACTAAACAGGTAGGTAAAGCTAAAAATAGTTAACCATAAAATGGGTATCATCCACATATTAAATTGCACTTTGTCGGGCGCATCTATGCCTCCCGCTCCGTACCATGCAAAAAAAGCAACGAGAATAAACGCAAGCGCTAGCCCTAAAAAACAACCTGCCAAACTTTTGCCAAGCCAAGTTGGTTTTATTTTTTGCCTTTGTGCAGATGACATTATTTTACTTCCTTGTGTTTAATCAGGCTTACGAGCGGAATTATTATTAAAGCGAGCATTATCATTAAAATGATAAAAAATACGGCTGCCGCATTAGAAAAAGCATATAAGGCTAATGGTATTGCAATAACAAAAAGGATAAATGCGAGCTTGCGCCAACTTTTATTAATGGGTTTGCTTAGAAGTCGTTGGTGGCGGTTACTAAGATAAAACAGGGATGTAGCAGTAAATAAAATAAGAGAAAGGGTAAGTTGCAACATAAATTAAAACACTCATTAATGGTATTGCTATTCTAAATGATAATTAAACTCAATTGCAACAAGTGTGTGTTTGTGCTATTTTTTCGAGAAATAAAACAACTATCCATAAAAGGAAATAACGGTGGTAGCTTCATTTAAGCCTAATAAACTTTCACTACTGATTACAGGCTCTTTGTTATTAGCTCAAAGCAATGCATTTGCTGATGAAACAAGTCGAGAATCAATAGATACAATTATTGTAACAGGCGAAAAAATCGAAAGGTCACTCAAAGATACGATTACATCGGTTGCCGTGGTAGATAAGTCACTATTAGAAAATGGACAACTAGGTTCTGTTTCAGAAGCTTTGGCAGAAATGGCAAATGTAGTGGTACTTACTGGAGCCGTGCCAGATATGCGCGGTGTGTCGGGTAATGGTGGTGCAACAGGTTTCAACTCATTTAGTGGTGGCTCTAAAGCAAGAGTATCAACGCTTGTTGATGGTGTAAGTCAGCCGTTTGTAGCTGATTTAACCGGTGATACAGGTTTGTGGGATATAGATCAAATAGCGGTATACCGTGGACCGCAGTCAACTAGCAATGGTCGTAATAGCATTGGTGGTGCAGTTTATATGACAACCAAAGCACCAACACAAGATTTTGAAGGTGCTGTACGCGTTGGGTATAGAAATCAAGATAGTTACCTTGATACAGCCGCTGTTGTTTCGGGGGCTTTAATTGAGGATGTACTAGCATTTCGTTTGTCTACTCAATATGTAAATGGTGAAACCTTTAGCAACCCAACGATACATGGAACCAATCCAACAGATAAAAACTTAAATAAGCTTAATACCAGTAGTACGCGTGCAAAATTACTGTATACCCCAACAACAGATTTAGCTGTACAGCTAACTTACTCTACCTACAGTGAAGAGGGTAATACAGGTCGTAAGTACTTTGAAGGTGATGAACCGTTTGATTATGTGCCTTTATTTCAGCGCGATATGGATACCCAGTCAGACACGACTCAGGTAAATATTGATTATAAAATAAATGATAACTTTTCGTTCGATATATTACTCGCTTATATGGATTATGAATGGGGCTTTGAAGCATATGAGGCACTTGCCAGTGCGGAGTCTGATATTTTTATGGATGAAAAAAATATCACAATTGATAGTAAATTAAATTTTGGCTTAAATAGTGATTTTTATTCGGGTTTTGTAGGTATTGCTTATTTTGACCGTGAACAAGACTTTAAAAGCGTTGGTGCAACCAATTATTTTGGTGACGATAGTAGTGACTCTAAAGCAATTTATGGCGAAACAAGCTTTGAGTTAACAAATGAGCTTACGTTAACAGCGGGGCTGCGAGTTGAGCGTGAAGAACAACTTCGTAATTTTGATATGGCTTTTGGCGGCAGTAGGTTAGTTGAGCAATTAGATAATTCTAATACGATAAAATTACCTACGGTAGCTGTTCAATATAAAGTAACTAACAACACGACCTTATCGGCAAGTGCTCGTCGTGGTTATAACGCAGGTGGTGGTGCCTTAGATTTTGCTGCACAAGAATACTATTACTACGAGCAAGAATCAGTAAATACCTATGAAGTAGGCTCGCGTAGCGTACTAAATAATGGTGATTTAAATATTAGTGCTAATATTTTTTACAATAACTTTAATGGTTATCAAGCTTTAAGCTCAAGTCGAAAAATCACTAATATTGACGATGCGCATAGCTATGGCTTAGAGCTTGAAGCATATAGCATGTTAGGTGAGCAATGGCAGTTACATGCAGGGCTAGGTTTGTTAAAAACTAAAATAGATGAATCAGCGACTTATTCAGATGCAGTGGGTAACGAATTAAACTCAGCACCAGAGTTAACTGCAAGTTTAGGTTTATCGCATTGGCTTACAGACAGCTTAAAGTTAAATGTGAGCGCTAATTATGTAGACGATTACTATGGAGATTTAACTAATACAGAAGAGCGTGTTGCCGGAGGTTATACAATTACGCGTGCAACAATAAGCTATAACAGCGATCATTGGTTAGTGAGTGCTTTTATTAATAATGCATTAGATGAAGAAGCATTTACGTCAGTTGAGCCTGCAAGTGGTCCCTACCCAACAGGTTATGTTGCAGTAGTGAATCCTCAAACGTTAGGTGCTTCAGTAACGTATCGTTTTTAACATGTATTAATTAAGTAGTAAGACAGACTATTAAAATTAAGTAGTAAATTTTAATAAACAAAGTAGCCCTATTATTTTAGGGCTTTTTGTTGCGTGCAGATTATTTTGCATTATTTACCTGTGCTAGTAACTCTATAACTTTTTGTTGACCAAATGTTTGTGCAAATTGCTCGGCTGTTTGACCGGCTTTGTTTTGATGCGCGTTATCGCAATCAAGTGATACGAGTGTTTTAGCAATACTAAATTCACCTCTGAATATAGCGGCCATAAGTGCAGTGTTGCCTCGGTTGTCTTCCATGCAGGCATTAGCACCTAAGTGTAAAAGCGTGTTTACCGTGTTTTTATTACCGTGATAAGTGGCAATCATTAACGCGGTGTAGCCTTTGTTGTTGTAGCTGTCGATAGGAATACCGGCATCTACAAATTGCTCTATTACTGCGGTGTCGTCGGTGCGTGCTGCGGCAAAGTAATAAGCAAATAAGCTTTGGTATTGTGTTTGGGCGGTTGTTGGCTCATTTACAGGGCTTTGCGGCTCATTGGCAAAACTTGAAAAGCTCATCATTATAGTAATTATAATAAGTAAATTACGCATACGGTTTACCTTTTTTAAAAAAGAGGAAGGGGGAGTCAGCCCTTCCTCTAGGTTGGGTAAATTATTAAAGCTTAGCGGCTAGTTGTTTAACCATTTTAAGGTCGCCGTTTACAGCTTTAGTTAAGCGTGTACCGTACTCACTATCTGCTTTGTAAAAGTGGCTAAGCATTTTGTGTTTAACACTGCTGTTTTGCACTTTACCTAAATCGCCTGCTAGGTTATTTATTAGGTTTGTACGTTCTTGTTTGCTAAAGCCACGGTATAAAACACCTGCTTGAGCAAAGTTTTGCTGCTTTTTAATTGCTGCTTGTTGTACAAAGCCTTTAAGCTCTGTATTACTTCTGCGTGCAATTGGGTTTTCAGCTACGTTTTCTTGGCTTGGCTGGTAGTTCACATTGCTTGTTGTGTTACCAATGTTCATTGCGCCGTCTTGGTTGTAGTTAACCACTTCAACTTTTGCACGGTTAATTGGCAATTGCTGGTGGTTAGCACCTAGGCGGTACATTTGTGTATCAGCGTAAGAAAACATACGACCTTGTAATAAACGGTCTTCTGATGGCTCAATACCTGGAATAATGTTTGCCGGTGCCATTGCTACTTGTTCCGTAGATTGGAAGAAGTTAGTTGGCATACGGTTTAAGGTCATTGTTCCTACTTTAGTTTCTTTAATATCTAACCACATTTTTGTTGCATCTAACGGGTTGTAATCAAAGTCATCAAGCTGCGATGGATCAAGCGTTTTAATGTACAGATCCCATTTTGGGAAATTGCCTCTGTTTATTTCAGTGTATAAATCTTGTGTTAAATGTTGAAAGTTTTGGCTTTGTACTTTTGCCACTTCTTTTGCGTCAAGGTTATCAATGCCTTGCTGGCTTACCCAATGAAACTTAACGTATTTAACATCACCCGATTTATTAATCATTTTGTATGCATGTACACCCCAACCGTCCATTTTACGAAGACTTGCTGGTGTACCGTAGTCGCTGTAAACCCACGTTAGCATTTGTGTAGAACCTGGTTCATGCGAGAAAAAATCAAATACACGGTTAGGATCTTGAATGTTATCAACCGGAGATGGCTTTAAAGAGTGCACCATGTCTGGGAATTTGATTGCATCACGAATAAAGAACACAGGTAAGTTATTACCTACTAAATCCCAGTTACCTTGGTCTGTGTAAAACTTAGTTGCAAAGCCACGTGGGTCACGCAGTGTTTCTGGGCTACCTTTAGAGTGGATTACAGATGAAAAGCGAACAAATACGTCTGTTTCTTTACCTGCTTGTGCAAACGGTGCTGCAATTGTTAAATCGTCTAGCTCTTTTGATGCTACAAACACACCGTGTGCGCCAGTACCACGAGCATGCACAACACGCTCAGGAATACGCTCACGTGCAAAGCGTTGTAGTTTTTGAATTAGTTGCACGTCTTCTAGTAATACACTGCCACGTTCGCCTGCAGTAATTGAATTTTGGTTGTCGCCAACAGCTGCGCCGTTATCTTTAGTAAGTGTTGTTGCTGCGCTTGCCGGTAATGCCATTGCAAGTGCTAGTGCAGTTAGTGTTAATTTTGTTTTGTTTATTTGAGTATTCATTGTCGACCTCATCTATTTAAAAGTGCCGGCAGTGGTGCAGGCTGTTAATCTGTTAACGATAGTATTGATTTTATTAACTTCGGTAAAACTGATTAATTAGATTGATGTGATTTGTAAAACAGATGAAATGAGTTTGCAGATACACTTTTTACATTAATGTAATTTTTTACTACGACCTTAGTCGCAATATGCTTTTATAAAATTTATTAAATACAAAGGTTTTTAGTTTTATCTGGCGGTATTTTTACCAAGCTGGTGCGTTTTATACTTACAGTGTGTTGACATATTCGCGCAATAAAGGGAATATGCTCAACCGGTGAGCTTATGCTCATTACTGAGTTGCACTAAAAAGTTGCACAATATTAATCGCGCTTAACTCGTTATACTTAAATTAGCTAAACCAAACAGTTTTAATAAGGTGACAAGATGAATACTAATATTGAGCTAGTGATATTTGATTGTGATGGCGTTGTTATTGATAGCGAAATTTTAAGCGCACAAGTACTCATTAATATGCTTGTTGAAAAAGGCGTTGAGATTGACCGCGCTTATGTACAGCAACACTTTTTAGGTTGCAACTTTAAAACAGTAAGCCAAAAAATAGCGGATGCATTTAATGTCACTCTTCCTGAAAGCTTTGAAGGTGACTACCGCGAGGCACTATTAAACGAATTTGAAACAGGACTAACCACAACTGATGGTATAGAAGACGTACTTAACAATTTAGCTGTGCCTATTTGTATAGCTACTAGCAGCAGCCCAGCACGCACCGCAAAAGCGTTGAGCGTAGTGAGTTTAAGTAAGTACTTTAGCGATACGGTTTTTACCAGCAGCGAAGTTAAGCGTGGTAAACCAGCGCCTGATTTATTTTTACATGCAGCTAAGCAAATGGGTGTAAAGCCAGAGCATTGCCTAGTAATTGAAGACAGTAAAGCCGGCGTAAATGCAGGAATTGACGCCAATATGCAAGTACTGCATTACAGCGGTGGGCAACATATGCAAGGCTCTGTTAATCATGTGCACAGTGCTTACCCAAATGTTGATCATTTAACGCATTGGCAAGATTTTTTTAGTGCATACCCTGCGCTTAAAAAGCAGTAAACACGCGGCTTTTTAAATAAACAAAGTTTTAAACGTGATTTGCTCGCCTTACACACTGACAGGCAAGCAAACGCAAAATATAAATGTAGATGGTTTTGCTTTACTAAAAATAAAACAAAACATGGCAAAACATCATGCGTTTATAAGCCAAATTATAAAAGGCGAAGTATTTAGGTATTAAGTACTTTGCTGTTAACAATAGGAAATACCATGGCAACGAGTCCACACACACAAACATTTAAAGATGTAAACGAAGAGCAACTTCCTGTTGCTAATAATAAGCTTCACGGCTGGAAACATTTTGCAGGGCTATATGCTGGCGAACATGTTGCGGCTACTGAATTTGTTATTGGTGCAACGTTTGTTGCATTAGGCGCTTCAACCATCGACATTCTACTTGGTTTATTAATAGGTAACCTGTTAGCAATGTGTTCTTGGTGGCTAATTACTGCACCCATTGCAGTAGAAACCCGCTTAAGTTTATATAACTACTTAAACAAAATTGCTGGTAACTCAATGACCAAGCTCTATAACTGGGCTAACGTGGTTATTTTTAGTGTTATATCGGCCGCTATGATCACGGTATCCTCCACCGCCGTGCGGTTTTTGTTTGATATACCTGCGCAACTTGATTGGTATCCAAATAGCTTTTGGTTTGTAGCCATTGTTTTAGCTGTTGGCTCTATTGTTGTATTTGTTGCGATGTATGGCTTTTCTACGGTTGCTGACTTTTCAAAGCTGTGTGCGCCGTGGTTATTTGTTATATTTATTGCAGGCTCGTTCGCGTTATTCCCTGAGCTTTCAAATCACGTATTAGGTTCTACCTCTTTAAGTAGCTTTAGCGACTTTATGACCATAGGCGACTCCTCCATATGGACAGGCACTAACGCCGATGGTGAAAAGGGCATTGGCCTATTAGAAGTGATTGGCTTTGCATGGGCTGCTAACTCAATTACTCACTTTGGTTTAATCGACATGGCTATTTTTAGATTTGCTAAACGCAAAAGCTATGGTTTGTTTTCTGGTGTGGGTATGTTTTTTGGTCATTACTTAGCGTGGATCTCTGCCGGTATTATGGGCGCAGGCGTTGCGGTATTACTTAAAACAACTATTTCATCACTTGATCCGGGCGATGTTGCATACCATGCATTAGGTTGGACTGGCTTTGTTATTGTAATTATTGCCGGTTGGACTACAGCTAACGCAAACCTTTATCGTGCAGGCCTTGCAGCACAATCTATATTTGTTAATCAATCACGTGAACGCACAACCGCTATTGTAGGTGTTGTAACTGTGATTATTGCGTGTTTCCCGTTTGTATTTTCACAAATGCTTCCGTTACTTACCTACGCAGGCTTATTAGTTGTGCCAGTAGGCGGCATTGTGTTTGCTGAACATGTGTTATTTCCTAAAATTGGCCTAACACGTTACTGGGCTAAATATAAAAACATTACCCGCAGCGTACCGGCTATAGCATCTTGGGCGCTGGCGCTTGTGTTTGGCTTTGGTTTAAATGCTATTGATGTAATGTCGTTTTACTACTTGTTTATTCCTACGTGGATTTTCACCATTGTTATTTACACGCTTTTAGCTAAAAAATATGGCGCCGGCGACGATTACACACAAGAGATTGCAGCAGAAGAGCAAGAGCAGCGTGATATCAAAGAATATCAAGCAGCTGAGGCTAAAGACATTCCAAAGCCAGTAATTGACAGCTCTGTATTTACCAAAGTACTTAATGCGGTTTCTACGGTTTCACTGGTTATTATTTTTATATTTGCCAGCCAAGTGATGTTTTTCAGTGAAACTATGAGTATGTACAGCGCTAATAAATCGCAGTTCGAAATAGCCTGTTTTATTTGTACTGTTATTTATTTTGTTACTGCGTACTGGTCGTTAAAACGCCATAAAGTACTCAATACAGCATCGTAATTACTTATCGTAATACAGTATCGTAATTTATATTTTATCTTTGTTTAGTAAGGTCACACCATGACGCAACATCAACACACTGACGCTCTAGTTACAGGGCTAAACCAACAGAGCTTGGCTCAATTACCAAGCCATGTTGATACACCAACCTACGACCGTAGCGCAGTTAAAGCCGGTATTGTACATATTGGTGTGGGCGGTTTTCATCGTGCTCACCAAGCCGTATATGTTAACGAGCTTTTAAAAACTCCGGGCTCTGAGCAATGGGGTATATGTGGTGTTGGCCTTTTAGAGGGTAACCGTGGTCTGCGTGATATTTTAAAGCAGCAAGATTACCTTTACACGCTTACTGTTAGACACCCAGACGGTAAAATAGATAACAAAGTAATTGGCTCAATGATCGACTTTTTGTTTGCTCCAGAGGACAAACAAGCGGTAATTAATAAGCTAGCACACAGCGATACTAAAATTGTGTCGCTTACTATTACTGAAGGCGGTTACAACTTTAACCCTGCAACGGGCGAGTTTGATTACAGTAATCCAGATATTATTAACGACATTAATAACCCAAACGACCCAATTACAGCGTTTGGTTACATTACTGCAGCGTTAAAACTGCGTAAAGAGCAAGGCTTAGGCGCATTTACAGTACAGTCGTGCGATAACATTCAGCACAATGGTAACGTAACACGCAAAATGCTTTTAGCCTTTGCCACAGAGCAAGACAAAGACCTAAGTGAGTGGATTGAGCAAAACGTATTGTTTCCAAATGCGATGGTTGACCGTATTACACCGGTATCTAAAAAGAGTGATATTGATTACGTGGTTGATGCATATGGTGTTAGCGACGAGTGGCCAATTACCTGTGAGTCGTTTACACAATGGGTAATAGAGGACACATTTAGTGACTCTCGCCCAAATTGGGACGTTGTTGGTGCACAGTTTGTTACTGATGTAACGCCTTATGAGACCATGAAAATACGTTTACTAAATGCAGGGCATTCTGTGCTTGGTTTATTAGGTTCAATCCATGGCTACGGCACTATTGACGAAACGGTATCTGATGAATTATTTGCCACATACCTGCGTGCTTTTATGGATAAAGAAGTAACGCCAAATCTTGAACCACTTGAAGGCATTGACCTTGAAAGTTACAAAGATACGTTAATAGAGCGTTTTGCTAATCCTAATATTAAAGACAGCCTTTCGCGCATTTGCTCAGAAAGTGCCGCAAAGCTTCCTAAATTTTTAATTGCTACTATTAACGAAAACTTAGCGAATGGGCGTGATGTTTCTCTTGCTGCGCTTGTAATTGCTGCATGGTGTTTTTACAGTGATAAAGAAGTTGATGAGCAAGGCAATAAGTTAGAAGTTATTGATGCAATGCAAAGTGAGCTGCATGAAGCTGCAGTCAAAACTCATACACAGCCGCTAGCATTTTTATCGCTTACTAGTTTATTTGGTAACTTAAGCGATCAAAATGAATTTACTACTCATTACAAAAATAACATTGAAGCTTTATATGCACCTGCAAGTAAAGTTAAAGCCATTATGAAAAACGTACTTGATCAAAAGAGTAACTAATTATGAGCATTTTAATTAATCATAAATCAAGCGAAAACGTAAGTGTTAGCTGTTTTGGCGAAGTGCTGTGGGATTGTTTTGATTCAGGTAAACGCTTAGGTGGCGCGCCACTTAATATGTGTGTGCGCATTAATTCACTTGGCATTAAAGCCGACATGATCAGCGCTGTTGGTAACGACGAGTTAGGCGCTGAGCTACTAGGCGAAATTACTAGCAAGGGCGTAAGCTGCGAGTACATTGATATTAATAGTGATAAAAAAACTAGCACGGTTGAGGTAACACTCGACAGTGGTGGCTCTGCAAGCTATGAAATAGTGGCAGACACTGCGTGGGATAATATAGCGCTTACCGATGAGTTACTTAGTAAAGTTAAAAGTAGCGATGTGTTTGTATTTGGCAGCCTAATTGGGCGAAGCGAAGCGTCTTTAGCAACATTAAATCAACTCGTTGATGTAGCAAACTTTAAAGTATTTGACGTAAACCTACGTGCGCCGCATTACAAACTAGAAACACTTGTAGATTTAATGAATAAAGCAGACTTTATTAAATTAAACGATGAAGAGCTATACGAAATAGCAAAAGCGATGGGTTGTAAGTTTCATTCGCTTGAACAAAATTTAGCGTTTATAGCACAGCAAACAAATACCGATTACTTATGTGTAACTAAAGGTAGCCATGGTGCTTTATTAACAATCAAAGGCGAAAATTTTTATAATTCAGGTTATTTAATTAGCGTAATTGACACTGTTGGCGCAGGGGATTCGTTTTTAGGTTCACTAATTTATCAGCTTTGTAGCAACGACGACGCGCAATATGCCGTTGACTTTGCATGTGCCGTTGGAGCAATGGTCGCCGAAAGTTCTGGTGCAACACCTACTTTAACGCATCAACAAATTAGTGAGTTTATGAACCCACTTTAAAAAGATATTGTGTGTGAAAGCGGTTATACGTAAAAGTTTAACCGCTTTTTTTGTGCCTAAAATAAGACGCAAGCGATAAGTGAGTGTTAAGTGCGCAGGTTGCGTAAATAGTGGCTTATATCGATTATTGTATTAGCTAAACGTCTTATTGTTTGAGGGTTAAAGCTTTGTTATCGTTCGTCGATTATTCACGGATTGAAAAGGCGGGGCGACACACAATGCGCTCTATAACTAAAATACAAAAAGAGAAACGTGCTTTATGATCATCTTTTTTATCTGCCTCACTATTTTAATACTGGGCTATAAGTTTTACAGCCCATTTGTTGAAAAACAAGCCGGCTTGGATTCGACTGCTGACACACCACAAAAACGCTTTAGCGAAGGTGTTGATTATGTAGCTATTCACCCTGTACGAGCATTTTTAATTCAGTTTTTAAACATTGCTGGCGTAGGTCCAATATTTGGCCCAATTTTAGGTGCTTTATACGGACCAGTTGCACTAGTATGGATTGTACTTGGTAATGTTTTAGGTGGCGCTGTACACGACTTCTTCTCAGGTGTAATGAGTATAAAAGAAGACGGTAAAAGCTTACCAGAAATTGCAGGCCATTATTACAACGTTGTATTTAAAGGCTTTATGCTTGTATTTACTGCCATGCTACTGTTTTTTGTAGGTGTAGTATTTATTATGAGCCCTGCAGGTTTGCTAAGTAACCTTGATTTTTTTGAAGGTACAATACTGGCAAATAATACCTTTTGGGTACTTGCTATTTTAGCGTATTACTTTTTAGCCACTTTGCTACCAATTGATAAAATCATTACTAAATTTTACCCAATTTTTGGTGCCCTAATGATTGTAATGACAGTGGCAATTGCTATTTCATTACTTATTAATGCGCCGCACTTACCGGTACCAAGTGACTTTTTAGCTTACTTTGAAGCTGACCATGCACATGACTTTTTAGAGCCAAACCCAGATGGATTGCCGACATGGCCACTGTTATTTATAACAATTACCTGTGGTGCTATTAGTGGTTTTCACTCTACTCAAGCGCCTATTATTGCGCGTTGTTTAACTAACGAAAAATACGTACGTCCAGTTTATTATGGCGCTATGATGTGTGAAGGTATTGTAGGTTGTGTATGGGCACTTGCTGGTATTGCAGCGTTCCCAGATGGTTACGCGGGCTTAAAAGCGTTGCTTGATCAAGGTGGTCCAGGTTTAGTTGTTAACCATGTAGCTAACAGTTACTTAGGCGTATTTGGCGGTATAATGGCAATTATTGCAGTAGCCGTATTCCCAATTACTTCTGGTGATACAGCGTTCCGCTCACTACGTTTAACAGTTGTTGATGCGTTTAATATTCCACAAAGTTTACGTAATCGCTTATTAGTGGCGTTACCTATACTTGCCATAGCGTACTTTATGACGAAGCTCGATTTCTCATTAATTTGGCGCTACTTTGCATTTTCAAACATGCTGCTTTCTACAAGCGTATTATGGCTTGCCACTAAGTACTTGTTTGACCGTGGCACATTCCATTGGATTGCCAGTGTTCCTGCTGTGATAGCAACAGCGGTAACGGTTTCTTATATTGGTACTGCCGCAATTGGTCTTAACTTATCAAGCGATTTAGGTAAACCTATTGGCGCTGTAATAACAGTGATTGGCTTAATTGTTTTAGCAATTGTGCACTCTAAGCATAAAGTTAAACCAACAGCGGTTTAATAATCACATAAGTTATTTCAAGCATTAAAAAAGCGAGCTATTCATAATGAATAGCTCGCTTTTTTTGTATACTAAATTTAGGTTTTACTGAGTTGCAAGTTCAAAGTAACTATTATCGTCGAGCGTTTTGCTTATCATCATAGCGCCCTCAAGCAAGCTCACTGTTTGAATGGCCGCTTTAGTAGGGTTGAGTTCACCATTAGCTAAGTGCGCAGCGCTAAGCCATGTTAGGTTTTGATTAAAAAAGCGTTTTACTTCAAGGCGTACTTTATCTGGAAGGCTATCGCTTTCAGCTCCTAGTAAACCACATAAACACATTTTTTTGTCGGTTACTAATGCACTTCTAAAAAGCTGAGTGTACACATCAATAGGGTTTTTACCGCTTGCTTTAAGCTCGCTTGGCTCGCCTAACGCAGCTAAAAAAGAATCAGTATATTGATGAGCAAGCTCTGCACCTAAATCGGCCTTAGTCGCAAAGTGATAGTGTACACTGGCGCTTTTAATGCCGACTTCGCTGGCGAGCTCTCTAAAACTAAAATTACTGTACCCACCAAGGCGCACCTTGTTTTCAGCGGCTTTTAATAAAGCTTCTTTTTTACTCATTTTTAATATTTCCTATCCGTAGCAATACCAATTTTATTAAAACATGATCATTGTATCGCATTAAATAACTCACTAACCGCGTTAAAAATTATTCATAAAGAACAAATAGTTGTCATAATTTTGCTTTGTTATTGCACTATTTTCTTAGCGCAATAATAGATCGCTTATTTAATGCAATTGGCATAGTAAAATTATCGACCAGTAGATAGTTATTTACAAGCGTTTTTACTTTTAAGCAACCCCCTAATTTTATTACGAATTAAGTTAAATCCTATAAATTAGAATAATTTAAACGTTGACTTAAATTTGGTTTAACATTATAAGTTACCTATCGGTAGGTAGGTTTGCCGTTAATTCACTTCTAAACAATAAAGGTAGAGATTGCTATGAAAATTTATGATGTAGAAAACTTTCCAAATCCACTTCGTGTTCGTATCGCTTTAGCTGAAAAAAATGCCACTGCGAATGTTGAGTTTGTACCTGTTGACTTATTAAATGGTGAACACAGAACAAAAGCCTTTTTAGCTAAAAATCCATTAGCAGGTGTGCCAGTATTAGAGCTAGATGACGGCACGTTTATATCAGAAAGTACCGCTATTACTGAGTATATTGATACCACATTTGAAGGCCCATCTTTAATGGGTGAAACCGCAAAAGAGCGTGCAGTAATTAACATGATGCAAAAGCGCGCAGAATCTATGGTGCTTGACGCTGTGGCAGCTTACTTTCATCATGCAACTGATGGCTTAGGTCCAGAGCTTGAAACGTATCAAAATGTGGCTTGGGGTGAAAAACAAGGCGAAAAAGCACGCCAAGGGTTTAGCTATTTTAATGATGTATTGGCGCAATCGGCGTTTGTTGGCGGTGAGCAGTTTAGTATTGCTGATATTACATTGTATGCTGGGCTGGTATTTGCTGGATTTGCCCAAATAGTAATCCCGAATGAGCTTACCCATTTAGTTGCATGGCAAGAAAAAGTGGCAAAACGCCCAAGTGTTGCTGGTTAATTAGGTTGTTAGTTTAAAATTTAAGTGGAGTTACGGTTAGGAGCCAAATATGAAAATTGCTGCCGATTTTAGTCAACGAGTTGTGGTACATAGCGAAACGCTCCCGTGGGTTGCATCGCCAATGGCGGGGGTTGATAGGCGAGCGCTCGATAGAGTGGGCGACGAAGTTGCTCGCGCAACGACCATTGTTCGTTATGCACCTGGCAGTGAATTTTCGCCGCATGTACATACAGGCGGTGAAGAGTTTGTTGTGCTTGAAGGGGTATTTCAAGATGAACATGGTGACTTTGCGGCAGGTTCTTATATTCGTAATCCACCGCAATCAAAGCACAAACCGGGGTCTGAAAATGGCTGCGTTATATTTGTAAAGTTATGGCAGTTTCAGCCAGGGGATCGAACGCACGTGCGTTTGCAAACAGACTTGATGCAAAGCACGGCGCATCCTAGTTTTAACAATGTAGCCGTAACCCCTTTATACAAAGATGACTTTGAAGAGGTAAGCTTGTTGCACTTTGAGCCCAATGCCTGCATGGTTATAAGCGCAAAAGGTGGAGCAGAGCTGCTAGTACTTGAAGGCTCATTGGAAGAGCAAGCCGATACTCTTGTAAAAAACAGTTGGTTAAGAGTGCCTATTAATAGCTCCGTTAACGTTAAAGCGGGAATTAATGGTGCAAAAGTATGGCTTAAAACGGGCCATTTAACTGATGTAGAAAACCAGATATCTCGCGTACAAAATGCGTAACTGAGTCGTTTATTTGAGATTATTTATTGATTTAGTTCAGGACTAATTAATTTTAGAAGGTGTACTTTTACCGCTCAGCCTATTTAAGGAGAGCAGTAATGGTACACACAACACATGGTTTATCGATTGGTCTTGAACGTGCAGGAAGAGAGTTTTTTTTAAAACTTAAAGCCGTTGGTACGCTTACTCACGACGACTACAAAATAATTACCCCAATGATAAATTCAGCTCTTGGCGAAGTGAAGCACCCAGTTGTAAACGCCTTAATAGATGGTAGCGAACTTGAAGGTTGGGAATTACGCGCAGCGTGGGACGACCTCAAGTTAGGTGTTAAGCACTCTAAAGAATTTAAAAAAGTAGCTATTTACGGTAATAAAGAGTGGCAAGCTCGAATGGCTAAAATAGGTAACTGGTTCATATCGGGTGAGGTTCAATACTTTGAAAATGCTACCGCAGCCATAGATTGGCTAGATGAATAGCTTTATTGAAAACTTAAATTAAAGCACTCTTATAGAGTGCTTTTTTGCTCTATGGGTAGCATTGTTAGGTAGTTACATTCGGTTTATTTCAATTGTTAACACTGCTGTATTAAAATACACTAATTATTATTGAGCAAACTACACATTATAAAAACAATGAAACAAGTACTTACCTTTATTACATTCCTGATATTTTCTACATCGATACATGCAAAAGACAGCACCATATTTACGCCCGTAAGCGATTTATTTTTAGCTGTATCTAACTTTGATCACGCAAAAATGCGCGCGGCTGTTGATGATTCATTCCTGCTTTTAGAGCACGGAGAAGTGTGGACTATTGATGACTTTGTAAATGTTGTTAAGCCCGCTGATTACATACGAACAAATCATTTTAGTGTTATAAATTCGCGTGTAGAAGGAGATGTTGCTTTTATTAATTACTGGAATAAAGCCAATATTAAAAACACCGAAAGAAGTATTGATATTTATTGGTTAGAAAGTGTTGTTGTATCAAAAGTGGGCGATAAATGGTTGTTATCGCAAATGCACTCTACTCGGTTACCTCAAGATGAAATACCTAAAGGTGTCACCTTTATAAAGCAATAGATATAACTCTGATTTAAAGCCCCGTAATATGGGGCTTTAATCATTTAAATTACATCAGCCAGTACAGGTAATGCCGGAAATGCCCCTTTAGCTAAACACGCTTTAGAGCCACATTTAAGAGCAAAGTGCAGGGCGTCTTTTACGCTCGCTTTATCATTTAGTTTATCTGTTAGTGGTAAATCACTTCCCAAGTTATTTAAGTAGTATAAAACCCCCGCTATAAATGCATCCCCTGCGCTTGTTGTATCTACGGCGTTTATTTTTGGTGCCGATTCGTTAAGTGTAAATGCGCTGTGGTAAACCTTGGCAGGCTCTGGCCCATCGGTTAAAAACACCAGTTTTACTCCGGTATTTAATAGCGTTTGAATGTAATCATCGCTCGTTGTATCACTATGCTGAGCTAAAAAATTAAGCTCATCACGCGAGAGTTTTACTATGTCACAATAGGTGTAACAAGCTTTTACATTGCTTGCTATATCGCTTGTGTTTTCCCACAAGCTGTAGCGTAAATTTACATCAAAACTGACGAGCTTATTATTCGCTTTTGCAAGTTCTAGCGCTTTAACTGTTGTGTTGGCAATTGCTGATTCGGTCAATGTGTTTGAACAAAAGTGTAGTGTGCTTATTTCTTGCCAATTTATATGCGTTAAATGCGCCGGGGTTAATAGTACATCGGCTGTGTTATGGCGATAAAAGCCAAAACTACGCTCGCCGGTTTCATCAAGGCTTACTATAACCATAGCGGTTTGTGAGCCTGCAATGGTAAATAAATAGTCTGTATTTACATTGTATTGCGCTAATGCATTACTTAATTGATTGGCAAAATGATCGTCCCCTCTACCACCACAAAATGAAGCTTCACCTCCGAGTTTTGCATAGCCAACAGCTACATTGGCTGGTGCGCCACCTGATATAGGTAAATAGGCAGAGTTATTAGCATCTTGTGGCAGCATATCAATTAATAGCTCGCCTAAGCACAGAAGTTTGGTCATTTGGTATATCCTAAAAAGCCTAGCAAGGCTAGGCTAAAAAACGTGAAGGGTGTTAATTATTCATTCTTTAAAAGGCGCTACAGTGATTACTCACCGCAGCGCAATACACACATTTAGTTAAAAGCGTATTTTAAAGTTACCGACGTTGTGCGGCCGTTAATAGCACGGGCACGAATAATGTTGTTTTCAGGTACTGAGCCTTCTTCGGCTTCTGTAATACCTACTGTGTCAAATAGGTTGTTCACATTAAGCGCAATATTTAGGTTTTCAGATAAATCATAACTTACAAAGCCATTTACCTGTGTGTAGCCGTCAAATTGCA
The DNA here is from genome assembly GCF_008370255.1 of Pseudoalteromonas sp. FUC4. Taxonomy (GTDB): domain Bacteria; phylum Pseudomonadota; class Gammaproteobacteria; order Enterobacterales; family Alteromonadaceae; genus Pseudoalteromonas. Next base: position 671,966 of record NZ_SEUI01000002.1, on the reverse strand, counting down.
AGTCGTTATTATCTTGAGCGTACGCATCGGTAGTACCAATGAAACTTACCCCTGCAGCGCCTTTTTCATAGTTGTAACGTGCCATTAATGAGTAAATTAAATCGGCTTGACGACGTGGCGTATTACCTACAACATCTGGGTTAAGCGCATCTTTTGCTATTTCTGCATCGGTCCAGGTTAAATTACCACGAAAATCCCATGCATCAATAAAGTAAGTAGATTCTATCTCAATCCCTTTTGCTTCGTATTCACGGTCAAAAAATGTTTGTGATGTTGCTTCAAAGTTTTGCTCTTCAGTTTCGGCAAAAAACGCAGTAGCAAATACTGATAACGAATCAAAGCGCTTTTTAACACCAAACTCAAACTGGTTTACTTCATCAACAGCGTCTTCTTTTGCAACAGAGCCGTCGGCGCGTACTTTACCAAATAAAAGACGGTCGGCGTTTGCTCGCCCGCCCTTACTTATACGTGCAAACGTGGCAAGGCTTGGGTCAATTTGGTAATTAGCACCAATTGAATAAGAAGAATAGTTCCAGTCGTAATTTACTGGACTTGCGTTTGCAGTATCAATACCTGCAACGTTTTGCTCAGGGATTGATATTTCACCGTCGCGGTTCATATCTACTGTTGAAGTCACTGCACCTGCGTATGTTCCGCGAGCTTCACCACTGTCGTAGCGAGCACTTGCATCAATGCTTACGTCGCCTAATTTAGTAGAAAATGCAACGTATGGTGCACGAGTATCGTACTCTGTATCGTAATCACGTTGGCAACAGTTACCAAATGCACTGTAAGCGTATAAACCGTTTTCAGATAACTCAGTGCCATCGGCACCTGTTACATTTAATAATGCAGCATTGTCACCCTTGAGCTCCATTACGTAAGAGTTCCATAACCACGACATCGCAATATTTTGCGTAGATGCATAGTAACCAAATGTAAGGCTGGTATCATCATCGAACGATTTAGTTAATTTAAAGTCATTAACTATAGAGCCAAAGTCATTCATTGTGACATCAAATGTCACCATCTTCATTGCTAAACCATCGTTAAACGCTTCACCGGTGTTCGCGTTGCTCAAGGTTGCACCCACGCCACCAATGCTTTCTGCAATTGATGTTGCACTACCTACTTGTTCTGTGAAAGGTGAATTAAAGTTGCCGCTTATTGATGATTTACGAAAACGGTTTTCGATACGCCAATCGTTATCTAAATCAAATACAGCTTCAAAACCAACAGAATCAACCTTTGGATTCATACCATCGCGGATATCGCCGCTACTGATTTGGTTTTCACCATTTAAGCGTGCTGTTTTAGTAAATAACGCTGAGTGAGGTGTGTCTGATTGCGCATCAAAGCCAGCAATAGAGTCACCATTTGAGTACATTGGCATAGGAAGGTAGCCAACACTCTTATCATCTAAGTGTTTGTAATAAAGGCGAACGTAACCGTTGTCGAAATCTTTTGTAAGGTTAGCTTTTATTTGACCACCTTTATTAGACGTGTAACCTGTTTCGCGCGGGCCTTCGCCTTGTCGAACAAAGCCACCAACATGAAAACGCACGCTATCGGTTAAGTAAGTGCCGTATTCAAAGTCTGTACGAACGTTGTCGTAATCTAAGCCAAGTGTTGTAGATACACTGCCAGATTCGTTTTCGCCATTTTTAGAGATAAAGTTAATAATGCCACCAGGTGCATTACTTGCTGCAGTAGATGCTGAGCCACCACGAATCGATTCGATAGTTTGCACAGTGTTATCTAATCGCATAAAAATATCTGAATTACCAAAAGCGATGTCACCGTATTGCATTACAGGTAACCCATCTTCTTGTAATTGTAAAAATTTTGCACCGCCTGAAGCAACAGGCAGGCCACGTACAGCAATATTTGCATTGCCTTCGCCACCTGTCGATTCTGCACGAATACCAGGGATGATTCTAAAAGCCTCGGCTGTTGAGCGAGGAGTAGACACTTGAACTTGTTCAAGTGACACGCTACTAACTGATACGCTTGAAGCCATGATTGTTGTTCGACGTGGTACGCCGGTTACAACAATTGTTTCAAGACCTTTGTTTTGAGATGCTTCAGGTTTTGCTTGATCTGTTTCTTGTGCGTTAACGCCTTGACTTACGGCAAGTGCTAAAGCGCTGATTAAATATAAAGGTGTATTGTGTGTTGTCATGTGAACGCCTCGTTGTGTTGATCCCAGTAGGGTTTGTTATTTTTACTTAATCGATTAAGTAAAAATAACAAATATTTTACAATAAGCAAATCATTTTGTGTTTAATTTGCTCTTTTATTATTCATATATTGATTTTAAAAGTGTTTTTTTATTGTATTGAGATACAAGTTTATTAAGCTGTTGGGTTATTTTCTTGTAAAGCACTCATTGATGGGTCGCGTAAATAATTGAACAACATAGCTACAAATAAAATCACGGCAAACCCTGTTGCTAAGTAAAAGCCATAGCGCACATGGCCAAAGTAATCGCTGATCATACCCATAAATAAAGGAGCTAAAGCAGCTGATAATGCGGTGAAAAATAATATAACGCCGGCTACGGCTCCATGGCGCTCAGCAGGAAAGCACGATATACCTTTAGAGTTTAAAGTTGGATAAACCATAGACATAAATAAACCTGAAAGAGGTAATAACCCTACAGCCCAATCAACACCACCAATAAGTGTACCCACATAACAAAGCGCAATACCTAAGCTTAAATAAGCCATAACACCTTGCCAGCTATAACGGTTTAGTAACCATACGGCAATAAAACGACCTGCAGCACGTAGTATAAAAAATATAGTAAGTGCATAAGTGGCAAGGAGCGGCCAAGAGCCTGTGTAGTCCTTTAATAGCGTCGGCATCCATACATAAATAGCCACTTCAGTCGCTACATAAAGTGCAATGGCCAAAGAAAAGCCAAGTGCATAAGGGTTTTTTACCATTTTTAGGGTGGTGGCCAAAGAGGCTGGCTTTTCAGTTGTTTTAACTACGTCAGGGTAGTCTGCGCGCCATGCTAATAAAGCAAGAACTAAACACATTACGCCCGCAGTAATATACAGGTATGTCCAACTTACGTTTTGCACTAATAAAACACCAACTAGGGCAGGGCCTACAATAGCGCCAATGCCAAAAAAGCCCTCAACCTTGTTCATGGTTTTAGTATGGTCATCGTTACTATGTGAAATATCGCCAAGCAATGCCAGTGCGCCGGTTTTAAATAAACCAATGGCCAAGCCTATGCAGCAAAGCAATACTAAAAAGAAAGTAAAACTGGTGCTAAATGCAAATAAAAAACAACTCGCAGAAAATATTAATAGACCTAGCATAATGGTTTTTTTACGGCCAAGGCTGTCAGCTAAAAAGCCTAAAAATAATCCACTAAAGGCTATTAATGCCATGGGAGCGTAATGAAATGCACTAGCTTGAGTCATGCTCAAACCGAAATCTTTTATAAGTTCGGGGATTATCATGCCGACTGCGTCAGAGGTCATGGCAAACATAAAAAACATCATGTATGTAAGCCAGCGTATTTGTTGCAGTGGGTCGCTGCTTACGTGTGTGTGTGATTTTGTCATGTGTTTATTCCTCGTTAAATTCTCTATTAACACTTCGTAAGTCAGTCAGTTGCTTACTGTAGTATTACGTGAGCCACGAAATTTGTATGTAAAATTATTAAAAATTACTTGTAAATTCTTACTCGCTAGTTAAAGATATATCTTAATCGATTAAGTTTCAACATGGTAATCACACAATGATGAAGAATAAAGTTCAATTGATCACATATGCTGATCGAATCACTGGCCAAAATATAGGCGCGCTAACCACACTTTTAAACGGCCCTTTAAAAGGCGTATTTGGTGGTGTGCACTTATTGCCATTTTACAATCCTATTGATGGCAGCGATGCTGGCTTTGACCCTATTGATCATAGTGAAGTTGATTCTAGAATAGGCACTTGGGAAGACATACAGGTATTAGGTAAAGATCTCGACTTAATGGCAGACCTGATTGTTAACCATGTATCGGCGCAGTCTTTTCAATTTCAAGATGTATTAGCTAAAGGTAAGCAATCAGAATTTTGGGATTTGTTTTTAACCAAAGAAGATGTATTTCCAAATGGTATGAGCGAAGCTGAGCAAAAAGCAATTTACCGCCCACGCCCAGGTAGCTGTTTTACGCCAATGCAGTGTGGCGACGGGCAAACGTATGACTTTTGGACCACTTTTACCGACAATCAAATCGATATAAACGTAAAAGTAGAAGCCGGTGTTGCGTATTTAAATAACGTACTAACTAAATTTTCGGCTAACAATGTAAATATTATTCGTTTAGATGCGGCGGGTTACGCCATTAAGCAAGCGGGCACTAACTGCTTTATGCTTGATGAAACGTTTGGCTACCTAGATAACTTATCTAAGCAGGCAAACGATTTAGGCATGGAAACCATTGCAGAAATACATAGCCATTATCAAACTCAGGTAGAAGTGGCAAAACGTGTAAATATGGTTTACGACTTTGCGTTACCACCACTTATTTTACACAGCTTATTTAATAACGATGTAGATGCACTGCTCAAATGGTTACAAATTTCGCCACGCAATTGCTTAACTGTACTTGATACACACGACGGTATTGGCATTATTGACGCAGGTCCAATGGGCGACAAACCAGGGCTATTAAATGCACAGCAGATTGATAACCTAGTCGAAACAATGCATGCCAACAGTAACAACCAAAGCCGCCAAGCTACGGGCGCTGCGGCGAGTAATGTCGACTTATATCAAGTTAACTGTACGTACTACAACGCATTAGGCGCTAAAGACTTTGATTACTTACTGTCGCGTGCAATTCAATTTTTTGCACCAGGTGTACCACAAGTTTATTACGGCGGCTTATTTGCCTGTGAAAATGATATGGAGCTACTTGCGCGAACCAATGTGGGTCGCGATATTAACCGCCCGTATCTAAATAATGAAAAAATTGAATATGCGCTAGATAAACCTGTAGTAAAAGGTTTAATAGAGCTCATTAAGCTACGCAATGAACATCCTGCTTTTGCAGGCGAGTTTAGCGCTCATGGTGCAGAGGGAGAGTGTTGTTTAACATGGCAACTAGAAGATAAGTCTATTGCATTAAGTGTTAACTTTAAAACACGTGATGCGTTGATTACTCAAGTTAATGGCGATGATGAAACAACGATAAGCTTAAATGCATTGTTGGCTTAATTTAATGTTAAGACAAAAAGCCAAGTATATAGCTTGGCTTTTTTGTTCTAAATGCTTTTTAACATAATGGCTAACCGCTGGCACCTACATCTAGCTCGTAACTTACATCACATATTCTTTCTTCTTTTGATATAAATAGCTCGGCGGCCATTACGCCTTTTTCTTGGCTGTTTTGATGAATGGTGGTGAGGCGAGGTACAAACCGGGCTGCTTCATCAATACCATCAAAGCCTACAATACGCAGTTCTTCACCTACTTTTATGTCTTGTTTTATTGCTTCTCGCATTGTGGCAAGGGCAATTAAATCACTCATACAAATAATAACGTTAGGACGCGGTGATGCACTAAGTACTTCTTTTGCAGCAATATTGGCAAAACGTTCGCTACTTTCAGGAATGTTCCAAATACGATCGTCAGCTACCGTAATATTTGCCTCGCTTAAAGCACGTTGATAACCACGTAAACGTTGATGCGAAATAGATTGTCCGGTTTCAAATTCGTGATGCTCATACACCCGGCATAATACGTTTTCATCAAGTAATCTAAGCCCTAATATAGCCACTTTATCGTTTTGATTATGCAGTACGTGTTTAGCTATTTCGTAACTTGCTTGCTCGTTATTAATATTTACAGAGGCATTGCGAGCAATATCAAAATCAATTGTCACTACATGTTTAGACACTGTTTTTAACTGCTCAACTAACGCGTTATTACGAGGGCGGCCATAACAAATAAAGCCATCTACAAAGTCGACCACGTTGTTAAGGTTATCGCTATTACCTGAAAACAATAAAACATTAATGCCATTTTTTTCAAGCACTGAGGTAACACCGCGCATAAAGCTACTAGCAACGGGGTCAGACACCATATACTCCACACTATCGGGCAGCACTAAAGCAACAATATTAAATGTGCCATTACGCAATGATTGCGCGGCCTTATTAGGCCCGTAATAGCCCAAAGTTTTACACGCTGCGAGAATATCGTCTCGGCGTTTAGCCGATAGCTGATCAGGGCGATTAAACGCATTAGATACTGTCGCGTTAGAGACACCTAGCTCTTTAGCAATACTTTTAAGGGTCCAGCGGGTTTGCTTACTCATACCAATTCTTTACTCAATACTCATGTTAATAAACTAACATATTCAGGGCGTTAGCAAAGTAAAAAAATAAGATTTTAGGACTAATGTCGGCACTCTTTAGGCGCAATGCCAAAGGTTTGTTTAAATAGGCGACTAAAGTGGCTTGCGCTATTAAATCCAACATCAAAGCAAACTTTACTAATTGCATGGCCTTGTAGTAATTGGGTACGCGCTTTTTTTAGTCTTAGCTGTTGCTGCCAAAGGGCTGGGCTAGTGCCAAATGTAAGTTTAAATTGCTGATAAAACTTACTGCGGCTCATACATGCTATTTTGCATAAGGTATTTATGTCGAGCGTTTCATTTAAATGTTCTTCAATATAAAGCAGGGCATCGCTGACTTTTGTTTTAAGGCGTGGCTTATCGCAGCTAGCCAGCAATAGCTCGCGGCTTTGTTGTTGTAATAAACGGGTGATCAATTCGTTTAACGACAAATCAATTAAGTAATGTCGCTGTGCCCCTTGCTCACTAAATAAATGCACCATGCGCTCTAATAATTGCTGTGTTTGGCTATTATGTTGGCTGTGCACCAACTGCGGAACATATTCGAATAAGCCGTCATCGTGTGCAAAGCTTTGCTGCATGTTAAGTGCATTTACCACAGCGTTTATTTTATCTTTGCTTATTTCAATTGCTAAGCACGTAGTTGGTGCGTGCATTGAGGCTTGTGGAAAGTCAATTAATACACCTTGCTCTGGCGCTAATACAAACGACTCGTGGGGTAAAAAGGCTTTATGGTATTGGCTGCTTTCTACGTGCATTACTTTTTTACCGCTGAGCATTGCACAAAACAGTAATTCGTTTGAATGCAGTGCCACCTTTTGTGCGCTTTGGTACGTGTCGTAAATACTCAACTCACTGCTATCTGCGGCAAACGAGACTTTGTTTTCAATTAAAACATCAAGTTGTTGGCGTTTTTTGTTTAACTGAGATGTGTGCATATCAATCCTTTAGGTTTTTATTAGTTTGGACTCACAGACAACTTTTGTGGACAGCTAATCAAGTTTTTAGGCGCTTGTTAGTTTAATGTCGATTAAATATAAAGCATTTTGTTTTATATAAATGTTCGACTTTTAGCTAACAACAATAAAGAGATCACACACATGATATATGCAAATCCAGGTAGCGACGGCGCACTCGTAAACTTTAAACAACAATACGGAAACTATATTGGCGGAGAGTGGGTAAAGCCTGTAAATGGCCAATATTTTGATAATATAAGCCCAGTAAACGGTAAGGTATTTTGCCAAATACCGCGTTCAGACAAAGACGACATAGAGCTGGCTCTCGACAAAGCGCATGCAGTGCGAGAGCAGTGGGGCACAACATCGGTGACCGACCGAAGTAACATACTGCTAAAAATAGCCGACCGAATTGAGCAAAACCTAGAGTTACTAGCTGTTGCCGAAACATGGGATAACGGTAAAGCAATTCGTGAAACACTCGCTGCAGATATTCCGCTAGCGGCAGATCACTTTCGCTACTTTGCAGGATGCCTACGATCGCAAGACGGCACTATAGGTGAAATAGACGCAACCACCGTTGCGTATCATTTTCACGAACCACTAGGTGTTGTTGGGCAAATTATTCCGTGGAACTTCCCTATTTTAATGGCTGCCTGGAAGCTCGCACCAGCACTTGCTGCAGGTAACTGCGTAATTTTAAAACCGGCTGAGCAAACACCTGCTTCTATTTTAGTTTTAATGGAGATAATTGGCGATTTACTCCCTGCAGGCGTATTAAATATAGTAAACGGCTTCGGTAAAGAAGCGGGTGAAGCACTGGCAACAAGCAAGCGTATCGCTAAAATTGCATTTACGGGTTCAACGCCTGTGGGCTCACATATTTTGAAATGCGCTGCTGAAAATATTATTCCTTCAACGGTCGAGCTCGGTGGTAAATCACCTAATATATTTTTTAATGATGTAATGGAAAAAGACGACGCGTTTTTATCCAAAGCAATAGAGGGCGCCGTACTTGCTTACTTTAACCAAGGCGAGGTGTGTACGTGCCCATCAAGGCTGTTTATTCAAGAAGATATTTACGAGCAGTTTATTGAGCGAATACTCGAGCGCACTCAAAAAATTAAGCGCGGTAACCCGCTCGACAGTGAAACAATGGTGGGCGCACAAGCTTCAAAAGCACAATTTGATAAAATACTGAGCTACATTGAAATAGGCAAAAAAGAAGGTGCAGAGGTACTTACAGGTGGCAATGTAGAGCAGCTAAGTGACGATTTAAATGGTGGTTATTACATACAGCCTACGTTATTAAAGGGCACAAACGATATGCGTGTGTTCCAAGAAGAGATTTTTGGCCCTGTTATTTCAATGTCGACCTTTAAAGATGAAGCCGAAGCACTCGAACTTGCCAACAGCTCTGAGTTTGGTTTAGGTGCAGGGGTGTGGAGTAGAAACATGAATCGTGCTTATACCATGGGACGTAAAATTGAAGCTGGTCGAGTGTGGACAAACTGTTACCACATGTACCCAGCACATGCTGCATTTGGTGGTTATAAAAAATCAGGAATAGGGCGTGAAACACACAAACTAGCACTCGATCACTACCAACAAACTAAAAACCTATTAGTGAGCTACAGCGAAGATCCGCTCGGCTTTTTTTAATAAAACAGTTCAAACTTAAACACAACAACCATTAAGTAATGAGGGCGCTGCATATTTGTAGCGCTTTTTTATTTAAAGTGCTTTTATTTCACAGTGCTCACAACACTATTTCAAACGTGTTGTAATATATAAGTACAATACCAGCTGTATTCAAAATGTTAAAACCTAAGCGTTTTAATAACTCATTACCTGCGTTAAAAAACGATTTTACGATATTAACTTTTTATAAAAGTTGCTCTAAAAATTAGCAGTGATTTATGCATTGTCGGATATTACTGATCTCCTCCATTTAGGTGTATTACAGCATTAACGGAGATTTCTTTGTAGTTAACTAGTTGTTTACAGACGGTTATTTGCTGGCTAAGATAAACGCATTGTAATATATGGACATTTGTCGGTTTATAAAGCGACAAATGTCGTAGACAAGATTGTTAGGCATTCATATTCTCATATAAGGGTAAATTACAATGACAGGTTTAGAAATTATCGCCGCTATTGGCGCTATATCTGCGTATATCGCAGTTCTTCAAAATGAAGGGCATAAAAATGATGAGAAAGAAAAGAATGCTTTATTAGCTCTTAATAAAGCCGTTCTAAGAACAGAAGGGTATTTATCTAGAAAAGCGATGAATGAAAGTTCATCGGATGCTAAACATGAATTGACTGAGTTGTGGAATGAAGCATCTATTGAGTGTGCAAATGCTGGCTTCGAAAAAATGCAAAAATTGTGTCAAATTAAGGGCGTTTATTGGCTAAACCCTTCTAAATGGACAGATCAAGATATTAAAGCTTCAGGTATCCAGTTAGCCGAAATGAAAATGAAATTAGATGTTGTATTGTGCAATTAAATGCCTAACAAGAACTTTAAACGGAACAAAAACAGTTGGCTACGTTTCGCTTCGCTCCACATTATAGCCAACAATTTTTGTCCGCTTAAGTGGGCGTTATATTTAAAGGATAGTATGGACGCTGAATTACAGAAAAAAGTCGATATAGTTGTAGGTTTAAGCCGGCTTGCGGGTGGAACTCTAATAATCATTGGAAGCATATTAGTTTTCATTTTTGTTCAAGCAGCATTAGATCCAAATGCCGTAATTGAAATAAACGGTGTACCAACTAAAGATGAAGGTTCTAAAATAATTGCCGCCATTTTTACTGGAATATTTCCAATTATTGGTATGTTTTTATCTTTCGCACCTAGCAAGCACCTTGATAAATGGGTTGCCAAAATAATAACTAGGCTATCTTAAATTTAAATATAACAACACGCCCTGAGGTGGACAGCAAGCGCTAAAGCTCACTTTCCACCGCAAATTTTAACAGCGGTGATCCCTTACTTTTCAATGCGGTTAAGTAAGTTGATTCATCGTAGGGCGTATGTGTTTTCCAGCACCTAAATAGGATTCGTATCCACTTAAATGCCAATGATCTGATGATGCTATTATGAGGTTTTCCTTTGCTTCTTGCTGCCAACTATCGTGGCTAAGTAACGATGCTTTAGCGCAAAATGAATAACGCACAGATTATTACTTTGTAAAGACGCTCAATTGTTCTTCAAGCCAAAGCATAAATGCACTTACGCGCTTGGGTAGATGGTGCCTATTTGGGTACAAAATATTGATTGGTAGGTCGGGCATCGCGTATTGAGGCAAAACTTGTATAAGTTCGCCAGATTCAAGGTATTTACTTATACCGTGAATAGGTGATTGAATAAGCCCGAAACCACTCAGTACTGCGCTTAAATATGCCTCTGAGGAGTTAACAGTAAGCTGGCTTTTCATCGTTATTGATTGCAATTGATTATTGCTATCTAAATATTCGAAACCCGGATCAGGGATACCAAGTGTTTGACTGTAGCGAACAATGTAATGATTTTTTAGATCGTTAAGAGTTTTAGGTAAACCATGATTTTTTACATAATAACGGCTTACGCAATTTAAAACTTTAAAGCTGCCCAAACGTCGTGCAATTAACGATGAGTCGGTAAGTTCGCCCACTCTTACTACGCAATCAAATCCTTCTTTAATGACATCTACTCGTCTATCGGAGCTGCCAAGTTCTATTTCAAGATTTGGGTGCATTTTTAAAAACGAACTTAAGTTTGGAATTATGGTATCTCGACTAACAGCTTGTGGCATATCTACACGTATTCGGCCTGTTAAACCTTTATCCTCACTTACAAATAAATTTTTTAAATCGTCAGCGTCGCTAATAATTCCCAGTGCACGTTGATAAAATAGCTCACCGTCTGAAGTCATATTTACAGTGCGTGTAGTACGGTGTAATAAACGCGTATTTAATGTACTTTCAAGCATGGTTACTGCTTGCGATACACTTGACTTAGGAAGATTTAAGCTTGTTGCTGCTTTAGAAAAACTACTGAGTTGCGCTACTTTAATAAAAATACGTATTGCGTTTAGGTCCTTCATAATACCGTTTATTGTTCGTTTATTTTGAACAGTGTAACTCTTTTCAGCCTGTTTATCTTTGTTGCTTGAAAAAATATACTGGCTTGGAAGTTATTTAACTCCCCGCTTTTATTTTCAACAGGATATAACAATGAACAAACGAATTGCAGTGATCACCGGTGGTAATCGTGGGCTTGGTAAAAGCACGGTGCTTTGCCTTGCAAAGCAAAATATCGATTGCATTTTTACTTACCGTCGTCATGAAAAAGAAGCAAAAGAGGTTGTAAAGCAAGTACAGGAGCTAGGCTCTAAAGCGGTTGCATTGCAATTAGATGTAAGTGATATGCTCGGCTTTGAGGATTTTGCACAACAACTACAAAATGTCCTGCAGACTCATTGGCAACAAAGTGAGTTTGATTACTTAATTAATAATGCAGGGGTGGGGCTTACTAGCAGTTTTGCAGACACAAGTGAATCAACTTTTGATACGTTAATAAATATTAACTTAAGGGGAGTATTTTTTGTTACCCAAACATTGTTACCCTTTATAAAAAACGGTGGTCGTATTATTAATTTATCAAGTGGTTTAACGCGTTTTTCATTACCCGGTCATATTACTTATGCAATGACCAAAGGTGCAATAGAAGTAATGACAAGGTATTTAGCTCAAGAACTTGCACCTAAAAATATTACGGTAAATGTTGTAGCTCCTGGTGCAATTGAAACCGACTTTGGTAATGGTGTCGTTCGTGATAACGATGAAGTAAATGCGTTTATTACATCACAAACGGCAATGGGCAGAGTTGGTGTAACAGACGATATAGGGCCTATGATTGCTAACTTATTAGCGGACGAAAACCGTTGGATGACAGGTCAACGGCTTGAGGTATCGGGCGGTATGTATATATAATCATACCAACCGGCATGAATCTTTGAGCAATTTAGTGAATTAAATTGCACTATAATGTCGCTGAAATTTTTATTTAGAACAACTAGGTACAAAAATTTTTGTCTAGTTTTAGCGTAATTTTCTTAACGTTAAGTAGTCCCTATATATAAACAGATTGGTACCATTTATTAAAAAATTATAACTTGAGACAATAAAAAAACCGCTCAGTGAGCGGTTTTTTGCATTTTTTACTAAAGGAAATTTAGTTAGAACGTGTAACGAGCACCAATTGAGTAACGAGGACCGTATTGATTAGCAAATAAGAACTGCTCTTCGTAACGTCCGTAACCTTCTTCGGTGGCATTGTTTAAGTTTATGCCATCAAAAAATACCGTTACGTTTTCGTTTACATCGTAGTTAACGCTCATATCCCATTGGCCGTAGGCTTTAGCATATTGCGGAGGCGCATCAGCTGAACCTTGAGCTTGGCCAACACCAATTAGGTATGAGTCGCGCCATGCGTAAGTAATTTTAACTGATAGGCCGTCTTTTTCGTAAAAGCCTTGGAAGTTAGCTGAGTCACTTAAGCCTGTAAGCGGTGCTTGTTGATCAAGGCTTTCGCTATCAAATTCAACGTCGCCATCTACAAATGTTGCGTTAACACCTACACCAAAACCGGTTTCACCAATTAAGTGCTGAACAGCTACTTCAAAACCATCTACCGATTTACTGTCGGTGTTTTGCGGTTGACTAATATTCCATGTAATTAGCGGATCTTCGCTGTTTGGCTCAATAACGCCATTTGCATTGCCGTAACCGCTGGCAATCATTTGTGCAAAAATAGCGTCGGTTGTTGCTTGCTCACCACGTGATTCAATATCGCTTACGGCTTGTAAGTAACGAGGGCCGTTTAAAATATCGTGTAAGCCATCAATAGTAGTTTGCGTAATGGTGGTTTGAATAAAGTTATCAACATCTTTTTTAAAGTAACCAACAGACGCGTAGCTGCCTTCTGCGTAGTAATACTCAAGTGATAAATCAAGGTTTGTTGATTCAAATGGCAATAAGTTTGTATTACCTTGGCTACCTGTACGAGAACCTGGTTTTGGGCTGCCTGTTAAGCTGCGGCCACCGGCTAAATTACCTAGTGGTGCACGCGACATTGTTTTACCCCAAGATACGCGGGCTACTACGTCTTCAGTTAAATCAACACTTACGTCGATTGAAGGCAGTAAAACATCGTAATCACCTTGTTGCTCTAAGAAGTTATCATCGCCGCCAGCAGCGTATTGCATGATCCACTCAGAAGCGCTAATCCAATTAACTTGATCTTCAACGCGTTGACGTACAGTACTGGTTACGTCTGTTTGCTCATAGCGTAGGCCTGCATTTACTTTTACGTAGTAGTTACTTACGTCAAATTCCCAGCTTGATTGAACATAAAAGCTATTAGTGATTTCTTCTACGTAGCTTTCGCTATCAATACCATCCATGTAAGCATTAGCTGCGTATGCATCTGAGCCTGTTACATCTGCTGTTAAATAAGCAATTTGGCGTGCTACTGCTTCATCGAAGTCATACGTGTAGTAGTAATTAGGTTGTAAGTCGCTACCACCGCCAGCAAATTGGTCTAAAAGACCCGATGTATCGTGACGGGTAAACATGCTATCTGGGAATATTTCTGTGTAAGATGGGTTAAAACCAGGGCCACCTACTAAACCACTCCACGCGGTGTAACCACCGGTGTTTTGCTCAGTACGTGATGCGCCAAATTTAACTTTAACTAAACCAATGTCGTAGCTTTCGTTATACCACGTAGTATGTAGTTGTAACTGTTCAATGTTTGACTCACCCGGTGAGTGAGTAAACTGACTAAAGTTTGAGTCAATTTCGCCTGGTGTTAGTTCGCTTGTGCCGTTTAACCAGTTAACTTGTGCACTTGGGATTTCGCCAGTGCGGTAATCGTAAATTTTATTAGCAAGCTGATCTGAGCCCAAAATCACTTGGCCGGTACTGCCTAGCCCGTCATCGGCGCCGTTGTCAGTCTCATTTTTAGAGTCGTGGTAATCAAGCTCTACGTGCCATGTGTCGTTAATTTCCCAATCAAGATTTAAACCAAGTGAGCGTGCTTTTACTTCTGTAGTACCTTTATTGGCTGTGAATGACGCATCGTTACCGCTAATATCAGCATAAACAGCTGTACCATTTTCATCTAGTTCGTAGCCATTAATATTGCTACCAAAGTCGTTCCAAATACCCCAACCAATGCTCTGAGAACCTGTAACTGCTTTACTTGCTGTGTAATCAAGTGTTGCTACAAAGCCATCTACCGGTGCATATTGAAAGGTAACTTGTCCGTTTGTACGTTCACGTTCTACATCTTCAATCGAGTAGTTCATGTCTTTAGGGAAGTAGTAGTTACCTGCAGGGTCTGTGCGGTTATCAACTACGTTGCTGCTATCTAATTCAGGTAAGTCTACGTTTGCCTGCCAGCCTTGAATATTGGCACTTTGTTTTTGAAAGTCACGCTCTTGGTGCGAAAATGAAAAACCAAAACCAAAAGTGTCATCTACAAAAGTATTGCTGTAAACAGTAGAAAACTCTGGTGTTACGTCATCGCCAGCTTCGTTTGACGAGTCGTGATTTGCTTTAACGGTAGCTGAAAAGTTTTGACCCGGCTTTTGAAAAGGGCGCGCGGTAGAAATATTTACCGTTGCACCTAAGCCACCGCTTGGTACGTCTGCACGTGCTGTTTTAAATACTTCAAGGGCACTTACGCCCTCAGAGGCAACGTTTTCAAGATTATACGAGCGTGTATAGCCTGTGCCCGGCATTTGGCGGCCATTTAAGGTTATTAAGTTAAACTCAGGGCCAAAACCACGTACTGTAATTTGGCTACCTTCACCGTTTGCACGACTAACCGATACGCCGGTAATACGTTGTAATGATTCTGCTAAGTTGGTATCTGGGAATTTACCCATTTCTTCAGACGAAATGGCATCAACAATGCCAGAAGAGTCGCGTTTCATATCCATAGAACGAATAAGTGAACCACGAATACCTTTTACTTCAATAACTTCTACATCAGATGAAACGTTTGTTTGTGCTTCTGCCGCAATAGCTGTGTTTAATGTGCTCGCAGCAATGATGAGAGACACAGAAGCCGCAAGTTGGCTCTTTTTAAAATTGAATGTGTTCATAATAGCTCTGCTTTATAAAATGTTGTTCAAGAGAGAAGGTGCAGTGTAAGCACCTAGAATTTGTCAGTGAAATCTTAATTATGGGTTTGAAACTGTCACATTATCAACACGATATGTTGCGCCAGCCCCTTGGCCCCAATTAGGAAAAATCATTAATACATCTATTGCACTTACATCTAAACCGGCAGCTGATAAATCAGAAAGCGTATAAGTATATGTTTGCCATTCGTTTAAAACAGGGGCAATGCCTTCAACACTTTCAGTAAGTGCAAGCTCTGCGGCAGAGTCACCTTCGTTTGACTCAACTTTGAAAAACCATGGGGCATCGGGTGTGCTTGGCATACTCGTAACTTTCATATCAAACGTAATTTGACCAACCGTTATGATAGCGCTTGCATCAAATGCCTCGCCGCTTCCACCAACAGATGTGCGGCTATTAAAGCCCATTACAGTAGGCGTATCATTTATTGTAAATTCTGCTGTTATACCATGTTCTTCATCATCCATTACTTCCACTGGCGTAGAGCCGCTACAGCAGTCCCACATTGGCCAATCAAGATTTTGGGTATCAGAGAACACATCAAGTTCTGGGAAATCTTGAGTTATTTTTACATCATCAACTCTATAAACAGCACCATTACCAGTGCCCCACGCAGGGAAAATCATAACTACATCAATAGCACTAATATCTAAGTTTGCAGCAACAAGATCGGTTAATTTAAATGTGTATGTTTGCCATTGACCTACAACAGGCGCAATACCTTCAACGCTTTGGGTAATAGGCAATTCGGCTGCAGTAGGGGCATCTCCTGCGCTTTCAAGCTTAACAACCCATGTAGAGTTTGCATCAGCAGGTGCGCTAGTTACTTTCATTTTAAATTGAAAATATCCTTCTGCTAGAAGTGGCGTTGCATCAAATGGAGAGGCAACACCTGACTCATCAGTAATATTCTCAGTTCTTGAAATAAAGCCGTTTACCGTTGGGTTTTCACCAACACTAAATTCAACTGTATTACCTTGCTGTTCATCAACAACTACTGCAGGAGTTGAGCCTCCGCAACAATCCCACGCAGGCCAATTAATATTAAAAGAATCACCAAATATGGTTAATGGAGTAACTCCTCCAGCTATAGGAACTGGTGCATCACCTTCAAGCAAGGCATCGTCTAAGCTGTTGTAACCTGGGCGAATGGTTTCACAACCTTTACCTGTATCAGGATTTGATGCACATTGATAAACACGTACGTAATCAATAGCAAAGGTTTGGCCATTTTCAAATGCGCTAGCATCTATACCTAAATCATTAACGTTTTCAGGCCAGTCGCCGCCTACAGCTAGGTTTAGCAATAAGTGAAAGTCTTTATCAAATGGTGCGCTATCCCAGTGCGTTGTAAGTTCGCCAGAACCTTGTTCAAAGTATTCTGCAAACCAACCACGATGTTTTAAACCCGCAGGCTCATTTTTGGAATTATATAAAACCTCAGATTGACGCTGAGTTGCATAAAGATAACCGTCTACGTACCAGCGAATTTCACCTTCTTGCCATTCAACAGCATACGTGTGGAAATCATCTGCTGGATTAGTATCTTCAGGGAATTTGTATTCTTTGCCAGTAGAACTGTTATCTGGCCACGCGCGTCCGTAATGAAGGGTGCCGTGGATACTAGACTCTATACCGCCGTCTTCATCCGGTGTTTTAAGATTTACTGATTCTAAAACATCTATTTCGCCAGAACGAGGCCAAGTACCATAAACTTCATCAGTTGGCAGCATCCAAAATGCTGGCCAGCTACCTTGTCCTGATGGAAGTTTGGCGCGCACTTCAAAGCGACCATACGTAAAGTCAGCGTTGTAACGCGTATTTAGGCGTGCTGAGGTATACGGTTTTTCTGCACCTTCTGTCGCTGGGAGGGCAACAATGTTTAACACACCGTCTGCAATAAATGCATTTTGCTCGCTGTCGGTGTAACACTGTTTCTCGTTGTTACCACCGCCATCGCAGTTTAATTCATAGTTCCATTTGTTTGTATCAATGGCTGAGCCTTCAAACTCGTCGCTCCAAACCATTTGCCAATCTGATACTGGCTCAGAGGCATCTACATTTTCAAAATTTGATTTAGTGGCAGAGTCGCCACCACAGCCAGCTAACGTAACTAGAGAGATAGCGGCAAGTAAACGTGTAATGTGCGTTGTTTCAATGTTCATAACTGAACCCCGGTTTCAACAGATTATTGTCAGATTAATTGTTTTTCATACTGTAAGCGCTTACATTTTTGCGTTGTGTTTTGTAAGCGCTTACAAATGATATTGCGCAGTGCGTTAATGGTCAACATATTTGTTTATTTTATTTACAATTAGTTTACGGTAAGACCAGTTTACCAATTGAGCTACTCATAAAAAATAACATTATATATTAATAGATTAATCTCATTTAAAAAGATTTTAAAGTGGTGTTTTCAACTCTTTTTTTGACTGTGGTTGAAAGAATATATTAATTTTATAATTTGGTATGCATTATTAAACCTCTAAAAACTGGCTTTTTTTTAGGCAAGCCGGTTACAAACGTTATCAGTTATTTGTTTTTAAATGGCATAATAAGTAATCCCCAAAGGGAGGCGTTTTGTTTTTGGTTTGGGTATTCTTTTAAACCAATGTCGATGTCGTAATCTGCTTTTTTTGCTTCACTTTTGTAGCTACCAAATAATTTATCCCACCAAATTACACTAAAACCATAGTTTGAGTTAGTTTCACTAACTACTTGGCTATGGTGAATTCGATGTAATATTTGCGTCATTAATATTAAACGCAACGGCTTTTCAATAGCATTAGGTAGGCGTATATTTGCATGATTAAATAGTGCTAAACCATTAAGTGCAATTTCAAAAATAAGTACCGCAATAGCAGGTACGCCAAGAGCAGTTACTGCAATGAGTTTTATAAGTATGCTCAGCACAATTTCGATAGGATGAAAGCGCAAACCTGTGCTGGTATCTACATGTGCATCGGCGTGGTGTACACGGTGCAAGCGCCACAAAATCGGCACTTGATGAAACAGCCGGTGCTGCCAATAAATAAGTATATCAAGCAGTAGCATGCTTAAGATAATGGCGACGATACTTGGTATGGCTATTTGGTTAAATAAACCGATACCGTGCTCTTGGTTATAAAGCGCTACGGCGGTTAAACCGATTGGTACACTTAAGCGCGCAATTAGTGATGAAGCAAACACGAGTCCAAAATTAGCAAACCATCGGGTGTTACTTTTTATAGGT
Source organism: Pseudoalteromonas sp. FUC4 (assembly GCF_008370255.1). Taxonomy (GTDB): domain Bacteria; phylum Pseudomonadota; class Gammaproteobacteria; order Enterobacterales; family Alteromonadaceae; genus Pseudoalteromonas. Next base: position 653,205 of record NZ_SEUI01000002.1, on the reverse strand, counting down.
GATTTACGTGCGGGCATTCGTGACTCTAGCAGCATCATAATAACCAAAATGCTAAAAAAGAACCCTAAACGCCACCAAATTTCATGACTCATTGGCTTGTGTAACCTTATCGGCTTCTTGGAGTTTTAACGTGTTATAACCACCATGTATACGTGTAAAAATAGTAATAGCGCACGCAGTGGCAAAAATACTCGCCATTATGGCAAAGTGCTGCGGCCAAATACAAAAGGCAATAAACAGCGCTATGGTTTCTGTGCCTTCGGTTAAGCCGTTTAAGTAGTAAAAGCTTTTGTATTTAAATTGCGGTTTTTCGAGTTTAAATTTTTCGGCGGCTATGGCAAAGGCTAAAAAGCTTGAGCCCGTACCAATAAAAGTGGCCAGTAATACCGCACCGGCAATGGCGTTTTGCTCGGGGTTTGCCAAAATAAAGCCAAGCGGAATAGCCGCGTAAAATAAAAAGTCGAGGGTAATATCTAAAAAACCGCCAGCGCTTGAACTTAAATTTGCATGGCGTGCCAATGCACCATCCAGCCCATCTAAAATACGATTTAAAGCAATAGCTGTTAACGCTGCGTACCACATTTCAAACGCAATAAATGGCACAGCCAATAGCCCTATTAAAAAACCGGCCACAGTGAGTTGGTCAGGCGTTATACCGCGCTTGTGCATTAACGCTACAACAGGGGTTAACAGTGGCTTTATTACCGGGGTGATGTATTTGTCTAACATGCTTGGTGCCTTGTGCTTTTTGTGTGTTTATTTGGCTAAATTTAAGGTGATCAGTTTGCCGTTTGCGGCCTCTGCATCACTATGATCGTGGGTTACCATAATAGCGGGCAGTTTATGCTCACGTATTTGGCTAAATACCAGCTCGCGGGTATCTACTCTTAATTGGGTGTCGAGCTTGCTAAATGGCTCATCAAGTAATATGGCTTTTGGTTCGCTCAATAGCATACGCAGTAAAGCAACGCGGGCTTGTTGCCCCCCTGAGAGATTGTCAGGGTGGCGGTTTGCCATCCCTTTTAAACCTACTTGCTCAAGCGCATGGTCTATTTTGTCGAGGCGATGTTTTTTATTGCCTTTAGGCATAGCAAAGGCAATGTTACCGCTTACCGACAAATGCGAAAATAATAACGCGTCTTGGTAAAGTACTCCTATGTGACGTAAATGAGTAGGTAAGTTATTAATGTTTTCACCGTTAAGCCACACTTCACCATTTGCGCTAAAGCCGCTGGGTAATGTGCCGGTAAGCCAGTTTAATAAACTTGATTTTCCACTGCCTGATGGCCCCATAATGGTAAGTATGTCACCGCCTTTTACTTGCTCGTTTAAACTAAGTAATTGCTCGTGTTGACGATAAAGCTCACAATTTTTAATCTCTAAAGATGACTGCATTAAAAACCTTTTAATTTATGGGTTAGCGTTGTGCGCTTTTAAAAAAATACTTAGGTAAAACCCACGCTAGTATAAAGCCAATTAATGGCAATGCCATTTGCATAATGGCATACACTGCACTGGTGCGCCTACTTGCACCATTGGCAAGCGTAACGGCTTCGGTTGTTATTGTGGCTATGCGCCCGCCGCCAGCTAAAAGCGTGGGGAGGTATTGCCCAAAACTAATTGCTAAACCCAGTGCGGCTGCAATTAAAATAGGAGCAAACAATTGAGGTAGTTTTATTTTAAAAAACACCTTGCATGGCGCTGCACCTAAGCTTGCAGCAACATGAGCAAAACGAGGATCTAAGCGCCTATAACTGCTCGCAAGTGACAAAAACACGTAAGGCAACACAAACAGTAAATGAGTAAGTACTACATTAAAAAATGCGGCTTGGTTATTTACCAATTGTTGTATCCATACTAGCCCAAACAAAAAGGCAATACTGGGTACTAATAACGGCAAGTAAATAATTAAACTGGTAAAACGAGAAATAGGTTTGTCACTCAACGGCTCTGATTCTAAACACAATAAAGTAAGAATAATGGCAAATAGTGTGGTTACTAAACCGATTGCTAGGGTATTAAAAAGCGGACTGCCCATTTGCATTAGCGCACTTTTAAAATGCAGTAGTGTAAATTGCTCAGGCATTGCATCTGGAAAGCGCCAAAAACCTGCAACCGACCACATAACTAGACCAATAAGTGACAACAGTATAAAGCTAATTACTAATGTGGTGAGTACTACCGTTATTTTTTGCCAATAAAATCCGCCGTATTCGCGCACTCCATTAGTAAGAGAGTCGCTAAAGAGCACTTTTACGGCCTTTTCCCCGCCAAGCCAAAGCGCTAACAAACCGCCTGTAACAGCTAGTTGTAATAAAGCACCTGCTGAGGCTTTAATACGCAGGTTTAAATCAACATCGTTAAACCAATGCATTATTGCAACGGCCAACGTGGGTGGTGTATTTGGGCCTAATATGAGTGGCATTTCTACACTGGCGCTTGCATAGGCAAGCACGGCTAAAAGGGGCAAACGTAAAAGTGGATAAAGGCTTGGCAGTATTACTTTAAAAAAGGCGGTCATTGGGCAATAACCTAAGTTAAGCGCAACCTTATGTTGTTGGCGTAATTTTTTTCCAAGCTCAGGTTGAGCAAGTACGCCCAGTGCCATTAGTAATAAAAAGGGAAGCTCTTTGAGTGTTAAGCCTAAAATAATACTAATACCGAACGAATCATGCGGAAACATACCGTTTGGCGCAAGTTCCCAGCCGCTTAACCAAGGCGACGCTAAGCGTGAAATCATACCTGAAGGGGCTATTAAAAACCCCACCGCAATAGCCGCTGCGGCATGAGGTATAACTAATATAGGGCTCAATAAACGCTGAATTCGGTTAAGCCACGGGCTATTAAAAAACGCAGCTAGAATCATTAAAGTAATGATAAATGCAAGCAGAGTACTTATTAAGCCTGTTGCAACGCTTAAGGTAACCATTTGGGTAAGGCCGGGTGTTTGCCAAAGGGCATTAAAACCTTGCAAGCTAAACGTTGTTTGCTCAAGTACGGGCGCATAACCAAAGGCAGGCAGCAATACGCTAATTAAGCCACCAAGTACGGGTAGTATAAGTAAAGCGAGTAAAAATCGCGGGCTAAATTTTACAATGCGCGTAAACATATCGGTGCTGCACTGCGTTGTTGCTTTGGTATTTACAGGTACACTTTTTGAAATAACGCTCATTGGCTTACTCCATAACGGGTTTGCCAACCTTGCATAATGGCGTTTACCCAGCTTGGATGAGGTTCGCTCAATGTGCGTTTAATACTGTTTAAAGGCAGTGCACTTGGGTGCGGTTTAGCTGTTTTAAATAAGGTTTGCTGATCAGGCGTTAACGTTGATTGAATAAGTACGCTTTTATCGCCCCATATATGCGCTTTTTGTTTATGAGCTTGCGCTTCAGGGCTCATTAAAAAATTAGCCACTAATTGCGCACTTTGCTGGTGGCTTGCATTGTAAGGGATTGCCACAAAATGGGTATTACTTAAACTGCCATCACTCATTGCATAGCTGCGAATGCTGTTTGGTAAATCATAGCGTTTTACAGCCGCTGGTACTTCAGGTGATGAAAAAGTAAATGCGAGACTTAATTCTGTATCGTCCACAAGGCGGCGCATTTGAGCACCACTTTGCATAAAATGAGTGCCACCACGCCAAAGAGTTGGGTGTAGTTTATCTAAAAAGTCCCACAGTGGGTTTAATACTTGTGCAGTATTTTTAGTTGTAGCTGGTTGGTTTAGCTGCGCTTTAACGTTTTCGCTGCTTTGCTGATGCAGTACAACTAAGGCGTATTTTAAAAAGCTCATACCTAAAAAGTCAGGTGGCTTTGGGTAACTAAAGCGACCAGGGTTTTGTGAGCTCCAGTTTAATAATTCGTTTAATGTCGTCGGCAATTTATTGTTTGCCTTACCATTTATTGCAATGCTGTCGTAATAAAACGTAAGTGACGCTTGCCCCCATGGCGCTTCCATCCCATTGGTAGGTAAACCAAAATCAAAGGTTACAGCAGGGTTATTAGCCGGATCGGTTAATGCAAAGTAGGGGAGTTTATTTGCCCATTGCTTTAAAAGCAGAGAGTGCTCACTCATGGTGGCAAAGTTAGCCCCGTTGATCCACATTAAATCTACGCTGCCTTGGTTGTTATTGTTTGCTGATTTTTCGGCAAGTACACGGCTTACTGCTTCGCTGGTGTCGCTTAGTTTTACATGCACTAAGTTAATGTTGTACTTAGTTTTAACTTGCTGGGCTGCCCATTGAATATAAGCATTTATTTGCGCGTCGCCGCCCCATGCATAAAAGTATACATCTTGATTGCTACCAAGTGCTTGAACTTGTTGCCAGCGAGATCCCTGTTGTGTGTTTATTACTAAATTACTTTTACTATTTGAGTTAATAACGGTATTAGCAAACGCGATGCTCGAAAAAGCAGCTAAATTTGCGATTGTACAAACGCAAAACGCGACACAGCAAAAGCTGTATCGCGCTTGTGTTTGCCAAAACTTAATGGCGAACATTTAAATCCCAGTTATAGTCTAAAAATTTAACTTTCATGTCATCATTTTTAAGTGCTTTTTGCTGAGCGGGTATCAATTTAAGTGCATCGCTGTATTGCAAGAAAAACTGCTGTAGCGTGTTTGCACCTCTAAAACCTTTTTCAAAGTCATCGCCGTACCATTTAAATATTGAAGACACGCTTAGCGTATTTTCTTGAGCCATATTGCGTGTCATATCTGATAAAAAGCGCACCGTTTGCTCTTGCAATTGGCTTTCTAAATCAGTGGCTGTATACGCTTCTTCACGTAATGCGGGGCAACCAATACTCGCGCAATTTACCGCAAAGTGAATGCGTGGGTCGTTGTATTTACCACTACCACGGATTAAACCATGCTCTATATCATCAAGGCTGCGAGTTTTGCCAAGTAATGGCACAAACTCTTTACTCCATGGTGAGCTAAAAAAGCTCCCTAAGTCTTTAATTGACTTAATATCAGGGTACTTAGTCAATATAAGTTTAACAGTCCACGCATTATAAGCATTGATTAAAAAAGCGAGTTGCTTAGGCTTTTCCCATGCGTCAAATTCGCTTTGCGTTACAGCCGTTAACGAATCTAAATACGTTTTTAGCTGTGCATGCTCACGTTTTATAGCAGCGTAATCAACCTCAGTACTGTGATTATGGTTAATAGCAACAACATGCTTATTTAACAATGCGTTCCAGCTATCGTGCATGTTTTGGGCTTGGGCCGAAAATGACGTTGCAAACGATGTTACAACTAAGGCCGAACCAAGTAGCAATGCTTTTAGAGGAGTTTTAAACATAATTAACCTCGACGCCAAGTGTGGTATTTTTCAAGCAAGTTAAGCACTTTTTCAGGTGCATGAGCGCGTTTCCACTCACCTGCTGCGTATTTATTACCTTCAGCCCAAGTAGGGTAGCTGTGTATAGTACCGAGTATTTTGTTAAGACCTAAGCCGTGTTTCATTGCCAGTACAAACTCAGCAATTAAATCGCCAGCATGTTCAGATACCACGGTAACACCCAATATTTTGTCTTTGCCTTTGGGTGTAATTACTTTAATAAAGCCTTCTGTAGCGCTGTCGGTAATTGCACGGTCTAGCTCTTCAAATTCAAAGCGAGTAATTTCGTAATCTATGCCTTTGTCTTTTGCGTCTTGCTCGTTTAAGCCAACACGTGCCACTTCTGGGTCAATAAACGTAGTCCACGGAATAACACGGTAATCTACTTTAAACTTTTTAAGGTGACCAAATAAGCCATTTACCGCAGCGTACCAACCCTGATGGGCTGCAACATGTGTGAATTGGTATGGACCTACAATATCGCCTGCTGCAAAAATATTAGGGTACAGTGTTTCTAAGTATTCGTTAGTTACTACTGTGCGGTTTGTTTCAATGCCAAGCTCTTCAAGGCCGTAACCTTTAAGGCGTGCACTTCGGCCAACAGCACATAATAGCTCGTCGTATTCAATCTCGATTTCTTGGTCATTATGTTTAACAATAATGAATTTTTTACCATCGCGAGCTTCACAACGTAATGCCTGATGCGATGTTAAAATATTAACGCCGCTTTCGGTTAACGCTTCGTGAGCAAAAGTAGACACTTCAAGATCTTCTTTGATCATGATGCGCTCCGCCATTTCAATTTGCGTAACGCTTGAACCTAAACGTGCAAAGCTTTGTGCTAATTCGCTACCAATTGGACCACCACCAAGTACTACAAGTTTTTTAGGGGCTTCATCTAGCTCTGCAAATTTATTCCACAATGTATCGCTTGTTACATAACCTGTTTCTTCAATACCAGGTAGTGGCGGTACAAATGGGCGTGCGCCAGTGGCAATCACAATAGTACGAGCGGTGAGTGTTTGCGTGCCACCGTCGTTAAGTTTAATTTCTACAGTCCACGGGTCGATTAATTTACCGTAACCTTTTACAACATCTACGCCTAAGTCGGTGTAGCGCTCAACACTGTCGTGCGGTGCTACATCTGCAATTACTTTGTGTACACGTGCCATTACTTTTTTGAACGAAAACTGCGGTGTTGCGTTTTCTAAGCCGTAGTTTTCACCATGGCGAATTTGTTCTGCAATTTTAGCGCTTTTGATAACTGCTTTACTTGGAACACAACCATAGTTTAAACAGTCGCCGCCCATTTCGCCCGCTTCAATAAGGGTTACTTTTGCTTTAACAGCAGCTGCTATATAACTTGTTACCAAACCACCTGCGCCTGCGCCAATAACAATCATGTTACGGTCGAATTTTTTAGGCTTAGTGTAGTTTTTGTATACGCGACGTTTTTTAAACACGTTTAAGATTCCTTTAGCAATGAATGGGAATATACCCAATAAAGCGAATGATAAGATTAAGTTGAATGATAAAATTCCAGATAAGCTCTCTATTTGCGCTAGTTGTGTACCTGCGTTAACAAATACAAATGTACCGGCGAGCATACCTGCTTGGCTTACCCAGTAGTAAGTCCATGACTTTATTGAAGTAACACCCATTAGTAAGTTAATTAAAAAGAATGGAAACACTGGCACTAAACGAAGGGTAAATAAGTAAAATCCACCTTCTTTTTCAACGCCTGCATCAATGGCGGCTAAGCGCTCAGGAAAACGTTGTTTAATAGTGTCACGCAGTAAGTAACGCGATACTAAAAAGGCAAGTGTTGCGCCAATAGTTGAGGCAAAAGATGCAACTAATAAGCCTTCAACTAAGCCAAACAATGCACCTGCGGCAAGTGTTAAAATAGCGGCGCCTGGTAAAGAGAGAGCAGTTACTACTACGTATAGTAAAAAGAACCCACCAATAACGAGTAATGGTGACTGCTCTTTGTATTGGTTAAATTGATCCATCGACCCTTTTAAGCCATCAAGCGTAAGTAATTGATGTAAGTCAAAATGAAAGAACAGACCGACGGCGGCCGCTGCAATCAATAATAGAAATATTTTTTTAATCATGTTCTCTCTCTTTCAAACTTGTCTTTAAAAATTATGGGTAAGCGTAAGCTTGGCGTTAATTGGCAACTCAGGAAAAGCTAAAGTCGCACCAAAGTAACCGCCTTCAAATACTGGGCGCCAGTTTTTTTGATTCGTCACGTTGTTCACATCTAATCGTAACTTGGTACTAGGCGTAAAAGCATAGCTAGTATTTACGTTTAGTGTGTACTGATCACGAATTTTTACTGTCGCCAAAAAGTCTAATGGGTAACTCTTTGTATATAGACCTGAAAAACCCGTTTGCCATTTCGAATTAATTGAATAATTTCCGTTAAAGCTGAAAGATTGCTCAGGAATGCCCTGTACACGGGTGTTTGAAGGTGCAAAAGCGGTAAAGCTAGGTGCGCCAACACTGGTACCTGCAATAATATCTGGACGTGAGTTGTCAAATGCATCAGCGACTTGAGCCGAATCTTGGCTGCTTGCAGAATTATCGTAGCGAGCATCAATATAGCTGTAGCCGGCACTTAACCAATAAGGGTAAGCATCGTAAAATACTTGGCTTTCAAAGCCGGTAGTACGAATGCCAGTATTACTACCATCGCGATTACGTAAACTACGACGTTGGCTAAACACTGCACCATCGGCGTACCAATCGCTGTCGGTTGGTGCGTATTTTAAACCAAATTCAACTAAGGTATTTTCGGTTGAAAAGTTTTGCGCACTAATCGTGTTGTCGCCACCAAGAGACGTACCGCCAGCCATACTATTTGATGTGGCTTCGTTATAACTTGCGGCACCATAAGTGGTGTAATCACCGTTTAATCGGTAATTAAAGCTTACTTGCCCCGAATGTAGCTTATCGTTAATGCTATCGCTCGCTGCAATTTCACCTTCTGGTGCTATTGGGTCGTGCGCGTCTACGTCATAAAAATCTATGCGGTAGCCAACACTTGTATGAAACTTATCGGTCCAATCAGAATCTTGCTGAATAGCAAAACCCGTTTGCCATGAACGCGAATCGGTAGTATCTGATAAGTTAAAGTCGCCGCTGCCATCGTTATTAATATCGTACTGACCACCAGGTGATACAAATACACCTGGGCTAATTTCAATTAAACGTGCTTGTTGTGCATTAGTTAAAGGAATGCGGCGATTTGAAATTGGGCCAGTTAAATCAATCGGTAAGTCGGCTTCTGTTGTAAATTGGCTATAACCTAATACGCGGTTATAACGCACATCAAAAGCAAAAATTGTTTGCTGATCGCTATTCCAAAGGTAGGTAAGCTCGGTACGGTTTTGCGCGGTATCGGCACCATCTATAATTTCAACAAAGCTATTTTGTGCAATTTCTTCACGTTGTAAGTGCTGAAAATACGTGATGTTTTTAATTGATGCATTGTTTGAAAGTTCACGCTTATAAATACTGTGTAGTAAATAGGTAGTAGCTTCATTTTGATTATCAGGATCGGTAAGTACTGTACTACGGTCAATTTTTACTTGCCCAGTAGGTGAGATTATTGAACCTGCTGCCGGTACTGTGCTGCCATTTGCTTGCACGCCTTGGCCGGTAATATAAAGGCCATTATCTATTAGCGCTTGAGTAGGGCGGTTAATACCGGCGTTATCGGTAAACTCAACTTGGTATAACTCAAAGTTAATATCCCAGCTGCTCTTGTCATCAGGTAACACTCTAAGTGCTGCAAATAGGCTGTCGCTTTTCGTGCCAGAAAAGTCGTAGTAACTGCCGTTATCAATGTGCTCAGCGCTTACTCTAAAACCTACTTTGTCCTTTACTATAGGTGCACTGTAATCCACTAAAACACTGTACTGATCCCATCGACCTGCAGATACAGTTGCTTTGCCTTTACTGTCGTCAGTTGATGCTTTTTTAGAATGTAAGTTTACAAAACCACCGTTGCGTTGGCTTGAACCAAATAATACCGGTGGCGCGCCTTTTACTACATCTATTTGTTCTATAGAGTTGAACGATAATGGCACGCCAAAGCCATTATTACCTGCTTGGCGGCGTGTACCATCTTGGAAAAGCTCACCTAATTGGCCACGAATAGTAGGTAAGCTTGGTGCCCCAAAACCACTGGCTGAATAGGTATTAGGGCTTACTGCAAGTACATCTTGTAGGCTCGTAATATTAAGTTGTTCTATTAACTCACTTGAAATTGGTGTTACTGAACGTGCTATATCTTGTAGAGCTAAGTTGTCGCCAAAAGGGCCGTCTACAGTGGCATTTTTAACCGAAAGACCTTGAGATTTAATAACTTGGCCTGCCACCTCAATACGCTCAATTGCGCCTTCTTTTGCTGTTTTTGATTCTTCGGCTGCAAAAGCATTAAGTGGTGTATTTAATATGGTGGCTAAGGAAAGTGCTAAATATGCGTGTTTCAAACGTTTTCTCTCTGCGGTTAAAATGTTGTTGGCGATAAAGACCGAAAGGATTAAAAATAACTTTCAGTAAAATTTTGATTCTTTTTGTTTTTTAGAACATAACAAAACTGATGCATTATAAAGTTGGTAATTAAGTACTATTGTTTTATTAGTCGATAAAATGTTAATGAAGCAACTGTATTCAATTAGATATAAATAATTGCTTTTAATAAGATTTATTAATTATAGACTACTTTCAGCCTGCTAACATTTTAAAGTTGTTAACTTTTATGCAGCATTTTTAAATTGCTTAAATTAGCTTCACTTTCAGTACTGCATGGCTTAACTAATGAATTTAATTAAAAATTTTTGAAATTTTTTGAAATAAAAAATAACTTATACGGTCTAGGTTACTTCTATGTTTATTAATATTCATTTAAGGAAATTTTATGACAGGTTCAATGAATTCTGATGTGCAAAACCGTTTGCAGTGGTCACTTTTATCTTTGCGTTTAGGCGTGTTTATTGTAATGGTTATGTGGACATTCGATAAGTTTGTTAATCCTGGGCATAGCGCGCGTATTTTTGAGCATTTTTACGGTATTAGTGGCTCTACAGATATAGTGGCTTACATTATTGGTGCGGTGCAGTTAGTGCTTGTTTTAGCGTTTTTAGCAGGTATTAAAAAGCGTATAACGTACGGTATCATTTTTGTAATGCATGGGTTATCTACGCTTTCTTCGTACAATCAGTACATAGATGGCTTTAATAACTTATTATTCTTTACTGCATGGCCGATGTGGGCTGCGTGTTTTGCACTTTACTTATTACGCGACCAAGACGTGAAATTTACTGTAAAGTAATAAAGTACATGCAAAAAAATTGGTTATAAGCCATAAGGCTTATAACCAATAAGTACACAGGGAGTGTGTGGAAGTCGGTTTGCGTGTTTCCAACTAATGCATAGCGTCGTTGTATTGTTCAGCAAGGCTTTCTTTTTGCCCTTCAGTAAGTGCTTTACCTGCTAATTGAAACACTTCGTGTTCTTCTTCACTTAAATGATGATGTACTAAATGGTGTAGCTTTTTAGCTGCAACTAACCATGCAGATGAGCTCATTTTGGTATCTTCAAGTTGTTCGATTAATTCATCAATTTCGTGATGCTCAGCTACGCTGTGGCGCGCTTTTTCATGAGTTAAGTCATCAAACATAAGTGGGTTATAAAAGTAACGTTCTTCAAATTTTGCGTGATCTTCTAATTCTGTTTTTAGCTCATCCATTAGCTTGTGGCGCTGCTCTGTGTCGCCGTGTGTTTGAATAAGCGCATCTACCAATTCTCGTTGTTTGTCATGGTCATGACGTAGTGCTTCAAAAATATTCATAATTAGTCCTTTTACAATTTATTTGCTTATAACACTAACTAGCAAACGAAATGCCAAATATTAAGTTATTGTATTTTAATGAATATATTTTAATTTTTTTATTCTTAGGCTGCTATCACTGTAAATTTTACATTTGCATGAATGCAATAATTTCAGGTTTTTGCGTAGTTCAATTATAAAAGTGAGTATAAATCCCTACAGAACCTTACAAATATTTACTGATTGTTTATTTTATTGCAGTGATAAAGTAGCAGCGTTATTTAGCTACAACCTATATGTTACTCCCACATATAATACCAATCGGTATAAATGCAGGTAGCACGTTAACTTAATAGGATAGTTTAAGGATGAACATAAAAACCCCCATCGCCGCATTATTGCTGTGGGCTCTACTGAGTGCATGTAGTACTGCCTCGCGTTCTGACCCTAACTTATGCATTGAAAAGGCGAAACGTTTGATCGAAATGGTGCTCAAACAAGCTCACAGGTTTACAATCAATGCATTAGCGCACAAATTAAAAAGGATGAAAAAAATGATACTTTTTTGATGTTATCGGGACGTTCTTTTTTGAATTTTTTGTAATGGTGGTAGAAAAGTAAATGGGCTAACTTGCAGCTGTAATTTAAAGTAAATAAGTTGCGTAAAAATAGGATTAGTTATGAAGCAATTGTTGATAGCAATTTCACTTTTTTTATTATTAAGCGCTTGTGCAGCGCAGCCTTACGCAGGCTCGGCAAAATGTATGGAACAAGCTGATATTGCATACGAAACAGATACACGTAAAAACGAGTCATTAGATAATGAATGCAAAGCTACAAAAGTAAATACGCCTAATAAAGAGCTTGAGAATCATGGTGTGGTTGATAGAAGTCTTTTACAAATACTTGTTAGTGTTTTAAATGGTGTGTTTCAGTAGTGCGGCACTAATATGATTAAAGGTATGTATGAAAGAAGAACTAAGAGCAAAAATAATTACCGTATGCGATAAAAAAAATAGCAGCCAAAGGCGAAAACGTTGGGCTTTCTTTTTATGCATTTTTTGCCAATAAAAACGACGACCCAGAGCTGCTCATGGAAGCAGCTACTTGGTGGATACACACTCATAAATTAGATCATTTTGTAAAAGCAAAGACCATCAAACAAATGATCTTAGATGAGCTTTAGCTTAAAAATCTGCGGCTACTTCAAACTCTAATCGTTTAAGCGTAATTGGGTGAGTAAATGCTAAGTATTCTGCATGCAAATGTAATCTATCGGCTTTTTGTCCGTAATGTGTGTCGCCTATAATAGGCATGTTTAAACCTAAGCTGTGCGCGCAATGCACTCTTAGTTGATGAGTTCGCCCTGTTTTAGGGTATAACTGTAATCGGGTAATATTGTTGTTACGTTCTAAAACCTGCCAGGTAGTAAGTGATGGCTTACCGTGTTTGTAACACACCATTTGGCGCGGCTTGTCATCAAAGTCGAGCACAAGCGGCAAGTTTATCTCGCCGCTATCTTGACTCACATTTCCATCGACTAGTGCGACATAACGTTTATCTATAGTGCGTTCAATAAACTGCTTTTGCAGTGCTTTGTGCACGCGTTTATTGAGTGCAATCATCAATAACCCAGAAGTCGACATATCTAATCTGTGTACAATTAGTGGGCCTGATGCCTCTGGAAACTGCGTTTTGATTCGCATATAAACTGAGTCATCAATATTAACGCCAGGTACCGATAGAAACTCAGCGGGCTTATTTACCACAAGTAAGTCGTCATCTTTATAAACAATACTTAAATCTTTACCCTGAGCTGGGTTGATAAGTAGCGGGTTATCTTCAACGTTTAAACCCTTTAACATATGCCCAAGTATTGGTTGGCATTTACTGTAACAAGAAGGGTAGTAATTTTTATGCTGCCTAATTGCAGATTTAGGCGCTGCTCCCCACCAAAATTCAGCCATAGCAAGTGGCTTTAAGTCATGTTTATAGGCGTATTGTAATAATTTAGGCGCTGCACAATCGCCAGCACCCGAAGGAGGTGTGTGCTCAGGTAATGCTGCAAAAATAGCATTTAAATCTGTAGTTTCTCCATTTGCATTTAAAAATTGGTACTGCGCAAATAACTTTTTTTGTAAGCTTTTAGAAAGCGTTTTACGGCGCTTTTTTAAATGAGCAATTTCATCAGAAATATTGATGTGTGTTTGCTGCAGTGACTCGATTATATTTTGCCAATAGGATTTAAGTGCCAGTAGTTGCTTTTTTTCTACGATGCTTTGTCCTGCAAGCTTATTTTTTAACTGCTCAAAATCACTTTCGCTAAGCTCTAATTCGCCTTCGGTACGTTGTATTTTTCGTTGCTGGCGACCGGCTTGCATAATGGCCTGTTGAGCTAATAGCGCTTGCTGGTAACTCTGTGTTGCATCATCAAGTTTGCTATTAACTTCATGCATTTGTTCACTATTTTCTAACTGCTCAATTTGAGCATTAATATCGTTAATTATTTTACTTTGAGCCAAATAGGTATCGTCTTGCAGTTGCATGCTAGAAACAGGCGGCACAAAGCTAATATTACCTTTATCACCTTCAACTTGTCCCGAATAAGCACTTAAAAAACCTAATTGTTGCTTAGCATTTTGCACCACTAAAACCCCAAACATTTTACCTGCATTTTCTGCTTTTAAATGCGTTAACGTTTCAAGTTGCTGCTGTAATTGTTTAGTGGCGGCTACAGCTAATGGTTGCGGCTCGTAATAAAAAGGGAAAGTAAACTTTTCAGGAAGCGCGAGAGCATCAATATTTTGAGAGAATAATGTAAAGCAAGAAGCAGAATTTGACATAGAAGTAAGAGAAAAGCATTCAGTAAAATAATTGAGCGCATAATAACATATTCATAGTTAAGCCACTAAAAATCTCGCACCCGCATATTCATAAACACTTTAAAGCGGACATTCATGTTTTATGTATCAATATGGGGGGGGCAGCAAACCTACGAGTATCGTTTGTTAGTAAAGTCTCAGTAGTAATATATCTATCATTATCAAAATACCTAAGCTTATCGATTCTCAATAATTGAGCGCATTTCGAAACTATGACTTACCTGATAGATCAGAGGCGAAAAATCAATTTACAGAATAACTGAATATTTAGGAGTTCTATATTATGAGTCAAAATATCGCAAGTTTTATCACTAAAACCCTCGAACAAGCGGGCGTAAAACGTATTTGGGGAGTGACTGGTGATTCACTTAACGGGATTAGTGAAAGTCTGCGAAAAATGGGAACAATTGAATGGCTAGGAACGCGACATGAAGAAGTTGCCGCATTTGCAGCCGGTGGCGAAGCGCATTTATCAGGGGAGCTTGCGGTGTGTGCGGGTTCTTGCGGGCCGGGTAATCTTCATTTAATTAACGGCTTATTTGATTGTCAGCGTAATAATGTACCGGTATTAGCTATTGCCGCACATATTCCTTCATCTGAAATTGGTAGTAGTTATTTTCAAGAAACCCATCCGCAAGAGTTATTTAAAGAATGCAGTGTATATTGTGAAATGGTGTCGAGCCCTGAGCAAATGCCGTACCTGCTAGAAACCGCAATGCGACAAGCAATACTAAACAAAGGCGTAAGTGTACTTGTGCTACCTGGCGACATTGCATTAAAAGATATGCCTAAAGCTATCAAGCCAAAATGGAACGTGCCAAAACCTGCAACGTATACTCCCGCTTTATCTGATATTAAAGCAATGGCAACTCACCTTGATAAAAGTAAAAAAGTAACCTTATTATGTGGTGCAGGTTGTAAAGATGCCCACGACGAAATTGTTGCGCTAGCCGAAAAATTACAAGCACCGATTGTGCATGCCATGCGCGGTAAAGAATTTATTGAATACGATAACCCTTACGATGTGGGTATGACCGGTTTTATTGGCTTTGCGTCTGGCTATCATGCAATGCAAGAAGCCGATACGTTATTAATGATTGGTACTAGTTTTCCTTATCGTGCTTTTTACCCTGAAAATACCACCATATTGCAAATTGATAATCAGGCTGCTTCACTCGGGCGACACGTGCAAATTGACTGTGGCGTGCTAGGGGATACCAAAAACTCAGTGACCTCACTGCTTGATTATATTAAAGGTGAACGGACAAGTTCGCACTTAGAAAAAAGTGTTAAAAACTACAAAGAGTCTCGACAAGAACTCGATGAACTTGCCAGCGGTAAAACCTCGCAAAATTTAATTCACCCGCAATACCTAACGCGTTTACTCAACGATAAAGCAGCTGACGATGCTGTTTTTACTTGTGATGTAGGTACACCAACAGTGTGGGCTGCGCGTTATTTATCAATGAATGGAAAGCGCCGTTTAATTGGTTCGTTTAATCACGGCTCTATGGCAAATGCGATGTCGCAGGCAATGGGGGTACAATCTGTAGATAGAGACCGCCAAGTAATTGCAATGTGTGGCGATGGTGGCTTTTCGATGTTAATGGGCGATTTAATCTCGCTTAAGCAGCTTAATTTACCAATAAAGATTGTTGTTTATAATAATCGCTCACTTAGTTTTGTGGCTATGGAAATGAAAGCCAGTGGGTTTTTATCAAGCGATACCGATTTAGAAAACCCAAGCTTTGCTAACATTGCACAGGCCTGTGGCTTAAAAGGGATTCATGTGGACGACCCTGAAAAATTACCATCGGCAATGAACGAAATGATGAATCACTCAGGACCTGTTGTTTTAGAAGTCGATACTGCAAAACAAGAGCTTTCAATGCCACCGCAAATCAAATTAGAGCAAGCAAAAGGCTTTAGTGTTTACATGATGAAGGCGCTGATAAACGGCAAAGGAAACGAGATTGTAGAGCTTGCCAAAACTAACTGGTCACGCTAAGTGAATTACTTTTCTTAGCAAATTGATAGCGCTCTAAAATTGCACGAGTGCTAATTAATAAAACCGTATAATTTTTTGAATATTGACCATGTAGAATGAATGCTCTACCATGTAGGTAGAGTGTTCGTTCTACATAGGTCTGATACTATGCTTAAACAGGAAATAGCAGGGGCTTTAGAAGTCGCCTTTAGTCAGTATGGCTTTGCTGAGCCAAGCGTCGCAAAATTGCAAAAGCTGAGTGGCGTTAGCCTTCGTACGCTTTATAAATATTACCCTTCAAAACAAGCTATGATCGTTGCTGCACTTGAGTATCGACATCAGCGCTATATCGCATTTTTACTCGAAAACGCTCCAGCTAAGGGAGCCGATTGTATAGTGCATATTTTTTCACGATTAAAGCATTGGATGGCGCAATTTGCCCCTAATGGCTGTTTGTCGATTAATGCGCTGAGTGCTTTTCCTGATGATTTAGAAATTAGTAGCGCCGTGCAAAAACACAAAAATGAGGTGAGGCAATTGCTTGCACAGCAAAGTCTACAGCAGTCACTTGCCGATGTTTTATTTTTACTGCACGAAGGCGTTTCAAGTGCATGGCCTGTAATGGGTGACACCGCCGTTATTTCTGCGCAGCAGAGCGCTTTATTACTAATGAAGGAGAAAAGTTAATGACTCACTTACCAAAAACTATGCAAGGTGTTCAGCTTACAGGGCACGGTGGCTTTAGTATGCTTAAATACGCGGCAAACATAGCGCTACCAACACTTGGCGCAGACGATGTTTTAATTAAAGTTATGGCAGCGGGTGTTAATAATACCGATTTAAATACGCGTTTAGCTTGGTACTCTAAACAAGATGAAGGTAGTGAGGATGCAAGTTGGTCTGGTAATGCTCTGGTATTTCCACGTATTCAAGGTGCTGATGTGTGCGGCGTTATTGTTGCTGTTGGTAATAATGTAAAGCCAAGCAGAATTGGCGAGCGCGTGCTTATAGAGCCTTGTATTGTTAATGCGGATGGTAAAGAGCTTGAAACACCGTGGTATTTTGGCTCTGAATGCGATGGTGGTTTTGCACAATATACCTCTGTTGATACCAGTCATGCTTATAAAGTTGATAGTCATTATAGTGATGTGGAACTTGCATCATTTCCTTGCTCGTACTCGACAGCCGAAAACATGCTTTATAGGTCTAACGCTAAACACGGCGAAACCGTTTTAATTACTGGTGCATCTGGCGGAGTAGGCTCAGCTGCAGTGCAGCTAGCTAAAGCGCGTGGTGCGTACGTTGTAGCTATTACGAGTAAAAGTAAGGCGCAGCAATTAAAAGATTTAGGTGCAGATAAAGTTATTTTTCGCGAAGACGATTTAGTCCAAGCATTAGGAAAAAACAGTATAGATGTTGTTGTTGATTTAGTTGCTGGTGAGCAATGGCCTAAATTATTAGACGTATTAAAACCTAAAGGGCGTTATGCGGTTTCGGGAGCAATTGGTGGCCCGTTAGTTGAGCTTGATATACGCACACTTTATTTAAAAGATTTAAGCTTTTTTGGCTGCACAGAGTTAGAGGCTGGGGTATTTAAAAACTTAATACGCTTTATTGAGCAAGACAAAATAAAGCCAATCGTGGCGCATACTTTTCCTCTTACACAAATAGTAAATGCACAGCAGGCGTTTAGTGAAAAACAACACGTGGGTAAGATTGTATTAACTATCCCTCATAGTGATTAAGTTTATTTTAAAAGCTCGCGATACTGTAAAATGAGCAGCGAGCTTTTGCCTCAAAGGGGTTTTACAAACTCTTTTTAGGCGGAAGAGCCACGTTTGCAAATATTAGTCCTGCAACAAGCGACATAAATATTAAAAACGTTTGTTGACCTATGTGCTCTGCATATACAAAGTCTTGGCCTTCAATAAGTGAGTTTAAGCCAATATACGTTTTGCTTCCTGGTACTAATACAATTAAACCTTGCATGGCAACAATAGAGGCCGGCGCATTAGCAACGCGGTTAAACAAGTTACTAAAAATACCCACCGATAAAGCACCCACAAACGTACCTAACGTGTAATCAAGATACATAGCCGAGCCAATACTGGTGCCGTACGCTATAAACCCTGACGCAATAGACCACACAGCGTGCTTAAGTTTGGTTCTAAAAATAACGATTAGGCTGCTACAAAGTAAAAATATAGCCAGCCATGCTGTCCACTTTGGTAATGGCTCAGGTTGTACAAAGTCAGCTTGCCCAAAAAGTGCAAAACCAATACCTATACCAATAAAACCGCCAAAATACAGTTTAAATAACAGCATAAACGAGTCCATGACTCTTGCCGTACCCGATACTAAATGCCGCGCTGCAAGCTCTGCCAAACCAAGTGCAAGTGCTAAACCGGGTATAAATACAATAATGGCCGAAAGTACCACCAAGCGTATGTTTATTTCAGGCGTTATGTACACGCTTACTGCACATGCAAGTATTGCCGATATTATGGCTACCAATGGCTCAAGCATATGGGCTACGCGTTTTGAGCGTCCAGACCAAAGCACAAACACATAAACAACCAAAGTAAGAAGCGATGACCAAATAACATCAGTCCAGCTAGTACCCATTAACATTGCAAACGCACCACCAGAAGTTGCAAAGGCAACGCCCGTAACAAGTTTATTGTATGGGTTTGGCATGTCGTAGATAGCATCTAGCTGGGCGTCAACTTCTTGTAAAGTTAGCTTGTCGTCAAGCATTTGATTAACAAGATCGTCGGTGTCGGCAAGTGAGCCTAAATCGTGATCGCCAGGGTCTACACGAGCAACATGGGTGTACTCGTCTTCGTGGCCGTCGGTCCAAATAACAAACGTTACAGAAGTAGGCGACATAACAAACGACGATTTAAGTCCTAAATAGGTAGCCACTTCCATTAGGTGGGCTTCTAAGCGGTAAGCAGGCGTACCATACTTGTGAAGCATTTTACCCAATTTAACGATAAATTTGCGTTTTTCTGTAAAGGTTGCAGTTTTCAAATCTTTTTGGACCAAATATTGCGATAACTAAGCTAAAAATATAGACAATACAGCTAAAACTGCCCACGTTTGATGGGCGCGATTTTAAACACTAATTGGTGTGTGTCTAGTCATTTTTAATCTAATTTTTTATTTTTTTCAGCTATCCATTGCGACATGTATTGAGTGCTGCGCATTGTATGATGTTTGAGCATTTGGCCTGTAAAGTTTTTTTCGCGATGAGCCTCTAAATCGCTACTTATTGAATCGATTTTTTTAATTAACACCGTGCTCAATTGTGCTTTATCGTAAAGCGTATTAAGGAGCGTGTTGCCGTCTTGCTGCGCTTGTTCAAAGTCACTTTGATTGGTGTACATTTCAACAGCTGCATTGGCAAAGTCATCGGCGGTGTTGGCTATTTTACCAGGCCATGGTAAATCGTTATGCATGCCCTCTGCGCCAATATTAGTGGTAACGCTGGGTGTTTGCATAATCATGGCTTCAAGCAATTTACCTTTAATGCCTGCACCAAAACGCAGTGGTGCTAAACATACACGTGCGCTTTGCATTACATCAAACGCATTATCGGCCCAGCCTTTTATTAAAAACCCTGTTTTAGGGTTATTTAGTGCGGTGGCTTTTGGTGGTGGGTAAGAGCCATAAATATGTAGTTCTGCTTTTGGGAGTTGCTTGCGAATAAGTGGCCATATTTTTTGTAAGTAAAGTACAGCATCCCAGTTTGGCGCGTGTCTAAAGTTACCTATGGTCATAAAGTGCTGGCGCTGCTCAAACGTTTTTGTACTTGTAGGTAATGAGCTTAAATCGACCATAAATGGTAAATGGTGTAATAAGCTCGGCTCTATTTTAAATACACTGTTTAGTAGGCTCATTTCATAACTTGAAATAATTAGGCTTAGGTCGCAGCGTAAAATAGCGGCAATTTCGCGTTTTGCTATGTCTGAGTGTAAATCGCTGGTTGTAAACTCGCGCTCGCCTTTGTGGGCTTCGTGGCGTGCATTACGTAGGCACTGTAAATCTTCAGTATCGAGAATTTTAATAGCATTAGGGCAATGCTTATCGACGCGCCAGCCAAATTGTTCTTCCATCATAAAACGGTCAAACATGACTATATCTGGATTATAGGCTTTAACGTATTCGTCAAAACTATCGCAGTTTAGTGCAATGCTTTGGCTGGTTATGCCGAAGTCGTCAAGGTTTACCATGTGGTCGGTGCGCTGCGCGGGCGTTGCAAATTCAACGTCCCAGTTTTGCGCTCTAAATGCATTTAATAACGACATCATGTGCGTTCCCGCAGCAGACGAATTTGGTTCTGGCCATACGTAGCCAATTACCAGCACTTTTTTCATTGGCTAGAATCTCTAATTTGTAAGTTTACATTTACCAGTGTTTTTACTGGCGGGGCTGTATTTTGTAATAGCTCTTGCAGTATTAAAAGGCACCGCTTAGCTATATCTGTTGTACTAATAGCCACGGTGGTTAAGTGATTATTTATAACTGCGCTATTAGGAACGTGGTGGCAACTCACTACTTTAATAGAGTGATGAGTTAATGAGTTAATAGCGGCAATAACACCTTGAGCAATAATATCGTTTGCACACACCACTGCGTTTAATGTGGGGCTGTGTTTATATGCTTCTATAAACGCATTTTTAGCGCTAAGGGCTGTGTTTACTGCACAGTCAATGGGTGTTAATGGTGTAATGCTGTGCTGCGCGCATGCGGTATTAAAGCCACTTTGCAGTGCTTGTGAATCACTTAAAGTAAGTTCACTGCCTATAAATGCTATGTTTGTCACGCCTTGTGCGAGCAAATGCATACTGGCTACGTGGCTGGCTTTTTTATAGTCGGGCAATACACACGGAGCTGCGCTAAAGGGCACTTCACTCATTAAGGTAATTACTTTGTGTTGCGCGCTGAGCGTATCAAGCCATTTGGGGCAAGTATTAGCAACGGGGCAAATAATAAATGCAGCCGCGTTGTATTCTTTTAAGTTTTTAACTGCGTTTGCTTGTAGCTCAAGACTATTAATACTGCTTACAATCATGGCTTGTAAGCCATTGTTGTTTAACAAAAGTTGTAGGTTGGTAGCAAGGAGTGCCATAGCTGGGTTAGTTAAATCGTTTATTACTATGGCCACTAAGTTAGAGCGTTTTGAGCGCATGGCAGCAGCATCACGATTATAAACGTACCCTAGCTCATCAATCGCTTTTAGTATTTTTTGTTTACTTTTATTGCCCACTTTATCGCTTTGGGTAAGTACCAAGGATACGGTTGATTTTGATACACCAGCACGCTCTGCAACATCAAAAATGGTGACTGATTTGGCTTTGTTATGCATTGTATTTTAAGTACCGCAGTGGTGAATAAATAGCGCTGTAGTTTAGCTTAATCAGCACTATTAAGTCATCTTTTAGAGGTGTTTAACTTACCTTAATACTTTATGAACAAAGCAAAACGTGTTTATATACGCTTATAAGAGTAAAAAATAACAAAAGGATAAAAACATGAGCGCTTTTAGGCTGTTAGTTGCCTTTATTTGTTGTGCGGCATTAGTACCAACAAGTTACGCCGAGCAGGGCTATCAAACCCCATCACCCGAACTTGCAGCATTGGTTGACGCTAAGTTAGCACCCACTAGTTACTTATCGAGCGATGGCCAGTGGCTAGCGCTTTTTGAACGCAAACGTGTAGTAACCCTTGATGAACTTGCAAAAGAAGAGCTTAAGCTTGCTGGTATTAAGCTAAACCCCGCTAATTTTTCGCGCTCTCGTGTGAGTGCCAAATTTAGTGCAGTGGAACTAAAGCATGTTCAAAGCGGGTCAGTAATCAGTATTAATAACTTACCTAATGGCATTATTCGCTCTCCTAAGTGGTCATCTAATAGTAAATATTTAGCCTTTGTTGTTGAGCAACCAACCCAAGCCAACTTATGGCTTTACAGCGTTGAAACCAAACAAGCAAAAGAGTTAACTAGTGCTGCGTTAAATTCGGTACTAACTGCCTCACCATATAAATGGCTGCCAGATAGCAGCGCCATTGTTGCAAATCTTGCTGTTAATTTTGGTAAACCAAGGCTTGAAAATAACAGCCAAAATGTAGTGCCTGTTATTCAACAAAGTACTGGCGAAAAAGCACCAGCACGTACGTACCAAAATTTATTAACCAGCCCGTTTGATGAATCACAATTTAAGTTTTACGGCCAAGGGCAATTGGCCTACATAACGCTTGATGGCAATACTCAAGCAATAGGTAGCCCTTCTTTATTTAAATCGTTTTCGGTATCACCTGATTCTACCAATATTTTAGTTGCCGGTATTAATGAGCCGTTTTCGTATCAAGTGCCTTACAGCCGCTTTGCAAGCACGTGGCAAATATGGGGTATGCGCGGCTATGCATTAGCAGAGCTGGCAAAACAGCCACTTGCCGATAATATTCCACAAGGCTACGACAGCGTACGCACTGGCCGCCGCGATTTTGAATGGCGAGCCGATCAAGGTGCTGAAGTTATTTGGGCAGAAGCACAAGATGGCGGCGACATGAAAACCGACGTTGAGCATCATGATTATGTTTACAGCTTACGTGCACCATTTAAACGCGAGCCTAAATTATTTGCCAAAGTAGAACGCCGTTATGCTGGAATGGAGTGGGGCAACGAAAACGTAGCCATGCTGACAGACTGGCGCTTTAGCGATCGCCAAGTACGTACTTACATAGTACAACCACGAGATGCCGACAAAAACCGCGTGCTATTTTCAGAGCGTAGTTACAACGATGGGTACAAAGACCCGGGTAATGCAATTTACGAGCGCAACGATTTAGGCGCAAACGTAATTAAAATTGTAGGCGGGCGTTATATTTACCTGCGTGGTAATGGTGCTTCAGAGCAAGGTAATGTGCCGTTTTTAGATAGGTACGATGTTAAAACAAATAGCAGCAAGCGTTTATGGCAATCAGAAGCGCCATACTACGAGCGTGTACGCGCTCTGCTTGATGACGAAGGTGAGCGCTTTATTACTATTCGTGAATCTAAAACTGAGCAACCTAACTTTTTTATACGTGATTTAGATAACGACACGCTAACGCAACTAACGACATTTGAGCACCCGTACCCTGCATTTAAAGGCGTAACTAAAGAGCAATTACGTTATAAACGCGATGACGGTGTTGAGCTTTCGGGCACGCTTTATTTACCACCAGGGTACGATAAAACACAAGGCCCGTTACCGGTACTTATGTGGGCTTATCCACTTGAATACAAAGATAAAGCGGTTGCATCGCAAGTACGCGAATCGCCTTATGCATTTACTTACATCGGCTATTGGGGCCCAATGCCTTACCTTGCCAAAGGGATTGCCGTGTTTGACGACCCTAAAATGCCAATTGTAGGTATTGATGGCAGCGAGCCAAACGATAACTTTAGAAAGCAGTTAGTATCAAGTGCACAAGCAGCTGTTGACGTATTGGTTAAAAAAGGCATTGCCGATAAAAACAAAATTGCCATAGCAGGGCACTCATACGGTGCATTTATGGTTGCTAACTTATTGGCTCATAGCGATTTATTTAAAACAGGTATTGCCCGCAGTGGCGCGTATAACCGCACATTAACGCCGTTTGGTTTTCAAGGAGAAGAGCGTGATTTTTGGCAAGCACAAAGTGTGTACGCTAATATGTCGCCGTTTTTCCATGCTGAAAAAATTAACGAGCCAATGCTAATGATCCACGGTCAAGAAGACCCTAACTCGGGCACTTTCCCAATGCAAAGTGAGCGTATGTACGCAGCGCTTAAAGGCTTAGGTAAAGACGCTCGTTTAGTTATGCTTCCTTACGAAGCCCATGGCTACCGTGCACGTAAAAGCTTATTACATGTATTGTGGGAACAAGAGCAGTGGTTAGATAAGTATTTGTTAAATGATACAGCAGAGCCAGTAAAAGTAATTACCGAACCAGTGGTAAGTGCAGGCGAATAGATGCTTACACATGCACAGAGGTGCAAGAAGCTCCACCCTCAATCTCACGGCACTTTCCCAATGCAAAGTGAGCGCATGTACGCGGCCCTAAAAGGTTTAGGTAAAGATGCTCGCTTAGTAATGCTCCCTTACGAAGCACATGGTTACCGTGCGCGTAAAAGCTTATTACATGTATTGTGGGAACAAGAGCAATGGCTAGATAAGTATTTGTTAAATGATACAGCAGAGCCAGTAGAGGTTATTACTGAACCCGTGGTAAGTGCTGGGCAATAGTAATAAACATGAGTAAGTAACAGCGCGGCTACTTATAGCCGCGTTTTTGCTTTTAATATGAGAGTAAATTAATGATTGATGTAGCAGCACTTGCGGTTTTTATTCCTACCTTCTTTTTTGTGTCTATCACCCCAGGTATGTGTATGACGCTTGCCATGACACTCGGTATGAGCATTGGCGTGCGCCGCACATTATGGATGATGATAGGCGAGCTGTTAGGTGTCGCAAGTGTTGCCATAGCTGCGGTATTAGGCGTTGCAAGCGTAATGCTAAATTACCCCGATGCGTTCGCTATTTTAAAGTGGATAGGCGGTGCGTACTTAATTTATATTGGCGTTAACATGTGGCGAGCCAAAGGAAAAATGTCGGTCGATACCTCAAAACCAAGTGATGTAAGTAGGAAGTCGTTATTTACGCAAGGTTTTGTAACCGCAATTGCTAACCCTAAAGGGTGGGCGTTTATGATTTCGTTATTACCGCCGTTTATTAGTGTTGAGCATGCTGTAGCCCCTCAGCTTTTAGTATTACTTGGTGTAATAATGATAAGCGAATTTTTATGTATGCTTGCATACGCTACAGGCGGTAAAAGCCTACGTTTATTTTTAAGCCGTGGTGATAATATAAAATGGATGAACCGAATAGCGGGTAGCTTAATGGCTATAGTAGGCGTGTGGTTAGCACTGGGCTAATTATTAAGGTTGATGACAAATATGGTTGGTCAATGTTTGTACAGGGTGGGTGTTTTTTAACCTCAAATTAAGTAAATAGAGCTATTATACAAAAATGAGCCAAAAGTATTAACCTAAGCTGAACACCTTGCTGTGGTTACATTTGTTGCTTTTTTTTATGAATAATTAAGTTTTCTTTATTTTTTTGTGTTGCATTTTTTTATGAATTCGATAATTCTAGTTACATATTCAAGGAAGAATGAATTAAGTCAACGGCTTAGCTTTGTGCTTTCTTGCCTTTTGAACGTACAAGGAATTACCCCATGAAAAAAGCTATTCTATCTGCACTTATTTTTGCACCTCTTTTTGCTGGTTGTGTTTCAACAACTGACACTAATACTTCTGCTAATTTAGACCGAAATGCAGCTGTTGCTGAGTTAACAACTCGGATGGATACTTTAGGTTATTTTCACCCGGTAACAGTTCAAGTCGGTATTGACGAATTTTTAAATATGTCTGCAATTATACTTGAACGTCAGCGCAAAGTTATGGGCGAATACCGCACTCAAACAGATAACTACCGTGATGTACAAGCCTTTTTATATGCCCATCAAAAATCTACACCAGAACAGCTTCAAGCAGCTATTGCTGAATTTGATGCCGGTGCAAAAAATAAAGATGAAGAAATTGGTCATAAAATCGCAGCTTATAACTTAGCAAATGAAGGAATTTATCAGCAAAATGTTGCACTTGCGACTGATTTAACTGTCGAAATTGCTAAGTCTGCTTATATTTTAAGTCAATATAGTACAGCAGTTGCTCAAGCGACCGCTATAAATGTAGGTGGTAAATACGTGACTAGTTGGTTATCTAGCGACGAAGAAAATACAGATTCTGCAAAAGAAGATGATTCTAAAGATATAGGCACCGCGCTTATTAAAGCAAAAGATCAACTTGCGTTAGCACTTGAAGCAAACGACATTATAGAGCTTGAGCAAGCAACAATAACTGCTATAAATGAGCTACAACTTGAGCAAGAAGCGAAAGGCTAATGAAAACAAGCATTTTTGCTTTTTTAATAGCATGTGCTTTTAGTTGTTCTGCTCAAAATTGGCCTGATTGGGTAACCCAACCGCAAAAAAGTGATGAATATATCACTGCGGTTGGTATAGGTGAAAGTCGCTTAGCTGCAAAGCAAGCGGCTTTAGCCGATATTATCACTCAATTAAGTGTTGATGTAAGTACGCAGCAAATACAAAAGCTAACAAAGCAAGATAACCAATCAAGCAACTATTTTGAACAAGCAACTACTTTAACTAGCTTACCGTTTACGTTGACTGGGCTAGAAGAGCTTGATGCGCTTGAGCAAAATAACTTATTTGCTTTAAAAATGGGTGTTAAAAAATCGATTTTAGTGAAAAATCTTAAATCTGATTTATCAAAATTATCTCGCATTTTTGCGCCAAAAAATAACACTGAACAACGCTTTATTTGGGCGCTTAAAAATAGTGGCGAACTTAATGTTGCGACAAAAAAATTAGCAGTATTAGAGCACCTTTCCGGGCCTAAGCTATTTATTCAATCGACTTTAAATAATTTATTAACTGAGCAAGCAAAGGCATTAAATGCTGTTTCTTGCGATGTGATAGGCGCTAATAACATTAGCGAGATTAAATCTGCACTCAATAATGCACTCCCTCATAACGGCGGTACACGCTTATGGGTGCGCCCTCAAATACGCTGGCAGTATGCTAAATCTAATAATAAATACTCTGCTAAAGCTATTTTAACTCTAGCGCTTACGCGCAGTTCAACCCCTTTTAAAGTGTTATTGCAACAGGATCTTGTTGCGCAAGAAAGCGCTGCAACACAAGAAGATGCGAAGCAAAAAGCAACCAATAATTTAGTACAACAACTTAAAGCGCCTGCTAGCCAGTGGCTGTTTGATATTTAGGAATAGCAATGAAATTAGTAAAAAAATTAGCTCTATCTGCACTAACACTCGCCTTATTAGCTGGTTGTAATTCTACACCACAGCAAGGTCGTTCTACTCAGCAGGGTAATGTGAGTAATACTGCTTCAAATGCTGTTATAGCTAAAAGTGCATACATATTTAACGATGCAGATATAACTATGCCAGCTTATTTTGATACACAAGGCTTAGAGCGTTGTACGTTCGATGTAAATAATGAAACCGACAGCTGCCCACTTAAAAAACCGATTGTACGTATGTACTTTGACTTAGCTGGCGTGAGTGGCAGTGGTATTGGTGTTGATGCGATGCGTGAATTTGATAATAAAAATTTATTACTCATGCTTGAAAATCAATTTGCAGGTATTAATCGCTTCAGAATAGTAACCCGTGATGACGATGCTATTTCAAAAGAGCAGCAATTAATTTTACAACAGCAAGGCGTAAAAACAGCGGCTAAACGTGCCGAAGTGAAAGCATTAATCCCCGATTTTGTCGTGAAAATTGATTCATTAAGAACACTAAAAACTGAAGGCGCGATTACAGATTGGGCCGATTACACATTAGAGCTAACAACCGGTGTGATAAATCCGCAAACACGTGAAAAGCTATCGCATCCTAATTTAGGAAAGATTCGCGTTAAATCTGAAGATATACGCGATCGCTCGGAGCTAAAATTCACGACAGTAAGCGGACGATACGCTGCGGGTTTTCACTTTGATCAAAGTGCTCATGTAAATGCAGTACTTAGTGACATGGGATCGCGTGGTATTGATATTTTACTTACTCGTATGTTGAGTGAAATGCCTGCAACAGCACAAGTATTAGGCATTAAGGGTAGTAAAATCAGTTTAGACCGAGGCCAAAATGCGGGTGTATTACCTAATGAAACAATGATTGTTTTTAGCTATGAAGCTGGATTCGTTGAGCCAATTGGCGTTGCAAATGTAAACCCTTCTATTAACAGTGCCCAGGGCGAAATCATCCGCTGGAAAGATTCTGATATGGCTGATGATGTTAAAAATAAAGCTGAAAATGGAATTTATCGCCCATCAAATGGTACAAAAATATTTGCTGTTTCTGTAGGTACTCCAGCTGACTTTTTGGAGAATCGTACATGATAAAAAAGCTTGGCTTATTAGCATTATGTTCTTTGAGTGCGCAAGCTCAAGTGGATGTATTGTCTGATGGTACGCTACAAACTCAGGCATGTTCATATGGTCGAGGTAGTACGGCTATTTCGGGTGCAAAAGCTCAGGCTAGTGCTGATCTTATAAGTTTTATTAAAGGTAATAAAAGCCTAACAACCCAAAGTGCGCAGCAACATTTAACAACAAGTTTAGATGATGATGCCGCTAGCTTATATGAGCAGCAACGCACTACGATGATGGAAGGTTTGAGTGCTGGTGCCGTTCCTTTAAATTACTCAACGCCTACGCTTAGTGGTAACGACACTTGCATGACTGTAAGCCTTAACCCGCAAGAGTTAGGAGAGCCGCAAGAGCATAACTGGCAGCAAACCACTCAAAATATTAGTGTGACAGTAATAGGCCAAGGCTGGAAAAAAGAAGGTAAAACAGCACTGACGATTGCAGAGCAAGATGCTCTGCAACGAGCTGTATCGCAAGTTATGGGTGTGTGGCTTACTCAGCAGCATACGCAATCATCAAGCATGAGTATGAATATTGTTGATGGTAACGAATCAACAAATATGCAAGAGCTAATAGGGCAACAACTTTCGAGTCATAGTGAAGGGCTTGTTAAAGAGTGGCAAACGCTGCAAACCAAAGAACTACAAAATGGAGGTGTGGAAGTCACCGTTATGGCTGTTGTAGAGAAAGCACCTCTAATTCAAAAAGCATCTAAACTACTGAGCATGATTGGTTCGCCTAGAGTACAAGTTATTGCGCCAGAGCCATTAAAAACAGAGCTGAAAGTTTGGCTAAATGAGCAAGGTATTGAAGTTGGTAACGCGGCTAGTTTAGTTATTTATGCAAAATCTGAAGTGATTAAGCGAGGCAATAATAGACAGCTTTATTTAAGTGCTGATGTTAGAGATTTAGCTGGAAACATTTATGGTCAGTGGAAAAACGATCCTTCATTTATGTCGTTGCCTAATGAGCCTTACGTAGAAAAAGATTTAATGGCAGTACATTTGGCGAGTGAGTCACAATCAAAGGCACTTCATAACACGCTTAATAATGCATTTACTCAAGTTGTTGCAAGAGGGGGGTTGGTTCGTGAAATCATACTGCCAAGCAATAAGCTAACGCAACCAGAAAAATTGCATGATGTATTAAGTACGTTAGGTGGAGTGAGCGATGTATCTATACATAAACAGCAAAAATATACCGTAGCAAGCCTTAGATTTAAAGGTAGTACCGGTGAACTTGCTCATGCGCTCGAACAGGCATTAATGACAATAACAGCAAAAAACCTTTCAAAAATTACAGTCGAAGACGATTTTACACTCAGGTACAAATAAGGATAGATGATGAAATTAAAAATATTAACATTAGCAATGGTTTTAGCTATGCCTGCAATCGCAGCGGAAGAATTTAGCTTAACAGATATGATCCCAGCTCGCCCTGGCGCGCAAGTAGCGGGTGCTGAACAAGCACAGGTTTCTGGCGATGTAGTGGTTGCAAAAGATACAAACGTTGCAGTTGCTGTTGCTCATCAGGCACTGATGGATGACAACGAAGACGGTATTAAAATGATTCAGGTTGGCAGCGGCACCGGTATTTTATCTATTGGTAGTGCCAGTTATAACACCTACGAAAATATGAATGCGACGTTGCTGTCTAAACGTGGTGCTTATAATCAAGCTTATTTAATTGCGAAAAAACAATTAATTGAAAACATGAAAGGTGTTGAACATCAATGTAGCAATGTAGTGTCTGCAAGAATGGATGTTATAGATACGGGCGTTGAAGGTACGGCAAACGAACAAACTAATATGATGGAAGCGTGTACAGAGTCTGTATCGGGTTCGTTAGCGGGTTTTGTTACTTATGACGTGTACGACAATATTGGTGAGAAAGGTGTACGCGTAAGTTTAATATCGACTCCTAAAACACGTTCACAAATTAAAGGTAATCGTGGTGCTGTAGCAGTAACTACTGAGCCCAATGTAATTTTTCAACAAGTAATAAGTGATGTTAAGAGTGGTGTTTTACCACCTGTTGGCGCCAAAGTACTTACTAATGCTGATACTGGTGAAGTTATCGTTTTAGGTTATGGGTCTGCAATTGCTCGTCAAAATAGAAATAGCAATGTTGCTCGCAAGCTTAAAGGCGTTGCTAAATCACAATCGCAAACTCGCGCGCGTTCTGCGTTGCTTGCCACTATCCAAGGTGAAAAAGTGTATTGGCAAGGTAGCTTTGACGAAAAGCAAATGGAAGGTACAAAGCAATTTGAGTATGAAGATCCTAATTTAAACGACCCACAACAAGTAGAAATTTTAGAAGAAGACCGAAGTACATTTTTGAATCAATTAAAAACGTCTGACGAGTACTCAACCGTTGCAAAAGGTAAATTACCACCGGGTGTAAGTGTTAAAAGCTTTGCAAGTGATGATGGATTTTGGCAGTACAGCGTAGCTGTTTATGCGCCAAGCTTAGAAGCTACAGCACGCAAAGCAGCTAAAGAGATGGAAGGTAATAATGGCCAAACTGTTAACGGTGTAAGTCACCACGGCCACAAAATAAAAGCACACGGTGGGTTAAACGAAAAAGCGGCTAACCCTCAGGGTGCATCAGGTAAAGTAGCGAGCGAAAAGGAACTTTAATGCTAGCACCTATTTTAGCGCTTTCGTTGGTGGCTTCGGCCACTTTCGACTCAGAGCAAACAATTGAACAACAAACTGCTTTTTTTAAAAGTCAGACTAATGGTCAATACGCCCGAGTAATGGCGTTAAAATCGAGTGCAAAAAATGCGCTTGAGCAGGCATGTCGAAATGCATTGACCCTGCCACAGCGCAGTATTATTAAAAATACTTTAGCTAAAAAGCTCAATATAGCTTTGCCAGAGTCGGTAAGCTTTATTGACGCTGAAATTACGGACTATAAGCAAGAAAAACAGCAAAAATGGTTAACTTGTACTGGCGTTGTAACACCTGCTGCGCAAGATATAAACGAAGCTGGACTTGCCGTTAGAGCTGCTTGGCAAGTAGGTAGCCAAAAAGATAAAGCAAACTTACGCCCTTTATTACAAGTTGCATTGAATCACCCTACAACAATGTCTGATGCAGTAGCATTAGCCGCTGTTCTGTCGCCAGAGGGGCAACGTTTGAGCTATCTCGATAAATATTTAAAAGCGAGTGAGTTAAAACTCGATGAAGCTAAAGCCTCTGTTGCACAAACGTGGTTTGTTAATGAGCGTTATAAACAAGTTATTTCGCTAACTCAGCAATGCGAAAGCATAGACTGTAAGCGTTTAAATTTAGCCGCTCAAACTGAGTTTGATAATCTGTCTGCTGATGACTTAAGTAGTTATTTTTAATTTTATAGGGATATAAAAATGCACTCAAAGGTTAAAATACTACTAAAAATTAGCGCGTTAGCTTGTTTAATACTGAGCTTAAATAGCTTAGCTCAAACAAGTGAAGAAGCCGAATTTGAGGCTTTTTTAAAAGCGCGGCAAAGTGAGTTTAGCCAGTATGAGCAGCAGCAAAAGCAAGAATTTGAAGCGTTTGTAAGTGCCTGGCATGATGCACAAGGTGCATATTTAAAACAAGTTACCCAAAAGTGGCAAGACCCAAATCTGCCAAGCTCAAAAGTTTGGGTAAAATACAGTGATGATTTAAACAAACGCACTAGTGTAAATTTTGAAAGTGGTGAAGTCGTAGTTGAGTTATTAAATAGCCAAAATAACGAACAAGCTGTTGAATATGCAAAAGATCAATTAAATGAGCTTTCGCAAGTAACAGTAGATAAAACACTTGCAAATGATCCGGTTTATATTGCGGCTAATAACACAATAAACAGCAAAAGTTTTACCTCAACGGGTAAGCCTTTAAATAGAAAAATTGAGCAAAGTAAGTCACCAACAACGATTCAACCTAAAAATATAGCCGAGCAAACAGTGCTCTCTACAGAGATTGTAGAGGAGGTGCTCACTGCAAAGGCACCTGTTATAACTAAACAAAAAGACAGAGTAACAATTAGCTACCAATTGCCTGCTAATACACTTTCCAATCAAGCCAAACGTTATTTACCTGATGTGCTGCAACAAGCTAAACGTTATAACTTAGATCCCGCATTATTATTGGCAATTATACATACTGAATCAAGCTTTAACCCGCTTGCACGTTCGCCAATTCCTGCTTTTGGTTTAATGCAAATAGTGCCTACTTCAGCGGGTAAAGATGTGAGCAAATTTTTGCAAGGTAAACCGCTATTACTTAGTCCTGAGTACTTATTTCAAGCTGATAATAACGTAGAGGCAGGGAGTACTTATGTGCATATTTTAAGTAATCGTTACTTTAAAAATGTACGTAACGAGCAATCAAGAATTTACATGAGTATTGCAGCTTATAATACGGGCCCAGGTAACGTAGCCAAAACGTTAAGTGGCTCTAAATCACTTAATCAGGCAAGTATTGCTGCTAATTCAATGTCTGCAGACAAAGTTTACACCTTAATGGTAAACAATTTACCTGCGCAAGAAACCCGTAATTATTTACAAAAAGTGGTTAAACGCACCGCTTATTATCAAGAGCAATTGAAAGGAATTTAAAATGAAAAAATTACTACCAGTCATAGCCGCTTTAGCTTTAGGTGCGTGTTCAAGCACTGAAAACACACAATCTGCGCCATTGGCAAAAAACGATTCAGTACCAAGCTGGGTGTTATTACCTGTGTCTGATAAAGGTTTAGCGTCGTCGTCATGTGTTCCTTGGTCGGGCAGTATGTCTACCGACAGAGCACAAGCTATTGCAGCAGCTCGCGCCGATTTATCACAGCAAATACAAGTTAAAGCAAGCGTTATGGACAAGCTATATCAACGTAAAGCGCAAAGTAATGATGAGCTAAACGTTGGTGGAACTTTTGAGCAAGTAAGTAAGCAAGTTGCGCAGCAAAGCCTTGTGGGCGCTATTCCACAAGAAGTTGCCTTTGCTAAATTAGACGGTGTAAAGCAGCTTTGTACATTTGTTGTAATGAGCAATACACAAGAAACATTTAATAACCTAGTCACTCAATCTGGTAAGCGTTTAGATCCAAGTTCACGCGAAGCACTTTATGAAGAGTTTAAAGCCCAAAAAGCGATGAAAGATCTTGAAAAAGAGTTAGAAAATTTAAATAAGTAACTTATTGAGTTAAATATTAAAAGCTAAATTCTAATATTTAAAATGATAATAAATATAAATCAGATTAATAAATTTTATAGGGCTAATATTTATCATTAGTCCTAATTCAATCGTAGTAAAACAAGGAGACATAATGTCATCTATCACGGAATTAAAAGACAACATCAACACTAAAACTTTGAATTTAGTACTTCTTACATTTGTTACCGCCGGTATTTATGCAATTATATGGATGTTTATAAATACACCAAAGCTAGAGAAATTAACCTCTAAAAAGATAGCTGACAATACATTTCTGATTTGGTTAGCTGTGTGCGTGGGGCTTGGTGGTGCTTTGGTTGGTACAGGTGAGGAGTCTTTGGATGTTATTTCTGGTTTACTTACTATTGCATCTTGGGTCCTATATATTATTTGGGCATTCCGTGCAAAAAGTGCTTTACAAGAATACGCACTAACAGAACATAAAGTGGATCTTAGAATGAATGGTATTTATACTTTCTTTTTAACTATTTATTACATCAATTATTGTATTAATGATTTACCAGAAGCTCAGAGAAAACAACAAATATTATCAGGGCAAGAACCTAAAGCTGATAATTTATAAACAATATTTTCGTAATTTAACAGTTGGTTTTAGTAAAATATAACCAACTGTTTGCTAGCCAATTAATGTATTAACTTTATCACTTAAAGTAATTGTTCTAGCATTAGCTAGCAGGACCCCTACCATTCTTATTTAGCCCCATAAGAAATTACTTTTTTAGCATTTAGTTACTCCTCATTTTTAAATAAAACTACTATTTGGGAATTTGAAATTAGTTGACGTTATCAATTAATTTGCTATAGTTGACTTTGTCACCTATTTGACGATTAAGGCATGCCCAAAAATGAGTACACCCCAATCAGTA
This sequence comes from Pseudoalteromonas sp. FUC4, assembly GCF_008370255.1. Lineage (GTDB taxonomy): Bacteria > Pseudomonadota > Gammaproteobacteria > Enterobacterales > Alteromonadaceae > Pseudoalteromonas. Next base: position 619,016 of record NZ_SEUI01000002.1, on the reverse strand, counting down.
AATCCAGAAATGGTTGAGCCTAAAAAAACACCTGTAATTTATAAAATACTGGTTATGGTAAGTATTATTACTTTAATCGGCGGGAGCTTAACAGGCGTGATGACCTATGTGAATGTGGGTGTTACAGAACATTTTTATGCAGACTGGTTTACCTCGTTTATAAGTGCGGTATTAGTTATGGCGCCTATTGGTTTTGTAATGATGACCTTAATACATACGCTAGTTACTAAGTTATTACCTAATAGCAGTGAGCTAAAACGTAACTTAGTTATTAGTGTTTTTATGGCGTTGATAATGGAGTCGGTGATGGCGTTTGTTACCGCTACTAACAATATTGGCTATGCAGATATGCGTGTATTTGCAACTGGATGGACTGAAGGGCTATTAGCCGCATTACCAATAGGTTTAACTATAATGCTGATAATGTCGGTTACAGTAAAACCTAAAATAGAACGCTTTTTAAAAAGCTAATAACAAAAAAGAGCCAATGGCTCTTTTTTGTTATTTAGTTATTTAGTGTTTAGTTGCTAGCTAAATTACGCCATTCAAAAAAGGTGCTGTTCGGCTTATTTTAGATTGAGCTACCTCTGTAGGTTTTCCTTGCGCTACAATTAAGCCGCCTTCTTCACCAGCACCGGGTCCTACATCAATTACCCAGTCACTATTGCGGGCTACTTGCATATCGTGCTCAACCATAATAACGGTATTGCCAGCATCAACTAATTTATTTAACTGCGCCATTAGCATTGATACATCAGATGGATGCAGACCTGTGGTTGGCTCATCAAGAACATAAAGTGTGTTGCCGCGCTGTGCACGTTGCAGCTCAGTTGCTAATTTAATACGCTGCGCTTCACCGCCCGAAAGCTCAGTGGCAGGTTGCCCTAAACGCAAATACCCAAGACCTACTTGCATAAGTGCATCGAGTGCTCGCAGTATCGCAGGTTCATTTTCAAAAAAGGTATACGCCGATTCAACCGTTAAATTGAGAATATCGCTGATGTTTTTATCACGATATGCAACCTCAAGTGTTTGCTCGTTATAACGTTTGCCATTACACACTTGGCAAGGTGAATAAACACTAGGTAAAAACAGTAGCTCTATACTCACAAAGCCAACGCCTTCACAGTTTTTACAACGACCTTTAGCAACATTAAACGAAAAGCGACCAGCATCATAACGGCGCTCTTTTGCTTTTTGGGTTGAAGCAAATAGTTTACGCACGTGATCAAATAAACCCGTATAGGTAGCTAAGTTTGAACGAGGGGTACGACCAATCGCTTTTTGATTTACGGTAATCAGGCGGCTTATATTATTTATACCTTCAATGATTTTTCCGCTGGTGTGTGTTTGCAGTTCTTGTTCGAGTAAGTCGGCTTCGTCGGTTGGCGCTTCCGGCATTACTTTTTGCCCAAGTGCTTCGTAAACAAGTTCTACTAACGCTTGGCTTACTAGGCTTGATTTACCAGAGCCCGAAACCCCAGTAACGGTTGTCATAACACCCAGTGGAAATTCTGCATTGAGTTTTTTAAGATTGTTACGCTCAATATCAGCTAATTTTAACCACGCTTTTGGCTGCCTTTGCTCCTTTTTTTGAGCGCTATTTTGAGTAGACTCTTGACTGGCGTTTTTAGCAAAAAGGTGGTGACCGGTGTGCGAATTTTTTACTTTGCTTAACCCTTCAACAGGGCCGCTGTAAATAATGTCGCCACCATGCACTCCTGCATCAGGGCCTACATCAACAATCCAATCGGCATGTTTAACAACGCTAACATCGTGCTCAACAACAAATACAGAATTGCCAGCCGCTATTAGCTCGTCGAGCGCTTTTAAAAGTGCTTGTGTGTCGGCAGGGTGTAAACCCGCTGAAGGTTCATCTAACACGTAAACAACCCCAAATAATTTAGAGCGAATTTGTGTGGCAAGTCGCAACCGTTGTAGCTCCCCAGGTGAGAGCGTTGGCGTTGTGCGCTCTAGCGACAGGTACCCTAAACCAAGCATGGTTAGTGCTTCAATACGGGTGAGGATATCGCTGGCAATGCGCTGCGTAACAATGGCTTGCTCTGGATTTTCTGTATTTTTATTTACTTTGGTATTGGCGGCGTTCTTTAGTTTTTTAGCAAGCTCGTTTAACGTAAGTTGAGATAGCTCGCCAATATCGAGCCCTGAAAATTTAACACTTAACGATGCTTGTTTTAATTTTTTACCTTGGCAAGTAGGGCACTGTGATATTTGCATAAATTGCGATACGCGCTTTTTTGTACGCGGGCTTTGTGTGGTAGCAAAAGACTGTAAAACAAAGCGTTTAGCGCTTGAAAAAGTTCCCATGTAGCTTGGATCTTCGTTATTTTTTATCGCATTTTGTGTTTGCTCATAGGTGTAATCTGGGTATACCGGCACAGTAGGTGTTTCGTCGGTAAATAAAATCCAATCACGTGCTTTTTTAGAAAGTTTGTTCCAAGGCGTATCTATGTCATAACCAAGGGAAGTAAGAATTCGGCTTAGGTTTTTACCTTGCCATGCTGGTGGCCACGCTTCAATGGCGCGCTGGCGAATAGTTTTTGTATCGTCTGGCACAAGTAGCTTTTCGGTTACTTCAAACACTCGGCCTATTCCTGAGCATTCTGGGCACGCGCCTTGTGGCGTATTGGGCGAAAACGCATCGGCGTAAAGTATGCCTTGCCCTTTGGGGTATTCGCCTGCGCGTGAGTAAAGCATGCGTAGCGCGTTAGAAATAGTTGTTATGCTGCCAACTGATGAGCGAACCGACGGTGCCCCGCGTTGCTGCTGCAAAGCAACGGCAGGCGGTAGCCCTTCAATAGAATCAACATCGGGTTCATCAACTTGATCTATTAACCTACGGGCGTATGGCGATACCGAATCAAGATAGCGGTGCTGTGACTCAGCAAACAGCGTTCCAAACGCAAGCGACGATTTTCCAGAGCCCGATATTCCTGTAAAAACAACCAATGCGTTACGAGGTAAATCAACGTCTACATTTTTTAAGTTGTGAACGCGCGCCCCTTTTACTTGAATGCTGTTACTGGGGTCTGATAAGTCCATTGTTGAGTTTTTATGTGTGCTTGCCATACGTTTATACTCCTATTTAATCGCGCTTTTTACTTTAAGTTAGCTTTGAATTATTTACTCTTATCACTCGTTATTACCCCAAAGTAGCGCAAGCACACTGAATGAGCGCTTAGTCTGTAGTGGCGCAGCCAAAGCGCTGGGTAAAATTGCGATGATTGTTTGTTTACATAATAGGTATGGAGTGCGAATATAATTTAAACAGTTATTGTTATGTAATTTACTAGGTATGTTACTTGGTAATAAAAAGGAACTAACAGTGAATAAAGCCTTAGTGATCATTTTATTGGTGCTTTCGTGGGCAACCCAAGCCGATTCTATCAAAGCGCTAAATGTTGACCGTGCAGTACCAAATAGCATGCACTTATCGTTTGCAAACGATAGCAACATAACCCCTAAAAAAGGGGATTTTAAAATCGTCAATTATGTATTAATGAGCAATGAAGAGGGCGAACGCTGGGCTGTTATAACGCTAACTAACTTATCGTCGGGCAATCGAGAATTAGGCGAGGAGCACTTACTTGCGCTTTTTGCTGACGGCAGCCGATTCATGCCAATGGAATTTAAACTCGGTTTTAAAGGCAACGAAACACAATCGGTTACTGTATCATTTGCCGATTATAAATTTCCTATTTTAAGTGTGTATTCGAGTAACGATTTGTAACTAATAACGATGCGATAATATTAAATTAGGGATATTTCTAAAATTAAGGATTTTTATGAAGTTTGAAGATGCGCAACAAAATATGAACCTCGCATACTTCGGTGGTGGAACCGGTGTATTAGTGTCTGGCTTGGTTTTGTGTATAGCTGGCTTTGTTGCATTACTGCATTCAAATCAATCGAGTATGCTTACTTTATTTTTTGGTGGTATGTCTATACATCCTTTAGCCATGCTACTTTCAAAAGCGCTTAAACGCTCTGGCAATCATGACCCTAAAAACCCATTAGGTAGATTGGCCTTAGAAAGCACTATTATTTTATTTGTTGGTTTGTTTTTAGCTTTTTACGTAGCAAAAATTCAAGCTGAATGGTTTTATCCAATCATGCTGATGATAATTGGTGTTCGCTATTTAATTTTTAACACCTTATATGGCATGAAAATCTATTGGATTTTAGGTGCTTTGCTTATGTTTTTTGGCATGTTGTGTATTATATTAAATGCCAATTTTGTAATCGGCGCCTTTATTGTCGGGATAACCGAAATAGTATTTGCGCTAGTAATATTTGCCCAATCAAAAGGGTTGGTTTTAAAAACAGAATAACAAGCTCTTATAATCGCAAAATAGTATGCTGTTGGAGTTACCCTTCAGCTTGGTATATAGCAAAGGTTTGTTAAAGTACTGAGTATCTGCAAATTTTATTGACCACTACATTCTAGCATAATGTTGATTTTTACATTAAAGTAGCAATCAATTAAACGAATAAAGCAGTGATGCGAATAATAAGCTTACTTAATATTACTGTGTAATGCTTATTACAAAGGAAATAAATGTTGAACTTAAGTCCAGTGGAGTTTTCTGATATTAATAATGAAACTCTAGACGATGCCCTATCTAGAATGAACGTATTAATTATTGAAGACCAACTGCTAAATATTCACTTGCTCGAAGCTATACTTTCCACGCACTTCATGACTCAAGTTGCAATGAGTGGAGAAGAAGCAATTGAATGTTGCCAAAATACTACTCCTGACTTGATTTTACTGGATATACAAATGGGTGGTATTGACGGAATTGAAACTTGTAAGCACCTTAAAAGCTTACCCCATATCAAAGATACACCCGTTATTTTTATCACTTCTTTTTTCGAACATGAAGATTTTTGCTGGGAAGTTGGTGGGGTTGATTTTATTAGGAAACCTTTCACGAATAAAACTGTGTTTAACAGGGTTAAAGCGCATTTAACGCTTAAGATGCAAAGGGATAGGTTACTGGAGTTAGTTTTTTTAGATAGTTTGACTGAGATTTATAATCGTCGTTATTTCGATATTCATTACGAGAAGATTGATTTAAATGCCAAGCGAGATAAAAGTGATTACGCTCTTATCGTTATCGATATTGATCTTTTTAAACAGTTTAATGACATATATGGCCATTTAGAAGGTGACAGCGCACTAAAAATCGTCGCGCAAACCATTAAAGATACTTTAAAAAGACCTCAAGATTTTGTTGCTCGTTATGGCGGGGAAGAATTCGCCGTAGTTCTGCCATACACTGATCTGAAAGGTGCAATATTAGTAACTGAGAATATAATTAAAAATATAGCGGCATTGAATATAGTAAATAGTGCCTCATCATTTAAACATCTGAGTGTTAGTGCCGGAATAGCAACGTTGAAAAGCTCAGAAGATCATGTTGACACATTCCAAATAGCAGATGACAAATTATATATGTCCAAGCAATCAGGGAGAAATAAATTTAGTTACTAGGCAGGCTCTATAATCGCTAGTAATTAAATGTCATATAAAGATGGTATTATGTGGGAAATAATGGAGCAACTAGCTAAATTAGTACTAGATGCATAGATTTACGCATAAATGGAGTTTTAGGTTTGGTAAATGATTTTCGGCTATTAAGTAGCTTAATCGAGGACGTACACCGTCATATTTTTGAGTACAGTACTTCATTAGATTTTTTAATGGTTCCCGATTTTATTAAATGTCACTCTTACTTCAAAACGTTGGAATGCATGAAGTTAGCAAGTGGCTTAATTGCAAAGTATTCAACTGAAAAGGAGCTGTTTTCTAGTAGTGAATGGGATTATTTTATCAAAGATAATACAATGTTTGATACTTGGAAAGATATGAAGATACAAGCGAGTATAGTTTATATTAAATACAAATTGCCGCTTTATTGATTACTAACCTATGTATTGGTGTATGTAGAGCTTAACCTTTAGAGTAAAATTCTTACTCTAGTTTTTAATCTATCAGCTATTTTTAACAAGGTATCGCCTTTTTATAATCATCAGCTTCTACAGACTCAGCTTTCTGTACTTAAAAGTTGCTGTAAATTTTTATACTCTGTATTCTTCATTTCACTTTAGACAGTTTCTGAAATTGCAGTAGCCTCTGCTATCTTTCTAATTTCTTTTTGGTGTTTTTCTTCCTTTTTCTCTGTCAACGTACTCGCGGCCTTATATTTTAATGTATACAGTGCACTTTTTATCTTTTAGAACACGTACTAAGTCAAATAAGTGAACAAACCTCAACCTATTTTAATGCTAACTGTAGTGGCTAATACAATTAAGAGAGCGATTAGGTATTAAGAGAACCTGTATTGTATTAGCAAATAAAACAGTTAGAACTGTTTGGGTTATTTTGAGGTATTAAACTAAATACGAACAATAACAGTTAGTGGCGGAATGAAAAATTAAAACCCATTAATTCAGAAAAAGGGCTTTACACAATTTTCAACAATGATGAAGCATACACGGTAAGAGCAACCTATTAAAACCGGTCTAGCTCAGAAGTCATAATAGACTGATAAAGCGATAAGGATAATAGGTGCGCAAACATCTTAGGCTAGAGGGTAGCTCTCTTAATAAAAAGCCATATATACGGACGCACCTTATATGTTTATCAAGATTAATCGTTGTAAAATAGGTGGAGTTCATACTGTTCTCTGTAGATAGTATCGATTACCTTATTGATTTTGAGTGTTTTTCAACGCTGTCTAACAATAATATTGAGTTTTACCCAACAGATCTCATTGACCAGCATGTTCCTAAAACTAATTATCAGTACTTCAATAAGTTAAGTGCGGAAGAGGTTAGGTATTTTGCTCATAGGGTGGTTCCATTAAGAATGGTTGCTGTTTTAAGTTCGCCATACAAGTTGCTTAAACAGACAAAAACAGCTGGCTTTCGCTCATTTTTCGCTAACTATTTTGTTACTGCTTTGCAAAGCGTTGCTCGTGGCACTTTGCCGGAGTTCAGCTTTGAGCGTAAAGGTCATATAGAGTAACGCGGTAAGTTGGGTTGTCTCTGGTGAATTCATCACTTTGTTGGATGGCATGGCTTCGCTTATCCGACATACACCGGCACAAAGTGCGCTATCTCTAAGTTCACACATAACTCCCAAGCTATAAAACCTTTACTCAAAACTGATGTTTTGCTTTAAAAAGTAATCTTCAATTTCTTCTGTATGTAGTTTAAACGCTTTCCAACGGCCAATTGCTTTGTTGTTAAGTGGTTGGCGTACTTGTACCTTGCTTGCAGTAGAAACTGGTGCGGTATTTAAGTGAAAATCTATACATTGCTCCTGCCAATCTAAGTTACAAAAGCTGACTAACTCTTTAATTTGCCGCTCGGGCTGTGCGACTAGGTCTTCGTATTTTACTAATTTTATATTGCTGTGTTGCATGCAAAAGTGCTGCATTAGGTTGTAAAAACGGCTGTAAAATTTTGCTGTGTCGAGTAAATCGAGCGAGTACGCGTAGTAGGGGTTATTTATAGTAAATAATTGGCGGTAGTTGCCAATACAGGTGTCCATTGGGTCGCGCAGCATACAAATTATTTTGGCGTTTGGCAGTGCTTTGGTTATTAAGTCGATATAAAAAAAGTTAAACGGGAGCTTATCAATAAAGTGTTTATGGCTGCCTGTTATTACGCGTGTTGCGTTTAAATAGGTTGACCCAAGCTGATTAAAATCAAGCTCGTAGGCTTTACTGAGCGTTTGAGTGTCGAGCACATGGGGTGTTTGTGTTTGGCTCAGCTTTTTAACACTTAGGCCAAAGTCTTGTAATTCACCGGCTGATTGCACGTCGCTGTGGCTCGATAAAATACGCTCAACCAATGTGGTGCCAGAGCGGGGCATGCCTAATACAAAAATAGGTTCGGCCGTTGGGTTACCTTGTGTTAGCGCTTGTGTGTGTTGTTCACTTAAGCGTTTAATATGTTCAAATAATTCAGTTGAGCTTTTATGGTCAAACGGCTGCACAGCACGTTTTGCTACTTTACCTTGCTCCAGCGCGTTAAAAGCCTCTGAATATTCACCAATATCTTGATACTCTTTTGCTAAAGCATGGCCAATATGCAGTTTTGCATCGGAGTGCGTTACTTGCTCAAATACGTTTTTTAAGCGCTCAATATGGTTGTTTTGCTTACTTACTTTAGTTAAATCACTTAATGCAAAATGACTTTGATGATGCAGCGGGTTAAGCGCTATGGCATTTTCAAAAGCGTGTTGGGCTTTATCAAATAGTCCTAAAAATTTAGCGCTTACACCGTAGTTATAGTAAAACGGGGGTTGAGCTTTGTTAGCTGCTGTAGCCAGTGTAATCGCGCGCTCAAAGTAGTTAAGTGCGTGTTCGTGAATGCCTGCTTGAGTAAGTGCAACGCCGAGTGTGTCGGCATCAAGTGCTTTAGTTATTTGCTTTAATGGCACCGATAGTGCGGTGTTTTTTGCTTTTTGTAATTCGCCAGTAAGTGCGTAACATTTAGCAAGTTGCGCGGTGTATTCAATACTTTGGCCAAGGGTGAGGGCTTTTTCGATGAGCTTTATTGCTTTGTGTATTTGCCCAACAGTTAAATTAACCATAGCTAACAAAAAGTACCCATCAGCAAAGTCTGGTTTGAGTGTAACTAACTCCACTAGGGCTTTGTGTGCTTGCTCTATTTTACCTTGGTTTAGGGAGTGTATTGCGCTTTGATGAAGTTGCTTTAAATTTGGCTGCATGGTTTTTGGTAATTATTTTGTGAAAGAAAATAAAAAGGCTCAAATAAATTTGAGCCTTAAAACATTGTTTAAAAATTACTATAAATTATATTTCAAATTTGTAGTTAAATTTAACACCTACCGTAAGCGGGCGATTAATGTAATGGCCGTAGTTACGTTGTATGTCGGCACCATTTGCTGATGTTATATCGGCATCTGAACGACGAACGGATGTAACCGCGTATTTGTTGAATAGATTATCAACATATAGGGTAGTTGACCATGCATCAGCTGTTAATTTAGCTGATATATTACTTAAGCTGTAACCTGGTAGTGTTTCGCCATTATCACGAAGACCTACTCTTGAAAGCACGTCGCTTTGCGCAGTTAAACCGTAGTTAATATCAAGCGTTTTGTCGTTAAACACGTCTGTTTGATAGTTTACACCCATCGAAAATTGATTTTCAGGTGAGCCTGGTAAACGGTCGCCGTCTTCTGCGCCATCGGTACCATCGGCATTAAACAAAAATGGTGCGTCTGATGTTAGCTCTGCTTTTGTGTAAGCGTAGGTTGCGTAAACTGAAAACGAGTCAGATAAAATGGCACGGGTTGAAATTTCTATCCCTTTTGCATTCGCGCTGCCTGCGTTTGAAAGGTACGTTAATTGACCTATATCAGTAGCGCCTGTAATTTGCGCATCATCCCAATCTACGTTAAATAACGCGGCGTTAAAGTGTAGCTGGCTTCTAAACCATGTACTTTTAAAGCCTAGCTCGTAGTTTGTTGTAGTGTCGGCTTCATATAATAATTCGTCAGGTTTACCACAACCGGTTTGTTGATCCTCAACAATTGGATCAGGGCAAGACACTAAACCGTTTGAGCCGCCAATTCTGAAACCTTCACTTACAGTTACATAACCCATTACAGAGTCAGTAAACTGGTATTTAGCATTAAATTTAAATAAGTTACCGTTATCGCCTGCTTCGTCTTTTTCGTATGCAACGGTGATTTCGTCAGGATCTACTCCACCATACAATGTATTTGCTAGTGGGAAGTCAAAAGCCGCTTGCGACTCTATATCGTACTTATAAAAACGGGCACCAATGGTCACATCTAATTTGTCGGTAACTTGGTAGCCAACTTCACCAAATAGTGCAGACTCAGTGACGGTACTTTTTGTAAGCTCTAAGTATTCTAATGAGTCAGGTCTTAGCTGCTCGCCACCAAAGTTATCAACAGCGAATTGGTCAAACCCAGGAGTAAACTCTCTGCTTGACGCTTCGGTTTCTGTTTTGTTGTAAAAGCCACCCACAATCCAGTTAAAGTCGCTGTCGCTCTGTGACACTAAGCGAATTTCTTGAGTGAAGGTATCTTCTTCGTCTATTTCACGGGTAAATGTTGAAAACGAAGGGAATTCTTCATAGCCGTAATCAAGACGAATAAGTAAGTCTGTTTGATCGCGTTGACCGTCGGCATCAAAGCTCGAAATACCGGTTGCCGATACTAGCTCTGCAAAACCTAGGTCGGCTTTTAGTTCAAGGCTTAGTAATTGGTCTTTTTTCTCGCGCGGTTCTTCAAAGCGATAAGCTGATTCGTATTTACCTATTACATCGCTTAAACCGTTGTTTGCATTAAGGCTGTTGTAATGAACAATCGAGCGGCCTTCGCTATCTTGGTTTTGGTAAAAGTAGTTAAGCGTACCTTCAAACGATTCATTTGGTTTAAAGCGAACAGAAATACGACCTGTTGTGGTGGTTTCGCCGTTGGCATCTTTTACATTTTTAAGATTGTTGTTAACTGCTGAGCTGTCGCTCCAATCAGGATCTGGTAACGATACGCCAGGCTCGCGCACTACGTAACCGTAATCGATAAAACCAGGGTCTTCATATACGTTTAAGCTGGCGCGTACTGCAAGTTTGTCTTCAATAAGTGGCAGGTTAAATATAAAACCGCCTTCGCCACCTAAAGAGTCACTTTCTTTTGTTTGAAATAGGTCGCCGTAAACTTCAAGCGATGTAAAATCAAGCTCAGGTTGTTTAAGCATGTAACGAATTGCACCGCCTAATGTGCCTGCACCATATAAGGTGCCTTGTGGCCCAATTAATACTTCAACACGCTCAATATCTACTAGGCGCATATCTACCGAAACCGGAATTTCGTTAATGTAAGTAGATACCGTGCCGCCATCTGACGATGGACCAGACGAGTTTGTATTTAAACCACGAACAATAATAGGCGAGCCTGAGCGACCACCTTGATCGGTAATTGTTAAACCAGGCACCCAGCGCGCTACATCGGCAAGCTCATTGATATTTTGATCTTTCATAATATCTGCATCAAGGGCTGTAATATTTAGCGGTGCATTTTGCACAGAGCCGCTGCGCCTTGTTGCTGTAACTTCGATTACTTCGAGTGATTTGTTTTTAGCTGCAACTTCTTCTTGAGCAAGTGCGGCATTAGGCAATAAAAATACGCTGGAAACAGCGCTCGAAATAGCCAAGGTTAACAAGCTTGGTTTAAACATAAAAAGTGATCCCCAGTTCAAATGTTTTACATTAGTAAATTAAGTTAAGCAGTTTATCAGGGAGTGAAGTAGCTTGGAATATTTAAATTGAATTTTAATTCACTTATATAGAATAAATATGGTTTATTTGTAGGGGTTTTATTTAGTTAATAGGCAATATAAGCAATAGCTTAGTACTATTAGGTACAGCTAGGTTAAAAATCACACTCTTGTTTAAAGGTAAATAGTCATTCATTTTTTAAAAATGGCTTTATGATGTGCTCGTTAAACAAATTATTACATTAAAATTGATAGTTTATAATGTCATTAGTTATGCTTTTATCAGCACTATTAAAGTATGTTTTTATCCCCATTAAGAGTGTTAAGTCGGAATTATAAGTAACTGTTTAAGTTATTGAGTGAGCGTGTTTGATTGCCGCTTCGTATTCTTTTTTTTGTTTTGTCCGCACTTTTTTGTGCGTGTTTTTAAGGATTAACAATGAGCCAACTATTTTCGCCTTTATCACTTGGGAAAGTAACGTTAGATAACCGTATTATTATTGCACCCATGTGCCAGTATTCAGCAAACAATGGCGCTGCTAGCGATTGGCATACCATTCATTTGGGCCAATTGAGTTTAAGTGGTGCAGGATTACTTATTTTAGAAGCAACAGCTGTTAACCCAGAAGGGCGTATTAGCTACGGCGATTTAGGGCTTTGGAATAACGAAACTCAACAAGCACTAGACAAAAGCCTAAAAGCAGTAAGGCAATACAGCCCTATGCCTATTGGTATTCAGTTAGCGCATGCCGGGCGCAAAGCATCAACTGAAAAACCATGGGACGGTGGCGATGCCATTGCACCTGATGAGGTAAATGGCTGGCAAACGTTCGCCCCTTCTGCAATTGCGTACGACGATAGCAGCCCAGTACCAAAGGCAATGAGCCAATCTGACATAGATTCACTAGTTAAAGACTTTGTCAGTGCAGCTAAACGCGCAGATGAACTCGGCCTTGATTTAATCGAGCTGCATGGTGCGCACGGTTACCTATTACATCAATTTTTGTCGCCACTTTCAAACAAGCGTGATGACAACTACGGTGGTAGCCTAGAAAACAGAATGCGCTTATTGCTTGATGTGTTTAAAGCGGTGAGAGCGGTATTTCCTAGTAATAAAGCGGTAGGTGTGCGTATCTCGGCAACCGATTGGGTTGAAGGCGGTTGGGATTTAGAGCAATCGATAGTGCTTAGTAAAGCGCTTGATGAACTCGGTTGTGATTTTATTCATGTAAGTACGGCGGGCCTAAGCCCTGAGCAACAAATACCAGTAAAACCTAATTTTCAGGTACCGTTTGCAACAACCATAAAAGAAGCTGTGAATATGCCTGTTATAGCGGTGGGTTTAATTACACAGGCGCAACAAGCCGAAGATATTATTAGCGAGCAGCAGGCCGATGGCGTAGCACTAGCGCGTGGTATTTTATATAACCCGCATTGGCCGTGGCATGCAGCTGCAGAGCTTGGCGCTACAGTGACTGCACCAAAACAGTATTTACGTTCAAGCCCACATGAACAGCCATCACCAATAAAATAAGTAAATTACGAGGTTAAAACCCAATCTGCGTTTGCTGGTTGGGTTTTATTATCTTTATAAAGTAGAGACACACATGACCCAAACAGGCGTTTCAGCGCAACCACTTAGCAATACACTTGTTACTATTATTGCTTTGTGTTGCGGTCTTATTGTTGCCAATATTTATTACGCTCAACCTATTATTGAGTTACTTGCCCCTGAAGTTGGATTAAGTCCACGCAGTGCTAGTCTTATCGTATCGCTTACACAAATAGGCTACGCTTTGGGGTTGTTTTTTTTAGTGCCATTAGCTGACTTAATTGAAAATAAGCGTTTAATGCTCATTACTTTAGTTGTGTCGTTTTTGAGTTTAGTGGGGACTGCACTTGCTGATTCACCCAATGTGATGCTTATTTTGTGTTTGATGATAGGTATTAGCTCGGTTTCTGTTCAGGTGCTTATTCCGCTTGCTGCGCATTTATCGTCTGACGAAAAACGCGGACAAGTTCTTGGCAATATTATGGCGGGTCTGTTGCTAGGTATTTTGCTAGCAAGACCGGTATCGAGCCTAATAGCTGATCACTTTGGTTGGCGCGCTGTATTTTACTTTGCAGCAGGGTGTATGGTGTTTATTGCAGGCGTAATTTATTTTACTATTCCAAGCAGGCAACCTACTCATAAAACAACATATTTTAAGTTATTAAAATCGCTTAAGCAGTTAATGATAAGCCAGCCAGTGCTACGCCAACGTTCATTTTTTCAAGCGTTAATGTTTGCATCGTTCAGTTTATTTTGGACAAGCGTACCGGTTGTGCTTGCTCGTGAGTATGGTTTATCCCAATCAGAAATAGCATTGTTTGCACTAGTGGGCGCCGCAGGTGCAGTAGCTGCCCCCATTGTTGGGCGTTTGGCTGATAAAGGTTATACGCATCAGTTATCGTTATTTGCCAAACTCATTGCAGCACTGTGCTTTTTACCAAGCTTATTTGAGTTACCTTACGGCATTATAGTATTGGCGTTAACCGGTGTATTTATTGATTTTGCTGTGCAGGCCAATATGGTTTTGGGGCAACGTGCAGTGTACGCATTAGAGCCACAAAGCCGTGCGCGTTTAAATGCTATTTACATGACGAGTATATTTGTAGGTGGCGCAGTAGGCTCGCTTATTGCCAGCCCATTATATGAAGCGGGCGGTTGGACTGGTATTGCACTGGTGGCTACCTGCATGCCGCTTATTTCGTTGATTGGCTATTTAGTTACAACTAAAAAGCAAAGTAAGGCTGTGAGTTAAAAATCACTGTAAAGAGCACAATAAAGTCACCATGTTGCGTGGTGACTTTATTTAGCTTGTTTAGGTTAGTTTGGTAGTTAATTAAGTAGTTTGTTTTTTTGCGTTTGAAAAAGAGCTACCAACAGATGCAATAATTACAAGTAAAATAGCGAGCCACTGCCATAAAGTAAGCAATTCACCCAGTATAATAAACCCTGCGAGCGAGGCTATTGCAGGCTCTAAACTCATCATTACGCTAAACCCTTGTGAAGGCATGTTACGCAGTGCAACCATTTCAAGTGTGTAAGGCAGTGCGCTTGATAAAATAGCAATACCAATACCTAGTGGGATAATTTCCCATGTAAACACGGCGCTTTGCATAATGCCGCCGTAAGGGACTAGCACTATAGCGGCAACGGTCATTCCCAATGCGACAGTGGCTCCACCAGAGCTTTGTGTGCCTGTTTTTTTACCAAATAATATATAACCTGCCCAACACGCACCAGCACCAAGCGCAAGGGCTGCACCTAATGGGTCAAGGCTGTCTTGGCCGCTCATATCTGGAAGCAAAAGCAAAATACCGGTAATAGCACAGGCAACCCAAAACAAGTCACGTTTACGGCGCGATGAAAACAAGGCAACAGCAAGCGGGCCTGTAAATTCAAGCGCTACACCAATGCCTAGTGGAATGCGTTCAATGGCGTAATAAAACAAAATGTTCATGCCGCCTAAACTTAAACCATATACAATTATAGGAATACGATTACCCGACGTGGGTAAGTGTTTCCAAGGTTTAAACACTAAGCAAAGTATAAATGCAGAAAAACCAAGCCTAAGTGCTGTTGTACCTTCAGGGCCAACAATAGGGAAAAGCTGTTTTGCAAACGACGCGCCCGTTTGAATGGTCATCATAGCAAGCAGTACACACACGATAGCCAGCAAATAACTTTTTGAAGATGCTTGCATTTTAATCCTTGAGTTGAGTAACTCTATCAATTAGTTATGTAATGCAGGGAGTATAAAAGCTAAACCCGCCCGATATTAATGGCGGCATAGTATCTTTTTTTAAATTTATAGGTAAGTGTTTGCGACCAAAATTGCGCAATTAAAAGTATATTAAATAGGGCAGGTAAATAAAGTAAGAGGTAAAGTTAGCAAACAGGCGTTTGCTAACTTTAATAAGTTGGTTAAAAGGCCTTAGTGGGCACTTTTATTAACTAAGCCATCAAGCGAGTAGAGGCCTCGTTTTTCATCATTTTTGCGTTTAATTTCTTCAAGTGCACGCGATTCTACAGCGTCAAATAAAGCATTAATTAAGCGGTTAAAATGTTTATGCATTGCAGTACGTGCTGCATTTGCATCATGCGACTTTAGAGCTGTATAAATAGCGGTGTGTTCATCCATAACGCACTCGTTATTGTTTTTACATACACTGCTATAGTCAGCAACAATTTGTGAGTTTGTTAAACGTAAATCCCACAAGTTAGACACCGCAAATTCAAGTGCTTTATTGCGCGTTGCTCTAGCTATAATTTCGTGGAACTCACGGTCGGCTTGCTCAACATAAAGGCCTTTTTCCATGGCAATTAATGTTTTATTTAGTTGCTCTAGTTCTTCTTCTGTAATGCTTTGAGCAGCTAAAGCGGCAATTTCGCCTTCAATTAATGCGCGAGCTTGAGTAAGTTCAAATGCACTGATCTCTTTTGATTTTATAGATGCATTTTTTTGTTCTACTACGTAAACACCAGAGCCGGTTTTAACTTCAACTCGACCACGTACTTCTAATGCGATAATAGCTTCTCTAATGGTAGGGCGACTTACATCAAACATTTCTGCAAGTTCACGTTCAGGTGGTAAACGACTCCCAGCAGAAAATTCGCCTTGATTTATTAAAGACTCAATTTTATCAACTATGCGCCAAAATAAGCGACGATTACCCATATTTTACCTTCATTACCTTAAGGAATAATGGCCTCTGGGGCCTAAAAGTCAAAACCAACTGTTAAAACCAGAGGTTACCTCAAAATTCACTATTATGTCAAAATTCTAACGCGATGTTGTGGTTAAAAGCCACTATACACCAATGGTTGCATTATTGTATTACCAATTTAGTTTAAAATAATATAATTGGCCAGCTTGATTGGTAATGTTTTTGTGTGTTAAGTTAGATTTAAGATTAAAAGGTAAGAAATATTGGTAACAAATCGAGTTGAGTTGTCAGTGTTAAGTTTGTTGTATAGGTATTTGATTGCCCATGGATGGGGATCGCTATTTTAAAGTGTTTTGTAAAGTGTGTCGTGGTTCGAGAGCTATTTAAGCTTTCTTTTGGGCGTTAACTGTCGTTGGTTAACGCCCATATTTAATTAGTCGTTAGGATATACAACCCCAAGCTGTTTGCGTGCTTCATCAAGAACGCGCATTACGTTACTGGCTAAAATATGTGTATTAACGGGTGACTCAAGAATATTTTGCTTCACTAATGCCATAAAATGCTCAACTTCGTATTTCATAAAGTGCTCATCAAACGGCTGGGATATAACCTCTACCTCACCATTATTAGCAATAAACTCCACCTTTTTGAGTTGCGATACGGCTTCTATACGTATGCGTCCAAGCTCGCCTTGTATTTCGGTTATGTTGTCGCCTTGCGATATTTTAGAGTAACTAATAACGGCTTGTTTATCAGCGTAGTTTAGTAATACATCCCCCGCACCATCAACACCTGTATCAAGTAATACGCCACTGGCACTTACGCTTTGCGGCGCTCCCCAAAGTGCAATTAATAAATACAGTGGGTAAATCCCTAAATCAACTAAAGCGCCGTTAGCAAACTCGGGTAAAAATGTGTTTGGGCGTTCGCCATTTTTATACTTATCGTAACGCGATGAATATTGACTGTACTGGCCAATATATTTACGTGGTGTGCCAATTTTTACTATTGCCTGTTGCAGCCGCTCAAAGTTAGGCAAGTGAGTGGTCATCATGGCTTCCATGTAAAGGCGCTGATGCTTTTTTGCTGCAGCTATAATGCTTGCAAGCTCTTTAGAATTGGCTGCAGATGGTTTTTCGCCAAGGACATGTTTACCCGCTTCTAGACACATAACGGCATATTGTTTGTGTAAGCTGTTAGGAGCGGCTATGTAGACAGCATCGACATTTTGATCTTGGCAAACTTGCTCGATTGAGGTGAAAATTTTTGCTTGTGCATTTTGTGGGTGTTTGGTTAAAAACGCTTCGCCGCTTGATACTGCGCGCGAGCACACCCCATATAAATTAAAATCGTTTAACGTATTTGCAGCGGCTAACAATGTGTCGCTAATAAAATTGGTGCCAACAATAACAAAGTTCATGCCCACTCCTTAGAAAATATAAGAACGAGAATTGTATCATTTTAAATTTTGGCGTGTTTGTTTTAAAGTTTAAGTTTTTAATGTGTTTAGGCTTTAATTAATGTCGTTTTTTAGCTGAGGTTTATGCAATATAAATAGCGATTAATGAACTGGTTTTATGTATTGTAGTGTAAATAAAAAGTAAACGGCTAAGTTGTATGAGCACAGAGTATGATTACATCATAATTGGCGCAGGCAGTGGTGGTTGCGTTATGGCATCGCGTTTGTCTGAGGATAAAAATGTCAGTGTGTGTTTAATTGAAGCTGGCGGCAGCGATAAAAGTGTATTTGTGCAAATGCCAGCTGGCATAGCAGCGAGTGTCCCTTATGGCATAAATAGCTGGCATTACAATACGGTGCCACAAAAGGCGCTTAATAACCGCTGTGGTTTTGTGCCGCGCGGCAAAGTATTGGGTGGGTCAAGCTCTACCAATGCAATGGTTTACATAAGAGGTAATAAGTACGATTACGACCAATGGGCGGCTAATGGCAATACGGGATGGGATTTTGATAGTTTACTCCCGTATTTTATTAAAGCTGAGAACAATAAAGCGTTTATAAATAATGAGCTGCACGGGACAAAGGGTCTGCTACATGTGCAAGAGCTAAATAACCCAAGCAATGTAAACCAATACTTTTTAAATGCCTGTGCTGAGCAGGGCGTTAATTTAAGCGACGATATAAATGGTAAAGAGCAAAGCGGCGCGCGTTTATCACAGGTAACTCAGCACAATGGCGAGCGTTGTAGTGCAGCAAAAGCATATTTAACACCGTATTTAAACCGCCCCAATTTAACGGTATTAACCCATAGCCACGTTAATAAAATAAATATAACCAATAAGATAGCGCAAGGCGTGCAAATAGAGCGTAATAAAGAGGTTATTAATTTACGTGCTAAAAAAGAGGTAATACTTAGTGCTGGCGCTATTAATTCGCCGCAAATATTAATGCTTTCAGGCATTGGCCCAAAAGAGCATTTAAGTGCACATAACATTAAGGTTCAGCACGTACTTGAAGGTGTTGGCGCTAATTTACAGGATCACTTAACGGTAGTGCCACTTTATAAATCTAAAACAAGTAAGGGCACATTTGGTATAAGCCCGCTTGGCATTGCCAGCATTTTAAAAGGCTGTATTAACTGGTTTAGTAAACGAGAAGGGCGATTAACCAGTAATTTTGCAGAGTCGCACGCGTTTATAAAAGTATTTGAAGACTCGCCAGCGCCAGATGTGCAATTAGAATTTGTTATTGGGCTGGTGGACGATCATAGTCGTAAATTACACACTGGGCATGGTTACAGTATACACAGCAGTATTATGCGCCCCAAAAGCCGAGGTACTATTACATTAGCCGATAACAACCCGCGTAGTGCACCGCTTATTGACCCTAATTATTTAAGCCATCCAGATGATATAACTGTAATGCTTGCTGGTCTTAAAAAAACACTCACTATTATGCAAAGTAAAGCTTTTGATAACATACGCGGTAAAATGGTTTATCCGCTTGATATAAATAATGATGCTCAGCTAATTGAGTTTATACGCCAAACTGCAGATACCGAGTATCACCCAGTAGGGACATGTAAAATGGGGCAAGACTCAATGGCAGTGGTGGATACTAATTTACGAGTACACGGGGTGAGTAACGTACGCGTAGTTGATGCGTCGATTATGCCTACTATTATTACCGGCAACACAAATGCGCCGGTAATTGCGATTGCTGAAAAAGCGGCTGATTTAATTAAACACGAAAAGGTATAATTAAATAAACTGTAGTAGGGCTATTAATTAGCTATAAAACTTATTTAGCCATTGTTGCCAATCGTTTTCAAGATGTAGCATTTGCTGATGCTTTTTAGCGTTTAGATGTTTGGCTTCATCCTCGCTTGCCACATAAGGCCCGACGCGGCAAAGGGGGCAATGGTTAGATGTTAAGTATGCAGGCTTTGTAAGGCGTGAGCTTAATTCGCTAGTATGTTTATCGATACTTTTTGGGCTGAAAACGTAAGTTATACCGCTGGTGTCTTTAACGTGTTTATCGCGGTCAACATTACGAATTTTATAACCTTCAAAATGGCTAATATCAAATGGGATTTGGCCTAAATAATCTGCTGTTAAACCGTTATTTAAACTCCCTTCTATATTCCATTCTCGATAAGGTTTTACATCCTTTGAGGTGATGTAACAAAGCATTGGCCCATTTTTATCAAGCGCGTATTCGTTAGCGTATTTAATAAATTGGTGCAGTAAAGCGCGGTTTAATACGTTCATACTGGTTTGGTGCGTGTTGCTTTCAAACGCTTCACGGCCAACAAATGCAGGTATAAGCGGAAACTGAAAAATAACCACGTCAAAGCTGTGCTGGCTTTCACTTAGAGCTTGCCAACATGCGGGATTTGTTACATCAAAACTATTAAGCACTTCAACGTTGTGCGCTTTTAGGTTGCTAAGTGCATTGTGCTGATATTTTTGCTCAATAGTAGTCTGGTCATCGTAAGTGGATGCAACCAAAGCTTTTGGCGATAGATGGGTGTAAATAGCGTTCGAAAACGATAAATCGCCATCGCCTACGGTGAGTATTCGCCATTGAGGATTTAAATACATATTTTATTTAGCGTTTATGTTTGTAGCAGTATTATTTATATCGCTATTTGTTTGTGAGTCTTTTGCTAGTAAACGATGAAACGCAAGTCTGGTTTTTAATCCTTCGATTGCGATTTGTTTAATAATAAGATTAAAGGTAATTAAAATAGCCAAGGCAATATGAATAGGGCCGTGAGTGAATCCTGCATCTGTATCGTACAGTGTTAAACCGAATAGCAAAAATAAGACGACTAAAAATATTTCGAGTAATTGACTTGAATAAAAGCTTAAACGACCTTCGCTTTTATGATCTTTTTTAATGCGAATAGCACAAAAAAACGGGATCACTTTGATTTTAAATGCAGCGTTTTTTTCTACGTAGTTTTCGCCAAGTTCGTCGAGTTGTTGGCGTAGTTGGTCAATCATGGTGTGTCCTCAAATAGCAGTGCGCGGATATTACCTTATTACCACGCAATATTTAAGTTTACAGCTGCTATTTAACCTGAACTCTGGTTAATAGATTTGCTAACGCATTGAATTATGGTGATATTTAAATTTATTTTCTCTAGCCAGAGATTTTCAGTGAAAACAAGGCGAATTTACGCGTCAATAGCGGGCCTATTGCAATTAAATTCAACGCAGTTAGCGCTGAAAATAGCTGCTTGAGATAGATTTATTATCCAGAGTTCAGGTTACTTAGGGTAAATACTCATACCAATAGTCAGAATGTGACAAACAAACACAACAGAGGTGAGTACAAAGCGCATTTTTTGATAATCTTTATGATAGGTTTGCCATTGTGGCGTGGCTTTTTCAAATATAAGTACTAACCAAAAACTAGCACCTAGCCAAGCCAGTGCCCACTCTACAGGTAAAAATGATACAAATGGAACTGGGATAACAGGTAATACCGCTTTAATTGCGTTGCTATAGCTTTGCTCTCCGGCGCGCCATAAGTTACCCGCCATAAATGCTAAAATGGCGATACTGTAAAAAGTAAAAAACTCTAAGTTAAGGCTATTACTGCCAAACATGAGAGGCCAACCTACACACCCTAAAAACGGGATTAAGCCTAAGTAGCCTAGCTGTATATGGTTAACAAATTTTTCCATTACGGTGCGCCTTATATTTAATGACTTATTTGAAGCGGGGCTATTGTAGCAGTATTGCGATTAGCGGTCTTAATAATTCGTAGCGTTTGCAATTCAACTAATCTTTACGATAACATTGATTATATAGTTCAACCCAAAAAACCGATTGTTTTAATCTAAACAATCAATTTTATTTAATTTCCCATTGGCCTTATTGTATTAATCAAGCCAACGCAGAAGGTCGTTTAAAACGAAAGCGTTGATTACTTTTAAAATACATAAACACAGATGAGGAAATACCATGAGCACTTCATTAATCAATACAAAATTACAACCATTCAATGCAACCGCTTACCACAACGGTGACTTTGTAGAATTGTCTGAAAAAGATGTTCTAGGTAAATGGTCAATCTTCTTCTTTTACCCAGCAGACTTTACATTTGTATGTCCTACCGAATTAGGTGACCTTGCAGATTATTATGCACAACTTCAAGAAATGGGCGTAGAAGTTTACTCAGTATCTACCGACACTCATTTTACTCATAAAGCATGGCACGACACGTCAGACACTATCGGTAAAATTACTTACCCAATGATTGGCGACCCAACAGGGCGTATTACACGTAGCTTTGGTGTAATGATTGAAGAAGAAGGCTTAGCACTTCGCGGAACATTTGTAATGAACCCAGAAGGCGAAATTAAAGTAATCGAAACTCACGATTTAGGAATTGGCCGAAGCGCTAAAGAACTAGTTCGTAAAGTACAAGCTGCACAATACATTGCAACTCACGATGGTGAAGTTTGCCCTGCATCTTGGCAGCCAGGTGAAGACACACTTGCACCTTCACTAGATTTAGTTGGTAAAATCTAAATATAGGTTTACCCACTTTTATAAGGGCAGGTAACTGCCCTTAAATCAACGAACATTCGTTTGTTGGTGCCTCCTATATCAATATACTTGTTTAAGCACATGCATTATTTGGCATGGGAGGCTTGCTGTTTAAATTTTCCTAAAAGGGTTAAGCCATGTTAGATAACAACATAAAAAATCAATTAAAAAGCCATTTCGAATCGCTTACTCAACCTGTTGAGCTGCTTATTGCCTTGGATGACAGCAAAAAATCAGCAGAAGTAGAAAGCTTAGCAAACGATTTAGCCTCACTAAGCGATAAATTTACTGTAATAAGCAATCCTGATACAAGCGCACGTCGCCCGTCAATGGTTGTACATTCGCCTATTAAAAACACTCATATTACGTTTGCAGGCGTACCTATGGGTCATGAATTCACAAGTTTAGTGTTAGCACTTTTGCATACTGGCGGACACGCAAGTAAAGCTAAAAGCGAAGACATTGAGCAAATACAATCGCTTACTCAAGAGCTGAACTTTGAAGTATACATAAGTTTAAGTTGCCAAACGTGCCCGCAAGTAGTGCAAGCACTCAATACGATGGCAGCGACAAATAGTAATATAAAAGCCACCATGATTGACGGTGCACTATTTCAAGGTGAAGTAGAAGAGCGAAATATTTTAGCTGTACCGGCTGTATATTTAAATGGCGAACCATTTAGCCAAGGTGCACTAAGCCTTACTGACATACTTAATAAAGTAGATAGCAAAGGGGCTGCTAAACAAGCAGCAGCGCTAAGCGAAAAAGATAAATTTGATGTACTTGTAGTTGGTGGCGGCCCAGCGGGCGCGTCGGCTGCAATTTATTCAGCACGAAAAGGGTTAAATACAGGTATTGTTGCCGACCGATTTGGCGGACAAGTGGCCGATACATTAGCAATAGAAAACTTTATTTCGATTAAAGCGACTGAAGGGCCTAAATTGGTTGCTCAGCTTGAAGAGCACGTTAAAGAATACAATGTAGATGTAATGCATAATCAGCGTGCAGCGGCACTTGGTTATAACAATGGTTACGAAATTACGCTAGAAAATGGCGCAGTACTTAAAGCTAAATCGCTCGTGCTTGCCACTGGTGCACGCTGGCGCGAAATGAACGTACCCGGCGAGCAAGAATATCGCGGCCACGGTGTGGCATATTGCCCACATTGCGACGGCCCTTTATTTAAAGGTAAACCTGTTGCTGTAATTGGCGGTGGTAATTCAGGTATAGAAGCGGCAATCGATTTAGCCAATATTGTGCAAAGCGTTACGGTACTTGAATTTGCAGACACATTAAGAGCTGATGAAGTGCTTATTCGTAAAGCTAAAAGCATGGCTAATATTACTATTATCAAAAGTGCACAAACTACCGAAGTACTTGGTGATGGTAAAAAAGTTACTGGCTTAATGTACACAGATAGAGTGACAGGGGAGAGCAAAAAGCTTGAACTTGCTGGTATATTTGTACAAATAGGCTTAATACCAAATACCGAGTGGTTAAAAGACAGCGACCTTGAATTAAGCAAATTTGGTGAGATACTAATTGATGCTAAAGGCGCCACTTCATTACCAGGCATTTACGGCGCGGGGGATGCAACCAATACTCCGTTTAAACAAATTATTATTGCAATGGGCAGTGGTGCAACAGCAAGCTTAGGCGCATTTGATTATTTAATTCGCCACAGCGATGAAACCGAGCAAGATCAAAGCGCTGCTTAACATTATTTAATAAAAAATTTAGTAAAAACTCTCTTGATATAACAGTAAGGCTACACCCATAGCTGTTTGTTAACCCAAGCCGCCCTTCTCCAAAGGCGGCTTTTTTATACTTAAAAATTAGCACATGATTTAATCGCATCCACTACCAGAATCACCACCGCCGCAATCTGTATGAGAATGAGATGAGTTGCTACTAGAATAAGCTGAAGAGTCACTGCCAGTATAAGCGGATGATCCACGTGATGACTTAGCACTGATAAATGTAACTAACAGCAATATGCCTGATACGATAACTATTGTTATTGATGAGCTCCATTGCCCAGTGGAAACGCCTTTAAATACAGCAACAATAAGCACTGTTAGTAATATAGTTCTAATTATATTTTTCATTTTATGTTCTTATTTTTTAACAGTGGTAGTGCAGTAAAAACTAGCTGATTTTTACGGTATGCTCAAGCGCATTAATAACTGCTCTTTCAAGTATGGGGAGTTTAAACGGTTTTGATATAAACATATCCATACCGGCTTGTTTACATGCAAGTTTGTCTTGTGATGAGGTGTTAGCTGTTATTGCTACTATGTAAGTTTTTTCATGCGAGCAGATGTTTTCCGATCTAAGTTGCTTAGTTGCTTCAAACCCATCGAGGATGGGCATTATGCAATCCATAAAAATAAGGTCATAATGCTTTTGACGACATTTTAATACTGCATCTTGGCCATCTACTGCTGAGTCTGCTTTAATATTAAGCTTGCCTAAAGAGGCATGAAGTACTAACCGATTGATGTCGTTATCATCGACTACAAGCACTGATAATTCACTGCCATTAATATCTAAAGTTGATTTAAGGCTTTCTTGTTTTTGTTCTGTCCCTTGCTCAATAGGAATATTGACCAAAAAAGTAGTGCCTTTATTTGGTGTGCTTTTTACCTTTATTTTTCCGCCCATATATTCAACAAGTTCTTTTACTATTGCAAGGCCAAGGCCTGTGCCACCTTTTGAATTTTTAGCATCAATTTCTTGAGAAAAAGGAGAAAACAGTGATTCTAAAAAGTTTTTACTCATTCCGCGGCCGGTATCAGACACTTCAATATTTAAAATTAGCTTATTTTTTATTTTAGAAAGGTTTGTGTTTAGTGTAACTGAACCATTCTCAGTAAATTTCAGTGCATTGCTTAGTAAGTTAGAGGTTATTTGGCTAAGGCGTGTGTTGTCACTAAATGCCCAACAATTATCATCAATCGTATTTTCTACTTGTAGAGCAACATGAGTATTTTTAAATAAGGGTGTGTATAAGGATGTTAAATCGGAGAAAATTGTTTTTAGTAAAAAGTCAGTAGGTTCTAGCTTTAGCTCACCATGGTTTATTTTTGAAAAGTCGAGAACTTCGTTAATTATACTGAGTAAAATATCGGCGCTTCTAAGTGCGATTTTAATTTTTTCGGCACGCACTTCTTCACTATGCTCGTCGATTAATGTTGTAAGCATACCTGTAATACCATTGAGCGGTGTTCTTAGCTCGTGGCTTATTTTAGCAAGTAGCATGCTTCTGTCTTCCAGTAAGCGCTCTGCTTGCGCTTGCTTTTGTTTAAGCTCTTCTCGGAGCATTACCGATTCGGTTACATCTTGGCAGGTGCCAAATAACCGCACACATCGGCCTCCATCAAATTCGGCCTCACCAAAAGTAGCTACCCATAAATGTTTATTTTTAGCCGTTACTACTTCTAGTTCTAAATTCCATTTTTTACCTTTTTCAATGGCTAATTCTACCGCGCGTGTTATGCCTTCACGACTTGGACCTTCTTTATAAAACTCGATTGCAGAATTCATTTGCAGTTGAAATTGTTCATCTACTTCATGTATGAGGTAGGTTTGTTCACTCCAGGTAATTTTATCGGAGATTAGATCAACCTCCCACGTGCCTATATTTGCAACATGTTCTAGTTTCAGTAAGGTATTACTATTTTTTATTAGTTGTTCTTTAGTTTGGGCGCGAGCAAATTCTGATCCAAGCCATTGTGCGAATAATTCGATGTAGTCGTAAGCATCATCGTTAAAAGCGAGGGAGTCTTTTGCAGATGAAAAGTTAACGGTACCAAATATTTCCTCACCAATTTTTATTGGCGCGCCAATATAAGACTCTAACTGAAAATTGATATAACAGGGGTGGTTTGCAATTGCGCTTTGAGATGCTTTATGAAAGGCAAGTGCAGAGCCTGCAGCGAGCGTATGTACGCAATAGGTGCCTTGTAAATCAAACACAGTACCGGGCAAAAGTGAGTTGTCGGGGGTTATGGCATGTAAAACGGTATAGCTGTTTTCATCTACTTTACTAATAATACCTAGCTCTAGATTAAATACTTCTAACCCAAACACTAAAAGCTTATTAATTTTACTTTCAAAATCAAGCGATTGATTAGAAACTATATCGTGAAAACGTCGTAAAAAATTCAAAAAGAAAACACCCCGTAAGCTTTTGTTCAATTTATATAATACATAGGCCAAATAGGGCATTGGTATTAGTTTAAAACCCAGTTTAGCAGTTTTAATTACTAATAACTAAAATTGATATGTATTTTAATTTATAAGTCTATGCTTTATACCAAGCAAAATACTGCGCTGAATATATAATACTCAGCGCTAAGTATTTAGTAGGTAGAGTTAGGTGTGTACTCTGGGTTAATGTCGCCACCCACTTCATCAGGGTCAACATCGTTAATAAGCAATGTTTCTCGCACGGCTTCTATGTGATCAAGTACTGTTTGATAACGCTCGCCATACTCATATTTTGTTACCTCAATGGCTTGTGGCATATACGTAAATGCAATTTTAAGTGCGTGTAAGGCTTCTGGGTTGATTTTTTCGCTCATGATTTCCCTCTAATTAAACGTAGGCTATAGCTAACCTGAGTTCTGGATAATAAATGTATCTCAAGCAGCTATTTTTAGCGCTAACTGCGTTGAATTTCCTTGCAATAGACAAGCTATTGACGCGTAAATTCGCCTTGTTTTCACCAAAAATTTCTAGCTATAGAAAAACAGACTTAAATATCGTTATTATTTATAGTGTTTTTAAATCTCTTAACCAGAATTCAGGTTAGTTAGTAAAATAACACCAAATACAATACGATAAATACCAAAACTTATAAAAGTGAAGTTTTCTAAAAATCGAATAAACAGTTTAATAGTAAAATAGGCAACAACAAAAGAGGTAATAAAACCCACAGTAAGGGCAGTTAAGTCATCTAAGCTAAACAGTTGGTAATGTTTAAGTAAGTCGTATCCTGAGGCTGCTGCAAGTACAGGTAAACCAAGTAAAAATGAAAATTCAGCGCTGGCTTTTCGATTTAAGCCACATAACATGGCACCAACAATAGAGCTCCCAGCACGACTAGTCCCCGGAATTAACGCAAATATTTGTGCTACGCCAATCCAAAGAGCTTGTTTATAAGTAACTTGGGTTACATCGGTAGTTGTGCAATGAGTCTCTTTATAACGGCGCTCTAATAGTAAAAAAATCACACCGCCTACAATAAACATAACACCTACTACTGGTACGCTAAACAGTGTTTTTATTACATCACTAAATATAAAACCAATAATACCCAAAGGAATGAATGCAATGGCAACTTTCATCCATAAATTAAAATGTTTAGGGCTGAACTTGTCTTTATAGTTGGCTAGTACCGCTAAAATAGCGGCAAGTTGGATAATGACTTCGAAGGCGAGGTTAGCGTCTGTTGATTCAATGCCTAACCACTTTGACGCTACAATTAAGTGCCCAGTTGATGATATGGGTAAAAATTCTGTTATACCTTCAATAATACCTAAAATAATCGCGTTAATTATATCCACGGTTTACTGCTTCCTGAAAAATTAAAAAGCCCGAATTTGGCTTAACTAAAATGACGCATTACTGCGTACCTAAATTGCGGGGCGTAGCATAAAAGCTCTTAAGGCAAACCAACAGTGTTTTTAAACTTAATTTGTTTAATAAATTGCATTAAGTATCAAATGCACAATATAATGGCAATTGTTATCATTTGCATATGCTGTTTTGTATATGTTTGGGCAAATTTAATGAGCGAATAATGAATAATAAAAAAACGTTTACAGCCACACGGCGAAGGCACTTAGTTGCGTGTGTATTAGCACTAGTTACTGCGGTAATAATGATTCCGGGTATGACAACCTATTTACCGTTTCAGATGAATGAACAAATATTACTGCCTATTTTACTGTTTCCTGTTATTTGGACTGCGTTGTTTATTTATGCGTATTTGGCGCAAAAAGTATGGCAACCTTTTGTTGTAATGATTGCATTGTGTGTATCACATGGTTTATTGAGTTTTTGGGCGTTAACGCAGGGGCAGGGATGAAGTCGATTACTTTAAAGAAGCTATTTTTATTACATAGCTGGGTAGGAATTATTACTGCTGCGCTGCTATTTATTGTTGCATTTAGTGGTGCATTAGCGGTGCTGTCGAGACCTGAGTTAAAAATATGGGCAAATCCAGAACTGCAATCTAGTCAACACGTTGCCAGCGCGCAAATTAACCGACTAGTAAACGAATACCATAAAAAAGTACCTAGTGAATTTGGCGAAAACATTCATGTGTTTTTACCAAGTGGGCATAACTTTCATTTATTAACGTTGGTATTTGAATCCCACCATGGCGATGAAAATTACGACCAAGAGGTGGCCAGAGTATTCCAATTTCATCCCGATACGTTGGCGCTGGAAAATACTTACTATGGGCCTAGTAAAGAGTTTTACGCTAATAAAAAAACGGATGCGCCAAGCTATATTGGTGAGTTTCATGCAGACTTGCATTTAGGGCGACCAATTGGGTTAATACTTACTGGTTTTTTAGGTTTAACGCTTTTAGTAAGTTCAGTGACAGGCTTGTTTATTCATCGCAAATTGATAAAAGAGCTCTTTACGTTTAGGCGAGATAAAGGATTAGATATTGCCGTAAGCGATGCTCATAAGGTTATAGGTATTTGGGGTAGCGTATTTAACATTGTAATTGGTTTTACAGGAGCATTTTTAGGGCTCGCGACCGTTATTTTACTACCAGCAGCTGCGTTTGTGAGCTTTGGTGGCGATCAAGATAAGTTAATAGAAACGTTTACCGCTATTCCTGAGCCTGTAGTTAGCCACATTAAGCAACCTACAAAAATAGACACTATTTTAGAGAATGCTCATAGCCGTTACCCTGAAGCAGTAATTAGGGATGTCACAATAATGGCGCATAACGATGCGAACGCGCAGGTATATTTGCGTTTGTTAGGTGGCGAGGCTGTTGCTTCTCAGTTACTGCATTATCAAGGCAATGGTGAGTTTGTGCAGTCGATGAGTAGTTTTGGTGATATTTCAGGTGTTTCAATACAAGTAATTGAGTTGATGTTTCCGCTGCACTTTGGGAACTTTGCAGGGGTGTTTGTAAAATTACTTTGGGTATTGCTTGGCTTAAGTACCGCGCTTTTACCTATTTCAGGGATGATGATGTGGCTAGCAAAGCGTACACGTGGCAGTAGCCCGTCACTGAGTATGCAAGCATATGCACGATGGAATCGTTTTATTATTGGTAGTTGTGGAGGTTTGGTATTAGCAAGCTTTGTACTATTCCCTGTGCAAGTTGTACTGAATTATAGCGTTGTTGGTGTGGCGCAAAATAGCTTTTTTGGACCCGTGTTCTTTTATACGTGGTTGGCATGGTTACTATTAAGTGTATTACCCATAGATTATAAAAACTACTTTAAGCTGACTCTTTTACTATGCGGCGCTTCGCTTGCTTTGGTGCTGCCGCTCAATATTATATTTGGCGTGAGCAATGTTATTAACTTTAATAGCTCGCTTGTCGCGGTAGTAGATACAAGCTTTATGGTGGTGGGTATCGTGTGTATGTTTGTTGCCTTAAAAATAAAAAATACACAAAAATTACAAATTGAGGTACAACCCGCATGAACGAGCTACTAATTACAATTGCGATGGTGAGTTTACTACTAATGATGCTCAATATACGAAAAAACACACTTACATTAGCGACTAAAACATTTTTAAGTGCACTGCTATTTGGTTTAGCGTTGATATGTTTTATGGGTGTTTATGATATTTTAGGCGGTGCAATATGCACCGTTGTAGGAGCTATGTTAGCAGGGTTACTAACTGCAGTTATTGCGGGTAAAGCGCCGCAATTATTAGGGTAAATAATGCATTTATTTAGCTAAAAAGGCCTTAGCAGTATCAACTCCCATAGTGTAACCACTATTGAGGATTTCAAACTTTTTAGTGGTTCGGCCAACTTTAAAATTAGCAGGTGGAGCAATAATATTGATTTTGCAGTCACCAGGTGGATTCATAATAAAATCGATAGACTTATTATAAAAATCAGCCCTATCTAAGGTCGCCTGAATTAATGCGGGATAGTTTTTATACATTTTTTTAGTAAGCCAAGGTGCCTTACTTGGCTTTTTACGATAGCCCAAACATTGAGACAAAATAACGGTGATTTCGCGAGCGCCCATTTCGTACGCTTTTATTACCGGTATTGAATCTGCAACTCCGCCGTCGGTCATCGCTATGTTATTAATAATAGGGTAGTCACGATACGCGATGGGTATAGCACACGATGCTTTTAATTGATGCACCATATCGGCGCTGGTGGCTTTCAAATAGTGGGCTTTACCCGATTCAATTGCCGTAGATACAATATAAAATTCGTGTGGAGTTTGTTCAAATACCTCTGTATGAAGGCGTATTTCGCGAATTGTTTCTTGCCATAACCAATCTAAATCGAATAAATGACCACCTTTTATAAAGCGCGCTAAATTAATGAATTCAGGGCGGCATGAATAGTCGGTAATTACTTTGTAATTTCGCATTGGTTGTTTGCATAAAAATGCAGCTATATTAGTTGCCCCAGCTGAAACACCAAAGTAGCGTTCAAACGGCTGGTATTGCTGTTTTAAAAACTCATCAAGCACACCTGCGGCAAATATACCGCGCATTGCACCGCCTTCAACGACGAGTGTGTTTTTATTATTGTTGTTCATGGTCAATCCTTTTTATGAAATTTGATGTTATCAACTCAGTCTAAGAAATGCGATAGAGATTACTAAATGGGTTGATAAATTAAAGCCGGGTATACATCGCGAAATTCACTATTTTCTGGTAAAGTTTAATATTACAAGGCTTTGTTAATAATAAAGAATAATTACTTATGTTTGATCCTAGCGTAACCACTTTTGAAAGCACACAGAGTCAGCTTGCAGAAAGTCCTCTTTGGCATCCTGTGCTGAATACCTTTTTTTGGGTCGACATAAATAAAAAATTACTTCTAAGCAAAAATATACACAGCGAAAGCCAACTAAAAACAGTGAATATGCCCGATACGCTCAGTGCAATAGCGTGGATTGATGAGCAGCACTTATTGCTAGGGACAAGTACTGGTATATACAAATACCATATTGATTCGAGCACTCGCCATCTTATCCTCAATATTGAAAATACACAGTTAAATCGACGTTCAAATGACGGCCGTGCTGATCCATGGGGTGGCTTTTGGTTAAGCACAATGAATGTAAATGCCAAAAAAGGGGATGGTAAAATATACCGTTATTATAAGCGCCAGCTTAAAGTCATTGTATGTGGTTTGAGTATCCCAAATGGGTTGTGTTTTGATAAGCCACGTTTACGCGGTTATTACTGCGATTCTTTAACGAGTTGCATTTATGTATTAGATTTGGATGAGCAAACTGGCGAACCTTGCGCTGAGCCACGTGTTTTTTATCAATTTAATAATACTGATGTCGACCCCGATGGCTGCGTAACCGACCAATTAGGTAATTTGTGGCTAGCAGTGTGGGGAATGGGGTGTGTTATATGCTTATCTCCAGGCGGTGAACTAATTAAAACAATAAAGCTTTGTGCAATAAAACCGACATGCACTGCATTTGGTGGTGAAAATGCTGAATTGTTACTTGTAACATCGGCATTTGATGAAGCGATTAACAATGCTGTTACTGAACAAGGCGCTGTATTTCAAATATCAGATATAAAAAACGGGCAGTTTGAGCCGCCCGTTTTACTGTAATTAACTATACACAGTGCTTTTTTACTGTGCTGATTAGATTTTAGGCGTAACCCACATAACACCCACTTCTTTTTTGGTTACTAAAACCTCAGTACCGGCGATAATTGGTTGCGCACTTTTAAGCTTCCAGCTGATACCTGAATATTGATGTGTCGTTAAACCTTGCTCTGTTACATCGCTAGTAAGTACAAAAGTGAGTTCAGCAAAATCACTATTTACTTGCTTTTTATCTACGCGATTTTGCATTTGTTTTAATGGTTTCCAAAGTACAACAGCCAAACCTGCTGTTACAACTGTGTTGCTCCAAAGGGCGGTGGTTAATGAGTCAGGTAAAATACCAAAACTCATTAATAACCCTGTAAGGAATAACGATAATCCAAAAAACAATAAAATAAATGTAGAAAGGCCAAGTACTGCTACTTCTATTATTAAAGCAACAATACCGAGCACCATAAGTGTTTGCGGTAAATTTTGCGTAATAAAATCCATACAAACCTCTTTATTGAGTTATTAACCCAAATTCTTTTTATTTAAACTATTAATAATTGCCATACCTTGGGCAACCATTGAGCTTGCATCTGTTGCGTTATCTGGCAGTAATACAATTGATGACTCACGGGCGATCGCTTCTTTAGCTGCAATTGCTTTAGTTGCTAAGTCTAACTGAATTGCTTTTTGTCCTTGCTCGGTATCTGCAGCTTCACCAACTTTAATAAGTGCATCTGCTTGTGCTTCAGCAACAGTTGTAATTGCGGTTGCTTCACCCTCAGCGCGTAAAATTTGCTCGGCTTTATCGGCTTCTGCAGCAAGTACTTGTGCTTGCTTTTTACCTTCAGCGACGTTGATATTTGCTTGGCGGTCACCTTCTGATTCTAAAATTTGAGCACGTTTAACACGCTCAGCTTTCATTTGTGCTTCCATCGCTTCCATAATAGAGTTAGGTGGCACAATATCTTTAATTTCGTAACGAAGTACTTGAATACCCCAAGGCTCAGATGCTTGGTTTATAGCTGCAACAATGTTGGTGTTAAGTAAATCACGTTCTTCAAACGTTTTATCAAGCTCCATTTTACCGAGTTCTGAACGCATAGTTGTTTGCGAAAGTTGTACAACCGCAAACGTATAGTCGTCAACGCCATACGTGGCTTTGTACGGGTCTAGTACTCTAAAGTACAGTACGCCATCAACTATAAGTGAGATGTTATCTTTAGTGATAGCTGATTGCGATGGTACATCTTGAGCTTGTTCTTTTAGGCTACGATCAGCCGAAATCCTATCAATAAATGGAATGATAAAGTTAAGGCCGGCTTCTTTAGTTGATTGGTATTTACCAAACCGTTCGATTAACCAGGCGCGGTTTTGTGGTACAAATTTAACGCTACTTTTTAAAAGCACGATAACAAAAACAAGTAAAAAAGCCTCAACAGTAAAAATCATGTCGAGAATTTGTGTGACTGGGTCCATTTAAACATTCCTTATAATAATTAAACGCTGAGTGGTTGTATTGTTTATAATTTCAGCGTGTATAGATTATCACTACAGCCGACTTTTAACCACTAAAACTCACTGCAGCGCGCCGACTTAGTTGGCTTTCTCAAACCGGGCTATTTTATTCCTGCCTGTTTCTTTTGCGTTATAGAGGGCTATGTCGGCGTTAGTTATAACCTCTTTGGGTTTTGTTTTGTGATTGGGTATAAAACTATAAAACCCAATGCTTAACGTGAGGCATTTACTGACAGTTGAAAAGTTATGTTCAATTGCGAGTTCTACAATTTTTTCCTGAATAAGAGCTGCAAACCTTTGACAATGTTCTGTATCGATTGCTGGTAAAATTATCGTAAACTCTTCACCACCGAATCGAGCGGCTAAATCACCTTCTCGTTTACACAGATCGTGCAGCGCTTTGGCTACTCGTTTTAGTACTTCATCGCCTAGGTGATGTCCGTAGTTGTCGTTATAACGCTTAAAAAAATCAATATCACACATTATTAAACTAATAGGCTCTTTATTACGTGCACAGCGCTTAATTTCGCATTTTAAAGTGTGATCAAAACAGCGTCTATTAGCAATCTTTGTTAGGCCATCAGTATTAACTTGTTTGTTGAGTTTATGATTTGCATTAATAAGCTGCTGCTGAGTTTGTTGTAGTTCTTTCTTGTAATTTAAATTTTTGAAAGCATTAGCAAGCATTTCACCTACTAACCTTAAACGGATAAGGTCTAAATCAGTCCATTCTCGCTTTTGAACAACACAATCACAGCCAATAAAGCCAACCAGTTCTTTGTCATAACGTAAACCAATGCAAAGTACCGATTTTATTTTTTGT
Organism: Pseudoalteromonas sp. FUC4; assembly: GCF_008370255.1. GTDB lineage: Bacteria > Pseudomonadota > Gammaproteobacteria > Enterobacterales > Alteromonadaceae > Pseudoalteromonas. Next base: position 584,833 of record NZ_SEUI01000002.1, on the reverse strand, counting down.
TGCTGAAAAATTGTTTTTTCGCTTATTGCCTGAATAGGTAACGACGTTACATCATTAACTCTGAATAAGTGAGTACTAACCATTGAACTAAAAAAGTAAGGGAGAGCGTCTTTTGGAAGATCCTGTAAGTCGTCTTTAAATGGTTGTATATTGTCATTGACCCATTCGTGAGTATTGTTGATGGTTTTACCATCTTCGGCGTACTTAAAAAGGTAACTTCGATCTGCGTGGCAAACGGTGCCGATTGCTTTTAATGCATAATTGATATGCTTATCAACATCATCATTTTGAATATCAATTAAGTCAGTTGAAATGTTCGAAATAATGTTACCAAAATCATATTGTTCATCTACATTATTATTTAATATATCGATAATGATAATGATAATTGAGTTTGAGTTAAGTAATTTTGCAAATTTTACATTGAGTAGTAATTTGGACGTTGGTTTTGATAGAACAAACTGGCATTGGTTATTCGCGGTAAAATAGTCAAAGAATAGCTCCTCGATTAACAGCTCTTTTTTACTATGATGATTGGTTAACGTAATATGTGAAAAATCAGCTTTTTTAAAATGTGGTTGTTCTTTTAAGTCAAATAGGCTCTGCGCTTGGCTATTAACTTTAAATATATTCGTATTGCTATCATAGAATAAAACGCAAAAAGGCAGTAACTCCATATTTTGCCATGCTTGATCTGCTTGGTTGTTATCCACTCAACTCTCCATGTACTTAAGCCATAATTTTGTTATTTTTCTATTTGTATTTTTATTGTTCTCACTGACTAAGTATTAGCACATTTTTTTGGATTTACTAAGTTTTTAGTGCGTTTGATGTCAGGACGTAATATAATTGATACTGTATATCATTACCCACTTCTACTCTAAGCCACCTTTGGCTTATTTGCATTTTAAGTATAGGTTATTCAAGCATTTAATGACAGAAATCACTACACACCAAGCCTCGCGTCGTCGGTTACTTATTGCACTAGCAATTACGTGTTCATTTATGGTAATTCAGGTAATTGGTGCTTATTATTCTAATTCGCTTGCTGTACTTGCTGATGCTGGGCATTTGTTCGTCCACAATAGTTCGTTGTTTATTGCGCTCATTGCGTCAAGTCTTGCTATCCACTTTGCTAAAACCTACAACGATGGTCATCAACGAGCTGAACTCATAGGTGGGCTAATAAATGGCTTTTTATACTTAGCAATCAGCTTAATTATTTTATACGAAGGTGGTGAACGGTTTATTCATCAACATGAAGGCAATGAGCTGGCTATTAATAGTTATTTGATGTCGGTTATTGCGGCAATTGGCTTTTTGTTTCATGGCGCTGCTGCATGGATTTTATATAAAGGCCGTAAAGCGAGTATTAATGTTTATGCGGTATTTTTACATTCATTCTTTGATTTAATTTCAACCGTATCGACATTTGTTGCCGGCATTCTTATATATTTTACGGGCTGGGTTGTTATCGATATTTTATCGAGCATGTTAATCGCTTCTTTCGTATTATTCACCGGTATTAAGGTTATTATTCGTTGTATAAAAGGTTTGCGTTTAAATAAAGCAAAACTCCCTAAGGTTACTGATATTGAAAGTGTAATTACAGATATGGAGCATGTTCACAATGTTCACAACGTCACAGTAACGCGTAAATACAACGGTGTTGTAGTAGGAGCGCACGTTGTACTTAAACAGCATTGTACGATTGAAAAACATGATGAAGTATGTCGTTTGAAGGTCGAGCAACTTCTAGCTGAAAAATTTAATGTACACAATAGTGTATTACAAATAGAAAGCCACGAATGCCATCACATCCATTAATGCAAGTTAGTTACTATTAAAAGTGTGCAGAGTTGATAGGCACGCTTTTAACGCTTTAAATCAAATCAATGATATTGCTAAAGCAATCGCTTTTGCGTAGGTCTTTAGCATTCATTGGTCTTGCAAAGTAATAACCCTGCAATACATTGCACCCAACTTCAGCTAAAAATGCCATCTGTTCGCGTGTTTCCACTCCTTCTGCAATGCAGTAAAGATCTAAGTTTTTTGCTAGCGAAAAAATGGTTTTAATAATCGACTCATCCCCTTTATCTACACCAATACTATTTACAAAGCTTTGATCTATTTTAATAACATTAATAGGGAATTGGCTCAAATAGGTGAGTGATGAGTAGCCCGTACCAAAGTCGTCAAGCAGTAATTTGAATCCAGCAGTTTTTAAATTTTGTAGCTGTTTGGCTGCTTTGAGTTTATCTTCTAGTAAAATGCTTTCTGTTATTTCAAGCCTTAACTGTTTTGGATGTACTTGAACTTCAGCTAATATGTACAGCAATCGCTGCGTTATATTTGTTTTCAATATGTGCTTAGGTGATAAATTTAAAGATATATAAAGCAATGGGTTTTCGTTGAGTATAGGGGCAAGTTCAATAAGTGCTCGGTGCAATGCTTGCTCAGTAAGGAGTTCTATTAAACCGGTTTCTTCTGCTACAGGGATAAAAAGAGCAGGCGATACTAACTGACCTTTATTCTCCCAGCGCATAAGTAACTCCACGCCATTTATTGTTTTTTCTTTTATGTCGATAATAGGTTGGTAGTGATTAAAAAATCGATTGTCTTTTACTGCATCTTTTAAATCATTTTCGAGTAGTAACTTTTGTTTTATTAGTTCATTCATTTCATCACTAAAAAACTTAAAGTCGTTTCTTCCGCCTTGTTTTGCGTGCATCATCGCAACATCTGCATTACGGATAAGTATATCGGTGGTTACAGCATCGAATGGGTATAAAGCTACGCCAATGCTGGCTGAAATATTAATAGAGAAGTCTTCAATAATGACTTTATTAGCTAATTCATTGCTAATTCTCTTTACTGTATTGCGAAGAGATTGCAGCGATTCTATATTTTGAATGAGCACTAAAAATTCATCACCACTTTGGCGGCCAAGTTTGGCATTTTCGCAAAGCATACCGCTTACTCTTTGTGTAATATTACACAGCAGTTTATCACCCACTGCGTGACCAAAAGAGTCATTAACAGGTTTAAATTTATCTAAATCAATAAATAATAATGCACATTGTGTATTATTTTCATCGGCATATCTAATCGCTTTTTCGATGTTTTGATACATTAAACTACGATTTGGTAAATGAGTTAGAGAGTCAAAATTAGCTAAATAGCGCAGCTCGTTTTCAGCGCGTTTTTGTTCGGTTAAATCTGTAATAACAACTACGTAGTAACTAGAAGTATCTTTTGTTACAGCTGTAGCACTTATATGTATTGGATGTTCGTCATTTCTCGCTGTTTTTATATAAGTATCACTTTGCCAGCTTTCTGTCGGTTTTAATTTTTTTAGAATATGAGCAAATGCTCTACATTTATTTTTACCAATGGACTTAATAAATAACTTCGGACTAATTTTAGTCACAGCTTGTTCATGTGAAAATGTTTCAATAAAACTGTTATTTGCTGAAAATGGCATTAAATGTTCATCGAGTATAAGTAACCAGTCGTTTATTTGACTAAACGCTTCACCTAAAATTTTTGCTTGTTGCTCATTAGCTCGTTGCTCGGTGATATTGGTATATATGCCAGAAACATATAACGGCTCATTTGTTTGAGGATCATATATAACTTGCCCTGTATCTTGATACCACAGCCAATGCCCACCCTTGTGCTGTAAGCGATAAGTTGCTTGCCAGTTTTGATGCTTTTTGTATTTGAAATAGTTTACCCTCTGACTTTCAAAGTGGCGTTGATCATCGGGGTGTATAAGTGCTAAAAATTGTTTTATATGCACGCGTTCAGGTAAATCTGAATAACCAAGTTCAATTCCTCTGAGTGTATTTACAGAGTTATCTTTAAAGCGATAATTCCAAACACCGCTTTTATTATTTTTAAGGGCTAGCTCGGTTTGTTTTTGCGAATGGATAGTGGCTCTATGTGCATGTTCAATTGCAACTTGGCGGCTTCGATACTGCCAAAAAATAAAAAACAAAACCCCAAGTATTAAAACTATATAAGCGGCAATAGCAAAGGGCGACTTCCATGGCGCGTAGGCTACATTGATATTAAGCGTAGTCGGTTCGCTTGTAACAATACCATCACGATTATGCGCTGATATTTTTAGTGAGTAATTGCCAGGTTGGAGCTTTGTAAAAAACACTTGGTTAGATTGTAAGTCTTCGTATGTAAGGGATGTAGGCCCTGAAAGAATTACTTTATAATATGCTTTATCAACATTAGGGTAAGAAAAGTTAGAAAAGCTAACAGTTAATCCCATGTCTTCATAATCGAGAACAAGCGGTTGGCTAAGGTATTTATTCGGGTAATAATTGAGCTCTTTAGTAAAGAGGCTTATATCAGTAATAGCTAGGTTACTTTTTTTAAGTTGTTCTTTTTCGTTAAAGTCTAAAGGGTCAAAAAGTAGTGCTCCTGCATTGCTACCAAATATAAGACGACCATCGCTTAATGTTGCTGCTGCTATCGGTGTAAATTGATTTATATTTAAACCGTCTTTTACTGAATAACTCATTACATTTAGTGTATCTAAGTTTATTTGATACAAACCATTGTCGGTACTTGCCCATAAAAAACCATTTTCATCAGGAAGTAATGAATAAATAGAATCAGTATTAAATGAATTTTTTAATCCTATATAGTGCTTTCTTTCATAAGTAATTGGGTCAACACCAAGTAAACCTTCGTGGGTGGTTGCTAACCATAAAATATTTCGCTTTGAGTCTAAGTAAAAATTTTCTACCGTGTAAAAAAGATCTTTTTTAGGGTTAAATGACTGAAATATAGTTGTTAATTTTTGATTTTTTTCATTGTACCTAAGGAAGCTTTTTGATTTACCAAGTAAAAATTCGTCAGGGTTAGTTTTAAGGGGTTTATAAAAGGCGTAAGAAAATAAAGGATCGACTTGTTCTTTAAGCCCTTTAATAATTCTTGTTTTTCCGGTTGTTTCATTAAAAACATAAAAGTTATCATCAGACATAAATGCATATTTGTCTGCGGCTAATTGAGCAAAACCAAATAAATTGGGTTGGTTAATTACATTATTATCTGTGTCTTTATTCTCAATAACTTTACCAGTGTGCTTGTTAAAAAGTTTCAACCCGTTAAAAGTAACAAGCCAAAGGTATTGATCTTCTCCTATTGAAGACGCAAAAATATCATAAACGGCAGATGCCCCATATATCGCTTTTGGGTCGGTAGAACTTAAATAAATATCGCTTTTGTTTGTTGTTTTATCGAAGCGTGCAATTCCATCTTCGGTACCTAACCATATAATATTGTTATTGTCTTGATAGGTTGAATGGATAGTGTTGTTGCCAGGTAAGGAGATGTGTTTAAACCGTCGAGTATTAATTGGCCAAGTAAATACACCTTGGGTTCTAGATGCGAGCCAAAGCACGCCAGACTTATCAATCATTAGATCGTTGATTGAGTTTTCATTAATATTAAACTTACTTTTTTCATAGTTTAATATGAACTCTAACTCTTTGGTTTCGCGGTGATAACTAAATAATCCACTTTCGGTTGCAACAAACTCGCCGTAAACAGTATTGGCATAATCCCATATATTATAATCAGGAATTAGCGTTGTGATATTTACTGCAGATATATCTTTTTCATTATCAAATGCTAATTGATACATGCCTTCAACAGTACCAACAAGTAATCCTAATTCATTATCAACACTTAAAAATTTTACGTTTACATTATCTAACGTATTTTTTTCTGGGGGATGAAGAGCGATCTTTACAAGTTCTGAATTATCTATATTTACAGTATATAAGCCATCATTTGTACCAATATATAAAGTATTTTTATATACCGTTAACGACCTAATGTAGTCACCTTTATTGGGGAGGGTAACCTTAAGTGTAAAGCGTTTGCTCGTCTCATCAAATGTATATACTTGGCCATCTATAGAAAAGTAAAAAGTATCTTGTTGCTGAGTCATTGCGCTAATTGGAGAGAACTTATTTTTTTCTTTATCTATTTGACCAGAATAGATTTTTTCAGTTTTTAAAGTGAGGGGGTCTATTATATATGCACCGGAAAGATCGGTCGAAACTATGATTTTTCCATCTTCGGCTTTAAATAAAGCATAAATATAGTGTTTATCTAACCCAAAGCCACCATTAAAGGTTTTGACTTGATATCCGTCAAAGCGATTTAAACCTTGTTGGGTTGCTATCCATATGTAGCCAATTTCATCTTCTTGTGATTGCAAAACGTAGCTTTGCGAGAGACCTTCGTCAGTAGAAATACGTTGTAATTGCTGAGCATAGTTTTGTGATGCAAAAGTGCTTTGAACGCATAGTAAAAAAATAATGGTAATATGATAAAAAAATTTACTCAAACGCACTTATAAACACTCTCAGGGGTAAATAGGTTGGTACTTAGCTAGATAGTAAATATAGCATAAGTTTTTATTTTTGGATTACAAATAATATATGTTCAGTTAAAGATTTTATTTTCAAATAGTGAGCTAATCTATAAAGATAACAGTTACTACTTATGAGGAGAGTATAGTGGTTTTATCTAATATTGATGTAAAAAATAGCATGTTATTAATTGTAGACTTACAAGAGTTGCTCGCCCCTGCAATTAAAGATTTTCCGAATATTTTAAAAAGTACGTTGCAGTTATCGCAGGCTGCTATTATTCACGATATACCAGCCTTAATAACAGAGCAATATGTGAAGGGGTTAGGCGAAACTAATCAGCAAATCAAAAAGATGTTGCCCGATGCCGCGTATTTTCATAAAACTCATTTTAGTGCATGCGAAGAGCCTGGGTTTTTAGAACAATTAAAAACCTATGGAAAAAAACAAATTGTAGTTGTAGGGACTGAAGCACATGTCTGTGTGTTGCAAACATGCTTAGATTTAATTCAAAGAGGTTTTGAGGTCATTATTATTCAAGACGCTATCGGCACTCGAAATCCTGAACATAGAAAGCTAGCAATTGATCAGTTACGACAAGCTGGGGCTATAATTTCATGTGCTGAAATTGTTATTTTTCAGTGGACAAAACAAGCTGCAACACCAACGTTTAAAAAAATATTACCTATAATAAAATAAGCCTATTCGAGTCTGTCTCAATAGTTTGAAGTTTTATTCGAAGAAGTGTCCCAGTTTAAGTTTTATTACGTATAATGCTGTGTGTTTAGTAACCTACAATATATTTAAGGGTTTTATGTCTAGTGTCGCTCGGTTGTTTACCATTATTTTTAGTCTTTTATTTATTGAGTCTATTGGTGTTGGTCTGTATTTTGGTACGTTAACTCAAGCTTTTATTATTGGTTTGCCACTTTGCTTACTCCCAATTTGGTTACTCAGAACGCATCCAGACAACGCTTTAACCGCACACGTAGTTGCAGCCGCTATTATGATGTTCTCCTTTTTGCACATCCAACAAACATTCGGGCTAATAGAAGTCCACTTTGAGATATTCATTTTAATGGCTGTACTTATAATGTTTGTACAGTGGCGTGTTTTTATAACGGCAATTATATTTGTTGCTGTTCATCATTTATCTTTTTATTATCTTCAAACTCAAAATACAGGTTTCTACGTATTTGATCCGGATAGACTCGCTTTTACTACAGTACTTATACATGCAGGATATGCGATTGTTGAAGTGCTAGTTGCAGGTTATATAGCTAAAACATTGCAACGCGAGCGCCGTGCAGGCTTGTCATTAAGTTATGCGACAGAGCAAATAATGGAAGACCCTGAAAATATTAGACTTTCCCTACGTGCTGATGATACTAAAAGCGATGCTGTGGTTGGATTTAATACATTGCTAGACTATATATCTGATGTTATTAAGCAAGTTCAAGCGCAATCAGAATCACTGCAAAAAAACTCGCGAGAGCTTATCGAAGTTCATGACCAGCTTGCAGATGGAGCTGTGCATCGTACACAACAAACGGATGATATAGCAAATTCAGGATCACAAGTTGCACATGGCTTTAAGCTTGTTGAAGACGAAAGTGAAGCGCTTAAGAGTCAGGTTGACCATATTACTAAAACTGTCAGTAATGCATTAGAAGACGTTCATCAAACAGATTCGAAAAGTAGAGAGTTATTAACGTTACTTAACCATACAGAAGAGCAAATAAGTCATTTAGTTGCAGCTGGGGGTGTTATTTCTGGTCTTCTTAATGAAATATCAGGTATTGCTGAGCAAACAAATTTGCTTGCTTTAAATGCAGCTATTGAGGCTGCCCGTGCAGGTGAGCATGGACGAGGTTTTGCTGTTGTTGCTGATGAGGTGAGATCACTTGCAAATCATAGTAAAGCGACAACAGACAAGATTGGTTTAACACTGAAAGATCTCGTTAATAATAGTAAAACGTCAACACAATCAATGAGTCAGTGTATAAATTTTGTAGTTGATTTAACAAGTATCAGTACCGCAATGAAAGAGAATATTTCAGCAATGAGCGAGCAAATAGCCGCTGTGTCTTCAAGCTCTGATTCAGTTGCACAAGTGGTAGCTGAACAAGCAGGTAATACTGAGTTAATAGCAAGTAGTACCGATAATATGCGACAAAATCAATACCAAGATACGCAAATAGTGCAGCAGTTAACCGCTAAAGTGCAGCTAATTGATGTAAGTATAGACGTACTAGAGCAAAGCATTGCCAAGTTTAAATAAATCTAACACTTTCGTATTTTCGCTTATAGCTGCATGGCTTATTTGTGTTGTTGCAGGGTTAGTTTATTTTCAGTTAGAGCAGCTTAAACCGTTTGATAGCTCAAAAGTTTTATTGCAAAAGCATTGGTTTAATAACTTTAAAAAGCAACTGGATTGGATTGACACTAATGAAGCGTCGTTAGTGCTTATAACAAAACAAAACTGCGGGTGTACGATACAAGCTAAGCCGCATATTTCATCGTTAACTTCTTTTGCTGCCAACAAAGCTATGAAGGTTGTACAAGTTGAATTAACACCAAAGCTTAAACACGTTATTCCGGCAACGCCTGCCGCCGTTATTATTAATAAAAACGGTGATTTTGTTTATGCGGGGCCGCTCTCTGAAGGATTAGCGTGTGCTCAGGGAAGTGGCTTTGTTGAAACTGCGGTCACTAATTTAGCCGCAGGTTTTAATTCCAACCTTTTAATTACGCAAACGAAGGGATGTTACTGCGTAAATAATGCATAAATAACGTGCAAAAAAACTAAAGCTCGCACCTGAATTAACAGTTGCAAGCTTTAATGTTAATTAAATTGTAACTAAGCCATAAATACCTAATGACACAAACACACAAGCAGCAATAGCACGTACGGTGTTTAGAGATATTCTTTTTAGTAATGCATTACCAGCGTATATAACAGGGACATTAGCAATTAGCATACCTAACGTGGTTCCTACTGTTACCCAAAGCACAGACTGATATTGTGCGCCTAACAACACCGTCGCTACTTGTGTTTTATCACCAATTTCTGCAATAAAAAATAATACAAAAGCGACTAAAAAAGCCCCGTAGCTATCGTATTTACTACTTACATCCTCGTCTTTATCTGGGACTAATAGCCAAAGGCCAACAACAACAAAGCTGATGTTTACAAGCCAAGGTAAATATTCAGAAGAAAAACTATTACTTAACCACAGCCCAAACCACGCTGATAGGCCATGATTGAGTAAAGTTGCGGCTAAAATGCCAAGAATAAGCGCGCTTTTATTACGAAAACGGGCAGCTAACAGGAGAGATAAAAGCTGGGTTTTATCGCCAATTTCGGCAAGTGTGACAGTGACGGTTGAGGTTAAAAAAACTTCCATTATTAATTCTTACAGGCGGGAATACTAAACCAAGGCAAACAACTATCTCCCGCCATGAGGATAGTGTCTACCTAGGTCTCGCCGATAACGCTTGCTACAACATTACAAACTTACCATGCACATGAGGTGCAATTATGTTGATAAGTTTACTCATTACTGAGCGGGCTACTCCCCTAAGAGGCGGGCATTATTCCACAAAACTTTTAAGCGGTAAATATTAAGAATCGAATATAGTTAATTTATTCGGGAGTAATAAAGTTAGCTTTTGGCAATGAGTTGAATTCACAGCACTTTGCCGAAGTTCAGCTTTGAGCGTAAAGGTCATTTAGAGTAACGCGGTAAGTCGGGTTGTCTCTGGTGAATTCATCATTTTGTCGGATGGCGTGGCTTTGCCACTTATCCGACCTACGTCAAAAGGTAGGTTGGTTAAGCCGAAGGCGACACCTAACAGAGTTTCAGATGCACGCCTTGAATGTTTTTTTTACCACTTTTACGGAGTTCAGCTGCTAATAATGAGTAGACCGTGAAAACTTATGATAGCTGGCGTCAATATTTGCTCTTGATGATTTTGCTGGCTAACACTTAGCCGATTAAAGTGAGGCAGTAAAGTCGGTTATAGCGCTTGTGAGTTCTTGCTCTTTTTCAACATTTAATTTGCCATCTACAAAGTAGTCGTAGAAACTACCTAAGCTAAATGAACCTCTAATATCAGCTCCCCAAAATGGCATTATTTGGCTTAATGTTTGTATATTGGTCGCGCCCCCTCGAGGACCTGGAGATGTACTTAATAAAAACACAGGCTTATTTGTTGCAAACATTGGGTTTTGTAAATCACCTAAACGAGATACCCAATCAAATAAGTTTTTAAACTCTGCAGGTATTGCACCGTTATGCTCCGGAGATGAAATAATAAAAGCATCGTGGTGTGCAAATAAAGTACGTATTTGCTTAGCGGCATCTGGATGGCCTTCACTTTCTTCTCTGTCTAAACTAAAAAAAGGCATTTGGTAATCTCGAATATCTAGCGTAGTCACTTCATGACCTTCAATTTTGCTTGATGCCAACTCTAATAATGTTCTATTGATAGAGTTTTTACTATTACTTCCCGATACGGTTAGTATTTTTTTCATTATTTAAATTCCTATATATCAAGGTTGCTTACTTAATTTAAGGGCAACCTTGTTGGTATGCTAAGTTATTTTGAACGCTGCGCTAAATTAAACGTAGCTTCTGTTTTGTTTATTGCTATTAATATTAGTCGTGATAAAGCTTTTAGCTTGCTTTATTTAAGTAAATTAATGATAAATGAACCTCATCGCTAAGCGCTGTAAAATCTAATTTATCGTCACGAATTAAATCACCGTCTTTTACTTCAACACCATTTACAATAGCTTCACCACCGGTAACATAAGCAATAAATTCGCCTTCGTGAGTGATATTTTGGTTTTTATTGATTAGACCAATTTCGATTATAGTCTGACTATCTAGCGTGTCTTGTTGAGATTTGTTACCACCGTACACACGCACCATTTCGTCTCTTTTCAAATCAAAAAAACTATAATTTGCAGGCTCACCTGATTTTTCAGGTAAAACCCATAATTGCAGCATTCTGTTTTCTACATCGTCTGGGTTAATCTCGTTATGAACAAAGCCCTCGCCGCCTGCTCGCTGTGCTTGCACTTGATTAGCATGCATCGATTTCCCATTTTCCATAGAGCCTTTATGTTCTATGCGTCCCTCAAGCATAACCGAAATAACATCTAATTCTTGATGAGGATGCATACCTGTTTCGCCTTTAGGTGAAAAGCGTGCATCAGCTAAATATATAAAGTTACCAAGTCCATTCCATGTATCATTTCGTCCGCCAATTTTATTATCAACGACAAGGCGTGTTTCTTTTAACCCTGCAAATCCGCCTCTATGTAATGAATCTTTGTGTAATACTTGCATTTTAAGCTCCTGATCTATTATTAATTGAAATAAAAGAATCGAAATGTTCTGAATTTTTAAACTATGAATCTATTATAGACAATATAATTTGTAGTTAAATTGAGTTACATTGATAAATAGGTTCGAATATATTGAACAATTAAATTAGATGGTGAGCTAATGAAATTATCCTTAGATGCGTGTGAAGTACTAGACGCAATAGATAGAAAAGGCAGCTTTGCAGCCGCTGCGGCTACTTTATATCGTGTGCCATCAACAATTACCTATACGGTACAAAAGTTAGAAGAAGATTTAGGCATTATTGTTTACCGACGCGAGGGAAGAAGAGCTATTTTAACGCCTGCGGGCAAGGTATTACTTGAGCAAGGTAGAGAGTTATTAAAAGCAGCTCAGAACATTGTTGAAGTAGCTAAACAAGTAGACAGGGGCTGGGAGTCCCGCATTACCATTGCCATTGATACAATTTACGATATAAATGAACTATACGAGGTTGTTGCAGAGTTTTATAAACTTAACACAGAGGTTGAAGTAAACATTATAGAAGAAGTATTAGGTGGTAGCTGGGACGCGATTATTGAAAATAGAGCTGATTTGGTTATCGGTGCACCTTTTCCAGATGTGAATACTCAAGGGATTAAATTTGAAGAAATTAAGCGCGCAGACTGGCAGTTTGTAGTCGGTAAAAGCCACCCTTTGCTAAAATATAAGCTTCCTCTATCTGAGGAGGATATAAAACCATACCATTCAATTGTGATCAGAGACTCTTCAAAAAAGTTGCCACCGATGACGCACAGGATATTCGAAAAACAAACAGTGATGCGTGTTGCCACATTAGAGCAAAAAATAACAGCGCAGGTAAAATGTTTAGGCGTTGGTTTTTTACCGACACATCGAATTATAAATCAACTGGAGGTAGGAGATTTAATCCCTTTACCAATTAATAAAGATGCACCGGTAACACCTTTGTTCCTTGGTTGGCGGACAAACAACAAAGGGAAAGCCACAAGGTGGTTTATTAATAAACTGCGTAAGAGTCTGTAATTTAGGGACTGTTGATCTTTGCGGATTAAAATTTGTTCAAACTAGGGGCTATTTAATCGCGGCGCGAGATTTGTAACCTAGTGGGCTCGGTAACTGCTCCTGCGTTACCCTACTGGCTTACATCCATGTAAGAATAAGTAAAAACCGAGCAAAGCTTCCGCGTCCTGCTCACGCCCCTTACCTACATCCATTTAGGCAACAAAGAGTAAATAGCCCCTAGGAAGAACCCTTTGGGCAGCGCCTGTTTGGCATTAATGCTACGTTATCGCCCATTTATGGGGAATAACCACACTGCATAGGCTCTGCCTTGCCTAAATACCAAACAGACTGCTGCAAATTCAACCTTGAAAGTTCAACAGACCCTAATATCAAAGCGCTTATTTATTTTATACAGTCATCCCAATAAGGTGTGTTTTCAAAACTAGATATTAAATATTCAATGAATGCTCTTACTCGACGAGAAAGGTGACGATTTGAAGGGTAAACAGCATAAGCGTTTTCATTGCCCCATATGTACTTTGGTAATAAAGGCACCAAACGTTTATCTTCGATGTATTTATATGCAATAAAGCTCGGTAAAATACAATATCCAATGTCGTTCGAAATTAACTCTGCAATAAAGTCTCCGTTACTGCATGAGTGAACTATTTGAGGCTTTATTTTACCTGCATTACCCGTGGGATCGGTGTAGTGAAGATAGTCGTTACTCAGCATGTAGCCAACCATTGGTAATGATTCTAAATCGCTTGCTGTTTTAGGCACGCCGTGCGTATTTAAAAAGTTAGGGCTGGCAACCGGAATAAGGTTAAGCTTAAATAACTTTCTTGCAATTAGTTGTGAGTCTTCTAATACACCTATTCTTAACGCAATGTCATAGTGCTCTTCAATAATGTTTATGCGTCTGTCATCTAGATTGAGCTCCATTTTTATATCTGGGTGATTATTAATAAATGTTTTAACAACATTACCAAGATGGGCAACCCCAAAAGACAAAGGGGCTGCAATGCGAAGTTTACCCGTTAGTTTTCTATTTTCATTAGTGACCAAAGACTCCACTTCATCTAAATCATTTAGCAGTCGTAGGCATTGTTCATAATATGATTTCCCTGTGTCGGTTAGGCTAAACTTTCTAGTTGAACGATTAAAAAGCTGAATATGAAGTCGAGACTCAAGATCGTTTAGACGCCTGCTAACTGCAGATTTTGCAATATCAAGCTTACTTGCAGCATGGCTAATGCCTCCAGAATCTACAATTTGTACAAAAGTCTTCATCTCTTCATATTTGTCCATAGCCTTGCGTCTTCTCTTGTTCTAATTTGGAGAACTATTATTTCTTCAGTACGATGTTTTTGTCAATAACAAGAACACGTATTATCTAAATCGTAGTAACCCAACACGTTAATAAATTAGATAGAGGAACATAAATATGACAACCCAACATTATCCTAATACTCGTTTTACTCCGGAAAATAGCGCCATATTATTAGTAGATCATCAAACCGGCTTATTACTTGGGGTTAAAGATTTAGACCAAGATATGGTGCGTCGTAATGCTGCGACTCTAGCCAGAACAGCTAAGATGTTTAATTTACCAGTAATATTAACAACATCTGCAGAAGATGGACCGAATGGACCATTAATTCCACAAATTACAAATGAGTTACCTGATGTAAAAGTAATTCAACGTACTGGTGAAATCGATGCGTTTGATTATCCTGAGTTTGCTGATGCAGTAGAAGCAACTGGTCGTAAAAACCTTATTATTGCGGGCATATCGACTGATGTTTGTTTAACGTTTGCAGCATTGAGTGCCGTTGCTCGTGGTTATAATGTTCATGCGCTAATTGATGCGTCAGGCACGTGGAACGATGCAGCACAAGCAACATCAATTGCTCGTATGTCAGCCGCTGGTGTAACTATGAACTCTACAGTTGGTATTACAGCCGAGTTACAACGTGATTGGAAAAACCCAACAGGTGAGCAACTTGCAGGGCTATACGCAGATCTTGCAATTCCGTTTTATCAAACATTAATTGCGCTTCGCTCTTAATTTGTATCATTGGCCTACCATATTCACTGGTAGGTCAACAGTTTAAGTCAAAGCTCACGACCACTTAAGGCACTCTCCAGCCAATCGACAACATAAAACGTTGATAATTATTGGCAAGGTATTATTTTACAGTGTTGGATGGCGCTTCGCTTATCCGACCTACACTGGCACAAACTGGGAATCACCCACCCATAAATTTCGTACTTATACATTAAGGTCTTAAAGCCTTAATGTAATTAATCTCAATCTGCGTGCCAAACATTGCTTAAAATTCAAACAACTCTCAAGCTGCCGCGAATTCTCAACTTAAGTGGCACTGGCCAAAAAAAATTCAAAAAACACACACTTTTTCAAATAACAATTGATAACCATTTTCGTTTAGATTAGTATGCACCTACTAAATGAAATTGAGAGTGGTTTGTATTCATGTATATTTGTCTATGTCACGGTGTGACTGATAAAAAAATTGAGCAAACAATTGACGATGGTGCAACGACCATGCGTGAATTAACCAAAGAGCTTAAAGTAGGCAGCCAATGCGGTAAGTGTTGTGGTTGTACTAAAAAGATCCTTAATCGCAGACTTATTCAAATTGCGGATGTAACGGATCAAGTTGCTTAATTACATATTAAAATTTAGATATAAAAAAAGCAGCTTTTTAGCTGCTTTTTTTATGCTTGTTACTATTTACAGTTGAGACTGCAAGTAGTTTTTAATACCCGTATTTTTAATAAGCAATTGTTGAGTTTCTAACCAATCAATTTGCTCTTCTTGTTCATTTAAAATGTGATCAAGGGCTTCGCGGGTAATGTAATCTTTTTTGCTTTCAGCTAGTTTTACTGCGCTACGTAACTCATCAATAGTATCTAGTTCAAAGCTCATATTAGCAGCAATCATTTCTTCGCTGTTTTCACCAATACGTAATCGGCCTAAGTCTTGAAGATTTGGTAAGCCTTCTAAAAACAAAATACGTTCGATTAAACGATCGGCGTTTTTCATTTTTTGAATTGATACTTTGTAATCTGCTTTGTCTAATTGAGTGAAACCAAAATCTTTAAACATGCGTGCATGTAAAAAGTATTGATTAATACCAACAAGCTCATTAGCGAGTACTTTATTAAGCGCTGCAATTACGTCTTTATCGCCTTTCATAGTATGCTCCTACTAAGCCATTTGTGCTTGATGATAATTATCAGAACCAATCTTATCAATTAAGCCAAGTTGTTGTTCTAACCAGTAAACATGATCTTCTTCGGTATCAAATAACAGCTTTTCTAAAATGCTACGAGATTGATAATCTTGCTGCTCTTCACATATTGCGATTACGTCTTTAACACACGCAACTACTTCAAGCTCTAGTGTTAAATCGTTTTGCATCATACTTTTTACGTCGTTACCGATAAGTAAATCACGGCGCTTAGTCATATTTGGTACACCTTCTAAAAACAAGATGCGCTTAATAAGCCAGTCTGCGTGATCTTTTTCTTCTTCCATTTCGTGGTTAAGGCGCTCGTATAGCTTATTTAAACCCCAGTCGTCATACATGCGCGAGTGTATAAAATACTGATCGATTGCTGCTAACTCGTTAGCTAACAATGTATTAAATGCATCGATTACTTTTTGATTACCTTTCATGATAAATCGCCTTAACTATTTCAATTGCATGCAGTGTAGTACAAATAGCCTGTATTGCAAGTTTTCTCTATAAAAATCATTGCTTTACTATTGGTTTTGATTCTTATTTAAGTTTGCGTTACTGCTTGGTTTGTGGACAGTTTTTTATTTGTATTAGTATCTGAGAATGATTACTAGAGGTATTTATAAACAATAAGTTGAGAGACTGCTTTTCATGTTATTTTTTAAATAAATAGGCATGCTGATGATGCCTATTTATTGAGTCTATTAGTAATTAAAACTGGTATTTAGCACCTAGGGTAGCCGTTGTGCCTAATCCTTTGATGTTATAGCCGCCGTAAGTGTAAGATTGTGCGCGGGCAGGGTAGTAATCGCTATTGAACAGGTTTTCGATACCAAAATAGCCACTCCAGCTGGCGTTAACATTGTATTGGCCACTTAAGTTAAATGTGTTGTAGCTACTAACAGGGCCTTGATCGCCAGAGTATTGGCCCTGTGCATTTTTATCAAAACGCTTTCTGTCGCCTACATATAAAAAACTCATTGCAAGTGATAACTTTTCGTTGGTTTGCCATGTTAAATTAGCAGTGGCTTTCGGCGGGCTGATTTGTTTTGCCCCTAAATATTCATCCGCTTCGGTGTTTTTACCTTCTACGTAGCTGTATGTAGCACCTAATTTAAGGTCTTGGTTAATAGTATAATTAACTAAACCTTCGTAACCCCATATTTCTTGAGGTGCGCGTACGGGTTCGTAAACACCCGTTACTTCGTTAAATTCATTACTGGTGCCAAGCTCTGAAGTACTTCTGTACAGTGCAAATTCAAAACGAACGTTTTCAAACTGTGAAGTAAAACCAACTTCGTAGTTGTCAATTATAGATGCTTGTGTCTGAATAAGTGCAATATCGTCAACGGTTGCAGCGCGAAGTAAGCGGCCAATATCAGAAATATCAGATCCCTGTGAATAACTAAAAAATGGGCTGAATGCATCTGTTAAATTGTATTTTATGCCTGCATTATACGTTGTAGCGTCATAGTTTATGGTATCACCACGCACATTTAATGGCACTGAGCATTGCGAAGGGGTTCTACACAGTTTTAATGTTTGGTAATCACTTACGCTCAAATCAATACTTTCGTTTCTTACACCTGCTTTTACAATAATATCGTCGTTTATTAACCATTTGGTTTGTAAAAAGCCAGCCACACTTTCCATGTCCATTTCGGGCACCCACACACGGCCATCTACTAAAGGTTGCGATGTTTTATCGTTTAAGGCATCAATACCGTAGATTAAGGTGGCTGTTACGTTTTCAAAATCAAACTGACTATTAAATGTAGCCCTTGCACCTTGCTTGTCTGATTTAATAACGGATTGGCCACCGGTATAGCCTTCATCGAGGTTAGCTAGGTTAGTGGAGAAAAAGAATACGTTTTCTATATCTTGTTTATAAAGATCGAGGGTCATTTGTGTGTTTTCAAACAACGCGTAATCAACATATTTTAGGGTTATATTTTCGTTGCCATCGGGTCCTTGCGGCTTACCTTGTTTTTGAAGCTCTAAGGGGACATGTATAGCGTATGTTTTTTCCCCTACATTGCCATCACCAGTAACATCGCCCAAATCAGTTTTTTGCTGTGAACTGAAATAGTTATAGCTAAACTGCAGTTGCTTTTCGTCGTCAAAATCATAAGTTAGTTTGGTAAAATAGTTTTGAGTCTCAGAGTCTGATAAACCATATTGCAAGCCTAAAATATCGCCCTCTGCATCGCGTTGTACGCCATTTTCTTCATAGCTTGCTGTTAACAGGTAGCTTAGTTTTTCGAACTTACCGTTTACTGCAGCCGCTATTCTGCCGCCACCACTTTCTGCTAACTTAACAGCGCTAAAGCGGCTTAAAATACTTATTTCGCCTTCAGGTTTACCATCACTGCGAGCCTGTTTTGTTATGTAGTTAATAATGCCACCTGAGGCACCATTACCATAAATAGACGTTGCGCCTTTTATTACTTCAATGCGCGCTATGGCACTTGCATCAAGTGTTTTTACGCCTAAAGAACCATTACGAAGAGGAGTTGATTGCGGTACACCATCAATCATTATTAATGGCGCGCGGCCGCGTAGCGTTTGTCCTGAATTACTTGAGCTGCCTGTATTTGGGGCGAGCCCTGGAACCATTTGCGCGAGTAAACTTCCCAGTTCTGAGCTTACTTTTAAATGCTGTTGTATTTGTTGCTGATTAATAACGGTAATCGAGGCAGGTACTTCGTCAATGCTTTCTGATATGCGGCTGCCTGAAACAATGACATGCTCAAATTGATCAGAAGTGGATTCATTTTTATTATTTTCATTGGCTAGAGTGTTAGTACTTATTGCAACAGCAATAAGGCAAAGCGAAGTTTTTAACATGAGGAGTCTTAGTTGATAATAATTAACGTAATGGTAATTATTATCAACTAGCGGCGCAAGTGTTAATGATATTTATTTCCATTTATGGCGTTTTAACCAAAAATATACACCGCTTACAATAAAAAATGCGAGTGAAAGGGCTATTAATAACCATAAAAACTGCACAATAGGACCTGCAAAATCACCAATGTGAAACTTATACTTAAAGTTCCATGCTTGTGTTGTGAAGTTGGTTTTACTGGCGTCGAATGAGTTTAATACTTTACCCGTAAATGGGTTAGTCCAAACCCAGCTGTAAGCGTGGCTTTCGCCAGGGTTTTGCATTCTCAGTGCAATTGCTTCGTCATTCTTTTTAGGTAAGTAAATTCTATATAATTTACCGTCTGGAAATACGTTCTCTGCATTTTTAATTGCTTCATTGTAGTTTAATGCAGCTTGAGAAGGTGTTATTACTTTTGGTGCTTTAGGTCTTTGTTCTACCTTGTTAAAGGTCACAAATTCTAATACTGATTGTGTTTGTGTTTTCCAGTTAAATGCCATACCAGTAAAGGCAATCAGCATGAGCGGTATAAAAAAGTAAACACCAAGCACTGTATGTAATTGATACATGAGCACTCTAAATTTGGCTTTTGGTTTTATAGCTAAACGTTTAACTCTGTTTTTAGGCTTTACCCATAAATAAAAACCCAGTAATACATTTATTAAAAGCAGCAATGCACACACCGACATCCAATTTCGAAAGGTTTTTTCACCTTCACTGTTTTCAAACAACAGCCAACGATGTAATCCCATAGCAAACCCATAAATCGTGTCTGTTGATTCATAAACGTTTAGTACATCCCCTGAGTAGGGGTTAACGCTGGCGTAGTGTTTATTGGCTAACCTAAATTGCCATGCGGCGTTTGGCGCTTGTTCGGGCATAAAAAAGGTGATTTTTTGCTTAGTTTGAGCTTGTACGTCTTGTATAAGTTCATCGTAAGGCATTAAGTTTTTTTTGGGTGTAACTTGCCATTTTGCGGGTTCTATTAAGTGCTGTATGTCTTTTGCATAAATCATAACAGCACCGGTTAGGCTCACTATTAATAAAAATAGTCCGCTAATAAGGGCAAGGCCTAAATGAATTCTACGTAACCAAAGTTTCAAAAACGGTATCTCATTATGAGTTAATGGCAATATTGTAAATGATAATACGAGCTGTTTTCAATTAAATAAGTTGTGTATTTGGTTTAGCTTGTTATTTAAAAACATTAAATTATGCTTTTATTTGTAATAGATTGGGTTTCTATTATGCAATTTTCGATTTTAAAATTGTCGTGCAAAAAACTTTTAACTGCGGCTAAATCAATTACGTGCTGAGTGCTAATAATAAGCTCGCAATAATTTTCTTTATCGTCTAGTTGCCAAAGCTTGATGCTCATTACCGATTCGATATTAAATTCACTACTAATTGCATGTGATATTGCGTGTGTATCAATGTTGCTAGGCGCTGCTTGCATTAAAATTTTACAGCTTTGCTTTAATAGTAAAATGCCATGATAAATTACATAAAGAGAAATAAGCACAGTGGCAATTAAATCAACAATATACCACTGGTATAAAATAATTAAGGTGCCCGCAATAATAACAACAATAGATGCCATTGCATCTGATACGTTATGAATAAAGGCCGCTTTTATATTTATACTGTGATTTGCGCCAGCTCGGTAGGTTAAAAATGCGGTTGCTAAATCAATAACCAATGCTATTACGGCTACCCACACAACTATCCAGCCATTGATTGGTTGAGGGTTTACGTAGCTCGAAATGGCTTCAAAAATTAAATACACACCAATTAATATCAATGTACTGCTATTAAAAAGTGTGGCAAGTATTTCAGCGCGTTTATAGCCAAAATGATGAGTGTTGTCCGCTGGTTTATTACCAATTTTACGTGCAACCAAAGCTATAAATATAGCGCCAGCATCACTTAAATTATGAAGGGCGTCGGCTATAAGTGACAAACTACCCGAAAATATCCCGCCAATAATTTGGGCTATGGTTAGCAACACATTAATAACCACAGCAACGGTGAGCTGTTTATCGCTTTGGCTTTCGTCTACATGACAATGTGAGTGATCGTGCGCCATAATGTCCTCAAATGTATTAATTGAATATTGCTTATATCATGGCTGGTTTAAAACCGCTACAGATGCGGTAGGGTCAATAAATCTAATTATAAGCTAGTAATAAAGACGTATATTTTAAAAAGTGTGAATTTAATCTTGTAACGCTAAACACCCATTTTTTAAGGAGTTTACGGCTCAAAACTTGCGTCTTTATATATTTAGTGCATTAATGTAAGTAATATTAAATGATTAAAAGCTGCTGGGTATTAAGCATGGACAAAGGTTTAAACTTTGGTGAATTAACAGGTAAAGGACAATCTGTTCGAAGTAAGTTAATTATAACCTTTATAATTATAGCCTTAGGGCCTCTTTGTATACTTACTTGGTTTAGTCTTGAACACGTAAATAGCACCCTTAAACAAAATGCAGACACTGAACTAAACGAGCTTAATAATATAGGTAAGCAATTTGCTGATATTTGGTTTGCGGACCATGTTAAAGACCTATATTTGCTTAGGGAACAGTTTGATATTAGCCCTGCTAAAAAACAAAAATTAATCAGTCAATTTGTTGAGCAGTACGACTTTGTCAATAATGTAGAGCTTATTGATGTAGACCTCGTTAATTCACTCCCCACATCCCCCTTTTTTAATGTTATTAAAGATCAACGCTTTAACGACATTCGTTCTGGTATTAAAAACACAGGTAAAATTCAATTTCAGTCAATGACTGTCTCAGGGCGTGAGTATCATATTATTGGTTTACCGGTGTTAAATGGCGAAAATAAGTTACAAACCATCTTGCTCGCAGATATAAATTTAAACGGCTTATTGGATAATCTAAGTAAAATACACACAGCTAATAAAGACATAACATTTTATGTTATGCACAATAATCAAATTCAAAAAAGTAATAATACAGACGATACCCAACCACTATTTTTCTCTCAAAGCGGCTCACCAACACAACGTGTTTTTTCTTATAGTAATAAAGATGAAGCCATTTTATATGGGTATATTAATTCTTTAGAGTTTTTAAATGAATCTGGTTGGCAATTACTTGTATCAAAACCAAAAAACGTTGCATTGCAAGGGTCTAATTATTATAAGCAGCTCGCTATATTAACAAATATGGGGGCGTTACTACTTATATTAACGTCGTCGTGGTGGTTTGGTCGTCGGCTTTCTCGACCTTTAATTAACTTAGCTAAAATTGTTGAAAACATTACCAAAGGTGATGTGATTAAAGTGCCAATAATAAACGACAGCATAGAGTTTAATCAGCTTTCATTAGGCCTGCGTAAGTTAGTGGCCGTAAAAGCAGAACAGCAAAGTATACTGCAAAAACAACGCTCTGCACTTCAAATTGCATTAAAACAATTAGCTGAGCAAAAAAGCGCATTAGATGAACATGCCATTGTTGCAGTAACTGATTTGCATGGCACCATTACTTTTGTAAATAAGAAATTTTGTGAAATTAGTGGCTACGATGAATATGAATTAATAGGTCAAAACCATCGTATTTTAAATTCTGGAAAGCACGAAAAAGAATTTTTTAAAAATATGTATAAAACCCTCAAACGCGGAGATGTATGGAACGGGCAAATATGCAATAAAGCGAAGCATGGTGGCATATATTGGGTAGATACGACGATTGCGCCATTTTTAGATGAAAGCGGTAAACCGCAAAGCTATATTGCTATTCGTACCGATATGACCGCGCTTAAACTACAAGAGCTAGAGCTTGAGCAACATAAAACACAGTTGCAGTTAGTGATAGATACAACTGCTGTAGGTATTTGGGATTGGTATATTGATACTAACTTAGTTGTTTTAAATAACCGTTGGGCTGAAATTATAGGGTATAAACTGAGTGATCTAGAACCTTGTACAATACAAACGTGGTATAAATTTGCTCACCCAGAGGATTTAATTGAATCAGACTTAAAGCTAAAAGCGCACTTTGCTGGTGAAACAGATTACTACGAAAGTGAAGCGCGTATGAAGCATAAAAAGGGCCATTGGGTGTGGGTGCTTGATACAGCTAAAGTGGTTGAATGGAATAGTGATGGTTCGCCTAAGCGAATGATAGGCACTCACTTAGATATCTCAGACAAAAAAGCAACTGAACTTGAACTGCAAGGAAGCCGAGATAGATTTGAATCTTTAGTATCAAATACCCCTGGCATTATTTATCGTTGTAAGTTTGATGATAAATTAAGCACGCTTTATATGAGTGAGCAAGCAAGTGAGATAACAGGTTATTCACCTGATGAGTTAATACATAACGAAACACTCAACTTTTTTGATTTAATATGCGAAGACGATTCTAAAAAAATAAAAGCTGAAATTTTACGCTGTGCCAGTGCTAAGCAGTCATGGTCTGTTGAGTATAGAATTACAGCCCGCGATGGCTCAGTGCATTGGGTAAACGAAAAAGGCCAAGCGATTTACGCAGATGATGGCAACATATTGCATTTAGATGGCTTTATTTTAGATATTACAGAGCGTTATAACACACAACTAGAAATAAAACGTCAGCAAAGCCTATTAGAATCAATGAGTAAACAAGGTCAAATTGGCGCATGGGAAATGGACTTAGAAGCGCATACGCTTTATTGGTCTGATGAGGTTAAGGTGATTCATGAGGTCCCTGAAGATTTTGAACCGAATATAGATACTGCCATTGAGTTTTATAAACCAGGTGTACATCAAGATACTATAAATACTCTGTTTGAATGCGCTGTTACGCTTGGAGAGAGTTGGAGTGTTGAACTTATTATTTTAACTTATACAGGGCAGGAGCGCTGGGTTAAATCGATGGGGCAAACAGAGTTTAAAGATGGTAAATGTGTGCGTGTTTTTGGCTCATTTCAAAGTATCGATGCACATAAACGCCTTGAACTTGAAAGCGAAAAAGCCAACAGATATAACAAAAACTTAGCCGCGCTTACGGTTGCACCTGAAGTACAAAATAGTGATGTAGAGCAAGTTAAAAAGCTAGCGGTTAAATCTATGTGTGAAGTGCTAAATGTTGCACGTGCTTCGGTATGGATTTTTAACGAACAACGAGACGCAATGGCGTGTCAAAGTTTATATATAGATGGTCAAGGGTTTGTAGATACAGATGCTGTTTTAACAGCCAAAGATTACCCTACTTATTATGATGCCATCTATATGCATAATTTAGTGGCTATTGATGATGTTTATACTCACCCGGCAACTGTTGATTTTATAGAAGCGTATGCAAAACCACTAAACATTAAATCTATGCTTGGTGCCGTTATAGCAACAGGCGATGGTAATTTAGGTATTTTATGTGCTGAAACCGTTGGCGAGCACCACTATTGGACGCAAAGTGAAGAAACCTATCTTCGATCATTAGCTACTTTAGTGGGTAGTACTTTAGTTTCTCAAAAACGAAAAGTAATTAGTGAAGAGCTTAAAGTTGCGCTTGTGAAAGCAGAGGATGCAGCTATTGCTAAGAGTCAGTTTTTAGCAACCATGAGCCATGAAATCAGAACGCCAATGAATGGTGTACTCGGTATGCTAGAACTTGTTCAATTAGAGTCATTATCTAAACCAATAGAAACAAAAGTAGATATAGCCAAAAAAAGTGCACATTCTTTATTGGGTGTAATTAACGATATTTTAGATTTCTCTAAAGCTGAAGCAGGTAAAATCGAGCTTGAAGAGATTAACTTTAATGGACGTGATTTAATTGGTGAAGTTGCTGCTGCACAAGCATTTACAGCTCAAGATAAAGGTATTGAAATTATTTTGGATCTGGTAGCGCTGGAACCTTCGCAGTTATGCGGCGATCCTGGGCGCATTCGCCAAGTAATCACTAATTTATTGAGCAACGCGGTTAAGTTTACGAGTAAAGGCGAGGTCGTTGTAAGCGCGAAAATTAATAAAGTAGTTCAAGGTTTAGAGTTTGTTGTAAGTATAAAGGACTCAGGCATAGGAATAAGTTTAGAAAAACAAGAGCAATTATTTACTCCGTTTTCTCAAGTCGATGCATCAACAACGCGTGAATATGGAGGCAGTGGCTTAGGGCTGGCTATTTGTAAGCAGCTTTGTGAGCTAATGGGGGGAGCCATCTCTCTCACTAGCGAAGCCGGTAAAGGGAGTACCTTTACTGCCACTATAATGCTAACTCCGGGAGATCAAAAAGAACGTTATATTCCAAATATTAATATGGAAGAGCTAACCGTTCTGGTTGTTGATGATAACGAGACAAATCGAATTGTAATTTCACAACAGCTTGAACATTGGGGCGCTAAGGTTGCACTTGCATGTGATGCGCATCAAGCACTTGATATGTGTGCGCAGCAGTATAAAAGTAACAATTGCATGTATGATATTGCAGTCCTTGACATGCAAATGCCAGAGATGGATGGCATAGAGCTGTGTAAAGCACTAAAAGCACATGAACATTATAAATTAATGCCACTTGTAATGATGACTAGTATCGCTGGTATGGAAGGTGCGCAGCGCTATTCTAATGCAGGTTTTCAGGCATATTTCCCCAAACCTGTAACCACAGCCGATTTAATTTCTGCACTGTCAGTGATAACAAGTAATGATGCAGACGAGACACTCCCACTTGTTACGTCAGGCTATATTTCTTCTCTTAAAAAAGAACAGGTGCAGGCATCTACCCAAATATTACTTGTAGAGGATAATCCAATTAATCGGCAAGTGGCTACATTAATGCTCAAAAAGCTTAATTGCGACGTTACAATTGCCGAAAATGGTCAATTGGCAATTGATATATTAGAGTCTCATGATTCTGGCTTTTTTAAATTGGTACTTATGGATTGCCAAATGCCAGTTTTGGATGGGTTTGGGGCAACAGCAGCTATACGCGAAGGGGGAGCGGGTGAGCAACATAAAAATATAAAAATTATTGCCCTTACTGCTAATGCAATGAACTCCGATAAAGAGCGTTGTATAACAGCAGGCATGGACGATTACTTGAGTAAACCTATTCAATTAGATATTTTAAAAGATAAATTAGAGCAGTATATTTAAGGTAAAAATACAATGAGCCAACCCATTATAATACGTGATGCAAAACCAAGTGATGCAAAAACAATTTTGCACTTTATTACCGAACTTGCCATATATGAAAAAGAACCGGATGCAGTTAAAACAGACGAACAGGCTATTTTAGATACCCTGTTTAGTGACGGTGCAACTGCGCACAGCATAATTTGTTTAGAAGGTGATGAGCCAATTGGTTTTGCGGTCTATTTTTATAATTACTCTACCTGGTTAGGTAAAAATGGCCTATACCTTGAAGATTTATACGTAAGCCCAGATAGCCGTGGCAATGGTGCTGGTAAAGCCATTATGAAGCACTTAGCTAATAAGGCGATTAGCAATAACTGTGGTCGGTTTGAATGGGTGGTTTTAGATTGGAATAAACCCGCTATCGATTTTTACAATAGCATTGGTGCAAAGCCGCAAAACGAATGGATAATATATCGCTTAACAGGGCAGGAATTACTAGATTTCGCTAAATAGTTAATGAAAATCATTTGCATTTGAGTTTTTGGGTGTGTAAGTTAACTACACGCCCATAAATAAACGTGCAGATGATTATATGATCTCAAATCAAAAACAATCCCACTCAGATTTACTTTATCTTAATCAAGCATTAAGCCCTTGGCAGTCGAATATAATGCAAGGTAATTATGCATTTGAACAAGGTGCACTTCTCGAAGCCCGCGATAAATACTTATTAGCTAAAACACTTGCAGAGCATCTTCTTCAGCAGTTTTTATATGCTCAGATTAATAACAATGTCATTCATGCTATTGAGCATTGCATACCCGCACTTGTTGTTGCCTCGCATAATTTAGCTGATACCTATATAGCTATGCAGCAGCCTGAAAATGCATGCAAATGGCTATGCGAAGTACACTTAACACTCTGTTCACTAACTGAGCATACTCATTACGATATACAAAAAGTGAGTAAGCATCATTACACTAAAACGTCCTCTGAACTTGTATCATTTGCAAGACGCTATCATTTTTTACCTGAGCTAATAGAGCAAGTGAATTTTTGCTTATGCTCACAGAGTACTACAAACAATCAACTGCACTAATTTAAAAGATAAAGGAGTAATTTATGGCGTTTACTTTGCCTGCACTTAACTATGAGTACGATGCGCTTGAGCCCCATATTGATGGTAAAACAATGCATATTCATCATACTTTACATCATCAAACCTATATCAATAAAGCTAATGCTGCTTTAGCGAATACACTGTTTGCTGATTTAGATGCCGAAAAGTTATTGAGAGAGATTAATGGCTTACCAAATGATTTACAAAAAGCAGTACAAGAGCATGTAGGGGGGCATTTTAATCACAGCTTATTTTGGCAAGTAATGAGCCCACAAGGAGGAGGTGAACCTGAAGGTAGTGTAGCTCAGGCAATAAATGAACAGTTTGGCAGTTTTGATAAGTTTAAAGAGGAATTTACAGCTGCTGCAATTAGCCAATTTGGCAGTGGTTGGGCGTGGCTATGTGTAACACCAGATGAAAAGCTGATTGTAGAAAATAGTGCTAATCAAGATAGTCCTTTAATGCAGGGAAATACCCCTATTTTAGGACTTGATGTATGGGAGCATGCTTATTATTTGAAGTATCAAAATAAACGTCCTGACTATATTGCCGCTTTTTATAATGTAATTAATTGGACTGAAGTTGAAAAACGCTACTTAGCCGCAGTAAGTTGAGTGCCGAATATGGCTAGTAATACAGTTTATTTTCTATAAGCTAGGCTCTATTAGATTAATTTATAGAGCCGTTTATGGACACTTCACATTGGCAAAAAGCACGTCAGAGTCGCGATCCTCGTTTTGATGGGCTTTTTTACGTAGCGGTAAAAAGTACGGGTATTTATTGCAGACCTATTTGCCCTGCACCAACGGCTCACGAAAAAAACGTTGCTTATTATCAGTTTGCCCATAACGCGGCGCAAGATGGTTTTAGGCCGTGTATCCGATGCAGGCCCGATAGTGCCCCAGGTAGTGCTGCATGGCAGGGTACAAAAACAACTGCACTTAGAGCAAAACAGTTAATAGATCAAAATGATGAACACGACTGCGAAAATCTAGCAGCTCGTTTAGGTATAAGTAGTCGTTATTTAAGGCAGTTGTTTAAGCAGTATTTTGGCGTGTCGATTACGCAATATCGATTATTTAACCAATGCCACTTTGCTAAAAAACTGATTCAAGAAACACACTTACCCCTCACCGAAATAGCGTTTGCCGCAGGCTTTAAAAGCATTAGGCGTTTTAATGATGCATTTTTACAGCAGTTAAATATAGCTCCCTCAAAGCTGCGCAGTGGCGATAAAAAACCAACATCAACACTCACGTTAACGCTACCATTTAGGCCGCCTTATAATTGGCCTGCTTTGCAGGGCTTTTTACAAAGGCGCTTAATAAAACCAATGGAGTGGATAACGCAAACGAGCTACGGGCGTACTTTTGCAAGTGAGAAATATAAAGGAAGCTTTACCGCTGAATTTATAGCGAGTAAAAACCACTTTAGTGTATCTATCAATATAGACAATACGGTGTACTTACAACCTGTTATAAACAATATACGCCGTGTGCTTGATTTAGATGCCGATATTAATTTAATTGAAACGCATTTAAGCGCTAATATAAACAATGCGTTTACAGTGTGTGAAGGACTCAGGCTTCCTGGGATTTGGTCAAGTTTTGAAGCCGGCATAAGGGCGGTACTTGGGCAACAAGTGAGTGTTACTGCGGCGCATAATTTAGTAACAAAGTTAGTGGATGAATTAGGCGAAAAAGAGGGCGATGCCGTCTATTTTCCTACGGCTAAAATTGTTGCTAATAGTGATTTTGCATTTTTTAAAATGCCACAAGCACGCAAAAATGCGCTACACAACTTAGCCCAGTTTTGTGCACTAAATCCTGAAAATGACGATTTAGACGAATGGCTTAGCTTAAAGGGAATTGGCCCATGGACAGTAAATTATGCAAAGCTACGAGGGCAAAGCCAACCCGATATACTACTTGATGGCGACTTAGGTGTTAAAAAAGCTCAAGCGGCGGCAAACCCTTTTGAGCCTGCTAATTGCGCTCCTTTTCGCTCTTACTTAACTTTTCAACTTTGGCAGCAATTATAGTGATTATTCAAACATCCATTTCAAGCCCGATAGACGACATAGTTATTCAAGCGACTGATAAAGGCGTGAGTTACGTTGGTTTTTATCCACCAGTTGCTCACCCTCATACGGCACTTGAGCAAGTCACTAACAAAGCGGTGCTTATTTGCGCTGCGCAGTTAAACGAGTACTTCGCTAAAAAGCGTACTACGTTTGATGTACCACTTGATACGAACGGTACGGTATTTCAGCAAAATGTATGGCAAGCACTATTAACAGTACCTTTTGGACAGTCACAAACATACGGCTATATTGCAAATCAACTCAATAACCCAAAAGCGGTGAGAGCGGTAGGCGCTGCGAATGGTAAAAATCCGATTAGTATTATTGTGCCGTGTCACCGAATTATTGGCGCAAATGCAAAGTTAACGGGCTATGCTGGTGGGCTTGATAGGAAACTGTGGTTGCTGAAACACGAAGGATTAATGTAAATTATTTGATAAAATATAGTCAGTCTGCTTAACTCAACCTATAATTTAAATAACCAACTAATAAAAATTATTATGCGTATTAATAGCTTAGTGTACTTTTTTATTGCCAGTTTAATGTTTACCGCTACTGCATTTAGCAAACCGCAGAGTCTCGTGTTTTGTTACGAAGACAAAAACATAGCTCCTATGTTTTTAGGTGAAGGACAAAATACGCCAACGGATAAACCCGGTGCATCAATTGAAATACTCCAACAACTTGATTTAGCATTGCCTGATGTAGAAATATCATATGTAAGAAAGCCATGGCGTAGATGCTTAAACGATTTAGAATTTAATCGTGTTGATGCCGTTATTGCGAGTTATCGCAAAGGGCGAGAAAATTTTGCTGTTTACCCTGTAAATGAGCAAGGTAAATTACAAAATGACTATGCAATAAGTGAATTTGGTAGCTGCCTTATAGGGCGTTATAAATTTCATAAAGAGTGGGAGACGCGCGAAGTATTTCAAAATAAAGCTTTTACGATAGCTATTCCTAATGGTTATGGGTTAAATAGCGCGTTAAAAGAAGAACCATTTTTTATTCATAATACGTTTTCTAAAAGCAAAGCTTTTGAGTTGCTAGATAAGGGAGTGGTGCAAGCGAGCGTTGATCTATGCCAAGTAGATGGCTTAAAAGTGTCTAGTTATCCGTATGAGGGTAATAATGTTAAACCGATTTACCCACCGTACGAAACCAGCCATGGTTATCTTGTATTTTCAAAAAAATTCTATGAAGAAAATAACACTCTAAGCTTGCAAATGTGGCAGTGGTTATCAAAATTTGAAAGTGCGCCTGTGTATATTAAATATTTACAAACACTTAAATAACCTCATTAAATTCGCGTTTGTAAATTGGTATTAATTTAATATTAAGGTAGCATAAGCGCACTTTTTATAAAATGGCACCGCAATGGCTCAATTATACTTTTACTACTCTGCAATGAATGCAGGTAAATCAACCACGTTATTACAATCTGCATTCAATTATAAAGAACGTGGCATGGAACCTGTCATCCTTACTGCTGCCATTGATGATAGACAAGGCGTAGGTAAAGTATCGTCTCGTATAGGTTTGCAAGCTGATGCGCATGTATTTGATGCTAGTAAAGATGTTTTTGACCTTATTCAATCACTCAACAATGATAAAAAGCGCCATTGTGTGTTAGTTGACGAGTGCCAATTTTTATCAAAAGAACAAGTAATGCAATTAACCGATGTGGTTGATGAACTCGGTATACCGGTATTGTGTTATGGCTTGCGTAACGACTTTAGAGGCGAGTTATTTATAGGGTCGCAATATTTGCTTGCGTGGGCTGATAAGTTAGTTGAGCTTAAAACTGTATGCCACTGCGGGCGCAAAGCTAACCATGTACTGCGTACTGATGAAAATGGTGATGCAATAGCCGATGGTAACCAAGTAGAAATTGGCGGCAATGACCGATACGTTTCGGTATGCCGCAAACATTATAAAGCCGCTTTAAATATGGGCCGATAAAGCATTTATAAATGTATCAATATCTTCGCGCGTAATATCTAAATGCGTAACTAGCCTAAGCTGCTTGCTTGGGCTAAATAATATGCCTTGTTGTTTAAGCGCTTCAGCAATTTCTTCAATATTTATACTGCTACTGTATGTTGCGTAAACCATATTAGTGGTGTTACTCATATCGACAGTAAAACCATTTATCTCACTTAATTGTTGAGCCAAATAACGCGCATTTTCATGATCGTCTTTTAAGCGCTCTACATTGTGCTCAAGTGCAAACTGCCCAGCGGCTGCAAGCATTCCGACTTGGCGCATACCGCCACCAAGTACTTTTCTCCATCGCCTTGCTTTGTTAATAAGTGTTGGTGAGCCTAATAGTAAAGAGCCTACGGGCGCACCCAAACCTTTAGATAAACAAATAGAAACTGAGTCAAAGTGCTTTGTAATTTCAGTGATATCAACTTTTTGCTCAACGGCGGCATTAAAAGCACGTGCGCCGTCTAAGTGCAGCGCTAAATTATGTGTGTCAACAAAGTCACGTGCTTGGGCTAAGTACTCAAGCGGGAGTACCTTTCCGCCTATGGTATTCTCTAAGCTGAGCAATCGCGTTTTTGCAAAATGGCAATCGTCTGGTTTTATAGCCGTCGCTATTTTACTAAAAGGGATACTGCCATCAGCATTGTTTTCGATAGGCTGTGGTTGCACAGACCCTAAAACGGCTGCTCCTCCGCCCTCAAACTTATAGTTATGTGCATTTTGGCCACAAATGTATTCGTCACCTCGCTCACAATGCGCCATTATTGCAAGTAAGTTGGCTTGTGTACCTGAGCTACAATAAAGAGCGGCTTTAAAGTTAAAACGTTTACACGCATAAGCTTCTAGTCGGTTAACGCTTTCATCATCACCATATACATCGTCACCAACCGGTGCGTTGTACATAATATCGCGCATTTCTTTTGTTGGTTTTGTAACTGTATCAGAGCGAAAATCTATCATGATTGCCTTATCCTTTTTATTGTTTTTAATAAAATTGGTGCTAAGCCAGCTCGCTACAAATTTGTTCACGGGTTTCTTTATCAAAGTAGGTCCATGCAATAAAGCGGCTGATTTTTTGACCTTGTGCCATATCAACTATTTTATATTGTGCTATTGGGTGTGCTTTTAATACCTCTTCAAGGGCAGCAATGTTATCTTTTTTAGAGACTAACGATGTAAACCACAGTACTTGCTCTGCAAAGTCTTCGCTTTCTTTAATCATATTAGAGATAAACTGAACTTCACCACCTTCACACCACAACTCATTATTATGACCACCAAAATTAAGTGTGCTACTGGGTGTTTTTCCTAAGTTTTTCCATTTACGTTCACTGCCTTTACTTGCCTCTTCTTCACTTGCATGAAACGGAGGGTTACAGAGCGTTAAATGGTATAGATCTTTTTGATTTATAACGCCTTTAAAAATATGTGATGCGTTTTTTTGATGTTTTAGACTGATTTTTAAACCATTAAACTGGGCAATTTGCTTTGCTATTTTTACTGAGGCTGTATCAATATCAGTCCCAGTAAAATGCCATTTATACTCACTTGTACCAGTAAGCGGATAAACTAAGTTAGCGCCAGTGCCAATATCAAGCACTTTAATTTGCTTACCTAAAGGTATTTGTTGTTGGTTATCATCACTTAATAAGTCGGCTAAGTAATGAATATAGTCAACACGCCCAGGTATAGGTGGACATAAGTTATGTTCAGGTATATCCCAAAAATCAATATTATAATGTGCTTTTAAAAGAGCTTGATTAAGTGTTTTAACAGCCTTGTTATCACTAAAATCAATGCTTTTAGTCCCTGCAGGTGTGGTTATAACAAAGGGCTGTAGAGCAGGATGCTCTGTTGTTAATAAATCGAAGTCGTAACCATTATTATGTAGGTTACGAGGGTGTAATTTTGAACGTGCTTTATTTTCTTTCATGGCTTCATTTTAACAACAGATATAATGTAGTGATTGTAACAAATGCTGATGAGTAAAGTGCAGACATTTCCTTTGGTATATTTAATATTACTGGTAGGATGAGTTGAAAATAATAAAAAGGAATAACTGTGGCAATTTCTCAGCAATCAATAATTATTAATTTAGCTGTTCAACAAACACTTCATTTACGCCGTATTAGCAATGAAGATCAGCAAGGGCCTATTGTATTTTTTATGCATGGAGCAATAGAAAACGGTAAAATTTTTTACACCCATTCTAATAAAGGACTTGCCCCTTTTTTAGCTGAGCATGGATATAGATGTTATGTGGCTGATTTACGTGGCCGAGGTGATAGCAAGCCAATCATTTCGAGCAAGTCCGAATATGGACAAACAGAATCTATCCTAGAAGACATCCCTGCCTTTATTAAGCAAATAGAGTTGATTGAAGGCAAAAAGCCTGACTACTGGGTTGCTCACTCTTGGGGTGGGGTATTGATGAACAGCGCGTTTGCACGATTTCCAGAATATATTAGTGATGTAAAAGCGTGTGTGTATTTTGGCTCTAAGCGTTCTTTATTTAATAATCACCCTCAAAAATTATTACAAGCCAACTTAATTTGGTATTTTATGGCACCTTTACTTGCTAAAAAACATGGCTATTTAAATGCTAAAGGTTATAAGTGGGGTAGCGATAACGAAACTCAAAAGTCGCATTATCAAAGTATGCAGTGGGCTAAAAAGAAGCCATGGATAGATTCTGATGATAATTTTGATTATGCAAAAGCGCTAAACAACCTGCACTTACCGCCAACGCATCATATTGCTGCGGTAAAAGATAAAGCATTAGCGCAACCAATCGATATTCAAAAATTTATGGACGAATCAGGGCTAGGTATTCAGCAAATGCAAATTTACGGTCGTAAACACGGGAATAATTTTGATTACGACCATATTAATATGCTTACCCACCCAAGTGCGCGTGATGATCAATTTAAAGATTTACTTAATTGGTTTAAAGCACATCCGATTAATTAATTCCCATCAAGTAACTTTAAAAGAGGTGTTTTGTAACGCTCCCACTTAGCGATTGCGGCATTATTAATAGGTTGGCGAATAGCATGTTTACTCAAGGTGGTAACCGGTGTTTTTTGTTTATAAAACGCTAAGCAGCGCTCTTGAAAACTACAGTTTAAAAAGCCAAGTAACTGCGTTAGCTGCTCTTTTGGGTTACTCACTAAATCTTCGTAGCTGACATCATAAATTGGCATCGCTTTAAAAGACTGCCAATGGCTCATTAATTTTTCATATAACTTATGATAAAGCTTAAACTCAGGTAGTGAGCAAAAATAAGGCTCGTTTTCGGCAAAGTAATTGGTGAAAATAGAAAACGCGATAGCATTAAAATCACGACTTAAGTTTATAAATTTGGCATTTGGAAATAGGATATATATAAGTCCAAGCGACTGATAATTACTCGGCAGTTTATTTATTATAAAAGGTCTAATGGGCGATGTTGTTTTTAATGTTGTGATATACAGTTCGCGAGCTTTTTTGATTAAATCCGGCGTTAAATGCGCTAAACATTGCGGGTAAGCAACTCCCGTTTTTTGTTCGATAAAAGCAACTGCGTTATTACTAATACTGGTGCTCTCTCCTAGGCTCGAAAACTGACTATGGCTTGCCAACATTTGCTCCAGGAGGGTAGAACCACTTCGAGGCATGCCAATAATAAAGACAGGCGTGATATTACCTGTAAATGTTTTATCGGCAGCGGTAATAAATTCCTCGGTGTTGTATTTTATTATTTCATCGTAAAAAGGGATTAAATCTTTGGTGTTAAATTCACTTAATTTTTTTTGTAATTTATTCGCCAATATAAAATAATTAAATGCTTGCTCGGTATCCTCAAGTGCATCGTAGCTGTTTGCTAAAGCGTAGTAACACACCATTTTTAAACGTAAATTGCTCGTTTGAGTTAGTAAGTGGTGTAAATTACTTACATAGTTATGCTCTTTATTAAAGCGACCTAACTGTACAAGTTCAAATAAAATATAGGCTGTTACAGGGTATACCCCAATACTGAGCGCATGGGCAAAGGTTGTATGGGCTTTATCTAACTCGCCATGTGTTAAATAGTGCTGTGCTAAGTAGTAATGAGGCTCTGGGTTATGAATTGCTAATTTTTTTGCATATTCAAGTACCGTTAACGCATCGTTTGGCGAATTAACACCGTTAAATGCATCAGCAAGGGCATGTAATGGTTCAAGCATATGAGGCAAGCGCTCACAGGCTTTTTGGAGTAGGTATACGCCAGCGTCATAACGTTCTAGTCGTAAGGCAATTCTGCCTAAGCCAAATAAAGCTTCACCATTTTCAGGGTTACTATTTAATAGCGTTTTAAAATGAAACTCAGCTTCTTTGAGTTTATTTTGTTGCAGTAGTTGGTTGGCTTTATTAAGTAACATAGTTATACCAATTTTATTAAAAAAATAATCATTCTATCGCATTAAATAGCGTACTCACTGCGTTAAAAATTATTCATATAGAGCATCTATATATCATAGTTTTCGCCTTATTATTACGCTATTTTCTGAGCGCTATAATAGAACACTTATTCAATGCAATTGGTATTGTTCATTATTATTTTTATTAACTATAAAATTAAAAAGGCGAAATGTCTTTAACATTTCGCCTTTGGTTCTTCATGAAAATAGTTTAAAAAGTATATGTTGCTTTAGCGTAGTAAAAGCCACCATTAATACCAAATGGAGATGTTTCGTAGAACTGACCACCCCAGTTATTGTTAGGCGTATCAATTCTATCAGCAAAATCTAGCTTTTCAGCGTCTTGGTCAAATATGTTTTGAGCGCCTACAGAGAAGCTAACTGATTCATTTAAGAAGTAAGTTACTTCAGCATCAATAGTAACTGCAGCATCGGCTGTTTTAGCTGTTGCATCATAGTCAACGTGAACACCTTGGTATTCGCCGTAGTAGTTTGCACGAGCAAATGCAGAAACTGATTCCCACTGTTGAGACAATGTGAACGTTGCACGATGGTTAGGTAAATCTTCTTCTAAGCGTTTAACTTTAAACGCACCTGTAATCTCACTAAATTGAGTTACTTCAGTATCATTCCAGTTATAAGCAAGGCTAAATGTAGAGCTACCGCCCATTAGTTCAGCAGTATAGTTTGCAACTAAATCGATACCTTGAGTTGTTGTATCAAAGTCATTTGTAAAAAAGCTTACCTGAGCAAGACCTTGTACGTTAGGCACGCCAGCAGCTGTAAGTGTATCTTTATCTGCTTGGCTTAAGTTGATTTTATCTGATTGGCTAATACGGTCATCAACTTGAATATTGTAGTAATCAAGCGTTAAAAATAACTCGCCGATAGTGTATACAGCACCAAGTGTATAACTTTGTGATTCTTCCGGCTCAAGCTCTGTACCACCTAATTGCACTGCAATTGGGTTTGTTGGTGGAAGAAGCGCTGAATCTTGTAATACACCGCTGTCTAAGCTTGTTTGTACGTTACTTACGTTAGCTTGACCAACGGTAGGTGCACGGAAACCGCTACTTACAGAGCCACGAATATTTAAATCTTCAGTTAAATGGTATTGAGCCATTACTTTGTAGTTAGTTGTAGTACCAAAGCTGTCGTAGTCTTCAAATCGAAGTGCTACGCCCATTAAAAAGTCTTCAGTAAACGGTGCTTCAACATCAACATACGCTGCATAGTTACGACGAGAAAACTCACCGGCTTGTGATGGTTTAAAACCAGGGAAGCCGTTAGACCCAATACCAAAACCTTGCTCTGTTAAAGGGCCTGCTGTGTAAGATTCTTCATCACCAGAGATAATAGTGAATGTTTCTTCATGCCACTCAAAACCACCGGCAATATTTACATCATAAGCTAAACCAAAGTCGACACCTTTTGATAAATCAAAGTTAAAGTTTTTCTCTAGCTGTTCATATTTACCTGGGCTAAAGTCACGTGGCGTATCTGCACCTAAAGAGGCATTAACCGTGTCGTAAATAAAGTAACGTGATTCATTTAAACCCACAGTACCGCTTAAGTCATAGTAAGTATCTTTTAAGAACCCACCAGTGAATCGACCTTTAGTACCAATAGTTAAAGAAGTATCAGTAATGTTGCCGCCAAAGTTAGGTGTAAAGCCACCTGGAAGCATCTCGTTAAAGGCAAAACAATCAGGGTTGTTTGCTACACCATTTATGTAAGCAGGATCATCTAGTACATTGCCGTCTGTTATTGTGATAGTTGGACAGTTAGCACTCATATCAGGTGTTGTGTCGGCAACAAGTAGTGTTTCGCCACCATCATTTGAGTAAACACCTGAACGTGTTTGCGGGTTACGGTAATAAAAACCGCCACGTACATCACGTTCAGAATAGTTACCAAACATGTAAAATTCAGAGTCGTTTGTTAGCTCTAAACCCACATTACCAAAAATAGTAATATCGTCATCTACTTCTGGTGCACCCCATACTTGTGCAAGAGAAGATACATCAGGAACACCGGCAGCTGAAAGTGCAGCAGCATCGGCACGTTGAACTGAACGGCTTGTTGCATCAGCTGTTTTGTATTGAAAGCTTAAGTTAGCAAAGCCATTGTCGGTAAATGGTAAACCGACGTTACCCGACACTTGTGTTGTATCGCCGTCGCCTTCATAAAATTGACCATGGCGGATTTCTAATTTACCACCCTCTGAAGCGTCTTTTAGTTGGAAGTTCATTACACCGGCGATTGCATCAGAACCATATTGCGCAGCCGCGCCATCACGAAGTACTTCTACTTGTTTAATCGCAATACTTGGAATAACTGAAATATCTGCGCCTTGTGCGCCATCGTTAATACCACCGCCTAAAAATGCAATTACAGAAGCACGGTGACGACGTTTGCCGTTTAAAAGAACCAATGTGCTGTCTGATGGTAAACCACGTAAGTTAGCTGGGCGAACAAGAGAGGCCGCATCACTAATAGGGTTTTGGTGTACGTTAAAAGATGGCACGGCACCTTTTAAAAGCTCAAGCATGTCAGTGTTGCCTGACTTTTCAAGCTCTTCGCCGCCAATAATGTCGATTGGAACAGGTGAATCACCAATTGAACGAGGAGCTGAGCGCGTACCAACTACGGCAATTTTCTCTACGTTTTTGTTTACTTTAGTTTGTTGTTGCTCGTCTGCTGCAATAGCAGAACCTGAAAAAAACAACCCTGCAGTGGTTGTAGCTAAAGCAAATTTGATTGCTTGGTTTAGCGAATTATTTTTTAATTTCATTCTAATTTTCCCCAGTTAGAATAATTCTTATTTTTGATGCTAATTTCACATCATTTATTTTTCACTTAATTTTTTGTTTCACATAAGTTTGAGGTTTTAGCTCAAAAGCCTAATCAATTAAGCTTACTTTTTGTGAAGTCCTATCTACAGACTATAGATAAAAAACAGGAAGGGCAATTACTAATTAACCGTTTGATAACAAAAAGATTCAATTTAAGAAAAAATGCAACAGTGGTGCAAAGTAAAACTAAAATGAACTAAATAAGTGCAAATAAGGCTTTTAAAGGGAATATTAATGCGCTAATTGCATTTAAATGTTACTTATTTGTTTCTTTTTTGGTGGGGTTTCAATGTTTTGTGTGTTCCGCCAAGCTGCTAATTTTTCTTTGTATTCATCCCATACGCAGGGACAGCAACTGCCACCACCGCAACATTCATCAGATTTTGGTTTTTCAGGTTTTTGCGGTAATTGATTTGTCATATTCTGCATTATTGTATGTATTTAATACTAATTTGGTGCAAAGGGTAAGTTAAAGGGTGTTGTAAGTAAATTATTCTTTGTGAACCTGTGCCGCTGTGTGAAAATAAAAGTTATGCGATTATATAAAGTTATTCACCGTGCACCTTGGCGGGTAGTTAAAATTAGTAAAAAACGCCAACAGCTGCGTTTTCGCCGTGCTATGGTGGCGCTTAAAATCGCACTCGCCCAAGAGAAACAAGAAACCAAAGAAATGCTCTCTATTTATAGGCGCTACACGCAAGGCCAAACAAGTAAAGAAGAGTTAAAACGCGCAAATGAGCAATTTGTTGATATTTTAAAAGGGTTAGGGCTTGGTGTATTTGCTGTATTACCTTTTGCCCCGCTTACAATTCCTTTAGTTGTTAAATTAGGAAGTTTGGTGGGAGTTGATGTACTGCCAAGTTCTTTTAATATAAACAAATCTATTAAAGAACTTGATGCTAAAATAGATCAAGAAAATCAAAAGCAAGAATCTAAAAGTAGCTTAAAAAAGTAGCTAAATCCCCTTCAAATTAGCGATACCTTTTAGGTGCGCTTATTGATATGCTCTTAAGTACCATTTTTATATTATATGAGCTTTTTAATGAGTGCATTACTACGTCATACATCTTCTGGTATTCCTTTATCTTTTATTTTTAAAAACGAATTATCTGACTGGCACGCACAGCAGCCTGCATTTATACAAAATTGGTTAACTAATACAGGTTTTGAAAAGCAAGGTATTGCTTTAATCCCTGATGCTAAAACAGGCGAGTTAAGCCAGGTATTTTGTTTAATGCAAAGCAGCGACGATTTTTGGGCTGCGGGTAATTTAGCAAACACACTGCCTACTGGTACTTATCAAATTCAAGGCGACAGCGCTTTTGTAGAGCAAGTTGCTTTAGGGTTTGTACTTGGTGGTTACGAATTTAGTGAATATAAAGAAAAACCAACAGCAAAAGCGCAATTAGCCATTAGCGATAAAGCGTTATATGAACGCATTAGCCAACAAGCTGATGCCATTACACTTGCACGTGATTTAGTTAATACTCCAGCGGTAGATATGATGCCGCAACATTTATCACAAGTAATGGAAGATTTAGCTGCAACTTACAATGGCGAATTTTCACAATGGATTGGCGATGAATTATTAGAGCAAAACTACCCGACTATTCACATGGTGGGTCGTGCAAGCGAAAATAAACCGCGTTTACTTGATTTAAAATGGGGCGCGACAGATGCTCCATTAATTACACTAGTCGGTAAGGGCGTATGTTTTGACTCAGGCGGGCTTGATTTAAAACCAAGCTCTGGCATGCGTAACATGAAAAAAGACATGGGCGGTGCCGCGCATGTAATTGCACTAGCGCAGCTTATTATGGCAGCTAACTTACCAATTAGACTACGTGTACTTGTACCCGCTGTTGAAAATGCGGTATCGCGAAATGCATTTCGCCCTGGCGATGTTGTTAAAACACGCAAAGGCATTATGGTCGAAATTGATAATACAGACGCAGAAGGGCGCTTAGTATTGTGTGATGCACTAAGCGAAGCACAAAACGATAACCCTGAGCTAATTATTGATTTTGCTACCCTTACGGGCGCATGTCGTGTTGCATTGGGCACTGAGCTTCCGGGCTTTTTCTCAACAGAGCGCGATGTAGCAAATGGTATTATTGATGCAGGAATGGACGTAAGCGATCCGGTTTGGCAATTGCCTTTATTTGATCAGTACAAAAGCTTCTTAAAGAGCGATGTAGCTGATATGGCAAACTGTGCAAGTACACCATTTGGTGGTGCTATTACTGCAGCGCTTTACTTAAAAGAATTTGTTGAACCAACAACACCGTGGGTACATTTTGATGTAATGGCGTGGAACTTACGTGCATTACCAGGTCGTCCAACGGGTGGTGAAGCATTAGGTATTCGTGCTGTATTTAACTACTTACAGAATCGTTTTAATAAATAAGTTTTTGATTCAATAGTAAGAACTTGAGCTTTATGAGTTTTAAACCTCATAAAGCTCAAGTGGCAAATTATCTGGATCGGCAAAAAAGGTAAACTTTTTGCCGGTTATTTCATCCACTCTAATATCCTCAACGTTTACATCGCACGACTCTAAATACGTTTTTGCAATCTGTACATCCGCTACTTTAAAAGCTAAATGTCTTAAGCCTTGTGCTTCGGGATAGCTGGGTCTTGCGGGCGCTCTATCAAACGAAAATAGCTCTATTTGACTACCATCGGGCATGGCTAAATCTAATTTATATGAATTGCGCTCAGCTCTAAAGTGCTCATTAATAACGTCAAGTTTAAGTACATTGCTATAAAAGTGTTTAGAACGTGCATAGTCACTACAAATAATCGCAGCGTGATGAATACCTAAAAGTTTCAAGTTTAATTCCTTAAAAAGCAAAAACGCACTTAAATAAGTGCGTTTTAAATGTGGCTTATTACATGTTGTGTTAGCTTTGCTCGGCTTCTTTACATGCTTGAACCGCTGGTGCTACAAGCTCTAAACCAGTTTTATCACATGGCGGTAAAGCGGCATCACTTACACTAATAGGCGTTACACGTTCGCCCCATTTTATGTAACTTGCAGCCCACGTAAGACCTGCACCAAATGCAGCAGACATAATATTTGAATGCGGTTTAATTAATCCTTGCTCAACCGCTTCACATAACGCAATAGCAATAGTCGCAGCAGAGGTATTACCATACTCACCAATGTTAACCATTACTTTTTCGTCAGGTACTTTTAAGCGATGCTGAATAGCCTGAATAATACGTAAGTTAGCTTGGTGTGGAACGAGTACATTAATGTCGTCAAGGCTCAAATCAGCTTGCTTAAGTACGTCGTCGCAGGCTTCACTCATACCTTTTACAGCACGTTTAAAAATTTCACGGCCTTCAAATAATAAATCAGAAGGGCCAATTGGCTCATACTTATTTAAATCGCTACCAAAGTTGGTGATGTGTAAAATATCGCGGTCTTCGCTGTCGCAACCGGTTTTGGTACCAAGTAGACCAGCTGGTGTATCGGCAGCTTCAAGTACTACTGCACCTGCGCCATCGCCAAATAAAACAGCGCTGTCGCGACGTGCCCAGTTTATGTACCAGGTCATACGTTCAGCGGCAATGACCACTGCTTTTTTAATCATACCCGCTTGAATTTGTGCTGTAGCAGCTTGCAACGCATATAAAAAGCCCGAACATGCCGCGTTTGTATCCATTGCGGCAGCGCCTGTTGCACCAATATTTTTTTGCACTTGTGAGGCGGTATTTGCCACAACAGTAGAAGGTGTACAGGTTGCTAATATCACTAAATCAATATCTTTAGGATCAACGCCTGCGCACGCAATAGCTTGCTTAGCAGCAACAGTTGCCAGCTCGGCGGTACTTACATGGCTCACTCGGCGAGATTTAATGCCAGTACGCGTGGTTATCCACTCGTCGGTGGTATCAACTATTTCACTAATTTCATCGTTGCTAATGCTTGCTGGTGGAATGCATTTACCCCAACCAGTGATATGTGCGTAAGGCATAGTATGTT
This sequence comes from Pseudoalteromonas sp. FUC4, assembly GCF_008370255.1. Taxonomy (GTDB): domain Bacteria; phylum Pseudomonadota; class Gammaproteobacteria; order Enterobacterales; family Alteromonadaceae; genus Pseudoalteromonas. The sequence continues at coordinate 542,339 of NZ_SEUI01000002.1, read as the reverse complement.
CTCTTAAGGTGGTCTGACATGTATTACTAATGGGTGAGTTATACCAAAAAACGGCTTTCAAGACTAGTTTATAGCATGCTTTGTGTCGTAAATATTCGCAATTACAGGTTATTTAAGGTAATGCTAGTATAAAAAAGGAGCAAGTATGAAAACAACACTAATATCAACATTCACTGCAATAACACTGGCATTAATAGCAAATGGGGCTTTTGCTCAACAGCATAAAATTATTTATGCGGGCAGTTTACTTGCATTCGAAGATCAAAAAGTAAAAACAGAGCAAACGTTAGTCATAACAGATAATACAATAACAGCTATTAAAAACGGCTACCTCACAAAAGCAGAACTTAACCTACCTGATGCCGATATTATCAATCTTAAAAATCAATTTGTAATGCCTGGTCTTATTGATATGCATGTTCACGTTACGTTTGAGCGAGATGCAAAAGCAAACCCTCACCGCTGGGCTACAGAATATGATGCGGATTATGCTTTGCGTTCAATTAAATATTTACAACGTACGCTCGATGCAGGTTTTACATCAGTGCGAGATTTAGGTAGCGATCATAAAGTAATATTTCCGCTAAAGCGCGCTATTGAGCGAAATGATATTAACGGCCCTCGCATTTTTGCAGCGGGTAATACAATATCGCCTACTGGTGGGCACGCAGATATGCACGGATATCGAAAAGATATTACAGATGCGGTTACAGGCGGGATTGGTATTTGTAATGGCGCGGATGATTGTAGCCGTGCGGTACGCGAGGTAATTAAAAGTGGTGCTGATGTAATTAAAATTACTGCCACGGGTGGAGTACTAAGTAATACCGCTGCTGGGGTTAATCAGCAACTTACAGATGCAGAGCTGATTGCAATTGTTGATACTGCTCACCACTTAGGACGAAAAGTTACAGCGCATGCACACGGTACACAAGGTATAAAAGCAGCCTTAAAAGCCGGTGTAGATTCTATTGAGCATGGCTCTTATTTAGATAAAGAGGCAATAAAGTTATTTAAAAAAACGGGAGCTTATTTAGTACCGACGCTTTTAGCGGGTGCAACGGTAAGTGAAGAGGTTCTTACAAATCCAAATATGCCACCGGCAATAGCCGACAAAGTGCGCGAAGTAACTCCAAAAATGCAGGCTTCGTTTAAACTTGCACTGAAAAACAAGGTTAATATAGCTTTTGGAACAGACTCTGGGGTGTCGCGTCATGGGTTCAATGCTAACGAATTTAGTTTAATGGTAAACAATGGTATGAGCGAAGCCCAAGCTATTAAATCAGCAACCATACATGCAGCTAAACTGCTGGGACAAAGCGCACTCATTGGCGACTTGAGTGTTGGTAAACAAGCAGATATTATCAGTATGAATGGCTCACCGCTTAAAAATATCGACGTACTGAAAAACGTGCAATTTGTTATGAAAGCCGGGCAAGTTTATAAACAATAGGGAAGGTTATGAGCAGCAAAATAAAAGTGTCGTTGTTTAATCATTTGATTGACGCTGAGCGCCAGTTACTAGACCCAGAAGTTCGCCAATCTGAGCGCGCATTAGATGCTTTACTTGATGATGAATTTATCGAAATTGCTGCCAATGGCACTACATTTAATAAATACCAAGTACTTACCCGCTTACCTACTGAGGTAGTGCCACAGTTTTATAATCAGCATTTTAAGGGCCGAATGCTAAGTGATGACGTAGTGCAACTTAGTTATCAAGCAGCTTATAGGCGCTCTGCTCGCGCTGAGTTTAATTATTCATTGCGTATGTCGCTTTGGCGTAAGCAAGGTGAGCAATGGCAAATGGTGTTTCACCAAGGAACGCCTTGTGCACCTTTTTCAATTTCGATGGATGATGATTAAAAATCACATAACCGTTAAAATAACCATATTAAATATTTGATTGGGCAATTATCTCTTGTTAATGCGTACCGACCCCACCATTAGTCGACTATTAATGCTGCGAAGTGGCGCTATTGCCGTGCAATTAATTGCGGTGCTTAGCGTTTATTTTTTATTAGAACATCAAATTGCATTACTGCCTTTACTTATTGTTATTGCCGTTGAGGCTGTGTTTCAGCTTATTAGCCTGTTTGCCTATCGTAATGTGAGCCGTGCTAAACCTTTGGGTATGTTGATGCAGTTAACTGCAGATGTATTATTTTTAACTGTTTTGCTTTCGCTAAGCGGTGGTGCAACCAATGCATTTGTATCACTGTTATTGCTCCCGATAATGATCGCTGCTGTTACGCTGCGAGCAAAAGGATTAGCTTATATTGCAGTACTAGCGATAGCTGCATACAGTTTTCTGCTGATAAAGATGCCCGATCACAATATGCATCAAATGAATATGAGTGGTCACTTTATTGGCATGTGGGTCAATTTTGTTTTAAGTGCTAGCGTAATTGCACTTGTTATTGGCGCAATGAGCAGGGCACTTAAAGAACGAGAGCGAATTATTGCAAACGTGCGTGAAAAACAATTGCGTAATGAACAGCTTGTTACCCTTGATGGGGCCGCAGCACAAATAACCCATCAACTAGCGACCCCAATTGCAAATTTACAGCTATTGTTTGAAGAGTTATTAGAAGAGCAACCAAACAACCCCATTGTTAAGCACATGCAAGCGCCGCTTACTCAGTGTAGTACGCAACTTAATGACTTTAGAAAGCTCTCAGAGCAATTACGCCTTAAAAATTCGCAAGAGCATACCACCGTAAAGCAACTGCAGACGCAAATTACAGATACGCTTTTACTACAACACCCTGATCAGCACATTAACTGGATTACGCCACCAATTGCGGCAACGCTATTGAGTGATGCCATGTTATTGCCCGCTATTTTAAATTTATTGCAAAATGCCGCGCTTGCTAATCAAAAACAAGGCCAAACTCAATTAGAGCTGAGTTGGCAGCAAGATAACTTACATAGCGAATGCGTTTACTTGTTAATTCGCGATTTTGGCTGTGGCTTTTCGTCATCGCAATTAGCAGAGCTGGGCGGGCAACTTATGCCAAGCGATCAAGGAATGGGGCTTGCTGTGCTTTTATCAAACGTTACTTTTGAGCGTTTAAATGGCTCACTTACCTTGTTTAACCATGCAGATGGCGGCGCTGTCGCCAAAGTTAAACTCGCTATTGTAAACACTAAGAATAACGCCTTATGAAGTTACTTATAATTGAAGACGACATAAATTTAGCCAGCACACTGGCAAGGCGCTTAACTAAACAAGGCTTTATCTGCGAGGTGGCGCATAATCAAAGTGATGCGTTACTTACCGCGCGTAAACTATTGCCCGACTTTATTTTATTAGACATGAAACTAGGTGATGACAACGGGCTTGCACTCATAAAGCCGCTGCGTAGTTTGCTCCCCCAAGCTCATATTGTCTTACTAACTGGATTTGCAAGTATAGCAACCGCAGTAGAGGCAATGCGTTTAGGCGCAAATGACTACCTTACCAAGCCGGTTGATATGGCAACATTATTAAAAGCGCTTAACACCGAGCCTGTGGCATCGGCATCGAGTGTTATTGATGATGCGGTTATGTCGCCGGAGCGTTTAGAGTGGGAGCATATTCAACAAGTATTACACAGTAATAATGGCAATGTGTCGGTTACCGCAAGGCAACTTAATATGCACAGACGTACTTTGCAGCGCAAGTTACAAAAAAAGCCGGTGCAGCAGTAATTTAATACTTAATTTAAGGAAAGTGTTGTGAGCAATGATGCAGTGACAATAATGCAAAATCAAAAAATTATATTGTTTGATGCGCAATGTAAGTTATGCAGCGCGTGGTGTAACTTTATTATTGCTCACGACACTAATACCATTTTTAAATTATGCAGCGTGCAATCTCCAAAAGGGGAGCTGTTGTTAACGCATTTTGGTTTTTCAACAATTGAATATGCCTCAATGGTTTACCTAGAAAACGGTAAAGCATTTACACAAAGCCATGCTTTTTTTAATGTTGTTAAGCAGCTAGGTTACCCATACAAGCTAGCAAACGTATTTAGTATTTTGCCAAATAGGTTTAATAATTGGCTATACGATAAGATTGCTTTAAACCGCTATACCTTATTTGGCAAATATCAGTATTGCAGAATTCCCAACCCAGAGGATGCCAAACATTATTTATAAATTAGGCGTTAATACACTGCAGTATAAGTAGATGCTAGGTTTATGAGGTTGTGTTAAAATCGCCGCGTTTAATTTTAGCTAACGGTATAAAAGGCTTTTTTCATGGCAAACACAGCACATGCACTTCACATTTTGGTAAAGCACAAAGAAATTGCAGAAGATATTATTAAGCAATTAGGTAAAGGTGCAAAGTTTCAAACCTTAGCTAAAAAGTATTCGTCATGCCCATCGGGTAAAAAAGGCGGTGACTTAGGTGAATTTAGACGCGGCCAAATGGTCCCTCAGTTTGATAAAATTGCATTTAAAGGCGCAATTTTAGAACCCCACCTAGTTAAAACAAAATTCGGCTGGCATGTAATTAAAGTACTTTACCGTACTTAATTTACTTAAGCAGTTTGGCAATTGACGCGTCTTAGCAAGCGTCCATTTCATCACCTATCCTAAACTTTACACTTTGACGAACTAAGAATTAGGATGGGTGTCATCTTAATTTCCTCGTTCCTTAATAAAATAACCGTATAAATAAACAGCTCTTGTTGTTTTTTCTAATATTACTGATCTCCACCATTACGGTGTATTTTTGCACTAACTTAAAAATTCTTGGAGTTAACTAGTTGTTTACAAGTGTTTATTTGATGGCTAAGATAAATACATTGTAATATATGGACATTTGTCGGTTTATAAAACGACAAATGTTGTAGACAAAATTGTTAAGGCACTAAAGGAGTATGGATGTCACTTTTAAGAGAAATTCAAGATGCGGCTATTGATTCTAAAACTGATTTAGCTAGTTTACTTCGGAAGTGTAAAGTCCTATCTGCCCGCCTAGGAAGTCAGGAGTTTAAAGCTTGGGTGGATGCTGAATTAAGCGGCTACAGAGATGCCGATTGCTTACCTGAATATAGAATTATACATGTCACTTCAAAAGGGCATTTTTCAGGTGCATTTGGTTCAGGGTTAAACAATGCTGATATACCATTGATGTGCATACCAGAAAATTTTCGTGAAAGTATGTCACGCTCTAACATGATGGAACCAGTTGCTGGGATGGAAGCTTTAGTTTCAAAGTGCGAAGGAGGCACTGCGCAAGAGCCATGGAATCCAGACTTTGTAGCATTAGTCGGCCAAAAAATTTATGAGCGAATGAACTGCATGCAAGCGTGGAAGGTGATTCCGATTACATCAGTAATTGCAGCACTTGATGAAATAAGAAATAGGATATTAAACTTCGTATTAGAAATTGAAGCTCAAGACCCTGAGGCTGGTGAGGCTGCGCTGAACTCTTCTCCAGTACCACCAGAAAAAGTAAATCAAATATTTAATACCTATATATCGGGCAGTGTTCAGAATGTTGCTACTGGTAGTCATAGCTTTGAGCAGCATGCAACAAACAACGATACAAATGCAAAATTATTCTCTCAGCTATTAGAGGCATTGCAGTCCGTTAATCAGCCAGAGATTACAGTGCCTCTATGTAATAATATCGAAGAAATGCGCTCTAGTCAGGGCACTCAAAGCTTTAAAGAACACTATCAGCATTTTATGTCTTTGCTATCAAATCACATGACAGTTTTGGGTCCCGTCGTGGCACCATTTCTTCCGGCTTTAGCGGCAATCGTGCCTTAACAAACAGCTGCAGCGGATCAATTTTCGCTGCGCTCAAATTGCCCGCTGAGCTGGGCATTATAAGCCTTAAGGGTTCCATGAAATCTGACACTGATGAAGCATATCAATTATCTATAGATATAAATACGATCCACGAAGGTTTAGAAATACCTAGTGATGATAAGATTTTTATTCCTTCGCTATTTCACTCAACTGTAATAGAACATCATCGGAGTATCATTTTACTCATAAAACGTAACTTGTTTAGCTCTGCTTGTACTTTAATGAGGCCGCTTTTTGAAGCTTATGTGAAAGGGTTATGGTTTTCGCATTGTGCAGAGGAGAAAGACTTTAATGCTCTACGAAAAGATAAGTTTCAAAAAACGTTTGGTGCAATGATCAAAGATATTGATGAAAAAAAAGGAAGTAAGTTATCTGTACCTAAGGGACATTATTGGAACACATTAAATAGTTTTACTCATTCAGGCGCAGCTCTATTAAGCAGAAAGTACAATGAAGACTCAATCACTAATAGTCATGATGATGAACTATTAAAGAATTTATTAGATTTTTCTTCAAATTACGCTTTATTATCAGGCTGTGAAATAAGTATGTGTTCAGGTAATAAGGTAGCTATCCAAGCTTCCTTAGACTTGGCAGCCTTGAAACACGGCTTATAACAACACGCCCTGAGGTGGGCAGCAAGCGCTAAAACTCACTTTCCACCGCAAATTTTAACAGCGGTGATCCCTTACTTTTCAATGCAGTTAAGTAAGTTGATTCATCGTAGGGCGTATGTGTTGTCCAGCACCTAAATAGGATTCGTATCCACTTAAATGCCAATGTTCTGATGATGGTATTATGAGGTTTTCCTTTGGCTTCTTGCTGCCGATAATATGCTTTTGCCCAAAATGAATAGCGCACAGATAATCCTGCCCATTCCACAAACGTTTGCCTTAAAAACTTAGTGCATGAGTACCGCCAGTGTATCCATTCCTTTTTGCCACTGCGTTCGGTTACTGGAGCAATGCCTGCGTATTTTTGTATGTCAGCGGCGCACTTATAGCGGTCACGATTTGACCCCATTGCGGCTAATAATCGAGGTGCTAATCCCTCCCTGCCAAGCTAGTTGTCTAATATTGAATATTCGTTGGGTTTCGCTACGCTCTATCCAACCTAAGTGTTTAACTTAAATATTTACGCAGACGAAAATCGTGTTGCCTGAGCGTTGTGCCCTTCAGCCGAAATTAGTTGAACACTACAGATACCCATTCTAATTTTTATACAGTGAAGTTCATCTACGAGAATATTAGAGGCTGTGTTAAAGATAAATGACTTGTGATGTTTCGAATAATCATGCGCATTTAATACTGTATGTTGACGATAAAATATCAAATAAGTTTATAGTAAGGTGATTATTACTCGCTTACTTATACGCAACAGAAAAGGCTGCAATAAGCAGCCTTTTTTAGTTTTAAACTTTATTTGTATATTAAGCGTCTTGTTTGGCTTCTTCTTCACTAATTTGTTTTAGTGCTTGAATGAATGAGTCGCTTGGTTGTCCGCCAGTAAGTGCATATTTATCGTTTATGATAAACGTAGGTACTGAAGTAATCCCCATTTGTTTAAAGCGGTCTTGCTCTTGGCGTACGTCTTGTACGTATTTGTCTGAATGTAGAATACCGCGCGCAGTTTCTTTATCAAGACCTACTTTTTTAACAACGTCGAGTAGTGCTTCTTCTTGATTTAAGTATTTTAAATCAGTGAAGTGCGCTTCAAAAAAGGCAAGTTTTAATTCGGTTTGCTTACCTTCTTCACGTGCCCACATTAATAAACGATGCAAATCAAAGCTGTTGATCATGATGCGTTTGCCATCAAAATTAAAGGTAAACCCAGCACGCTGACCGGCTTCGAACATGTTTTTACGATTTTCGTCGCCTTGCTCTTCACTTAAGTTGTACTTTTGCATTAAATGTTCGTTTAAGTCTTGACCTTCAATTGGCATATCTGGGTTTAGTTCAAAAGGATGCCACGTAATATCTGCGCTCATTTCGTCTTTGAGTTGCTCTAATGCAGTTTCTAGGTTTTTATAACCCACTACACACCAAGGGCACATTACGTCTGAAACGATATCAATTTTAAAGTTTTTCATATTTATCCTTTTGAGGATTGCTTTGGTATAACAGGGGATATTGGGATGAACTGCACTTTATCAATACCAAACTAAAAAGAGCAGCTAAACAGCTGCTCTTGAAGGAATTCAGTTTTAAGCGTTAAGCCCAAATGGGTCGTCAATGCTATAACTTGGTTGTGTAAACCAATGAGGGCCGTTGTCGGTCATATAAAAGTGATCTTCTAAACGCACGCCAAATTCATCAGGTATAACTAACATTGGCTCGTTACTAAAGCACATGCCTGGGGCAAGTGGGGTTTTATCACCGCCAACTAGGTATGGCCATTCATGAATGTCTAGCCCAATGCCGTGACCCGTTCGATGCGGGCAACCCGGTGTTTGGTACTGCGGGCCTAACCCTTGCGCTGCTAAATAGTTACGTGCGCCAGCGTCTACGTCTTCGCAGGTAGCACCAATTTTAGCGGCATTAAACGCGGCCATTTGCGCTGCTTTTTCATGATCCCAAAACATACGTTGGCGCATTGTTGGTTCGCCAAATACATAGGTACGGGTTATATCTGATAGGTAATCGTGTACTTTACAGCCGGTATCAATTAGTACCATATCGCCTTTTTTAAGTATTTGGGCATCTTTAACACCGTGCGGGAAAGACGTTGCAACACCAAATAAAACAATACAAAAATAGTTACCTGGTGCACCTACTTTTTGGTGTGCTTGCTTAATAAAGGCTTCTACTTCGGTGGTGGTTATTCCCTCATAGAGCATGCTTGCTGTGGCTTGATGTACGGCTAAGGTCATGTCCATCGCGCGTTGCATTAAGCTAAGCTCATGAACTGATTTATGCATGCGGCAATGCGCCGTTACAGGTTGTGCGTTTATGAGTGTTAAACCCGTTTGCGCTTTATTAATGCCGTCGAATATAAAAAATTGTGCGCTTTCATCAATGCCAATGGTTGCGTTTTCATTAATGTTTAACTTTTTTAATACTTCGACAAAAAGTGCATAAGGATTTTCGTGCTCTTGCCACCCATGAATAGGCCCCTCTATTACTTTAAACCCGTTTAGTGAACCAATTTCGAAATAAGGCGCAATGTATTGTACTTCACCAAGGGCGGGTAATATCGCGCCAACCATGCGCTCGCTCGCGTACCATTTCATGCCTGTAAAGTAGGTAAGGTTGGTGCCAGCGTTTAAATAAATTGCATCTATGTTGTTTGCTAGCATATACGCTTGCGCCTTGGCTATGCGCTCTAAATGTTCGTCAGCTGCTATAGGGGTCAGCGTTAGCGTCATATTACTTAAACTTGCCAACGCTTGCTCGCTTGATTGTGTACCTATACCTATGGTGGTCATGTTTTTCTCCTTGGATTTTTAGCTAGTGTGATTAATACCAAGGTAAAATTCAATGTTATGCGATAAGAGGCTATTAGTTTAAAGCCTCTTAAAAAGGCATATTATTTTTTAGCGTACGGTAAACGCGTGAGTTTATTACTTGTGTGGTAGCTATCAAGCCCTGTTACTGCCACGGTTTCAATAGCCTGTAAATCTAAAAAGCCATCACTTTGAAGTGCTACTTCATCTAAATACACATCAGTGATTTCACCTATTACAAGCTCTGTGCCATTGATGGCTAAATGTTGGTTTTCTACAAATTTAACCGAGTACTTTAAGCGGCTTTCTTTAACAAAAGGCGCTGCAAAGTCATTTAAATATTCGGTCGTTAAACCTGTCGCTGTAAATTCCGACTCGCCTTTATTGTAGCGGGCTGATGTTTGATGAGCTTGCTTATAAATAGCCTTATTAACCTGGTTAATGGTGTAACTACCAGTTTCGATTATGTTTTCGAACGTATGGCGAGGCACGCTATTTGGGCGCATTATCATCCCAACTAGCGGCGGGTGAGCACCTAAATGAATAACTGAGCTAACAATGGCGAGATTAGTATTGCCTTGTTTGTCTTGCGTGCCAATTAAGTTGGCGCTTTTAAAACCCGAAAGCGAATTAATTAAATGAGTACGGGTATGTTTTTCAAGTGCGTTTATGCGTTCTTTAGTAAAATGCATTAAAGGTCCTTACCACGGTATGGTTTCGCCTTGCCAATCTAAGTAGGCAGGCTCACCATTGAGTTCTAAATGAGGGTTATTAAAAGTAAGTGTAAAAAGCTGCTTGGCTACAAATTCAGCTGTAAAGAGTTTTCCAGCAGGTACGTTTTTTTGAAATGGCTTTGAAAGCGCAGTATCAGTAGTCCCTGGGTGAAATAAAACGAGCTTGGTATTTTTAGCTCTGCGTGCAAGTTCAATCGCTGCGGTTTTAAATAGCATGTTAAGAGCAGCCTTGGAGGCGCGATACGTATACCAACCGCCTAATTTGTTGTCGTTAATGCTGCCCACACGTGCACTGAGTGCTGTAATAGTACACTGCGTTTTGTGTGTTAAAAGAGGCAAAATACTCTGCAAGCAAAGTAGGGGAGTTAGGGTGTTTGAATTTAGAAGTTGGCTAAAATACTCAGCATCTAAATCCTCCAGCTTTTTTTCAGGCATATGGGTTTTGTTGTGCAGTGTACCATTGAATATAATAACTTGTTGTATATCGGCATTTTGCTCTTTCAGGTAATTAGTAACACGCGCTAAACTTTGTTTTGTGTAGTCAGTATGCAGGTGGACAACACTTGAACCAGATTCAATACTTTTTGAACTAATACAAACAATCTGATGAGTAGGCGTATTTATTTGTAGATGTTCTACATATGCGTTTGCTATGGCACTGCTTGCGCCGAATAAAACAATGGTTTTCATTTATCACCTTTTGCTTTTAGTCCACATTGGCCGTTACTGCACTGAGTATTTGGCATTAAAAAGCGACTGATGGGGTGCCTATACTTAGCAAATAACAGGTATCCGCAGTCAGCGAAGAAGCGAATTATTGGCAAGCGAAAAATTTTCAACCAGCCGTGTTTACCCACTATTTTCCATGCTTCGTACGTTACATCAAGCCCGTAAATCATTTCACCTGATTGCTTTTGGGCTTGCAGGTAGTTCATTGCTTTGTCTTTATCAACATACGAGTATCGTTCACTAAAGTCGCTCGCGTTAAGATCTTCAAGCGTGATTAGATTTTTAGAGTCTGCGTGTTTTAGTTGCTGCATTTCGGTGCTGCAAAGAGGGCAGTTTCCGTCGTAAAAAATGATCATGTAATTGCTTTGTGATTATTTTATATATACTTTTTTACGACAAGACATTGCAAATGGATCTATTAAATATCTCTTCATGATGATATTAATAGTGTCCTACGAAACAAAGGAGAATGAGAAATGAGTGAACAATATGCCGCCTTGCGAGGTAATGTAAATTTACTTGGGCAATTACTAGGACAAACTATTAAGGATGCTCAAGGCCAAGCTATTTTAGATAAAGTAGAAGAAATTCGGGCTTTATCTAAATCATCTCGCAGTGGTAATGAAGACGACAGACAAGCGCTAATAGATGTTTTACATGCGCTTAGTGATGAAGAGCTTTTGCCGGTTGCCCGTTCATTTAATCATTTTTTAAACCTTGCTAATGTAGCAGAACAATTTCATACCGTTTCGCGTTTTAATGACGTTGGCCTTGGTCAACAAAACCCTCTCACTCAAACATTAAAAACGTTAGTTACAAAAGCAGAACAAGGCCAGCTAGATAGTAATCATTTGGCCGAAACACTCTCAAAACTCCACATAAACTTAGTATTAACCGCTCACCCAACCGAGGTGACGCGCCGTACTATCATTAATAAACATGTTGAACTAAGTGATTGCTTAGCGTCGCTTGAGCGAAAAGATACCTTACCGCTAGAGCGAGATGCTATTTTAAATCGTATTGAACAGCTTATTAGCCAAGCTTGGCATACCGACGATATTCGTCGCTCTCGGCCAACGCCAGTTGATGAAGCTAAATGGGGTTATGCGGTAATCGAAAACAGTCTTTGGCACGCTGTTCCGCGCTTTTTACGTGAATTTTCAGCCAATGTTAAAGAGCAATTAAGTTTAGAGCTACCAAAAGATTACAGCCCGATTGAGTTTACATCTTGGATGGGTGGAGACCGTGATGGAAATCCATTTGTTACATCGCAGGTTACAGCAGAAGTGCTTGACCATGGTCGTTGGATGGCGCTTAACTTATATATTCAAGATTTAAAAACGTTATGCGCTGAATTATCTATGTCAGACGCCAGTGATGAGCTTATTGAGTTGGCAGGTCAAGACTTTGAACCATACAGAGCGGTGATCAAAAAGCTTAAAAACCAAGTTGCAGAAACAGTAGCTCATCTTGGCGCTAAAATTAAAAATAAGCGTAGCGATTCACAAGATTTAATTACCGATATTAATCAGCTTAAACACCCTGTAGAGGTCTGCTATCGCTCGTTATTAAAGTGTAATATGAAAGTCGTTGCTGATGGCTTATTGCTTGATTTACTGTACCGTATTAATAGCTTTGGCTTGCGTTTAGCTAAACTCGATGTGCGCCAAGATTCGTCTCGTCACAGCGATGTTTTTTCTGAGCTGACTCGTTATTTAGGTTTAGGCGACTACAACCAATGGCAAGAGCAAGATAAACAAGCTTTTTTACTTACTGAACTTAACTCTCGCAGACCGCTTATTCCAAAACATTGGCAACCAAGCCCTGATGTTCAAGAAGTGCTAGACACCTTTGACGTTATTGCTAAGCAAGACGAACAAACATTTGGCTTATATATTATTTCGATGGCGCGAACAGCATCAGACATTTTAGCAGTACAACTATTGCTAAAAGAAAGCGGCTGTAGCTTTGATTTACCAGTAGCACCATTGTTTGAAACACTCGACGATTTAAACGCAGGCAGTGATGTAATTACTACATTACTTGATAATGTTTGGTATCGCGGGCACATTAAAAACACCCAAAATGTAATGATTGGTTACTCTGATTCTGCTAAAGATGCCGGCATGATGGCAGCAGGTTGGGCCCAGTACGAAGCAATGGATAAACTAGTACAACTTGCTGATGAACGTGGTATTGAACTTATTTTATTCCACGGACGTGGTGGCACAGTAGGGCGTGGTGGTGCACCTGCTGCACAAGCACTGCATTCACAACCACCAGGCTCATTAAAAGGTGGTTTGCGTGTAACCGAGCAAGGCGAGATGATCCGCTTTAAATTTGGTTTACCCGATGTAGCACTGCAAAGCTTAAATATATATGCAGGCGCAGTACTGCAAAGTAACTTGTTACCGCCACCGGAGCCAAAACCGCAGTGGCGCGAAGTAATGAAGCTTATAAGTGAGGAGTCGTGTGAGCACTACCGTAATGTAGTTCGCCATGATGAAAACTTTGTACCTTACTTTAGAATGGCAACACCTGAGCTTGAGTTGTCTAAGTTACCGCTTGGCTCGCGTCCTGCAAAACGTAATCCTAATGGTGGCGTTGAAAGCCTGCGTGCTATTCCATGGATTTTTGCGTGGAGCCAAAACCGTTTAATGCTTCCTGCATGGTTAGGTGCGTTAACAGGCTTAAAAGCTGCGCTTAATAAGTACGGCGCAGAAACTCTAAACGAAATGAGCTTACAGTGGCCGTTCTTTAGATCGCGCCTAGAAATGCTAGAAATGGTATTTAGTAAAGCCGATTGCTGGTTGAGTGAGCATTACGATAATGCGCTGGTGGAAGATATGTACAAACCACTGGGTGTAACGCTTCGTAAAGAGCTTCAAGAAGCTATTAGCTTGGTGCAATCACTTAGCCCACAAAAAAGCCTACTAGCCGAACAACCTTGGATTAAGGAGTCGATTAGTTTGCGTAATCCGTACACCGATCCACTTAACTTACTACAGGTTGAGCTTTTACGCCGTGCTCGCTCAGAGGAAAAACGCAACGAAGGTGACATTGATAATGCGTTAATGATCACTATGACAGGTATAGCTGCAGGTATGCGTAATACTGGCTAATACTTTATTTTGTTAGGTATACCTATTGGTATTAAAAGGGAGCACGCGATGTGCTCCCTTTTTTTGCGTTAAATAGGCTGGTATTTAACACCCTAACCTTTTAAACTACTTAGCCATTGAATAATTAAAAAATGTTATGGCTTCAGCAACTTTTACTGTACAGCAAGATACAGCACTTACAAATTCGCACATCACATTAAACGTAGCGCAAACAGCGTCATTACGTAGTCAGTTAAAATCACAACGTGGCATATTAAATTCTAGTAATATTAAAGCGTTATGCGCTCAACTCAATGTGTCTGATGATGCATTACTACAAGGTTTAGTACCTTTAGCTTCTGAGTATGCTGTTGCGCCAGTGTCAGATTTTCATGTAGGCGCAATTGTTAAAGCACTTGATGAAAACGGTGAGGTAAGTTTTTACTTTGGTGCGAATGTAGAGTTTGATCATCAAGCATTGAGTTTAGTGGTTCATGCAGAGCAATCGGCTATAAATAACGCTTGGTTAAACGGCGCTAAAAAAATAGTTAAAATAGCAATTAGCGATGCACCGTGTGGGTATTGCCGCCAGTTTATGAACGAACTAGCTGATGCGAAAGAGTTTGATATTTTACTTCCTGATCAGCAATTTAAACTTGCTGAATTACTGCCGCATTCATTTGGACCTACCGATTTAGGTAACGAATTTAGCTTATTTAACCCAAAACCACAGCAAGGTAAGTTTAGCTTTGATGGCCTTGATGAAACCCTTGCACGTTTTGCACTTAATGCGTATGTGCCTTACAGCCAAAACTTTAGCGCCGTAAAAATAAGTACATTTAGTGATGGTGATTTTTACGGAAGTTACGCAGAAAACGCAGCATACAGCCCAAGTTTATCGCCACTACAAAGTGCACTAAGTCAGTTCTTTTTAGCTGGGCTTAGCTTTAATGAAAGTACCGTAAAGGGAATAACATTACTAGAAACAGCGGGTCGTGAAAACCAGTCGCAAGTAGCAAAAGCTGTGCTTGCCAGTTTTGCGCATTTACCAGCACTTAAAGTAATTAGCGCACCCCTTAAATAGTGGCTTGCATACAATAAAGCACAGCCGGAGCTGTGCTTTATTAAAGCGAGTTATTCTATCGAATTAAATAACTCACTAACTAAGTGCTATAACCTGTATTAATCAAGTAATACTTTAGCTGCTTCTAATACTACTGCTACAGATTTACGCTCAATTTCACCGTGGTCTACATTTGGTATTTCTTGGCGAGTACGGTTAACAAGTACACCAGCTACACAGGCTGCTTGTAATCCAAGGGCTGCACACATAGTAAATAATGTTGCTGATTCCATTTCGTAGTTCATCACGCCCAGTTTTTGCCACTCTTCGCAGCTACCTTTTAGTGATTTAGGGACGTAACCAGAGTGCGTATCGTAACGCTCTTGCCCTGGGTAGAATGTATCGCTTGAAGCAGTAATACCAATATGGAAATCGATATTTAGGTTTTTACATGCTTGTACCATAGCTTGTGTTGCATAAAAGTCAGATACAGCAGGGTAGCTAAGAGGTGCAAAATGTTGGCTAGCTCCATCTAAACGGACAGACGCTTGGCTAATTAAAATTTCGCCTTCGTTAATGTGTGGCTGAATTGCACCGGTTGTACCAATACGTAAAAATTTACGCACGCCAAGTTGTGCTAATTCTTCTACTGCAATGGATGTAGATGGACCACCAATACCGGTAGAACATATAACCACTGAGTGGCCGTTTAATTGACCTAAATAAACATGAAACTCGCGAGTTTGAGCAAGGCAGGTTGGGTTGTCTAGGAACTGAGAAATACGCGCTGCACGATCTGGGTCGCCCGGTACAATCGCAAGTTTTGCACCTTTAAGATCGTCAATACATAGTCCTAAGTGAAATACCTTTTCCATAGCTAAGCCTTTTATAATAATTTGTTGTCAATCTAGCATGATTGCTAGAAACGTTTATCAAGTACAGGACGATTGTCCGTTTTATCTTAACTCTTCCAATAAATCCTTAATAATTTTAAGGGCTAATTTGATTTATTCACCAACTATGAATATTCACTCATGTACTTATATACCTAGCCTTGTTGCGCTGTTGACATGTTCAAGCAGACATAATAAGTATCACTCAAGCGCGTAACTACAATTAAAGTGATGATTACAAAGCTTCGCTAATATCAAACAAATTCAATGATTTAAGTTTGTAGTGAACCCGTAATAGCTAACGTGTTTACTTATATTAAGCACTGACTTATTTAGCGAAGTGGCATTTATTTGAAGTTTAGGCACTTTTAGTGATTTTGCATAACTAATCAAAAGTAATCAAAACTAATTAGCTACGTACAGAATAAAAACTGAAGGAGTTTATTATGAGCACACAATTTGAAGCATTTAAAAACAAAGTTGAGCACTGTTTGTGCGCACCAGGCGATGGCGTATACACAGTAAATACTGCAAAAGAGCGTAAAGCCGCACTGCGTAATAAACTTTACGGACAAACTGAAAACGTTGATAACTTGTGGCGCGAGTCTTTAAACGAATTACCAAACTCACCACATAAAGCCGTTATGTTAGGTATTAGTTCAGACTGTGGCGGTGGTATTTTACGCGGCGCAAACTGGGGACCGTTGTTTGTGCGCTCAGCATTAATTGATCAGCAACCGCAGTGTCATTCGTTTGATTTAGGTGATGTTCGTGTAATTCCACATTTACTTCATGACAAATACCTAAATGATGCAACCATTTCTAATTGCCAAAAAGCCTTATATGGTGATGAAGATAACGACTATTACGTAAGCCCGTTATCAATCACTGAAGATGTGTGCGACAGTTTTTACGCAACGTTTAAAGACAAAGGGTTATTTGGTATAGGTGGCGATCACTCAATTAGTTACCCACTTACTAAAGCGTACTTAAAAGCAAAACGTGAGCAAGGTAAGCGCACTGCTATTATCCATTTTGACGCGCATACCGATTTACTTGTGGAGCGCTTAGGTATTGATTTATGTTTTGGCTCGTGGTGTACACATATTTTAGAATTTTTACCGGCGCCACATCATCTAATTCAATTTGGTATTCGTTCAAGCGGTAAACCAAAAGCGCATTGGGAAAGCACTTTTGGTATAAAGCAGCATTGGGCTGCTGAAATTATAGAACGTGGTGCTAAAGCGGTTGCTGCCGATGCAATTGCACAACTAAAGGCAGATAACGTAGATGAAATATACGTAAGCTTTGATATTGATGCGCTTGATGCCGAGTTTGCATCTGCCACAGGTACGCCAGAGCACAACGGTTTAACGCCTCAGCATGCGCTTGATATTTTATCAGCTATTGCGGATGAGTTCCCGATTACGGGTGCAGATATGATGGAGATAGCGCCATTTACCGACAGTTCTTTAGTGGGTCAATCAAGCTCTGAAACAACACTTAGAGAAGGCGCTAAAATTTCAGCCTTTTTAATTAGTGCGATGAACAAGTAAGCTGTAGAGGCTATAGATAATAGCACTATCAGCGTATAAGTGTGCATTACATGACTAAAAACTAGCAGTTCAAAAAGCCTCAGCTATATTTATTAAATACATATGATGAGTTGGTTGAGGCCTCGCTAGATGAAATTGTTGATCTTTTTATTGTTCATTAGCTGCATTAAAGTTGCTGCAACTGAAATTACAATAGTAACGGAAGTATTTCCGGATTTTCAGTATATAAATGAAGACAATAAACTCGTTGGCCGTTCTGTCGATAAAGTTCATAAAGCGCTACAAGGGTCAGGTATAAACTACACTATGTTGGCGCATAGTTGGGCTATATCTTACAATGCAGCACTACGTGATAAAAACACCTGTATATTTTCTATCGTACGATTACCTAATAGAGAAAGTAAGTTTAAGTGGGTAGGTGAACTGGAAAGTTTTGACTCTGCAATTTATGGTCTAAAGTCCAGAGGTATAAAGTTAAATACTCTAAATGATGCTAAAAAATATAAAATAGCAGTACTGCGTGATAACTTTAGTCATCACTATTTGCTTGAAAGGGGCTTTAGTGAGAACAAGCATTTACTACTCATCGATAGCCTAGACAAAATAGATAAACTCATAAGTACTCGTCACCATATTCTTGATTTTGTTGTTCTTAGCAAAAAGCAATTTAGCTATCGAATAAAAACAGAGCCTAAGCTTGAGCTACTCGAACCATTACTTAATTTAAATACAACTCAGTCTCCGTTATTTTTTGCCTGTAATGTAAATATGGATCCGGCTTTAGTTTCTCAATTAAAAGCCGCCTTTAATAAAATTTAAGCACTCTAAACTCCCTGTTTTACCTATTAACTAATTGAAAAGTCATAGCTTAAATATATTTCGTAAATTTAAATTGCTGCGTTTAAAAAACCGATTATAATCCAGCTGCTTTTTGTTTAAAAAAGCGCTAACTTATTGGAGCGTTAAATGGGTGATTTAATCGGGATTAGCTTGTTGATCTTGATCAGTGCGTTGTTTGCTATGTCAGAAATAGCAATTGCAGCGTCGCGTAAAATAAAACTGCGAGTTATGGCAGATGAAGGAAATATAAAAGCAGCAGCGGTATTAAAGCTACAAGAAAATCCAGGGGCTTTTTTTGCCATGATCCAAATAGCACTCAACGCGATTGCGATATTGGGTGGTATCGTGGGCGAGCAGGCTTTATCGCCTTATGTTGAAAGTGTTTTAGTGCTTTTTTATCAAGGTGCACACTTAGAAAAAATTAGCTTTTTATTCTCATTTTTTACTATTACATCTCTGTTTATATTGTTCGCCGATTTAATGCCAAAGCGTTTAGCGATGATCATGCCAGAAGCAGTCGCTGTTAGAGTTGTTACAATAATGCGATGGGTAACTTTTGCCTTAACTCCGCTAGTGATGTTTTTTAATGGGGTAACGAACTTTGTGCTGCGCTTATTTAAAGTGCCTGCAGAGCGAGAAGACAACGTTACAACTGAGGACATTGTTGCCATGATGGAAGCGGGTGCCGCATATGGTAGCTTACAAAAGCAAGAGTATGAACTTATTGGTAATGTGTTTGACCTAGAAGCGCGGTTTTTATCAAGCGTAATGACGCCACGTGACCAAATTGTCTATTTTGATTTAAACGAATCTAGCCATGATATTGCGACCAAAATTATTGACCACCCTCATAATCACTTTTTAGTGGTGTCAGGAAATTTAGATAAATTGCATGGCTCTGTTGAATCTAAAGATATTTTACGACAAGTTTTAAAAGGCGAAGCCGCCAATATAAACGATGAGCTGATAGATAAAGATGTTTTTTACTTACCGGAAACATTAAGCCTATCAGAGGCTTTAAATGCGTTTAAAAGTGCAGCAAGGCCATTTGCTGTTGTTGTAAACGAATACGCGCTTTCGGTAGGTATTGTAACGGTAAAAGACTTAATGAAAGGGTTTATGGGTGACTTAATCACTCATCAAGGTGATGAATTAATTATAGAGCGCGATAAAAATTCATGGCTTGTAGATGGGTTAACTCCAATTACCGATTTAGCAAAGGTACTTGATATAGAAGAATTTCCTGATCAGATGCACTATGAAACTGTCGCTGGCTTTTTAATTTACAATATGAAGCGAATCCCTAAACGCGCTGAGCATTTAACTTTTTCAGGCTTTAAGTTTGAAGTTGTTGATGTTGAAGGCATTAGAGTAGAGCAGTTGTTGGTTTCAAGGGTTGTTAATTCACAAAGCGACAATCCTCTTTAAAAATAAGGTAGTTGTTATATAGATAGCCAAGCTGTATTTGCTTGGCTTTTTTGTGCCTATTTTAAAGTTTTGTGCTTAAAATGAGTGGTTATTTCAATCTGTCTAATTGCTTTATTTTCAAACCGCTTTGATTCTATTTTCATCTAATTAACATTAAGTACAACCTAATGCGTATATTGCGCTGGGGAGTGTAAGTTTGTGTAAGTTTCTCCTAATTAAGATTCATTATCAGCGCGTTTTAATTTAGAATGATCGTTCACTCTAAACTAAAAGGTATTTAACATGCAGCGTTCCCGCATCGCTTTATTTGTATTGTCAGCCCTCGTCGGTTCTGTTGCTTTAACTGGTTGCGACCAGGCCGCTGAGCAGTCACAAGCTTCAGCTCCTAAAGCTGTGCCAGTGGGTGTACTTACATTAAAAAGCCAAGCACTTACTCTCAAAAAAGAGCTTCCTGGTCGTATCAGTGCATTTCAAATTGCTGAAATACGCCCTCAAGTAAGTGGTATTGTGCAATCTCGTTTGTTTGTAGAAGGTAAAGAGGTTAAACAAGGGCAAGCTCTGTATCAAATAGACCCTGCTACATTTGAAGCAGACCTAGCAGCAAGTAAAGCAAGCGTTGCACGGGCAGAGGCAAGCATTGCCAGTTCTAAATCAAAAGCGTCGCGTTATAAAGAGCTTTTAAAAATTAAAGCCGTGAGCCAACAAGATTTTGATGAAGCAGATGCTGCATATAAGCAAGCTAATGCTGAATTATTAACAGCTAAAGCGCAGTTAAAATCGGCGCAAATTAACCTTGATTATAGCCACGTTTCGTCACCAATTAGTGGTCAAATTAGTAAATCAAGCGTAACAGTGGGTGCACTAGTCAGTGCCAATCAAAGTACAGCACTTGCTACCGTAACTCAGCTAGATCCAATTTATATCGATTTAACACAATCAAGTAATGAGCTTACCCAACTTAAAAAAGCAATATCATCAGGTGCTCTAAGTGTTGATTCGGCTAGCCAAACTGACGTCGAACTTATTATGGAAGATGGCTCTGTTTATCCACATAAAGGCACATTGCAGTTCTCTGAAGTGACCGTTGATCCAAGCACTGGCTCAGTAACACTGCGTGCTAAATTTTCAAACCCAGAAAAATTATTACTGCCTGGCATGTATGCTCGTGCTTCTATTGTGGAAGGTGTTAAGGCGGATGCTGTTTTAGTTCCGCAACGTGGTGTTAGCCGTAATTCAAAAGGCGAACCAACAGCAATGGTTGTCAGTAAAGACAACACAGTAGAAAGCCGCGTATTAAAAGTAGATAGAACGATTGGTTCTGATTGGCTTGTTACTGATGGCCTAAGTGATGGCGATAAATTAATAGTTGAAGGTTTACAAAAAATCCGCCCTGGTGCACCAGTGAATCCATCTGAAATTCAATCGTCTGCTAAAGCCGATCAAGCGCAATAACGGAGAGTTTTAATGTCACGATTTTTTATCGATAGACCGATATTTGCTTGGGTACTCGCTATTGTAGTGATGCTTGCAGGTATTTTGGCGATTAGGAGTTTACCTATTTCGCAGTATCCTTCAATTGCACCACCTGCAGTGAGTATTACTGCAACGTACCCTGGAGCATCTGCACGAACACTTGAAGATACGGTAACACAAGTTATTGAGCAAAAAATGAAAGGGCTTGATGGCTTGCTTTATATGTCATCTACGTCTGAGTCGAGTGGTTCTGCTACGCTTACACTTTCGTTTAGTGCCGAAACAGACCCTGATATTGCACAAGTCCAAGTGCAAAATAAACTAGCAACAGCGACTCCATTATTACCAGAAGCCGTACAAAGACAAGGTGTGGTAGTTGCAAAGTCAGCGCGTAACTTTTTAATGGTTTATGCTTTTGTGTCTAAAGATGGCAGCATGACCAATATTGATATTGGCGATTATGTTTCATCAAATGTGCAAGACATTGTCTCGCGTGTAGAAGGCGTAGGTGAAGTACAGTTGTTTGGTTCTCAGTACGCGATGCGTATTTGGTTAGACCCTGCAAAGTTACAAAATTATAAGCTTACACCAGCTGATATTAGCGCATCAATTAGTGCGCAAAATGCACAAGTATCTGCCGGTCAACTTGGTGGTATGCCAGCCGTTGATGGTCAGCAACTTAATGCAACAGTAACGGCGCAAAGTCGATTACAAACGCCAGAGCAATTTAGACAAATATTAGTTAAAACCAATCCAGATGGCTCTTTTGTACGTCTAGAGGACGTTGCTAAAGTAGAGCTTGGTGGTGAAAGCTACCGCGTTGTTGCTCGTTACGATGGACAACCAGCATCAGGTTTAGGTATTAAATTAGCCAGTGGTGCTAACGCACTTGATACCGCAGAGGGCGTTAAAAAAGCAATTGAAGAGCTAAAACCTTTTTTTCCTGAAGGGTTAGATGCTGTAATACCTTACGATACAACGCCGTTTGTATCGTTATCTATTGAAAAAGTTATTCACACTTTAATTGAAGCTGTTGTACTTGTTTTTGTAGTTATGTATTTGTTCCTACAAAACTTTAGGGCAACGCTTATTCCAACTATTGCCGTGCCTGTGGTTTTACTAGGTACATTTGGTATTTTATACACCTTTGGTTATTCAATAAATACGCTAACGATGTTTGCGATGGTACTTGCCATAGGATTATTGGTAGATGATGCAATCGTTGTGGTAGAAAACGTTGAGCGTTTAATGACCGAGGAAAAACTCTCGGCACTTGAAGCTACACGCAAATCAATGGACGAAATTAAAGGCGCGCTGGTAGGTATTGCTATGGTACTTTCTGCGGTATTTATCCCAATGGCATTCTTCAGTGGCTCTACTGGTATTATTTATCGTCAGTTCTCTATTACATTGGTATCTGCGATGGGACTTTCGGTCTTGGTTGCCCTTATTTTAACACCAGCACTGTGTGCTACGTTATTAAAACCAAGCCATGTCCATGACGATAGCTCGTTTATTGGTAAGTTTTTTTCTGGATTTAACCGAGGTTTTGATAAAACGAATCGCGGTGCACAAGGCTTTGTAAGCCGAATGATCAATCACTCTAAGCGTTACTTACTTATTTACGCAGTGATAGTGGGTGGCATGGTGTATGTATTTTCACATTTACCAACCGCATTTTTACCAGACGAAGACCAAGGTATTTTGTTTAACCAAGTGTCATTGCCAGCAGGCTCTACAACACAACAAACTTTAGAAGTTGTTAAGAAAGTCGAAAATCACTTTTTAAACGAACAATCTGAAGCGGTAAACGGTATTTTTACAGTGACTGGTTTTAGTTTTGCAGGTTCTGGTCAAAACTCAGCAATTGCCTTTGTAAATCTTAAACATTGGGATGAGCGTCAGCGTGACGATTTATCTGTTCAAGGTGTTGCAGGTAAAGCGATGGGTTACTTTTCAACAATAAAAGAAGCGTTTGTGTTTGCATTCCCACCACCTGCAATTGTTGAATTGGGTACTGCTAATGGCTTTAATATTTTCTTACAAGACCGTGTAGGATTAGGCCACGATGAGTTATTAGCTGCACGAAATCAATTATTAGGTTTAGCAAGTCAAAGTCCAATTTTAGCGGGTGTGCGTCCAAATGGGCAAGAAGATATGCCAGAGCTGCAACTTGATACAGACCTTGCAAAAGCCGAAGCGCTTGGTGTGTCGCAAAACGATATTAACAGTACGCTTTCGACAGCATGGGGTAGTAGTTATGTGAATGACTTTATTGACCGTGGCCGAGTTAAAAAAGTGTATATGCAAGGTGATGCGCAATCTCGCATGGTGCCTGAGGATTTAAATAAGTGGTATGTGCGCAATAATAATGGCGATATGGTGCCGTTTTCAGCGTTTGCTAGTGCTTACTGGACGTATGGTTCGCCGCGTTTAGAACGTTACAATGGTTTTTCAGCAATGGAAATTCAAGGTAGTGCAGCACCGGGTTACAGTACCGGCCAAGCAATGGATGAAATGGAACGTTTAGTTAAACAATTACCTAACGGTATCTCGTCTGAGTGGACTGGTATTTCATTCCAAGAGCGCTCTAGTAGCGGTCAAGCACCTTTATTATATGGTTTATCGCTGTTGTTTGTATTTTTATGTTTAGCCGCACTTTATGAAAGTTGGTCAGTACCGTTTGCGGTAATGATGATTGTGCCACTGGGTATATTTGGTGCAATTATGGCAGCACTAGGCGGCGGCTTATCTAACGATATTTATTTGCAGGTAGGCTTGTTGACCACCATTGGTTTAGCCTCTAAAAATGCGATACTGATTGTTGAATTTGCGATTCATAAAATGGATGAAGGGCTAGGGTTAGTTGATGCAGCAGTTGCTGCTGTGCGCCTTCGTTTACGTCCGATTTTAATGACTTCAATGGCGTTTATTTGTGGTGTAATCCCACTCGCTATCGCCTCAAGCGCGGGCTCTGGAGCGCAAAATGCGTTAGGTATTTCGATTATTGGCGGCACACTTGCATCATCAATATTAGTTGTTGTATTTGTACCGTTATTCTTTGTGTTAGTTCGCCGTGTATTTTCTGGTAAAGCTAAAGAAACAACAAAGGAGAGCGCAGAATGAGCATTAAAACATTCAGCCTAAGTGCAATTACTTTATTGGTGCTAAGCGGTTGTCAACTTGCACCAGAGCAAAAAGATCTTGCTCTACCAGTATCTGATGCTTATGCATCAGGTACTGAGCAAAGCGCTGCGCAACAATTAAATTGGCAGCAGTTTTTTAATGATGAAAAACTACAAACATTAATTACGCAAAGCCTTGAGCATAATAAAGACATGCAAATTGCAGTACTTAACGTACAACGTGTGCGTGGTTTGTATCAAATTGAAGATTCTGCTTTGTATCCATCGCTTGATTTAAACGCATCTGGTACGCGCCAGCGTTTACCAGCTGATTTGTCAGGTATTGGCGATGCAGCTATTAACTCGCAATACAGTGCAACAGTGGGTATTACTTCTTACGAGCTAGATATTTGGGGCAAAGTACGCAATCAATCAGCGCAAGCACTGCAAAACTTATACTCTACAGAGCTTAGCCAATACAGCACGCAGGTGTCTTTAATTTCAGAGCTTGCAAATGCGTGGCTTAATTATGCAACTGATTTGCAACTGCTTGAGCTTGCAAAAGAAACGCTTACCTCTCAGCAAGAGTCATTATCGCTTACGCAAAAAAGCTTTGATTTAGGTGCGACGTCTTCTATAACTCTTGAGCAGCTCAAAAGCACAGTTGCTACGGCAAAAGTAGACATAGCAACGTACAAACGTTTATTAAAGCGTGATAAAAGCGCCTTAGATTTATTAGTAGGTAAATCTGTTTCAGCTGATTTACTGCCTAATAAAGACCTAACTAACTTGATCAGCATGCCAGAAGTTCCCGTTGGTTTACCGTCTGACCTGTTATCGCAGCGCCCTGATATTAAAGCCGCTGAGCATTTAATGCTTGCTGCTAATGCCAATATTGGTATTGCACGTGCGGCGTTTTATCCAAGTATTAGCTTAACAGCCAATGCGGGGTCTGCTTCAAGTGATTTAAGTGGCTTGTTTGATTCAGGCTCAGGTACATGGAGTTTTGTGCCAACTATTAGCTTACCTATTTTTAATATGGGACGTAACCAAGCAAATCTTGATGTAGCAAAAGCAGATCAAGAAATTGCAGTGGCAACGTATCAGCAAAAAATTCAAAATGCGTTTCGCGAAGTTGCCGATGCACTTGCTGATAGAGAAGGTTATCAAGAGCAGTTAAGTGCGCTTGATATGCTTATAAGTAGCCGACAAACCACGTTTGATTTATCTAAAATGCGTTACGAAAAAGGCGCAGATAGCTACTTGCAAGTACTTGATGCTCAACGTACGTGGTACGGTGCGCAACAGCAGTTAATTGCGGGTCAGCAAGCGTATCTTGCGAGTCAAATTAACTTGTACAAAGCGCTTGGTGGCGGATGGAATGCAGCCAGTGAAACAACTCAGGAAGAGAAATAATATTTGCGGCTTTTAAAGCCGCATTACATATTTATATGGCGAGACTATTTATAGCTCTTGCTTTACCGAGTTTATGGCTTGGTAGTGGAGTTGAACATGAAGCCTAAAGCAAAAAGGCAAACAGATCCCGCGATAGCACTGGCTAGGCGTGAGCAAATATTAACAGCTGCTGCAGAGTGTTTTCGCCGTAAAGGTTACCACGGTGCAGGCATGGCAGAAATATCTAAAACGGCAGGAATGAGTGCTGGCCATATTTATAATTACTTTGAAAGCAAAGAAGCCATTATAGAAAGCATTATTGAAAAAGATATGGAAGAAATGTTCTCTATCTTTCAAAAGTTTGAAGATCATCCTGGTGATGTACTTCAAGCGCTTATTGATGGCTTAAATATTGGCGTTCAAAGGCATATGGACACTGGGGCATGTGTTGTTGACTTAGATATGATGGCTGAAGCAGGTCGAAATGTTAAAGTAGCTTCATTGCTACGTGATATGGATACTCAAGCACGCGGACGTATGAGGCAACTTTTAACAAGTGAGCGAAGTACGCTCAAAGATATTGATGAGCTTGAACTTGAAAGCCGAATTAATGTAATTTTTTCGATGATGGCAGGGTTATTACTTAGAAAGTTACTCTACCCTGAGCTAACTGAAGAAACGGTACTGATAGCGCTTCGCCCTGCGATGAAAACGTTACTGATGCCATTTGATAAAGCGCAGTAACGCTCAAAATAGATATCTAAAAAGTAAGTTAGCCAATACTTTGGCTAGCTTACTTTTATTTTAGTTTGTTTAAAATCGCTCGATTGACCACTGAAGTGCAACAATTGCGATAGCAACGGAGCCCATTGGCATTACCCACTTTTTATACCACGTGTAGTTTCGTACATACATGAGTATTGGTAAGGCTACTAGTAAAATACTAAGTTGACCGATTTCGACGCCTAAATTAAACGCCAATATGCTAAGCAGTTGATAGTCGCTCGACAAGCCAAGCTCGCCAAGTACGCTCGCAAATCCCATCCCATGTAGTAAACCAAAAGCAAAAGTTAGCCAACCTAAACGAAGTACCAACGGCCAGACATTATTTAGTGCTGCAAATAAAACCGATATAGCAATTCCAAGCTCAACCCAACGACTATTTGGTGAGACTAAGTTCATAGCGGTGGCTGTAAGCGTAATAGAGTGCGCAAGCGTAAACGCGGTTACTATCCATGCTGTGTGTTTAATAATTTGTTTTTTAGAGCTAATACCTTGCCATGCTTTATCGCTGCGTTTTAAAACACAGGTAAGTAACAAAGCGATTAAAAATAAAATATGATCAATACCAATCCAAATATGTAAAACACCCTGATACACGTATTGATTAAACGTACTTAAATAACTTGTTTGCTCAAAGCTGAACGTTTGTTGTGCCTCGTTTATGTTAAATACACGAGATAAGCCGTTTATATTTACGATAGATTTATGATTAGCATCGGTTTTAAAAAAAGCAGAATAGGAAAGGGTGATTGCTTCATTATCATCACAGCCAAACTGCAGCGGAATCACCAAATAAGGCTGGTTAAAATGGTTATCTAGCTGATAGATACCTTCACTTTTTAAAGAGCATATTTGCGCGTTTTGCGTGATATTTAAATTTTCTTCAATGAAGTTATTAATTGAGCTGCGTTTTGCTTTTATTTCTGCCCACGAAATTTGCCCGTTTTTATCTAAATCCAGAGGCACTGCGTGCTCTAAGTCGGCTATATTAATTTGCCAAGTACCCGTGTATTGGTTTTTGTTGGTGTCGTTATTGTTCTCGCTATTTAAGGTTATATAACTTGTACTTAGTTGATGGGCAAAGCTGTAAGTTGAAAAAATGCACAGCATTAAAGTGAGTATTAATAGATAAGGCGTTTTCATAGTGTATCTCGTTGCATCGCTTTTGCTTGAATAAGTAATTGCTCATCGGTGTTCATTTTAGCCTGTTGCCAATTAATATGAGCCCAGTAAAGTGCTTTTTCGCGATTGGGTTGTACATCAAGGTAATATTTAGCTAAGTCACTTGCATGAAATGAATCTTTACGAAGCTCTCGTAGTGTAACTCTTTGCGCCATTGTATTTTGCCATTTTTTATCGCGTTTATTCAGTTTTTTTTCTGCGATTGAAAGTCTTAGCAAAATAGCATCCTCTAAATTGCCTTTATCAGGAAGCAGTACGCTTAATGTATTTAATACTTGTTGCGGTTGGTTTAGAGCAATTTGAATATCGGCCCATAAAACAATAAGGCTCACTGGGGCTTGAACTAAATCTACACTTTGTAAGTGAGACAACGCTTGTTTGTAGTTATTTAAACGATAGCTCATTTCACTTAAAACATGGTTTGTAGCTAGGCTAGTTTGATTATTATTTATAATTTTTACTAATGCTTGGTAGCTGTCTAAAACGCTTTCATGTTGGCTTTGTACATCAAGTACACAGGTGCTAGCAGTAATAGTGCTTACTTGCCCAATTAAGGCGATGCAGTGTTTTTTTGCTTGTGCAAACTTACCTTGGGTCATTAATATATTGGCCAGCAACAAATGGCTATTACTGTGCTTTGGCTCTTTAATCAAGACGCTGTTAGCAATGTTAATAGCTTCGTCAAAAAGGTGCTCTTTTTGTAAAACACGAGCATACAAGTAACCAATTTGAGATGTGGGGGTTTGTTTGTATAATTGAGCTAAACGAGTTTTAAGTAGCCCCTGTAAGCGCTCTGTTTGGCCTGCATATTGGCTGTTAGTGACTAATGTATTTATTTCTTCAACAGACAGAGAGGCACTAAGCGTTGAATTACTTTTAGTAATAACTGCATTATCTTTTGGGGTAAATGGCGCAGCGCTTGACGCAAAGGGTGTTAGGCATAAAGTAATAAATGCGACGGACTTAAAAATTGATAAATGCATTATAAATATCCTTTGAAAAAAGCCATCCATGGCCTGTCAGCTTAATGACTTGTTTAGTTGCTAATTTAGTTACCGTTTGTTGAAATTAATCCATCAACATCAGACTCAGTGTTTGTAAACACCCGACCGTTAACAGTTAACGGCTCTGCATTTGGGGCTTGATTGAATGCATTGGTTGCAAATTGAGCAAAGTCGACTTGTAGTGCGTCAATTGTAATGTTTACTGTTGCAGTTACTTGCGAATTAACGCCATCACTTACACCAAACATAAAGCTATCTGAACCTGTCGCTTCTTTATTTGGTGTATAGGTAAAATTACCATCGCTATTAACGGTAACAGTCCCAAGAGTTGGTTCACTTGTTAATGAGTAAGTCAGTGAATCGCCATCATTGTCGGTTGCGCTAAGCATATCGGTAATGCTTACTTCAGTTTGTGTAGTTAGCATTGCATCACTTGCTGTAGGCGCTGTGTTTACAAGCGGTGTAGGCTGTTTTTTATCGTCATCGTTACTACATGCACCCAATGTTAATGCACTGAGGAGAACACAAATATGGGTAGTTTTTAAATTACGCATTAGTTAACCCCTTATTTAGATCCTGCAATAGGTGTTGCAAGGTATGGAAATGTTGAGTCCATCATTGTTGCATCAATAGGCGCGCCGTCTGTAAATGGCACTGTGCCTGTATTAGCATCCTCTGGTGCACAAAGACCTAAGTCAGTGTCTTCACCATTTACTGGAATAGGATGACATAAACGACCCATCACAACACGAAGTGCAATATCTACCACATCATCACCTGGGCGACGACCATTTGGGAAGCCGGCTAAATCATTACCCGCTACACCAAATGCAGATTGATCAGCCTGCGCTGTTGCTGCAATGCCTGTATTTAAACGCAGCATTTCTGAAGGTGTTACCGTTGCTTGTTGATTAACGCCTGCAAAACCCGTTAAAAATGCAGTGATTAAATCAGTACGCGGAAAGTTAGTGGGTGCCAGTGTTTCTAAGTTTGCGCCAAGGGTTGTGTTAACAGCATCTTTAAACAAAATATTTAATAATTCTGGTAGTGCTGGGTGAGATACATAATCTAAAAATTGTGCATCATCTTTAGGATGTGCTGTTGAGAATGTATCTTTGTCTTTAATACCAATTACAAGTTCGTTTACAAGCGGGCTACCTAAGCGTGAAACTTGTGTTAAAGCACCACCATTAACGGCGTTATTAGCAAATTTAGCATTAGGGTTTAATACGCGAGCTTGAGGTAGGCTTGCTGTTGTCCACGAGCCAATTACACCGTTACCTTCACCAACAATACAGCTTTTAGGTATTTCGATAGCGATTGATGTTACGTTTTTATCTGCAAGGTCGTCGTTATCAGCTGATTGTGTTATGCCACCAGGAAAACCACCGCCGTCACCAGCACCAGGGGCACTATCGCCCTCTACAGGTACATAGTTAACTAAATCAAATGTTTTGCCTAGGTTAACTACAAATGGGTCTTTACGTTGTCCTACAAAAACTTGTGCCATGCTTTCACAGTTAGGAATAGAAACCTGATACACAAATTGGTCAGCATAAGTTTGATAATCGCTCATTGAACCAAATGTTTTATTGCCCACATAATCAAGCGGTTTAGAAAATGTGCTTGAGTTTGATGTAGTGTTGTTTAATACCGTCGTTTCGCCAGTACGCTGCGCGCCGCTTATCATGCTTACTGTGTATGATTCGCTAAAATTTACAGCGCTGTCATTACCGGCAGATACACCGCCTACATTTTTAAGCGGTACAGACACGGTGCGTTGATTACCTTCAGGTCCAACAGTTAATTGCACACCTTTATTATCGTTAGGAAGCATGCTTTTAAAGTTAAACGCAAATGTAATATCTTCAACAGCATCGCCATCGTTATCGATATGAATGCTGTAGGTAGCATCTGGGTCCATTGCAAAGTAATTAGGACCGCCGTAGGCATCTTGCAGCGGGATATAGTTAGCAATTAATGTTACAAAATCATCACGACCTTGCTCGTAACTATTAAATACATAAAAATCGGTTGAATCTAAAGTCGGGAAACGGCTTATATTTGGCGCTTCTCTGTGGCTAGATGCTTCACTTGGTGCACTTACAAACGTACTACATATTACTACTGTGAGTATTGATGGAGTTAAAGCTTTCATGACTTTGTCCTTTAGTTTTGATTGAAGTCATAGCTAATAACGGGGCAGGATTTAAATTGGATGCAAAAAAGTTAAATTATTTTTATTTTTTGTTAAAAAGTTAAAGGGAAGGTTGGCTGCTTTATGTAAGCAGCCAACTTTAATCATAATAGTGAGTTTATAAAAGTACTAGCTCTGTGGTGTAAAGCACCTCTGTAGGAGAGCCATTTGGTGAGCCACCAATAGGCTCTAAACTCACTGCTAGCAATGCGATATCACTTGAGTTAAAGCGGTTATCTTTAAATAATATTTTACTGCCTTGCTTGGGCAGTAAACCCAGTGAAATAGGTGCATCTTGA
Source organism: Pseudoalteromonas sp. FUC4 (assembly GCF_008370255.1). GTDB lineage: Bacteria > Pseudomonadota > Gammaproteobacteria > Enterobacterales > Alteromonadaceae > Pseudoalteromonas. Next base: position 511,284 of record NZ_SEUI01000002.1, on the reverse strand, counting down.
CCTTTTAAAATCATCCACAGCTCATAATCTTTATTAGTTTGAGCAACTAATTGGCTACTGGCTTTAATTGAGAGCCCTTGCTCGCTTACATCAATAAACCACAATGATTGCTTGTCTTGATTTTGAACCAAAGCAATTTGCTGAGTTTGCATAACATTGGTACTCGGTTGAATAACTAAAAAGGCTAAAACAATACACGCGGCAGTTGCAACAAAAGACCATGTACGCCAAATTGAGGGCTTGGTATGTATGACTGTTTTACTTGTTTGTGGTCTGTTTTCAATACGCTGTAATATATTTATCCATACATCGTCACGTGGTGTTTGTGGTGTAATAGCACTCGCTAAGTTGTTTAAGTTTTGCTCCCACATATTTGTTGCTTCACGTGCTTGATTTGAACTGAGCAACAGACGCTGAAAACGCTTACGGGCAAGCCCTTTAAGTGTGCCAAGCACGTACTGCCCAGCAAGCGCGTCTAATAGTTCGGGTTTATTATAATTCATAATGTAAAACACCTTTGTAGCTGCATAAGCCCACGCCTGATCCAGCTTTTAACTGTTCCTAATGGCGTTTCTATATGATCCACCAACTCGCTATGACTCAGCCCCTTGTAATAAGCTAGGTGAATAGCTTGTTTTTGTTGCGGCTCAAGCTGTTCGATACAATTGACCAGTTTTGTTTCTTCATCGTAATTAACGTCGATACTTACATTCTCATTTTCATATTCGTCATCGCCTAATGACTGCTCTTTTCGTACTTTGTGATAGCGCAGTGAGTCAAGACTTCTGTATCTGACTATGCTTATCATCCAACTAATAACGGTGCCTTTAGAGGCGTTATATTCAGATGCGTTATGCCAAATTTTTATAAAAGCGTCTTGTAGTGCCTCTTCCGCATAAGCTCTGTTAGTGAGCATATTTAAACTAATAGCAAAAAGTTTGCCGCTAGTTTGTTGATATAAACTTGAGAAAGCATTTTTATCTCCTTGTGCTGTTGCGCACAAAAGAGGGAGTAAATCATCGTTATCCATAGGGGTCCTGTTTTTCTTATTATCATTGAGTAAACGGTTGAGAGTGTAATTTGGATGCAAAAAATTTAATTGCTTTTTAGATTAGCTGCTTTATACGTTAGTACAAGCAATAACCGATCAGTGTTTGAAATTTAGACGTGTAAGTATAATTTATTCACATGTTTGTAAAAAATGCACTAAGAGTAGATCGCACTTAAATTTATTTTATTATTAACGCTATATATCAATGGTTTACTTTTATTATTTGAATTTTAAATGGCATTTATATGGCTTGATATTTGCAAAAGATTACATAAAGCCGTTTAAATTAAGATTATAAATCGGCATTATTTTCACAAAGGAGAGACTATGTGGGCTGCAATTAGTTATTTACTATTAGCAATACTGCTTATTTTTATTGGTTGGGAAGTGAACTCTGTTTATTTTGCTATTGTTTTTTATTGGACTGCGCTGTCACTTTTATTAGTGAGTACCGCATATATTTTTAATACAGCAAAAATATTTAGAAAACGTGAAAATGGGGTGATCCCATTTTATATACGATGGGCATTTGTGCCATTTTTATTTGGTGTGCAAATTTACAATGCCTGGTCACGTAAGCGCGATAAAGTGCCGCCTATTCAACAAATAAACGAAAACCTATTTTTAGCTTGCCGATTATTCCCCTCAGACATAGACACATTAAAAGATAACGGAATTACGGCAATTTTAGATGTAACGTGTGAGTTTGACGGGCTTGAGTGGAGTTCAACACAAGAGAATATTAATTATTTAAACATTCCGGTGCTCGATCATAGTATTCCTACCCATTCTCAGTTAAATCAGGCTATTAATTGGATTCATCACCATATTAAAGAGAATCATCGCGTAGTTGTACACTGTGCTTTAGGCCGTGGGCGATCTGTTTTTGTAATGGCAGCTTATTTATTAAGCCAAAACAAAAATGCAGATGTACATGAAGTACTTGCAAAAATAAAAGAAACCCGCGAAACCGCAAACTTAAATAAGCATCAGCTTCGCCATTTAGCTAAGCGTCATAAAAAAGGTGAGCTGCTGATTAAAAACAAAGCCGTGTTAATTGCAAACCCTGTATCTGGTACACGGTTATGGCAAGAAAAAGAGCATTTAATTGTTGCGCGGCTATCGGCTTATTACGATTTGAAAGTACTTACTACTTCAAAAGAGGTTAATGGTATTGAGCTTGCTAAACAGGCAATTGCGCAAAATCCAGATATTATAATAGCGTGTGGTGGCGATGGTACCGTAGCAGAAGTTGCAAGCATACTTGTAAATACACGATGTAAATTAGGTATCATCCCAATGGGTACAGCGAATGCACTAGCCCATGTATTAATGGGTATTAGCTCTAAATTTATTCCTGTAGAACAAGCTTGTGATTTAATTATAGATGGTCAAACAAGTTTAATAGATACTGCTTATTGCAATAATGAATTGGTATTGTTGCTTGCGGGTATTGGCTTTGAGCAGTCAATGATTGAAAAAGCAGATAGAAAATCCAAAAATAAATCAGGGCAACTTGCTTATTTGAACGGCTTTTTTGAAGCGTTTGGCGAGCAAAAATCACAATTACTTAGTGTAAAACTCGATGATAATGAGCCAAAAGAAATATGTACAAATAGTTTTATCGTGGCCAATGCTGCGCCTTTTACAACATTATTGGCTCAAGGTGGCGGGCAACCTGATCATAGTGACGGGCTACTCGATATAAATTGGTTAACACCAAATAATGAAGATTCAACCACAGTACTAAGTATTGCAGAGCTTATGTTTAGTAGCTTAACGCAAACACATTTAGCTATAAATTCGCATCATACAAATGCTAAAAGAGTCGAGATTACAGGCGAAGGGGAGCTTAAGTACGTACTAGATGGTGAAGTTAAAACCGCTCAAAAACTGGTTATTACTATTGAGCCGGCTTCATTAAATGTGATTTGCAAAGAGCAATAAATCGCGTTAGTTATAATCAAAAAAGGAGCTAAATTAGCTCCTTTTTTACATCATTTTTTAATTGATGGCCAAACAAACCCTGTTGTATCCGGCGCTTGAGAAGGTTTTTCTCTTGGTGCACTTTTTGGTCTACGAATAGGTTTGTTATTTATAGTGTGAATATAAAGTGCTTCCACTTTATCGCGAGCCCAAGGCGTTTTACGCAAAAACTTTAAACTCGATTTAATGCTCGGTTGATCAGTAAAGCATTTTATTTTTACTTGCTCGCCAAGTGTTCTCCAGCCAAGTCGCTGTTCTAACTCAACAAGTATTTGTTCTAACGTTACCCCATGTAAAGGGTTTTTAGGTTGATTATCCATAGCCATACTACTTATTTAAACTGCGTGCATTGTAGCTCAAATCAGCTTTTAGCGCTAATTCACAGTGATTGTTTTAGGAGCTGTTGGGTAAATAGCATTACCTTGTTTATCTATTTTAAGCCAAATGAGTTGGCTGTTACTGTGCTGGGGTGTTTTAGCACCGCACAAAAGTGTAAATGAGTGAATTTGTATTAACGCCCCTTCGCTATAGCGTTTGTTGTCATACCAACAGTTTGATTCTTCATTTACAAACTGGTTTGCATCAATAATTGAATGGGTTTTAAGCGTTGTTGCTTCACTAAGTATTGAATACGATAAGCTGCTAAAACAAAAACATAGAATTAAAAAGTTACGCATTAGAGGCCTCTAAATAGTGGGTAAAAATAATACATTAAGCTAAAAAACGTGCTAGTGTAAAGTACACAAACTGATTTTAAGTATAAACTTAGTTATTCACAGAACAACTTAGATTCAAATAAAAAGGTGCACACAATGCAATTTAATCAAACAATGATCGAAGAATTCACACTATTAGCAAAATTCCCTCGCGACAGTAAAATGCAAGGTATTAAATTACATTCAGACGCAGAGCCAAGCTTACTTAGCGCAGCGCAACGTTTATTTGAAAAAGGGATTATAGATAGCCCAGATGGCGGATATTTAACTGATCTGGGCTTAGATTTAATTGAGCACGTTACGGTTATTCATAGCGCGCTACAAAGTTAATCTAAATTAGCTTAATTTGCATCGGGTTGATTTTGCGGTGCAGCGTCATTAAATGCAGCTAATTTATTACAATGTTCGTAAATGGCTGCAATTTTTGGATAAGCGCTCATATCTACGTTAAAACGAATTGCATTAAATACTTGCGGCACTAAACAAATGTCAGCAAGTGTTGGTTGGTCACCAAAGCAGTAGTCATCATTTTCGTTTAGCATCAGTTCTATTTTTTCAAAACCAACTTCTATCCAATGTCGATACCACTTATTTTTAGCCTCGTCATCAACACCTAATTCGTTTGATAAATATTTCAGCACGCGTAAATTATTAACAGGATGAATATCGCAGGCAATGGCAAAGCTTAAATTTCTTATTTGCGACTTTTGCCACGCGGTTCCTGTAATTAATGGCGATTGCGGATAAGTTTCATCTAGCCACTCCAGTATTGCAAGCGATTGTGCTAAAACACCATCATTGGTTTCAAGTGCAGGTAGTAAGCCTTGTGGATTAGTCGCTAAGTATTCTTCCCCAAGCTGCTCCGATTTTAAAAGGTTAACAATAGCAAGTTCATGATCGATTGCTTTTAAGTTAAGCGCTATACGCACTCTATAAGCCGCTGATGAGCGAAAGTAGCTGTATAATTTCATAATTAATCCTGTGAACCTGTAAATTGTTTTTTAATAGTACGCCAGCAATCGGTGTAATTTGGTTGGCGCTCTTTACCTTCTAATGCATATTTTGTCGGTGAAATTATATAGCGCGACTCAAACATAAAGGCCAATGTGTTTTCGTATTTTTGTGGTGTAAGCTCAGCGTTTGAGGCTTTTTCAAATACGTCGGCTTCAGGTCCATGTGGCGACATACAATTGTGTAAACTTGCGCCACCAGGTACAAAACCATGCTCTTTTGCATCATATACACCTTCAATCAAGCCCATAAATTCACTCATAATATTGCGGTGATAATACGGCGGGCGAAATGTATTTTYGGCTACCATCCAACGCGGTGGAAATATCACAAAATCGACATTTGCCATACCCTCAGTAGCAGAAGGAGAGGTTAGTACAGTGAATATAGATGGGTCGGGGTGATCAAAACTTACTGTATTCATCACATTAAAACGCGATAAGTCGTATTTATAGGGAGAGCTGTTACCCGTCCATGCAACCACATCAAAAGGAGAGTGCTTTATTTCACAGCTAAATAAATTACCGTTGAATTTAGATACAAGCTCAAAGTCACCTTCTTTATCTTCAAAGGCAGCTACAGGGTATTGAAAGTCTCTGTCGTTGGCATAACCGTTGGCACCAACAGGTCCTCGCTCTGCAAGCTCAAGCGCGTGGCCATAATTTTCACAAATATAACCACGGGCTGTATTATCAATTAAATCAACTGAGAACTTAATTCCTCTGGGAATTACAGCAATTTCACCTGGTTTAATGCTTAACTTACCGCACTCGGTGTGAATTAATAACTCACCTTGCTGAGGAACAAACAACATTTCGCCATCGGCATTGCAAAAGTAACGCTCTTGCATTGACTGATTAGCGACATATACATGAATGCCAATACCAGATTGCCCATTAGCACTGCCATTAGCTGCCATAGTTACCAAGCCATCAATAAAATCAGTAGGCTGTGAAGGCATATCAGTAGGATTCCAACGTAGCATTGTTGGTGGTGTTACGGCTTCAGTGATTGGGGCTGTTCTTATTAGGCCGTTATCAATTGCTTGGTAATCACCTTGCACTACAGATGGACGAAGGCGGTAAAACCAAGTGCGACGATTTGAAGCGCGAGGAGCCGTAAATGCAGTCGAACTAAATTGCTCGGTGTATAAATCGTATTTGACCTTTTGTGGGCTAAATTGTCCTATTGGCAGTGCATCGGGTAGCGCTTGTGTTTCAAATTCATTACCAAAACCGGTCATATAACTTAATTGTGTCGTCATTACTGACTCCTGTGAGAGGGGTTGGTTTAATATTCTTTTTATTTCAGTTAAGATACTCTCAAGTGAGACTAATATCAAATGTGCAACTACGTACCTGCGTAAATATTAATGAACACCAAAGTAAACCTTATAAAACTGGGATAACCAAAAATGAAAATTGATTTAGCAACGTTCTTACCTTATCAATTAACGAATGTAGCAACACGTGTAAGTAACGACTTTGCCGAGGTTTATCAAACTAAGTACGGTTTAAATATTCCCCAGTGGCGAATACTTGCTAATTTAGCGCAGTATGGCCAAAGCAACGCAAAGGATTTATGCACGCAAGCAAATATGGATAAGTCGACAGTGTCGCGTGCGGTAAAAGTTTTAATAGATAAAGGTTTAGTGATAAGTGAGTTAAATGAGCAGGACAAACGCGCGGCCTTACTTGTACTGAGCAAAGCAGGTCAAAGCTTATATGAACAAATAGCGCCTGATGCATTGAATTGGGAAAAACAATTACTGAGTACTCTGACTAACGAAGAATATGAAGCGTTAGTGAGTATTTTTGAAAAGTTAAATAATAAATTAAAGACATAAAAAAGCCCACAAAGTGGGCTTTTAAAAATGTATTAGTTTACAATTCTAAATTAGAAAGTGTAACGAACACCTACACGCATTTGCCATACAGACGCACTACTTTCAGTAGTTGTACCTACATTACTAGAATTAAAGTCTGAATATACGTAACGGTCTTGATCATCAATAGACGTTTTGATTACTTTGTTACCTACGAAAGCGCCTTTTTTAAGTACACCCCAGTCATCGTTTAAAAGGTTAGTAAGGTTATCAATTACGAAAAATGCCTCACCTTTATGGCCTTCCATAAACCCTGGAAGCTCTTGTGTTAACTTAAAGTTAAACTTAACAAACCAATCCGCATTTTGCGAATTACGACCAGTAATTTCACCACGCTCAAGACCTTCAGAAGCAATGAAATCATTGAACTCGTTGATTTCGTCTGCACTCATGTCATAGACAACATTAGGATCGTTTTCAAGTGGTACGTATAATAATTGACGACTACCATAACCATAGTTGTTTAAATCGCCGAATGCTCTATCGCTGCTATTGTATGTGTAGCTATATGGAAGACCCTTGTATGCTTCACCGAATAAGTTAAAGCGAGTAGCGTAACCATCAACAAACTCATGCTGATAACCAAGAGTCAATGTAAAGCGATGCGGAATTTCGTAATCAGATGATGCAACACCAGGATTACCAGGATTTGTTAGTGCTATATTGCTATAGTTAGAATCAGCAACAGAACTATTCATTGGGTTAACATCGTCAGAATCTGTGTATGCGTAACCAAAGCTGAAGTTAACGCCATTATCATACTGTTTGCTTATGCCTAATGAGATAACTGATGAGTCGCCGCTATCACCGTTTACATTGGTAAGTAAGTAGTCACGTGAACGAGTTTTACCAGGGTTAAGAACGTCATCTTTACCGACATATAGAGGGCGTCCATCAAATGTTGTTTTACCAGAATCCATTAGACCAAGATCTATTAAGGTAGCCGCATCTTTCTTTTTAGAATATAAGTAATCAAGTGAGATTACGTATTCATTTTCAGTTGTGAAAGTCGCACCTAATGAGTACTTCCATTCTGATGGTATCTCAAAGTCTGAAGCTACAGCATTTACATTTGAGTCACCAGCACCAGAGCCTGCTACTTTATCATAAAGTTCTTGAGGAACTTCGTATCCAGGAGTGCCACCGTTAACATTTTGAGGAATAAATAAATCTACAAACGGGTCGTATTCACCATCTTTGTTTAGTACAAAGTATGTATCACTCAAATCATAGATACTACTTGTTGCTTTACTAATACCATCGTTTGAATACGAGTTAGATAACCAAACATTAGGGTTACCACCTGAAAATAGACCTACGCCCGCACGAACTTCAAGTGCGTCGGTTGCATACCATTGGAAGCCCACGCGAGGTTGTATTAAGTCAACACCATCAAATGTGCTTTGGTTACTGAAACCATAACGGCTAACGTAATTTTCATTTAGATTTGGTTTATCATCGCTAGTATATTTATCGTAACGAAGACCGAATGTTAAGCTAGCATCAATATCCGTAAAGCTATATTCGTCTTGGATATAAAAGGTATGTTGTGCGTATGAAAAATTAGCGGCTAGGTCAGTTGGGTTGTTCGTACCTGCAGCATTGTCATATGCAAGTGAGGAAGCAATACCATTTTCAAAGTCTTCAACCGATGCAAAACGCCATTCACCTTCTGTGTGCTGCACGAATTGATTAAATATTTCTAGTTCTTCATACTCATAGCCAGCAGTAATTGTATGTTGGTCAAGATAATATGTACCGGCAAACTTAGCGGTTGTAGTATCATAATTTAAATCGTTAGACTGACGAGAATCATCTGGACCAATATAAATTGTACCGCCATTCGCGGTGTTGATTTGCATTTCACCAAAGCTACTTGCTGCATCCAAAGATTCAACACGAGCATCTAGTTCAGATTTACCAATACGCACTTCAGTAGAGAAGTCATCTGACCAATCAGAGTAAAGTGAAGCTACTATTGATGTAAACTCAGCACCCTGCTCATAAAAGTGGTTAGATAATGAAAGCTCATCATTGTCAGCATCTGATTGAGAGATTGTGAATGCATCGTTGTAGTTATAAATGATGTTAGCACGATGACTTTCGTTGATATTCCAGTCTAATTTAACTAGAATTTTCTCATCTTCAATCGGTGAACTTGATGGCATGCCACCAGCGTCATAGTTGTAACGAGACTGTGAGGCAGTTTGAACTCGAGAAAGGTCATCAGCAGTAACACTACCACTTGTTAGGCCGCCGTAGTTAAACTGTTTTACACCTTCAAGTTTTTCATATGAAGTAAATAAAAATAGTTTGTCTTCGATTAATGGTAAGCCAACATTAAAGCCGTAGCGCTTTTCTGTATAATTACCTGCATCGTAATCTTCTCCTTCAATTGAATCACCCTGCATAGAGTCATTTGTATAATCGAAGAATACGCCGCCATGTAATTCATTACCGCCAGATTTCGTTACAGCATTGATGTTACACGATGTAAAACCACCGTATTGAACGTCAAACGGTGCAAGTTCAGCTGAAACTTGTTCAATCGAATCGAAAGAAAAAGGAGCATTTATTGTAGGGTAACCATTTGAGCTTAAGCCGAAGTTATCGTTCATACGAACGCCGTCTAGCGTTAAGCTGTTGTAGCGAGGGTTACCACCACCACAGTTAATTGAACCACGGCTATCATCAATTGTTATACGCGGGTCGATACGAATAATATCTTTTAAATCGCGGTTAATAGCAGGTTGGTTCTCAAGATCTGTTAGCGTAAATGTAGACGCAGGACCAGTACCACCAGACATTGCGCTAATTGGCGCGCCAGTAACTACAATTTGTTCCATGCTTGATTGTGACTCAAGAGAAACATTTACAGGGTAGTCATTACCAATATTTAATATAATGTTATTGAATTCTTGGTCTGCATATACGTCAGAGTCTACAACTACTTTATAAGGACCGCCAACACGCAGGCCTTTAGCTGTAAAGTAACCAGCGTCATTTACTTCAGTTGTTTTTACTGATCCAGAAGGCACATGTAAAATTGTTACTTTAGTGCCGGCTGCTGGGTTGCCGTTAGGCCCCATTACTTGACCTTTAATTGCAGAGGTCGTTTCGTTAGCCATTGCAGCACCACTCACACCAACACATGCTGCGATAGCAAGTGAAAGAGCTGTTTTGCGAAGTTGAGTTTTCATTTAATTTTCCCGTGTAGTTATTAATTAAATTTTTATATTTTTATTTTAAATTTTTCAAAATAAACAGTTGAAGTTCATTTATTCAAAATCCGTTACTAGTGTACCTTATTTATTCGTTACAAATAAAATACAACTGCAATATATTTTTAATAAATAGTACTATTTTCGTCTATTTGAGTGTTTTTTTGAGTAATAACTCTATACTCGGGGTATATATTACGTGGGCTTTATGACAAACATGTGAAATTGTAGGGGTAAAATAAAAAACCCATTACAAATTTGCAATGGGTTATTGTCACTTACAAATAACTTAACAAGTTATTGATGCAGTTTTAAGGTTTAAAACTTGTAGCTAATACCAATTTTAGCCTGCCATGCAGAAGAACTAGTTACATACTGGCTATAGTTACGAACGTCAGCACCGTCGTGTCGAGGGTCAATTTTGTAACGACCTTCAGCATCCAGACCTTCAAAGTCATATACAGCTTGGTCAGAAAAGCCTAAACGTTTTTCAACACCCCAATCGCTATTTAATAAGTTTGCAAAGTTATCAACCATGAAATAAATTTCACCGCTGTGACCTTCGGCAAAGCCAGGTATTTCTTGTTTGATACTTACATCCATAGTAGTTACCCAAGGTTGAGTTCCTGAGTTACGACCTAAAATTTCACCACGCTCTGATATACCAGCACGATTTAGAAGCGTTTCTAATTCATTCCAAGATAAACCAGACTCATCCCAGTTTACATTTGGATCATCGGCACCTGTAGGTATATAAGCTAAGTAAGCTGAGCTACTATCAAAGTCTTTAGTATCACCTAGGCCGCGCTCTTGGTACATACCCATAGTGTAGCTAAAAGGGCGACCCGAACGACGTTCAAAAAATACGTTAAACTTAGTTGCGTAGCCACTAAAGAATTCAGTGTTATACGCTAAATTAACTTTAAAGCTGTGCTCTACTTCATAAGAGCCACGGTCAGCAAAATCTTCATTACGATTACGTGTTATGTTGTACTGATAATTACTTTGTGCACGTGAAGAAGAGCCAGAAGATGCTTCTGTTACGTCTTGGTGTGCGTAGCTTGCTGAAACGTAAAGACCATTTTCGAACTCTTTTGCAAGACCCGTTGAGATAATAATTGAACGGCCATCGTCAGATGAGTTAGTCATTGCAATATCAAAGTTTTGAGCAAGGTCACCGCTATAAATACTTTCGTTGATTACACGCTCACCATCGGCAGCTAAACCAACAGCTTGGATAGCCGTGTTATGCCATACAGCTTCGTTCTCTTTCTTATGGTAAGCAATTTCAGCTTGCCATTTAAATCCATCGCCAAGCAATTCTGAGTCAAACTCATATTCAAAACCAACTTGAGCACGAATACTTGAAGGTAATTTAAAGTCAGGGTCAATGTAGTTTGTACTACCAGTACCTTGCACTAACGAATTTTTAATTGCGTCAGGCACTTGTGTAATATCAGCTTGGTTGTTTGCATAATAGTTGTTAACGAAGTTTTCTGTCGGTTCAACAATTGTAATACCATCATTTTGGAATGAGTTGTTATACCAAACATTTGGAATGCCACCTTGGAAGCGACCTATGCCACCGTTGATGGTTAATGCTTCAGTTGCATAATATTTAAAGCCTATACGTGGTAGAAAAATATCTAAGCCATCAAGGTTCTCTTGGTTATTGAAGTCATCAACTCCATATAATGCGCTGTAAGCATTAACAAAATTTTCATTACGTGTTGGTTTATCATCTGATGATAAACGCTCATAGCGAATGCCTGCAGTTACTTCTAAATCGTCACCAACGTAAAACGTATCCTCAATGTAAAGCGCTAATTGGTTACGTGTTGCATCGTATGCAGTGTCATTTGGATTGTTTGTAAATGCGTTACTGTAAGAAAAATCGTAAGTACCGTCGTAGTTACCAACTTCACGGTTTTCGAAGCCTTCAAAGTTATCAAACTCCCAAGAGCCTAATGAATTGGAAGCGAATAAGTTGTATAAGTTTAACGACTCATACTGCATACCAAAGTTAATCTCATGGTCATCCATTAAATAAGTTGCATCAAACGTGAGTGTTAAGTTTTCAGTTGATGCGCTATTTGCATGGCGGAATTCGTCGGTACCAAACTCGTAAGCAGGACCACGATAGTATTCTTCAACTTTAACGAAACCGATATCAGAATTTGTTAAGCTTCTAGATGAAACATCTTTATAAGCTATACCAATTTCAGTTGAAAAGTTTTCATTCCAGTCTGAGTATAATTTAGTCGCAAAATTATTAAATTTAGTGGCGTAAGTGTAACGGCTTGACGCTAAACTTACAGTGCTTCCGCCAGTACCAACATTTGTTTCGTCTTTGTCATCTTGCCATTGGTAAGTGAAATCTAGACGGTGGGCATCATTAATATTCCAGCTTAACTTCACAAGCAATGATTCGTTCGTATCTTTAGGATCGCCACCTAAAGAGTCAGTTAATCCATATTCATTACTTAAAATATTAAGAAAATTATTGTAGTTATCTTCTGTTACGTCGTACTCATTCGTTGCGCCTGAACCTTCAAAACCATAATCCAAATCAAGTTCGCTTGTCCATTTATTGTAGTTTACAAAATAAAACAAAGTGTCGTCGATCAATGGTCCGCCAACGTTAAAACCATAGCGTTTTTCAGTTTGGATTGGCTCAACTTTTTCAATAACATATGTACGATGACCATCTTCATCTAAAGCCGGTCGGCCATCTGCATATACTTGAGAAATACTGTCTACATCGCCCGCAATATCGGGAGTTGATGTTTCGTAAAAGCCAGAAAACTTAAATTCGTTCGTACCTGATTTTGTTACTGCATTAATAGTACCGCCGCCAAAGTTACCTTTAGAAGCTGAGAATGGAGATACATCAACAGAAATTTGTTCAATAGCATCAAGTGCAACTGGAGGCTGTGAAGTCGGGTAACCACCGTAACTTAAACCAAAATCATCGTTTTGGCCGATGCCATCAACAGTTAAACCATTTGAACGAGGGTTACTACCGGCAAACGTTAGCTCGCCATTACCATTAATGCTGGCAAGCGGGTTTAAGCGCGCAATATCTTTAATATCACGGTTAAAGCTTGGCATATTTTCAATTGTGTCAGAGCCAAATGTGCTACTAGAACCACCTGATTGTTGAACAATTTTATAACCAGACACTTCAATCTTTTCGATGTTTCGCGGAGCAAGCTGCGAGCTTAAACGGTAAGTTTCACCCAGGTTCAAGTAGATATTTTCAACAGTGGTATCGTTAAACGTATCAGAGTCGATGATAACCATGTAAGGACCACCTACACGTAAGCCATTAGCGATAAACGTACCACTTTCGTTTGTAGTTAGTTCGCTAATAGTTCCCGTTGGTTGGTGAACTACTTTGATTTTAACGTTTGCAGCACTGCCACCTGAAGGCGTTGTAATTTTACCACGCATTGCAGATGAAGTATCAGCAGCCATTGCGCTTGTAGAAACACCTAGCGCTAAAATTACCGCTCCAGTTAATTTCGAAAGGCGAAGCTTAGTCATAATGTTGATTTCCCGTGTGTAGGTTATATAAATTTAATACAGTTTATTTATCAGTCGTCATTTTCAGTGCCGTTTCTAACTCTTTTGCAGAAGGGTCAAATAAGGCATTTAGTAATCCAGCTAATCGAATACCCGCTTGTTGTAAGCGCGTTTTTACGATAGGCGTATTGTTATAAATGTAGCTGTATCCAACTTCATCGTTGGTGTACTTATAAATTTTTGTTGCTAAGTTGTGCGATTCTTCAACCCAAGTTTTAGGAGAGCTTTGTAAATACTGTGCAATTAACTCGCTGTTATTTGTATCAATAAATTGCGCGTATTCAGTGAACGACAAGTGCTCGTTTTCAACTAGCTTTGTATCCCAAAGGCTATGAAGATTTGTTTCTTCGTTAAAAAATGAAACCTTAATACGGTTACCACCTCTATCTTCACCTCTACCAGCATGAAATGGTTGATGACTATCACCTACCAAATGTACTAAAAAACGCAAACTGAACTGTTTAGCATCTAACGTACTGTTGGTATCTGTAAGTGTCTGCATTGAGTAGTGAATACCTTCAAGGATATTACTTACAGATTCTTTGTTTTTAGTATGTTCGTGGTTGAAGCTGAAAGACTTACCCGGTGCTGCATTAATATAATGCCAACGAGATGATTTCTTTTGCCAAAACTCACCAGGAGCAGAGCGCATTTCATCAGGCCACGTTGATATTTGAGCTAGTGACTCACCATCTAAATAAGGTTTAATTGCTGCTTTAGTTGTTTCGCTTATATGAGATTGTGCAATCTGCCCTACAATACGATGACCATTTTGACCCCAAGCATGTGAGTCGGTGCTTGTGAATATCGCACTAACCAAAAGTGCAGAGGATATCGAGTACTTTATACTGTTATGCATTAGAACTTCCTAAATGAATATTTCATGGGGTTGCTATAAGCTAATGCGGTCAATTGTCCTCACTTTTTGCGTTGATAGGAAGGACTTATTAAAATTCATAATTTCTTATTTAGATTTTATATAAATCAATGGTTTATATTTAACAGGTAAAATTACTTGTTGTAATAAGTAAGCAAAATTGTTCAAATGCACAATATAGTCTTTTTTTGAATAGCATTACTTTGAATTTTAAAAATATCGTGTTGCACAAAGTGTTAATTGTTACATTTTTGTTTCTATTATTGGTCGTTACGTGGATTTGTGGTCAAGTTAGTGTATACAACGATGATTTGCATTTTCCAGTTATGATTGAAACCTCAACAGAATGTCAAACAACTGCAACAAGTAATAAAGGCCAGCTAATTATTTTCACGCAATCGAAAAAAATAGCCAAGTTATTAACACAGAATTTGTGTTCTGATAACGTAGTGGCTAAACAATATGGCTCTGTAAAAGGGTATTGGGGGTATAGAACCGCAGAAAGCTTTGAGTTTGTTGGTAAAGGAATTGCTGACTTAATTTTAGCTAAAAATAATATTATGGCCGCCTTCAAAGCTGAGTCGACTTATAACTACCAGCCCGTTGTTGGCTTTTCTGATTACACTGCCTTTTTTATATCGTCTAAAGAAAAACCTCGCATGACAAAACAGTACTTTTTAGATAAGCGTATAGGTTTACTTGATTATCCAACTAGCCGCTCAGGGCACATATTGCCAAAGCAGGCATTTAAAGAGCTGGATATTAATTTAGCTAATTTGAAAATTACCTATGCTAGTTCTCATAATGAATTACGTGATTTACTCGCCGACGGAAAAGTCGATATTATTGCTTCATTTTGGAAAGAGAGTGACGAAAAACGCTTTTCAAAAAACTATATTACGCCATTGAGTAATAATATTTCTGGAACAAGGTGGTATTTAAAAATGCAGCAAAACAATACTGATTTGTTGTGTGCAGTTCAGGAAAACTTACTTGCTATGTCTAAAGATCAAAGGTTGCACTACTATCAAAATGTGCAGCCGTTTTGGAGTTGCGGTACTAGCTCAGTAAACTTAAAGGAGGAAGCTGATGATGAATAAATATAAGCAATCACTTGTTTTACTATGTTTATATTTAATACTATCGTCTGTTTTTTATATTTCTGTAACTCAAAAAAGCCAGCAAGTAGTTAAACAAAAAATAATTCAGATAGAGAAGCAAATAGCACTAGACTTACCCTTACTTGATTTATCAAATGAGCTGCTTAAACACTCAGGCAATAAAGACGCGGTTAATAGCTACATTAAAGCCTTAAATAGCTACATCGATTCGGATGATCTTAGGGTTGTTACTATAGTACCTAAAAGCGAGATGGTAACACCTATAAAGCCCAACCAAATAATACGTAGCTTGAGTACAAGCAGCGGGTTTGTATTAGTTGTATTTAGCGTTAAGCACACTCACTTTACGTTAAGTCATGTTATTTATTATTTAATGTTTTTTGTTTTAAGTGTGTTAGTTAGCTTTTGGATAAAATTTGCGTTTATTAAGCAAAGTAATAAACAATTGATCAATACAGAGCATCAAATAATTACTGAGCCTACGCCGCTTGTACTTATTGTTGATCTTAGCGATAAAACACTATCGAGTAGCTGTAATCCAGAACAAAAAATAAGTTTAGCTAATAAGCCATTATGCTTTTATTTAGCACTTGTAGAGTATTGTACAAATAACGATGATGTAGCGCTTAGTCATAATAAAGATGTACCAGGGGAGCTTCTAGAGCTCGCTAACAAGTATTTTTATAGGTTGATTGAGCTTGGCCATACAGTTAGAAAAAGACCTAACTTTAATAATAGTCTAGAAAAAACCTTGAGCGAAATACGTGCGGCATTAGATGAAGTGCTTAACGAATGTCCTGAAGAGAAAGAGTTATATTATCCCCCAAAAGCATATGGAGAAGGGTCGCGTTCTCGACTGCATAGTTATGGGCTGGCAAATATTAGAAAAGGCAATATTGAAATAATAGGAAAGTAACACAGTTACTTTCCTATTATTATCTTCATTTATTTAGGGGTAAATTCAGCCGTTTTAAGAGGGCTGTTTTTTGATATAAAGTCTTGTAGCGCTTGGGCATCTGTTTCGTCTGTACTAACAAAGCCTTCTTTATTTGTAAGCGCAGGATAACCATCACCGCCTGATGCGTTATAGCTATTTATACTCATGCGGTACGTTTTATTTTTGTTCAAAGGTTGGCCATTAATAACCACATTAACTAGTTGGCCATTTTTACGTTCAAACGATAGTTTATGGTACTGTAAGTAAGCGCCAGCATCCGGTGGGAAACTCGTTACTGTATTTAAGTAATCCCATAAATCACTGCCTTGCCAATCCATATAAGTAATACGGTTTTTAAAAGGGTGTACTTTTAAAATATCTTTATAACTTACTTTACCAGCATCTATTGAGCTGCGAATACCACCGCCACTTATTAATCCAAAGTCTGCATTTACTACATCCATTTGAGCTTGAATAATTACACGTGCAAGGTTTGTTTGTTGGTAACGAACTTTGTTTCTGTCGCCTTCTAAGCGTGCATCTACTTCACCAATGGTACCTTCAATTTGTTTAGCTCCTTTAGCTTGGTATACCGCTAAATAAGATTCAAGTTTAGGGTCTGGTTTAATGTACTCGTTTGCTAATACTTCTTTAGTAGAGCCATCAGCTTGCACTTTATCAACATACAAATTAACTGGCATAAGTTTGTAGTTTAGTAACGTTAATTTACCATTTTCAAGCTTAAACTCAGCTTTACCAACATACTTACCCCATTCATGGGCTTGCATAATATAAGTACCATTTTGTTGGTCTGGTTTACAGGCTAGGCCAGGTTTAAAATTGTCGTCATTTACATTCGTTTCACTCATACAAACAGGTTCTTGAGAGTGACCACCAATGATCATATCAAGAGTGTTTGCAGGCAGTGAGCGAGCGAGTGTTACATCACCCGGTGCATTAATACCAAAGTTAGCATCAACATAATGACCCATATGAGTAAGCGCGATTGTAATGTCAGGGTTGTACTTAGCTTTTATTTCTTTAGCTAGTTTTGCTGTAACGTCAACAGGGTCTTTAAACTCTAAGTGCCCAATATATTGAGGATTACCAATTTTAGCTGTGTCGGTTGTTGTTAAACCAATAACAGCAATAGTTAATCCATTCTTTTTGAATATTTTGTAGCTATCAAACGCGTGTTCGCCTGACTCTTTTTCAAATATATTGGCTGATAAAAAAGGAAAATTCACCCATTTTTGCTGTTGCTTTAAAACATCAATAGGGTTGTCGAATTCGTGATTACCCAATGCCATTGCATCGTAACCAATCAAAGACATACCTTTAAAATCAGGCTCTGCTTTTTGTAAGTCTGACTCAGGAATACCTGTATTAATGTCACCACCAGAGAGTAGTAATACTGCATGACCTTGCTTTTGGGCTTCATTACGTAAAGAGTCAATTAACGTTTTGCGAGCGGCCATACCGTATTCGCCTTTTTCGTTGTGCCAAAAGCGCCCATGATTATCGTTAGTATGAAGTACAGTAAGATATTGAGTTGCAGGAGAGTTATTTACACTTGAGTCGGTTGTAGCCGATGTACACCCAAGTACGCTTAAAAAAACTGAAAATAAAATAATTATTCGCATAAAATACCTGTCTATTAAGGCCCACTTAATTTATTGAGCGGCTAGTTTAAACTAGTTTTATGCGAAAAAAACGTACTTATTTACATTTCATCTTAATTACGGCTTGTCGCAGCAGTTTCTCTGCGCTTTAACTCTTTACTCGCGTATTGAGATTTTTCATGATTTGCTGCAATCATCCACGTTAAAAAGCTAGCGGGTAGTTTTGTGTAAGCTTCGCCTCGGTGTAAACCAAAGTCGCAAATTGTGTTCTTAGTATGTTGCATTGTCAGTTCCTATTGTTTTGTGTTTTTTTAAAGGTAACAAAAAGTAGGTGTGCTTTTAAGATGATTTAATTTTAAATGGTTCGATTTATATAGCTAAAAAGAATATAAGTAATGCTATATGTAATTAATTTGTTATTAACGCGGTCTAATTTGTATAAACTCACACTTCAGAATCGATTTTAGTCGCCTATGGTATTAATGTGTTAACACATTAACAATTAACTAAAAAATAACAATGGGAATATAACATGAAAAAACTTTTACTTGGCTCAGTACTCGCTGCAGCAAGCTTTACAAGTGCTGCCACTATTGTCGAAATGAACACGAGCCAAGGTGTCATAGAAATTAACTTATTTGATCAACAAACACCTAAAACAGTCGCAAATTTTTTAAGTTACGTTCAAGACGATTCATATAACGAAACAGTGATTCACCGTTCAATAAGTAACTTTGTTATTCAAGGTGGTGGATTTACATACTCCGATTCATTAGATGCGATTACTACAAAGCCAGCCGTAGAAAATGAGCCTGTTTTTTCAAACGTTAAAGGCACCATTGCGATGGCTAAGTTATCAGGCAATGAAAATAGCGCTACAAGTCAGTGGTTTTTTAATATGGCTGATAACAGCGCAGGAAATGCAGCACTAGATACACAAAACGGCGGCTTTACAGTATTTGGACAAATTACAGCTGCGAGTCAGTCGACTTTAGATAAAATTGTAGCGCTGGTTCATTGCAACGATATGCCGGTTGTTGATATTACCGCTGAGCAATGCTCAAGCAGTGATGTAAGCTTTAGCAGTGCTAATTTAGTAACTATTCAAAGTGTAACCGTGATGGATGATGACCCGAATTCTGCTGCTGGCCTTACTGTAACTGAAAATACGTTAATTGACTCAGGTGCACCAATAAGCTCAGATAGTAGTTCTGGCGGTGGGCTAGGGTGGCTTTTAGGCGCTTTTTTACTTGTGCTTCCTCGCTTAATATGTGCTAAATAATCTAATCTAATAGTAATGTGGCAGGCGTAAATTGCCTTTCACATTACTGCATAGCATGAGCTGTTTAAAGCATTACTCGCCAAACCATTGCTAGCCAAATTGAAAACACACAAATACAACCTAGTAAAAACACGTTAAAACGTGCGCGTACGTTATTTTTACCTAAATGAATAACACTGTGCACAATACGGGTTGCTACAAATAAAC
Source organism: Pseudoalteromonas sp. FUC4 (assembly GCF_008370255.1). GTDB lineage: Bacteria > Pseudomonadota > Gammaproteobacteria > Enterobacterales > Alteromonadaceae > Pseudoalteromonas. The sequence continues at coordinate 491,783 of NZ_SEUI01000002.1, read as the reverse complement.
AGGCCAGTATTGCCACAAGTGTACTGGCACTATTTAGTTGCAGTGCAAGTAAACACCCCGCGTAAAAAAGCACTGGTATTTCAAACTGATTAGAAAAGTTTCTATCTGCAACTCTAATAGTGTCGCCAGCCTTATCTAATTGCATTGTTTTAAAATCGCTTAAATCTAGTTGTTTGTTTTTAGCTGCAGCAAAGCGCCTTTTACCCATAATGAGCATGACAACCAGTGAAAGCGTAACTTGTGTAAACATGGCAAGTATGATGATTTTTTCCATTGTTTTTCCTTATTATTATTTAGAATTTGCGTATCTTTTGATATTGAATGATTTTTAATCTTGTAAGGTTGGCATACTCCCAACTAGTAGCCGATTATGAAGACATTTTTCACAATGTGTTACACAAAATAGCGTTATTTTGTAGAAAGTTATTAATTGAAAATGTTAGTTTAGCTTAACTATATTGCTTTGAATTGGCGCACGCTATTTTGCGCAATACTTTTTAATGGAAAACAAAAATGAAAAAGATTATTGGTTTTAGTGCAATCGCACTTGCAGTTTTAAGTGGTTGTTCAAATACGGCTTCGGTTTCAGTGGCGCCTCAGACCTCTTTACTATCAGATACGTTAGTTGTAAGTCCTAACGATAACCGCGAATATAAAACACTTAAGCTGGCAAACGACATTGAAGTTATTTTAGTGTCAGATCCAGGGGCTGAAAAATCTGCAGCGGCACTAAGCGTTGGTGTTGGTTTACTGCACGACCCAATGTCGCAACAAGGTATGGCGCATTATTTAGAGCACATGCTGTTTTTAGGCACAGATCGCTACCCAGACACAAAAGGGTATTCTGATTTTATGACCAAAAATGGTGGCGCGCACAATGCTTACACGTGGCTCGATATTACTAATTACATGTTTAAAATTAATAACGACGCATTTGATGAAGGGTTAGACCGTTTTGCTGACTTTTTCAAAGCGCCTAAGTTATACCCTGAGTACACAGATAAAGAAAAAAATGCAGTGAACGCAGAGTGGTCAATGCGCCGCGAAATGGACTTTTTTGGTCAATTTAAACTCGCGCGTAAAATGATGGGCGATCACCCCGCTAATCGCTTTTTAATTGGTAACCTAGAAACGCTTGGCGATAAAGAAAACAGTTCACTTCATAAAGAAACGGTTGATTTCTATAATAAATATTACTCTTCAAATATTATGAAAGTTGCGCTTATTTCTAATTTACCTATTGCTGAAATGGAGCAAAAAGCGCAAAAATATTTTGCTGATATAAAAAATAAAAACATTGAAAAACCAACAGTAACTGCAAAACTTGATTTTGATAACGCTGGCGGAAAACGCGTGTTTTATGCACCAAATGAAGATGTAAAGCAGCTACAACTTGATTTCACCATTGCTAATAATAATAGCGAATTTGCGCTTAAACCAAACCGATTTGTAGCGTATTTACTAAGTAATGAAATGCCGGGCAGCCCAGCGCAACTTCTTCGTGATAAAGGGTGGGTGTCTCAGCTTTCAGCTTCAGCTGCACCAAATCAATATGGCAACTACGGTTCGTTAAATGTAAATGTAGAGCTTACCGATGAAGGCATGAAAAATCGTGACGAAATAGTTGCGACTATTATGCAGTACATCGATTTAATTAAAAAAGAAGGTGTTAATAGCAAGTACTTCAACGAGATTCGTACTTCCCTTAATAACCAGTTTAAGTTTTTAGAAAAAGGTGATGAATTTAATTATGTAAGCTCGCTTACGCAAAGCATGCAAGACTATCCGTTAAATCACGCTATTAATGCACCTTATTATTATGCAAAGTTTGACGCTGACGCTATAAGTAATGTACTTGAGCAGTTAAATGCCGATACCCTTCGTATTTGGTATGTATCGCAGCAAGAAGAGACAGACTCACAACTACACTTTTACGACGGCAAATACCGCATCAGTGATATTAGCGATGATGAAATTGCCAGCTGGAAAAAACCAAGCGAATTTAAGTTAGCACTACCAACAGTAAACAATTTATTGCCTGAAAATTTTGCAATAAAAACGCAAGCATTTAAAGAGCAAAAACACCCAGAACTTGCTTACGATGAAAATGGTGTAAAAGTATGGCGCCAAGCAAGTCAAAAATTTGTAGAGCAGCCAAAAGGGCTTGTTGAAGTTTATATAAATACTCAACCTGGTTTGAACGATATTAAAGCAGAGGTCCTTTATTCTGTTTGGGCTGATTTATACAATCTTCAACAAAGTCAGTTAAGTACTGAAGCAGCAATCGCCGGTATGAGCGTCAGCTTAGCACCGAGTAATGGTCTTGTTTTATCTATGAGTGGTTTTACAGATAAGCAAGATGTATTGCTTAAACAAGCTTTAACCGGATTAAAAGCCGATGAAACAGTACAAGCATTTAGCCAAGCGGTAGATCGTTTTAAACGTAATTTACTAAATCAACAAAAGCAGTTTCCGTATGCACAAGCATTTGGCGAGTATTCAAAACTAACGCGTACAGGTGGCTTTGATACAGATGCGCTTATTAAAGCCGCTGACTCACTGAGTGTTGCCGACTTAGCACAATTAAAAACAGCTACGTTTGCACAAAACGATTTACGAGTATTTAGTTACGGTAACTACAATCAGCAAGATATAGACGCGATTGCACAAGAGTTAAGTGCAACATTACCAAGTAATCATAAACACAGTGAATTTGCACGCAGTAAAGCATGGTTGCCACAACCTGGCGAAACGCTGGTACTGCAAAAAGATATTGATGTAGCCGATGTAGCTGTGGTTGATATGACCGTTCACCCTGTTGCGGGTTACAAACAAAAAGCAGAAGCAGCTGTACTACAAAGCCACTTTAGAACAGTTGCGTTTGATAAAATGCGTACTGAGGAGCAACTTGCATACGCAGTAGGTGCGTTAGCCCGCCCAATTGAAGATTATTCGGCAATTGGCTTGTTTATACAAACACCAGTAAAAGGTCCTAAAGAAATTCAAGCGCGTTTCGATAAATTTAAAAAAGAGTATGCGGTTGAGCTTGATAACATGAGTGAAGAGACGTTTGAGCAACTTAAAAACTCAACTCTTGTGTCACTTAAAGAGCAGCCTAAAAACTTAAGTGACGAAATGAGCCCACTTATAAGCGATTGGTATCGTGAAAACTTTACCTTTGATTCTAAGCAAAAGCTGATTGATGAAGTTGAAAAAGTAACGCTTGCAGATATAAAAGACTACTACAAGCAAACAATGCTTAACCCTAATGCGGCACGTTTAAATGTGCAATTACGCGGGACTAAGTTTATAGAAAGTGACTTTGCTGATTTACCTAATCAAACAAAAATCACAACGCTTGATGCCTATTACAATGGTATTAAACTACAAAAATAAGCTTTACTTATGTAGCTAAAAATAAACCCCAATGTATTACTACATTGGGGTTTTTATTTAAGCAAATTAAGCCATTATTAAAAAGCCTATAACAGCTAATGTCGCAGCAATTAGCGTGTATGGCAATTGTGTAACAGCATGGCTCATTAAATTACAACCAGAACCTTGCGCTGCGAGTACGGTTGAATCTGAGTAAAAACACGCTTGGCTACCAAAAGAAGAAGCCGATAATAGGGCCCCAATGACCAGTGGTATGTTTGCATCAACCGCATTTGCCAGTGGCATAACAATCGGAATTGATACAGCAAAAATACCCCAGCTAGACCCCGTTGCAAACGCTAAAATAGCCATTGAAATAAATACCACGGCTGGTAAATATGCAGCGGTCATATAAGGGCTTAAGCTGCCAATAACAAACTGAGGCAAACCAATTAAGTCGCATACATCTTTAAATATAAACGCAGCTATAACAGTACCAATCGCGGGGATCATACTTTTAAAGCCATCAAGCATGCGCTCAATCATTTCACTTACGCTCATTAATTTTTGTAATGCATATAACGGGAGAGTGACCGCCATTGTTGCTAATAAGCCTTTGTATACGTCAATTTCAAAGTAAACAGTAAATGCAACCAGTAAAATAATCGGCACCAAAAAGTTACGTAATTTACCTTTAGGGTCGGCATCTTCAAAGTTTTCTTCAGCTGCTTTTACCGCGTATTCATCTGCTGTTTGAACGTCATTGTATTGGGCAGGGTCAACTTGAGCTTGCTCAATTTGTGCCATTTGCTCTGCTTTTTTCATCGGACCAATTGCAGGAATAACACCTAGTACAACAAGTAAAACAACAAGCACTGCAAACCACGCGTAAAACATGTACGGAATAGCTTGAATATAAACAGCAATACCTTTGCCTTCTTCAGCAATACCGTTATCTACAAGTAAACCACCAAAAAATACCGCCCAAGTAGATAAAGGGACAAGCACACAAATTGGTGCAGCAGTTGAGTCAACAACATAAGCTAGCATTTCACGGCTAACTTTAAATTTATCGGTAATGCGTTTCATGGTTTCACCCACGGTAAGCGCATTTAAGTAGTCATCAATGAAAATAACCACACCCAAGCAAAAGGTCATAAACAAAGATGAGCGTTTACCTTTGGTGTATTTAAGAGCTAACTTACCAAAAGCCGACGCGCCACCTGTACGTACTAATAGTGCGATTAAAGCGCCAAAACCACCACATACAAGTATTAGCCAGCCGATGGTTTCGTCTGTCATCACTTTTAGCGATGTACTTGCAAAGTTAGTAAGTACTTGTGCAGGGTCGGCTATAACCAAACCAACTAACGCACCAATAAGTAAAGATAAAATAGGGCGGCGTAATACAACAGCCAACACAACCACCACTAACGGTGGTAGTAAACTCAACGCAGAAGGTTCAAGCATTTAAGTATTCACAAAATTAAAAGCATGTATAAAAATTAAAATAGTATTAATTTTTAAACTGCTTATACAAAAACAAAGAAGGTGATAAGTTTGTTGTTAAATCATCTTCCAAGTCACTGCTTTTGTACGCGAGGGAGGGACACATAAACAGTTATGTTAAATAGCAGCTTAAGTGAAACGCGTTGGCTTTGGCGCCAGACGGTGCAAGGAGTGCAAACCGCTATTGTTGTGCCTGTAAAAACATCGGCGCAAAAGTAATCTGCTTTTTAACTTCAGTCAATAAATAAATGCATCAAATAACATTTATTTTAATGCTGTGATTAAAAGCTATTTTGTATTGAACTTTCACTCTGTTAAAAAACGGATCATGATACTTAAAATAAAAGCCTATGCTGTAAGGGTAAATAGCATAAGCTTTAATTATTAACTTGAACTGTAAGTAATAAATCTAAATGTCATTATAATTTAACGGACTCAGATATAAGTTTAGTCAAAGTTAATAGCGATAGTTAATAACTCATTTTAAAGTGAGTTTAAAAATGTTAACAATGCTGATTGTTCTGATGAAGTGATGCTTTCATAGGCAATACGGGCGTTTTCAGCTTCGCCGCCATGCCACATAATTGCTTCATTTATAGTACGCGCTCGTCCATCATGTAAATAGTTAGCGTCAGGCTTACACACATCATCACCCTGATAACCAGTAGGGTTAGTAACACCACCGGTTACGCATGCTGATAAACCAAGGCCCCAAAGAGGGGCTGTTCTCCACTCTGCGCCCGTTGCATTACCTGCGCCTAAATTATCGGCTAAACCTTCGCCCATATCATGCAATAATAAATCACTAAACGGGCGAATAGTTTGGTTTCGTAATTCGGCTAATGGTGCAAACTCACTGGTTTTCATTGTGCTGCGATGACAACTTTCACACCCAATCTCATTAAATATGGTTTCACCTAGAATAACATTATCGTTATCAAGATCGCGTTGTGCACGAACACCTAACAAAGAAATATATTTAACTAAATTATTTAAATTTTCATCGGACAGCTCGCTACCCAATTCATTTCCACAGGTTGTTTGATTAGGACCACAATCAGGTGTTGGCTTTACCGATGTCATTACTCCCATGTCAGTATTTAATGCACCAGCAATTTGATGTTTGATAGACGTTGCACTGGCTTTGTAGCCAAAACGACCTAAACGCGTTTCACCCGTAAGTGGGTCTATTGATAATCGCGCTTTACCCGAAATACCATCTCCATCAAGGTCATCTTGATCTTCTCTCTCTAATATAGTGGCTTCGCTAACAGCCTCAAGCAGACCTAGACCGACTAACTGAGGTGCTAATCGGGCAGAAAAACGTGCGGGTCTACCACTAGAAAATTCATAATTCGGAGAGCGCAGACCATTACTTTCAGTCCATGAGGCTATTGTGACAGTGCCTTCACCTAGTGCAGAGTTAATACCAATATTACTAGGCTGTAATACATAGCCTCTTAAAGGGTCTGGTTGATAGTCAGCATCAGCGATTGCAAATACCCACTTATCCAAAGGTGCGCCGGTATCAGCCACTGAAGCCCGACCATTGCGTTCATGACAACCAGAACAAGATGTATTAACATAATGCGTACCAGCTTTGCCTACAAGCTCATTGAAAATACCATTTTCAACACTTTCGTCGTGTCCACCCGTGGTAAAATTAGTGTGGTGAACACGTCGACCTTCTACAAATGCTTGACCGTTTACGTTTGATAAATTAGTAGCCATTTGCATAAAGTGGTTATCAGATTCGCCAGTATAATTATAAGGTAAAGTGGTACCGCCACCTAGGCGACCATTTTGGGCAATTGGGTATGAATTTTCACGTTCAGAACTCTTGTCATCAAAGTTACCAACGGTTTTCCAAGGCACTAAACCTTCACCAATAATATATAAATAAGTTGTACCGTAATAATTAGTACGACCTTCAGGGACTGATACATCTAAAAATTGGCTCACTTCAAATTCCATACGTTGACCAACTTCTAGAGGCATAACATTAGATGGAGCCCAATTTAATGGGCGATAATCATTAATAACTAATTTATATCGATATTGATTACCTGTATCGCTTATTTTATTAAAATCATGGTCATAACTACCATTATCTAATTCAATCACTCCACCGCCAAGGTTACCGTGGTATTCAGCAACGGTATTTAAACCTCGATACCAAGCTCTAAATTCTTTGGCGTCTAATTTCCACTCTGTGATAAAAGTGATTTCAAGTGAATCGCCGCCTTTAGCAACATAATCAACAAATTCGAATTGTGCGGTACGGTGTGTCCAATAGTGCGATAAATAGTGATCGTAAGCTTGAAATTGGTCCTCTTTTGCATGGCGATCCCGCCCCCTGTCTGCAAAGCGAGTAACGAGTGCATCACCACGATCAAAAGAAATAGCATGCTCAAGTACTGTTGAATTGTTATATAACGGAACAATACTGCCTAAGTCAGCTTCTTCTTCATTATCATTAGGTTCAATTATACAACCGACTTCATCAACAACTACATTAGTTGCTGTGTTGGGGCATAGGTCTTCGGTGTCATTAACACCATCATTATCTGAATCAGTACTATCAACAACAGCATTAAAAATATAGGTACTCCAAGGTGAGTCTTTAGCTGCTCCACTTTTATCTAAATAAGTATATGAGTACTTAATAATGTCGCCATTGCTTAAGCCAGTTAATGTTCTGGTATTACGTGAGCCATTTGTAATCATGCGAGCATTATGTTGATTATCGCTGTTTAAAATATAATGTACATCAGCCCAGTCAGATGTATTTACAAAAAATGTAATACTCGTTTGTGAGCTTATTTCAATACCAAACTGTTCATTAGCAACAGCATTAGAGTTTGCACTTGAGGTATTAAAAATACCTTTATTTAATTGATTATTAACCGTTGCATTTACTTGTGTGATTGAACACAAAGTAATACTAATAGCACAGCCAAGCAGTATGCTTTTTTTCATATTATTTTCCTTAAAAAATATCCAATTACTAAGGGACTAACCTTAATTGTTACTACATCTACCGCTTTTATCTTTTATAAACAGATAATTAAACGTGATATATAAATGGTTTAAAGCTATTAAATGGTAAGTAGAGTTGTGTAGGCTTTAGAGTTTTATAACGTTGATTTTTTACTCGCTAAAAACAAAGTAAGAATTAAAAAATCATTTACCCACTGCACAATATCTTTACTTCTTACTATTAATTTCCTTGCTTTTCGATAATTTATGCCTTGTTATCGACACCGTTTTAATACCTTAAAATAGCACTCTAAATTAAGTGAATTGGTATTAAACGAGCATACATTAATTACATTCGTGTATATAAATACACAACCTAAAACAATGAATGCAAAATACATTGTACCTAAAATAGGGTTTAAAAGGTATCGGTAAATAGTGTGGTGGATGTGCCTGGATTAGGTTTGTGTTTAAATCTAGAGGAGGTGTGTTGTTAATTAAAAATACTTTGATATTTGAAGTAAAAAATAATATTAAGTTTAAAGTTGATTGCACAATTACGAATGGGGTTTTAGTGAGGTCTTAAGGTATGTCGGAAATGGTATTTGAATCTATATAACGGTAGCCCAGGTTGGCAAATATTGGCGAATATTATGAAATTTTATCGATGTAATATATTTGGAATATACAGCAAATTGCCAAAGGTCTCTTACATCTTTCGCGCTCGTTTTTCACTTAGTACAAAAGACCTTTTTATGAGACATTATGCCCTCACATTTATAACTACAGTGACAGCGAGTAAAACTATAACTGTAGTTAGTGCGTTTATTTAATCACTTTGTTCTTGTACGTTTGTCTTTAGTTTTTCTTTTTTAGCTAACGAACAAGTGCTTCTTTAGTGCAAAGCAATCAATAAGATCAAAATTACAGCCTTGCTTGTTCTATTTCTTTAGCGACATTTAGGTTGATGTTTAGCCATATTTTTTCAAGTGCCGAAACTAAACCGTCATAACCATCATCATCAATAGCAACTAAGTTTGAAAAGTTATGGATGCTGACCAAACGCCTGCCAGTCTCTGGGTGCGTGTAATATAATCGCCAAAGACCTGATATATCTGCATTACCCTTTAAGTCACCATTAAAGTGATGAATTTCGTACTCTAGTTCGTAAAATGTTTGTTGATCGAGTTCAGTAATGACCGGTAAGCCCTTTATTACCATCCAGTTGGGCATAGCATTAAAAAGTGTTTGCTGTGCTGTTGCGGTAAGCATTACATCCGGCGATTCGCCCCACAGGTTGTAATTTGCAGCATGAATTTGGTTGCTATCTACTTTCATAGCAATACCTAAATTATTTAAAGCGCCTCTGAGTACAACTGTTTGTATTCTTAATTGTGCATCTGTATTTGCAACGTTTCGAGATGATGCACCTATAGGCTGCTCAAACTGGTAATACTGTGTGGCAGTTTGTATTGATGAACTACAACCTGCCAATAGTAATAATAAACTTGCAGTTAAAAATAACGATTTCATTATTGCTTCCTTGGTTTTGGATCTGCTGGTAATGATTTATCAAAAATTAGCATATTAGGTTGCTCGTTTAATCCGCGAGTTAGAGGCTGTAGACCTTCACTTAAACGTTTAAACTCTTTTAATGTTTGCTGTATTTGATGATGAAGTTCAGAACCGGCTTGGTAACTGGCCATGGTTTTATCAAATTGGCGCATAGTGACTTCAAATTGCTCCATGCTTTTTGTCATCTTTTCAAAGTTACGGTTAAAGTCACCCGGTAAGTTTTGTGTATCTTTTTGGCTTAGCAGCTCTCGCATTTCATTAGCAAGCGCTCGGTAATCGGTAAATGTAGCTTGCATTTGTGCCAAGCTGTCTTCAACTTTTAAGTTGTTTACCTTATTAAGTACGTCAGAAACTTGATCTGCTAATACAGTTATCCCACTAGAAATACTTGGAAAAACATCATACTGAACAAGTTTACCTAGGTGTGCTTGCGGTGCATCTGGGTATATATCAAAATCTACATACACAGCACCTGTTAATAAATTACCAGGCTTTAACGACGCGCGCATACCACTTTCAATCCAGCCTTTTAAACTACCTTGCCAATACTCTTTTGCTGAAGCACTGTCATGATACAAGCGTCCGTATTCTACTTTTATAAGTACCGGAACGGCCGTATTGTGGTTTCTAAAGTGAGCGGGCTTACCGTTAACAATTACATTGGCAGGGGTTTCAACAACAGTACCTACACGCATACCTCTATATTCTACAGGAGCACCTGTGCGTAGTCCTCGAACTGATTGTTCAAATTCAATTAGGTAGTAATCAAAATCGTAAAAACGCTCTTCTAGCGCTTCTTTATAGCTTTGGCTTAATGAAAAGCTATGCCCATCCTGTGCTATTTCACCCGGGGCCTGTTGCTCAGGTAAGCCAACCGAAATACCGCCTTTTAAAAGTTTGCTTAAAGAGCCCGTATTAATATTGATGCCATCGGCAGATAGGTCAATTTCAATCCCTGCGTTCACCCAAAAAATCGAGTTCATGGTTATTAGGTTTTGGTATGGTTCTTTAATAAATACACCATACTTCATTGCCTGATTTTCCCAATCAAAAGTGGCGGTTTCTATTTGACCTATTTTATAATTTTTGAAAAATATACCGGTGCTCACATCAAGCACTTCAGCGTTGTAGCTCATTAATTTAAAACGGCCACCTTTAACATCTTTACCAATGAGGGCAGGTTCATCTTGTAACTTAAAACGCTCTTTTAATTCTTTACTTTCACCTGGCGAAAACTCTAAATATACACCAGACAATAGCGTGCTCATTCCGCTAATACCTGTTTCATCAATGCGTGGTTTAACGACCCAAATTTTGGCATCTTCGGTTAGAAGCGAATCATAGTTTTTGTCTATTTGCGCTCGTGCAATAACGCTGTCTTGAGTATCTGATAATCGAACATGATCAATTTGGCCTATTTTTACACTGCGCACTTTTATTTCAGTTTTACCTGCAATAATGCCCTCTGCTTGTGGCATTTCGATAAAAATCGTAGGGCCTTTATTAGCTTGGTATTGGTATAACATCCACATACCCACTAACAGCGCAATTGCCGGAATGATCCAGATAGCGGAAATCTTCGGTTCTTTTGTTATTTCGGCAGTTTCGGTCATGCTTTATTCTCTGATTTTTTATTTTTTGGTGAATCCCACAACAAACGTGGGTCAAAGGCATGGGCAGCCATCATCTGGCATATTACCATAATTGTAAAAAATACAATGCCTAATCCTGGCGTTACTGACATTAAATTACCCAATTGAACTAAGGCAACTAAAATAGCCACCACAAATACATCTATCATTGACCATTTTCCAATAAACTCAGTCAGTTGATAAATTCGCGTATAGCTTTTAGTGTGCCTATTTGCAGGCCTTGTAACCATTATGCATAAAAAGCTGAGTACAAAAGCTTTAGCAAGTGGCACTACTACGCTTGCTAAAAATATAATAGCAGCAATAGGGTAGGAGCCACTTTTCCAAAGTGTAATTACGCCACCAATTAAAGTCGAAGGTGATTCATCCCCAAGACTAGTGGTGTGCATAATAGGTAAAACATTAGCTGGAATATAACAAACAACAGAAGTAATTAGCCAAGCTGCCGCTTTTTGTACGCTGTAAGGATTTCTGACGTGTGTTTTTGTATGGCAACGCTGACAAATATTACCGGTACATAGTTGATGGCACACATGGCAGGCTTTAATATTTTCATCTATTGCTCGTTTAGCATGCTCTGCGCCTTCAAGTACTTTTACAGGCTTTATTTGAGCCCATAAGCGCGGGCGATTTAAGTGAACAAGCGCAGCTATATATAAAATAACAAACCCCACATAAGCCCAAAAACTCGTACCGAAGCTAATATCAGCCAGCGACATGATTTTAACCATACTAACAAGTACGCCAATTAAAAATATTTCCGACATAATCCAAGGCTCTAACGCAAGGGTGAACTTTAGTAGGCGCCTTGCAATCCCCTCTGGTAATGTTTTTAAAAGGCCAAGATGTAAAGGAATTAAAATAAGAAGCAGACCCATGGGCAGGGCAATAATGCTCAAATCAATAAATAACCCAAGTAGCTCACTATCATAATTAAACAAAATTCGAGCCGCGTCGGGCAGTGTAATAGTTTGAGTTATACCGCTACTACTAAATGAAATAAAAGGGTAAAACATACTGCTGAGCAGCATTAACAGTGCGCTAAAGCTTAGTGCAACTATGCGGCTGTCGTGATTAACATCGGCTTCGCAAAGTTTATGGTGACAATGTGGGCATATCGCCATTTGTTTTGCGATTATGCGAGGTATATCTATGATCAGATCACAACAGGGGCAGACAGTTTGCAATTTAATACCAAGCAAGAAGAATATTTCTCCAATTTTGCTATATTTAATACATTAATACAACGCGTTCTGCCATCAAGCTGCTCGTTATATAAAGGAAGCGTGTGAAATATTATTTTTACTGCATATTAATGTGCAATATATGTCGAATAAACGCGCTGAGCATCAATTGCATAATAAAGGAGTGGATATACTTTTAAATTATGCTGGAGGAAGTAGTCCTGGTATTTACCCAAGTAAACCGGTACTTAATTATGAAAATGTAGCCATAACACTCAAGCGAAATAAATATAATATTGATGAAATAGAAGGCATGTTTAATAAAAACGTTCTTGCTTTTCAAAATGCAACTGCATATCTGCCTTCTATATTTAAAAGTAATGTTAAAAACTTTAGCTCATATCAAGAGGTTATTAATCAAAAAGCGCAAATAGATAAGCTATTAAAAGGTTGGGTGGATGTAATCGTGTTAGACAAGCGTATTTTTTACTATTACTACAATCAATATAAATCCCCCGAAGCTGTGCAAATTTACACTTTATTTCCTAAAGCAAAGCGACCTGCTTATTTTAATAACCACTCTTTAGCTACTGAGTTTGATATTGGTTTGGCGCTCATCAAGCAAAACGGTACATATAAAAGAATTGTTGATGAAGGCCAAACTAATTCATCAATCAAATAACGCCACTGTTTGGCGTGTAAGCGCTATTAACTCACCCGATTGTGACCATATACAGCCATCTTCTAAACCATAGCCATCTTTTGAATGATGAGTGATTGCTTCAAAGCCAAGCCATTCGCCAGGTGATAAGTTTGGCTCTTGTACAAACTCTAAATACCACGACATGCTACTAGCTGGAGCGGGTTGTTTAAACATTTGTAATAACGTAGGTGGCCATGCATCTGTTAATGCAATTATGTGCGCTTCTGTTATTTGCTCTGGGGTGTGCTTAAAGCGCATCCAGCCACCTAAGTGAGAAGTTTCTGCGCTGCTAAATGGCATGGCACCTTGTTGAGGGCATAAATCAACATGTTGAAAAAATTCAGGCATCTGACCTTTAATAAAAGGTAGGGTATGGCGCTCGTCTACCGGTTTTAACCCTAAAGATTTTGAAACAGGCACATTTACACCCGACTCTCTACTTTTGGCAAAACATGCTTGTACGATAACGCACACTTGTTCATTTTGAATGGCTTTGGCGAGTACTTGTGTACTGCTTTTACCTTGTCGTAATATTTCTACCGATAACGAAAAAGGAGTATCAGCTAGTAATGGCCCTACAAAATTTGTACTGAGTGAGAGTATGCGACGATCATTGGATACTTTTCCTCTGATTGCTTGGTACAACAGTGCGGCTGAGAGCCCACCAAAAGCAGTTCTGCCTTGGCACCAGTTTTCTGGAAATTGCATTGTGCTAGCTAATTGTTCGGTATTGTCTAAATTGCCAATTTTTGCAGCTTGGAGAAGTAATTGGTCAAAATGCATGAAGATATCCTTTTATAGTGCGATTTAATAAATTTATAACACAACCAAACTAGTCAGACCAGTAATTAAAAACGTCTCTGGCGGTGTAAAAATCACCATTCCTTACAATTATTAGGGTTATTTTGTAAATAAATCACAAAAAATGAATTTTTTTTCATTTTTACAGTTGAAATAAGTTTGGCGCATCCCTATTTACTATGTCATCGAACGTATTAACGAATATTGAAGTTGGAGAAGTTTCATGGGTAAAATTATTGGAATCGATTTAGGTACTACAAACTCTTGTGTTGCAGTACTTGATGGTGGCAAAGCACGTGTTATTGAAAACGCGGAAGGCGATCGCACAACCCCGTCTATTATTGCTTACACGCAAGACGGCGAAACATTAGTAGGTCAATCTGCTAAGCGTCAAGCGGTTACTAACCCGACAAACACATTATTTGCAATCAAGCGTTTAATTGGTCGTCGTTTTGAAGACGAAGAAGTACAACGCGATATCGGCATTATGCCGTTTAAAATCATCAAAGCTGATAACGGCGATGCATGGGTAGAAGCGGGCGGCGAAAAACGCGCTGCACCACAAATTTCTGCTGAAGTACTGAAAAAAATGAAGAAAACGGCAGAGGACTTCTTAGGTGAAGAAGTAACTGAGGCTGTAATCACAGTACCTGCATACTTTAACGATTCACAACGTCAAGCAACGAAAGATGCTGGTCGTATCGCAGGTCTTGAAGTTAAACGTATTATCAATGAGCCAACTGCTGCGGCACTTGCTTACGGTATGGATAAAAACCGTGGCGAAAACATCGTTGCAGTATATGACTTAGGTGGCGGTACTTTCGATTTATCAATCATTGAAATTGATGAAGTTGAAGGCGAGCACACTTTTGAAGTACTTGCTACAAACGGTGATACTCACTTAGGTGGTGAAGATTTCGATAACCGTGTAATCAACTACCTAGTAGCTGAATTCAAGAAAGATCAAGGTTTAGACTTAAAAACTGATCCTCTTGCAATGCAACGTGTTAAAGAAGCTGCTGAAAAAGCAAAAATTGAACTGTCATCTGCACAATCAACTGAAGTAAATCTTCCGTATGTAACTGCTGATGCATCTGGTCCTAAGCACATGAACGTGAAACTAACACGTGCTAAGCTTGAATCACTAGTTGAAGATTTAGTAACTAAATCTCTAGAGCCACTTAAACGTGCACTTGCTGATGCTGATTTATCAGTAAGCGACATCAACGATATTATTCTTGTTGGTGGTCAAACACGTATGCCTCTAGTACAAAAAACAGTTGCTGATTTCTTCGGTAAAGAACCACGTAAAGACGTAAACCCTGATGAAGCAGTTGCAGTAGGCGCAGCGATTCAAGGTGGTGTACTTGCTGGTGACGTTAAAGATGTACTATTACTAGACGTTTCTCCATTATCTCTAGGTATTGAGACAATGGGCTCAGTAATGACTGCATTAATTGAGAAAAACACGACGATTCCTACTAAGAAATCGCAAACATTCTCAACAGCTGAAGACAACCAATCTGCTGTAACAATTCACGTGTTACAAGGTGAGCGTAAACGTTCAAGCGACAATAAATCTCTAGGTCAATTTAACCTAGAAGGTATTCGTCCAGCTCAACGTGGTACACCGCAAATCGAAGTAACATTTGATGTTGATGCCGATGGTATCTTACATGTATCTGCAAAAGATAAAGATACAGGTAAAGAGCAAAAAATCACAATTCAAGCATCTTCAGGCTTAAGCGATGAAGAAGTTGAAAAAATGGTTCGTGATGCAGAAGCACATGCTGAAGACGATAAAAAGTTCGAAGAACTTGTAGCTGCTCGTAATCAAGCTGATGCTCTAGTACACGGTACTCGCAAGCAAATTGAAGAAGCTGGCGATGCATTACCAAGCGAAGACAAAGAAGCGATTGAAGCGGCTGTTGTAGATTTAGAAGCGGCTATTAAGAGCGACAACAAAGAAGAGATTGAAGCTAAAACTCAAGCTCTTGCTGAAAAGTCTCAAAAACTAATGGAAATTGCACAAGCGAAAGCACAGCAAGGTTCAGCAGATGCAGGCGAGCAACAGCAATCAGCTAAGCAAGACGACGACGTTGTTGATGCAGAGTTCGAAGAAGTGAAAGACGACAAGTAATTGTTGCTAACGCTTCTCGCTAGCCAAAAACACTTAACTCAATTGAGTGTTTAGGTTAGGATGAACAATTGAGGCGCGCGAGCAATAGCTTGTCGCGCCTTTTGCATGTATTTAAGGTTTAAAAATTCAATGATAAATCGATGCGATTTATCGGTTTATCCAGCAGCTCACGCTGCAAACAGAAAAGAGTAGTGTGATAGATATGTCAAAACGCGATTATTACGAAGCCCTCGGCGTAAGCAAAGATGCGAGTGAGCGAGACATAAAAAAAGCGTATAAACGCTTAGCGATGAAATATCATCCAGATCGTACCGCAGGCGATAAAGAGCTTGAAACTAAATTTAAAGAAGTTAAAGAAGCTTACGAGATTTTAACCGATCCTCAAAAACGCCAAATGTATGACCAACATGGTCACGCGGCATTTGAGCAAGGCGGTGGCGGTGGTCATGGCGGCTTTGGTGGCGGTCATGGCGATTTTGGTGATGTATTTGGTGACGTATTTGGCGATATTTTTGGTGGCGGCGGTGGTCGACGCCAATCTCGTCAACAACGTGGTTCTGACTTACGTTACAACATGGACTTGAGCTTAGAAGAAGCGGTTCGTGGTAAAGAAGTTGAAATTAAAGTACCAACATGGGTGGGTTGTGAGCCATGTGATGGCAGTGGTGCTAAAGCAGGTTCTAAGCCTAAAACATGTACTACGTGTCATGGTGCTGGCCAAGTACAAATGCGCCAAGGTTTCTTTGCTGTTCAGCAAACGTGTCCAACGTGTCAGGGACAAGGTCAGATTATTTCAGACCCTTGTAACAAATGTCATGGTCAGGGCCGCGTAGAAAAAACTAAAACGCTTTCAGTTAAAATTCCAGCTGGCGTTGATACTGGAGACCGTATTCGCTTAACTGGTGAAGGTGAAGCCGGAATGCACGGCGCGCCATCTGGCGACTTGTACGTACAAGTATCTGTTCGCGAACATGAAATATTTGTACGTGAAGCAAATAATTTATACTGTGAAGTACCAATTAGCTTTACAACAGCAGGCCTTGGTGGCGAAATTCAGGTGCCAACACTTGATGGTCGTGCAAAGCTTAAAATACCTTCTGAAACGCAAACGGGCAAAATGTTCCGTATGCGTGGCAAAGGCGTTAAGTCTGTTCGAAGTGGTGCTCAAGGCGATCTAATTTGTAAGGTAGTAATCGAAACGCCAGTTAATCTTAACGAGCGTCAACGTGAACTACTGCAAGAGTTAGATGAAAGTATGGGTACAGATAGCTCGAAAAATCGTCCTAAAGAGCAAGGCTTTTTTGACGGTGTTAAAAAGTTTTTTGATGATTTAACCAAGTAAATTTAAATTATTATTAATAATGAAACGGCGCTTTTTAGCGTCGTTTTTTTTGCTTTAAATTTTATTTTTGTTACTGTTAAAAAAAACACGATTAAATAGTATGACCCCAGCAATCGAATTACTTAAAAAACAAAAAATCCCCTTTGAAGTACTCAGTTACGAACACGATGCAGGTAATAGTCAATATGGGCTTGAAGCTGTAGAAAAGTTAAATTTAGATAGTGCTCATGTATATAAAACTCTCGTTCTTGAAACACATGAAGGCCAACTAATTGTTGCTGTAACTCCCGTTTCTCAACAAGTTAATTTAAAACAGCTAGCAAAATTATGTGGTACCAAAAAAGTAGCAATGGCTGCCCCGCAAAAAGTTCAAGCTAGCACAGGTTATATTTTAGGTGGAGTCAGTCCACTTGGGCAAAAAAAACGCTTAGCTACGTTTATTCATAGGAGTGCTTCACTTTTTGATACTATTTATGTGAGCGCCGGAAAGCGAGGTTTAGAAATCGAACTCTCACCAACTGATTTGGCTGTATTGACTAATGCTAAATTTGGCGATTTATAGACTTTATTTTGTATAATTGCCTTCTATACAGGTAATTAATTAAAGTTAAGCCATTTGCTCAATCTCCTACTTATAGCTACATTTAGAGTATCTTTATACCGTTAATATTTAATACCAAACGGTATTACACTCTTGTATACGGCTGTTTGTATGAACCTTTTAGATGTTGATTATTTTGCAATACTTGTAGCTGCACTTTCATCTTTTATGCTTGGCGGTGTATGGTACTCAAAAGCTTTATTTAAAAATGCATGGTTAGAAAGTATTGGCTTAACCGACCTTGATTTACAATCGGCTAATCCTAAGTTGATATTTGGCGGCAGCTTTTTTTTAGTGTTTATAGCAGCTTTAATGCTGTCTCTTTTTTTAGGTAAAGACGCAAGCTTAGGTGAAAGTATAGGGACTGGCTTTATTATCGGCTTTTTTTGGATTGGCAGTTCATTAGGATTAAGTTATATATTTGAGCAACGCCCTTTAAAGCTTTTTTTAATTAACGGGGGGTATCACATTTTACAGTTTTCGTTAATGGGGCTTATTTTAGGGCTATGGCCGTAAAATTTGAATAACCATTAACGCCTAATTTGATTCTTATCTACGACTAGAGTAGTTTTATATAATCTCCATTTACATGATTTGGTAAAGGTATTAATGAAAATATTAGTTGTTGATGATATGCCGCTTATGCGTCATGTATTAATTAATATGTTAAGAAAACTAGAGTATAGCAATATCGTGGAAGCAACTAATGGATTGCAAGCTTTGGCTTTTTTGCGCAATCAGCATTTTGATTTGGTTATTACAGACCTCCATATGCCAAAAATGAATGGTGTTGATTTACTCGCAAATATTAGAAAAGATAAAGCTCTTGCTGATATTCCTGTATTGATGGTCACCTGTGAAGATGGTACAGATAAAGTTAAGCAAGTTATTGCAGCTAAAGTGTCGGGGTTTATAATTAAACCTTTTAATATGAATGTATTATCATCTCAATTAAACCGCTTCTTTTTTAAAGATTAGGCTGTATTTATAACCGCAAAACTATTATAAGCTTATTCTCAATAAACATACCGCATAAAAATTCTAAGTTCCTGTTATAACCTTTACCTATCTAAACTGATATCATAGTTAATTACTTTTTATAATCCAGTAGGACGTAATGGCAAAACCCAATAAAAAAGGCCCTACTAAAACGGTCGATATTTTTTGCTCAGCCTGTAAAGCCTCCTTATTTAAATACCGAAAAGGAGGCAAAGGAGCATTAGTTAAGTGTTTTAAAGAGCGTATTAGTCAAGACTTTACACAAGAACCCTGTATTTGCCCTAATTGCAGTCGGCCTTTTGCCCGAGAAGCGATTATTCGTGGTGCACCTGCCTATAAAATAATTGGTGGTAAAGTAACGTTTAAATAATTCAGACACAGTAAAATTTTTTCATACGGACATATGGCCTTGTTAGAATTTACCATATTGATAGAATCGCTCGGTTTGCTGTTTCAATGAATGAAAAAATACCCTCCCCATGGATCGGGCCAGTTTATTGGGTTATTTAAAAATGGATAAAGGATAGTTTCGTGATAGCACTCTTATTTGACATCATAGGTATGACAGGTACTTTTTTAGTAGTTGGTTCATTTTTCTTACTGCAGCTAGGAAAAACGTCTCCATCTAGCCTAACGTATAATATGATGAATTTAACAGGGGCGATTTTGTTGTTAATTAGCCTTTGCTATAACTTTAATTTAGCGAGCTTTGTGATAGAAATATTTTGGATAGCTGCTTCATTAATTGGTTTATACAAATACCTAAAAAACAGATCTGCTTTAGCTACAAATTAATAACGTATTAATTTTGATCTAAACCTTAAACACTGCAAGCATAACTGTTTGCGGTGTTTTTCGTTTTTAGGATTAAATTTAATTAACAAGTACAATTAAATTCATTTGTTAACAAAAAGTTTATATCCCTGTCTCATATAAGTCGTTACACTAGCGACCTTAAATTTTCAGGCTATTTCTCGGGTAGGCCATGTTTACGTTTTCTAAAAAAATAATTACAATATGTATATTATTAGTATTAATTTTGGTTGTTACATTTTGGGTAGGCCGCGCTCACGATATTGAAAAAGCAACTGCTCAAGCGCAGCGTCAGGTTACTCAATTAAATAATTACATTGATACTGAACTTGCTCGTTTTTCGGCTATTCCCCAGCTACTTACTTATAATCAGTTAATGATTGAATTTACAAACGGCGACCAAGCCCACTACAACGCCATAAATAACTACTTAGCTGATATACAACAGGCAAGTGGTGCATCAGATATATTTGTACTTAATGCCCAGGGCGCAGTAACAGCAAGTAGTAACTGGCAAGCCGATTACACATTTTTAGGCAGTAACTTTGCCTTTAGACCTTACTTTAAACGTGCATTTGCAGGTGAAGAAGTGGCCTATTTTGCACTAGGTATGCGTTCAAAAGAGCGTGGCATTTATTTTTCGCAGGCTGTCTATCACGACAACAAAGCGGTTGGTGTTGTTGTATTAAAAGCGAATGTAAGCAAATTTGAAAACGACAGAGAGCTTTTAAATACATCTAAAGGTAGCCATTTTTATTTAGAGCTTAGTGATAATGTAATTGCAATGTCTGATATGCAAACATGGCGTTTAAATAGCTTCAGCGAGTTTGATATAACAAAGCGACGTAATATAAAATTACGCCGTGCTTATTTAGATCATCAACCTGTATATATTAAGCAATTTCAATATAAGAGCCAGGGTATTTCGCATTTTAAAATTAATAAAAACCTTTATGTGAGTGCAACAAAACCACTGCGTTATTTTAGTGCACATATGAACGTACTTGTTGATATTACAAAAGTAAATTCAGCTCAATTAATACGCTTGTTTTGGGCATTTAGTATTTATGCTTTAGTTATGATTATTGGTTATAGTTTACTTGCTCGTTTTGCGGGTTATAAAAAGCTAGTTTACTCAAGGCATAGTCTTGAGCAAAAAGTGATTGAGCGCACACAAGAGCTTGAAAAAACGCAAGTTGCATTAGTTCAATCAGCAAAACTTGCAACAATTGGGCAGTTAAGCGCAGGTATTAATCACGAAATAAATCAGCCTCTTAGTGCTATTAATACTTACCTAGCAAGTGCCAAACGTTTACTCGCTAAACAAAATTACACCGCACTTGGCGAAAGCATCACGGTGATTGAGGGGCTTGTAGGTCGCGTACACAAAATAGTGGGGCAGCTGAAACATTTTAGTAAACCATCACAAACTCAATTAAGGCCTTATCCGTTAGCTGGTTTATTAAATAACGCCTTGATGATTGCCAGCTCACAACTAAAACAAGATAACGTACACGTAGAGCAGCCTAATTTAGATAGTGGGTTAATAGTGTGGGTTGACTCACTTAAATTTGAGCAAGTGTTGGTTAACTTAATAACCAACGCGAGCCAAGCTATGAGTGGCGCAATAATACGTAAATTAAGTTTTAATGTTGAGTGTTTTGATAACCGAGTTAAACTCTCAATTTTAGATACTGGGCCTGGGATAGAGCAACATGCTTTTGGTAATATTTTCGAACCTTTTTATAGTACTAAAGAGAGTAACGGTTTAGGCCTTGGACTATCTATTTCAAAACAAATTATCGACTCGTTTAATGGATCTTTAAGTGCGCACAATCGACTGCAAGGTGGGGCTGAGTTTATAATCAGTCTATCAAGCACGCAGGATAAAACAGATGATTGAAAACTCACCGTGTAAGCACATCATTGTAGTTGATGATGAAGCGATGATCAGAGATTCATTAAAGCAATTACTTACTCTCGAAGGCTATACAGTTGAGTGTTTTAATGACGCAAGTACCGCACTAACAAAGCTTAATCGACGTTTTATGGGCGTTGTACTGAGTGATATAAATATGCCTGCAATGGATGGGCTTACTTTGCTTGAGCAAGTTACGGCGTTTGATAGCGAACTGCCGGTTATATTTTTAACTGGGTACGCCGATGTAACTATTGCTGTTAAAGCTATGCAATTAGGGGCGTATGACTTATTTGAAAAACCAGTCAACGAAACATTACTTGATTGCATAGCAAGAGCATGCGACAAGCGTAGCTTAGTGATTCAAAATCGTGCACTAAAACTTGCTGTACAAAAAACCTCAGCGCCGGGTGTACGAATACTAGGTGATACTCCTAAAATGCAAGATATGATGCATTTACTCAATACGGTTATAGATACTCCAGCTGATGTAATGATTGAAGGTGAAACTGGCACCGGTAAAGAGCTAGTAGCGCGTTATTTACACGATCAAAGTATTCGTTCAGCAAGTAACTTTGTGGCTATAAATTGCGGCGCGGTACCTGAGCAGTTGATAGAAAGTGAGTTATTTGGTGCTGCAAGTGGTGCCTATACAGGAGCAACTCACACGCGTAAGGGAAAGTTTGAATTTGCACAAGGCGGTACCGTTTTTTTAGATGAAATAGAAAGTACCCCAATGTCGTTGCAGGTTAAATTATTACGCGTATTAGAGGAGCGAAAAGTAACTCCAGTAGGTGATAATAAAGCAATTGAATTAGATATAAGAATTGTTGCAGCCACTAAAGTAGATTTGCTTTTGTTAGTTGAAAAAGGTGAATTTAGAGCAGATTTATATTATCGGCTAAGTTTGGTAAAAGTAGATATACCGCCACTTAGAGCTCGAAAAGCAGATATAGTATTACTGTTTAAGCATTTTAGCTCTATTGCAGCAACACGCTATCACAAGCCGCCAGCACCTCTTAATAGCGAAATACAACAGCGACTCTTAGCGTACGACTGGCCTGGTAATGTAAGGGAGCTCAGAAACCAAGCTGAGCGCGCGGTTTTATTAGGAGTAGAACTTGCTTTTAGTGTTAGCAAAACGCAGGCTAAAGGTGAGCTTTCTCCCGATTTAAGCTTATCTGAAAAAGTTGCTTTTTATGAGCAGTCATTAATAGAAGAAGCCCTAGAGCGTAACCATGGCAGTATTAAAAATACGATGGATACATTGCAAATCGCTCGTAAAACCCTTTACGATAAAATGAGTAAATATAATTTAAACCGCGATATGTTTATTGACTAAATTGTGTGGTTTATGTGACAACTTCGTTTTTGTTATGTGTGGGAAACCGCACATTTGTTCTCTTTTTTATATTAAAGCTCAATTAACTATCTGAAATGTAATAGTATTTTACCATTGGCAGTAAAGTTGCCTTATTAGGTCTGACAACAAGTAGATTCTAATAATTAGGACACATAATGATAAAATTTACACACTCTACTATTTTACTCACCTCAATAAGTAGCTTGGCTTTTTACTCGTACACGGCTTGCGCTACTGAATATGACGTTTATGGTAAAGCCGAAGTACAAATTGCTAATACAGATACGGGTATCATGCGTTACGCAGATGAAGGCACGCAGATTGAAGCGCCATTTTCGCGTATAGGTATTCAAGGGCAACACAAATTAAATGAATATTTAAACGTTGTTTTTAAATACGAAGTACAAGTAAAAGGCTTTGAGCAAGATGATACCGAAG
Organism: Pseudoalteromonas sp. FUC4; assembly: GCF_008370255.1. GTDB lineage: Bacteria > Pseudomonadota > Gammaproteobacteria > Enterobacterales > Alteromonadaceae > Pseudoalteromonas. The sequence continues at coordinate 468,391 of NZ_SEUI01000002.1, read as the reverse complement.
AGCCATTTAGTGCAAGGAACACTTATCTTGGTTTAAAAGGTGAATTTGGCGAGCTTGTAGTGGGGAGAAACGATACTCGCTTTAAATACTCTGAGGGTAAAGTTGATAATTTTAATGAAACCCAAGGCGATATGGCCCAAGTTATTGCAGGACAAGACAGACTTGGTGATACGCTAACATACACGTCTAAGTATTGGCATAATACCCAGTTTTCGTTTACTTACGCTCCAAAAGACGATAATAAAGATAATGAAGCTGGATTTGCAGCAACCTTTATTTATGGTGACCGTAGCTTAAAAAACACCTCATATTACTTATCATTAAGCCATGTTGATTCTCTTAATAATATTAATGCAAGTCGAATAGCAGCAGCCTATAAATTTGAACAATTACAGCTTGGTGCACTGTATCAGCACTCTGAATCAACAGATGGTATAAAATCAGGTAACGGTTATGTGTTAAGTGCAAGCTATACGCTTGATAAATGGGTACCTAAATTACAGTTTGCTAAAGATGACTCTTTGCTTCGTCAAACTTCTGAGGCAACGCAATGGACTACGGGCCTTGACTATGTATTTGATAAGCAAACAACTGCTTACCTCTTATACACCGACCTTAATTTAGAAGAACAAGACGACAGCAGTGTTGCGCTTGGTCTTAAATACAAATTTTAGAGGCCTGCCATGACAGATAATATACTCACGCAAAAACCAGATAAGAAAAGACATTTTCAATGGCTTTTTCTAATACTTGGGCCATTAGTAATGCTATTAACATGTTTACTCGATCCACCAACGGGTATGTCTGTAGCGGCATTTAAAACCGCAGGTTTAGCATTTTGGATGGCATCGTGGTGGGTGAGCGAAGTAGTGCCAATTCCGGCAACTGCATTGCTTCCTTTAGTTATATCCCCCTTAGCTGACATAGCAGCAATAAAAAGTGTGGCTGCGCCGTACGCACATCCTTTGATCTTCTTGTTTTTAGGGGGCTTTTTAATTTCTATAGCTATGGAGCGTTGGGGATTACATAAACGTATTGCGTTAAGTACGATGTTGTATGCGGGTAAAAAGCCAAGCTTGCAAATTTTAGCAATGATGCTGGTAACCGCATTTTTGTCAATGTGGATGTCTAATACCGCAACAGCCGTAATGATGCTGCCTATTGCGCTTTCGATCACCAGTTTAGTTAAGCAATCAGACCCGAGTAATGAAGGTTTTGGTAAAGCATTATTATTATCGATAGCATACGGTGCAAGCATAGGCGGTATTGCAACCTTAATTGGTACACCGCCTAATGCTTTAATGGCTGCGTACTTGTCTGATAGTTATCAAATAGAAATTGGCTTTGCACAGTGGATGATTGTAGGCGTACCTCTGTCTTTAAGTATGCTTATTATTAGCTGGGTTTGGCTTACTAAATTTGCTTATAAAGTAGATGCTAATGTTAAAAACGATCAAAAAATTGATACAAAAGCGGTGTTTTCAACGCAGTTAAAAAGCCTAGGTATAATGCAGCGCGCCGAAAAAGGCGTGTTATTTGTATTTGTACTTGCTGCACTTTGTTGGATATTTAGACCTTTATTAGGTGACATAACAGGCCTTAATATTTCAGATACTACTATTGCAATCGCAGCGGCATTGCTGTTGTTTATAATGCCAGCGAATAAAGGCAGTGATGAGCGAATTCTTGATTGGCAAAATGCCTCACAAGTGCCTTGGGGCGTATTGCTATTGTTTGGGGGCGGACTTACGCTTGCATCTCAAATTAAATCGTCAGGCCTTGCTGAATTTATTGCTCACATGATTGAAGGCGCAAGCGCAATTCCACTGGTTATGAGCGTACTTGTTGTTGTTGCATTAATTACGTTTTTAACTGAGATCACAAGTAATACCGCAACAGCCGCAGGGTTCTTACCTTTATTAGGTCCTGTTGCTGAGTCTATAACAGGTTCACCGTTGGTATGGGTTATTCCTGCCGCTATTGCATGTAGCTGTGCATTTATGATGCCTGTAGCGACACCGCCTAACGCTATTGTTTTTGGTTCAGGTCAACTACAAATGCGCGATATGATAAGAGCGGGTTTTGTATTAAATATTGTAGCAATTGCGTTAATAACACTGGTTACAATGACGATTGCAGCCCAAGTGTTTAATTTTTAACTATCCATTAAATTAGTTCCAACCAACCTATTACCAGAGTAGTTTTGTTTATATTTACAATTTAAACAAAGCTACTCTTTATGTTTATTTATATTGCTTAAGAAGCTCTTTTTTAGATAATTAGTGTTATTGCTCGAAAAACAGAACAAGGTTATAGTCGTTAATAACTTTAAAAATTGAGTAACCTATTTTGAGCACTAAGACATCACAGGCAATGCCTTTAATTCCCCAATTTGATGAATTGCAAAAAAGCTTTCTCGAAATGCCTTACTCGCCGCTTGATAAACGTCTCGTTTTATTGAAAAAACTCCGTGTACGTATTGTTGAGCTTGAGCAAGAGCTAGTGGATGCTGCTTCAAAAGACTTTGGTTACAGAACCGCTTTCGATACCTTACTTGGCGATATATTACCTACAGTGCAAACACTCGCGCACATTATTAAAAAATTACCAAAATGGACAAAGCCAAGTAATCGTTCTGTAGGTTTAAGCTTATGGCCTTCAAAAGTAAGTGTTAATTATCAGCCCAAAGGTGTGGTTGGTATTATTGCACCGTGGAATTACCCGATTCAGTTAGCGTTAGTACCTGTGCTTACCGCCATAGCTGCCGGTAATAGAGTTATGCTCAAATTAAGCGAGTTTACACCGTATACAAACGCCGTTATCGAAAAAATATTTAATGACGACATGCAAGCGCATTGTAAAATAATACAAGGGGGGAGTGATGTTGCAGCAGAGTTTTCATCATTGCCATTCGCTCATTTATTATTTACGGGTTCAACGAACGTAGGTAAATTAGTAATGGCGTCAGCAAGTCGTAATTTAACGCCGGTAACGCTTGAGCTCGGTGGTAAATCGCCAGTTGTAATTACGCAAAATGCCGATATTAAAAAAGCGGCACAAGCTTTACTGTTTGGCAAGATGGCCAATGCAGGGCAAATATGCGTTGCACCCGACTACGTATTTGTACCCAAGGCGCTTGAGCATCAGCTTATTCAGCAATTATGCGAGCTGTATAAAAAGCACTTTAAAGACGGTGTTGAAGGTAAAAACTTAACCTCTATTATTAGCGATGCACACTATAAACGTTTGGCAACCTACTTAGAGCAAGCCCAAGAGCTTGGCGCAAACATCATCAAGCCACTTGAACAAAACCAACAAGATGCAGAAAAGCATCGTATGGGTCTGCATTTAGTGACACAAGTAACTGACGAAATGCAGCTTATGCAAGAGGAGTTATTTGGTCCAATACTACCAATAATGAGTTATGAAAAGCTCGACAGCGCAATTGACTATATTAAAGCTCATCACCACCCATTAGCGCTTTATATTTTAGGCCAAGATAAGCACGCTCAAGAATACATTATGAAGCAAACAATCAGTGGCACTGTGGCAATAAACGATACCTTAGTGCAAGTGACTGCTGACGATGCTCCTTTTGGTGGTGTAGGGCATTCAGGAATGGGGCATTATCATGGTATAGAAGGTTTTTTAACGTTTAGCCATGCTAAAAATACGTTAGTATCGGGCTCGTTTAATCCTCGTATTGTTATGCTGCTAAAACAAAGCAAACTTCTTATTAAGCTACTAAAGTGGCTTTACATAAAATGATAAGTTGTTGATTTGGTAAAGTAAAATAGACTTTTAACTTGCTAAATCAAGATATATTAAAAAGGCTGAATTACGTTATGTAATTCAGCCTTTTTTAGATTAGTTTTAAACTAAGGTATTAAACTCCTAACCTTTAAAATAAGCGACCTTCGCCAGCATAGGTACCCACTTGTATTTTTGCATAAATGGCATCGGCTTTTTCTTTAGCTTCTTCAATTTCTTTAGGCAGCATTTTACGCTCATCAAGTTTACGGCTATGACTCGCTTGCATATTGCCGTTGTACTCAGCGATAGTATTCCAAATATATGACTTTTCTAGATCTTTTGGCATACCTAGCCCTTCAAAATACATGAGGGCTAAATTAAATTGCGCTAAAGAGTAATTGTTTGCAGCTGCTTTTTCGTACCAGTTACGTGCCGCTTCATAGTCTCGTGTAACACCCACGCCATTGGCGTACATTACGCCCAAATTAAATTGAGCTGCAGGTAGATTCTTCTTGGCTGCTTTTTCAAATAAAGTAACAGCCATTTGGTGATCAAGCTTTACGCCTTTACCTTCGTCGTATAAAACAGCTAACGCAAACATCGAATCAGCATGGTTCTTTTTAACGCCTTGCTGATAAAGTGCAGCAGCTTTGCGGTAATCGCGTGTTACACCGTACCCACCTTCGTATAATTTAGCTAGCTCGTAAATTCCTGGCGCAAAGCCTTTATCTGCTAGGTATTGGAATTCTTTTAGGGCGACTGCAAATTCACCTTCGTTAGCTGCTCTTATGCCATCTTCTAATGTTGCATGAGCAAAAGGGCTGGCAAGTAAAACGCCAGCAAGAACGAGTGCTTTTAAATTAAACTGTGACATATTAATGTCTCCAATTAGTAATAGTTTCGATAGATTTTAGAGCCAGTACATTTTTTAGGTTAAACACCCACTGCTATTTAGGCTCGCCCTTGAGACGGTTTGCTCTTTGCTGCTCGGTTTTTTAATGAGCTTACTAAGTTACAAACTTTGCGCGGCGATTAAATAGCGCCTAGATAGAACAAATTTTAATCCTAAAAGTTCAACAGGCCATAGTTAAATGCTAATTTATTAAATTTTTGCACTATTTGCACATTATAAACGTTTAATACCCAATACATTTATGTAAAGACTAGATCGGCTACTATAAATAGATGCAAAAAAGGGGTCTACTGTTATGTTTTACGCCAGCTTTAGTGTAAACGCAAGCCGGCACCTTATAAGATCGTGCGTATAAAATGTAAATAACAGCACGGTGGACTTTCAAGGCAAGCTAATGAGTTTAAGAAGTGTAAGATACAGATTTTATAGAAAATTTAAAGATATAAAAAAAGCCCGTTAGGGCTTTTTTGAGTCATATTAACCGTCACTAATATGAGCAATGTAGCAAGTAAATGTGATCTTTGGTGCTATTACTTGGGTCGAGTAAGCAATAACACGAAGCGGCACGTTCTTCTTTTAATGTGTCAGCATCCTTGCTGAATATTCTTTCATAGGCACTGAGGTCGGTACACTTTGTTTATGATAATGATTATTAGTTAGATTACCGTGCAAGTCAATACTTAATGATAATTATTATCAAATAAGATTTTCATGAGTATAAAATTTTAAATAAGGAAAGTGATGCTTAATAACCTAAAAACTAAAAAAGTGATAAATGCGTGCTTTGCTATCAGCATGGTATTTTTGTGTAGTTGTTCAGCCTCATTTACTTATAACAACTTGAGCTGGCTTTCGTCATTTTGGGTAGATGATTATATTGATTTAAATAAAACACAAAATAAGCAGCTCAAACAGATCATTAACACGACTCAAGCATGGCATAGAAGTACGCAGCTACCAGCTTACAAACAAGACATTCAAAATATTAAGGCACTTTTTAACAACACACTAAGCAACGATCAGTTAAAAGAGCAGGTGGTTTTTGCTAAAAAGCATTGGCAAAACTTACTCGAATACGCGCACATGCCTTTAGCAGAGCTTGGAGCAACCTTATCAAGTGAGCAAAGAGAAGAACTTTTAAACAATATTCAAATAAAAATTAACGACGAACGTGAAGAGTTTGACGAACAAACCCTGCTTGAGCGAAAAAGTGAGCGTTTGGAAGAGCAATTTGAATACTACGAGCAATGGATCGGCAAGCTTAATAAACAACAAAAAGCGCTGATTAAATCAACTAATGAGCAACATCAAGACTCTGGAATGTTGTGGTTGGAATACAAACAAACCCGTTTGAATGCAGCCAAACAGGTATTTGAAAATGTTGAAATAACAAAAAAAGAATTTATAAATCAGTTGAGTACAGTTATTAAAGAGCGCGAACTATATATGAGCGACGCACTATTGAAAGCCAATGAAGCAAATTTAGATTTATATATAAATTTACTCTACGAATTAAACTCAACTCTAAATGATAAACAACGCCAAAGCGTTAATGATCAATTTGATGAGTTAATTGAGACCTTAAACGATATAATAGAAAACTAAATTGTGCGTGAATTATTAAGTTTTAAATTAGCTGTTTAGGCTGATTTGTTTTTAAACGCAAAAATGCTTTTTAAAGGGCAATATATGGTTACAGATTTGAAAAGTATCTTAAACACTTGGTATCCCGATAGGGATAACCAAGAATGGGTTTTAGCTACTTTGTACAAAATTGAAGGCTCTAGTTACAGAAAGCTAGGGGCTATGATGCTTATTTCGAGCCTAGGCGAGCGCTTGGGGATGCTTTCGGGTGGCTGTTTAGAAGCTGACATACAACGCCATGCTAAACAAGTAATGAGTAGTTTAAGCAGCAAAACCATTAGTTATGATGCCACCGATGAAGACGATTTAACCTTTCAACTTGGCATTGGTTGTGGGGGCATAGTACATATTTTACTGCAGCCCATTCATAAAGCTAATGACTATTTACAGTTAGAGCTTGTATCTAAAGCACTTAATGAGAATAAACCGGGGCGATATCTTCAACAAGTAAGCCCCATTTTGCCAGCCGGTAGTGGTGTATTTTCGCAAAATGATGAGTTGCATGGCTTATCAATGAACCGCAAAGCGCAGTTGGTAGAATTACAAGGCGCTACGTGCTTGCAAACCTCTATTTATCCACCGCCCCATCTATTAATAGTAGGTGGTGGAGCAGATGCAGTTCCGGTTTATACATTTGCCAAACAACTTGGTTGGAGTGTAACGGTATGGGATACACGCGCGGCTAATGCAAAAAGACAATATTTTAAAAATGCAGATGCTATTTTGCGCATCACACCGAGTGAGTTAAAAGAATATTGCATAACTAATAAAGTCGATGCGGCTATTTTAATGGCTCACAGCGTTGAACTTGACGCCAGTACGTTGGCTCAATTTAAAGATGTACCGTTTAAATATATAGGGTTATTGGGTCCTAAGCACAGGCGTGAGCAAGTTTTAGAGCACGCAAATACGGATGTGTCACAAATTAAGTCTCCTGTTTTTGGGCCTGTCGGTTTAAATTTAGGGGGCGACTCGCCAGAGAGTATTGCACTATCGCTGATCAGTGAAATACATGCAGTGCTGTGTGATAAAGATGCCCAATCACTGAGCCATTGGGGGCAAGAGCCGTGCTAATTGCAAAAGTAGTGTTGGCAGCAGGTCAATCATCTCGTTTTGATGGTTGTAAGTTAATAGCTGATGTGGGCTTAGGGCAAACAATGATTGAGCGAGCGGTTGAAGTGCTGCAAGCGCTTGATGATTCACCCGTATATGTAGTTACAGGAAAGTGGCACGCAGAGGTAGTAAAAGCACTCAGCGGGCATTCAAATATACATATTATTGAAAACAAACGATGGGATGACGGCTTAGGTGTTTCAATTGCTGTCGCTTCGCAAGCGCTATCTAAACACCATGCTTATGATGGAATTTTATTTATGCTTGCCGATCAGGTTGAGCTTAAAACGCAAGATCTAGCTGCATTAGTTACAGGTTTCACACGTGAATCCTCGCGCTGGTGTGCAAACTATGGCGAGCGTTTAGGTGTACCCGCTATATTCCCAGCGGTTGATTTATCAAAGCTTACAAGCTTAACTTCTGATAAGGGGGCACAGCAATTACTGCGTTCCAGCAGTGAAGTCGTCAATACAATTAATTTAAGTAGTGCGAGTGTAGATATAGATACGCAACTGCAGCTGAGTAATTTTATAGCGAAGCATGAATTAAAAGTTCACAAAAAGTAATTTAATTATATCAGTTGTAACTACGATTATGTTTAAAGTATTTAGCTGTGAATACAATGGGTATTACATAGTAAATGATGTTTTTAGAGTGAGTAGTTACAACAATTTTAACGGTAAAAGCCAACGTATTAACTAATATTGGGGCTATAAAGCTTAATCAAGGGGCAAGCTATGGTGACGTTTACAATTAATGGCAAGGTGGTTGAATCACACGCAAGTGAAGATACACCATTGTTATGGGTTATTCGTGATGAAATTGGATTAAAAGGGACGAAGTTTGGTTGCGGTATTGCAATGTGTGGTGCGTGTACGGTGCATTTAGATGGGCAGGCAACTCGCTCATGTGTTTTACCAATTGGCGCAATTGCAGGAAAAAACATTACCACAATTGAAGGACTTAATAACGAACACCCACTTCAAAAAGCATGGGTTGAAGAGCAAGTACCACAGTGCGGTTACTGTCAGTCTGGGCAAATAATGCAAGCGGCTACATTACTGGCAGCTAATCCAAGTCCTTCAGATGAAGAGATAGTAAGCCATATGAATGGTAACTACTGTCGCTGTATGGCTTATAAACGTATTAAAACTGCTATTCAACGCGCTGCAGATGAGTCACAAAGTGTAGTAAATATATTTGATCCAAATGCACAAGACGCTTAACTGGAGCCGATAATGAAAAAATTATTTCAAAAAAATAGCGAAACCGTTAATTTAAATCGTCGCTCGTTCATGATTGGCACTGCTAGCGCAGGTTTAGTCATGGCGTTTGCCCCTGCGTTATTTTCGGGTTCGCTAAGTGCAAAAGAATCAATTGCGCAACAAGCTTTTTCACCCACCATTTGGTGGACTATGAGCACCGACGGCGCTGTAGAAGTAAGTATTGCAAAAGCTGAAATGGGTCAACATATTGGTACTGCTCTTGCGCGGATTGTGGCTGATGAACTTGAATGTGATTGGGATAAAGTATCAATTACCTACGTAGATACTCATGAAAAATGGGGCTTTATGGTAACGGGTGGTTCGTGGTCTGTATTTCAAAGCTTTAAGCCATTATCTCAAGCCGGTGCTGCAGGTCGAATTGCATTAATAGAAGCCGGAGCTAAAATGCTCGGCGTGCCTTCAGACAAATGTCGTGCCGAAAAGGGCTATATTATTGCAGGCGAAAAATCGGTTAGTTACGCAGACATAGTTAAAAAGGGCGAATTTAATCGTACATTCACAAGTGATGAAGTTGCAAACTTGCCACTAAAACCTGCTAATAAACGTCATTTAACTGGGCTTAAACAAGACTTTAAAGCGCTTGATATACCAGCCAAAACAAATGGTACTGCAGTATATGGGATAGATGTAGAAGTTGAAGGCATGCTGTACGCGCGTCCAGTTATTCCACCAACTCGTTATGGCAGTACAGTGACAAACGTTGACGATAGTGCAGCAAAAGCAATTAAAGGTTACAAAGGCTATGAAATTTTAAATGACCCTAGTAACACAGTGCAAGGCTGGGTTGTTGTATTAGCTGATAGTTATCCAAGTGCCATTAAAGCAGTAGATGCTTTAAAGGTGAGTTACAAAAAAGGTGAGTCGGCAAATATATCTGAAGCTGATATTCAAAAAGAAGGTAAGCGATTATGCGAGCAACGCGACTCGGGTACTTTGTTTGTTGATGAAGGCGATATAAAGAAAACCCAAGCCGATGCCAATGAGTCGTTAGAATCAATGTATACCACAGCGACAGCGAGCCATTATCAGCTAGAGCCATTAAATGCGGTTGCAGAGTTTAAAGACGGGAATTGGATTATTCATACAGGTAACCAATGGCAGTCACTTACGTTACCTGCGCTTGCTAAAGCACTTGATATAGAACAAAACAAAGTAATTATTCGTCCTTACTATTTAGGTGGTGGTTTTGGTCGTCGATTATTTGGTGATTGGACTGTACCTGCAGCTCTAACTGCAAAAGCAGTAGGTAAACCAGTAAAACTGGTATTTACACGAGCAGACGATAGCTTATTCGATCAGTCTCGTTCTGCATCTGCTGCAAAATTGACGGCGTCGTTTGACAAAAATGGTACCTTCACAGGAATGGAACATGCATTTGCCGCTGGTTGGCCTACTAAAGCCATGGCACCAGGGTTTTTATCACCGGGTGTTGATGGCAAAGGTAAATTTGATGCATTTTCAGCATCAGGCGCTGATCATTGGTACAGCATGAGCAGTCATCGTGCACGCGCTATTAATAATGAAGTTGCGCAAAGCACCTTTAATCCAGGTTGGTTACGTTCAGTAGGGCCAGGCTGGATTGCATGGAGTCTTGAGTCGTTTATTGATGAAATTGCCCATAAGCAAGGCAAAGATCCTGTTCAATTTAGAATTGAAATGTTAGATGGTAAAGGCAAGCAAGCGGGTAAAGCGCCTGAGAGCGTTGGCGGAGCACTGCGCTTACGTAATGTGCTTAAAACAGTGTCAGACAAAGTAGCTTCTGTAAAATTGGCGAAAGACGAAGGCATTGGTTTTTCTGTAAGCTCAGGGCAAGAACGCACAATGCCAGCATGGCTTGCAACCGCAGCGCATGTTCACGTTAACCGTGATAGTGGTAAAATAACGCTTAAAAAGCTTTATGTTGTTGTAGATGCGGGCTTAATAGTTCACCCTGATGGCGCATTGGCGCAAATTGAAGGGTCGTTACTATGGGGCAGCAGCCTTGCATTGCATGAGTCAAATACGTATAAAGATGGACAGGTATCAGCGACTAACTTTAATACTTATTTACCGCTAAGAATGCAAGATGTGCCAGATATGGACATCGAGTTTTTACAAAGCGATGAGTTTCCAGTTGGTTTAGGTGAGCCTGGGGTGATAGGGGTTGCTCCTGCTATTGGTAATGCAGTGTTTAATGCTGTAGGCGTTCGTTTACGTGACCTACCAATGAAGCCAAGCGAACTTAAAAAAGGCTTAGAAGCGTAAAACAAAAATAATTAAAGAGGTATGCTTTAGGCTGCCCCTTTAGTTATTAAATATATTTATGTAATTATTATTTATGTATCAATAAGTAGCGTTGTTTATACTAATTCACTTAATTAAACGATTAAGTATTATTGCAAATTGGTATTAGGTTGTTATTACTTGTTGATATTAGTTAAGGTTTATTTATGCTAATCGACCCAACAGGGCGAGAGTTTAGTTACTTACGTTTGTCTATTACGGATGTATGTAATTTTAAGTGTGTTTATTGTTTACCAGATGGTTATCAGGGCGGTCACGACCGTGGATTCCTCACAATTGATGAAATTAGCAATACTCTTAAAGCGTTTGCACACCATGGTATCGAAAAAGTAAGGATCACTGGCGGAGAGCCAACCCTTAGAAAAGACTTTATAGATGTTGTTCGCGCGGCAAACGATGTTGCGGGCATAAAAAAAATTGCAATGACTACCAATGGTTTTTCTCTTCATAGGAATATTCATGACTGGGTAGATGCAGGCTTAAATGCCATTAATGTAAGCATTGATAGTTTAGATTCACGCATGTTTAACACCATCACTGGGCATGACAAATTTACCTCAGTAATGAAAGGTATTGATACAGCGCTTGAAACGGGTATTGATTCGGTAAAAATAAACAGCGTGCTGATGAAGCAATATAACGCAAAAGAGTTTGATACATTTTTAAATTGGGTTAAACACCGCCCCGTTACCATCCGCTTTATAGAGTTGATGCAAACAAACGATAACAAAGCCTTTTTTGATGCTAACCATGTATCTGGGCAAGTTTTAAAAACTCAGCTATTACAAACGGGTTGGCAGCAAGTTGCGCGTAGTGCATCAGCAGGTCCTGCTCAAGAGTTTGCGCATCCTGACTATCAAGGCAGAATTGGTTTAATAATGCCTTACAGCAACGATTTTTGTAGTACCTGTAACCGATTAAGGGTTACAGCAAAAGGAAATCTGCACTTGTGTTTGTTTTCTGAAGAGGGGATTTCGCTAAGAGAATATATGAACGACAGTTCGAATAGTGAATTAATGGCATTGTTATCTCGCTATATTAAAACTAAAAAGCCAACTCATCTTTTACATCAAGGTAATACAGGTATTACTACTAATTTATCTATGTTAGGTGGCTAGTTGTTAGAGCTAATTTGTAAACGAAAACATTAAACGTGTCCCTTAATCACCAATAAAAGGGTGTGTTTACATGCTTTTAGAGCAACAAAGCTTGTTAAATTGTATTTTCACGTTAAACTTACTTTTTATTTTTATTAAGTGATTAGAATGGATATCGCAGCCCTTAATAGCACTAAATCATTAAGAAAGGACGTTCTAAGAGGAATGTGCCTTTGTTTTGGTTTTTTATCGGCTGGATTTGCGGGGTTTAATTTAACCGTAAATAACTTTCCATTGCTTGGCTATATCGAAATTTGTTTTTCCATTTATTGTATATTTACTTACATTACACTTATACGCCGCCCATTACAGTTTTGGCAATCTGTTGGAATGTGCGCACTTATCACATTCATTGTTATTTTGGGTACATCTTTGGCGTCGCCTCGTAACGGTGTTTATGTATGGTCGTTTGCATTACCTATTTTGTACTACCTACTATTAGGTAAACAATATGGTGTAATTTTCTCTGCAAATTTATTAGTCATCCAAGTATTTATTTTAGGAAGTCAGTCTACGCTTGCCCCCTTTGAGACTTTTAACTTACCTCTTAATCTACTCTGTGCTTATTTAAGTATTTGGGCGATTTCTCACGTTTTTGAAGGAAGTCGTTCACATTTTTCGAGGAGACTTAAAAATTTAGCGTTACTTGACCCGTTAACGGGTGCAGGCAATCGCCTTTCAATGAACCACTACTTTGAAGTAGAACTACAAGATAAGTCACAGTTATATTTATTTTTACTCGATTTAGACTTTTTTAAACAAGTAAATGACGAGCACGGACATGGCGTGGGTGACCAAGTACTTGTCGAAGTGGCCACTTTACTAAGGGTTGCACTTGGCAGAGGGTATGTATTTAGAGTAGGTGGTGAGGAGTTTGCTTTATTTAGCTCTTTTGAAAATGATGAGGCCGCGCTTAAAAACGCCGAACAAATAAGAGCACGTTTTGAAAGTACCACATTCGATATTGGCGGCCTTGCAATCAATGTTACAACCAGTATTGGTGTCGCAAAGTTCAAAAGTACCAATTCATTGGAAAGCTTTGTAAACCAAGCTGATAAACAGCTATATAAAGCAAAGCAATTTGGTCGCAATAAAGTGTATTGTAAGTTTAAAACAGAAAATGATTACGAGGCAGTTGTTTCGTAAGTCGTACTACTTAGTACATTTGCTCAAAATTGGGGATCCCGTTTTCCCAAATCGGTTTATCTTTTCCTAAATGCTCGCGCACAGCATCAAAAAATAATCGGGTTCTTACTGGTAAATCTCGATGCGGGTATACGGCATACATAGCGCTAAATTCCATCAGTTTTACATCGGTCAATAAAGGCACTAACTTACCTTGTATTATTTCATCACCAATAATAAATGCAGGGGCAACAAAGTAAGTGGTGCCCGACAATGTTTTCATTAACAATGATTCAGCATCATTTGCCCTAAACACACTTTTTATTTTTTGCTCGCACTGCTCACCTTTACTATCGTAATAATCTATCGCTTCTACTCGAATAGAATTACTGGCATAGCTTGCTGCTGGTAATTTCGCTAACTCTTCCATTGTTTTTGGCATACCATAAGTTTCAATAAACTGTGGCGCAGCTAAAATTAATAATCGATTACGCGCTATTTTACGTGCAATAAGTGACGAGTCTTTAGGCTCTCCTACTCTAAACGCCAAATCAAATCCTTCAGAAACAATATCAACTAATCTATCGTCTAAGCGCAATTCGACTTCTACTTGCGGAAAGCGTTTTTGAAAATCATTAAGCACAGGTTGTAAATAACGGCGACCAATAAGTGTTGATGAAGTGATTTTTAAAACGCCGCGCGGCTCTAAATGATAGTTTTCAGCCATGCGCACGGTTTCGCCGAGCAGCTCTCTAAGCTCAGCTGCTTTTTTTATCATTTCGGCGCCTGCCGCTGTGAGCGAAAATGAACGGGTAGTACGGTTAAGTAACCTAACGCCTAACTCATCCTCTAAACGGCTAATTTGTTTAGATATAACAGAGCGATCTATGTTGCGTATTTCTGCAGCTTTAGCAAAAGAGCCTTGCTCAACTACTTCAAGTAACATTAAAAGTCGACTTGTTGTATCCATTATTACACCTTAACTAATCTATTGATGCCATTTTGGCATTAATGAATTTAAAAATCTATGGTTTTTACACACGGGTTTAATACGTATTATGCGAGGCTAATCAACAATGGAGCGTCTTCATGAACAAACATCTAATTGCTGCTGCACTTACTGCGGCATCTTTAACACTTGCGGGTTGTGCTGATGAGAGCACAGCTCAATCAGCACCTGCACAGCAACTTCAACCAATTGATGTAGCACAGGTGCTTGTTAAGCCGGTACAAAGCTGGCACACATATACAACTCGTTTAGAGTCTCCACAAGAAGTTGCTTTAATGCCGCGTGTATCAGGAATCATCGATAGCATTGAATTTAAAGAAGGCGACGTGGTTAAGCAAGGCGATGTTTTATTTCAATTAGATGCACGCCCATTTGCAGCGGTTGTTGCAAGCTTAAAAGCACAAATTAAAAGTGCAGAAGCCGCACTAGAACAAGCTAAAAGTGAAGACAAACGTGCTGTACGCTTATTAGACCGTAAGGCAATCTCAACTGAGCAAGCACAAGCGCGTACTTCAACACTGCGCCAACGCGAAGCACAGCTTTCAGCACTGCAAGCACAACTTACTTCAGCAGAGCTTGATTTAGAATTTACGTCAGTAGTATCACCCATTGACGGCATTATTTCTCGTGCAAATATTACTAAAGGTAATAACGTACTTGCGGGTCAAAGCGTATTAACATCGATTGTTTCAAACCAAGCTATGTACGCTTATTTTGATGTTGATGAACGCACATGGAATAGCTCTTTTAATGATGTTACTGCTGCGAGCCATCAAACTGTTGTAATGCAAAAAGTTGGTCAAAGTGATTTTGCATACAAAGGTTACATTAACTTTATTGATAACCAAATTAATTCATCAACGGGCACATTACGTGTACGTGCAGTATTTGATGAAGATAGTAATCAACTTCGAGCGGGTTCATTTGCACGCATTAAGTTAGCGGCTAATGAAGTGAGTGAAAAAGTTATTATTCCTGAGCGTGCAATTGGTACCGACCTTAAAAATCGTTTTGTATTAACCGTTGGCGAAAACAACGTACTTGAATACAAACTAATTACTATTGGTGAGCGTTACGGTGCATTACGTGCGGTTACTTCAGGCCTTAGCAAAGGTGATGTAATTGCAGTAAATGGTCCTGCTCGCGTTGGTCCTGGTATGCCAATCTCTCCTCAAACAGTAACAATTGATACAAGCGGTGTGGCATTTACATTGTCAAACGACAACGCACAACTTGTGGCTAAGCAATAAGGTTTATTGATGAAATTTTCGCATTTCTTTATACAGCGCCCAATATTTGCGGCCATGCTATCGTTGGTTATTTTAATTGCTGGTGGCATATCATTATTCCAACTACCAGTAAGTGAATACCCAGAAGTAGTTCCTCCTACAGTGGTTGTTACTGCAAGTTACCCAGGTGCTAACCCTACCGTTATTGCGCAAACAGTGGCAACACCGCTGGAGCAAGAAATTAACGGCACTGAAAACATGTTATATATGTTTTCGCAAGGTACCAGTGATGGCCGTATGACACTAACGGTAACCTTTGCGTTAGGTACCGATTTAGACCGTGCTCAAGTACAAGTTCAAAACCGTGTAAACAGTGCACTTCCACGTTTGCCTGAAGAAGTACAACGTTTAGGTGTTGTGGCTGAAAAATCATCACCCGATTTGACCATGGTAGTGCATTTATACTCACCTGAAAAAACGCACGACACAGCTTACTTATCTAATTATGCTGATTTAAACATTAAAGATGAAATTGCACGCTTACCAGGCGTAGGTGATATTCGCTTATTCGGTGGCGGTAAATACTCAATGCGAGTGTGGCTAAACCCAGATGCACTTGCTGCACGCGAATTAACAGCAACAGATGTAGTAACAGCGCTCCGCTCGCAAAACCAGCAAGTTGCTGCAGGTAGCTTAGGCGCGCAACCTATTTCAAACGACAATCAATTTCAAATACTGTTAAATGTTAAAGGCCGTTTAAACAGTATTGAAGAGTTTGAACAAGTTATTATTAAAGTAGGCGATGAAGGTCAGTTAACGCGTTTATCTGATATAGCCCGTGTTGATTTAGGGCAAGACACTTACGCACTGCGTGCAGAGCTTGATAACCAACCAGCTCTTGCAATGCCAATATTTCAACGCCCAGGTTCAAACGCTATTGAACTTTCTGATCAAGTACGTGAAACAATGGCGCGCTTGTCTAAAGATTTCCCTACCGGTGTTGAATACGACATTGTGTACGACCCAACGGTATTTGTTCGCGGCTCAATTGACGCGGTAATTGCCACTTTGCTTGAAGCAATTGTACTGGTAGTTATTGTTGTTATTGTATTTTTACAAACGTGGCGTGCATCAATTATTCCGTTAATTGCTGTGCCTATTTCACTCATTGGTACGTTTGCTGTAATGCAGTGGTTAGGTGTCTCAATTAACACCTTGTCGTTGTTTGGTTTAGTATTGGCCATAGGTATTGTTGTAGACGATGCGATTGTAGTTGTTGAAAACGTAGAGCGTAATATCGAAAATGGTTTATCGCCTCTTGAAGCAACCCGCGTTGCAATGAGCGAAGTAACTGGCCCTATTATTGCCATTGCATTAGTACTAAGTGCTGTATTTATTCCTACTGCGTTTATTACCGGTTTATCAGGTCAGTTTTATAAGCAATTTGCCCTTACAATTACAATTTCGACGATTATTTCAGCGTTTAACTCATTAACGTTATCGCCTGCGCTTGCTGCATTGTTACTAAAATCGCACGATGCAAAACCAGATGCGTTCACGCGTTTACTTAATAAATTGTTTGGTCGTTGGTTGTTTAAACCATTTAACCGCGTATTTAATCGTGGTGCAAAAGGCTACGAAAAACTGGTACAAAAACTAATCCGTATGACCGTTGTTGTAATGGTGGCTTACATTGCACTTGTTGGCGGCACAATTAAGTTATTTGATACCGTACCAGGTGGCTTTATTCCACAGCAAGATAAACAATATTTAGTGGCTATTGCGCAGTTACCTGACGCTTCAAGCCTTGATCGTACTGAAGATGTATTAGCTCAAATGCAGCAAATTGCACTAGAAGTACCAGGCGTTGCAAATACTGTCGCATTCCCTGGCTTATCGGTTAACGGTTTTACCAATAGCCCTAACAGCGGCATTGTATTTACACCACTTGAAAGCTTTGACAAACGTACCGACCCGAGCCAATCAGCGATGGCGATAGCGGCGCAGTTGAATAAACGTTTTGCTGCCATTGATGAGGCATTTGTAGCGGTATTTCCACCGCCGCCAATTCAAGGTTTGGGCACTACCGGTGGTTTTAAACTGCAAATAGAAGACAGAGCTAACAAAGGGTTTGAAGCACTATTTAATAGCCTGCAAGCCGTTATTGGTAAAGCGCAACAAGACCCTGCATTAATGGGTCTGTACTCAAGTTTCCGTATTCAAGTTCCACAAATGGATATTGATATTGACCGTGAGCAAGCGCTTATTCAAGGTATTCCACTTGATGAAGTATTTAATGCTCTGCAAATTTATTTAGGCTCTGTATACGTAAATGACTTTAATATGTTTGGCCGTACGTACCAAGTAAATGCACAGGCTGATGCTGACTACCGCTTAGACCCTGATCAAATACTTAATTTAAAAGTACGTAACCGCTCAGGTAATATGGTGCCTCTAGGCTCTGTATTAACAGTAACACCAACAATTGGTCCTGACCGTGTTATGCATTACAACGGTTACCCAAGTGCAGAGTTAAATGGTAGCCCAGCGCCAGGTTATAGTTCTGATCAAGCACAAGTTGCTATTGAAAAAGTACTCGCAGACACACTACCAACAGGTATTGAGTATGAGTGGACTGAAGTAACGTACCAACAAGTACTTGCCGGTAACACCATGGTTTATGTATTCCCGTTAGTTGTATTACTTGTATTTATGGTACTTGCAGCGCAGTACGAGAGCTTACGTTTACCACTGGCAATTATATTAATTGTACCTATGACTATTTTCTCAGCCTTGTTAGGTGTGTGGTTTGTAGGCTCTGACAACAACATATTCACCCAAATAGCGCTCATAGTTCTGGTCGCGTTGGCTTCTAAAAATGCGATATTGATGGTTGAGTTTGCAAAAGATAGACACGACTCAGGCTTATCGCACTTAGAGGCAATACTTGAGGCATGTCGTATGCGCTTGCGCCCAATATTAATGACGTCAATTGCATTTACAGCAGGTGTTGTACCGTTAGTACTTGCCACAGGTGCGGGCGCCGAAATGCGACACGCAATGGGTAACGCAGTATTCTCAGGCATGATAGGTGTAACTGTGTTTGGCCTATTGTTTACGCCGGTATTTTATATGCTAGTGACTAACAAAAAAGAGAAAGCGCAGGAGAATACTCATGACTAAATTAATGCAAAAAAGACTTAAAACAAGTCTAACTGTCAGTGCGGTATTAGTCGCTGCGTTTTTAGCAGGGTGCGCGAGTAAAATAGACACCATGAGCGAGCAAAAAGCCGTTAACGATTTTGTCGCTAAAGCTAATATTGCAAGTAACGTTAGCGTTGCTGATGAAACAAACTGGTGGAAAAAGCTTAATTCTGATCAACTAAATGAGCTTGTTACTGGCGCGCTTGCAAATAACTATAATTTGCAAACAAGCCAGCTAACACTTAAAAGCGCATTAGCGCGATTAGGAGAGCAAAAAGCCCAGTACCTTCCGCAAGGTGGCGTAAATGTTGGCGCAGCTCGAAGCGATGCACCAAGCGTGTTTGACCGCCAATCAAGTGCAAACGTTGCACTTGATTGGCAGCTAGATTTATTTGGTCGCATAACGGCGTTGGTTGATGCTGCAAATGCATCGGCCATGAGCCAAGCAGAGCAAGTACGTTTATTACAAATAGAAGTAGTATCGTCGGTGGTTAAAGGCTTTGTGAGCTATCAGGGTAATGTTGAAAAACAACACATTGTAGCGCTTCAAATAGAAGCCCTTGAGCAAAGTATTGACGTTCTTCAAGCCCGTGTTGATGAAGGTGTCGCTAACGAGCTTGATTTAAACCGTACTATGGCGCAGCTTAGGCAGCAACAAGCACTTATGCCTGCCATTGAATATGCAAAATACAGCGACTTATCTGCGCTTGCAGTACTAAGCGGTAAGCTAGCGCAAAATATTGCTATTGAAAACGAGCAAGGCGTGCTTGAACGTGACTTTAGCGTCGCACTAAAAAACGCTAATAATGCCATTGCCTTACGTCCTGATATTAGCCGCGCGTTGTTTGATTTTAGCCAAGCAAATAGTTTAAGTGTTGCAGCTAGCAAAGCGTTATTACCAGATATTAGCTTATCTGCATTTGCAGGGGTTGTGAGTATAGACAGTACCGGCTTAAAAAATACCGATCAGCAGTGGCAAGTAGCGCCGCAGTTGCAATGGTCGTTATTAAGCTACCCAGCATTATTAGCACAGCGCGACGCGCAGCAGTTTTTAAGCGAAGCCGCTTACAGCGATTATCAACAAGTAGTATTAACAGCACTCAGTGAAAGTGAACTTTCACTGCAATTGTTGGTCAATCAAGCACAGCAAAAACGCTTTGCCGATGAACGCTATGACTTTGCTAATAAAGCATTTTTACAAGCACAAGCAATGTACGAAGAAGGTCAAATCCCTTACCTTGAGTTGTTAGATGCGCGTCAGGATGTTTTAATAGCACAAGAAAATGCTGTTGAAACAACAATTTCTTCACTGCTTGCCAAAGTAAATGCTTACCAGTCATTTAATGGCCAATGGAGTTATGCGTTAAACGACACTAATAAGTAGAGTTATATTGATGCCAAATACTGAAAATTTACATGAATACATTATCCCGCAAACAATGCGCGCTATTGTACTGCCAGAACCAAATGAAGCAATTGACTTAGCGGATGCTGAGCTGCCTGTTCCAGACTGTGCAGATAACGAGCTGCTTGTAAAAGTAGAGTACGTTGGTTTAAATCCAGTTGATGGTCAATTTGCTAAAACAGGCTTTTGTAAATGGCAGTATCCACACATTTTAGGCTTAGATGCCGTAGGTGTTGTGGTTAAAGCTAATAAAGGTGTGTTTCCAAATGTTGGCGAGCGGGTTATGTGGCATGCCAACATTGGTGAGCAAGGTGCTTTGAGCGAATACACCAAAGTACCTAACTTTGCAGTGTCGGTTGTGCCAAGCGGTTTAAATCCGGCCATTGCAGCAACACTTCCATGCTCCGGTATGGCAGCACTCATCAGCTTAGATAAAATAGGCATTAGTGAAGGCGATACTATTTTTATTGAAGGCGGAGCCGGAGCAGTAGGGCAGTTTGCTATTCAATATGCAAAACAGCGCGGTGCAGATGTATTTACCACAGCATCAAAGCGTAACCATAAGTTGGTTAAGCAGTTAGGCGCTGATGTGGTTTTTGACTATAGCGATAAAAAGCTATGCGAAAAAATCCGCAGAGAACTTGGCCCGCAAGGCTTTGACGCGATTATTGATACAATTGGTGGCGAGTGTACTCAGCGTAATATTGAGTTAATGCGTTTTTGCGGACGTATTGCCTGCTTAAACCCGCTCCCTTGTTTTGATAAAGACTTAATGTATCACCGAGCGCCCAATATTAGCGTTGTATCAATTGGTGGTGCATGGCTTGCTAATAGTTTGTGTGCACAACAACGCCTGAGCTTTATGGGCAACTTGTTACTTGAAGGAGTTGTTAGTGGCGACATTAAATACCCTGAAGTAACGCCCGTAGATTTTAGTGCTGAGTCAGTATCGCAAGCGCTTAATAAACAACTTGCTGGTGGTTTTACCGGCAAACAAGTTGTTAAAGTTGCTAAGTGAAGCGCTTATACAATTTGATTTAAATTTAGGTAGTTTTAGCTAGATTAATTGATAATGTAGCCCCTACAAATTGAATAAAAACGTAGCCTATTTGTGCTGCGTTTTTTTTATGCCCATCAAAAAATAGATACAGCGCTAGGATGTTTGCTGTTTTATTCATCATTTTAGTCAAAATACTTTTTTTCAGCGTACAACTGTAAGCCTTTGTGTTTCAACAGTTTACGTTCAGGTAAAGAAAATAAATTGAAAAAACTGTTAATTAATTGAATAGAGTAATTGATCTAAACGATTTTTTATGACGTAATGTAGGTATTATTTAGCTGGTCGGATGAGTTCAATCATGAGTTTACGTACAAAACTAAAAAAAGTATTACCAAGTATTTCTATCACAGAACAAGAAGCGCTAGACGCGGGTGATGTATGGCTTGAAGGTTCTATCTACCAAGGTAAACCTGATTTCAGTGCACTTCGCGACGTACCTGCTGCTACATTAAGCGCAGACGAGCAAGCATTCTTAGACGGTCCAGTAAAAGAGTTATTGGGCATGATTGACGATTCAGTGATTCAAAACGGCATTCATTTACCAAATGACATCTTAGAATTTTTGAAAAAAGAGCGTTTTTTCTCGCTTATCATTCCTAAGTCGTTTGGTGGTTTAGAGTTTAGCCCTTATGCAAACTCTACCATTGTTGGCACAATTGCGACTAAAAGCTCAGCAGTTGCGGTAACCGTAATGGTTCCTAACTCGTTAGGCCCAGGTGAGTTATTACTTCACTTTGGTACGCAAGAACAACAAGCACATTACTTGCCACGCCTAGCAAATGGTACAGACATTCCATGTTTTGCATTAACAAGCCCAGAAGCGGGTTCTGATGCAGGTGGTATTCCTGATGTTGGTAAAGTAACTAAAGGTATGTACAACGGCGAAGAAGTCCTTGGTTTAGAAATTACCTGGGACAAGCGCTACATTACACTTGCACCTATTGCTACCGTACTTGGTTTAGCATTTAAAGTAGTTGATCCAGATGGCCTACTTGGTGGTAAAGAAAACCTAGGCATTACCTGTGCACTTATTCCTAAAGAGCACCCAGGTGTAGAGCTTGGTAATCGTCACGACCCAATGGGTATTCGTTTTTACAACGGTACTACACGTGGTAACAAAGTATTTGTACCAATGGATTTTGTTATTGGCGGGCAAAAAAATATCGGCCGTGGTTGGCAAATGCTGGTTAGCTGTTTAGGTGCTGGCCGTGGTATTTCATTACCTGCGCTAGGTGTTAGTACAGCACAAGTTGCATTTAAATCAGCATCTGAATATGCAGCAGTGCGTGAACAGTTTGGTTTAGCCATTGGCCAGTTTGAAGGTATTCAAGAAAAACTAGCCGACATTGCAGGTAAAACATACCTACAAGAAGCAATGCGCGTACTTACAACTGAAGGCTTAGGCATGGGCTTAAAACCATCAGTAGTAACCGCAATCGCTAAATACCACATGACAGAGCTTGGTCGCGACGTGCTTGATTCAGCAATGGATATTCAAGCAGGTAAAGCGATTCAAAATGGTCCACAAAATACGCTTGCGAGCGGTTATGTTGCTCAGCCGATTGCCATTACGGTAGAAGGCGCGAACATTCTTACACGTAACCTAATGATCTTTGGTCAAGGTGTAATGCGTTGTCACCCATATTTACAATCTATGGTTGAGTCAATTCACAGTGAAGACAAAGGCGCAGATAAAGAATTTAACGGCATTTTGCGTAAAACAATCGGCTACAGCACAGCAAACAGCTTACGTGCTTTCCGCTTAGGTGTTTTACCATTTACAGCAAGCGCAAACTCTGATTTACCAGAAGTGCGCGACTACGAAAAAGCAGTACATAAGTTATCTGCAAAACTTGCAGTGTACGCAGACTTCTCGTTACTTGTACTTGGCGGTAAGTTAAAACAAGCAGAAATGCTATCGGCACGTTTAGGCGATGTAATGAGCTTCTTATATGCAGCTATGGCATCAATTAAATACTACGAGCAAAAAGTATCAAGTAGCGAGCGTGAGCAAGCTGCACCGTATTTCCATTACGCGACTCGTTTTGCACTACAAAGCGCTGAAGAAGCATTGCATAAGTTTTTAGATAACTTCCCTGCAAGTGGTACACGTAAGTTTATTCGTTTCATTACAATGAACTACTCAACTAAAATGCCAAAAATTAGCGATGATTTAATCCGCAAACTAGCTAAGCAAGCTCAGCTTGATACTGCATTTAAAGCGCAAATCACGCATTTAGTTAAACCAGTAGTTGGCGATGGCCATCATATTAATGAGCAAGCTTACAAAGCTAAAATGGCATCACTTGGCGAGCTGGCTAAAGTTAAAAAAGCATTACGTGCTAGAACAATTAAGGCAGGTGCGCGCTTTAACATTACGCTTGATAACGCACTAGCGGCAAACGTAATCACGCAAGCTGAGCACGTTCAGTTAATTGATTACAACATCAAACGTGAAAAAGCGATTCGTGTAGATGAGTTCGATTTTGATATGAACATACTAGACGATAACGCACAGCCAATTAACCCGCTTAAAAGCGTAGTTAATCAGTAAGCTAAAGTAATAAAATTCAATGATGCAAAGCGCCCGCAGTATCGGCGCTTTTATTTTTGAGTAAAAAATTAGTGTGGAGCCCCTCTTGTGTAAAAACAAGCGGGGCTTTTTTATGTGTTTTTTAAAGTAGAAATAGATAGCGGTATTGATTTGTAAGCGAGTATGTATGTGTAGAGCATTAAAGAGGGATGTTTATAATCTCGAAAAAGGACTAATAACCCCGTTAGCACCTTGCTGTAGTACATGGGTATAAATTTGTGTAGTTTTAACATCAGAATGGCCAAGCTGAGCTTGAACAGTTCTTATATCGGCGCCACTTTGCAGTAGATGAGTAGCAAAAGAGTGTCTCAATGTATGAGGTGTTATTATTTTTGTTAACCCTGATTTTTGGACGGCTTTTTTAATCTCTTTTCTAATACAAGAGTGATGAAAATGATGTCGCCTTATTTCACCACTTTCAGGATCTGAACTTAATATATGAGAAGGAAATAAATATTGCCACGCAAGCGATTTTGCGGCACTTGGATATTTTTTTGTTAAAGCATATGGCATCCATACGCCAGAATATTCCGTATTATTTAAATCCAGTTTTAAATAGTCATCAACGTTCAAAATTTGATTTCTCAGCATAGGAATTAGCTCTGTGGCCAGCGTAACAATGCGGTGTTTATTACCTTTTCCATTCCATACTTGAATGCATTTATAATCAAAATCAATATCTTTTACTCTTAATTGCACCGCTTCCATTACTCTTAAACCACTTCCATACATAAGGGCTGCAATTAAATAATAGCGCTTATTTAAATGAGCCATCAACATTTTAACTTCCTCTGGGGTCATCACTACAGGGAGCTTTGCTTGTTTTTTACTACGGGCAAAATTTAAATTTAATGAGAGTTCTTTTTTTATTATGTGCTTGTATAAAAATGACAATGAATTGAGTGCGGTGGCTTGCGTACGTGGTGCAACGTTTTGCTTTAACACTAAATGTTCTAAGTAGCGTTCGACTTCATTGTCCCCCATTGAGGCGGGATGGCGTTTATTATGAAAATGGATATAAGATGCAATCCATCTTAGGTAGGTATCTACGGTGCGTAATGAATACTGACGTACCAACATATAATCGGCTATATAATTTAAAAATGGGGAACGTGTTTTCATACTATCACCAATAATTGCGCTGTTTTTATATACAGTATAGTTGTGATGCACACATATTCAAGAAAATAAGTGGCGAGCGCATTTTCTCTTTTATTGAGAGTTTGAATGCTAATAAAAAATTATATATAGCAATGTGTTAAGTTATTTGGTAAAAATGATTTATAAAATACATGAGCGTATGGTTGGCAGAAATATGCGCGATGAGCGCACTATTAAATTGTTATGCCCTTCTGGAAAACGAATGTCTTCGAAAAGCAATTTCATATTGATGGCTGAATACAATAAATGGATGAACGCTTCTATCTATTCTGCTGCGTCGAATTTAAGCTCAGTGGAACTTGCCAAGGATAGAGGGGCTTTCTTTGGATCTATCATCGGTACACTCAATCATATCGTGGTGGCAGATATAATTTGGCTTAAACGTTTTGCCACTCATCCCAAAGCTTTTACAGCATTAGATTCGTTAGCATCGAAGCCTAAACCTGAAAAACTAGACACACTTCTGTTCTCAGAACTCGCCCTGCTTAAACAAGAAAGGGTAAATCTGGATAATACAATCTTGAATTTTGTTAATCAGCTTTCCGAGGGCATTTTAGCAAGTGACCTAAACTATCAAAATATGGGAGGCGTCTCGTATTCAAAATGCTTCGCACATCTATTGCTGCATTTCTTTAATCATCAAACTCATCATCGTGGACAGGTGTCTACACTGTTGTCACAACTTGGTGTAGATTTAGGCGTCACGGATTTGCTAGTTAAAATACCCAATGCGTAAAGGGCATAACAAAAAAATTAAGTCACTCACTTCGTTCGCTGGGACGCAAACACGCGGGGCGGCTTCGCCATTATGCCCCACATGTCTGCGCCCCTTATTTAAAAGTTAGCACTACTTGAGGGAGCACTATATTTTGAAATATGCAGTTATACTTTTCATATGTGTAATAATTCCTTGTACATCGTATTCTGAAGCTTTGTTCATAGGTGATAAAAGTAAGGTAAATGAGCTATCAGATGTACGGCGTCTTGCCTATTCAGTAATGGATGCAGAGGCGAAAATTGTGTTGAAATAAAAGATAGAGATTTACGAAATGCTTGTAAATGTAGATACCGTAAAGAGCCATTAATAAAATTTCGGCATGGGTATAAATTCATAATAGATATTAACCCTCAATATATCGGTAAAACTGTCGCATATTCTAAAGAAAATAAAACATACTCACTTAACTTTTCAGGCTATGAGCTTATCAGTAAGTGGTGTCTGTAGTGCTAACAAGTGATGAAAAGAAAATTACAGTTGGCTATAATTTTCCACTTAGGTAAGCGTTATGTGATCAAGGAGAGTCTCACAATGATATTTGAATACATTCCTCAGGTTTTGGGGATATTAGCTTTATCAATCTATTCAGTACGTAGGTTTAAAAATGGACATGACGAGAAGAATTTCTTTAATGTCGCTACTATTTGGGCTGTAGTTGCTTTAATAACGTTTTGTTTTTCAATCATGTCTTTTGTTGTTCTCAATATATATTTTGGCGTTATTTATTGCGCTGTTTTTGGTGTTTCAATTGTTGTTGCTATGAAATTTCGTAACACAGAAAAACAATAATAAGTAAAACACCCATTCTAATTTTGCACTTTCAATTAGAATCGAGTATACATTGATTAGATAAGCTAAGTTGGCTTCACTTCAAAAGAAAAGTATATTTTTGCTAAACCGTAGGATTTTTTATTATGTACTTTTATTAAAAATATCTTCTAATGTTAAACTATATAAAATTTAATTACTTAATATAGCTATGGCATTTTACATTCCTTTATTACAACCTTACTTTAAGCACATTGAAATCGGCGATACGTTAACATCCCTTTGGAGTGGGTGTGGCAGTATTGTTCAGTGCCGGCTTGATAATAAAGCCTGTGTTATTAAAGCAATAAAAATACCCCGTTATATAAATCATCCAAAAATTAAGCAAAGCGAACTTGCACTAAAAAGAAAACAGTACTCTTACAGCGTTGAATACACTTTTTATAAGCGTTATAGCCCGTTTTTACCTAGCACAGCAAAAAGCATCGAATGTATAAGTGCAATTAATAAAGACGATGAATACGCGCTGGTGTTTAAAAACTTCACCAAACACGGGTTTGCTCAAGCAGGACCACAACATGTTAAAGCTATATTAGAGTGGCTTGCGTACTTTCATGCGTTTAACTTAAATAAATCCGCTAACGGGTTATGGCTGCAAGGTAACTACTGGCATTTAAGCACACGACCCGATGAGTTTAATAAATTAAGTGAACACGCCGATAAAAAGTCCGATATTAAAAATGCTGCACATAAAATAGATGAACAGCTACAACGTTGTGCCTATAAAACGCTAATTCATGGCGATGCAAAACTTGCTAACTTTGCAGCAAATGAGCGCGATGAAATACTCGGTTATGATTTTCAATATATAGGTGCAGGTTGCGGAATAATTGATGTAATGTATTTTATGACCAGTTGCTTAAGTGATGCACAATTACACGAGTGCGCTGATGAGTACCTTGCGTATTATTTTGATAATTTAAAGACTGCTATTACTACTTATCATCCTACAGCACCAGCAGGTAAAATAGCTGACGATTGGCTCGCTTTATGGCCTGCTGCATGGGCTGACTTTTATCGATTTTTAGCTGGCTGGAGCCCCGAGCACCAAAAAATAAATAGTTATATGCAACAGCAAGTAAACAGCTGGTTAGCGAGTAACATTTAATAAACAGGTTTTGTTAGGGCCTGTTGACCTTTCAGGATTAAAATTTGTTCAACCTAGGGGCGATTTAATCGAGGCGCGAGGTTTGTAACCTAGTGGGCTAAGTAAAAACCGAGCAACAAAGAGTAAGTTGCCCCTAGGCAGAACCCTTTGGGCAGCGCCTATTTGGAATTTATGCTACGTTATCGCCTATTTATGGGGAATAACCACACTACATAGGCTCTGCCTTGCCTAAATACCAAACAGTCTGCTGCAAATTTAACCTCGAAAGATAAACAGGCCCTAGTCTCTTGCATAAATATCAAGCAAAACAATGCATTTTGGCACGATGTATGAAAATCTCTTTAAAACTACAGGTCAAATGACCTTTTTTAATATAAAATACTGCAAATTCTTGTATCAGTAGGTTTATATCATGGCAATTCACGTTATTTCTCACCCTCTTGTTCAACATAAACTAGGCCTAATGCGAGCGCATGGTATTAGTACTAAAAGCTTTCGTGAATTATGTTCTGAAGTTGGAACCTTATTAACTTACGAAGCAACTAAAAACCTACAGTTAGAAGATAACGAAATTACAGGCTGGGATGGCAATAAATTAAAAGTAGAGCATATTAAAGGTAAAAAAATTACCGTAGTGCCTATTTTGCGTGCTGGTCTTGGCATGATGGACGGTGTTATGCAGTTATTACCGGCGGCTAAAGTAAGTGTGGTTGGTCTTGAACGTAACGAAGAAACACTAGAACCAGTACCATATTTTGAAAAGCTCGTTGGTAATATTGATGAGCGCTTAAGCTTAGTTATTGACCCTATGCTTGCAACGGGTGGCTCAATGATTGCCACAATCGATATGCTTAAAAAAGCAGGCTGTAAAGAAATCAAAGTAATTGTTTTAGTAGCTGCACCAGAAGGTGTGGAAAAAACACTTACAGCACATCCCGACGTAGAAATATTTACAGCCTCTGTAGATAGCCACTTAAACGAAAAGGGCTATATTATCCCTGGTTTAGGCGATGCGGGCGACAAAATATTCGGTACTGTTTAGGAGTCTTAAGTGCAAAATAATGACACCTTTTCAATAAAAACTATTTTAACGGGCGCGCAAATGCTGTTTGTAGCATTTGGTGCGCTGGTATTAGTGCCGCTTTTAACGGGTTTGGATCCTAATGTTGCGCTTTTTACCGCAGGCATTGGTACCTTGCTGTTTCAGGTAGTGACTAAAGGCCAAGTGCCTATATTTTTAGCTTCATCATTTGCTTTTATTGCACCCATTATTGCCGCTGTGCAAATGTGGGGCGTGCCGGCTACTATGGGCGGCTTAATGGTGGCGGGTTTTGCTTATATGCTTTTAAGTTTATTAGTGAAATTTAAAGGAGTTGCAACGCTTCATAAAATTTTACCGCCTGTGGTTGTAGGCCCAGTAATTATGGTGATTGGCCTTGCACTTGCACCTGTTGCTGTAAATATGGCGATGGGTAAAAGTGGCGACGGCAGTATTCAAATTATTGATTACAACAGCGCTATTTATATTTCGTTGTTTTCGTTAGTGGTTACGCTTATTTTTGCAGTGTGGGGAAAAGGCGTATTTAAGCTTATACCTATTCTGGCAGGGGTTGTAGCGGGTTATTGTTTATCGCTTGGTATGGGCGTTGTGCAATTTGACGCAGTAACTAACGCACAGTGGTTTGCTGTACCAAACTTCACATGGCCTGAGTTTAAATGGCAGGCTATTTTGTTTATGGTACCTGTAGCAATAGCACCTGCAATTGAGCATATTGGCGATATGATGGCTATTAGCCAGGTAACCAATAAAGATTTTTTGAAAAAGCCTGGGCTTCACCGTACTTTGTTTGGTGATGGCCTTGCAACGTCTGCTGCATCATTATTTGGTGGCCCGCCTAACACCACTTACTCAGAAGTTACGGGCGCTGTAATGCTTACCAAAAACTTCAATCCTAAAGTAATGATGTGGACAGCCATTATTGCCATTATTTTAGCATTTGTAGCTAAAATGGGATCTGGCTTACAGACTATACCTGTACCTGTAATGGGCGGCATTATGATCCTACTTTTTGGCTCTATTGCTGTAGTGGGTTTAAATACATTAGTTAAGTCGGGCGATGATTTAACAGCACCACGTAACTTAAGTATTGTTGCACTTATTTTGGTGTGCGGTATTGGCGGTATGCATATCGGTGGTAGCCAATTTAGTTTAGAGGGCGTAAGTTTATGCGCTATTTTAGGCATTGTACTCAACCTTGTATTACCTAAGGCACAGCCTCAAGAGAGTTAATAGTGCACGTAAGTTAAAAACATTGCACCATAATAGCGCATTTTTAATGCGCTATTTTTTTAACCTATTAATAAATATACAAAAATAATAATGGTCTAGTATCTGCATTTAATTTCCAGAACGCATTGTATGCAAAGGAGTTACTATGTCAGAGGCCAATATTGTGGATATAACCCCGTTTTTAGCAAAACACCAACTGCCTTTAAAGTATCAATATTTGAGTGAGCAATATTTTGTTCCACTTGCGCATGACATCCTCGAATCTAAAAAAACAAATACTCCTATTTTTGTTGCCATAAATGGATGCCAGGGCTCAGGAAAAACAACACTCGCAGATTTTTTAGTTACGTGGTTTTCTAAAAACACACCACTTAACAGTGTAGCATTGTCAATTGATGACTTTTATTTAGCAAAACAAGCACGTACTGAGCTTGCCAAAGACGTACATCCTCTTTTTACTACTCGCGGAGTACCGGGTACTCACGATGTAGCGTTAATGAATAGCACAATAACTAACTTACTGGCAGGAGAGGTAAACGTACCGCTTCCACGTTTTAATAAACACGAAGACGACTGCGTGCCAACAAGTGATTGGTTAACAAACGAAAAGCCAGTTGATATTGTTATTTTAGAAGGGTGGTGCGTGGGCAGTGAGCCACAACCATTGTTTTCATTGAGTGAGCCGCTTAACGAGTTAGAGCAACAGTTCGATAAAGAAGGCGTTTGGCGCCGCTGTGTAAATAGCTGTTTGGCAAACGAATATAAAGCCGTTTTTAATCTAATTGATTATACCGTTATGCTAAAAGCACCGAGTTTTAGTGATGTTTTTACATGGCGACAAGAGCAAGAACAAAAGCTAATAGCCAAAAAAGGTGAAGGCTCAGGCACTATGACTAACGAGCAATTGGTGTATTTTATTTCTCATTTTGAGCGCATTACGCGTGAGAACTTAAACACACTGAGCGCTAAAGCAAACGCGTTAATTGAACTTGATAGCAATCGCGATATTAGCGGTATGCACCTAACGAGTGATGACACCCTTCAACCCATTATTTTTACAGATTTAGACGGCACATTGCTCGATCACGCTGATTACAATACAAATAATATCAGTGAGTTATTACAGCAGCTGCAAAATGCGCATATTCCTGTTGTGTTTAATACTAGTAAAACATTTTGCGAAGTGGTTGAGCTTAAAAACGATTTAAATATTCAACAGCCTTTTATTGTCGAAAACGGTGCAGCGGTATTTATTCCAGAGGATTATTTTGAACTCAAGCCAATTGGTTGTAAAAAAATAGGCGCTTATTGGTGCTACGCAATGGCAAAGCCGCTAGCGAGTTTGTTAAGTGATTTAAATACTTTAAAGGCCGATTATAAAGCGCATTACAAATTGTTTAGTGATTTATCGAGTGAGCAAATATCAGAGCTTACAGGGCTTAGCGATGCACAAGCTCGCCGCGCACAAACCCGCGATTATTCAGACCCTCTTTATTGGTATGGCAACGACGAATTACTCACAGCCTTTGTAAACGATGTTGAAGCACTCGGCTACGATATAAAAATTGGTGGTCGATTTATTCACATTGCCAAAAATACCGATAAAAGCGCTGCACAGCAGTGGTTAGTTAAACAGTTTACCCATCATTTCAGAAAGCCTCTCACGGTTATAGCACTGGGTGATAGCGATAACGATAAGCAAATGTTAGAGCACGCAAATATCGCCATTATTATTGCCAATCCGGCGAGTAAAAAGCCGGTTAAATTGTCGCACAACAAAGCACGATACTCTCAATCACCAGCACCGCTGGGCTGGATTGAAGAAATAACGTCGTTGCCGTGCATTAGCAGTATTTTAAGTATTTCTGAGGAGCTAACATCTCATGGCTGATTTTTACCAAAATGGCATTATTACAACATTACATAACATTGCCGATAGACCAATTGAGGATTTAGAAAAAGAGCTACTTACTTTTAGCAAGCAGCGCCCAATGGGGTTAATACTTCCTTCGTTATTTAGTGAACTTGAAGGCCCTGCGCTGCAAAATATAGTAAGTGAATTACGCCAAGTACCGTATTTATCACAAATTACGATAGGCCTAGATAGAGCCGACGAAGCACAGTACCGCCATGCACTTGGCTTTTTTAAAGAGCTAAACCAAAATCATAAAGTATTATGGAACGACGGCCCACGCCTACAAGCACTTGATAAAGAACTACAAGAGCTAGGCGTTGCACCACGTGAGCTGGGTAAAGGGCGTAATGTGTGGTACTGCATGGGCTATAAATTAGCAACAGCTGAGGTTGAGTCTATCGCACTGCATGATTGCGATATTTTAACCTACGACAGAAGCTTACTTGCGCGTTTAATTTACCCTGTAGCACACCCGCGTTTTAACTATGAATTTTGTAAAGGGTTTTACCCGCGTACTGCTAATGGCAAAATTAATGGCCGTGTATCGCGCTTATTAGTAACGCCTTTGCTTCGCTCGTTTAAAACAATTTTAGGCAATACCGATTACCTTGAATATATGGACTCTTTTAGATACCCACTTGCAGGTGAGTTTTCGTTTAGACGTGATGTATTAAACGATATTCGCATTCCAAGTGACTGGGGCCTTGAAATAGGCGTACTGAGTGAAATGTATCGTAACTATTCGCATAATCGCTTGTGCCAAGTAGATATTGCCGATAATTACGATCATAAACACCAAGAACTTTCACTTGATGATCAAAGTGCAGGCTTGTCTAAAATGTCGATTGATATTACTAAGGCATTATTTAGAAAGCTGGCAACACAAGGTGTTACTTTTACCAGCGAAACAATTCGTTCATTAAAAGCGACCTATTATCGTATAGGTTTAGATTTTATTGAAACGTATCATAACGATGCTCTTATGAACGGGTTAACGCTTGATGTACACCAAGAAGAAAAAGCAGTAGAAATGTTTGCACAAAATATTATGGAAGCAGGGCAACACTTTTTAGAGAACCCAATGGAAGCGCCATTTGTGCCAAGTTGGAACCGTGTTGTATCAGCAATGCCAGACGTACTTGAGCGCTTAAAAGAAGCCGTAGAGCTAGATAACGAAGAATATAGTTAACCTGCGTGCAGGTTAACTAGCCTATAAGTCTAAACAATAAATATTAGGGGCGCATGTGATTTCAGTTAGCGAATTATTTTTACAACGAGTAGAGCAACATCTTCATATTATTTATGAGGGTGTTGAGCTGCCTTTATCGGTTACTGAGCTTGCTCAGCAACTCATTAAAATTATATTAGGTAGCAATGCACTGCGCGACCCGACACCCCATACAAACCGATGGGATGAGCAAGATATAGTATTGATTGCTTATGGCGACTCTATTATTAAACACGACGATAGCGAATTTGCGGTATCGAGCCCAATGGAGGCACCGCTTAAAACACTACACAGGTTTATAAAAGAGCAATGTGATATGCAGCTAAATGCGCTGCACATATTGCCATTTTACCCGTACAGCTCAGACGAAGGCTTTGCCGTAATGAACTACGTGCAAGTTAACGAGTCACTGGGTGATTGGGGAGATATTCAAAACATCGCTAAAGACGTAAAGCTAATGGCAGATTTAGTTATTAACCATTGCTCAAGCAGAAGCGTATGGTTTGAGAACTTTTTAAATGATTTACACCCTGGTAAAGACTACTTTAAAACGGCGAGCTTAACGGATGATTTAAGCCAAGTTGTGCGCCCGCGTACGTCATCGTTATTAAATACTGTAACTACGCCAAGCGGCGAAAAACACGTGTGGTGTACGTTTAGTCACGATCAGGTTGATTTTGATTTTGCAAACCCCGAGGTACTTAAAGAGTTTGTGGGAATAATTAGGCATTATTTAGACAATGGCGTGCGTTTATTTAGACTCGATGCGGTCGCGTTTTTGTGGAAACAGCTTAATACAAGTTGCATTAATTTGCCGCAGACACATGAAGCAGTAAGGCTCATGCGAACACTAATTGAGCACGCAGAGCCTAGCGTAGTTATAATTACCGAAACCAATATTCCAAACCAAGAAAACCTATCGTACTTTGGTAATGCCAACGAAGCGCACAGTATTTATAACTTTGCCTTACCACCGTTATTGCTACATACATTATTAAGTGGTGATAGTGCAGCACTTAAACATTGGATGATGAGTATGCCACCTGCGCAAAATGGTACGGCATACTTTAATTTTATAGCCTCGCACGACGGAATAGGGCTCAGACCAATTGAAGGTTTATTGCAACCCAGCGAAGTAGCGTCACTGGTAAGTACCACTATGCAATTTGGTGGTCGTGTATCAATGCGCACCAGTAACGATGGCACGCATACACCGTACGAGCTAAATATTGCTCTATTTGATGCAATGCAAGGTACGCACAATGGCCCAGATAAGTTTGGCCTGGAGCGGTTTATGTGTGCTCACGCAATTATGTTTGCGCTTGAAGGTATCCCAGGGCTTTATATTCATAGTTTGTTGGGTACTACTAACGATTACGAACGCTTTGAAAATTCACAGCATAACCGTGCTATTAACCGCCATCGTTGGCAAGAGTCAAAGCTACTGGCGGCAATTGGTGAAAAGTACAGTCATCATCATAAAGTGTTTAACGGCATAAAAAGCTTATTGGCAGTGCGCAAAAAGCAAAGTGCCTTCCACCCAAATGCTACACAGTTTACGCTGCATTTAGCAGGTGAGTTGTTTGGTTTTTGGAGACAAAGCATTGACAGACGCCAAAGCATATTTTGTGTTTATAACATTAGCGATAAACCACAAACACTCACATTGGCTGACCTAAATTTGATTAACACCCAAAAGTGGTTTGATTTAGTTGCCGATAAAACAATTGAAGAAAGCCAATTAACAATAGAGCTAGAACCATACCAAAGCGTGTGGCTGAGTAATATTAAATAAATGCTAACACTTTAAAAGTCTGCAAATGCAGACTTTTTTATTACCTAAATTCTGTGGTTGTTTACTGTAAAGCCCCTTTACACCAATTAATAGCATATTCTTTCTGTAGAGTTACTTTCGACACTATAATTGATATAATTAGCCCTCTTTTATTTATAGGGTTTTTCATGAAGTATTTTTATTTAGCTATTACGTTACTATTTAGCACGTTGGCTTTAGCCCAGCAGCCAGTCGATCTTGAAATAAATATGAAAAATACCGGCCTTGCATACAAACAAGCAGTGCAGGCTACACAGATTGACGAATTTAATACCGCAATCGATGAATTTATTAAGCTGGTAAAAATAAGTAAAACGGCTAAATTTTACAAAAAAGCTGAACAATCATTACAAGGCCTTGATAAAGTGATTGCCCAAGCTGAACTTGCAAAAAAAGCAGCGAACGAGCAGGGGCTAAGTGCGGCAAAAGTACCACTGAAAAATATAGATAACTTACGTAAAAAATATCATGAGTTACATGAACCTCCAGGGGTCTTTGAATTACTGTTCGGTTCATAAACCTAAACACTATGTATCTTTAGGAATTACTTTTAATTAATTGCGTTAAAGGTATCTGCAGCAATAAATATAAGGAAACACAATGGAAATTTCAGTTTCAATGTTAGAAGGCCAAAAACAAAGCGCTAAATTTGGCGACCTAGAAGTAATAAGCGATCAAAGTGTAAATGCTGGTGGCGGGGCTGAATTCCCAGAACCGTTCGATTATTTTTTAGTAAGTATGGTTTTATGTGCAGGCTTTTATGCACGTAAGTTTTGTGAACAGCGAGACATTTCTACCGAGGGTATGACCCTTACACAAAATAATGAAAATGTAGACGATAATGGTAAAAAGTTATTCTCGATTGAAATTAATTTACCTGATGGCTTTCCTGTTAAATATAAAAAAGCACTTATTGCTGCTGTAAATACCTGTACAGTTAAAAAGGTGATTCAAGCCGTTCCTGAGTTTTCGGTAGTGGTTAAATAACTACAAATAAACTATAAAAATACCGCAGAGGAACATATAACCTCGGCGGTATTACTACAACAAATTAGTTACTAGCTCTTCATACTTTTATTGCTTTAAACTAAGTTTTTATAATCAGCAAGTTATTTGAGCTTACAATACAAAATCCAAAGCGCACCCAAGCATGAAAAAACTATCAATCAGCTTTTTTAGCCGTAGATAGGTTTTTAAAACGACGATTAAATTGTGCCACACGGCCATCAGTTGCGACTGTTTTTTGTTTGCCAGTGTAAAATGGATGCGAGTCGCTCGATACGTCAATAGGTACATACGGATATGTATTACCGTCTATTTCTACTGTGCGGTTTGTTTTAATGGTTGAGCCAATAATAAAGTAAGAATCGGCAGCAGTATCGTGAAAAGCAACCACGTGGTAATCAGGATGAATATTTGGTTTCATAATACGTCTCAATAAATAATATGTGATAATGTATCATTTTAATTTAACGTATTTATTCTCTCATTGCAAATTATTAAAATGTTCTCTAAAAGGACCGTAATTGCTGGCTATTTGTGCAAACAAATCAAAAAATAAGCACTTGAATTAAAAATGCTGGCTATTGCTGTTTAGGCTGTTATAACTATATTTAAGAGTCAAAAACGTTAACAAATACGGTTATAAAGTTATTACAGAGGTTATGTATGAGTGACGCAACACAACAACAAGAACAAATTGATCAAGGGGTGATGGAAACCCTAAGAGAGCGCGACCACAGCACCTTAGCGCAGCAAGTAAACCCGCTAACCTGCAACCATAATGATATTGTAGAGCTACTAGCAAGGTATATGGCACTAAGCGAGCAAGAAGATGATGAATTGTTTGATACTTGGTTTGATAACCTAACTAAAGAGCAACATACTGTTTTAAAAGTGTTTGAAGTTTATCGCGGGCAGTATGAACACCAAAATTAAAGTGTTTATTTTTGTATGTATGCCAAATCCAGTGGCTATTTAAATAAAACTAAGTAGCCACTACTACTTTTTGTATTAAAGAGTACCTGTGTTGTATCCAAGCACTAATCCCACCTGTTTTAATCATAATTTATTGCCGATTGAACCTTATCTTTATTTAGGTACGACTTACTGATATTTATAAATATTTATTGCTATTTTTAGGTAATGTTCTAGTTTGAATAGGCAGACTGTTTATACTTTAGATAAGTTTATCAAATTATATACTCGAAAATATTACTCCAATTTCGCAATTTATAAAACATTTAAAATTAATAGAGCTTTAATGATTAAACCTGAGATTCCAAATAACGAAGCTGAGCGATTACACGCGCTTAGAGCATTAAAAATTCTAGATACGTCGCATGAAGAACGCTTTGATCGTGTTACGCGTATTGCCAAGCGTATGTTTAATGTTTCTATTTCATTAGTTACTTTGATTGACGAAGACCGCCAATGGTTTAAATCTAGGCAGGGGTTTGATGCGCCTGAGCTTCCTCGCGAAACCTCATTTTGTGGACATACCATAAATCAAGACGATCTACTAATCATCCCAGATACAGCCCAAGATAAAAGGTTTTTTGATAACCCCTTTGTCACAGGCGATCCTAAAGTACGCTTTTATGCTGGCTTTCCTTTAAAATTACGGGAAGGAGTCATTATAGGTACTTTGTGCCTTGCTGATAGTAAACCTAGACAACTCAATGATGAAGAAAAACAATTACTAAGAGATTTAGGCACGCTAGTTGAGCAAGAAATTCAATCTATTGAACTAGCTACAATTGATGAATTAACAAGAATCTCTAACCGACGTGGCTTTTTAAATCTTGCCGAGCATACGCTAAATGTCTGTAGACGAAACAAAGTGTCAATGTCGTTTATATTGTTTGATCTCAATAAGTTTAAACAAATTAATGATATTTATGGACACCACGAAGGCGATTTTGTATTGAATAAATTTGCACAAATTATGCTTAGTTCATTTCGAGATTGTGAAGTAATAGGCCGACTTGGTGGTGATGAATTTGTTGCGATGTTAAGCGACTCAGATGAAACAAAAGCAGGGACCGTATTGCAACGGTTTGCGGATGCAATAGAGTATACTAATAATACCTTAAATAAGCCATACAAAATTGATTACAGTGTAGGAGTAACACACTTTAAACACGATACCGGTAAATCGGTTGAGGATATGATTCAAGAAGCTGATTTCGCAATGTATCAGCAAAAAAAACAGCAGTAACTTCAATTATACAACTATGTAGTTTAACTGCCGCTTGAACTTAACTTATCCTACTCAAGTTAGTACGAACCTGGTATGGAGTTATTCGCTGTTGCAGTCATTTTTTGCAGCGGGTGAGGCTAAAGACACATTTGGTTGCCAAATCCTGTCCCATATTTTATGAAGATTGTTTAAGTTTGGTCTTTGACTTATTTTTTCAAAATTACCAAGACTCACCTCTGAACCATTTTTTTTGCCCACTACAAAATTAAACACATAGTTGCACTCCATCCCCATACGTAAATCAGAAAGTACAATATTGTTTTGCTGTTGGCGCACTGAATAAAACCCTTTAGTAAACCACTGCAAGCGTTTTACAGCCCATTCATCGCTAATATTATTTAACAATGAAGGCATTGTTTGATAAGCCGTTAATGTAACATCGCTGGGCGCGTCAAATACTGATGCATAACCTTCGTAGTATTGCCCGTCAGACATCACAACAATACGCCACAGTAAAGTGGTTAGCGGTGCAGGTGTACTAACATACTCATTTACTGGTATTTGCCTGTTGTTGAGAGCTGTTTTTACTTTGTCATCAATATTTACTTTTAAAATTAAAGCGCAAAATAAATATAAGCTACTTAAAACTAAGGCCACTGCATTTATACGATAAGCCGTTGCTGCTTTTATTTTGGGTATTAGCGTACATATTACGCCAATTAATAAAGGAAGCGTGTAAGCGGGATCAATAATAAACACACTAGAAGCTGCAAAGGGGTACTCAGTAAAAGGCCAAAGTAGTTGTGTACCGTACACTGTTAAGCTGTCTAATAGGGCATGCGTAGATAAACTCAAAAATACTAGCCAAAACCAGCGCACTTTATAAATTTGCATTCCCGCGTGTACTTTTAATATTAGCCATACGATAAGCGGACTAATTAATAAATGTATTAATAACGAATGGCTAAAGCTACGATGATAAGTAAACGCTTCTACTGGTCCGCTGTAAGCTAAAAATACATCTAAATCAGGGAGCGTGCCTAAAATTGCTCCCCATAAAACGGCTTTTCGACCTATTTTATTGCCTAATACCGCATAACCTACAGCACTGCCTAATGCTATCTGCGTTAAAGAATCCATGTTGATTAATACCTTTAATTACTACTTTTATTATTTATACTTTTTGATTATTAAAAAGCGTCAAAAAATCGGTTAAAACGTTTAATAAGCATATCAATATTAATACGCAGAACTTATAAACTAAGCCTAGGCCTTATAAAATCTAAAAACGCCACAATTCGCGGTGATACCGCACTGTTTCGCCGCTGCTTGCGCTAAGCGAAAACGTAAATAAAATGAGTTTTACTAACGGCCAAGTTTACGAGCATGTAAGTTCGAATCTTATAAATCACCAATACGTATGGCTAAGTCTGTTTTATGCTCGAGTAAATTAATAGTACTGCCGTGTGAGGTTATATCAAGCGTTATGTGAGGGTATTACTTAGCGAATTCACCAACTAAAGGCGTAAGTTGATGCAATACAAAAGGGTTTGCCGAGTCTATTAGCTGCTTGCCATTTGGCGATTGTTTTAAAGCTTTATGGCGTTTTCATCTGTGCATAAAGTATTTAGCCTTTCGCAGGCGTATTTTAAAAGTATAGCTTTCCTAGCATTTTAAATTAAGCAAAATAATACCCCGTGGCGACTTATAAATCCTGATCCCATTTAAGGTACGGGCGGTCAATTTGTTACCATGTTTGGAATGATAATTGCTTCTAATTATAAAAATAAAGTCGTCAATTTTTAGACACATGAGACAAAAATGAATTTTGGAACTCTTTCTTCACAGTTATACAATGACAATAGCTATTCGAATCTAAATAATTTAAATAAAAACACTGTAAAAATGGATGATCCTAGTAAAAGTCCAGAGGCTAAAGCAGACTCTTCTTTAAATAAAGACGCCGAAAAAACTACGAGCTCTACTGCAGCTACTGAAGACGCAAAGTCTATTATTAGCAGCGAAACAGAAGATTCGAGTGACAATTCAGCAGTTCAAATGAATAAAGCGATCGAGTCAATTAAAGATTTACAGAGTAAAATAAGAGAAATGACCAATAGTTCTGATACGCCCACAGGGGAAGCGATAGAAGAGCTAAGCGAACTTAAAAAGCAACTCGATAGTGAGCTATCGTCGATACAATTAACAGTGCGAAAAAATGTATCTACTTTAATGGATTCAATGTTTTCATCATCTTCAGATAATAAAAATTCAGGTTTGCTTTTTAATAACCAAGCATAATTTAACCTGCTTTTTAATATAGTTATAAGCTTAGTCGTGGCTTTATAAAATCTAAAAACGCTGTAATGCGAGACGATACAGCACTATTTTTATAATACACGGCTTGTACAACCTCTCGGTTATTAGGAGAGCTAACTGCACTAGGTAACACTTCAACTAATTTACCTGTTTTTAGGTCATTGCCAATCATAAAGTGAGAAAGTAGTGCCACTCCTTGGTTTGCAATACACAGCTGGCGTAGTGTTTCGCCGCTGCTTGCGCTAAGCGAAAACGTAAATAAAGCGGGCTTTACTAACGGCCAAGTGTTTAATTTAGGGGAGTCACTAAAACCAATTATTTTGTGATTTTGTAAGTCATCTATTTGTGTAATTGCTGTGTTGTTTTTTATATATTCTGGGCTGGCTACAATACGTAACTGGCTGCTGCCAAGTTTACGAGCATGTAAATTTGAGTCTTTTAAATCACCAATGCGTATGGCTAAATCGGTTTTATGTTCAAGTAAATCAATAATGCTGTCGTGTGAGGTTATATCAAGCGTTATGTGAGGGTATTGCTTGGCAAATTCGCCAATTAAAGGCGTAAGTTGGTGTAATACAAAAGGGCTTGCAGCATCTATTCGCAGCTTACCACTTGGCGCTTGTTTTAAAAGCTTTATGGCTTCTTCACCGGTATAAAGCGTATTTAACCCCTCGCGCGCATATTTTATAAAAGTATGTCCCTCTTCGGTAAGTTCTAATCGGCGTGTTGTTCTGTTTAGTAAAGTGCATTGCAGTGTATTTTCAAGGCGTGATACTGCTCGCGACACTTTAGCCACTTGTTGGTCGAGCAAATTAGCTGCCCCCGAAAAGCTTCCGCAATCTACTACCGTTATAAACGTTTCTAAATCTTCAGTTTTTGAATGAACCGCCATAAGTATACCAACATCACCTTTGCATTATTAACAAAAGTATTTTGTCACTAATACTGTTTTTTGCAAATGATATTTTAGCCAAACTACATTCTTCAAATATTAATGAGGATATAACTATGCCATTGGCTTTGTGGGCGCTTACCTTAAGCGCATTTGCAATAGGAACAACTGAGTTTGTAATAGTGGGATTAGTACCGACCATTGCAAACGACTTAGGCGTAAGCCTACCTTCAGCAGGTTTGCTTGTAAGTTTATATGCGGTTGGCGTTGCTATTGGTGCGCCGGTGCTAACAGCTTTAACGGGTCGTTGGAATCGTAAAGTGGTACTAATAAGTTTAATGGGCTTATTTGTATTGGGTAACCTACTTGCTTGGCAAGCGCCAAGTTACGAAACATTAATACTTGCGCGCATTTTAACGGGGCTTGCCCATGGTGTGTTTTTTTCAATCGGATCGATGATTGCCACTAGCCTAGTAAGCAAAGACAAAGAAGCCAGTGCAATAGCCATTATGTTTACCGGGCTTACTGTAGCACTCGTAACTGGTGTGCCACTAGGTACATGGATTGGACAACACTTTGGTTGGCGTGCAACGTTTTTAGTTGTGTCGGTATTAGGTTTAATTGCATTAATCGGCAGCTCTATTTTAGTGCCAAAAAACTTAAAACAATCAATACCAGCCACGTTTAAAGAACAACTACAAGTAATCGTAAAACCGCGTTTATTACTCGTATATTTAATGACGATACTGGGCTACGGCGGCACGTTTACAGCGTTTACTTATTTAGCACCTATTTTAGAGCAACAAACAGGTTTTGCGCCTTCGGCTATTGCCTTAATAATGCTTGTTTACGGCGTATCGGTAGCGATAGGTAATATTTGGGGTGGAAAGTTGGCCGACAAACGCGGCCCAATTAGTGCCCTGAGCATTATATTCAGCGCTTTGAGTATTATTTTACTGATATTTACCTTTACGATGGAATCAAAAATTGCTGCTGTACTTACTATTTTAGTCTGGGGCGCATTTGCTTTTGGTAATGTGCCAGGCTTGCAACTTTATGTAGTAAAGCAAGCACAAAAGCACACGCCAAATGCGGTAGATGTTGCATCAGGTTTGAACATAGCCGCATTTAATATTGGTATTGCACTTGGCTCAATTATTGGCGGTAGCGTAGTAGAGAACATGACCCTGCAAGATACAGCATGGATAGGCGCCGTTATCTCTGTTTTAGCACTTGGTGTTACACGCTACAGCGGTATGCTTGATAAACGTGAAATTCAGCAAGCGTAAACTATCTTCTGTTAAGGTTGAAACTAAAATTAATGACCTCATACCTGTTATGAGGTCATAGAATTTTAAGTGACAGTCTTAATAAGAAGTAAAAGGTGTATTTCGTAAAACTATAGGGCGTGTTGCTCTTTGGTTGTTGAATTTGCAGTAGTAAGTTTGGTTTTTAGGCAAGGCAGAGCCTATGTAGTGTGGTTGTTCCCCATAAATAGGCGATAACGCAGCATAAAAACCAAACATACACTGCCCGTTGGGTTCTTTCTAGGAGCGATTAACTCTTTGTTGCTCGGTTTTTACTTAGCCCACTAGGTTACAAACCTCGCGCCGCGATTAAATCGCCCCTAGATTGAACAAATTTCAATCCACAAAGAACAACACGCCCTAGTGAAGTTTGTATTTCAAACCGATTATTTTATAAGGATAAACCATGACAAAACGTGTAATAGAAATGCCAGAACTAGGTATGGGAACATTCCGTTTGGAGGGCGACACTGCCTATAACTCAGTAAAAATGGCGCTCGAAGTTGGGTTTCGCCATATTGATACTGCACAAATTTATGGCAACGAAGAGCAAGTAGGCCAAGCCATAAAAGATAGTAATATTCCGCGCAGTGAAATATTCTTAACTACCAAAGTGTGGAATAACAAATTAAATAAAAGCGACTTTATCCCAAGCGTTAAAAAGTCACTTGAAAAGCTACAAGTTGATTCGGTCGACTTACTGCTAATTCATTGGCCATCGCCTGCTAACGACGAGCCAATGAGTGAATACCTTACTGAATTACTAAAAGCGAAGCAGCTTGGTTTAACTAAGCACATTGGTGTATCAAACTTCACCATTGCAAACTTAAATGAAGCAATGCAAACGCTTGACTCGCGTGAAATATTTACCAATCAGGTTGAGGTTCACCCATATTTAACTAATACTAAATTACGCGCATTTTGTGCTCAGCACGATATACATGTAACTGCGTATATGCCATTTGTAGTAGGTAAAGTACTTAAAGATCAAACTATTATCGACATTGCTAAAAAGCACGATGCAAGTCCAGCACAAGTTGTTTTAGCATGGGTTAACGCAAGCGGCATGACGACAATTCCATCTTCAACTAAGCGCAAAAACTTAGAAGATAACTTTAACGACCACGTTAAATTAGATGATGAAGACATAGCCCGCATTGATGGTCTAGATTGTGGCGACCGCCAAGCAACACCAGAATTTGCGCCGCAGTGGGATCAGTAAACTTACCTCAAACGCAAAGTTAAACTAAATATTTTAAGGTGTAGATTATCTACACCTTAACTTTTAAAAAGGA
The DNA here is from genome assembly GCF_008370255.1 of Pseudoalteromonas sp. FUC4. Taxonomy (GTDB): domain Bacteria; phylum Pseudomonadota; class Gammaproteobacteria; order Enterobacterales; family Alteromonadaceae; genus Pseudoalteromonas. Next base: position 424,460 of record NZ_SEUI01000002.1, on the reverse strand, counting down.
ATACACATGTTAACGGTTATAGCTGCACTGTCGTGCAAAAATATTGATGCAGATGTAATGCTTACAGCACTTGAAAACTTACAAAAGTCATCGCGCCAAGAAGTAGGGTGCTTACGTTATGAACTATCGGTAAAAAGTGATGATGAACATACCGATTACGTTGTTAGTGAACAGTGGGCGTCTGACGAGCACTTTGAAGCGCATAAAAACGAGCCACACTTTAAAGCATTTGGTACGCAAGTTACTGGGCTTTTAACCAATAGTAGTATTGATGTATATAAATCAATTGGTTAAGCAGTTTTATACCACTTAGCTAAACTACATAACTAAGTAAATACTCAAATAGGTGCTGTTAACTTACATCACCTTTTATTCTTACACTCCAACCTGCCTAAATACCCAACTTCGCTAATATGAATGAAACCTATTAGGACTCTTTTTTGTTAATTCGCATTCGTAGTGCGTCGAAATCAAAAGAGGTTTATAACTTTATAAAAAGTCGTTTTGGTATCACAACCCACTCTAATAAATAGCCTATTTAATTTGTTGTTTACATTAAAGTTCTCTGGTGTAAATATAGAAACACTCATAGGCACTCTTAAGTGCTTTGGTGCATGAAAAGTATAGTGAACGATGTAACATCAATCACTAAAAAATTACTAGCTAAAAAATAACAGCCAATAAAGCCTAGGGCCTGTTTATCTTTCGAGGTTAAACTTGCAGCAGACTGTTTGGTATTTAGGCAAGGCAAAGCCTATGTAGTGTGGTTATTCCCCATAAATAGGCGATAACGTAGCACAAATGCCAAACATGCGCTGCCCGAAGGGTTCTGCCCAGGGGCTATTTACTCTTTATTGCTCGGTTTTTACTTAGCTAACTAGGTTACAAACCTCGCGCCGCGATTAAATAGCCCCTAGATTGAACAAATTTTAATCCTGAAAGGTCAACAGGCCCCAATATCTTTAAGCTGTATCAATTTATATGGAGATAATAATGAAAAAATTAATCGCAATAGTAGCGTTGTTAGGCTTTGCCTCTTTTGCACAAGCTAATGATAGTTTTGTAGTGAATGCCAAATTTTATGATAATAAAAACTTAATTGGCTCACCTGTTTTAGTAGTCAAATCAAATGAAAAGGCGTCAGTTTCAGTCGATAATTCGTATAGTTTTGCTCTTACAGTAACGCCAATCGATGATTCTACTGTTAGTTTAGCAACTGACCTAAAACTAGGTGGAAAACATATGGCTCCCTCTTTAGTTGTTGAACTAGGCAAAGAAGCAAGTATTAATATTGATGGCAAAGAGCTTTCAGTTTTAGTAAGCAAATCAAGTAGCTAATAAGTTAAAAATTAGGAATATAATTAATGAGAAACTCAAGAAATGAAATAGTAAAATATGGAGTCTCTTTTGGTACGGCCCTAGCAATTGCTATTTCGTGGAGTGCTAATGAGTCTGTGTTATGGGCAATTTTTCACGGTTTTTTATCTTGGTTTTATGTTATTTGGCATGTAATCGCGCGATAAATGCTTTCGCGTGTGCACTCATTGATTATGCTGATTGCGGTCAATGTTAATACTCGAGCAATTACCATTTAAAACGATTAAGTTAAAAATATAAAAGGAATATTTAATAATGAAAGGTGCTGGTGGAAGCTCTGGTGGTATTGGGCATTTTTTTATTGGTCTAATTATGATGTGCGGTGGCTTTTATATGCTGCTAAACGCAATTTCGGTGACCTCTAATTTTGGACTAAGTTCTCGCATTTATAGTGTTAATGCTTTAGGTGGCTTTGGCGTTACAGGCGGCATGGTTATGATCCCGTTTATTTTTGGTGTGGGTCTGATTTTTTATAATTCTAAAAACATTTTAGGCTGGGTGCTATCTCTTGGCTCGTTAACAGCACTCATATTTGGTGTTATATCGAGTGTTCGATTTAGTATGCGAACTATGACGTCGTTTGATTTGATTGTTATTATAATTTTAGCGTTTGGTGGCTTAGGACTGTTTTTACGCTCGCTTAAATCTATTGATACTTAAATAATTACCATGCTTTGTTTTAAATACAATTTTAATTATAGGCATTTAACATGATGTTCTAATGCCTAAACTAATACATTAATAATGTAATCCTTCCCATTTACTGCTTAACCAGTAACGTATTTTAAAGAGATTTATGTGAACAACTCAATACAGCTAAAACTAATTGCTACTCACTTATTAGCACAAAGAGAAGAAAACCCAGCACGTTCAAATTTTCCTAAAGAGTTAGTACTAGACTCGACTGACGATGCGATGGAAGTACAAAAGTTGATGATTTATTTAAATGATCAAACTGTATATGGCTGGAAGTGTATGCTGCCTTTAGATGATGGCTCAATTATATTAGCGCCTCTTTTACATGCACCTATAAAACAAGCTGAAAATTGCCCACTGTATACAACAAATAATAAAGCGCTTATAGAACCAGAAATTGCATTTATTTTGCAAAGCGATTTACCAAGTAACAATACCTATACAAATGAAGACGTAGATACTGCATTTGCCAGTGCCCATTTAGCACTTGAGCTTATTCAAAAAAGGTTTGATGAAGATACTCCAAGCACTCACATTGAAAAGCTGGCCGATGGCCTATCTAATCAAGGCGTGTATTTAGGCCCACAAATAGATAAAGCCAAAGCGTATAACGCAAGTACTGTAAATATTAATGTTAAGCAAACTGAGCTGGAGTTAAATTTGGCAGGTTTGCACCCTGCAGAACTTGCGCAGCTTCCACTTTATTGGGCAGTTAATTACTTATCAGCAAAGGGAATTAACTTAAAAGCAGGGCAAGTGTTTATAACTGGTTCTTACTGTGGTGTTGTTGAGCTTAATACTAATGAGCAAACATGTATTACATATGAAGATTTAAATACATTTAATGTGACATTTTTATCCCATTAAGCGTAATACTCATTTTAACGGTCATAATGAAACAACCCACTAATTAGCGGGTTGTTTTTTATTTGGCTAAATTTTAATTATTGATTTTAGAGAGTAATGCAGGATTTATTACGAGATTTCGTACGCCGTGAGCATGATCTTCATTAAAGGTGTTACTTTCACACCATTTACCAACACTGTTTATATCAACCTTTGCCACTTTTGGTTTAACTGACCATGTTACTTGGAAAGGAGAGCCTGCTTCGTTGTAACTCGGGCCAGTAGTTGAACCGCTATAAACAACAGGTTTACCCGTATTTGTAGGTGTAGCAATAGCTTGATAGTAACCATTAACAGATGACACGGCGCTTATTTGAGCAAAATCAAGTGCGTTAGCATCGTTTACTAATACATATACTTGAGCTTCAACACGTAGTTGCGGATTTTTAATCGAATCACTTAAACAACTCCCCAAGGTAGGGCCTGGTTTTACAATTGCTGACGTATGAACGTTATGAACCTCAATGGTATCGCCAACTAAAAGCGCGCCGTGATCGCTTGGACAAACTTCAATTTTTGCTGGTTTACTTTCACTTTTAGTTAAAGAGCCTGAATATAAGTAGCCACTTTGAAAACCTTTTCCATTACCATTTCCTGCATATTTACTAAACTCGCCACCGGCATGTTCAGCATTTTTATGAAAGTGTATATTACATAAGTTCATATTTGATGAAGTTGAGGCATGAGAGAAAACTGCCGTGTTTTCGCCTTTATAATTATCAATATTGCGTGGAGATTGTGGGCCAAAGCCTTTGTTAGCGGTGTTTTTAGCAAGCGCTGCACGCTGCATTTTTATTATGTCGTCATTTACTATTTCGTGGTTAGCTTTAGCTAGTGTATTAAAAGACAGGATGGTGATTACAGCAGAAATTACACTTATTTGTGTTTTGATTGTCATTGAGTCAGTGCCTTTAAATTATATTTTGCATAACAATTAAGTTAACAGATCTTGTTTTTCGTCAAATAATCCTAAAATAATTAAACTAATGCAAAACTATTTAATAGATAAATCGTATTTTAAAATAAGTGCATCTATATAGCGGGTGCGTAATGTGTGTTGTTTTTCATGATCGGCGCCATGCCCTAACGCTTTGTTCAAAAGCTTCATGGCCGGGTGCAGTAGCGCTCTTTCTTCTTGGTTTAAACTCGCTTTACTGCGCAGTTCTGTAATGTCGTCAACTAATAGCCTGCCAATATCTACCGAGACTATCTCGTCTATTAATCCATTTTGAGTAAGTACACCATACTTACTGCATAAAAACTGTTGCCAAACTTGCTGTAAGTGCTCGTCTATTTCACAGCCAAATAGCTCTTCGCTAAACGTAAACCCTTGCTGAGCGAGTTTAGTTAGGCTTGCAGTATATTGCTGCGCAAAAAAATTAAAAGCATGGCTTGATGATTCTATTTTTTGTTTTAAAAGACCTTGCCCCCAATTAACACAGCCGCGTGGATAATAGTCGTCATATTCTTCGCATTCATACAAACCCGAATATGAGCTGCAGCTAAGTTGACTTTTAATACAGTAACTTGGTTTGGGGAACACACTTCGCTCTTGCCAAGCTAAAAGTGTATCTGCATCTATGTTTAATGCTTGGCACAGTTCATCGGTGTTATAAAAATGAGTTGCTAAGTAGTCAGATAAACGCATAAAGCCTCTGGTATCGTTAAAAATAAAACACTGTTTATATATACAGCCATTCATTTTGTATTACCAAACTCAATAACACAAGCGATTTTATAATTAAATGTGCGCTTATACCTCCAAAAATACTGGTAAGTATGTTACAAATAGCGCAAGTTTTATAAATAATGAATTTTTATGCGCACCCTAGAGAAAATTAAACAAGCAAGCCTTATTACAGCTATTAAAACGCCATATTTAGCAAACGGTGAAATTGATCTCGCAAAGTACGATGAACTCGTTGAAATACAAATTGCAGCGGGCGTTGATGGCATTGTAGTTGGTGGCACAACAGGCGAAGGCCAGTTAATGAACTGGGAAGAGCATTTAATGCTTATAGCGCACAGTGCAAACAAGTATGGTGAAAAACTGGTTATTGTTGGTAATACCGGTAGTAACAATACCCGTGAAGCGATTAAAGCAACTAAATATGGCTTTGCCAGTGGTATGGATGCAGCACTGCAAATTAACCCATACTACGGTCGTACGTCAATCGCGGGTGTTAAAGAGCACTTTAAACGTGTGCTAGATATTGGTCCTGCCTTTATTTACAACGTAGCCGGTCGCACAGGCCAAGACCTAACACCTGATATTATTGAGCCACTGGCACAGCATGAGCATTTTATTGGTGTTAAAGAGTGTGGCGGCAATGAGCGCATAGCCCATTATGAGCAACAAGGTATTGCATGTTGGTCGGGTAACGATGACGAAAGTCATGATGCACGCCATACGTACAAAGCGCATGGTGTGATTTCGGTTACTTCTAACCTTATACCTGGGTTATTTCGTCAGTTAATGGATACACCAAGTAACGAGCTAAATGCGTCGTTACAACCATTGATGAACTGGTTGTTCTGTGAGCCAAACCCGATTGCTATTAATACCGCCATGATGATGACAGGTGCTGTAAACCCAGTATTTAGATTACCGTATTTACCGCTTAGTGATGAACAACAAGCTCAAGGCGAAGTGTTAATTAATGAGTTAAATAACAGCGATGTTGTAGGCGGCGCAGCTAAGTGTATTAAGCAAGGCGATATAGCACTACTTTCTTAGTAATTAGGTGGCAGCTTTAATCTGTTTATTAAAATAAAAGTCACGCTAAGGTGACTTTTAACATTTAAGCGATAGCTGAAAGTAGCATTTTACTCAGTTTTGCTTCTTCTTCAGCTACTTGTTCAAGTTTTTTTGCGATATCATCTAAGCTAATATCACCGCGCTTCTTACAATACTTTACGGCATCCATTGCAAACTCTCGCCATAAATCACCTACTAAAGTTGTGTGCTCTGCGCACTGGTTGAGTGCAGGTATTTGACATATTTCGGCTGCCTGCTCTAAAAAGCTGGCGTACATAAATCTAAAACCAGCCCCACCGGTGCCTATTTCCTCTTGCATACGCACAATATGCGCTAAATAAAGACGCGTATATTTAGGTGTTTTTTTATCAAGTAGTCGTATTTGTTTTGCCATATGACGAATGCCTTTAAAACCAAAATACGGCAATATGAGTCCATTCATCATTTTTGCTGTTTTTTTGATTGCAGGCTTAATCACTTCATTGAGCTCAATATTCGATGGTGTACTGCGAATAACATACATTAATCCTTTTGCCGCGAGTGCACCTTTTGCAAAGCGTGCATTTTTTAAATCTTCTGCGGGGCACGTTACTGGATGCTCAAAAACAGGGTCACTAATAAGATATTCGCCCAGAGCATTTTTACCATAAACAATTAGATTATGTGCATTAAAGTGAAAGCGCATATCTTCAGGGAAGTAAGGCAGCCAATATACAGAGCTTTGTAAACCAACTAAATTGCCTTTAGCTAGCTCATCATCGAGTGCTTGCATCCCATCTTGTGCATTTGAAAACTTACGCGTTTCTAATTCAATATTTAATTTTTTACATACCTTTTTAATGATTGTTTTTGGGGGCATGCGATAAGCAATTAATGGCATCCCACTAATTTTTACAAAAGGTAAGTAAGCAAAGGTAAGTGCTGAAGCAAGACCAAAAGCCATCGGCTCGCTCATATCAATGCCTTTACTTTGTAAAAGTGTGGCAACTACACCCGTTTCACAATGTGAAGATTGTAGGTGGTTAATAGGTAAAATAATATCAGGCATAGAAGGTTCGTTATTGTGAGGGCAGTGAGAGTAAAGCGTCACGACTAATTTTTAGTGTATCGCAATAGCGGTTAATTTTTTTATCAGATAACGTTAAAAAAATAGCGGGACGCAAATGACGATTAATTTGCCATTGAAAAAAGCCACTCGCGGCAGCAAGAGTCGCCACATCAAAGCGCCTAGCTAGCATATGATAACCAAGCGGAGAAATTAGCCCCGAATGAGCATCAGATAGAGCTTGGCTTGTTTGTTCATTTAAATCGTCTACCGCTAGTTGGGTTGCAAAATTTTCTACTTCCCAGCCAGATGATTTAACACCGTGATAATGTCCGCTGTCGTCTACCGCGTAAAGTAACTTGTTTTGACCCTGATAGCTTTTGCTATTATCTTGAGGTACTTCATCTTTTTTCATAATGGACTCTAAACTATTGGTTTACGACACTTAATTGCATAAATGCACTTGAAAAACGACCGCTCTCAGGTACATAACACAGTAGCTTTTGACCATTAATTAATTTACCTGATTTAAAAAGCTCATCAAGCATAATGAAAATAGATGCAGACCCTGTGTTGCCTTTTTCTGTTAAGTTAGTAAACCATTTGTCGTAAGAGATTTGAAAGTCAATATTATTTAATCCTTCAAATAAACGTTCGCGAAAGTAACCTGACGAATAATGCGGCAAAAAGAAATCATAATCACTGGCTTTTATGGCGCGTTTTTTTATTATTTTACTAAGTGCATCTTCAACCGTGAATTTAACGATGTTTTCGTTAAGTAGTTTTACATCTTGCTTAACAGAAAGTATTGATTGTTGTTCACGTTCTTTTGAATCAAAACGGGTCCAACTTTTTAATGCGCCATCTATTTTTTCAGCCCCTGCATACATACACGCTTCAAGTTGATCTGCATAAGAAACAATATCAATCCAATCAATACGAAGTGATAAACCTGTAGGGTTAGCATGGTTACTTAATAATGCTGCGCCAGCACCGTCAGATAACATCCAACGAAGGAAGTCTTTTTCAAAAGCTATTTCAGGCTTCTGGTTGAGCATATCAACTTTATAATCGCTTTCGGCGGCAAAGTTTCTTGAGTGCATTACATTGGATGCAAGCTCACTGGCAACGACTGCACTGTGCTTACTCTCACCAGCCTTAATATTTAAGTAAGCATATTTAAGAGCCGTCATTCCGCACAAACAAATACCTGCAGTTGAGATAACTTCAAGACTTGGGTTTTTAAGCTCTCCATGGACCATTACACCATGATTAGGCATGATCTGATCAGCCATAGAGGTACTTGCCACCAAAGAGTCTAGTTGCTCTAGTTGGGTACCTTCTTTAGTAAATAATCCTTTTACAGCTTCAGCCGCTAACGATGCATTTGTGTAATTATATTCGCCAGTTTGTGGATCAATAGCGTAATGACGATTTTTTATTTGATTGCTGCGTAAAATAACAGGTTTAGCGCGCGAGCGTTGCCCTCCAACTTCACCTAATACAACTTCCATTTCTTTATTATTAACAGGGCTATTCGGTAAAACAGCATGTAAGTTATTTATGTATACGGCATTTTCCATAACGTAAAACTACTCTCCAGAAGGCTCAGCAAAATAGGCTTTTTGCTTTGCAATTTTTTTTCTTGTTAAAGGGGCAATTAATTTTTTTATTATTGCTGTAATTGGCACCACAGTAATAATTAAGGTGAGCAAAAATAGCACATAGATTATAAGCCCACAACTTCGACGCTTTGAGTGCATAGGACCCAAAGCTGTTAGGATTTTACTCCAAATCTTAAAGCTATGTTGACCAACACGTTCACTGGCAATAAATCTCTCATTTACTTTAACTGCTCCTAATCCTTTTAATACAGAATGTTGAAGCTGTTGCGTATTGGGTAAATTGTTAATTGATTTTTTTATTGCGATACCAAAGCGGCTTGCATCAATAATTTCTTTTTCGGCGATACCTGCTGCAGGCACCCACGAAACAGGTTTTTTCTTTCCTGTGAACATCCAAAGTGGTGTTGCTAAAAAGCTAAAGCCAGTACCGCATTCATCACTAAGCACCACATTATCGATTAGGTTAGCATTGACATTTTTAAGTAGCTGTTTCATTTTTTCTTGTGCGCTTAACCACATGCCACGACAACCAATAACGGTAATAACGGGTTTATTGTTTAGTAGTTTATTTGCTTGTGGTGATTGCATAAATGATGAAATAGGGAGCGATGGAGATAAAAACCATACTTGATACGTTAAAATAATTAAGTCGTAATCGCTATGAGCGGGCTCAACAACTTTCATTGGTTGCGGCGTCATTTTTACGCATTCAGGAAAAATATGAAAAAAGGTTAAAAAAGGCCAAGGGAAAGGGTATTCTTTTTCAGGTTTTAAATTAAGGTAATCTACCGTAATTTCATCATCATTTTGCAGAGGTTTTACAATTGAATCTGCAATTTTGGTGAGTTGACCTGTTTGAGAATAATGAATAACGAGTACTTTGTGCATCCTTTTACCTTTTATAACTTCCTAATAGTCAGCTATTATACCCAATATAAAAACTCAAACCACACTAAATTGGATGATTAACTGATGTATAAAATAGTTATTTTCGCTTTTACTGTACTATTTAGTTTTAAATTATTTGCTGTAGAGCAAGGTTACTCTCTTGATATTTCGTTCGCTAAGTTTAGGCAGGTTGAAGGTCAATCACACTTTCAAGTGCTTGATTGCAGTAATATAGACTTAGCATGGGATGATTTACCAGAGATTCGAGTACAAAATTTTACAGTAACGAGTGATGAGCATAAAGTAACGCTGAATGAGTTACCAGAAGGTCGTTATTGTTTGCGTTTTTTTCAAGATCTAAATGGAAATGGTCTACTTGATGTATCGTCGAGTTCGATTCCTAAAGAACCAGTTGGGTTTTCCAACAACCCTAATTTAATGATGGGGCTACCATCACCCGAAAATAGCATGTTTGAACTTACAAGTAGTAAATCTATTAAAGTAAACGTTAATTACAAAAAACGCCGTTAAATTACGGCGTTATTTATAAATAAGTTATTTAAGCTGTTTAATAATTGCAGCTAAATCAACATCACCTGCTTTGTAATACGGGCCATTTCCATCAATATCATCAGGGCAATGCTTTCTAACTGCACGAATAGGGCTGTTTTCTTCAGCGTCTTCAATTAGTGTTTTATATCGTCCGGTTGCATCGGTTGCTAAACCTTTGCATACCCACGCTAAAGTATCGAATTTGTGTTGTTCGCTTGTTTTGTAATTTTGAGCAAAATACTCAGCAAGGGTGTCGCCTATTTTCTTAGAGGGTAGGCCTTTAGATGTGTACTGTTGGGCGAGCAATTTAATTTCAGTTAAATTTTCACTAGCTATATCAAACAGGACTTTATCGTCACCTTTAAGCGAGGGAATGTCCGACTTAGGGGCATTTTTTTGTAAGTTTGATAAATCTACGGACCCAATTACAAATTGCTCAGTACTATCAGAAGGTAATCGCTTTAATGATTTTTTTGCATATTTACGAATTTTTTTATGTGCATCGCTATTAACTATAGTCGAGAGTAAATCTCGGTAACGCGCGTTTCCTGTCTCACCTAAAGCTCGACACGCCCATGCCATTGTATCTAATTGGTAATCAGCTGCAGCTAAGTAGTTTTTGGCTAAGTATTGGGCTAAAACATCTAGCACCTCAGGGTTGCTGTTGTTGCTAGATACAATAGACTGAGCAGCTTGTTTTACTTGACTAATATCGCCTGAAATTAACCGGTCATAATTGAGCTGCTCACTTGTTGTTAGTGCAAATGCAGAGCTTGATAATGCAGCTAAACCTAAGCCCATTAATAATGGTTTTAATGAAAACATAACGATTCCTTGTATAAGAGGGAGTAAAAAGAGTAATAATATATTGTTAATTTTTTTAAATATAGCACTCTGTATTTGAAAGTTAATTAGTATAATAAACTTGTTAACTATCATAGTCATCACTTTGCTACACAACAAGATATATTATTTATTTGTTTTTAAATCAAACTGTTTTGTCGTTAATTTTAAAATATCGCAGTAAATTTTGCAGTCATAATTAAAGCTTGTTACTCTAGCGCGGTTTTGAGCCACTTTGTGTTGTTTTTATGTTATATAGCCATTTGTTTACGCCTTATCAGTTAGGTTCCACTACACTAAATAATCGTGTGGTGATGGGCTCTATGCACACAAATTTAGAAGAGTTACCTCAAGGTTTTGAGCGTTTAGCCGCTTTTTATGGTGAACGTGCCCGCGCAGGTGTTGGTTTGATTATTACCGGTGGTATTTCTCCAAATCAAGAAGGAATATTAGCGCCTAACCGTAGTGTCTTAGATTCTATAGAGGGAGTTGAGCAACACAGGTTAATTACAAAGGCTGTTAAAAAACACGATACAAAAATTTGTATGCAAATATTGCATGCAGGGCGCTACGGTTACCATTCTAAGCAAGTTGCACCATCAGCTATTCAAGCGTCTATAAGCCCTTATACTCCAGCAGAATTAACCCATCAACAAATAGAAAAACAAATAGATGATTTTGTGCAATGCGCCAAGCTCGCTAAAAAAGCAGGGTACGATGGTGTCGAAATTATGGGTTCTGAAGGGTATTTAATAAATCAATTCATTGTTAAAGCGACAAACCATAGAGATGATCAATGGGGCGGTTCTTATAAAAACCGTATTCGCTTTGCAGTTAGTATTGTAAAACAAGTTCGCGCTGCTTTAGGGCGTGACTTTATAGTTATATTTCGTTTATCTTTGCTTGATTTAGTTGAAGGCGGCAGTACTTTTGATGAAGTATTACAGTTGGCGCAAGAGCTAGAACGTGCAGGTGTTGATATGCTTAATTCAGGTATTGGTTGGCACGAGTCGCGCATTCCTACTATTGCAACGAGTGTCCCAAGAGCATTTTTTTCATCCTTAAGTCAACGGCTAAAAACAGCAGTAACAGTGCCTGTTATTACGAGCAACAGAATTAACACTCCAGAAGTTGCAGAACAATTACTTGCAGGTAAACATGCTGATTTTATTTCTATGGCACGCCCTTTTTTAGCCGATAGTCAGTTTGTCTCAAAAGCGAAAGCGGGTAATTCTGATCAAATTAATACATGCATTGGCTGTAATCAGGCTTGTTTAGATAATATCTTTATTAACTTGCCAGCCACATGTATTGTTAATCCTCGAGCTTGTAATGAAACGCTAATGCCTGTTAATAAAACGAATAAGGTAAAACAAGTTGCTATAGTAGGTGGTGGCGCTGCAGGAATGGCTTGTGCTATTTATGCCGCAGAACGTGGCCATCAAGTTACTTTATTTGAAAGCGCATTAGAGCTGGGTGGGCAACTATTACTTGCAGCCAATGTACCTGGAAAAGAAGAATTTAGAGAAACGTTACGCTATTTTAAAAGCCGTTTAAAAAATCTAAATGTTACAATTAACTTAAATATAAAAGCGAATATAGCGGCTTTAGCTCGTTTTGATCACTGCGTTATTGCTACGGGGGTAACAGGTTTAACCCCTCAAATAGAAGGTATTAAATTACCAAATGTAATTAGTTATGAGGCAGTGCTTAGCGCTAAAGTAAAGCCAGGCGAAAAAATTGCAATAATTGGCGCTGGTGGAATAGGTTTTGATGTTGCAGCTTATATAGTTGCAATGAAAAGTCAGTGTTTGAATCTTGAACCTTCAAACTTACGTTTTAGTGAGCAATGGGGTATTGACTTAAGCGTCGGCAATGCAGGTGGTATAAAAGGAAAACCCGTCAAATCAACAGTATCAAGTGAAGTGTATTTACTACAACGTAAATTACGAAAACACGGTGCAGACTTAGGGAAAACGACAGGCTGGATACACCGAGAGCATTTAAAACAGCAGGGAGTAAAAATGCTTGCTGCTGTGAATTATCAAAAAATAGATGAAGAAGGTTTGCATTTAAATATACGTAACCGTGAACGAATATTAAATGTGGACCATGTTGTAATTTGTAGTGGTCAGCAGTCGGTACTGCCAGAGTATCATCATCAACTAAGCAGTTTAATGCCAGTTAGCTATATAGGCGGTGCGTTAAACGCTGAAAAATTAGATTTGCAAAGAGCGATTGGCGATGCATTTTCTGTTGCGCAAAGTTTATAGATGGTTACGCAGTCCACTATTAATAGAATATAAAAATTCAAAGGAATATTTAATGGTACAGGGAATAGTATGGCGAAGTTAATGCCAATTATGTTGGCGCTAAAACAAGTGAGTTTTGGCTATAAAGCAAATATGCCATTGAGTGTTAATAATATATCACTCAATCTTGCTCAAGGTAGCTGCACTGCTATTTTAGGACCTAATGGAGCTGGAAAATCAACATTAATTTCATTAATGAGTGGTCTTTTGACTGCTCAAACAGGTCAAATTAGTTACCCTTTTTATTCACTGTATACGACCCAAGAAGCTATAGCCCAAAAAGTTGCTTTAGTACCGCAAGATTTTGCTTTTTATCATGAACTTAGTGTGCACGATAATTTAGCTTTTTTTGTGTCCATAAGTGAAAAAAATCGCAGTTTACATTCAAACCATATTAAATCGGCTATACGTGCATGCGGGCTTGATGATGTTATTAATAAAATGGCGGGTTCTTTATCTGGTGGATATAAGCGTCGCTTAAATATTGCAATTGCCTTGAGTAAACAGCCAGACATTATATTTTTAGATGAACCGACGGTAGGCATAGACCCATTATCTCGTGATGCAATAATTAATTTATTATTGGATTTAAAACAACAAGGTAAAACCTTGGTTTATACCTCTCATTTATTACATGAGGTTGAATTGCTATGCGATGAAGTCGTATTTTTAAATAATGGTAAAGTCGTTGCGAATGAGCTTTTAAACAATCAAAAACCGTCTTTAAATTTCACTACTGTTAAGCCTTTATCTCCAAGTCAAATAGCCCTTTTTAAACAGCCGATAACCATTTTAGAAAATGGCGGACATCAATTAAAAGTGAGTAATAGCGAGCAGCTAGCATCTACTTTTACAGTGCTTGCTAATTTGAGTCATGATATTAAAACACTGACATTCTCAAATAGTCATATAGAGCAACTGTATCGTGACTTATTTTCGGAGTCATCATGTTAATCCATACGGTAAAAAAAGAAGCCAGGTTAATTGCAAATGACTTACACAGCTTAGCCGTACTATTACTTATGCCTATTGTGTTTATGGTTATTATGACGATGGCAAGCAGCCAGTCGCAAAAAAATATACAAGCAAACCTAACACTCAGTGTAATTGGGCTAGAGAATAGTGCGAATAGTAATGTTTTAATCGCACTTTTAATTGCACAGGGTTTTACTATAGATAAAAACAATACCGATAACAGATTAACAATAGAAGCCGGTGTAGATAAACAAATTTTAATGCGCCAAGGTAATAGCCAGTTACGGTTAGATATAAGTGACGACCTTGCGCCGCAAACGCGATTACTAATGACTGAAAAATTGAAAGCGAGCTTATCTCAATTAAAACTCTATTTGTATATGCTTGATACAGGTGATTTATCTCAGGATTTATCTTTAGATGAGCAAGTTAATCAAGTTGTTGAATCATCAGATGTAAGTTACTTATTAGAAAAGCCGTTAGCTAAAGCGTTACACAATCCAGCGTTGAATAGCATTCCTGCTTGGTGGGTATTTGGTATTTATTTTATTGTTTTGCCTATTTCACTCACTTTTATTAATGAGCGTAATAATGGCACTTTGGTTAGATTAAAAACGTACCCAATTAGTATGGCTCGCTATTTTTATAACAAAGCGTGTGCTTATGTAATTGTCAGCCTTATACAAGGCTGTTTACTTGCAATCATAGGTTGTATTGCAATTCCCTACTTTTTGAATTTACCTTTACTACCGCTGTATGGTTTATTGCTTAGTATATTTACATTTATAACCGCTAGTTTTACTGCAATTGCCTTTGCTTTATTATTAGCAAGTATGGTGTCGAGTTATGAACAAGCAATTGTTGTAGGTGGTGGGGTCAATATAATTTTAGCTGCATTGAGTGGCTTTATGGTGCCGCTTGAAATTATGCCTGATAATTTAGCCGCGCTGGCAAATGGGTCGCCAATGTATTGGTCAGCTCAACTATTACGACAACTGATGAGTGAATCAGTTGATCACACTTTTTGGCAATATACAGCATCGCTTTGGAGTTTTTCATTGCTATGCTTTGTTGCTGCATTATGTATATTTAATAAAAAAATGAGGAATTTGACATGGAATTAGCCGAATTAAAACTACAGTTAAAACAATTGATTATCACTGAATGTGATAAAGAGGATGATTTTGAGCCCGCTGATATTATTGACTCAGAGCTATTGTTTGGAAGTAAATCACGCATCAACTTAGACTCATTAGATGCTCTACAACTCTCATTAGTATTAAAACAAAACTTTGGCATTAAAGTCGAAGGCTCTAAAGAAACGCGTAAACATTTACAGTCTATAGATACAATTGCCGACTTTATTATTCAAGAGCGTGCTAAGTAATGAATAAACGGGATGTATATTTAAATGCCAGCGGGGTCTTATCGGCACCATTAAGTAATAAAACAAGTAGTGTTGTAAGCACTATTGAAGATGAAAGTGTGGCATTTAAATCATTTCGAGAAGAAATAAATTGTAGCGATTTTTCGTGTATTTTAAGTTATTTTGATGCCGTTTTATATCCTCTTTTTAAAAAGTTGAATCTATCAGCTAGTGATTTAGCAAAAACTAATTTATTTTTAGGATCTACCTCTTTAGACATCAGTGCTGTGGAAGTGGGAGATGAAGGTAAGTTGTGGCTATCTAAAACAGATAAAATTAGCCAAGCATTAGTAAAACGATATGGTTTAAATGAGTTGGAATTTACGTTTAGCACAGCATGTACAGCAAGTGCTAATGCATGTTTGTATGCTTCGCGTTTAATAAGTACCGGAAAAATTGAACATGCATTGGTTATAGGTTGCGAATTTTATAACCCTTTAACAGTTGAAGGCTTTAAGTCGTTAGATTTAATTAGTAAAACAGAATTAATTGCATTTGCTAAAGGTCGTTCTGGCTTAATCTTAGGGGAGGGAGTTGCAGCTCTTTATTTATCATCGACGCCTAACGCGCAGTGCAGTCTCAAAATGCTGGGTGGTGCATCGTCATGCGACACTTATAGTTTAACAATGACTCAAGAAGATGGCAGTCACATTGCACAAGTTATTAATGATTGTTTATTACAGGCAAATATCCAAAGTGATAATATAGATCTAATTAAAGTGCATGGTACCGCCACGCTTGGGAATGATGAAGCAGAGTGCAATGCTTTAACTGCATTATTTAATACATCAGAAATAACTCAGGGTCCTCCTCCTATTATTGCTTTCAAACCTTTTACAGGGCACACGTTAGGCGCATGTGGTGCAATTGAAATTGCATTATTTGCTGATTGTTTGAGTAAAAAATCGTACACCCCGCCAGATTATATAAGTAACAATAACGATTTAATGTGGCCTTTTTATAAAGGAAATGATTTTTCACAAGTGAACACTGTATTATTTAATTACTTTGGTTTTGGCGGTAATAATGCGGCTTTGGTTTTTCAGCGTTATAGGGGTACTGAATGAAAGAAGTCGGCAGTAGTTATTTAAGTTTTGAAAAAAAGCTAGATGTAAAAAGCTTAAGGCAACTCGTAAAACAAGAAACAGGTTTACAGGTTCGTAGGATGGATTCTTTTACACTAATTGCGTTACTAGCAGTATACCGTGCTAAAGGGGATATTGAACTAAGTGCAAAGAGTGGTTTGTATAGTTGCGCGGATTATTTTTCGAGTGATTCAATGCAATCAATGTTAATTGATGTACACCAAAACAACCCTATAAAACCATTAAGTTTTGTAGCAAGTGTTGGTAATGCAGCAAACTATTATATAGCTAATACGTATGCGATTGATGGTCCAAACATTTTTATAGGTAGTAGTAAGCAAGCAATAGAAAAAAATAAGTTGCTAGCTGAAACCGATATGAGCTTAGGCTTGATTGAACACGCTATTTTACTGGTTTGGCAAGAAGATGAAAACCAACGAGAATGTTGGGCGAAAATAATCCAAGATGATGATTTTTTCGGCGAACGTGGTGTTATATGACAGTTTTCCTTGAATCAAAACAAGTGCGACTGTAGAATCTAGCCTCTTTTTGTCACCACTGCTGTAATAGGGATTATTACATTGAAATTTATTATCAAAAAATGCATCGCTTGGGGCGACGGAAAAATAAATCACCAAGATTGGCAATCATACTCCAACAGTATGATAGTAAACCCGCAAACGTTAACTCTTCCTGAATTAAAACAGATACCTGCGATGCAGCGAAGACGTTTAAGCGCATTTGCTAAACTGACACTCCACTGCGCTTTAGAGGCAAGTGAAGGATTTCAGCATAACATCCCTAGTGTATTTTCTTCTCGCCATGGCGACCTACACAAAACGACTAAATTAATTGCAGCTGTTGCAGCTAAAGAAACGCTTTCTCCAACTAACTTTGCGTTATCAGTGCATAATGCTGTGGGTGGTTTGTTTAGTATTTATGCTGGAAATAAAGCACCGCTTTGTGCTATGTCCGCAGGTGAAGATAGTTTTTTTATGGGATTAGTAGATGCTCTTGCAAAGCTGCAAATGCATGGCTATGAGCGTATTTTATATGTATATAGTGACCAAGCTGTACCTGAACATTACCAACCTTATGTACAACAAAAACCTGACAATATAGCAGTAGGGTTGCTTATTGAACCGTGTGAAAGTAGTAACGGTTTTGAACTAAAATGCACCGGTCATCATCATGTAAGAGAAAGCGAAGCAGCTGAGTTACAAGCTCTCGATTTTTTAAAGTTTTATTTTTCACAAAATAATACGTTAGAAATAAACTCAAAAAGATATCAATGGCAGCTGTCGCGCTAATGAAAACTCAATTGATAAAAGCATACCGTATTATTGCAACAGGCAGCGCCTTCGCCTTGTTTAGTGCTGGTGGTTTGGCATTGTCTGTTATTATCTTTTCAATTCAACGACTTATTTATCGTGATGTAAATAAACGAAATCAAGCTGCACGAACTGCTGTGCATTATTCATTTAAATTTTTTGTGGGTTATATGCGCTTAGTTGGCATTTTACGCTTAGATGTAGATAAGATCGATGCAATAAAACAAGCAAAAGGGCAGTTAATAATAGCTAATCACCCATCTTTAATTGATGTTGTTGTGCTTATTTCTATTGTGCGCAATGCAGACTGCGTTGTTAAAGCTGATTTATGGAAAAATCCTTTTCTAAAAGGTGTAGTTAAAGCCACTGGTTATATTAATAATGATGCAGAGCCAGATTACTTTTTAGGGCAATGTAAAAAAAGCTTTGCCAGTGGAAACAATCTTATAGTGTTCCCTGAAGGAACGCGAAGTGTACCAGGTAAACCTTGGCATTTTAAACGAGGGGCTGGAAATATTGCGCTCCGAACTCAAGTTGATATTTTACCAATCTTAATTGACGTAAACCCAATAACATTAACCAAAGGACAAAAGTGGTATCAGGTAACTGAACGCCGTTTTACCTTTAAGATGCGTGTTTTACCTCCTTATTTGATAGAACCTTATATACAAGACGATCAGGTAACTAATTCGGTACGCAAACTAACACGCGATTTACAAGCTTACCTTAACGAGGAAAAATTAAAATATGAGTGATTTAAGCACTGAAGTTAAACAACTAATTATCGAAACTTTAGATTTAGAAGACATTGAAGCCGCAGATATTAACGATGAAGAAGCACTTTTTGTTGATGGTTTAGGCTTAGATTCAATTGATGCACTTGAATTAGGTGTAGCAATTAAAAAAGCATACGATGTAAAAATTGATGGAAATACCGATGACAGTAAAAAGCATTTTTACTCGGTTAAAACTTTATGTGATTTTATAGCTGCAACAAGGGCATAACATACTGCGTTTTTAAAGCGATACAGTATTTGGATATATATATGAATAATGAAAACATGAAAAGCGGCGAGAAAATTTTTGCGATGCTTAGCGATATTTTACAGGAATATTTTGAGATAGAGCCTGAGGATATTACTCGCACAGCAAGTTTATATGAAGATTTAGATCTTGATAGCATTGATGCCGTAGATTTGGTTGTAAAATTACGCGAACAAACAGGTAAAAAAATCGAACCTGATGACTTTAAACAAGTTCGTACCGTACAAGATGTAATTGACGCAATTGAAAAGCTAATGGTTGTTGAGGCTTAATGAAAAAGGCGTTGTTAGCTGGCTTATTATTAACTTACCCTTTTGCGGTATATTTTGGCTTACAGTACAGCGAACCGGTAATTATTGGTGGTGTTTTTGTTGCCGTTTTACTGCTAAGGCATTGGTTGGTTAAAGACAGCAAAACAACGATTCCTCATTTAAAAATTATGACTGCATGCGGGTGTGGGTTATTACTTTTTGCTACTTTTGCAAATTCAGCATTAGCGTTAAAGTTTTACCCTGTTGTTATCAGCAGCTGCTTTTTAGCTGTATTTGCTTATTCACTATATAACCCCCCCAGTGTAATTGAAATTATTGCAGGTAAGTTTGAAACCCTAGATGAAAATGCAAAACGTTACACACGATCAGTGACTAAAGTGTGGTGTGTGTTTTTTATATTGAATGGTTTAATTGCGACTGTAACCGTATTTCACCCAAATCCAAAAGTATGGCTTACCTATAATGGCTTGATTTCATATCTGCTAATGGGGTTATTAATGATCATAGAATTGATTGTAAGAAAATGGCAAAAGGCAAAAAATAAATCGAATGAAGTGGCCAAATAATAATAACTATTTTTATGGTGAGAACCATGATTTTACAACTTGGCGTGAGCAGGTTAACGGCCACGCTAAAAATTTTTCTAAGCAGCCTGAAACTACGTGGTTGCTTTTTGATGCTGATAGCTACCAGTTTAGCGTATTGTTTTTTGCTTTATTAGTGGCAAAAAAGTCAATTGTTTTGCCCCAAAATGGACAACCTGCCCAGCTCACGCAATGCTTAAGCTATGCCGATGCATTTTGTGGTGATGCTAGATTATCATCTGCTGACATCGCATTTACACCAGATTTAAGAAGTAGCACTACAGCTGAGCTTGAGATTAACGAGCTTACAAGTATTCGTTTTTTTACATCGGGTTCGAGTGGACAACCAAAAGCGATAGATAAAACGTTTAAGCAATTAGTCTTAGAGCTCGATGTACTTGAAGAGCAATTTGGCGAGCAAATTGTAAATACAACTTTTGTTGCTACTGTCTCGCATCAACATATTTATGGATTGTTATTTAAAGTTCTTTGGCCGCTATACTCTGGGAGAAATGTTTGTTTTAGTAGTTTTGAATACCCAGAGCATTTACTTTCGTTTATTAAAAATACGCCTAAAAGTGATATTACTTTAATTAGTAGCCCAGCTTACTATCATCGATTGGTTCAAGATAACGTATTAGTATCTGTTAAAGATAAATTACGCTGCTGTTTTTCATCTGGTGGACCGCTGCAATCAGTTGCAGCTAATTTACTAAGCGAGCAATTTGGTTATGCACCGGTTGAAGTGCTTGGAAGTACTGAAACTGGCGGAATAGCTTGGCGTCAACAAAGTGAGTCTATAATCTGGCAAGCATTTACGCCTATAAAAATAAAAACTGATGATTTACAAAGACTTATTATCTCATCGCCTTATGTTGATCAGCGTCAGTGGTATCAAACAGATGATAGAGCGCAACTAACCAACAGTAATCAGTTTTCGTTATTAGGTCGTGCAGATCGCATTGTTAAAATTGAAGAAAAACGTTGTTCATTAGATGAGATAACACAAAAGATAAATCAATATACTTTGGTTAACGAATGCTATGTATTACTTCTTGAAAATGAGCAGAAAAACAAACGAAGTGAAATTGCCGCAGTATTAGTGCTAACCCAAGAGGGTGAAGCTGTATTAGCAGAGCACGGTAAATTTAAGTTTTCACAGGCTCTTAAGAGTCATTTAAAAGCATTTTTTGAACCTTTAGTGATACCGCGTAAGTTTCGTTATTTGTCGGCATTACCTTATAACACGCAAGGTAAACTCGAAAAAATGCAATTGGAGAAAATGTTTGACTAATTTCGTATATAAACCTATTTGTGATGTAATAGAACAAAGCCCTGACCATGTGCTTTTGCGTTTAAAAATACCAGAAAACCTATTTTATTTTCAAGGTCACTTTGTGCAAGCACCAATTTTACCAGGCATCGCTCAACTTGATTGGGTGATGCATTATTTGACTAAATATTTGAATGTAGATTGCCAAAAAGCAATTTCAGTTGATGCGTTAAAGTTTCAGATTATAGTTAAACCAAATTACGAAGTAGATTTATTATTAAAACAAATTAAAAATACTAAATTTAGCTTTAGTTACAGCTCAGAGCATGGACAGCATGCATCAGGCAAAGTAGTTCTAAATGATGAATAAGAGTGCTTTATAATGTCGAGTAAATATGGATTTGTCATCCCAAATTACAATCACGATTTAGTGATTCACGATACGATAACTGCTCTAGTTGCTTTTAATCTGCCAATTATATTGGTAGATGATGGAAGCAACGAACAAACGCAAAGCGTACTTGAGAAAATAGATGCTGAGTTCGCTTTAGTTACATTGGTACGTCGTATTGAAAATGGTGGCAAAGGAGCCGCTGTACAAACGGGTCTTGTTCATGCGCATCAAGCAGGTTGGAGTCATGCAATTCAAATTGATGCTGATGGTCAACACGATTTAAATGATGTAAATCAACTTGTTGTACGCTCTAAACTTTACCCTAAAGCATTAGTGAGTGGGCAACCTATTTACGATGAGTCAATATCAAAAGGACGCTATTATGGACGTTTTATTACTCATTTTTGGGTTTATATAGAAACGTTATCGTTTGCATTAAAAGACACTATGTGTGGCTTTCGTGTATATCCGTTAGATGCTTATATAACACTTATAAATAGTACTCGTTTGGGTAATAAAATGGATTTTGATATAGAGGTAATGGTAAAGCTTTATTGGCAAGGTACGCCTGTTAAATTTATCAAAACTAAAGTTCATTACCCGGAGAATGGAGTGTCACATTTTAATGTTTGGGACGATAACGTATTGATTTCAAAAATGCATACGAGGCTCTTTTTTGGCATGTTGTGGCGTTTACCACGTTTAATTTTAAACAAATTTAAATAAAGGGATTTATTGCATGTCAGAGAAAAAAACAGCACCACATAATGACGTTGATAAACCATTTCATTGGTCACAATTAAAAGAACGCGGCTCTATGCTAGGTATCGAAGTATTGGTTTTTATATACAAAGTATTTGGTAAGTGGCTGTTTAAAATAGTTTTAACACCAGTTATGTTTTATTTTTACGTTACTGGTCGCTTGTCTCGTCAAGCTATTTGGCATTATTTAGATAATCTTAATGTTAGCATGGGTGAAGGTAAGCGCACTGGTTGGGCGCGTTTTAAACAAGGTTTTAGGTTGTACTTCTCCTTTGGTATGGCCATTTTAGATAAGTTTGATGCCTGGCTTGGTAAAGTAAATATTAAAGATTTAGAAATTGCTACACCAGAAGGTTATCAGCAATTACTAGAGGCTAAAGGCGCCGTTATTTTTAGTGCTCATTTAGGCAATATGGAAATCTGTCGTGCTATTTTTAGTATGGGAGATAACAAACGACCGCTTAACGTGATCACTTATAATGAGCATACACCTTCATTTAATAATTTTTTGAAAAAAGTTAACCAAGATGCAGCCATTAATTTTATTCATATCAATAACTTTGGTCCGGATGATACAATTAAAT
Source organism: Pseudoalteromonas sp. FUC4 (assembly GCF_008370255.1). Taxonomy (GTDB): domain Bacteria; phylum Pseudomonadota; class Gammaproteobacteria; order Enterobacterales; family Alteromonadaceae; genus Pseudoalteromonas. The sequence continues at coordinate 401,728 of NZ_SEUI01000002.1, read as the reverse complement.
TAAAGCAAAAGTTAGACGATGGTGAAGCCGTAATTATATTTGCTGACCGTACATCGGTTAATAATCCAAATAGTGTACATCATGTGCCGTTTTTAGGAGAAGATGCTCCGTTTGCGGTAGGTCCATTTGCTCTTGCAAATATTATGGAATGCCCTGTATTTTTAATGTTTTGTATTAATGAGCAAGGACGTTATAAAACGTACATTGAAAAATTTGCAGACCCTATTAAGGTCAAGCGTAAAGAGCGTCAAGCGTACTTTCAGTCAATGGCTACTAAGTTCGCGCAACGACTCGAGTTTTATTGTAAAAAAGCGCCGTATCAATGGTACAATTTTTTTAATTTTTGGCCTAAAGCCACAGACAAAGATTCAAAGCCTAGCTAAATATCTGGAGAAGTAGTAAATGGAAAGTAACACATCAAGTCACCTATTATTTGGTGCAGGGCGTTTAACAATTGAAGACATTATCAGTGTTGTAAAAGATAAGCGCGGAGTTGCGCTTTCTGGTGATAGTCACTTTGCAAAAAAAATTGATTCTGCTGTCGCTTTTTTAGATAAGTTATTAGCCGAAGAAGGTCACATATACGGTGTAACAACCGGTTACGGTGATTCATGCACAGTTGAAATTCCTTTATCACTCGTTAATGAGCTGCCAATACACCTAACACGTTTTCATGGTTGTGGCTTAGGTGACTTTTTTACGCCAGAACAAGGTAAGCTTATTTTAGCGAGCCGCTTGGCGTCTTTGTCACAAGGTTATTCTGGCGTAAGTTGGGATTTACTGAAATTATTAGTTGAGATGATCAACCGCGATATTATTCCTGTCATTCCACAAGAAGGATCGGTAGGCGCAAGTGGTGATTTAACACCTCTATCGTATGTTGCTGGTAGCTTAATTGGTGAGCGTGATACGTACTATAAAGATCAGGTTGTTAATTCATTAGAGGCATTTTCTGCTGAAGGTTTAAAAGCAATTACGTTACGCCCTAAAGAGGGTCTGGCTATTATGAATGGCACCGCCGTAATGACGGCGCTAGCATGTCAAGCATTCGACCGCTCTGAGTACGCAAGTCGTTTAATGACCCGTATAACTGCACTTGCAAGTATTGCGCTTAAAGGTAATAGCAATCACTTTGATGATATTTTATTTAGTGTTAAGCCGCATGTTGGTCAGCAAAATGTTGCTAAACGCATTCAGCATGATTTAAACCATGTTGAGCATCCTCGTAATTCAGACCGCTTACAAGATCGCTATTCTATACGATGTGCTCCGCACGTTATAGGTGTGCTTGAAGATAGCCTACCATGGTTAAGAAATATGATTGAAAATGAGCTTAACAGTGCCAATGATAATCCTATTATTGATGGTATTGGCGAGCATGTTTTACATGGAGGTCATTTTTACGGCGGTCATATTGCAATGGCAATGGACTCGATGAAAAACTGTGTGGCAAATTTAGCTGATTTAGCAGATCGACAAATTGCGACAATGGTTGATGTTAAAATGAATAATGGTTTGCCATCCAATTTAAGTGCGGCCTCAAGTGAACGTCACTTTATAAATCATGGTTTCAAAGCTATCCAGATTGGTTGTTCTGCATGGACTGCTGAAGCACTTAAATTAACAATGCCAGCCAGCGTTTTTTCACGCTCTACAGAATGTCATAACCAAGATAAAGTGAGTATGGGGACCATTGCTGCACGTGACTGTTTACGTATTTTACAACTAACAGAGCAGGTACTCGCGGCAACTTTATTGGCTGCTGTGCAAGGTGTTCGAATTCGTATTTTAAATAATGAAATAGATGCTTCTGCATTAAACCCTGAAATTACTGCAATGATTGATGATGTAGCTAGTTTCTTTGATTTACTAGAAGAAGATCGCCCAACAGATAAGATATTACGTCAGACGATTGAGTATATCCAAACTCAACGCTGGGCACTTTATCAAACTAGTTAAAGGTAAATAATGAAAAAATCCAAAGCAATTGTTAGTACCTCCATTGATATGGTGGTGCCGTTTTATGATTTAGACCCAATGCGAATTGTTTGGCATGGTAACTATGTAAAATACATAGAAGACGCCCGTTGTGCATTGCTTAATAAAATTGGTTATAACTATAATGCGATGGAAGAGTCTGGTTTTATGTGGCCGATAGTTGATATGCGATTAAAGTATGTTGCATCGGCTGTATTTGGATCTCGTATACGTATTCACGCCTCTTTGGTTGAATTTGAGATGCGGATTAAAATTGATTACCGTATTGAATGCCTTGATACGGATAAGGTTTTGACTAAAGCTTATACGATACAAGTTGCGATGGACTTACATACTCAAGAACTCCAATTTGAATCGCCAAGTATATTTATCGATAAAGTGATGGCTTATGTTGAATAAACTGGCTTTAGTACTTTTGTTTTTTTTAAGTACGCAGGCTGCAGCTAATGACTTTACTCGTTTTAAAGTAGCGCAGGGTAAAGGTCAGTTTAGCCAAGCTAAACATTTTACATTTCTAAAGCGTGCGATTAAATCGCAAGGTAACTTTGTTATTTATGATCAACATGTTTACTGGCACACCCTATCACCGGTTAGCAGTGAAATGCTGTTACTCCCTAATGGGATTTACCGTCGCTTAGAATCAACAAAAGCGTATGAAATCCTTACCCAAGATAAACAAATAAACAGTTTACTTGCAAAGTTACTTAGTGGTGACATTAACGAAAGCGATTGGAGCATAGCCGCTTCAAATGATGAACATTGTTACAACCTAATACCAAAACTTGAAGACGTTGCTGCATTATTTACCAACGTCAACTTGTGTGCACTTGATGAAAGTCAGCGTAGTATAATGCTTACCGATCAGCAGAATAATAAAACAGAGATAACGATGATATTTACTAGCAAGGAGCTGACGCAAAATGACATGGATGACGTTAAACTCACGCACTAAGCTACTCCTCTGGGGGATACAGCTACTCATATTACTCGCTGGTTTAAGCTATTTATGGCTATTTAAGCCTTTTGCTATTGTGGCTGATATTAACCAGATATTTACAGTAGAACAAAGTGAGGATGTGCGATTAGTGAATGATAACGTTGAGCAGCAACAGTTGCGTCAACACGTCATGCTTGTTGGTCACAAAAAGCGTAGTAACGCCATAAAGTACGCAGAGAAAGCCGCACTTGCACTAAGAGATATAAATGGCATTGAGGTTAATATTCATTTTGGAGCACTTCCAGAACTGCAATCTGTAGTGAAGGATTACCTACCTTATAAATATGCATTTTTGAGTGAAAAGTATAAACACTTATTACAAAATAAAACTGCGGGTGCCGTATTTAATTATCAATTTAGTTTATTAAATGAAATGGGTTCGCCATGGGTTGCAGCGACATTATCTTCTGATCCTAATTTGGGTTTAGCTGATTTTTTTAATCAACAAAACGTACCCTCAATGAAGCTTAAAAATTACCAAGGTTATCTTATTGCTCAAGATGAGATAAAAAACGGTAGTTCTGACGATGCAATTTACTATGTGCTTATTAATTTTGTTAGTGCTGATACTGGCTTAGATTTAAATATAGCCAAAGATATAGCTGCAAAAGTTAACGATATAAAAAAACAAAGTAGCGAGGAAAAATCAGGGGTAAATTATCTTGTTACCGGAGCCGCATTTTTTACCGCAGACGCAAGTATAACCGCTCAAAACGAGATGACTGTATTTGGCAGTATTTCAATTATTGCTACTTTATTGTTGATTGTGGCTATTTATAGAAGTGCGTTAAGTGTTTTTTGTACGCTATTTGTCATCTCTATTAGTATGCTTTATGGATATAGTGCATTACGTTTATTTTTTACTGAAGTAAATATTTTAACGTTGGTATTTGCTGTGACATTAATTGGTATTGCTGCTGATTATAGTTTTCATGCACTGAGCGAATTACGCTTTAGCAAAGTTGACCGGTTTAATCCCTTACGTAGTATTCGTGCGTCACTTTTATTGGGTTTTATTACGACAACAGTCGGTTATTTAATTTTAGTATTCACTCCATTAGTATTATTTAAGCAAATTGCTGTATTTACTATGGCTGGTCTATTAGGCGCTTTACTGACTGTATTACTTGTTTACCCAAGTATTGCTAGTTTTATAGTAAAAAAGCCAAGTGCAATTCCTCATTTTGTTATTCAACTTAATAATTGGCAACAAGCACTCCTTAAAAAACGCTTAAACTATTGGTGGCAGACCGGTTTTGTAGTTATAGCAATAGTCGCTTTAAGTGTGGTTAATAATGTTGATGATCCGCGTACGTTTTATAAAAGCTCAGCTAGCTTAGTGACTCAACAACAGCAAATTTCAAAAATATTAAATGCACAATGGGACAGCCCATATATCTTAGTGTCGGGGGGATCTTCTCAGCAAACATTGGAACGCTCTGAACAATTAGCTGAAGACTTAAAGCAATTACAGCAAAATAATGCCTTTACTAAATATTCAAGTATTAGCCAGTGGCTGCCCTCTATTGCTATGCAAAAAAAGTCGCAAGCGTTAATGTTGCAAGCCGAGAATGACGGTTTGTTTGATCAATTAAAAACATTATTAGAATTACCTTACACGCGAAATAATCCTGAATTAACTCAGTTAGATTATCCAACATGGCAAAAAAGCCAAATAGCCCACTTATTTACTGATCAATGGGTCGAAATTAATAGTCGTTACTACAGCATTATAAAGTTGCAAGGCATCAATGATCCAAAGATGCTTGAAAGGACCTTAAATAGCTACAAAGATGTTGTTTTTGTTGATAAAGTATTAGCTGTAAGTGAGCAGGTAGGGTTGTTTAGGCATCACTTGATTTTAATATATGGCTTAGCACTTGGTGCCGCAATGCTTGTTTTTTGGCTACGGTACGGATTACTTAATGCGTTTATTGCAGTAAGCCGACCTGCAATTGCTATGGTAATAGCACTTGTTATTAGTGCATGGTTTTTTGACGGCTTAAGTGTGTTTAATTATGTAGCGGGCATACTCATTTTGGCATTGGGTTTAGACTACTGCGTATTTTATGCTGAGCATGGTCTTTGTGAAAAAATAACATTAACCACGCTCATCTCAGCTTTGAGCTCTTTATTTGTATTTGCAATTTTAATTTTTAGCTCAACACCCGCTGTGAGCCAATTTGGTTTCACTGTATTTATAGGTGTTGTTATGGTGTTCATTATGGCCCCGCGCCTTACTCTTGTATCGAAAAGGAATATTTAATGATATCAACTGATTTTGATGTAACTATAATCGGTGCTGGTCCGTCAGGAACAGTTGCTGCGTGTTTATTAATGCAGCATGGTTTAAGTGTATGTTTAGTAGAGCGAGATGAGTTTCCTCGTTTTTCTATTGGTGAGAGCTTATTACCACAATCAATGGATTATTTACGCAAAGCAAATATGCTCGACACCTTACTTGAAAATGCTGAAAAATTAGGTTTTCAATTTAAAAATGGCGCTGCATTCTACCGAAGTGGCCATCACACTAATTTCAATTTTGAAGAAAAATTTAGTGAAGGACCTGGTACAACGTATCAAGTTAAACGCGCTGAGTTTGATAATTTATTAGCTCAAGAAGCGATTAATCAAGGCGCTGAAATTCGCTTTGGTAATCGTGTTACAAACTTCACAACAGATGAAAATGGTACGTGTATTGACATCACTAATTTAAAAACGGAGCAAAAAAGTAAAATAACAGCCCGTTTCACTTTAGATGCCAGTGGGTTTGGTCGAGTTCTTCCTCGTTTATTAGATTTAGAAGAAGCGAGTGAGTTATCACCTCGTAAAGCTGTATTCACACATTTCAAAGATAATATAGATTGTCCTAAATTTGATCGTAATAAAATACTTATTACAGTTCACCCAGATATTCCTGACGTGTGGTATTGGCTTATCCCATTCAGTGACAGTACGGTGAGCGTAGGCGTTGTGGGTGAAACTGCACAGATAGAAAATCCAGATATGAGCCTTGAGAAAATATTACTTCAGTTTATAAGTGAAGATGATAACTTATCGGCATTATTAGATGACGCTAAAATTATTGCTCCTGTGCGTACTATTGGTGGTTACTCAGCAAATGTAAAGCAGTTACATGGTGATAAATTTGCGTTATTAGGTAATGCAGGTGAGTTTTTAGATCCCGTATTTTCTTCTGGAGTTACAATTGCACTACGTTCTGCGGTACAGGCATCTGAACTTGTGGTTAAACAATTACAAGGTGAGACTGTTGACTGGAAAAATGAATATGAAATACCACTGCGTGAAGGGATCACTGTATTCAAATACTTTGTGAACTCTTGGTATGATACGAGTTTACAATCGGTTATCTTTTTTGCAGACGGCCAGCCAGATGTAAAAGCAATGGTGTGCTCTATTTTAGCGGGTTATGCATGGGATAAAAAAAATCCGTTTGTTAAAAACACTAAACGAGGTCTCAATATTTTAGAAAAAATATGTGACTCTGAAATGACTGATATCAATGCTGCTGTTGTATAAATATGTTGCTTAGCCAAAATATGAAAATAGCATTCATTATAATTTTTATAGTGTTTTTAAATGCTTGCCAGATAGCTTATAAACCAAAGGTTGATACTGCACTGTTTGAGCCAATGCTAATACCTAACGAAATCGTTGGCAAAGGCTGGCTTGAGAAGTTTCAATTCTCAGGTGTTGTTGAACAGTCAATGCTAGTGTCTACTGAGTTTTCTGAGAAAATGATAAAAGTTGCAGCATTGAGTTTTGAAGGTGTCCCGCTATCTCAGCTGCAGTTTAATACCCATACGAATCAATTAACGACGACTAATTCGCTAGGAGTTGACTTTGATGGAAAAAAAATTATTTATGACATGCAAAGTGCGTTTTGGCCATTGGCACAACTTAAACAACATATTTGTAAAAACTGCCAAGTAACTCAAACTACTATTGCAGGACAATTAACTCGTCGTTTTTATCGAGGAGAGACATTAATTCGTGAAGTTATATATAATGGCTCACACACTCAACTAGTTGAGAACGAGCAGAATTATCGTTTAACTATAGAAAGATTAGAAGAATATTAATATGCAACAACCGCTATTTATTAGCCATTACGCCATGATAAATGCACTAGGGTGTAATAACCAAAGTATAAAACGTAATTTACTCGCAGGCAGTCAAGAGGGTATTGTTATCAATAACACTCTCTTTGACGAAGGTCCTATTTATGTTGGCGCTGTAAATGCTGAGTTACCCTTATTAACTGACAGAGATCTCGAGTTTCAAACTAGAAATAATCAATTGGCAGCACATGCGCTTGAGCAATTAAGAGAACCCGTTACTGAGCTTAAAAAGCAATATGGTGCACAGCGAATTGCAGTCATTGTTGGTACGAGTACATCAGGTATTGCTCATGGTGAGCAAGCAATGAAAACTCAACAGCAAGAGGGTCTTTTTCCGAGTGAGTATCATTACCAGCAGCAAGAGATGGATAACCTAGCACAATTTATTCAAAGTGAGCTGGGTTTAGAAGGTGTTGCTTTTACGTTATCTACAGCATGTTCATCAAGTTCTAAAGCATTTGCGACAGCACAAGAAATGATAGCTTGCGGGTTAGCCGATGCTGCAATTGTAGGTGGAGTAGATAGCCTATGTGGTATGACGGTAAATGGTTTTCATGCTTTAGCATCAACATCAGCAGGCATATCAAACCCATCAAGTAAGAATCGTGATGGAATAAATATAGGTGAAGCTGCCGCTTTGTGTATTGTACAAAAGCAAGGGGAAGTTAAACTATTAGGTGTTGGTGAATCGAGCGATGCGCATCATATGTCGGCACCTCACCCAGAAGGCGAGGGAGCGGCAAGGGCAATGAAAAGTGCGCTAGCTGCCGCTAATATCAATATAAATGAAGTTGACTATGTAAATTTACATGGAACTGCAACACCTAAAAATGATGAAATGGAAGCTATAGCTATAATGAATGTTTTTGGTATTGAAACACCATGTAGCTCTTCAAAAGGTATGATTGGTCATACATTAGGTGCCGCTGGCGCGACTGAAGTAGGTTTATGTTGGTTATTATTGGGCGGGAATGATTATGCTCCTCATGTATGGGATGGTGAACAGGATACCAGTTTACCCGCAATAAACCTTGTTCCAGTTGGTGCTAAGCACCCTTCCCAAATTACTACCTGTTTGTCAAACTCATTTGCATTTGGCGGTAATAACGTCAGTGTATTAATCGGACTATAAGCTATGAATCATCCTCATCACCCAATCGAAAGTGTATTACCACACACTGCACCAATGATTTTAATTGATAGCTTAGAAAGTTATGATGAAATTAGCGGACGCTGTCTTGTTACAATTACTCCACAAAGTAATTTTTATGACCCTGAGTTAAAGCAGGTACCAAGCCATGTTGGAATTGAATATATGGCACAAACCATTGCCGCTTATGCTAACGCAAATCAAGTAGATAGTGGCGCTAAGGTAGAAGTCGGATTTTTAGTAAGTAGCCGTAAGTATAAAATGCATTGCGCTGGTTTTTCTCTCAATAGCACTTTAACAATTGAAGTTGAAAAATTATATAGTGAAGAAAGTGGCTTAAGTGCATTTGAGTGCACTATTAAAGAAGGCGATGTGTTATTAGTGGGTGCCAAAATTAATGTATTTCAACCAGAAAACCCTAGTCAATTTTTAGCGGAGCAAATTTAATGTCAAGACGTGTATTAGTAACCGGTTCAAGTAAAGGTATTGGTAAAGCCATTGCTTTAAAGCTTGCTAAAGATGGCTTTGATATTAGTTTGCATTGTCGCTCAGGAATAGAAGCTGCAGAACAGGTTAAATCTGAAATTATTGCTTTAGGCGTTAATGTTGATATTTTACAATTTGATGTTGCAGATAGAGAATCAGCTAAAGCAATTTTAGGTGGGTATGTAGAGCAACATGGTGCATTTTATGGCGTGGTATGCAATGCCGGTATTACTGCTGATACTGCATTTCCTGCAATGACAGATGAAGAGTGGGATAGCGTAATACACACAAATCTAGATGGATTTTATAATGTGTTGCACCCATTAGTTATGCCTATGGTAAGTAATCGTAAAGGTGGGCGTATTGTCGCAATGTCATCAGTGTCGGGCGTTGCTGGTAACCGTGGACAAGTTAATTATAGTGCATCAAAAGCGGGTATTATTGGTGCATCGAAAGCTCTTGCTGTCGAGCTTGCAAAGCGAAAAATAACAGTGAATTGCGTAGCACCTGGTCTTATTGATACTGGTATGACTGATGATTTACCAATAGCCGAAATGAAAAAAATGATTCCCGCTAATCGTATGGGAAATGTAGATGAAGTGGCTGCAACAGTCGCTTTTTTAATGTCTGATGGCGCAAGTTATATTACCCGTCAGGTAATTCAAGTTAATGGTGGAATGGCGTAATGAAACGTGTTGTAGTAACGGGAATGGCGTCTATCACTGCGCTAGGTGATGATTGGAATGTATTCAAAGCGGCTTTAATAAAAGGCGAAAATGCAGTAAAACGTATGCCTAGCTGGGATTATATTGATGGTTTAAATACCAATTTAGCAGCCCCCGTTGAAAGTTTTAGCCGTCCAGCAAACTATACGCGAAAGAAGGTTCGTTCTATGGGGCGTGTCTCTCTTATGTCGACAGTTGCGACTGAGCGAGCCTTAGAACAAGCACAATTATTAGAACACCCAGCTTTAACTGATGGTACTACTGGCGTGTCATACGGCTCATCAATAGGTTCAACAGAGCCTTTAGTCTCTTTTGGCCGCATGATGGAAAGTGGTTCTATGAATGGCGTAACCGCGACGAGTTATATTCAAATGATGGCTCATACTGCACCGGTTAACGTTGGCGTATTTTTTGGTTTAAAAGGTCGTGTGATCACAACAAGTTCAGCGTGTACTTCTGGTTCACAAGGAATTGGTTATGCATACGAAGCCATAAAATTCGGTCGCCAAAAGTTGATGGTCGCAGGTGGTGCTGAAGAGTTATGTGTTACAGAAGCGGCTGTTTTTGATACTTTGTATGCAACGAGTACAAAAAATGACACACCTAAAAATACACCTAGACCATTTGATAAAAATCGTGATGGTTTAGTTATTGGCGAGGGCGCAGGTACACTCATTTTAGAAGAATATGAACATGCTAAAGCTCGTGGTGCAACCATATTAGCTGAAGTAGTCGGCTTTGGTTGTAACTCCGATGGGAAACATGTAACGCAACCAACTTCTGAAACCATGCAAGTTGCTATAGAAATGGCACTGCAAGACGCTAATATCTCAGCGGATCAAATTGGTTATATTAATGCACATGGTACTTCAACCGACAGAGGTGACATTGCAGAATCTCATGCAACATTTAATGCATTAGGGGCTAAGCCAATTAGTTCATTAAAAAGCTACCTAGGGCACACTCTTGGTGCGTGTGGTGCTATAGAAGCATGGGCAAGTATAAACATGATGAATGATGACTGGTTTGCACCCACTATTAATTTAACCACAATAGACAGTGAATGTGCTCCTCTTGATTACATTATTGAAGAAGGCCGACAGATTCATACAAACTTTGTAATGAGTAACAACTTTGCCTTTGGTGGTATTAATACATCTCTTATTTTTAAACGGTTTCAAGGTGAATAAAGTTAAGTGGTTATACCTATTACTCACTTTATTTAGTACGTTTTCATTTGGTGCATCAAAGCTTGAAGTGGGTGGCGGTATTTTTATGGCTGACATCCCACATTACCTAGGTTCTGATCAAAGTGAACAGTATGTACTCCCAGTACCTTATATCCGCTATCAAAGTGATGATTTAGATATCGACCGCAATAGCTTTACAGGTTACTTGTGGCAGCAGGGGAACCTGCATTTAGATATTTCTGCCGGTGTAAGTATTGCCGTTGACAGTAAAGATAACACTGCACGTGAGGGCTTAGATGATTTAGATTGGGTGTTTGAACTGGGGCCATCATTAAATTATTATTTTATGGGGACACCACAAACAAAACGCCACCTATATTTAGGGCTTTTTACTCGAAAAGCAATGGCTACCGATTTTGGGTCTGTCACTAATGTAGGTTGGCACTATGGACCGAGTATTTATTTTGAGTCGCCACTCTTAGTAACGAATAATTATGAATTAAGTACCAGCATAAGAGCAAACGCTAATTTTGCTGACGATCGTTATTTAAATTATTATTATGGTATTTCTTTACTTGATAGTAGTGCTGAGCGAGCTGAGTTTAATAACCGTTCTGGATATTCAGGATCAGATTTATCCATTGGGATAAATTTTGATACTAAAAAATATTGGCTAGGTGGTTTTGTAAAATATGATTACCTAGCAAATACAAAGCAGCAACACAGTCCCTTAGTTAAGCAAAATAGTAATATATCTCTTGGTTTTGGCGTTGCATGGAAATTTTATACACGAGAAGGAAGATAAAATGAAAACGATTATAAGTACGTTACTTATTGCCACAGCATTAATAACATCGGCTGCTCAAGCCCGTGATGATATTAGTAAATACCCAATTCAAAAATTGTTAGAAACAACTAAAGCAAAAAATGCATTATTGGATATTCCACTTTACTTTGCTGACCAAAGCCATTCAAAAGAAAGCAGCAAATACGGTGAAGTAATCACTAATAAAAAAACCAATGCATTTGGTAAGTCTGATACTGAGGCATGTGAGTGGGTAATGTTAAGTGCACTTAAAGCATTACAAGAGCGTGCAGTAAAAGAAGGCATGAATGCAGTTGTTAATATTCAATCATATTACAAAAAACGTGAGTTTGTCAGTAGTACTGAATTTGAATGTGGTGCAGGTACTATTATGGCTGGTGTTGCATTAAAAGGCACTTTAGTTAAGTTATAACTAACTGTCAGCTCGTTTTTGCTGTATAATTTGCGGCCCTTGATAATGTGGCCGTAGGTTATACAGCATGAATTTTAAATCTTTTAGTTTCGCTCCTGAAATCATCCAGGCGTTGGACGAACTTAACTATCACACCCTTACGCCCATTCAGCGCGCAGCAATTCCAGCTGTTCGTAAAGGTAAAGACGTTTTAGCCAGTGCACAAACTGGTACCGGCAAAACTGCCGCGTTTGCTTTACCTATCATCCAAAAATTGGTTGAGTCTGAACTCAGCACAACTAATGCACCTCATGCATTAGTACTTGCACCAACGCGTGAACTTGCAGAGCAAATTGCTAATAACTTTAGAGACTTTGCAAAGCATACATCACTTAAAGTAGTTAGTTTATTTGGTGGTGTGAGCACTGCTGGCCAAGCAAACGCTTTAAAAGAAGGCGTTGATGTTGTAGTTGCTACACCAGGTCGTTTATTTGACCATATTCGCCTAGGTAACTTAAGCCTTGCGAATGTTAAGCACCTTGTTCTTGATGAAGCTGACCGTATGCTTGATATGGGCTTTATCGAAGATATGCAAAACGTAATTAAAAGCTGTGCAGAAGAGCGCCAAATTTTACTTTTCTCAGCTACTTTCCCAGCAGCAATTAAACAATTTGCAGCAAAAGTATTAAAACAAGCTGAAATAGTGCGGGTTGACCAAACAAACAGCACAGCAAGCACTGTTGAGCATGTTGTTTACCCAGTTGAAGAGCGTCGTAAGCAAGAGCTACTTTCTGAATTGATTGGTAAGAAAAACTGGCAACAAGTGCTTGTATTCGTAAACATGAAAGAAACCGCTGACGAGCTTGTTAAAGAGCTTAACCTTGATGGTATTCCGGCTGGCGTTTGCCACGGTGATAAATCTCAAGGTAACCGTCGTCGTGCTTTACGTGAATTTAAAGAAGGCAAGGTACGCGTATTAGTAGCTACAGAAGTAGCTGCTCGTGGTATTGATATTGATGGTTTACCGCGCGTAATTAACATTGATTTACCTTGGCTTGCAGAAGATTACGTTCACCGTATTGGCCGTACAGGTCGTGCTGGTCGTCAAGGCCAAGCAATCTCATTTGTTAGCCGCGAAGAAGAAAACACCTTGTTTGAAATTGAAACGCTAATTGGCCAAAAAATCAAACGTGTATATTTAGAAGGTTATGAAGTAAGTAACCGTGAAGTACTCATTGATAAAATTGGTAAAAAACCAGCGCATTTACGCCGTACACGTTCTAACAAGTTATCAGGACAAGCAACCGGTGAAGCGAGAGCAGTAAATCGCTCACGTATTTCAAGCGTTCGTAAAAGCTTAAAAGGCGAAAAACTGTCACTTAAAAAGTCATAGTTAACGCCGTTTAGTTTAAAAAAAACCTGAGTTTACTCAGGTTTTTTTGTGCCAGATGATAACACCTCATCAATAATATTTGCGTATAAATAAGCCGCTTGCTCGTCCTCTTTATTTGCTATTATGGACAAACCAACCGGTAAACCACTTACGTTTCCGACCGGTAGGGTTATGTGCGTTGTGCCAGCAATAGCAGATAATGAACTACTACTGCCATTAAAATTATCACCATTAACTAAGTCTGTTTTCCAGGCGGGTGATACTGTAGGCGCTATAACAATATCAAGCTTGTTGTTTTTATATACATTAACAATGGCTGTCGTTGCTAAAGTGCGATAGCGTTCTTTAGTCTCTTGATATTTTTGTTTGTTAGTTAAATCAATAGCCTGAGATTGAACTAGTATATCTTGCTCAAAGTGGGGCATTTCTGTGTTTTTATTTTGAATATTAAAATTAATAAGTGCTTTTAGGCTTCTAACAGCCACTTGTGTTGGAGTGCTTGCGAGGTAATGATTAATTTCGGCTTTGAAGTCATAAAGTAAAATATAGTATTCATCAACAAATAGCGTATCTAAGTTATCAGTAATATCTACATTAATAATAGTGTGCCCAGCCTGTTTTAATCCTTGTAACTGCTTGGCATAAAGGCGCTGCGTTCCAATTGTAAATTTATCACTTGGTAGTGCACCAATAATAAGTGATGGTTTTGATTTTAGATTACCTGTTTTTAATTTAAACCCTGTAGTTGTTGCATCAAGAGAGTCCTCACCTTGCAAAACCGATAAAACTAGCAGTGCATCTTTAAGTGAATGCGCCATCGGCCCTACGGAATCTTGACTGCTAGAAAGAGGCACTACACCTGAGCGTGATACTTGGCCCATACTCGGTTTTATTGCATAAATTCCATTTACTGAGGCAGGGCACGTAATTGAACCGTCTGTTTCAGTCCCCAATGCTATGGGCGCAAAGTTAAGTGCGACTGCCACAGCAGAACCTGCGCTAGAACCACATGGGTTACGTGTTACATCGTGCGCATTATGTGTTTGTCCGCCTACGGCACTCCAGCCGGACGATGAATAGGATGAACGAAAATTTGCCCACTCACTTAAATTAGCTTTACCTAAAATTATAGCGCCCGCATTACGTAGTTGTTTAACAACAAAAGCATCATTATTAGTAACGTTATTTTTAAGTGCTAAAGAGCCAGCCGTTGTGGGAAGTGTGCCTTTCGTTTCTATATTATCTTTAAGAAGTACAGGTATTCCGTGTAATGGACCTGCCCACGTGCCTTTGACGGCAAGTTCATCTAACGTTTTAGCTTGAGCAATCGCTGTAGGCTCTAAACTAATAACCGCATTATAGTGTGGATTAAGTTTATTAATTCGGTCTATGTAATTTTGGGTGAGTTGCTGTGCATTAATAGAATTATTTTTATATGCACTGTGAATTTCATCGATGGTTTTTAGTTCTTGTGCCTTAGCGTTAAAAATTGCTAATACACTAAGCAACGAAAAGGTAAATGTTTTGATCATTGTTGGGGTGCTTGAGGTGTTATTATTTTCTATATATTTAGCACAAAAAAACCTCACAAAGTGAGGCTTTTCGATAAACAGCTTAAAAAAGAGGTTTAAGCGTTTTCTAACATAGACAGTGCGACCGCTTCAGCCGCTTTAATACCATCAATACCCGCTGATAAAATACCGCCAGCGTAACCTGCGCCTTCACCTGCAGGGTAAAGCCCTTTGGTGTTAATACTTTGGAATGTTTTATCACGCTTAATACTAATAGGCGACGAAGTACGTGTTTCAACGCCGGTTAATAAACCGTCGTTAGTTGAAAAACCACGAATTTGTTTATTAAACGCTGGTATCGCTTCGCGAAGAGCATCAATTGCAAATTGTGGTAACACTTTACTCAAGTCAGTTAACTTAATACCAGGTGTGTAAGAGGGTTGTACTTCACCTAAGTCTGCTGATGATTTACCTTTTAAGAAATCTCCAATTAACTGGGCTGGTGCATCATAGTTGCTACCACCAAGCTCATACGCTTGCTCTTCAAGTTTGCGTTGTAAGTCTATTCCAGCAAGTGGGTTACCAGGGAAATCTTGCTCTGGTGATATACCTACCACAATAGCGCTGTTAGCGTTGCGTTCACTTCGTGAATATTGGCTCATACCATTGGTAACAACGCGGCCTTCTTCAGAGGTTGCCGCTACTACTGTGCCACCTGGGCACATACAAAAGCTGTAAACGGTGCGGCCATTGTCGCAGTGATGAACAAGTTTATAATCGGCAGAGCCCAAAATTGGGTTTCCTGCATTTGTGCCAAAACGACATTCATCGATCATTGATTGTTTATGTTCGATTCTAAAACCGACTGAAAATGGCTTTGCTTCAACATAAATCCCTTTTTTGTGGATCATATCAAACGTGTCACGTGCGCTGTGGCCAACGGCTAATACAACATGGCGAGTGTTTAGCTGCTCGCCATTTGAAAGCGTTAAACCTGTTACTTGTCCGTCATCTAAATGAATATCGTCAACACGTGTGCTAAAGCGAATTTCGCCGCCGAGTTCTATTATACGAGCGCGCATTTTTTCAATCATGGTAACAAGTTTAAACGTACCAATGTGTGGCTTACTTACGTATAAAATTTCATCGGGTGCGCCTGCTTTTACAAATTCAGTAATGACTTTTCGACCATAATGCTTTGGATCTTTTACTTGGCTGTATAACTTACCGTCTGAGAATGTACCTGCGCCACCTTCACCAAATTGTACATTTGATTCTGTATTAAGTGTGCGTTTACGCCAAAAGCCAAACGTGTCTTTTGTACGTTCACGTACTTCTTTACCGCGCTCTAATATAATGGGTTTAAAGCCCATTTGAGCAAGTAATAAGCCCGCAAATAAACCACAAGGACCAAAACCAATCACGACAGGGCGCTCTTTGATATTATTGTTAGCTTGGGCTACAAATTTATAACTTGTGTCTGGTGCTACTTTTACATGTTGGTCTTTTTCAAATGCTGCGAGTAGCTCGGCTTCGTTATCAACTGCTATATCGAGTGTATAAATAAGTAAAATAGCTGATTTTTTACGTGCATCATAACCACGTTTAAACACATTAAAACTGTGCAATTGTTCAGGTTGGATTTTTAGTTTATTTACAATTGCTTGACCAATTGCGTCTTCGTCATGATCAAGTGGCAGCTTTATTTCGGTTAAACGTATCATTTATATCTCTTTTAGGTGTCATAGCGGGGTATTATTACCGCTCACAATAAGGGGATGCAGGGCACAACGGGTGTGCAGACATTAGGCGCGCATTTTACGTTAAAATAGGGTGATATGGCACTTATTTATTGTATTTTTGGAGTGGATGGGTATGATCCACAACTGTTGTTTAAAATTTTAGGTATTAAAATAGTATGGCGTTTGTTGTCACCGAAAATTGTATAAAATGTAAGTACACCGATTGCGTATCAGTGTGCCCTGCAGATGCATTTTTTGAAGGCCCTAATTTTTTAGCTATTAGCCCGATTGATTGTATCGATTGCGGTTTATGTGTCCCGGAATGTTCAGCTGATGCTATATACCAAGAAGATGAGCTACCAGAATCTCAAAAAGAATTCACAGAATTAAATGCTGAACTCGCATTGGTTTGGCCGCGCATTACAGAGGTTAAACCTGCACCGGATGACGCTGACGTATGGAATGGTATAGACAATAAGCTTAAACTACTCGAAACATAATATATAACAATCAGTTACTCCTTTATCATTAAATAGTTAATATTTCATTTCAAAGTATTAACAAATGTACCTGGATAAATTACAATCCTCGGCTTAAGTTACTCCTTATGGGTAATTACAGTCTAAATGGATGTTTATGCAGTACTTTATAACTATAATAAAAAAGTTTACCTTCCTATTTTTAAGTTTTGTATTATTACTCTCAAGCCTTAATGTAGCGGCCGAAAAACAGCAAGTACCCTTATCTCGTATTGATTCAAATATCACCGTTGATGGTATTATGGATGAAGCGCACTGGCAAAATGCAACACGTATATCTTTACTCTACCAAGATGAGCCTAACGAAAAAGGCACACCCCCTGTAAAAACTGATGCTTTTATTTACGAGGATGGCACAAACTTATATGTTGCCTTTATTGCAGAGGATCCAAACCCGGAGCAAATTCGTGCATCACTGCGTGACCGCGATTCGTTGTGGGAAGACGACGTAGTTATTCTTGTTATTGACACCTTTAATGATGAACGCAGTGGTTATGAATTTCATGTGAACCCTCTTGGTGCACAAGGCGACATTCGCATGACCGACACTGATGGCTGGACCTCTGATACTTCGTGGAATGCTATTTGGGATAGCGCAGGGCAAATTAACGAGCAAGGTTATGTTGTTGAAATGCGTATTCCTTTTAAGGCACTACGTTTCCCCGAAAATCAAAATGAGCTAACGTGGGGTTTTTCAGTCATGAGAAACTACCAACGAGATGTGCTATATCAGCTATCAAATATGGGGTTTGATAGAAATGTGAAATGCAGCCTTTGCCAGTTTGATAAGTTAGTTGGCTTTAGCGATATAGAATCAAGTAAAAATATCCAATTAACACCTACATTAACCACACTTCGTAACGATAATAAATCTGCGTTGCCAGGTGATTGGGATAAGGGTGATATAGATACTGAAGTGGGCTTAGATTTACGCTGGGGTTTAACAAAAGATGCTGTTTTAAACGCGACAATTAATCCTGATTTTCGCAAGTAGAAACTGACTCTTTAGAGCTTGATGTAAATACAACGTTTTCAATTTATTACGCTGAAAAACGTCCTTTCTTTTTAGATGGTGCTTCTTACTTTAAAAGTAGCTTATTTGAGCTTTTATACACACGTACAATTGCAGAGCCTACTTTAGGTGCAAAGTTGACGGGTAAAACGGGTGATCATAGTTATGCGCTAATGCTGGCTGATGACGATAATAGTAATATTTTACTGCCAACGAATCAGGGCTCTGGCTTTGCAAGCTTAAACGAAAAAACGAATGCAGCCGCAGGGCGTTATCAATATGACTTAGGTCAGCAAGGTACTATTGGTATTTCAAGCACGCACAGAGAAAGTGATGACTACCACAACACTGTATTATCAGTGGATGGTAGCTACTGGTTTAATCAATCGGATACTCTTTTATATCAAATATCGTCTGCTGATACCCGTAACTCTGAATTTTTAATTCAGAACTATAACTTATCTGAAACGCAATCAGATGAAGCTTATGCTCTAGAACTTACCCGCGATAAACGTGATTACAAATTATTTGCATCTTATGAAAATATTGGGCAGGACTACCGCACTGATTTAGGTTATCAAGCTAAAGTCGATTATGAAAAAGTAGGCTTTGGTGGCGGACAAACATGGTACAGAGATGAATCAGATTTACTTACCTCATGGTCATACGAAGCTGACTGGGATAAAACATGGGCGCAAAATGGCGATTTACTTGAAGAAGAGTACGAAGGTTTTTTGAGTTTTAAAGGCCAAAAACAATCTATTTTTGAAATTGGTTTAGTACACCGTTATGAAAATTATAATGACAATTTTTATAATCAAAATATTGGTTACATTTATACGGGCTTTAAACCCACTAAAGATTTAAAGTTATCATTATATGTTGAATACGCTAGCCGCATTGATTATGCAAATGAGCAATTAGGTGATGTGTTTGACACCCAAACCCAAATGGTGTGGGACATTAATGACCATTGGCAGCTCGATGTAAAACATAACTACAGCCAATTAGATAACCCACAAGGGCAGCGTGTATTTACAGCTAACTTAGTTGATCTTAGGCTCCATTATAAATTTAGTATGCGTTCAATTCTTAAGCTTATTTTACAATTTGAAGATATTGATAGAGACGAAAATGTCTACTTTTATCAAGTTAGCCAAATTAACAAAGACTATGGCAGCCAGCTTGTTTACTCGTATAAAATTAATGCACAAACGTTGTTTTATTTGGGTTACTCAGATAGAGGTTACCAAGACGATTCGCTTAAAAATATTGAACGAGATCAGCGTACCTTATTTACAAAAGTTAGCTATGCATGGCAACTTTAAATATTAAAAAAGGAATAAATATGAAAACTTTAAAAATAACAGTTGCAGCTACAATGGTTGCTACCTTGGCAGGTTGTGCGGCCAAGCAAGATATTACTCGCTTTGAAACAAATAAGCCCAAAACAGTGTGTATTGCTGAACATAAGGCTGTTAAAAAAGGTGTTTTAGATGCCATGAAAAAAGGCTTTGCAAAGCATGAGGTAGAAACCCGAGTTATTCCTGCTAATTATGTATTGCAGCATCAAGACTACCAGACTGAGTTACCATATGCAGACACAACAGGGTGTAATGCCGTTGCTTACTACGTAGCAAATTGGCGTTGGGATTTAGCGCTCTATATGGCATACGCAAATATTTGGATTAAAGACGTTCAAACGAATGAAAAAATAGCGCAAGCATCTTATCGCACCGGTGGTGGACTGGATAAGTTTATAGACGCCGAAGAAAAAATTATAGAGCTTATTGACGGTATGTATTAAATTTTAAACAATTAGAACATTTTTGTTTATTTTTGTTTATCCCAGCTATACTATATGCAGGATATAGTTAGGTAATCCATTATTGTTACGATTTTTTTTTATGCTAATGGCTTAGGATTATATCAATGCTTGCGTAGTAACAAATGCAAGCGATATAATCCGCTTTTGGGGATGGATTCAAGGGAGAGGTAAGATAAATGGATTTTTTTTATGGATAAATTTAAACCACTTGGTTTTATTTTCTTAATAATAATTCTATTTTGTTTTTTCATAAATATAGAGTTAACGAATCAGATTAACCGTATAAATCTATTTCATACCAGTATTGATATACGAAGCTTCGAAATAGCGAATACCACGCTTGATATGGCTCCTTGGTATAACCCGATCTTAAATGGCCACTATATAATCCAGCAGCCTACTGCGGATTTTTTGCTTATTAAAACCACTGACACTCAGTTTGTAGCAGCCGATTCAAGTAAGCTAGTTATGATGACGCTTGCATCACCTATTAATTTTTTATTTTTATGTGTTTTAATATTTAGCTGTGGTTTGTATTTACGTAGAGAGCGCAGAAAACGTCACTATAAAAATCAAATTGCTGAGCTTAATCATCAGGCTAATAGATTACTCACTGCATTTAACCTACAAATAAAACCAGCAGAGAATCCTTTGGGTGTAAGTAGCTTAAGCCAATCAATAAATAGTTTAAATACACACGTGGCCAATTATGTAAAACAAACCCAAACAATTATATGCCAAGATAAACTGACGTTATTAATTGACCGCCATGCGTATATTGAACATATAGACAGACAAATTAATCACGCGAATCAAGATGAGCTGAAATGTGCACTTCTGTTTATAGATCTTGATGGTTTTAAACAAGTAAATGACTCGTTTGGCCACAGCTTTGGTGATGAAATTTTAGTTCAGGTAGCGGGCCGACTCGCAAACGTTTTACGTCACCATAAGTTGAGTAATATAAATAGTGCTAACCAGTTAGAGCAAAACCTATCTAGACTCGGAGGGGATGAGTTTTCTATTTTCATAGAACTACTTGATGATAGCGATAGAGTTATTGAAATTGCAAAGCACGTGCTAAGTGAACTTGAAAAAGATTTTGTGCTAGGCAATAAAATAGTAAAAATTAGTGCCAGCATTGGTATCGCAGTATATCCAGAGAGTGCGTCAACGCCGCAGGCCCTTTTACAATTAGCTGATGTTGCTATGTACAGAGCTAAAAGCGATGGTAAGGGAATATTTAAAGTTTACTCACCAGAAATGGGTAATAAAATGCGCCGTTACCATTATTTACTCGAAGAGCTACGTATAGCAGTCGCTTGTAAAGATTTGTACTTATCTTTTCAGCCAATTGTGCACGTTGAAGATTGTATGATCGATTACTTCGAAGCCCTCACTCGTTGGGATCACCCGGTTGAGGGAATGATCCCGCCTTCAGAGTTTATTCCGATAGCAGAGGAGTCTAATTTAATATTAGAGCTTGGCGATTGGATTATGCTGGAATCGTGTCGGCAAATGTCTGCTTGGCACAATGCAGGTATGCGCAAAGTAAAAATATCAGTTAACGTTTCGGGCATTCAACTAAAGCATCGTGATATTTATGATTGGGTAATGAAGAAGCTTAAAAAAACCGGATTACCAGCGACGTCTTTGATGCTGGAAATTACAGAATCAACATTTATTAAAGCCAGCCCTAAAATAATTAAAGAGCTCAGTAGGCTAAGAGAAGAGGGTATCACTATTGCTATTGATGACTTTGGTACAGGTTTTAGTTCTTTAAGTACATTAGCAGATTTACCAATAGATGTTATTAAAATTGATCGCTCGTTTATAGCACAAGCCAATAAAAGCCAAAAATATAACGATATATTAAATACAATTAGTGATCTTGGGAAAAAGTTAGGTCTTAAAATTGTTGCAGAAGGCGTTGAAGAAATTGGGCAGTTTGAACTCGTTAAAAAAATGGGTGTAAGCTCTGTTCAGGGATATTTAGTTAGCCGCCCTGAGTCATCGATTAATGTCGGTAATAAAGTATTACGTAACAACACTAGTAATCTTTCAGCATCGGGTACAAGTGCATGGGATATTGTTAGTTAGTTTACAAATAAAAATGCCACTCTAAATAGAGTGGCATTTTTGTTTACTCAGTAATTGATGTATTAAAGATCAAATGTGCGTGAAATAGCAAGTACAATACGCTCGTCAGACGCATCATTATCTAAGCTTGTGTTTTCAGCGGCCACTTCAATACCAAAACCTTCGTAGCTTGTTTGGTAAGCTAAACGGTAGTGATAATACGATTTTTCGCCCTTAGCACGATCCCATAGCCACTTATCACCGTCTAATGAGTTTGAAATATCAAAGCTGGCACGTAGTGCATGGTTTGGAGCTAGCTCATAAGTGTGTGCTATCATTGAAATTACATGGCCTCCACCTTGACCAAAGTAATCCCAGCTGTACCAAAAGTTAAGCTCAGTTTGGCCGTATTCACTTGTATAACCAAATTTAGTGTAAGCTTCAGCGTAGTTACCATCGCTGTTATTACCTTGATAAGTGTAATAAGCAATGCCGTAGTCAACGCTAAATTGCTCATCAAGTTGTACATATTTACCTACATAAGCATCAAACTCAAAATCAGTATCGTCACCAAAATCTACATTTGAAGCCCAAACACCAGCGTAAACACCACTATCAAAGGCATAATCTAAGCTGCCTTGAATTGCAGGATCGCTATCTGTTTGGCTTACACCATTAAAAGTGTAGTCAGACGCCGCAGTGATTGTTGTTGACCAATCAGCTGCTGCAGTTGTTGATAAAAGTGCAAATGGTAGTGCTACTACAAGTTGTTTTAGTTTGTTATTCATTATTAATCCCTAGTGTACAGTGTCTATTTTTGTGTAATCAATTGCGTTTGCTTTTGGTGAGCTATCTATATTCGTTACTGTTTTAAATTTACTGTAACCAATAAAAGCTGCACAGATAAAGAACAAGCCGATAACTAATGCGCCTACCCACTGAATTTGTAAGAATTCTAATTTAAACAATAGTGTAAGTAACGATAGAGCAACAACATTTCCGATTATGTATTTCATTTTGCCAAAACGCTTTACGGTAAAGTTTAGGTTATCTGTATACAAACGCACTAACGAGTCGAGTGAGTTAATTACAAATACAATACCTACAAATACCATTGCAAAGTTTTTAATACCTTGAGTTGGAATGCCCGCTTCATGGTAGTGATAAAGTACGCTAAACCAAATCGCAATAGGAATAGAAGGGAAAATCAACATAGCACCTAATACTTGGTATGTTTTAAGTCCACCAACAAAGCGAGATGTAAATTGACCAATCATTATGCTCCACGCAAACCACCAGAATAAGTAAAACTCATGGTAATCATTAAGCGGTAAAACAAATTCATTAATGTTTGCAAAGTAAGTACCAATAGAGCCTAAGTTATCTGTAAATGCTGACATTTGACTATCACCAATCACAAATGCGCCAACCCACATAAAGGCGATTAAAGCTAAAAATAACCACGTAGTAGAAATACTTAAAATACGTACATATTTAATATCAGTACTTGAGTAAACAGCAAAACAGATAGCCGCGAAGACAATTAAATAAAACTCAGAAACTATACTTGTTCCATCGCCTAATTCGGGTAAATACCATGGTAGGTTTGTAAGCAGTAGATAAGCAGTAAATGCACATGTACCAATAATTACAACGTTATTGATAAATTTAACCCAAGGAATTTCGAAAAATTTCACTTTAGGTTCTATTACACAGAAATAAAAGCACGTAAGAAAGTAAAATCCCCAGATCAAAAATCCCCAGTAGCCAAACTCAATAGCTAATGGATTTGCAAACGCGTATTCTGGGCTTGCTTTTATGTCTGCATAACCTGCAAACTCAGTTAAAGGAAACATGATAAGGCCAACATCAAGGCCAGAAGTAAATAGTATTGCTATAAACGTAAAGGTTCTAACTGGTGTTACACCTACTACGCGAACATTACCCCATTTAATTAAAATAGTGATAATAGCAAGTAAGGTAAAAATGATGCCTGCATTAAGCCAAATAGTCATTGTTACCCTCCAATAATGAATAAAAATAATTCATAAGCACTCCGTATTTTATTGTTTTATTCTCGCATTAACACAACGTAACCTATTTACATCGTGTGCCACTGCAAGGCACGCAACGGTTTAGCCCGACGAGGCTAAACCTAAGCATGTGGCTAAAATTAGATCTCCGAGCTACGTTGTGTTTCTTGCCAATTTGTTGTTATGGCAACATTCACATCCGATTTCTGTAATGCTTCTTTACCTAAAATTATGTCAGCTGCTTTTTCGGCAACCATAATAGTAGGCGCATTCAAGTTTCCGTTAGGAACTGTTGGGAAGATAGATGAATCAACAACACGTAGTCCTTCAATACCATGAACTTGCGTATTTGAATTAACAACGGCCATTCCATCTTCACCCATTTTGCATGAGCAAGAAGGGTGGTAGGCACTTTCTACGGCTTGGCGTACAAAGGCATCTATTTCTTCATCTGTTTGAATATGTTTACCGGGTTGAATTTCTTCATCGCGGTATTCATCAAAGGCACTTTGCTCGATTATGTCGCGTGTTAAGCGAACGCACGCTCTAAAGCCTTCAATATCGTCTTGGTGTTCAAGATAATTAAATAAAATGGTTGGTGGTTGCTCAGGGTTTGCAGAAGCAATAGTGACACTACCTCGACTTTTTGGTTTGTTATGACCAACATGTACCTGAAAACCATGACCTGCAAATGCACTTCTACCATCGTAACGCATAGCAGCTGGTAAAAAGTGATACTGAATATCTGGCCATTCAACACCTGGTTTTGAGCGAATAAACGCACACGATTCAAAATGATTCGTTGCACCTAAACCCGAACGCGTTAATAACCAGCGCGCGCCAATCAATCCTTTTGAAACAATGCCTAGTTTGCCGTTAAGCGTGATAGGTTGCTTACACTTGTATTGAAAGTAAAACTCAAGATGATCTTGTAAGTTTTGACCGACACCAGGTAAGTGATGCTGTACTTCAACGCCTGCTTTTTCAAGCGCTTGAGTATCACCAATACCAGAGAGTTGTAAAATATGTGGAGAGCCGATAGGGCCTGCACTTAATATAACGTCTTTTGCAGCATGTGCAGTTTTAACGTCGCCGTTTACTTTGTATTCAATGCCTGTGGCTTTTTTGCCATCTAAAATCACGCGTTGTGCTAGTGCACCTGTAATAATCGTTAAATTACTACGCGATTTAACAGGGTCTAAATACTCACGAGAAGCAGAGCTGCGCACGCCGTCTTTTACGGTCATGTGCATTGGGCCAAAACCCTCTTGCTGCGACGCGTTGTAATCATCTGTTGAGGCGTAACCAGCTTCAACACCTGCTTTTATAAACGTGCGATAAAGCGGGTTTTGCATTTCGTTGCCGTTATTAACGCCAAGCGGGCCTTTGCCACCACGGTAAGTATTTTCACCAAGGTAAAAGCTTTCTGCTTTTTGAAAATACGGTAAACATGATTGGTAATCCCAACCGTTTGCACCGTGTTGCTGCCATTCGTCAAAATCTTTTGCGTGGCCACGTACATATACCATGCCATTAATAGATGACGAACCACCTAATACTTTGCCTCGAGGACAATGCATCTCACGGTTATCTAAATGAGGCTCGGGCTGAGTATGAAACTGCCATGCGTATTTGTCACTATTCATAGGAATAGATAATGCGGTTGGCATTTTTATAAAAATACTTTTATCGCTACCGCCAGTTTCTAGTAGTAACACGCGGTTACTTGAATCTTCAGATAAACGGTTTGCTAAAACACAACCTGCCGAACCTGCGCCAACAATAATATAGTCGTAATTATTACTCATAGTAGGGCGCCTTAAAATGGGCTTTCTATGTCGGCCATACCAACATAAATAGACTTAGTTTGCGTGTATTGATCAAGAGTTTGTATACCATTTTCACGGCCAATACCCGATTGCTTGTAACCGCCAACAGGCATTTCAGCAGGTGAGTTACCGTATGCATTAATCCAACAAATACCAGCTTGTAGCTTATGAATCACGCGGTGCGCACGTTTAATATCACTCGTAAATACGCCTGCGGCTAGGCCTAGGTGAGTTGCGTTAGCGCGTGCAATAACATCGTCTTCGTCGTCAAAAACAAGCACGCTCATTACAGGGCCAAATATTTCTTCTTTAACGATAGTCATATCGTCATTGCAATCAATAAACACAGTCGGTGCTACAAAATAGCCATTAGGTGCAGATTTAGGTGAAAGCGTTGTACCACCGGTCAACAGCGTTGCACCTTCTTCGATGCCTTTATTCACGTAGCTCATTACTAGTTCTTGGTGCTTTTTAGAAATAAGTGCGCCAAAGTTAGTATTTAAATCTTGTGGGTCGCCAGCAATAATGTTTTTCTCAGTGCGCGCTTTAAGCTCATCAATAAACTGCTGATATACATTTTTATGAACGTAAATACGTGTACAGTTAGTACAAATTTCGCCTTGCGTATAAAAGTTACCTAGCATAGCAGCGCTAACCGCTTGCTCAATGTTGGCATCATCAAATACTAATAGCGGAGATTTTCCACCAAGTTCCATTGTTACATCTTTTAATGTACCGGCAGCACTTGCTACTACTTTTTTACCTGTGCCCACTTCACCTGTAAACGATACTTTATCAATATCGCTATGCTGCGTTAGCCACTGGCCTACATCGCCCGCACCTTGAACAACATTAAACACACCTGCAGGCACACCAGCTTCAACAAACACTTCTGCAAGTTTAATAGCGCCAAGTGGTGTTTCTTCAGATGGTTTGAATATAAATGCATTACCAGCTGCAAGTGCAGGGCCCGACTTCCAACATGCAATTTGTAGTGGGTAGTTCCATGCACCAATACCCGCACAGATACCTAATGGCTCTTTACGTGTGTAGTAAAAGTCATCACCTACCATTTGTTGTTGGCCTACTTGTGCTGGCACAAGGCCTGCAAAGTATTCAATTACATCAGCGCCGGTTTCAATATCAACACAATTTGCTTCTTGCATTGGTTTACCGGTGTCTAGTACTTCTACAAGTGCTAACTCATCGTTGCGCTCGCGTAAAATAGCCACTGCTTTTAATAAAATACGACTACGTTCAATAGGTGACATTGCTGACCACTGTGCAAAACCTTGCTTTGCACTGGCAATCGCTTCGTTTTGAATAAATTCGTCGGCAATTTCTACTGCGTAAATAACCTCACCCGTTGCTGGGTTTGTTACATCAAATGTTTTGCCGCTCTGGTTTGCTAGAAAATGGCCGTTAATAAAATTTTGATAGACAGGTGTAGTCACGCTAGGCTCCATATTGCTTGATAAGTGAAAGTACATAGCTTTTTGCTAACTTTTCACTGTGTTTAAACTGATTATTGTCTGATTTACTCAGTACTGCTCTTAACCATAGGCCATCGATCATCGCGGCGCTAAGTTCTGCAGCTTGATTTGCTTGCTCAATAGGCATTAATTGCTTAAAAGAAAATGCTAAATTACTTTGCAAGCGTTTACTGTTTACGTTTTGTAGTCTGTGTAATTCTTCATCATGCATCGATTGCGCCCAAAAACTTAACCACGTTCGGGTTGTATCATTACGCTGTTGTACAAGCGCAAAGTTGGCTTCGATAATAAACATTAAACGCTCAATGGCAGTGGTTTGATGATTTACTTTACTTATTAAGCCTTGCTTTAAGCTTGTTAGTAAGTACCTAACCGTGGCTTCAATTAACCCCTGCTTACCACCAAAATAATGACTAATGATGCCTGACGATAAACCTGCATTTTTACTAATGCTGTTTATCGTTGTGCCTTGAAGCCCTTTATTTGCAACTGACTCTATAGTTGCGTCAATTAGCTGCTGACGTCTGACAGGTTCCATTCCGACTTTAGGCATAATTTTTATTAATTGAACGTTCAATAAAGATAAGCTTAAGGTAATAGCTCTAACAATTCAAGGCTGAAGTAAATGCCTAGATGCCAAAATGTAGATTAATCATTAATAAAAGTGCAATTAATACGATAAAGAAGATGAGGTTTTTATGTGTTTAATTTTATTTAAAACAAAGGTTTGTGAATTCAATTTTTAAAATCAATAATAGTAATGATTTGTTTACAGCAATAAATGAATAAAATGTCAAAAAAACATTAGAGCAATAATAGTTAGAGTACTAATAGTATTATTTTGATACAAAAGAGCACTAAACCTGTAATTGCTTAGTGCTCTAATAAGTTTATATAGAGGGTAAACTTTGTGGTTTTATCGTTTTAAAGCGCTTGGTTTGAAAGATTAAGTTTGAAAGGTCAGGCATTATTAATAACGCCTTTAAAAAGTAGGGGGTAACGTCTTAGTCTATTGCCAATATAGTCATCAGCTAAAATTTGCTGGCAAATAAAATCAATATCTTCGCTTGCTTCAAAAACCCAATCAAAGCGCTCTATAGCCAGTAAAAACCCACGTTTTAAATGAGTTTGAGAACGGTATTGTTCTAGGTTGTCTTGAATAATAGAGACCTTGCTTGGATTAGCTTTAAGCTCTTCTACTACTTGATTAATAAAAGAAGTATTGAGCTTACTGGTAGGTCGGTGTCTTAGTTTTCGTGGGTGCATTAGCTCTCGTTTGCAATGTTATATAACTTTTTCAAAAAATCATCTTTATGTTTTTCATGCTCATAATCTAGATGATAAGTATTATGAAAACCAAAGCGCAGGTCTACGCCGCTACCTTGTAGATATACGGTGTAGCCGTCTACGTCTGAATAAGCAGTAACGCCTTGATAATGTTTACCTTCGTCAGTCATTTTACCTTTTTGAATTATGCGTTCATATACGGCTAAAATCTGTTTATTGTCGAGTTCGTTTTTCATGCTTTATACCTTTTATTTAGTAACTCATACGGCATAGATATGAGGGTCGATCATCTTAAAAACAATAGCTAAAAAAATGTGATATTGCTTTGTAATTTGGCCTTTTTAAATTATGCTCAAAATTCATTTATTGTTGAGCTTACACCATGATAGACAAGGCGTTACTACTAAAAACTCGTGAGTTATCGGATCAATTAATTGTATTGCAAACGCCTATTAGGATACTCGATGCTATTAATTGGGATAAACAAATTAAAGAGGAGTTTTTTAGACAAAAATGTCAAAAAAATCCACTTATCGATCGTGCATACTATCAACAGCGCGATCTTGGTTTTGTACCTAGCGAGTTACGCCAAGCGTTTTCTACTTTACACCGTAACATTATTAACCAATTGGGGCAGTTAAACCCCATTGCTCAATACATGGGAAAAATGTGCACAGAGTATAAAACAGTATTAAGCATGCTTGAGTATCGTGGCACACCTGAGTTTCATGACTTATCTGTGGAGTTATTTGGTCACCCTAAAGATTTATTTCATGCCGGTGAGCCCTCACTTTCTGAGCTAGCTAATATGCTTGATAAACCGCTGCAAAATTTACTTATAGCCGACATACTGCCTGACGACCCTAAAAATATTGATGCTGTTGATGCAGTGCGTATTTTGTCTGAGCAAGTAAATAGTAGTATGGCAGGCATAAACGTAGAAGTAATGCTTAGCGATGGTATTGTTAGCGATGCAGCTGCGGGCGCTAATAACATAAAGCTTAATCAAGATGTTAAATTTTCTCAGCGTGAACTTGATATATTAGAGGTTCACGAAGGGTGGATACACGTAGGTACCACTCAAAATGGTTTAGCTCAGCCTTATTTAACGTGTTTAAGTAAAGGCACGCCAAGCTCCACTATTACCCAAGAAGGCTTAGCGGTATTAACCGAAATTATTACATTAAAATCGACCCCAAGGCGTTTATCTAAATTAGTTAACCGGATTCAAGCCGTTACAAAAGTAATTGATGGTGCTGAGTTTGTAGATATATACCGTGATTACGTAGCGCAGGGCTTATCAAAAGATGACAGCTACACACTCGCGCAGCGTGTATTTAGAGGTAGCACGCCAACAGGCTTGCCTTTTACAAAAGATATTGCCTACATTAAAGGCTTTGTACTGGTATATAACTTAATTCGCGTGGCAATACAGCTTGGTCGAATCGATAGACTCCCTTTATTGCTGGTAGGTAAAATATCGATAGATGATTTTAGATTAATATCGCAGCTGCATGATTTAGGTGTAATAGAGAGCCCGCAGTTTGTACCGCCACACTTTAAAGATCTACGCGGTTTAGCAACGTGGTTAAGCTTTGGTCGCTTTATTGGTGACTTGTCGTTTGAAAAGTTAGAAAACGATTATAAACCGTTATTTTTATAATTAATCAATATAGCTTACCGACTTGAATCTGCCCGACATAAAAAAAGCCCATAATGGGCTTTTAAAATAAAGTACTTTAGATTTTGCTATCGAGCATTAGTACTTTCAAATATTTTGTCAGCTGAGGCTGCAACAAAACCCGTATAAAGCTCGCCATCGGATTTAGGATAACGAATAGCAAACTCATAAAAGCAACTAGGAATGCTCATATCGCCATTACTAAAGGTAACTGAGTATTCATCAGCCAAAGTTGACGATTGCTCTAGTAACACCTCTGGTGAGCCTTTAACTTCGCCGCCTGATGTATTAAGCGAAAAGCCAGCATCTTTCAGAGCTTGATTAACATCATGAATATTATCAAACTTAGCAAGCGTATTAATATTTACAGTAAAGTGATTGGCACGATAGCCCCACGCAGACATCCACGCTGCATATTCGCTTTCAGCTAGCAGCTGTTTGTAAGTATCGGTGCTTACTTGCCAATGTGTGCCTGAGTATAAAAAATCATCTGCAGTTACGGCATTTTCGTCAATTTTGCTTACCATATCGGTTACGATGGCTTGTAACTCAGGTGAGCATTTTTCGACTAATAACTCAGAGATAAACACTTTTGGCTGATTAGGATCGCTATGCTCGTAGTGCTTTGCGTAGAGTTTTTTAGCTTCAAAGTGGTACTCACCACATTCTTTGTAGCCAATAGCTAAAAAGTGAGCGGCGAGCTTTTCAAGACTCACTTTTTCTATATTAAATGTACGCAGCGCAATATGATCGTTAATAATGTCATCTTTTTGCGTAGATCCTAAAAGGTCATGAATTTTGTCTGCCGATGGAGTTACGTTTAAATAGTTTTCCCAAAGGTTCTCAAATAATGTATTTACATCAGTATGCATGTTAAGTCCTTAAATCTAAAATTTGGTTTTATTGCTTATTCAATTACTAAGCCCGGCGCTAGGGTTTGCGGTAAGCTCACTTTATCTGACTCCACCGATGCTACAGGGTATGCGCAATAATCGGCGGCGTAATAGGCACTTGCTCTGTGATTACCACTGGCGCCAATACCGCCAAATGGAGCTGCGCTAGAGGCACCCGTAATAGGGCGGTTCCAGTTAACAATACCGGCACGAATGCGCTTTAAAAAGTGAGTGTAGTCATCTTCGTTATCAGCTAGTAAACCTGCAGATAAACCAAAACTTGTGTTGTTAGCTTCAATAATTGCACTGTCAAAGTCGGTGTAACGATACACTTTAATTAGCGGTCCAAAATGCTCTTCATCTGGCATGTCGGTAATGCTTGTTACATCAATAATTCCCGGGCTTACAAAACCTGTGCCTGATTTTAATTGCTTAAGTTCAACAAGGGTTTGCGCGCCTTTTGACACTAATTCACTTTGCGCGGCAACCATACCCAGTGCTGCTTTTTCGCTTATCATTGCACCCATAAAAGGCTGCTCTGTAGCAAAGCTGTCGTCTACAACTATATTTTTAGTTGCACTTATTAGCTTTTCTAAAATAGCATCGCCATTGGCTGATTTTTCAATAAATAAGCGACGTGCACACGTACAACGTTGACCTGAGGTAATAAAGCCTGATTGAATAATATCGTGTACAGCAGCGCTTATATCGCTCACATCTTTTACAATAAGAGGATTATTGCCGCCCATTTCAAGTGCTAAAATTTTGCCAGGGTGCCCTGCAAATTGCTTATGTAATAAGTGGCCTGTGTTTGAGCTACCGGTAAAAAACAACCCATCTATATCTTTATGAGAGGCAAGTGCTTTACCTGTTTCAATTTCACCTTGCACAAGGTTAATAATACCCGCTGGCAAACCTGCTTTTAGCCAAAGTGAGAGGGTAAATTCTGCAACGTGCGGCGTTAGTTCTGATGGCTTAAATACCACGGTATTACCGGCTAAAATTGCAGGAACAATATGCCCGTTTGGTAAATGCCCTGGAAAGTTATACGGGCCAAATATAGCCACAACGCCATGCGGTTTGTGTCGAATAAACGCTTTAGCACCGGGCATTGGGTTTTCGGTTGTACCTGTACGCTCATGATAGGCTTTAACCGAAATTGCTACTTTGCCTGTCATTGCGCCCACTTCAGTGCGGGTTTCCCATAATGGCTTGCCCGTTTCGCGTGCAATAATGCTAGCAAATTCTTCGCTGTGTTCTTTTAATTGCGCCGCGAAGTTTTCTAAAATAGCTATACGCTCTTCAAGAGGTTTGTCTGCCCATTGTAATTGCGCGGCTCTAGCTGCTTTTATAGCAGAATCTACTTGCTGGGCGTTTGCGCCATTACCTTGCCATACCACATCACCATTACTTGGATTTATTGACTCAAATACTGGACCAAGGCCCACATGCCATTGGTTATTAATTAGGTGTGTATTCATAAATTATTTACAGGCGGAAAAATCGCGCTGCATCTCCTTGACTTAAATTAAGCGCCTTAGCCACATCTTGGCTAATGACGAGGGTATGTTTTGCATGATTGTAATGTGCGTCTTTGGTAAATGTTGCTCTAAAGCCACTTACGCCTTGATTACATACAGCCAGCGTATCAGAGCTATTTTGTGATATGTGATCAAGCTCGCCAATCGTAACAGGGCAAACTTGAGAGTCGCGAATGCTGCGAATATTACCAAGCTTTGCTTCAACTGTTGGGCCTGCGTCAAATAAGTCAACGTAGCCTCGGTGCTCAAACCCTTCTTTTTCTAATAATTTTAGCGCAGGTTTTGTTTTTTCATGCACATGCCCAATAACTGCTTGGGCTTTTTTGCTAAGCAAGTTCACATAAATAGGGTATTTAGGCATTAACTCGCTAATAAATACCTTATCGCCTAAGCCAACTAAGTGATCTGCTTGTGGAAATTCGATACTAAAAAAGTGCTCTTGTAGCCATTGCCAGAAAGGAGAATGACCGTCTTCGTCGCTAACACCGCGCATTTCTGCGATAACAGTATCGGCAAAACGCTCGCTATGCTGAGCCATAAACAAAAAGCGTGAACGCGATAAAAATCGACCCGTTAAACCTTTGCGGCTATTTTCGCGCAAAAATAATGTGCATATTTCAGAGCAGCTTGTGTAGTCGTTACACATGCTTAAAATATCAACGGTGTTATATACATTTAAAGTAGGCGAGTGGTGTACTGTTTTACCCAAATGATAATGATATAAAGGCACCGATAAACCTACCGCAGCTTCTATAGCGGTTGTGCCAATAACCTCACCTGTTTCACTGTCTTCTAAGACAAATAAATAGCTTTCATCAAGTGGCTGGTTAATGTTTTTGGCAAAGCTTTTTTCAGCACGTTCAATTTTTTCTTTAAGCTGTGCATCGTCCACAGGTAAAGAGGTAAACCCATGACCGGATTCAATCGCTATTTGTTTAAGCGCGTCAAAATCATTGGCAGTAATAGGACGTAATACTTGCATTTATTGCTTGCTCCAATAGCACGCCTATAGGCGTGCTAAGTTAAACTATATTAACCGTTTACTACGTCGCTAACGGCTTTTTCAAAGCGCGCTAAGCCTTCTTTAATATCTTCAAACGGGATAACTAAAGACGGTGTAAAACGAATTACATTCATACCCGCTACAAGATTCATCAAACCATTATTAGCACTGGCTACTAAAAAGTCGCGTGCGCGGCCTTCAAATTTGTCATTTAGTACTGCGCCAATTAGTAAGCCTTTACCACGTACTTCGCTAAATACGTTGTACTTTTCGTTAATTGCGTTTAATCCGTCACGGAATAATTGCTCACGTTCTTTAACGCCGTTTAGTACATCGGGTGTATTTACTGTATCAAATGCCGCTTCAGCCACAGCACAAGCAAGCGGGTTACCGCCATAAGTAGAACCGTGAGTACCAATTTTTAAATGCTCAGCAATTGGTGTACGAGTGATCATAGCGCCAATTGGAAAACCACCACCCAATGCTTTTGCCGTTGTTAAAATGTCAGGAACAACCCCTAAACCTTCATAAGCGTATAAATCGCCTGTGCGACCAACACCTGTTTGTACTTCATCAAAAATAAGTAACGCGTTATGTTTAGTACAAAGTTCACGTACTTTTTTAGCAAATTCATCTGTTGGTGAAATAATACCGCCTTCACCTTGTAATGGTTCCATCATAACGGCACATGTTTTATCGCTGACCAGCGCTTCAAAAGCCGCTATATCGTTAAAATCACAATGTACTATGTCAGCAGGTTTTGGACCAAAGCCATCTGAATAAGCTGCTTGTCCGCCAACAGTTACGGTAAAGAAAGTACGACCGTGAAAGCCTTTATTAAATGCAATTATTTGCGATTTTTCAGCGCCGTACACATCAAGTGCAAAACGACGGGCTAGTTTAAGCGCCGCTTCATTTGCTTCTGCACCTGAGTTTGCAAAGTAAACTTTGTCAGCAAATGTTGCTTCAACCATTTTCTGTGCTAAACGAAGCGCTGGCTCATTCGTCATTACATTTGATAAATGCCAAATTTTTTCGCCTTGCTCTTTTAATGCTTTAACAAGCGCCGGGTGACAATGACCCAAACAGTTAACGGCAATACCACCTGCAAAATCAATAAACTCGTTGTTATTTTGATCCCATACACGAGAGCCTTCGCCACGAACAGGAATAATAGCCGAAGGGTTATAGTTTGGTACCATTACGTCGTTAAATAAGTCTCTTGTTACTTGCATTTTTACACCTAAATTTAATGGGCTTAGATAAAAGATTAGTTGCTAACTCAAAGAAGAATATAGCCTTTATTCTTCAGCAAACACGTTATTATTTCTGTTAGGTGCCATTATCGAAGGTTAGTAGTAAAAATTGCAGTGCTATTTTGTGAAAAATGATTAAAATAAAAGTCAAAATAACGAAGAAAATTACCATTATGATAACTCCACAAGATGAAAAGCTACTTTCAGTACTAAAAACAAACGCAAGAGCGAGTATTTCTGATCTTGCGCGAATGCTTGACTTATCTCGTTCAACAGTACAAAGCCGAATGCTCAAATTAGAAGAAACCGGTGTGATTAAAGGTTACAGCGTAGATTACGGTGACGACTACCTTAGTAAAATGGTATCAGCTCATGTGTCTATAAAAGTAAGGCAAAAATTAACAACTAAAACAAACATTGAGCTTAAGCAAATTGATGCTATTTCGCAGCTCTATGCCATAAGTGGTGAGTTTGATTTAATTGCTGTGGTACAGGCTCAAAATTTAGAACAGCTTAGTCATTTGTTGGACGATATAGGAAATCTTGATGGGGTGGAGCGCACAACATCTTCTGTTATTTTAGAAACTAAATTTAAGCGTTAATCTCCCTTTTACACTTGAGTCGTTAAACACTGTTTACATATTTAGAGTCACTATAAACATTGCTAAATAAATTGTTTATAGACTCTTGCTTTATTTCACTTGAGTGATAATATCAGCTACAGTTTTTAATTGCGTTTTTAGTAATTATATAACAAGGATTTATTTACTAATTACATGGATGTAGAGAGCCTTCCTCCCTCGTACTTATGTAAAAAATCGAACTATACTATTAATAATGCAATTCTAATTATTGTGTTAAGGGTAACTATGAAAACGGTTTTTACAATGATCTTATCAATCATACTTATAGGCTATTATTTAACTGCCAAAGCTAGTCATTTTTCTTCAAAGAAGAATACAGAGGTTAATACGTATAGTGATATCTATTTTAAACTCGAAACATCCTCAGTAAATATCAATGAAATAATTGCTGGCGCTACAGACTTTGCTTTAGCTATGTGCGCAGATAAAGCCTATCAGGAAGCTTTAGGTAATACTGTTGCTAGCTGCAATTTTCAATTTGAAGAATCTAAAAATGTTTGCTCAAAGCATATTATGAAAAATGCTAAGCAGCACTATACAGACAAAGCTGCAGTAACACTGCTAACAGAACGCTTTATTAACTGTGTCAGCGCTGCATAGCGAAGACAGTAGAGCTGTTACATAATTACAGCAAATAATGCAATTTTAATCTGTTTGGCTACACTTATTTTAATTTGTACATTATTTAGCAATAGATTATGCCCGCATATCTTTTTACTCTTTTGTTAGGTTTAACTGAGCCTCTCTTCAGCTACAAACCTTGCCATGGTTACGTGCACGTCGAGAATTAAAGTTGGAGCGCTTAGATGGATTTTCACAACCCATTTAATGCCTGAAATGAAAGCTTATGGATGTATATCATCCCCCGTTTTTTTAGAAAGCTGGTACGGGTTGACTCATCCAGAAAGCATTAATAAACCAAAAAATAAAATGCGTTATGGTGCAGTAAGAGGAAGTTATCAAGCAAATTGGTTTAAAACTCAGAATATTATTGCTGAGGTAGAAGTCAATTCATTAAAAAAAATAGTAAATGTTATGCACCATAAGCGGATTGATAGAATCCTACTTGATTTAGACGATTTTGAATTAGCAGCCTAAGCTAGGGATTAATAAAGACGAGTACCAAAAAGAATTTTTTAGATATGTACCTTTGGGATTATTTGCTTCGCATTCACTTATCAAACGCCTTCCTGAATTTATGCAGCAGTTCGATGAAAATATAAATACTTGTGCGCAAGCTCCATTTTTACTATCAAAAAGTGAAGAAAAGCAAATGCTTGATAGGCTCTACAGTAGCGCTAAAACCTTATTAAACTTACCTAGTTTAATAGAGCAAGTTCAAATAAGTAATGAGGCTCCTTTGAGTGAGCCCGAAATTAAGAAGCGAGACCAGCTTTGGATAAAAGAAAGTAAACATGTTGAGCATGCTGATGGGTTAGCTATGCCTGATTTACCGTTATCTAAAGTATTAAAAAAATGGCAATCGCAATTTAAAGGTATTGTTACTGAGCTTATATTGACTGATAGCCAAGGAAAAAATATAGCAATAAGTAAGTTAACCAGTGATTACTGGCAAGGAGATGAAAATAAGTTTACTAAAATATTTAAACAGCCAAAGGACTATCACTTTGATAGCGTAACCTATGATGCATCAACACATCATTTTCAAGTACAGCTAAGTTTTCCTGTTTTAGATGATAACAATAGTCATATTGGAGTGTTGATTTTAGGTGTTGATGTAGAAAAAGCACTCCATTCGTCAAACGAAAAGAGTAACTAACTAGATACCTTTCATGAGTTAGCTAAGCTTTAGAACTTTAGCTTAGCTAACTTTATATTATGGAAGTACTTTTTCTGAGATCGGCTTTTTTCTTATAATTTCTTTTTTGGCTTCATCAAGCTTTATAAAATAAGCATTTCCGCCAATACCTTTAAACTCTTCATCTGTAAATACAATAGTATTGTCATCAAAAAAAGTGACAGCTTCTTTTTGAGTTACTATTCCTAAGTCAATTTTTGATACATCGCCAGAAAAAAACTTATCACCCTCAAAATTTTCGAATAACCAAATACTGGTTGAATCAAGTAATATCAGCTTTTTACGATCAGGGCTTAAAGCAGCCGATGTTATCCAGCATAGCTTTTCTAAAGTGGTACATGTTTTAAATGAGTCTATTAACTCTGCTTTAAAATTAGCAGCATGATCGCCAACTTTATAAACCTTAGTAATACCATCAAATGGCTCTGTGCGGTTTTTAGTAAATAAATATAAGTGACGTCCTAGAGCTACAAATGCCTCTAAATCAAAATTACGGTTATTGGGTTTTATTGGACTGCCATCCATTTCTGGGTAGGTAAACTTAATTATTTCTGCTTGAGTCGTATCTGTTTTTATATCTATCGGGTTTTCTATTTTATAAATAGTGAGCCATCTACGATCGTTTTTGTTATTACCAAAATCGCCTAAAAAGAAGTGCCCAAATTTGTTTTGGGTCATGTCCTCCCAATCAATGTTTTTAGCGTTTTCAACTAAAATTTCTTTAGCAATAGAACCGTCTTTATTGAGTCGGTAAAGCTTAGGTTCATTGCCTCCATCGTTAATAGCCCATAAACGTTTGTGCTTATCAAATTCAATACCTGATATTTCTTTTAATTTAGGATCAACTGAGATTTCTTTTTTACTATAAAGGGTATAGATTGAAGAACCAATAAGTGTGGCTATTATTAAAAATATGGTGGCTATAGTTATAAAAATGCTTTTTTTCAACATGAAAATTATGATATTTCAGAGTATTAAGATGATGTGTATTATCGCTGATGAAAGTACATAACAAAAGAATTTTATAAATTTAGGTAATACTTATGGATTATTTAACTTTAAATTCGGTTAAATAAATAAAATGCAGTGTAAGCCTAGTTGGTTCAAAAATTGCTATGTACTAGTGAGCTTTTTAAAATAGATTGTTTATACACTAACCGCACTTTTTAGGTGCAGAAAAAATGAATTGTTGCACTGTAATAATGCGTAAATAAAGTTTTGGTTAACTTAAAACGTGTTTAATGATTTTGAATGGAATCCACATCGCCTTTTTATTTAGTTGTATGGCCTGTGGCAAAGATTAAGTACCCTTTTTGGTTTAGTTGGAGCCTGCTATGTTGAATAAACGTTTTTTTAAAACAAAAGATGAAGCTGAAGTTACTTTTGAATTTTCTCATCCAGAGGCAGAAGAAGTTTGCTTATTAGGTGAATTTAATGATTGGCAACCAGTGCCAATGAAGCTTTATAAAAAACAAGGTGTGTTTAAATTTAAGCAACGCTTACCTATCGATCAACAATTTCACTTTCGTTATCTAATTAATGGAGACATTTGGGATAACGACCATCAAGCTGACGGTTATATCGGCAATACATTTGGCACAGAAAACAGCATAGTAAATACTCAACGCACTAATTAAGGCGATTCAATGGATGCTCTTTCGCAGTTGTTTTACCTGCATGGTATTGGCTTTGAATTCACCAAGTATACAGGTGAACAGGTGTTTTTTAGCGAAGAAACGCGTAAACGTGCTTTACAATGTTGTGGTGTTGATACAAATAATGAAGCAGGAATAGCTCAACTAACTTATGATTTAGATGCATCGCTTTGGCTGGATTTAGTACCTAGTGTAAGTTTGGTTGAGCAAAGTGCATGTTTGTTAAAGCTTCGTATAGATGAGCGTCAGCAATATTTAGCCGCTAACATTGATGTCCCTTCACTTGGAATGCATATAGCATTTGATAATCTTTATAACTTGGCTGTCACTGGTGAATACTACTTGCATGGCGTACGCTATATTGAGCTGGCCCTACCCGTAGATAGTATGCCAATTGGCTATCATGACGCTAATGTTCAAGTAGGTGAGCAACACGCTATTACACAAATCTGGTGCGTGCCTGAGCAAGTCTTCCAAGTGGAAGACACAAAGCGCACTGGATTATCTATTCAGCTTTACACATTAAAAAATAGAGCGAATTTGGGTATTGGCGACTTTGACGATTTATTAGCGCTTACAAAACTATGCAGCTCCCAAAACATGGATTACATATTACTTAATCCACTGCATCTGTTATTTGCTGATATGCCAGAGCGAGCCAGTCCTTATAGCCCTAATAGTCGCGCTTTATTAAATCCCCTTTATATTTCTATCGTATTAAGCGAAGACGCAACAAATAATGAACATCTTGACGCCATTATGCAGCAAGATGATGTCGCTGCACTTATTAAAAGTAATGATCAGTTTATAGATTATGAAAATGTAAGTCGTATAAAGTATGCGTTATTTGAAGCGCTTTATAATCAATTTGAATTAACGGCAAGTACTGAGCGTCGCCAAGCGTTTACTGATTTTTGTAATACTCATTCTACTACGTTAAATACCCTCGAATCAGATAACTTAACATTTGCTTATTACCTGCAGTGGCAAGCGCATACGCAATTGGCACTGTGTCAAAAAAGTTGTGCAGAGCTAGGTATGCCTATTGGATTAATCAATGATTTAGCTGTTGGTTGTGCGGGTGATGGGTCTGAATTTAAAAATCAGCAATCGTTGTTTAGCCAAGGAGCAAGTGTAGGCGCTCCACCTGACCCATGGGCCGAAGCTGGTCAAAACTGGGGGCTTCCAGCTCTCAATCCTCAAAGTCTTAGTAATAATCACTACCAATTTTACCGCTCGCTCATTCGCTCAAACATGCAAAACGTAGGTGGACTTCGAATTGACCACGTAATGGCTATTAGGCGCCTATGGTGGTGCTTTGAAAACAATGGCGAACGAGATGGCTGTTATGTTTACTACCCGTTTGAGCATTTACTTGCCATTTTAAAAATTGAATCGCATGTTAATCAAAGTATTGTTATTGGTGAAGATTTAGGCGTTGTGCCACCAGAAGTTAGAGAAGCTTTGGCATCTAGCGGCATTTTTTCTAACAGCTTATTTTATTTTGAAAAACAATACAGTGGAGAGTTTTTATCGGTAGATGAGCTGGCAACACATTGTTTGTTAATGATAGCTAATCACGATGTCCCTCCATTTACAGGCTGGTGGCAACATGATGATTTAGATATTAAGCAACAATATAAGCTTATAACTTGCAATGAATACGAGCAACTAGAGCAACAGCGAATAGAAGAGCAACAAAGGTTACTACGTTTTATTAATCACCATGGCAATACAACTGAGCTTTTATTACATAGTGAAGCTGTGACCGTTTATAGCGCACTTGCATTGTGTTTAGCAGGCTCTCAATCGCGTTTATTTGCAATACAAATAGATGACTTAGATGAGCAGAAGTATCCGGTCAATATCCCCGGGACAGATAAAGAATATCCTAATTGGCGACGTGTATTAACGCATACCAGTGAAGAAATTTTTACCAAAAATGCCTCACTTTTAGCTGCTATCGATTCAATAAGGAAAGGTTAAATGAGCAGTACAACTAATGAAAATAGTTACGATGCACAAGTACACGCATTAAATGCAGGGCGATTTAAAGACCCATTTAGCTTTTTAGGGGCACATAAAACGAATGCCGAAGTTGAAATTCGTTTTTATCTACCTTGTGCAATAAGCGTAAGTGTTACATTAAATAATAAAACTATTAAGGCGCAGCGCTACCAACAAAGTGACTTATTTATAGCCAAAGTAGATGCTTTGCCCACTGCGCCATATCAATGCATTGCTCAGTACACAGATAGCAGCGTTACCTTTTATGATGAATACAGCTTTGAAAGCACACTTGATGCAGAGGCAATGTATTTATTTAAAGAGGGCAGCCTTGAACATGCTTACTCGCATTTTGGTGCACATTTTAGTACTCAACAAAACGTAGACGGTGTGCGTTTTTGTGTGTGGGCGCCTAATGCGGCAAGTGTCTCTATTATTGGTGAGTTTAATTTTTGGCAAGCGAATCGCCACTTTATGCGCTTTCATCCTGCAAGTGGTGTATGGGAATTATTTGTACCAGACCTTAAAGCCGACATGTGCTACAAATTTGCAATTACCGCGCAAAGTGGAGAGGTACTCGAAAAAGCCGACCCCTATGCATTTAAAATGCAACAAGCACCGGGTACTGCAAGTGTACTGCAGTATAAACCAGAATCTATAAAGCTTGACGAAAAGGCACTTAAAAACAGGCAAAAACGCAATCATATTGATGCGCCAATTAGTATTTATGAAGTGCATTTAGGCTCATGGCAACGCGCTGAAAACAACCGCTATTTAAGTTACACAGAGCTTGCCGACAAACTCGTTAGCTACGCCCTTGAAATGAATTTTACTCACCTGCAACTTATGCCAATAAGCGAATATCCGTTTGATGGTTCGTGGGGGTATCAGCCTGTTGGATTATTTGCACCTACCAGCCGCTTTGGCGACTACAACAGCTTTAAATACTTTGTAGAGCAGTGCCACAAAGCAAATTTAGGTATTTTACTTGATTGGGTGCCAGGGCATTTTCCAAGCGATCCGCATGGCCTACATCGATTTGATGGCACCCATTTATATGAGCATGCTGATAAGCGCCAAGGGTTTCATCCTGATTGGAATACCTACATTTATAACTACGACCGCCCTGAGGTTAAAAGCTTTTTAATATCAAATGCTATGTATTGGCTACATCAATTTGGTTTAGATGGTCTGCGTGTAGATGCCGTAGCTTCTATGTTGTATTTAGATTACAGCCGAAAAGAAGGCGAGTGGGTTGCTAATTGTTACGGCGGGCGCGAAAACTTAGGTGCAATTGAGTGCCTAAAGCAAGTCAATATGCGCAGCTATAAAAACAACCCAGGCATTATGATGGTGGCTGAGGAGTCAACAGCATGGCCGGGTGTCACCCAAAGTGTTGAGCATAACGGTTTAGGCTTTGGTTATAAGTGGAATATGGGTTGGATGAACGATAGTTTGCATTACATGCAGCACGACCCGCTTTATCGTCAGCATCATCATCACGAAATGACTTTTTCGATGGTATACGCGTTTAGCGAAAACTATATATTGCCATTAAGCCACGATGAAGTAGTACATGGTAAAGGCTCGTTAATTGAAAAAATGCCAGGCGATGATTGGCAAAAATTTGCAAATTTACGCGCTTACTACGCATTTATGTGGGCACACCCGGGTAAAAAACTCTTATTTATGGGCGGTGAAATTGCACAGCGAAAAGAGTGGGGGCACGATCATTCTATCGATTGGCATTTACTTGAGCACGAAAGCCACAGCGGTATAAAGCACACCGTAAAAGCGCTCAATACCGTTTATAAAAACCAACCTGCGTTGTATGAGCTAGATTCGAGCGCGGCTGGTTTTACCTGGATAGATAACAATAATAATCAGCAGAGCATTTTGAGCTTTGTTCGCTATGCTAAAAACGCAAAAGACTTTGTGGTTGTTATTGCTAATTTTACTCCCGCGTCCTATGAAAACTACGTTATTGGCGTACCAAGTAAAGGGCGTTACAGGGTCATTTTAAATACAGATGATACTCAGTTTTTTGGCTCTGGCGTTGAGGTAACTAAAGATTCATCGCAGATAGTTCAAGCAATAAACGAATCAAATCATGGTTTTAAACACCGTATTTCAATTGCCATTGGTGGCTTAACTACTATTTATTTACAAAAGGTTGATGATGAGTAACCGATTTGATGTAGCACCCGGTAATGTAGAACCACTTGGCTCTAGTGTTATTGATAATGGGGTTAACTTCGCGTTATATGCGCCTGGTGCAAGCCAAGCTTATGTATGCCTGTTTGATAAAAGTGGCCATTCAGAAATACTAAAAATGGCGATGAATA
The DNA here is from genome assembly GCF_008370255.1 of Pseudoalteromonas sp. FUC4. GTDB lineage: Bacteria > Pseudomonadota > Gammaproteobacteria > Enterobacterales > Alteromonadaceae > Pseudoalteromonas. The sequence goes on along the minus strand of NZ_SEUI01000002.1, from coordinate 358,233 downwards.
TCAACGAAGGTGGTATTTGGAGTATTCATATTTCGCCATTAAACGCCGGTGCGCTTTATGGTTTTAGAGTTGAGGGTGAATATAACCCTAAAAATGGTCAACTGTTTAACGAAAATAAGCTGCTGATAGACCCATATGCAAAAGACTTGTTTGGTGAGTTTACTTGGAGTGAACGCCATTACGGGCAAATGCCAATCGGTACTAAAAGCACTGTAAATAATGCGATTGATATACCTAAATCAAAAGTAGCGGCACCTACGTTGTATATGCATAAAAAGCCTAACCACCTTTGGTCAAACACGGTTGTTTATGAGTGCCATGTGAAAGGTACAACGTGTCGTCATCCTAAAATTCCCAAATCTCTACAAGGGAAGTTTTTAGGGTTAAGCCACCCAAGCTTTATTGAACACTTGCAAAGCTTAGGGGTTACAGCCGTTGAGCTTTTGCCTGTTCATTCTTTTATTAGTGAGCAATTTTTAACAGGGAAAGGTTTGCAAAACTACTGGGGTTACAACACGCTTAACTTTTTTACGCCCCACAAAGACTATTTGGTAAACGACGATATAAACGAGTTTAAGCAAATGGTGCAAGAGCTCCATGCTGCAGACATAGAAGTTATATTAGATGTTGTTTACAACCATACAGCTGAAGCAGGGGCGGATGGCCCTATACTATCGCTTAGAGGCTTTGATAACTTAGCCTATTACCGCGCAGTAGATGGCCAGCCTGACGTATATATAAACGATACCGGCTGTGGTAATACCATAAATATTGATCATCCTAAAACACTGCAACTTGTACTTGATAGCCTTCGTTATTGGGTTGAAGTAATGGGAGTTGATGGTTTTAGGTTTGATTTAGCGACCATTTTAGGCCGCACAAAATCAGGCTTTAGCTCCGCACATACTTTTTTACAAGTAGTTGCCCAAGACCCTGTACTTAACAAGGTTAAGTTAATAAGTGAGCCTTGGGATATAGGCCCAGGTGGCTATCAGCTTGGGGCATTCCCGCCGCCATGGCGAGAATGGAACGATCAATACCGTGATGTAATTAGACGTTTTTGGCAAAGTGAAACCGGTATTGTTGCCAACGTTGCAAAACGTTTGCATGGATCGTTTGATATTTTTGAGCACAGCCAACGTGGGCCGCTCAATAGTATTAATTTTATAACGAGTCATGATGGGTTTACCCTTGCTGATTTAGTGAGTTATGAGCATAAACATAACGAAGCTAATGGCGAGCAAAACAGAGATGGGCACAGTGCAAATCATTCGTTTAACTGTGGGGTAGAAGGTTTTACCAGCGACTCTAAAATAAACGCACTGCGCTTGCAGCAACAAAAGAATTTTTTACTTACTTTAATTCTCTCAAAAGGTGTTCCCATGATTGCTGCTGGCAGCGAAATGGCGCACTCGCAAGGGGGTAATAACAATGCTTATTGCCAAAATAATCGCACTAGTTGGCTTGCCTGGAAAGATTCTCAACTTAATCATTCGCTAACACGATTTATTGATGATGCATTAAAAATTAGACGTGCGCACAGTGCCTTTAAACACAGTGTATTTTTAGATGATATAGACGAGCGTTTTACCGTTAAGTGGTTTACCGAACAAGGTAAAACCATGACTGATGCTCACTGGCATGAAGATACCAGGCAGTTTTTAATGTATAGCTTACTTGATAAGCAAAACAATCATGCCTTGTTGATTGTATTTAATGCCAGTGAAAAAACAATTTTTTGTCAAATGCCCCCATCGCCAATTAATGCGCCGTGGCAAATGATTCTATCAAGTGTACACAATGCATCTGTGAGCAGTAATGAAGATGCGATGGTTGAAATTTCAGCACAAAGTAGTTGGGTTTTTAGTGCCAATTTAGAGGATGTTAGTCATGATTAAACAAAGTGATCAAGTGTGTGTAGTAAAGGGCTGGCAAGAAGGTCCCGTTATTGATGAAAGTACGCTTAAAGATGACTTAACACGGCATTTTTATTATACCCTCGGCCGAGATAAGGTTGGTGAATCGCAGCATTATTTGTATCACGCATTAGCGCTTACTATTCGTGACAGACTTGTTGCCCGCTGCAGAGAAACGAATCAACAAATTAAGCAAGAAAAACGCCGCAAAACGGCTTACCTTTCTCTTGAGTTTTTGATGGGGCGTGCGCTAGGTAATGCTGTTTTAAATCTAGATTTAGATGAACAAGTAAGCTCAGCACTACAAGAGTACTGCACAACAGTAGAAACAATTGAAGACGCCGAGCACGACGCTGGCCTAGGAAATGGCGGGCTAGGGCGTCTTGCAGCCTGCTTTTTAGATAGCTGTGCTAGTTTAGCGTTGCCTGTTATTGGCTATGGCCTACGATACGAATACGGCATGTTTAATCAATCGATTAAGGATGGTAACCAAATTGAGCAACCAGATAACTGGCTACGTGAAGGACATCCATGGGAGCTAAGCGCACCAGAGCATGCAAAACGTGTGAAGTTTGGTGGCTATGTGCAAAGTTACACAGATAAATTTGGCAGAGAGCATCGTCAATGGATGGGCTCACAAGATGTATTAGCTGTACCGTACGATGTACCTGTCCCAGGTTATAAAAACAATATTGTAAATACGCTACGATTATGGAAATCAGAGGCGACAGATGAATTTAATCTAACCGAATTTAATGCGGGCAGTTATTCAGAAGCCGTCGCACAAAAAAATCTAGCCGAACAAATTACCATGGTGCTGTATCCAAATGACAGCAGCGAAAATGGTAAGGAACTTAGGTTACGCCAACAATACTTTTTATCATCGGCGAGTATTCAAGACGTAGTAGACCAATGGGTTTCACAGCATGGCGAGAGCTTTAGTGACTTTGCTGATTTTCATGCTTTTCAGTTAAACGACACGCATCCAAGTATTGCTGTTGCTGAGCTAATGCGTATTTTAATTGATGATTATGAATTAGATTGGAACGATGCTTGGCAAATCACAACTAAAACAATGGCTTATACAAATCATACGCTACTTCCTGAAGCGCTTGAAAAATGGTCTGTTTCGTTGTTTTCAAAATTATTACCACGCATTTTAGAAATAGTTTACGAGATAAATGCACGCTTTTTAGCACAAGTTGCACAGCAATGGCCGGGAGATGTTGAAAAGCAACGTGCATTGTCACTGATTGAAGAGGGTGATGAGCCACAAATTCGTATGGCTTATTTAGCTATTGTAGGTAGTTACTCTGTAAATGGTGTAGCAGCACTGCATACCGAATTATTAAAAGCGGGATTATTTAAAGAATTTTACGCACTGTGGCCAGATAAGTTTAATAACAAAACAAATGGTGTAACGCCTCGTCGATGGCTTGCGCATTGTAATCCAGTATTAAGTGAATTAATTGGTGAAAAAATTGGCCATGAATGGGTTAAAAACTTTTCAAAAATTAGTGACCTACGTCGTTTTTATGACGACAAGTCATTTCATGAGCAGTGGCAAAATGCTAAACGTGAAAACAAACAACGTCTAGTTGATTTAGTTAAGGCGCGCTGCGATATCGATTTTGATGTATCGATGATGTTTGACGTTCAAGTAAAACGTATTCACGAATATAAACGTCAGCTATTAAACATACTTCATGTGATTCATTTATATGACCGTATTCGCCGTGGGGATACCCAAGGGCTTGTTCCTCGTTGTGTTTTATTAGGTGGTAAAGCAGCGCCGGGTTATTACATGGCTAAAAAAATCATTAAGCTTATTAATAACGTGGCAGAGGTTATAAATAAAGACCCTCAAGCTGCGCCATATTTACGCGTCGCATTTTTACCTAATTACAACGTAACCGCAATGGAAGTTATTTGTCCTGCAACCGATTTGTCAGAGCAAGTATCTACCGCAGGTAAAGAGGCGTCTGGTACTGGCAACATGAAATTTATGATGAACGGTGCATTGACAATAGGCACGCTGGATGGCGCAAACATTGAAATTAGAGATGCTGTTGGTGCTGATAACTTCTTTTTGTTTGGCGCACAAGCGCACGAAATTGACGATATTAAATCACGTTATAATCCAGAACATTTAATATCGCAAAATAGCGATTTAAAGAATGTGATGCAATTACTTGAGAGCGGACATTTTAATTTATTTGAGCCATGCTTATTTGACGACATAATAAATGCAATTAAGAGCCCACACGATCCATGGCTTGTTGCTCACGATTTTGAAAGTTACGTAGCAGCTCAAAAAGAAGTTGATAAAGCTTACGCAGATCAGACCTACTGGACACAAATGAGTATTTTAAATACAGCAGCCAGTGGACTGTTTTCAAGTGACAGAACCATAAGCCAATACAGTGAAGATATTTGGCATTTAGAACCCCTCAATATTAGTGAAACAGACTTAACGACAACTAAAAGCCATGCCACTAGCAGCCTAGACTAAATGGAGAGAGTATTATGCCCAATTATGCAAATCGCTACATAAGTAGCTTAACCCGAGAAACTTACGCGTTAATACTGGCAGGCGGTCGCGGTTCTCGCCTGCATGAGTTAACCGATTGGCGAGCAAAGCCAGCAGTTTACTTTGGTGGCAAACATCGAATTATCGACTTTCCACTATCAAACTGTATTAACTCGGGTGTGAGACGCGTTGGTATTGCAACACAATATAAGTCGCATTCACTCATTCGCCATGTAAACCGCGCATGGGGGCACTTTAAAAAAGAGCTGGGTGAGTCGGTTGAAATACTCCCTGCATCTCAGCGCCAAGGTGATGATTGGTATTGTGGGACCGCAGATGCTGTTTTTCAAAACATAGATATTATTCGTCACGAGCTTCCTAAATATGTGATGATTTTGTCTGGAGATCATGTGTACCGTATGGACTATGGTGCTTTATTGGCTGAACATGTGCAAAAAGGCGCAGATATGACCGTGTGTTGTATTGAAGTGCCAGTAGAGGAAGCCGCAGACACGTTTGGTGTAATGACCGTTGATGAAGAAAATAGAGTGTGCCGTTTTGATGAAAAACCAGCAATGCCTAGCTCAGTACCCGGCAAGCCAGGTACATGCTTAGCATCAATGGGGAACTACATTTTTAATACTGAATTTTTGTTTGAGCAACTTAAAAAAGATTCTGAGAATGAAGGCTCTGGACGTGATTTTGGTCACGATATTATTCCAGCGATTATAGAAGAGCATAATGTGTTTGCCTTCCCATTTAGAGATCCAAACCAAGAAGGGCAACCTTATTGGCGCGATGTAGGTACGCTTGACTCGTTCTGGGAAGCTAATATGGAACTGGTAATGCCAGAACCACAACTTGATTTATACGATCCAACGTGGCCAATATGGACTTATCAAGAGCAACTACCACCTGCTAAATTTATTTTCGATGATGAAGATAGGCGCGGTATGGCTTTGGACTCAACAGTCTCGGGTGGGTGTATTATTTCGGGCTCTGCGGTTAGAAAATCACTGTTGTTTTCTAACGTTCACGTTCGCTCATTTTGTACCATTGAGCAGTCGGTTATTTTACCCGGTGCGGTTATAAACCGAGGTTGTAAAATAAAACGTGCGATTATAGATAGAAGCTGTGAAATACCGGCAGGTCTTGAAATCGGTTTTGACAAAAAAACAGATGAAGAAAACGGCTTTAGGGTATCTAAAAAAGGTATCGTTCTTGTTACACGTGATATGCTCACTGAGCTTGCAAAAAAGTTAGAGCGCCAAGCGCGAGAAAATAAAAAGCTAGCGTAACAACAAGTTAGATAAGCACGACAACACAGCTTGCTCATTTGTGAGCAAGCTCACACAGGTTTAAAGGAAATAATAAATTAATGCATGTATTAATGGTTGCAGCAGAAAATGACGCGTTACCAGGCGCAAAAGTAGGCGGTGTGGCAGATGTAGTACGCGATGCACCTAAGGCACTCGCAAAGCAAGGAATAACGGTTGATGTTGTTATTCCTGATTACGGGTTTGAGCCGCTTGAGCGTATTTATGTAGGTGAAGTAACTGTTGCATTTAATGCTCAACCCCATGTGTTAACCATTTTTAAAATACAACAAGCCGAAAATAATGTAAGCCAAATTGTCATTAGCCACCCGTTATTCAGTGAATCAGGCAGTGTATATTGTAATGATGCACCGGGGAGGCCTTTTGCAACTGATGCGACTAAATTTGCTCTATTTAACGCAGCCGTCTGCGAAGCGTTATTACAAGGTGTATTAAAGCGCCCTACAGCGCTACATTTACATGATTGGCACAGTGCCTGCGTTGCAGTTTTACTTAAGTTTGAGCCACGTTATAGCTCACTTAATACGTTACCTATTGCTTTCACAGTGCATAATATTGCACTGCAAGGGATAAGACCTTTCAAACATGATGATTCGAGCTTAGAGGCGTGGTTTCCATCACTTAGTTATAATGGCCAGCAATTATGCGACCCGCGTTACCCTCATTGTTTTAATCCTATGCGCAGTGCAATAAATCTGTGCGATAAAATACATGTTGTATCGCCAACTTACAGCCAAGAGGTTCTTGAACCTAGTAATTACGAACATGGTTTTTTTGGTGGCGAAGGGCTTGAGCAAGACCTGCAAAATGCAGCAAGCCAAGGTAAGCTTGTTGGTATTTTAAATGGCTGCGAATATCCAAGCAATGCGCTTGAAGGAGCAACTCTCGCAGACTTTTACAGCCAAGCTGAGAGTACTTTGTTTGGTTGGATGGCCAATTACGAGCAGTTACAAAGCGGCTACTATATTGCCCACCAACGACTACAGCAATTTAAAGCAATAGTTAATAATGGCCCATTAGTCACAAGTGTTGGCCGACTTACAGATCAAAAAGTATTGTTATTGTGCCAGCAGGCTAATGGGGCTTTAGCTATTGATAAAGTGTGCCAATTAATTAATAAACATAACGGCAGGCTTATTATTCTAGGCTCGGGTGACAAAGAACTCGAAAGCATATTTACCAAAGCAATGGCGCGTAATTCCAACCTTTTATTTTTGAAAGGGTATGGGCAAGGTGTTGGCGATTTAATGTATCAATTAGGTGACTTATTTTTAATGCCAAGCTCGTTTGAACCCTGTGGTATTAGCCAAATGCTAGCAATGAGAGCGGGGCAACCGTGTTTAGTACACAGTGTTGGCGGATTAAAAGATACTGTTAAACACCACGAAAATGGTTTTAGTTTTAATGGCGATACATTGGCAACACAAACGAGTAATTTAATTAGCTGTTTGGACGAAACTCTCTTAATTAAAAAGCAAAATCCTAAAAAGTGGCATAAAATTAAGCATAGCGCAGAGCAAATGCGTTTTTCATGGCCACAAGTGGCAACTGATTATATAACAACCTTATACCGGTAAATCGTTGCTGTACTTTAAAGTTTAGTGACAAATCTACCTGCTTGGGGTTTAATTACTTAGTATTATATAAAAACTAAGAAGTAGGTAATGTGTCTGTATTTGTTGCAAGGCAAGCAATATTCAATAGAAGTAAAAAAGTAGTAGCCTATGAGCTACTTTTTCGTGATAGCCCTAAAAATTATTTTCCTGATATTGCCGAAGGCCAAGCAACAGCAAGGCTTATTATGGAAAATCAATTAAATTTAGGTACACGCCATATTACATCAGGTAAAAAAGCGCTCATTAATATAGGGCCAGAATCTTTAAAACTCGATTTATGTGCTTTTTTACCATGCCAAGACGTTGTGATTGAGTTACTCGAAACCATAGAACCTACCGACGATAATTATGAACTATGCCGAGGTTTATTTCATAGTAACTACAAACTCGCACTCGATGATTTTGTATATAAACCACAATGGGATCGTTTTTTAAAGCTTGTTAAACTCATTAAGTTTGATATTGCAATTACACCTCTTAGCGAAATACAACCCATAATTAATAAGTTACAAGCGCATAAACAAATAAAAATACTAGCCGAAAAAATAGAAACACAAGAAGACTATAAGCTCGCCTTTGATATGGGGTTTGATTATTTTCAAGGCTATTTTTTTGCAAAGCCTACAATGATTCAGCAAAACGACATCGACTATAACTATGGTTTAGTCGTCGCTATTTACGCCGAAATAATGAAAAACAGTCCAGATATAAAAGCTATATCGGGTCTGTTTGAGCTTGATGCTGCGCTTGTATATAAGTTACTGAGATTAATAAATAGCGGTGTGTTTCCCATACAAAGCCAAATATCATCATTAAAGCAAGCACTTGTGTATTTAGGACACGAACGCCTTAAAAAGTTTGTGAGCCTTATTGTTACAGCTCATACCGCAGGTAAAAAACCTGCAGAGCTAATGCAAGTGTGTGTTGTACGTGCTCGTTTTTGTGAGTTATTAGCAAAAAAGGTTAATAAGAGCCTGTCAGGCGAAGCCTTTTTAACCGGGTTATTCTCATTGCTAGATGCAATCCTTGATCAACCCATGAGTTTGCTTGTTGAAAAGCTCCCTTTTCCTGATGAAATAAAAACGGCATTATTAGGGGACAAAAACACTCTGTATTATATTTTAAACGTTGTTAAAGCATATGAAACAGGAAGCTGGTGGGCACTTGAACAAGCTATACTTTTGCTAAATATAGACAGTGCTATACTACCTCCACTTTACCAGCAGTCAGTTGATTGGGCTGACAGTTATAAGAATAATATTTAACGGGTAATAGCTTTAATGCGCAATTATAACATGGACTTTATTCGCGGCGTTGCCGTGCTTGGTCTCGTTTACATGAATGCTTACGCCTTCGGCATTTTTGAATACGGGTATACCCCTTTAACTAATCCTCCTGTAAGCGACTCTATTATTTACTCCCTTAGCAGCGTGTTTGTAGATGGCCGTTTTAGAACCCTGTTTAGTTTGCTTTTTGGTGCTGGGCTTTACATTCAGTGGCATCGTTATAAGTCTGAAGTGCAGATAAAAAGTAGGCTTTATTGGTTAATTCTCTTTGGGTTAGCGCATGGTTTTTTACTTTGGGCCGGTGATATTTTATTCGTTTACGGTGTATCTGGCTGGTTTGTTATTAAATATTTAGACAGTGATAACAACGCACTTTTAAAAAGAGGGCTAGGATTTACCTTGTTATCGGCTGTAGCTACAGTGCTTATTGTATCTAGCGTCCCCGATGAAGTGATTTACCGCGATACACCACAGTTTATAGACTTATATAACCCACACTATATTGATTACTTTATTAGTAACCTGGCCATGAACACATTGATGCTTGTTATGGTGCCAATAATGACAATGTGGATGTGCGTAGGCCTTATGCTCATTGGCATTTATTTATATAAACAAGGTGTTTTTAGTAAAGGCTTAACAACTCAGCAGTTAATAATTTGCACTGTAATAACTATTACTTTTTGTGCCCTTAGGCTTTATGCATCACAGCTTAATGGTAGCTTAGGGTATGGGGTGCAAGAATTTGTAAATATGTTTGCGGCTCTAGGTATGGCTACGCTGTATATTCATTTAATTGTTAAACTTTGCAATAACAGCGCACACGTCGGCACGCTTATTCAACAAGCGGGGCGCTTAGCATTTACTTTATATATTAGCCAAACACTCATACAACTGTTGTTATATAAAGTGCTATTTACGCACTGGGTGCTCAATTTTGATCGTATTGACTACTGGATAGTTGCAACGGCATTAGTTGCGCTGCAGCTCATGTTTACCTTTATATACAGCCGCTATTTTAAGCAAGGCCCGCTTGAATTTGTATGGCGTAAATTAACGAAAGCAAAAATTAATGCTTAAACACCTATAAATTCTAAATTAGGGGCGAAAAAATAGTGTGGGTGGTTTACACTACTCGCCTTAAAAATTACTACGCTATAAGTGCCATGACCGAATTAAAACGTTTAAATAAATTTATTAGTGAAACAGGATTTTGTTCACGCCGCGAAGCCGATAAATATATTGAGCAGGGTCGTGTTACGGTTAACGGTAATACGCCAGAAATGGGCGTAAAAGTAGCAGATACTGATACCGTCTTAATTGATGGTAATCCTCTTCGTGCAAAACCAAAGCGCGTATATATTGCTTATAATAAGCCAGTTGGTATTACGTGTACTACCGAGAGTAAAATTCAAAGTAACATAGTTAAAGCAGTTAACTACCCAACTCGTATATTTCCTATTGGCCGTTTAGATAGACCCTCAGAAGGGTTAATCTTTTTAACCAACGAAGGCGACATCGTTAATAAAATTTTGCGCGCAGGTAATAACCACGAAAAAGAATATGTAGTCACGGTTGATAAACCGCTAAACCGCCAATTTGTGACCAAAATGGCAAACGGCATCCCAATTTTAGATACTGTTACTAAAAAGTGTAAAGTTACCCAAACTGCCCCTAAAGAATTTAAAATAGTACTTACTCAAGGTTTAAACCGTCAAATTCGCCGTATGTGCGAATACTTAGGCTATGAAGTTGTGACATTAAAACGTACACGCATTATGAACGTGACGCTTAAGGGCTTAAAAGTAGGGCAGTGGCGACATTTAACTGATGTAGAAATGGCGCAAATTAACGATTCAATAGCCGATTCGGGTAAAACGCAAGAGCACTCGGTTGATAACAACAAGCAAAATAGCATTAGTAATAACAACAAAGGCGAGCCTAAAAAGCGTGATTTTCAGGGAGAAAACCCACGTGCATTTAATAATGAACGAGGCACCCGCACTCAAAGAAGTAATTCAGCCTATCAAAAACGCTCTACTACCTATGTAGGTAAAGGTGGAGCTAGTAAAAATACGCAAGACGATAGTAAAAACTCAAATAACAACAAGCCAGCAAATCGTAAAGCTCGTTCATCTGGCACGTTAAGTTTAAAAAAGTAGTGTATTTAAAGCTCAACTACCACTGTATTTGATGAACTATAGCCCCGAGTGGGCTTTTAACACCCACTATGTTTATATTTTCATTTTGTAAGCGCTGCAACTTACTCTTATCTAAATACCATCTAAAAGAGCGCTTTTTGTAAGTATTTAAATCTAACACAACCAGCTTAGCGCAGCTGTATTCGTAATCAGTCGGGCATGCCTCTACTGCAACTAGCTGATACTCTTGCTGCCAGCTATTATCGCTATAATAATAAGCCCACAATTTTATTGAAATACAAAAAGTAGCCCACAGCCATAAGTAAACTAAAACAGGTATAAACAAAATACCAAGCCAGCCACGAAGCCGTCCATCGTGCTCTAGATAATCTTTAAAATTTGATTTAAATGTTATACATGCATTGTACTTTTTATATCCGTAGATACCTGCCGCAATGCCAAGTACCACTGATAAAACAGGGAACAGCTTATGTGTTAAAAAATCATAAGCGGTATTGGCAATAAATGGCGGGTCTAGGTTCTCGTCCCAAGCAATAAAAAGTATGGGTGGGAATAGTATGCTAGAAGCCATTATTATTCGAAAAAGTTGCTTTGCTGTCACTTGAGGTTCTACTTTTTAAATGCTGAAGCCAATATGAAATAAGAGTATACCTAAATAAATTGCAATCGCCGATAATGAGTTTTTAGAGCGCAGGCGTTAACTGTGTTGCGTGTGCCATCTAAGTTCATTAAATGGCCTCTTTATGTCGCTATATTAGACGTATCTACATTAAAGCCTAATTAATATTGTGCATTAGCAAGTACACTTAGTTATGTGAATGGTAAGCTGTTAAGATGCGCCGTCTTAATAATGTAGAAAGGTTATAGAAGTAGCATGTCAAAGTTTTTCTTTATGGGTAAGCCCGACATAATGGGTAAAAATAACAGTAATGGATTTGCGCCAAAACGTACTGCAAAGCCAGGCTCAGAGTTACACCCGCTCACGTTAACTGTAAACTCAGTTGAACGACAATCAGAAATAGAAGCAATACTAGAAGAGCATTCGCTGTTTGCTTTAATTGAAGTTAAAGCTGAAGTATCAGAAGATATTCGTGAACTAGACTTTGCGCTTAGCAAGTCAACACCACAAGTATTTGATAAAGTACCAGAGCGTAACGCACCTTGTGTATGTGGTAGCGGCAAAAAATATAAGAAGTGTTGCGGTTAGTTTCTTAACAACTAAATATGTAGCCTTTCTTTTTTCATCGGTATTAAATAAAAATGCCACTGACCTTGAGCCAGTGGCATTTTTAATGTTAACCGATTATATGCTTAACTACTTACGCGGTTCGTAATCAATTCTAAATATAACCGTGTAAAGTACTGGCACTACAATTAGAGTCAAAATTGTAGCAAAGCCTAGACCAAACATAATTGTTACCGCCATTGACTGGAAGAACACGTCAAATAACAGCGGGATCATACCCAAAATAGTGGTTATAGCTGCCATTGCAACCGGTCGTACACGGCTTACACCAGAGTCAAATACGGCTTCATAAGGCGATTTACCTTCCCTTAATTCGAGATTTATTTGATCAACTAATACAATACCGTTTTTAATAAGCATACCGCTTAAGCTCAATAAACCAAGTAGTCCCATAAAACTAAACGGCGCATTCATAGCTAACAAGCCCGCGCTTACACCGATAATAGCTAACGGAACCGTTGCCCAAATAACCAGTGGTTGCTTAAGCGAGTTAAAAAGTAATACGGTTACTGCAAACATCGCTAAGTAACCCAGCGGTAATGAGCCAAATATTGCTTTTTGAGCTTTGCTTGAAGATTCAAACTCGCCGCCCCATTCCAGTTCGTAACCGCGCGGAAATTCCATGTTTTCTATTGGTCCGCGAATACGTGCAAATAGTTTAGCAGGGGTTTCATCCCCTAATACATCGTGATCGGCCATAATCGTAATTGTACGTTTGCGATCGCGGCGCATTATTAGGCTATCTTCCCACTGTACAATAAACTCGTCTACCACTTGGGTTACTGGTACAAATACACCAAGTACTGGGCTGTATATTTGAAGGTCGTTTACGCTTTCCACGTTTAAGCGCTCGTTAGCAGGAGAGCGGGCAATAATAGGCAACAATTGTGTACCATCGCGATATACGCCCACTTGTTTACCCGATAAGCTTGTTAGTAATACATTGTCTAAGTCAGATTTACTAATACCTAAGCGGCGTGCCTTTTGCTCGTTAAACTGTGGGCGAATCATTTTAGTACGTGCACGCCAGTCATCACGAATATTGTATGCGCCATCATCATTACCAATAAGCTCTTCAGCTTTAGCAGCCAATTGTCTTAAAATAACAGGATCAGGGCCTGAAAAACGCGCTTCTATTTTTGCATCAGTAGAGGGGCCAATTTCCATTGGCTTAATTTTAAGCTGCGCAGAGAGCGCATGATTATTTGAGTAATCACGTACAGTTTGCATTACAGTTGCTACGGCTTCTCTGTCGGCCACACGAATAATTAATTGCCCGTACGCGGGATATGACTTTTCTGGTGCGTAGGTAAGCATAAAGCGTGGCGCGCCTTGGCCTGTTGTACTTGTTACTTCTTCAACAAGGTCTTCTTTTTGCAAAAACTCTTCAAGTTTTTTAACGCCCTCTAGGGTTGAGCGAATATCAGATCCTTGCTCTTGCCAGTAATCAACATAAAACATAGGTGTATTAGAGGCAGGAAAAAACGATTGTTTAACAGAGCCAAAACCAACAACTGCAGTACACAGTAAAACAACCATTAATATAAGCGTGGTTTTTCTAAAGTGCAGCGCCAAATCTAAAATCGCTTTGTAACCGTTAAAAATAAAACCTTTATATGGGTCTTCATCATCTTGGCCTTCTTCGTTTTTAAACTCGTTTTCTTTGAACATTAAATTGGCAAAAAATGGCGTTAGCGTAATGGCTGTTATCCAACTTAATAAAAGCGAAATAAACAACACCCAAAACAAGCTACCGGCAAATTCACCGCTGGCATCAGAGCTTAAGCCAATTGGCGCAAACGCAGTAACCGCAATAACTGTTGCACCTAGTAAGGGCCATTTTGTTTGCTCAACAATATTAACCGCTGCTTTGAGTTTTGTTTGTCCACGTTTAAGGTTGATTAGTATCCCTTCGGTTACAACTATTGCGTTATCAACCAGCATACCAAGCGCAATAATAAGTGCCCCAAGCGATATGCGTTGCAAGTCGATAGCAAACAACTTCATAAATATAAACGTACCCAATACAGTAAGCAGTAAAATACCACCAATTAAAACACCGCTTTTTAAACCCATAAATAACAGCAGTACTACAATAACAATCGCAATAGCTTCAAGTAAGCTGATAATAAAACCATCAACCGATTTTTGAACCTCTTGAGGTTGGTTGTATACCGAATTTATGTCAATGCCATGAGGGCGTTGATACTCAAGTGAAGCTAAGTGATCGTCAATGTGTTTACCCACATCTACCACGTTAACTCCCGACATAAACGACACGCCAATAAGCAAAGCTTGCTGAGAGTTATAACGAATAACATTGTTAGGTACTTCTGCGTACTCTCTGTAAACCTTTGCTACGTCGCCTAAATAAATAAGCTCACTTGCACCAGGTTTTGAAATTAATAGCGTTTCGAGCTCTTTTACATCTTTAAATTCGCCAGTAGGGTGCAAGCGAATTGACTCATCGCCCACGCGAATTTTACCCGCATTAGAAACCGTATTTTGCGACTGCAGTAACTGAAATATATGACTTGGTGCAATACCTAGTTGAGCCAATTTACGCGTTGATACTTCAACCATTACTTGCGGTTGTTGCTCACCTGCAACCGTTACTTTACTTACACCTTTAACCAAGACTAGTTCGCGCTTTAAAAAGTCGACGTAGTCCTTAAGTTCGTCATATGAGTAGCCATCACCGGTTACCGAATACATAACACCGTAAACATCGGCAAAGTCATCTAAAATAGTGCTAGGGTAAACGCCGCTGGGAAGCGAAGGGGAAAGGTCGTTAATTTTACGACGCATTTCATCCCAAATTTGGCGAAGTTGCTCTTTTCGATAAGTGCTTTTCATTTCTACCGAAATTTGCGACTTACCGTTAGACGAAATAGATGTAACGTAATCAACATACGGTAATTGCTGAATCGCATTTTCAAGAGGAAAAGTTACTTCTTCTTCAACTTGTTGCGGCGACGCGCCAGGGTACATAGTAATAACCATGGCTTTTTTAAGCGTAAACTCAGGGTCTTCTAATTGCCCTAAGTCAAAATACGACACGGTACCGCCAATTAATAGCAGCAGTGTAAACATCCAACTGATTACTTTTTTCTCTATGGAGAGTTGTGCAAAGCTCATAATTATAAGCCTCGCTCTTTATTCCATGCTCTTACTTTCATGCCTTCTTTTAGTGAGTGCACACCGGCAGAAACAACAATTTGGCCTTCTTTAATACCACTTAACACCTCAATACCATCGCGGTGTAGCTGGCCAATTTTTACTGCTTGTTTATGTACTTGGCTAGTTTCTGAATCAAAAAGCCACACGTAGGCATTATCTTTAATAGATTCTTGAGGTTCAGAAAACACTGATTCAATTGGCAGTATTGTGTAAGACACTTGCGAGCGAGTTACTTTACTTAAATCAATAAATACACTGCCCGTCATACCCGCTAGTAAATTAAAATCCTCAGGTACTGGTAGCGAAAATACAACTTTATAGGTAAGCGTTGCAGGATCTGCTTGGGTATCCCACTCTTTAATATCAAGTGTGTATTCTTTATTGTCAAAGCCATCGAATTTTACTGTGGGGTGGTAATCAGTGCCTTTTTGAAAACGAGCGACTATTTTTTCAGGAACCTGGATTTCTACATCCATTAAATCGCGTGTTTCTAAGCGTAATATATTTTGTTTGGCTTGAATGTTTTCAAAGTTTTTAACAAATACTTTTGCAACTGTGCCTGAAAATGGAGCGCGTAGCTCGCTGTACTCAAGGTTTGTTTGTGCAATTTTAAATGCAGATTCAGCAATTTGCATATTAGCAGTGGCTTGATCTAATTCTGATTGGCTGGTGATTTTTTTCTCAAACAATTGCTCAATGCGGCCAAGTTGTGATTTTGCCAATTCAAAACGCGCTTTGCGCTCGTCAAACTGCAACTGAAAATCTTCTGGGTCCAGTTTTGCTAATAAATCACCTTTTTCAACGTGTTCACCAGCAAGCACAGGAAACTTAATAAGTTCGCCGTTTACCCTAAAAGCAAGGTAAGAGCCTTGGTTTGCAACAACTTCAGCAGGAAAGCTGCGAATGTTAGTTTGAGAATCATGACCTATGTTGAATAGTTTAACAGGGCGAATGGGCTCTTCTTTAACTTGTTGTTCTGGCTCAGAACAGGCTATTAAGCTTAATAAAGTCGTAGTTAAAAAACATAGACGAAAGAGTTTCATGTCTTCTCCGTTGCAATGATGGCAAAATAATTAAGTGCAGCATACGCTGCAAACATATAAAATAAAAATCATTAAATTTTAGAAACTCAATAAGTTTTACTTATAATGTTGCAGAGTGCTATATGAAGCTGAATCAATTAATAATTTTAGATGCCATAGTGCAAAGCGCAAGCTTAAGCGGGGCAGCACTAAAGCTACATAAAACGCAGCCCGCGCTTACACTCGCTATTAAAAATCTAGAAGAAAAAATAGGGTTTGAGTTACTAGACAGAAGTAAGTACCGATTACAGCTTACTGAAAAAGGGCGTATTTTTCACCGCGAGGCGCAGCAACTTCTTCATGCCAACGACGAGCTAGCACAGCTTGCTAAAGAATTGGCACTCGGTAATGAACCCCAATTTAGAATTTGTTACGAACAACTTTGCCATACGCAGAGTTACAATGAGATCATAAGTAATACTTTTAGGTTGTTTACCAGCACCGAATTTAGTTTAACAAGCGGGAAGCGTTTTATTTCGTTAGAGCAAGTAAATAGTGGACAAGCCGAATTAGGCATTGGCCCGTGGTTTGATTTATTTCATGCGACAGGCGATTTAGAAAGCGTACCTATAGGCAGGCTCGATATTGGCATTGTGAGCGCTAAAGGCGTACTTCCTCAAAAGCTAACCTATAGCGAACTACAAACGTATCCGTGTTTAGCCATGTTTGAAAGTGACTTGAGTATCGACAGCGACAGGCTATCGTACTCAAAAGGCTCAGCCATGATGAAAATTGATGATGTATCGACCTTAAAATCATTTTTACTCTCAGGCGCAGGTTGGGCAATGATGAGCCTAGAGCATTGTGCACCCGAAATTAAAGCAGGCTTACTTCAAGAAATACACATAACTGACCGAGAGCATAAATTTAGTGCACAAATTAGAGCCTTCAGGCAGCATGCAGTACACCACGGCCCTGTAGCGCGCACTATTTGGGAGCAATTTAAAGTACTTAGTGAGGCGTATTTAAATGAATGCTGATATTGATAAAGAAACACTTATTTATACTGTTATCGCAGGCATACCAATAGGTAAAGTGGCAAGCTACGGGCAAGTTGCAGCTCTTGCGGGTTACCCTCAAAACTCACGGTTGGTGGGGCGCTTATTAAAAATGATGCCAAACGACTCGGTTATACCTTGGCACAGGGTAGTGAATAGCCAAGGTAAAATATCATTCCCCGAAGGAAGTGATAAATATCAAGAACAACGCGAAAAGTTATTATCAGAAGGCGTATTGTTTAAAAATGACAAAGTGAATATGCGCGAGTGCCGATGGGAGTGACATGATTATTATGGGAGAATCAGTATCATAAACGTATGTTGTTGAACCGTAACATGTGGAGTTAAAATTTGATAATCACATAGAAAGCGTCTCGAGTTTTTCGATACAGTTGTGTTGAACGAAAAACAAACAGTGCGTGGAGGTGCTTAGTATGAAACTTTATGATGGAGCTGACCTGCATTCAAATAATAGTCTTTTGCTATCATTAATTCACAAGGTGAAACGCTTAGCTGGAAGCGTTTAAATAATGGCGTGACTGTTATTCTATCTTTTTCAACCCCTAACAAAGGCAAGCTAGCAGAGCTTGTTGAATCAATATCTAATTGATATTTGTTAGTTGATGTATTAATAGGTACAGAATTTAAACTTCTCAGTTGCTAAAGGTATAAAGTAATTAGAATTATTGAGCTGCTTTTCACACTGTGAGCTGGCATCCGATGAGAACATATTTGTTATAAATCTCATTTCAAATCAGGTGTTTTAATGTACTCAGCCAAAATCAATGTTGTAGTAACTGGTTTAGGAATGCTTAACGTTAATTGTCAACCAACTATGCTTATACAAACTAAAAGCAGTAATAGTTATTTATTATTTATTATTTATTATTATATTTTATACGGTATTTTATGGTGGTATATTCTAACTGTGATAATTATACGCTATAAACTTTTTCATTTTTGCAAACGACTCTTCGATTCTATTAAAAATAGTATCGTTGTCTACTTTTACCCGCGAGCTTGATTAAGATAGGCTAGTTTTTTTACGTAGCATGCTGATTAATTAGGATGAATTTCCCATGCTTGAAGGTGTAGAAATTATTGATCGTGATACGGAGCTGTTGATACTTGACTCTGAATTAGCACAAGGTTATGGCATTGCTAGATATCTGCCAGTGATATTTCTACGCGGGTTAATGATTAGAAGTCTATTGCTAGTTGGCTACTTTGTACAACCGAGATTAGCTAATAACATTAGTGTAA
The DNA here is from genome assembly GCF_008370255.1 of Pseudoalteromonas sp. FUC4. Lineage (GTDB taxonomy): Bacteria > Pseudomonadota > Gammaproteobacteria > Enterobacterales > Alteromonadaceae > Pseudoalteromonas. The sequence goes on along the minus strand of NZ_SEUI01000002.1, from coordinate 339,617 downwards.
AAGGAGCTTTAGAATGAAAAATCAGGGAATAATATGTTAACCGTCCATCCTAAACTTATAGAAAGTTTAGTTGAGCAAACACCAAGAGCTATGATTGCTATGTTAATCGTTTCTCTTGCTTATATTGGTGTGTTTATTAAATATATACCATTTAATATCTTAATTATTTGGTTTATTTTTCAAACATTATTAGCTACGTGTCGTTTTTATAATGCAAAAAGTTTTAAAAAATATTTAAGAACAAAAAACCAAGAAGGAATACAAAAAAATGAAATATACTTCATTATTTCTAACGTATTCCAAGCCATTATGTGGACAATGTCTTCTATTTTATCCATTTTGTATGCGCCTCAACCGTATGAATTAGTTGTTTTTGTTATGATTATAGGGATTATAACGGCTGCGGCATTATCTATGTCATCACTTTATAAGGCATATTTGATTTTTTTCTTTTCAATGATTATTCCTCAAATTTTCATTATGATTTACTACGGTGAACATCACCATATTAGTTTGATTGTATTAACACTTATTTATATACCCGCTACTATGCTACTTTCAGAAGCTATATACAGTAGTCGTTTATCGAGTATTCAGGCTCATGATGATTTGGAGAAAAGCGTTAATAAACTGCATCATTTATCGATGATTGATGAGCTAACAAACATATATAATCGACGTTATTTTTTTGAAATGTCCCAAAAATTAATAGCTATAGCAGCTAGAGAGAAAAAACAGCTTTCACTTTTAATGATTGATATAGATTACTTTAAAAATATCAATGATAATTATGGACATCAAGTGGGCGATTTTATTTTAATAAATGTAGTAAAAGAAATAGAAAAAAACATAGGGAAAAGTGATGTTTTTGCTCGTGTTGGTGGAGAAGAGTTTACTATTTTACTCAATGACACTTCACTTGATGGAGCAAAGGTGATTACAGAAAAAATACGTAGAATTATAGAAGATAAAGTTTTTACTTATAATAATATTACGATGAGTACAACTATCAGTATAGGTCTATCTGAATTGAATAAAGAAAACACCTCAATTGAAGATTTATATAAACAAGCAGATAAGCAACTGTACATAGCTAAAAAAAATGGCAGAAATAGAGCATGCCCATAGTTTTTATCCATAGATTATATACTTATTTTCGATAATTATAATTACCGTAAAATTTTGGGCAGGTCTTGCTTCTTTTCCTAGTCAAAAGGAAGACTGACCCATTTGTTACTGAGATTATTACAGGCGAGTAAGTGCCAGTGTAGGTCGGATAAGCGAAGCGCCATCCGGCACCGTAAAATACCTTGCCAATTATTATCAATATTTTATGTTGTCGAGTGGCTGAATTCACACCTCAAACCAGAACATTCTAATTAGCCTAACCAGCTTAATAAACATAATTACTAATTGAAATATAATGACAAACACACCCAGCAATAACAAATAAGTGCCAAATAGCGTGGCTAAATTGGGTGCTTTTAGCACTGTAAAAAAAAGTGCCTAAACTATAAAAAATACCGCCGGCAAGTAGCCAGTAAAGTGCTTTTACATCAACACTTGAATAAAGCGGATATACAATAGCCAGTGCAAACCAACCCATGAGTAAGTAGGTGGCGAGTGATATTTTTTTATTACCGTTTTTTACAAATACTTTGTACGCAACGCCCGCCAGTGCCACAGTCCATATAAATGTAAGTGTTGCCCATGACCAAGCACCGGTTAATGAGATTAATAAAAAGGGGGTGTAGGTGCCGGCAATTAATAAGTATATGGCGCAGTGATCGCACTTTTTATAAAAGGCTCTTAAGCGCGGTTGAATACTGGCGTGGTACAAAGTGGATGACAAAAACAGCACAAATAGGCTGCTGCCATAAATTGCAGTACTAATATACGCTTTAGTGCTGGTGGCTTGGCTAAATAAATCCCACATAACAAACGCGGCAAATATAATACCGAGTGCATGGCTGATTACGTTTAATTTCTCTTCTTTACGGGAATAAGGCGCTTCTAACGACATAACTGTTCCTACCACTATTGGAATTAATTTCAGTGTACAACTGTACGCTGAAGGTTTCAATCTTAGCTGTGAGTAATTCTAAATAACTTTATTTGATACGCTACTTTAGCTTTTACTTGATTTTAAAGAGAATTAATTCACTATATTGGTGTCTAGTGTAATACATATTACGAGCTGAAATAACCATGAAACAAGATCTAAAAGCTGCTTTACTTACCGCCATTGTTTATCCTGGTGCGGGGCATTTTTCTTTAAAAAAACACCTTATAGGCGCTATTTTTGCGGGTGTATTCTCTGTTCTTTTAATTTTAACCTTTCAAGATATATTTGCGATTGCACAGTGTACTGCAAATGAAATTGTAAACGGAAAAATTCCCATGTTGATTACCGCCATATTAAAAGCCGCGCAACAACCTTCTGACGCCTGCGCTCAACTCGCTGAATATAAGTATGTACCTTTAATGATTATAATTTGGGTGCTGAGCATGATGGATGCATACCGTTTGGGCAGAAAAGCGTTGCCTACTAAAAAATAAGCCACTTAATCAGAACTCGGTTTGGTTGGCTTATTAATTTTCTTTCCACATATTTATCCCTAATATTTAGCTATTATTGATAGCGGTAATAATTATTATTACCGCTTTTTCATTTTTATATATATTTTTTGTAACCGAGATTTTTTGCCTACACCATGTAAACATCGTGTAAATTCTTGTATATACCCAGTAAAATCCTCAAACCTCGTTAAATCGCTCACTTGTTGAAGTTTAGTTAATTAAAATCCTTCTTCCTGTACCTTTTTATTCATTTAATGTTAATAAATAAATGATACTTTCCGCTCGCCAAATTAATTTTATTTAACTATTAAGTATTGGTTTGGTGTCAATTTATTACGTCAAGCAATGGCGACTGATAATTTCAATTTAAGGAAATACGATGAATAACAGTTCAAATAATCACGAAAGAAAGGATTTTAAAGTGGCGAGCTTATCGTTAGCTTTATTATTAGGATGCTCAACAATGGCTAATGCCGCTGTTGAGAAGTTAACGGTGAGTGGGAATCAAATTCTTGCAGGTGGAGAAAATACAAGCTTTGCAGGACCTAGCCTATTTTGGAGTAATACGGGGTGGGGCGCTGAAAAATTTTATACAGCAGAAACAGTAGCAAAGGCAAAAACTGAATTTAATGCAACATTAATCCGTGCAGCTATTGGCCATGGTACGAGCACTGGTGGTAGTTTGAACTTTGATTGGGAGGGCAACATGAGCCGTCTTGATACTGTTGTAAACGCAGCTATTAGTGAGGATATGTACGTTATTATTGATTTTCATAGCCATGAAGCACATACCGATCAAGCAACTGCAGTTCGCTTTTTTGAAGACGTAGCTACCAAATATGGGCAGTACGACAATGTTATTTATGAAATTTATAACGAGCCGTTACAAATCTCGTGGGTTAACGATATTAAACCTTATTCAGAAACAGTTATTGATAAAATCAGAGCAATCGACCCTGATAACTTAATTGTGGTTGGAACGCCTACGTGGTCGCAAGATGTTGATGTAGCATCACAAAACCCAATTGATCGCGCCAATATTGCTTACACTCTGCATTTTTATGCTGGCACGCATGGTCAATCGTATCGAAATAAAGCACAAACAGCACTCGATAACGGTATTGCTTTGTTTGCCACAGAGTGGGGAACGGTTAATGCTGATGGTAATGGTGGTGTTAATGTTAATGAAACCGATGCATGGATGGCATTTTTTAAAACAAACAATATTAGCCACGCTAACTGGGCTTTAAACGACAAAAACGAAGGTGCATCGTTATTTACTCCTGGCGGTAGTTGGAATTCACTAACATCGTCAGGCACCAAAGTTAAAGAGATCATTCAAGGTTGGGGTGGTGGTAGTAGCAATGTTGATTTAGATAGCGATGGGGATGGCGTAAGTGACAGCCTTGATCAATGTAATAACACTCCTGCAGGGACAACGGTTGACAGTATTGGCTGTGCGGTAACTGACAGCGATGGCGATGGTATTAGCGATAGTGCTGATCAATGCCCTAATACACCTGCAGGTGAGACTGTTAATAATGTAGGATGCGTTGTTGAAGTTGTTGAACCACAAAGCGATGCGGATAACGATGGAGTGAATGATGATATTGATCAGTGCCCAGATACACCCGCTGGTACAAGTGTTGATACAAACGGATGCAGTGTTGTAAGTTCAACAGATTGTAACGGTATTAATGCATATCCTAACTGGGTGAACAAGGATTACGCAGGCGGTCCATTTACTCATAATAACACCGACGATAAAATGCAATATCAAGGCAATGCGTATAGCGCAAATTGGTATACAAACAGTATTCCAGGAAGTGATGCTTCGTGGACGCTTATCTATAGTTGTAATTAAGCGCGTTTAATAAAATAAACGAAGAAGGTAAATAATGTTTTTACCTTCTTTTTAAAAGTATTAGCCTTTATAAACACTTTGGTGTTGATCAGTGATGTTGTAGCTTGGGGAGTTTATATTATCTATATAACGCCAATCAGTAGTAATTTGCTCTTTAGTAATAGTCAGTAACATATACCCACGGTGCGATAAGTCACAATAGTTTAAATCGTTTATTAACAATGAAAGCGAGTCTGCCATTTGCTTTGCTTGTGCTGTATTAAGCGCTAAATAATGCTTCATACCCGGGGATGTAACGCCAGGCGTTGCAAACTCTACTCCTACGCTTTCGCCTTGTGCATTTTTTAATGTGCCATGCCACGCATTGTGCGTATCACCTGCAACCACGACTAATTTTTTATTTAATGCGGTAATGCTTTTGTATAATGCTTCGCGCTCGCTTGGGTAACCATCCCATGCATCTAAATTGTAAGGCATTAAAGTATTTACGCGTGCGAGTTGCGCGGGCGTTACCGCTTTATTTGCTAATACGGCTTTTTTAATGGCAACAAGCTCTTTTAATACCTGAGGTATTTTAGTGCGATCGGATTGCGAGAATATTTCAGTAGGTAGCCACATTTTAGTCATTAATACTTGCTGGCCTAATATTTGCCACTTTGCATTTGACTCAGTTATTGCACTCGTGAGCCAGTTTAGTTGTGTGTTACCTAGTAACTGCCTTTTTGGATTATTTAAATCACTGGCAAAGCGCGCAACATCCATTTGTTTGGTCTCTAGGTTTTTATAGTCGCTGTAGGCAAGTTGTTTATCGCGCGCTATTACGCGAGTATCTAGCATGTGTAAGCTTATTAAATTACCAAAATCGAAGGTGCGGTATATTTGCGGGCTTTGTTCGCCCATAGGCGGTCTAATTGGTAGCCATTCGTAATAGGCTTGAATAGCTGCTGCACGGCGCTTAAAAAAGTCACCTTCATCAGGGGTATGATTTTCAGCACCACTTTTATAGGTATCGTTAGTAACTTCGTGATCATCCCATATTGCGATAAAAGGCGCTGCAGCGTGAAGTGCTTGAAGGCCTTGGTCTGTTCTGTAAATGGCATAGCGCTTACGATAGTCGCTAAGGGTAATAATTTCACCGCTGTTATCGGCTGCTAATTGGCGGCCAATTTTTTCAGCATTTTCGGTAGCGTATCCGCCCATTGGGTATTCGTAAATGTAATCTCCCAAGTGCAGTACTACATCTAAATCTTTTTGCTTGGCGGCATCAGTGTAGGCATTAAAGTACCCAGCAGGGTAGTTTGAGCACGACACAACAGCCATTTTTATTTGTTCAACATTGTTTATTGGTAGTGTTTTAGCACGGCCAATTGGGCTTTGTGTATTCAAACCCATAAAACGATAAAAGTACTCTGTGTTTGGAGCAAGTTCTTGCACATCTATTTTTATTGTAAAGTCTCGGCTTTTATCTGTTTGTTCGCGCCCGCTGCGAATGATGTTTTTAAATTGAGAATCACTTGCCAGCTCCCAGGCAACAGTAACTTCAAAATTTGATTGAGCAGTGGTTGCACGTGTCCAAATTATTAAAGCATTACTGAGCGGATCGCCACTAGCTACACCGTGTTTAAATTCAATAGCCGATAGAGGTTTGTTTACTAGTGTTTGAGCACAACCTGTAATGGCACTCGATACTGCTACGGTAAATATACTTGCTGCTGAGGTTTTTAAAAAATTTCGACGTGATGAAAGGGTCATACTGCACTTTTTGAATTATTTATAGTGGTGTGCACTTTAGCGGGTGGATATGACGTTTTTATAAACGCTAAATGTATTTAGTGTGACGGTATTAATACATTTAAACCCTTTTATTTATTAACTAAAAAATAGTCAAAAAATTAAATTAAATGGTTAAATTAACAAGGTATGAATTTATTAAAGTAAAGTGATGTGTGTAAAGTTTTTTAATTACAGTTACTTACGGTTTATTTCTATGTTGGCACAACCCTTGAGTATATAACTACGTCTAAACAATACACAAACAAGGAATACCATTATGAAACATTCAATTAAAATCGCTATGGCAAGTTTATTAGTATTAGGTTCTGCGCAAGTACACGCAACAGAAGTGGACCTAGATGTAACTGATATATTAACTCAAAGTGTAACAAGCTACGTAAAGCAAACCACAATTGAGCTTGAAAAATCACTAAAGGAAACGCTTTATTTTGATGCTAAAACTGTTTTAGAGGGTTTATTAGATGAGCCCGTTTTAACAGATAGCACAACGCTTAAAAATACTGACACTAGTATTAAAAACGCAAAATAAATTATTTAAAGGATTAAAACGATGAGCAGTGAACTTGGATTATTTGCATTAATGTTAGCACCCGTAGTCAGCATGATTAGCGCTTACTACTCGGTTCAAGTGTTTAAAGCTATGGGAGGTTGGTTTAATCTTTAGCCAATTATATAGCTGGTAATTAATTCGATTCGTACAAAGCTGATCGACTTAGCAAAAGCGCACGTAAATAAAGGCAGAATGTTTGAAAGAAGTAGACTTTATGAAACGTGCGATTTTTCCATTACCCATTTTTATATTACCTGAAGGCTATACGCGATTACGCATATTTGAGCCTCGCTATTTAAATATGGTTAAAACCGCATTAAAAAACAATACAGGGTTTGTACTTTGTACATTTGAGCACGACACGCCATTTAATATAAGCGCGCAAGGTTGCCTTGTTGATATTATTGATTTTGACCAAGACGACAACGATGTATTATTAATCGATGTGTTTGCCTCTCAAAGCGTTCAGATAAATGATGTCTATCAAGACGAGGATGAGCTGCGACATGGCTTAGTGTCGCCTTGTAATACGCCTTATTGGTATAAGGATTCTAACAATTCAGTTGGCGAACATGACTTATTGCATGATGCGCTTTTAAACGTGTTTGAAAGTAACCCGGAACTTAATTTACTGTACAAAAAAACTCACTTTGACAAACTGCCTTGGATTGCAGCCCGTTGGCTTGAGCTCCTACCCATTTCTATTGAGAAAAAGCAGCAACTTGCGTTTGAAACGAACTTTGATAACTTACTGAATTTCCTCCATACTGTGATTAATAACGAATTTGCCTAAATTTTATGATCCTAAATTAATTATTGCCCGTATTACTTAATACAAAAGCAATAACGGGATAAATTATTATGGTAAGTCAACAACAGTCACCACGTTGTGAACCTAATACAGGTAAGTACACTGCCATGCCAGAAACGCCGAGTAAAGAACTCATGCAAGCGCTTATAGATGTTGCACAGTCACGCGATAAAAAAGCATTTTCTTATTTATTTGAATACTTTGCGCCAAAAATTAAACGCTTCGGAATTAAGCAATTTGGTGTTGAAGCTCAAGCAATGGAACTTGTGCAAGAGACATTAACATCTGTTTGGCGAAAAGCACATTTGTATCACAGTGATAAAGGTGCGGCTACTACGTGGGTTTATACCGTTATGCGTAATGCTTCATTCGATATGCTTCGTAAAATGAAAAGTAATAAAGAAGAAAATATAAGCGAAGATATTTGGCCATTATTAAACGAATCACAAGATACACATCACGAATACAGTGATCATTTAGAAGATAAACAAATTAAACGTTATTTAGACAAATTACCTATTGCTCAACGCGAAGTGGTAAGAGGCGTTTATTTTCAAGATATGTCGCAAGAGCAACTTGCACATCAACTTAATATTCCAGTAGGCACGGTAAAATCACGATTACGTTTAGCCTTGCAAAAATTACGTAATGAAATGGGAGATCAGCATGATTAAACATCACCCGAGTGAAACTTTACTGACACAGTATTGCGATGCATCACTTGCTACATCATTGAGTTTAGCCGTTTCTATACATGTAGATATGTGCCCTGTGTGCCAAGCTAAAGTAGCTAAAATTGAGGCAAGCAATGCAAACGCATTATTCAGCGAAGAGCCAGCGCAACACGAGCAACCTCAAGCTGAGTTACTTGAAGAATTTGAATTGAATGTGCTTGATATGATCACGTCTGATGATTCTATCGACGAGGTTTATGAAGTAGAACCTGTTTCTATTAAAGTTAATGAGCATAACTATCAGCTTCCACGTGCGCTAACGCGTATTTCTCACAGTAAATTTACCCAAGTAGGTAAGCTTGCGAGATCTCGTGTTGCACTTGATGATGGCCCATTACGCTCTAGCTTGTTACATATTGATGCTGGCGGCGAAATACCAGAGCATACGCATACTGGCTTTGAAGTTACTTTACTCCTTGATGGCGAGTTTACTGATGAAGATGGTAGTTACGTACCAGGTGACTTTATATGGCATGACGGTAGCCACCAACATACTCCTTTAACAAAAGATGGCTGTTTGTGCTTTACAGTTGTCAGTAGTGCGCTACATTTTAATAAGGGCTTCAGCAAGTTACTAAATCCAATAGGTAATTTGATTTACTAAGAGAATTTATGCACACAGATATAATAAAAATAGGTATAAGCGCCTGCTTAGCAGGCGAAAAAGTTAGATTTGACACAGGACATAAAAAGTCAAATTTCTGTATGGATGAGTTAGGTAAACACGTTGAATACACACGGTTTTGTCCGGAGGTAGCGGTAGGTTTACCAATACCTCGTCCAACTATTCGCCAAGTTAAAGTGGGAGATACTATTAAAGTATGTCGCCCAGATGGTACTGGAGATGTAGGTGAACAACTTACCGAGTATGGTAAAAAAGTTGCAACAGAACAGGCTAAAGAGTTGAGCGGGTTTGTATTTTGCGCAAAAAGTCCAAGCTGTGGCATGGAGCGCATTAAAATATACAACGAAGCAGGTACGGGTAATACCTCTGAAGGCGTTGGTTTTTTTGCTGAGCAAATAATGAAACACAACCCATTATTGCCATGTGAAGAAAACGGTCGCTTAAATGACATGCATTTACGTGAAAATTTTGTAATGAGAATTTACGTATTTAAAAATTGGCAAAAGTTAGTACAAGAACCGCTAACGGTTCATAAGCTTACTCAATTTCATTCACAGTATAAGTACTTGTTGATGGCTCACAATTACCAAGCTTATCGTGATTTGGGTAACCTGCTTGGAACGTTTGTAGGTGACGATATAAATGCAGTTGCTGATGAATATATTTTAGGTTTGATGACGGGGCTGAAAAAGCCAGCTTCTCGCAGAAATAATTGCAATACCCTAATGCATTTACAAGGCTACTTTAAAAATGATTTATCGAAGGTTGAAAAACAAGAACTTCGTGATGCCATAGACGAATACCGCGAAGGATTGGTGCCATTATATGTACCACTCACCTTGTTAAAACATCATTTGAAAGTTCATCCAAATGAGTACCTTGAAAAACAAGTATTTTTTAACCCATACCCTCACGATTTAAAACTACGATTTGGTATTTAATGGATACATTATTTTGGTTTAGGCGTGATTTGCGCCTTTTTTCTAACGAAGCGTTAATTCAAGCGCTAAATAATGGCGCTAAACACGCCATTTTTTTTGTGTCTGAAAAGCAGTGGCAGCAGCACCAAGCAGCGCCTATTCAGATTGACCTACTCAAGCGCCGAGTTACCTATCTTCAATCACAACTTGCTGATTATGGTATTACTTTACATATTATTGAAGCGCCTAGCTTTTGTGATTGTACGCGCGAGCTTATTAACTTTTGTAAAGCAAACGATGTAAAACACGTAATTGCTAATACAGAATATGAGCTTAATGAAGTAAACCGCGATAAAGCAATTTTGCATGAATGCGATGAGCTTTCTATTACTTTTACCTTGTACGAAGGCGATTTAATTGCGCCTGCAGGCTCTGTCAAAAATCAAAGTAATGAAATGTATAAAGTGTTTACTCCCTTTAAACGTGCATGGTTAAAGCAGTATCAAGATACACACTTTGGTTTGCCACAATGGCCTTTAACTTCTGACCCTGTTAAGTTTGACGAGAGTGATTTACTAAAAAGTGATGGGTGCTCAGATAAGTGGCCGGTTGATGACGAAACACTCTCTACCGTAGTTGATAATTTTATATGCGACAAACTTACAAGTTACGACGACCAGCGTGATATTCCTAGTGTAAAAGGCACATCGGGTTTAAGCCCGTATTTAGCTCTTGGTATTGTAAGTACAAAGCAACTGCTTATTAATATTCAGCAGCGTTACCCTGATATTTTAACTACATCAAAAAGTAAAACGTTTACGTGGATTAACGAACTTGTTTGGCGCGAATTTTACAGGCATTTAATTGCTGAATTTCCGAAGCTTTCGCGCGGCGATAACTTTAACGAAAAGTATAACGCGGTGGTGTGGCGTAAAAGCGAAAGCGATTTTAAAGCATGGTGCGAAGGGCGTACAGGTTACCCGTTAGTGGATGCTGCAATGCTACAACTAAAGCAAACCGGTTGGATGCATAATCGTTTACGAATGGTGGTTGCAAGTTTTTTAACTAAGCATTTATTAATAGACTGGCGTGAAGGTGAACGCTTTTTTATGCAGCACTTAATTGATGGCGATTTAGCCTCAAATAATGGTGGTTGGCAGTGGGCTGCAAGTACGGGCTGTGATGCTCAGCCTTATTTTAGAGTTTTTAATCCTATCAGACAAAGCGAGCGCTTTGATCCAACGGGCAAGTTTATCCGTAAGTATTTGCCAGAGCTTGAAAACGTGCCAGATAAACACATTCATTTTCCACACACTTACTTAGCAGCAACAGGCAAAGATAAGGAATGTTACTGGCCAGCAATAGTTGATCATAAAGCGGCACGAGAACGTGCACTTGCTGCATTTAAGGTGTGATATGGATAACCAGTTACCAGTAGATAAATTTGTTGAAATATACCAACAGCTTGATAGCACTAATCTTGATTTATTGAGTGATATTTACTGTGACAACATACAGTTTATAGACCCGATGCATGAAATTAACGGCATTATAGAATTGCGCAGGTACTTTGCTAACTTATACAGCAATGTTAAGCATTGCCAGTTTGATATTAGTGATTCGTTTAATAGTGATAATAATGCTTTTATTTATTGGACTATGCATTATGCACATCCAAAGCTTTCATCAGGTAAAACTATCTCGGTAGACGGTCATAGCAAGCTTACTTTTAAAGATGGCAAAATTATTAAGCACAGAGACTACTTTAATGTGGGCGAGTTGTTATACAAACATATTCCTTTACTTGGTAGCGTTATAAAACTAATTGATAAAAGGGCAGGTTAATTATGATCACACTTATAACGGGTGCTACATCAGGTATTGGCGAGCAGCTAGCAATTAAATATGCGCAGCTTGGAGACACTGTTATAGCTTGCGGCCGTAATAGTGAAAAGCTGGCCGAGCTTGCTAAATACGACAACATACAAGCATGTAAATTTGATGCAACTAACCTGCAAGATATAAAAGAGTCTACTATTGGCTTTCCTCATTTTGACCGTGTTATTTTAAACGCGGGTAATTGTGAATATATAGATGATGCGCGCAACTTTGATAGTGCATTGTTTGAGCGTGTAATAAACGTAAATTTACTTTCTATGGGGTACTGCCTTGAGGCGTTACTTCCTAAAATAAATCTAGGTGGCCAACTTGTTTTAGTTAGCTCAAGTGTTACTTATCTTGCGCTACCTCGTTCAGAAGCTTATGGTGCATCAAAAGCGGGTGTAAGTTACTTAGCAAAAAGTTTAGCTGTTGATTTAAATGATGTTGATGTGACTTTAGTTCATCCTGGGTTTGTAAAAACGCCACTTACTAATAAAAATGATTTTCCGATGCCTATGGCCGTTACGGCTGAAAAAGCAGCTGACTACATGATTAAAGGTATTCAAAAACGTCGCAAAGACGTTCATTTTCCTTATCGTTTTACACTTATATTAAAAGCATTACGCATTTTACCACTGCCCATTTGGCTTAAAATCGCAAAAGGATTAGCCCGTTGAAAAAAATAGCAATAATAGGAACTGGTGTATCTGGTTTAACATGTGGGCATTTGCTTCACAAACATTACGATGTAACCGTATTCGAAAAAAATGATTACATAGGTGGTCACACTGCAACGGTTGATGTTGATGTGTGCGGCATCAAATACGCAATAGACACAGGCTTTATTGTATTTAATGACCGAACTTACCCATATTTTGAAAAGCTACTTTCGCGCATTGGTATTGATAAACAAACAACCGAGATGAGCTTTAGTGTGCACAACGAAGCCACTGGTTTTGAATACAATGGCCATACGTTTACAAGCTTATTTGCACAGCGTCGTAATATTTTTAGACCTAAGTTTTGGCGATTATTGTACGACATTGTTAGGTTTAATAAACTGTGCAAAGCAATGCATGAAAAAAGTGATTACCAGTCTGATCAATCATTAGGGCAATTGCTTAACGATAACCAGTTTAATGACTTCTTTAAATATCATTATATTCTTCCTATGGGCGCGGCTATTTGGTCTACCAGTATTAAAGAAATGGAAAACGTAGGCGTTGAGTTTTTTGTTAAGTTTTTCTTTAATCATGGGCTTTTAGATGTAACCAATAGACCACAGTGGTACGTAATACCGGGTGGATCTCGTCAGTACATTAAGCCACTGATCAGAGGTTTTGCCGATAAAATCAACCTCAACACAAATATTAAATCAGTTACACGTCAAAATGATGAAGTAACAATAGAGTTTGCCAATGGTGAGCAAAGCAAATTTGATAAAGTAATATTTGCTTGTCATTCAGATCAGGCGCTTGAACTACTGGGTGATGCTACTGAGCAAGAAAAGTCAGTATTGGGTGCAATAGCTTACACTGAGAATTCAGTTGTGCTGCACACCGATACAAACCTTTTACCAGATAGAAAAGCGGCATGGGCAAGCTGGAATTACCTACTTAATAACAACACAGATAAAGCCGCTGTTGTTACTTATCAAATGAATATTTTGCAAGGTATACAATCGGATACACAGTTTTGTGTAACGCTTAACCATCTTGAAGGGATAAGCCAAAGTAAAATTTTGCGCGAGTTTACGTATCATCACCCTGTATTTAACCAAGAGTCTATTGCGGCTCAAAAACTTAAACACAGTATTGATGGACACAACAACAGTTACTTTTGTGGCGCTTATTGGTACAATGGTTTTCATGAAGATGGCGTACACAGTGGTGTAGATGTAGCCAAGCAACTTGGGGTCGAATTTGACTAGTGCAGTGTATTTAGGCGATGTTAAACATCGCCGTTTTGCTGTTAAAGGACATCGCTTTAGTTACCCTTTGTATATGATGTGGGTAGATTTAAATAATCCCAACCAATTGAATGGTGTGCATAAACACATAGGTACATCAGGTTTAAAAGCGTTAAAATTTAATGAAACTGATTATCTTACAGGTACCTCACAACTTGCTAAGCTGCCTCTTATTGAGCGTGCGCATGAACAACTTGCCAATTTAGGTATTACTGAAACCTTTACTCATATATACATGCTTGGGCAACTTCGTTGTTTTGGTGTGTATTTCAGTCCTGTTAATTTTTACTTTTTTGGACATAACGACACTCGTTTTAAATACATGATTGCTGAAGTAAGTAATACACCATGGAACGAACGTCATTATTATTTGGTCCCTTTAGAAAAAAAAGTGAACTTTAAAAAGGTTTTTTCCGTATCACCTTTCATGAATCTAGACATGAACTATCATTGGCATGTTAAGCAGTCGTCTGATAAAACATTGATACACATTGAAAATAAGCGAAATGAAGAGCTGTTATTTGATGCTACACTTCGCCTAAAACGTAAAGAACTTACTAAAGAAGAAGTTAATAAGTTATTTAAACGTTTTCCGGCCATGACATGGTCTATTTTCAAAGGTATTTATTATCAAGCGTTAAAGTTGTTTATTAAACGAGTTCCTTTTTTAGGCCACTCAGGCAAGCCATAAAGCGCATAGATAGTCAGGACAATTAATAGGTATTTCAATGGATAAAGTGTCGAGCTTAAACTGCGAACAAAGCACAAATTGGTTAACTAACATATATAAAAAATTAGTGACTAAAGCCTTTTCGTCAATTGAAACAGGCCAAATAATTTTAATTGATGCAAATGAGCGTACAGCTTTTGGTGACTCATCTTCAGTTCTAAAAGCAACAATTATAGTAAACGATAAAGCTATGTATAAAGCATTTGCATTATCTGGTAGCGTTGGCGCTGGTGAAGCGTATATTTTGGGGCATTGGTCTTGTGACAATTTAACCTCTTTCATTGAGATATTTGCTATAAATGAGAAGCAACTTGATGAGTTTGAAAAGAAATTCGCATTTTTTAGTAATATCGCACATCGGTTTAATCATATAAAAAACAAAAATTCTGAATCGGGTTCTAAGAAAAACATCGTTGCTCATTATGATTTAGGTAATGATCTTTACGAATCATTTTTGAGTAAAGAAATGCTCTACTCAAGTGCTGTATATCCTACAAAAGAAGCGACACTTGAAGAGGCTCAACAATACAAGCTGAAACGCATTTGTGAGCAGGTTGAGCTTCAAGAAAATGATTCAGTAATTGAAATTGGTACAGGGTGGGGGGCTTTTGCTATATATGCAGCCACACATTACGATTGCCATGTAACAACTACAACCATATCTGATGAGCAATATGATTATGTAGCCAGCAAAATTGTTGAACTTGGTCTTGAAAGTAAAATAACATTACTCAAGCTCGATTACAGACTACTAAAAGGAAAATACGACAAGCTTGTTTCTATCGAAATGATAGAAGCGGTGGGCCATGAGTACTTACCTAGCTTTTTTACCCAATGTGGTGAACTGTTAAAAGATGACGGTGCCATGCTCATACAAGCAATTACTATTGGCGATCAGCGTTATAAGCATTACTTAAAAAACTCTGACTTTATCCAGCAGTATATTTTTCCAGGTGGGTGTTTGCCATCGCTTAACGAAATGAGTGAACAGATTAAAAATAATACTGACATGGTAATTCATACTGTTAATGATATTGGCGCACACTATGCGCGAACATTGGCTGATTGGCGAAGTCGTTTTATAAAAAGCTGGCCTGATTTAGATCGCTCTAAATTTGATGAACGTTTTTATCGTTTATGGTTGTTTTATTTTGCTTATTGCGAAGGCGCGTTTAGAGCTAGAGCAACAAGTACGGTACATTTAATGGCGCGTAAACCACGTTTTATTAGCGATAACGATGATATTGCGCTCAATTACTAATTTTGTTTTTTTTCAAGCAGTGTGGTTTTTATCACTGCTGCTTGAAGCTGATTCGCTACTTTTTAGCGGATTAATTATTGTTTTAATGTTTTGGTTGTCAAAGCAAAAAAAGCAAGACACCTTACTGCTAGTCAAAGCGCTACCTTTAGCTCTGTTGTTAGAATTTATAGCTGTAAAGTTAGGCTTGTTAGAATTTAAAGTTTATCCCTTCCCCCTATGGCTTGTTTTTTTATGGGCTGCATTATTACTTTCTTTAAATACCTCAATGGTATTTTTGAGTAAATTAAAGCTTTGGCAGGCCTTTTTAGTGTGCATGGCTTTTGCGCCTGCAAGTTATTGGGCCGGTGCTCGTTTTGAAGTAATAAGCCTTGGATTACCTTTATGGCAATTTTGGCTTTTTTACGGCGTACTTTGGTCTGCAGTGTTTACCGCTATCCTTTTTATAAACCAAAAAAATAAAGTTATTTATTAACCGCTGATCGGCAATAATTTTCATTTCGTACCACTACTCACTTATTCAAAGGGAGCTCATTTTGAAATTTTTACTGAAGGCAGTTACTTTTTATTTGCTTACAACTTCAATTGTTTTAGCCAACACACAATTTAGTAAAGTGGGTGAGGCGCGAATGGAGTATTTATTTTGGGATGTATATGACGCTGTGCTATTTACCCCTTCCGGTAATTACAGTGAAGGAACGCATCCTGTTAAATTTAAACTCACCTACTTACGAGACTTTGATGCTAAAGAAATAGTGAAAGCAACTAATGAGCAGTGGGAATATATTGGAAAAACAGAGTTAGCTGGTAAATATGACAGCAAATTATTGTCTATTTGGCCTGATATTAAACAAGGTGATTCGCTGACGTTAATCACAACTGAGCAGGGTATGAGCACTTTTTATCATAATGATGAAAAAATTGGTGAAATTAATGAACTTCAATTTTCGAGCGATTTTTTAGCCATTTGGCTAGATGAGAAAACCTCTGAACCAAAACTACGAAAGCAACTATTAGGGAATTAATATGAATGTATTAAACACGTTTAAAACAGTGGTTATATGCTTATTTGCTGTGCTGTTAATTAGTTGTTCGGCACCAAATGTTGAACATTATAAAAATACATCGCCAAATTTCGATTTTAAAACCTTTTTTAGCGGAGAATTGAAAGCCTATGGTGTTGTACAAGACTTTAAAGGCGAACTGACCCGAAAGCTTGTCGTAGACATGAATGCGACTTGGGATGGTAATGAGGGCGTTATCGAAGAAGATTTTGTTTACGACGATGGCGAAACTCAAAAGCGTATTTGGAAAATAACGCTAAATAACGACAATAGTTTAACGGGTACCGCGGCCGATGTTATAGGTACGGCAAAAGGTAAAAGTGATGGTAGCGTATTTCATTGGAATTACGACGTAGCACTTCCATATGACGGCAGTACTTTAGAAGTGAATTTTGACGATTGGATGTACTTGGTTACACAATCGCGCTTGATAAACCGCACATCTATTGTTAAGTTTGGTGTCGAGGTCGGGGAAGTGACCTTAGTTATCGAGAAAATATAGTTTATTTACCCAGTTGCTTAACTTGCACCAAAATTGTACTCAAATTAAGTCTTTGTTAACCCAACACGCTGTATTTTACCGAGAATTATTTAAATTTTACTCATTTTTTAAGAATTTAAGCAAAAAATGCAATTTGCTGTTGCTAACTCTTTAAAAATGCATAAAGATAGGTTTTGCGAAGGCAAAATAATAACGAATAGGAATCTAACAATGAATAAAGCTCAATTAGTTGAAAAAATTGCTACTGATGCAGAAATCTCTAAAGCCGCTGCTACTCGTGCTCTTGACGCGTTTACAGGTGCTGTAACTTCTTCTTTAAAAGAAGGTGATTCAGTAGCATTAGTTGGTTTTGGTACTTTCTCAGTAAAAGAACGTGCAGCTCGCACTGGCCGTAACCCACAAACGGGTGCTGAGATCCAAATCGCAGCGGCAACTATCCCAAGCTTTAAACCAGGTAAAGGTCTTAAAGACCAAGTAAACCTTTAATCGGTTTAACAAATTAAATTAAAAAAAGAGCTATTTAGCTCTTTTTTTTATGTTTAAAAAGCCGCTATATAACGGCTTTAATAGACGAAACTTATGCTTTTAGCGCTTTATCGCCTCGGCCAATGCCAACTGCACCTGAGCGTACAACTTCAATAATATCTGTTTCGTGACGAAGAGTGTCTAAAAACGATTCTATTTTGTCTGTACTGCTAACTAATTGTAGGCTGTAGCTTTGTCGGCCCATATCTAAAATAGCACCTTGAAACACATCAACGACACGCGTAACGGCTGCACGAGTCGTCTCGTCTTTAGCAAATACCTTAACAAGTAATAGTTCACGTTCAATATGGCTCATTTCTGTTAAATCGATAATTTTAAGCACATCTACAAGTTTATTAACCTGTTTAGTAATTTGCTCAACGACTCTGTCATCACCCATAGTAGTAATAGTAATACGCGACAATGATTGATCGTCAGTTGTGCCTACAGTGAGACTGTCGATGTTGTATGCTCGCTGTGAAAAAAGCCCGACAATACGCGATAGGGCACCTGGTTCGTTTTCTAATAGAATAGATAAAATACGACGCATTATGCTTTTACTCCTTTACGTAACCACATCTCATCAATGCCGCCTAACTTAATTTGCATTGGGTATACATGTTCTTTTTCATCAACGTTGATATCTAAAAATACCAAACGATCGGTAATGCTCATTGCTTTATCTATAGCCGGTTGTAATTCATCTAGTGTGTTTACTTGTATGCCGACATGCCCATAGCTTTCAACTAACTTAATAAAATCAGGCAGTGAGTCCATGTAAGATGATGAATGACGTCCGCCATAAACCATGTCTTGCCATTGGCGTACCATACCTAAAGAGCGGTTATTTAGAGATACAACTTTTACCGCTAAGTTGTACTGCAAGCAGGTAGATAACTCTTGAATGTTCATTTGAATAGAGCCATCACCTGTAATACACACAGACTCTTTATCAGGAAAAGCAAGCTTTACGCCCATAGCGGCAGGTAAACCAAAGCCCATAGTGCCTAGCCCGCCTGAGTTGATCCATTGTCGAGGATGTTTAAATGGATAATACTGCGCTGCAAACATTTGGTGTTGACCAACGTCTGAGCTGACATAAGCATCACCGTTTGTTGCTTTGTAAACCGCCTCAATTACAGCTTGTGGTTTAATTTTTTCGTCTTCAGTCGTGTTGTAGCTTAAACATTTTTGTTCACGCCAACTGATAATTTGACGCCACCAGTCTTCTTGTGCGCTGCGATCAATTTTAATAGGACTTTTATCAATGCCAGCTTGCAGTTGTTCTAGTACCGTGGCTAAGCAACCAACCACCGGAATGTGCGCTTTAATTGTTTTTGAAATAGAAGTTGGGTCAACATCAACATGAACAATGGTGGCATTAGGACAAAACTTTTTAACGTTATTTGTAACACGGTCATCAAAGCGTGCACCGAGTGCTAAAATCACATCGGCATTAGCCATTGCTTTATTAGCTTCAAGTGTGCCGTGCATGCCTAGCATACCTACAAAGTTTGGATGCACGCCCGATATGCCACCAAGCCCCATTAGAGTATTTGTAATAGGTGCGTTTAACGACTCAACTAAATGCGTTAATTGCTCTGATGTATTTGAAATAACAATACCGCCGCCAGAGTAAATAACCAGTTTTTTGGCTTCTAAAATAGTGGTAACGGCTTTGCGAATTTGTTTTGAGTGCCCTTTAGTATTAGGGCTGTATGTTCTTAGTTCTGTTGTTTGAGGAAATTCGTATTCAAACTTAATTGCAGGGTTAAGCATATCTTTAGGGAGCTCAACCACAACAGGGCCTGGGCGACCTGTACTAGCAATATAAAAAGCTTTAGCTAAGATGGTAGGAATTTCTTTAGCGCTTCTACAGTTAAAGCTATGTTTAACTACAGGGCGCGAACAGCCAACAATATCAGTTTCTTGGAATGCATCGTCACCAATTAAATTTGTAGGTACTTGGCCTGATAATACAACCATAGGAATTGAATCCATATAGGCCGTTGCAATACCTGTTATACAGTTTGTAGCGCCAGGGCCTGAGGTTGCAAGTACAACACCAACATTTCCAGTAGCACGAGCATAACCATCAGCCATATGTGTTGCAGCTTGTTCATGACGAACTAATATATGCTCAATATCATCTTGCTGAAAAAGTGCATCATATAAATCTAAAACCGAACCACCGGGGTAGCCAAATATGTATTTTACCTTTAACTCTTTTAATGCCTGAACTACTAGTTCAGAACCATTATATTCTTGTTTGCTCATCCTCATTCCTCTGTGCGCTTTTTTATGCATAAAAAAACCCCCGCGTAGTGCGAGGGTTTTTAAAAAGCAGTATCACCTTTTAATACATCCCCGCTGGGCTTATAACTAGGACCAGTTCGAGTACGACTAAAAGATTAATGTGTGTGTTCATGATTATTACTCTACTTAGCAAAACACTGCTTTTAAATTAAAAATTCTGTATAGGTTTATTTTTAAGGGTTTTTAGGCGTCACGTCAACCTTAAAATCGTTTATTTGCATTAAAATTTCATTTTCGTTGTGTTTATAATTTTGAATTGTCAAAAGTAAGGGTTTTGATTGGTTTATTTGGAAGAAATTATGCAGGTTGATGTTGAGTGTATGTGGTATGCATTTACAAAAAAAAGCCCGCTAAATTAGCGGGCTTTCTAAATTAATAACGAGTAAATAGTTATAGACGGTCAATTACTGATTGAGTGAAATCAGTTGTACCGTGGCTGCCGCCTAAATCGCGAGTTGTACGGTCGCCAGATTGAATAACATCAGCAACAGCACTACGAATGCGCTCTGCTGTGTCGCCCATATCTAAATGCTCAAGCATTTGAATAGACGCTAAAATTACAGACGTTGGGTTAGCTAGGTTTTTGCCAGCAATATCTGGAGCACTACCGTGTACCGCTTCAAAAATTGCAGCGTCTTCACCAATGTTAGCACCTGGTGCCATACCTAAACCGCCAACTAAACCAGCACAAAGGTCAGATAAAATATCACCAAATAAGTTAGTCGTTACAATTACGTCAAACTCTTCAGGTGTCATTACCAGCTTCATACACGTTGCATCAACAATCATTTCGTTTGATTCAATTTGTGGGTAACGCTCAGCTACTTCACGTGCAACTTTTAAAAACAAACCAGAAGTTGATTTTAAAATGTTAGCTTTATGAACAGCAGTTACTTTTTTACGACCTTCGCGTACCGCTAGCTCGTATGCAAAAGTTACGATTTTTTCTGCGCCTTCACGCGTAATTATCGATTTTGCTTCTGCTTCATTACCGTCTTCACTTACTACTTGGCCTGCACCTGAGTACATACCTTGCGTATTTTCACGAATAGTAATGATATCAATATCGTCGTAACGTGCTTTAGTACCAACAAATGATTTAACTGGACGTACGTTAGCGTATAAACCAAATTGCTTACGAAGTGTTACGTTAATAGATGTAAAACCTTCACCTACAGGCGTAGTTAATGGGCCTTTAAGAGTGATTTTGTTTTTAGCAATTGTATCAACTGTTTCTTGCGGTAATAACTCACCTGTTTTTTCAAGTGCAGCTAGGCCAGCATCAACAAATTCATAATCAAAGTCGCAACCTGCGGCTTTTAATATTTCAAGTGCTGAGTCGATAATGCTCGGACCGATGCCGTCGCCTTTGATCACTGTGATGGTTTGTTTGGCCATTGACTTTTCCTTTAAAGAGTTTGATTTGCACATAAATTATTACCCTGAGAGAGTAATCGCTTGTTAGATCATTTATGTGAACGTGCTTGAAAATTTAAGGGCGCATTTATACCAATTTATTACCCATTTTGCTAGTTTATACAAAAAATACTGGGTATACACGAAAGTTATAATGGGTATAAAGACATAAAATAGCTTCTAATAAACTAAATACTATCAAACAACTCAAGGGATTCTAATTGTTGATAAAAATCAGCTTGGTTATCCCACTTGAGTATTTTTAGCTGTTCATTTAACGTTTGCTGCTGCCACGGAGTTAGTGAAAGTTCTGGTTTAAACACATTTTGAGCAACAATTTTAAGTGTGATCCAGAGTTTATGAAAATCAGTTAAATGCTTTTTAGGTGTTTGCTCTGCTTCTAACAGCTTAGCTGTCCAGGGGTTGTCACTTAATAAATGAGTAAGCTGTTGTGCTAGTTGCTCACTATTAATCACATTTACCCCAAAAAATGAACAAATCGGCGCACTCAGTTTTTTATTTGGAGTGTCGTCAATGAGTGTTTTACGAGAAAGCTGTGTACTACAGTGTGTTAATAAAAAATGGACGTAAGCGTATAAAGGTAAAGTGATATGCTCAAACTGCTCGTGTTTATTTTTACTTACCAATAAAGCCATTATTTTTACTAGTCCATTTAACCGGCTAGTAACATAGGCTTGTAGAGGGTGCGGGGTAACATTAACTAACTGTTCAAAAACAACCCGTTGAATTATTGCAGGTGCATTATAATAACCGACCATAGATAAGCTATGCTTTAAGTCTTTAGCGGCTTGATGCTCTTTATTATAAGGTTTTACTGCTTCACATAAATTAGCAATTACAAGAGGGTGAGGCGCCATTAACTGGCTTAATCCTTTATAGCTGTATTCGTGCTGCAGCTTAATATTACTAATTAGTTGAAGTAAAGACTGTGCCTTATCAACCTCAACCTCACTTTTTGACTTAACATGTTCACTGTTAAACACTTTAAAGCTGATTGTTTTGTCAGTGCAGTGCCATTGTTTTGGATTATCGTTAAGTGCTGCTTTTACTCTATACCAAGCTAATTTATTTGCATTAGCAGTACTAATTAAAACATGCCTTTGCTGTGCATCAGTTGCTAAATAAATCATGGTTTGCTCGGCATATAAAACGCGGCTTCCCGGTAATAAGGGCCCTAAATGGGCTATAAGCGATTTAATTAGCTGTAGTGCAAACAAATTTGGTGTGCGAATGTACAAATCAGTAAGTGCTTTAAATAAATTAATATGTTTGTTAGCCGTATTGCTAGTAACATTTATGCTAATAATATTTGCTAAAGCAATCAGGGTAATGCCGCCATCGTAAAGCATAATTTTAGGTGCACTTACCAATGCTTGTTTATATTTACTTAATTTAGCTAACAATTGTGTAACGGGTTTGGCAGAATCACCACTAGATAACATTACTTTTGCAGCTAATTGATGGCGCATCTTCCATATTTTTTTATCAGAATCTTGAAAAGGTGTTTGCTTGCAAAGTTTGTTTAATTGCGCTCCAACACATAAGTGCTCAATGAGAGCAGCCACTATGTATAGCTCACTTAGAGCACTATCATAGTTTTGAGACTTACAAAATGCTGCAGTTATAACACTCTGACTAACAACTAAATTTGTGGCATAAGAGTAACTAGGGTTGTAAAGCGTCAATCGGGCTTGTAATGCGAAGGGCTGCTCAGCATAGAGTACTCTATATTGCTCAGCTAACTTACTTGCGATTGGGTATAAAGCTGTCCATTTTTGTTTATTATTATAATAGCTTAAAAACAGCTGCGTATTATTAAGCAGCTGCTCTAAAGTAGTTGAAACAGCTTCATCCATTAAACCTTCACCTAATTTTGTTCTTGGTATTTATTGTATGCACTTGGGCCCCATAAAAATAGCTGCCCATTTTTAAATAATAGTCCAGTACATTCATCCATGGTGGTTATACCGTCAGATGTTATATGCTGTGTACGGTAAAACACTATCTGAAAGACTTGTTCGCCATCTCGTTTAGCATAAGTAAGATCGGGGCTGCCTAAATAATCAAGAACACTATTGAGTGTTACAGGGTTCTCTAGGGATAGTTTTTCGATATAACGCTTATTGAAAGCTTCACGGTCTTGCCAAATCATGGCCTGAGGATCGTCTTTATAAAAAGTGATCACCAATGCAGCTATCAGCGCATATAGCCCTAAACCTAAAATTAAATATCGGATAAATTTTTTCAATATGGTTTACTCTAACTCCGGTAACTAATAAATAGTATACGTTTTGTAATGTTTAGAGGCTATTAACTTGCGATTAATTAAGCCTTAACTGCTTTAAACTAAAGCCTAAATTTATGTCGGTGCGTAAACTAACTAGATGCTTTGAAATTACGTACATATCCATATTAGCGGCTAGCTTTGTTTTAATACTCGGGCTTAAAGACTCATCTTCAGCAGCTTTCTCAATGGAATTGTAGTTATTAACGATTTGCTGCGCCGACTTAGTACCGATCCCTTTTACGCCAGGAATATCATTTGTCTTATCACCCGCTAAAGCCCAAAAATCAACAAGCTTATTTTGTTCAACACCAAAGCGCTCTTTTATACTTTTCTCATCTAAATAGAGTTTTTTAAAGTAATCATACACTGTAATATAAGGGCCTATATATGGTAAAAAGCCTTTATCGGTAGAAACAACAGTATTAGCTATTTGATTATTTGATGCCTTAAACGCAAGCGTTGCAATAATATCATCGGCTTCATCGTTAATAGGCTCAAATACAACAATGCCGGTTTCTTCAATTGCGGTTTTAAAATGCAATAGGGCGTCTTTTAATACTTGAGGCATTGGCGCGCGCGAGTGTTTGTAGTCTTTATAAAAATGATAACGCCAGCTTTTGTCGCCATCAAACACAGCAATGGCATGGGTTGCATTACTGGTATCTATAAGCTTTTTACATGCATGCGCTACACGAGAACAACACGTTTGTATCATTTGCTCGTCGCTGTGATGTTTTTGATTAGCGTCAACGGCGTAAATGCGCCTAATTAAATTAAGCGCATCGATAAGAAGTAAATGGGGTTTCAAACTATAAAACTCATGCTTTTATTTTGTAACACGGAACGTATTTGCTGCCAGGGAGTTTCATACGGCCTTGATCAACAAATGCTTGTAATAGCGTATCCATATTTTCCATAAGGGCAGGTTCGCCGCTTAAAACATATGGACCGTTTTGCTTGATGGCTTTAACGCCTTCGTCTTTTACATTTCCAGCAACAATACCTGAAAAAGCCCTGCGTAAATTAGCTGCTAGTAACTGTTTTGGTTGATCAAGATGTAAATCAAGACTTGCCATATTTTCATGTGTTGGTGCAAAAGGTTGTTGAAAGTCGTTATCTATTTTTAATGTCCAGTTAAAGTAATAAGCATCGCCTTCACTTTTACGATAATCACGAACATTAGCCATCGCTGATTTTAGCTTTTGACCCACTAATTGAGGGTTATCAATAATAACTTCAAACTTATCCAGTGCTTCTTTGCCGAGTGTTATTTCAACAAAATCACACAGCTCTTTAAAGTATGCTTCACTTTCACTAGGGCCAGTTAAAATAACAGGTAAACATTGCTTGGTATTATCTGGGTGCAGTAATATGCCTAATAAATATAACAGTTCTTCGGCAGTACCTGCGCCACCAGGAAAAATGATAATCGCGTGAGCTGTTCTAATAAAAGCTTCAAGGCGTTTTTCAATATCCGGTAAAATAACTAACTCGTTTACGATAGGATTTGGTGGCTCAGCAGCAATAATGCTTGGCTCTGTTAAACCTAAGTATCGGTTATCGGTATTACGCTGTTTTGCGTGGCCAATTGTGGCACCTTTCATTGGGCCTTTCATGGCACCAGGGCCACAACCGGTACAAATATTTAATCCACGTAAACCAAGCTCATAACCTACTTGTTTCGTGTATTTATATTCAACTTCGTTTATTGAGTGTCCACCCCAGCAAACAACCATATTTGGCTCACTTTTAACACGCAGTGCACCCGCATTTCTAAGCATATCGAATACCATATGCGTAATTGCTTTTTGTTCTTTTAAATCTTTTTCGTATTTTTGACAAATAAATAAAATATCACGAATAACAGAGAATATATGT
Organism: Pseudoalteromonas sp. FUC4; assembly: GCF_008370255.1. GTDB lineage: Bacteria > Pseudomonadota > Gammaproteobacteria > Enterobacterales > Alteromonadaceae > Pseudoalteromonas. The sequence continues at coordinate 313,892 of NZ_SEUI01000002.1, read as the reverse complement.
TCGTGAATACCGGTAATTATTTCGCCATCAACAAATGCTGTTTCGGGTGGGTTTTCAAGTTCAATTTTAATACCTCGTTCGCGGCTTACTAAACGAATATCAAAATCTTGGTATTTTTCGTATATATCGTTACTTTCGTCGGTATGGCTACCTACATTGAGCACTGCAAGTACGCAGTTTCTAAATAACCTATAACGCTCACTAGCAGAAGATTGCTCTAATAAATCAACTTCTAATTGCGACAGTAAATCTAAAACCCCAGTTGGGTTTAACTGTATTAACATAGACGTGCTCCTTACTGCTAAATCGTAAAACTGCTTGTCATAAAGTTATAATAGCTATGACATTACTTACTGGTACAAAGTCTATCTCGCCCTGAGTTTTTGGCATCGTAAAGGGCATCATCAGCTCTATCAAAGGCTTTTAATAGCGTATCACCTTTTTTAAACTGAGTTGCACCTATCGAAATAGTGATCTCGATTTGTTTTTCTCTAAATTTAAAAGGGATATTTTTAATCACCTTTCTTACTTTATCCAGGGGTAATGTTGCGTTTTCTAGCGATACACCTGGCATTAATAGTACAAATTCTTCACCGCCATAACGCGCTATAAAATCTGACTTTCTAACAGACTTTTGTAGTGCTTTTGATATAACCTGAAGTGTTATGTCGCCTGCTGTGTGGCCAAATCTATCATTTATAGATTTAAAGTGGTCAACATCAATAACTGCAAGCGTAACATCTGATGGTTGTACATTAAACAAGTGCATTTCGTGATCGTAGCGTTCATCAAATGCGGCTCGGTTAGGCAGTTTTGTAAGCCCATCAAGTAAGCTTTTAAAGCGCTGCTCGTTTAATCGTTTTTTATAAGTAGTTAACTTACCTTCTAAAGTGCCAATACGATTATTTATTTCATTAAAGCTAGAGCTAAGCATTTCTCTGTCTTTTCGCTCAAGTTTTTCTTTAGCTATAAAATCTTCGCTTAGTGATTTTAATTCGTTATCTACGAGTTCTTTTAAAGATGAAATTGACGTGGCTTTTTGGGTTTGTTCATTAAGGTTTTTTATTTTTAGTTCGATACTTTTATTTAATGAGTCAAACTCAACTTCCATTGACTCAGAGTGTTTGCTAGTTGAGATAATAGAATTGTGTAAATCTTCGAGGGTTTGATTTAATGAAACTAAAAAGCTTTGCGCTGATTTACGCTCTTTACTTATATTTTTTACCACTACATCGATAATGCTAATCGCAGCATCAAGCAATGCTGTTATAGTTTTACTTGCGGTAATGCTATTTTTTATATGATTAATTTGTTGAGTAGCTTCATCTTCCAGAACAAGTTCATTAGCAAGTTCAAGCAGTTTATTTGCATGGCTCTGTACAGTAGGTAGCTTTTTGTCAATTACTGGGTCTTGTTTTGTGATTAAAACTTGATGGTAAAACGATATAAGTTGATCAAGAAGCGGGATATAACCATGCACTGAATGGACATTATTAATTTCATTATCAAGTAGGTTTCTTAGAGATCTGCGTGTCTCATCAGGTAAACCCTTGGTTTTTTGTAGTTGCTTACCCGCATTTTGCACATTGTTGAACAAATCACGTTGTTGGGTTTGTTGAACTGATTCTTGGTTTTTAAGTAATGTTAAAGTTTCACTAATCAGTGGAGAAATATTTTCAAAACTCATGCCTTTATTTAGGGCACTTCTAAATTTGGCAAGACGGTTATCTAACTCAATATCTAGCCCTTTACAGCTCAACGATAACTTAGCCGTAAAGTCACACAAAATATCCACTTGATGTTTGCGTGCACTTTCAACAGCCATACGAGCATCAATTGCTTGTTTTAGCTTTTTATCTGCTGCGTTAGATCTTTGTGACACCTAAGCGTACCGCCATCAATTTAATTTCATTATCTTTAGTTTACAACAAATTTTTATTATGTGTAGTTATCTAGTAAAAAACTTAGAAATTTTAATGAGCTACTACGTATAAACTCGTATACAGGGCAATTTGTCGTATTTAATTCACTTTTAAATAGCAGCTTGTTAGTCTTGCAAGCAATTAAGTTTCCACTAAGAGTTTCTATGAAAAAGTTATTAGCCCTTTCTATCCTAGCTGCATGTTCAGCACCTGTATTTGCCGATGTGAATTATTCTTTAGAAATTTCGCAACCACAGCACCATTTAGGTGATGTAAGTGTAGAGTTTCCAAAAACTGCGCAAGCACATCTTGATATAAAACTTCCAGCATGGCGTACGGGTCGTTACGAAATACTAAACCTTGCTAATGGTGTTCGTTATTTCAAAGCTAAAGATGAAGATGGCAAAGAGTTAAAGTGGGAAAAAATTGACCACAGTACATGGCGCATCCACCTTAATGAGCCAACAGAAGTTAATGTTGACTACCAAGTGTATGCAAACGAACTTGGTAAGCGAGCTCGCCATATCGACGACAGTCATGCATTTATAGATGCGTCAGGTTTTTTTATGTTTAGTGACTCGTTTCGCCAAGAGCCTGTAACCGTTAATTTAGAACTGCCTAAAAAATGGCGCTCGGTATCGGGTATGGATAATTTAAAAGGTAAAAATACTTTTAAAGCAGCTGATTACGACGTACTTGTTGATTCGCCAATCGAAACGGGTATTAATCAGTTACATACTTTTGAAGTAGACGGCCGTGAATATGATTTAGTTATATGGGGCGAAGGTAATTACGACGTAGATCAAATGCTTATAGATCTTAAAAAATTAGTTACTACCGGCAATGTCATTTGGGACGGCTATCCGTATGAACGCTATGTATTTATGGTACATGCTACGTCGGGCGCAGGTGGTGCAACGGAGCATTTAAATTCAACAATTATTCAACGTCCACGTGACCGATTTGGTAGTCGCGAAGATTACTTAGGTTTTATTAGCACAGCCGCACACGAATTTATTCATACATGGAATGTAAAAGCATATCGCCCTCAAGGCTTGGTGCCTTATGATTATACAAACATGAACTACTCAAAACTACTGTGGATCGCTGAAGGTTCAACAAGTTATTTTGAAGATCATTTAATGGTTCGCTCTGGTATTGAAACCACGGATGAATTTTTTAAAGTGATGAGCAAAACCATTAATCGTCATTTACAAACCCCAGGCCGTGAAGTGCAAAGCGCAAGCGAAACAAGCTTTGATAAATGGATTAATCAAGGTGGCGATCATGCACGTAACTACAGCACCAACATTTATTCTGAGGGCTCGTTGCTCTCTTTAGCTTTAGATATCGACCTACTTGAAAAAAGCCAAGGTAAAATAAGCTACCGTGACGTGCACAAAGCACTTTATAACAATCATAAATTGCCAGCTGGTTTTACAGACGTAGACGTGCTTAATATTTTAAAAGATCTAACAGGGCGTGATTACTCAAGCTGGTGGCAAGAAAATGTAGAATCGCCAGCAAGTATAAACTTTGACGACTTACTTACTAAAGTAGGCTTGAAATTTGAGCGTCCAGAAAAAGCAAAAGCCCTTGCAAGCATTGATGCTACCGCTAAAAACACAGGTGAGCTACTTACCCTAAGCTACGTTCGCCGCGGTGGAAGCGCATGGAAAGCAGGTTTAACTACCGATGATAAGATTGTTGCTATAAATAAACATCACGTAGGTAAAGACTTAAAAACCAGCCTAGAAACGTTTAAAGCTGGCGACAAGGTAACGGTTGACTATCTTCGTCGTGATGCACTTGAGACTTTAACGTTAGTGCTCTCAGAAGATTTTGATAAACCAAAAAAAGTAGTTGCTGATAAAGACGCAACGCTTGCGCAAAAGGCATTATTTAAAGCATGGATTGGCGTGGAACATCCAAATGATGTAACTGATAAATAACGATAAAAATTATACTGTTTTTTATATTAATTAATCATAGCGTGATCTTCCGTATTACAGCGTGGATCACGCTATGTGTTGATATTTTTTAAATTCACTATGAAATAATAAAACTGGAAATCGTAGCGTATTAAAAATATAGATATGTTAAAAAAACGGAATGATGTTATCAGGGGAAGTTTTCATATTCTTTCTACTAAGTTTATCAAAAAATAATTCTAAGACTAAATTGGTATTATAAAAAATAGAGTGAGCTATTAGGCCTGATAATTCAGAGCCGGCAGCTACATTTTGTCTTAAAAAGCACCTATTTACATGAAATGTATGTATGAAAATTGAGCTACTGACTTGTTTTGTTGCTAAAATCAAATTAATTACTAATATAAATACATTTTTTAGAGAAAAATTAGTCATTAAATACTATTATTATTAGTAAGTTTTTCTTGATCCTTGTCATCGAAATGAAAATAGATAAAGTTGTAAATGCGTTAACTCATCAGTTTGTTACAAACGACCCTCTTCATCAATTATTTGATGCGGTTAATGCTATTTCTGTGCAAGGATATGACGAACAACGACGTGTAATTTATTGGAATAAAGGCAGTGAGTATCTTTATGGTTATAATGCACAAGAAGCTGCTGGACAAAAACTAGAAGATTTAATTATTCCTACCCCAATGCAAGACGCGGTTGTATCGGCTCATACTAATTGGCTTAACAACGGTACAGAAATTCCTGCAGCAGAGATTACCTTACAGCGTAAGAATGGTACACAGGTGTGTGTGTATTCAAGTCATGTAATGTTTATAAATCAATATAATATTAAACAAATGTATTGCATAGATATTGATTTAACCGATGTAAAAAAGGCCCAAGGGCAAGCTGTTTTCAAAGAAAAAATGCTTGAAACCATATTCGAAGCGATTCCTGATTTATTTTTCTTAATGCAAGAAGATGGCACTATTGTCGACTATCACGCCAGCAATAAGAATAACCTTTATGTTAATCCTAATGAATTTATTGGTAAAAGCATGTTTGCTGTATTACCTGATGAAATTGCGGTTAAATTTCAGATTAATATTGCCCAAGCACTAAAACAAAAAGTAATGGTTAGCTTTGAGTACGAACTTAGATTACCTAAAGGCACTGTATATTTTGAAGCACGTGTAAACCATGTACCTCAATATGAGCAAGTCATGGTTATTGTTCGTGATATTACCGAACAGCATAAATCAGATGAGCTAATACGCCATCAAGCCTATTTTGATAGCTTAACATTACTTCCTAATCGGTTTTTAGCGCTAGATAAGTTATCAAAAATTTTGAAAGATGCGGATGAAAATAAAGGTAATGCCGCTGTATGTTTTCTTGATTTAGATGATTTTAAAAAAATTAACGACTCACTTGGACACGAAGTTGGCGATAAACTATTAATTGAAGCTGCTACAAGACTTCAACGAACTATCAGTGATAGCGGTATGGTAGGAAGGTTAGGGGGCGATGAGTTTATTGTATTATTACCAGATTTAACCTGTGCGAAAAGTGCGCTACGCATAGTCGATATGTTACTTAAAAACTTCAGAGAACCATTTAAAATAGAAGGCCGCGAATTAATGGTTACGTTAAGTGCTGGTATTGCTATGTATCCTGAAAATGGTAGTTCAGCTTCAGATTTACTACGTAACGCAGATACCGCAATGTATCAAGCTAAAGCATTAGGTCGAAACACCTATTCTTTTTTTGCAAAGCAAATGAATGAAGTAATCCAGCGACGTTTATCAATTGAAGAGCAAATGAGTGGTGCCCTTGAGCGTAATGAATTCGAACTATATTACCAACCACAATTAGACGTTAAAAATAAAGATATCATTGGCGCAGAAGCGTTATTACGCTGGCATAACCCTGAGTTAGGGAATGTAACACCCGATGAGTTTATACCTATTGCGGAAAATACAGGATTAATTGTACCTATTGGTAAATTTGTAATTAGCCAAGCATTACATTTTTTAAATGAGTGGCAAAGCAGCTGTAAACGCGGACAGAAATATACAATGGCAGTTAACTTATCTCCTCGTCAATTTAGAGATTCAGGATTACTGCGCTTTATTCAAAATTCACTTATTGATGCAAACGTAAACCCCGAAAGTTTAGAGCTTGAAATTACTGAGGGAGTACTGATGAGTTGCCACACTAATGTTGTTGATATATTGACTGAAATTACGGCATTAGGCATTAACTTATCAATGGATGACTTTGGTACGGGTTATTCGTCATTAAGTTATTTAAGAGAGTATCCTTTTAATGTGCTCAAAATAGATCGAAGTTTTATAGATGGCATTGTGTTAAATAATGAAGATTGTAATCTAGTGAGAGCAATTATTGCCATGTCGCACAGTTTAGGGCTGACAGTGGTTGCCGAAGGTGTAGAAACAAAAGAACAGCACACTTTATTAAACGAATTAGCCTGTGATTTTATGCAAGGCTTTTACTTTAGCAAACCGATTCCAGCTAAAGAATTTATTAAATTTTCACAAAATGCTATGTAAAAAACGTTATATTGTAACAAATAGTTGCACGGCTATTGACCTAATTAGCTACTGACGAGTAACCTGTTATAGAAACAAATAAAAAGGATTCTGTAATGCGTTTAAAACCTCTTGTAGCTACATTAGCAGCCACATTTGCACTATCACTTTCAAGTAGTGCCATAGCCGACGAAGGCATGTGGCAACCACACCAACTTCCAGAGTTAGAATCAATTTTAAAAGCCAAAGGGCTTGAAATTGATGTTGAATCTATTTCTAAATTAACCGAATTCCCAATGAACGCGGTAATTAGCCTAGGTGGCTGTACAGCATCGTTTGTATCGCCTAAGGGTTTAGTGGTTACAAATCATCATTGTGTTTATGGCTCTGTTCAATACAATTCAACACCTGAAAACAACATTTTAGAAAATGGCTTTTTAGCTAAAAGTCCTGCTGAGGATTTACCAGCAGCCCCAGGGTCACGCGTATACGTAACAAAAACGGTTACCAACGTAACAGATGAAGTAATTAAAGGTACTAACGAGCTAACAGCAAAAGCACGCTACGATGCACTCGAACAAAACGAAAAAGCACTAGTAGCGCAATGTGAAGCCGACGAAAGCTATCGTTGTAACGTGTATTCGTTTCATGGTGGTTTAGAGTTTTACCTAATTAAGTCACTTGAAATAAAAGACGTACGTTTATCTTATGCACCGGCAATGGGCGTAGGTAAATACGGCGGCGATATAGATAACTGGATGTGGCCGCGCCACACAGGCGACTTTGGTTTTTACCGCGCTTATGTAGGCAAAGATGGAAAACCAGCAGAGTACAGCGAAGACAACGTACCTTACGTACCTGACTCTTACCTAAAAGTAAGTGCCAAAGGCGTGCAAGAAGGCGACTTTGTAATGGTTACAGGCTACCCAGGGCGAACTAACCGCTACCGTATAGCAACAGAGGTAGATAACGTATTTAACGACAGCTACCCTAAAGCACGCGTTCATAACTCAAAATACGTGTCGCTTATTGAAGAAAATTCAGAAGACGGCAGTAAAGCGCGTATTGCTTACGAAAGCACCATTGCAGGTTATAATAACTACATTAAAAACTTTGGTTCGATGATCGAAAGCTTCAAAAAAGGCACTATGCTTGAGCGCAAAAAGCAGTTTGAGCAAGAGTTAACACAATGGATCAATAGCGATAGTGAGCGTAAAGAGCAATACGGAAGCGTATTGGGTGAGTTATCTGATCTAATTGCACAATCACAAGAGCACAGTGAACGCGACCGAATGTTAGGTTATGTACATCGCTCACAAATGATCAGCACAGCACGACGTTTATACCGCCTAGCTTACGAAAAACAAAAGCCAAATAGCGAACGTGAATCTGGTTATCAAGAACGTGACTTACCTCGTATTAAAGCAGGGCTTGAGCGCATGACGCGCCGTTATGATAGCAAAGTAGATAAAGCTATTTTACTGCACTTTTTAGAGCTGTATGCAGCACTTCCAAAAGAAGAGCGTTTTAGCGAGGTTGATAACGTATTTAAAGTACAAAATGGGTTTGATAAAGCAACTCAAAGCGCATTACTTGATAGCATGTATGAACAGTCAAGACTTGATAATGCCACTGTTCGCAATTCATTATTTGAACAATCGTTTAGCCAGCTAAATCAAAGCCAAGACCCATTTATGCAGTACGCTAAAGCAATCTTTAAAGTAATGAAAGCACAGGAAGATAAATCAAAAGCACTTGCAGGTAAATTACAAGCAGCTCGCCCAGAGTTAATGAGCGCAATCATTGCGTTCAACAAAGCTAAAAACAAACCGGTATACGCCGATGCCAACAGCACACTACGAGTAACCTATGGCACTGTAGGCGGCTACTCACCTCAAGACGGCTTGGTAGCAACACCCTTTACATCGCTTGAAGGATTACTAGCTAAAAACACCGATGTTGACCCATTTAATGCACCTAAAAAGTTACAAAAGCAAATTAAAGCCAAGCTTTACGGTGATTACACGGGTGGCATGAATACAGTCCCCGTTAACTTTTTATCAAATGTAGACACTACCGGTGGTAACTCAGGTTCGCCAACACTTAACGGCAAAGCAGAGCTTGTTGGTTTACTGTTCGACGGTGTTTACGAAAGTATTATTGGTGACTGGGATTACAACCCTGAGCTTAATCGCTCAATCCACGTTGATTCTCGCTACATGCTGTGGGTAATGGATAAAGTAGATAATGCACAAAACTTGTTAGACGAAATGACAATCGTAAAATAAGTAATTAGTGAGATAAGAGAAGGGCGCTTACCGTAATGGAAGCGCCTTTTTTGTTGATGTTTGGGTGGTTTATTTATGACTGGTAAGTGCCTGTGTAGGTCGGATAAGCAAAGCGCCATCCGACACAGTAAAATACCTTGCCAATTATTATTAATATTTTATGTTGTTGAATGGCTGGAGAGTGCCATTTGCGGACGTTCGTAAAACACTGTTAAACAGCTTGTATGGCGAATTTACCAATCCATATTAGCCGCTTGATCGAATTGGTAATTTAAATGCTTCACAAAGCTTTCCATATCTTCCATTGAAACCATAGCTCTCGAATATGAGCCATCATTAGCCATTGTAAGTATTGTAGGCAAAACGCTATCCATAACATAGTACATTGCTGGTTGTATTTCAGACGACCATAAATGCTCAATAAAACGTTCGAGTAAAGATATCACCTCATCCTCATTGAACGAAATATCACCAAAAAGTGAAAACTTATTTTTGCCTTTTTGGTGAGGCATCAATACTGGAACAGCGCCTGTACTTGAATGAAAGGTGAAGGTTTCACCATCTTTACCAAATGCGCCATGGGCAATAAAGTTCCTAAATTGTCTTCTTAAGAAAATTAATTCATCAAAGAATATTTTATTTTCTTTGATGTTAATATCTATTGCAGTAGTGTATTTCACTTGCCATTCAGCACCTGCTAGATCTGCAACTTTTTCGCCATCGTCAATGTTTTTAGTAACAATACTTAGATGTACGAACAAATGCTCAGTCCAGCTAAAGAATGCTTCAATAGCCGAAGTAGCTAACCAATTGGCATTCTTTCGTAATTGAGCAGAAGGGATATGAATTGAAGTAGCTTCTCCATATGAAGTTTTCTTTGTTTCTCTATGTACTTCATCTTTACGATCTTCAGCTTCTTGTTTTTCTTTTTTATATAACTCAACAAGATATTGATAGCGTTGAATAAGTTAGAACTATTGTTTTTGACGTTTAATTTAGAACTTTTAACTGCTTCAGAAGCAACCCATTCAAAATATGGTTTAGCTACTTTTACAGCCTTATGGATGTTTTTAACAATCTCTTGTGCTTCGATTTCATCAGTTTCTAAATTATCGGCAAAAACGCCCAACCCAAATTTTCGATATTCAATTAAAAAAGCCTTACCTCTAAAGTCAATTGGTAACGACCATGATATTTTTTCAAATCTACCAAGGTTCTTAAAACCTAATAAATCATTTAACAAAAAGAAAACGAGATAATATGGAGGTAATGTTCTTCCTGCATCAGTGCGTTTTGCAGTGAAAAGAAAATTGTTGTCAACCTTTGTATTTTCTTGTTCGGACTTTACATCACCTAAAGCTAAAATAACTCTCTGTTTTAGTACTTCTATATCCTCAGGGATTTTTAATTTTGCCATGCCATGAAACTTCCATATTCGCCTAACACCCGTATAACGGGCAAAAACACGTAGGCTAAAATACCTAGCGAGCGCAGTGAGTAGTTAATGCATTTGTTATGTAGTTTAGGGCAATATATTGATTGCAATAAATAACGCTAATGCAAAAACGGATAAAGAAAACACAAATTGACAACTATAAAAGCAAAACACAAATGACTTATGCCTTTGAAGGCCAGAGGTCCAATATTTATCATTATTTTGATATTGCATAGCGTCAGTAGTAAAAAAAATTGATGATGTTGCAGCCAAGATTGAATATGCAAATCCGATGGTGGCCGCTATAGAGGCTTCTTTGTATGTTGAGTCAATGAATACACTTACTAACATAGTAGGGGTAAGTAGAAGCAAAGCCGACGATAGAGTAGCTAACAACTTTAAATAGTCGTTTATATTTTTAATATACTCTATTTTATGCTCGTATTGAAAAGTGCTCAAAATTACTCCCTGCTAACAGAAACTACATAACAATTTAATATCAACCCAACGGGTCGTTTCTCTGATTGACCAGTTGTAACATAAATTATAACGTGTTGCCATATGTCACATTTTTATAACTATTGCGCTTTGCACAGTGCATAAAATCGACCCATTGGGTCGTTTCCATGACTATAGAAGCTAGTTGCTAGTTATGAAAAAATAGAAGAGGAATTCGAAAGCTTCAACGTCCGCTTCACGCCCTGAGGCATTCATCAAGTCATTTATGTCTTTAATAATGGCGAATCACGCTCTTTAAGTGCCTTTAAATACTTAGCCTCATCGTAGCAACATTTCGTTTTCCAACACCGATATATTATGCGTATCCATTTAAATGCAAGCGCTCTAATAGCAGATTGATGTGACTTACCTTTAGAACGTTGTCCTTGATAATATATACCCGCCCAATAAGAAGTATGTACTGTTTTCGCTGCCCACTCCACGAAAGTTTGCCTTACAAACTTAGAGCATTGCCATCGCCAATGTACCCATGACTTCTGTCCACTTCGTTCAGTAACAGGCGCAATACCTGCGTAATTTTGAATTTCTTCGGCACTATTAAAACGGTTACGATTATCCCCAAGAGCCGCTAACATTCTAGGCCCCATACATGGCCCGATACCTGGTAAGGATTTGAAAATGTCTGCATCTGGTAATGTTTTAAACAACTCATCAATACGCACGTCATAAACTTTAATACTCTCCACTACTAATTTGATTTGCTTTACCTGAGTTACAGCGAGCAACATATTAGCTTCTATAACATATTGATCCGTTGTAAGTGGAAGTGCATTTCTAATGTGCTCAATCCGTGATTCTGTATGCTTAACAGCGGGCCCACCTTTAGAGTTCAGAAAACGCCGTATTGTATTAGCTCTAGCTCTTTTAAGTAGCTGAAGGCTAGGCCATTTAGCAATGAGATCTAAGAATAGCCCGCTGTCTCGGTGGGAGAACCATTCTAAAGGCTGAGGGTAGTACTGCTTAAGTGTATTAATAAGCCTATTAACAAAACGTCGTTTATCTTCAACCAGCAGTCTTCGTTGTTCAACTAATTGTTGTAATAGCCTGAGTTCACCGGTACTTGGTTCAATTGTTTTTATTTTTTCTGGATAGCGTAGCATAAGGTCAAGTGCTAACTCTGCATCTTGAGGGTCATCTTTGGCACCGCTAGGTGAAAATGCTTGGCGGTAACGTGCTAGTGACAACGCATGAACGGGGAAAACTGTAATAAAGGGGTATTTTTGTAGTGCATACACTATTGGGCCTTTTTTTAACTCCAGCGCAACAGCGATTCTCCCATTTACCTGTTTGTGCAACGTATTGAGCCAAGTATCTAATGATTCTGGTATATGTTGAATTACCTCAAAACGACGCTCGCCATTTTTAAATTGAATACAAACATCATGTTTTTTATCTGCCCAATCTAAGCCAATATGTGCAGCAAATTGATCTATCGACATAATCATCCACTCCTATTTATAAAGGATTGGTATGTATTCCACGCTCTTCGAAAGAAATATAGCCAGCAGTTTGTGTGCGTGCCCTGAGTATTCGTTAGCGAGCCGTGGAGCACTTACTGGCTCGAAAGAAAAGCGGTGATCATCAAATGATTTTCGCTCATTATTCGTAGCCAGTAAGCACATACCCTAAACCACTTTAAAGTGTAGTTCTTAGGTGTGAATGACTATATTTCGCTCTGACCTGCCTTTAACTTGAATCAAATCACCTCAGCACTCTTTAGTATATTTCATGTGCATTTTATAGCCAAGAAGTGCTAGGTTAGTAGTAAATTAATTGAAGGAATAAATTATGAAATTAGAGTCATTAGCACTGCACCACGGTTACGAATCCGAGGCTACGACCAAATCGGCAGCCGTGCCTATCTATCACACTTCTTCTTATACATTTGATAACACGCAGCATGGTGCTGATTTATTCGATTTAAAAGTACCTGGGAATATTTACACCCGCATAATGAACCCAACAAATGCCGTACTTGAACAACGTATTGCCGCGATGGAAGGGGGTATTGGTGGGCTGGCTGTTGCCTCTGGGATGGCTGCTATTACGTATGCTATTCAATGTTTGTGTGAAGTCGGTACTAACATTGTAAGCACTAGCCAAGTATATGGTGGTACGTATAACTTATTTGCACATACCTTACCTAGGCAAGGTATTGAAGCACGCATGATAAAGGCCGATGACTTTACCGCGTTCGAGAATGCAATTGACGACAGCACCCGCGCTGTTTTTTGTGAATCTATTGGTAATCCGGCAGGCAATATTGTTGATATTGAACGTTTAGCACGTATTGCACACAGCAAAGGTGTGCCGCTTATTGTTGATAATACCGTGGCTACGCCGTATTTATGCCGCCCATTTGAGCTGGGCGCCGATATAGTGGTTCACTCACTGACAAAGTATATAAACGGGCACGGTACAGCCATTGGCGGCATGATTGTCGACTCAGGAAAATTTGATTGGAAAGCGAATGCCATGCGCTTTGCAATGATGAACGAGCCCGATCCGTCGTATCACAATGTGGTTTATACCGAAGCCTTTGCTGAAGCTGCATTTATTGGACGCTGTAGAGTAGTGCCACTTAGAAATACTGGCGCAGCGCTTGCCCCTAAAAACGCATCTGACATTTTAATTGGCCTTGAAACCTTAGGCTTAAGAATGGATCGCCACTGCGAAAATGCGCAGTATCTGGCTGAGTATTTAGAAAACCATCCAAAAGTGCTTTGGGTTAACTACGCAGGGCTTAAATCAAGCCCGTATAACGAAATGAGTCAAAAAATTACCAGTGGTAAAGCATCGGGTATTTTAAGCTTTGGTATTGCTGGTGGCCTAGAAGCGGGTACTCGTTTTATTGATGCGCTAAACATGATTTTACGCTTAGTTAATATTGGCGATGCCAAGTCGCTTGCGTGCCATCCTGCATCAACTACACACCGCCAACTAAATGATGAAGAGCTTGCTAATGCGGGTGTAAGTCGCGATTTAATCCGTTTGTCAGTCGGTATTGAGAACATTGCAGATATAATTGCTGATGTAAGCCAAGCGCTCGATAAAGCATAGCGTTAATTTATAGCCTCGGGATATTGAGGCTTTTAGCTCCATTACGCTTTTGAGATATCGGCTCGCGGTGTTTCTAAAATCGCTTTTTTTTCATCTTCAGATAATATTATCCAATCAAATATTTCCTCGTTGGTACGCCCACATCCGGTGCAGTAACCGCTGCGCCTTTCGCATATTCCTAGGCAATCAGTTTTAAATTTAGATGGTTTTTTGTTTTGATTTAATTGGCGCATATTAAAGTCCTAACGGTGGTGCAATTTCAAAGCGAGTAGTAAATCCTTTACCTTCTTGATTAGTTGAGAGTGTAATCACTGGGGTTTTAGTATCGAGTACAAAGGTGCTGTAAATTGAACTTGCTGTTTCTTTTTGACTTTCAAACCAACCTGTTTTGGTTAAGCATTGGCGTAATTGCTTAGCCAGTTTTTGATGAGACTTTACGGTTTGCGTTTGTGTATTAACAGGTGTTTGGCATTGGTAGCTTGCTTGCTCTGACTTATTTAAAGTAACTGTACAGTTTGCTCCAATCATATGAGAATTAGTACGCCATTGATTAGTAAACTGGTTATTTACTTTATCTGTTTTTATTGAATTAAAACCAGACTCATAACCATTTATTAGGTTATTAATGGTGCTGCATTCATCGGGTATTACTGTGGTTTTTACAGACTGCTTCGTTGTAGTAGTGGTTGCTTTCGTTGTAGTCTGATTAGTTTTGCTGGTACAGCCCGCTAAAATAAATGCGACAACTAAAACAAATGCGACGAAGGAAGGAGTAATATAGTTTTTCATAGTTCACAGTAACCGATTAATTGAGCCTTGCACTATACCATACATAATTTATTCAACTAAAAGCGAAAAACAAAAAGGCCCATAAAATATGGGCCTTTTGTAATTTTCTTTAGCAAGTACTATTTATGGCGACCTTGCAAGCATTTAACTACATCTTCAAGGGCTAAGCCTTGGCGTTGTAGTAATACTGTAAGGTGATAAATTAAATCAGCAGATTCGTTTGTTAGCTCATCGTTATCGTGTTTCATAGCGGCAAGTGCCACTTCTACGCCTTCTTCACCTACTTTTTGACAGCTACGGCTTAAGTCTTTTGCAAATAATGATGCAGTGTAGCTTTTTGATGGGTCGTCGTTTTTACGCTCAACAATCACATCTTCTAACTGTGCTAAAAAGCTTAAACTTGGTTTTGCTTCATCACCAAAACAGCTTTGTGTGCCTAAGTGGCACGTTGGGCCTTCTGGGTTGGCAAGGACTAAAATTGAGTCGTAGTCACAATCAGTATGCACAGATACTACGTTTAAGTAGTTCTCTGATGACTCGCCTTTAGTCCATAAACGCGATTTTGAACGCGAGTAAAACGTTACCTTATTGGTATCAAGGGTAACAGCGAGTGCTTCGCTGTTCATAAAGCCTTGCATTAAAATAACACCCGAGCGGGCATCTTGAATAATAGCAGGGATCATGTCACTTTTAGCGAAATCGACTTGAGCTTGGTTTTGTTGTGTTACTTGCATAATCTTGCTGCCACTTGGTTATCTGTTAAAAATTGTTTTAGTTCGCCAATGTTAATCACATTTTTATGAAAAACGCTGGCGGCTAATGCACCATCTACTTTGCTTTGTTTAAATACATCAACAAAATCTTGCATACTACCTGCACCGCCAGAGGCGATTAAAGGAATGTCACACAGCTCGCGAATTTTACTTAGTTGCTCGTTATCGTAACCGTTACGAACGCCATCTTGGTTCATACAGTTTAATACAATTTCGCCTGCGCCTAAATCTTGTACGCGTTTAACCCATTCTTGTGTTTTATAGCGCGTACGGCTTGATGCATTAGGATCGCCGGTTAATTGATACACTAAATACTCGCCGGTAATTTCATCAAAAAAGCTATCAATACCTACAACAACACATTGCTTGCCAAACTCATCGTGTAATTCTTTAATAAGTTCAGGGCGCGCAATAGCAGGGCTGTTGATGCTTATTTTGTCTGCGCCGCGCTCTAAAACACGCGCTGCATCAGCGACCGACTTAATACCGCCGGCTACACAAAATGGAATATCGATATTACGTGCAATGCTCTCTACCCAGTTTACATCAAGTAGGCGTTTTTCAACGCTTGCGCTGATCTCGTAAAAAACCAATTCATCGGCGCCAGCTTCGCTATAGGCTTTAGCCATTGTTAAAATGTCGCCAACTATTTCATGGCCTTTAAATTTAACGCCTTTTACTACTTGGCCGTCTTTAACATCTAAACATGGGATTATGCGTTTTGATAACATGCCAACGCCTCCTCAACACTAAATGCGCCATCAAGCAATGATTTACCTAAAATAACGCCGCCCACACCAAGCTCTTTAAGCTTTTTAATGTCGTCAAGTGAGCTTACGCCACCTGAAGCTTGCACTTTAATAGTGCTGTTGTGACGAGTTAAATCTTCGTAAAGCTCAAACGATGGACCCGTCATGGTGCCATCTTTACTGATGTCCGTGCATAAAAAATCAATAACACCTAAGCCCACGTAAAAATCTACCAGCTCTAGTAAACCAAATTCAGATTCACTTAACCAACCGTGTGTTGCTGGTGCCCAGCCCGTAGCTGTTTTATTTACATCAAGGGCAATTACAAAGTGCTCTGCGCCAAATTGTTCAATCCAGGCTTTTACTTGTTCGCGTTTTTCTACTGCCATTGAACCAATAACAACTTGGTTTGCACCGGCTTTTAGCCAATCACTTACATCTTGCTCTGAGCGAATACCGCCGCCCACTTGGTACGGTACGTTAAGTGCTTTGGTTGCAGCTTGAATATGTTTCCACTGTTTTTTACTTGGATCGCGTGCACCTTCTAAATCAACAAGGTGTAGTTTACCTGCGCCGCTGTCGGCGTATTCTTTTAAACGCGCGCCAAGTTCGAAAGGGTAAAACTGTGCTGTGTCGTATTTACCTTGGTACAAGCGCACAATTTGATTTTGTAATACGTCTAATGCTGGAATAATCACAAATAATCTCTTTTTTGTTAGTTAATGGGCAGCTTATAACTGCCAATCAACAAAATTTTGTAATAAACGTGCGCCAACTTTTGCGCTGCGCTCTGGGTGAAATTGCATGCCTGCGTAATTGTCTTTAGCAACAATGGCTGAAAAGGTTTGACCGTACTCGCCGCTTACTAGTGTGGCGTCGTTTACGGTGTGCGCAAAGCTATGAACAAAATAAACTTGCTCATCAAGCGTTAGCCCTTTAGTTAATGCATGCTCTTTATTAACGCTTAAGTTATTCCAACCCATATGCGGCGACGTTAAATTGCCTACATCAAGCGCTTTTACTTGCCCTGGTATTTTACCTAGGCACTGTACGTTACCTTCTTCGGTGCTTTCGCACAGTAACTGCATACCTAAACAAATTCCCATCAGTGGGCGCTGGTATTCATTTATAGCTTGTTGCCAGCCGTTATCTACTAGGCGTTTCATAGCAACCGACGCATGACCTACACCTGGCAATATAGCGCGTTCAAAACCCGCTAATTGCTCTGGTGATGTAATTACTGTTGGCGTTTGCCCTAAGCGTTCAAACGCAAAGCGTACTGAATTTATATTGGCACAACCGGTATTAATTATGGCAATCATAAACATCCCTTAGAGCTGGCTGTTTGTTGGGTCGTGTCTTGTGCTACTGCCATACGAAGAGCACGTGAAAACGCTTTAAATAAGCCTTCTACTTGGTGATGACAGTTACCGTCGCTTACCGATAAAATAAGGCTAATAGCGGCGTTATCACTTAAACTTTTGAAAAAGTGCTCAACCATTTGCACGTCTAAGTCGCCTGCTTTTTCGCGGCTAAAGTTAGCGTTTAATACAAATGAAGCACGACCCGATAAATCAATTTGTGCTTCGGCTTTACATTCATCCATAGGAAGCGCAAAACCATAGCGTGCAATTTGCGATTTAGTGCCAAGCGCTTGTTTAAGTGCAACACCAAGAGCAATACCAATATCTTCAACAAGGTGGTGCTCATCTATGTGTAAATCGCCTTTGGCTTTAATGTTTAAACCAATGTTTGCGTGGGTGCGAATTTGATCAAGCATATGATCAAAAAAGCCAAGTCCGGTGTCTATGCTGCCATTTTTAGTTTGATCTAGGTTTATGGCTACATCAATTTGGGTTTCTTTGGTGTTACGGGTAACACGACCTTCGCGGTTGGCTGTGGTTAGCTTGGTAACAATGGCAGGCCAGCTGCCATCGTACAAAATGCCTTCACAACATAAGTTTTGTGCAAGGCCAATATCTGTTTGGCGATCGCCAATTACATATGAACGTGCTAAATCGACTTTGCCAGAGCGCATAAGCTCAGTTAATAAACCTGTTTTAGGTTTACGGCAATCACAGTTTTGCTCGTCAAAGTGTGGACAAATTAATACGGTCTCAAAGCTAATGCCTTGGCTTTGCATTATGTCCATCATTTTATCTTGTGCTATGTCAAAATCAGCAGTCGGGAAGCTGTCTGTGCCTAAGCCATCTTGGTTAGATACCATTACTAAACGGTAACCTGCGGCTTGTAATTGTAATAACGCAGGAATAACACCAGGTAAAAATGCTAGCTTTTCAAGGCTATCTACCTGTTTGTCGGTAATTGGCTCTTCAATAATAGTGCCGTCGCGGTCTATAAATAAATAGGGGTTACTCATGATACTTCGTTTCCTGCTAAAGATGCTGCGGTAGCCGGCGTTTGTAAGCCATCTAACCAAATTTTTACTTGTTCAAGTTCTTGTTCACTGCCAATAGAAATTCGTAGCCAATCGTCTTCACCGTATAGCGTAAAAGCGCGCATAACCAAACCTTGCTCAAGTGCAATTTTAAAGTAGTTTTTATCGGCTAATTTTAAAGTAACAAAGTTACCTTCACCAGTGAGAATTTTTAATGCAGCAGGAGAGGCGTTTAGCCAATCTACCAACTTAGCTTTTAAGCTATTTAAAATAGTAACTTGGCGGCGCATTGATGTAATTGCATCAGGTGCAATTGCTTGCGCTGCAATACTTGCCACCACACCCGATACCGGATACGGCGCAATCACTTTACGAATTGGCGCTAGTACACTTTGTTGTGCAAGTGTAAAACCAGTTCTAAGGCCTGCAAGTGCAAAGGCTTTAGAAAGTGTACGCAAAACCACTACATTACTAAACTCATTAATAAGTTTAGTGGCGCTTTGCTCTGGGCAAAACTCTATATAGGCTTCATCAACAATTACTAAGGCTTTACCCGCAAGGGCTGTTGCAATTGCTTTTACTTTATCAAGAGGCGTTAAGCTACCCGTTGGATTATTTGGGTTACAAATAAATACCAATTTTGAGCTGCCAACAGCTGCAACTATTTCATCCACACTACCATCAAGTAATAGCGCTTGCGTTAGGCTATTAATAGCAACGTTATGAGTATCAGCCGTTACTTTGTACATACCGTAGGTTGGTAAAAATAACGCAATGCTGTCTTTTGCAGGTTCGCAATAAGTGCGTACTAAAAGCTCAATGCCTTCATCTGCACCGCGCGTCATTAATACATTTTCGCTTTTAAGCTCTGTATAAGCTGCGTACCTGTCAATAACCAGTTGCGGTTGTGGATCGGGGTAGCGATTTAAATCTTCAATACTCAGTTCAAGGTTTTTAGCATACGGGCTTTCGTTAGCATTTAGCCACGTAGTACCGGTTAGCTTTTCACTTTTAGCAGAGCTATAGGCAGCAAGAGCTGCAATATTTTTAGGTAATAAGCTAGACGATTGTGCGCTCTCATTGCTCATTTTTAATTGCCTCTAAACGAATTGAAACCGCATTAGCGTGGGCATCAAGGCCTTCTGCGTCTGCAAGTGGTAAAATTGCTTTTGAAAGCTGCGTTAAACCACTTTTAGTAATTGTTTGCACTGTGTATGTACGGAAAAAATCAAGCAAGTTTAAACTCGAGTAAGTTGCACTATAACCATACGTTGGTAACACGTGGTTAGTACCCGATGCGTAATCGCCTGCAGATTCTGGTGTGTAGTCACCTACAAATACTGAGCCTGCATTTTTAACTTTATCTAGGTAAGGAGTTGCATCAGCTAATTGTAAAATTAAGTGCTCTGGGCCGTATTGCGCCGATACTTCAAATGCTTGCTCAACTGAATCAACCAAAATAAGTGAAGAATTAGCAAGCGCTTGCTCGGCTGTTTCTTTGCGGCTCAAATTAGCTAACTGGCGTGTAAGTGCCTGCTGAGTTTGTTCTATAATATTTTCGCTGTTACATAGTAAAATAACTTGCGAGTCTGCGCCGTGCTCTGCTTGTGAGAGTAAATCGGCGGCTATAAATTCTGGGTTTGCACGTTCATCTGCAATAACTAATACTTCAGAAGGACCTGCTGGCATATCAATTGCCATACCTGGGATAGTTTGCGCAACGAGCTGTTTAGCCATTGTTACGAAGCTATTACCTGGGCCAAAAATTTTGTTTACTTTAGGAACCGATTCGGTGCCATATGCCATTGCTGCAATTGCGCCTGCGCCACCACTTTCTATTAAAGTAGTAATGCCACATAACTTAGCCGCATATAAAATAGCAGGGTTAATTGCTTTGTCACCTTGTACCGGCGTAGCAAGTACAACGGTTTTAGCGCCGCTTAACTGTGCTAATACACCTTGCATAATAACCGACGATGGCAGTGGAGCACTGCCACCGGGTACATATATACCGACTGCTTCGATGGCTTGATATTTCAGTTCACATACAACGCCTGGTTGGGTCGATAATTTAATATCTTTTGGCAACTGCGCTTCGTGAAAACGTTTAACATTTGCATAAGCGGTGTCAATTGCGTATTTAAGCTCTGCACTTAGTGCTTGCTCAGATGCGTTAATTTCATCTAGCGGTACACGCAAACGTGGGTTAGCTCTATTATCAAACTCTTTGGCCATGCTAAGTAAGGCCTCATCGCCTTGCTCTTTTACATTAGCTAAAATAGTTTTGCATATTGCTTCAACCTTTGCGCTTACAGAAACTGCAGGACGCATTAGCGCCGCTGCTTGTACTTGTGAAGATTCCTCATTCCAACGAAGCATGGTACTTACTCCATCATTTTTTCAATTGGCATAACTAAAATAGAGTTAGCGCCTAGGGCTTTTAACTGCTCCATTGTTTCCCAAAATAATGTTTCACTGCTTACCATGTGAAGTGCTACGTACTCTTCGTTACCAGCAAGGGCAAGTAGAGTAGGTTGACCAGAACCTGGTAAGATTTCACAAATTTCATCAAGCTTGTTTTTTGGAGCGTGTAGCATGATGTATTTGCTTTCTTTAGCTTGTCTAACACCACGTAGGCGCGGCATAAGCTTATTGATTAGTGCTAGTTTGTCAGCGTCTTGAAGATCTTTATTTTGAATTAAACAGGCGTTTGATTCTAAAATTGTATCGCCTTGAATTAAGCCGTTAGCTTCAAGTGTTGCGCCAGTAGATACTAAATCACAAATTGCATCAGATAAACCTGCACGTGGTGCTACTTCAACAGAGCCAGTAAGCATTACTGTACTTGCGTTAATGCCTTCGCGCTTTAACCACTGCGTTAAAATTTCTGGGTAGGTAGTTGCAATACGTTTGCCTTCAAACCAGCTCTTATCGCGAGCGCCTAGCTCTTGTGGCCATGCAAGTGCAAGACGACAGTAACCAAAATCTAGTTTTGAAAGTTTGTTGACTTCGCTTGGAACACCTTGACGTTCACGTTCTGCTTGAACTTCCACTAGTACGTTTTCGCCAACGATACCTAAATCACATACACCGTCCATTACTAAACCAGGAATATCGTCATCGCGCACACGTAGTACGTCAATTGGCATATTAGTTGAGTGTGCAATTAAGCGTTGTTCACGAAGGTTAAGTTTAACACCTAACTGTTTTAACAGATCTTGACAATCTTTAGATAGGCGGCCGCCTTTTTGGATGGCGATACGTAGACGATTTGAGTTACTCATTATTCATTTTCCTTTAATTTAAAAACTAAAAACCCCGAGGGGAACCTCAGGGCGAAAATGAATCAATGTTTTTTGAATCGCCAGAGGTTCCTTTTAGGAATAACCTCTCAGCGAAAGACCTGACAGGTTATTCCGGTGAATGGTGGTGATGATGTACTGTTGTCAGGTTTAAGCGCATTTTTTATCCTATGTAACTGCTCGTTATTATAGTAACGTTCAGTTGTTATCTGTTTAAATAAATTTCGCATTCATAAAAACATAAACAGCCGTATTATGGCAAGTTTTTTTTAGCTTAATTAAAGCATATCTTATAACTGTCGATAATATTGGGAAGAAAAGTGCAATTTTTGTATATATTTGTTTGTTTATTAGCCAAACCAAGCGTTTAGATAATTAAACAATAAACTAAGGGAGTGTGTATGGATATCATGATTCCTTATTTAGGAAGAATAACCAGACTAGAAGTTGAGTCAAAAAGTGCTTTTCATATTGCGGGTGTGCAAAGTGGATCGGCCGCTGAAAAAGTTGAGCTAGAGAATAAAAAAAGGCGTGAGTTACAAAAAAAGAAAACGCTCAATATGCTTGATGATAAAAATAATAAAAAAAACGCTAACGTAGACGATGACGAAAACCCCCATTTAGATACATGGGCTTGATAATACCAACTTTACTAAATACATAAGCAATTAACTCAAAAAGGCCCTTGCGGGCCTTTTTACTATGTATTTTGCTTATGCCAATTAGCTTAAACTCTTAAGCAGATAGGCATTACTATTGGTTTTTGCTTTTAAATATATAAAAGCTAAATATAGCGAACACACATACCTGAGCTATAATACCTTGCCATGTTGACTTAATACCAAGCCATGCTATATCAAAGCTCATTGGTAGCGAGGTAATACCTATTATGTCGGCCTCTTGTAATGCAATTACGGCTTTGCCCATAAGCACAAACGAGAGTGCAAATAGTAGGTAAGTGGTAATGGCAAAAAACTTAGCCACCGGTAATTTAATCGAGTATTTAATTAATACCCACGTAATAATAGCTAGTATTGCTATAGCTATCGCAAAACCCGATGCGATAGATGAATATTGAGCAGGTGAGCTTTGCGTTAATAAAGACTGATAAAACAATACGGTTTCGAATACTTCACGGTATACGGCAATAAAAGAAAGCCCCGCCAATCCCCAAAGTGTTCCCGACTCAAGACGCTTATCTATGTTGTCTTTTATGTATTTTTGCCATTGTTGCGCACTTGTTTTACTGTGCATCCATACGCCAACATACAGTAAAATTACAGCGGCAAACAATGCACCAGCACCTTCCATTACTTCTCGACTTGCACCACTTATTTCTATTAATGTTTGCGCAGCAGCCCATGTTAATCCACCGGCAATAAGTGCTGTTACCCAGCCAATATGTACATACTTAAGCGCATCTTGACGTTTCGTTTTAATAAGCACAGTCATAAGGGCAATAACAACTAAGAGTGCTTCTAAGCCTTCTCGCAGTAATATGATTAAACTTGCTGAAAGTAGAGCGCCATCAGTTAGCTTTGTTTCGTTTAGCATGCTATCAGCTTTAGCGAGTTGCGTGAGTGCCGCATTTACTTTTTCGGCAACGACGGCTGTATCTTTTTCGTTTTTGAATGTTTGGCGCAGGCTCATCAGTTGTACTTCGATGTTTTTACGCAAAGTCTCGTCGTAGGCATTTAAGTTGTTTTCAACAAGCTCAAAGCCATCTAAGTATGCACTAATTGCTAAATCACTTGCTTGTGAGTAATTGCCTTTAGCATGCGCGGCTTGTGCTGCTAGTAATTGCGTGCGAGTAACTGTTATCGGATTTTTGTTAGCGCTAAATAATTGTTCTGGGTTACCACGAAGCCATTTAACGTAATGTGCTTGTGCTTCACTTTGACCTGCCGATAATTGTGCAGGGTTTAGGTTTACAATCTGCGAAGCCGTAATGTTTTGTTCTACATTTTGTGGTTTTTGAACATCTTTAAATGCCAAGCTACCTACATAGAAAGCTAAAGACCATCGTTGTTGTTCGTTAAATTGAGTAAAAGCAACCATAGGTGTGTCGTCAATGCCGTTACTTACAGCGTCAAATAACCCCATTAATGAGCGGTTAGTTGCACGTTCTTCGTCGGTAAAATTGGTAGGTTCTGGCGATAAATCTTTTGCAAGCGGGCCGTCGCCTTGACCACTTAGGCCATGACACATTGAGCAGTTAGCAGCAAAAAGCGCTTTAGTTTGCTCAACCGCAAGCAACGATGTAGGTAATGATAGTTGTGGCATAAAAATAAGCAGCGACTCACGAAGCGCTGAGCTTGCTGCACGTACATCAGCAACACTCGCTTTATTAGCAATCGCTGTATGCAGTGCTTTAGCTTGTGCCTTTACTGTATCAAACTCATTAGTTTGGCCTGATAGCTGTCCAGCTTGCTCAATAATGACGTGCGAAAATTCAGTCATTTCTTGATATTCGTCGGGGTCTAGTATTTCACCATTTCCAACAGCTGCCACGTAATCTACACCTACATACTCTGCAAGCTGTGCAATTTGTTTTATTTTTGTTTGCTCATTAGGTGAGGCCGACACATTAAAGCTTGCCATAGCCATTATAAAAAGCACAAAAAAACAATGAAATTGTCGTTTGCCCATAGATATCAAATTAAAAAACACGTGAGAATTATTTTTGGACATTGAAAAGCCCTACAGAGGAAAAGCCAAAATTATAATTGTTTTCATTTGCATTTCAAGTGGATTAATTTAAACAAAGAAGATAAATAAAAAGGATAACAATTTATAGAACTTTTAAGTGTTTTTGTAACACGAGAGTAACAGTAACCAAGTGATTTATATAATAACTTGGTTACTGAGTTGATTGCTCACAAAGCATTTATTACTTTGCTTGCTCAGCTGATTTAATGCTGCTTTGGATAAGCGGCGAAATAGTTAAGCCTTGTACAATAATAGAAAATATAACCACAACGTAAGTAACAATAACGATTAGGTTATGTAGGTCAGAGCCGCCTACAAAAACTTGCTCGCGTGGGATTGCTGCTGCCATTGCCAGTGCAAGGCCACCACGTAGCCCACCCCAGGTTAAAATTTTAACACTGTGTTTATCGTAAGTTCTAAAGCGTTTAAAGATAACAAAGGGTGCGCCTACGCTAATAAAGCGTGCTATTAATACTGCAGGTACCATCAGTAAGCCTAAGCCAATTTCACCAAGTGTGATTGGCATAGTTACTATTAGCATACCTATTATTAAAAACAGTAGGGCATTTAAAAAGCTATCGGTTGCATGCCAAAAATCTTTTACGTAACGAGTATCTTCAGGCCCCGTGCGCTCAGTTGCTTTAGAGCGAGTAATGTTCCCCATTAATATGCCACTGGTTACCATGGCAAGTGCGCCTGATATTTCCCAAATATTTGCAGCGGCAAAACCTGCGGTAGGAATAGTTAAGGTAATTAATAAGCGAATATTTACATCGCGGCTATTAATAATTAAAAAGTGGCCAACCAAAGCGATAACTAAACCAAATGCAATACCGCCTAGGGCGTCTACAAAAAAGAGTTCTGCTATATCGCCAAATTGTGCATCGGTGCCATAAAAAGCAACTGAAAAAATGGTCGTAAATATTACCAAGCCAATACCATCGTTAAATAACGACTCACCTTCTACTTGAACTGAGATACCCTCTGGTGCACGCATTTGTTTAATAATAGCAAGTACAGCAATAGGGTCGGTTGGGCTAATAAGTGCGCCAAATAATAAACAGTATATAAATGGTACATCAAAGCCAAATAAGGCAAATAGATAAAAACTTAAATAACCGACTATAAAAGTAGAAGCAATGGTTGAAAATAGCACTAGTGCGGTTATTTCCCATCGTTGTTTACGAAGCGCCATAAGGTTAATTTCCAATGCGCCAGCATAAAGTAAAAATCCGAGCATACCTTTGAGTAATAACTCGTTAAAGTTAATACTGGAAACAATTTGGGTCATGGCTAATGCATTTTGATCGCCTAATAATTTAACGGCAATAATCAATAATAAAGAAATAACAACTGAGCCTGTAGTAATGGCAATTGTAGTTTGCATTTTGAGGATATATTGGTTTGCAAAAGCAATAAAAATTGCAATGGCAGAGAGAAAACAAATGAGATACCAAGCATTCATTGGCTAACCTTACTATTTTTAAACGACACACGAAAAAGAGGATTATAAACCCGCGTATGGTACTCCTGTAATATTTCAGAGTCACAGTTTTTATGTCTAAATATAGCTTTTAATAGGGATTATTTTTAGTAGGAGTTAATAGGAAATTGGGCTTTGTAAATATTGTCATTATTAAATTAAATGTACGTTATAAATACACAGTATATTGTAAAATCGAATGATTAATTACACTATTAAAGTGCGTACTAATTCGTAAAGTAAAAGTGGGTTTTGTAATTACTTGCCCTTAATGCTTTGCTTACGTAAAATCCCGCTATTATTTATTTTAAAGTGATTGGTATTATCAAACAGCTGTTTAGTGCAACCGGGCCTTTGGCGTTATCTTTAGATGGGTATACGCCTCGCCAACCACAAATTGATATGGCAGTAGCTGTTGCGGATGCATTAAAAAACAGCTCACAATTAGTTGTTGAAGCAGGCACGGGTACTGGTAAAACATTTGCATACTTAGCCCCTGCACTTAAGTCAAAAGGGCGCACGATAATATCAACAGGCTCTAAAGCTCTACAAGAGCAGCTTTATCACCGCGATTTACCGCAACTAGTTAAAGCTTTAAGTGCTTCAAAAAAAACCGCCTTATTAAAAGGGCGCGCCAATTACCTATGCACCTACCGACTTAATCAACATGTTGCGCATGTACCTACTGACGACTCTGACGTAATGCATCAACTAGCCATGGTAGCTAAGTTTGCAAGCGAAACGCAATCGGGCGATTTAGCCGATTGTATTGGTATAGAAGATGATGCCAAAGTATTGCCTTATGTAAATTCAACAGCTGATAACTGCTTAGGCAAAGAATGTCCAGATTTTCAAAGCTGTTATATTCGCAAAGCACGGTTAACTGCGGCCGATGCCGATGTGGTTGTGATTAATCACCATTTGTTTTTTGCTGATATGGCTGTAAAAGAAAGTGGCTTTGCTGAACTTATGCCAAAAGCTGATGCGTATATATTTGATGAAGCCCATCAGTTAAGCGAAATTGCCAGTGATTATTTTGGTGAAAGTGTAAGCACTAAAAAGCTTGTGGATTTAATTAACGATTTACGTGCTATTTATAGAGCTGAAATTCCCGATATGCTGCAACTGGGTAAAAGCTTAAACAAGCTTGAGACAAGCGTAGCTGACTTACGATTACAATTTGGCGTTGATGGCAGTCGTGGCGATTGGCGAGAAAAACTCAGCGATAAACAAATATGCGCGGCGCTTCATCGTGTCATCAGTGATTTAGATTTTGTTTACCAAGTACTTAAACTTTGCTTAGACAGAAGCGATAAAATAGAGCATCCGTTTGAGCGTGCCTTGGCATTTAAAGGGCAGTTAGAGCGGGTTTTTGACACAGCCCAAACTGGCTTTAGTTATTGGTATGAAACAACGCGCCGTTATTTAACAATTAATATAACGCCATTAAATGTATCAGCTAAGTTTGCTCAAATGATGCAAGACACGGGCGCAGGCTTTGTATTTACTTCAGCAACACTTTCGGTTGATAATAAACTAGAGCATTTTAATGCAAGCCTAGGTTTAAAACCAAAACAAAGCATGATGGTAGATAGCCCATTTGATTATCCTAACCAGGCGCTGCTGTGTTTACCCCGCTACTTACCTGAATCGCACGCTGATAATATGCCGCATGCGATTGTAAAACTAACACTTGAGCTTATAAAATCAGCGCAAGGGCGTTGTTTTGTGCTATTTACTAGTTATCGAATGATGCACTTAGTGGCCGAAGGGCTTACTACACAAATAGACTACCCAGTTTATATGCAGGGGCAAATGTCTAAGCGTATTATTTTAGAGAAGTTTACTCGCCATGGTAATGCGGTATTACTCGGCACGGCTTCTTTTTGGGAAGGTGTTGATGTACGCGGCAGTACATTAAGCTGTGTTATTATAGACAAATTGCCATTTGCAGCCCCTGACGATCCATTGCTACAAGCTAAAATGCAAGATTGCCAAATGCAAGGAAAAGACCCTTTTTCACACATACAATTACCGCAGGCTGTTATTGCGCTAAAACAAGGTGTAGGGCGTTTAATTCGAGATAGTAAAGACAAAGGCGTACTTGTAATATGCGATAATCGCTTAGTTACACGCCAATATGGCCAAGTATTTTTGAAAAGCTTACCGCCGATGCGCCGCACGCGAAGCTTAGAAGATGCCAATACATTTTTAAAACAAATTAATTAGAGTACTAAAATGATCAAAAGTAATATTCTTGCCCTTGATGCTTCAACTGAAGCACTTTCAATTGTTTTACATTACCAGGGCCAAACGTTTCATCATTTTGAAGAGTGTCCGCAGCAGCATAGCCAAAAAATACTTCCACTTGTAGATGAGCTCTTAACTAAAGCAAACTGTAAATTAAAAGATTTAGACGTAATCGGTTTTGGCCAAGGGCCAGGTAGTTTCACCGGTGTACGTATTAGTGTAGCAATAGCACAAGGCTTAGCATATTCAACTAATTTGCCGCTTGTAGGTGTTTCTACACTGGCTACTATGGCTCAACAAGCGTTTGAGCAAAACGGCAGCCTGAGCGTCTATCCAAGTATAGATGCGCGTATGGGGGAGATATACTTTGCACATTACCAAGCGCAAAATAATTTAATGCTTTTAGTTAACCAAGAATGCGTTATAAAACCTGATTTACTAAATAATGAGTATATAGCAGCCACGGAGCCATCTGTAGCGGTGGGTACGGGCTTTAAAACCTATCCTGATGCGCTTAATGACTTTGCAAACGTGACAATTAATACTGAAATTACATTGCCTGATGCACGTTATATGTTAGCGCATGTTGAAGCCGCGTTTTTAGCAGGGGACGTTGTAAAAGCGAGTGACGCTCAACCTAAATATGTGCGCGATACAGTAACGTGGAAAAAGTTACCAGGTCGAGAGTAACCAAATCTTGAATTCAAGTATTATTTGCAAATTGGTTGTTTTTAAATCATAATTTTATGCATTATTAAGGTTGGAGACGCGTAATGACGCTGCCTATTGGTTCAGGTTTTTTTACCGGAGATATTCCGGGTAGGGTTAGCTCTACTAAAGTTGTTACTAATAAGCCACAGAGTTTATTAGAGCAACCGGCTGCTAACAAAACAAATACCGATTACGTAAAAAGCAGTGTTGAGGGTGTTGAACTTGCTAATCAGCTTTTTAAAAGCAGTGCTAAAAGCAATGAATACAGCCAAACAATTTACGACCAACCTACAGTTCAAGTAAGCAAAGCGATTTCTACTTATACTGAATTTGCTAATTTAGAGCGCAGAGCAGAAGTACAAAATTTAATAGGCGTCGATATATACGCTTAACGCTTATTTAAGCGCTCTATATAAATACAGCGATAAAATTTAATAAAAAGCCCGAACAAATGTTCGGGCTTTTTGTGTTAAAAACCACGTAAAGCTTACTGCTTAATAAAGCCAATCAGCTTATCTGCAATATCAGTATTATTTTGTGAGCCGATAAATTGTTCACTGCCTTTGCCATAGGCAAATACCTGCACGTCTACAGCGGTATGCCCGCCTGTTGTCCAGCCAGTAAAGCTTGCATCGCTAATAATACTCTTAACAGCTAAATTAAGCGCTTTTTCGCCCATTTTTTTAGCTTGTTCAAGTTTTATTTGGTTTTCAGTTGTAAATTCAATATTGGTGTTAGCAGTCCATACTGGTTTTAAGTCTTTAGACTCCATAAGTTTGTCTGTTAACTTACTTGCCGTTGCCTTAACACCCTTAATTACGTCTGTTTCCCATTTGAATTGACCGTGCGA
This sequence comes from Pseudoalteromonas sp. FUC4, assembly GCF_008370255.1. Classification (GTDB taxonomy): domain Bacteria; phylum Pseudomonadota; class Gammaproteobacteria; order Enterobacterales; family Alteromonadaceae; genus Pseudoalteromonas. The sequence continues at coordinate 284,177 of NZ_SEUI01000002.1, read as the reverse complement.
ACCAATAGTTAAGCCACCCGTTGAGTGATCGGCTGTAACTACAAGTACAGTATCTTTATTTTTATCAACGTACGCTTTTGCTTTTTCGATTGATTTAGCAAAGTCGTCCATTTCAGCCATCGCACAGGCTATATCGTTAGAGTGACCACACCAATCAATTTGGCTGCCTTCAATCATCATAAAAAAGCCTTCTTCGTTCTGGTTATCTAGTAAACCAAGTGCTTTAGATGTTAACTGAGTAAGGCGAGTTGGGTTCATATCAAGTGCAAATGGCAGGCCTTTGCTTGCATATAAACCTATGGCAGGTATTTGTGTAATTTGGCCCAAATTATTAATATCGTCACCGTATTGGTAGCCAGCCGCTTTAAATTCTTCAACTAAATTACGGTCATCACGAATAAAATATTTAGTACCGCCACCTAGCATTAAATCAACGGGTAATTTACCAGCAATTTTATTATCAATATAATCGTTGGCAATATCATCGTAGTTGTAACGAGATTCATTGTGAGCTGTAAAGCTGGCAGGCGTTGCATGGTTTATTTGTGACGTTACAACTAGCGCTGTTGTCATACCACGCTCTTTTGCAATTTCAAGCATAGTTTTAACTGGTTTTTTTTCTGTATCTACAGCAACCGCGCCATTATAACTTTTATGACCGCTACTAAGTGCTGTAGCACCCGCTGCACTGTCTGTTACATAAGTATGGTCGTCAGGGTAGGTATGAGCCATGCCTTTTAAAATAGTGTCAAAAACCGTGCCTTCTACTTTTTTTGTTGCAGGGTCATCTTTAAAATAGCGGTAAGCCGTGGTGTAAGCCGGACCCATGCCATCACCAATCATATAAATTACATTTTTAGGTGCTGATTCTGCGTAAGCACCAGAAGCGGTGCATAAAAGTGCCAATAAGCTGATCTGTTTTTTCATGGTTGTACCTTATGAGTGTACCTTATTTAATAGCCGCTGATATTGTATACAGATAGGATGATAAATAAATGAATATCTAAGATATTTATAATTTGGGGTTATATAAATAGAATTGTAGTTAACACTGTTAGTTCTATTTATTTAAATTATACTTGTTATAGCTTAAGTACATATAATGCTATCACCTTTTAATTGTTTAAAAGGCATACAAAGTAAACATATTTAAATCGGTCAGTTTATTTTTTATGTAATTAAACTTATGATATTGTTTAAATTTTATTTTATATGTTTTGCTTTCTTTAGATCGCCAAGATAATTAAATAGCGAATTTGGCACCATTTTCTCGGTTAGTGGTCTGACAACTTGTATGCTATAAATAATAATGCTTTAAATTTATAAAGGAACTTGCTGTGAAGCCATTTAATATTGAAACCAATAACTTAAATATTCATGGCTTAAAAGTAGGTTTTGGGGACGAAATAGTAATAGCGTTACATGGTTGGTTAGATAACTGCCACAGTTTTATACCCATGTTAAGTAAAGCTAAGCCAAAGCACACTTGGTACTGTATTGATTTTGTTGGGCATGGTTTATCATCTTGGCGAAGTGATGATGCACATTATTATTTTGTTGATTATATTGATGATGTGTACCAACTTATCAATGCGCTTGGTGTTAAAAAAGTTCATTTAGTTGGTCATTCGATGGGAGCGATGGTTGCAGGGCTTTTTGCTAGTTGCTTTAGTGATTATGTAAAGTCTGTTACCTTTATTGAAGGGATTGGTTGTGTTACAACTCCTAGCGAAGGCGTATGTGAACAGCTAAAAAGTGCTGTATTAAATAGATCGCGCTTAAAAAATAAGAAGCAGAGAGTTTATAAATCGAAAGAACTTATTTATGAAGCACGTGCCCAAACAACCGATTTAAATAGTGAGCTTATTGCTCTTTTAATGCAGCGAAATATAAAATCGGTTTTAGATGGTTATACATTAACAACAGATCCAAAGCTTAAAAATCACTCAGGTTTTAGGTTTGATGAGGCGCAATGTATTGGTGCAATAAAAGATTTAATTGCACCGTGCCAATTAATTTTAGGTAACGAAGGTTATTCGTTTGTAAAACAAAATATGGCAAAGTATATTAGTTATTACAATAGCTTAAAGGTAATTAATGTAGATGGTGGGCACCATTGTCATATGCAAAGTAACGAACTATGTTTTAAGCATATTCAAGACTTTATGCTGCAAAATGGTGCATGTTAATTGTAAGTTTACGTAAAATGTGGGATTATTCCTCCATTAGAGTATTTGCTCAATTGTTAAAGCGCCTTACTTAGATTAAGGTTAATAAAAATATAATTATAAACAGGGGCTAAGAGTGGAAAAAATCTGGCTTAAGCGCTACCCAGAGGGTATGCCTGAAACAATCGATCCTGAGCATTACAACTCGTTACTCGAAGTGTTCGAAAAAAGTTTTACCGACTACACCGATTTACCTGCATTTACTAATATGGGTAAAACGCTGTCTTATAGCGAAATAGATACAGCAACAAAAAAAGTTGCTTCCTACATTCAAAATGATTTAGGTCTTAAAAAAGGCGACAAAGTTGCCGTAATGATGCCTAACTTACTACAAACACCAGTCACTATTTTAGGTATTTTACGTGCGGGTTGTGTGGTTGTAAATGTTAACCCACTTTACACTGTGCGTGAGTTAGAGCATCAGCTAAAGGATTCTGACACTACTGCCATTTTCATTTTAGCAAACTTTGCTGACACACTAGAAAAGTCACTTGCACACACTGATGTTAAACACATTGTAGTAACGCAAGTAGGCGATATGGTTGGTGGGCTTAAAAAGCACATAGTTAACTTTGTTGTGAAGCACATTAAAAAAATGGTGCCAAAGTTCAACTTACCAAACACAATTAACTTTTCAGACGTTTTAGCTGCAGACGAAACTAAATATACACGTCCTGAAATGAGCTTGTCCGATCTTGCTTTTTTACAGTACACCGGTGGCACAACAGGTGTATCTAAAGGGGCAATGCTGAGCCATGGCAACATGGTTGGTAACCTTGAACAAGTTTCAGGCTGTTTAGACAAAGTGTTAAATCGTGGTACAGAAGTTGTTGTTACCGCTTTACCGCTTTATCATATATTTGCTTTAACAGCTAATTGCCTGACGTTTATGAAGTACGGTGGTTTAAATATATTAATTACAAATCCACGAGATATGCCTGGGTTTGTTAAAGAGCTAGGTCAGCATAAATTTACAGCTATTACGGGTGTTAATACGTTATTTAATGGTTTATTAAACACACCGGGCTTTGCTGAACTTGATTTCAGTCATTTAAAAATGTCACTTGGTGGCGGTATGGCAGTGCAACGTCCTGTTGCTGAAAAGTGGCAAAAAGTGACTGGCTCAAAATTAATGGAAGGCTATGGCCTAACAGAATGTTCTCCATTGGTAACTATTAGCCCTTATGATTTAGAATCATATAATGGTTCTATTGGTTTGCCTGCGCCTAATACTGAAATTAAGTTAATACTTGATAACGGTGAAGAAGCCGCTAAAGGTGAGCCGGGTGAAATGTGTGTGAAAGGCCCGCAAGTTATGGTGGGTTATTACAAGCGACCAGATGCAACCGCTGAATGTTTAAAAGATGGCTGGTTTGCAACAGGTGATATTGCAACTTATGACGATGAAGGTTTCTTCTTTATTGTAGATCGCAAAAAAGACATGATCATTGTATCTGGCTTTAATGTTTTCCCTAACGAGATTGAAGAAGTAGTGGCTATGCACGAAGGTGTGCTTGAAGTTGCTGCTATTGGTATTCCTCACGATGTAAGTGGCGAACAAGTTAAAGTTTTTGTTGTTAAAAAAGACCCTTCTTTAACTGAAAAAGATATAATAAGTCACTGTCGTGATAATTTAACTAATTACAAGGTCCCAAAACTGGTAGAGTTTAGGGATGAGTTACCTAAAACTAACGTAGGTAAAATACTCCGAAGAGCCTTGAAAGATTAGCAACCTATAAAAAAGCCGACATATGTCGGCTTTTTTATTGTAGGAGATTAAGTGCAATACCAATTGATCGAAACCCAAAATCAACTGAACACTTTTGTTGAACAAATAAAAAACAAGCCTATTTTAGCTATTGATACTGAGTTTATGCGTCGTCGCACTTTGTATCCAGAAGTTGCACTTATCCAAGTTTTTGATGGTGAGCATTTAGCGCTTATCGATCCCTTAGCTGAGCTCTCATTATTCGATTTTTGGGAAATACTAAAAGATCCTAGTGTTTTAAAAGTACTGCATTCACCTTCAGAAGATATTGAAGTTTTTCAAAAGTACGCAGGTTTTGTTCCATCCCCATTATTTGATACACAATTTGCGTTGCAGTTACTTGGGGAAGGTAACTGTATGGGCTTTGCCCTTATGGTAAAAGAGTTGCAAGGTATTGAAATAGATAAAAGTGAATCACGTACTAACTGGCTGCAACGTCCGTTAACTAAAAAACAATTAGATTATGCTGCTGCAGATACTTTTTACTTATTGCCGTGTTTCGAGCTGATTATAGAACGTATTAATGCCGCAGGGTTCTTTGACATTGTAATAAACGAGAGTGAGCTGATAGCTAAAAAGCGTGCGTTTCAAACACCAGACGAGCTTTTATATAAAGATATTAAAAATGCATGGCAACTTAAACCGCACGAACTCGCGGTTTTAAAAGAACTTGCTGTATGGCGCAGAAACAAAGCCATTAAGAAAAATTTAGCGCTAAATTTTGTGTTAAAAGAACATAACATGACTGAAATTGCTAAACGTGGTCCTTCAAGTTTAAATGCTCTACGACAAATTCCAGGAGTTGAAGCTATTGAAGTTAATCGCTCTGGTGTAGATATAATAAAGTGTATTGAAGTTGCCAAAGCTGTACCAGATGCTGAGCACCCTGATGTACTTAAGCGCTTAATTGATTTTCCTACTTATAAAAAAGTAGCCAAAGATATTAAACAAAAGATCACTAAAGTAGCTAAAGAGCACAATATACCAGAAGACGTTATGGCCTCTAAAAAGCAAATTAATCAATTGATTAGTTGGAATTGGAAGTTAACTAATGAGCAAAAAAAGAGTCATATAAAGCCTGACTTACTAAGCTCTTGGCGATACAGCTTCGTTAAAGATGCCTTAAAAGAGTGGGATACTTAACGCTAAATATATACCTTTAACTGTGTGATAAGGGTCTATTGGTTCATATTACATGGTTAAAAGATTTTAGTTGAGCGCAGGCATAAAGCGTAGATATTCACAGTGATTATTACAAAGTAAATAAAAATAAAGAGGGCGCTTATAAAGCGCCCTTTCTTCAATTACTTCTTTTCTTCATCAGGTAGTGTAACGTTTAGCTCAAGTACGGCTAAGTCGTCTTCGTTTTGATCAAACTGAACCTGAACTGCATCGGTACTTACGTTCACGTATTTACGGATCACATCTAAAATATCTTGTTTTAATTGTGGTAAGTAATCCGGCGTTCCTCGTTGAGAACGCTCGTGCGCGACAATGATCTGCAATCGCTCTTTTGCTAGTGACGCACTGTTTTTCTTTTCTGAGCGGAAGTAGTCAAGTAAAGACACGTTAACCTCCAAAAATCCGTTTAAATAAGCCTTTTTTCTCAACGTCTAAGAAGCGAAAATCGACGGTTTCACCTAGTAAGCGGTTAATTGCATCAGAATAAGCTTGGCCTGCATCAGATTCTGTATCCAATATAACAGGTTGGCCTGAGTTTGAAGCACTTAATACCGCTTGCGATTCAGGAATAACCCCTAATAATGGGATTGACAGAATATCTTGCACATCTTCTACCGATAGCATTTCACCTTTTTCAACACGACCAGGGTTATAGCGTGTTAATAGTAAGTGTTCTTTAATGTTTTCTAGGCCTTCTTCAGCACGTTTTGATTTGCTGTGTAAAATACCTAAAATACGATCTGAATCTCGAACTGACGATACTTCTGGGTTTGTTGTCACAATTGCTTCATCAGCAAAGTACATTGCCATCATAGCGCCAGCTTCAATACCTGCTGGTGAATCACATACTATGTAATCAAAGTCTTCTTTTAGTTCATTTAGTACGCGTTCAACACCTTCACGTGTTAAAGCATCTTTATCACGTGTTTGTGAAGCGGGTAGTAAAAATAATTTGTCTACACGCTTATCTTTAATAAGCGCTTGGTTAAGGTTTGCCTCACCATTAATTACATTTACAAAGTCATAAACAACACGGCGTTCACAACCCATAATTAAATCTAAGTTACGTAAACCAATATCAAAGTCGATAATAACTGTTTTATAGCCTTTTAACGCTAAGCCTGTGCCAATTGCAGCACTTGATGTTGTTTTACCAACACCGCCTTTACCTGAGGTAACGACAATTACTTTTGCCATGAGATTTATCCTTTAACCAAAGCTGAAATTTCTAATGATTCGTCTTTTTGTTGTATTTGCACTGCATTTCCCCAATGTTCGCCTTGAAGGGAGTCACTGATCCAGTAGTTACCATCTATTGAAACCAACTCGGCTTCAAGTTTTTGGCAAAAAATGTGTGCTTCTTTAAAACCTTTTGCGCCTGCAATAGCGCGACCGCGTAGCGTGCCATAAATATGCACATTGCCATCGGCAATAACTTCAGCGCCATGACTAACTGCGCCAAGTACTATCAAATCTCTATCTTTTGCATAAACTTGTTGTCCAGAGCGAACTGTACCGCTGATAATTTGCGCTGGTAAATGAACCGTTTTTTCTACAATAGACGTATTAGCCTCTTGTTTAACAGGTTCGCTCTTAACGTCTTGTGAATAATTTAAAACAGATAAGCCAGCCGCTTTAGCTTGGGCATGTTGCTCATCAGAGCCATTACACACACCCACCGCATTAAAGCTCATGCGCTCAATCAACGATTTTAAGTGTACAAAATCGAGTGAACTGTTTTTAACTTCAAGTAAATTAACAACAATAGGAGCACCTTCAAAAAATCTAGGTGCTTGGGCTATTTTTACATACAGTTGTTCTGCTAGAAGGGCTATATCAGTACTATAAAGATGTAAAACTGATAACGTAAAAAGATTCCCTTTTAACTCAAAAATTTGGTCCGACATACACGCTCAATTGAATTGTCTGATTAAAAATCAATATTAGATAAACATAGGCTGAATAAGGCCTTTATTGAAATTTCTAATCTAATTTTTCTAACTTATTATTACTCTCATGTTATAGTGTGCGGCATTGTTAAGCAAGAATTTATAGGGCCATAATGCTCACTGCAGTATATAAAAGTAAGAAAAAAGCGGATACGTTCTTATTTGTCGAAAAAAGAGATGATTTTAGTAAAGTTCCGGAACCTTTGATGACTATGTTTGGTCAACCTATTTATGTGATGATCATCAACTTAGCAAAACGTGAGCATTTAGGTGGGGCAGATTTAGAAACTGTAAAATCTGCGTTATCAAACCCTGATAAAGGCTACTACTTACAAATTCCACCACCTGAGCAAAATTTGCTAAGCCAATTACGAAAAGACAATGGAGTTGATAGTGATTAAAAAACTTATCGTTATATTATGTGGTGTATGTTTAAGCTCACCTGTTATGGCAAAAACTCAGGCTGAATTTCAAGATTATTTAGCGAATTTAAAGCAAGAAGCCATTGCAAAAGGTTACGAAGCCAAACTTATTGACGATGCGTTTGCAACAGCAACGTACAAAGAAAAAGTGGTTTCGGCTGACAAAAACCAGCCAGAAGTAAAAGAAACCCTTGAAACGTATTTACCAAAACGTGTACCACAATGGAAAATTGACCGTGCACGTAAGCTTTACGCAGAAAACAAAGAGGTACTTGAAAAAGTAGCGAAAGATTTTGGCGTACAAGCACGCTTTATAGTCGCGCTTTGGGGACTTGAAAGTAACTTTGGTACCATTCAAGGTGGCCATAACGTTATTTCATCATTAGTGACACTTGCTTTTGATGGCCGCCGAGAAGCTCTTTATAAGCGCCAACTTTGGGCTGCACTGGATATTTTAAAGTCGGGCCACATAACGCTTGATAAATTTAAAGGGTCTTGGGCAGGTGCTATGGGGCAAACGCAATTTATGCCTACCTCTTTTAATGCTTACGCGGTTGATTACAATAACGATGGTCGTAAAGATATTTGGACTACAAAAGAAGATGCTTTTGCTTCAATTGCTAATTATCTAAAGCAAGAAGGTTGGAATGACTCTCTTACGTGGGGTCGCCAAGTTCAGCTACCTGAAAACTTTGACAGTAAATATGTTTTAGTGCGTGGTACAAAAACACGCAAGCAGTGGTTAGAATATTGGAACGACTCAGAGCGTTCATTAGCGGATTGGCAAGCACTGGGTGTTCGTAAAGCTGATGGTTCTGATTTACCTAATGTGGACGTACGTGCTGCGCTGGTTATGCCTGATGATATAAATGGCCGTATGTACTTAGCGTATGATAACTACAAAGTGTTTATGCATTGGAACCGCTCGTATTACTTTGCTACTAGTGTCGGTTATTTGTCGGATAGAATTGGTTATCCAAAAATCTAATTTTTAAAATATATCTATAAATAAAGCCGCAATTGCGGCTTTATTCTTTTTTGAATATTTTTTCTTTTAGGTCAATAACTTTACCAATTCCAGAACCTAGTTTCATCAGCTTATTAAGCTGCTCTGGCGTTAAACGTTGCAGCTCTGATGACCATTTAGTGACGGTTTCAAGTAGGTTGTGAATCTCCCCCATTTGTTTTTGTGCATAAAGCTCATCGTCGTTACTGGCTTCGTCTAATAAGTTATCGCGTAGCAATGTTAAGGTGGGCTCAATTTCGCGTTTTTTACGTTCTTCAAATACGCGATTCGCCATATCCCAAATATCGCCAGCAGGGGCATAGTACTCTTTACGATCGCCAGGAATATGCTGTACTTTAATTAACTGCCACGATTGCAGCTCTTTAATACCCATACTTACATTACCGCGAGAAATACTAAGCGCATCTGCAATCTCATTAGCTGTCATTGGATTTTTAGTAATAATCAGCAAACCACACATTTGCCCAATCGTACGATTGAATCCCCAGCGGCTGCCCATCTCACCACAATGCATTACAAAGGCAAAATTCTTTTCGGATAAACTCATAGCTTAGTAACTTTCAGTAATTTCAGAAAGTAAATGCTAGCACGCTCATTTTGGATAGCAAGTTCTTAGCCATTTTATAAATTATATTTTAACGACTAAAGTATGATTTAGATTAATATTTATACATCTATATTGGGGTATGTTGTACACAACAATACGTAAATAAATCCTTATTTTTAATTTTTTCACATACGATGGAATGACTATGAAAGCTGCAATTAATAATGAATACAAAGGTAAATTACAAATAACAGACTTACCAATTCCTGAGGTTGGAATAAACGACGTTTTAGTAAAAATAGCCGCTTGTGGCGTTTGTCACACCGATTTACATGCCTGTCATGGTGATTGGCCGGTAAAGCCAAAAATGCCATTAGTTCCAGGGCATGAAGGAGTCGGTGTTATTGATAAAGTTGGAAGTAACATTAAGCACTTAGAAGTTGGCGATAAAGTGGGTGTTCCTTGGCTCTATAGTGCATGTGGGCACTGTGAGTTTTGTTTAGATGGTAAAGAAACACTCTGTTTATCGCAGCACAATACCGGCTATTCTATTGATGGTAGTTATGCAGAATATTGTTTAGCACATGGCGACTATGTTGTAAAAATACCAGAAGGTCTCGGTTTTTCTGAGGCTGCTCCATTATTTTGTGCAGGTGTTACAACCTATAAAGCATTAAAAGTATCTGGCGCTAAACCAGGCCAGTGGGTTGCTATTGTTGGTGTGGGCGGATTAGGTCACTTGGCCGTGCAATACGCTAAAGCAATGGGTTTTAATGTAATAGCTGTAGATACTGGCAAAGAAAAACTCGCGCTTGCTAAAGAGTTAGGCGCAGATATTACTCTTGATTTTAAAGAAGTTGTTCCTAGTGAAGCTATTTTTGAACAAGTAGGTGGCGCGCATGGCGTTGTGTGTACTGCGGTATCTAAAGCGGGGTTTGAACAAGCTTATAAAAGTGTACGCCGTGGCGGTAAATGTGTATTAGTCGGATTACCCCCAGAGGATATGCCGCTACCTATTTTTGATACAGTGCTCAATGGCGTGTCAGTAGTGGGCTCTATTGTTGGTACGCGTAAAGATTTGCAAGAATGCTTGGAATTTGCTGCGCAAGGTAAAGTAAAAGCGATTATTGAAGAAAAACGCTTAGAGGACATTAACGAAATTTTTGATGATATGCTCAAAGGTGAAATTAACGGTCGCATAGTGGTTACTATTTGATTTAGATTAAGTGTAGATCAAACATAAAAAAGCACGGCTTCTAAATTAGAATACCGTGCTTTTTAAGTATTTAACTAACCTGAGCTCTGCTTGAGATAGATTTATTATCCAGAGTTCAGGTTAGCGAGTTAAAGTGTGTAACTAAAACTTAATTTAGCATTACGCTCTTCCCCTGGCATACCACCTAAAAACATTGCTTTTGAGTAATATTTTTTGTTAAACAAGTTATTTAAGTTTAACTGCATATGCCATTTATCAGTTGTATACGATAGAGCTGTATCGTAAGTAGTGTAACTTGGTACATAACCATCAGGAATCGAGAACGAACTTGAATTAGTACTTCTGTTATCTACAAATGTAATACCACCACTTATATTTACAGCTTCAGGTAAGTTAAACATATCTGCGTAGTAGGTTACCCACGTACTTGCTGTTACGTAAGGCACACCTTTTTGGCGTGTATCATAACTGCTGCTATTAGGATTACTTTTGTCTCGTGCATCTTGATAAATACCGTTTATGTTTATCTTCCATTTATCATTTAAGTAAGCGTTTAAATCAAGTTCAACACCTTTTGTTTGCTCTTTACCATCATAATAGCTCTCAGGTACATTTGAGCCTGATGTTAAAGCGTCATAAAGCGGGTTTGCGTATTCTAAATTAGTACGAGAGCTTTCAAATACAACAACAGATGCTAGTAGTTGGTCATCAAACGCTTTAAATCTAAAGCCTAGGTCGTTACTTATAGACTCTGAATCTTCTCGGTCAGCTTCATTACCTGCCACTGAACCTAACACACTATAAGCGGTACGACCTTTTGAATGATTTACAAATACAGATAAATCTTCAGATGGCTGATACGTTGCACCAAGGTTGTATGTTAAGCCTGAATCTGATGTACTCGCTTCAGGAGTTGGCTCTGCACGGCTAGAACTGTAACGCTCATCAACACCAAAGTGCTCATAAGTTTGCTCAATTCGGTTATATGCTACACCAATACGCGTTGTAAGTTCTTCAGTTATGTAGCCTACATGTTGAATACCTAAGCCCCATGCTTGTACTTTTTTATTGTAGTCGCTGGTTTTAAGTGGATCGAAGTCATCAAAGCTGCCAGATGGCCAATTTGGTTCTCTTATATCGTAAATATACGGTAAAGAACCTTGGTACGTTACATCACCATCATTGTTTGTGAGTACGTAATCTTGATCCCATATTGAGAATTGTTTAAAACGAATATCTCTATCTTCATAGTTGGCGTTAACAAGCAATTCGTTATCTACGTCGCCTAACATAAAGTCATAACGTAAATCTAAAAAGTACTGCCACGATTTTTCATCGGCTTCTACTTGGCGGTATTCTTGGCGGCGTGCTGCAAACGGGTAAAGTACGCCGTCTTCAACTAAAGGTGCACGAGGGTCATTATTAATAATGCCACTGCGCGTTGAATAGACGTAGTTATATGCACCTGTTTGGCGTGCAAAACTAGATGTGTAGTTGCGGTACTGTAGCTGCTGGTTTAAAAACAAATCGTCAGTAATGTAGTAGTTATGCGTTAATTTAAAACGCAGCTCTTCACCTTTGTTGGCATCAGCCATTGGTGAAATAATACCATTTGTGCCAAAGCTATAAGGTGTTAAGCCATCAGATGCAGATAGCGAATTAGCAAGTTGGTCGCGTTGTGCATCACTTAACTGTACGCCGCTTCCTGTTGGATCGTTTACTAAATCGGCACCGGTAACTTCACCTGCGCTTAAACCGTTTGCAGTTTCTGCGTTGTAAATACGAATAGGGTGACCAATAGAATCAACCGCTATTTCATCTTTTATATACGCTGCAGAAAGCATGATGTTTTGTCTGTCATTAAGCACGTATTTAAGTGAGGTATAAATTTCGTCGCGATCTTCTTTTAAATCACGAAAGCCGTCACTTGACGCTGTTTTAGCCATTACACGATAGGCCAAGTCATCAGTTATAGCGTTGGTGCTATCAAACGATAATGAATAGCTATCCCACTGGCCAAGCTCAGCCGCTACTTTGTGTTTTTCTTCAAACTCTGGTTTTTTTTCAATTAAGTTAATTACGCCGCCTGCACTACCAATGCCATATAAACCTGTTGCAGGGCCTTTTAAAACCTCAACAGATTCAACATTTGTAAGTGAACGAGTTGGGTTAAATGTATTACCCAAGCCTGCACCACCGTACATACCATCATAGGTGTAGTTTGCATCTAAACCACGAATTACTAAGTTATCACCAATACCGTAGTTATTACCTGCTTGTGTTAAACCACTTACGTTTCTAACTAAATCTTGTAGGCTATCTACACCTTGAGATTCAATCAGTTCTCGGTCAATAATTACAACCGGTGCAGGTGTTTCCATTAAAGACATGTCTGATTTAGTAGCAAGACCTGAGCTCATCACCACGCGGTTTTGTTTTTCGTATACGCTGATGCGTTCAATATCAGCATCAACTTGTGTATTTTGGGCAAATGCCATATTTGCATTTAAACAAGCAAGAGTAATAAGAGAGTACTTAAACGTTTTCATAGAGTGATAACTATTCGCGTTATTGAATTTGCGCGAATGATAATGGTTATTGTTTTTAAAGTGAATAGAAAGTTCATTTTATTTGATTAAATCAAACTGTTCGGATAATTAATAAACAAAGTTAAGCCTATAAAAGGTACGTTGTACCTTTTATAGGCTGCTTGAGATGGGTGAGGGTTTATTAAGGCTAAGTAAGCTCAGCCTTAATAGCGTGTATTTACAATTGGTTTTTATAAACAACACCTGCTTTCATCACAAAAGGTACTGCCTCTAAGGTTTTAATACTTTTAAGAGGGTTTGCTTTTACCGCAATTATATCAGCTGCAAATCCTGCTTTAATTTGTCCTAACTGAGTATCCATTTTTAATAACTTAGCGCTATTAATAGTGGATGCTTGAATGGCTTGTAGTTCTGTCATGCCAAATTTAACCATGCGGCTAAACTGTTTTGCATTGTCGCCATGCGGGTAAATTGCAGCATCGGTACCGAACACCATTTTAACGCCTGCTTTTACAGCACGGTTAAAGCTATCACGTTGCCTTTTAGACACTTGGCGCTCTTTATTTAAGTTTTCTTCGTCTACACCGTTTTGCTCACCATAAGTTAGCGTATATTCGGTATTATAAATATCCATAGAAAGCCACGTACCATGCACTTTGGCAAGTGCTATCGCTTCGTCATCTAAAAAGCTGGCATGCTCTACGCTATCAACACCTGCTTTAATGGCTGTTTTAATCCCGCTTGTACCGTGCGCATGGGCAGCTACTGGTAAATCTCGCATATGGGCTTCTTCAACAATGGCTTTCATTTCTTCAAAAGAATACTGCTGTGCACCTACTTTAGTCCCTTTTGAAAATACTCCGCCTGTGGCGCAAAACTTAATAGCGTTTGCCCCGTATTTAATGTTTTCGCGTACTTTTATACGCGCAGCCCATGGACCGTCTGCGACGCCACTTGAAGTATATTTAAGCTCAGGAGGTAATCGGTTGTTATCACAGTGCCCGCCAGTAATGCCGAGTGATGGGCCTGCAGCCCAAATACGAGGGCCAACTATGTCACCCGCATTTATGCCGTCACGCACCGCTATAACGCTGTAACCTTCTGCGCCAACATTACGTACTGTTGTAAATCCGGCTTCTAAGGTTTTTTTAGCAAAATGAGCCGCTTTAATTGCCATTCTAGGTACAGATTGACCCAAGCGTTCACTGCGCGGCACCGTAGGATCGCTCGTTAAATGCACATGCATATCCATTAAACCTGGCATAAGGGTTAAATCAGGTAGTTGAATATGTTTATCATCTTTAGTCAGCGTGGGTTTTTTATTTTTTTCAATATTAGTGATCACGCCATCATCAATAGTAATTAATGGAGATTTAATGAGTTTGCCATCTTCAACATCAACCATGGCTTTAGCCGATAGGTATATGACAGCATGGGTATTAAAAGTGGTTAAGCAAAGTAAGGCAATAGAGGTGCTGAGTAGTTGTTTTTTCATTTTATTTTTCTTTTAAATCATATTTGAATTAATAGAAATGTAACAAGTTAAGATAAAAGTGCAAATTTAATACGATGAATGCAATCTATCGTAATTTCTTTATTAAGCACGCTTTAATGCGCATAATTAAAAAACGATATTAAAAAGGATTATTATGAAATCAATTAAATTAGCATTAGTTGCCAGTGGCGTTATGTTTGCTTTAAGTGGCTGTATGAATACTGAGCTTAGTACACACACTAATCCCAGTACACAGTTAAACACAGTTAACGCATCGGCAGGTATTGTTTCAGAGCTCTCGGCAGAACAACAACTCGATGTACTTGTTGCACAGTATTACGATGAATCGCTCACATATAACCCCATCAGCGCAACATACAATGGTCGTAATGAGTTTAACGATCAATTTACGCCTGCGATTTCAAAAGAAAATAGAGCAAAAAAAGCAGCTTTTTATAAAAAATATCAACAGCGATTAAACTTTATAGATGAAGCACAGTTAACAGGGCAATCGCTTTTAAGTTTTGAAATATTAGAGCGTGACCTTGCACTTAAATTAGAAGGCATGCAGTTTCCTGATTATTTACTACCAATTAATCAAATGGCAGGTGCACATAACACCTTTGCAGGTTTTGGTTCAGGTCAAAGTGCTCAGCCGTTTAATACCGCTGAAGATTACACGGCTTTTATCTCGCGTAGCGAAGGTTTTGTAAAGTGGCTTGCTAGTGTAGAGCGCTCAATGGCACAAGGCATTAAATTAGGTATTACGTTACCAAAACCACTTGCTGAAAAACTGCAGCCACAATTTGCAGCTCATGTAGTTAAAAATGCCGAAGATTCACTATTTTGGGGACCAATTAAAAAATTACCAGACTCGTTTAGCGAACAACAAAAGCAAAAAATTACAGCGCAGTATCGTCAATTGATCATGCAGCATTTAGTACCTGCTTATAAAAGCATGAGTGACTTTTTAGCTAATCAGTATATTCCTAATAGCCGAGAAAGCGTAGGTTATAGTGACTTACCAAACGGTAAAGCATGGTACGAATACCAAATTAAGAAAAACACAACGCTTAGCTTATCTGCAGACGAAATTCATGACATTGGTTTAAGTGAAGTGTCGCGCATTTTAAGCGAAATGAAAAAAGTAAAAGAAACCGTAGGCTTTAAAGGCGAGCTATCTGAATTTTTTGACCATTTACGTGATTCAGATGAATTTTACTACGACACGCCTGAGGAGTTAATTGCAGCATATGAAAACGTTAAGAAAAAAATAGACGCGCGTTTGCCTCTGCTTTTTAACATCGCACCCAAAGCCCCTTACGTTGTAAAAGCGGTTGAAGCATACAGAGCGCAGTCGGCAGCCGGTGCATCTTATGCATCACCGGCACCTGATGGCTCTCGCCCAGGTATTTTTTATATCAATGCTTATAACTTAAAAGCGCAGCCTAAATTTTTACTCGAAACTTTATCAATTCACGAAGCAGCCCCGGGCCATCACTTTCAAATAGCACTTCAGCAAGAAATAGAGGGGTTACCTGATTTTCGTAAATTTGGTGGTTATACGGTGTTTGCCGAAGGTTGGGCGCTTTACGCAGAAAGCTTAGGCAAAGAGCTCGGATTATTTACCGACCCTTATATGTGGTACGGACGCTTATCGGATGAGCAATTACGTGCAATGCGTTTAGTGCTTGATACTGGTTTTCATGCAAAAGGATGGACGCGTCAACAAGGTATAGATTACATGCTTGCTAACTCGTCTATGGCAAAGAGCGATGTAATTGCAGAGGTTGAGCGATATATTGCATGGCCAGGACAAGCGCTTTCTTACAAGTTAGGGCAATTTAAAATTCAAGAGTTACGTGATTTTTCTAAAAAACAACTGGGTGATAAATTTGATATTAAAGCGTTTCACACGCAAATATTGATTGATGGTGCATTACCAATGCCAATACTAGAGGAAAAAATTAAGCGTTGGGTTAAATCTCAAAGCTAATTTATAGCACAAAGCCAGTACTTTGAAAGGGTATTGGCTTTGCGCCATTTACAGCAATACGGTAGAATGCGCGCTCTTTAGGGGGCACGAGTAAACTATGTTTGATCAACAATTAGCAAATACACAATTTTGGCTTAAAAAAAGCTTAAGCGACATGAGTCAAAACGAAT
Organism: Pseudoalteromonas sp. FUC4; assembly: GCF_008370255.1. Classification (GTDB taxonomy): domain Bacteria; phylum Pseudomonadota; class Gammaproteobacteria; order Enterobacterales; family Alteromonadaceae; genus Pseudoalteromonas. The sequence continues at coordinate 267,628 of NZ_SEUI01000002.1, read as the reverse complement.
GGGAAGCCATTTGTGATGGATGCGGAAAATGTTGTTTAAACACGTTTATTGATAGCGAAGATGAAGACGAATTTACCGCCACCGATCAGTTACGCGAAGGTGAGCAGTTAATATTCACTAATATTGTATGTCAGTATCTCGATAACAACACTTGTGGTTGTAGCGAATACGAAAACCGCCAAACGCTTGTTCCTTCTTGTGTAAAACTTACAAAAGAAAACCTTAAAGACATCTTTTTTATGCCACAAAGCTGCAGTTACCGTCGTTTACACGAAGGCCGTGGTTTGGCTTCTTGGCACCCATTATTAAATAGTGGCGATAAAACAAAGATGCATGAGCTAGGTATTTCTGTAAAAGACAAAACAGTAAAAGACTGTGATGTAAAACTCGACGACTTTGATTTGTACATTGCAGAGTGGCCAACAAAGGACGTAGATTAATGAGTACACAACAAGCGGTAATTGGTTTAATCAATCCTAAAAGCCCGACTAATGTTGGCGGTGTATTGCGAGCAGCTGGTTGTTACGATGCCAAACAAGTTTTCTTTACAGGTAATCGTTACTTAAATGCTAAAAAATTCCATACAGACACAAAAAATGTAGTGGAACGTATTCCTTTAACTGAAACCAATAGTTTAGAATCAATAAAGCCACAAGGTGCTACGGTTGTGGTTATTGAGCTTATTGAAGGTGCAACACCTTTACCTGAGTTTAAACACCCTGAAAATGCATTTTATGTATTTGGCCCCGAAGATGGCACTGTATCAAAAGATGTTTTAAAGTGGTGCGATGAGGTTGTTTATATTCCAACTATCGGCTGTATGAATCTAGCGGCAACCTGTAATGTAGTATTGTATGACCGCCTGGCTAAATTAGGCGGTGTAGAGAGTAGTGACGATACTATTATTAGCTCTCGTGATACAAACAATAAAATGAGGTGGCAAAAAAGCTGATTAGTTAAGGTTTATTTGTGCAAAAGTCTTAGTTGTAGCTAAACTTAAAACAATATTAATCACAAATAGATTCTAAAATGCGCTGGTTTTATTTTATATTATTGCTAACAACGAATAATAGTTTTGCTGAAACATCGGTTGAGTATTTTCAAAATGGTATTCAACACACCTTAAATGGGCATTCCCATAAATCCGGAGTGCTCTATGAAGCTAAAAACTCCAAACAAACACTTCATCTAGCTACACTTGATTGGCCTCCTTATATTGGTAATAATTTATGTAATAAAGGCTGGGTTTATCAGTTTTCAATTGCATTATTAAATAGTAAGGGCTACAGCGTATATATTGAATTTTTGCCTTGGGCAAGAGCAGTACGAAATGTAGAACTAGGCAAAGCTGATATACTAATGCCTGAATACTTTATAGAAGATACAGCCCCCTCCGATTACGTTAATGGTAAAACACGTCGAGAATTACTCGGTTTATCTAATTCATTTAAAGGTGGAAAAATTGCCTTTTTAAAAAGGAAAGGCGATACAGACCATTTCACAGGAAACTTAAAATCACTTAAAGGGCAAAAGATTGGTGTTGTTCGAGGGTATCAAAATACGCCAGAATTTGATGCTATGATGGACAATGGTGAGTTTAAAGTTATCTCCTCTGTTGATGATTTACAGCTTGTTCAGCTTCTGGTTGCTAAACGTGTTGATTTGATTATAGGCGACCCTCAAGTTCTTAAATTCTCTATAATGTACTCCTCTTTAACTAAATCTGAAAAACAATCTTTGCTTTCTTCTATTGAGCAAGAAAGCATTCCTCTGCAATACAACCCTTTATATTTTGCCATTAGTAAGCTTACACCTAAATGGCTTTTAGTTTTAGAGGACATAAATGAAGGGCTTTATCAGTTTCATAACAGTGGCGAGATGGACCGTATTATCAATACAACAAACACTCAATGCAAACCATAAAGTTGGAACGTTCCTTTGTTGCGCTGACTAATTTATATTTAAACATGTAAAATCGTTTTCAACTTGTTAATGGAGTGAAAACGACGTGAGTGAAATAAATACAAATCAATCATTCGCGGTCAACGAACAGCCAAATAAAAATTATCTGTTTCCACTGACTGCAATGACGACCCTATTTTTTTTATGGGGTTTTATTACTGTTTTAAACGATGTACTAATACCGCGCTTAAAAGGCGTATTTGACTTGAGCTTTTTTGAAGCGATGCTAGTACAGTTTTGCTTTTTTGGAGCTTACTTTATTGTTTCTATTCCTGCGGGTCTTTTAGTTAAGCAATTTGGTTACAAAAAAGGGATTTTGACTGGTTTAATTGTGGCTTCAATGGGTTGTATGCTGTTTTACCCTGCTGTTGTAGTACATCAATATTGGCTATTTTTAGGTGCTTTATTTGTACTTGCCTCAGGTGTAACAGTACTTCAGGTTTCTGCCAATCCTTATGTTGCAGCTCTTGGCAGCGAAAAAACAGCTTCTTCTCGTTTAAATTTGGCACAAGCACTTAATGCGCTTGGTACTACCGTTGGGCCTTATGTTGGTGGTTTATTATTTTTTGGTACAGCAGGTAGTTTAGCCGCATCTGCAGCAACTGCTGAATCGGTAAAAGTACCTTATTTAATGCTTGCTGGCGCCTTATTGCTTATCGCTATTATATTTGCCTTTATAAAGCTTCCAGAAATTGAAGCCCACAAAGAGGAAAATAATACAGCAATTGAATCTCGTTCGTTAACGCAAGCACCGCACTTAACTATGGGTGTAATTGCTATATTTTGTTATGTAGGTGGAGAGGTTGCCATTGGCAGCTTTTTAGTTAACTACTTTGGTGAGGCGCACATAGCTGGGCTTGAAGAGCATACTGCGGCTGCACTTATTAGTTACTACTGGGGCGGGGCAATGGTAGGGCGTTTTATTGGCTCTGTATTATTACAAAAGATAGCACCTTCTAAAGCTATAGCGTTTAATGCATTTAGTATTATTGCGCTATTATTGATCACTATTTTTACTCAAGGTGACGTCGCTTTATACTCAGTATTGGCAATTGGTTTATTTAACTCAATTATGTTCCCGACTATATTTTCAGTTGCAATCGAGCGATTAGGATCATTGACGAGCAAAGGTTCTGGCTGGTTATGTTTAGCAATTGTTGGCGGTGCGCTTGTACCATTACTGCAAGGGTTTATAGCTGATACAGTAAATATACAGCAAAGCTTTTTTGTTCCAATGTTATGTTATGCATTCATTGCATGGTACGGTTTAAATGTTGTTCGTTTAGCAAATAAGTGGCAATAATAGACTATATATAAGTGACTGAATACGTATTCAGTCACTTATAAAGCTACATTTAATAGGAACGTTCCACAAATGGTGTACCTCGTCACAATTTATTTCAATATTAGTCGGTTACCCCTTACAGCCTCTTATTTTTTAATCCTTTATCCTTATTTTTATCTAATAACCTAGTCGCAAGCCTTATTTATTGGGACATTTAGCTAAATTTTTGCTAAAACTATATGGATAACAAAGAAAAATAATAAAAAGGATGTATATGCTTAACTCGTTGAAATTTACTTCCAAAGTGACTATTGCAGCCTCTTTAATTTTGGTTTTGGTGCTAGGGTTATTTACTTTTAATAACTACATTGCGATGCGCAAGCAAACCGAGCAGCAGTTAAGCCTAGTATTACAACAAAATTCCGAATCTGTTTCACAAAATATAGCGAGTTGGTTAAATGCAAAGTTGGCGATTGTTATATCAATTGCTAAAACCCATAAAGCTAATGATTCTAAAGCACTCACCCTTTCACAATTAAATACTGCAGAGCTTGCTGGAAGTTTTAAAAATACTTATATAGGTAAATCCAGTGGCACGTTTATATTAAACGACCAATCAGTTGTTTTACCTGCTGATTTTGATGCGACCTCTCGCCCTTGGTACAAATTAGTCGAAAACAAATCTAATACCGCTTTTACAACCCCCTATATTGATGTGACTACTAACGAGCTTACAATTTCAGCGGTGGTACCCATGCTACAAAATGGCCAATTTAGTGGTGTTGCAGGTGCCGATATTGATATGCAAACCGTGACTAAAATCATTAACGATATTGACTTTTTAGGGCTCGGTTATGGTTTTTTACTCGATAATAAAGGCCAAGTGTTAAGCCATCCAAATGCACAGTTAAACTTAAAAAATACATCAGACATTTTTGGTACTAATACGCCTTTGCAAAGTGAGTTTACCCAATACGAGATAAACGGAGAGTCTAAGCTTATTTCGTTTACAAAAATAAGTGGTATTGAAAACGTAGATTGGTACTTAGGTGTTGTTATAGATAAAAATAAAGCGTATGCCAGTGTATCGGCTTTTGGCCAAACTGCGGCTGTTTTTATGGTAATAGGGATTGTTACTATCATTATCATGATGCAGCTTTTATTGCGCTATTTAATGCAACCTATGAACCGTTTAAATGATGCTATTAAAGATATTGCGCAAGGTGAAGGCGATTTAACAGGGCGCTTAACCGTTGAAAATGATGATGAATTTGGCGAATTAAGTCATTCATTTAATATTTTCATTGAAAAGATTCAACACTCAATAGAACATGTAAAAAGCACCACAGAGCAATTAGATACAGCTATTGAGAGTTTGGTGTCACAAACACATTCATCGTTGTCTATGTATGACGATCAAAGCAAGCGTACCGATAGCGTGGCATCCGCGATTAATCAGTTTTCTGCCACATCAATGGATATTTCAAATAACGCAGAGAGTGCATCGCAGCTTGCTAAAAATGCAGATGAACACTCAACACAAAACCAAGAAGCATTAAGCCACAGTGTTGCAACTATCCATCAGCTCTCGGGTAATATGGAAAAAGCTCAGCAAACTATCAACAGTTTAAATACGCATACAGCTAGTATTGGCCAAGTGCTTGAAGTTATTAAAGGTGTAAGTGAGCAGACGAATTTATTGGCACTCAATGCCGCGATAGAGGCTGCGAGAGCAGGAGAAGCAGGACGTGGTTTTGCCGTTGTAGCAGATGAAGTTCGCCAATTAGCGCATCGCACTCAACAGTCAACGCAAGAAATTGAAGACACGGTTAGTCAGTTGCAAAAAGGCTCAAACCTTGCTGTAGAACTTATGAAAACAAGCCTACAAGATAGTGAAAAAAGCGTGCAACAAGCAGATGCAGTAGGCAATTTAATGAGCCATGTTATACAGGCTATTAAACAAATTAATGATGCTAATCACTCCGTGGCCAGTGCAACCGATGAGCAAAACCAAGTAGTTAAGTTATTAGATACCGATATTCAAACAATTAATGCGCTTTGTATACAAGGCAAGGCGAACTTAAACAACACGCTTAACGAATGTACCAAACTAAAACAACAGTTTAGTGCATTAGAAAATATGGTTCAAAAGTTTAAAGTATAAAATTAATGACTAAAAAAAATGTGAATAAACCAAGTTGGCTGAGTCTAATAAATATTGACAGTGTTTATAGCTCAGACATGCAACGCAAAGCGTTTTCTTTATTTACCATGATTGGGATTTCAATTGTGGTGATTGCTGTATTAGTGTTTTTGAATTATCAGGTTTACTCGCCAATACTCACCGCTTCATTAATTATCGTTAACATTACAAATATAAGCTGTTCTATATACTTTATAAGAACGGGTAATCTTCAAGTAGTGGCATTAATAAGTATGAGCATTGTGTGCATGATGTTTGTTGCACTTGTTTATACCGGTGGTAAAGACAACACCGCGCTATATTGGTTAATGTTTTATCCTGTCGTAACGTTTGCATCTTTAGGGGTCAGATTAGGTGCTTGGTTGGGGTGTACTTTACTGTTTTCTTGTATTGTTATTTTATACGGCCCTGACTTTGGTCAAGTTAGCTATGGCTTCGTTGAAAAAACACGATTTATAGCGTCCTTTTCTATGGTGTTTTTATTCTCATTTATTGGTGAGTATTTTAGGCATAAAAGCCATATGGCTATTGCCGATATTACGCTGGAGCAAAAACAAGATGCTTATACCGACCCCCTTACTGGTATAGCAAACAGACGTTTTATTACCTCTCATTTTTTAAAGCTTGCTCAAACACGCCCAGAGCAGTACTTACCTTTTTCAATTTTGTTAATTGATTTAGATAATTTTAAATCTTTAAACGATACGCATGGCCACGATTTTGGTGATACGGTATTGATAGAATTTACCAAACTTCTTGAGTCTCAATTTTTGGCAACTGCGTTAAAGGCCCGTTATGGCGGTGAAGAATTTGTCGTTATTTTACCGCAGCTCACTGCCTCTACAGCCTCTGTAATTGCGAACAAATTTCGAGAAGTCGTGGCAGGGCATGTTATATTCACTGATGACAAGCAGTGCATTTCAATCACCTGCAGCATTGGTATTTCCCAAGTAAATAAAGTAACTGATTATGATGATTCATTAAAACAAGCTGATGAAGCTCTTTATAGTGCAAAGGCTTCAGGTCGAAATAGAGTCGTCTCGAACTAGTTGAAGGATTAATATGTCTCAAAGTAAATTAATATATGTTCATGACCCAATGTGTAGTTGGTGTTGGGGTTACTCTCCAACCTGGCTTAAGCTAAAGTCAGAGCTTGCTCGTAAAGTAGCAATTGAATATAAAGTTGGTGGCCTAGCACCTGATAGCCAAGACCCAATGCCACAAAATATGAAAGAGATGCTCGAGGGAACTTGGCATAAAATTTCAGCGCAGTTAGGTACGCAATTTAATTATAACTTTTGGCGCAATTGCCAGCCAAGGCGTTCAACGTATCCCGCATGTAGAGCTGCACTTATAGCGCGTAAAGCGGATAAAGAAGCTCAAATGGTGGCTGCAATTCAACACGCTTACTACCTAAATGCGCAAAATCCTTCTGATGAAAGTACGTTAATTAGTTTGGCTGAAAAAATTGGCTTAGATAAAGATGAGTTTTCGGCGCAGTTAACCTCAATCGAGCTTAATGAGGAGCTCAAATCAGAGCTATCCTTTGTTCGTACATTACCTATTCAAGGTTTCCCCTCACTCGTGCTTATAAAAGATAATAAAGCATACCCAGTTGAAATAAATTACACCGATTGGCAAAAAACGTTAAACCACGTTAATACACTTATAAACTAACACTTATTTTAAATTTTGAGTGTTTAGCAATTAAACACTCAAATTCCTTTTGCCTACCTCTTAAAATATTAAAATCCCATTAAGTCTCAATTATTACCGCTGTCATAAAAGCGACTTTTTTGCGCAACATCCTTGTCATGTTTCATCTATAAACTCCTGCTCATTGAAATTATTAAGTCATAAATTATTTATATAACAAAGTTTATGACGTTAAAAAACAAACTAGCAAATCCGCTAACTAACGAGTAAAGGTGTATGCGATGAAAGGCGTTAAACCATTAATCTTAGCTGGTATTGTGGCCGCAAGTGCAGCAGTACACGCAAACGATTTAAATAAGGTTATTGATAAAAGCAGTGAAATTAATAAATCAGCTGCGCAATCACAAACAAAAATAGACAAGATTGCAGATTCAATGCAAGGACGTTTACAGCAATTTAAAACCCTCAATAAAGAAATTGATGGTTTAGCTGTTTACAACGCCCAGCTAACTAAACAGTTAAATAATCAAATAGAAGAGATGGAATCTTTAAACCTGTCAATGGATCAGGTTTCTATTATTGAGCGTCAAATTACGCCGCTAATGCTTAGAATGATTGAAGGTCTTGAGCAGTTTGTATCTTTAGATATTCCATTTTTAGCTGATGAGCGCACTAAGCGCGTTACGTCTTTAAAAGAAATGATGAATCGTGCAGATATCAACTCAAGCGAAAAGTTTCGCCGTGTGCTTGAAGCGTATCAAGTAGAAGTAGACTACGGGCGCACTATTGAAGCTTATACCGCACTTTTAAATGTGGATGACAAAGAGCGTGAAGTTGATTTTTTACGCATTGGCCGTTTAGAGCTTATTTACTTAACACGCGATGGCAAAAAAGCAGGTAGCTGGAATGCAGAGACAAAATCATTTGAAGCATTACCAGACTCTACAATAAGCCAAATTAATAAAGGTTTACGCATTGCGCGTAAACAACTTGCCCCAGATATGTTAACTCTGCCAGTACATGCAGCAGAATAAGAGGTTGAAAATGAAATTGTTTACTCAAATGACAAAAATAGCTCTTTTTGCTGCAAGCTTAAGCATTACTGGTGCAAGTATAGCGGCAGAGCCAATGAACTTAGATTCATTACTTAAAACGCTCGAAAATGGTCAATCAGCTCAAAGCGTGCAAAATAAGCTACGTGAACAAGAGTTTGCTGCTCGCCAAAGTGAGCAAGTACAAATGCTTAAAAATACCCAAGCAAAGCGCAATCAAATGCTGGTGGAATCTGAGCGCCTAGAAACGCAATTTGAAGAAAATGAAGTAAAGCTTGCTAACTTAACAGACACGCTTTCTAAACGTATGGGTTCGCTTAAAGAGTTGTTTGGCGTTCTTCAACAAGTTGCAGGTGATTCGAGCAATAAGTTTGCGACATCAATTGTGTCGGCTCAAATAGACGGGCGCAGTACGTTTATGGATGAACTTGCTCAAAAAATGGGTTCAACGTCAAAACTTGCCTCAATAGAAGATATTGAAAAAGTATGGTTTGAACTACAACGCGAAATGACAGAGCAAGGTAAAGTTAGCCGCTTTAACGCAAGCGTTATTGTTGAAGGCGGTACTAAAGCACAGCAAGAAGTTGTGCGAGTGGGCGCATTTAACCTTATATCAAACGGTAAGTATTTAGAGTTTAATTCCTCGACTAATTCTTTGAGTGAATTAACTCGCCAGCCCGTATCGCGTTTTACCGCAACGGCTGAGGATCTTCAAAGTACTAAAAGCGGTGTGGTGCAATTTGCACTTGACCCAACAGGCGGCTCTATTTTAGGTTTATTAGTACAAGCACCCGATACTCAGGAGCGTGTTCATCAAGGTGGCACCGTGGGTTATGTGATTTTAGGCGTAGGTGTTATTGCACTTCTTATATCACTTGAGCGTTTTTTCTCGTTATTAATTATGGGCGGTAAAATTCGTCGTCAGCTTAAAGATACAGTTGCACGTGATGACAACCCGCTTGGGCGCGTAATGAAAGTAAAAGATCAATTCCCAAGTGTTTCACACGACACACTGGAGCTTAAACTAAGTGAAGCTATTTTACGTGAAATGCCAAAAGTGACGCGTAATTTAACACTTATCAAAATCATCTCTGTAGTTGCACCGCTGTTAGGTTTATTAGGCACGGTAACAGGCATGATCAATACATTCCAAGCAATTACCTTATTTGGTACTGGGGATCCTAAGCTTATGGCGGGCGGTATTTYTCAAGCACTAGTAACAACGGTACTTGGCTTAGTTGTGGCAATTCCGACGGTATTTTTATACACCTTACTTAATACGCGCGCTAAAAATATCTTGCTGACTATTCAAGAGCAGAGCGCTGGTATTATTGCAGAGCGAAGCGAAAAGGGAGCATAAACCATGGTGCTATTGATTGACTCAATCAATGCTATCCGTGATTTTCTCGACACTGGTGGCCAAGTTCTCTTGGTCATCGGGGTGTTAATCTTCGCGATGTGGTTATTGATACTCGAGCGATTTATTTACTTTTTTAATGGTTTTAGAAGCTACAAACATGCGCTTAAAGCCAATTGGATTAACCGTGCAGAACGTGATAGTTGGAATGCAGAGCAAATACGCGAAGCGATGATATCGCGAGCAGGTATGCGTTTAAACACCAATCTTTCTTTGATTAATGTGATGGTTGCTTTGTGCCCACTACTTGGTTTGTTAGGCACGGTAACGGGCATGATAGAAGTGTTTGATGTAATGGCAATTACCGGCACAGGCAGTGCGCGCTCAATGGCATCCGGGGTATCTAAAGCAACTATTCCGACAATGGCTGGCATGGTAGGTGCGTTATCTGGGGTATTTGCTTCAACGTATTTACAACGAAAAGCTAAGCGCGAAGTAGAACTACTACAAGACAGCATGGTTTTAGACCATTAAGTAAAATTTTGATAAGCGGCTTATATAAAGTCGCTCGTCCTAGGAGAATAAAAATGAGAGCCCCGTTAGGAAACCTATTTCAAGAAGATGAAGCTGAAGAAATAAACATGACTCCAATGCTAGACGTTGTATTTATCATGCTTATTTTCTTTATTGTAACTGCCTCTTTTGTTAAAGAAGCCGGTATTGATGTTAACCGCCCAGAAGCTGCAACAGCGGTTAAAAAAGAGCGTGCAAATATCCTTGTGGCGATTTCTGATACAGGCGAGATTTGGATTAATAAACGTCAAATTGATGTACGCGCAGTACAAGCCAATATCGAGCGTTTAAAAGCTGAAAATCCACAAGGTAGCGTTGTGATTCAAGCAGATAAAAAAGCCACTACCGAAATGTTAATAAAGGTGATGGATGCCTCGCGCGCTGCGGGCGCATTTGATGTATCTATTGCCGCACAAGATGCGTCTTAAGGGCTAGTTATGTTGCGATATTTAGTTGCATTAGTAATAGCCGGTGTAGTGACCTTTATGTTGTTTTTAGGCATGCAGGCACTTATTACTGGCGGTGAAGGCGCTATGACGGATCCGGTTAAGGGTAACGTACTTGATTTTGTTCGCTTGAAAAAAGAAGAAACCGTACAAAAAAAAGAGCGTAAACCACAAAAGCCGCCAACACCAAAAGAGCCGCCACCACCAATGGAATCACCGCAAATGCAAAATAGTGATGCTACAGCAAATGCTAACAACTTTGACTTTGGTGCCAATGTAGATGCGGATGTAAATTTAGCTGGCGGGTTAGCACTTGAAAAAAGTGATGGTGAATACTTACCGATTGTAAAGGTGGCCCCTGTTTATCCGCGCCGTGCGTTATCTCGTGGTATAGAAGGCTACGTTATTGTGGAATTTACAGTAACTAAGCAAGGCACAGTACGCGACCCACAAGTAGTAAAAGCAGAGCCTGAGTCACTCTTTGATAGAGCCGCGATGGATGCAGCCCTTAAATTTAAATATAAACCGCGCGTAGTAAACGGTGAAGCCGTTGAAGTTGCGGGTGTTCAGAACAAAATATCTTTCCAAATTAGTGGTTAATTTAGTCATTAACCACGAGTAAATGGACAGAAATGCGAGGCGATTATGAAATTACTACCTACAACTAAACTTTTAAAGTTAACACTATTTTGTACCGCTGCAGTAAGTACAAGTATTGTTGCACCAAGTGCTCTAAGCCTAATTCCAGGGCTAAATGTAGCTACGGCATATGCAGAGCAAGAACAAAAAACGAAACGTGTACCAGCACTTCGCGAAAAGGTTTATAGCCAACTCGCACGTGCACAAAAACTCGCTGATGATGGCGATGTTAAAGGCGGACTTGAAGCGCTTAATAGCATTGAAGAGCGAGCTTCAAGCATGAACTCGTACGAAGTGGCAATGATGCATAACTTTTACGGGTTTATTTATTACAACGAAAACGATTTACCAAAAGCGATAGCTTCTTTTGAAAAGGTCGTAGCAGAAGGGGCTATTCCTGAGTCGCTTCGTTTAAGTACTACCTTTAGTTTAGCGCAACTAGCTATGGCTAATAGTGATTATCCTAAAGTTATCGCATTTTTAGATGACTGGGACAGTATTAACACTAAGCCTAAAACAGAAGGCTATTACTTGTTAAGGGCTCAAACATACTATCAGTTAAAGGATTATAAAAAAGGACTTGAGTACATATCTCAAGTGATTGCTTTAAGCGATAGCGAAGGCAAAATCCCTAAAGAAAACTGGTTAGTACTTCAGCGTGCCATGTACTACTCACTCAATCAAACTGACAAAGTTGTTGAAGTACTTGAGCGCATGGTAAAGCTTTATAACAAGCCTGAGTATTGGGTACAGTTATCGGGTATGTATGGTGAAACAGGTCAAGAAAAACAACAGTTGGCGGTAATTGAAGCGGCTTACCAGCAAGGATTTTTAACCTCTAAGTCTGATTTACGCCAATTAGCGCAAGTGTATTTATATAATGGTTTAGCGTTTAAAGCTGCAAAAGTGATGAGCGATGCCATTGATAAAGATATTGCTGAAAAAACAGCAAAAAACTACGCTTTTGTAGCCGAGGCGATGATCCAAGCTAAAGAAGATGAAAAATCTATTACTTACTTTTCAAAAGCTGCGGATTTATCTGAGCACGGTAAATACGACCAACGTTTAGCTGAAGTTTTTGTTAACACAGAGCAATACGAAGAAGCCGCCGATGCAGCGCGTAAAGCACTTGATAAAGGTGGTCTTGATTTTGAATCAAATGCATTCGTTGCACTCGGTATGGCGCAGTACAACATGCAAAATTTTGATGCATCTATTTTAGCGTTTGAGCAGGCAGAAAAACATAAAAAATCTCAGCGTTTAGCGCAGCAGTGGATCAAATATGTAAAGCGCGAAAAAGTGCATGCAGAAACACTTAGAACAGCTTTACTGTAAATTTTAAAGCGCTTTACTAATTAACAAGTAACGCGTGTAAGAGCCGTTCATAATCGCAATACTAAAACCGCCTCAGGGCGGTTTTTTTGTTGCTATAAAAAGTAACCAATTGATTTTATGAAAGTTAATATTGTCACCTTATGGTTATTAAACTGTAACTACTTTGTCATATCACTACAGTATCTTACCTGCATTCGATAACTTAAGTCACCTTAATGCATGAGTATCGTGCTTTAAAGTGACTTAAGTTTTTACTTAATACGATAACAAAATAATTAAATACTTTAACGGAGTGAACAATGAAATTATCTGATTTATTCAAGGTAAGCCTAGTAGCAACTGCAATGACTCTAGCTGGCTGTGGCGGCGATATCGAAATTACACCAACGGTAAACGATAACAGCTCGTCAACAGATAACAGTGTTAATAATTCAAATAATACAGCGGGTTCAACGGCTGATGAAGACGCTGAGTGTGCAAGCTACGAATCAGATGCAGGTACGGTAACGGGTGTCGTTAGCGGAATTGATTGTTTATATAACGACTCATTTGCGAGTAAAACAATTTCTATTACAAATAACATTACGTTTAAAGAATTGCCAGGTGGCGGTGTTCACGTTTTTGATGATGCCCTGCAAATTGGTGAAGACGGCAACACGGTTGATGGTTTTGAAATTCCAGCGAATGGTCCAACAATGACCGTTGAGCCAGGTGCGGTGTTAGCTTTTGGTTCAGGTGAAGCAATCTTACGCGTTGCACGCGGTGCAAAAATTCAAGCAGTAGGTACGCAAGAAAAGCCGGTTGTATTTACTTCTGCTAATGCGTTTGACCGTTTTGATACAGCGGGCGAAGGCGCACGTTACGCTGACTGGGGCGGTATCATCATCAATGGTAACGGTATTACTGACCAATGTACTGATGCAGAACGCGGTGGTGGTACATGTAACGTAGCCTCTGAAGGTATTACTAGTTACTTTGGTGGTAACGACAATGCAGACTCTAGCGGTAATATTAAATGGGCTAAAATTTGGTATGCGGGTTCGGGTCCACGTGTTGGTGGTGAAGGCGATGATTTAAACTCTTTAACACTTAATGCTGTAGGTTCTGGTTCTGAGTTTGATTATTTACATATTCACCAAGGTTTTGATGATGGTATCGAAATTTTTGGTGGTGCTACAACACTTAAACATGTTGCAGTAACAGATACACAAGATGATTCATTTGACTTTGATGCAGGTTGGCAGGGCAAAGCTCAATACTTATTTATTCAGCACGGTACTGTAACGTTAAACGACGGCACGGTTGTAAACATGGGTAACAATGGCTTTGAATCTGATGGCGTTAAAGGTGCATCTTCTGAGCAAGTTTCTCCCTCTAACCCAACTGTTGCAAATGTTACTGTAATTACGACTGATGGCAACTCTGTACGTGATGATGACCCTTCACAAGCATACAAGTTTGATGATCAGTTCAATTCAAGTATTTACAACGCCGTTATTATTAAGAAAAACGCGACAAATACACAGTGTATTCAATTCTCTGGTGACGGCGAAAAGCAAGCAGACAAAATTTCATTCACAAGCTCTGTAATGGCGTGCTCTGCAAACTTTACAGATACAGATACTTTTGCAAGTGGACCATTAGAGGGTCAAACCAAAACAGCATGGTTTGAAAATAGCGGTGCTAATCAAATTCTAACTGATGACGTGGTGCTTCTTGCTGAAAATGGTTTTGCAACTAACACTGCAGCTAGCGAAGTGACGGTTACGGCCACTGATTTAAGTGCAACAGATTCATTCTTTGAAAACGTTAACTACATTGGTGCAGTATCGGATCAGGATACAGATTCTAGCTGGTATAAATGGGTTCAAGCGGCTGTTACAGCAGCTAATGCTGACTAACGAAGTACTGCATTTATAACCTCTAATTAAAGGCGCCTTGTGGCTTGTATATAAGCGTCAGGCGCCTCTTTTGTATAACCTGATTAGGATTATCTCATGTCTAAAAAACATAGACTCAATCAAATTACTTGGGCAATCGGCTTAGGCTTAGTTACACAGTCTACAAGCCTTATTGCCGCCCAATCGGATGAACAGTTAACCAATTCACAAGAAATAGAAGAAGTTGTCGCTGTAGGTACGCGCTTACAAGGCAGCGCAGCCGCTGTTGTTGAAGAGCGTAAAAACCAAGCATTTGTTGCCGATATTTTAGGTTCTGAACAATTAGCACGTACGGGTGACAGCGACGCAGCATCTGCGCTTCGTCGAGTAACAGGCCTAACGCTCGTTGATGGTAAGTTTATTTACGTACGTGGCTTAGGTGAGCGCTATTCAAGTGCTCGATTAAATGGTGCTTATATTCCAAGCCCTGATTTAACACGTAATGTAATCCCACTAGATATATTTCCTGCCAGTATTATTGAGAGTATGGCTGTTCAAAAAGCGTATTCGCCTGATATGCCCGCTGCATTTGGTGGCGGTAATATTGATATAAGAACTAAAACAGCACCTAGTGAATTTACTGCAGGATTTGAAGTAGGCGCAGGATACGACACGGCATCAGGCGATGGATTTACGTATAATCGTAATGAAGAGGGCATCCCAGAGGCTTTAAATAATGCGATATCTCAATACCGAGGTAACTTTGGTATTGGTAATATAGTTAGCCGTGAAGGCTTTGAAGATGGCGATTTAACGCGTGCAGAACAAGCAACTGCTGTTAATAACGCACTTTTAAAGTCATTGCCACGTGGGTATGAGCTAAAAGATGAGTCGTTAGACCCTCGTTATAATGTTAAAGCGCATTATGGCGACAGCTTTGAAGAGTCTTACTTTGGCGGGAAGTTTGGCTTTTTACTGGCTGGCGCATATAAAAATGAATGGGATTTTGAAGAGCGCTTTAGCTCTGTAATTACTCAAGATCTTAAAAACCAGGATGGCTCAATTGATTGTACAACGTCACTTGCCACAGCAGATGATGTATCTAACTCATGCTACAACACAGTCAAAAATTCGCAGGTAACTACTGAGACCGAAAGTTATAACGGATCGCTTAGCCTTTCTTATACGCTTGGCACACATAGCATTTCAGCTCAACAGCTTT
Organism: Pseudoalteromonas sp. FUC4; assembly: GCF_008370255.1. Classification (GTDB taxonomy): domain Bacteria; phylum Pseudomonadota; class Gammaproteobacteria; order Enterobacterales; family Alteromonadaceae; genus Pseudoalteromonas. The sequence goes on along the minus strand of NZ_SEUI01000002.1, from coordinate 252,018 downwards.
ATATTATTGATAATGAAGACGAATCAGAAATTGCTATTTCGCAAAGCCCAGCAGGTAGCTCTACGTTTAGTATTACAGGCGATGGCGTTGCAAATCGTAATCATGCGTTTAATTACGAAGAGCGGCAGTTAAACATTACACAATTTATTGGTCAACATACCTTTTTAGATTACATGGGAATAGGCGCTGATTGGCAATACACTGAAGCTAAAGCAACGACAGATATTCCTACCAGTGCGGATTTTGAATTTCGTGATAGTTATAATAACGATGGCACCTATGCGGGTTCTACTATAACTGGCGATGATAACCGCGTAATTATGTCGTATACCAATATGCAAGAGCGCGTTAAGTCCTACGGCGGTAATCTTACATTACCACTGTCTTTTGACGCGATGGAAGTTGAGTTTAAGTTTGGTTACGATTTTTCTGATAGGGCGCGACTATTTAATACCTCAAGTTTTGCAATTAACAACAGTGGTGGCTCTGGTATTTCAATTAATGAGGGAAGCGCTGATCCACTCAATAATAGTGGTTTCTTAACAGACGACTTCATTAATAATAATGCCATTTTAGTTGATTTTAATGAGCCAACAGCGCCTGATGCCGACGATTATATTGCCGCTCAAAAGGTAGATGCTGGCTATGTATCATTTGATGTTTTTTACGAGCAATGGATAAGAGTCAGTGGTGGTATTCGTTATGAAGAGTTTAAGCAAACATCAATTGGTACATCGAGCCTTATCTTTGATCAACAAGACTTAAATACTTTTTACGACCCTGAAAAAATTGAAACGGGTTCTATCGTCACAGAGGATTGGTATCCTGCATTGTCAGTTACTTATGTAGGCAGTGACGATTATCAAATTCGTTTAGGTTATGGCGAAACGGTTGTTCGACCTGACTTTCGTGAAGTTGTACCGGTAACATATTATGACCCGTTAACTGATATCAGAACATTTGGCCGTACCGGTATAAAAAGTAGCCCAATTAAAAACTATGACCTGCGTTATGAGTATTACGGCCAAGCAGGTAATTCTTTTAGTGTAGCTGCCTTTTATAAAGACATAACTGCGCCTATCGAAACAGTGCTAAATATTGGTGATGAAGATTACTCTGCGTCATTTATTAACGGTGAAACTGCTGAGGTTTACGGTATTGAAGCTGAATGGCTTCAAGACTTAACGTTTGCCGCAGAAGGTTTATTTACCAGTGGTAACATTACGATAAGTGATTCTGAGGCGTCTATTGACCCTGCGCTTGCTGGCACGTTAACTAATCCTAAAAAGCGTATGACTGGTCACTCTCAATATGTAGTTAACTTACAACTTAATTACGATTCACTTGATGGTATGCACAGTAGCTCACTTGTTTATAACGTATTTGGTGAGCGCATATTAGCGGCCGGAGTAGCTAATCGTGATGATGCCTACGAGCAGCCATTTCATTCACTTGATTTAGTTTATACGTACTACCCTGATTTTAATTCTAAAGTTAAATTTAAAGTTAAAAACTTACTCGATGAAGATCAAGAAGTAACCCAATCAGATATTATTGTGCGCTCTAAAGAGCAGGGTATTACCTTTGACTTAAGTTACAGCTACGAGTTTTAAGCGTTTACTTTAATGTAACCCCCCTCGAAAGGGGTGAATAAACCCACCATCAACCCTGTATTTAATACAGGGTTTTTTATGACTATGAAAAAAATTTAAGTTCTACTTTATTCACTAGTTTTAGTGGGCTGGTGGTGTTATTTTGACGTTAATAAAAATTAAATCTCACGCAATGAATTTTAATTTTTAACGTATTAAGGCATCTTTTATGAACCAAACAGTGGAACAAACAATGAAAAAAGTAGGATTAGTCGGTTGGCGTGGCATGGTTGGCTCTGTGTTATTAGAACGTATGCAGCAGCAAAGTGATTTTGCAAACATCGACACCACCTTTTTCACCACCTCACAAGCAGGTCAACTGGGCCCAGATATAGCTGGCGATGCAAAACCATTGCTAGATGCAAGTGACATTAGCGAACTTGCTAAAATGGATATTATTGTTACCTGTCAAGGTGGTGACTACACCAATGCGGTATATCCTAAATTACGCGAGTCGGGTTGGGATGGTTACTGGATTGATGCAGCTTCAGCACTGCGTATGAGTGAGGACAGCATAATAGTGCTAGATCCCGTAAACAAAGATGTTATTGAACAAGGCTTAGCGCAAGGCGTTAAAACCTTTGTTGGCGGTAACTGTACAGTATCGCTGATGTTACTTGCATTAGGTGGTTTATTTGAGCAAGACCTAATTGAATGGGTAAGCCCAATGACTTACCAAGCGGCCTCTGGTGCTGGTGCACGAAATATGAAAGAGCTTATTGCACAAATGGGCGCTATTCATGCAAGTGTTGCTGACAAAATTGATAACCCAAGCTCTGCTATTTTAGAAATTGATAAAATAGTCAGTGAAACAATGGCGTCAAGCGATTTACCACAAGACCAATTTGGTGTGCCACTAGCGGGCAGTTTAATCCCTTGGATTGACGTACCTATGCCAAGCGGCCAGTCTAAAGAAGAGTGGAAAGCGCAGGTTGAAGCGAACAAAATTTTAGGTTCTTCAAAGCAACCAGTACCTATTGATGGTTTGTGTGTACGTATTGGCGCTATGCGTTGTCATTCACAAGCGATGACTATTAAGTTACGTGAAGATATTAGCGTAGAAAAAATTGAAGAAATTTTAGCGTCTCATAACGAGTGGGTTAAAGTAATTCCAAACGAGCGCGATATCAGTGCTACAGATTTAACACCTGTTAAAGTAACGGGTACGTTAAGTATTCCTGTTGGGCGTATTCGTAAATTAGCGATGGGGCCAAAATACATCAGCGCATTTACAGTAGGCGATCAGCTTTTATGGGGAGCGGCAGAGCCACTTCGTCGTATGTTACGCATAATTGTTGATGATGAGTAATATATAATCAGTATTAACAAAAGGGGTTAGCAATTTGCCAGCCCTTTTTAGTTTAATGGCTTATAAAACCGCTTAAGAGGCTTAAATAATACTTTTTTATGAATGTTCACTTTTGTTTATTATTGAACTTAAGTAAACTGTTTACACTGTGCAACAGCCTGTTCAAGTAACATTAATGACTTCTCACATAAATAATTTTGCCAATAAGCGGTTAGCATTTGTTAGCTCCTATTTTAGTTCTGCAATTGCTATAAATACGGTTGTTTCTTGTTTTCTTATTTTTAGCAGTATTAACCATAGCGCATCACAAGAAAAACTTTATTGGCTTTTTACGTTATCATTTATTTCATTACTTCGAATAGCCAGCCATGTATTTGTTAACAACACCCATGCTTTTAAATATCACCTGTATTTTATAGGTTTATTACTAACGGCTTTAACATGGGCTGCTTTCCCTATTTTGTTTTATGAAAACATGGGAATACAGGAGAAATTTGTCTCCTTGGTTGTTTTTAGCTCCCTTGCTGGTGGCGGTGTAAACGTTTTAGCTTCTGATATTCGTTCATCCTTGTCGTATATAACCTGTTTGTTGGTTCCATTTAGTATTTTATTACTTTTACAGCCAATAGAAGATGAGAATGTATTAGGCGTTTTAGGACTCGTTTTATGGTTTATTTTATGTTTTGTAACGGCTATACGCAGTGCAAAAGATGTAAAGTCATCTATTAATAATGAACTTAAGTTAGATCAATTCATTGAAAACTTAGAAAATGAAGTGCAAGTCCGTACTGAAAAAATAATCCTTTTAGAGCAAAAAGATAATCTAACTAAATTGTTTAACAGGGGGAGTTTTGTTTCTAATGTTGAACTTGATTTAGTCAATCAAAATGATGATATTAAAGCCGTTTTATTTTTAGATATGGATGACTTTAAAATCATCAACGATAAATACGGTCACGACTTTGGTGATTTTGTGCTGGCCCAAACAGGTAAACGATTAGTTGAAACACAAACCCAAGGCGACTTTATTGCTTGTCGATGGGGAGGTGATGAGTTTATTTTTTATTCTCGTAGTAACACCGAAGATGAACTTTTTGACTGTGTTTTTAGATTAGTTAAAACCTTAACGAAAACAGTAAGCATGGACAGCTATCAAGTAAATCCGTCTTTTAAGGTTGGGCTGTATTTTACGCGCGAAAACTTTAATCTTGCAGATGCGATTAAATACGCTGATGTGGCTATGTATGAAGGTAAGAAAAGCCGTAACGAAATATCGGTATTTGACGAGCGAATGCATGAATCGCTTAAAAGAGAAGAAGTACTTCGCAGCTCAATTAAGGAGTGCGTAGAAAAAGGTGACTTTCATCTTTGTTATCAACCTATTGTTGATATAAGTACAAATGAAATAACCACGTTTGAAGTACTACTTCGTTGGCAATTTAATGATGAGTTTATTCCCCCTTCAGAATTTATAGATATTGCAGAGCGATATGGAAAAATTAATATACTCGGTGAATTTGTACTAGAGCAAGCGATTGCGAGCTTAAGTAAGCTAAATGCCGTCAATAGTAATATTGGATTGTCGATTAATGTGTCGGTGTTACAACTAGAAAACCATAACTTTTTAGATTTTTTAGTTACCCTTTTAACTAAATACGCGGTTCAACCATACAATGTGCATTTAGAAATAACAGAAACAGTCATGATTAAGAATTTACCGTATTTGTCAAAAGTGATTACGGCCATAAAAAACACCGGTGTGCGTATCTCAATTGATGACTTTGGTACTGGGTTTTCTTCTATATCGGTTTTAAAAGAGCTATCAGTTGATTACATTAAAATAGACAAATCTTATATTGATAATATTTGTGAGTGCTCTAAAGATAAAAGTATTGTTTCTGCGGTAACCAACATGTCGCATATGATTGGTTGCCAAGTAATAGCGGAGGGTGTAGAAAACCCAGCTCAGTTAACGTTATTACAAAACTTAGAAATTGATAAATACCAAGGTTTTATATTCAGTAAGCCAGTTAGATTTGAGCAAGCTCTATCCTTGATATATTAAAGGTACTAGCTGTTTTTATTTAGTTAAGCATTGCTGCATAAACCCAATTTTTGTAGCAATTTTAAATTGGTATAACCTTTGCTGTTAATACTTAAATTAGCCAATCTGACTTCAGTTAGGCTATTAACGATGTGTTTTAAATACGATTTACGTAGTGTTATTACAATTTTGCGTAATTCTTACATGTTTAAAATGCTCATTTGAAAGTATTAGGTAAAGGAAATTACAATGAGCTCGATTTCTAATGTATTTCATAGCAAATGGTTTAACTCATTTGCTGTTATTTTATTAGTCCTTATTATTGCCAGAATAGCCGCGCCTTATGCACTTCAGCAGTATGTAAATTATCAGCTAAAACATACGCAAGGTGTAACGGGGCATGTTGGTGATGTAGATTTGTTTTTATATCGCGGTGCCTACGCGATTGACGACGTTGAAATTTACGCTGTTGATGCAACTTCAGCTCCTAAGCCTTTACTTAGTATTCAAACTCTCGACTTTTCACTTGCGTGGTCAGCCCTTTTAAAAGGGAATTTAGTCACAAATATGGCTTTTACGCGTCCTGAAATAGTTATTTACGATAAAGACCCCAATGCCTCTGAGCAAAATCAACAAGTAAAAGATGAAACCACTTGGGTGGGGCTGGCGAATGACTTAGTACTGTTTTCTATTGATACCTTAATAATTGAGCAAGGCAAGTTAACCTTAGTTAACTCAACCAATAGTGGTGAAAAACCCACTTTTATATCAAATATTAATGCCAGAATTGAAAATATAACGAATGCGCAAAACCTATCAAAAACACTTGTGACTACTTTAAACGTAGAGGGGGCGTTAATGGGAGAGGCCGCATTAAAGCTTGATGGCAAACTAAACCCTTTTAGCAAACGCGCTAATTTTGATTTTAACGCAGAGATACAGCACTTCTCAGTTAAAAATCTCGACACTGTGTTTAAAGTGTATACACCGTTTGATATTGAAGCGGGGGGCATTGATGGTGCAATGGAGCTTGTGGCTAAAGATAATAACTTGAATGGTTATGTAAAAGCGGGTGTTCAAAACCTGAGTGTATTTTCTTGGCGAGAAGATATAGAAAAAGATGATGACGGTATCTTTACTGCCATATTTGAAGGCAGTGTAGATCTACTGGGCTCTATACTCGAAAACGATGAGTCTAAACTCGTTGCTGCACGCATTCCTATAGAGGGGCAATTAGATAATACGGATGTGTCGACTTTTCAAGCCGTTATTTCTGTACTAAAAAACGCATTTTTTGATGCGTTTAAAATGAAAGTAGATAACATCATTTCGTTTGAAGATACGGGTGAAAAACCTGATAACAAGGAAAATTAAAGCACTTTGGGAATGCATGTTTGCGTTGAATGCCTAAGCTGCACCCACTTTTTAAACTTTAAGTGGGTGCTTTAGTACTCTTATCAGATTAGTTTTTTCGGTTACTCAATAGCGCTTTAAGCTCAGCAATTTGGGATTGTAGCTCGTTTACTTGCCCTTGCGTTGCAGGTAATGAGCTGTCATCTGCGAGCTCTTCTCTCGCTTTTCGGTGCTCCTCACTCATTACTTCTAAAATGGCACCTACCATCATATTTAAAAATACAAATGCGGTTAAAAATATAAACGTAAGGTAATAAATCCAGCTTAATTCGTACACTGCCATTGTTTCGTACATGATGTCGGTCCAATCTTCAAACGTTGCGACCCTAAACAAAGTAAGCATTGAGATTGAGACGTCTTGCCAAAGTACGGGGTTTATTTCAGCAAACATCATGCTGCCCATAGCGGCGTATATATAAAAAATAACAAACATTAATAGAGCTATATAACCCATTTGCGGAATTGCTTTAAGCAATGAGTTAACTAATAAGCGTAGCTCTGGGATCATCGAAACCAATCGTAACACTCTAAATATGCGCAACAGCCTAGCAATTAACATTGTAGAGCCAGCAGCAGGGTATAAACTGCCCAATACTATGATAGTGTCAAATATATTCCATCCCTTTGAAAAGAAGTCTTTAATGCCTTTACTTGCAACAAAGCGGATTATTAGTTCAATTAAAAAGAATGCAGTAATGCCAACATCCATCCAATTTAGAGCAAGCTCTACGGTAGGATGTAGTGAGTAAGTGTGTGCACCTACTGTAAGGGCAGAAACAATAATTACAGCTATAACAAATGATTGAAATATCTTGCTTTTGTCTATACGCTGAAACAACTTTTGTAACTGCGACATCATAGTAATAGATCCTTTGGAGATTAAGATTTTAGGGCGCTAATATACAATAATATCATAATAATTTAACGCTTTTTCGATATAGAAAGTGTAAGGAAATTTAATGTTTATCAATAAACTAAAAAGCAGCGCATTACTTATTATTGGATCATGTGTTTTGGCTGGTTGCAGCTCTGATGCACGTTTTCATGAATTGCAATCGGCACGACTTGATGAGTGTAACTTTAAAGCTGACAAAGAATATTATGAATGCCTAGATAAACAAGACTCTAACTACGAAGAGTTCAAAAAACAGCAACAAGCCCAGACTAAGTAACCTTTATATTTATGACTAAAACTCAAAAACAGCGCGATAAACAAATTCGCTTAGCCCTTACTAATGCATGCGAAGCAATAAAAGAAATGGTAATTGGTTTTGATTATCTAACGCATACAGTTGATTTAAATAACGAAGTAAACACGTTAAAAGTACAATGTTACTTTATTGATGAGATAGCCCGTGAAGATGCAAAACTGCAACTTGATGAGTTAACTCAGATTATACTTAGCCAGCTAGCAACTATTAAGTTGAACGTAAAACCAGCACACATCTCATTTTTAGCCAATTAACAGCGGTTTAGTTGGTATGACATCACATGGACGTTATAATTAGATAAATTATTTTTAGGGTTTAAATTATGGCTGTTCCTTCGCGTTCGCAAATTTCACCAGGCACTACAGTAAATATTGTATTAAAAGAAGATCAACGCAGCGGCACATTAACTGAGGGTGTTGTTGAGCGTCTTTTAACAAAATCGCCAAATCACCCACACGGCATCAAAGTGCGTTTAGAAGATGGTCAAGTTGGCCGAGTAAAAGAGATTTTATAATGGCAGCATTAACAGAGCAGGCCTTTTGGGATTTAGTAACCGCACCTGACTTAGGGCTTGACCCACAAAGTGTGAGCGATAATTTAAAAGCTAGGCTAAGTGATTTAACAGACGAGCAGCTAATTGCCTTTGATAAGTTTTTTGGTATTAACATGCGTAAATGTTTTACCTGGGATCTATTTGGTGCGGCATTTGTAATGGCGGGTTGTAACGACGAATGCGGCTTTAGTGAATTTAGGTGCTGGCTTATATCTCGCGGACAAACAGTATTTAACAATGCCTTAAATAATGCCGATTCACTGGCACAGTGTTCACCGATATATTATTTAAACGAGCAACCTTACCCTTATATTGATGAGTACGATTTAATTGCGGGTTTACTCTATGAAGAGCGTAACGACGATGAGCTGCCGTTTGTTCCATCAGGTGAGCAACCAGCAGGTAAACGTTTTAAAGACAAACCTAAATTTTTAAAGCAAAGCTACCCTCAGTTATTTCAAAAGTACTGGCAGTAATGTGTATTTAATCGTTTTGTTGTTTCAGTACGTATTTAACAGAGTACTTAACAACAAAATGATTAGTTATGGTATCTAAGTGCTGTAGCACGACTTCTCTCCTTTTATAGTAAATCTCTGTTATAGTTGTAAAAAGTTAAGTAGATAAGCATTTTTTGCTTATCTAATACATTAACTCTCGAAGGATACACACACGCAATGAAATATATAACATTTGCTTTGTTAGCAATTACATTTACAAGTGCTTATGCCTTTAGTGAGCCAAGTAATAAAACACGATTTATACCGCTTTTAAAGTCAAAATTGGGTGCGTACGATGTTGTCTCAACTAATTCAGGATTATGCGTTAATAGTAACTTAAGCCTAACAGAAGAAAACAACCCAAATAGTGGCTTTAAGTTAGGAGAACAAATTATATTTGGTCCGCTTCATAACGGTACACAAACAGTAAAAAAACCTGGCTTTTGTTTTATTACCAGCTCATTAAAATATAAAAGTGATGGTCTTGAAAACGGTTTACGAATGAGCCGTTGTGAAAATCCCGCAAACGAAAAAACAATCAGCCAAAGCATTAAATTTTTAGCTGATAACACACTAAAATACACATTGAGCGAACCCAGTGTAGAGTGCACATTTAAAAAAGCAGATGAAAGTAAATAAAGCATCTAGTAAGTAGCAAATCATTCGCAGTAAATTTTAGGTATATCGTGCCAGCGAGTCGTGTACTGGGGCGATAAATAATCGCGGTTCATGTGCCAGCGGTCATTTAATTTACTGCTAGCAAGGCTTAGCATGCCTTTTCCGTATCGGTTATTTATTGTATCTAGGCACTGCATTAATTTTGGGTTATCGGCACTTTGATTAAATAAATCGCTTTGCTGATACTGCACCGAGGTAAGCTCTAAAGCGCCTACGCCACACTTATAAAACCGAACCCCTGGCTGATAAATAGTATTAAACACCTCAGAGACTGCATTTGCCATTACGCAGGTATCGTTAGTGGGAGTTGCAAACTTATACATAAACGACTTTTTACAATAGCGGTCTTCGTGTTTACCGCTTGCGGCAAATATATAAAGTTGTTTTGTTAGTGAGCGCTGCGCCCGTAATTTACTGGCAACCGTAGTAACATGGTTCATAAGAGCGGTTTTTAATGCACTAGGCTCGTATATTCGTTCGCCAAAACTACGGGTAGAATAAATTTCTCGTTTATTTTGGCGTACATCGTCCCAGGCTAAACATGCTACACCGTTAAGCTCACTTACTGTACGTTCTACAACTACGCTAAACGCGCGGCGCATTGTTTTAGGGCTTTGCTGTGCAAGTTCCCATGCTGTGTTTATGTTCATTATTTTGAGCTTTTTAGCTAAGCGCTTGCCTATACCCCATACATCTTCGCAGCTCATTCTTTGTAAAATAGCTTGGCGGCTTTGCTCGTTATCTATAACGGCTACACCATCAAACCCGCTTAGCTTTTTAGCCGCGTGGTTAGCTGCTTTGGCAAGGGTAGGTGTTGGGCCAAATCCTACGCCTACGGGCAGTTTTGCTTCTCGCCATACGGTGCGCCTTATTACATGGCCGTATTCGTACCAGTTTTTAATAAGTGGTGTGTAGCCATTAAAGTGTAAAAACGACTCATCAATACTGTATATATATTGTGTGTCGCAAAAGCGGCCAATTATGTTCATCATTTTGGCGCTTAAATCGGCATACAGCTCGTAATTGCTTGAGCGTACAACCACGTTGTTTTGCTCAAGCAAATGCTTAACTTTAAAGTAAGGGCCAAATTTAGGAATGTTTAACTGCCTAGCAATAGGGCATACAGCACATACGCAGCCGTCGTTATTAGTAAGTACAACAACAGGTTTAGAGCGAATGGAAGGGTCGAATACTTTTTCGGCGCTTGCATAAAATGAAACAGCATCAACTAAGGCATACATTTTAAAAGCTCTGGAGTTTGCCTGTGCATTCTTATTGATAGCGTCACTACGCCCTCTAATTGAAACTCATCTGCTGGTGTTAGTTGTACTGGCTTATGTAGGGACGATGCCGACAGCAGCCTTGCATTGGTTTTATCGAGTAACTTACAAACAAACAGGCCGTTTAAATTAGCAACAATAACATCGCCATTATCGGCTTGCTCTGCACGGTCTACTACAAGTAGGTCGCCTTCAAAAATACCTACCTCTTGCATAGAGTTACCCGATGCAATGCCAATAAATGTGGCATCTGGGTGTTTTATTAATAGCTCATCAAGAGAAACACCTAGCTCGGTATATTGCGCCGCGGGCGATTCAAATCCACACACACCGGCTTCTATATAAACGGGAATAACAAACATAACACAACCTAAAACGCACATACTGTATAAGTGTACAGTATATGCGTTTTGTATGAGTTATGCCAAGAAATGAAAGACGATCAATCCATGTTTTTGATCATTTGTTGTGCTGTATTTAGAAAGTCTTTGATTTGTTGAGGATTTAAATTTTTGCACATTTGATCATTTATTTGCTGCTCAGACGCTAATAATTTATCAAACAATGTATTGCCTTGCTCAGTGAGCGACAAAATAAAGCAACGTTTGTCGTGCTCACTTGCTTGCTTATTAATAAGGTTTAACGCAATAAGGTCTTTAATTAACCGTGCTATCTGTGCTTTATCACGCTGTGTTTTAGTAACTATATCGTTAGCTGTGCAGTTACTTGTACCGGCAATTATATGTATACAGCGTACGTGCATAGCGTTAATACCAAGTTCGCCTGCGTTAATGGCCTCGCGAATTGTTACGCGGTAATTTTGCATGAGCTCAAACAAGGTATTTGATAAAGGTGTATTCATAGAATTCTCAATATAGTTGACAAAATCAATTAATTTGTTATAGTTGATTTTATCAACTAATTGGGCGTTGTGCAATGCTTGCTATAAAAAGCAGTTAACTATTTTGTAAACGAGGTGATTTTAAATGGGTAAACAAGTTCGCAAAGCTAAAGTATTAAGCACTGAGCAAATTACACCGCACTTACAGCGTATTGTTGTAGGCTCAGACGATTTTGCAGATATAACCTCCGTGCACATTGGTAATTATGTAAAAGTGCTTATTCCACAAAATGGCGTTGCCGATTTTAATTTAAAAACAGCATGCATGCGCTCATACACAATACAGCATGTAAATGAGGAAAGCGGCGCACTAACACTCGATTTTGTAATTAATATGCACCAAGGCCCAGCAACCCATTGGGCTAAAATTGCACAAGTAGGGGATGAGCTAGGTATAGCAGGCCCAGGCCCTAAAAAGCTAGATAATTATGGGCATTCACATTATGTATTACTTGGCGATTTAACATCGGTAAATGCAATAAAGGGGTATATACAGCAATTACCTTTATTTTCAAAAATTGATGCCTTTGTACATGTACCCACCGAAAAAGACATTATTGATTTAGAAATAAGCCGCGATGTTAATTGGCTTGTTACCGAAAATGCTGACGAAGCGCTACTTAGCGCGCTTCAAAATTTGCACATTACAGCAGAGTCTCCTATTGTATTTATGGCATTGGAGGCTGGGCTTGTTCGTAATGCAAAAACATTGTTAACAGAGCAATTTAATATACCACGCGGTAATATTGTATCCTCAGGGTATTGGAAAAAAGGCGTGGATTCAGAAGGCTATAAAAAGCTGCGCCAACGTGATGCACAGCTTGCCTGAATACCTTAGAGCAAAATAACATATACCTATTTTGCTCTAATACCACTGCGTAACTTGAATTGAACTAATAGCAGACCCATTTAAGTGTTTTATGCTAATGATGTAATACATTGTTAGTATGCATTTTTAGGAGCTGCTATTTTGTTAAATTCCATTCCTTTTTCGTTATTAGAACTTGCCCCCATGATCAAAGGGGACAGTGTTGCCAACACTCTTCATAAAAGTACTAAATACGCACAGCGAGCAGATGAGCTTGGCTTTAACCGTTTTTGGCTTGCTGAGCATCATAATATGCCAGGTATAATTTGCGCTGCCACGTCTATTTTGGTTGGTCACATTGCAGGTAATACCAAAAAGATACGCGTTGGGTCAGGCGGTATTATGCTGCCAAACCACTCCCCATTAGTTGTTGCTGAACAATTTGGTACGTTAGAGAGCTTATATCCAGGGCGAATAGATTTAGGGCTAGGGCGTGCCCCAGGTAGCGACCCAGTAACAAGCCGAGCATTAAACAACGATATGAGCCGTGCAGAAAACTTCCCGGGTGAAGTAACTGAGCTGCAAACTTTGTTAGGTCCTTATAATGGTACACACCCAATACGCGCTATACCGGGTGAGAACACAAACGTTCCTATTTGGTTATTAGGCTCGAGTTTATTTAGCGCGCAGCTAGCGGCGCAAAAAGGGCTACCGTATGTATTTGCAGGACATTTTGCACCGCGTTTTGTGCACGACGCAATAGCATTGTATAAGCGAGAATTTAAAGCATCAAGCGACCTTGATAAGCCATACGTCATGCTTGCACTGCCTTTAGTGGCAGCAGACACCGACGATGAAGCGCAATACTTGTCGACTACTTCTAAGCAACGTGTGCTCGAACTTATACGCGGTAACGAGCTTTGGTTAAAACCACCTGTTGAAAGTATGGACGGATTATGGAGCGAACAAGAACGCGCTCATGTAGAGAACTTTTTAAGCCTAAGCGTAGTAGGCGGACATGTAAGTATTAAACACAAGTTAGAGATGATAGCGAAACAGCTAGAAGTTGATGAGTTTATATTTACCAATGATGTATTCGATAGTGAAAAACGCCACCGTGCACTCGAAATTTTAATGGAAATAAAGCACTAAAATATAGCTAGTTAAGCAAGCGTACACTCTGGGCTTGTTAATATACAGGCATCATCAAAAGTTAAACTTTTTTAACTCATTTTATTAACTTTAAGTGATGTCTGTATAAAGTTGAATTCGATATTTAAATATTCAAAGTAAATTTGATTGCTATTTTTAGTATACATTTTGCTTTACATACCGTTCTGTTTTTTCAATCGAACTAATTTAAATGATCAATTTTAAAATATTACTTTTATTTTTTATAATGTAGCTATTAAACTAGACATCATAAAATTAAAGGCAGGTACACCGTGAACTCTCTAAACACTGTAACAGCTAATTCAGTTAACAAAACAGCGCAACCAAAAGTTGCACTGATTGCTGAAGGTGGCGGGCAGCGAGGGATCTTCACAGCGGGCGTACTTGATGCGTGGTTAGAGCAAAGCTATGACCCTTTTGATTTATTCATTGGCACTTCAGCAGGTTCGCAAAATTTAACTAGCTACTTAGCGCGCCAAAAAGGCTACGCTAAACGCCTAATTAGAGGACTTTCGCGTAATAAGCGTTTTTTTCAGCTTGGTCGCGGATTAGTGGGTAAACACATAGTTGATTTAGATTGGTACTTTGACAAAACCACTGAAGTAAAAAGAGCGATAGACTTTAAAACAGCAAAAACAAGTTTAGGCGAACGTGAGCTACTTATTACAGCTACTAATGCGCGTGACAGAAAGCCATATTACTTATCGCCTACAGGTGAAGATAATCAATGGCGCGATCTTTTAAAAGCATCAAGCGCACTGCCATTTTTGTACAAAGAGGGTGTAAAATTAACACCTTGGTTAAATGCAAAAGCAGCGAATGAAACACATCTTGCTGAAGAACAAGCACAGAGCGATTTTTATCTTGATGGCGGTTTAGCCGCTCCATTACCAGTGCGTGAAGCTTACAACCGAGGCGCTCGTAAAATTGTGGTAATAAGAACGGTTGACGCTAATTTTCAAGCGCAATCTGCATGGGTGCAAAAGCTAAGAACATTTGCTATTGCATCAGGTTATTGTCCAAAAACATTAGACTACTTAATACAGCACGAAAAAGCGTATTTAGATGAGCTTGAATTTATTGCAAACCCACCAAGTGATGTGGAAATAATTCAAATTTTTGCAGACCAAAAACTGCATAGCAAATTATTAGGTAGTTCAAATAACGATTTACGTTTTGATCATAAATTAGGCTTAGACGCCGGTCGCTCATACTTAGCAATGCAAAATTTACAGATTAACAGCAACAACCATTACAGTGCACCTACACAATACAGCTATAACTAATTAAATATAATTACAAAAAAGCGCATAACTTTATGCGCTATTTTTTTGCCATTCTTAATCCTCATTACGCCTCATATAAAGCTTACTGCATCAAAATAAAAACTATTGCATCCCGCACCTATGCGCAAAATAAAATACTGAATCTTAAAAAGATATTATTGATTTTTTAACTAATCAATATAAAGTGTAGGTGTGATTTATTATTCATATTTATAGAAATAAAATTCAATGTTAAATGTGCTTGCTTACAGATTATTAAACACCAATACACACTTCACTATCGGGTAAAGCCAAACTTAAACACTATTATGTTTAATGCATAATGAGCTGCCGGAGTTTTAAGGTTGAGTAGCGCTACATGCAGAGTTTAAAGTCGGTGCTAACATAAAGTAAAAGTATAAAATAAAAAGGGATTAGTAATGTTCGATACCGTCGTCAAAAGTGTAAACAACCTTTTATGGGGAGAAGGTCAGGTACTTATTTATATACTGTTGTTTACAGGTATATGGTTTTCGGTACGACTAAAAGCAATTCAAATACTTAAATTTAAACATATGTTTAGCCTTTTAAAAGGCAGCAGCAAATGTAAAAAAGACGATATTTCATCATTCCAAGCATTGTGTACAGGGCTTTGCGCACGAGTAGGTACCGGTAATTTAGCCGGTGTGGCGGTTGCAATTTCACTTGGCGGCAGCGGCGCTATATTTTGGATGTGGGTAATAGCCATATTGGGCATGGCTACAGGCTTTGCCGAAAGCGTACTTGGGCAAGTATATAAAGTGCGCGATAGTGGTGGCGAGTTTAGAGGCGGGCCTGCATATTATATTCAACAAGGTTTGGGTAGCCGGGCGTTTGCCATTGTGTTTGCCGCGTGTTTGTTTTTAGGTTACGGATTTACGTTTAGCGCAATGCAAACTAACACAATTACCGACGCACTTAACTACGCGTTTGAAGTTCCTACATTTTATTCAGGCCTTGTTATTACCGTACTAGCAGGCTCAATCATACTCGGTGGCTTTAAAGCAATTGCCCGATTTGCAGAGCGTGTTGTACCAATAATGGGCATTGTGTTTGTACTTGCCGCCGTTATTATTACGATTATAAATTTCACGCAAGTACCTGCCATGCTTAAAGATATATTTTTATCAGCATTTGGTTTACAAGAAGCCGGAGCGGGTGCAATGGGCGCTGCCATTAAAAACGGTATTCAACGTGGTTTATATTCTAATGAGGCGGGCGCGGGTAGTGTGCCGCATGCTTCAGCAAGTGCCAGCCCAATTCCTAACCATCCTGCAACGCAAGGTTACATACAAATGCTAGGCGTATTCTTCGATACAATAGTCCTTTGTAGCTGTACCGCTGTGATCATTTTATTAGCCGATATAGATATAAGCGGCGAAATGGAAGGTATTCGTTTAACGCAAAGCGCCATGACCGCTCATTTAGCACAAGGTGGTGTTTACTTTGTAGCAGCCGCTATAACCTTATTTGCTTTTACATCGGTGGTGGCAAACTACGCCTATGCAGAGAGTAACTTGCATTTATTTAAACTCGACAACAAAGTAGGGCGCGGTATTTACACTTTGCTTTATTTATCAATGATGTTGTGGGGCGCATCGGCCACATTAAAAGAAGTCTGGGATTTAGCTGATATTGCCTTAGGGTTAATGACAGTGGTTAACGTTATCGCTATTATATTGCTCACGCCAACTATTTTGTCTGTCACGAGCGATTACCACGCACAAAGAGACAAAGGTCTAGAGCCCGAATTTAAAGTAAAAGATGTAAAAGTACAGGGCAAATGCGAAGACGGCATTTGGGACTAATTAAAGCACCTTTAACTATAAAAAGCGGTTTTATGGCAACATAAAATCGCTTTTTGTTTTGAATAATTATTCACTTTAAGTTTTAAGTAAACAACTATAATAACCAATAATAAAGGTACAACTTTTTAGATGATCGAGATCCACGCAGGTAAAACCGCAGCAAAAATAATAAACGAACAGGGCTTTAAACCAGAACTTTTCACCTCTTTTTTAGGCGCGAGTGGCGGCCCAAAATGGTTTACATTATTTGGCTTAGATAAATATATTTTTAGTGAATTTTTTAAAAACCGCACTCAACCACTTAATTTAATTGGCTCATCTGCCGGCGCTTTTCGCTCTGCGTGTTTTGCACAAAATGATCCCGTTGCAGCAATTGAGCGCTTAGCAAAATCGTATTCGCAAACTCGGTACTCAAGTAATAAACCAACACCAAGTGAAATCACAATAAAAGCGCGCGCATTACTTGAAGAGGTTTTTGGCGATAACGGCGTAACCGAAATTATAAATAACCCCGTATTTAAAGCGCACTTTATTGTCGCAAAATCGAATGGCTTTATTGCCAGCGAAAATAAATTAATACAGTTAATGGGTTTATCAAAAAGTTATATGCTCAACCGCGCTAACCGAAAATTATTAGGCGCGCAGTATGAGCGTTTTATATTTGGCCCAGCAACAAGTGACTTATCAATTACCGACAGCTACAATTTTAAAACGCAAAATATAGCGCTTACTCAAAATAATTTAAAAGACGCATTACTTGCATCGGGTTCAATACCGCTTGTTATGCAAGGCATAAAAAATATTGCAGGCTCGCCTCCTGGAATATATCGCGACGGCGGAATTATCGATTACCACTTTGATTTAAAAATTAATAATCCAGGCTTAATTTTATATCCGCATTTTAATAGCGAGCCAAAAGCAGGGTGGTTTGATAAAAATTTAAAACGTAAAGTATCACCACTTAATTACGACAACGTGGTGATGATCACCCCATCAAAAGAATTTGTAGCAAGCTTACCTTACGGGAAAATTCCAGACAGGAACGACTTTACCGATCTCGATACAGACACGCGTATTAAATATTGGAATACCGTTTTTAGTGAAACTGAAAAGTTGGCTGAGGCGTTTGATAAAAAGTTAAACGACAAATAAATATGAAGTAGACTATAGAGATAAACTATTATTTTAGAAATCAATGAAAAGTTGGATACCTTAATATATTAAGGCACAGATATATGTATAGATAAAAGTTCCTTTAAAATCGGAATATTATCTCTAATCCAATTTAAGTTTTCGGAAATATTCTTGCTAGTATCCACATCCATGATTAAAGAACCATTTTTATAAGGAGCTACTCTATATCCACGAATTGCGACAAATCGCTTATGAAAATCATCTAATAAGTCATAAACACCAGAAGACTTTGGGAAAAGGAAAAATGAGGAGTTATAGCTTGTATTGAAATCATTAAATGTTTCTTGTTTGACTGTATTTTCCATAGTTTCTTTGTAAAGCTTCATCGTAGTATCAAATACATCAAATCTTTTGTTGAAAAGCTCTAGCTTTAGTTTGTGATGCTCGACATCATATTTTAATTTATTAATATTGTATTGTTTAAAAGAAATATAGCCTACTAGTGTGGGGACTATTATGAGAGAAACGTTTCGAAGTATTTCAAGATAATAGTTAAAATCACACAATATAGAACAGCCTTAAAGGATTAATAATATTCTGAGTATAAGTGACACTAGAGGACATAGTAAATAGTTTATTTTTAATCTTACAACACAGCTCATAAATTACGTTATGTTAAATTGGTTGGGTTTTAATAAAGCGAGCGTGATTATACAAACCAGCTCGCTTTTAGGAGAGTAATTTGGTGGTTAATTAAGCTCTGAATCAACCCAAAACTTAGTTCCTTTTAATACAGCTTGTAGTGCAAGACCATTTTCGGTTACAGAATATACAGTAACTTGGTCTGCAATTGCTTCGGCAACCAATGCACCGCCTTTATCTTCATATTTAGCTGCTGCATCAGCGTTTCCGCCAAAAGCCCAACCATGTTCAATAAATCTATTTAGTGCAGCTTGATTATGAAAAACCATTACAACGTTAAAATCTTTTACACCTAAACCAAGTCCTAAACCGGCTTCACCCATATTCATGTAAGTCGATTTACCAGTAAGGTTATTTTTAACTACGCCGTAACCGCCACCAAAACTGGCTAAAACAACATTTACGTTCGCGTTATCAAAAACAGCGTAACCAGCCGAATTAGCAATTTGCTTTTTAACATCGGGTTTTTCAGCGTATAATTTATCTAATGTATTTGTTTTCATACTTTGTACAAGTGCACGTTTTTCGCTTGGTGATGCACTACCTGTAGTAGCACACCCACTTAACGCAACAGTTAATGCAAGTACGCTTAGTATAATTAGTTTTTTCATAATGTTTTCCTTAATAAGATATAGCAACCAACAACCATAGAATAATCACGGTATTAAAATAATTAGAACTTTACTATGTCCAATACTAGACAGTATCGGACTTTAACGTTATTCTGTAAGCCTATTATTTAATTGAATATTTATACATTATGCTTGTTGCTTTGGTTGATACGTTAAAACAATTAAGATATCAAATTGCCCATCTAGATGACGGTACTCTTAATTCAGAATACCCAGAACTTGCATCCTTTATACAGGAAGTTGGCTTGACTGTAACTGAATCAAAAGCCGATCTGACATTCTTATATCAGTTTTTATATGTTTATGGCAGAAAATCAGAAGCCACTTATAGCCGTTTTCGAAATGAGCTTGAACGCTTTTATTTATGGTCGTGGTTAATAGCAGAAAAATCAGTATTCGATTTAAAACGTGAAGATATTGAAGCTTACGTTGATTTTATGGTCGAACCCGATAAAACCTGGGCTGCAACTTCAGTGCAATGGCGTTATAAAGATGAGCAAGGAATTCGTAGATTAAATCAAAATTGGCGCCCTTTTATGCTAAAAGAATCAACTGCCAGCCAACAAACTTTATCGGCCATGTTTACTGCCTTAAATGTATTTTATAAGTTTGCCCTACTCGAAGAAAAAACATTTGCGAACTTTGTTCCTGTTGTTAAAAAAAATAGCCCGTATTTAGTTGTTCAATCACAAATCCAAATTCCTGATACATTAAGTGATATTCAATGGGAATACGTTTTTGGTGTAACGCGTGATTTATGCGAACATAACCCTGATTTAGAGCGAAACTTATTTACGCTTGCCTGCCTAAAAGGTCTTTATTTACGAATATCAGAATTATCTGAGCGCCCACAATGGTCGCCGGTAATGTCTCATTTTTGGCAAGATAATGATGGATTTTGGTTTTTACGTATAATGGGTAAAGGTAATAAATTACGAGATGTAACCTTAAGTGATGATTTTGTTGAATATTTAAAACGATACAGGTTATATCGAGGGCTACCTGCTCTTCCTCGAGTTGATGAATCTGAGCCGTTAGTTCATAAAATTCGTGGTCAAGGTGGCATGACAGTAAGGCAAATAAGGCGATTAGTTCAACAAAGTTTTGATTATGCTCAGCAATCATTACTTGATGATGGTTTTAAAGATGACGCTGAACAACTTGGCGCTGCAACTGCGCATTGGCTTCGTCATACTGGTGCCACACATGATGCGCAAACTAGACCGCTTAAACATTTATCTGAAGATTTAGGCCATTCTAAAATTGCGACTACCGATCAAATTTATATTCAAACAAACATTAAAGAGCGAGCAAAATCAGGACTTAAAAGGAAAGTTTAATGGAGTATTTAGTAATAGCATTTATAGGCGGACTATTTTTAATTTATTCTTTAACACTTCGCCAGTTAGAAAAAACAGAAGTGACCGGTCCAATGTTTTTTGTTGTCGGCGGAATATGTTTAGCTTTTATGTTACCCAACGAAGGACATAAAATAAAAGAAGGCGTTGATCTTTTATTACCATTTATAGAGCTTACGCTAAGTATATTTTTATTTTCAGATGCAGCTAAATCAAAGCTAAGTGTTTTAAGGCATAGTTTTCAGTATCCTAGTTTACTATTGTTTGTTGCCCTACCCTTAACTTTGTTACTTGGTATTGCTGTTGCTTTATTTTTCTTTGCTGAGCTTTCACTTATCCAAGCAGCGTTACTTGCAATTATTTTAACGCCTACCGATGCAGCATTAAGCAAAGGGCTATTAGCAAGTACACAAGTACCTGAAAAAATACGCGAAGGGATAAATACTGAAAGTGGTTTGAACGATGGGTTATGTGTGCCCATATTTTTAATATTTATATTACTCGCTAAAAATCCTGATTCAGCTATTACTGCAACACAAACATTAAGTGTGTTTGGCCGAGAGCTAGGCCTGGCTTTATTAATAGCTATTACAAGTATTGTTGTTTTTATACCGAGTTTAAACTTTGCAATGAAACGTCATTACTTTGCGCAAAATACCAGTCCATTTTTATTACTCGGTTTTGCTATGGCTGTTTTTTCTGTCACTCAATATTTTCACGGCAGTGGATTTATTGCGGTGTTTATTGCCGGTTTATTATTTGATAAATTTTCGACTGAAGAAGTTAGAACAGAATTAATTGAAGACTCAGAGCACATCGCAGATTTTACATCGCTAATGATTTGGTGCTTGTTCGGGTTTGTTTGTGCTTACTTAGTTATTCCGAAATTAAATACTGAAATTATAATTTACGCTTTGTTAAGTACAACATTGATTAGAATAATTCCAGTTATGTTGTCTCTGCAGTTTACGGCATTGAATATCAAAGAGCGTTTTACATTTGCGTGGTTTGGACCAAGAGGTTTAGCATCGATTGTTTTTACATTGATGGTGATTGATACGCAAATAGAAAACAAATATCAAATTGCGACAATAGCAATGACGACTATTTTGTTTAGTGTATTTATTCACGGTATAAGTACAAAGCCAATTGCAGACAGTTTCGCTAAAAAACCTAAATAGCTGTTATAAAAATTAGTGAATTTTTGCCGAGGTATCAAGGCGTTTTTTCAGCCTCAAAAACGATCATTTAATTAAGCGAATGGGTATTAATAAAAAAGGCGTAACTTATTTTTAAGTTACGCCTTTTTTTTAACTTTTATTAGCTAAGTATCTGTGCGAGTAATTCAATTGGGTGTTTTGGTTTAAATTTCTCAAAACGTTTAACTTGGCTACGACAAGAAAAGCCCGTAGATAAAAGTTGCTCTGGTTTATTTTTATCTACAATTGGTTTCCAACTCATTTCGTAAAGTGCACGTGAGTTATCTTGATTTTGTGCTTCGTGGCCATAAGTCCCCGCCATTCCACAGCAACCTGTATTTGTTGTTTTTAATGTTAAACCAATATCACTGAAAATTGTTTGCCAAACATTTGCTGCTTTCGGCAGTGCAGTTGTTTCAGTACAGTGACTCAGTAATGTAAATTCGGTATCTGTATTTTGCTTTGCGCTTAGTGATTTAAACGATTGTGTTTCTAGCCATTCATGAGCAAGTTGCACATTAAAGTCACCACGGTTATTTTCTAAAATTGTATTATATTCATCGCGGTAACACATGACGAGTGACGCATCTAAACCGACTAGCGGTGCATTAATATCATTTAATTTATTTAAAAACTCAGCTGCATTTTTAGCTGTAACTTTAAATTCATGCAAAAAACCTTTTACGTGTTGCGGTTTACCATTTGGTTTAAAAGGTAATAGCATTGGTTTTTTGCCAAGTTGGGTTATTAAAGTAATAAAACTTTCTACTAGTTCGGCTTCGTAAAAGCTCGTAAATGGGTCTTGTACTATTAATACGTATTCACTTTGTTGCTCTGCATTTAATTTATTTAATAAATCAAAATCAAATTTTTGTGTTTTAGTAATACGCTTTGAAAGTGCAGGAATACTTAACTGTGGTGTATCAACATAGCCAACTGTTTTTTTAATAACATTACTTACTAATGATGTTTTAACAATTGGGTTGATAACTTTTGCAAACTTTGCCATCAATGGCGCGCTGCTTTCTATGTTACCAACAAGGTAATCTTTTAGCGGACGCGCATAATAGCTATGATAATAATTTAAAAAGCGCGAACGAAAAGTAGGAACATCTACTTTGATTGGGCAGGCAGTTGTACATGCTTTACATGCTAAACATTCATCCATTGACGCTTTTACTTCGTGAGAAAAATCGTAAATACCTTTTCGTTTTTCGCGGCTGTGAACAAAACGTTCCCACCAGGTGATTACTTCACCTTTGTTAAGTTGCTTTTCTACTTCGAGTAAATCTACATTTTTTGACTCTTGTAATCGAAGCCATTCGCGCATTAAACTTGCGCGTCCTTTTGGTGAATTACGACGATCGCCAGTTACTTTATACGATGGACACATAGGTGAATTTTCATCGTAATTAAAGCATATGCCATTACCATTACAGGTCATCGCATTGTTAAAACTGGTTTTAACTTCTATTGATATTTGCTTATCGAAGTGCGACCTTTTTTGTCCATCAACACTAACTAGTGAGTCTTCACTATCGATAGGAGTACATATTTTACCGGGGTTAATACGGTTATTAGGATCGAAAGCTGTTTTTATTTTACGAAGTTGCGTATATAAATGCTCACCAAAAAATTCAGGACTATATTCACTTCGGTAACCTTTACCATGTTCGCCCCACATTAAACCGCCATACTTAGCGGTTAGTTTTACTACCTGATCTGAAATAGTTCGCAGTAGTTTTTCTTGTTCTGGGTCGCACATATCAAGTGCTGGGCGTACGTGTAAAACGCCGGCATCAACATGGCCAAACATACCATATTGTAAATTATGGCTGTCGAGTAATGCTCTAAATTCGACAATATAATCTGCTAAATTTTCAGGCGGTACAGCGGTGTCCTCTGCAAAAGCCAAGGGTTTTTGACTGCCTTTTACGTTACCAAGCAAACCAACTGATTTTTTACGCATTGCGTAAATTTTTAGTATATCGCTTTTGTCACTGGTTAACTGATAACCAATAACGCCATTAATTTGATTTGCTACGCACTCATCTAATAATGTACAAAGTGTATTTACTTTGTCTTTTATGTCGTCGGGAGATACTGCATTAAACTCGACCATGTTAAGGCCTTGCATATCTTTATTTGGTACATCGGTTATTAAGTCCGATACTGAATGCCAAATAATATCTTCACGCGCTAAATTTAAAACTTTGCTATCAACGGTTTCTACCGATGTTGCTCGTGCATCAACTAAAAACGGTGAATGGCGAAGTGCTGAGTCAAAACTATCATACTTAATATTAATAAGCGTTTTAAATTCGGCTATAGGTGTTAGGTTTAATTTTGCTTCAGTTACTATACCTAATGAGCCTTCTGAACCCGTTATTAAGCGGCTCATGTCAAAGGTTAGTAAGTCATCACTTAGCACATGTTCTAAGTCGTAGCCGGTTAAAAAGCGATTTAACCGAGGAAACTTCGCTAAAATAGCAGCGCGTTCATTAATTGAAATATCTAAAACTGTTTTATATAAACTACCGATTAACGAGTCTTGCTCGGCTATAATTTTTGCTTTGTCGATATCTATTGATGAGGTACACATAGGCGTGCCATCGACCAAATAAGTTGTAAGCCCTAAAACATGATCGCTTGTCTTGCCGTAAACTAACGAACCTTGCCCAGAGGCGTCAGTACTTATCATGCCACCAATCGTTGCCCTGTTACTGGTAGATAAATCGGGTGAGAAGAAAAAACCATAAGGTTTTAAAAAGTCATTAAGTTGGTCTTTTATTACGCCAGTTTGAACGCGTACCCAGCCTTCTTCAACATTTATTTCGAGGATTTCGCGCATATAGCGTGACAAATCTACAACAATACCTGGTGTTAACGATTGACCGTTAGTACCTGTTCCGCCACCACGAGGCCCAAAAGTTAATGATAAAAATGGGTCGCGAGATGCAGTTTGCAGTGCGAGTTGAATATCTTTTTCATTTTTTGGAAAAATAACACCTTGGGGTATTTCCTGATACACACTGTTATCGGTTGAAGCAGTAATACGGGTTGCATAACTGGCATCGGTATCTCCACTAAAACCTTGGTTTGCAATGGTACTTAGGTAATTTGCGACAAGTTCTGTCGCGGCATCTTGTTGTGTAATTGTTGCTATCATGACGGCGATATTTTAGGGCATTTGACTAATTATATCATGGTGATGGCGAATAGAAATTGAAGATTTTACAGTTTGTAACACTCTTTTAGTCGATTTTAATGCAGCTTAAATTATACTCAAGTTAACGAGTAATGAGGTGTGTTATATGAAAAAATTACTATTACAGATCAGTGGCGTGTTATTTATTTTGCTAGGATTATTTTTTGCGGTTGTACCTAGGGCGTGTTGACCTTTGGTTGTTGAATTTGCAGCAGTATGTTTGGTTTTTAGGCAAGGCAGAGCCTATGTAGTGTGGTTACTCCCCATAAATAGGCGATAACGCAGCATAAATACCAAACATGCGCTGCCCAATGGGTTCTTTCTAGGGACGATTAACTCATTGTTGCTCGATTTTTACTTAGCCCACTAGGTTACAAACCTCGCGCCGCGATTTAATCGCCCCTAGATTGAACAAATTTCAACCCACAAAGATCAACACGCCCTTACCCTTCACTTATATTTTTTATGGCGGGATTACTGTGTTTTTYGTTTTACTACCCTAAAGCGCGACATTACTTATCACTTTGCCAAAAGGCGTTAACTAAATCATGCGCTTATTTAGATAAAAAACTAGCCCGTTAATTTACTTTTAATTGAGTATAAAAAAATGCCAGCAATACATTGCTGGCATTTTTTATAGCTTACCTATTTATAGCTTACATATTTATTACTTTGCTAATTTTTTAGCTAGGTATAACCATGTTTCTATTACTGTGTCTGGATTTAGTGAAACAGAATCAATGCCCTGTTCTACTAACCATGCTGCAAAGTCTTCGTGATCTGAAGGACCTTGACCACAAATACCTACGTACTTGCCTTTTTCTTTAGCTGTTTTAATTGCCATAGAAAGTAGTTTTTTAATTGCTGGGTTACGCTCATCAAACAAATGTGCGATTAAACCTGAATCACGATCAAGACCAAGCGTTAACTGTGTTAAATCGTTAGAGCCGATAGAAAAACCATCAAACATTTCTAAAAATTCATCAGCAAGTAATGCATTTGAAGGCAGCTCACACATCATGATTACTTTAAGACCATTATCGCCGCGTTTAAGGCCATGCTCTTCTAGTAATTCAATTACGCGTTTACCTTCTTCAAGGGTACGTACGAATGGGATCATGATTTCTATGTTTTGCATATCCATGTCGTTTCTTACGCGTTTTATTGCTTCACATTCTAGTGCAAAACAATCGCGGAAGTCTTCAGAGATATAACGGGCTGCACCACGAAAACCAATCATTGGGTTTTCTTCTTCTGGCTCGTATTGCTGGCCGCCAACTAGGTTTGCGTATTCGTTTGATTTAAAATCAGACATACGAACAATTACACGCTCTGGTGCAAATGCACAGCCAAGCGTTGAAATACCTTCAACCAGTTTTGTGATATAAAACTCTACTGGTGATTCGTAACCGGCAATCATGTCAGTAATTTCTGCTTTTAATGCATCTGTTTGAGCATCAAAATTTAATAACGCTTTTGGATGAACACCAATCATACGGTTGATAATAAATTCAACTCGCGCAAGGCCAACACCTGCATGCGGTAAGCGTGCAAAGTCAAATGCACGATCGGGATTACCCACGTTCATCATTACTTTCATTGGTAGTTCTGGCATTTTATCAACGCGTGACGTTAGTATTTCAAAATCTAAAATACCTTCGTAAATAAAGCCGGTATCGCCTTCGGCGCACGATACTGTTACTTCTTGTCCCGCTTTTATTAAGTCAGTTGCATTACCACAACCAACTACTGCAGGAATACCAAGTTCGCGTGCAATGATTGCAGCGTGACACGTACGGCCACCACGATTTGTAACAATCGCTGCTGCACGTTTCATGATTGGTTCCCAATCAGGGTCGGTCATATCGGTAACTAAAATATCGCCTACTTGTACCTGATCCATTTCTTTGATTGAATCAAGAACACGTACAACACCGCTACCAATTTTGTGACCAATTGCACGGCCTTCAACAAGTACATTACTTGTGCCATTTAATTGAAAACGTTCCATTACGTTTGAGTCTTCGTTTGAGCGGACAGTTTCTGGACGTGCTTGAACTATATATAGTTTGCCGTCGTTTCCGTCTTTTGCCCATTCGATGTCCATAGGACGACCGTAATGTTTTTCAATGATTACAGCTTGTTTGGCAAGATCTTGCACTTCTTCATCTGTAATCGAAAATTTATTAGAAAGCTCAGGGTCAACATCAACGATGTCTACTTGTTTACCGTGTGCTTTATCTTCTGAGTAAATCATTTGTATGGCTTTAGAACCAATATTACGACGTACTACTGAAGGTTTGTCTTTAAGGAGTGTTGGTTTATGGACATAAAATTCATCAGGGTTAACCGCGCCCTGTACAACCATTTCACCTAAGCCGTAGCTTGATGTAATAAATACAACGTCTTCAAAACCAGACTCTGTATCAATGCTAAACATTACGCCAGATGCTGATTTATCTGAACGTACCATGCGCTGTATACCTGCTGATAACGCTACACCACGGTGATCGTAACCTTGGTGAACACGATATGAGATTGCGCGGTCGTTAAATAATGAAGCAAATACGTGTTTAATAGCGACCATGACTGAATCGATACCGACAACGTTAAGGAAAGTTTCTTGCTGGCCTGCGAATGATGCATCTGGCATATCTTCAGCGGTAGCTGATGAACGTACTGCAAATGAAACATCTGTTGAAGTATCGCCATGGAGTTGGCTATATGCGTCGCGAATGGCTTTATCTAGGTTTGGTTGGAATGGTGTGTCGATTATCCATTGGCGGATATCGGCACCTACTTTAGCGAGTGTATTTACATCATCAACATCAAGTGTGTCTAGGATGTCATGAATTTTGGCGGTGAGTCCTGATTGATCTAGAAACTCATTAAAAGCATCTGCGGTAGTTGCAAAACCACCCGGTACTTGTACACCAGCGTTTGCTAGGTTTGAAATCATTTCGCCAAGTGACGCGTTTTTACCGCCAACTCGAGGAACATCTTGCATACCAAGCTCTTGATACCAGAGAACGTATTCTTGCACGGATCTTTCTCCAAAAAAAACAAATTGTAGGTCTAACTGTGAGAGTTAAGAAAGAAAACCTTTTATAAAGGTCGCCATCATTCTACACTGGCAATAGTCCTCACGTAAACCGTGGGAAACCCATTTTAGGGATTTAAACGCAATAAAAAGGTTAATTATGAGAACTGCTTTTTATATATCAGATGGAACAGCAATTACTTCAGAGGTGTTTGGGCATGCGACTTTGTCGTTGTTTCCTATCGATTTTAATCATAAAACAATTCCATTTGTAGAAACTGAAGAAAAAGCGCAAGAGATTAAAGCATTAATTAATGCAACTGCAGCAAAAACAGGTGAAAAGCCATTTGTTTTCTTTACTTTTGTAAATCATAGTTTGAGTGAAATTATAAAATCGGCTGATGCGGTTACCTATGATTTTTTAACTACATACAGTGAAAAAATCCAAAAAGAATTAGATGTAGCCCCTGTTCCAAAAATGCACCGTACGCACTCTATCCACGAAAAAAGTTATGACTTTAGAATTGATGCAGTTAACTATGCACTTATGAATGATGATGGCGGCAATATTAAAAACTTTTCCGAAGCAGACATCATTTTAATTGGCGTTAGCAGAAGTGGTAAAACACCGACAAGCTTATATTTGGCACTGCAGTACGGTATTAAAGCGGCTAACTACCCTATTACAGAAGAAGATTTAGATAATGAAGGTTTGCCTAAATGTTTAGTCCCTTATAAACATAAGTTATTTGGACTCACGATTGACCCTGAGAGACTTGCGGCCATTAGGCATCGACGTATGGCGAACTCTAAGTATGCTTCAATTAAACAGTGCCGTATTGAGGTGCGCGAAGTGGAAATGTTGTATAAGCGTCATAAAATAGCTTACTTTAATTCTACGCATCATTCTGTTGAAGAAATATCTGCAAAAATATTGATAGAAACAGATTTAGAGCGACGTAAGTACTAACTTACTCTTCAAATTTGAAATAAAAAAAACCGCAACTAAGCGGTTTTTTTGTATCAATAAAGATTATTTACGTGCATCTTTTAGTAAATCAGCGACTAAAAAGCCTAACTCTAATACTTGGTCGGCATTAAGGCGTGGATCACACTGAGTTTTGTAACGCTGTGCTAAGTCATCGTCAGATAAACCGTAAGCACCGCCTGTACATTCTGTTACGTGCTGACCTGTCATTTCTAGGTGAACACCACCTGCGTATGAGCCTTCAGCTTTGTGTACTGCGAAGAATTGACTGATCTCGCGCATGATATTATCGAAGTTACGCGTTTTGTAACCTGAAGTCGCTTTTTCAGTATTGCCGTGCATTGGATCAGAACTCCAAATTACTTTTCGGCCTTCTTGTTGAACTCTTCTTACTAGTGCTGGGAGTTTTTCTGGCAGTACGTCTGCACCCATACGCGTAATTAGCGTTAAACGACCAGGAATGTTATCTGGGTTTAATGCGTCAATTAAACGAATTAGGTCGTCTGGGTCCATACCTGGGCCAACTTTAACACCAATTGGGTTTTTAATGCCTTTAAAGAATTCAATATGTGCATGGTCTAGTTGACGAGTACGTTCACCTATCCAAACAAAGTGAGCAGAACAATCGTACCAATCACCCGATAAATGGTCGCGACGTGTTAGTGCCTCTTCGTAACCAAGTAGTAAAGCTTCGTGAGAAGTGTATAAGTCGGTTTCTTTTAAGCTTGGCGCAATTGTAGAGTTAATTCCGCACACTTCCATAAACTCTAGTGCGTCTTGAATTTTATCTGCAAGTTGTTGGTATTTTTCTTTAAGTGGATTTGCAGCAACAAAGCCCATGTTCCAGCGGTTAACTTGGTGAAGATCGGCTAGGCCACCTTGTGCAAATGCACGTAATAAGTTTAACGTTGCGGCACTGTGATGATAAGCCGTCATTAAACGTTGTGGATCCGGTACACGAGCTTCTTCTGTAAACTCAATATTATTAATGATGTCGCCACGGTAAGATGGTAAAGACACGCCATTAATTGTTTCTAAGTCTGCTGAACGAGGTTTAGCGTATTGACCTGCCATACGTGCGATTTTAACTACAGGGCATTTACCGCCATAAGTTAATACAACAGCCATTTGTAAGATAGTTTTGAACGTGTCGCGAATATTAGCGGCATTAAAATCGCTAAACGACTCGGCACAGTCACCACCTTGAAGTAAGAATGCACGCCCTTCACACACGTCTTCAAGTTGTTTGAATAGGCTTCTTGTTTCTTCTGCAAACACTAGAGGCGGAGCCGTCTTTAATTGGCCTTCTACTGATTTTAGTATTTCTTGATCTGGGTACTGTGGCTGCTGCAGTATTGGCAGCTCTCTCCAGCTATTTGGGTTCCACGATGACATAATTTTTCCTCATTCCTACATTACCTGATAAGAAGAAATTAACGTATGCAGACCCCTATGTTCAAGGACTAAATTCACTATTTTCCAATTATTTAGTTATGAGTTAAGTATAAAAGTAATTTTACTTAACTTAGGTGGTTATATAACAATCACTTTAGTTATATTTTAAATAAACTAAAGTGATTAAAAACATACAATTAGAGTTTAATAGGTTCAATTTTAACACATTGAGAATAAATAAGGCACAAGGGTATATTATATGTATTTTAGGAGAGAACACATCATACTTAAATTGCATTAAATGTAATCTTAACTTTACGCGCTAAATTAATTATTAGCTAGCAAGGGCTATGTGCAAATCTAAATATATGATAAGGGGTTTTGTAATGCTCATTTATATGTACTTTAAAGCTAGTAGCATAACCTTGCTGATTCACCGCTTACCTTCCCACCCTGCCGCCAGCGTTATTTAGCAAGTTGTCATAACTAAAAAACTAACTGCCAGAGATGCCTTAAATGGTTCTCAAGTAAAAAGCATGTGTGACATTCTAAGGTTATCGATGATAACCCCATAGTTAAAATATGTCATAATGTTAACCACTAATTATAGAAACAACCAAACTCAACACTATTATTTAGAACTTAACCGCACCAATTTTATTTATACATCTTTCGTTTATTACACCATATGAGAAACTAAGCTCTTAGCGAACTAACTCTTTAATCAATAAAACAGTACTAAATTACATGAATAAATTAAAGTATTTACTTTGTAAAGAACACATCATACTTATTATAAATTATTAGTTAATCTGAGCACCGAGTACTTCTTATGTGATATTTACAAAAAGCAAAGTGCGTGCAATAATATAAAGACTGTAAGATGTGTTCTTTAAGGTGTGTCGTGGTTACTAAGGTGCAAATTAGAAGTCAGTTTGATTTAATGAACGAATTAACTTTAAGGTTAATTGAGGAAATAAACGAATGTGAGTTTTCCAAAGCAGAGTACTATCAGTTACCTGATGTAAGTAGTTTAGATGAAAATAAGATTCCTGAGTCCATACTTGTTTCTAAAATAACTGGAGCGCCGGCTCAAAAGGCAATTCTAAACTCCTTTTCTGACATTTATAAAAAATCCGGCTTAAGCAGTCGCGTGTTAAAAAGGCACCCTGGTTTACTCGTTATTAAAAATGCAGATAAACAAGCTTTAAATAATCGTATAGCGCAAGTTAACAAAGCTAAAGCTAATTTCAAAGAGTGCATATTAGCAATTGATAATAACGATGCCCGATTTGAGGCTGTTCATAATGCAATACCAAATTTAATAACGCTTGCTGCTTATCGTAAAATTCACAGTGAGAGCAAATCACCATTTTCCGTTAGGTTTACTTGGATGCACAAGCACGCAACTAAAACGTTGACTAAAAAAATGGCCCTCGAAATGCTCGACAAATCGGCAAGTTATCGAAACCCAAGAATGATAGATCAACAAAAATGGCAATCACTTGTAGCTCAAGAACAATTACGGGTTGCTAGTTTAGGTGAAAAGGAAAAATTAAGAATTCGTCGCCCTACTCGCGTAAGCCCTCAAGTTAATGTGAGATACACAGCACAAAACCGCTATCATGTGAGCGCCGCATTACCATTTATTCTGATTAATCCAGAACCAGACGTTAAACTAGGTATTTTACCTGATTATAAAAAACCCGAAGCTCATCCACGCAAACGTGAGTATGATTTTTTAGTTGATAGGCTATATTTAGAACAAGTTGACCGATAGCTATTATGTTAAAAAGGCCACAATATGTGGCCTTTTTAGTAAATGTACAGTATTTAAAATAACGTTTATTATTTTTCTACTATCTCTTCTATTTTATCTTCATCAATTAGCACTGCATTTTCAACAATACGTTTACCGCCTTGGATCTCAATGCGTTTGTTGTGTTTATTCAGTGTAAGTATTTCATCACAAAACTGATCAGATGGATGCATTTCATATGTATAATCAATAATGTTACCAGTTTTGTCGTCTTTGACGTTTGTAATGCTGTATTCTGATATAGCACCTTTTTCAATCAAATCTTTCATTGTGGTGGTCATATCACGACGAAGCGCTTTTAATTTATTTTCCGTAATATCATCGGTTGAATAAATAGATCCGTATTTTTCCATAATAGAAAGTAATCTAAAATGATACGTTTTACCTGGAGCTGCATAACGCCAAAGATGATACAAACGAAGCATCATCCAACGCGACAATCCCCGTTTTAATTCTTGGGCGCTATTGAAGTAATATCCTTTGTATTCAAGGTTATCAATCATGTTATGAACAAACGCATTTAAACAGGCCACACACTTTACATTGCCACCTTGACCTTTTTTGCCACTGAAGTGAAGTGACGATAAAAAGTTCATATTTGACTCGTAAAACGAATCATCTATATCGGAATTTTTAGTATCGGTTGCTGAGTATTTAAATGAAAGTTTAGAACCTTGCAATGCTTCAAGTGACTCTTTAATTGCAGGATATGGCATTGACTGCCCTACCGCTTTAAGCTCTTGCGCTAATTCGTTCATAGAAAAAACAACCGCGTATTGAATACCGGACTTAAAATTAATTTTAACTATTTTGCCTTTAGAGGCTAGGCGAATAAGTGCGCGTTCTACTTTTTCTTCTCTGTCTGATGGCCAAACAAGATACTCAATATCTTCGCCATCTTTACGTGTACTGACAACAGCTGGCGTAATTTTAATCTCACCATCGTATAAAATACCATCTACTTTCTCGGATATTTTACGCGTAATGATTGTTTTTTTAGGCGCTTCTTCAAGTGGCAGTTTTTTATAGCCTGAGCGAACAAAACGGCCCCACAAATCATAATGATTAAAGGTGTTTGAATATGCACGTAAACCATGAGCTGCATTTTCAATAGAAATTCGCACGTCTTTGTTGTCTGTAAATAGTGCTAAACTTTCGTTATCTATTGCACTTTCCACCCCGTGGATTTGGCCCCTGAGTGTATCGGGCAAATTATCTACCGAGATGTTGACCTTTCGGCTCATTGTTCTTATTTCCATTTTTATTGCGACATCTAATAACAACACATTAAACAACAAAAGTTAAATGTTTAAGTTAGTATAAAAGTGATCTGACTTTAAATAAAACGTTTAGATCACTATTATACTAAGTAATGCACATAACTTGCGATTTCAGATCATATTTTTACTAACTAGGCCATCTCAAATCTGTTTTTTACTAACTCAGCTGTTATTTTGTCCATCACAATGGCTTTATTTTAAAATTTAGCACGACAAATTCATGCTAAAAATAATATCCCTGTGGATAAAGGCTTATCGAGTTAGCATAGATCTGATCTGTACCAAGTACAGATCAGATCTATACTAATTAAACGGCCCTATTGACGCTAAGGTTGGTGCATAACTTTATAATTTACTTAGTAAAAAATTGATCTCAAGGGCTCTTTTTGTTCATAACTTTATGCGCAACCTGTGCATAACTTGATTTATAAAATAAGGCTTAGTAAAAAGGTGATCTGCAGGTAGATAAAGATCTGATCTTAACCAAGTATAACGCTGATCTGCTTTTTTTTATATTGTTTATATTAATCATAATGTTAAGTGTTAATTTAAGACCCTTAACCTTTACTACCTTATATATTTAACCACCTTTAAACTTCTTTATTTATACTAAGCAATATTAAAAGTGTAAAAGTATTTTTAAATGTCTTCTTTTTAAAATGCATGTCGTCTTAAATAGTTGTTTACAGCAAATTGAATGGACATTATACTAACTGCCTAACTTTGAGGAAGAAAGTATGTCTATCAATAATAACGCGTTAAGTACCTACCGGCTTTTAAAAGCAACTGCCGAAGTAGCTGAAAAATCATTAGAAGGTCGTATTCAGCACTATCGTGCTCATCTTAAATCAGAAGAAAAAGAATTAAGAACTTATACGCAAAAAGCAGCCGCCGATTTATTAGGTTGTAATAATCGTACTTTAAAAAGACGCCATGACAACGGTGACTTTGATGATTTAAACATAAAACGCGGCGCCAATGGTCATTATGCTTACACATTAGTAAACATTTTTGCTATGGCTGATATTATGGATATTAAACCAGATCATCGTACTGGTGATGACAAACTGCAAGTTATTGTCATTAATTCCCTCAAAGGTGGCTGTGGCAAAACAACCAGCATGGTTAATATTGCAGCAGCGCTGGCAACAACAAATATTAAGCGCTATCGCATTGGTATCATTGATTTAGATCCTCAAGGCTCTTCTTCAAGCTTTTTTCCTTCAAGCGAGCATGACCCAATTACTGTTGGGGATTTAATGCGTGATTGTATAGATTTAGATGAGGGTGAAACATGGCCTGAATTTGTTTCAAACTCATTTTTATCAACTCATATCCCTAATATTCGTGTGCTACCGTCAGGTATGGACGATTTTTACTTTGAGCACGAAACTGCAACATTACTTAAAGACACCTCAAATTATGAACAAACTCGTCATTACCATAAGTTACTTGAAAAAGTAATTGACCCTGTAAAAGACGAGTTTGATATTATTTTAATAGATACAGCTCCAACTCTTAACTTTATGTTTTATAATGCATTAATGGCTTCTACTGCGATGCTTATCCCTGTTCATCCAGAAGCTGTAGACTTTGATGCTAATAATAAATATTTAAAACGACTAGGTGAGATTTACCATACCGTTGCGGCACTTGGCCATGAGGGATGGGACTTTATGCAGTTTTTAGTTACCAACTATGTAAAAGGTAATCACTCACAGCGCGATATCGTTAAAGATGTTCGTAGTGCATTCGGTCGCCAAGTTATGAGTTATCCAATCAACCACAGCTCGGCGATTACAGCTAGCTCTTCGTCTTTCAATACTATTTTTGATCAAAAAGCGTCAGACAGCTTAGCAAGCCGTGAATCACTAATGCGTGCTCAAGAAAATATTAAAGATGTGGTCGATGAGCTAGAAATGCTTATTCGTTCAAATTGGCAGTCAACTCAATCAACACTCAATACCCCTAAGTAAGGATGTTAAATAAAAATGGCTAAAAAACGTAAAAATGACACCCGCTTAGATCCATTTGCAACAGCTGTAGGAAGTAGTAGCCTTGACGCATTACTTGAACAAGCAAATGCTGGTGATGTAATTCGCATGCCAGCACCGAGCGATCCTGAGCGCCAAATTACACTTGTTTGCAAAGTGATCGCACACGCTGACATTGAATCTACAACAGGTGTATACGGTAAAAACCGCCGTGTACAAGCACTTCTAAACGAAAAGTCAGTATCGGATATTTTACCTGCCATTAGCGATGATGGCCGTAATCAGCACCCTGCGTTACTTTGGGATCAGGGAGATAAGAGCTTAGTTTTAGCGGGTTCTCGCCGTCGTATGGCCTGTATTTTAGGTAACGCCGATTATTTAGTACTTAGTTCAAGTGACTTTACTGAGCAAGACGCTAAAATTTTAGCTGTATCTTCAGATCAGTACATTGCCCCGAGCTTATGGGAGCTAGGACAAGCTTACCAGCAAACTAAAAACGAGCTTATTGAACAAGGTAAAAAAGGGTCTTACAGAGAGATTGCTGCAATTGAAGGTGTATCACACACCGCCATTGCAGATGCTGTTAAAGCGTATGAACAAATACCTGCTGAAGTTATTTCACTCTACCCTACTGCGAATCACGTGGGTCGCGAAGTGGCTAAAAAGCTCATGAGCGCAAAGGAGAGAGACCAAGAGGCGTTTAATCAACTTGTTAGTGATCTAGCTAGTGATGAAGAGCTAAAAGCCATTACAAGTGACGACAAGCGTGCAATGGCAATCACTAAATGCCTAACTGCTGAGCCTCAAGTTGCTGTTAAGCGTGAAGCTGTACTTGAAAATAAGTTTGTATCGGTACAACGCAATTTAAAAAGTGGTGATGTGTCTATAAAAATTGACAATAAAGTGATGACAGACAAGCGCTTAGAACAATTAACTAAGTTATTAAGTGCCTTCAATTAGTTAGTTAAATAATGATCTGTCAGACATGTTTACTTAGTTAAATACTGATCTGACAGATTGTTTTGTTAGTAAAAATCTGATCTTTACTAGCCTAATCCTACTTTAAATAATCATATTTCCTCTTCAAGATCACTTTTTTACTAACTAATCACCCCCTTTTAGCTATTTGCTCTTGGTTTGTTATTATTGTTAGTAAAATTGTGATCTATAACGTGTGGTTTAATCTTCATATTTGTATGTAATGTCTAATATTTTACGCATTTTTATACTCATTTTTACCTACAAACCGATTTTTTACTAAGCTATCAGCTCCAACCAGTTTATAACTTGTTAATAGTGCTTTAGCTCAGAGCACATAAGGCATATACTGGCAGAATTATTTTTAAAATTTAATGCTTAGAGTGACATGTCTGCTAACTTATCAAAAAATGATTTAATGGCTATTTTTGAAGAAATTAAAAATGAGCAGGCTACCCAGTTTCCTCTGTCTGAACGCTTTATTAAAAAACTTTTCCGCGAAAATGTCTTAGATAAAGGCAAAGAGTACTACAAGAAAGGTCAAATCACCTGGCTAGAGCATACCCCAAATTTTTCTGTTGTAGACTCTACCGTGCAAGTGGATAACGGATCATCATTTAACCAACGTATTGAGATCAGTAAAGTACCAACTGGTTATTCTGTTGATACACACTGTACGTGTAATGCAAAAACCAAATGCCGACATTTAGCAGCTATCTTATTTAAGCTTAAAATAGAGCATTCTGGTGAGTACGGCGAAGATTACTTTATTAATGATTGGTTTAGTGAATTAAGCGCACTTAAAAGTGGTGAGCAAACTACACCGTCGCAAGTATTATTATTTGTATTAGATATTGAAAATAACAAAGTATTTTTAACACCTAAAATAGCGAATGTTGAGACTAAAAAGAATTACACGTTAGGCCGAAACCTCACTGAGCAGCAGTTAAATAGTTTTGTAACGCCGAGTGACTTACTCGAAAGTGACTTTAGATTATTTAGTTGGATACGTTCACAAAATGCAGTAGGAAGTATTGAGCTAAAAGGACAGTGGGGCTTTAGTGCCCTACAACAATTGATAGCTACAGAGCGTTTGTTTTTTCAGCGCTCTCGCGTGCCAATTAAAGCGCAATCTGGTCAAGCATTGAGTTTTAGTTGGAAGCAAGACAAAGACCTATCACAATTAGTTATTAAGCTTGAGCAAACCCAAAACTGGGCTTTATTAAAAACAACACCACCTACTTATCTCGATTTAGATCATTTAAAAGCGGGTCGTCTTCGTACACCATTGAGTGCAGACGAAATAGCGCATTTACAAACTATGCCTGCTTTGCATGACGCTAATTTTGACAGAATATACAAACAGCTTGCCGATAACTTTGGTGCAGGTGTTATACCGCACCCTACTAACTTGCAGCCAACGTTACCTAAGCTATCTAGTAACGCTGTTTTAAAAGTAAAAATGGGCGAGCAAGGTTTATCACTTTCGCTGTTATTTAAGTATAAAAATAAAAACTATTTAGCTGGTTCTGCCCCAGCAAGTACTATAAATAGTGCATTTGAAAACACCGTAACTAACGAGCTAATTAATCTAGGGTTTGAATTTTGTAAAGGGGGTTTACAAAGTGAACTTGTATTTACAAAGCAATCTCCTATCCATTTGCATTGGCTAATATACGAAGTATTTCCCAGCTTTAAGCAGCGTGGTTGGCAAGTCAGTGTAAGTAAAGTAACAAGCCCTAATCCACAGTGTGAAGTGAGTTTACATGTGCACCGTGCAGCAGGGCATCAAATGCACTGTAAAGTATTGTTGTGTGACGCAAAAGCAGCGCTGTTGTTTACTAATGCTGATCCGCTATATCAATCATTAAATCGACAAAGTGAATTATTTTATTACTACCCGCTTGGTCGTCAATTTGGGGTTATTAATAAGTCTGCTATTAACTTATTAAACGAATTTAAAGAACGCTTTGAATTTGTAAAAACACGTGACGAATTTAATATTCCGCTTTCGTATTTACCAGAACTAGTAAAGCACACAGCTATTAACGTAGAGCTTCACGACGATTCACTTGATCTATATTTACAAGAGTTAAATAATACCGATAAGGCAATGCCTAAGGTTTCATTACATGGCTTAAATGACTCAGTAACACTGCGTGAGTACCAACAGCAAGGCGTTGATTGGCTTAGCT
Source organism: Pseudoalteromonas sp. FUC4 (assembly GCF_008370255.1). GTDB lineage: Bacteria > Pseudomonadota > Gammaproteobacteria > Enterobacterales > Alteromonadaceae > Pseudoalteromonas. The sequence goes on along the minus strand of NZ_SEUI01000002.1, from coordinate 213,465 downwards.
TTTTAAAGCGTCATCAATTAGGTGGTATTTTAGCTGACGACATGGGATTGGGTAAAACACTCCAAGTTATTGCATTTTTAGCGAGCACATTTAACCGCCCACAAGCAGGCCCTACACTTATAGTATGCCCAACTAGCTTGGTAAGTAATTGGAAAAACGAAATTACTAAGTTTGCTAAAAGTTTAAAAGTAACCACTATTTTCGGATCAAATCGTAACGATCCTTTACAACACTTAGCACAAGCGCAATGTATTCTTACTACATACCCGCTTTTAAAGCGTGATATTGCATATTATTCGCCATTATATTTTGAAAATATAATACTCGATGAAGCACAATATATTAAAAACGATACTGCACAGGTTTCGCGATTAGTTAAACGCTTAAATGCCGACTTTAAACTTTGTTTAAGTGGTACTCCAATCGAGAATAATTTATTTGAGCTTAAATCGTTACTCGATTTTGCTATGCCATCGTTACTTGGGTCTCAAGCCCACTTTAAGCAGCACTTTCAAACACCTATTGAGCGTGAAGCTGATATGGAACGTGCAGAGCAGTTAAAAGCGCTAATTATGCCCTTTATAATGCGCCGTACTAAAGCGCAAGTTGCTCAAGAGCTGCCAGAAAAAACAGAGCTAACTAAAGAGTTTGAATTTGAACCTAAGCAAAAAGAAATGTATCAAGGCATTACACGTTCATTAGAAGAGAAGCTAATAGACTTATTTGCCGAACAAGGCGTGCAAAAAAGTAAGTTGGCTTTTCTAGAAGCGCTATTAAAGTTAAGGCAAATTTGTTGCCACCCTAAATTAATAGACCCAGATACTCAAGCAGGCTCCGCTAAGCTTGAATGGTTAACAACACACTTACCGCTTATGCTAAGCCTTGGTCGAAAGATTATTATATTTAGTCAGTTTACATCGGCACTCGATTTAATAGCCCAACGCCTTGAAGAAATAAACATTAACTTTAGTATGCTTACAGGACAAACGCGTCAACGAGATAAAGTAATCGACGAGTTTACCAATGGTAAAACCTCCGTGTTTTTAATTAGCTTAAAAGCCGGCGGAACAGGCCTTAACCTAACACAAGCCGATACCGTTATTCACTTTGATCCATGGTGGAACCCTGCCGTAGAAAAGCAAGCGACAGATAGAGCTTACCGTATTGGCCAAACTAACCCAGTATTTGTTTATAAGCTCGTAATGAATAATTCAATAGAGCAAAAAGTATTTAAAATGCAACAAGATAAGCAAGCGCTTGTAGATGCATTATTTACCGATAAATCAATGAGCTTTACTAAATTTGATGAGCAACAAATGTTGTCGCTCATTAAAAATTAAATTGCTCTAAAAAGTTTTATCTTTTTTATGAACTTAATTTAAAAGCGGACGTCTACTATTATGCTTGTAGGTTAATTGCAGTTAGCACAAGCATCATGTTGATTCCCTATTTAGTTGCTAATTTTAGTATGATTAAGCCAGCCCATTTTGAGTTGGCTTTTTTTATGCCTAAAATTTAGCGTTTAATTTTTATTTTGAAAGTTTTGATCTTTTTATGAACTTAATTCAAAAAGCGGCGTCTACTATTATGCTTGTTGATTAATTGCAGTTAATACAAGTTTTCATGTTGATTCCCCCCATTTAGTTACTAATTTTAGTAATGATTAAGCCAGCCCATTTTGAGTTGGCTTTTTTTATGCCCAAAATTTAGCGTTTAATTTTTATTTTAAAAGTTTTATTTTTTTATGAACTTAATTTAAAAAGTGGCGTCTACTATTATGCTTGTTGATTAATTGCAGTTAATACAAGTTTTCATGTTGATTCCCCCCATTTAGTTACTAATTTTAGTAATGATTGAGCCAGCCCATTTTGAGTTGGCTTTTTTTATGCCCAAAATTTAGCGTTTAATTTTTATTTTAAAAGTTTTGATCTTTTTATGAACTTAATTCAAAGAGCGGCGTCTACAATTATGCTTGTTGATTAATTGCAGTTAATACAGGTTTTATGTTGATTTCCCCTATTTGATTACTAATTTTAGTAATGATTAAGCCAGTTCAGTTTGAACTGGCTTTTTTTATACCCAAAATTTGTTTAAATCAGCCCGAATAAAAATAAATGATCTTTCGTAAGTTAATTTGAATTAATTATTTCGTTTCCCGGTCTACTCTAGTGTCTGTTGTTATATAGCTTCACCCAATAATCCTTTTTATTTTGGTGATAATATATTTAAGTTGCAGCTTGCACGGGCACATGTTGATTTTCCCTTTGATTACTTAATTTAGTAATATTTGACCAGCTTATTTTGAGCTGGTTTTTTTATGTCTGTAATTTCTTTGCTCCCCTACTTCTGTTGCTTGTTATTGGTTATGATGGCATGTCTCTAAATTTTATAAGTTTATTTTTATGCTCACTCAAGTACTCACTAATATTGATTGGCTAAGCGCAGGTGCTGGTGTTGCGTTAGGCGCCCTATTTTACGGTTTTGTATCAACGCAACTTCGTAAAAAGCTACATCTACAAATAAGCGAACAACAGCAACAGCTTTCCCTGTTACAAAATCAATTTGATAACAAAGAGCTGCAATATAGCGCCTTGCAAGAAGATCATGAATTGCTAGAACATACTCACCAAGAGCAGCGTGATGAAGCGCAGCATTTTAAAACGCGTTTTAGCGAACAAGAAAAACAAAGCATTCAATACAATCATTTTTGGCGTAAAGCCGAAGGCGAGCTTGCAGCGCTTCGCGAGCAATATAATCAACGCGATGTTGAATATAATAATATGCGCACTACGCTTGAGCAAAAGCAGCAAAACTTTAGCGAGCAACTCGCGCAAATTGAGCAAAGTAAAAATACACTCAAAAAAGAATTTGAAAATCTAGCCAATAAAATACTAGAAGAAAAATCACAAAGCTTTAAAACCTTAAATCAAGAAAGCATTGAACAATTATTAAAACCAGTTCAAGGCGAGCTAAAAGGCTTTAGAGATAAAATGGAATCAATGCACGTTGAAGATATAAAACAACGCACTGCGCTCAAAACCGAGCTACTGCATTTGCAAGCTAAAAGCCAAGCTATAACAGATCAAGCCGACAAGCTTAGTAACGCCCTACAAGGGCAAAAGAAAACCCAAGGTAATTGGGGCGAGCTCATGCTCGAAAATGTATTAGATAGCGCTGGCTTACGTGCTGGCGTTGATTATAAGCGCGAAGTATCGTTTAACACTGAAGACGGCCGCTTGCGCCCTGATGTAGTTGTTTACTTACCACAAGGTCGCCACTTAGTCATTGATGCTAAAACATCATTAAATGCATATACACGCTATGTAAACGCCGAAAATGAGCTAGAGGCTAGCCAAGCAATTAAAGATCATGTAAGCGCCGTTACAGCGCGTATTAATGAACTTGCGAGTAAATCATACGACCGCTTACCTGGTATTAACTCGCCAGAAGTTGTGGTTATGTTTGTACCAATTGAATCAGCCTTTGTAGAAGCACTCAAATATCAAAGCGATATTTACCAACAAGCAATCGAAAAAAACATACTGGTAGCCACACCCACGACCCTGCTTACTAGTCTAAATATTGTTAAACAGCTTTGGCGTTTTGAAGAGCAAACTAAATACTCAAAAGAGCTGGCAAGCCGAGCTGAGCGTTTTTATAACAAGCTCAATGGTTTTTTATTGAGCATGGAGGGCGTAGGTAAGCAGCTTGATAAAGCGAAAGAAAGTTATGATAAAGCATTTTCGCAGCTATACCGTGGTAAAGGTAATTTAATTAAACAAGCATCAGAATTTAAAGAGTTAGGTGTATCGGTTCAAAAAGAGTTACCAAACGAAAGCGTAGAAAAAGCCCAGTTAGAGCTTGATTAGGCTTAGTATACAGTAGCTTTTCATTTATAAATTAAAGGAGGGTTAATGATTTTCCCGTTACTGAGTTCACAAAGGTTAACGTTAACCCTTATTAATCCAAAAGGCATAAGACGACAAAGTGGTTTTTGGAAAGGGCAATTTCACGATCTTAAATGCTTTGCACTTTTAAGCGCGGAGTTCAATTTATGAAAACTGATGACGTAGTTTATAACTTATTGAACGAAATCAGCGTTCAATTTCCTGAAGTTAAAGTGTTAATGAGCATCTACAATGAAGATGAAACCACGTTTAAAATGGAGGCATTTTCTAAAGCCACAACACACGCTGTTACTCTCGGTAATATTAAACAAGCCCAGCGTTATTTAAATTACATGGCTCAAAAGTTATTAAATGCAGATGCAAAAGTAATTGAATACATAGACGTATATTACGTAGAAACACTATTTTGGGGTGTAAGTTCTCATACTATTGCGGTTGGGTGGCCTCTAGTGCCTGTCAACTTACAAACGCTTTATGTAAATTTTCATGGTAATCAGGCACTAAACTAGAGGTCACGCCTTTAGTATTCCAACTCATTCAACAACTCATTTATTTTTTGATCGCCAATACACTCTCCTTTAGACCAGTTTGCATCTAGCAGGGTAATTAAACTACCAATACGTTTTGATTTACGCTGTAGCTGCTCTATCCGTGCATTGGCCTCATGTTGTTTTTGAGTGAGACGCTCAATAATAGCAGTGTGATCTAGCCCTTTGTTTGGCTTACCTAGTGTGGGTATTTCTTCAAGTGAAAACCCTAAGCTTTGTGCAAACTTAATTACTTTTAGCTGCTCAACACTATTTGCTGTGTATTGGCGATAGCCATTGCTGTTACCTACGCTTGCTGGTAGCAAACCTATGCTTTCGTAATACCTTATAGTGCTGGCTGCTGTGCCGCTTTGTTTAGCTAGTTCACCTATTTTCATTGTTACCCATTAACCTAAAATGACAGTTGACCTTAAAGTTAACGAGCGATCTACTTCACTTTAATAAATTAGAACGCTCAGTAGTACACATTACAACCTTACTCCATGTAAGCGCTATTTTTACTTTTAATAGTTTGAACTGAGTTCTCTAACTTTTGTATTGCAGCTCCTAGTTCTTGAATTTTTTTATCTTTGTTATAACTTGTAAGCCCGCTAGCAAAAATTATTAAAAATACGAGAAAGAGCAATCTTCTGTATTTTGCTTTAAAAACGGTTTCTAAATTTTTAACCTGACAAGAACAAGACATTACTTTCTCCAATTATCTTAATTATTTCAAATAAATACCTTAAGGCCTAACTACGACAAAATAGGTCGCGTATTTTATTCGGTGCTAATTCCATAGTGCCCTAATGATTTTATCATCCGTCTTATAACTCTGGCTTTTAGCTGCTCTGGTGCCTTTACAATAATGTGATCTGACAAACCCATGAGCCAGTTCTCCAACTCTAAGGTATGGGGTAATTGAATAGAAACATCTACCCAATCATTTTGAGTAGTCAAATCAGGCAAAGTCCTTTCGTTATTAATTTTCTGACTAGCATTAATAGCTGACTCTTGGAATAGCTCTTTGACATAGCCTTTTACAGCGAGTTTTACTTCAATTTTCTCTGCATTTACTAATATACCAACAGCACCTGTTTGAGAGTATTTTAAAGTATTAAAGTCAGTATCAAACGTTTCATTTAATATTTTAGCGCTATTAACTCGATGAAAAAGAAGATGTCTAGGTTCTTTATAGTCATAAAAGTAGCAAATAAGAACCAGCTTAGTGTCTCTTATCAACATACCTAGCGGTGATATAAGATGGACAGAATCGGAACCACCATAAGTTATCTCCATTTTTCTTTGCTCTAATATTCCTTGGGTAATTAGAGATTTAATTCCAGTATCAATGTTTAATGGTTTAAAAGCTAAAACATGTGGCAAACTCGCAATTTTCGATGGCCATGAGTGCAATAACTGTGATCTTACCAGCGTATCTTTTGACTTTTTAAAAATTGCATCAAGCTGAGAAAACACTTCCCTTGGGAAAAAATCTTGGAGGTGTTGTTCTACTAGCTGAAGTGATAAAGCTTCTTCTGCAGAAATAGATGGTAAGAAGATATCAGAACGTTTTCTTGAATAAGACCATTTGTACCCGTCAGGTGAATCTGAACTTACTAGTCCAAATAAGTCAGCTACTTCCACTAAATCTCTCTCTACAGTTCGCTTTGTGACTGTAAACCCTCTATCTTCAAGGCTTGACTGTAGAATTTTGGCCGTTGTCCATCTAGGAGTAATGGGGATGAGTTGCATCATATTAATAATGCGAGGGAGAGTCTTTCCTTTAGCCGTTGGCATCAACTTTGGGCGCTTATCATAACTTAAAATTGCAGAAATATTATCATAAATTAAATAATAACAGTAGGTTACAATATCTATGTATATAGGGTAATTGCACTATTTTATATATAAAAGCACTTTTATAGCGGTGTACTTTGGGTTACTCTGCGCGATAACGATGATAAGGAAGTTGTTTAAAAGCCCCGCAACCCATGTTTTAGGCCCTCAAGCTTCTCTATTATTAAATAAACATTCAGCAAGGAAATTTAATGAAAGCAGACTTTCACATTAGAAGCTATGAAAATAGTACGTTGTACAGCTCATTTGAAAATGATGGCCTGTTAATCACTCCAAGTCGAAAAATAAAATACCTCATTCCAATAAATACCAACGATCCTATAAAAATCAAGCAAATGATATTAGCTTATAAAGTAACAAGTGATGGCGTTACCGATGAACATTCTAAGCCTCACTGGATTTATGTTGATGATATATTAAATATTAACAACAGCGATAAAGAGTTGTTTGCCGTTCAGTACGAAGGGCATATAAATCAGAAAGATTATGCCGAATTTCCAGCAAAAAAAGTGGCTAATGAGTTATTAGATACCTTAAGAAAAAGAAAATGGCAGTCTTTAAACTGTTTGACCCATACATTAACCGACAAAAAAGAATTTCAATTGAGTGAAAAGTTATCACAACATTTATTGGATTTTTATCATGAAAATAAACCACCTGTTATTGATGAATACGACCTTGAACAAGATTTGTTAAATAATAAAGCAATTAAAACTGAGCTAGGCTGGCAGATTAATATCAATGACTATCAAATTGACTTTCTCTTAAAAGAATTAGGTGAGGATGAACACCCTAAAGAAATTAAAAAACTGCGAGCGCAACATCAAGATGAGTCAATCGCTTACTTGAATTTAGACCGTCGAGACTTTGATAGTAAGTTTGCTTTGCAAGCATCTTTAGATGACGACACGCTTATTTCAGACCCTCAAGATGTTGAACAGTTAACAACAATTACTAATATGCTCATTAACGGAGGTTCCGTTGAGTTATTTGTTTTCACTCTCAGAAAGCCTGATTCAAAAAATGCATGGGTGGGCTTCTTAAACTTACTGCGTTGAGTAACTAGATGATCGATATTTAATAAAAACAACGATATTGCGACTTATTCTGTCGCAAGTATTTTATATTATTAGCATGTGTTGCTTCCGTGATGGGGCAGAAGAAAAAGTGTGAGAAACTTTTTCGTAATGGCCTACTTAATGTAGGCCTTTTTTAGAAAAACCATTAAGTTATAAAAAGGAGTGCAAATAAATCACATGACTAATTATAACTTTATAAAGCTCAGCAAAAGGATTCCTCTAAAGGATTTAAAGCTAGTAAAACGACCCGATGGTGGCTTTCGAAAACACCCTTCAAACTTTTTTAAGCGAAATTGCTTAGATAAATTTGAATCCAAGGGCAATCAATACCTCGCTGATAAATCAAACATAGAAATTGAGACCCTTAAGCAATTTATGGTAGGGAATTTGGCTGTTGATTCTACACTTGCCACAAAGCTAGAAAAAACCACAAAAGTTGGCGCTGCAACTTGGTTAGAACTACAACGTCAATATGATGAATACATAAAGTAATTCTAATTTAGGTGGTTATGCAAGACTTGCCTGTTCCTAAAATTTAGAGGCTACGTTCAAAGTGCTATTTTAGTTCAACCTAAGAAGTTGTACTTTGCAGTTTTAACTATAATAAATATTACTCTAAGGTTGCAAAATGAGCTCAAACAAGCTTTTAATTAAATCACTAGCTTTGGCTTCAAAATATCATGAGCAGCAAAAGCGAAAATCAGATGGTTCGCCCTATATTAATCATTTGATAGAAGTTGCAGTCCTGCTTGCTGATATAGCTGGAGTTGATGACGACGAAGAACTATGCGCCGCAATACTCCATGATATTTTAGAGGACACTGACGTCACGACAGAAGAAGTTTATAAAACCTGTGGTCATCGTGTTCTGGAGTTAGTAGAAGCACTTTCAGACGATAAATCGTTATGCTTAGCAGAGCGACGAGAAGAAACGCTCAAAGCACTTCCTAAAAAGCCAAACTCGGTAAAGCGTATCAAATTAGCGGATTTGTGCTCTAATGCTTCAGCAATACCATCCGGTTGGACATTAAATCGGCAGACTGAGTACTTACTCTGGTTAGATCAGGTTGCTGGGATCTGTAAAGCATCTAGTCTTTCATTGCATGATGAGTATTTAAGAAGAAGAGCAAACTATATCGCTAAATAGTCCTCTCTATTTGCCTAAATCGACCTTCTAGACTCCCCAAGTTTAATTAATGGCATATGCTTCTTTTTTGCCTAGCCCTAAACTTAGCTTAAATATGAGTGGTTGACCTTAAAGCTGACTTTAAGGTTATAGTGCCTGTAATGTCAATTTATGGTTTTCGTAATGTCTGAAAATAAACAACACGCTGCATTTACCTTTTTTACTTTACCAAGTGGCTTAGCGCTTAAAAACCGAGTAGTAAAAGCAGCCATGGAAGAAAACCTCGCAGAGGCTAACCAAACGCCATCGCAAGTGCTTAAAAATATATACAGTGAATGGGCAAAGGGCGGCTGCGGGTTAATTATTACCGGTAATGTTATGGTCGATCATCTTGCTATGATAGGTCCAGGAGGCCTAGCACTTGAGCAACAAGCAGATATAACAGCATGTGCAGAACTTGCGCGCTTAGCGCAACAAAACGATTGTAAAATTGTTATGCAAATTAATCACCCTGGTCGCTAAGTGTTTAAAAATATGGGCGGAAAAGTCTTTAGTGCCTCAGACATTGCGCTTGATGTGGGTAAACATTCACATTTATTTGCTCAGCCAAAGGCAATGACTCAAAGTGATATTAACGATGTAGTCACGCGTTTTACACAAACAGTCTTACAGGCTGAAAAAGCAGGCTTTAATGGCGTACAAATACATGCTGCACATGGCTATTTATTAGCACAGTTTTTATCTCCTCTTACTAATAAACGAGATGATAAATGGGGCGGTAGCCTTGAAAATCGCGCCCGCTTATTACTTGAAATTACCAAAAGCGTTAAAGCACATTGTAGCGAGAGTTTTTCGGTATCCATAAAACTTAACTCAGCTGATTTTCAGCGCGGTGGCTTTGAACCAAGTGACGCACAAGCGGTTGTTAATATGCTAAGCACATTAAAGGTTGATTTTGTAGAGCTTTCGGGCGGAAGTTACGAAGCACCGGCTATGCAAGGCCAAACAGGCGATGAGCGAACACTTGCACGTGAGGCGTACTTTTTAGAGTTTGCCAAAGCAATTAGCGAGCAATCAACCATACCCATTATGACCACCGGTGGCATTAGCCGATTAGATGTGGCAAATAAAGTAATTAACTCAGGCGTAGCGCTCGTTGGTATGGCCACTGCACTGGCCTATCAGCCAAATTTAGTTAATAGCTGGCAAACACAGCCAACGCAAAACCTGCTTATGCCGCGTGTTACCTTTAAAGACAAAACTCTTGCTGGGCTTGCCACTATGGCACTGCTAAAAAGGCAAATTCGCCGAGTTGGCCAAGGCAAACACGTTAAAGCAAATGCCTCCGCTATTTTTACTTTGATAAGCGATCAAATACGCTCAGTTAAGCTTACAAAGCGCTACCGTAAGCGCTTTACTAAAGAGCTTAATTAAGCTTTTAGTTTTGCCTGTTAATTTTTTACCTTTTGTTTAGTTATGTATACATTGTAATAAATGTAACCACTTAAATATTGTGTTTGTTGGTATTAAAAGGTGCACCATGGTGGAAGAATGCTTTTTTATCAAGCTATTAAAGTGCACCATTTTGTGCATGTTTAATTACTGTACCAACAATCTAAATAATCATTCATTAATGTTAAATAGAACACCTATTCAGTGCTTGTTAATTCAACTCATCTTGTTGATAATATTAAACTTTATTTTAACTGCTTTTGTTGTTTTTGCTTGAAATTTATACTAGCGTATAGCGTAGATATTTAACGTTACTCAAGGAGAAAGGTTACATGGTATCTCGCAGAAACTTTATAAAAGCAGGAGCAGCTTTAAGTTTGGGCTCTATTTTTAGTGCATCAGCATTGGCTGAGCAGCTAAAAGTAAAAATGTCTCAAGGGCAACTTATGCCAACTAAGGGCCCAATTGATAAAAGTGCACGCCTACCAACCAACGATGTTACAAACGCTAAACATTATCGCCCTGAAGCACGAATGGGGCTAGGCGGTTTAGCGGCTGGTAACGGCTTTAACACCATATCTAGCGATACAGAAATCTTAACAATGCTAAATGCTGCGTGGGACGCAGGCATACGGCATTACGATACTTCTCCGTTTTATGGTTTAAGCCTAAGTGAAAGGCGCTTTGGGGATTTATTACGTAATAAAAAACGCGAAGACTTTGTTTTATCCTCCAAGGTGGGGCGCTTGCTTACTCCCTCTGCTGAGCCTTTAGAAAATAGCTGGCACTGGGCCGATCATTCACCGTTTCATTATAAGTATGATTATTCAGCCTCGGGCACGCGTCGTTCAATTGAGGATACTCTACAAAGAATTGGCGTGGCGTCGCTTGATATTGTTTATATTCACGATTTATCGCCTCAAAATAGTGATATGGGCGACGACTGGCTTAAGTACTTTGATCAAGCGGCAAAAGGGGCGATTCCTGAGCTTACGAAAATGCGCGACGAGGGAATAATTAAAGGTTGGGGCTTTGGTGTTAATACACCGCATGCCGTTTACAAAGCGCTTGATATGTCAGATCCCGATATTTGTTTATTAGCGCTGCAGTACTCTATTTTAGATCACAAAGAAGCACTTAATAAAACCTTCCCTATGCTTGATAAACGAGGGATCTCCGCCGTTATTGGGGCGCCACTCAATGGAGGTTTTTTAACTGGGCGAAATCGCTTTAATTACTCACCTAAAATTCCTGCGCCTATGCAGCAAAAGTACAATGCAATTAGTGAAGTTGCTACCAAGCATGGCATCGACATTAAAACAGCAGCGCTGCAATTTGCAGAAGCACCGTCCACTGTGGCCTCAATAGTGCCAGGTGCGCGTACTGCAGATCAAATTAATGCAAATGTTGCGTCAATGAAGGTAACTATTCCAGATGCATTTTGGAGTGAGTTAAAAGCTAAAAACCTCATCGAGCAAAATGCGCCTGTATAAGTACTAACTCAACGGTGTGCTTTTGATTAAGCACATCCTTTTAAGCTACATTCGACAATGAATGTGCTGATTTTTTGTAATCTGCATACGCCCAGTTAACGCACTCTTGCGCTAAAATAGCGATGGTATCTAAACAGGTATCAGGCGATTGCTTAGCTTGTGTGGCTAATACCAGTGGTATTTCGGTGCAGCCAAACAACACGCAATCTGCACCTTGGGCAAGCATTGACTCGTAAGCCTTGCTTAATAAGTTGCGCCCTGTATTTAAATCCCCTGCTTTTACAGCTGTTATACCATCCATAATAGCCATTTGCTGCTGTGTGTTTGGCTCAATAAAATCAATATTGTGCTGCTCAAATGCGTTTTGATAAATACCCATATTTAGTGTGGCTGTAGTGGCTAAAATACCCACTCTTTGCTTAGTGGTTGCTTTAACTTGTTTAATAACGCTTTTTATAATGCTAATGGTGTGTACATCGGCATTTTGAGTTAATGCGTCGTACCAGTAATGCGCGGTATTACACGGTACAACAATACAGCTTACACCTAAGCTTGTTAGCTCTTTAAAGCCTTTTTTTAGCTCAAACAATGGGTTTTCATCTTCAATACCCATTAAAAATTTTGTTCGGTCAGGAATTTGCGGGATATTCCTTATAAACATAGGTATGTGCTCTTGATCATTTTTAGCAGGTGATAGCGCAATTACCTGATTCATAAATGAGGCAGTAGCCAAAGGCCCCATTCCGCCTAATACTCCAAGAGTTCTGAGCATGATTGCTTTCCAGTTATTGAGTTTGTAGACTTAATTTATAGTGTTTTATTTAGTTTGAATAATGCTATTATTTTACAGCCCATGCTTAAATTGCATATCTTGAATGAGTATTATGAATATAGAGAGTAAATGGTTAGAAGATTTTTTGGCCTTGTCTAATACAAAAAGCTTTTCTCAGGCCGCAAGGCTAAGGCATATAACGCAACCTGCTTTTAGCCGACGAATTAAAGCGTTAGAAGAAGCCGTAGGTGCAGAGTTAATAGACAGAGAAAACTTACCAATTGCACTTACCTCAAGCGGTAAAATATTTCATATAACAGCGCGTAATCTAATAAACCAAATGAATACCTCAGTGAGTATGTTAGAAGAACTTTCCTCTGAAGAAACTCACTCGGTAAAGGTTGCTGCAGCGCACTCATTAGCTACGTTTTTAGCGCTAAAGCTGTCGAACTTTCATAGTGAAAGCGATCGTAAGGTAGTCCTTAATATAGAAGCCATTGATGTTGATAAAGCCACTGCTACGCTCGAGCAGGGCGCATGTGACCTACTTATTGCTTTTGATAACGAACGATTAAAGTTACCTCCGTTTAGTCATCAAAAAATAGGCAATGCAGAGTTATTGCCAGTGAGTGCATGCAATGCAAATGGTAAAGCAATATACAATCTAGAAAGTGATGGGTTTGTACCTCACTTAGCTTACAGTTTAGATTCTTATATGGGGAGGCAGTTAGAGCCGATAATATCGGGCTCTAAACTTAAAAAAGTATTTGTATCGTCGATGACAGAGCTTTTAAAAATACAAGCTTTAGAGGGTAACGGCATTGCTTGGTTACCAAACTACGTAATTACTAAAGAACTAAAAGAGAAAAGTTTAGTTGTGGTTGGCCAAAAGCATCATTGCGTGCCTATTACATATTATGCGTATCGGTATCATGCTGCGCTTCACCCTGGCGGCGAGAGCGTCTGGAATAAATTAAAAGAGCTAAATGTATAACGCAAAAAGTTACTGTAAACCCCCATTACAGTTAGCCGGTAAATTGTACAAAGAGTAAATTAGCCCTACTTAATAAATCAAGTAGGGCTAATTAGGGCGTGTTGATCTTTGTGGATTTAAATTTTTTCAATCTAGGGACGATTAAATCGCGGCGCGAGGTTTGTAACCTAGTGGGCTAAGTAAAAACCGATCAAAGCTTCCACGTCCTGCTCACGCCCCTTACCTACATCCTGTAGGCAACAAAGAGTTAATCGTCCCTAGAAAGAACCCAAATGGCAGCGCATGTTTGGTATTTATGCTGCGTTATCGCCTATTCATAGGGAAAACCACACTACATAGGCTCCGCCTTGCCTAAAAACCAAACATACTGCTGTAAATTCACCCACCAAAGATCAAACATGCACTAGTCTGGTTTAATTAAAAACCAAATTTACCGTTGCTGTTCTGCCATTGTGCTTTTGCAGGAATAGTTTCAATAGTGTCCCAGTGTTCTACAATTTTGCCACTTTCTACACGAAATAAATCATAAAACGATACATGCTTATTCATAAATGTACCTTCGTTTACTGCAAGTACAAAGTTGCCTTGGCCTAAAATAATATGGTTTTTACTCACTACCATTGGCATGTTTAATTTAGCTAACTCCCCCAACGCCTTACCTAAGCCGCTTAAATCGTCTGCTATTGCTGGGTTATGCTGAATATACGCGCCTTTTTCATTGCTAATAAAGTCGTTTATTTTTGCCATATTACCGTTAATCAAAATGGTATTCACAAAGCGTTTAACCAGCGCTTTATTAGCGGCTGTTTTATTTAAGTCGGTAATGGTTGTTGCACCATCTAGCTGAGTACGGCCGCTTGGATTTGCAGATGCTATAGCTTGTAGATTATCCCAATGTTCAACAATTTGGCCGTTTTCAAACTTAAAAATATCAAAGCCTACTTTTGGGCCAAAAAAATTGTATTCGGTATGGGTTACTGTGTAGTTACCATCTGCAAAGGCGCGTTTTACTTGTGCTTTTACACTGCCTTTTGGCAATTGTTGCATTGCTTGTGCAAAACCAGCAAGGCCATCTTTAACGTCTAAGTTATGTTGTGTGTATTGGTTTGGATTTATGTAGCTAATCGCTTTTCTATCGCCTGTTTCTATACTTGAAATAACCGCAACAGCTTTATCGGTAATGCTAACAGCTGCTTGATCTGAAGTGTTTTTTCCAACGCTTGCACATGCACTTAAGCTAACAATTGCTGTGGCTAAAATACTGCGAGTAAATAGTGATTTCATTGTAATGCCCTAATATGTTTGTATGCGGGCATTTTATGTAATGTTTAAAATGTACAGTAGAGTGTAAATGGGCGCTAAAATGGTAAAAGTTGAACCTAAGCCATTATTATAAAATAGCCTTACTATGAGCTGCCTGAAATTGACTTGGCGTTGCCCCTGTGTGCTTTTTAAAGTATTTAACAAAGTTGCTAGCGTCATCAAAGCCAAAGTCGTAGGCCAGTTTTTGGGTTGTTATATTACTTATAACTAGGCGGCGTTTTATTTCTATTAAGGTAAACGCGTCAATCATTTGCTTTGCTGTAAGGCCGGTACTTAATTTACAAATATTATTAAGGGTTTTATAGGTTGTATGCAGTTTGTTTGCATACCAGTTAGCATCGCGAATAGTTAAAAAATGGCTTTGTAGCAAAGTATAAAATGTACCTAGCTTAATACTTTGCTCTGGATTTATTTTATCGTGGCGTAATTGTGGACGTAACCTGTGTAACCCTAAAGCTAGCGCACTAAATAAATACATTACTATGAGTGGGTCTGATTGTGGGTGCGCTATTTCTATTTTCATTTCGTTTATTGCGCTCAATACTCGTGCTTGGCTATGCGTATTTAAGTCAAGTAATGGCGTATGTTGTTGGTTTAAATAGGTTGGTGTGTAATTTGGTAAGCGCATATTGGTATGCACGCGGTCTAAAAATGTTTGCGTAAACAATACAACATACCCTGTTGGTTGCTTACTAAAGTCGAACGCGTGCACTTGGTCGGGTTGTAAAAAAATAAGTGTGTTTGGCTTAAATGAATATTGTATAAAATCAACCATGTGCTTTCCACTGCCCTGTTCTATATAAATAATCATATAAAACGAGACTCGATGCGGCATTTGCGGGTCGTGAGAAATTATGTCTCGCTCATACAAATTACTAAGAGGCAATATTTCAAGCTCAGCTTGCGCTGACTTATCATGGTTAAAACCAATGTTAGGAATATCCATTCGGGCTTATTTTTATGTGTTTTATGAAGTGTATGTGAGTTAGCTTTAGCTTATCAAGCACATTGCGATTTATTAACCCACTTTTTGTATGGCTGATGCTTATCGTACAGTACATTAAAGATATACGTGTAAATGAGTATAAATACTAAAAAGCCTGCTTCTAATGCTGCAGCAGCCAGCCATGTAATATTTAAATACCAAGCGAGCATTGGCAGCGTTATTACAACCATACCCAGCTCAAAGCCACATGCATGAGTAACACGGGTTAGTAAGCTGCGATCTTTTCGGTTATGCCCTGCTATTTTATCAAACACTATGTTGTAAATGTAGTTCCACAACATGGCAAAAATTGATAAACCAATGCCTACTATTGCCATTTTTCCTGTTGCAAACCCACCAAGATAAACAGATGCAGGAACAATAATAAATAATGCAATCATCTCAAATATTAGGGCCTGAAAAATACGTTCTAATGTGTTCATATATAAATAAGTTCTTAAGTGAATGACGAGACGGTTATTTTCATTCATTATTAAGATACATGTTAGTTAGATAGTATCGGTAAAAGCGATATGTTTAGTATTGAACAACTTCAGGCATTTGTAGCTACCGTTGAGGCTGGATCGTTTTCGGCCGCAGCGCGTAGTTTAAGTAAAGCGCAGTCGGTAGTAAGTCAGCATATTATTAATTTAGAAATAGACTGTAATGCAACATTATTTGAGCGTACAGGGCGTTATCCACAATTAACGGATGCCGGTAAACAGTTACTACCTCAGGCTAAGGCTGTGCTTAATCAACACCAGCGATTAACAAGCTCTGCATTAGCACTAAACGAAAAAACACCAACCGAAATCACTATCGCACTTGACGAAGGGATCCCATTTAAAACTATCGCAAGTATTATTAGCAAGCTGCAAACTAAGTATCCTTATGTATCGCTTGAGTTTTTAAGTGCATCGAGCCATGACATAATTGACATGCTAAATAGCGGAAAGCCTATAACGGGTATTATTTTTAGTGAATTAAATATACCGAGTTACTTAGACTATGAATGTATTGGATCGGTAAAATTTGATTTATATGTTGCTAAATCGCACCCTTTAGCGGGGATCAGATGTGAAAATATGGATGGCCTTCGGCTACATCGACAACTTCTTCTTCGTTCGCGCAATACACAAACAAGCAGCTTTCAGCTAAAAATTAGCCCAGAGATTTGGTATGCCGATAATTACTTTGTATTACTCGAGCTAGCAATACAAGGTAACGGGTGGTGCTTATTACCAAACCATGTAGCTCTAGATGCAGTACAAAGTGGTGAGCTGGTTAAACTTCCACTTGAGTTTGAAGAAATGGGTTGGTTGGCTAATGTTGATGTATTACAGCATCAGCGGCATAGTAATCAAAAAGTGTTTAAAGCGCTTCGAAGTGTATTACGAGGGCTGTTATAAAATTTCTATTGTGGAATATTACTTCCATAATGATTGGGTTTTTTACCTCTTTTTTAACTGCGCCGATAAAGCCAAAATAGCGTCATCAACACAGCGAATTAAACGACTAGAGGCAAAACACATGAAAGCAATTGGATATCAACAAAACTTACCTGTTTCAAACGAGCTATCACTTCAAGACATCGAACTTGAAATGCCAACAGCACACGGCCACGATATCTTAGTGGAAGTAAAAGCAGTATCTGTTAATCCGGCTGATTTTAAAATTCGTGAATCAATGCCTGCGCCAGAAGGAGAATACAAAGTACTTGGTTTTGATGCGACAGGCGTTGTTAAATCTGTTGGCGAAAATGTGTCTTTATTTAAACCTGGCGACAAAGTTTGGTATGCCGGCGATGTAACGCGTTCAGGTAGTAATGCACAGTTTCAATTAGTTGATGAGCGTATTGTAGGTAAAATGCCAACGACGTTATCTAACTTTGAAGCCGCAGCGCTTCCTCTTACTAGCCTTACGGCATGGGAGTTGTTGTTTGATAGATTAAACGTAGCGGAAAATGATGACTCTAAAAGCATTTTGGTTATTGGAGCCGCCGGTGGTGTGGGTTCAATTATGGTACAGCTGTTAAAGCAGCGTACTAAATTAAATATTATTGCCAGCGCCTCTCGCCCCGAAACTATATCGTGGTTAGAAGATTTAGGTGCCGATACTATTGTTAATCACCGTAATCCATTAAGTGAAGAATTTGCAGCTAAAAACTTAAGCGAAGTAGATTACGTAGTAAGCTTAAACAATACAGAGCAACACTTACCTGAAATTGAAAAAGTAGTGAAGCCGCAAGGTCAATTTGCACTTATTGATGACCCTGAAACACTTAATATTGTGCCATTTAAAAATAAAAGTGTGTCGGTACATTGGGAACTTATGTTTACTCGTTCATTATTTAAAACAGACGATATGCAAGAGCAACACGTTATTTTAAATAACGTAGCGGCGATGATTGACGAAGGCCTGATTAAAACAACGTTTGGTGAGCATTTAGGCACTATTAACGCCGTTAATTTACGTAAAGCGCATCAGCATCTTGAAACGCAAACGGCTAAAGGTAAAGTTGTTTTAGAGGGTTTTTAAATAACCACTCTATAAGTACATTTTGAGTACACAAAGCAAAGCCCCTAACGGGGCTTTTTTATATCTATTATTTGTATAACTCTTTGTAATTAGGCATATGTTCAACCCAAAATGGCGGTGTACCAATGTACTCTTGCACGGTTTTAATAAACTCACTTACCAATGGGGTTTGTTTACGATGAGGGTAAAGCGCGTAAATACCTGTGCCCATAGTTGATAGTTTATAATTAGTTAAAAGCGGCACAAGGCCCATTTTATCAACAGGTTCTTCTAAATTAAATAAATCGAGCATTACATACCCAAGCCCTGCTTTTACTGCATCGACCATAGCGCGTACATCACTCACTTTGTAATTGCCTTTCATTTTATGTATTTTTTGCTCATCACCATGAGGCTCAGTACTTAACTTAACTTGGTCGAGACTTACATCGCCATTGCCATAAATAATAGCGGGTAAAGCTAATAAATCCTCTGGTGTGGTAGGCATTCCGTGCTTTTTTATAAAATCATGTGATGCAACAAGCGCAAAGTGCATATTAGCAATTTTTTTAGCCATTAAATTAGAGTCGTTGAGTTTGCCTATTCTAAAGGCTAAATCGTAATGATCGGCAATAATATCGTTACGCTTATCGTCAAGCATGAGGGTTATTTTTACCTCAGGATACTTTTGCATAAATATATTAATAGCGGGCTGAATATACTGCTGACCAAAAAACATACCCGAGGTAATGCGCAAAATACCTTTTGGCTTTGCCTGATACGAGTCGGCTATGCTATGGATATCTGAAAGTGTATCGATAAGAATATGCGCTTGCGCTAAAATTTCCTCTCCTGCTGAAGTGAGCGAAAACGAGCGCGTTGAGCGATTTAACAGTTGCACACCTAAACTGGTTTCGAGCTTTTTAATTTGTTTAGACAGCGACGAATTATCCATATCATGCAGTGCCGCGGCTTTAGCAAATGAGCCTTGTTGTACTACATCTACAAATAACGTTAATTGATTAGTTATCGACATATCACTCTCCTAAATCCCAGTAAGGAATATCGCCATAATAGCCACTGGTAAAATCAACAAATGCACGTACTTTACTGGGTAAAAACTGCCTGTTTGCATATACCATGTAAAGCCCCACTGGCTCGGGTTCATAGTCTTTTAAAATACGTACCACTTTACCTTGAGCCAGTGCCTCACCTGCTATAAACGTAGGCTGCATGGTAATACCGCCTCCTGCAATGGCTGTATTTAGTAACAAATCACCATTATTAGCTACTAAGTTACTTTCAAGCTTTAATTCATTTTTTAGCTCATCATAGCCTTTAAGTCTTTTTGTAGGCTCGGCGTGAGCATAGCGTAAATAGTTATGCTCTTGCAGCGATTCTAATGTGGTTGGCGTGCCGTTTTGCTTTAAATAGGCAGGAGATGCAAATATTGCTAAGCGAATAGGCGCTACTTTCTTCGCTATTAATGTTGAGTTTTTTAACGTACCAATACGCAGTGCTATATCAATACCTTGCTCAACTATATCTACAAATTGATCGGTCAATCGTAAATCTATTTTTAAATTTGGATACTGCTTTTGAAAATCAACCAGTAACGTTGCCAAGTGCTTAACCCCAAACGACATAGGCGCACTAATACTCAACACGCCCGATACATTTTCGCTTAAGTTATTGAGTGAGTTTTCCATATCTTCAATATCAATAACGACCTGTTGGCAGCGCTGATAATATTGGTTTCCGGCCTCTGTAACACTTACCTTTCGCGTTGTACGGTGCAATAAACGCGTGTGTAAATTGTCTTCCAACGCAGAAATATACTTGCTGACTAACTGCGGAGAAATATCGAGTTTGTCGGCAGCTTTTGAAAACGATCCTTCTTGCACAACGGCTAAAAAGGCCTTCATGGTGGTTAGCTTATCCATTTTTAACAATATTTTGTTTGTAATTTATAAATAAATAGCACATTTATCACCAAATTAAAAAGTAATAAAATTGCTATATTAAAATCGACTAATTAGGGAATAGCATGACTCAGCCCGCTTTATTTATATCTCACGGCTCGCCAATGATGGCGGTACAGCAATCGGCAACCTCTGATTTTTTAACATCGCTTGGTCAAACCCTTAAAACACCGAGCGCTATTGTTATTTTTTCGGCGCACTTTGATATTGCTAACGATAAAACAACACACGACATAGTGATCACTGCCGGTAATGCACCGCAGACTATCCATGATTTTTATAATTTTTCTGCGCACATGTATCAAATTCTGTACCCTGCACCAGGTGAACCCGTACTTGCCAATACCATTGCACAGCGTTTTAGCACTAAAGGTATTAAAGCTGTGCTTGATGCAAAGCAAGGGTGGGATCATGGCGTGTGGATACCACTGCGGTTAATGTATCCAGCGGCAAATATACCTATTGTGCAGGTGTCTATTAATACCCGTTTAGGCGCAAAGGCAATGTACGAATACGGGCAGTTACTTGCACCGCTTCGCGATCAAAACATATTAATTATTGGCTCAGGTGGCATTAGCCATAACCTACCCGAAATATTTAAAAAACCACCTACGCCTAATCGCGTTCAAATGGTTAATGAGTTTACTCAATGGGTCGAACAAAAATTAATAGCGCAAAACACCCAAGCGTTACTTAACTATTTAAATGAAGCACCCCATGCTTTATTTAATCACCCTACTGCAGAGCATTTTTTACCTCTTTTTGCAGCGCTTGGAAGTAGTGACGGTAAAGCCGAAAAAATACATGAAGATATAGAAATGGATATTTTAGCACTCGATGCTTATAAGTTTTATTAATTTGAGCGTTCGTTCAAATTAAGTTAAGCTGTAAGCAAGTACCCTAAAACCAACTTAATTTATTTTATTGCGGAGCAAACATGGCAACTACACTTGCATTTGACGTATACGGCACGCTCATTAATACCCATGGTGTGCTGTCCTTACTCGACGACATGATTGGCGACAACGCCCAAGCATTTTCAAATACATGGCGCGAAAAGCAACTAGAGTATTCGTTTAGACGTGGCTTAATGCAAAATTATATTCCCTTTTCGCTATGTACAAAACACGCACTCGATTACGCCTGCTTAGCGCATAAAACCGAGCTAAGTGAAGATCAAAAGGGGCAACTGCTAGAGCTTTATAAAACACTTCCTGCGTTCGATGATGTAAAAGCAGGTCTTGAGCAACTAAAAGCAAAAGATTACCGTTTGTTTGCATTTTCAAATGGTGCAGCCGATGCAGTAAATACTTTGCTAGAAACTGCAGGAATAAGTGAATATTTTGAAGGCGTAGTAAGCGCCGACGACGTTAAAACCTTTAAACCAAACCCAGGGGTTTATAGTCACTTTTTACGCGAAACCAATTCAACCGGCGCAAACACATGGCTTGTATCAAGCAACCCTTTTGATGTAACTGGCGCTATTTCGCACGGTATGCGCGCGGCGTGGATTCAACGCTCTGAAGAATCCATTTTTGATCCTTGGGAAATACAGCCAAATACCATAGCAACCGATTTACTCGATTTAAAAGCTAAATTAGAAAGCATTAACTAATTTAACTACATCCCCTTTATGCTCGGTATTAAATTTTACATCGTCGGTGTAAAGGGGGGTTACGTTTTAACTATTTAGAGCGCGCTTTGTGTTTAAACATAACCTAACTACTAACTCCTGCCTTTATTAACTCAATTACCGTACTCATTCGTTTTGCCAATGGCCTATTTCGGTGATGGCACACATAAATATTTTCGCTAATCGGATTAGCCAAATGATGCGTTTTAATAAGCGCAGGTTTATTAAATGCGCTAACAGCGTGCGCAGGTAAAACCGTAAAACCCAGCCCTAAACTTACCGGCTCCAGTATTAAACTTATTTGGTTAGAAAACCCCGTACGCTTAATTTGATCAACATGTTCAAACTCACTGTAGTTTTCGCTTAGTAGCAGCTGCGCGTGGTGTTTTGCATCGGGATGGCCAATAAAGCCAAGCTCACATAAAACCTCCCACGTTGGGTTTTTAATATGTGCGGGCGTTACTAATAATAAGGTTTCTTTACCAATTTTGTGGCTAGTAACTTCGCTAAGTGTGGGAGCTTGAGTTAAAAACCCTATGTCGGCACTGTGGTTTGCTACGGCTTGCTCTACGCTTGTATTGGGTGCAAAGCGATAATCAATATTAAGCTCGGTATGCTTTGCCTGCAGCGCTAACAACTGGCTATAAAATTGTAGCCCACAACTACCTGGCGATTGTATTTTTACCAAGCCGCTGTAAGGCGAATCATCTTTTAATTGCTGTTCTAAAAATTGCCATTCTTTTAATAATAAACTGCCTTGTTGATACAAATTTTGCCCATGTACGGTAAGGGTAAATTGTTTACCGTGGCGCTCTAATAGCGCGCAGTTTACTTGCTGCTCTAGCTTTTTAATGTGCTGACTTACGCCAGATTGGGTCATAAAAAGGCGCTCGGCTGTTTGGGTAAAATGATTTACCTCAACCAAGGTGCAAAATGTGTTTAACCATGTAGGATTTATCATTACAAAACGTACTCAAAATGATGATTAATGATAATTTTACTTAATAAAGGCTGATTCGTAAACTTACTCCATCAACTAAGATAAGCCACACGTTAAAGAGGACATATTATGAGTCATACATATCCACGTAGTTTTTCGCACATTGGTATTTCAGTACCGGATGTTGAAAAAGCAGTAGAGTTTTACACTAAAGTGATGGGCTGGTACACCATAATGGAGCCTACCGTGATCACTGAAGATAACAGCCCCATCGGCGAAATGTGTACTGATGTATTTGGTCCAGATTGGGAAAAATTTAAAATAGCGCACCTTTCAACAGGCGACCGTATTGGTGTAGAAATTTTTGAATTTAAAGACCAAGAAAACCCTAAAGACAATTTTGAATACTGGAAAACCGGTATCTTTCATTTTTGTGTACAAGACCCAGATGTAGAAGGCTTAGCGGATCGTATTGTTGCTGCAGGTGGTAAAAAACGTATGCCCGAGCCACGTTACTACTACCCTGGCGAAAAGCCATATCGCATGCTCTACATGGAAGACCCGTTTGGTAACATCCTTGAGATTTACAGCCACAGCTACGAGCTTATATACAGCGCAGGCGCTTACTAAAAAACATCATGTTAAAAACAAAGGCAATAGTATTTAAAAATACTATTGCCTCTACTATTAAAAAACAATATTAGAAGCCTTAACTATGTGAATGCTATTTTTGAAAATTACTTTCACTAGGGCGTGTTGAACTTTGGTGGGTGAATTTGCAGCAGTATGTTTGGTTTTTAGGCAAGACAGAGCCTATGAAGTGTGGTTATTCCCCATAAATAGGCGATAACGCAGCATAAATACCAAACATGCGCTGCCCATTGGGTTCTTTCTAGGGACGATTAACTCTCTGTTGCCTACCGGATGTAGGTAAGGGGCGTGAGCAGGACGCGGAAGCTTTGCTCGGTTTTTACTTAGCCCACTAGGTTACAAACCTCACGCCGCGATTAAATCGCCCCTAGATTGAACAAATTTCAATCCACAAAGATCAACACGCCCTAATACATTGATTTTGTGTCAGTACTTATAAGCCTTTGGATTTATCTCTTATAACTAGTAATCTGAGTTCCGTCATATCTTCTATTGCAGAACGTATACCTTCACGCCCAATACCAGAGTCTTTTACTCCTCCGTATGGCATATTGTCTACTCTAAAGCTAGGTACGTCACCTATCACAACACCACCAACTTCTAATACATCCCACGCTTTTTGTATTTTATATATATCCTTAGTAAATATACCTGCTTGCAAGCCAAACTTACTTTTATTGACTTGTTCAAGGGCTGTATCAAAATCATTAAATGGGGATAAAGTGACAACAGGCCCAAATGCTTCTTCAATATTAATAAGTGCAGTGTCGGCTACATTTTCTAGCACAGTAGCCTCTAAAAAAGCGCCATCTTTTTTACCACCTATGAGTAGTTTAGCTCCTTTTTGAATTGCTTCATCAATCCAGGTTTTTAGTCTACTAGCCTCTGACTCCGCTATCATTGGGCCAATGAAGGTCTCTTCATTTTTAGGGTCACCCATTTTTAACTTACTTACTTTTGAGATTAATTTATGTTTAAACGAATCATAAATATCACTGTGCACAAGCAAGCGCTGAACCCCTATACAGCTTTGTCCTGACTGGTAAAATGCACCAAATATTATACGCTCAATAGCGTCATCAATATCGTCTGTATCGTGATCAACAATACACGCAGCGTTGCCACCTAACTCAAGCACAACAGGTTTTTTTCCGGCTTTTGCTTTTAATTGCCAACCTACATCTGGTGAGCCAGTAAAACTAAGCAGCTTTAACCTGTCGTCTGTTGTAAATAAATCAGCCCCATCTCTGCTACAAGGTAATATAGAAAAAGCCCCTTTAGGTAAGTTTGTTTCTGCTAATATTTCCCCAATTAATAATGCCCCAATAGGTGTGCGACTCGCTGGCTTTAAAATAAATGGGCACCCCACGGCTAATGCAGGTGCAATTTTGTGAGCAGCTAAGTTTAAAGGGAAGTTAAAAGGTGAAATAAACGAGCAAGGGCCGATAGGAATACGCTTTGTTATGGCTGTATAGCCCTTCGCTCTAGGGGTAATTTCTAAATTAATCATTTCCCCGTTAATTCGGACTGCTTCTTCGGCTGCCACTTTAAATGTTTCTATCAGCCTTTGAACTTCGCCCCGAGCATCTTTTATTGGTTTGCCAGCTTCAATACATAATGCCATGGCGAGTTCTTCAAAACGCTCCTCAAAACGCTTTACGCAATACAGCAATATATCTTGTCGCTCATAGGGTGCCATAGCTTGCAAGGCTTTTTGACTTTTTACCGCAGCATTAATTGCAGCGTCAATGGTTGTCTTATCAGCCATTGCTACATGAGTAACGATTTCTCCAGTGTATTTATCTGATATAGGTAAATTTTTGTTAGCAAATACAGCTTGGTTAGCGAGATAATACGGATAACTTTTATTCAGCATAATTTGGGCCTTTTATACTTTACTGCTTAATTCTCGAAGATCATGATTAAGAATTTGATCGTTTTCACTATAATCGATAGGAATATCAATCAAATGAACTCCGTGCTCATTCATACACGCTTTTATTAAAGGTAGTAGCTCATTGGCAGAAGAGATTCTATGACCTTTACCACCATATGCTTGAATATATTTTACAAAATCCGGATTCCCATAATCTAATCCGAATTCTTCAAATTCCATATTTGCTTGTTTCCACTTTATCATTCCATATGCATCATCTCGCAAAATAAGAATAATTAAATGTTGATCGAGTCTAATGGCTGTTTCAAGCTCTTGACTATTCATCATAAAGCCACCATCGCCACAAATAGCAAGAACAGGTTTATCTGGGTAAACAAGTTTAGCTGCCATAGCCGATGGTAATCCAGCTCCCATTGTTGCTAGAGCATTATCAAGTAGCACTGTATTGGGCTTTTTAGCTTTATAGTTTCGGGCAAACCAAATTTTATAAACACCATTGTCCAATGCAATGATCCCATTGTCAGGCATTGCTTGCCTTACATCGGCCACTAAACGTTGAGGATAAATAGGGAAACGATCATCATTGCAGCTATGCGGCAGTGCTTTTTCTTCGGCTTTTTTTACTTTTTCAAAATATGCGAAATCCCAGTGTGGCTGAGGCTTTATTTTCTCTAAAATAGCCCATACGCTGTTAGCAATATCGCCAATAACTTCTACTTGCGGAAAATAAACTGGGTCTACTTCTGCAGCGTTGTAATTAATATGAATTACTTGCTTGTCGTTAGAGCGCATAAAAAAAGGAGGCTTTTCGACTACGTCGTGACCTACATTTATAATGAGATCTGCATTTTCAATTGAGCGATGGACAAAATCTCCGTCTGAAAGTGTTGTGTTACCTAAAAATAGCGGATTAGATTCATCAATAACACCTTTTCCCATTTGAGTAGTTACAAAGGGAACTTTCAACTCATTTACAAAGCGAGTTAGCATTTTGCTGGTCATTTTGCGGTTCGCTGCAGCCCCAATAAGCAATAGCGGCGATTTAGCTAGTTCGATTAAACTTATAGCTTTATCAATAGCTTTGTATTCTGCTATAGGTCTACGGATGGCGCTTGGAGTAATGAGGCTTGCGCTTACTTCTTCAATTGCAATATCTTCAGGTAGCTCTAAATGGACTGCTCCTGGGCGCTCTGCACTTGCTACTCTAAATGCTTCTCGTACATGCGAGGCTATTCGTTCTCCACTGACAATTTGTGCTGTATATTTTGTTAATGGTCTCATCATATCGACCACGTCAAGTACTTGGAATCTGCCTTGTTTACTCGCTTTTATAGGTTTTTGTCCGGTAATCATTAGCATTGGCATCGCACCTAATTGAGCATAGGCTGCTGAGGTAACTAAGTTTGTTGCACCTGGCCCTAAGGTTGATAAGCAAACGCCGACTTTGCCTGTCAATCTGCCATAAGTTGCTGCCATAAATCCAGCCGCTTGTTCATGTCTTGTAAGAATCAATTTAATGTTTGAGCGCCTAATTGACTCAAGTAGATCTAGATTCTCTTCTCCAGGAATACCAAATATATATTCGACTCCTTCTTGTTCTAATGCTTTTACGAATAAGTCTGATGCTTTCACTATTTCTATCTCCAATAAATGATATTTACAAAGCCATTTACTACTCATAGAGCAGTATGGGTTGTGCTTAAGTCAAAATTTCAATATTTAATTTTTTATGACAAAGGTGTTGTTTTAACGTATCAAGATCAAACCCCATCACTACCTAGGATGGCTCACAAGATCGTTCTAAATTGTTCAGATTTTTAATAGCATTTTGTTTGTGCTATTTATCAGCATAAATAATACATAGGTACTTGAGTAGAACTAAACAATACTAATTTGTTAATGCTACCAGCCGAATTTGTATTACGAGGAGTCTATGAGGCACTAATTGAGAAGCGCATGAAAATTGGATGGTGAATGGCACACTTATTAAAAATTTCGTTTTTAGCATAGCGCTGTTTATCGTCATCTTAGTCAGCCCTACATATTTATCGATTCAACCAAAAAATCATGTATCACTTACAAAGTGTTATTGTTTCTATTTGTTTGAGCAGTCTCTTAACATAGCTGTCATTGATACAACACAGATGGAGAAAATCATGAAAACAGTAATTTTAATTGGTGCTTTAGGAAAAATGGGCCAAGCGGCTTTAAGTGGATTAGGAAAGCATAAAGTTATCACTGCGGGCCGTTCTGGTAATGTAGATCATATTGTTGATATTACAAGTGAAGAGTCTATTCGCAATCTTTATAAAGATGTGGGTCACTTTGATGCCGTAGTTAACACTGTTGGTGTTTGTGAATATGCAGAATTTACTGAAATGACAGAAGCCCAATGGATGAGTACTGTTATGAGCAAAATGATGGGGCAAATCAACCTTGTTAGAATTGGTCAAGAATACATAGCTGATAACGGGTCTTTCACGTTAATTAGCGGCATCTTAAATGTTAAGCCAATTCCTTATGCAATTGCTGATGCAACAACAAGTGGTGCAATTGATACCTTTGCAAAAGTAGTTGCTTATGAATTACCACGTGGCATTCGTATAAACTCAATTAATCCAACAGTGCTAACAGAGGCGTGGGATGTTTATGGCGAAATGATGCCTGGATTTGAACCTGTACCGAGTAAGTTAGTAGGTAAGGCGTTTGAGCGTTCTGTAGATGGTTTTATCACTGGTCAAGTATTGTTTGTAGATGCATAAGTAATAATTGCTAAGAACAAACATTACAAATAAGTACTAAAACCTCAGTGAGTTTATCGCTGAGGTTTTAAATTTAACTGTTCAGCGTAGCTCAGTCTATTTTGTGCGTTTAAAACTGACAAGTTGACTATTTTTATGAGAATTTAATATGACAGTACATGCAGTAAAACCATTTCAAATTTTTAATGAAAAAACAGCACCAGAGGCATCAAAAAATAATTTGATATCAGCTAAAGAAGCCTTCGGTTTAATCCCTAATGTTGAAGGTGTAATGGCGCAGGCGCCCACTTTGTTAACTTCTTATATGGTAGGTTGGGATCAGTTTAATCAGAACAGTTTGTCATTAAAAGAAAAACAGGTAGTTTACCAAGCCGCTAATTTTGAAAATAATTGCGAATATTGCATGCCATGGCACACTCTGCTTGCAGAGCAATCAGGTATGTCAGATGACGATGTAGAAGCTTTAAGAAATGGCAGTCCGTTAAGTGATATAAAATTAGAAGCTTTACGCCTTTTTACAAGAGATTTTTTAAGAACCAGAGGGAGCATTGAACCTTATGCTTTAAGTGCTTTCTTTGACGCTGGTTATGGTGAGCAACAAGCATTAGAGGTTGTGCTCGGGCTTGCGGTTAAAACGATGAGTAACTATACCAACGCTATTGCTCAAACACCTTTAGATAGTGTGGCTAAGCATAAGCAATGGAAAAAGCCTTCATTGAGAGGTTAAATCAATTTTATGTAAACCACAGTCTATTGGGTTTACATATTTATGGTTTTCAGCAACGATAAAGCTGTCTTTATCAATAAGTTAGCTTTTTAATTAACCGTAACACAGTAAAAAGTGATTGGTTTTTCCTTTTTGAATTAAGCCGTGTTGTCCTTGGTGGATTGAAGTCTTTCAATCTAGGAGCGCTTAAATCGCGGCGCTAGGTCTATAACCTAGTGGGCTAAGTAAAACGAGTAAAGCTTCCGCGTCCTGCTCACGTCTCTGATCTACATCCCTGTCGGCAACAAAGAGTTAATCAACCCTAGAAAGAACCCTTCGGGCCGCGCATGCTTGGTATTTATGCTGCGTTATCGCCTATTTATGGGGAATAACCACACTACACAACCTCTGTCTTGCCTAAAAACCAAACGCACTGCTTGAAATTCAACCATGAAAGGTCAACAAGCTCTAGCCTTATGCTTGAAATATTTACCACTTCAAAGTGCTTAAGCTTGTCTTCGTTTTATCAATTTGCAGTTTAGGGCATATTGTTAAAGTGGAGCCTACAACCAATAAATCATGTATCACTAACAAAATGTTATTGTTTCAGCTTGTTAAAAATACTCTATAAAATCTCTATATGAAACGTTACAAGTTAGCGTGTTAGACCCTGTTTACTTAATTTATTGTAGGAAAAATTATGTCTATTAAAGTTATTTTAGAGTTAAAAGCCAAACCAGAAAAACTGCAAGAGTTAAAAGATGTTTTAGCAGTTTTTATACCAGAAACAAAAGCATTTGATGGATGTTCTGATATTAAACTGGTTCAAAATCAAGATGACCTTTTACACCTAACAACCATAGAAAATTGGGATTCTCGTGCATATAACGAGAAATATCTAGCGTGGAGAACCGAAACCGGAGGGCTTGAAACTCTCAGCCAGTTAGTATCAGAGCCTCCAAAGCTCACTTACTTCGATGAGCTTAAAGCATAGTAATAACTACCGAAATTTAGAGAACACTGCATTGCACAAGATGCTAGAGCAATTAATCACATGTTATTTTTACCAGGTGTTTCCAAATTTTTATATTAAATATAATTTTAAAGCTTTTATACCAACAAATAAAACTCAGCAGCTACTTTATAAGTAAGCTACTGCCATATTAATAGGAATAATTAAAAATGAATGAAGATTTAACAATAGAGCACTTTATGGCGGGGCTAATTAAACGTAACCCTAACGAGAGCGAATTCCATCAGGCGGTTAAAGAGGTTGCAGAATCTGTGATCCCTTTTATAAATCAAAACCCTAAATATAAAAAAGCCCGTATTTTAGAGCGTATGACCGAACCAGATAAAGTTATTTCGTTTCGTGTTGCTTGGGAAGATGATCAGGGGGATATTCAAATCAATAAAGGGTATAGGGTGCAATTTAATAATTCTATTGGACCCTATAAGGGCGGCTTAAGGTTTGACCATTCTGTAAATTTAAGTGTATTAAAGTTTTTAGGCTTTGAACAAACATTTAAAAACAGTTTGACTACATTACCAATTGGTGCAGGTAAAGGAGGAGCTGACTTTAACCCTAAAGGAAAGTCTGACAGGGAAATTATGCGATTTTGTCAGTCTTTTATGACGCAACTTTATCAACATATAGGTCCAAATACTGATGTTCCCGCAGGCGATATAGGTGTTGGTAGCAAAGAAATTAGTTATTTATTTGGCCAATATAAGCGACTTACTCATCAATTTGAAAGTGTATTAACAGGAAAAGCTTTAGAGTTTGGTGGAAGCCTTATCCGTACAGAAGCAACGGGTTATGGTAATGCTTATTTTATGGAAGAAATGCTTAAACACGCCGGTCACTCAATAAAAGGTAAGTCTGCGTTAGTATCTGGTTCAGGAAATGTCGCATTGCACTGTGCCGAGAAAATAATTCAACTTGGGGGCAAAGTGCTAACAGTTTCAGACTCTAGCGGCACACTATATGTGCCTGATGGAATTGATCAAGAAAAACTTATGCTACTAAAAGATCTGAAAATAAACCGTAAGCAACGACTTTCAGGTGCAACAGAGTTGTTTAAAAGCAAGTACTTAGAAGGTCAAAAACCTTGGAGTATTAAGTCTGATTTGGCTTTTCCTTGTGCAACTCAAAATGAATTAACGGGTACTGATGCTAAACTATTATTCAATAATGGCTGCATTGCGGTATCAGAAGGCGCTAATATGCCATGCACTCCCGAAGCTATTGAATTGTTTAAAGATAATAATATCTTATATGCTCCAGGAAAAGCGTCAAATGCAGGTGGTGTAGCCGTTTCTGCTCTAGAAATGTCACAAAACAGTATTCGTATGTCTTGGACTGAACAGGATTTGGAAGAAAAACTCCATGGCATTATGAAAAACATTCATAACCAGTGTGTGCACCACGGCGATGATAAAAGTAGAGTGGATTATATCAAAGGCGCCAATATAGCAGGGTTTATAAAAGTAGCTGACGCTATGCTAGCGTATGGTGTAGTTTAACGACGATATGCTCAGATTAAAAAGAGTAAGATAATGTATATTTTACTTGGAGACTAATCTCTACATCTGTACACATTAATACGGGATATTGTTACCAAAAAGGCCGCAGTATTTATTACTGCGGCCATTTTGCTTATTAGGAGGTTCAATTTTTAAAGGTACTAACTTTTAGCGCTCAGCGAGCTATGCAGCGCATTTTTATAGGCCTCATACGCGGGTATAGCTGAGGTAATAATAGCCGCAACAGTAATAACGGCGATTACTTTTAAAGTATCTACATTAAACATGTTTGCATTTAAAAATAAGCCATAAGTAGCGCCTAGCCAATCACCTAAAAGCCATAAAGTTAAACCTAGTAAAGCCGTTGCAGCTATGCTTGCCAGTATTACTAAAATTAACGCCTCTACCAGTACTAAGCTAAAAATAATGCTTGGCCCTGCGCCTAATACACGTAGCACGGCAATTTCGTTTTTACGCTGCGCCATAGAGGCAAGTAACATGGTTGATAAGCCAAATAGCGACGATACCAATACCAAAATACCAATAATGCGCAGCAGGTTTTCAACCGTTGCCATCATTTGCCAAAGCTCGGTCATGGCAACACCGGGTAACACTGCCATTAACCTGTCGGCTTTATAATTGTTTATATCGCGCTGTAATTTAAAGGTTGAAAACTTAGATTTCAAACCCAGCATTACTGCGGTAATGCTCTCGGGTGTGGTGTTTACTGAGTCTACATTATTAAGTAATTTAGCTTGTTTTGTCGGTGATAAATGTATGACCTCAATGGCGTTTAAGCTTACATGTATGGTTTTATCAACCGGTGTGCCTGTGGGGCTAAGTATGCCTTTTATAATAAAGGGAGTATTGTCATGATGGGTAAAGCTTGTGTTACCAATACCATGAGCAATGACTACGCTGTCGCCAATTTTATAATTGAGCTTTTTGGCTACATCGGCTCCTATTACCGCTTCAAATAATGTGTTAAATGGCTGGCCGCTATTAAAAGTAAGTGGTTGCTTAGAGCCATATTTAAAGTGTTCAAAATAGCTGTTATTGGTGCCCATTACTCTAAAACCACGGTGCGCGCCAAGCGAAATGGGAATTGCCCATTTGACTAATGAACTGCCTTTTAGGGTTTCATAGCTTTTATAATCAATATTACTGGTAGGGCTGCCCATTCTAAATACCGAATAAAGTAAAAGGTTTAACTGCCCGCTAGGTGCGCCCACAATCATATCTACATCAGAGATGGTTCTGTTAAAGCTCTCTTTGGCTTGCTGGCGAATATGCTCAACACTCAAAAGCACGCTTATACTTATTAGTAATGATAAAAAAGTAAGTATGACCGATTTACGTCTACTGGCTAAGCTGCTCCATGCTAACGATACTAGCATTTGCTACTCTCCTCTTTTAAAAGCGAAGTTACATTTACGCTGCGCTCAAAAAATTGCTTTAAGTACATATCATGACTTACAAATACAAGCGTTATGCTGTGCTGCTTACATAAATCAATTAGCAGGGTCATAAATGCATCGCGCGATGCGGCGTCTAATGCTGAGGTGGGTTCGTCAACTAATAACAGTTTAGGTTTATTTATTAAAGCGCGGGCAATAGCTACACGCTGTTGCTGGCCAACACTTAATGTATTTGCTGCTTTGTGCAAAATAGTCGTCGGTAATTTAAGCGCTAAAAGCAGTGCGCTCGCCTCTTGCTCTATTTGCGTATTGCCCGTTTTTGCAAAGTAGCTAGCCAGTTGAATGTTTTTTAACACACTTAAGTACGGTATTAAATTAAATTGCTGAAACACCACGCCAATGTTTTGCGCTCTAAATTTATCGCGTTTTTTTGACGAAAGCGTTGAAAGTGCTTGCTCAAGTAAGGCTATATCGCCACTTTGCGGTGTGAGCACCCCTGCTAATAAATTAAGTAATGTAGTTTTACCTGAGCCAGATTCGCCATGTAAAAATACCTGCTCCCCCTGCGTTACTTGCCAGTTAGGAATATAAAACGAGGTTTTATCTGCTTTGTGGTACTTATAGCTAAGTTGGTCAATATGTATTGCTAAGGGAGTAGAGGCCGAAGAAATTGTATTAGGCACGATGAGACTCCTATGGTTTGATAAGTGTTGATATGTTATAACGTTTTTAGTCGAGCAATAAACTAATTGAGATAAAAATATGTCAAAATATGTAACTAACATGGTTGCTTGGTGTGTTATTGCCTTGTCCAGTTTAGTATTTACTTGTGAGTCAGCGGCTCAAAGTACAAGTTACGAAGAAATTGAGTGGATTCAGTTAATGCCTAAAGATGATTTAGACGCATTGCTTAATCCGCCAGAGTATTTAACCGAAATTGAAGATGGCTCAGAGCAAGACACATTAAATAGCCTAGACGCTAAACCGTTTGATAACGAGCAAGATAAACGCTATCAGCAAGCTTTAAGCTCAGTACGAGTGATTGAAAGTTACAACAATAAAAAGCTGCGTATACCTGGCTTTATAGTGTCGCTTGAATCAGAAGAAGGTAAACGTATTAGCGAATTTTTTATTGTGCCTTATTTTGGCGCGTGCCTGCATATGCCACCGCCGCCACCTAATCAAATAATTTACGTTAAGTTTGATCAAGGTGTTGATCTTAAAAGCCTGTATGACGCATTTTGGTTTGAAGGCACACTGACGATAAACACCGTTGAAAACGAATTAGGCACATCGGCTTACCAGCTTAAGTTAGACAATATATTACCGTACGAGGATTAAAGTGAAATACATAAATATAAAACGAGGATTGTGCGGTTTAGCTTTTTTGAGTTCTTTAGGCGCTGGTGCGTGTGAGTTTCATGCGGGCGTGGGGTTAAATCAGTTTCACCCTTTTGCTCGGCAACACTTTCAGCCTCCTATTTTACAAAACTTCTCGTTTGAACATGCCAAACAAGCGCAAGTAAAAGTGGGTAGCCCCAGCACGGCAAGCTTTAGTTACTTAGTACCTAAACGTTACAGCGCGGTAAGTGTAAAATTTGTTGCCCCTAAAAATATTAAATTAACTGGGGCTGCTTCTGTACAACTTGCCAGTACCCGGGGTATTCATCGTTTAAAATATGTGGCAAATAAGGCAGGCAATAGTGAAATTGTTATTCAAATTAACGGTATTTTAAATGCAAAGCCCTTCACGCTTGAACAAAAAATAAGTGTGGCGGCCAGTTGATATAACTTACATTTAGGTTAAATACAAAAAGGGCTAACGTAATGTTAGCCCTTTTTTTATGCCTAAATTAAAAGCAGCTTTGCTGCAATTTATGCGTTTTTACCACAACACTTTTTATATTTACGGCCGTTACCACATACACACGGATCGTTTCGCCCTACCTTTGGCGCATCACGTGTTACAGGGCTTTGCGGTGGCGGGCAACAGCTTGTATTGCTGCAGCCTGAGCCTGTTGGGGCTGGTGATTTTTCGGTCATATTACTCTTCCTTTTTAATAGTATTTACCACGAACCATACATAGGGTTTGGTAGTAAAAATAATGATTTACCAAGCTTGGGTTGTAGCGTTTTTATATTGGCGCTTTCTTGTGTTACGCCGCTAAAATCTTCTATGTTATCCCCCACCTGAAACTTAATAACCTGTGGCTGCTGCCAGTTATTATTTTGCCCACTTGGTGAAAAACAATCAGCTGTGCCTTGTGTTACTTGTTGGCGGCGCAAGTCTTTATCGTTAATAAATTCGTTGTTATTAACGGCGTTTTTGTCAGCCTCTGAACGGCCAATTAAACAGGTGTTTTCAACCGTTATAGGCAAGCCAACGGCTTTAAGGTTATTCCATGTGTGCAAATCGTTTTGTTTATTACGGTTAGTAACAAGCGCTATTTTTCCACCGTGTTTATACACTGTTTCTATAAACGATTTAGCACCAGGTACCAGTGTGGCTTTTTCGCTTGCAACCCATGCCTGCCAAGATTGTGGCGTATACCCTTTGCCGTTAAGCTCGGTTTGTTTTTGATAAGCTGAATTATCAAGCACGGTTTCATCAACATCCATCACGGCCACCCAGTTATGCGCTGTGTTTGGCAATTGCATTACCGCTGCTTTTGCTTGCTCATAGGTTGTAGTTGCTAGTGCTTTGTACTCTTTACTGGTTGTTTGCCATAACACTGCCGACGACAGTGAGTGCGCATTAGCAGTAAGCGAAACCGATACAGCGCAGTGGTCACTCAACATGGCTTTGTTATCCATATTTTTGAATTTATGCACCTGGGCCGACTTTGTAATATTTTTCGCATTCATACCGCCAACAATAATGTGATCGATAGGCGCAGGATAGCGTGCTTGGCACCCTAATAATTGGCTGGTCGTAATACTTGTTGAGCGCTCATCACTTAATAAAGTGCGGGTTAACCTATTGTAAGGCGCTGATATACGGTGGTTAAAATCACCTAATATTACGTAAGGCGTGCCTGCTGTTTCGTGTTTTTCAACCCAGCTATTAAGCACCGGTGCTTGTTGTGCATAAGTTTTACACGCGGGTGAGTCGCTTTTTAAGTAGTCGTCTACAAAACAGCCGCTTTTCATATGTACGTTAAGTATATCGGTTGGCCCTTGCTGTGTATTAACGGTTATTTGTAATCCGTAGCGCAGCCCTGCTCTTGCTAATCCTAATTGGTCTATAGAAGCTGTATTGAGTACAGGTATTGCTTTTTTTACTGCAAAGGCTACTTTTTGCTGGGTTGATAAAGCCCCCGTTTGTCGGCACGTATAGGCTTTGCTGTCTGCTCGGCTAGACATAATTAGTTGCCAGTCGTCTTCAGAGAATATCTGCTGTAACGCCGCTTTAGATCCCACTTCTTGTAGTGCAATAATATCGGCGTCTAAGTTTTTTGCATACGCTTTCATTGCTGCTATTTCGCTTGGCGTTCTGGCTCTACAACCTGTATCTATTGGGTATGCAAGGTGCTCAACGTTCCAAGTCGCTATTTTTAAAGCGGATAGAGTTTGAGCTTGTAGCTGCGAGGCCGGCTGCGCTGAAAAACTTTCATTAGTATTTTTGGCTAGGTTAGATGTACAGCCAACACTAAGCGCACTGACTAAAGCAATGGTTAATGCATTAAATGTGTTCATGGTTAGTTTTCTCTGAGTTGGTTTTATTATTAATTAAGCAGTTCATGAGTTGTTGCCCCCACATAGAGTTAATTTGTATCGCTATTATTTCTATACGGCTTTCTTGGCAATCGTTTAAAGGGGTAACGGTTAAGGCTTGTTCCGCTAAGTTAAAGCCTACAAACCCTTCGTCTGTTTTTATAACGGCTTTAATTCGCTCTACTTTTAAATTGCTAAACAAAGCGTGCAGCGCTTTTTTACTAAATATGTGTGCTGCACTAATACGCCAGCCAATACTTTGATAGCATTGAGCGCTATTTTTAATGCAAAGTATGCCATTTGTGGGTAACGGCGCTTCACGGGTATTAATGCCTGAGTTTGTATGAGTATGCGCAGTGCAAGGCGCTGATTGATTATAGCCGCACTCACCTTTTAACAACTCAGGCGCTATTTCACCTTGAGTAGTAAATACAATTTGCTGTGTTTGGTTTGCGCGGCTTATTACGTAATCAGTTAATGTTTCAGCGTCATTTTGAGCGTATAAATCGTGCTTGTTACCTACAATAATATCTGCAATATCAATTTGTTGGTTAAACGTAGCGTGGCTTGTATAACGCGAGTCATTGAGCTTTCTGGCATCAACTAAAGTAATTGTTTTTTGTAAGCTCAGTACATTTTTATAATGCGATGATGAAAGTGTTTGTAATACTTCTTTTGGGTGGCCAAGCCCTGTGGGTTCAATTAAAAGCCTGTCTGGTTTTGCTTGTTTTAGCAGCTGATTAAGTGCAACTTGCATTGGCACGCCGGCGGTACAGCACATACAGCCACCGGATACTTCGCGAATAAATACACCGCTGTTTGGGCTTTGTTGCCCATTAAGTAGCGCGCCATCAATACCTACTTCGCCAAATTCGTTTACTAATACTGCCCAGCGTTCAGTACGTGGTTTGGTTTTAAGTAGCGATATAATAGCGCTGGTTTTTCCGGCACCTAAAAACCCACTAATAATATTAGTGGGTATTGCTTTTAGCATTTGCTTATTAGAGTTCATTAGCCAATTTCTTGTAACCTTTTACCAAATCGTGATTTGCAGACACCACCGATTCAGAAAATGTTGAATACTCTGGCGGCACTTTGCTTATACTGTTTAAGTCAAAGCCGGGTTCTATATTGGTCATTGGTGGTACATGGAAGTTTTTAGGTAAATCTAATCCATCAACAACGCAGTTATGCCTAACTACACACCCATTTCCCACATGCGATCTAAATACTACCGAATTAAAGCCAATAAATACATCATCCCCTACGCTGCATGGGCCATGTATAATTGAACGGTGCGCTATAGACGTGCGCTCACCAATCGTTACCGCAGCCCCCGATTTAGAATGAATAACCACGCCATCTTGTATGTTTGAATTTTTTTTAATAATAATTGGCTGCATATCGCCAGTGTCGTCTACTTCATCGGCGCGAATAACCGCATAAGGGCCAATAAATACATTGTCTTCAATGATTACTTTGCCACACACAATGGCTATTGGGTCTATAAATGCGCTTTGTGCGACACTTGGCATGTGGCCGTTTGGGTTTTTTCTTAACATTTTTTATCCTACTGAATATGCAAATTAAGGTTTTAAATAACACGCTGCTGCGAAAACTTTTGGTCGTACACAACAGCGTTGTGAGCGTGTAAGCTTTCTTGGTGTTCAACTTTAAAGTGGTAGTCGAAAATGTTGGTTTTTAGCTCTAAGGCCAGTTTGATTCTGCGGGCGGCATCTTCGCAAAAAAGTAAGTTTTCGGCATTAAGCTTGGCAAATGCTTGTTCGTCTTCGCGTTTTACTGCGGTTTGAACAGGCGTACCAATCGCACTTTCTAGTTGTGTAATAAGTGCAGGTAAGTCAGGAAGCTCTTCACCTTTAATACGCATTGTTATGTACGCGTACGAGCGCTGGCTGTGTGGTGTAGCAATACTGCCTTGCTCTGATGAAAGCCACTCTAGCAATGCGTTTTTATCAACGTGCTGCTCTGTAAATTGCTCTGCTACGGCATCGCTTAATGCTTTTCGTGAAAGCGCGGCTGAGCACGGGCACGTGCTTGAATAAGCAATAGTAAGGCTAAGCTCGGTGTTAATTTCACCGTCTTCAATGGTTTTACATACATTCACCGGATACGCCTGATACCCCGACTGATTTGACAAAAGCGCAGGTTTATTAAGTGTTAGCTCAAAGGCTAAATTTACTTTAGCGCTTAAGCTTAGGCCTTGTTGAGAGTACAGCATAGTATTTAGTAACGCGGTTAAACTTTCGCCCGTTAAAGGCTGATTTACAAGTTGCTCTTTAAGATGCAAATACAAACGCGACATATGTATGCCTTTGGCTTCGGCTTTATTTAAACTTACAAATATGTCGGCTTTGGCGTGCGTATGGATAGGTTCGCAATCGTGTGGTAAAACATGCAAAGGCAGCGAAATTCCTTCCATCCCTACCCATTGTAAAGGTTGTGCATTAAGAGAATTATTCTGCGAAGTAATATCTGGCAAATGGCTTTTAGCATTCATAAATTTAACTATTCCAATTAACGATTAAAAACAAGAGGCATGGCAGGTTTGCTAGGTTTAGAGACTGTTTTGCCATCGTAAAGGCGCTCGCCATTAACCCACGTGCTTACTATTTTTGATGAAAACTCAACGCCATCAAAAGGCGTCCAACCGCAAAGGTAGCGGCAAGAGTCATGGCTCACCTTTGTGGTTTGTTGTGTACTTACCAGCACTAGGTCGGCGTAGTAACCCTCTTTTATAAAGCCGCGTTTATCTACTTTAAAACGCAGCGCGGGGTTATGTGCGGTTTTTTCTACTACTTGTTCAATGCTCAAGCGGTTGTGTTTAACGTGTTCTAGTAAGCTTAAAAGTGCGTGTTCTACTAATGGCAAACCTGCTGGCGCGTTAACATAATCGGTTTGTTTTTCTTGCCATGTATGCGGAGCGTGATCGGTGGCAATAATATCTATTTGATTATTTTTAACTGCGTTTATTAGCGCATCACGATCGGTTTTAGCTTTTATGGCAGGGTTACATTTTATTAAGTTGCCTAACGCTTCGTAATCTTGCTCGCTAAAATATAAGTGGTGTACACAGGCTTCTGCGGTAATGCTTTTATTGGCAATATCGCCTTTAGTAAACAAACTCAGCTCTTTTTCGGTGGTTATGTGTAATACATGCAATTGCGCATTGTATTTTTTAGCAAGCGACACCGCATACGACGATGAGGCATAACACGCCTCTGCGTCGCGTATTTTTGGATGGTCGGTAATACTAGGCACAATGCCTTGTTGCTCATAGCGCTGATTGTTTTTGCTAATGGTTTTTCCATCTTCGCAGTGGGTAACTATAAGCACAGGGCATTCGCGAAATATCCCCTCAAGTGCTTGTGGGTTCTCTACTAATAAATTACCGGTAGAGGCGCCCATAAACACTTTTACGCCACATACTTTTTTAGGGTCGAGCGCTTTAATATCATCTAAATTGTGCTCTGTAGCGCCAAGGTAAAAAGAGTAATTGGCATAAGAATGCTGCTCGGCTATGGCGTATTTGGCCTCAAGCGCAGCTTTGTTTGTGGTTGAGGGGTTAACATTAGGCATTTCCATATAACTTGTAATACCGCCGGCCACTGCCGCACGTGATTCAGTTAATATAGAGCCTTTATGGGTAAGACCTGGCTCTCTAAAATGCACTTGGTCATCTATCATGCCCGGCAGTAAGTACGCACCTTGCGCGTCAATTACATCATCGTTTTCGCTCGGGGTGATATTAGGGGCAATACATTCAATAAATTGATTGGTAATGCGTACATCAGCACGTTGCGTTTTACCTTCGTTAACCAATTGGGCATTTTTTATTAGTTGGCTTTTCATGCTTACGGCTCTTATTTAGTCAGCAATTTATGTTTAATGGGTGTGAGTTGGCGGCTAAATATTAGCTTTGCCAGCTTATTACAGGATTACTGCGCGTTACTTCTGTTGAGCCCTGCCCCGTATTACTAATCCATTGCACGTTAAGTGCATTCAGCGAAGGCATTAAGTTAAATAACGTGACCGAAAAGCCCATAACCGGTGTTTTACAGTTAAAATTGTAGGTGGCTTCAACATTATGATGATCGTGCTCATCGTGCTCATCGTGCTCATCGTGCTCATCGTGCTCACTGTGGCTGTGGCTGTGAGCAAGTGAGTTTTCGGTACTTTGTAAAATACACTGCCCTTTTATATCAATAGCGTGGCTACTATTTCTTAATTGCTGAGCAAGTACGTTAATGGCATTTTTATCAGATGAGTTAGCAGCTTGGTGCTCAAAACCTAGCGCATCAGCAGCCGGAATAATAAACTGCATTTGCAGCACATTGCCCTCTTGAGCAATAAGTAACTCACCTTCTCCATGCACATGTTTTTGCGCATAAGCACTAAAACCCAACCCTAACAGCAGGGCAACACTGAGCCCTTGAGTAACCACTTTCATAAACTAACCCTTATTTAAATAGAGCTAAATACATTAGCTGTTATAATATAACATATTGATAGAGTCCTAAAAAGATAATAATTGAGAGTGTTTAACTAGTTATTAAAAGGGGTTACAGAATCAACGCGCTCTAATGTTAAAAACGCTTTGTTGTTAAACGTGGTTGTTAAAGGGCCGTAATTACGGGGATAAGTTTAGTTGTCGAAATTGATTAATAGGATTCAATTAAATCTGACAGCCGTGTATGTGCCAGTGTAGGTCGGATAAGCGAAGCGCCATCCGACACAGTAAAATACCTTGCCAATTATTATCAACATTTTATGTTGTCGAGTGACGGAGAGTGCCAATTGCGGACATTAGTGATGCCTCATTATGCGCTGAATGCACCTATCTAAAAGCTTTAATTGCCTCATTAAGCTGCACATCTTTTCCGCTTTCAATATTGTTCACATTAAGAAATACAAATTCATGATCTACAGGCAATCCAATGTTTTCATAATTTTCCCCATAAGAATTGAGATACCTTTCATTTGATAATGTGATCCCCCAACCATTAGGCAAAGCTTTTGTTAACGCATCGCTAAAAGCTCCGTAGCTCCTTTCACCAATAAAAGTAACATTGCCTCTAGCTTGTAAACCTAAAAGAAATACTTCAGCCGCACTAGGTGTTTTTTGACTAGTTAAAACAACAATACTTCCTGTGTAATTATTAATTTTTGATGGGACGACAACAATTTTTTGAAGTTCACTGTAGCCTGTCGATGTTTTAAACTGTTTTCCCCCCAAGGCTAATTCTGAATCTATTAAGTAAGATAAAATAGAAAATGCCACTAAGTCACTTCCACCCATACTAAAACGCAAGTCAATAATTAAACCATTGCTTTGTTTGATGATAGGCGTAAATATCTCCATAACCTCTTTTGTTGCTTTTACGTCATTATTTGAGAAATCATCAAAGTTACTTATTTTTAAATAGGCAATATTTTGAGGCGTTTTTGCTAAGGTAAAATTATCGTGATATTGAAGAGTGGAGTATTTTTTATCAATGTAATTATTAATGTTTTCCTGAGACTTTTTAATTAATGCGGTATGTAATTCCCAGTAAGTTGAGTATTGAGGGTAATTTACTGAGTACGCTTTTAATTCATCCCAAAATGACCACTTTCTTGGTGAGTAATGTGAAAGCCTATCAAGTTCTTGATTGAGTAATATGGCATGACCGTCGCGTAATTCTTTAAGAAAGTCATCTATGATACTAAATAGCTCATCTTGCGTAGTTTTTGAGGTTATTCTTTTTTGCCAAAGTTTTCTCTGCTCCACCCAATTGATATTTTTATCTTTTGAAAATGCATAGTGCTCTTCAAAATTATTCATTAGAACGTTAAGAACAATACTGGCATTAAATTCATAGTTTTTGTCTTTTATACTAACAGTTTTTTTGGATTGGCATTGAGCAGGTAAACTGTCTAATTTCGTTAGCTTTAACGGAAACAAACCACCAAAGTTAAGTAAGCGAGTATTTTTATTCACTTTTTGTGTTTCTTCAATGAACGAGATTTGTTCAAACTCATCGGTGATAAAGTGGTTTTCCAAGCAATGCTTAGTTGTTAAATCAAAGGCTGTTGTTTTATTGTCTACAGTATGAAAAACGTAACCATAACCTTGGGTTTTCCAAGTTGTCTCTGCGGAGTTCGCAGAATTAATGGTACAAAGTACGGTG
Organism: Pseudoalteromonas sp. FUC4; assembly: GCF_008370255.1. Classification (GTDB taxonomy): domain Bacteria; phylum Pseudomonadota; class Gammaproteobacteria; order Enterobacterales; family Alteromonadaceae; genus Pseudoalteromonas. Next base: position 171,012 of record NZ_SEUI01000002.1, on the reverse strand, counting down.
AGTAGAAATAACAAAATACCTTTATTCAAAGTTTACTCCTAATAGTTAATCACAACTAAACTAGACTAAGCGTAGAACGCTGTCTTAAGCGGCAAATTGCTGTTGACTAAAGACGTGATGCCCATCATTTTTAAAATTTGCAATTAATAGCTAAATTTTACTGGTCGTCCACTTCAGGGCGTGTTGTTATATGCAATTACTCAACTGCTTTAATTCAATGGCAACTTGGGGTTTTAGTCGCAACTTAACTAACATTTCAAAATCATAGAATGAACCAATTGCAGTTAGAAATTCATCATTAGTTTGCATCTGAACCTCAAGACTACTAAGTTTCTTAAACTTAAAGTTCATTAACTCACGTGTACCTTGCTTTCATAAAATTGATAAATCACCATAACCCCCATTAATTTTGACTGTTAAAGCATCATCACATCTAACAGTGTGGAATATAAGTTGATTGTAAAACCAGTGCTCTTGCTCGGGATCAGTCAAAATAGGCTCACATTCAAATAAGCCAATTAATTCGTGATTTTAAGAGAAGGTTTCCACAAAACTCCTTGCATAAAACGGTCTAATAATGGGCAAAAAATTGTTTGCTAAAATGTTGAGGGACGAAAACAGCAAACTGTTTTTGTCCTTATTTATTAGCTTATTATATGGCACTTTGCTTAATGCCTGCTTCACGTTCTTTGTTTAGGTAGATGAAGTAACTAAAACCTTGTTTAAACTCATAAGAAATAGTGTATTCCCCATGAATTATTAGCCTCTCCATTTCTTCACACATATCATTTTGTAATTCTTCATAGGTTGGGTAATAAGCAATTTCCCAGTTGCCGGGAGATACATAAAATATCTCTTTTTCTAGCAAATGACGTTCGTTAGAACCTTTTACCGAATATGCACGAATACCCTTGCCACTACAATCTTCTGTAGGTACTAATTTCTGAACCTCTATTTTTACAAGCCCACCTTCAGGCTGGTATTTGAGGTTGGTGCAACCAGCTATAAATAAGAGTGAAATTGTGAGGATGAATCGCATAGCTTCCTTTGCCATATAACAACTTTATCAGAGGACACTTTCCCTTTTTTAGCGCGAAAACGTCCTTACTTTGTGAACTTATATTAATAGCAAACAGTTTAAGTCATTGCCAGCTATATATATTATGCTTTCTGTTATTTATATAAACATGTAAAAAAGAGGGAAGTGTCCTCTTATTATGACTAAGCTAACGCCCTTAACTGTCTATCAATTGCACTCTACAATGCGTTATTTGCTCTTCTTTACTTATTTATTTTGTCCTGTTTTTGGCTGGCTTAATACGGATTATAAATATATGATATTGATAATTATTTGTATTAACAGGTTTTAAAAGGTGTGTATGAAAAAGTCTATGTTAACTCTGGCGTTAGTTATGGGTTTGGGTGGTTGTAGTATAACCACTGTGCCGCCTGTTAAAAGCTCATCGTTATATTACTCAGCACTTTATAATGCACAAGCAAAACCTGTTAGCTCGGTATTATTAGAGCCCACGCTATTAAATGCCGATGTGGTTTTAGTAGGTGAATGGCATACACACCCGGGCGTGCATTTATTTCAGGCTGAGTTATTTGAGCAATTAAGTAAAAGTAATAAACGCACTGCTCTGTCGCTTGAACAATTTAGCCGTGCCGAGCAGCTTATTTTAAACCAGTACGTTAAGGGTGAAATTGGCGAGCAATACTTAATTGATAACACCCAAGCGTGGCCTAATTACAAAAGTGACTACCGTGCTCTGGTAGAGCTGGCTAAAACGAACAATAGCGATGTAATCGCTGCAAATGCGCCTAAAAATATTGTTACGTGTATTGGCAGGCAAGGCATAAGTTACCTAAATAAACTTGATGATAAACAACGCCGCTACATTGCAGCCACTATTGATACCTCCCCCAGTGATTATAAACAACGCTTTATGACCTCAATGCACCATGGTACGCCAAGTCAAAACGAAAACTATTATGCTGCGCAAGTGACCTGGGATGAAACCATGGCTGAGTCTATTGTTAATTATTTAAATAATCATAAAGATGCGCAGGTAATGCATATAGCGGGCGATTTTCATGTAAAAAATGGCGAAGGTATAGCGCGTGTTATTAAGCGTTTAGCGCCAGAGTTAAATGTTGTTTGGATATCGCCGGTAACAAGTGTGCAAGCTAATCAAACTGGGTATCAGTTGCAGGTTAACCCTTTGCCTCCTCGTTATGTGCAAAAAGCGCATCAACAAGCGGCTTTTAAAGCGTTAGGCAAGCGAGGCGAGCAAACAGCTTGCTTATAAAATAACGACATAGTTGGTGAATCTCTTAACTGGGGCTCAGGTTAACTATGTCGTCATGTATTTAGTTTAGTTACTACGAGCTTGGTTGGTTAGCTCAACCAGCGCTTTACGTACCTCTAACGGGCTGTTGCACTGGGTTTTAAAGTTAATAAAGTAATTACGCTTTTGGCTTTGTATATAAAAGCCTGTGGGTAATAGGCCGCTCATTATTGGGGTGTTATCAGCTACGCTGTAGTGCTGCATTAATATGAGCGACATAGCATCTTGATGATCGTCGTTCATGTGGTTAATCATACTTTGCTGCTGGCTTTCGTCCCAGTTTTTTGCCTCGCCTTGCCATTCGTTTTGCTCAAGCCAAAATATTTTGCCAAAGCCGCCAATGTAGCGCACGCGCACTACGTCTAGTTGCCATAATTGAAAGTCGTGCGCATTGCGATAGCTAGCGGCTTCCGGGTATAGGGCAATATAGTTATTAAGTAAAGTGTGTGCTTGCTCACTTGGCACAACAGAACCATCGCCTACAAGCGTTACTCGCCCGTGCTCATTTTGATCGCCGTAGTTGGCGGCATCAAAAACAGTGAGGCTCATACGAGAGTCGTGTTTTAGGTTTTTAGTGTGCTGGGCTATATCGCTAATAAAAAAGTAAACTCGGCCTTGTTCGTCGCACATATAAGGTGTTACTGAGCCAAACGGGTAGCCGCGTAAATTGTTAGAAATGGTCGACATGACACCGGCATTGGTTTTGTAAACCAAGGTGCGTGCATCGTTTAATGCTTGCTCTCTCATAAAAACTCCTGACGTTGAGAAAAAACCATGGGTGCATCGTTATAAGGATGAGGGTTTACGTGCAGTTTCATGGCGTACATTTGTTGTAAGTTTTGTTCAGTTAATACGGTGTTTATAGGCCCGCTTTGCAGCACTTTTTTGTTGTGCAGTAAAATAGCGTCGGTTGCATAAAGGCTGGCTAAATTTAGGTCGTGTATTGCAATAATGGCGCTGTTGCCTTGCTCTACAAAGGCTTTAACGCAGCTGAGCAAAACATGTTGGTGGCGCATATCAAGTGCTGATGTAGGCTCGTCAAGCAGCATGAGTTTTGGCTCGCACGATTGTGTAAAAGCATTTAGCTGCGCTAAAGTACGCGCCATATGCACGCGTTGTTGCTCCCCGCCCGAAAGCGCACTTACGCGGCGATTTAAATAATTACTTAAATCCATAATTGCGGCGTATTTATGTACTTTTTCACTTTGCATTTTTAATGACTCTACATACGGGTAGCGGCCCATTGCAATAAGCTCAAATACTGTAAAATCAAACCCAACGTGGTTTGCTTGCATCATCACTGCGCGCTGTGTGGCAAGGCGTTTTTTAGCATGAGCAGCCAGTGGCTTAGCATTAAAAAGTACACTGCCTGTAAAGGAGTGCATACCTGCTAAAGTATGCAGCAAGGTAGATTTACCCGCGCCATTTTCACCAAGTAGTGCAACAAGTTGCCCTTGTTTAGCACTGCCATTAATGGTGTTTAAAACGGTATGGTTGCCAAAGCCAACGCTTAAATCATCAAACGTGATCATGACCAACCTCGCTTATTTTTAACAATTAAATAAATAAACAATGGCGCGCCTAAAAGCGCGGTAATAATGCCAATAGGTAGCTCGGCGGGCATTATAACAATGCGTGCTAACCAGTCAGAAAGTAGCAATACCACCACGCCAATTAACATACAAAGCGGCAGCATATTACGTAAATGCGGCCCTACCATTAAGCGGGCAATATGCGGGACTACTAAACCAACAAACCCTATTAAACCAGTAAGCGCTACAACAGCACCTACTCCTAATGCAACGAGTATAATTACATATAATTTAAGTTTATTAGTGTCTACTCCTAGGTACTGAGCTTGGGATTCGCCAATTAGGAGCAAGTTCATGGGCTCTTTTAACCGCCAAAGGCCAATAAGGCTAATAAGCAGTAGCGGTGCAGCTTGAATAATAGTGCTCCAGCTTGCTCCGCCTAGTGATCCCATGGTCCAGTAATTTATTAATCGTAGTGCGCTGTCGTCGGCAAAAAAGCTCAGTAGCCCAATAACCGCAAATGCTAATGCGTTAATGGCAACCCCCACCAATATAAGTGTGGTGATATTTATTTGCCCCTGCTGCTTGGCAATAAAATATACCAGCGAGGTAACCCCAAGCGCCCCTAAAAACGAGGCATAAGGTAAATACAGCTGAGCGTTAAAATTAAACTGCGCGCTAAGTGCAATAAATGCTACTGCAACCATGGCCGCACCGGCACTAATGCCAATAATAGATGGATCGGCCAATGGGTTGCGGCACAGCGCTTGCGTTGACGCGCCTGTTTGGGCAAGCACCAATCCTACAAGCACAGCAAGCATAAAACGCGGCAAACGTATTTGCATTACTACATTAATTTGCATGGCATCAAACTGGTTAAAGTACTCGGGCGCAAGCCAAGCAATGGCTAAACGCCAATCCCATCCGGCAGGGCCATACCCTATGCTTAGTAGCGCCAAAACAAAAATAAAAACAGAGGCTAATAGCATCCATTTATGGGGTTGGCTAAGTGTTATAGGCACAAAGCGACTTAACGTTAGGGTGTTCATAACTGGGCTTTGTACTCGCTAAGCTCATTAATTGCTGTGGCAATACGCGGCGACATGCCAAGCGAAAGTAGGCTATCCATTACAAGTAAGTTACAGCTTTGCGCGGCTTTTAATAACCGTAATGTAGGTTGCTCACAAAAAGCCTGCTTACCGCCAAGGCTGTGTACAACATGGGCTGGGGCGACTAAAAAGTCGGGCTGGTTTACAGCAAGCACCTCAGTGTTAATTGCTTTAAAGCCTGAATGCGTAGCACCTATATTGGTAATGCCTGCATAGCTAAATAATAAATTAGGAACGGTTTCTTGCCCTGCAGCAACAAGCCCGCGCTCATTAGCTGAGAGTAAAAATAGCGCACTGTGCGTTTGCTGTTTTGCTTTTTCGGGCAGCGATTTTGTTATGTGCGTAATAAGTGTTTGTGCTTTTTGCTTGGCGTTTAAATCGTCACCAAGGTGTTTTATTAGCTCAAGTAGTTCGTTAATTGAGGTGGGCTTTTTATAATGAATGAGTTTAACCCCTGTTGCCTCAATTTGTTTAAGTGCTTGGCTTCGCCCAGCTCCTTCAAGCGCTAACAAGGTGGTTGGGCGCATAGAAAGCACGCCTTCTGCCGCTAAATCGCGGTAATAACCCACTTGCGGTAATTGCGTAGCTTGTTGCGGGTACATGCTAGATTGATCAACCGCTACAAGGGTGCTTTGTTTGCCCAGCGCATAAATTATTTCTGTAAGGGTGCCGCCAGCACTAATAACGCGCTCCTGTGCAAGTGCAGGTTGAGCCATTAAAGCAAACAATATCAATAGGTATTTCATTCCATACTCCGGTTTTATTTTTTGGCTATTATAACTAGTTAAATCTAAATGAAAATGATTATCATAATTAATTGATCTTAATTTGACTTAGTTGTAACATCCTCGCCATAAATAATAACTATTATCATTTGGAGTTAAAATGAATCCCCCTGCATTTAAATTTACTGCTATAGCAACCTTATTACTTAGCTCAGGCACTGCATTTGCCGAAAATATAATTGACGATCATATTGTTGTGAGCGGCTCACGCTTTGAACAAAAGCTTAAAGATGTAACAGGCTCAGTAACTGTTATTACCGAGCAAGACATAGAGCGCCAGCTCGCTGTAGATTTACAAACCATGTTTAAATACGATTCAAGCATTGCAACCACAGGCAGTGGCGCAGGCGCGCAAACACTTACTGTACGTGGTGTTGGCGGTAACCGTGTTGTATTTATAAAAGATGGCCGACGCACTAACGATGGCTACGCAGGCGGAGGGGGTTATTTAGTTGGCCGTAATTACTTTGATGTAGCTGGCGTAAAACAAGTAGAAGTCGCCAAAGGCGCTGCGTCATCTTTATATGGCTCTGATGCACTCGGTGGCATTGTGGTTATAACCACTAAAGACCCTAGTGATTATTTAAAAAATAACGACAGCTTTGTAAAAATGGCGCTGGGGTATCAAGGTCAAAGTAACCAAGTTGCAGCCGATATTACCGCTGCAAAAGATTTAGGCGATTTTGCAGTAAGCGCAGTGTATAGCCACCGCGACAGCGAAGAAGTACAAAACTATGACGAAAACTTACCCGGTTATGATGCGAAATCAGACGCTTTATTAATTAAACTTGAGCAACAGCTGGATGAAAAGCGCACACTTAAATACACCCTCGATTACTTTAATCAAACAACTGAGCAAGTAATTACTCCTGCTGTTCAAGAAACCGAAGAAGACGACACTAACTGGTCGTTGGCGCTCGATTACCATTCAGAGGTAGCAACCGCTGCGTTTGATAAATGGTACGGGCAAGTGTCTTACAGTAGTTACGAGCAGCAAAGCGATCAAATTAGTGGCTCAAGCACCTACACCGATTATAACGACTACCGTTTTGAGCAAAATATTTTAGGTTTAAAAGCAGTATTTAATAAAGGCCTTAAAGGAGAAACCGCCGATCACGAAGTGGTATACGGAGTTGATATAGACTTATACGACACCATCCGCCCACGTTTTAAAACACGTATTTTAGCCGATGGCACCGTTGATTTTACCGATCAAAAACAAAAAGCATTCCCGGGTGCCGATACCTCTTTAATTGGCGTCTATGTACAAGACAGTATGTCGTTTAATAATAGCGCGTGGTCGGTTATTGCGGGTGTGCGATATGATTACTACACCCTAGAGGCTAAAAATGATGAGCTATACGCCGATGCACAGCTTGATGATATTACCGAGTCGGCTTTTTCGCCTAAGCTAGGTGTTATTTACCAAGTAGATGATAACTTATCGTGGTATGGGCAATACGTACGAGGCTTTAAAATACCGCCGCACGACCAAGCCTATCAAAGCCACGGCGTTGAGCCGTTTTATCAAATACTCCCCAACGCCGATTTAGACCCAGAAAGCAGCGACTCATTTGAGCTTGGTTTACGATACGTAAGCAGCGATATTAGCGTAAATTTAAGTGCTTTTTATGCAGCCTACGATGACTTTATAGAAACGGCTGTAGTGGGTGTTGAACCAACGTTTATTCCTGGCGTAAACAAAACGCTGTACCAATATCAAAATATTAGCGAAACACAAATAAGTGGCGTAGAAGCAGAAATTGCCATGTATGTCGCTGAAAATATACTACTAGAGGCAAACGTTGCCTACGTTGATGGTGAAAACAAAGAAACCGATCAGCCACTTACCAGCATTAGCCCGTTAAACGGCTCAATATTGTTAAGTACAGAACTCGGTAATATTAACTGGACCGCTGCATGGCGTTTAGCTAAATCGCAATCGGATGTGGTGCTTGATGCAAACGGCGATAAAACCACACAAGGGCATGGCTATGGCATTGTTGATTTATACGCAAATTACGAGTGGCAAGCGTGGCAGCTAAATGTAGGTGTACTTAACTTGCTTGATAAAGAATATGTACCTTTTGAGCTAATTGCAGGGCAATCACAAGGCGCTGATTTTAGCCAATACAGTCAACCTGGACGTAACTTTTCAGCCAAAATAAGCTATGAGTTTTAATTAGCGTTTATCTGCCACATATTTACTAAAGTTAAATTACTTAATGGCAAGTATGTTTAAGCAAATTTGTACACACTTAATGCGAAGTAACACTTTATAAAACCAGTGCTTTTAAAGCTAAAAAGCGCTGGCTATTTATAAATTAATTAACCGATAAATCTTTTGTTTCTAGATAGCTTGGTACGCTTTTAAAACATGCCTCTAGCTTACTTTTAAGCGCTGTATTAATTGCAGTATTACACTTTAACTCCCCATTATATTCACCTTTAGTCAGTGGCACTAAGCTTAACGAGTCATAACTTGGTTTACTTTGTATTTTATGAATTATCAAGCCTTGCTGCTCTGTAAGCTTTACTAACGAAAATGCATTTTTTTGTGCTTTATCTGTCGTGACCTTCTCAACATATAACGGGTTTTTAAAGGTTAGCTTTGTAGTAAAAAGTTCTTTGCCACCGCGTTCAAAATGGCCGTTAAATACGGTTATGTTTAAGGTGGGTGTCTTCTTATTTATTAATAAGTTTAGGTCAAACTTGGCTGGTAAAATGGTGATCAACCTTTGCTCGTTTGCTGCTTTTTTTAAAACACTTTTGATTTTTTTTAGGTTGGTGTTATTTGTAGTTACTTCATACACTATTTGGTAGTCGTGTGGAGGGGCGTATAAAGGCAGATGGCTGGCAAGTATTTTATCGCCAGCTAAGATAAGTGCCATACCATGAAACCCAACGTAGCTGTGGGCTTTGTGTGTGCTTTGTGAATTGTGTTGATGTGTGTTTGCAAGTACCGAGCTCGAAAATAAAATAAAAAATAACAGTATGTTTTTCATGTTAATACCCAAAAAATAAATATGGCGATACTATAAGCTGATTTTTATGTATAAATAATCGATAATAAGTTATTAGTTGTTTCCTTTTAATCAATACGGTTTGGCGCTATGCATTTAGATGATATTGAAAAAGTAATTCATATGGCGGGTTCGCAAAACCTGCATACAACCGCTAAGCATTTTAATATTACCCCAGGGGCGCTTTCTAAAACGCTAAAAAAGGTTGAGGCAAACTTAGCCACAGAGCTGTTTAATCGTGTGGGAAAAACCTTAGTACTTAATGATAAAGGCAAAGAATTTGTTAAGCATAGCAGCGATTTAGTTCATAATTACCAGCAGCTTACCAGTCGCTTTAAAAGCGATAACCATAAATTTAATGCGGTTATTGCTGGTCCTGCAATTTTACTTAAAAGTGGTTTAAAGAGGCTGCTTACACCACTTAGCAACCTGCCTTGCTCGGTACGTATTAATAATGTGTTTGAAGGTGAAGCCATAAGCCAAGTAGCGTCAGGGGCGGCGCATGTTGCGCTAGTTACTCGCGAGGCATTAAATAACAGCTCACATACTAATTTAGTTGCGGTTGATGTATTTAATACTGGATTTAGTGTGGCTGCGGCCGCTGCGCATCAGCTAGTACAAAAAGGTTTATTAACGCTCAATAAAAACCAACTACTTCATGGGGCTTTTGCTTGCCCATTATTTTCACCGCTGTGCGGCCTAGAGCAAGGTATTGGCTCCGACGGTTGGGAAGATGAAATTGCCCCGCGCAATATTGTATTTAGATGTAGCGATTACAGTGCATTAATAGAGGTGGTACAAAGTGGCTTGGCGTTGGCGTATTTACCTAACTTTGTTATTGACGATTTAGGGTTTACAAAATTAACTGTAAAGGGGGTTAACAGTCACTACAGTGAGGATATTGTAATGATTTATAAGCCATCAAAAGCAGATGGCTGGCTTAATAAACTCATGTATTCACTGTAAAGTATTTATCAATTTAAGCTAAATTCAAAGTATTACTTAGCTAATTTGGGGTTAGCTAATTTCGGCCACTACGCATCGGTTACGGCCATGCTCTTTAGCATGGTATAGCGCTTTATCGGCACATTTATATACTTGGGCAATATCAGCACTATGCTCAGGCCAAGTTGCAAGACCTATAGAGATAGTGATGTTGCCAATAGTGTCCATCTCTGTTGATTCTACTGTTTTACGTAAGCGCTCTGCAATTTTAAAAGCGCTTTGGCTGTCTTCATTAGGTAACACAAGGACAAACTCTTCACCGCCGATTCTCGATACTATGTCGTCTCTTCTTGATAGTTTTTTAATTATATTTGTTAGCGAAACTAAAGTTTCGTCACCCTTGTCATGCCCAAAAGTATCGTTAACACGTTTAAAAAAGTCGATATCAATTTCTAATATAGCGAACGGGGTTTGCTTTAGCATAAGCTGGTTAAGTAAGCCGTTTAAGCTTCTTCTGTTATGCGTATCTGTTAAGGGATCTGTTTGTGAGTCATGGCGTAACACACCAATTTTAGCTTGTAATAAAGTTACTTCTCTTAACATTGCTAATTTTAGTTTTTGACTTTCGAAATACCACGACTTCACATTTTTAAGCTTTTCTAAGCTTGAAGGATCGTCGAGTGTATTTGCGTTATTGGCTAAGCGTTTTAGTGGTCTTGCTATAAAGTGTGCAAATAAACCAATAAAAATAAACGTGACTAATGCCATTGGTATTGTTTGTTTAATCACTTCAATAGTTAATGTATCAAGAGAGGAGAGCGTTGATTTTAATGGTCTTTGCGCCACTATTCCCCAATTAGCTAAAGTAACGGGGGCATAGCCTGCGAGCATTGGTTTATTTAGGCTATTAATAACGGTTGAAGTACCCATTTCGCCATTTGTAACTGCGTCAATTACACGATTATTAGTAACAACGTTACCTATTCTTGACGGTTCTGGATGATATAAAATGCGCTTATTTGAGCTAACAACAAAAAGGTATGAGCCACCCTTATAGTAATGCTGCTCTAGAAGCTCATTTAAAATGTTTTTCTCTTTTAAATAAAGAGAGCCTCCAATATACCCTAAATACTTACCTTCAAAATCAAACAACGGGTGCGATATAAAAACAATGAAATTATTGGCTGCCGATAAATAAGGCTCACTAATTAATGGGCGTTTTTCTTTTAACGCCTCTATTGCGCCAGGTGATTGTATTTGTTGGCCTATTATACTCTTTAAACGAGGTGACGTAGCAGCAATTACGCCATGTAAATTAATCACAACAGAGTTAAAGCTATCAGTTTGGTGATTTAAACGAATAGCTTCATCGTTTAATAATTTGGAGTTATTTGGTGATTGTTCAATAATTTTAGCTGAGTATTCAAGCTGCTGAAGCGCAGACTTTAAAAAGTTATCAGTAGCAGAGGCTAGTTTTTGAGCATAGGCAAAATTACTTTTTAGCGTGTATGATGTTAACTGCTCTTTTTGAACCTGATAGGTAGAATAAAAACTCCCTACCAATGTGCTCAGTGCTGCAGAGAGTGCGAGTAGCAATATAAGAAATCTTAAATTTAAAGCAGGTAATAATTTATATAGCAAAGCTTGCATCCCAAAGCACAATATTCAGCGCGTATTATACGAAGTTAAGCATTATACCCATTTAAAGTGTTTATTAGTTAAGTTAGCTAACTTAATTAAATGCTTTTATGTTGTAGCCTTTATAACAATCGCTTTTGCGGTTGTTTACAAAAGTAGTTAAGCTAAACAAATATTTGCATAACATAAGTACGACTAAACCTTTGCTTTGGAGAGCGTTTTGCTAAATAAGTATGCTGTATCGTCTATCGTTTTTTTATCTGGGTGTTTAATGCCATTACAATCTTCTTTCGCTAAATCAACACTTTCTCTTGAACAGCAGCTTGGTCAAAAGTTAATACTCGACTTTCGCTATTACTGTGAGCAAGGTGCGAGTAAACAATGCCGAACGCCAATGACTAGTTTGCCAAGTGAGTTAGCAAACATAGTGACAAAGTATAACATTGGTGGGGTTATTTTATTTTCAGAAAATACTCAATCAATAGAGCAAACTATTACGCTTAATAGTCAATTGCAAACAGCTGCAAGTAAATCCAGTAGTAAGCTGCCACTATTTATATCAATAGATCAAGAAGGCGGACGTGTAGCACGTTTACCACGCGATGTTGCCACCTCATTTACCGGTAATATGTCGATTGGCGCAACATACAAAAAACATGGAACAAGCTTTGCGACAAAAACAGCAACTGTTATAGCTAAAGAACTAAATTCGCTGGGTATCAATGTAAATTACGCGCCCACGGTTGATGTAAACATGAACCCCGATAACCCTGTTATTAACGTACGTTCGTTTGGTGAAAACCCAGCATTAGTGAGTAAATTAGGCGCCGCACAGGTTGCAGGGTTTGAAAACAACGGCGTTATTACCTCGTTAAAGCACTTTCCAGGTCATGGTGATACAAACGTAGATAGCCATACAGGTTTACCTAAAGTAAACCATGCAAAAGAGGTTATTTACGAGCAAGACTTAGCACCGTTTAAACATATTATCGCCAAGCAAAACCCAGGCATGATAATGACGGCGCATATTCAATATCCCGCGCTCGATAGCACAACGTTTGTAAGTGTTAATGGCAAAACTATGGTAAAACCAGCAACAATGTCGCGCGCAATCATTACTGATATTTTACGTGGCGAGCTTAATTACCAAGGTGTTGTAGTAACTGATGCGCTTGATATGGCTGGTATTAGTAACTTCTTTACACCAACTCAAGCGGTAATAAATACGTTTGCAGCTGGAGCTGATATTGCCCTAATGCCCGTAGAAATTAGAACACCGGATGATTTAAACAAGCTCGATGCCCTTATTAAAGAGCTTGTTGCAGCGGTTAAATCAAGCCAACTTGATGAGCAAGAAATAGCACAATCTGCACAGCGTATAATTACACTTAAAAATAAATTTAGGTTAAACACTAATTTTGACCCTATTACCGCGCTCATAAATGCTAAGCAAACAATTGGCAATGCAGCACATCGTGAAATAGAAGCGCAGCTTGCTGTAGAGGCAATAACGCAGGTTAAAAATAATAACAGTACTTTGCCGCTCAAGTTAAAAGCAGGAAGTAATGTTCATATTATTATGCCCGACACGCGTAAATGTATGGCAATGCAGCAAGCGATTGAAGCTATCAACCAGCAAAAAGTTAACTATAGCTGTAGCAGTTTACAAGGGTTTAACCCTGCACACGCAAAAGCACAAATACACGCCGCTGATGTAGTTATCGCCGGTAATGCAACACCTAATCAAAGTGCGGTCGAAATTGGCGGTATGGATGATTTAAAAGATGATTCAAATTTTGCACTTAATAATGCAGAGCAGCCCAAAGCACTTGAGTCATTATTAAATATGGCAAAGCAGAGTAATAAAAGCACTGTTTTTATAAGCCTGAGAGCCCCTTATGACATTGCTAAATTTGGCGATTATGCAAATGCCGTACTGGCATCGTACGCATATAATATTGATGTAGATAAAAACGATATTGTATCTGGCCCTGCTTTTACCGCACTTGCAAAAGTGTTACTAGGAGAAGCACCGGCCAACGGCGTATTACCTGTCACAATAAAACCGCAAAAGGCGCACTAATTATGAAACTCAATTGTGATTTAGGCGAAAGCTTTGGCGCGTGGAAAATGGGGCTAGACGATGACGTTATGCCACATATTGATATGGCTAACATTGCGTGTGGGTTCCATGCAGGTGATGCCGACGTAATGGCAAACACTCTTGTACTTGCCAAGCAACATAACGTACAAATTGGTGCTCACCCAAGCTACCCAGACAAGCAGGGCTTTGGTCGACGCTCAATGACACTTAGCGAAAAAGAGCTTACAAATTGCCTGCATTATCAAATAGCCGCTATTGAGGGCATGGCAAAAGTACAAGGTTTAACACTTAGCTATGTAAAACCCCATGGCGCACTTTATAACGACATGATGGCTGATGAGCAAATATTACACACCGTTATAAATGCAATTGCCAGCTACCCAATAGATTTAAAGCTAATGGTTTTGGCGACTAAAAATGCCAATAAGCACATTCAAATAGCTAAAGATTCAGGAGTTGAGTTAATACTAGAGGCATTTGCCGATAGGCAGTACACCGACGACGGGCATTTAGTTTCACGACAGCTTGAGGGTTGCGTTCACAACAAAGCTGCATTACTAAAACAAGTAACTCAGCTTTTATGTGATGGCAGCGTGACAACACGAACTGGAAAAAAACTAACGCTCAATGCCCATAGCTTATGTGTACATGGCGACAATGCTGATGGCATAGCGCTTATAAAAGATATAAAAGCCCTTTGTAACTCAGCTAACTAAATATTTTTACACAACCACAAATAGAAGCTGTAAACCCCCTTTACAGCTTTAACTCATAGATTTAAATAAGAGCTTCATCGCATCCTACTGTTAATTTAATAATCCCTAACATATAACTACTTAGCAAATTAAAAAAAGTAACAACAGGGATCATAAATGAAAAAGCTTTTAGCTCTTAGTTTTGGTAGTAGCCTCGTTTTAGGCTGTAGCAATTTAGCCTACGCTGAAACAAATACACTCCAATTACAAGACGTATTTAATTTAGAGTACGCCAATCAAATAGATATAACCGAAGACGGTAAAACGGTTTATTTTGTGCGTAACCGCATGGATATAAAAACAGATCGTAAAGTAGGTAATATTTGGTCTGTTGATTACAAAACCAAGCAAATGCAGCCGCTAACCTCTGGCGTGCATATGGATTATTCGCCAGTACTCTCTCCTGATGGTCAACGCCTTGCGTTTATATCAACCCGCGATGGTAGCAGCCAAATATATATAAAATGGCTTAAAACAGGTGCTATGGCAAAAATTAGCAACTTAACCGCTAGCCCAAGAGCCATTACATGGAGCCCTGATTCTAACCGATTAATATTTAGCATGTTTGTTCCAAGCGCTACTTCAGCGCCAGTGAGCTTACCAGGTAAACCAAAAGGCGCAACGTGGGCAGAGCCTGCTAAATTTATTGATGATGTTTATTACCGTTCAGATGGTGGCGGTTACACGCAAAAAGGTTTTAGCCAATTATTTTCCATAGATGCTAATGGTGGTAATGCTAAACAACTCACTTATGATGAGTTTGATAACGCAGGCGATGTAAGTTTTAGTAACGATGGTAAGTCGCTTTATTTTTCTGCGAACAGGCATAAAAACAACCAGCTAAAATTCACAAATAATGAAATTTATAAACTTGATTTGGCCTCGCAAACTATAACCGAAATTACTAACCGAGATGGTCCTGATGAGCAGCCTAAAGTATCGCCCGATGGCCGTTACTTAGCGTACACAGGTTATCACGATACACGCACTAATTACGAAAATGCTCAACTTTATATTCGTGATTTAAAAACAGGTAACACAACTAGCTTAACGCCAAATTTTGACCGTAGCGTAGGTCAAATAAAGTGGAGTGCAAATTCAAAAGGTGTGTACTTTAGTTACGCCGATAAAGGCCAAACTGCCCTTGCCTATCAACCACGCAGTGGTAAGCGTAAAATAATAACGGAGCAAATTGGCAGCGTTGCCTTTGGACGCCCTTATTCTGGTGGCGACTTTGATGTAAGCGAAGATGGCGAGGTAGCCTTTACCCTTGCCGATACCCAGCGCCCTGCTGATATAGCAACAGTTAAACGCGGCAAAGCGCAGCGTTTAACTACTCTTAATGCAGATGCATTAGGGGACAAAGCTTTAGCTAAAGTGGAAGAAATTTGGATTAAATCAAGTCACGATGAGCTACCAATCCAAGGTTGGGTTGCTTACCCACCAGATTTTGATAGCAGTAAAAAGTATCCGTTAATACTAGAAATACACGGCGGTCCAGTTGCTAATTATGGCCCACATTTTAGCGCTGAAATTCAACTGTTTGCAGCTAAAGGCAATGTAGTTTTATACATGAACCCACGTGGTAGTGATTCATACGGTAAAGAGTTTGCACAAACTATTCATCACAATTACCCAAGTAACGATTTTGACGACTTAATGACGGGCGTTGATGCGCTAATAGAGAAAGGGTTTATTGATGAGTCTAAATTGTTTGTAACTGGCGGTTCTGGCGGCGGCGTGCTAACAGCTTGGATTGTAGGTCATACCGATCGGTTTACTGCGGCTGTAGTTGCCAAACCGGTTATTAATTGGATCAGCTTTGTACTAACTGCAGATTTTTACCCATTTTTTGCTGATTACTGGTTTCCGGGTAAACCGTGGGATCACATTGAGCACTACATGAAACGCTCGCCCATTAGCTACGTAGGAAACGTTAAAACTCCTACTATGTTGCTCACTGGGGAATCTGACTACCGTACACCAATATCAGAAACTGAGCAGTTTTATCAGGCATTAAAGTTACAAGGTGTTGATACTGCAATGGTGCGAATTCCTGATGCATCGCACGGTATTACAGCTCGCCCATCAAACTTAATGACCAAAGTTGCTTATATTCAATGGTGGTTTGATAAACACACTAAATAATAAACTTATAACTCAAATAAAAGCCACTTTAAATAAGTGGCTTTTGTATTTACCGCCGTAGCATTTAAACTGTAAACCCCCTTTACACTTCTGTGACAGTTAAATATCGGACTTAGCTAAAACTTCAGTTAGTAAAATTTCGGTTTATAGCATTTTTTGTAACTTGAGTTGGTAAAAAATCGGTTTGAGTCACTGTTTATAGCCTCTCAGTTAGTAAAATTTTGTTTTATCGCACGGAGAAGTTAGTAAAAAATCGGTTTATAAATTCGCTAAGTTTGTCTATTAAAGCAAAAATCAGTCACTTATCTGCCTTTTAAAGTTGTTGTAAACGCTTTTTACAGCAAAATCATCCCAAATATGCCGTTTTATGAAAGGTTGGTTAAACTCTGATCTGTAAATTTACTTAGGTAGTTAAATAGTGATCCAACATGATTTAGTTAACCTGAACTCTGGATAATTAATCTATCTCAAGCAGCTATTTTCAGCGCTAACTGCGTTAAATTTACTGGTAATAGGCCAGCTATTGACGCGTAAATTCGCCTTGTTTTCACTGAAAATCTCTGGCTAGAGAAAATAAATTTAAATATCGCCATGATTCAATACGTTAGTAAACCTCTTAACCAGAGCTCAGGTTAGTTAAAATCTGATCTTAAAATTAAAGCAATAAAAAAGGGCCTATTGGCCCTTGAGTAACACTATCTAGTTAGGAATTAAAATTGGTTCATGGTGTTGTCTTCACCACCGGCTTTTAGCGCGTTATCACCAGAGAAGTATTCTTTGTGCGTATCGCCCATGTTAGACCCTGCTAGGTCTTGGTGCTTAACAGAAGCTTGCTCACGGCGAATTTCTTGGCGTTGTACATCACGTACATAAGCCAGCATACCTATATCGCCAAAGTAACCTTCTGATAAAATATCAGTGCTTAGCGCAGCTGTATGGTACGTAGGCAGAGTAATTAAGTGATGGAAAATACCTGCTTCACGTGCGCCATCGCGCTGGAAGTTTTGCACTAGTAAATCGGCTGCTTGCGCAAGCTCTGTTGCATCCATTTCTGGTGCCATAAGGCCTTTATTGTCGCCAAGGCTTGGGTAAGCACTAAGGTCACGACCTGCTTCTTCCCACTCTTGATACACTTGCTCACGAAACTTAAGCGTCCAGTTAAACGAAGGCGAGTTGTTGTATACCAGTTTTGCATTTGGTACGTGTTCTTTTACACGATTTACCAGTTCAGCGATTTGCTTAACATGTGGTTTTTCTGTTTCAATCCACAGTAAATCAGCGCCCGACTGCAAGCTCGTAATACAATCTAGTACTACACGATCTTTTTCAGTGCCTTCGCGGAATTGGAATAAACCGTTATCTAGGCGAGTTGGTTTACATAACTGGCCATTAATTTTCATTGCTGTGTCGCCTTCATTTAAGTCATCAACACCGTTAATTGGCGTGGTTTCTAAAAATGTATTGTACTGGCTTGCTAAGTCACCTGGTGTTTGCGACACAGGTACTTTTTGAGTAAGGCTTGCACCTAGTGAGTCTGTACGCGCCACAATAATACCGTTATCAATACCTAGCTCTAAAAAGGCGTAACGTACTGCGTTAATCTTTGCTAAAAAGTCTTCGTGTGGAACGGTAACTTTACCCGCTTGGTGACCACATTGTTTAGCGTCAGATACTTGGTTTTCTATTTGAATGGCACACGCACCGGCTTCAATCATTTTTTTAGCCAGTAAATAAGTTGCTTCTTCGTTACCAAAGCCAGCGTCGATATCAGCAATAATTGGCACAACATGGGTTTCAAAGTTATCTATTTTATCGATAACAGCTTGAACATCGCCGCCGTTCGCTTTTGCTTCATCTAAGTCGTTAAACAAGTGGTCAAGTTCGCGTGCATCTGCTTGCTTTAAAAACGTGTAAATTTCTTCGATTAGTGCAGGTACCGATGTTTTTTCATGCATGCTTTGATCTGGCAGCGGACCAAATGCAGAGCGAAGCGCTGCAACCATCCAGCCACTTAAGTATACATAGCTGCGTTTGGTTGTTTTTTGATGGCGCTTAATTGCCATCATCATTTGTTGAGCAGTAAAACCATGCCAACAGCCTAAAGATTGCGTGTATTGGCTTGTGTCGGCGTCATATGCAGCCATATCTTCACGCATAACGTCTGCTGTGTATTGCGCAATTTCAATCCCTGTGCGAAAACGGTTTTGTAAACGCATACGGCTTGCGTATTCAGGGTTAATCGCTTTCCATGGGCTGCCTTGTGATTGGCAAAGAGTAGAGAGTGTGTCTGTTTCGCGTTGATATGTTGTCATAATAAAATCCTTCGAACGAGTGTGTAATACCAACCTGCATAAATCTTTGATCAATTTAACGAATTAAATTGCACTATAACGTCGTTAAAAATTTTTTTATTTAGAATAACTAGATACAAAAATTTTTGCCTAGCTCTAGCGTAATTTTCTTAACGTTAAATAGACCCCATATATAAGCAGATTGGTATAAATTATTTTAATGTTGTGAGAGTGGCTAGGAGTGTGTGCTCCGTAGCGCTTAATTCAACATTAGGCTCCTTTTCTAGATTTAGTAAATTTATAGTTGTTATTGTGGCTATATATTTTGTGAATGGCTAAAAAGCACTCAACATTGCCTTTTTGAGTTATTGTTGCCTTAACGCACTAGCACACAACAACATCGCGACCGTTTAAAGGAAGGCAACTATGTCCCACACTCTCACACATTCAGGACTCAGCGTAGACACACAACTCGCTGATTTTGTTAAAAATCAATTACTACCAGGCACTCACTTAAGTGAGCATCAATTTTGGCAGAACTTTGCACATATAGTGCAAACACTTACCCCGATTAATAAGGCACTGCTTGAAAAGCGAGAGCTGCTTCAACAGCAGATAGACGACTACCATATTGCTAATAAAACCTGGGATAGCGCTAAATACCAAGCCTTTTTGGAAGATATTGGTTACTTAGTAAAAGAGCCTGTCAATTTTGAAATTGAAACCCAAAATGTAGAGCCCGAAGTAGCCCTTACAGCAGGCCCTCAGTTGGTTGTGCCTGTAAGTAACGCACGATTTGCACTTAATGCCGCTAACGCTCGCTGGGGCTCGTTATACGACGCTTTATATGGTACTGATGTGTTAAGCGAAGATGACGGGGCTGAAAAAGGTAATACCTACAATCCTGTTCGTGGTTTTAAGGTAATGGCCTACGCTCGCCAGTTTTTAGATAAAGCATTGCCGCTGACCAATGGCTCGCATATAGAAAGCACGAATTACTCAGTAGTCGATGGCGCACTTTTAATTACCTTGCGTGACAGCTCTCAAACCACATTAGCTAATCCAACTCAGCTTATTGGCTATCAAGGTGAAGCACAAAACCCAACCGTAGTGTTATTAAAAAACAATGACTTACACATAGAGCTACATATCGATCACCATCACATTATTGGCCAAGCAGATAAAGCTGGCTTAAAAGATGTGGTATTAGAAGCGGCACTCACCACTATTATGGATTGTGAAGATTCTGTAGCTGCAGTAGATGCAGAAGATAAAGTACAGGTTTATAAAAATTGGCTAGGTTTGATGCAAGGTAACTTAGTTGAATCGTTTAAAAAAGGCGATAAAACCGTAGAGCGTACCCTACAAAGTGATAAAACATACACCTCACTTGACGGCGGTACAATTACTTTAAAAGGCCGCAGCATGATGTTTGTAAGAAACGTTGGCCATTTAATGACGAACCCTGCTATTACCGATGTGTACAATCAACCGGTATTTGAAGGTATTATGGATGCGATGTTTACTGCCACCGCTGCCCTGCACGACCTAAATAAAAAAACAGGTATAAAAAATTCAAGCGCGCAAAGTATTAATATAGTAAAACCTAAAATGCATGGCCCTGAAGAGGTGGCGTTTACTAACACTTTATTTAGCTTAGTAGAGGAAGCACTAAGCTTACCTAAAAATACGCTTAAAATGGGGATTATGGATGAGGAACGCCGTACTTCTGTAAACCTAAAAGCCTGTATTTATGCAGCTAAAGAGCGTGTTGTATTTATAAATACTGGGTTTTTAGACCGCACAGGCGATGAAATTCATACCTCTATGCAAGCGGGCGTTGTGCTTCCAAAAGCACAGATTAAGCAGCAATCATGGATACAAGCCTATGAGGATCGCAATGTCGATATTGGTCTTGCTTGTGGCTTAAGTCATAAAGCCCAAATAGGTAAAGGCATGTGGCCAATGCCAGATAAAATGGCATTAATGATGGAGCAAAAACAAGCGCATCCTAAATCAGGCGCTAATACTGCATGGGTGCCCTCCCCTACAGCCGCTACCCTGCATGCAATGCATTATCACGATATAAACGTATTTACTGAGCAGCAAAGTATTGCTAAACGTACTATTGCTAGCCTTAATGATCTGCTTACACCGCCGCTAATGGCAGACCCTAAAACGCTCTCAAAAGAAGATATTCAAAGTGAGCTTGAAAACAACGCACAAGGTATTTTAGGTTACGTTGTACGTTGGATTGATCAAGGCGTAGGCTGCTCAAAAGTACCTGACATTAACCATATTGGGCTAATGGAAGACAGAGCCACACTGCGTATTTCAAGCCAACATATGGCTAATTGGTTACTAAATGGCGTTTGCTCACAGGCGCAAATAAAATCAACAATGGCTAAAATGGCTAAAGTGGTTGATGGACAAAACGAGCATGACACTGCGTATACGCCCATGGCAACAAGCGAAGAAACCCTTAATAACAGTATTGCGTTTCAAGCTGCTACTGCCTTAGTTTTAGAGGGAGTAACGCAACCTAGTGGTTACACTGAACCACTACTACATAGCTACCGCATAAAATATAAAGCACAAAAATCGAATACGCTTTAACTGCTTAATCAAAATTAAGTACTAAACCAGCTTTTAAGCTGGTTTTTTATCGCCTGAAATTAAAAAACAGCGCTTATGTGGCATTTTAAAAATATATACTCAAATAAGCATAATACACATGAATATCTAACATTTATTCAAACGTAAAAAAGCGTGTTTTGCATACACAAAACACGCTTTTTAAAGCTTTTAACCATTTACGTTTAATTTTTTACAATGGCATTGTGATAAATATTTTGTACATCGTCACAATCTTCAAGCATATTTATAAACTTATCAAAGTTAGCAATAACTTCTTCATCTTCAATTTCAATATTAACTTGAGGGATAAACGTAATTTCGTCAACTTCAAAGTTAATGCCTTCAAATGCGTCTTCAAGGGCTGTTTTAGCTTTGAAGTATTCTGTTGGCGGTGCAAATACTGATATTTTACCGTCCTCGGCTTCAACATCGCTTACATCAACATCAGCCATCATTAATGCTTCTAATACGACTTCATCGTCATCGCCTGCAAAGCCAAGTACCGCATAATGATCAAACATATGCGCTACACAGCCAGGAGTACCAATTTTTGAGTCTGTTTTAGTAAATGGCAAACGTACATCTTTGATAGTACGGTTCGGATTGTCTGTTAAACAGTCAACAATAACCATGCAGTTACCAGGGCCATAGCCTTCATAACGGGCAACAGAGTAATCTTCTCCTGCGCCACCGGCTGCTTTTTCAATTGCTTTTTCGATAACGTGTGCGGGTACTTGGTCTTTTTTAGCTTTTTCGATTAGACGGCGAAGTGTTTGGTTTACTTCGGGATCGGGATCACCACTTTTTGCTGCAACGTAAATCTCTTTACCGTACTTTGAGTTTACTTTTGTTTTTGCATTGGCTGTTTTGATCATAGAACTTTGACGAACTACAAATGCTCTGCCCATTTTGTGCCCCTAATGAATACGTTACGTTTTGCGGTATTTTACCAATTCAAAACGTATTGGGCTAGCTCCGCAATGGGCAAAACTTGATTAATAAAAACTTTTATAACTACAAACTTATGTCAGAATAAATCAAATGGCATGCTATTTAACATAACTCTATTTTTTCAGAATAACTCTCAACTAATGTTACTAATTCCGCAAAGTCATGCAAAACGTAATCTGCCTGATCGGCGTAGGCTGGCGTTAACTCTGGAGCGTATAAACACGCGCGCATATTTGCATTATGCGCAGCTTGAATATCGTAAAGGTAATCGCCTACATAAAGTAAATTTCTAGCATTAATGTTCCAAAGTGTAGCAATAGCATTCAAAGCACTAGGATCTGGTTTTGCAGGAGCATCGCTTCGCGTTAAAACTGTACTAATAGGAAGTGGGTTATTTTGTAATTTAATTGCAGCCGCTTTATCAAAATTGCGAGTAACAATTGCCATCGGTATATTTTTAGACTTTAAAGCATTTATAGCTTCACTCACGCCAGGTAAAATACTGGCATGTTGAGCGTCTATTAATTCGTGTTGGTGAACTATATTCATTGCCTCTTCACGCATATACGGTGAGGGCAACTGAGCAATGTAATCAAGTAAGTCTTGCTCGCAAGGGCAACCTATTTGGGCC
Source organism: Pseudoalteromonas sp. FUC4 (assembly GCF_008370255.1). Lineage (GTDB taxonomy): Bacteria > Pseudomonadota > Gammaproteobacteria > Enterobacterales > Alteromonadaceae > Pseudoalteromonas. The sequence continues at coordinate 148,112 of NZ_SEUI01000002.1, read as the reverse complement.
TTTATTAATGCAAAATCTAATTCTGATGAAACTAATGTCCCATCTAAATCAAAAATCACACCATAAATAGCCTCAACCTGAGTAGTCATATCATTCCCTGAACTTAGTTATTACTAAATGAAATTTAAACATAAAATTCTCTACTGCTTATGCCCTAGGCCGGTAAATACAGAGGGATAAATGAAACTAACTATATTTAAATATTAATACGCACCATTATCAATCTATTGATAACAAAGTAATTTAAGTGCTTGATATATCATGCGCAAAAAAAGGTAAATATACAAATTGAACTACCAATTTTTACGTAAATTTACAAATAACAGATCAAATATGAATGCAGTTTAAACGTATGAAGAAAACGCGCACATAAACTGCTGTGCGCGTCGGTTGGGGAAGTTTTAACTATTAATTTTGCTCAAAGCGGGCTTCGAGCCAAGTATCATCTTGTGCAAAGTTTAAGGTTTTAATCTTACCTTTGCCCTCAACGTTTACCATATTTACCTGAGATGGCCATAAATCACGAAGCGCGCCATTGCTCATTTTAATTCCTTCAATGTTTTCAGGAATTGGTGCTTCTTGGTAAACCCAAAAAAACTTACCATCTACTTGCGCCCCTACAAAGCTAAGTGGTAAAGGCTCACCACTTAACGTTTGTAGAGCAACGTGCGATTCAACATATTTAGCAAAACGCTGTTGGTCGGCTTTATTACTAATAATATCGATTTTGCCTTCAAATAATGTTCCTACGGCGTGTTCGGTATCATGTAAATAAAAGCGATGCATTAATTCAACATTATGCGTTCGTTTATTAAAAAGCACGGTTGTAACTGACGACTTTAGTTGATGCGCCATACTTGGCGCAGCAACTAAAAGGCAAACAATAATAAGCAAAAAGCGCATTATTGCGGCTCCCCACCGTCATCTTTTTCGTCTTTCTTCTCATCGGTTTTAAGCTCAGTTTTAATATCTTGCATGATATCGCGACTTACTTTAGCTTTACTCTTTTCCTTTTTAAACACTTCAATACGTGAAGGAATAATACGACGAGGGTAGTTATTGTTTTCAACATCTACGTCAGCTGTTTCCCAGCCTGGATCTACAGTAACTGATACAAGCGGTTTGTTTTTATCGGTCACAATTAGCTTTTGAACATTTTTATAATTACGACGCCAAATTTCAGCAGGGATATAACGCTCTTCAGTTGTGCCATCTTCATATGTTAGCTCAAGCAATATAGGCATTACCAAACCACCAAGGTTTGAAAATTCCATAACGTAGTAGTTTTTATCTTCTTCTAAAGCACGTTCAAGCGTTTTGCGCTCCCACGGCTCTAAACCTTTTAAAAACTTATTGTACGAGTTACGTTCTTTATTGGTTACAGTAAAGCGGTCGTTTTCGTCATAAAAGTCGGTAACATCAGGATTTTGCTCAACCCATGTTTTTTTACCTTCGGCGCGGTTACGCTCAACAAATAATGACGTAGGCTTGTCTGCCTCAATATCACGTAAACGGCTGTAATCAATATCAGGGTTTTTAGTGTCTAAACGAAGTTGATACACTTTATCTAAAGAGATATCAACATGATCTGTGGTGTAAAACCAGCCACGCCAAAACCAATCTAAATCAACACCAGAGGCTTCTTCCATTGTACGGAAAAAATCAGCTGGGGTAGGGCGCTTGTATTTCCAGCGCTGAGCATACTCTTTAAATGCAAAGTCGAATAAGTCACGGCCTAAAATTACTTCACGTAAAATATTAAGCGCAGCTGCAGGTTTAGTATAAGCATTTGGGCCTAAACGTAATACGCTGTCTGACTGAGTCATAATTGGTACTTGGTTTTCAGACTTCATGTAGCTCACTATATCGCGAGGCTCAACACCCCAAGGAATAGTAGGATCCCATTCACGACCAGCAACACCATCTAAAAAGCTATTTAAGCCTTCATCCATCCACGTCCATTGGCGCTCATCTGAGTTAACAATCATTGGAAAGTAAATATGACCAACTTCATGAATAACTACGCCAAGTAAAAAGCGCTTTTCAGCCTGAGAATAAGTACGAGTACCATCATCTTGCAACTTAGTACGTGGGCCGTTAAAGGTGATCATTGGGTATTCCATACCACCAACTGGTCCATTAACCGACTGTGCGGTTGGGTATGGATAATCAAAAGAATACTTAGAGTACACTTCCATCGTGTGTACTACCGCTTCAGTTGAGTATTTCTTCCATAAGTCACCACCTTCTTTAGGGAAGAACGACATAGCCATTACAAGCGGCTGAACGTCGCCACCTTGCTGATAACCTTTTGCATCCCACATAAACTTACGAGACGATGCCCAAGCAAAGTCACGAACATTTTCTGCTTTAAAGTGCCACGTTTTAGTTTTGTCGGTGCCTTCTTTTTCGTTTTCTAGCGCTTCTTCTGCGTTAACAATAAACACAGGACGCTTAGATGTTTCAGCTTGCTTTAAACGTTTGCGCTGAGTACTTGTTAGTACTTTGCTCGCGTTATCAAGCTTACCTGTTGCCGATACAATATGATCCGCAGGAACAGTAATCTCAACATCATAATCACCAAACTCAAGCGTAAACTCACCAGAACCTAAAAATGGCTTGTTTGTCCATGCTTCGTAATCGGTATAAGCCGCTAAGCGAGGGAACCACTGAGCAATTAAGAATATGTCGTTGCCATCTTCTTCAAAATGCTCGTAACCAGAACGTGCACCCACTGCATCTTCTTCAACAATGTTGAAGGCAAAGTTCATGCTAAATTCGACTTCTTTACCTGGTTTTAATGGCTCGTTTAAATCAATGCGCATTAAAGTATCAACTACAGTTACGCGCAGTTCTTTACCATCGTCATCTTTTACGCCACTGATTGTATAACCCAGTTCATTGTCGCTCATAAATTGCTGACGGCGTAAGTCGCCTAAACTTAATTTAGCAGGCTTTTGAGCTGGTAGGCTTTTTAAAGTGCTTTTAAACGTTTTAGTTGTTTCGGCAATAGAGTCACTTTTAAAAATATTTTGATCTAACTGTAACCATAAATATTTAAGTGTATGCGGAGAGTTATTTTTATATTCAATACTTTGGCTACCCGTAATACGGTGCTTTTTTTCATCTAGCTTTACATCAATGTCGTAGTTTACACGTTGCTGCCAGTATTTTTCACCTGGTTCGCCAGCGGCACTACGATAAACATTGGGTGTAGGAAGCGCTTCGTCTAATTGACGAAATTTATCAACAAAAGTACCTTTTGTTTGCTCAACTGAAGACGCCATAGCCGCACTAGATATTGCCAAAGGCAATATAAAAGCACTTAGCGTAAGACCTATTTTTTTCATTGTTAGTCCTAATATAATTTTGTGAGCATACTTTGACAAATATACTTGTGAGCTTCAATAAATTAGCGACCAAGTACCGTATTTTTAGGGTGATATTCACTTAATTTTTTAGATTGAAAAGTACAATTATTTTGTAACAAAATACGACTAAATAAATACTGTAAAGGGGGTTTACAAAAGCGGGTTTTAATAATGGTTTTGAGCGAATAGATACAAAGTTATAGAGCTTGAAAAAGAACATTAACTTTAGCTACTTTGCTAAAAAAGTATTGCTTTAGCATTATCAGGTAAACCAATAATACTACGTATTAATATTTCTAATTTGCAACAAGAAAAATGGGCTAAAAGCCCACTCTACTGAACAAAAACACAGTGAAAACAGCTGAATTATTGGCTCAAATATTGCCGAACTTCCTTAATATTCGCTATTTTTACGATAAATGATAAATAGTGTAATTTTAGGTTGATCTTTAGTGCAGTTTATATTTAAAATCGCCAACCTTTTTATTTGAGGCAAATAAATTCGTCACATTTATCCTCAAATTAATATCGATTACTAGCAAGAAATGCGGTGGGCTTATGGATTTTTACATCCTAAAAAAACAACAAGAACTAATTGCGGTTCCAGCAAGTGAGAATAACTGTAAGCAGTATCTCGATTCGGGTTATTTTTATATCGATAAAGTAGCAGCGTGCAACGAAACTAATGCATTAAAGGCGCTACACGCAAAACAAACTAAAACGTTAAAAATTCCATTATTAATGGCCCTTTTAGCATTACCGGTTGTTTTTTCAGCTTGGTATAGTTTAACCTAAGGTAATGCACGGCTTAGGCTTGCATCTTTAACTGCCTTGGGTATATTGGCGCTCTTACGGTTTTATTAAGAGCGCTACATGAAAGTCCTCCACACCTCAGATTGGCACCTTGGCCAACAATTTTACGAACACGATCGCCGTGTTGAACATCAAGCTTTTTTTACATGGTTATTAGCCACTCTTGTTGAACAACAAATAGACTTACTTTTAGTTGCTGGCGACATTTATCATACAGCGACTCCAAGCGCTAGCGCCGAAAATCAGCTTTATCAATTTATTAAAGACGCCAAAAAGGCATGCCCACAATTACACGTAGTAATTATTGCGGGTAATCACGACTCTGCAAATCGTATTTTGGCAGCTCAGCCATTACTAGTGCAATTTGATACACACGTAGTAGGGCGCTTTGATGTCGCAACACCCAATGAAACTGTTATTACCATCAATACTAATGGTAAACGCGCTGTAATTGTCGCTATGCCATTTTTACGCGCAAGTGATGTAAGTTTACTTAGCCAAACTGAAAGCGGCCCTAGTTATGCTCAAGGCGTTGCAAAAGCTTACGAGCTTGCACTAGAACACGCTAATAATATAAACGAGCAAAACTCACCATTAATAGTTATGGGGCATTTACACGCAAAAGGCGGGGACATTTCAAGTGATTCTGAGCGTAATTTAGTAATAGGTGGTGAGGAGTCTATTTCAGCCAATGTATTTGGTAAGCAAGCCAACTATGTTGCCCTTGGGCATTTACACAAAGCGCAACAGGTCGCTAAAAGCGATATTATTCGCTACAGCGGCACACCTATACCTATGTCGTTTTCAGAACGTAACTACACGCACCAAGTAAATGTTATTGAGTTTATTACTGATGAAAAACAAGATATTAGCACAGCTGTAAACCCCCTTTACATTCCGCGCTCTGCCGATGTAATTGTTTTACCAAAAGGGGAATGCGTGCCATTAAACGAACTATGCGAGCAAATTAAAGCGCTCGACACCGCACAAAATACAATAGCGCCTTATTTACGTGTAAAGCTTAAATCAAGCGATACCGACACCACCTTCAGGGAACAAATAGAACAAGCACTTGAAGGCAAACATATTAAATTTTGTGGTATTGAACGTGTACGTGAGCAATCAGCGCAAAATGATGACAACACCGTATTTGAAGATTTAAGCGAGGTTGAAATGCTCAACCCGCTTAACTTATTAGAACAAGCGTTCGCAAACGATAAAGACATGGTAGGGCAAAGCGTACCCGATGAGCTAAAAGCACTTTTAAGTGACGTGATAAACGAGCTTACGGAGCAAGAACAACTATGAAAATAACCGCAGTTCGTATTCATAATTTAGCCTCGATAGTTGACGCTGAAATAGACTTTACTCAAGCGCCATTAAAAGATGCAGGCTTGTTTGCGATAACAGGCGATACCGGTGCTGGTAAAAGTACCTTTTTAGATGCTATTTGTTTAGCTCTTTATACAAAAACGGCGAGGCTGCGCGGTGATAAAGGTAACTTAATTGAGTTTAATGGCGACAGCATTAAGCTTAATGATGCGCGAAATTTGCTACGCAGAGGCACATGGGAAGGTTACGCCGAGGTCGACTTTTTAGGGCAAGATAAACAGCTTTATCGTGCACGTTATACAATTTCACGCACTCATAAAAAAGTAACAGGCAAACTAAAAACACCAGAGCACACATTAGTAACTCTGCCAGACGAAACCCTAATAGCCGATAAAAGCCAAACAATAAAAGAAGTAGAAAGTAAAATAGGGCTTAATTTTGAGCAGTTCTCACGCGCCGTACTTTTAGCGCAACATGAGTTTGCTGCATTTTTAAAAGCCACTGGCGATGAGCGAGCGCAGCTTTTAGAGTGTTTAACAGGCACCGATAAATTTAGCCGTATTGGCGTACGTATTTTTGAGCGCCATAAAGAGCAAGTAGCAAAGCTTGAAGCGCTCAAAGCAGGCCTTCAAAGCTATACTTTGCTAACGAGCGATGAACTTGAGCTACAACAAACCAAGTTAACCGATTTAAAAGCGCAAACCGAACACACTAAAAAAGAGTTATCCAAAACCGAAAAAGCACTTAACTGGTATCAGCAAGCTACAGTGCTTGAGCAAAACTTACTGCAAGCACAGCAAACTCAGCAACAAGCAAGCTCAGCGCTTGAAAGTATCGTTGAGCAAAGCGAGCAGGCAAAACAAGCTAAACAAGCGCTTGAAATAAAAGATAACCGCAGCCGTTTTGCTCAATTAACCGATCAAAATACGGCGTTGGATCAGCAAATAACATCACTTAAAAGTGTTGATCATTTAGCGGTAATTAACGAGCGTAATACCGCGCTAGCTAAGCATACAGAGCTGCTTAATAACGCCAATGAGCAAAAACAAAATGCAGCGCCTATTATAGCTAAAGCGCGAGAGCTCGATAGTAACATTGCCTTGCAAACTCAAGCTGTAAAAGGTACTGAGTCGCAAATAACCAAAGAGCAATCTCAGTTTGATGAGCTTAATTTGCAGCTTAAACAAAGTAATAACGAGCTAGAAATTGTTAAAACCGACTCAACTAAAAGCCAGCAATGGCTTAATGAGCATGCACAGCTGCATGTTTTAGCCAAAGACTGGAGCTACTATCAGCAAAGCTTTAATACCTACTTAAATGCACAGCAGCAATTAACCGCAAACGCTGCGCAAAGCCAAACTCTTAATACCGAGCTTGCGGGTCAGAGTGAGCTTTTAAATACACAAAATAATAAAGTGCAGCAGTGCGAGGCGTTACTTAATAACGAGCAATCGGCATTACAGGTATTAAATACTCAGCTTAATGAATTTAATGCAGAGCACTGCGACGCGCAGTTAAAAAGTATTGATTACTTAAAAGAGCAGCGAGAGCGCTATAAGCAATTTAACGCAGAACTAAAACAAAGCACTCAACGCCAACAAGTACTCAATCAGCAGTTAAATGAAAGTCAGCAAGCCCATGCTTTACTTAACCAAAATTTAATAACCAGCGAGCAAGCGCTTAAAGGCAACGAGTACGCACTTAACCAAGCGCGTTTAAGGGCCAGCGAAAACGTAGAACATTTACGCACTGAGCTTCGCCCTAATGAGCCTTGCTTAGTATGCGGCGCCACCGAGCACCCGTACGCGGTAAACCAAAATCAGCAATTAAATAACTTAATTACTGATTTTGAAAATGCTTTTAATATAGCTAAAAAGCAATTTGATCATGCACAAAGCGAGCTGCATAAGCACCAAACTCAACATGCCGTTTTAACTGCTGAACACGGGCAACTTGAGCAAGTAATACAAACGGCACTCACCAAGCGGCTTGAAATTGTCAACACTATGCAAGCAGCTCGCACAGAACTTTTTAGTTTGCCCCCTGATCAGCTTGAAGTAACTTATAAGCAATTAACGCAGCAAAAAGCGCAATACTTTGAGCAACAAAAACGTCAACGTACACTGCAAACTAAAGTAAATGAGCTACAAGCAGCACTTAAAGCAGAGCAGCAAATACAGCAGCAACTGAGTAATAAACACCTTGAGCTTACACATCAGCAAAGCCAGTTAACGAGTAAGCATAACGAGCTAAGTACGCAAATTAACGAGCTCGGTACAACGCTCAATAGCCAATTTGAAAATAGTGATTTTTGGCAGCAACTACAGGCCAATACGCTTGAACTTACCCAGCTGCACGAGCAAGTTACGCAGTATCAGCAAACTCAAACGCAACTTGAACAAAGCCAAAAGCGCCAAGACACAGCTAATGAGCAAATAAAGCAGCTTAGCCCGCTTGTTAGTAAAAGCGAGCAATCGTTAAAAGTACTTAATGAAGAGTTTGTAAAAGCTAAAGAGCTATTAAACGCGGTACAAAGTGAGCGCTTAGCTTTATTTAATAATGAGCAAATAAGCGCAGACGACTACCAAGCAAAACTTATAAGTGAGCGAGAGCAAAAGCAATCGCAGGTTCAAGCGAGTCAAAAAGCCTATGACGACGCTATAAAACAACGAGATGAGCACGCTATAACGCTTAAAAATGTAGAGCAACGCTTACTTGAAAATAGCCAAGAACTAGCAACACTTGAAGCACGTTATAACCAGTGGTTTACCGACTTTAAAGCGCAATTTAGCAATGTAACGCACGAACAGATCAAAATTTTACTAACGCTAAGTAGCGAGACTATAAAAGCGCATTTAACTCAGCATGAGCAGTTAACTCAAGCGTTAACAGATGCAAATGCCGCATTAAAACAGCAGCAACTTACCCTTGAAAAACACAACAGTAGCGATAAACCAACACAAAGTGCAGAGGCTTTAAGTACGCAATTAAGCAGCTTAAACGAGCAACAAACGCAGCTGCAAAATTCATTACTAGCAACTAATACCGCTATTGAGCAACACAACCAAAACGCAAAGGCGCTTGAAGGCAAACAAGCCGAGTTAACTACGCTTAAAACACAGGTAGAGCAATGGCACTTGCTTAATAAAGTATTGGGCGATGCAACGGGTAAAACCATGCGTAACTTAGCACAAACACAAACGTTAAAAATATTACTGCACTATGCCAACAGCCATTTAAAAACACTCAACAAACGCTACGAATTAACCGCCATAGCGCAAACACTCGACATTGCCATTATCGACCGCGACATGGCCGACGAGCAACGCTCTGTTAATACGCTCTCGGGCGGTGAGTCATTTTTAGTATCGCTTGCGCTTGCACTTGGTTTAGCATCGCTTTCGTCTAACAAAGTACAAATCAATTCTTTGTTTATTGACGAAGGGTTTGGTACGTTAGATAGCGAAACCCTAAGCATTGCAATGGACGCTTTGGATTCTTTGCAAGCACAAGGCAGAAAAGTAGGCGTTATATCGCACGTAACACAAATGAGCGAGCGCGTAGCCACTCAAGTGCATGTAGCCAAAAAGCCAGGTGGATATTCCACCGTTGAAGTTTTATAAGCAACATTACTGAAAACAAGGAGATACAATGCCAACGTTTACAGGCGAGCAAGCAACACAATACGATAGCCGTATAACCCGTTTAGTTCCTGGTTATGAATTATTACATCAGCTCACTAATGCGCAGCTACAAGCAACACTAAGCGACAACGCACATATTTTGGTAGTAGGAGCTGGCACAGGCAAAGAAGTACTTGCACTGGCTGCACTAAATCCAACATGGCAATTTACCGTGCAAGATACATCAGCCGATATGCTTACTATCGCACAGCAGCAATTTGATGAGCAAGGCATAACAAGCCGCGTAGATGTACATAATGGTCCAGTTGATAAGTTATCGGTTAAAGCCGATGCCGTTTTATGTTTATTAGTAATGCATTTTTTACAAGATAACGGCGATAAAAAAGAGTTATTAAAAGCAATTAAAGGAAGGCTTAAAAAAGACGCAAACCTTTATATTGCGGATTTAATGCGCCCCGAAACTTCATTCGAGCGCGAAGCCCAGCTTACAACGTGCGCGCAATTAGGTTTAACCGAAACCGGTAAAACACAAACAGGGCATGACTTAGAAAATGAGTTTTACCCGCTTGATAGAATGCGCTTTAGCGAACTGCTAAATGAGTGCAAATTTGGCATTCCGAAGCTGTATTTTAAAGCCCTAGGTTTTAGTGGGTATGTAGTTTAATTTATCTAGAAGAATGTGGCTTACACCACTGAACCGTGTGCTTATGGCGCGGTATTGTTTTACATTCTTTATTAGAATTTGCGCCTGGCTCGCTAACATATTGCGAGCTTGGCGTTACATTGGCACAACCTGCAGCCAATAATATAGCAAATATTGGAATTAATTTTTTCATTTTACCACCGTTTTGAATATGTTTTTAAAGCGCTTTGTCACTTTCTTTTAATGCAAAGCGCTTATTAATCTGCAAGTAAAGCTCACCTATCTGTTTGAAAGACTGAGCCAATTAAGCGTCTACAAAAATAACTTCGCCATTAATAAAACCATCAACCGAACGCTCAAACGCTTTACCTACAAGTTTGCCTGGTACTGGCTGAAAACCTGGCATCATTTCGCCATAAACGCCCCATGCTTCTTCAAGTACGGTAGGGTTTACCACATTAATACGTGTGCCTCGTGGCATTTCTAGTGATACGCATTTTGCAAACGTATCTATTGCGCCGCTGGTTGTTGCATCAGCAATTGCAAAAGGAATCGGCTTAACGTTTAAAATACCGCTAATTAGCGTAAATGAGCCGCCATCGGCAATGTACTTTTGACCAATGCGTACAAGGTTAATTTGCCCCATCATTTTGCTCATAATAGTGCTCATCCACTGGGCTTCGCTCATATCTGCAAACGTTTCGTACTCACATAAACCTACGGTATTAACTACGGCATCAAAATGGCCTACTTTTTCATACAGCTCAGTAATTGATTGCTCGCTGGTAATATCAACAATATGATCCACATCGCCCGAACGACCCGCTGTAATTACTTTATGCTTAGATAAACCGGTTAATGCCGCTTGACCCATTTTTCCTAGTGCGCCTATTAATATTACTGTTTTCATTGTTTGCTCCAATCATTTGTTCACTTTAGTGTGTAGGAGCATAGTAAGGGAGTATTTTAACAATTAGAAACAACCCTTTTATGTAAGAGATACAAGATAATTTGGTTATGTGATAAGTTAAATATTATTACTAAATAACACTGGCAGCAGCATGAGCAAGTTAGACCGATTAGATATAAAACAATTGCGTATTTTCCAAGCGCTCATTCGCGAGAAGAACGCCTCAAAAGCAGCGAGTAAATTGGGCTTAACCCAACAAGCAGTGAGTGAGCAACTAAAAAAGTTACGCGATGTGTTTAACGACCAGCTGTTTTTGAGAAAAACCACTGGCTTTGTGCCTACGCCATATGCTGAAGAGCTATCGGTAGATATAGACAAACTACTAAACGATTTCCAGGCATTACTGGCCCCTAAAATATTTGACCCAAAAACAGTTAAGGATGAGTTTGTAATAGCCGCTACCGACTACGCACAGCAAGTTGTTTTACCAGCATTAGTTAAAGTGCTCCGGGCACAAGCGCCAAATTTAAAGCTTATAATAAGAGACTTCGAGATAGACAGCCTGCACGATTTAATGGAAAGCGGCAAAGTAAACCTTGCTATTGCATTTCCTGACTATATCCCAAGTACTTACCCCATTATTAAGCTATTTGAAGAGCAACACATTTGCGTTACTTCACCTAACTCATCAATAGCAGGGACTAAACCAACGCTTGCGCAAATAGCCAGCTACCCAAGCATTATTGCCTCGCCTTCACGTCCAAATTTTAAAGGCTCTATTGACGATTGGTTTAAAAGCTTTGATTTAACACGCAATGTTGTTGTGTCGGCACCGTGTTTTTCTATTGTACCGATGTATCTAGAAACTACAGACTCCATTGCATTTTTACCCTCACGCGCAGTAAGCTCAGAGCTGGTAAAAATTGATTTGCAACAGTTACCAGCCCCGTTTGATGTAATAGCCGCATGGCATCCGCGTTACAGTAAAAATCCACTGCATAAATGGGTGGTATCAAAGCTAGTTGTTGAGTGATACAAAAACTATTATTTGTAATAAAAAATAAAGCGGATATTGGACAATTTAATCAAACTTTTAAGCCATGAGCATCATGAAATATAGGTCGGTTAAGCGAAGCGCCATCCGACGCTCCAATATCTACATCAATCAGATTGTTGCTGTGCCAGCAAATCCTAACCAATCTCTCCAAGTGCTTTCATCGCGGCTTGTGCCTTGTCTGTTTGTACAAAAATATGGTCATGATAAAACGCAGCTACCACATTAGCGCTAATGCCATGCTCAGTCAGCTTTGTCGATACCGCAGCAGTTAGCCCCACGGCCTCTAAGCTTGAATGTACGTTAAGGGTAATTAAATTATATTTACCCTCGTAAGTAATACCTGCTTTATCTGCGGTTTCAGCTTTTAAAATAAGGGTTAGCCCTTCTTCTTCAACATACGTGGCAAGTGGCTCTAAATGAACATAATCAGCCAATTTACCTGCTAAACAGCAAAATATGTACTCACCTTGTTTAAGCGCAGGCTGCATTGATCTTAATAATTCGTTTAACTCTAAAATTCCGGCCATGGTCGTTCCTTACAATGTGTTATTTAGTGGCTTTTAGCTGCGCGACTAGCTCGCTAAGCCTCGCAATTTTTATATTACTTAACTGTCTGTAATCAAAATATGGGCACACAATAATGTTGTTAGTTGTGTCTATTGCAAACTCGTCGTCGAGCCAATCAAATTGTGCATGTAACTTACCTTGTTGTAATAAGTTTTTAGCGTGCGTACGCCCAGCAATTATATGTAGCTGATTTTTGTTAGTGCCTTTAATAATGGGGGCACTAAATAAAAGGGCTGTTTTACTGTCGTTTTGAAGTAAATATTTATCGCGATACGCTTGCCAAGTAGAGGCTTGTTTAGCAAATGAGTAATGCTCACTTGGCAGGGCAAATAGCACTTTTGCATACACGTTAAACACTTTACGCCAACCATTACCACAGTGCTGGTTTATAGTATTTATTTGCTCGTTAATTACCGGCTCTATACTTTGTAGGGTTTCAAAGTAGGGCATAGGCGGTGCTTTTGCGACATACACGGCTACATTAAAATTATACTCACCTAAACCAACAACTTGCTCTGTCACTTACTTCGTCTTATTTTGCGCTAAAATACGGTCGAGGTTATTTGCAAAGTTTTGGCGATCGGTTTGGCTAAGTGGCGGCGGCCCACCACTCATTTCTACGCCGCTTGAGCGCATGGTATCCATAAAGTCGCGCACGTTAAGTATTGAGCGAATATTTTCGGTGGTATAAAGCTCGCCACGTGGGTTTAGTGCTTGCCCGCCGTTATCAATTACTTCACTTGCTAGCGGAATATCGCCCGTAATAACTAAATCGCCTTTTTCAACGCGTTTTACTATTTCGTCGTCGGCTACATCAAACCCTGACGATACTTGAACGCGACTTATGTATTTTGACGGCGGGATACGCATTGCGTGATTAGCCACTAAAATAGTCTCGATTTTCATACGCTCTGCAGCTCTAAAAAGTATTTCTTTTATAACAACAGGACACGCGTCTGCATCTACCCAAATTTTCATGCTATGGTCATTTTTATTGCTTTAGAATTAATATGATCCTATAGCAAATTTTTTTAATCGGCTAGCAAACTTTATACTCATCTATATTTAGATAATACGTACTATTTATGTAATTTAAAAAGGAGCTTACATGAAGGCTATTAAATACGGTTTACTTATTACGGGGTTGTTTTTTCTTAGTGCCTGCACCAGCCCTCCTGATGGAATAACACCTGTTAAAAACTTTGATATGCAAAAATATAAAGGCAAGTGGTTTGAAATAGCGCGTCTTAATCACTCATTCGAAGAAGGTATGGAGCAAGTTACCGCGACTTATTCAATTAACGACGACGGCACAGTAAAGGTCCTTAACAAAGGGTATTTAACGGATGATAAAAAATGGGATAACGCCGAAGGCTTAGCCAAGTTTGTTGAAGGCACTGACACCGGACATTTTAAAGTCTCGTTTTTTGGTCCATTTTATGGGGCTTACGTGATTTTTGAGCTTGACCAACCCGACTATCAATATGCATTTATAACCAGTTACAACAAAGATTACTTGTGGTTTCTGTCGCGTACGCCAACGGTTAGCAAAGAGCTTAAAGAACACTTTTTAACTAAAGCTAAAGAGTTGGGCTTTGCTACCGATGAAATAATTTGGGTTAAGCAATAAACAATGTAAAGCCCCTTTACAGTAGTAATAAAAGAGTCATCTAACTGTAAAGTAACTTAAATATATTATGGTTATATTGTGTGTACTTGCCGTGAGACAGCAAGTATTAGAAACACTGAATATCCCCTATTGTTGGCAAGCTATATAGCTTGCCATTTTTTTTTGCCTAGGGCGTGTTAATCTTTGTGGATTGAAATCTGTTCAATCTAGGGGCGATTAAATCGCGGCGCGAGGTTTGTAACCTAGTGGGCTAAGTAAAAACCGAGCAACAAAGAGTTAATCGTCCCTAGAAAGAACCCTTTGGGCAGCGCATGTTTGGTATTTATGCTGCGTTATCGCCTATTTATGGGGAATAACCACACTACATAGGCTCTGCCTTGCCTAAATACCAAACAGTCTGCTGCAAATTCACCCACCAAAGATCAACACGCCCTAATCTATGGGAAAATAAAGGATCACGTTTTTACTAACTAAGGCTAGTTTAATGCTGAAAACAACCCACTTAGTACAATTAACACGCTATTTAAAACACTAAACCACTTTACGTAGCTTACTAAAAAATTATAAAAAACCATTATAATTAAAACACTTAGGCTCATAAATCCGCAAAATAGTAATGCTCCATATCCACCTTGAGTAACTATACAAAGCACCAAGCTTAGTAAAATACTGATCCAAGCAGCTAATAGCAGCTCTTTACGTTGAGATTCTGTAGGGCGTTTTTTAAATACATCTTTAAAATGATTATACTTAGCCAGCGCAAAACAGTTAAAACTGAGCAGGCATAGGCTAAATCCAAGTAAATCAATCATGGTTTTTGCCTTTTAAGGTTATTAGATTGACTAGGGCTGATTATTTTTGAGTTGTTTTTAGCAGTACGTAATTTTTCGGTTTGTATAAAAAACAATATACTAAATAACAAAAACAGTGCATCAAAAGTAAATAAAGCCCACTGTTTGTGCATCAAATAGCTAACTATATTACCGTTAGTTGTAAGTGCATTAATAACCGGTACGCTTAAACATGCAACAGCATTTATAGCTGCCATAACTCGCCATTGCAGTGTGTCGCGCTTTATAAGTGCTAAAAGAGCAACCGCTAGCCATGTTAAAAAGAACGCGAGTATTTCTTTATCGGCGCGCTCTGCGGTAGTTGGACTAAGTAGTCTGTTAGCAATAAAAAAAGCACACGTTGCCAGTGGAAGTCCCATAATAGTGGCTAGGTTTAACCCTTCAACTAGTTTTAAACCAAACGAAGGTTTAACGTTATTTTTAGTTCGCTCGCGAATTCGTTTAGCCCACATAATACAGCCAGAGCCAATCATTACACAGCCTGCAATACCGCCTAATACGTATAACCAGCGCAACAACCACGTAGCTAAACGCCCTGTATGCATTGAATTAAGTGATTCGTAAAGCGCTTTGCTGCTAGTTAGCTCGTCATCAGTTTTAGCGACCATTTGCCCTGTAGCACCACTAAATATTAAGCGTGGTGCTTGGTCACGTAGTGTTTTACCTGCGCTTACCAATACGGTAATTGTTGAAGCTGCCATATTTGGTTGGTTAACTTGTATGCGAGTAATATCTGCATGAGGCCACTTAGTATAAACCTGATCCAAAATACTTTGAATCGGCACCATTGATGATTCGCCTTGGGCTTTATCGGTCATGGTGTTGCGAGGGGTTACATCGTTAAAAAAGCCACGCATGCCGTTATCGTAAGACGTTTGCGCAGGGTAGGGAAACAACATAAATATGAGCGTAATCATGCCCGTGTAAGTAATCATTAAATGAAAAGGAAGTGCAAGTACAGAGCTTAAGTTATGGGCATCTAACCACGTACGGCTACCTTTGTTACGCCTAAAGCTAAACATATCTTTAAAAATACGCTTATGAATAACCACGCCCGATATAATGGCAATCAGCATAAAAAAGCTAGCAAAGCACACAATCCAGCGTGCTGTTATTGCATCCATGTAATGTAAATCATAGTGCAACCGATAAAAAAAGTTACCACCTTTAGTATCTACAAAGGGCTCAAGCTCTTGCATGGTATTAGGGTTAAGCTGCGTGTTTTCAAACTTACTGCGGCGCTGGCCTAGTTCTTTTGGCTTTGCATAACCATAAATTAAATATGGAATACGCGGCTCAGGTAATGTAATACGCCAGCTTGATGAGTTAGCTCCATGGTTAGCTAAGTAATCAAATCCGGTAATTATTTGTTGTTTTTGCGCTTCTATACGCTGTGTTTGGGCTTGCACATTATGAATGGCTGGTTGATTCCACAACGTTATTTCGTCTCTAAAAAAGCTAAGAGTCCCTGCAAAAAATATTAAATATAATAACCAGCAAACGAGTAACCCTACCCAAGTGTGCAACCAAGTCATCGATCTGAAAAAGCTATCTTTCATACCCAACCCTTCAGTAATGCAAGCAAACTAATGAACGCTCCCGTACTTAGTAAAATACTGATCCACACTGTTTTTAATGATTTAACGCTAAAGGCATAAATAAATACAACGGCATAAATTAAAATGCTAATTGAAACACTAAAAAGCACAGCGTCTTGTTTAGCTATTGGCAACACAAAGCTTAATAACGCAGTACTTGCAGAGGTAAAAGCATAGCCACCAATTATGGCAATAAAAAAACGTAAAAATACCAAAACTCGATAACTGCTTACGCTTTTTACCATAAGCGCAATCACGTTAACCTTATCGAATGGCGCACTGTGCAAAGGTGCCTGCATAGTTAATTAATCCCTTTATTTAAAGCTGAGAATAAAACAAAGGCGCTATTATATATGTTACAAATACAAAAGATAGTTATTCTCATTTATGATATTTAACTTTTAAGTAAGTTATGCTTACTTAATTACTTAGTAAAATACTGATCTGATATTATTTAATGATATTGCACAGGCTCTATGTAAAGCTTAAGGTTAATAAACTGAGTAAAAATAAAGAGTGAATAACGATGAGCGATCACGAAAAATTAAACTACGTTGAGTTTCCTGCATGCGACTTACCCGCAACAAAGGCCTTTTTTTGTCGTGCATTTAATTGGCAGTTTACCGATTACGGCCCAGAATACACGGCGTTTAGTGGCCAAGGGCTTGATGGTGGCTTTTTTAATGCGCCGCTTAAATCGCTAACTCAAAACGGTGCTGCGCTATTGGTTTTTTATAGTAACGACATTCACGCCACGTATAAAAAAGTACAACTCCATGGTGGCACAATATTAAAACCTATTTTTGAATTTCCGGGTGGTTGCCGGTTTCATTTTGCAGAGCCGAGCGGCAATGAATTTGCTGTATGGGCAGAGAAACACTAGATTTTAAAGGGCCTGTAGAGCGAATGAGCTCAAAGATCACGATTTTACTAACTAACGCTCGTTTTAATTAAAATAAACCGATTTTTTACCAACTCATTCATCCTAAATGGCCATTTAGGATAAATATTAAGCATTTAAGGCCAAATAAACATGAATAGTCACCAATTAATAGACCAAGTTAGTAAATGCGTGATCTGTGAACCTAATTTACCTTTAGGGGCTCGCCCTGTTATACAATTTAACCCAAACGCACGTATTTTAATTGCAGGCCAAGCACCTGGAATCAAAGTTCACGAAACAGGTGTGCCGTTTAACGATGCAAGCGGCAACCGCCTGCGAGAATGGCTTGGACTAACACGTGATGAATTTTACGATGCCAATAATATAGCTATTTTACCTATGGGCTTTTGTTACCCAGGTAAGGGTAAAACGGGTGATTTACCACCTCGAAAAGAATGTGCCCCAGCATGGCGCGAGCAATTATTGGCTGCACTACCAAATATTGAGCTTACAATAGTGCTTGGTAAATACGCGCAGGCGTATCATTTACCGGAGACTAAGAAAATGCCACTTACGGAGTTAGTAAAATCTTGGCGTGAGTATTGGCCAAATTATTTAGTGCTTCCACACCCCAGTCCGCGCAATAATATATGGCTTAAAAAGAATCCATGGTTTGATCAAGATGTACTTCCAGAGCTAGGTGAACGCATTGCTACTATTTTAAATAAGTAATACTTCTAGTTATTGTAAAGGGGCATTATATCAATCCGCAATAATACTTAATCATTTTGCGGGGCTAAACGTGTCGCTACCTGTGTTAAAAAACTCTCATTTATAACAACTAAATAGCGAATTTTTTGGCTAGCTATCAACACGTTTTTCCATCCTCAAAATAGATCACTTAATTAAGCGAATTGGTATACAGTTAACTTAAAAATTAACACTCCAATTAAAAACAATAACAAACGAGGCTGCCTAATTTGAATGCATCTATATTAACTGAAGTAATACTTCCACTCGCCCTTGCACTTATTATGTTTGGTATGGGTCTTGGGCTCACAACAACCGATTTTACTCGTCTATTTAAAAGCCCACTTGGCATTGTCATGGGTTTAATAGGCCAACTTGTAGCAATGCCTTTATTAGCATTAGGGCTGTGTTATTTACTTAACCTAGCAACGCCTATCGCTATTGGTTTAATGATATTAGCTGCTTGCCCCGGCGGTACTATGTCTAATGTAGTAAGTCAGCTTGTTAAAGCTAATTTAGCGCTTTCGGTAAGTTTAACAGCCGCCTCTACTGCAATTAGTATAATAACCACACCGTTTATTATTGGCTTTGCTATGGGCCAGTTTGCCCCAACGGGCGATGTTAGCTTTTCTATTTTAACTACTTCATTAGGGCTATTTTTTATTACCTTAGTGCCAGTTGCTATAGGCATTTGGTTACGTCACTTTAAAAGTGATTTTGCTATTAAAACAGAGCCGTTTTTTAGACGCTTCTCGTTGTTTTTTTATGCTTATGATGATTGCTGCATTAGTAATAAAAGAGCGCGATTTATTAGTTAGCTCATTTAACGATGTATTTTGGGCGTGCATAGCGCTTAATATTGGTTCAATGGTTGTTGGCTGGCTAATTGCTAAATGTTCAAAATTAAATTTAACTGATTCGCTGACGCTTTCAATTGAGGTTGGAATTCAAAATGCATCTTTGGCTATTTTAATTGCTATTAGCTTTTTGAATAAACCAGAATACGCGGTTACCGGTGGGGTGTATGGCCTTGCCATGTTTATAGGGCCACTGTTATTAGTTGGCGGGTTAAAGCTTAAAAATAAACGTACCACTAGGGCTGTTAAAGAGGGCTTTTAATTGGGGCATGTTGACCAAGTTACTTTAATTTATGGCTACGGATAACGTAGTCGTAAACTCCAGTCTAAAATACTATCAGTTAAATATATGGACCGCGCCCATCGCGCCAACAAGTTGTAGGCTTATAAAACACTCTCAAGCTTGAATATTGCACTAGGCGCTGAGCTTACTCGCACAAGGAGCGAAGCTTCTAATTACTAAGGCGCATTTTAGGGGGATAAGAGTGTAAGTAATACGGTAAAATAAGCAGTTAATTATTTAGTTACCAAAATAGCGCCTCAGCACATGAGGCGCTACTTTAAAATTTACTCTTTGGTTTGCATATTTTTAGCGCGCTCTTCTGCATCTATCAATGCTTGCGATTTAGGGGCGCGTTTTTTCTCTTCTATTTTGGGCTTTTCAGTCGAGTCAGGATCCCAGCTTGAGTCTAACGATAAGTTAGCAAATGGATTGCTGCTGTCTGCTTTTTTAGGCTCATTTACTGGCTCATCAACTGGCGGTGTTATTTGTGCTCGCTCAGGTGTTGCGCTTTGTTTTTTAGGCATCGGCTTTTCACCAGGTAATGGTGCATCTGGATTAAATGTACGTACCTCTGGTTCTTTAAAGTCTTGCTCTGTTGTATATGTAGTCGATTGGGCGTCAGATATTTGCTCTGGTACGTGTAAATCTACAACCGGCTCACTCGCTGTTACTGGCTCAGGAGTATTAATAACCGGCTCTACAGTGTTATGTTCGGTTTCTATTGGCGCAGATTCCGTTACTTGCGCTGTATGGTGCTTACGTTGTTTTTTTACGGGCTTTGCATCTGGGTCAAAGTCACGTACCTCTGGCTCATTAAAGCTGCTGGCATTTTTAATTCGCTCTAAGGTTGTTTTTGCTGCAGCTTCAAACTCGGCTGTATTAGGCTCAGGTTTTTGTTTTACTTCGTTAAACGTAGCGGTACTTGTTTGATCTAAAGTATCTGCTGGCTCTATTTTTGCAGGCTCAATTTCGCCTGTTTGCACTTGTGTAGTTACGTTGTTTTGCTCATCTGAAATTTGCGGTGGAGTATGTTCAACATCAGCATTTTGCGCAGTGTTCGTAGGCTCTAAAGGCTCTAAAGGCTCTTCATTTGTCGCTACGCTGCTTTCAACTGGTTTATTATTTTTAGTTACTCCGTTGATGGCGACAGGCTCAATCTCTGGCTCTTTTGTTGTTTGTACTGGCTCTGTTGTTTTAGTTTCAGGTTTAACTGGCGTAGCAATTTTTTCTGATTTAACTTCAGGTGGAGCCGCTATAGTCGGTTCTGCCATCGCTTTACTTTGTTTTGCACGGCGCAGGCGCACGACTATCATAGCGCCAATAAGTATTACTATAACAAGTATTAAAGTGGGTAAAAGTAACGAGGTTGGGCTTTGTGCTACAGGTTGCGGCGCAATTACTGGCGCTGGTTGAGTTAACACAGGTGCTGGTTTTACAGGTACAGGCTTTTCAAGCGTAGGTTGCACGCTTTGCTCTGGCGTTGCCGGTTTTACTTGCTCTATCACAGCTTCGTTTTTTTGCTCTGTAACTACTTGCTCGGGTGCTGCTTTTGTTGGCTCTGCATCAATTACTATTTCGTTACTATTGGTATTTAGCTGATCGTTTATTTGTTGTTTTTGATCATTAGTTAAATTAAACGTTTGCTCGTTGATGCTTTCTTTAACAGCTTCTTCAGTAGGTTTAATTATAGGGGCAGGTTCAACAATTTTAGGTTGTGGCTGAGTAATAATAGCAGGCTTTGGCTCTATTATTTGAGGCTTAGGTTGTGCTTGAATTTCTTTTGGCTTATTACAGTTTTTTTTGTAATCACGCGCTGCCTTACGATATTTTTGACCCGCTTTATTATTACTGTTTTGCTGCATTTCTTGTTTAATTAAAATGCACATAGCTTCGTTGTATGCAGCACTTTGCGCACTATAAAATAAGGTAAAGCAAAGGGTAAATCTAATTAGTTTTGATATCATGAAGTTATGCGCGCTTAAATATTAATAGTTTGATTTTAAGCGCAAAATTGAAAATTATCCAGAGTAATACAACTAATCAATAACCATAAGGCTGCGATATTCATCGTAAGCAAATTGGTCTGTCATACCGCTTATATAATCTTGAATTAATCTACAGCGATAATAAAATTCGTACGCTGCAAAGTGATCGGGCTCTTCTTGCATGGCATCTATTGCGTGTTGATAACTATTTAAGTGCTTTTTAGAGAGCTTTTTAACAAGTCGCGACTCAATTAATAAACGTGAATCGCCATTTAGTGCACGCCTAAAGTCATCGCTGTTTAATTGAAGTAGCGGCTTGTAGCAATCGAGCAAACCATTAATTATGCGATACCCTTGTAGCTCTAATTTTTCGACTTCTTTGTTTGAAAATACATGCTCAAGTGCCACTTGCTTTAGCATTTTGGTTACAGCGTGTAGATGGCTTCTATCTTCTAAAAGTGCTTGGTTAAAGTCGCCATGGTAAATAGGTTCTATATTTTCGATAAAGCGTTTTGCAGCGTGATTTACTAGCGGATGTAAAAGTGCTACGCGCAGGTATATAAAAAATTCGCTGTTAAAGTTATACGGTTGTGCTTGTGCACGCTCTAGTGCGTAGTCTACGGCTTTGTCTACAAAATTTTGATGTTGAGCATCGTCGATTAACAGATTTATTAATACTTTTTTGTAACTACTTTTAAGTTTTTCGCACAGCAACTCAGTGCTTATTATGTCTTTTTCTATGGCGTCTTCTATGTCGGCTAGGCAATACGAAATGTCGTCGGCAGCTTCCATTATATAACTTGCAGGATGGCGGCAGTAAGGCTCAATAGTGAGCTCATTTTGTAGCGCTTCAACAAAGTTTTTTTCGCTGTAGTAGTAACCTACTTTTTTCATTAAATAGTTTTTATTTTGCGGAATGTCTTTTGTATCAAGCCCCGCAGGGCGAGTGTATTTTAAAATACCGGCACTTTGGCTGTAGGTTAAATTAAGCGTTTGCAGCGAATGAATTATACGTATGCCTTGAGCGTTGCCCTCAAAGTTACAAATATCAAGCGCAAGGTGTTTAAAAACAACACCTATACCGGTATTTGGCTCTTTACAGCGCTCGGGTGTTACGCTTGCTAGGTTGTTATTAAACCAGTGGTTAATAGCGGCTTCGCCAAAATGTCCAAATGGTGGGTTGCCTATGTCGTGCATTAGGCAGGCCATTTCTACTAAGCTCTCTAGTGGGCGTTCTAGGTCGGTTAAGCCGTAATCTTTTTGTTGTTGGTAGCTTAAATTAGCAAAAATACGTTGCACTATAAAACGACCAACCTGTTGTACCTCAAGCGAGTGAGTAAGGCGAGAGCGTACAGCTGCGTTGCGTTCAAGCGGAAACACTTGGGTTTTTTGCTGAAGCCTGCGAATAGCAGCACTATTAATAATACGTCCACGGTCGCTTTCTAGCGCCATTTGTAAGTTAGAAGTTGTGCGATACATACGTGCTGGCGTTATTTTTTTACTAAAATCTATGGTCATCTTTATACTAATCCTTTTTACAATTGATGACTGGCATAGTTTTTAGCACATAGTCATTTGTCTTTAATATACAGGGTTTAATCTATCAGTTTGTATCATAAAGTAACAACTTGCTTTAAAATAATTTTTTGAGTAATTGTTGTGCATTTATAGGTGTTTATAATGAAACAGTGGATTTTAAAGGCAGTATCAATTTGCCTAATGTTAGGAATGAACAGCGCGTTTGCTGCAAAAGAGCAAACTGTGGTGCTAGTATCAATTGATGGCCTGCGTTGGGATTATATTGAAAAACACGGTGCGCCAAATTTAAAAGCAATGGCCGAGCGCGGTGTTCGTGCACAAAAACTAATACCTGTTTATCCGACTAAAACGTTTCCTAACCATATTTCTATTATTACGGGCTTACTGCCAGTAAACCATGGCATTGTTGATAATAGCTTTTGTGATAAAGCGCGTAAAAACGACTGTTACAGTATGGGCAAAGCATTGGGCGATAGCACATGGGTAAAGGGTATTCCGCTTTGGAATTTAGCAAAAATGCAGGGACTTAAATCGGCTACGTATTTTTGGCCTGAGTCAGATGCATTATTTAACGGCATGACACCAGATTACTTTTATCACTATTCTAAATACAGCGATTACCAAAGCCGTGTTGATCAAATTATTCAATGGTTAAGTTTACCAAAAGCACAGCGCCCACGTTTTATTGCGAGTTACTTTTCGCTAGTTGATAGCATGGGCCATGAATTTGGGCCAGACGCTCCACAAACACGCGATGCAGTTAAACAACTTGATGAATTAATGGGACAACTACAAACCCGCCTAAGCAAATTAGAGCAAGACGTAAACCTTGTTATTGTCTCGGATCATGGTATGACGAGTATAGATCCAGATAAAAGCATTGATGTAACAACACTTCCTCAAGATGAAAACTTTTTAGTTAAAAATACGGGCCCACGTTTACTTATATATACCCAGCCTGATGCTAAAAATGCTGATATTGAAGGTTACAAAGCACGCTTACGGGATGCGTCAAACGGTCGTTATACAGTATTAACTGACGAGCAGTTAGCAGCGTATCATTACAATAAAGGCACTCGCGTAGGCGATATTGTGGTGCAAACTACAGCGCCAGCGGTATTTACCAGTGGAAAAAAACCAACCTATTTAGGGACTCACGGTTATGCATATACCGATGATATGGCAGCATCATTTATTGCTGTTGGTCCTGCGTTTAAGCAAGGTATGAATATTAAAGAGGTAAGTAATCTTGATATTTACCCAGTACTTGCAAAAGTGATGGGACTAAAACTATTAAACAAGGTAGATGGCAATGGTAAAACATTAATGCCAGCAATTAAGCAAAAAGTGGTTGTGCATTAAGCCGATCGGTTTTGTTAGATTTAAAGCGGCTAATAGCCGCTTTTTTTATGTTTAACTAGAGAGATATTTATACTCATTACCTGTGCTAGTTTCTGCGCTAGTTAACAGTGCTAGTTCTCCTTATTAGCTACGTACACTTATAGTGCTGGTAAAGCCGCGTTCGTCGCTTGTTAAAGTAAGCACAAGTTGGTGGCGTTCGCATATTGCTTTTACGGTGGCTAAACCTAATCCAAAGCCTTCTTTTTGCCTTGCCGGATCGCCTCTATAAAAACGTTTAGTGAGTTGTGATAATTGTGTGGGCTCTACGCCTTTTCCATTATCGCTAATATTTATATGATTGCTGGTAATCGTAATGTGTATAGTTGCTCCATTACCTGCGTATTTAATAGCATTCTCGACCAGGTTAAATAAAGCCTGAAAAAGTAAGTTTTTATCGCCTTGAAGTACTAACTCCCCCTGATTAATTACATTTATATGCTGCTGATTTTGCTGTGCACTGGGCTCTAATATGTCTATTAAGTCATTAATAAGTGTTTGGCAGTTTATAGGTTCTAACTTTAACGGAAATTGGCCATGCTCAAGGCGAGTCAATTTAAGCATGGCATCAAAGGTATGTAATACAGTATCAAGCTGTTCTATTTCAAGCCCAAGCTCTGGTTGCTGCACTGCTTGGCGCTCTAGTTGTAAGCGCAATCGAGTAAGTGGGGTTTTTAAATCGTGTGCTATGTTATCGGTAATGCCTTGCACTAAGGCAAAGTTTTCTTCGATGGTGTCGAGCATGGTATTAATATGTTTGGCTAGTTTTACAAACTCATCACCGTGTTGTTTATGCACTACACGCGCCGATAAATCGCCTTTTTGGACTTGTTCTACTACGTTATTAAAATAATTTACACGCCTTAAATGCCTGCGCGCAAAAATATAGCCAAACACACAGGTAAGTAACAAGCTGACCAAACAAGCCCAGGTTGCAATGGTTTTAAATTCAGTAATTAAGCGGCTTAAATGTTCGGTGGCTGTGGCAATAACAATATTGCCATGTTTGGTATTTACAATACCGGTGGTAAGTAGCCTAATTTGCCCACGTTGGGTGTCGAGCACAGGAAACTCAAGGGTGTTTGGCAACTTTGGAATATCGTTAGGTAAAAAGCTTAATTGCTGAAATTGCTCGTCATCGCTTTGCCAAAATATTAAAATTTCGCCCTCGTTACGAAATACCGCTAGTTGCTGAAAAAAAGAGGCTTTATCAAATTCATTAGCAAGCCCTTCAATACGAACTTGCTCGGCGTTTAAACGCCTTTCTACTTGGCGTGTTTGCTCGCCCAATAACAGCTGATATATAAGCACAATGCATAGCACTAAAACAAACGATGTAATGGTGGCAAACGCGAGTGTAAGTCGCCATACAGAACTAAAACGCGGGTTAAATTGTTGCCAAAGGTTGGAGTTAACAATCATTATTTTGCTCTACTTGTAATCGGTAGCCAACGCCTCGTATTGTTTCTATTTGTACTTTTGCACCAAGCAATGTTAGCTTTTTACGTAACCTTGCTATGTGTACATCTATTACATTTGTGCCAGGATCAAAATTATATTCCCATACCGACTCAAACAACAAAGTGCGCGTAACGAGTTTATTTTTATGATCGAGTAAAAAATGTAAAAGTTTAAATTCTTTAGGTTGTAAGTTAAGTGTTTGCCCAGCTACGTCTGCTTTATGATGACGAAAATCGAGGTTTACGTTTGCTAAACTTAATGCGGTTTGCGGTGGTTGGTTATGAAAAGGGCGCTTAATTATGTTCTCTACCCGAATAGCCAATTCCGAAAATGCAAAAGGCTTTATAAGGTAGTCATCGCCACCTGCTTTTAAGCCTGCAACTCGGTCGTCTACTTTATCAAGTGCCGAGAGTATTAGCACCGGCGTTGTTTTTCCTGTTGCTCTAAGCGCAGCAAGTACTTGCAAACCATCTAGCTTTGGTAGCATTCGGTCTAGTATAATCGCGTCATGTTCTTCGCATGTGGCAATTAATAATGCTTGTTGACCGTCTTGTGCGGTATCTACGGTATAGCCTAGCTCGCTAAAGGCTTTGTATAAAAACTCGCGGTTTTGTTTGTCGTCTTCAACCAAAAGTAATTTCATTAATTGCCCCAACGCAGTAGTGGTAGGTTTTTACCTGTTGCGAGATCAATGGCTTTTTTATGACGCCCTTTTAACGATACAAACGTGGCAACCATATAAGTTACGCCCATATCTTGCTCAAGTTGAGCTTCTATTAAGTACTGTGTTTGTGTTGAATCTAACGACTGGACAAGTTGATACATGCGGTAATTTTTTTTACGCATTAATTTAGCAGCTGCAACTTCGTCGTCTTCATCAAGCTCTGGCGGGGCATATTCAAGCTCAATAAGTTTACCTTTTACATCAACTAGTAATTCAATAAAGCGATTATTTTTTTGCTCAAAAAGTGTTACCTCGTAGGTGGTTTGTCCTTTTTCGAACTCTAGCTCAAACTCTACAATAACGGCTGTATTTAGGTATTCGGTTTCTATATTTTTTAAAATACTCTGTGGTGATGGCTCGTTTGAATTATTAAGTTTGTCAAAAATTGCAGAACTGCTTGCATGGCATAATCCGCTGCAAAAAAATAAGGCGCTCAAAAAAATATGTTTCATGTAAGTATGCTCTTGTTTTAATGTGTTTAGCCTACCAAATAAGAGGGCTAAACACATTTATTTAGTCGTATGATTTATTCTTTATATCAGCGCTTTATATTGCTACTAGTCATCTAAAACGCATGCTCTTACTTGGTTGCTTGCAACCCATTGGCATTCTAATTCTACGGTTTGATTTAAATATTGCGTTAAAGAGTTATCTTCACTTATGTAACCCCAAAGCGTTGCTTGCTGATTTTGATTTGTCGACACTAAACCGGTTAAGTTAATCTCACTTGTATCGTCCTCTAGTTCAACTTCGCTTACGCTGTTTTGCTCATTGTTATAAGTGCCTTCAAGCTCAACCCACTGCCCATCTAGAGTATTAACCGATAATCCATCCTCAAATACAGTTTGGCTATTAAATGTAAATTCAATGCCATTTATTGTCGCTATATTTTGCTCGTAACTAACAATACCGGCTACCGAAAACTGCTGATTAGTTGTACTTGAATTGATGTTTGTTGATTCAAATTCTATTTCTTGAGCAAGTAATTTATTATTGGCTTGTTGCCATACACCATCTACCTCAACAACTTGACCAACAACAAGATTGGCTGTGGTGCCATCTTCAAATTGAGTTTGATCATTAATGCTAACTTGCCAATGCGAGTTTAATGTTATTAAGCTCATATTGTTATTTACAAAGGTGATTACGCCTTCAAGCTCGGTGTCTATATTATCGGTAAAACTAAGGCTTTGCTCTGCATCAACCTCGGTTGCGGTAAATATTGCATTATTATAAAAACCCTCAACCTCAACAAGTTGACCATTACTTAGCGTGCCGTCTATATCAGCTTGTTGGTAGTTAATAACTAAATCACCTAAATTAAATGTGCGTAATTGCTGGTTTAAATTGGTAATACTACCTTGCACTTCAAGCTCTGATTGGCTGTTAGTAATAGGGGTATGGTAGGTAACCGTTAATGAGTTTAATGAATGACTGTAGCCACTTATTTCAAATAATTGCCCCTGACTAAAGTCACTGCTGTTTAAGTTACTAAGTGTTATTCCTGCGATATTTACTTGATCATTTTTTATATTAATAGGACCTTTAAATACGGGGTCGTAATCTATTTCAGTTGCGCGGGCACCATTTGTTTCTACTTCTACCATCATCCCTTGTTTTATATTAGCAAGAGTTGCGTTATTGCCCTCTATTTCTACTTCTGCTGAGCCTGCTGCAATAATATGATCGTTTACAGTAATTGAATCCGACGTTACGCCTGTTACTTGCCCTATGATCACACTCGGTAAATTAGCTGAAGCAGCTAGCTCATTGTTGTCGTTATTTGACGAACTACTGCCGCATGCGCTTAACGCAAGTGTAATAGCACTTAATGAAATTAGTTTTGCTGTATTTTTAATTGATTGGTTGGTCATGGGGAACTCCAAGTTAATAACTATTGCTGATGGAGTAAGTGTACTTAACCATGTATATCAAGAAGGTGGACAGAACATTAATTTTTGTTAATGTTATAAAAAAGAGCGCGTAAGCGCTCTGCAGGGAAGAACATGTTAAAACTTTAAAGCGGGCTATTTAGCCCACTTTTTACTGCGCTACTTATTTAAAGTTAGCAATACTTGTTTTTGTAGCCGTAACTGTGCGAATTGCATGCGCTTGGTTTGTAATACCAAATGCAATACCGTTTACGCTCCAGGCAGGGTTAGAGAAGTAATCGTACTGAGTTGCACTACCGTAAACGTGCGGGTAAGCCATTATACTTGCAAACTCGTTTTGTACGCCGTGACCCATGCCATCTACATATACACCGCCAGATGTGTCACCTTGTTTGCGTGAGTGCGCTAAACCTTGGTTATGACCAAGTTCGTGTACAAATGTCGTTGCACCACAATCAATTGCAGTGATTGAGTACATACGGCTGCTCATTGAGCTATATAGATTGCCATTAGTGCCTTGGCCAACCCATGCTAAACCACATGAAATAAGCCCATTGCCAGCACTTTGACCAGTACCTAATACGGCAATCATGTCGGCTTTCCAATCGCTGCGTAAACCATCTACGTAGCTGCTATTTGTAACCGAATCTAACCAATCCTCAGACGGCGTTACTGCGTAGTCACCTAAGTTTTGTTTGCCAGCTAAGCGTAGTGTTATATCAACGCCATTTTGGCTATATACCTGATTACTAAAAGCAATTAATTGATTTATTTTAGTGTCAATATTACTAGTTGCAGCAGCTGATTGGTCGGTATATAAAATACCTATATCGATTGTTTCTGCTTGCGCAACACTTGCTGCACACAATGCCGCAGCTAGTGCGGTTGTTGTGATTACTTTTTTCATTATTGTATTTCCTTACTCTTGTTGTGGTTGGAACTTGTTTTTAACTTGGTTGAGATCATAAAAAGCAGACACACTAAAGCTGCCTTATAGTGCGGCTTTAATTGCTTTTTATATTTTTTGGTTAGCCATCAATTTTTGGTGCAAATATATCAATGCTTTTATCTGATTTGGGTTTTGGCGCGGTTACTTCATGCTCTATGTGGCTTTTATATAAATCGCGTTTTGCTGCAATCCATCCGTACTTACCTTTACTTTCGAATACATAATTGCCAGAGGGGGCAGTAAATTGGCCATATACGGCATCTTTACCTACCGTTAAAACGGTATTATGCATGCGGCCGTCAACACCCACTATTTGGCCAAATATGCTCTTATCGCCATTCTCAGACTCAACCACATTAGTCACCTCTGCGGTGAATGTTTCGGCTGTTTGCGGAATAGCTAAATCAAAGTTTTCGCCAGTTTCTAACGCCTGTAAAGAATTTAAATCAAACTCAATGTAGGCTTCGTTATGTAAGTCGGTAGGTAAAACTTTTGCGTTTATAAGCACTTGCTTTGCTTTGTCGGATAGACGATTTACGGCATCAAATTCTTCAAACGGTAAACTGTTGTCAGGGGCAACAATGGGTTTTACGGTAATGGGATCTTTACTCATATCAATAGGTGCAGGGGGATGTGTATTGCGCGTTTTTTGTAAATCAATAGGAACAAAATCAATAGCAACAGGCGCGATAGGTTCGCCCGTTTCATCTGCATTAAAAAATAGCCCATAAACTGCAAATGCCGATAATGGAATAGCAATTAGTAAGACGACAGATCTCTTCATTTGTTTCTCTTTTGGTGTTTTTGGTTAACTATTTGTTACTTTTTATATTATTAAATGGATTAGATCAAGATAATAAATGTAACCGAAAAGAATTGTTTCTGAATTTCATAATTCCTTATAAAATATAGGGATATTTATTTTTGGTGTGTTTTTTACTCTTTTTAGTATTGGTTTTTAGTAGTGTTTATGCGGGCTTTGGAGCATTTACGGGTACTTGTTTGTTTAGTTAAATACAATGGTTAAAAGTAACTTTTGGCGTTAATTACAATAAAAAATAAAAAGTGAATTTATTTCACCTTTTGTAAACTAATCGCTAATTGCAATGTAATTATTGGGCACGTATGTTGTGTGCTGCATAAATGCATTACGAGGAATTTATGAAGGTGTCTGATCAGTTGCTTAACCGAATTACAGCAGGACTTGTGGCTGTAATTATAGGTTTTTCGAGTTCTATTGCATTGATTTATCAGGTAGTGATAACCCTTGGTGGCACGCCCGATTTAGTAGCTAGTTGGATTTTAATGCTCGGTTTAGTGATGGGCACAACGTCAATTGGTTTATCGTACTATTACAAAGTACCTGTTTTAATTGCATGGTCTACCACGGGAGCTGCATTACTTATTTCAAGTGCCCAAGGGTATAACTTAAACGAGGCTATTGGTGCGTTTATGCTCAGTGCATTGCTCGTGTTTTTGTCGGGGGTTACGGGCTGGTTTGAAAAAATAATGAACCGTATTCCAAGTGAGCTTGCATGCGCCATGTTAGCTGGCGTGCTTGTTACCTTTGGTATTGATGTGTTTAATTTTATGAACGACATGCCTTTAGTGATTGGCTTGATGGTTATGATGTACTTTATTGGTAAACGCTTTTTTGCCCGCTTTGCTATGTTAAGTGTGCTTATTATAGGTGTACTACTCGCTTGGCAAATGGGCCATATTGATACCAGCGCACTGCACTGGAAAATGAGCGAATTTGCTTATATTGAACCCGTTTTTCACTTGCAAGCATGCATTAGCATAGGTTTACCACTTTATATAGTTACCATGACCTCGCAAAATTTACCGGGTATTGCTGTTTTAAAAGCATATAAATATAAAGCGCCTATATCTGCATCTCTTAATGTTACTGGCTTTGTAAATATACTTAGCGCTCCTTTTGGAGCCTACTCTATTAATTTAGCCGCGATTACTGCTGCTATATGTATGAGTGATGAAGCGGATAAAAATCATGATAAACGTTATTGGGCGAGTATAGCGGCTGGCGTATTTTATATTTTAATGGCGTTGTGCGCGGCTACATTAGTTGGCTTGGTAGCAAGTTTACCCCAAGCACTTATTCTAGCTTTGGCGGGCATTGCGCTATTTGGCACCATTGCTAATAGTTTGCAGCAAGCCCTTAGTGGGGCTGAATATACTGAGGCCGCAATTGTTACTTTTTTAGTAACAGCATCTAACTTAACATTACTCTCAGTGGGGTCTGCCTTTTGGGGAATTATAGCGGGTGTGCTTACGCTCCTTATCACCCAAAAAGACTAAAAACTTTATTGTGTACAAAGAGATGCTGGTCAGTATTTAAAACAAAATTATAGTTTATTTATATCATAAAAATAGCTTAACTAAGCTTATAAAACTAAAGGCTGCAATTGCAGCCTTTAATTTTACAAAACACGGTTCATCTAATCATAAGTATGATGGCGAGTTACACTAAACCGATTAAGGATATGGTGCATAACATACACTACACATAAGCTTGAAATTATAGCCACAGATACCGAGCTAAATCGGTACATTGCACTATAAACAAGATCTTGGCCTGGTCCGAGTGAATTTCCAAATAAAATACCAAACGTAGTCAGTACACCAAAACCTATACCAGGCATGCCTCCGCCTAAAATATGAAAGCGCGCAAAAACAAACGAAAGTATCCATAAAATAGCTATCGGAAAAAGTAAAAAATCAGAGTGGCTATACAAAAATAGTTGCGATAGTAACGCAGCATTACAGCCTATAAGCGTTCCAATTGCTCGTTGCCAACCGGCCATACCTGCGGCTTTCCAGCACAATGAAAACAAAATAAGCACAGAAGCTGCCTGCGCAGATATTGAGTCTTGTAAATCAAGAACCTGAAAAACCACAAAAGATAGCGTAGCCACGGTTGAGCATAGCAATACCTCATGGCGAATACTTTCTTTTGCTTTAGCTGGCATTACTCGCCCGGGCCTTGCGGTTACATCAGGAAATAGGCCATGCATTAATGCTCCAATAATAACGGTTAAAAATATAGCCAAACCATTAGTTAAAATTAACGGATAAATACTACTTCCTTCATCAACATAGCTGGAAAAGTGTAGCTGAATAGAAAGACTGATCACGCTTAAAGCGCCAAATAAAAAGGCGCTACCGCTACTCATTTTATGAAATAAAAAGCAGAAAACACCAAACACTAACAATGTCATAACGACTGGCAAGTGAGAAAACAATCCCTGCATTATTAGCACTATAAGTGCACTAAATGCAGCAGATGCTATAAATTGATTTATAAGCCCACGACTTAACGTAGGTACCATGCCCAATATCAACATAGGATAAACGGTAAAAAATATACCATTAGGCCAGTTCATTAATTTACTAATAGTAAAGCCAAGGGTGCACCCACCTGCAATGCGCAGTGCTTGGCGAAGGCCATTGGAGTCTAATTGTGGGCCTTGGCTAACAATTTGAGTCATAAAGCCTCCATTAATAAATGTAGTGTAACCAGCTAATAAACCTGATTTGCGCAGAGCCAAACCATTGCCCAATTGTTGATTCTGGTAATAATTGTACTGTTGCACGTGAGCCACTAGGCATGTTTGCTATTAAGTCTTGATGATTTATGAGCTTTAAGTGAATGCGTTGACGCTGTGCATCACGCACCCAACGATTACTGGTTTCTGTTGAACTTAGTAAACCATTTGCGCTAAGTTGACCGCTGCTAACGCCAGCTTCAAATGTTTCAAGTATTGCGTCGTAAACTTCACCTGGGCGGCTATCAAATACTACGCGCGCTTGTGTGCCTTGCTTCATATTTGAGAGTGACTTTTCTCTAAAGTCAGCAACTAAGTCGGCTTTTTTAGCGACAATAGCTAATAATGGGCTACCTGCAACAGCATACGCGCCGTCTAATAATTGTAAGTTAGCAACTACGCCGTCACTTAATGCGCGCACTTTTGTATAGGATAAATTCAGTTCAGCTTGTGCTAACTGGTTAGCAGCATGGCGCATGGCTAAGTTTTTGTTACCTGAGTCACCTCTTGCTAAAACCGCTTCAGCTAACTGCGCTTCAAGAGCTGCAACATTTGCTTTACTGGCTTCAAAATTAGCACGAATGCTTTCAAGCTCTTGCTCCGATATAGACTTTTGCTTATAGAGCTTTTCGCCTCTACTTTTTAATAGTTTTTGCTCATGCTGTTTAGCGTTTGCAGCACTTATTTGTGCCTCAAGCGCTTTAACATTAGTATCAAGGCGTTTATTTTGTAATTTAGCATCATCAAGCGCTAGTTGAGCTTGTTCCTTGGCTAAATTGTATGGGCCTTCATCGATACAAAATAATATATCGCCTGCTTTAACAGATTGGTTATTACTAACTTGCACACTAGTGACTCGGCCACTAATTTGAGGTGATATTTGCACAACAGGGTGATATACACGTGCTTGTGGTGTTACAGGCAAAACCATATCGGCCACTAAATAGTAAATAAATACTATGATAAATCCTATGAGAGAAAACCTTACATAGCGTGCAAATTTTTGATCCGGTGTCATTTTTAGCCTTACTTATTAACTTGAATACATTTAAGCGCGTTTTGCTCTATTTTGATTAAACCAAATGCAATCGCATCTAGTTGCTCAACAGATAAACCGCTGTATAACTGATTTTTTATATCGGTAATAGTCTCTTGCAACGAGTGCAAGATGGCATCACTTTGCTCGGTAAAATAGAGTCTTTTAATGCGCTTATCGTGTTTGTCTATACGGCGGACAATTAACGATTGCTCCTCTAATTGTTTAAGCGTACGGGTCAATGAAGGCATTTCTATCCCTAAGCTATTAGCAAGTTCAAGTTGCGTTAGTCCCTCACCACGCATATTTATATGCATTAATGCAGTCCAGCGCGACTGAGTAAGCCCTAAAGGTTCAACAGCAATAGTTGCTGCTTCGCGACATAAACGATGAACCCGACCCATATTGCCGATAATTGTTAAATCGAGCGTTTCGTGAAAAGGTTTTTGTGTAGGCATAGCCATCTCAACATAGTTAGCAGGCTAACTATGTTATCATTACTTAGCTTGCTAAGTAAATATATGGTGATGTATCAAAATGTAGATATTTTAAAATTTAAAATCGGGAATGAAATAGTGGTTTTTAAATAGTATTAATCTTTAAGGTTACTTAAAAGCCACTGTATTTTTTTAAAGAAGTAATAAAATATTAAATCATGCTGTGAGTGATGGGTCCAAGATCTTTGAAGGCATAAGCAGCGAAACCTGCTTTTGCATGGTTTGAAGCAATTCTCACTTTTGTACCACTGTTAGTTGTAAAAAAATCAGCGTATATCGTAGGATATTTAGTATCTAACTCGCTAAAAGATACACCCGAGAATAACTTATTTAGATTTTCGAAATTTCTTGGTAAAGCAAAAATAGCTTCGTTTTCATGTATATCAGCGCTTGTATTAGAATAAATAGAGAAAAACTCATCAATTGTTAGATTAAGCTGTAAGTAAAACAGAAAAAATGGCTGCGCTCTTTTTAAGTCAGTAAAATATCCTATACAACTTATATTTTTAGTGTCGAAGTGTTCATCAGATAAATTAAGTTCGTCTTTAAGCGAACGAGCACTTGTTGCAAAAGGTGAGGGTTTGTTTTGGTCGTTAATATCGCTACATAGTGGATTGTTTACGGAACGGTACATACCTTCAGCAGCAGACAAATGTACTGATATTTCATCATTACTCTGCTTACCTGCAATAAACTGGCTCATAGATCTAACAGAGCAAATTACATAACCATCTTTAGTAACGACTAACGTACCTGTACCAACTTTAAACTGTACCTGCGGAAAATTCCTCATTGTTGATATAGACAATACTTTTTTATCTAACGAAAGCATGTCTCTTAGAGTATGGTTTTCTTGAGTCACATCGCTGTAATAGGGTTTTTCTAGGCATAAATTTGGAAATACAAAACTAAAGTAATCTGTTGGCTCTAATATAAGTTTGTAAATATTATTACGTTTACCATTTGTACCCTCAGGTCTACTTACATCAATACGCCTAAGACCAAAAGATCCATTATTATCTAACGTTAAGCCGTTTAATGATGAATGTGCTTTTTTATCTGCTATTTCTTTTTGTTTTAGGATTTCTAATTCATTTGGAAGCTTTGTATTGTAATCAAGTAACTCCGAATCAAAGCTACTGCTTTTTAAGGGCGTTTTAACAAAAATGTTTTCAGGGCGTATATCTTCTACGTTAAGTAAATCAAATAATTCTTTTATGTCTAATTTATGTTTGTACTTACTAATAGAGCTAACAGGTTCTACAAACCAGCTTTTAAAGTTAGTGAGTAAATCTTTCGGTGCGACTGCAAAAAATGCGAGTATTCCTAATACTGAGGCAATAATGCCTATAA
Source organism: Pseudoalteromonas sp. FUC4 (assembly GCF_008370255.1). GTDB lineage: Bacteria > Pseudomonadota > Gammaproteobacteria > Enterobacterales > Alteromonadaceae > Pseudoalteromonas. The sequence goes on along the minus strand of NZ_SEUI01000002.1, from coordinate 112,523 downwards.
CTTCCAACATGTTGATACCCATAATTTATAAACAGCATATTGCTGTAATGCACTTATAAAGTTCATTACGAACATCTAAGTATAATTTTTAGAATGATATTATAAAGTTACCAATTGTTGTACCAATAACCGAAAGTAAATTTAAGCAACTCATGAGTTATATCTAAAACGCAGTAAACCGCGTTTTAGATAGTTCACAATACTAGCTTTAAAAGTTAAGTAAATTAGCCGGGGAGTATTGATCGGTAAGTATTTTGGTATTAGCTGGCCAGTCTTGGTTGTTTTTGGTGCTTTGCATATAGGTGCTTATTGCTTTTATATCTACATCGTATTTTTTTAAGCGTGGTGCAAGAGCGCTAATACGCTTGTTAATTTGCGCCTGCGTTGGCATAGTTTTAATGCCCGCTAAAATAATACGGTTACTGCGATTAGGGCGGCTTACGTTAATAAAGTCACCAAATACGCCGTGGTACGTTGCCGACTCGTGCTCGTATAATTTGCTGCTCGAAAACGTATTTGCAGCTATAACACCGCCATCAGCCAATACGCTTTGTACTTCTTCAAAAAACTCTTTAGTAAGCAAATGCTCCGGAATATAGTCGCCGTTAAATGCATCTAAAATAATCCAATCGTACTTTTGCTTTTTAATCGCGGCACGTTTTATAAAAATACGGCCATCTTGCACGCTTGATGTAACGTTGTCGGTTTCTATAAAGTTAAAGTAATCGCGGGCAACTTTAGTTACTGCGGGGTCTATTTCTACGTTATGAATTTTTGCAGTCGGGTATAGCTTATGAATAACATTAGAGAGCGTACCGCCACCTAATCCTATAATAAGTACATTTTTAGGGTTATCGGCTACTAAAAGGCTGGCAAAAGTCAATTTTGTGTAATTAAAAACAAGTTTGTCGGGATTGTTTTTATACATACAGCTTTGGCTTGTTTGGCTACTTTTAGTATTAAATTTAAGGCAACGTAAGTCGCGAGTCTCTTCAACGATAATATTGCGATAAAGCGATCGCTCTTCATGAATAACGTTACTAAACGCAAAACCCGAAAATGCAATTAACGGCAGTAATAAATATTTAAGCATGAGCCAACTCCTTATTATTAACTAAGGTATTAACTACAATCGCGACTATACCTAGTGAGCCAAGCGTTAAAGCAAAGGCGCTAATAATAGTATTTACGTCAAACGCGAGCACAAAGTAAAAAGAGGTAATAATAGTACCTAGTGCACTGCCAAGCGTACTTACAAAGTATAAACGCCCAGCTACTTGCCCGCTTTTATCTCTATCGGTTACCAGTAAGCGCACAGAGTAGGGCGAGATCATTCCTAAAATAACGGTAGGTATAAAAAATAGTGCTGTTGACGCTAAGAGCGACCCGTAGCGGCTATCTTCAATATGGGTAAATATAAGTTCCATTATTGGCTGCGAAAACAATGTAATAGGCATTACCATAATACTCGCAACTAAAAATATTAAGCCATATTTAGTAAGCGATGCATTTTTTGTACTGAGCTTACCGCCGAGCAAATAACCAAAAGAAAGGCTAAGCATAAATACAGTAATTATACTGCCCCAAATATGTACGCTACTGCCAAAAAAAGGAGCAAGAATACGCCCTCCTAAAAGCTCAATTCCCATAATGCAAAAACCACTGCAAAAGGCTAAAAAGTAAATTAATGCGTTTGTTTTTATGCTCATATAATTATCGTTAAGTAACCTAAGTAGATCACCATACTAACGTGATGTATACAAAGCTGCTAATGCAATTTTTAAATTCAAAAAAGTAGTTTTGTTACAAAGTAACACATGGTAAACTTTTAGTTATAATATAACATTTTTTTAATTCCCTTATCATCATGAAGTACTCTTTAATTTACTTAGCCTGTTTAGGCATTAGTGCGCAAACACTTGCACAAGAGCAAACCGAAGAAATTGAAAAAATATCGGTTACTTATAAACAAGCATACCGTGGCGACATTCCTCAAAAACAAATGCCGCAGTCTATTGTAAGTGTTAGCAGCGCCGCGCTTGATCAAAAAGGCATTACCGAATTACAAGACGCGCTTGATTTTTCGGCGAGTATTTCGCGAAAAAATAACAGTGGCGCATTATGGGATAGCTTTTCTATTCGTGGCCTTTCGGGTAACGAAAACATGCCGTCAGGCTATTTAATTAATGGCTTTAGCGGTGGGCGTGGTTTTAGTGGTCCGCGCGATGTATCAAACATTGAATACATAGAAGTATTAAAAGGCCCAGGCTCAGCACTTTATGGGCGTTCAGAGCCCGGCGGCACTGTAAATATTGTGACTAAAAAGCCACAGTTTGAGCCCCAAGGCGAGATGAAACTAAGCTTAGGCAGCGACAGCTTTAACCGTGTTGAAGGCGATTACACTAACGGCATTAACGACACCACTGCGTTTAGAATAAATGGCGCGTGGCAAGACAGCGACAGCTACCGCGATGAGGTGTACACCAATAAGAAGGTGATTACGCCGTCTATTTATCATCAAATAAACGCCTCGACAAGTGTAACGTATGAGTTTGAATACGTAGATTTAGCCCAGTTATTTGACCGTGGTGTTGTAGTTCTCGATAACGATTTTGACACTGTACCAAGCTCTCGCTATTTGGGTAATCCAAACGATGGCGACACGCAGGTATATTCTCGTGGTCATCAAATTACGTTAAATCACGATATTAACGACGAATGGTCACTTGTTGTAGGTGCAAATTATCGTAGCTCTACCTTAACGGGGTTTTCGTCGGATGCTGAGCTTTCGCCATCGCGCCAATCGTTATTTGACGATGGCCGCACGCTTACACGACAGCAGCGCTATCGCGACTACGAAGTAGAAGATACAAGCGTTAAGTTTGAAGTTAGCGGAAGTTTAGATACAGCAGACATTACGCATCACTTATTAATAGGAGCCGATGCGTATAAATACGATTTACGTACAGCGCTTTCACGCTACCGTGGCGGTAATGGTACTTATACTGTTGATATTTTTGAACCAAATTACGATGTTGAACGCCCAGCAGTTAGCTTACTTTACGAAAACGACGAAGAGCAAAACGCATACGGTATTTATATTCAAGACCAAATGGATATTACCGATAAATTTAAGCTATTAGTTGGCTTAAGGTTTGACAGCGTTGACCAAGACATTTTAGAAACCAACAGCGGCGTGTTTTCAACAAGCTCTGAAAGCCAAGTAAGTCCACGTGTTGGTGTAGTGTACGAGCTAAATAACGCATTAACCTTTTACAGCAGTTACTCAGAAGGCTTTTTGCCACTGAGCGGTACTGATGCAAGCGGCGACCCATTTGGCTTTGAATACAGCGACTCGTTTGAAATAGGCGCTAAGTTTGAATACTTAGGCGTAAACGGTACTGTGGCATTTTTTGATGCCTCTAAAAGTAATATGTTAGTGGCAGACCCTGTAAACGTAGGTTTTTCAGCGCCTATTGGTAAAGCCAACAGTAAAGGTTTTGAGCTTGATTTAAACACCTATATTACTGATGCAACTGCGTTTAACTTATCGTACGCCTATATAGATGCCACCACAGCAAACGACATTATTAATGCCGATTGGGGCGTGCCAATTGAAAAAGGCAGCCCGCTGGTAAATGTACCAAAAAATAACCTAAATCTTACGCTTAGCCACCAAACAGCATTAATGGGTAAAGAGCTTGAATTTGGTGCAAGTTACCAATACACCAGTAGCCGTTTAGGTGATGCCGCCGATTTAAGTTTTAGACTACCAAGCTATCAGTTAGTAGGCGTGTTTGGTCAAGTTAATTTAACCGAGCAAACCGAGCTTAATATCAGTGTTAATAACATTTTTGATGAAGATTACGCAGAGAGTAGCTACAACGCTTTATGGGTTTACCCAGGTGCGCCAACTCAATTTAAAATGTCGTTAGCTTATAATTTTTAATAGTTAGTAAATTAAAGTTTTCATCCAAAAGCGTCTTAATGTAGTGGTTAAGGCGCTTTTTTCATTTAAATTACTTCCCTTAAGTTTTCTTTAAGTTTCACTCTTTAAGTTTAAATCCTGAAATATAAACAGATTTAAACGAGCGAGCTTATGCAATTAGCCCACACTTCTACACCATTAGATCTAACACAAAATAACAGTCAGCTTATTAGTGCACGTATTAATGATGCGCATCGAAAAAATCTCGAAAATACAGTGAAAGAAGGTTTTTTAGTTGCGTATAACGCTAAGCTTAGTTCTTTTATGCCTCTACTTTGCCAATACGTTACCAAACAAGGAAAGTGCACATTAGGGCTTAGGCAAGCAACTTCGCCATTGTTTATTGAGCAATACTTAGCATCACCTGTTGAAGATTTTTTAGATGAGAGTATCTCTCGTAATAAAATTTTTGAACTTGGTAATCTCTGCTCTACAAATCGAAGAGCTACACTTGCGCATTTTATTATTGTTAACGAAGCTCTGCAAAGTGTGGGAGCAAAGCATTTGGTGTTTTGTGCAACCAACAAAGTGCGTGCTTTATTGCGCTTACTTGGTGTTACGTGTACCGAAATTGCACTTGCGAGCAGTTTTGTAGTTGAGAACCCATTAAAGTGGGGCAGCTATTACGCTAACCAACCAACAGTATGCATTGTGAGCCTAGAGCAAGCTCACCAACAAGTATTAAATACCCCAATGCTTTATAGTTTAATGCAGCAAAACCACTCAAATATCAATTCTTTGGTAAATGCATTGGTGAATGTATGAATTACTATAATACCCATGCAGTATCGCCATTAATTATTACCCATAATAAAGAGCAAACACTTAAAATTAACGGTGGTGAGTTTAACCAGCAAATACAAAAGGTAGTAAAAATACTACAAAGCTTTAGCGGCAAATGTGTCGCTTATAAGCTCGATAATACGCCAGCTTGGCTTGTTATTGATGCTGCTACTGCGGTTTCTAATAAAGTGGCTGTGCCAATTGCTCACTTTTTTAATGAGCAACAAACTCAATATGTACTAGCGCAATGCGGCGCTAATATATTTATGAGCGACACACTAAACCCTTTACTCGGGGAGCCGACTGCATCAATTACTTTATTTGAGTGTTACACATTATATATTTACGAAATCGTTGTAGCTAAACCCGTAAGTTATTTTCCAGAAACTCAAAAAGTAACATTTACATCAGGCTCTACTGGGCAACCAAAGGGCGTGTGTTTATCTGCAAATAGCCAAATGCAGGTGGCTCAATCTCTGTGCGATAAAATTAATATTAAAAAGCCTGTTCATTTATGTTTATTGCCGCTTGCTGTGTTACTTGAAAATATAGCTGGTGTGTATGCCCCTTTAAAAAGTGGCGGTACAGTGCATTTAATGCCGTTAGATGAATTAGGCTTTGTTGGAAGTGCTTTAAAACAGCCCGCACAACTTATAGCTGCTATTGATAAAGTTAAGCCAAATACGCTTATTTTAGTGCCTGAACTATTAGCATGCTTAGTCGCTTTTGCAGAGCAAGGGTGGCAACCGCCGTGCTCGTTACAGTTTATTGCTGTAGGTGGTGCGCTTGTCAGCGAAATGCTATTAACCAAAGCGCGTAGCTTAAACTTGCCGGTTTACCAAGGTTATGGCCTTTCTGAGGCGGCATCTGTAGTTAGTTTAAATACGCCCGCAAACGATAACCTGCACAGTGCCGGCTCTGTGTTACCTCATATTCAAACCAAAACTGAAAATGGCCAGCTTTTTATAAAAGGCGATTTGTTTTTAGGCTACTTAAATCATCAACCTCACAACAAAAACCAGTGGTATGCAACCGGCGATCTAGTCGAGCAGCGTCAAAATACTTTATTTATTAAAGGCCGCCTAAAAAATCTAATTATTACTAGCATGGGGCGCAATATTAGTGCCGAGTGGCCTGAATCACTATTGCTCAGTCAAAGCGGTATTTTACAAGCGGTTGTGTTTGGTGAAGGTCGACYTTTTTTAACCGCCATTATTTATGCCGATTTAAAGCTAAGTAACCCAGCGTTAGTGCAATACATTAACACAATCAATAAACAACTACCCGACTATGCTCGAATTCAAAAGTGGCATCGTTTAGCTGCCCCATTAAGTGTGCAACAAGGATTATTAACCACAAATAATCGCCCAAAACGAGATGCCATAAGTAAGCAGTACCATACTGTGTTTGATAAATTTTACCGACTTGGAGAAGTAATTAATGAGTGATTTTTTTAACACCCTTAAAGAGCAAACTAAACAAGAGCAAAACTACCTGCTTGCAGCGCCGATTATTCAGCGTGTTTTTAAAGGCGAAGCATCACTTGAAGAATACGCCTCGTTTTTAGCGCAAGCGTATCATCATGTTAAGCATACTGTGCCATTAATGATGTCGGTTGGTGCACGATTAACCGACGATCAAGAATGGCTGCGCGAAGCAGTAGCAGAATACATTGAAGAAGAGATTGGTCATCAAGAGTGGGTACTTAATGATATTGCAGCCTGTGGTTTTGACAAAGAGACAGTGCGGTGTAGTCAGCCACAATACGCTACCGAAATGATGGTGTCGTATGCGTACGACTCCATTACACGTAAAAATCCATTGAGCTTTTTTGGCATGGTGCATGTGCTTGAAGGCACTTCTATAGCGCTTGCTGATGGCGCGGCTTCAAATATTTCAAATGCTGTGGGCTTACCTAAAAAAGCATTTAGTTATTTAACCTCTCACGGCGCGCTTGATATAGAGCATGTAAAGTTTTTTGAAAACCTTATGAACCAAATAACAGACGAGACGGATCAACAAGCCATAATTCATGGTGCAAAGCGCTTTTATCGTTTATACGGCGATATATTTCGTGGACTCGATGACGAGCCCTTTTTTAAAGCAAGTGCGCAAGGCAAATTGGCATGAGTTGCTCTTTATGTGTATTAACTGGTGCAACAGGCGGGATAGGGCAAGCTATTGCTAAAGCCCTATATGCAAAAGGGTGGAAGTTACTGCTTGTAGGGCGAAATACTCAAGCCCTTGAAAAACTGAGCAGTGCATGCCCAGACAGTGAAATATTTACGGGCGATTTAACCGACGATACAGCACGTATTAACCTAGCAATAAAAGCCAAGCAACTCGGCGGCGTTAAATTACTTATTAATAACGCAGGTATAAATACAATGCAAAGCCTTGAGCACACAAGTAATGAGCAAATAGATAATATGCTCATTACTAATTTGTCGGTGCCTATTAAGTTATGCCAGCTATTTTTAGGGCAGTTAGCGTATACCAAAGGCACTATTGTTAACGTGGGATCATCCTTTGGCAGTATTGGCTACCCGTTTCAAACGCTTTATTGCGCCAGTAAATTTGGTTTACGTGGCTTTACAGAAGCGCTCTCGCGTGAGTTAAATGGCTCAGGCGTTAAAGTGACCTATTTAGCACCAAGAGCAACAGATACATCTATTAATAGCAGTAAAGCGCGTGCAATGAATAAAGAACTCGGTAATAAAATGGACTCGCCAGAATTAGTTGCTCAAGAGTTATTAACACTTATAAGTTCAAACCAAGCAAGGCGCTTTATTGGTTTTCCTGAAAAATTATTTGCACGCATAAATGGCGTATTCCCAAGCATTGTTGATAACGCTATTGCAAAGCAACTTCCTAAAATTAAACGTTTTTTAAGTTAACAAACACACAAGGGCAAAATTATGTATAAATTTACACTCGCATTTTATTTAATACTAACCTCTGTATTTGCAACCGCAGTGCACGCAGATGAAGCGCAAGACTTAAGCGATATTCAACAAAAGTGGGCAATTGCTAATTACGAACTTCAAGACGATGCGCAAATTGACGCGTTTACACAACTAAGTGAGCAAAGCGCGTTATTTGTTAAAAACTATCCAAGCTCGGCGCAAACACATATTTGGAATGGCATTGTGTTAGCCAGCTTTGCTGGCGCAAAAGGAGGCTTGGGCGCACTTGGTTTAGCAAAAGAGGCTAAAGCGTCACTTGAAAATGCACTCTCGATTGATGGCAGTGCATTAAATGGCTCAGCTTACGCAAGCCTTGCAACGCTTTACAGCAAAGTACCTGGCTGGCCAATTGGTTTTGGTGATGACGACAAAGCTGAAAAATTATTTAAACAAGCGCTCGCTTTTAATCTCGAAGGCATTGATACTAATTACTTATACGGTGAATATTTGTATGACGAAGGCGATTATAAACAAGCTAAAGCACGACTACTTGTAGCACAAGCCGCGGGCATTCGTGATACTCGTGCAAAAGCAGATAAATATCGCCAACAAGCAATAAGCCAGCTATTGGTAAAAGTAGATAAAAAACTAAAAAGATAAACACATAATGCATTTATTACTCGTTGAGGACGATCATTTAGTGGCGCAAGGGCTTATTCGCTCTTTGCGTCAAGAGGGCTACAGCGTAGAGCATAGTGGCACAGTTAAGCATGCCTTAGAGTGCCTTTCTAGTGATGAAATTGAGCTTGTTATTCTCGATTTAGGATTACCTGATGGCGACGGCTCGCAAGTTTTAAAGCATATTAAAGCACAAAAAAAAGTTATTCCGGTGGTTATTTTAACTGCTCGCGGCAGTATTGACGACAAAGTCCAAGGGCTAGATATGGGCGCTGACGATTACCTTGCAAAGCCGTTTGACCCTGCTGAGTTATTTGCTCGATTACGTGTAGCAAGCCGGCGCATTAACCAAACACAATCAAGCTTATTGCGCTGTGGTGATGTAGTCATGGATACATCAGCTCATACAGTTACACTAAGTGGGCAGTCACTTACACTGCCGCGAAAAGAATACATGCTTTTAAAAGCGCTGATGGAAAATCAGGGAAGGGTGCAATCAAAACAACAACTCGAAAACAAACTTTACCAATGGGGTGAAGAAGTTGGCTCTAATGCCATAGAGGTGCATATTCATCATCTTCGTAAAAAATTCCCTAGCGATTTTATTAAAACCTTACGTGGCATTGGCTACGTGGTTGGTAAGCGTTAGAGTGTATTTGTTTTTCGAGGTTGAAAATGTCTATTCGTAAACGCCTGACCTTAATTTTACTTTCAATGATGGTGCTAACTTGCTTTTTAGCTTTAGTAAAAGGCTATCAAAAAAGCATGCACCACGGCGAAAACTTGCTTGATAATGAACTTAAAATAGTGGCTGGCGTTTTAATTGAGCAACCATTAGCACTAAGCACAAATGCAGTACAAGTAAGTAATAATAGTGCTCAGTTGTTGTATCAAATTTGGCAAAATAATAGTTTACTTAGTGGCTCATCGAGTTTATCAAATAACCAAATTAGTTTTAGCGAGGGCTTTCAAACTGCCAATGTAGCAGGGCAGCGTATGCGGGTATTTGTGATGAGTAAAAACACCCGTAAAATCATCGTTGCTGAACCTATGGCAAAGCGTTTTGAATTAGCTGAAGCCGTTATTTTATCTGCAATGTTACCTATGCTATGGGCAGTCCCTCTGCTTGCTATTTTTATTAGCTTTTTTGTTAAATACGCATTAGCCCCTCTTACTCGATTATCTAAGCAGTTAGCGTCTCGCCAAGCTAACGACTTTACGCCGATTAACTGGCAAGTAACTGACGAAGAAATTAAACCGGTTATTAATCGTTTAAACGACTTATTTAAACGCGTAGAAACCGCTTACTTACGGGAGCGATTTTTTGCCTCAGATGCAGCTCACGAATTACGTACCCCGCTTAGTAGTTTAAAAATTAACGTACATAATTTGGCTAATAAACAAAGTAATCTGCAAGACCATCAAGAATTACAAGCTATGTCGCAGGGCATTAATCGCTTAAGTAATATTGTCGAACAAATGCTAATTTTAGGGCGCACTCAGCCTGAACAATGGCAGAGGCAGTTTAGCGAACAATCATTGCTAACGATTACTCAACAAGTCGTATCGGAGCAATACGACAAAATAGATGAAAAAAACCAAACTATTAGTCTTGAAGGTGATGATTTTGTAATTAATGGTGATGAGTTTACATTAACCACACTCATCGCTAATTTACTTAGCAATGCTATAAAATACACCCCCAATAATGGTCAAATAATAATTAAATTAGCATCAAATAATAACAGCTATAGCTGGCAAATTGATGATTCTGGTGCGGGTATGACTGAAGAGCAAAAAGAGCGAATATTCAATCGTTTTTATCGAGTAGGTGGCGATCAGCATCCATCTGGCGAGCAAGGTGCCGGTTTAGGTATGGCTATTGTTCAACACATAATTGCTATTTATGGCGCAACTATTCATCTAGCGAATAGTTATTTAGGTGGGCTAACCGTTAAGGTTACTTTTACAGGAGTAAAAAGTGACTAAACGTTTATTTAATCAGTGCCTTTGTTGTTTGTTATTTTTGTCGTTTAACGCGGCGAGTAAAGAGTACCTTATTATTTTAAAAGATCATTTGTTCTATCCTTCACAAATTACAATTCCCGCAAATAAAAAAGTAAAACTATTGATCGAAAACCAAGATAGCACACCAGAAGAGTTTGATAGCTTTGATCTAAACAGAGAAAAAGTACTCTACCCAAATCGTAAAAGCATTATTTATATAGGACCGCTGAGTAAAGGGCATTACGAATTTTTTGGTGAGTTTTCGCCAAATACAGCAAGGGGCGTTGTTATAGTTGGTGATGAAGGGGCGCAGCATGCTAATAACTAGTTTAGTCATGATCCTTAATCAATTACTACCGGTGGCTATTTTATTAGTGCTACTACAAGTAGTTAAAAAACAAAGCGCTTTTAAAATAGGGTCTGCTTTATTAATTGGCGCGCTCATGTCGTTTTTGTACATGCAAAGTGCGTCGTGGGTGAGCCAGTGGTTTGAGCACCAAGGGTTAGAGTACTCACAAATAGGGCTCTGTATTACTATATTTATTGCCGTATTAGTATTTGCAATAAAGCAAAAATCAGCGGCTTTCTATATTGCTGTTATAAGCACAATAACATTGTATTTAAGCCACTATATTATTTACCTCACCAGTTTTTGGCAAAATAATGATGCAGGGCAAAGCTTATTTATTGGCACTTTATTAGGTGTTGGAATTTGTTTAAGTTTTAGCGTATTGCTGTACTTTTTAATGAATGCAATTAAGCACCGCTTTGGTATGTATCCGCATTTTACTTTGCTTGCTTTTAACAGCGCGGCTAAGTTATTAGTTGCACTGGATTTGGCAAGCCAAATAGATTTAATTACCAACACCGCAACCGTGTGGGATTTACGTGATTTATTAAACGAAAACTCTGAGCTAGGCCGCGTATTGCGTGCTCTTGTTGGTTACGAGGCTACCCCTGATCTAATGAGTGTACTTATATATAGTACAAGTAGCGTGATATTTTTATTACTTTGTTATGTTATTTCGGCCTCAATAACTAAGGAGCGTGTATGAAAGCACTCAACCTATATTTAGCGCTTAGCTTTACCGTTTTTTGTTTATTGGTATTCTCAATCCCAGCAAAGGCCGATGGAATCGTTGTTGATAAGGTATATCACCCCTATGTTTTACCTTTTGAGCGAGAGTTTGAATGGCGGTTAGTGTCGCACCAAACAGATAGTGGCAACATACTCGCGCAGCGTTTGGGTGGTGGTGGAGCTATTAACGATACAATGGCATTAGAAGGTTACATAGTTGGTGAGCGAGATGATAACGGCGACTTTGGTTTAGAAGCTTATGAGCTTGAACTACGCTGGCAACTAATTGAGCAAGGTAAGTTATGGGCTGATTGGGGCGCATTATTTGAGCTTGAGAAAAAGCATAACGAAGATGTATTTGAGGCAACCTCGGGTTTTGTTATCGAAAAAGAATTTGGAAAAACAAGCCTAACATTAAATGCTTTTTTGGTTTATGAATGGGGGCAGGATATTAAAAATGAATGGGAAAGTGAGTTTAGAGCACAATATCGCTATCGATATCGCTCTGCTTTTCAGCCGTCTATTGAGGTGTATGTAGGGGAAGACTTTGTTGGTATAGGCCCAGGTTTTATAGGTTTACAGCGTTTTGATGGGCAAAAGCAATTAAAGTGGGAAGCGGGTTTTATCACTGAGATAAGCCAATCAGAAAAAAATCATAGTTTTAGGCTCGCATTAGAGTTTGAATTTTAATAACCAATAAAAGCGACTTTGGTTGTTTATTACTCTGATTATAGATAGGTACTTGACATGTTTTAAAAAATCTATATAGTGGGCTGCAGCTAGAAAGAAAGCATGTAAGCTATAAATCTCCATTTCGATGTTGTATAAGTAATACTTGTAGTACCGTCCTGAAGTTTTTAAAGTACCATCTCATTTTTTGCTACACCCGCTCTTATGAGCATATTTTTTATTTTATATCAGGATATTACAATGTCTAACATCGTATCAGGTACAGTTAAGTGGTTCAACGAGTCTAAAGGTTTTGGTTTCATCGAGCAAGAAAATGGCCCAGACGTTTTCGCACATTTCTCAGCAATCAAAAGCGAAGGTTTCAAAACTTTAGCTGAAGGCCAACGTGTAGAGTTCACTCTTTCACAAGGTCAAAAAGGTCCACAAGCTGATAACATCACAGCTGTATAATTTTACTTTTTAAGTAAAATGAAAAAAAGCGCTTAAGGCGCTTTTTTTGTGTCTGAAATTTGACTCAAACCAAGCAACGCCCATTATCAATGTAAATTAACTAAATGATATTGCTATTATTTAGCCCCTCCTAATATTCGTTTTTCTATTCTTCTAAGCCATTGTGCTAATGCAAGTGAGTTTAAGCTTGTAATTTATACCGAACATTTCTCCCTTATAATTTCAAAACGACAAAGACCAGCTTGTTAGTAGTACTCTCAATATTGTAAAAGATATTTGCACAGCTATTGATATAACCTGCGAGTTTAAATTGCTACTTTGGAAGTGTGCTTATAACTTAGTTTAAAAGCCCCTTACTTTGGCATTGTTTCAATAATTAAAAACATCGAACGTGACCCACCATTTTATTGGGCTGGGCCGCTAGGCGCGAGTCAAACTTTCTTTTATAAGCTCAAAGCTGATAAGTAAGTTATACCAATTCCATTAAGTATGTGGTCTAAATTTTACGCCGAAAAAATAATTCAGTTCTAGGCGTAAATGGTTGTTCCCTTTGCGAAATTGACAACAAAGAAATGAGTTGTTTTAGCAAGTAAAATGGATAAGCTATTTATTGGGATTGGTATAAATAATCTAAAAGATGCAAAGCAGTTTTCTTTAGGAATAGTAATAGGGGGTATATACGAATGATTTGTAGATGAAATTGGTTTTAGAATGGGTGAAAACTTACTAGTTTTTGAAGACTAAAAACAATATATAGATTTGTTTTTAAAAGAAAAATTGATCTAATTTTAGGCTCAAAAGTTACAATAAAGTATAGCTGGAGCTTTTTGAATATAGAGCAAATGAAGTAGTGAAGTGCAAGAATTGCCTCTTCCTAAGTTTGCTGGCAATTATATAGCATTTAATAAGTCAGTAGCTGAGCGTGTCATAAAGAGATTTTATGAAGAATATATAAAGTTAAAAATGAAAGATTTTAACGTCTAAAAATATCGTTACCCACACTAATTTATTTTCCGTAAGGGAGACCTTTATCCTCTTTTACTTTTAAAAAAGCAGCTTGTAATTTTTCAATTAAATCAGAGTTCGTTTCTTTATTAGCGGCTAAATAGGCATCAACAGTTAGCTCGTCTATTTTATAAATAAAGTTTAAGTACCCTTTTTTAAGCTTTAAGTAGTCACTCATTTGTTGCATATAAAGAGGATCGTCCACAATTAAGTCTACTTTTTTAGCAAGTAATAGATCATATGACTTTTGAATATCACTAGTTAATACAACTTCAAAACCAAGCTTTGAAAGTGTTTGAGTAGAAAAGTCGTTTCGTTGCATTGCTATTTTGTAGTTTTTTGCTTGTTCGGTATTATTAATAATTATGTCGCAGCGCCCTGCGAGGCTAATAAAGCCTAAATGAAACTTGCCAACTGGCGCAATCCAATAAAATTTGTTTTCTCGCTCTACAGTGCGAGCAAGGCTGTATATAAAGGTGTTTTTGAGTTCACTCGCAATCTTATAAGCGCGTGCCCACGGGTACATTTGAATATTAGGCGTAAGCTCTGCTTCTTTAAATATATCCCTAATAAACTCAGTACCTACGCCTGTAACTTCTCCATTAACTAATACTTGGTTCGGTGGTGCTAATTCAGTAACTACTAATAAGCTCTCTTTAGCATGAATAAATACAGAGCTTATTAAGCATAAAAGATAAAGAAGGTATTTCACGTTCGAGAGTCATCATTCAATTAATACGAGTAATATCAAGTGTGGCTTAAAATATAAAAAACACAAAAGGTGAGACGCAAAAAGTACTAATTAAAGTATTGGTTTATTTGAGTTATGTATAACTATAAAGGATGTTAGATAGATAAGTGGCTTGAGGTTTAAAGTAGTTGAGGCTAAAAAATTAAAGCCCTAAAACGATAAAAGGGCCTTGCGGCCCTTGGTGAAGTATCGTTCAAGTCAGATAGAGCTTTAACCCCTTAAAGCGCTATCCTCTTGTTTTGCAACACCTGAGTTCATCTCAATAAGTTTCTAAGCTAGCGAGAGGAAAAACCCAGCAATTGCTGCGCTCATAAGGTTAGCCATAGATCCTGCTAACACTGCTCTGAGCCCTAAGCGTGCGATATCCTTCCGCCGACTAGGCGCCATACCGCCTAACCCACCTAGTAAAATGGCTATCGATGATAAGTTAGCAAAGCCACATAGAGCAAAAGTAACAATTGCTTGTGTGTGCGCGCTTAACGTATCGCGATAATTTATAAAGTCTAAGTAAGCAACAAACTCGTTTACTACTATCTTTTGACCAATAAAGCTGCCGGCTATAATTGCTTCATCCCACGGTACACCGAGTAACCATGCAACAGGAGCAAATAAATAGCCTAATATTTCTTGAAGCGTTAATGTTGGGTAATCAAACCACCCGCCAATACCACCTAATAAACCGTTTAGTAGTGCAATTAGCGCTACAAAAGCAAGTAACATTGCACCTACATTAAGTGCTAAATGCATACCGTTTGCTGCACCTGATGCAGCTGCATCAATTACATTAACTGGTTTATCGTCATCATTTAAATCTAGATCTGCTAAGTTATCTTTAGGTGTTTCAGTTTCTGGCACAATCATTTTTGCCATTAAAAAACCACCAGGAGCAGCCATAAAGCTCGCTGCTATTAAATACTTAAGATCTACGCCAATAATAACGTAACCGGCCATTACAGAGCCTGCCACAGTGGCTAAGCCACCTACCATTACTGCAAACAATTCCGATTTAGTCATCGTTGCTATAAATGGCTTAACTATTAGCGGTGCTTCAGTTTGGCCAACAAAAATATTTGCCGTCGCTGAAAGCGATTCTGTGCGAGAGGTTTTCAATAATTTTTGTAAACCACCGCCTAAAATCCTAATTATCCAATCCATAATCCCAAGGTGATACAACACAGCAACAAGTGCTGAGAAAAACACGATAACGGGCAAAACTTGAATCGCAAAAATAAAACCTAATGTGTCTTGTGAGGCAAGTGGGCCAAACAAAAATCCAATACCGTCGTTTGCATAACCAATAACCGACGATACGGCTGCTGACATGCTCGTTAACACATTTTTTCCTGCTTCAAAAAACAGGACAAAACCGCCAATAACCACTTGCATCGCAAATGCTATACCAACGGTTCTTAAATTAATTGCCTTGCGATTAGTTGATGCCGCAAAGGCAATGCTTAGTAGCACACACATGCCTACTAAGCTCATAAATGTTGTCATACAAATGTTTCCCGTTGTTATTCTTGTAGTAAATATTTTATCTTACTTTTTATTATATCAATGGCAACGCGGTTCATACCGCCTCGAGTCACAACTAAATCTGCGTTATGCTTAGAAGGCTCAATAAATTGATAAAACATCGGTCTAACAGTTGCTTGATACTGCTCAACAACAGATTGTAATGTTCTGCCTCGTTGCTCCATATCACGTTGCATACGACGCATTAAGCAAATATCTAAAGGCGTATCTATAAACACCTTAATATCAAATTCTTTATTAAGCGCTTTGTCACTCAATAATAAAATACCTTCAACAATGAGTATTTTAGCAGCAGGCACTCGGCGAGTTTTCTCGCTACGTGTATGCTGTGCATAATCATACGTTGGTACTTCAACTGAATTTCCACTACGAAGCTGTGTTAAATGCTCAAGCATTAACGCATGTTCAAATGCATCAGGATGGTCGTAATTCGTTTGTGTACGATGCGCCATCGGTAAATGCGACTGATCCTTGTAGTAAGCATCTTCTTCAATAATGGCGATAGCGCCTGGTTCAAGCTCATTAACCAATTCATTGTATATAGTTTGGCTAAAAAGAGATTTGCCCGACGCAGACGCGCCTGCAATAGCTATAATAGTAGTTCGTGTCACTAAAGTTCTCACCCACACAGAAGGATATATTGTTGGTAGATCACAATAGCAAAAAAGACACGATTAATCTCTTTTGCTTCGCTTAAGAATGCAAATTTATAATGTTTAGGTTTTATGAAACAGGACTTTTGTCCTGTACGGAAAAATCGATCAGCGGATAAAGTAACCACCTAGAATCAAAGTGAGGTCAAAATGGCAAGAGCAATTATCTTAATGGCAGATAGCCTAGGAATCGGTGCAGCACCAGATGCAGATAAATTCGGCGATCTTGGGGCTAATACATTCGCTCACTTACTAAAAGCATATTACGACGAAACAGGCGCTGCATTATCGCTTCCTAACCTATCAAAACTTGGGTTAGTGGATGCATGTGAAGCTGCCGGTGGAGAACCGTGTTTAATTTCAGACCGCCAAGCTTCTCAAGGAGCATGGGGTTACGCTAAAGAATTATCTAGCGGAAAAGATACGCCATCAGGTCATTGGGAAATGGCAGGAGTACCTGTGTTATTTGATTGGGGATATTTCCCAAAAACACAGCCAAGTTTCCCACAAGAATTTATAGACGAGTTTATAGCTCGTACTGGTATTCCTGGCATTTTAGGCAATTGCCATGCGTCGGGAACAACCATTTTAGAACAGCTAGGTGAAGAGCACGTAAAAACAGGTAAACCAATCTGTTACACCTCAGCTGATAGCGTGTTTCAAATAGCCGCGCATGAAGAGTCATTCGGCCTAGAGAAGCTTTATCAAGTTTGCGAAATCGCACGGGCGCTACTTGATGAAATGAATATAGGGCGAGTGATTGCGCGGCCATTTTTGGGTTCAAATAGCCAAGACTTTGCTCGAACGGGTAACCGTCGCGACTATTCAGTACTTCCGCCAGCACCAACATTGCTAGATGTGTTAGCAAAAGACGGCGGCGAAGTAATTAGTATTGGTAAAATTTCAGATATTTACGCGCATCAGGGCATAACCCAAAAGCATAAAGCACCTGGGCTTATGAACTTGCTAGAAAAAACCAGTGAAGTAATGAAAAGCGCACCAGAACATAGCTTAATATTTACTAACCTAGTTGATTTTGATGAAAAATTTGGTCATCGCCGTAACCCAGTAGGTTATGCAAAAGCATTAAAAGAATTTGATGACTATTTACCAACTATACTAAAGCAGTTAAATGCAGATGACATATTAATGATCACTGCAGATCACGGTTGTGACCCAACCTTTCCAGGTTCTGAGCACACTCGCGAATACGTACCGGTTATTGCATATAAACCAGGTATGAGTAACACACCACTAGGTGAACGCAACAGCTTTGCAGATATCGGTCAAACACTGGCACAGTGGTTTAACTTATCTGCGCTTGATTACGGCGACAGCTTTTTAAATGAGCTAACAACGCCAAATAAAAAGGAAAA
Source organism: Pseudoalteromonas sp. FUC4 (assembly GCF_008370255.1). Taxonomy (GTDB): domain Bacteria; phylum Pseudomonadota; class Gammaproteobacteria; order Enterobacterales; family Alteromonadaceae; genus Pseudoalteromonas. The sequence goes on along the minus strand of NZ_SEUI01000002.1, from coordinate 94,622 downwards.
CAATTAATGAGTACTCCGCATATCAGTGCAAACGTTGGTGATTTCGCCGAAACAGTATTAATGCCAGGCGATCCGCTACGTGCGCAATATATTGCTGAAAACTTTTTAGATGATGCAGTACAAGTTACAGGTGTTCGTAACATGTACGGTTTCACTGGTACTTACAAAGGTAAGCCAGTAAGCATCATGGGTTCAGGCATGGGCATTCCATCAATGTCTATTTATGCACGTGAGCTAATTGTAAGCTTTGGCGTTAAAAATATTATACGTATTGGTACGTGTGGCGGTATTGGCACAGATATCAAAATCCGTGACGTAATTTTTGCACAAGGTGCAAGCACAGATTCAAACGTAAACCGTGCACGTGTTCGTGGCTACGATTTTGCTGCTATTGCTAACTTTGACTTACTTTTAAACGGTGTAAACGCCGCTAAAGAGCTAGGAATAGAAGCAAAAGTAGGTAACGTATTTACGACAGACACATTCTATCAAGCAGACGACTCGTTCTATAAAGACTTAGACAAGTTAGGCATGCTAGCAGTAGATATGGAAACAGCCGGTTTATATGGCGTTGCAGCTGAATACGGCGCAAACGCAATGGCATTATTTACAGTAAGTGACCACGTAATTACCGGTGAAGCAACACCTGCTGATGAGCGTCAAAGCACCTTTAACGAAATGGTTAAAATTGCATTAGAGTCTATCTAATTAACTAAATAACCTGAACTTTGGTTAAGAGATTTACTAACGTATTGAATCAAAAGTGATATTTATGTTTATTTTCTCTAGCTAGAGATTTACAGTGAAAACAAGGCGAAATTACGCGTCAATAGCTAGCCTATTGCAAGTAAATTCAACGTAGTTAGCGCTGGAAATAGCTGCTTGAGATAGATTTATTATCCAGAGTTCAGGTTAAATATAACAGTTCCTTGGTAACGTATTCACTAAGTTTTGGAGACACGCCCAAAGTGAAGTGAGACTAAACCTCCAAAGCCGCATTTTATGCGGCTTTTTTTATGCCTGAAGAAAATGAGCCACTATACAATATTGCATCGCATTTTGACGTGATTCGCTGTGTTGTAGGCGCAGAGGTTGCTCACGCGAGAAGCGAAGCTTCTAATTACTTAATTACACACAAACTTTATCTTTAAAAACAAAAAAAGGGCCAAGGCCCTTTTTTATGATGTTGCGCCTAATCATACAGGCTAAATACTTAGTGCTTAAACGGCTTCACCCGCTACTATCGTATTAAAGCTGTCGTTGTCATGTAGGCTTGCAAATGCGCTTTCATGTAATAGTTCATTACGTAAGTTTGGAGAGTATTCAAGCGCCATTTTAATATCGGCTAAGGCATCAGCATGCTTATGTGTTAGTGCATAAGCACATGCTCGTTGCCAATAGGCATAACCATAATCACTATCTATATCAATAGCTTGATTACACAGCTCAATGGCTTGTGCTGTTTCATTAATTTCTAGTAGTGCATCGGCTTTATAAGCAATGGCTTCCACATCTTCTGGTTTGCGATTGAGTATTTCATCAAAAATTTCAATTTTATTTGCAAAATCACTTTCTAGGTTTGCGCGCATCCACAACGAATGAACTTCGTTAGTCACCGATATGCGCTCTTGGTTGCTAAGAATTTCTTCTGAGCGTACGCGTAGTTTTTCTTCAAGAATTTTTAATCGGTCTTCATACTCGTCTGTAATTACACTCACACGTGTATTTACAATATCTTCTACTTTGTTTTTAACATCACGTAGCGAGTTCCAACCCACTAAAACCAAAATCGACGCCGTAGCGGTAATTATAAAAAATACATTATTAATGGTATCTGTAGTGTACGTTAATGCGCGATCGGCAGTATCAAGCTGCGCATGAGTAACCTGCTTAGTTACATCTTCACGAAGCTTTTGCTGATCTTGCCTAACTGCTTTTAGCTCATCTAATATGTAACGCTCCATTAGCGGCTTATACATAGGCTCTTTGAGTTGTTGAAGAGCTTGCTGTTCTTGTTGTGCAGTAGGTGAAGCTGATTGTTCTTCAGCAGAATTCACTATGCCCGAAAACAAAGTTAAACAAACAAAAAGTACAGATAGGTAATAACGCATTGGTACGCCTAATTAAATTAATTACTGTAATAACTTTAACATGCAGGGCTTAATGGCACTAGGGCGTGTTTACTTTTCAGGATTAAAATTGACCGAATTTAGATAGGAGCAATAGTTGTAAGAATTTTTTAGCCTTATGACCTTAGCAATAATAGAGTAAAGCGTAAGCATATTACTCATGCTCAGGTAATTTAAGTAAAAATAGGCAAAAAAAAACCAGCTCAAGGTGAGCTGGCGAAAACTGCTTAAAACAACAATATGTCGTAGGGATTCACAGGAGAACAACTTCATACTAACTGAATCTTTATGAACAAATACTTAATTCAATTCAATTAGTTAAAAATATAAGAATACTCAAAGTATTCGGTTTATAAAGTAAAGGTGCATTGGGCTTAAGTAATGCACCTTTATCATTATAACTATCTAACTACAATTTCATGGCGAAGGGGGGTATTCCAATGTGCACTTTAGTAAACTAAAGCCACTTTAAAACCCTTCACACACCATTACGCCGAAATTTTTCAATTCGATCACAGGTCTAGTAAAAAGGTTAAGGTTGATTCACCGATTTGTATTTTTATTTTGCGTAATACCTTATATGAGCGCCATCTGACCTTTTTACTATTATTTTAAACGCGACTTTAAGCCTATTGTTAAATACATCATTAACGTAAGGGCAATCAAAAATATAAATTGGAGCAATCGTTTTAAATAGTATGTTGAGGCTGGCGTAGCATAATTTATACGCCTATATTAAGAATACGTAAGAACTTAGGTAGGTAAGCTGAGTAAAAGTAAGCCTATTAAATAAAAATAACCGTTACTTTTTAAAAAGTTATAAACACATAAGCAATAATACTGATTGATTAAGTATTTTACCTTTCTATTATAAGGATTTCACAATGAGCAACCCAACAGCGGGTAAATGCCCTGTTATGCACGGTAGTAATTCAGTTGTTTCTAAAGTAAACACCGATTGGTGGCCAAACACACTCAACTTAGACATTCTTCATCAACACGATACTAAATCAAATCCATACGGTACTAATTTTAACTACGCAGAAGCATTTAAATCTTTAGATTTAGACGAAGTAAAGGCCGACTTAAAAACCTTTATGACCGATAGCCAAGATTGGTGGCCTGCCGATTGGGGTCATTACGGTGGTTTAATGATTCGTATGGCATGGCACTCTGCGGGTACGTACCGTTTATCTGACGGTCGTGGCGGCGCAAGTACCGGAAACCAACGTTTCTCACCTCTCAATTCATGGCCAGATAACGCAAGCTTAGATAAAGCACGCAGACTTTTATGGCCACTTAAGAAAAAATACGGTAACAAACTTTCATGGGCCGATTTATTTATTCTTGCAGGTAACATGGCATACGAATCAATGGGGCTAAAAATTTATGGCTTTGCGGGCGGCCGTGAAGACATTTGGCATCCAGAAAAAGATATTTACTGGGGAGCTGAAAAAGAATGGTTAGCACCAAGTGATGAACGCTATGACAATGTAGAAAAACCAGACACAATGGAGAACCCATTAGCGGCGGTACAAATGGGCTTAATTTACGTTAACCCTGAAGGTGTTAATGGTATACCAGATCCTCTTAAAACAGCGGCTCATGTACGCGAAACATTTGCGCGCATGGCAATGGATGACGAAGAAACCGCAGCATTAACAGTGGGCGGCCATACAGTGGGGAAAACTCACGGTAATGGTAAAGCAGAGCATTTAGGCCCAGAGCCAGAAGCAGCTGATGTACACGAGCAAGGTTTAGGTTGGAACAGCACTAAAGAAGGCGGCTTTGGTCGTCATACTGTAACTTCGGGCCTTGAAGGCGCATGGACTACACACCCAACAACATGGGATAACGGATACTGCCACTTACTTTTAAATTACGAATGGGAACTCACTAAAAGCCCAGCGGGCGCTCATCAGTGGGAGCCTGTAAATATTAAAGAAGAAGACAAACCAGTAGATGTAGAAGACCCATCAATTCGTTTAAACCCAATGATGACCGATGCCGATATGGCCATGAAAGTGGATCCTGCGTACCGTAAAATTATTGAGCGTTTTTATAACGACTTTGAATACTTCTCTGATGTATTTGCACGTGCATGGTTTAAGCTAACTCACCGCGATTTAGGTCCTAAAGCATGTTACTTAGGTAAAGACGCGCCAAGCGAAGACCTAATTTGGCAAGATCCAATCCCAGCAGTTGATTACACATTATCAGACGATGAAATCTCAAGCTTAAAAACACAGCTACTTGATTGCGGTGTAAGCGCGAGTGATTTAATAAATACAGCGTGGGATAGCGCGCGTACGTATCGTGGTTCTGATAAACGCGGTGGCGCCAATGGCGCACGTATTCGTCTAGCACCACAAAAAGATTGGCAAGGTAACGAGCCAGAGCGCTTAGCAAGTGTACTTAGTGCCCTTGAAAAAGTACAAGCGGGTTTATCTAAGCCAGTAAGCATGGCTGATTTAATCGTTTTAGGTGGCACAGCGGCTGTAGAGCAAGCGGCAAAACAAGCCGGTGTTGATATAACAGTACCATTTGCACCAGGACGAGGAGACGCAACAGACGAAATGACTGATGCAGAATCGTTTGATGTATTAGAACCAATTCACGATGGATTTAGAAACTGGCTGAAAAAAGATTACGCAGTATCAGCTGAAGAGTTATTACTAGAGCGTAGCCAGTTAATGGGCTTAACAGCACCAGAAATGACTGCACTTGTGGGCGGCATGCGTGTACTAGGCACAAACTACGCAGGCACTAAACATGGTGTATTTACTCATAATGTAGGCACGCTATCTACCGACTTTTTTGTAAACCTAACCGACATGGCAAACAACTGGAAGCCACTTGAGCCAGGTCTTTACAATATTGTTGAACGCAAAACAGGCACCATTAAATGGACTGCCACACGCGTAGACTTAGTGTTTGGTTCAAACTCTATTTTACGTGCACTAAGTGAGTTTTATGCACAAGACGATAATAAAGAACGTTTTGTACATGACTTTGTAAATGCATGGGTAAAAGTAATGAACGCAGACAGGTTCGATCTTAAATAATCTGTACGCTAAATAAAAACGGGGGAGTATTAAATACTCCCCCGTTTTTTATGCGTTTTAATTTCACGGCTAGACAAGCCCGCTTTTTTAAAGCAATAAAACTTATAAAAGTGCAAAAAGCTTTTGTAGTTGTGGCATATATTCGCTCACAAGTTCAAGGTTGTTTTCGCTTACTAAAGATTCTGTAGACTCCTCAGCTGCGCTTGATGACTTACCAAACGAACCCATTAATGAGCTAGCGCCTTTATCTTTAGCACTTTTCATACTTTGAAAACCGCTCATTACTTTATTAGCAGTTTCTTGATTATCAGCCGAAAGGCCCGATTTAAGATTTTCGATATAAGCCATTGATACTTCAGAACCTACAGTTACTAGCTGCTCTGGCGTAAAACCGTAACGGTTTGTAACACTCGCAAAGCTTTTGTACAGGTCTTGTTCTTTAATCATGCTTAATGCACTGTTAGCTAAAGAGCTTTGTTCGCCAACACTTTGATCTGCAGAACCACCTAGCATACTTGCTAAATCTAAGTCTTTTAACGACTCTTGGCTGCTTGCCCAGTTAGTAACCGCTGGCAGTGCTTTCATATAGCTTTGAAGTTGACCTTCGTTAATATCCTCTGCAAGGCTTGAGAAACTCATCGCTAATAAGCTAAGTGATACAAGTATTTTTTTCATTGAGCATTTCCTGTTGTTTAATTAACGCTATTTAAAACTAAATGTAAGCGCTTGCCAATACATAACTAAAGTATTAGGTGTATTTAGGCTATAAAGTAGTATAAATACTTTAAAGTCCTATAACTTAAGCTGATTCAGCACAAATATAGTTACAAATGTTATAATGCATTTTTGTCGATAAGAGCTGAACGTAATGTTAACTATTTCAAATACTGTCACTATAGATGAATGGGAACTAGAGCTAACCGCTATTCGTTCGCAAGGTGCCGGTGGCCAAAACGTTAACAAAGTAGCCAGTGCTATTCATTTACGCTTTGATATTAATCGCTCAAAGTTACCTGACTTTTACAAAGAGCGACTACTAAAGCTAAACGACTCGCGCATTACTAAAGAAGGCGTTTTAATAATAAAAGCGCAAAGCCACCGCACACAAGAACTAAACCGCGAAGATGCCCTTAAACGCTTAAAAGATTTAATACTCAGTGCTACCGTTGTCAATAAAGCGCGCCGAGCTACTAAGCCTAGCCGTAATTCACAACGCAAACGTATGGATAAAAAAACCAAACACGGCCAAAACAAAGCACTACGAGGTAGTATAAAATTTTAGTTTAATTTAATTGCAAACGCGGGGCAGTTTAAAAACGCAGTTTTTAAACTGGTTAAGTAGTTAGAAGCTTTACTGATCGCGTGAGAAACTTCTGTGCCTACAACATCATATTACCTCCTATAAAACCTAACTCATAAACACAACTTTTTGTTAGCCCGTGAAGCTGTAAGTCTTTGTCACTTAATGCTAGTGTTTATAAATAAAACTTACTTTTAAGTGAGTCATTTAAAACTTAATACCAATTAGCTTAATTAAGTTGTCTATTTTGAGGTAAGAAAATCGTGTCGATAACAAGGTAAAGTTTCGTTATTTAGTTGTTATCACTAATTGCTCCTGCATTGCTCTACCTTCTGCATCCATGCAGTCATAAATGAGAAATTTTTAACGAAGTTAACGTGCGGTTTAATCTCTCAAATTGATTAGGTATTATTGCAGGTTGATATAACTAGCTAAACCAAGGGGTAACTATGTCTAACTGGGTTGAAGCAACAGTAAAAAGCGTAACATGGTGGAGCGAAACACTCTTTAGCCTAACCGTAAATGCAAACGTAGAGCCATTTAAAGCAGGGCAGTTTACAAAGCTTTCGATAATGGATGGCGACAAGCGCATTGCTCGTGCTTATTCTTATGTAAATGCACCCGAAAATCCCGATCTCGAGTTTTATCTTATCAACGTAATTGACGGTTTGCTTTCTCCTCGTTTAGCTACATTACAACCTGGCGAAACCGTACTTATAGAACAACACGCAACTGGCTTTTTTACCCTTGATGAAATACCACAAAGCGATCAGCTTTGGATGTTAGGAACAGGTACCGCCATAGGACCTTTTTTATCAATATTACAACAGCCTGATGTATGGAAAAAATACAAAAGCATAAACTTAGTGCATGGTGTGCGTTTTAATAACGATTTAAGCTATCAGGCACTTATTAACGAGCTATTAAGAGTGTACCCAGAACAACTCAACTACATTCCGGTTGTAAGTAGAGAGGAGCCATTGGAAGGCTTAAGTGGGCGAATTACTAACGCAATTGAGAGCAACGGCTTGTTTGAATATGTAAAATTAAACCCTGAGCCTAGTAACGCGCAATTTATGATTTGCGGAAATCCACAAATGGTAAAAGACACAACCGCGCTACTTCTCGATAAAAATTTTACGCGTAACCGCCGTAAAAACCCCGGCAATATTACGGTAGAGCAGTACTGGTAGGCTTCAGTGGTGGTATTAACTACCCGATAACGTTAAAATTTGCTATGTTGCACCCTTATACCAATTTTATCAAAAATATGATCATTCTATTGCATTAAATAACTCACTAACTGCGTTAAAAGTTATTCATATAGAACATCTATATGTCACAATTTTCGCCTTGTTATAGTGCTATTTTTTAACGCTATAGTAGATGACTTATTTAATTTAATTGGTATTACACGTATTTAGTGTTCATTTTAGGAAAGTTATGAAACCGTTATCTATTATTTTAGCCTCTTTAATCACTACCGTTGCGCTAATTACTTATGCCGCAGAGCAAAGCGACCCTGAGCAAAAAGAGCCACAGGTTGAAGCTCAAACAAGCGTTGAAAAACCAAAAGTTGAAAATGAGCAATCAGTAACTCAAACCAACACTGACGACAAAGTAAATACGCTTGAATACAAAGCACCAGAGCTTAAAAAGCCAATAATTGATGCAACTAAACCAGACGATTCAAAGGTACTGGGTAACGAGCAAATTAAACCTGCTGAAAAGCCTAAAAATAAAATAGAAAAAGCAGTGGCTGTAGCCGAAGCTGAAAAAGCTGTAACGCAAGCAAAAGAGGCTCTTACAGTTAAGCAGCAAACTAAAGCTAAACAATCGCGCGAATCACTTGCTGTGGTAGAGCGATTAGTTAAAGCATATAACGCACGTAACATTGAAGAGTTTCTTCGTGTATATGCCGAAGATGTTGAGTTTTATATTTTCCCTAATGAGCTATTATTTAAAGGTAAAGAAAAACTAATAGAACGTTATGGGCTAATGTTTAAAAAGTTAAAGTGTATTCACTCATCACCAATTAAGCGCATAGTGCACGGTGATATAGTGATTGATCACGAACTTTCAGAAACCTGCTCAACTGACGAAAACGTAATTGATAAACGCTCAGAACTTATTTCGAGTTATCAAATTAAAGATGGGAAAATAGTACGCGTACTGTTTTTTAGATAAAGGCTTTAAATGCAAATAAATGACGACAAAAAAATTCGCTTAATGTATCGCATTGAGCCAGGTTGCCTTGGACCTAAGGGTGCTGAGCATATTGAAGATTTTTGTCGTTTTGCAAACAAGCATATTAAATCCCCCTTTTATGGCCAATTTGTATTTTTACCTCGTTACGATAAAACCATAGACGAGCGACAATATAGCGTTAACAGCCGTAATTTATCACTTGCTCAGGCTCGGGCTTACTTAAAGCACTTTGATATTAATATTGAAGAATTTGAAGAACAACTCGACGAGCTCCTCACAAAAGCGATTGATTTATACTTTAAGCGATAGCGTTTAATTGTCGTTGCTTAGGTATTGCCTCCCCTCAAACGTACATTTTTATTTATTTTAATTATTATTAAAAATATAAGTAATTTCTTTCACAAAGATAAGGTAATCAGTAATAACTGAGAAAAACCAGATCAGCCAATATGTATCACTTACTCTAAAAGCGCAGCGCCTCTTAACCTCTTTGTGAATTAATTAACTAAATATTTTAAAAGCCTTAAAAACAAAAAAAGCGGTGTTAATTTTAACACCGCTTAATGCGAAATATATTTAGCTTTAGTAAGCTTGGGTTACAACATAGGTTTTATAACATCAAACACAGCTTCAATATGGTCGTCTCTGTCGTTTAGTGCCGCTATGTAACGGTATTTTTTACCTCCTGCATTTTCGAATATTTCACGATTTTCACCTTCTAGCTCTTCAAGTGTTTCTAGGCAGTCGGCACTAAAAGCAGGGCTGATAATAGCTACATCGGTAATACCCTCATCAGGCAGGGCTTCAAGCGTCGCATCGGTATAAGGCTTTAACCACTCGGCTTTACCAAATCGACTTTGAAAAGTACTAATTACTTTGTCTTTATCAAGGCCTAGTTTTTCGACAACTAAACGCGTGGTTTGTAAACATAGGCAATGGTACGGATCTCCTCGCTCTAAAAACAATTTTGGCATACCGTGATACGAAAAAACAATTTTTTGTGGCATACCATTAGCTTCTAAATCTTCACTAATACTATTAGCAAGCGACTCAATGTAACGGGGGTTTTTATGATAGCCATTTATAAAATGAAGCTCTGGCACCCAACGCCATTTACGCAATACGCTTGATACCGCATCAAACGTAGAACCCGTAGTTGGGCTAGAATATTGCGGATACATTGGTAAAATAATTATACGCGTTAAGCCTTTATCACGAAGTTCTTCAAGGCCTATCTCTATTGACGGGTTGCCATAACGCATTGCCATTACTACTTCTGTATTGGTATAACCTTGCTCTTTTAATAAGGTATTCAACTTTACGCTTTGTTGGCGAGTAATGTGGGTAAGTGGTGAGCCGTTTTCGGTCCATATACTTTCATATAATTTAGCCGAACGTTTTGGGCGTACGCGTAAAATAATGCCATGTAAAATTATCATCCATACCAAGCGCGGTATTTCTACAATGCGTGGATCTGATAAAAATTCGCGTAAATATGTACGAAGCGCAGCCGCTGTTGGTGCATCAGGGCTGCCTAAGTTAGTTAGCAGTATTCCCGTTTTTTGGTTAAAACGCCCATCATGGGGGTTGTCAGTAACCGCAGAAAATCGCGACACAGAGTGCTCCTTCAAGCAAATTCAATAATCTATTTTATGCACATTGTAACGAAAAAAACTGCAATTTAGATCAATCATTTAGCAGTTTTCACCATTATTCTGAATGGGGTTGGTTTTTTCGATTCTAGCTGTTGAAGTTTTTCTATCGATTTACGGCTAAATACATGACCTTTAGGCAGTAACATTATACCCGTATGGCTGTGTAGAGCATGGCCGAGTACCATTTGATCTTTAAGTTCATGGGCATTACAAATTAGCACTGATCCGGCGGTGCTTTTTTGTTCATGTAATTTTGCATGGCTTGCTTCAAGTGCACGTACAATTTTAGGATGGTAAAACGATCCACTATAAAGTTTTACACTTTCGAGTGCATCATCGTGGCGCTGCTTTTCATCACTTGCATTGCTCTGCTCAAACGCATCCCAGTAATCGCGCGCTAAACCAAGCACCATAGCGCCTATCGGTATGTCGTTTCCGGCAAGGCCTTTGGGCATTCCGTTTCCGTTAAAGCGCTCAAACTGATAATAAATAGCATCTGATAAGTCATGTAAATGCATTGCGGGCATTAACATTAATTGTGCAGTACTTGGGTGAGTATAAAAGGTTTTACGTTGTTGCTCATTTAAGCGGTTAACTGGTTTTTTATAAAGATCTGGATCCATAGCAAGCAAGCCTATTTGCGCTAAGTAACCAGCCATCGGGGCAAGATCAATGCTTTTTTGCGACAAGTTTAAATAAAGTGCTATTTGTGTACAGGTATTAGCAATATTTTGTGCTTTGTTGCCATCTAGGTAAGGGTTTGCGTTAACAAAATTATATAGCAGCTCTACGGTCGATTTATGCTCTTGTTTTTCGCGCTCGTTGGCGTCTTCAAGCTTTTTTAAAACCTGTTTGATTTGTAAGGTGCGTTTTTCTACTCGTTGCTCAAGCGAATTATTAAGCTCTAGCAACTCTTGGTTTTGCGCTTTAACTTGTGCCTCTAATTTTTTATTTTGTTTTTTTAGTGCAAATTTTTCTAGGCTATCTCTAATGCTACGAAGTAATAAATCGTTTTGCCAAGGCTTTTGAATATAACCATTTATTTGGCCCTGATTAACAGCCGCTAAGGTGGTTTGTATGTCGGCGTAGCCGGTTAATAAAATGCGTTGAGTATCGGGTGCCAGCGCACGTGCTTTTTCTAAAAACTCGGCGCCGTTCATTACCGGCATACGCATATCGCTGATAATTAAACCAAATTCATGATTTTTAAAAAGCGTTAGTGCGCTTTGCGGGTTATCGCTAACAATAACCGACAGGCCATTTACTTCAAGTAGCCGTGTTAACGTGCGTAGTACTATTTCATCATCATCAATGCAAAGTACATCAACCTGATTTATTGGTGTGCTTGGTGTTACTTGAGTCATTGAGTCGCCTTTAAATTATTTCTGGTTAAATAATAGCTTAAAAAAATATTCTATGGTGTGTTTGAGCCTACCTTTTATATTAAGTGGTACTTACATAACGGGGTTATTAGTAATAAGTGGATAATTACTCATGCATAATATTAGGCCTTGTCCACACTAAAGTTGCAAATTTGCATACAGACGACTAAACGTTAAGTATAAAGTTACTTATATGGATGAAGGGAATGGATGGATCAAATGGTAATTTTGAACGTGCTTTTTTAAACGAACAAAAGCTGCGCTTAGCTGCAGAGCAATTACTCAAAGATAAAAGTAGCGTTTTAGTTGCCATAAATAATGAACTACAAAAAAAAGTAGCCGACTTAGAACATCAGCAAATGCTGTTTGTACAAACAGAAAAAATGGCGACCTTAGGTACACTGAGCGCGGGCGTTGCCCACGAAATAAATACCCCACTTGCCTATGCAATGAGTAACGTAGAGAGCCTACAAAACGCAAGCCCTTTACTGGTAGCGCTGCTAAAACTTAACGAACAATATTTAAATAACGAAATTAAAGAGAGCCGTTTTAAACACGAAATCGATATACTCAATTTACAGTATCCGTTCGCGTGGATTTATAACAATTTGCAGGGACAAATTAACGACAGCGTTGAAGGACTTAAACGAATTAAACAAATAGTGCATGACCTATTAAACTTTGCCCACCCCACCTCTTCGCAAGATAAACAATTAGCCGATATAACAACGGGCGCTAATAATGCTTTAAGGCTATTGAGTAGCAAACTTAAATTATGCGAAATAAAAACGCGGTTTGAACCCCTACCTCTCATTTGGTGTAATTTATCGTCCATTAATCAGATTTTTGTAAACCTTTTAATGAATGCTTGGCAAGCTTGCGAGTTAGATTTAGAAAAAGGCTGCATTATCGAAGTGAATATTTTTGAACTAAACACAAATATTTGTATTGAAATAAAAGATAACGGTTGTGGAATGAATGAAGACACAATAGCGCATATGTTTGACCCTTTTTACACAACAAAAGAAGTCGGAAAAGGCACCGGTATGGGTATGACACTTGTATACGCTATGGTGAGCGATCACGGTGGAAAAATAGAAGTTAACAGTATATTAGGCACAGGTACGACCATCCGCTGCCTATTTCCTTTAAAAGGGTAAAATAACGAACAAAACCGCATTGTAAGTAAAGCGTTAAACATTCTGTTTTGTGATGTTTAATTCTTTATTAGCGCACATTTCAATCAATTTGATGTGGTTTTTTCTTATCTTGAAGTTTATTTGCATACTTATACCAAATATTTAGTTTTTTCATTTCTTTTTGTTTGCATATGTTGCTAGGATGTTTGCAACAGGTTATGAGCATCATAACCACACACATATTATTAAGAATACAAAAAAACAGGGTCGTCACTATGTCAACATACCGTTTAAACACACTTGCTGTAGCCGTTGCTTTCGCGTTTAGCGCACCAAGCATTGTTAACGCAGAAGAAGCACCAGTGCAAGCTGCTAAAAACATAGAGCAAATATCTGTATTAGGGTCGCGTGTATCTAACCGTACCTCTACAGAATCTTCTTCTCCTATTGATTTAATTGACGCAGATGATTTAACTAAAGGTGGTTTTACCGAGCTAGGCCAAAGCCTACAAGCGACAGCACCTTCGTTTAACTTTTCGCGTACACAAGTATCAGACGGTTCTGATTTATTTAGACCCGCGACACTTCGCGGCTTACAACCAGATCAAACCCTTGTATTAGTAAATGGTAAACGTCGTCATAACCAATCAATTTTTGGCCTTAATGGTACAGTAGGTGCAGGCGCTGCGGGTACCGATATGAACGCCATTCCGCTAACAGCGCTTAAAGGCGTTGAAGTATTACGCGATGGCGCTGCAGCGCAGTATGGCTCTGATGCTATTGCAGGCGTAATTAACTTATCTCTTAATAACTCAACCGGTATTACAACGGGTTTTGTACAATACGGCGGCACAAGTGAAGGTGACGGCGACACTATTTCAGCAGGTTTAAACCGTGGTTTTGAATTAGGTAACGAAGGCGGCTTTATTAACCTATCGCTTGAGTACCGTGATGCAGACGGCACTAACCGCGCAGAGCGCGATACGGGTGGTTCGCTTAATGTTGAACCAGGTACGCTAAGTGAAGATGTACGCTGGGGCCAAGGTAACTCAGAAAGTGAATTTACGTCGTTATTTTACAACATGGCATTACCAATGGGCGACGGTGAGCTTTACTCGTTTGGTGGCTACTCAGAGCGTACGGCGCTGGGTAATGGTTTTTACCGTAACTTTAACGAAGCCTCTAAAAACGTAACTCAAGTATATAGTGATGGTTTTTTACCGCGCATATATAACGAAGCACAAGATATTTCAGTAGCGCTTGGTTTTAAAGGCGATATAAACACAGATTGGACTTACGATGTATCGGCTGTTTATGGCGAAAACCAATACGATTTTACATCACGTAATACATTAAACGCTTCTTACGCGGCTGAGTATTTATTTAACAACCCAAGTGCAAGCGATGCCGACATTGCAGCAAACGCAGGCCCTACTGGTGGTTACTCAGGTGGTTTTAGATTTGATCAAACAACGGTTAACCTTGATGTAAACGGTATTGTAGATATTGGCCGTAGTGAGCCTTTATACGTAACAGTAGGCGCCGAATACCGTAAAGAAAACTACGAAATAGTACCTGGCGATGAAGCATCGTACGCGTGTGGTTTAGCAAATATGGATACCTCGTACCCATCTGTAAACGATCAGGATCAATTTGCACAGTGTGGTTTTCAAGCTTATAACGGCCTACGCCCTGAAGCAGCTAACGACAGCGACCGTAACAGCTACGCAGTTTATGTAGACGTAGAAACCATGATCACCGACGCATGGAACGTAAGTGGTGCGCTACGTTATGAAGACTTCTCAGATGCTGGGGATGATTTAATTGGTAAATTAGCAACACGTTATGAATTTTCAGATGACTTTGCAGTACGTGGTGCAGTATCTACTGGTTTTAGAGCGCCATCACTTCAACAAAGTGGTTATACAGCGTTTACAACTAACTTAGGCTCAGACGGCACGTTAACGCAGTCGTTCACGGCAAACACAGGGACCGCTTTCCCAAGTGCGTTAGGCGTAGATAGCTTAGAGCTTGAAACCTCAACAAACTACAGTGCAGGTTTTGTTTACGATGTAACAAGCGAGCTTTCGTTAACGGTTGATTTTTACCGTGTAGAAATTGAAGACCGTATTACACTTGGCAGCTTACTTACCGCTGACGACGTATCGTTTAGCGGTGATGCAGTTGCAGCGCTACAAGCAACGGGAGCTGTGCAAGCTAACTACTTCTCAAACTCAGTTGATTCTACTACGCAAGGTATTGATATTATTGCATCGTACCGCACAGAAGTTGAAGGCGGTAATTTAGGAGTAACTTTTGCAGGTAACCTAAACGATACCAAAATTGACGGCGTAAACGCTGAAGACGGTATTCCTGAAGCGGTTGCTTTTGATGATTTACAACGCAGCTTTTTTACCGACGGACAACCGAGCGAACGTGCAACGCTTACGTTTGACTACGAACGCGATGCCTACACATCAACCATTCGTTTTAACTACTTTGGCGAAACAGACGTAAAATACTTTGGTAACGACCATATTTCATTACCAGGTGAGCTTTCGCCTACGGGTTCATTTAAACCAACAAGTACGGTTGAGTCTGCGGTGTTAGTTGATTTAAACGTTAGTTACCAAATTAATGACATGTTTGCACTTTCGGTAGGTGCCGATAACGTATTTGACGAAACGCCAGATGAATTAGGTGATGACGAAGTACTTAATTTTATCACCAACGGCGCATTTAAATATCCTGTACGTGCATTACCTTACGGCTTTGACGGCAGAACGTACTACGCAAAAGTAAGCTTTAGTTTTTAATTAAAGCTAAAAACTATTTAACCTGAACTCTGGTTAAGAGATATACCAATATATTTTATTATGATGATATTTAAGCTTATTTCTCTAGCCAGAGGTTTTCAGTGAAAACAAGGCGAATTTACGCGTCAATAGCTAGCCTATTGCAAGTAAATTCAACGCAGTTAGCGCTGAAAATAGCTGCTAGAGATAGATTTATTATCCAGAGTTCAGGTTATCTATTAAGCGCAGTTATTAACTGCGCTTTTTTATACTTTTTTATTATAAAAAAACACTTATTGGGCATTAAAAATACTTGCGCGGTTGAAAATTAAGCCTACAATCGCCATCTCTTAAATAGGCTAATATAAAAGCCTTTTTATTATTTAAATCCAAGTTTTACTTAAAGTAACCATTAGTTAATAGGAAATATATGACTAAAAAATCTAAAGCAAAAACCGCAAACACCAGCGCGGTAGACACAGGGCGAGGCGTTATAAACCACAATGCGCTAGCGGCAATGGTCACCTCTAAATTATTTAAACCACAAGTAGTTAAAGCTAAAAAAGGCAAAGGCTCGTTTAAACGCAACAACAAGCATTCAGGACAAGAGTCCTATTTAATCGCGGCTTAAATAGCACCGATCAAATAGGGCTTTTGACTGAGCTATTCATACCTGCAAGCTACGCGCCCACAAGGGTTATATGAAAACGCCTAATTTAACTATTCACCACACATAAAAAAACGGCGCTAAATTTAGCACCGTTTTTATAAGCAATAAGAAAAAGTTTACGCTTTTTTCTCTTCACAACTTGCTAGGTATTCGTCAAACGTACCTTGGAAGTCGATTACTTTTTTATCTTTAATATCAATGATACGCGTAGCTAATGACGAAACAAACTCACGGTCATGGCTTACAAAAATAAGCGTACCTTCAAAGTCTTTAAGCGCGTTGTTAAGCGCTTCAATGGCTTCCATATCCATGTGGTTAGTTGGTTCGTCCATAACAAGCACGTTAACGTCTTGCATCATTAATTTACCAAATAACAGGCGATTTTTTTCACCACCAGAACAGTTACGCGCTTTTTTGTTTGAATCGTCTGCGGTAAACAACAAACGGCCTAACATGCCACGAACCATTAAATCGTTGTGCTTAGCTGTACGCCATTGCGACATCCAATCAAACAACGTTAAATCGTTATCAAAATCTTTAGTGCTGTCTTGCGGGCAATAACCAAAGCTCGCATTTTCAGACCATTTAATTTCGCCTTCGTTACTTTTAAGCTCATCTACTAAACAGCGTAAAAATGTAGTTTTACCCACACCATTTTCGCCAATTACAGCAAGCTTAGCGCCTGCTTCAAGTAAAAAGTCGCCGCCGCTAAATAACGTTTCGCCATCAAAACCATGGCCAAGCTTATTAACTTCAAGCGCTTGGCGATACATTTTTTTACCTTCGTCAAACGAAAGCGATGGACTCATACGGCTTGAAGATTTAACTTCATCAAGCTTAATTTTATCCATTTTTTTAGCGCGTGAACTTGCTTGCTTAGCTTTTGAAGCATTAGCACCAAAACGGTTAACAAAGTCTTGTAGCTCGTCAATTTCAGCGCTCTTTTTAGCGTTTTCAGCTAAAAGTTGCTCGCGTTGTAAGCCCGCAGCTTCTAAAAATTTCTCATAGTTACCAGGGTAAATACGCAGCTCACCGTAATCAATATCGGCCATGTGTGTACATACCGAGTTTAAAAAGTGACGGTCATGCGAAATAATAATCATCGTACATTTACGTTTGTTAAGCTCGTTAGCAAGCCACGTAATTGTATGAATATCCAAGTTATTGGTAGGCTCATCAAGTAGCAAAATGTCAGGGTTTGCAAATAACGCCTGCGCTAAAAGCACACGTAGTTTCCAACCTGGAGCAACGTTTGCCATTAAACCGTAATGAAATTCTTTATCGATACCCGCTTCAAGCAAAATCTCTTCAGCGCGGCTTTCTGCCGTATAACCGTCCATTTCAGCAAATACACTTTCAAGATCGGCTACTTTCATACCGTCTTCTTCGCTCATTTCTGGTAACGAGTAAATACGTTCGCGTTCTTGCTTTACTTTCCAAAGCTCTACGTCGCCCATAATTACGGCATCAACTACGCTAAACTCTTCAAAAGCAAACTGGTCTTGGCTTAGGTTACCTACTTTTAACCCTGGAGTAATAGATACATTGCCCGCACTTGGAACAAGCGCACCGCTTAAAATTTTCATGAAAGTCGACTTGCCGCAGCCGTTAGCGCCAATTAAACCGTAACGGTTACCGTTACCAAATTTAGCTGAAATGTTTTCAAACAACGGCTCTGCGCCAAACTGCATCGTAATATTTGCGGTGGAGATCAAAAAAGGTAATCCTAGATTAGTACTGACAGGAGTACGCTGCAGCAAAACGCCACAAACAAGAACCAGACAATAGGGTAAATTAGCTGGCGAATTATACAGATCAGCCACAACGAATGAAAGATAAAAGGCAGCTAATTTATAACCAAGTAAAAATAACGGCAATTCTCGGTTTTAAGTCACTATTTTTAGCGTATGTGGCGTTGAATATACTCCCAGCCACCAAGCAACATTAAAGAGCAGGCACCAAATAGCTAAGTTATCACCTATGTTTTAATGCACAGGTTGATAAATTGACTTTATAGCTGCCTCATTTTTAGTAATTAACTGATTAACAGTTGCCACGTCATCAAGTGTGAGCGACTTCTTGCTTAGCATAAAATGCACATTGTTAACGTTAATCGGTGTAATAGTTTTTACCTGCGAAATTGAGGAGTGTTTTTTTACAAAGTACTGCGCAACCGCAGAGTCTTCAATAACATAGTCGATTCGTTTTTTATCTAACATGGTAAATCGATTATTTGCTTGAGCAGTAAGTACGACCTGTTTTGAATATTTGGTTTTGAGTTGTTCAAGCTCATCACCAAAAAAGCTTCCTCGGTTAATACCTGCTGTAAAATCTTGACTAAAAAGATCAGCCAAGCTGGTTACATCAGCTGAATCTTTGTGTTTATAAAGCAGCATTATTTCTTCGCGATAAGGCAAACTAAAGTGCGCATATTGAGCGCGTTGCTTTGTATAACTTGCCGCATAGGTTATATCTACCCGACCATTTTTAAGCTCAGCTTGAACACGCGAAAAACTCGGAAAATAAGTCCATTTAATACAAAATTTTGAATCTTCAAAAATAGCCTTAACAGCATCCACTTCTGTGCCTAAAAATCTATCACCTTGCTTAATTAAATATGGCGCCCAATTGGTTTCGTTGGTGCCCATTATTAATGTTTTAGTACATGCGAGGGCATTACATTGAGTAAATAAAAAAATAAACGCCATTAGTAAAGTTTTCATACAAGGTCCTTACAAACGTGTTACTCAAATAGCGCTTTAAGTGCGGCTCTATTTTGCAAAATAAGCTGGTTAATTACTTTAACGTCGTCAACCGACACTGTTTTTTTGCTAAGCATTAAGTGAATGTCGTCTTTGTTTATTGCATTAAAGTTGGGCATAGCCACCAAGCTTATACCTCGCTTACTAAAATAAGTGCCAACAAGCTCGTCTTCAATGGCAAAATCAATGCGTTGTTTATTAAGCATTTCAAAGCGTTTACTGGTTGCGCTGGTGTATTCTATTTGGCTTTTATGGGTTGATTTATATTGCTCAAACTCAGCGCCATAGTAACTACCAAAATTAGCGCCAATGGTTAAACCTTGGTTAAAAATATCAGCCAAACTTTTAACTTTATGCGTATTGTTTTTATTTTGGTATAAGCGCATTACCTCAGTGCGATAGCTGTTGGTATAGTGCACAAACTGTGCACGTTTATCGGTATAACTTGCCGCCCATCCTAAATCTATTCGGCCATGCCTAATCTCTGTAAAAGCACGTTTAGAATTTGGCAACATTTTAACTTCAAAACAAAAAGGGGAGTCTTTAAAAATAATGTTTAACGCATCTACTTCACTACCTTGTAACTGGCCGTTCATACCCATTACATAAGGTGGCCAAAAGGCATCGTGCGAGGCAACGGTGAGCGTTCTTTCGCAGGCAAAAACACTCAAAGAGGTACTAGATAGCAAACACAGTAATACGGTTTTTATTTTATTCATTGCGCCTCAAAAAGAGTAATTTTTTGTTTATTATTAAAACAGTATAAACCAGCTTTTGTATTTTAGCGGCACGGGTTTGTGTGAATATGTAAAAACCATCAGTAATTATGAGAATGCCAGTATGCAGGTGTTTATAGAAGGGCGTTTGTATTGCATTTTAAATTTTATACTGCGTATGTATCACTTAACATCAGTGCTTAATAACAATGGCGTATTAATTTAAAAATTTCTACTTATTAAGCCTATATTTAATGCGCTTGTTCCTGTAGATTAAACAAATAATGAATGCAGTATTAACAGTGCCTTAGCTGTTAAACGATTAGCCAAGGAGCGGTGAGTCTCGTGTCAAACACCACACTTACTTATTACAACCAAAATGCCAAAGCTTTTAGCGACTCAACACTTAACGTTGACGTGTCGGCGCTTTATGTTGAGTTTTTACCGCACGTTGCACAGCACGGGAGTATTTTAGATGCCGGTTGTGGCAGTGCGCGCGATGCCGCTTTTTTTAAAGCGCAGGGTTTTACTGTAAGTGCATTTGACGCAAGCCCAGAGCTGGCAGAGTTGGCAAGCAGTTACTTACAACAACCTGTAGCGGTTAAAACATTCCAAGAGCTAGATTGTGTAAATCAATACGACGGTATTTGGTGCTGCGCTAGTTTATTACACGTTCCAAAAGCTGAGTTACCGCAGGTGTTTTTAAACCTACAAAATGCGCTTAAATCGAATGGCGTTTTGTATGTATCGTTTAAATATGGCGATACAGAGCGTGTGCATAATGGCCGTGAATTTACCGATTTAAACGAAAATGCTTTAACGCATTTACTTAGCGCTACGCAGTTAAAAGTTATTAAACAATGGCAAAGTGTTGACAAGCGACCAGAGCGCGAAAGTGAAGTGTGGTTAAATGCGCTTATAAAAGTAGTACACGTTTTATGATTGGATCAATGCAACAACAGCTCGACTTTATTGCTTACATTCAGCGCTTATTAGTTGAAGGTGATTTTAGTGCTACTTATAAGTTTGCACTTTTACATGCACTGGCTGATATTAGTATCGAAAAACACCACGCGGATCCGCAAGCACAGTTACAAATAAAATTTGATGAATTAGTCGACAAATTTATTACTTTATATTGGCACCAAGCGTCGCCATTTGGTGCAATTGGTAATAATAGAGAGCAACTACTTTTACAAAATACCAACTCTAATAAACAAGCCAAAATTATAACTACGCTTCATGATGCAAAATTAAATAATATTAATTCAATTAGCCAATTAAAAAAGAGCGACAGTTGGAAAAATATACGCAGCTCAACATTACAAACCATTAAAGACGGCCCGCTTTGGCTATTACAAAAATTAAATGGCAAAGAAGAGTGCTTCTTGTATCCCCATATTAAAGGCCAATCATACATCACCTTAAATGAAGGTATTGCAGGCTGCTTTAGGCGTTTTTACGACTTAGTTGTTTATTTAGCAAAAAATGCATGGCTGCAAAAAATTCAAAGTATTAAGCATAATCAAGCCTTAATTGGCCCACAAAGCCAATTACACGAATTTTTATTCGGCTTTGATCGCAATGCACTGAGTAAGGCCAAGCCTGTGTTGATAGAGCTTCAGCACGGTAATTGTTTTTATTGCCAAAAACCGTTGAACAGTAAAACCGAGGTTGATCACTTTATACCGTTTGCTCGCTACGCAAATGATTTAGGTCATAACTTTGTGGCAGCACACAGCACCTGTAATAACAGTAAAAGTGACTTTTTAGCTGCGCAACTTCACCGCGAACGTTGGCAAGAACAAAATTTAGTAGTTAATAGCCAGCATTTAACAAGTGAACTGAGTAATTACTTTAATTGCGATTCAAATAAGTCGCTTTCGGTTAGCAATTGGGCCTACCAAGTAGCGCAAGCTAACAGCGCTAAATTGTGGGTAGCCAAAGGTTATTTTGAAGAGGCGCCAGGTTTTAAATATCAGCAACCAAGTGCAGGGTTTGATTTAGTGGCGGAAGAAAAGCCAAGGTATGACGTGTAATGAATAATTTGTAGTTCGTGCCGTAGGCGGGAGTTTACCTCGCGCTTTGGGTTGTAGGCGCAGAGCTTGCTCGCGCGAAAAGCGAAGCTTTTAAATTTCGGCGTAATTAATGTGTAGGTGCGATTTTATATCGCGTTCATAAATTGGTGTTTTGATGTGAGTTTAAAGGATTAAAAAACCTCTATTCGAGGTTATATCGCGTTGGCGATGGCAACCAAAGGGCGGCTGCCGCCGACCGCCCTTTGGAATCCCACGGCGCACCCGAGGATCACACAGTGTCTTCAACTTACGTTAATGATGTGAACGTAACCAGCGTAGATAGGCCATCCATGGCCAAGCTACGCTTTGTACAGCATCCATGCTGTAAATTACTCATCATTAACTCAGTTTCAGGTGTGATCACGGGGAATTGGCGTGTGCTGGTAGATTAAAGGTTATGAATATAGGCACTAATATATTCCATACTTTTTATGATTTTAATTTTTCAATGGCTAGATTGTTACTATTCAAAGCAACATTAGCTACTTATTTAAGGATGGTAATGACAAATGTCTAAAGGAAAAATTTATGCAGGATGAAAACTTCACCTTTTATGAATCAAAAGAGTCATGTAAGAATTTAATTTTGTTTATTCATGGCTTTACTGGTGATTCAGAAACAACATGGGTGAATGCCAACGGTAAATCTTTTGCTTCTCTTTTATTAGAGGATGATTATATCAAAGAAAATTTTGATATTGCCTCATATAGTTACTTTACAACACTGCTAAACCTTTTCGCTGACGCGAAAGTAAAGCTCCGTCGTTTAAAAGCCATAATAAGAAGAGTCACACATAAAAAGGAAAAAAACTTGGACATCGATGAGTTGTCTAATAACTTATCAACTCATATACGTTTTACGTTAAAACAATATGACAACATCTATATTGTGGCTCATAGCATGGGGGGATTAATTACAAAAAACTTGATCAATAACGATATCTCTAAAAGTGGTACTACTTGTGTTAGGTTATTTGTTTCTTTAGCTGTACCTCATCAGGGGTCTGAGCTGGCTGTGTATGGCAAATTAATAAGTAATAACCTTCAAATACAGAACTTAAATCCAGTTCAGCAATTTATTAATAATTTGAACCAAAATTGGGTTAATTTAGATGAAAAACCTACTACTAAATACTTGTATGGTACTTACGACGAGGTAGTGACAAAGCATAGTGCAGTTGCAGTTGATAAAATTGAAAAAGATGTGGTGTCGGTACCTGATGACCATAACTCTATTTCTAAACCAGAGAATTCAACTTCAGTTGTTTGCAGTATTGTAAAAAACTTTATAATTGAAGAGCATACACATACTAAGTTATATGAAGTTGGTCGTCAGTCGTTATCAGATTGCACTCAATATGAAGAAGAGATTTTTGTACTTAAAATGCTTGTCGCGGATATTGCAAAACACTCTAGAGATAATGCGAAAGAGTTATTCTTTAATGCTGAATATATGCGTAAGTTACTTAGTTCAAAATACGATCAAAAGTATCTCACAGAGATGATAGAGAATATACGTGAACTCTATAAAGATTGTTATGATATGTATCTGGCTGATGGGAATATGAATTCAGGTCAACTCTTATCAGAGGTACATAGCAGGATATCTGCTCAAGACTCGACACTACTGAAAAGCTTTATACCAGCATTAAGATTGTATCATAAAAAAGGCATGTTACATCAGATGGCTAACAATCAAGAGCTTGATATTTGGTGGTGTAAAGAACAGAGTTTAAATCCTAAAACAGGTAATTAATAATGAAATTACCCTTTATAAATCCAGAAAATGACTTAAATCTAAATCTTGCAATTTTGATTATCATAGTTAGAACTTTAAGTCACACAAAACGACAAACTTTGAAGTTAAATAATGAACGTCTACATATTTATTATTTCTTGGTAAAAAACCCTGTAAAGCTTAATAAAGTGATGGAAATCTTGGGCAAAGCAAAGGTGCTACTTAGTGAACGAAATTCATATTCTATAGCTTCTATTTCTGCAAATTTAGATCCATTGTTTGATAGAGAAGGGTTGAAATCATTATTAACAATTCTTACGGCTCAAAGTTTAGTAAAAGTAGAATATAAAAAAAATGATGGTTTTTTCTATCAGTTAACAGCTAAGGGTTATGAGCTTTCAGATTTATTTACTGAAAACTATTTCAAAGAAGTAGCACTTAACTGCAACAAACTAAAACAAACATTGAGCTTAAGTCAAAGCAGTTTAAACAATATACTAGGGCAAATAATGAGAATGGACGCATTTTAATGGCAAGTAATATTTTAATTAATCAGGTTATAGTCGTTGGTAGGAATAAAAATTATCAAGTTAATTTCAACCCTGGTGTGAATATAATTTACGGGGATTCAGCGACAGGGAAATCAAGCATACTTAATATAATTGATTACTTATTAGGTGGAAAGAAATTTAAATCTTATCCTGAAATTGAGTTAGCAGGAAGGTACGCAGCGTTAGATGTAACACTTAATGAAGATAGGTATACAATCAAACGTGATCTTTTTAATCCAAATCGAGTGGTTGAAGTATATCCTTGTGCGTATGATAAAATAGGTGAATATGCAGCTACAAACTACTTACCAAATTTCAGTCCGAATACAGAATATCCAGAGGCGGGATTTTACTCAGACTTTTTGTTAGACGCTTTGAATTTTAGTAGGGTAAAACTTAAAGAAGCACCAACTAAAGATGACTCCAAACAAGTTAGAATGAGCTTTAGAGATCTTTTTAAGTATAGTTATATCAACCAAGATGTTTTAGGTAGTGAAAAGTTTCTCAAGTCTGATAATTGGGCTGTACAAACAAAAAATAAAGAAGTATTTAAATACATTTTTAACGCCTTAGACAGTAACATTAGTAATTTAGAAGGGCTTATTTCTGAGAAAACCAATCAAAAAAATAAGCTAGATAAAACATTCAAAACTGTTTCTGAGTTTTTACGAGATGCAGAATTTGGCACGCTTACGACACTAGATGATGAAATAGACGCTGTAGATGCCGAAATACTGAATATTAGTAAAGAAATAGCTAAATTGAATGAAACACAAGCAGAAGATCCTGAAATATATCAAGCCTTAAGAACTGAATTGGCAAATTTAGCAATGGAACGTAGAGTTATTAATGCAGATATGCAGGAACACCAATTAAAGATTGAACGGTTTACCCGACTAAAAAATGATTATTTAAATGATATTAGTAAATATAAAGCGTCTGTTTCAGCGAAAAAGATTATTGGTGAGGTTGAGCAAGAGATTGAATTATGTCCTGTTTGCGATAATACTTTTGAAGTTACCGTTGCTAGAGAAAATTTTGAAATAATTGCTAATGAGAAAATATATAGTGAAATAAATCTTCTCAAAAGAAGAGCCAAAGAAACGGAAAGTATTGCAAACAAAGCAAAGTTTGATTGGGAAAACTGTCAATTAAAATTAAAAGAGATAGAAGCTGCTGAGCAAGAAGCGTACATACTTCAAGAAAAGAACACGGCAGTTACCCCCAAAATTGCTGAAAGAGATATATTTGTTTCAACACTTGGAGAATTAAATCAGCGCCGCAAAGAGCTCGTTTCAAGATTAAAGGTAAGAAATAAGCATAATAATTTATCAATATCGAAAGAGTCTATTGAAAAAAGTATTATAAGTTTACAAGAACAACTAGAGGAACTACGTAAAAGTACACCAACAATGACAGAAATTCTAGAAAGTTTAGCTGATAGCTTGCAGTCTTATCTTCGCTTTATTCGCATAAAGTCACCTAAAGGAGTGAGCTTTGACAAAAAAACTTTTTATCCAAGAGTCCGAGATATAGAATATTCTGATATTACATCTGGTGGTTTAAGAACCATAGTAGGAATCGGTTATATGTGTTCATTGATGGAAGAAGCTTTAAATAATAAGATCAATTACCCATCATTTTTAATGATTGATACTGTTGGTAAGTATTTAGGTAAAACTAAAGAGCAAAAATATAAAGAAGTAAGTAATCTTGATGCTGATCGAAGTGAAGCCGTATCAGATCCAGCTAAATATAAAAATATATATGATTTCATAATTGGATTGGCCGAAAAATATGAAATTAATAATAAAACTTGTCAATTTATCTTAGTTGATAATGATGTCCCTGAGCATATTGTAAATGACCTAAAAGGTTTTATCGTTGCCCACTACAACTCAGAACGATTAAATGGTTTGCCGGTAGGTTTTATTGATGATGCTGATTATTAATAATAGAAGATGTTGTACAATAAATTATGGCTAATAAGTCCATTTGAGCCTAATGCTTTAACCAATTCGCTATACTCATTTCGATAAAAGTTAACTAATGGGTTGGGTTTCCCTGTTTCTAAGTTAGTTAACTTGTCATAATTCTCAAGAAGATCTTTTAATAAGAAAAGATCTTTTTCAATGTATTTAATGATTTTATAATCGTCACTACTAGTGTCATTGCATGCGTCATATAGAAGTTTGAAATCGAGGTTTTTATTATAATCTGCACCACCCAAGATAATTTTATGTAAAGAAAGAGTTTTTTCTTTGAATCTATTTTCATTGTAGTTTTTGTTAAGACGCTCAGTAACTTTTTGAATTACTTTATAAGTATCATCTTTTTGTTGTTGGTTGGAAATAAGTGAAAGTTGCTGCTCATTAGCATTTGCTACACGGGTAAACTCTTTTCTTGTTTCTTTTAGTTCTGTATTTTGTAAAACAATTGTCATTAATAAACAAATAAATGATAGAAAGGCAAAAATGGGATTTAATGTTCCTCCAATGAAATCTCCAAAAGCTCCCCATTGCTCAATCGGTGAATCTGGTGAGAAGCCGAATTGAGCAATTATACTACATAATACAGATATCATTATTACAAAGGCGGCAAGAGCAAGGCCACGTAAACTTTTCATTTGTTATTCCTTAAAAATATTTAAAATTTGATTTAATCAAAGTTTTAGCTCATCACCCAACCGCCAACTTCCCAGCCTCATGCCACATCTCACTTGGCATGGGGTTGGTTAATTTCCACGTTATATTCATCGGTTGGCTGCCATTGTGGCTTTGGTACTTAACTTCGCCGTAGTTTACAAACCCCATAGTTCGGCCGTTTTCATCTTTGCCTTGTTCTCGCACAAATAACAGGATGGTTTTGCCTGTTTGTTGGTGCTGAATGTAACTTAGGCCGCGGCCGTGTACTGGTCGGGCGCTGTTTTGTGTTTGCCAATGGAACAGGGTGGGGCTGATTGCGTAGTCGTGATACAGCGTTGTAGGCGAGTAGCTTTTTTCGCACTTATTAAGTGTTACAAATAACAGCTCTAAGTTTTGGTTTTTAAATTCTAAAACGCCTTCGCGGGCAGTCGATTTTTTATCAAACGTGTGCGCCCCAAATGCTGCGAGTATTTGCTGGCGGGTGTAGCGGCTGTGTAATTTTATTGCGTGATTAGGTAGGCATGCTAAATCGCTTTCTTGCTGGTGAATGCGTTTTATTAAAAGCGCAATTACTTGGTTAAGCTCCTGCTGTAACTCTTTGTGTTTAAGTATTTGTAAGCTTTGTTCAAGCGCTTTAAACCCTAAACTTGTACCTGTGTTATCCCAAAAGTTGTAATGCGCCATAAGCGCGTACTGTTGGTTTTGTGCTGTTGGGGTAAAGCTAAAGTTGTTATTACATAAATCACGTAAAAAGCATAAATAACTGAGTGAGTCGCAGCCGAGTAATTGGGTGTTTATAGCGCGATAATACGCGGCGTAAATATCGGCTTGTTCTGCTGGTATTTCATCGCCTTTTAACCAGTGCCAGCCGCCGAGTTTTTTATCTTTTGGTTTGTAGATATCTTCAAGGGTGACTTGTGGGTTTATACGTAAAAAGTTACTTAGTGTAAGCGCGTCATTGGTATGTTGCGGATAGCTATTGATCAGCTGTTGTAAACGGCGTTTGCTGTTTATGGCTTGCTGAATATTTTTTAATATTGTTTGTTGTGTTCGCTTTTGTAGTTCTATACGACAACCCAGCGGTAAATGCGGGAAGTTGTTTTCGACCTCGGTTTTTATTGGTTGGTTGCTTTTACCAATCAATGCGCGGAACTTGCTAGCAAAGTCGTATTCTGGGCGCGCATTGCCAACAAAGTCGAGTACGGTGCAACATTGCTTTTGGCTGTTATCAGGTAAACGCAAGCCACGGCCGAGCTGCTGTAAAAACAGTGTTAAGCTTTCAGTTGGGCGTAAAAATAGTAAGGTATCGACCTCTGGAATATCGACCCCTTCGTTAAAAATATCAACCACGCAAAGTATTTGTACTTCGCCTTGGCGTAGTGCTTGCTGTTTAGCTGCGCGCTCATTGGTGTTTTTGCTGGTCAGTACATCGGCGTTTATGCCTGCTAAGTTAAGCTTAGACGCCATGAATTCAGCGTGTTTTTGGCTTACGCAAAACGCGAGTGCTTTAATAGCGTGTACGTTGGTTACGATATCAGCCAAGCTCGATATAATTTTGTTAGCGCGGCTGTTCTCCCCTGTATAAAGGTTACTTAGCTCGCTTATATCGTAACGGCCGCCTCGCCATGTTATTTGGCTTAGGTCGGTGTCGTCATCCAATCCAAAGTATTGAAACGGGCATAAATGGCGCTGGTTTATTGCCTCTGGCAAGCGTATTTCGGCGGCTATTACACCGCAAAAATCATCGAGTATATTTGCGCTATCTTGTCGCTCTGGTGTAGCGGTTAAGCCAAGTAATATTGTGGGCGTAAAGTAACTTAAAATAGCGCGATAACTGGCCGCGCTTACGTGATGTACTTCGTCTATCACTATATAGTCGTAGTAATCGTGGGTTAAATTGAGCGATTCAATTTGGCTGTTCAGCGTTTTGATTGATGCAAATAATTGGTTGTAGCGCTGTGGTTTGTAGTTACCTACCCACAGCTCACCAAAGTCGTTATTTTTAAGCACGCCGCGATAAGCGCTTTGCGCTTGTTTAAGTATTTCTTCTCGGTGGGCTACAAACAAAAAGTGTGCGTTTGGGTTTTTATCGTAAACAGTTTTAAAGTCGAACGCCGATATTATTGTTTTACCTGTGCCGGTAGCAGCAACTACTAAGTTTTTAAAACGATTATGTACGCTGCGTTCAGCACTTAGCTTTTCTAAAATAGCGAGCTGATGCGTTTTTGGTGTTATATCAAAATAAAACTGGCTGCTTGATTGCCCAACACCGCGTTGCTCGTTAAGTGAATTAATGAGCTTTTCTTTACACTCAACAGCACCTGTAAATAACTCGAAGTCTTTTGATTCCCAGTAGGTTTCAAAGGTACTTTTGGTTTTAGTTATTATGTGCGGAATTTCTTGCGCGGTAATTTTTAAGTTCCACTCAAGGCCGCTGGTAAGCGCCGAATGCGATAAGTTAGACGAGCCAATATAACCGGTATGAAAACCCGTATTGCGCATAAATAAATATGATTTTGCGTGTAGGCGTTCTTGCTGATTGTTATAACTTAGCTTTACTTCGGTATTTGGTAGGTTTGCTAAAAACTCAACGGCTTTAGCATCCGTTGCGCCCATGTACGAGGTAGTAATTACTTTGAGTTTATTGCCGCTTTTGGTAAACGCTTCAAGCTCATTTTTAAAAATTCGCAGCCCTGTCCATTTTATAAATGAGACCAGCCAGTAAATAGTATCGGACGATTTAATCTCGCGCTTTAGTTCGGTTTCGAGCGATATACCTGCATTAGCACCGCTAAATAACTCGCTTTGTGTAAGCCCCGTTAGCGGGAATATATCGCTTGAGTAATCTTTAAGATTCGCCGCAATAGGGTTTTGGGTATTAAACAGCGCGGTAAGTATTCGGCCTTGGCTGTCGATAAGATTTTCGTTAATTAGCTCGTCATCGCGAATATGATCTTTAAGCCAAAGTACAAGGCTGTTAGCTAGGCTAATTTGTTCTTGTAGGCGCTCGTTTGAGTTGGGAATGGCATCGATTGCATGCGTTACAAGTTTGCTTAAAAAGCGTGAAAGCCATGTTGCCGCTTCGGCCGTTTCAAGCTGGCGCTCACCCACATAAAATTGATCACGATTTAAGTTTTGCTCAATTACTTGCGTAATTAACTGCTCGTAAATACCAATTTGCTGCATTAAAACCACTCCCTGTTTGCGAGTGGTTAGTTTACTGAAATGCGGTACAGCTACAAGTATTAATCGACTAAATTACTATTAATCATGAACAAACGTGTGAGTTAAGTATTAGCCGAGAGAGCAATAAAATGACGATGCTAAGAAATTATCCCCTTCAACTTCACCTGCAAACACATAATTAATGAGTAATTACCTCGCATGGATTCGAGGAAAGCGATGCTTGCACATGGATGTGCTTTCATCGCGTTTACGTTCATATTAATTTAGTGTTTAAAGATAAGTGAAATTGAGGGGCGCCGAGAGATTCCAAAGAGAAGTCGGCGGTATCCGCCCCTTGGTTGCCATCGCCAACGCGATATTTGTAAATTATTTTAAAAGCTTCGCTTTTCGTGCGAGCAAGCTGGGCGCCTACAGGTGTTTAGGTGAGCTTTGTAGTGTGGGTTTGAATGATGCGACATGTACCTGTTTTTAAGGTATAAAGTAAACATTGTGATTATAGGAACTCATCATGGATGATTTATTAAACCAAGGTTTAAGCCTTTTATTTGTTATTGGTAGTGTTTATTCACTATTAGGTGTTTTGTTTATCAAAATATGGCTTCATCAGAAGAATGCAAAACTACCTGTAGATCGTAAAAAGCTTAAACGTGTTGCAGCGCAGACACTTAATGAACAAGTTAATGATAAAGTTTTAGATGTAATAGGCTTAGTCTTTTTGTCTGCTTTGATAGTCACCATGCCTTTTGCTTTGAAAGGAATTGCTGAAATGTTTGCCAGCGGCAAGCTCAATTACTTTTTAATTATCGTGATCGCATTGGGACTAACGTATGTGGCACGAAAGCTTTGGGTTAAATCTAACGACTTAATAAAGCTAAAACTAGGACGTGATGCAGAATTAGCAGTTGCTTCAGAGCTTATAGAATTACAGTCACACGGTTATCAGGTATTTCATGATATACAAGCAGATGGTTTTAATATTGACCATTTAGTTGTTGGGCCAAATGGAATATTTGCTATTGAAACCAAAGGCAGACATAAACGAATAAAAGACGATACAAATTACAAAGTTAAATTTGAGAATAACCATTTAGCATTTCCTTCTTGGTTTGAAAGTAAGCCGTTAGAGCAAGCTCAAAATCAAGCTAATTGGGTGAATAAATGGCTTTATGAATCAACCGGTTTTAATACTCCGGTTTTACCTGTTTTATGCTTTCCTGGTTGGTTTGTGGAACTAAAGCAGAGACCAACCTTTCCAATCGTTTCTCATAAACAAATAGTTAAAACGATCCTTTCAATGCGACAAGTTAGCTTAAATCAAGAGCAGCAGCGTGCTATTTGCTATCAAGTGGTGCAGCGAGCCTTAAACGATAGTAAGGCAATTTAAAATCTTCGCTTTTCGCGCGAGCAAGCTTCGCGCCTACAGCTAATTTTAAGGTTGGTGCTAAGACAATTTCACAGTTAGTACTCTCGACATTTAATTAGTTTATTACATTTTTTTAATGTATAAATCATACCCTGCAATAAAGTCTTACTAGGAAAAAAGGAATAAATATGGATATAGGGATTAAGAAGGAACAGCTGCTAGGCATAGCTACACAGCAATTTGGTCATTTATATAACCGCTTTGGTGAGGGGATTTATAGCTCGCATGAAACCTTTAAAAAGGAGATGTGTATTTATTAGGTTTAAACCCTGGTGGTTCTGGTGAATGCAAGTTAGGTAATTTTATGGCAGATACACTAGTTCGCACGAGTAATGCCTTTTTAGATGAAGAATGGGAAAAGCCCAAAAAGAAATCGACTTCTAAGCAAGGCAACAATAAATATGCAAAAGGTTCCGCCCCACTTCAAAAGCGAATTCAAGGTTTACTTGAAGGACTGGGTCAAAGTGTAGCTGATGTATGCGCTAGCAACTTAATTTTTACCACTTCAAAATCATCCTCTCACGAGGATTATAACTTTGGCTTTGCAGGTACTTTTTGGCCTTTTCATCAAGCTGTTATAGAAATAGTGAAACCAAAAGTAATCATCACTTTTGGTAATGGCAAACTTCACTCACCGTTTGGCTTTTTAAAATCGATGTACTGTGATGAAAGTAATTTAAATACTTTTGAAACTATTCCAGCAGGGCATGGAGAGAGGCAATGTTATGGTTTCAAAGCTAATATTAATGGTAGGTCAACGGCAATAATAGGTTTACCGCATTTAAGTTACTACACGCCAAATAAAGAGTCTGTTTTAAAATGGATGAAAGAATTTTCAGGTATATAAAGCTATTGAAATAATGTATTTCAAGAATGAACACATGGCGCTATGCGCCCCTTTGTTGCCATCGCCAATGCGATATTTGTAAATTATTTTAAAAGCTTCGCTTTTCGCGCAAGCAAGCTGAGCGCCTACAGTAAATTTTAAGGCCGCTGTTCAGACATTTCCCCCTTTCAACTTCACCTGCAAACACATAATTAATGAGTAATTACCTTGCATGGATTCGAGGAAAGCGATGCTTGTAAATGGGTGAAAAACGTAGTTTTGAACGAGAGGGTAGGGATACCCGAACTGGGCAGCGTACAGGGATGTGAAAGTTGTGCTTTCATCGCGTTTACGTTCATATTAATTATTTGTTTAAGGATAAGTGAAATTGAGGGGCGCCGTGTGATTCCAAAGAGAAGTCGGCGGTTACTTCTCTTTGGTTGCCGTCGCCAATGCGATATAAGTAAATTATTTTAAAAGCTTCGCTTTTCGCGCGAGCAAGCTGAGCGCCTGCAGGTGTTTAGGCGGGCTTTGTAGCGTTGATTGAGGTAATGGGCTAGTTACTAAAGAGAAAGTGCGATATAAAATCGCACCTACGGTTTTGTGGAGTGTGGTGGTTTAATTTTTACTTTTGGGATTAGTAATATTGATGTGTTTTTTCACATTTATAGGTACACTATTTTAAAGCTTTAATTCAGGGAATGAATAATGATTAAATGGATTTTACTGGTATTTATTAGCGTATTTACAACTTTTCCTCAAGCTGGTGATGCTTACACACAAGCCCAATGCGATAGCATTAAAAAGCAGCGCGAAGCTATTCGCTCTCAATTTAGAAGTGGCTACAGTAATAAAGAAGGTGAGCGTTTAACTGCACGCGATAAAGCGCTATTTACCTTACTTGCTAATCACTGCAGTAAGCCTAAAATGAGTGGTAGTGCTTATCAGGCTACTTCTTCTACCCCAAATCGTACGCCTAATAGCAATTGGTTACTCAATCAAAAAGTATCAAACATGTCTTTGCATAGCGATAGCTATAAAGATGCCGCTAAGCTTGATGCTTGGTCAAAATTTTATAAATTGCCCAAACGTTGCCGTAAGAAAGGGATGAAGTCGGCCGACTTTGTATGGTGTAGCGAGTATCGGGGTAAGCAAAAAGAGTTGTTTGAAGCACAGTGGCAAGGGCGCCCATAAAGATGTTTAAAACAAAATTACGTGTGGTGTTTGTATTTTTTGTGCTGCTAATTGCATCGGCGCTCATTGCTAATCATTTTACTGGGCGGGTATTTAATTATCATGATCCTATAGGCGAGGTTAAACGAATTTATAGTAGTTTATCGTCGCAGGTAACTACTGAACCGTTAACAACTAAACAGCTTAAAAATGTAAGCTCGGCAACTTTACAAAATGTATCAGTACCTGCCGATAATCATTTATCGCAAGCTAACAATACACGCTGCGTGGATGTATCGTTGGGAAAGGTTAAATATAAGCGTAATGGCGATATATTTACGTGGACGGACAGTGACGGTGTGCCGCACTTTAGTGATAAAAAACCGGATTTTGCGGTAGCAACTTACGATACTGGTTTTATTGAACCGCTAGATTACTTTGACCTCACTTTAAATACGCCTAATTTACCTTCGTCATTTAACCAAGAGTTACGCATAAAACTCAATACTGTATTTAAAGTATACGGACAGATTATTGGCGTGCATGCACTTAAAAAGGTAAAGCTTAATTTAACGGTATTGCCTACGCGCCGCGCTTATGAGGCCGCAATTAAGCAACGCGGAGGTGACCCTACAAACACTGCGGGTATGTATTTTCACGCGAGTAATTCTGCTTTTATTCATTATGATAATGCACACAGTGCAATGCGAACTGCGGTACACGAGGCAGTGCACGCTATTAATAAAGCGGTCTTAGGCTACACCCCGAGATGGTTTAATGAGGGATTTGCAGAATACTTTGAGTTTACTAAAAATAATATGCAAACAGTTATTGTTGAGCCGAATAGTTCATGGACGAAAAATAACAATATTACTAAAAGTGTATTTTTAATTGATTCGTTAGTGGGTTTGGATAACTCGTGGAAAAAAGGTGATACCAGTAAGTTGTATGCAAGCAGTTGGGCTGCAATTTACTTTTTAATGGATACTCGAGCAGGGCGATCGTTACTTAAGAATATAATGCTTGCTGAGCAAGAATCTCTCTGTAATAAGCTATCTGAAAAGCAATTAAAAAAGATGATGTATAAGCAATTTCCTAATCTTAATCGTGAATATTCTCAGAGGTTAAAAAAACCTTTGAAAGCGCATATATTTTAAATTACAAACAAAAAGCGCGAGGTAAACTCCCGCCTATAGCTTTTCGCGCGAGCAAGCTGGGCGCCTACAGGTGTTTTGCTTGGTCTTATTTAAAAGCCAAAGCGCGATATAAAATCGCACCTACAAATGCGAAAGCTTAATAGGCGTACTTATCTCACAATCTTTGCATATTAAAGAGTAATTTTCTTTACGTTTGCTTGTTTTAGTATTGATGCTTGAGCACTCAGGGCATGGTGATTTCATTGGTGTGTTTGTACTGCAATTACCGCATTTTACAAAGTAGCCATAGCGCCCAGAAAGAGGCTGCAAATTGGTCGAGCTATTACATTGCTTACAAGCTAATGTTATCTCTTTGATTAGATCAGTTTTTACTTGTTCAGTAATGGCTTGCTTAGTCGCTATTAAGCTCTCATCGTATACAGATTCTGATTCGCTTATTTCTGCAGGTACATATGAAGGCTCTTGTAAGTTAGGTGATATATTTTGATCTAAAATAAACTGGCAAATTCTATCGAGTGTTTCTTCACTGAACCAAGGTCGAACGTTTGTTGTAAAAAGATGAAGCGCATTAGGTTTAGACGCAGGAAGCTTCATTATTTCGAGTAATTTATCAGTTATAAATTCTGATTTAACCAATCGATCTTCAATTGCTTTTGGTGTGTTTTCTCGATTGATAATGGCATTGCTCGATATTGCACAAATACTATGCCACTCTCTGCCACCAAAACCCTGTTGCAGCTTGCCAAATAATTTAGTGAGTAGGTTAGGTGCATTGTCGCGCATTAGGCTTTTTAATAGTTCTAGTTGTAATTCAACCTGTTTTATTGGCGATGGCATACCTTGCCAGTTACCACGATAACTGCGACTCCATTCTTGATGTTCATTAATCGTTACTTCGCCTGTAATGCTTTTAGATTCGATAAGAATAAAGCCATAGGTGTATGCGATTAGGTGGTCTATTTGTGCGGTTTCGCCATTGTGTTTAAATTTTACATCGTTAAACACAAATACCTGACTATGATCTTTAAAGGCGCGGCGTAAATAAAAGGCAACGTCGAGCTCTTGCTTTTGACCTGCTTGTATTTTAGATGAGTTGCTGTTGATGAGGGTTTTATCTTTTAGAATCATGAGGCGTCCTTTCAATCATGTATTTGCTTAGAATATCATTGAAGTACCGAATAAGAATACTGCTTAAGTTCAAAAAACGCGAGAGAAACTCCCACCTACATTTAAAAGCTACGCTTTTCGCGCGAGCAAGCTGGGCGCCTATAGGTGTTTAGCTTGGTCTTATTTAAAAGCCAAAGCGCGATATAAAATCGCACCTACGGGTTTGTTGAGTGCGGTGGTTTAATTATTGTAGGTGAGGTTTTATACCTCGCTTACAAATACTTTTTTACCACAGGAAAGTGAATTACTGTTCAATATGGCGCTTAAAAGTAATGAGGCAATTAACTCTGCTATTCGCCTCATTACGTGAGGCGAATAAGCGTTTGAATTATTGTAGGTGAGGTTTTATACCTCGCATGGTGTTTTTATAAAGCCAAAGCGCGATGTAAATTCTGGCCTACATTTTAAAATACTTGCAACCTCTTATTCCAGCCGGGTTACTTTCACTTTTATTTTTCCGGCATTAGCGCCATAAAAGCGGCTTAAGTCGTTTGCAAATGGGCAAAACTCGCCAGATTTATCTATTTTAATGTCGGCGCCGTTGGCTATTTCAAAAAGGTGGTCGTCGTTTTTATTTATAGCACCAATGAGTGAAAACCATTGTGCACGAGGAAATCGTCTAAATGGTTCAAGCACGGCCATTGGGATTTCTTTTACGCCAAGTTGTACGTTATCGCGGTTCCAGCCTAATGGTGTGCACTTTATACCATCGTCAAACCAGTATTGATTTGGGTATGAGGTAAAGCGGTACGTAGCGCCTTGCTCTAACATAAGGCCGGTTGCGTTGTATTGCTCAGAGGCAAATACCATTACATCTTGGCTTTGGTTAATGCTCAGCACGTTCATGTTTTGATTAGCCAGTTCTATATGTTGGCTTAAACCAATAAAGCTAAGTGTGGTGTTGTCGTTGTAGCTAATTTTGTAATGCAGTTTTTTAAGCGATTCTGGGCGGTAACTGGTTAGCTTATTAATGCGTTCGGCTACGCTGTAGTGCACTAAAGGCTCAAGGTTGCTGGCTTCGTCATCAATTAATACATAGCACTGCCTATCTACTAATTTAAAAAACGGGTTAAACCAAAAGTAGTTTTGTTGATGACTTAATGCGAGCGGATCGGGCGTTACTGTTACGTCATCTTGTGCTACTAAGTTGCTATCGGGGAGTAGGGTTTCGTAATCTATATCGTGGCTAGTGAGTAACGATATATTAAGTGGTTGTTCTATTAACCACTCAAGTGCATAGCGCAAGCTAATATCGGCTAGGCCATCGCGGTAGTAACCGCCGCCAATGTCTGAATGCGCACCTGCAAACCATAGCTCGGTAATGTTGTTTTGGTGGTTCATGAGTGTGGGTTCAAACGCGCGGCGTTTTTCGTCAAGGGCTACGCAGTGCAGCACTTGAGTAATGTTGTTGGCAATGGTGTGATTTTCAAAAATAACGTGCTCTGCGCCACGTGTTGCTTTACTTACTTTTGATAAGCCAATAGAGGCAACGGTATCAAACACACATACGTAAACACTATTAGCAATTAAAGGTTCTAGGATTTTGGCAAAACGCCTAGCAAGTGCACCGCCTCGGCTAAAACCCGTTAGCAGTATGGTATCGCCTATTAGGTAGTGCGCTTTAAAGTCGCTTAATGCTTGATTTAAAATACTGGCTACGTCGTCACTACGTGGTGCTAAGGTTTGGTTTAAAATACGTTTAAGGCGGCTGCCTTTAGTGCCAATACCTTGATAATAAAAACTGAGTTGGTTAGCAAAAGGAGTAACGGGGGAGTCTTCTAATTTACCGCCAAGCAGCAAATGCAATTTTAGAATGTTGGTAATATTAGAGTCTTCTTTAAAATGATCAGAGCTAAATTGTTCTGCGTCACGGGGCTCGCTACCGGTACCATCAAAGTTAAAAATTAGCGTTTTACCCGTCATAACCCAATTTCCTTAGTTGTTTTAAGTACTCTATACAGACAATGTTAAAAATTAAAGACAGTAATACCGCTAAAACTGCATTACTGTCTTTAATTTAGTATAGATTTAGTGCAACTTCATTTTAGGGCGCACTACTCGCAGCACTTTTTCGCTTATCCATAATGCAAAGGTTTTTGCGCTACCGTGTATGGCGCGTTGGTGCATACGGTATAAAGATATATACATAAAGCGGGCAATTTTACCTTCAATAAAAAAGGTATTGCTGGTTAGGTTGCCCATTAAGTTACCCACGGTGCTATAGCTTGATAAGTTAACAAGCGAGCCATGGTCGCTGTATTTAAAGCCGCGTAGTGGTTGCTGCTTTAACGTTGCGATGAGATTTTTTTCGACGCACTGCGCCATTTGATGCGCCGATTGTGCACGAGGCGGTACTTGCTTGCCATCAGCTTGAGTAAATGCGCAGCAATCACCTAATACAAAAATACTTTCGTCTACGGTGCTTTGTAAAAATTCGTTTACTTGAATTTGGTTGCTGCGAGTCAGCTCAAAAATACCTAAGTCTTTTATAAAATCAGGTGCTTTTACGCCTGCTGCCCACACCATAATATCGGCATCAATGTGTTCTTCGTCTTTGGTGATAAAGCCTTGTGCTGTGCTTTCTTTTACTTGCGTTTGCTCGCGTACGTTTACGCCAAGTTTTAATAGCTCACGTTTAGCACTTACGGCAATACGCTCTGGTAATGCAGGTAAAATACGTGGGCCGGCTTCTATTAAATGAATATGTAATCGCTTAGACGACATATTTGTTAAGCCATAAAGCTTTAATAGTTCAGACACATGATAAAGCTCAGCCGAGAGTTCAACACCGGTAGCACCGCCGCCTACAATGGCAATATTAAGTGATTGCTGTTGGTTGTCGTCTTGGTGAAGGCGGGTAAAGCTATCTAGTAATGAGTGCTGAAAGCGCTCTGCTTGTTGGTTTGAATCTAAAAAGTAGCAGTGATCTTTTATACCTGGGGTATTAAAGTCGTTACTTACGCTGCCAATAGCAATAACAAGGTGGTCGTAGCGCACTGTGCGCTCTGGTAAAATTGTGTGGCCTAGCTCGTCTAAAAGTGGTGCAAGGGTAATTGTTTTATTGCTTTGGTCTATATTGCAAAAAGTACCAAGTTGAAAGTTATAGTGGTGTTTTGCAGCATGGGCTGAATACACAACGCCATCTAAATCGGGGTCAATAGAGCCTGTCGCTACTTCGTGCAGTAACGGCTTCCATATGTGGGTACGGTTTTTGTCTATTAGTAGAATTTCAGCTTGTTTTTTCTTTCCTAATTTATGACCTAATTGCGTTGCGAGTTCTAATCCGCCAGCACCACCGCCAATAACGACGATTTTAGGTGTAGTAATATTCATAACGTTGCCCTCAAAAATAATATACCCAAATAATCTGTATTATTTTTAGTGTTTTGAGGTTACTTGGGTATGGCAAAAAGTTATTTTTGGCAAACGTGACTATTTATTTTTACGCTATTAGTCTGCGCCTAAATAAAGGATATGTCAGCAAAAAATGCTGAATAAAGGCATATAAGTTATACTCACTTTCTTATAGTTTAGCTGTGCAGTTAAATTGCTGTTAAAACACCAAAAAGGACATTTATGACCACGCCACTAATTCAATCACTTGAGCAGCACTTTGGTTTTAGCCAATTTAGAACAGGGCAACAACAAACTATAGAGCAGCTTTTAAATGGTCAATCGTCGTTGGCTATATTTCCGACCGGTTCGGGTAAATCGTTGTGCTATCAATTAACTGCGTTGCATTTACCAAACTTAACGTTAGTGGTTTCGCCTTTACTTGCATTGATGAAAGATCAAATTAGCTTTTTAAATAGCAAAGGTATTTACGCGGCAAGCCTTGATTCGAGCCAAGATCAAATGCAAAGCAGCACCGTAATGAATGATGTGCGAAACGGTAAAATTAAAGTATTAATGGTGTCGGTTGAGCGCTTTAAAAACGAGCGTTTTAGAGAGTTTATAAGCCAAGTGGCGCTTTCGATGTTAGTGGTAGACGAAGCGCACTGTATATCTGAATGGGGCCATAACTTTAGACCCGACTACCTTAAACTACCGCGTTACCGCGAAGAGCTTAATATTCCTTTGGTGTTGCTACTTACGGCAACAGCGACTAAAAAAGTTAAACGCGATATGGCAGAGCGATTTGCTATATCGCCTGAGTGCATTGTGCAAACGGGCTTTTATCGAGAAAACTTAGATTTAAGTGTGTTGAGCGTTAAAACAGCCGATAAAAACACCGAGCTTACCAACATTGTGCGCGCGCAAAATGGCCCAGGTATTGTGTATGTAACGCTACAGCAAAGCGCTGAGCAAGTTGCTAATGTGCTAAGTGCACAAGGTGTGCACGCGGTGGCGTATCATGCGGGGCTTGAAGATACGCTACGCTGGCAAATTCAAGATGACTTTATGGCGGGTAAAATTAACGTAGTGGTGGCAACCATAGCCTTTGGTATGGGCGTTGATAAGTCGGATATTCGCTTTGTTATACATTACGATTTACCAAAATCGATTGAAAACTACAGCCAAGAAATTGGCCGAGCAGGGCGCGATGGCAATCCATCAAACTGCTACACGCTTGCTAACCTAGACGGCCTAAATACGGTAGAAAACTTTGTATATGGCGACACCCCAGAGCTTAGCGGTATTGAATACGTAATTAACGATATTCGCCAAAGCCACCAGCAATGGGAAATGCAAGAATATAGCTTATCGAGTGAAAGTAATATTAGGCAACTGGCACTTAAAACCTTACTTGTACAGCTTGAAATGCAAGGCGCTATAACGCCGCAATATGCTTACTACGCCGATTTTAAATACAAATTTTTGGTTGATAAAAACGAGCTACTAAGCCAATTTGACGAGCAACGTCAAGCATTTTTAACACAAATATTTAGCCATACCGATTTTAAAAAAATATGGGGCACGCTTAATTTTGACTCCCTTACGCAAGCCGCGCAGGTTGATCGAAAACGCGTAGTGGCTGCTCTTGACTACCTAGCCGAAAAAAATCTAATAACGCTCGAAACCAAACGTATTACCCAAGTATACAAAGTGCATAGCGAGGTTATAAATAACCCAGAACTTGCCCAGCAGCTTCACGACTACTTTAGTGACAAAGAACAAGCCGAAATTAAACGTATTGCTGCACTGGTGCGCTTTTTTGAGCTGCAAAGTTGCTTAAGCTATAACTTAGCGCGCTATTTTGACGATCAAAATGCACCACAGCAATGTGGGCATTGTAGCGTGTGTAGAGGCCATGCGGTTAAGCTTGAATACTCTATAGAGCCTGCATATATTGAGGAGCAGCTTATTTATCAAAAGGTAGATGAGTTTTTAGTGCATATGGCAGACAAAGGTAATCACAATGTGGGTATTGAAACCCAATGCCGCTTTTTAGCGGGGATGAGTGTGCCATTATTTGCGCGTAATAAAGTGCGCCAATTGAGTGGTTTTGCACTGTGCGAGCAGATGCGTTACAGCGATATAAAAGCAAAACTACTAGCGCGTTAAATTAGTTACTGTATCCTAGTGGCTTATTCAAAAAAGTAAGCCACTATGCCTCATATTGTTATTCCCGTTGAAAATATTTCTACTACCCCAGAGCCTGTTACGTGTGCTAACTGCCAAGCCTGTTGTTGCCAATTAGAAGTGCGCATAGTAACCGACACCGGCGTGCCTTTTAACTACATTGAATACGATAAATGGGGCAGCGAAGTAATGAAACGCGCTGAGGACGGTTGGTGCCAAGCACTCGACCGCAATACGCTTATGTGCTCCATTTACGAAAACCGCCCATTAGTTTGCCGCGAGTTTGAAATGGCCTCAGACGAGTGTATTACCGAGCGCGATTTAGCCGGTATATAGTCCGCTATTATTAAAGTACATAAACAACAAAGGGGCTTAAAAGCCCCTTTGTTTATTACTTACTATAAAAATTAAACTTTAAAGTAGCTAATATACTTTTTAAGCGTGTTTGAAAGGTCGGCTAATGCAACGGCTTCTTGAGCGTTACTGTTAAGCGACATGCTGGTTTCTTTGGACATACTGGCAATTTCTTCAACGCCGGTACTAATTTGCGCCACTGTAGCTACTTGATTTGATGTTGATTCAACAATTTCCAGCACGT
The DNA here is from genome assembly GCF_008370255.1 of Pseudoalteromonas sp. FUC4. Taxonomy (GTDB): domain Bacteria; phylum Pseudomonadota; class Gammaproteobacteria; order Enterobacterales; family Alteromonadaceae; genus Pseudoalteromonas. Next base: position 52,737 of record NZ_SEUI01000002.1, on the reverse strand, counting down.
TACTTAATGAGTCGTTAGCTTGTTGTTGTATTTGGTTAAGTAACTGGTTGGCCTCATGAGTAAGTGTTAGGCCATTTTCTACTTGTGGTACTGTGGTTTCCATAGCTGTTACCGACGCTTGCGTGTTTTCTTGTACTTGCAAAATCATCTTTTCAATATCGCCTGTTGCATCACCAGTACGCTGGGCAAGCTGCCTTACTTCGTCAGCTACAACAGCAAAACCTCGGCCAGTTTCGCCTGCTCTTGCTGCTTCTATAGCCGCATTGAGTGCAAGCAAGTTTGTTTGATCAGAAATACTGCGGATCACACTTAAAATATCGCCAATGTGTTTTACATGTTCTTGCAAAACATTTACTTGGGTAACTGTGGCTTTTACGGTTACTGAAATTTGCTCAATTTCGGCTGCTACTTTTTGCACAGCAATACTGCCTTGCTGCGATAATTGCGCGGTTATTTTTGAGTTATCTTCTGTTTGCCTAACTGAATCGGCTACGGCATGAATACTTTGGCTCATTTCTTCTAGGCTACTTACTGCCGAGTTTGTATAAGTTACTTGTGCGTCAGCGGCACTAAGTGCTTGCTGCGAACCAGACGCTACGCTTGCAGAGTGAGTAGAAAGCTCTTCAGATGAGTTAATAATGCTATCTACAATAGTTTTTAGTTTAGATTGCATAACCCCTACAGAAGCCATCATGCTATTTGGGCAACACGACTGTACATCACCTCTTAAATCGCCTTGGGCAATAAGGGCAATTACTTCAGCGGCTTCTTGTGGTTCACCACCTACTGACTTTCTGATCAGTTGGCTAATAACGTACGCAACACTTGCACCGAGTAAAATAGCAAGTGCGGTGAGCGAAATCATCCAAATTTTAAACGAGCTGGCAATATCGAGAGTATCAATAGTCGTGGTTTGATTTGCTTGTTCTTGTAGGTTTATAAATTGGTTTATAACATTTAGCCACTGGGTAAACGCAGGGCGCGCATCGGTTAATAAAATACGCTCAGCTTCGTTTAGGTTTCCTGCGCTTTTAGCGTTTATAACACCTTGAATAAAAGGCTGAGTGCGCTGCTCTATTTGTTTTATTTTATTAATTAAAGCGCGCTCTTCACTATTCATATTACCCATTAGCTCGGCCATAGACCGGCTAGATGTTTGGTAAAAAGCGTTTAGCTCTTGTATGTTATTTAACACGGTGCTTAAACTGCTTTGATCGGTAATTAGCACTACATCGCGCACGGCTATTGCTCTGTCGTGTACACTGCCTCTAAAGTTAATTGCGTAACGTTGCTTTACCGAGTTTACGTCGGTCATGTGGGTAATGTTATTATTAATAAGGCTAACGCGCGAAATGCCAATGATGGTTAAAATAAGCATCATTGATAAAATTACGCCAAAACCGGTCGCTAAACGCATATTTATTGTCATGGATGATTCCAAGTTTGAGTTAATACTAGTAAGGGGAGCCAGTATTATTAGTGATAATTTCAAAATAATATCGGCATTATGCCCTATAAACTGAAGCTTTATTAGCAATAAGGGGGTATTTGTTAATTTAGTTTACAAGCGTAACTTTGGTGGGGCTATTTTACAGGCATATTTACAGGCATTAAAAAGGGGCTAAATGCCCCTTAGTGTTATATAAAAGATTATATAAAAGTAGTTAGTCGTACTTTGCTTCTAGCTCGTTAGCTGTATGAAACTTCTCATGGCTTTGTAATTGCTCGTCGTACTTAACGAGGTTTTTAAAGTGTGCTAATTGACCTGAGTTTTTAACAATTTCAACAATAAACGACATCATAAAGTCAGCGCCCGTTAGGGTATCGCCCACTAAATAACGTTTACCTTCTAGGCGGTCATTAAAGTAGCTAATTACTTTAGCTGTTTCAGCGTCTGCATAGCCTTCTAAAAACTGTGTTTTAGCACCGTCTTTTAGTACAAACATTTTAAGTAAAAGCGGTAAAATTGCTGAGCTTTCTGCAAAGTGCAGCCATTGCTGGTAGTCAACATATTCAGCGGTATCTACTTTTGGAGCAAATTTACCGTTACCGTATTTAGTAATAAGGTAGTCGGTAATAGCGCCTGATTCGGCAATAATTAAACCGCCATCTTCAATTACCGGAGACTTACCAAGTTGATGAATATGTTTTAGTTCGTCAGGGGCTAGGAAGGTGTCTTTATTGCGCTGGTAAGCCACAATTTCGTAGTCAACATCTAGCTCTTCTAAAAGCCAAATTATACGTTTAGAACGGGATTTATTTAAATGGTGTAGTTTAATCATGTCAGTCCTTTTGTGGCTTGTAAGGGCTTTGCCTTACAAGCCGTTTAAAATTAAAGTGGGTTATTAATTTTAACCACAGTTTTACCAAAGTTTTTACCGCATATCATATCGTTGAACGCGTCTACTGTATTTTCGATGCCTTCTACCATGTGCTCACGGTATTGAATTTTTCCGTCTTGTAGCCATTTTTGCATGTCTTGTGCAAACTCGTCGTAACGGTCGCCGTAATCATCAAAAATGATAAAGCCTTGCATTTTAATACGCTTAGTAAGCAATTGCCCCATTAGCATACCTAATCGGTCTGGGCCTTCTGGCAAGCTAGTAGCGTTGTATTGCGATACTAAACCACATAGTGGTACGCGCGCTGCGGTATTTAATAGTGGTACTACGGCGTCGAATACTTTACCGCCCACATTTTCGTAGTAAACATCAATGCCTTTGTCGCAGGCTTTTTCTAGCTGTTCTTCAAAGTCATCTGCTTTGTGATCAATACAGGCATCAAACCCTAGCTTTTCAACTGCATGTGCGCATTTTTCGCTACCACCAGCAACACCGACTACTTTACAGCCTTTAATTTTAGCTATTTGACCAACCGTTGCACCTACTGGGCCTGTTGCTGCTGCAACAACTACGGTTTCGCCTTCTTTAGGCTGGCCAATATCAAGTAAGCCCATGTAAGCAGTAAAGCCAGGCATACCCATAATACCTAATGCGTATGAAGGGTTTGCAGGCTCTTTACCTAACTGCATTAAGCCTTCGCCGTCGGTAATGGCGTAATCTTGCCAACCTGTGTAGGCAAGTACCCATTCACCTTCATTAAACTTATCGTTTTTAGACTCTTCTACTTGGCACACAGTTGCGCCAACCATTACATCGCCAATATTAACAGGATCAGCGTACGACTTAGCATCACTCATACGACCACGCATATACGGGTCTAATGATAGGTAAATAGTGCGTAGTAAAACTTCGCCGTCTTTTAATGCAGGAAGCTCTACCGTTTTAAGTTCAAAGTTTTTTTCGTTCGGGGCGCCATTAGGGCGTGATGCTAAAGTAAGTTGACGACTAGTTGCAGACATAAAAATCTCCTCTTAAAGTGAATGTACTTAGCGAATGTTTATGCGTTAAATTAATATCTAACCTAAACAATAATGCGCGCTAAGCAGTGTAAATATATATTTTTACCTCAATACATTAGCTTTGGGCGAGGTACTGGTAATTCAAGCTTTGCAGAGTATTTATTCTAAATGGCTTATTTTAGCTTGCTAAAAATATGGCTATTGTAAAATACGCCGTTTTTATAAATAGCCTGTTTAAGCACAGCCTCTTGCTCAAAACCACTTTTAATAAGTGCTTTCATTGAGCCGGTATTACCAGCAAATACTGCACCAAAAATTCTGTTTAAGTGTGAGCTTGCAAACGCTTCATTGCATATAAGTTCAATAGCGCGTGTAATAATACCTTGCCCCCAATAGGCTTTATTTAGCCAATAACCAATTTCGCCACTGTGGCTGTATTCAAATTCGCCGGGAGTTACACCAATACAGCCCGCAAATTGCCCATTTACAACAATGGCCTTAGCCGTTGCATCAATTACGCCGTTTTTTGAGCCTTGGTTTATCCACCAATCAGCATCGGCTTGCGTATACGGAAACGGAATTTTTGACGATAGAAAACGCGTCACCTGTTCATCATTTAGGGTGTTTATAATAAAAGGCGCGTCTTGGGCTTTAAACTCTCTGAGGGTGATCATATTTTTTCATAAATTTTTAGTATGCACACTAACTTAGCAATCATTTAAGAGTTAAACAATAAGAACCTAAATTAAACGGTTTACGGCTATTACTTTGTTTTAAAGTCCTCTAATATAAGCAAAATATTACACTTATTTTAGATGCCATTATGCACCCTCACATTAAAGCACTTTATAACAGCGCCCAAAAACCAAGCCGTTTAATTATTGGTTTAATGAGCGGCACCTCGTTGGATGGGCTTGATGTTGCACTGTGTAAAGTAACGGGCGCGGGCTTAAATACACACATTGAGGTTTTAAATTTTATCACCGTTGACTACAACGACGATTATAAAACTAAAATAAAGCAGGTATTTGCCAAACGAGAGTGCGATTTAGAGCTTGTAACTTTACTGCACCCGTGGGTAGGTAAACTCCATGGCAATATGGTTAATCAGTGCTTAGCTAAGTGGAATATAAACCCAGCAAGTATTGATGTAATAGCAAGCCACGGGCAAACCATTTACCACTGCCCGCAGTCGCAGCATAACCACAAAAGCTTTACTAATGGCACCTTACAAATTGGCGATAGCGACCAAATAGCCGTTACTACGGGTATTACAACTATTGGTGATTTTAGGCAAAAACACATAGCCGCAGGAGGTGAGGGCGCACCACTGGCTGTGTATGGTGATTATTTGTATTTTTCGAGCGCTGTTGAGAGTCGGGTTTTGCTAAATATGGGCGGCATAGCTAACTTAACGTTTTTACCCAAAAATGGTGATGCAAACGGCGTATTTAGCTCCGACATTGGCCCCGGTAATACCATTATGGATGCTTACGTTCAGCAGCATTTTATAGGGCAACATTATGACGATGGCGCAAAAATAGCAAAAGCAGGCAAGGTAAATACACCATTATTAAATGCATTATGTAATAACGCATTTTTTAACCTTCCAATGCCTAAAACCACAGGGCCTGAGGTATTTAACTTAGCGTATTTAAACGCCGCACAGCAGCTTACAAATACACAGCACTTAAGCCATGAAGATGTAATGGCCACCTTAAATACCTTTACTGCTACTGTTATAGCAAATGCAGTAAACGAATGTGCGGAGCGCGCACAAAATTGTGTGGTGTATGCAAGTGGTGGGGGTATTCATAACCCATTACTAATGGCGCAACTTACAGCGCTTTGTCCACGTATTAAGGCTTTTAAAAACACCGACGATTTAGGTATAAACCCTGATGCAAAAGAGGCCGTGTTATTTGCTATTTTAGCAAACGAATGCCTAGCCGGTGAGCAGCAACACCTAAGTAATACCGCACAAGGTATTGCGGGAGTTACTATGGGTAAAGTAAGTTTTGCAGACTAACAACTTATAAGTAGTGTCGTGTAATTTTAGTGCTGCCAGCACTAAAACAGTGATAAAAACGTAGACCCCATACTCGCAAAGTAGCTACGAACGCCTTGAGGCTTAGCGTGTTCAGTTTTTATTTGCTCAGGAATGTAGCCTTGCTCAAATGCTTTAATGTACACATCGAGTTGTTGGCTTTCTTTTAAGGTCGTGTTTTTTCCGTGCAGCATCATTTGCACTACAAAACACTGGCTTTGTGTAATGTTACTTAAAGTAAGATTTACAGTACCAGATTCAAGGTCTGCATTGCTCAGCGTTTTTTCAGTAAAATACTGCGCCCCACGCGCACTGGGCTGCGTAGCACTTAGTGAAATAACATCGCTCTCATTTGCGCCATCAGGCAACACACACTGCAGCGTAATGTTATGCGCAGCATTGGCTTTTAGCGATAGCTTTTCATATTCCATAGCGTGGCTCATCGCCGCAGACATAGAATCATCAAATGATTGCTGTGCAAATGTTAGTTGCACTAAGGGTGTACTCATCTTACTTAATCTTCTTGAGTCTATTCATTTATCGGATAGAGATTATCGCGGATCAAAGTTACAGATTTATGACTAATTGCATTAATTAGTACAATTATTGAGTAGTTTGATCAAAGAGGATCTTTTTGTTTTCGTGTTCAAATAAAACTAACGAAGCACGTTTTTTTTATTGCCTCCAATTTTTACAGAGTTAATTAACAAACTTAGTATTAGCGATCTCTTACATAATTTGTTAAAACCAACTCAAGAAATTATTAACTCATTACACAAGGACGTTAAATATGGGAAGCTATAGTAAGAGCATATCAAAGCGATTTGAGCATACAAAAATTCAAGCTGGGTTTTGATTGATTTGCGGTATTTACGGCCGGCTTTCTCAAGACCATGTACCTCCAAAAGGTGCGATAACAATAACTAAGGTTGAGCAGCGTCATATTACAGAGTTGATGGAGGTTGAAGCATCAAGAGTTAAAGGCGTACATTCACCAAATGGTAGTAAGTTCAAAACTATTTGTCATAATTGTAATAATACTCACCTAGGTGGTAACGATGATGAAGTGGCTAGGGTCTGTAAATCTCTAACATTGCAAATAAAGGATTATTTCTTTCATAGTGGTAGCCCATACACACTTATCAATACAAATATTGATGCTAAAAAGTTTTCAAGGGCAATGATTGGTCATGTTCTGGCCGCAACTTCGGTTAAAGAATGTAAAGATGAGCCACAGTATTCGCCTTATTTTCAGCCACTAAAAAATTTTGTTCTTGGCGAAGATAGCGCTATTGATGATACTCACGATATATATTATTGGTATTACCCTTATAATAAACATTTAAGCGCGAAGTGTGTTGGATTTTATAACAATGGAAATATTTCTACTGTCAGTTTATTAAGCTTTTTTCCAATCGCATTTATGGTAACTAAGAAAAATGAAGGTATATATCCAGCTCATGCACGGAAACTAATATTAACCGATAGGAAAATATGTCTAGATTTAAACTCAAGGGGTTACGAGTTTGCAGAATTCCCATTTCATGGATTAAAGGGTAACCAGATGATGGCATTAGCCGACTATCAAACAATAGTCAGTTACCCAATTGGGCAGTAATAATCAGTAATATCTTCATCACTCAATATTGATAGCGAACGAAAGACAATCTAGACGTTATCTTAAATCTTGGACTTTAAGTAGTTACAAAGTAGTCTTTTTATTATGACAAAAAAGCAGATACCTAATTAGCATCTGCTTTTTAATTTTAAAACCACTGCGTTAAATGCTGCGGTCTTTAATACTTACTTAAGCCCATTTAATTAAGTTTGAGGTTTAATTAAGTACTTTTCGCCTGTTGCTTGTTTAGAATAAGCGGCAATTGACTGTAAGTGTAATACCTTAGCTAATGACACTTCGTGCGTGTAGTTGCTCGCAAATGTAGTGGTGATTTCATCAGCAACGCGTTTGCGCATTTTCATTACTGTATCTGTGCCTAATTTACCTAAAGCATTAAATAACAAGAACCCGCTTACAGCCCAAGCAAAGCCAAAGTTACGATTAAGTGTAATAGGCCCGCGGTCTAGTGCGCCATAAATGTACACTTGTTTGAATGTATCAGAGCCATAAATTGTGTGCTCTTTCATATCGCGCGCAGCTGCAACTTCCATACAGTTAAGAATGTCACTTGTTAGTTGGCCGCCACCTATTGGGTCGAACGCTATAGTTGCACCGGTTTCGATTATTGCAGCTGTTAGGTCAGCAAGAAAAGTGTCGCTGCTTGAGTTAACAATATATTTTGCACCCATATCGCGCAGTAATTTTTCTTGTTCTGGTTTACGAACAATATTAATTAAATCAACGCCATCAGCAATACAAATACGGTTTAGCATTTGGCCAAGGTTAGAAGCTGCAGCCGCGTGAATAATAGCTTTATGACCTTCAGCGCGCATGGTTTCTACCATTGCTAGTGCGGTAAGTGGGTTAACAAAAGATGATGCACCTTCTTTGGCGGTAGTCCCTTCTTTTAGCTCTAAGCAACTTTGTACATTGGCACATATAAATTGACGATACGTACCGCCGCCAATTACTGCAACGGTTTTACCCATTAATGCTTGTGCGGCTTGTGATGAGCCTGCTGCTACTACGGTGCCTGCACCTTCATTACCTACTTGTGTTGCTTTACCAACACGTGTTTTAAGTGATGGCATAAATTGAGCTGGAACATCAGCAGTAATTACTGGGTTTTCATCAGTACCCGATTGTTTTGCAGTAGACATATCAGCTGCGCTGAATAAAACGCCTAAGTCTGATGGATTTAATGGTGCAGCTTCAATACGAATAACTACTTCATCGGCATTTGGCTTTGGCATCTCGATGTTTTTTAAGGCAAGTGTGAGTTTATTGTCTTCGCTGATAGTTGAAGTAAGTTGGATATTTTTATCTGTCATAATACTGTTCCTATAAATTGAGAATGGGTAGCGTATAGCGTAATTATTTGCTTTGAGCTGCCTGTATTTGTGCTGTTACCTTTTGCATAAACTCAGGCATATTTGCTTGGCGATCTGCCTCTATTTGCTGTGCAATAGTCGATTGACTCATTTTTACTTGCCATTCTTTCATACCTGGGATTTCGGCCAGTACATCCCAATTAAGCTCTTTTGGCGTGAATGCGTTAACCACTGTATTTACGTAGTAAACGTAAATATCTGCCATGCTAAATTGTTCGCCTGCTATCCACGGCGAAAAATGCGTTAATTCACAAAGGGCGTTTACACCGCGCGTTAATAGCTTGCGAATGTCGTCTTTTACGTGTTCAGGTGCAGGGGAGCCTGTAAATACATACGGAATTAAGCGTCTGCTTGGCAATTCAAAGTAAAGCTCACTTATTTTCATAATTTGGCGAACAAAAGCACGCTCGGCTGAATCTTCAGGGTATAGCGTGTTGCTTGGGTAAGTTTCTTCAAGGTAGTCGCAAATAACGCTCGACTCTGCAATATTTAGCCCATCAGCGGTGGTAATAGCCGGTACTTTTCCCATAGGGTTTATAGCTAAAAACTGCTCGTCGTTGTTGTATATAAGGTGCTCATTAAATGGCAGCTCTTTGTGTAAAAGTACATGCTTAACCAAGTTGTAATAGTTACTAGCTGCGAAGCCGTGCAAAGTAATCATAATGTAGCCTTTGGTTTTAAGCTTTAACTATTGGCGTTAAATAAATTAAAGCGTGTAGATAAGTTAAGGTTATTATTACTTGTTTTAATTTGCTTATATATAAGGGAAAATGCGAATCACTTTTGCCTTTTAGGCAATAATAAAGCTTACTTAACGCAGAGGCAGCATGGATCAACTAAAAGCTATACGGTATTTTATAAAAGTAGTCGAAACAGGCAGTTTTACTAAAGCTGCAAAAGCGTTTGGTGTGCCGCCTTCGTCGTTGTCGCGCCGAGTAGCCGATTTAGAAAAAAGCTTAGGCGCTACGCTTTTAAAACGCTCAACCCGCATTGTTAAGCTTACTGAAGTTGGGCATATTTATTACAACGATATGCAGCAAATTTTGGGGCAACTGGCGCAGAGCCAAGAAACAGTGCGCAGTTATCAAACTACACCCATGGGGCGATTATCAATTAGTTGTATGGTTGGCTTTGGCGACAAAATTTTAATGCCGCTACTTGATGAATTTAGTGTTTTGTATCCCGAAATTATACTGGATGTAAGCCTAAGCGATGAGCTTTCTACCCTTGGGCGTGACGACGTTGATATAGCCATTCGTGGAGGGTATGCACCTAACGAGCGCGTGTTAGCAATTAAGCTTATGGATAATAGCTTTATACCTGTTGCATCGCCTGGTTATTTGCAAAAATACGGGACGCCTAAAAGTGCTATGGAATTACTGCAGCACCGTGGCCTATATTTTAAAACACCCTCGGGGCCTACACCATGGTTATGTAAAGTGGATGATCAATGGCACGATGTTTCTGGGCCTGCGGTCGCTATTTCAAATAACGGATCGTGGCTGGCTAAAAAAGCGTGTAATGGTGAGGGCATTTTAATGTCAACTCGATGGGCGCTCGACTCATACCTTGAGTCTGGTCAGTTGCAAGAGCTTAAGTTTGAGCATGAGGTGGCAATAACGCAAAACACCAATATGGCCGTTTATCTATTATACCAAAAGCAGCGCTATTTAGTGCCAAAGGTAAAAGCGGCGGTCGATTTTTTAGTACAAAGAATAAAAGAAACAGGTGAAGGTAATAAGCAAACAAAATAGCCCTTAAGAGTAAGGTGGGTAGATTAATTGAGTGTCGGATGGCGCTGCGCTTATCCGACCTACGCTTATCCAATTTATTTTTACCAGATATATATTTATATTTATGTTTGTTTAACTTATTAATAAATTATTTGTATAAATAATAGGTAAAAAATGCGCCTTTAGGCTAAAGCTTTTAACTAAGCGCCCGATAAATTACTTAATAGGGTTTAGCGATTAAGGATAATCATGGTTAATAATATATTTGGCAGTCAGGCTAATTTAAGCGCTTTGCTTGCTCAATCAGTTAATAATACTAACCAAAGCTCTGTGAGTCCTTCGCTACTAACCAGCAGCGACCTTCAAGCTATTAATGATTTACACATTAACGCGCCTAAAATAACCGACGAGCTGCTTAGTCAGTTAAATAACGAAACTATTGACGAAGCACTAGCCAGTAATCAAAAAGTTGAGGATGTTTTACAGCAGCAATTAACCTCACTATTTACAATATCGAGCACACCAAGCCTTAATAACTATAAACCCTCCAATGAAGAACTCGCTCTGCGCACCGTAATAAGCTCTCAGCATGAGGGGTTATTAAAAAACGAAAACAGTACCCAATTAATCGAGCGATTAAATACATCAGTTAAAAATATTCAGGGTGCTTATGCTAATACCAGCGATATTTTATTAAGCTTAGGGCAGCTTGGGCATGAGCAAAAAACGTTTTTAGCTTCAAGCCAGCAACGTGTTGAGCGCACGCTTAATCCGTACATGGAAAGCCTTAATCGCGCAAAATACGAGGATGACGATAACTACCTGTTTGAGCTCTCGGTAAAAACTAAAGAAGGTGATGTTATAAATATCACTTTTAATTCGTCACAAGGTTATGACGAAGAAACCGGTGAAGCGATAGATAGCTTTGGCATAAGTTACGAAGTTAATGGCAATTTATCTGAGGCTGAACATGGCGCTTTAACGAAGGTTATGGCGGGTGTTGGCGAAATGGCTGATGAGTTTTTTAAAGTGAGTGAGAATTCATTTAATCCTATTATAGTTCCAAACCAAACAGACATGAGCTTAGATTTTTTAGCGGGCTTTAATAGTGAGCAGTTAGCCGGTTTTAATGTATCGTTTTCAACAACGCAAAATGATGCGCTTGATACTGCCCAGAATACGCTTGATTTAAGTTATTCCATTGATGAAGCATCAAATCAGCAAGCACTTGTGTTTAAAGCAGTAGGTGGGCAAAACGACATTGATTTTGCACTCGATATGTCAACCATTGGCGCTAAAGACACGCAGCAAATGCAGCAGTATTTAGCGTCGCTTGATCAAAGCCTAGAAGATAGTCGAGTAAACAGCACCAAAGACGATAAAGAGTCGGCATTTGGGCGCAAAGGCGATGAGGCAATGCAGCAAGGCTTTGCATTGTTTAAAAGTGCTTTTGCGAGTATGTCGTCGGCGGCTGAGCGTTATAGCAATTTAGAGTCACTTGCAGATCAGCACTTTAATGACGGGCGCGCCATGGTTGCCGATTTAGTTGATAATATGATTACAAACGATGCCCGTTACCAAGGGCTTGGTAATAAAGCGCCAAATACATTAGGATCGGGTATTTCTAAGCTCGCTGATTTTGATGCTACGTTTTCATATGCGCTGGATAACGGCGACTATCAACCTAAAAACACTATTGAGCTAAGCCAAGCGACTGAACAAACCCAATTAGGGGATCTTAGCGGTTTAACACAAAGTAAAAACGTAAGTAGTCACTTTGATTATCAATACAGTCGCCCCGACTACTACGACAAAGAAGAGAGTTATAACGTAGGTACCGCAGTTAAAAATAAAGAACTTGTGGGGCTTGACCAATCTCACGAAGTTGATGTTGATACAAAAATGTTTGAGTTTAATCCACAAACTAATCAATACGAGCTGCAAATGGCGATGCAAGAACAAACGATTAGCAAAAGTGACATTCGCTTAATTGACGATATTTGGCTTGAAGAAAACGAAAACAGCTACAACATGAATAAAAAAGAGCGTGTTGAGAGTGACGAAAAGCAAGACGAGTTTGAAAAAACAAGCAGCCATTCTCATAATAAACTAGTTACCTTAATTGGTGATTTAGATAAGCTAGCTGAGAATAAAGACGTAAGGCGAGAATATTTAACTAACTTATCGCAAGTAAACTTTTTTATGGATAAAAAGTAACGCCTGAGAGCTGTTCACTCCACACTCAATATTGGGTATAGTCGTTTGATACCTAAATTAAGAGCAACCTTATGTTTAAACAATTAATTTTACTGTGCGCTTTAAGTATGCCGCTTGTAAGCTGCGCTGCTACGGCGCCATTTTCTGGCGAGATAAGTACGCAGGCACTGTTAAGCGACTACGATAAATTTAACGAACAATACAAAGCGTTTACACCAACCGAGCAAGATATAGCCCTAATGCAAAAGCTAGAAGGCAAGGAGCTAATTGTATTATTTGGTACATGGTGTCACGACAGTGAACGCGAAGTACCGCGTTTAGTTAAGCTGCTTGATGAATCTAAAGTTACACTTGCCAGTATTGACTACGTGGCCGTAGGTTACAACAAGCGCGATGATGCCGGCATTGCACAGGCTCATGACTTACAATACACACCTACGTTTATAGTAAAAGATGATGGAAAAGAGTTATTACGGGTAGTTGAAAAGCCAACGGGTACGTTAGCGCAAGATTTAACACAGGGTTTGTAAGGTCTATTCTCATGTTATGGCAATTCAATTAAAAGGATGTATAAAGTTTGGTTTTCTGTGATTTGTTGCTAATAACAGCCTGTCATTTTACATCAATTAGTTAAGCGTTATGTGAGCATCAACTCGCGATTTTTATAATTAATATGGATATTTATGAAGTGCAAAAAGTGTAAATCAGGAATTACCTCCCCAGTTGTTAAAACGACAAATATTAACGGGACTCCAATCGCATCATCATCTTGCCCAGTTTGCGGTGAAAATTTAGATGGTTCAAAAAGGTATTGGGTTTTATTAATTATTTTACTTATAGGCATTGGTGTAGCATCAAGATATTTTTCTTAACCCTAGTTATATTAGCCACGCATGTGAATGAGCAAGACTTTGGTTTTGATTATTAGTCTTTTACTTAAAAGTTATGTGACTTATGAAATTAATGCGAACTGAAAAAGTTCAATTGTGGTTTATGATAAATGCCAACAAATTATATGTAGCTACAGCTGTTTTTGGTGCTATTTTTGTCTTAATCTGGGGGGATGCTTCTTAATGGGAATACGAGGAAGATAAAAATTACTTCAGTACCTTTTTTTCATCAATTGATAGCAGAATTAGTTTTGTAAGGCATGGTTATTCAGGTACCAGTTTAAGAGTTGTTGTGAATTTTGATGCCGAAGGGCTCACTCTGGATGAAATAAAAAATATAACGCCAAAATATAAATATTTGATTCTTGAGCGCATTTGCAATGATTTAGAGAGTTTGAAAGTTTTAGAAGACGGCTACTATTTTGATGTGGATTTAAGGGATACCAGTTCTGAACACATGTTTAAAAATTATTTTAATTTAATAGTGAAGCATGAAAGGTGTATCACGTAACACAAGTGAGTTTTAACTTAGCTAATAGGCATTAGAAAGACTAAAGGGCTCAAATTTTGACTTCAAGGATTAAACTTTATGTAAATTTTCTACTGGTGCCTCACTACTAACAGATTGCGAGCACTACTCACTAAATAAACTTTTTTCGAATGCTTGTGCGGCGTGTGAAGACGGTCTGTCTTTATAATGCAGTTGATACAGTGGCCGAGAGAGTTGCTCGTTATTTTTTTGGCTCAGGCGTGTTAATTTACCTAGCTGCACTAAATCATCAGTGACTACATTTGGCAATAAAGCAACGCCCATTCCTTGTGCTACTGATCTTGCTATGGCTTCGTTGCTGCCCAATTGCATATTTTGCTCTGCTTGTACGCCATGCTCTGCTAATAACTTTATCGACATTTCTAAAGTGCCAGAGCCTGGCTCGCGCAGTAGCCAAAATTGATTGTTTAACCATGCTTTTAAGTTTTTCGTGGGCTTAAAGTTACTAGGTATAACAACACTCATTAAATCGTTTTGCCAGTGCTTACTTATTATATGTGGCTCTGTAGGTGTGCCCTCAACCAGTGCTAAATCTATAGTGCACTCTAGCAATGCGTGCTCAATTTGCGCGGTATTGGCAACTTGTACTTCTACTTTTATATGCGGGTACTGCGCGCAAAAATTAGCTAAATAGGGCGGTAGCCAATAACTGGCAATGGTTGTACTAGTGCCAATAACGAGTGTGCCGCGCTTAAGCCCTGTACGCGATTTAATATCGTCAATGGCGGCTTTTTCAATGGCAAAAATACTACGGGCGTGATCATACAAGGCTTGGCCGCCTTCACTTAAGGTGAGCTTTTTACCCTTAGATGCACGTTCTATAAGTTGAATATTTAACTGATGCTCTAGCTCTTTTAGCGCTTTAGATACAGCCGGCTGGCTTATAAAAAGCGCCTCGGCTGCGCCTGAAAAGCTACCCAATTTAGCCACTGTATAAAACACCCGAAGTGCATGTAAGTTCATTGTGCCTCTCAAATCACATAACCTTAAGTTATCGAATCATGATTTTAATGTATTGGAGTTATATTTTGCGCTTTCTTAAAATGAAGTCAACAGTTTAACGTTGTTCAATTGAGAGAATATTATGCTTAGCGCTATTAAAAATGGGTTTCAGCCTTTGGGTATTAATACTAAGCAATACGGCGATAAACGCTGGTGGTTAGGTATGCTGCTGGTGGTTGTTTTAGCGGGGGCATCTGTTGCATTAAGTAAGTTACCCATAATGCAAAGTGCGCAATTTAGCTCTTTAACTATTGGTATTGTGCTTGGCATTATTGTGGGTAACAGTATGTTTTCGCGCATTGCTGCGCGTACCGATGTAGGTGTTGATTACGCTAAAAGTATTTTACTCAAAGCAGGTATTATTTTATTTGGTTTTAGAATTACCTTTGCACAGGTAGCTGGCGTTGGCTGGCATGGCTTACTAACCGATATTGTTATGCTCAGTGGTACGTTTATATTAGCAATACAGCTTGGCAAACGAGTATTTAAGCTTGATGAGCAAACAACCATACTAATTGGCGCAGGTAGCTCTATTTGTGGCGCAGCAGCTGTAATGGCGACTGAGCCGGTTATAAAAGCGCAAGCGCACAAAGTATCAGTAGCTGTGGCAACGGTGGTGGTGTTTGGCACGTTAAGCATGTTTGCCTACCCAATAATGTTTGAATACATGGGGTTGAGCGAGCACGCATACGGTATTTTTGTAGGTTCAACCATTCATGAAGTAGCGCAAGTGGTTGCAGCGGGTACTGCGATAAGTGCCAATGGGGCCGACACCGCAGTAATAGAAAAAATGCTAAGAGTGATGATGCTTGCGCCATTTTTAGTGGGTTTATCGTTTTGGCAAAGTAAAAAGCATGCAAAAACAAACAACAGCAAGCACAGCAGCGAGCAAAAATCGGGAATTACGATTCCTTGGTTTGCGGTGTTATTTATAGTGGCAAGTGGTGTGCATTCACTCTCTATTATTCCTCAAGTGACTACGAACGCAGTTGTTTGGTTTGATAATATATTACTTACCATTGCGATGGTGGCTTTGGGTTTACGCACACATGTTGGGGCAATTCGCCAAGCGGGTATTAAACCGCTGTTATTAGCAGGTTGTTTATTTTTATTTTTAACTTTGGGTGGCTTTGCAATTAATGTAGGCATTGCTCAAGTGTTTTAAATATAACCTGCTGGAGGTAAATTGGCTTAAATAGGCCAATCTACTTCGTTTAAGTGATCGAGCTGCTGTGTTTTATTACTGTGCCCATGCCACTTGTTGGTATAAGTACCATTTGGGTCAAACTGCGTCGTTTGCTTTTCAATATTAAAATGCCTACCGCCACGCGGATCTACACCTACACCAGCAATATATTGCCAGTTACCCCAATTAGCCGCTACGTCGTAATCAATCAATTGCTGTTCAAAATAAGCCGCGCCGTATCGCCAATCAAGGCCAAGCTCGTTTACTAAACAGCTTGCTGCAATTTGCCGTGCTCGGTTTGAAATGTAACCCGTAGTGTTTAGTTCTTCCATAATGGCATTTACAAGTGGGTAAGGCGTTGTGCCGTTACACCATGCTGCAAAACGTATTGGTATAAAAGTAGTGATTGGTTTAGTCTGTTTTTGCCCTTTAAAGTTAAACAGGCTGCTACCTGCTTTAAGTGCGTGCCATTTAAAATACTCTCGCCACAGCAATTCAAATTTAATCCAGTAGGTAGACTCGTTTGCCGTGTTGCTTCGCTCGTAATCTTCTACGGCTTTATACACTTGTTTTGCACTTAAACAGCCAAAGGCAAGCCAAGTACTAAATTTGGTAGTGTTATTAAAGCCATCAAGCTCGTTTCGAGTTGTTTTATAGGTGCTTGGCAGTAAGCCCGAAAAGTACTGCGCAAAATGAGCTTGCGCACTTTTAAATCCGCCGTGCATTATCGCGTTGTTGTCATCAATAGGCTCAATTGGTTTAGCCGCACATAATGTTATAGGTTGGGGGAGCAAACCGTTTGGCAAAGTAGAAGGTGTAATGGGGTTATTAGCGGCCTCTACCTTTTTACGAAACGGGGTAAAGTGTTTAGGTAATTCGTTTAAATCAAAAGGGAGGTCGCTTTGTTTATAGAGCGTATCTTGCTGCGCCCCTGTAAATTTTGTATTGGAACAATGTGCTTTAAGTAAGTTTATTTGGCGTTGCTCGTACAGGCCAAATTGCTCACTGTATACCACTTCATCAATATTTTGCTCATTTATACGCGCTTTTAAAAGCGATACGGGTTCGCCCTCAAGCACATGCAGGGTTTGCCCGCGCTCAATAAATATTTGTTGTAGCTCGTATAAGCTTTGCATTAAAAACTGTTGTTTATGCACACCATAGGGTTTTTGTTGGTAGTTATTATTTTTAAACCAATGCGGATTTATTATAAATACAATATCGAGTGTACATTGCCCAGTAGCAAGTTCACTTAAAATAGGGTTGTCGTCTATTCGTAAATCGTTTTGTAGCCAATATAAAATGCGTTTGCTCATAGGTTTGCTCAAGTTTTTGTAATCATTAACTCTACGAAGCAAAAGCGGGTAGGGATTAGTTTTGAGATGTTTAATAGACTTTTAAAAAGAGGCGATTATTAAACCGCCTCTTAGCTTATTGAAGTATTGTTTTTAAATAGCTGATTTTTGCTCTGCTATCCAATCGTTTATTACGTCTTCTAGTACTTCCATAGGGAGTGACCCTTGGCCGATTACGGTGTCGTGAAAGCTGCGTATATCAAACTTAGCCCCGAGTTCTTTTTCGGCTTTTGCACGCAGTTCGCGTATTTTTATTTCGCCCATTTTGTACGAAAGCGCTTGGCCTGGCCATGATATATAACGATCTATTTGATCCTCCACCGCGCTTTGTGGCAAAGCGGTGTGATCTGCCAAGTAGTCTATTGCCTTTTGGCGGCTCCAACCAAATGCATGAATACCGGTATCAACCACTAAGCGCACTGCACGCCACATTTCATAGCCTAAACGACCAAAGTCGCTGTAAGGGTTTTGATAAAAGCCGGCTTCTTTACCTAAACGTTCGGTGTAAAGTGCCCAGCCTTCGCCAAAAGCAGAGTGGCTAAGTGTGCGTCTAAATTCGGGTACATTTAACTCCATTGCAATGGCGTTTTGTAAATGGTGCCCTGGTATTGCTTCGTGTAGGCTTAGTGCTTCTAAGTTATACAAAGGCTGTAGCTTAGGCGTTGAGGCTAAAAAGTAAGTACCTGGGGAGCGGTTATCGGCCGGTGGCATATAAAACGCGCCACGACTTGCTGAACCTTTAATAGTAAAGGTATTACGCGGTAAATGGCCAAAGTAAGTGGGGAGTTTGCCATACATTTTTTGCGTGATAAAAGCGGTTTTTTCTAGCAAGTCTTGCGAATCTTTTGCGTAAAATTGCTCATCGGTTGCTAAAAATTCTAAAAACTCACTATAGGTGCCATCAAAACCTACTTCATCAATAATATTTTGCATTTGCGCTTTAATACGCGCGACTTCTTTAAGGCCTAGTTCGTGTATTTGCTTTGGTGTGGCATTGGTTGTGGTGTAGTAATTAACGGTGTATTTGTAGTAATCAAGCCCACCTTTAACGCTTGCAATGCCCGGCTGCGCTCTACAATGTGACATATAGTCATTTTTAAAAAAGTCATAAAAGTGCTGATAAGCAGGAATTACTTTTTCTTCAATTATAGCTTGGGCTTTTTGTTTTAAGCTTGCTTTTTGCACTGTACTAAAGGTATTAGGTATACGCGTAAAGGGCTCGTAAAGGGCGCTGTTTTCGGGGTTTTTAACTATATGCGCGCTAATGCTTTGGCTATAATTTTCAAAAGTTTTGCAGTAATGAGTAAAGCCTGTTTTTATACCTTTTTTCATTAAATCAATATTTTGCTGATTAAAGCGAGGGTAGTCGGCAAGGCTGATTAAAAATGCGTTGTAGTCATCGGTTGTTAAAAATGCCATGTTAGCGGGGGCTTCGGCAAAATAAGTATGCCAGCCACTTAAAAAATTAACCGGAAAATACTTATCTTGATAAAGGTAGCTTTGCTGCTCGGTTTCTCGCTCATATTTAAATAAGCGGTAGTTCATTAGCTGCTCGTTGTTGAGCGTTTTTGGGTCAATGCTGGCTAAGCTTTTTAGCACGCTGTTGTTATAAGCTTGGCGCTTTGCAATGGCTTGCTCGCTCCAATTTGGCAATGTACCGTTTGGCTTCCAGCCGTCTGGGTCGGTACGAAAAAATATTTTTTCAGCTTTGGCGTTTTGCCAGTGGTTATCAATAATGGTTTTTAAATCACTGTTACTGTCGGCAAGGCTTGGTAGCGATGTAACAGCTAAGCAAATAGCTAAAATACTTTTTTTAAACATATTATTCTCATTTTTAGCGCGTTGATTTTTATTAGTTTACGCACATATGTTATTTTTGTTTCTAAGATAATAACAAGTTAATTTAATCAATGCGCTTACTTTTATAACCTGTACTTCTTAGTATAACTTTTTGATTGAACAAATTTCACTGCGTAACTGAGTGACACACTAGTTTATTGTTTTACCAGCGTTTAGAATGATTAAAACTTATTATAAAAAATGACCGTCATGTTTAATAAAGTAATCGCCTTAATTGATGAAGCAAACAACCAAGACCCTAACAGTGAGCAACTTAATGGGGAGAGTGTTCCTAAAGAGTATTTATACTCACAGCGTATGAGCAACATGCTTAGCCGATTTAAACCCGATGCCGATGAGCTTATGAAAATTGCAGTGCGTGCACAGCATATTCAGCGTTGGAAGTCGCCACGTAGTGACTTTGAAATGAATAAACAGGGCTATCATCAGTGGCGCAGTGCACTTTATATATTTCATGCAAGTAGTGTTGTTGCACTTATGCAGCAAGCTGGGTACAGCGATGTTGAGCAAAACCGAGTGTACGATGCAGTCGCTAAAAAAAATATTAAACGTAATCCAGACAGCCAATTAGTAGAAGACGTAGCAAGCCTTGTATTTATTGAGCATTACATGCTTGGGTTTGCTAATGCAAAGCCAGATTACAATGAAGAAAAATGGATTGGGATTATTCGCCGTACATGGCAAAAAATGTCAGATGAAGCGCATGAGTTTGTACTTGCAGGTAATATTACATTGCCAGAGCCGCTTGTTGGGCTTATTCACAAAGCGCTTGAGTAAAGTAGTGTAAGTTAAGTATTAAAATAAAAGGATTTTAGAATGTTATGCCCACGCACAAATACCTCTCTTGAGCCGTTATTAATTGGCGGTATTACTGTTTTTACGTCAGCGCAAGGCGGCGTATTTTTGATAACAGCCAAATTTTTAAGTTTAGCTCGCCACAGTTAAAGCATGGTCAGGTTTTACTTAAGTATTTGAGTAATTATACCGAAGGTGAGGGGGATGTCTCATCGCGAGTAAATTGCCCTAAATGCACAAGTATAGTAATGATGCGCCGGTATTTTTCGCCGCTTAAAGTGGTTGAAATAGACGAGTGCCCAGGTTGTGCAGGAATATGGCTTGATAGTGGCGAGCTGGCAAAAATACACGAAAACCATTTAACCCCCCGAGAGCGAAAGCTGTTAGCCCACGAAATGGCAACCAATCATGGGTTTATAACTATTAAATCGCCTGCGTCTAGGTTTATGCCAACTAATAAAAATAAAAGTGCGCATGAAACCACGGTTGAGAACTTGGTGCGCTTAGCTTTACTTGGCTTGTAACTCTTAATAACGTATTAAAACAAAAACGGCGTACTAAAAAGTACGCCGTTTTTTTGTAGTAAATTAACTCTAACGAATTTATTTATTACGGTTTTCTTTTGCAAAGGCACGTATTTTACGTTTTTGCGAAAGCGTTACTTTATTAGTTCGCCCTGCAAATGGGTTATCACCTTCTCTAAATTCAATTTTGATTGGGGTGCCCATAATTTTAAGTGCTTTACGGTAGTAGTTCATCAAGTAGCGTTTGTAGCTATCTGGTAAATCGTGAACTTGGTTACCATGAATTACAATACGTGGCGGGTTATAACCACCAGCATGCGCATATTTAAGCTTAACACGACGACCACGAACAAGTGGCGGCTGGTGATCGGCCTGTGCCATGTCCATAATACGGCGAAGCATTGCGGTGCTAATACGCTTAGTTGCTGACTCGTACGCTTCATCAACTGATTCAAATAAATGACCAACACCTGTACCGTGAAGTGCAGATATAAAGTGTAAGCGTGCAAAGTCAATAAAGCCTAAACGGCGATCAAGCTCTGTTTTAATACGGTCTTTAACGTAGTCGTCAAGGCCATCCCATTTATTAACGGCAATAACCAGTGAACGACCTGAGTTAAGCGCAAAACCTAATAAGCTTAAGTCTTGATCAGAAATACCATCTCGCGCATCCACAACAAGTAAAACCACGTTACAATCTTCGATTGCTTGTAGTGTTTTAATTACTGAGAACTTTTCAACTACGTCACTTACTTTTTTACGCTTACGAACACCGGCTGTGTCAATTAACACATACTCTTTATCGTTACGCGTCATTGGAATATAAATAGAATCGCGCGTTGTACCTGGCATATCATATACAATTACACGATCTTCACCCAATATACGGTTTGTAAGTGTTGACTTACCAACGTTTGGGCGACCAATAATTGCAAGCTTTACAGGTTTGTCTGCAAACGCTTGATGATCGGTATCATCACCTTCGCCTTCTTCGTAAAGGTCGATTAGTTCTTCGTCATCACCTGTTACTTCTTCATCTTGAGCAGCTAGTTCAGCAATAAGCGGCTGAAGTGTTTGTTCAAGTAATAGGGTAATACCACGGCCATGTGCAGCTGCAATATGATGTATTTCACCTAATGATAATTGGTAAAATTCAGCACAGTTTGAATCTGCATCAATGCCGTCGGTTTTATTGGCAACAACAAAGCACTTTTTCTCTTGTTTACGCAAGTGATTAGCAATGGCTTGATCAGCTACGGTCATACCTACACGAGCATCTACTAAAAACAGAACAATGTCGGCTTCTTCAATGGCTAGCAGAGATTGATCTGCCATTTCGATTTCGATGCCTTCTTCTGAGCCATCAATACCGCCCGTGTCTACCACGATAAATTCATAGCCATCGTAACTAGCTTGGCCATATTTTCTATCTCGTGTTAAACCTGGGAAATCGGCTACGAGTGCATCACGAGTACGTGTTAAACGGTTAAATAATGTGGATTTGCCCACATTGGGTCGCCCAACTAGAGCGATCACGGGAAGCATAAACTACCTCTTTAAAAAACAACAAAAGGCTTCGCAGTGCGAAGCCTTAAAAAAACCATATGACTATTAGTAACTTAGTTTGGTATTTTTACCATACTAACTTCACCATCACGGGTGTATAAAATTAGCTTATCGTCGGCAACAACTGGCTCAACAAAAAAGCCTGAGCTGTCAAAGTCTTCTCGAGATACTAGCTCGCCAGTTTCTTTATTTAGCCAATGTAGGTTACCTTCTTGGTCGCCTAAAGCTAAGTGGCTACCTGCAACTGCAGGGCCTGTTAGGTACCAACCACGTAGAGCGGGTTGGCTCCAACGTTCAATACCTGAATTTTTATCTAATGCGTAAATAACACCATCGCTATCTACTAAATAAATTGTTTGTGCATCCATCGCAATTTCGCGGTAGCTGCTGTACTCACGTTTCCACACTACGTTGCCAGAGCGAATATCTACAGCAGCTAAGTTGCCGTTGTAAGCTATAGCGTAAGCATATGGACCGCTAATAAGTGGTTGAGTGTCTACGTCAACTAGGCGTTCAAATTCTGATGCGCCTTTAGCAACCGCAATTTCTGCGCTCCATGCTGAGTAACCACTGTCTGAAATTAAAACGCTTAGCTTGCCTGTTTCAAGGCCTACTAATACACCACCGTTAGCAACAGTTGGCGAGCTTTGTCCGCGTAATGTTAGTGGTGGAACTTCTTGTTCAAAACTCCAACGCTCTTCGCCCGTATCTGGGTGAAGGGCTAACAATTTACCAGAGCCTAAATTTACAAATATTAAGCCATCGCCTGCTGTCGGTTTAGACAGTGATTCGCCTGGTACATTCTTACGCCAAACTTCTTCACCGGTTTCGCGATCAAGAGCAATAATAAAGCCGTGTTCAGAACCTATATAAATTTTACCATAGGCTTGCAAAATACCACCTGATAATTTTGCATTACCGTTGTCAGCCCATGGCCAAAACGATAAATCTTGGCGTACATCGGTTTCCCACTTGGTATCGCCGTTAGTAAGCGAAAGCGCTTCTACTTGGCCTTCGCGACTAGCAACATATACAGTATCTTTGTAAACAGCTGGTGTTAAACGAGAAAAATAATGCTCTACGCCATCACCTACAGATTCTTGCCAAACAACGTCAGTTTCAAATTGGTTTACAATTTCAGGAAGTACTAGTTCATCTTCATCATCACTTGATGAACAACCCATCAGTGTTGCCATACATAGGGCAAGGGCTGCTGTTGTAAATTTTTTCATACCTAAAACCTTATGCCGCTGGGCTAGTTACTGCTAGGTCATCTAACTTAATTTGTAATAGTGGGTTACTTGTTAATCCACCCGCATCTATTGCTGCTTGGTATGCAGTACGTGCTTGATCTTTATTACCTTGCTGTGTGTAAATGTCGCCTTTAAGCTCGGCAACGTTTGCATTGAATGCTTCAGGTAATGGTGCATTTAATGTAGTTAATGCATCGTCATATTTAGTTTGTGCAATTTGAATTCGCGCTAAACGTGTAATCGCAATTGCTTTTAATTCTGTATTTTCAGTGTTAGATACTATCCAGCTAAGCTTTTCGCTTGCTACGTCTAATTTTTTTGCTTCTACAGCGTCTTTTGCAGCAACAAATGCAGCAAGTGTTGCGTAGTTTGTATCTTTATTTTCACTAATAAACGCATCAGCTGAAGATAATACATCATCACTTTCAACAAGCGCTGTATATGAATCTGATGCTTTTTCAGCGGTAGTAATTTGGTTTTGGTTATATGTTTTCCAGCCATATAAGCCACCAAGGCCAACAAGTATGCCTAGTGCAAGTGAAATGCCGTTTTCACGGAAAAAGCGTTTAATGGCTTCTGCTTGTTGTTCTTCTGTTGAATAAATATCCATTCTTACCTCTAATGTTCGCTTAGCCGTTAATAAGCTCAGCTAATAGCGCTTTAGCTTGTTCTAGTTCTAATGTGACTTGTTCTTTACGCTCGCGTAAATACTTGATGGTCACAACGCCTTTTTCTAATTCATCTTCACCAATAATCACTGCAACAAGTGCATCGCTTTTATCAGCACGTTTTAATTGTTTTTTAAAGTTGCCGCCGCCCGCATGCACCATAACGCGTAAACCTGGTACGTCTTTACGTAGTTGCGCTGCAATTGCAGGAGCTTGAATGCTTGCTTTGTCGCCCATTGCTGCTAAATATACATCAGCATTACGACGAATGTCACCTACACACTCAAGCGCTTGTAGTAATAACACTAAGCGCTCTAGACCCATTGCAAAACCAACTGCTGGCGTTGCTCTGCCGCCAAGTTGCTCAACTAAGCCGTCGTAACGACCACCAGCACATACAGTGCCTTGTGCGCCTAAGCTATCGGTTACCCATTCAAATACGGTACGGTTGTAGTAGTCTAAACCACGTACTAACTTTTCATTAACCGTATATGAGACGCCAGCAGCGTCTAAACGTTCACATAAATTTTCAAAATGTTCTTTTGATTCAGCGTCTAAGTTTTCAGACAATTTAGGCGCATCAGTTAAAATTGCTTGTACGTCTGGGTTTTTGCTATCAAGTACGCGTAATGGGTTTGAATACATACGACGTTTTGAGTCTTCATCAAGCACATCAATGTGTTGCTCAAGGTAGGCTACTAACGCATCACGGTAATCTGCACGCGCTTCGTTAGACCCTAAAGAATTTAGCTCTAGACGAACGTGCTCTGTAATACCAAAGGCTTCCCAGAGTTGCGCTGTTAATAAAATAACTTCTGCGTCTATGTCGGCTGTGGCAATACCAAATGTTTCTAAACCAAATTGGTGAAACTGACGGTAACGACCTTTTTGCGGACGCTCGTGACGAAACATTGGACCCATGTACCAAAGGCGTTGTTCTTGGTTATATAGTAAGCCATTTTGGTTGCCAGCACGTACGCATACTGCGGTGCCTTCTGGGCGAAGTGTTAATAGGTCGCCATTGCGATCGGCAAAGGTGTACATTTCTTTTTCTACTATATCGGTAACTTCACCAATAGAGCGTTTAAATAAGTCGGTTGATTCTACAATAGGAAAACGAATTTCTTGATAACCGAACGATGCTACTGTCTCGCGTAAAATGTTTTCTACTTTCTGCCAAACTTGCGTGTCGCCCGGCAGACAATCGTTCATACCGCGAACTGCCTGAATTTGTTTTGCCACTGATAAATCCTAATTACTGTTTATGTGTAATAAAAAAATGCTTACACAACAAGAATGCTAAAAATTGACCCGTCATTATATACCCAAATGACCCCATGATGCGAGTTTCAGTTGGAATTAAAAGCGATTTAGGCAAGGCATTGATTGAAAGTAATAGTGGTTCTATTGTTAAAATCAATAACGCAGTATAAATCGCTTTTAAACCAACCCGTTGGGCGGTTCACAGACACTTACTCTCATCGTTGTTACTTTTTTAAAAGGGGTTGCCATTCTTGCAAAGTAACGCCTTGATATTAAGAGCCTGTGAAACGCTGAATTCTGTATCTTGGGGTCGTTTGGGTATCCTCTAGCTATAAAGGTAAACGCCAAACACCGCTGTTTGGCGCTTTATGCGGTATTTATTCGACTATTTTAACGTCGATAGGTGTTTGCTGCTCTTTTTGAGCAATAAAGTCGCGCACGTAGCCTTCAAGTTGGTCAACAATGTTGTTGTTATCTATACGTGCTTTTTGGCGTTCGCCATTAATGTATAAACCTGAGCGACGGTTTGCACCGGCAAGGCCTATATCGCTCACAAGGGCTTCGCCTGGGCCGTTTACAACACAGCCTATTACCGAAACCGATACAGGCTCAATAATATCTTCAAGGCGCTCTTCAAGCTGGTTCATGGTGCTTACTACATCAAACTCTTGACGAGAACAGCTTGGGCAGGCAATAAAGTTAATACCGCGCGAACGTATGCGCAGCGATTTTAAAATATCAAAACCTACTTTAATTTCTTGAACAGGGTCAGCTGCAAGAGATACACGTAGCGTATCGCCAATACCTTCGGCAAGTAGCATACCTAAACCTACGGCTGATTTAACCGAGCCAGATCGCATGCCGCCCGCTTCAGTAATACCTAAATGCAGTGGTTGGTCTATTTCTTTAGCGAGTAAGCGATATGCGCCTACAGCTAAAAATACGTCTGATGCTTTTACCGATATTTTAAATTGGTCAAAATCAAGGCGGCGTAATATATCTACATGGCGCATTGCTGATTCTAATAAGGCTTCAGGTGTAGGCTCGCCGTATTTTTCTTGTAAGTCGCGCTCTAATGAGCCGCCATTTACGCCAATACGAATAGGAATATTATGCTCACGAGCAGAATCGACCACAGCTCTGATACGCTCTTCACTACCTATATTACCTGGGTTTATGCGCAAACAATCTACGCCGTATTTTGCCACTTTTAAGGCTATACGATAGTCAAAGTGAATATCGGCTACTAGCGGAATACTTACTTGCTCTTTTATACTTTTAAACGCTTCAGCTGCGTCCATAGTTGGTACTGATACACGCACTATATCGGCACCTGCATCTTGTATTGCCTGAATTTGTGCAACGGTTGCATCAACATCCATGGTGTCGGTGTTGGTCATTGATTGCACAGCAATAGGGGCGCCGTCACCAATAGGGACGTTACCTACATTGATACGGGTGGATTTTCTGCGTTTAATTGGAGATTCTGAAAACATAGCGACTACTCTGCTAGTGGTAATGTAAATTTGGCTAAACGGTTTTTAGGAAATGCAGAAACATCTACAGGTTCGCCGTTTAAAGTAATGTCTACAGCGTCATGCTTACCAAGCACAACTGAAAAAGGAGGCGTTCCGCTTACGGTCATAATGTAGCCTGCTTTTTTAACGCCGAATGCTATTTTTTCGCCTTCGCCATCGTAAATTTCAACCCAACTTTCGCCGTTAAAGTTCATAATAATTGTACTGCTAACATCTTCTTGGCTTGCGTTGTTAGAAGTAATAGGAGCAGTTTCTGTTACTGCTTCTGGGCCTGTTGATATTTTAGTAGGCGTATTTTGCGATTCTAATAATGATTCGTCGTCAATGTCGGCTTGTTGCTGTTGCTCTGAAATACTGGGTTGAGCGGCTTGGCGCTCGCTCATTTTTGAGTTGGCTACGTTTATGTTACTGGTTTGCTCTTCAATAGGTGTCGCGTTTTGCCAAAACCATAAAGCAGATGAGCCAATAACAATCGCTAAAATTAAATAGCTAAAAAACATTAAGCGACTGTCGTTTGCTTCTTTTTCTGTTCGGCGTGAAAAGCTCTGCATATTAGCGGGCTTAGTCGGCTCTGGTGGTGCGGGCATCATCGCTAATATAGGTGTGCTATCTACTTTTAATTCACGGCAATAATTTTTTATATAGCCTTTAACAAAAGTGATAGGGCCGAGTAATGCAAATTCATCATTTTCAAGGCGTTTAATTTGAAGTTCAGACAGCTTTAACGGTGCAGCAATAGTCGCTATGCTAACGTTTGCTTGCTCTCTATGATTTTTTAATATTTGGCCTACAGTTGGCTGTTCGCTCTGTGTTTGCGTATTTTCTTCATTCATAATGTGTATGAGTCTGGATCCACTAGTAAAAGTCTGTGCCCTGGTTTTAATGCTATATCAGGACTTAATTTATTCCATCGCATTAATTCATCAATTAATACATGCCGCTGGGTAGCAATATCGTAAAGGGAATCACCAGCTTTAATTTCGTAATAAATATTAGGATCGTTTAGGTATATTTTACTTCCATTCATTACCCGATCCGACTCTTTTAAACCATTCCATTGCAGGAGTTTTTGTAGTTTAACATTGTATCGCACCGAAATGCTAAATAGGTTTTCGCCAACAGCAATTACATGAAATGGTACGCGTAAAGGTGATACTTTAGGATTAAGCATTGGGAGTTCTGTTTTTTGAACTGCATTGTAGGGCTTAAACTCAATATCTGAGCTACTTTGATAGTCGCCATTGTTAAATACGCCGGCATCTTTAGTAGTTTCATAAAATACCACGTCAGCGCCTTCATCTTTTGCAGATCTTGTAGGTACAGAACTCGTGTTACTCGCTGTTTGCGGTGAGTTAAAGTTGGCTGCTTTAGGCGCACCAAATGAAATTATTTTAACTTCATCGTCTGTTATTGCAGGAGCTTGCACAGCGTTAGCCGCAGTTGACTTAGAAACACTCGGTTTAGGTGTACTTTTTTGTTTGCTTTCTGGCTGAGGAACAATGTTATCTGCCGAGTCGTGCTCTGTAGTAAGTGCTAGCATAACTGCTGATGTATCGGTGGGTGTACGTGATGTTAATACTTTTTCACTTGGTGCCGTCTTTGCCGCTGGGGCTTTGTTTGTAACTGTAGGCGCTGCATTTGCTAGTTGCTTTGTACTTTTATCAACTTGGTTAGTTATTGCTGTTTGAGCTGGCTGCGCTTGCACTGTACGGGCAATAACAGGGTTTGCGTCTTCTGCAGGGACTACTATCGGTAGTACTGGCGTTGGCTCATTGTTTTTAGTAATTAAACTTGTTGAACCGTCCTCTGAGGAACGCTTCTTTCTTATAACTTTTATTTTTGGTTTTGAACTAACGTGTGCGCCGTTTGCGTCATTTTTTAGTTCTTTTAACTGCGCTTTACGGTATTTTTCTCGCAGTATTTCAAACTCATTAAAACGTGTTCTTTTTTCTTTTAGTGCATAGGCTTCGTCACTTGTAGAATAAGTTTGTAAAATAGTGCTAGAGATTTTTTCAGCCTCTTCTATTCTGCCCATTCTGTTTTTTACAAGGTAGCTAAGCATTAATGCACGAGAAGATACTCGACCTGTGCTTTCGTAGCGTTTTAACAGTTCGCTGGCTTTGTACAAGTCACTTTTAGCATAATACAGTGCAGCTAAGCTAACTAATGTAGAAGTCCGTTGAGAACTGTGATTAAGTGCTTGTTGAAAATAGCTTTCTGCATTTTCAAAATCGTCAAATTCAATAGCACAGAGAGCTAAATTTTCGTAGCTTTCGGCAACTCGAATATAACTTGGTATTTCAATGGCTTTTAAAAATTGATCAGTAGCGCGGTCGTATTCATCAATACCACATAAAAATACACCGTAGTTATTAAGGGTATTAGGATCATCAGGCTTTATTTCAAGCGCTTTTTGATATGCTTTGTCAGCACGCGGATTTTCGCCCACTTGTTGATAATAATAAGCAAGAGAATAATGTACTTCAGGTAAGTTAGGAGCAAATTCAGCCGCACGTTCTAAATTGTATTTAGCTTGAGAGTTATTACCCGTTTTTAAATATTGAAGGGCTAAAGCAATTCTAGTACGTGCTGCGCCAGTATTATTAATTTTATTTTTGACGACGGGTTTGTTACTGCCGTTATAGCTACTTTCGCTAACACAGCCACTTAGTGCAAGTGCTGATAGTGTTAAAGCAAGTATAGATCGCATTACCTTGTCTCTTTATTTTTGTCCATAGCGTCTATATTACCTAAAAGCTTTTACGTTGCATCATTTATTTAAAAATAAACGACTTAAGTGCTCACAGGTTTAATTAACATGCGAGCACTTAATGCAATTATGCCTGATGAATATTCACGCTAATAGCGTTATCTTCGCGCATTTTCTTTTTCGCCATACGTTTAGTGCGGTCAACTACATCACCTGCTAATTGCCCACACGCTGCGTCAATATCGTCACCACGAGTACGACGAACAATACATGTAACGCCAGCGGCTTGTAATACTTTTGAAAAACGATCAATACGACTATTGCTCGAACGTGTATATTCGTTACCAGGGAATGGATTAAATGGAATTAGGTTAACCTTAGATGGAGTACCTTTGAGCGTTTGAACTAAAGCATGCGCTTGATCAGTGCTGTCGTTTACGCCATTAAGCATTACGTATTCAATTGTAACGTCTTTATTTGCTTTAGAGCCATCAATGTAACGACGACATGCCGCTAAAAACTCTTCAATAGGGTACTTTTTATTAATAGGCACTAAAATATCGCGCAGTGCGTTATCTGGTGCGTGTAGTGAAATAGCCAGTGCTACGTCAATTTTCTCTTTTAATAAATCAAGTGCCGGTACTACACCTGACGTACTTAATGTTACACGGCGCTTAGATAAGCCAAAGCCCCAGTCGTCCATCATTAATTCCATAGCTGGTACTACGTTTTTAACGTTAAGTAATGGCTCGCCCATACCCATCATTACTACGTTAGTAACAGGGCGTTTTTCGCTGTTGCCATCAAGGCCAATATCTTTAGCTACGCGCCATACTTGGCCAATAATTTCTGATACTTTTAAGTTACGGTTAAAGCCTTGTTGGGCGGTAGAACAAAACGTACATTCTAAAGCACAGCCAACTTGTGAAGATACACATAACGTTGCACGTTCTTTTTCTGGGATCCACACAGCTTCTACTTCTTGGCCGCCTTCAAGTACTAATGCGTATTTGATTGTGCCGTCGCTTGCTTGTTGGCGAACAGATATTTCTGGTGCAACAATTTCGCATTCGTTTTTAAGTTTTTCTTTAAGCTTTTTATTTACGTTGCTCATTTCGTCGAAGTTATCTACGCCAAAATGATAAATCCATTTCATCACCTGGTCGCCACGAAATGGCTTTTCACCGAACGATACAAATAGCTCGCGCATTGCATCTCGGTTTAAATCTAATAAATTAATCTTTTTTTGCTCGGTCATGAAACAACCTCAATCGGTGACGGTGGAGATAAAAATTTACAAGGACGAATTGTACACAATTCACTCGGTTTAATCATTAAGTAAAATATCAAAAAATGTACTTACGAATACTTTACGTAATGACTAAAAAAGGGCCCGAAAGCCCTTTTCATTTTGTTAACGAGTTCGAATTAACGAGTACGTGAACAAAGCTCTTCGTCAGCGAAGAAATACGCGATTTCGCGAGCAGCAGATTCAACAGCGTCAGAACCGTGAACAGCGTTTTCGTCGATGCTATCAGCGTAGTCTGCACGTAAAGTGCCAGCTAGTGCTTCAGCAGGGTTAGTAGCACCCATGATTTCACGGTTTTTAAGAACAGCGTTTTCGCCTTCAAGAACTGTAACCATTACTGGGCCAGATGTCATGAAAGATACTAATGCGCCAAAGAAAGGACGCTCGCTGTGCTCTGCGTAGAAACCTTCAGCTTTCTCTTGTGAAAGGTGAACCATTTTAGCTGCAACGATTTTAAGGCCAGCAGTTTCGAAACGGTTGTAGATAGCGCCAATGTGGTTTTTAGCTACTGCGTCTGGTTTTACGATTGAGAAAGTACGCTCTAAAGCCATCTTTATGCTCCAATAATTTATAAGTAAAAGTGTGAATATTAACGGGCGCGAATTATACGCGCTTTAGCTGAAAAATCCTAATTTTATTAAAAACCAGTTTGATTGCAGTTTTGTGATCTTGATCAAAAGCACAATGCTTGGCGGATTTATAATGCCGCACTTATAAATTAATTAATCATGCAACCGACTTATACTCGGTTCGATGTATGGAGCGCACATGCCAACTGTTTCTTCTTTAACTTCTTTTGTACCTGAACTGTTATGCCCTGCAGGGAGCTTAAAAAATATGCGCTATGCCTTTGCTTATGGTGCAGATGCCGTATATGCAGGGCAGCCTCGTTACAGTTTACGTGTACGAAATAATGAGTTTGACCTAGACACATTACAAATAGGTATTAATGAAGCACATGCACTAAATAAAAATTTTTATGTGGTATCTAATATTGCCCCGCATAACGCTAAGGTTAAATCGTACTTACAAGATATTGAACCGGTTATAGCTATGGGGCCCGATGCGCTGATTATGTCAGACCCTGGGCTCATTATGCTTGTTCGTGAAAAGTGGCCGGCGATGCCTATTCACTTATCGGTGCAAGCAAACGCCGTTAATTTTGCAAGCGTGCAGTTTTGGGCGAAGCAGGGCATTGAGCGGGTTATTTTATCTCGCGAGCTCTCGCTTGAAGAAATTAAGGAAATACGCACGCTTTGCCCAAATACTGAGCTTGAGGTGTTTGTACATGGTGCATTATGCATGGCGTATTCTGGGCGTTGTTTACTCTCTGGTTATATAAACAAACGCGACCCAAACCAAGGTACCTGTACAAATGCATGCCGCTGGAATTACGATGTAAAACCAGGCGTTGAAAACGAAACGGGTGAAATGGTGCATAAGTTTGATCCCAAACAGATGATTCCTACCCTTGGTGAGGGCGCGCCGAGTAACGATGTATTTATGTTAGAGGAGCAAGGCCGCCCTGGTGAATATATGCCTGCATTTGAGGATGAACACGGCACGTATATTATGAATTCAAAAGATTTACGCGCCGTGCAATATGTTGAACAGTTAACAAAAATGGGTGTACATAGTTTAAAAATAGAAGGGCGCACTAAGTCATTTTATTATGTGGCGCGCACTGCACAAGTGTATCGAAAAGCAATAGATGACGCGGCTTTGGGTAAACCATTCGATACTAACTTATTTAAAACACTTGAGAACTTAGCACATAGAGGCTACACCGAAGGTTTTTTAAAGCGCCATGCCCATCAAGAATATCAAAATTACGAATACGGTCACTCGGTATCTACTAAGCAGCAATTTGTAGGTGAAGTGCTAGGGCGTGACGAAAGCGGATTAGTAAACATAGACGTTAAAAATAAATTTTGCATCGGCCACTCACTTGAACTGATGACCCCACAAGGAAACATTACTTTTACACTTGAATACATGCAAAACAAAAAGGGCGAAAGTATTAGCGATGCTAAAGGCTCTGGTCACATTGTAAAAATCCCGCTAGATGAGGGCATTAATTTAGAGCATGCAATATTAATGCGTAACCTAGATGCACACCAAGATACCCGAAATCCATTCAAAGAGGTCAGTTAGAGTCTACTCTAATAACTGCTCAAAGCTATTTTATTAAATAGAGTGACGCTGAGCAGTTATATCTTCATCTGCTATTTTTTAAATACCATTTATGGAATTTACCTTATCGTTTATGCTTATTTATAAAATTTTAAAAGCGAATATAATGGATATTCGTACTTAACACGTGTTGTTAAATCGCTCCTCACTGTTACCCCATAACTTTTTAAAGGAATCATTTTGTATGTGGATAATTTTTGCATTACTCGCGACTGTTTTTTTTGGTGCTCGAGGAGTATTGTATCAATGGACGTCGCAAAAAAAGATTAACCGTAACTTATTATTATTCGGTGTGTTTTTTGTTGGATTTATTATTAGTGCGCTAGGTACTGTGGTGTTTGAGCACACATGGTATGGCTGGGCAGACATTACGGTTGGGCTGGCTTTAGGTTTTGGCTCTTTTGCTGCTAATGGTTTGTTGCATAAGGGGTTTTCGGTTGGTAAGGCGTCTTTAATTAGTATTTTATCTGGATTAACGCCTCTGTTTGTCCTTTTATTTGCTTTTTTATTGTGGCAGGAGACCTTAACAACAATTCAATTAATTGGCTTTTTCATTATTTTTGGTGGCCTTTATATCATTCGTTATTCAAGCGATATTTCGTTGAACAACCTACAAGGTGCACAATGGGGATTACTTGCTGCACTTGCCTTTGCATTTAATGATTTAATGGGTAAGCAATCAACACTTCTTGAGGCAGATACGTTTGCAACTTTAACCTCTATGTTTGGGTTTGGCAGCTTTCTTTTTGCTGTCAGCTGGTTAGTAAAGCGTAAAAATGCACTTGCATCGCAAGACAGCTCTCATACATATTGGTCTGCGAGTAAAACATTTTCGTGCGGATTACTGATTGGATTAACAAACGTGGCAGGTATGGTGGCAATAATATCGGCTTTTGCAATTGGTAATACAGGGCTCGTTTCGGCAATTTCAGGGATGAACATTTTAATTATTTTATTGTACTCACGCATCGTTTTAAAAGAGTCGTTTACCCGCCAAGAAGTGATAGGATTAGCAACAGCATTTTTAGGTGTAATTGTACTAAGGCTTAGTTTTTAAACGTCAAATTAGCTTAATTATTGCAATGATAAAAACCTACACTGCTACACATTAGTAAAGTGTTGCAGTGTATGGTCTATCAGTAATCGCACTCGGTAAGGTATTTGTTTTCTGTCGCGATAAAGTATAGAAAATGGCTGCCCGTCACTTTTCCAGTCAGGAAGAATACGTTTAAGCTTTGTGGCTTCAATAAGAGGCAATGCTATATAATCAGGAATGTAGCTAATGCCTACACCAGACTCAACGGCTTGTTTCATCATTTGAATTTCATCAACTTCTAACCGGACATGCGTGTTTGGATTAAAACTGTACTCTTCACTCGTTTGCTGGTTTTTTAACTGCCACGGAGCTAACCCAAGGCAAGTAACTTTTGGGTGATCTTTTAATTGCTCAGGATGAGTGATGGATTGATGATCATAATTTGGGTGAACACACAGCAGATTATGAGTAAGCTTAAGTTTTCTAATCACCCAATCTTCAATTGCTGGGTTTCTCACTCTAAACGCTATATCAATTCCTTCTTTTTCAATATCAATAAGATTATTGGAAAAGCGTAAATCTAATTGAATATCGGGATATTGCAGTAAAAACTCACAAAAAATAGCACTTAAAAAATGTTTACCCATGTAAATGGGTGCAGAGATCCTAATTTTCCCTGTAGGTTGCTCTTTCTCATCACAAAGTGCTTGCTCAATACACTCTACTTCGTCAAATAACTTGCGATAGCGGTCGTAATATAACTCACCAGTATGCGTAAGTGTTATCCGATGAGCATCTCGATTTAGTAACGTTAATTGAAGGGTTTGCTCTAATAAACGTATTCTACGGCTTAAAGTTGATAGTGACATACCAAGGTCTGCTGATGCTTTTTTAAAGCTACCTAGTTTTACTATGGTGCAAAAGTAACGTAAATCATCGAGAGAATAATTAGCTGCCATCAGAATTACTTTATTGTTTAGGATGTAGGCAATATTAACAGCGACGCTTCAAAATTTCATTAGAGATTAAGGAGTAAGAACTGAAGTTAGGCAATAAAATTTTATATAACTTTGATTTCATAACTCTGCAATAAAGGTACTGGTAAACTATGTAACTCAATCTGTTCAGCAAATAAATTAAAAGTAGTTTGAAGTTGTACTTGTTAGAGTCATTGAAATAGATTTAGAAATGTTAATTAGAAATAAAGTTGCCGCTGCCTTTTTAGAGTTATAAATAAATCAATATTATTAGCTTAATACAATTAACTACCTATTAAATGCTTATTTATGGCGTACGTGTTATCAAGCTGTTGCTCTATTAAACTAATCGTTTTTTATTTACGTCTAATGCTTTTGCTGTGTCTTTAAAGTTTAAAATAATCTCTGCTATTTCAGATATGACAACTTGTACTTGTTTCCAGTTTGCATAACCTGCTGCAGAGGCCAGCTTTTGAATCGCTTTTAGTGGCGGGTTTTTTCCAAATCCAGCAAACGAAGTAGCATGCTCGTTAAAAGGGTGAGGACTAAAAGTGACATCATAAAAAGGCGCTAAATCCCACTCACCAGAATCTTCTTGTAAAAAAGCCCAGTTTTTACTGTGGTCGTCTTGGTTACAGCTAAATAAATTAAACATAGCCCGACGAAATTGTAATTGCCCTGCAGCAGGTGATTTGCATAAAACACGGCTCGCTTTAATTAAATCCTCATAATCTAATGTAGGTGTGCGAAAATCAGCATCTAGCAAGCCACATGCACTATGCATATTTTTGCAGCCCATTTTATCACCCATTAATTTAAACCTATCGAATCGTTTTAAGGCAAGCCATTGCTTTGCACCGGTCCCTTCTGGGGCGGGTACCAGTAATCTCTGAGGAGGTTTTAGTCCCGCTTGTTCAGCTAAATCTAAATACACAGCTTCACACAACCCTTCCTCATGTCCTAAAGCGAGGTTTTTGGATGTGAATTTTATTAACCAAGCATCATCACCTGTTTTAGGTTTTGTTCTACATTCTTGTATATTATTGTCAGGAAAATAAATTTGGGCTTTTGGGCGTGCACCGCCGGAGCTACCAGCAGCCACTAACGCAGAAAGTACTTCTTCTGTTTGTCCGTCAAATATTGCTTGGGCTTGTTGACCTAATGTAGCAAGACCAGCTTCATCGTCATTTGTGCCATCATAATGAGTTTCAGGTGTAAACGAAAATGCTCCCATAGCCGAATGGCCAACAAAAGATAAGCGGTCCATTGCGGTAACAAAGTTAGGCATTATATTATTTTGTCTGAATACACGGTCCTGTAGTAGTAACCCCCACCCATCAGGTAAACAATCAGAAAAGACCCCATGCAATCCATTATGTGGGCTTTTGGGTGCTAACTGAACATCTCTATTGAAGGCGAGTGAGAATGGCGAAAGATTACCATATGTGTCTAAATAGCTTTGATCGAATTGAAAGTAAACACCTTGCCTATTTTGAGCAAGTACACTACAGCGGCAACTAAATCTTGGCCACTTTGGGTACGATATATCTCTTCATCAACACCAGAAAAACCTTCTCAATTTGTTCATCTAATTCGGTTCTATCCGTCACGATTAATACTCGTGAGTCCGTTATGTTTTCGCGTATCCACTTAGCGAGCCACACCATAGTGAGGCTTTTACCTGAGCCTTGAGTGTGCCAAATAATACCATCTTGCTTTGCTGTTACATGTTTTTAGCGGCTTGAATACCAAAAAACTGATTATGGCGACAGGTTTTTTTAACGCCTGCATCAAACACAATAAAGTCATGTATAAGCTGCAAAAACCGATGTTTATCGCATAATTGAGCAAGATGAGTATCTAGTAAAGTGTCTGCTGTTACCCCCGCAGCTGGTAAGCCTTGTGTGCTATTTGGCTCTTTCCATTCTAAGTAATATTTTTCAGAGGTTTCAATAGTACCGTAGCGTATACCTTGCGTATCGTTACCCGCCATAACCAGTTGCATGGTGCTAAAAAAATTACGAATAAAATCTTTTTTCTGGTTATCTAAGTTTTGACGAATGCCTTCACTTACTGAGACCGAGGAGCGCTTTAATTCAATTACGCCTAGCGCAATACCGTTTACATAAATTACTATATCAGGGCGCTTTCTTTTAGGTGAGAGCTGGTCGCCTTTTACGGTAACTTCTTCAGCTATCGAAAAGTCATTGGCTTCCGGGTACTCCCAATCGATCAGCCAAACTGTTTGATTTTGCTGTCCCGTACCTTCTTTTTCTTTTACGCCATAACGCAGTAGTCGGTATACATCTTTATTATCATCAAATAGCTTTTTACCTTCGCCTAGGGCAGCGGCAGCGTCTAATTTTCGTAATGCACGTTTAATAAGCGCTTCAGGTGTTCTTCGGGCTTTAAGCCATTTAGTAAGTAATGTCGTTTCAATGTTGCTATTGCCTTTGCTGTATTCCCAATCACCTAAATAGCCGTAATTTAGCTGCTCTTTGAAAAATGTTACTGCTCGGTTTTGGGTTTTCGTTCTAATTGACCAACATTACTCATACTACTTCCTTGTTTGCGCTTTCTTTTTTGTTTTTGTTGAACCACATAAAATAGACAGCATTTCTTGTCCATGCTTTATTATTTGGGGGTCTTCCCAGCTATCGTCTTGCTCCATTAGTTGTAGCATTTCATATAGCTTTAGGCTATCGATCTGATTTTTCTTTAATCCAGCGGTAAAATGATTAAGTTTTGTTTTAGGGGGGAAATTACTTAAACGTGAATTTTTACTATGACTTATTAAGCACAAATTACCGAACTCATGAAGTGAACCACCTTTAAGTGGTTCGAAGTCATTCATTGGATGTTGCGGATAAAAGTGCTCAACTGAGCTTCTAGATGTAAACTCGAACTCAGAAATAACAGCTGTTGAATTACGCTTTTTTCGCCAAAGCAAATAATCAAGATAGTTAAAAACAAAGTTATTCTCTATTTTCCCAAAACACAGCTTATCAATATTAATATCATTTGCGGTTAAATTTTTTGGATAGTCGTTTGATTTCGACTTATAAATCATTTCAAAGTACGCTTTACCCTCTTGGTGAGAGAGAAAACGGTCAAATATAAAGCGTTTAGCTACCCGTCTTAGGTGCTTCATGTAACCTTCAAAATCCACTTCTTCTGCGTTGTATAGATAGTGAAGAGCAGCATTGAGCCAATGCTTATAAACCAAAGTCGGAGTGGAAACATGAAAAGCCGACAGCAACATTAGGCATACTCGGTTTTCTCCCTTAAAGCCATCTTCATCATCTAGTTTATTACTGCCACCAAAAGTGTTTATATAGCTTTGGCTTTTTGTATTATAAAAATGCAGACGTTTTAAGCTCCATTTATCTTTACCGTCACTAAATTCACGTTTGATGATGAATTGGTCAAAAAGGTATTTGCACTTTAATAATGCATAAACGAAGTCTTTTACTGCTTTAACTTTATTGTTGCTGTCTTTTAAATATCTATCAAACTGTTCTAGTAAGCGCTTATCGTCTAATGCGATGTCTTGCTTTGTTAAAACTCGTAACACATGAAGTAAGAAGTTTGAAAAGTTAATCACGCTATTAAAGCGCTCAGGTGTAAGCGAAATATCTGTCCCTAAAGACGACGGTGGTGGCTTGGCTAACATGTCATTTAGCGAAAGAGAGGCGCTTTCAACTTTTCCGCTCTGTTTTGTTTTGGCTACGCTTTCAATACACGCAGCTAAATCAGCATAATTTATTGGCGTAAATTGCCCCCAGTCGTCTTTACCAAATATGCAGTGGCGCTCATCTGGGTTAAAACCATACTGAATGTAACGTTCCATATTAGCGGTAGCGTCCCAGACCTTACTTAATAATTCTTTATCATTGTCATCGG
The DNA here is from genome assembly GCF_008370255.1 of Pseudoalteromonas sp. FUC4. GTDB lineage: Bacteria > Pseudomonadota > Gammaproteobacteria > Enterobacterales > Alteromonadaceae > Pseudoalteromonas. The sequence goes on along the minus strand of NZ_SEUI01000002.1, from coordinate 13,792 downwards.
TTAGCACCGACATCAATCTTGCTTTAATCACTTCATGCTTTTCAAGCTGCTCACCACGATTATTCATTACCTCAAAGTAATGATTCAAATCGGTATCTTCTGGTACACAAACACGAGTAATTTCTACTTTATCGAATAAGTAAGAGCAAAAACCTTCTAGCTTAGCTCCAAGCGCTAATAAGCCCTTTTCAAGTAATGTATAACCATTAATTACATCTAAATTATAGTCACCTGTGCTTAGATTCTCTAAAGCAACGCCCTGAATCAAACTTGCAAAAGTGTCAGATGACTTCTGACGACTTTCAAAACTGAGATTTACTACGTCATACCAACCCATATCAAAGGTTTGATACTTAGTGACCATACGTTTAAGAGCAAAAGCCAATAAGGTAAGGGTCGTAAAGCGCTGCTGGCCATCTATGACTTCATAGCTGTCATCTTTGCGCTTAAACACCACCAATGTACCAATATAATAGGTTTGATTTGGTTTATTTTCCTGATAATCCAACACATCTTGTATTAATTGATTAATTTCACCTTCACCCCATGCATAGTTACGTTGATACATAGGGACTAAATATCGGTTAGTATCACTTAATAACTCTTTAACTTTGTAACTATATATCTGATTGTTCGCGTTGACTTTACTGCTTTGCACCTTGGGTGCTTGGACATTATTCATAGTACTTCATTTCCTTAAACAGATTAGCGATCTCGGTAAGCTTGGTTCCATTACATTCAGACTTTTTCAATGTTGGTAAGGGCCAATTTAATACATCACTTGGTTGTACTGCTTGTTTTATTCGCTCAAACACATTATGGGTGAGTGCATGTTTATTCATGCGCTCAATACCAACAACCTGCATTTTCAAGCGGCAGCTATAAGCCCAAATAAACAGCTTTTCTATAGCTTGCGATAGCTCATGTAGGCCAAACTTATCTAAATAAAAAATCACCGCGCAATCAAATAGATTACGTATATAGCCATCACCTGTTCGTGTACGTGAACTGTAGTTGTTTAGTGTGTGCAAAATTTCGCAAGCACGTGGTTCTAGTTCGTTATCTAATATGCGAATAAGCTGCTTAGGGTCGTTATTTTTGCTATTACGTTCATCGCTCACTATCTCAGCAATTTTTTGCTGATAATGACTCGTCATTTCAAAAAAGCGCCTACCGTTTATAATCATTTGATCAAGGTGGAAAGGAAAACGCATATGTTGATGATCAATATGGCGCTGATATTGCGCGTTATAGTCATCAACAAAGTGATGGGAAATGCGAAGTGGTTCTACATACGGGTAAAGTCCAATATGGTCAAGATTTACCCCTTTAAATAATCCCACTTGTGATTTGTTAAAATACAGTGCCGATTTCCCTTGTGCCCAGTTGCGAATACGAAATAAGTAGTTAGCAAACAATCGTGCTAGCTGTCCGCTCTCTAAGCTTTCCCAATGGCGTACAGAATCGGCTTTTAATTCGGTTTCAGCGTCTGAAAACTCACGTAAATGGAAGGCTTTTAACAAGTCGTGCGGATCTAAATCTCGGCCTCTAGCATTTTGTGAATCAAAAAACTGAAAGGCTTCAGATACATCATTAAGTACAAAAGTAACCACTTCACAGCGTTTCAATAAAAACTCAATGTCGGCCTCGGTAAAATCACTTCTTGCTACCGCGCGTTTAGCTGCCATAAAATTTTGATGTAAATTACGATGCGATATATCACTATTAAAGGTTTGACGTTGTAAAAAATTATTAATTGGTTGCTCAAGTGAGAGTAGCAATGTTTTTACATCTTGACGTTTAATTTGTGCATTGGAGTCATTTGTATTGAGCCGTTCATCTAGCAAGGCTTTCACCAAGAGCACAAGCGTGAGCGTACGTTGCTGCCCATCTACAATGTCGAGCGTTTCTTGTTTTTTTTCTGAATGTTGATGAAATACAATAGATCCAAGGCGGTAAGCTAATTTACCTCTATAAATTTTTAAATCACCGAGCAAATCAGCAAGGTTAGCTTGTGTCCATTTGTAAGGGCGTTGATAGTTGGGTATAGCTAAATTACTCTTTTTGAGTAAAGTGCTAACCGATATAATGTCCTTATTAAGTTTTCCTGTCATAGTTATTATTTCAACTTCACATTTTAGATTATTAAAACTCTTTATTTATAAAGTAATCAAGCAAATTGACTTAAATAAAGTTTATGAATTACAGCTTGTTATGTTTCTTTTGCTTTATAAAATCACTTAATTAATTGTCTAGTCAAGCAACGGTCAAGCAAATTAATACCAGTGTGGTACATAGCGCATTGCTTTGGTTCCTGCATCGGTATTATAAGGTTTAATTAAGCCCGCATGGACTGTATCCTTTATTATTCTGCTTACCATTGCGCTATTACATAAACATCATCTTGTAGAGTTTCAGCCCAGTAATCCATTAGTATTTGGTAAATATCGTATTTACTGAGTAGTTCGCTATTGGCGTAAGCGCTGAGTAAGTTTTCTGAAATATCGAAAATAAACTCTTTTGGATTATCACCGACTTTAATTTCTTTTAATTTAGCTTCTGGTATCCAATTTTTAAATGGCAATCAGCTGCGGCTAGCAAAGTCCTTAAATTCTTGATGCGCAAGAATGCTGCTTTAACTTGGCTGGCTTCAAGCATACAGAGACTGTAACCGCTTCGTTTAGGGTCAGGCGCTGGCTTGGATAAAGTTGCTCGAATACTTGGAAATACCTGCCTGTAATGCTCAAGGGTATCAATATCACGGTTAGGAATACCGCCTTGAAGGTGAGCGCTTAAATCGTGCAAATCTTCTGGCTCCGAAGAGTCGATATACCTAGGAATATTGAGGTTAAAGTCATTCTTAGCGATTTCGTCAATCGGTACTAATCGGCTAAAGCGTTCAAGCTGTAAACCTTTGTTAAATACATCAACAACTTTATGTATGTCTTGACTGCGCAGGCGGTTTTTGTTGCCATCTTTAATAAAGCCTTTGGAAGCATCAATCATAAAAATAGAGCGACCTTCAATAGTTGGTAGGTTTTCATCCTCTTCATTAAAATTAGTAACCGCTTTTTGCGCGTGTTCTTTGTCGAACACGATAATACAAGCAGGAATGCCCGTACCGTAAAACAGGTTAGCGGGTAAGTCAATAATGCCCTTGATGTAACCTTGCTTGATTAGGTTTTCACGTATAGTTGCTTCAACATTACCACGGAATAATACTCCGTGTGGTAATATTACTGCCCCCTTACCGGTACTTTTTAAGCTTTTAATAATGTGTAGTAAAAAGGTGTAGTCGCCGTTTTTTCTGGTGGTATGTCCCACGTAAAACGGTTATATAAATCGTTTTCTGGCGTTAAGCCGCTAGTCCAGTTTTTGTTTGAAAAAGGCGGATTAGCAACTACAAAATCAAATGTTTTAAGTTGGCCATCAGCGTCTTTCCAGTGTGGTTCTGAAAGCGTATTACCCTTGAAAATTTTAGCCGTTGTATTGTTGTGCAATATCATGTTCATACGAGCGAGTGCGCTAGTCGCGTTATCCATTTCTTGCCCGTAAATAGACAGCCCTCGGGGAGCTTCGTCACTGGCTTTTAATAATAACGAACCTGAGCCCGATGTAGGATCGTACGCGGTAGCATCTTGCGGGGTATCTTTTGTTATTCCCACTACTTTGGCTCATATTTGAGAAACCTCAGATGGCGTATAAAATTGGCCTTTTGATTTACCCGATTCAGTCGCAAAGTGACGTATTAAAAACTCATAAGCATCACCTAATAAGTCGTCGCCGCCAGCGCGGTTGGTTGATAAGTCCAATCCCTGAAATATACCTACCAATTTGGTTAGGCGGTCAATCATGTCTTTGCCTTTACCGAGCTTGTCTTCATCGTTAAAGTTGGCAACACCAATCACGCCCTTAAGGTCGTTTTCTTCAGCAAGGGCTGAAATGATTTTATTAATTTTATCGCCAATTTCTTTATCGCCTTTAGCGGCAATCATATCGTCGTAGCTTGCACCTTTTGGTACGACTATCATGCCGTAAGGGTCGCCTTTAAATTTGTCGCTTACGTACTTCATAAATAACATAGTCAGTACGTAGTCTTTATATTGGCTGGCATCCATACCACCACGTAGTTCGTCACAACTTGCCCAAAGAGATGGATAGAGTTCTGTTTTTTAATAGCCATTGGAGTTTCGTTTAATCCTTGTGAAAGCGTTATTAGAGCAAGTCGGTGCTTAAGCCTGCGGCTTTGAGTCGTTGAGTGAGGTTGCGCATTTTTGAAAATTCAGTGCCAAAACTGCCTTTTAACCCTACGCCTTGGCAAAACTCTTTAGCGGTTATGCTTTTTAGATTATCAGCGTATTTAATCATTTGTAGGTGCATTTCGACAGTAAACTGATTGCGTGGCGCGTTGTTTAACGCTGTTTTGATATTATCGAATATCACTTGCTCGTTCATAAGAGTGTACTTTGAGATGAGTATTTAGCTAATTTATATAAATTAGCTAAATAAGCAAGTGAAGATTGATGATTGTTTTTCTTTATGTGGTTAACTTATTGTAAAGAATAGATTTACTGTAATGTTGATTTGATAAATATTAAGCCTTATTACTATCAATCAAACCTTAGAGTGTTTGCCATTTCAAACACATCATCAGTAACATCTTTTGCTCTGTGTCCTTTTCCTTCTGGTTGGCAAACAAATTTAAGAGAGTCTCGAATTGATACTGCTTCTCCAGAGTAGTCATCGCCGATGATGAAATTATCTGCAAAAGGAGCAATGGCATTTGCAAATGCTGAATTGATTATATCTCGTGACTCAAAATCTCCGTTTTCTAATGAGATCATTGCACCAATTATTGCAGCATCTATCATAGTGCCTTCAAGCCAATTGCATGATGAAGCGTATCCCATGCACCACCTAAGGCCTGATTCTTGAATATACACTTCCATTTCAAGGGTTTTCTTTCCAATAAAACAAGAGCCGAACAAAAGTCCTGTTATGTTTTGTTGTTTCGATATATAAGACACTTCCCCAAGTATATGATCAACCTTTACATTCCCAATTTTATCTTCATACCCATGAGCAGCAATATAAATAATGGTATTTTTGAAGCCTTCACGGGTGATACAATCTAGTGCGTAATCAAAGCTTTTTTTATCGTAAAAGTTTGCATGAAAGACTTCTGTATCACCGGTATATTTTGCAATTCCTTGCATGAAAGGAACGACAGAGCTTCTGTTATTGTCTTTTTCATCTAATCCCCAAGGCGACTCTAAGACCAAAATTGCGTTTGTAGAGCTTCCTCTTCTTTTTATAATTCCCATATTATTTCCCTTTATAAATATTTAAAATCGACTCTGTAATGTACTTACAGTAACAAAAGTACTAGTAATTTCAATTTATATTAGAGGTTTGTTTGATATGTAATAATTTAATTAGATATTTGAATTAATTGATATTAATAACATATTATGAAAATTAGATAATTTTCTACTAGCTTATAAGACTAATAAATATGAAACCTTTACGATACCTAACTCTTTTAGAATATATACCTATCAGCCCTTTAAGTATTTCAGTCAAACAGCTACAAGAAAACTTATCACTACGAGGTGTTGAATTATCAACCCGTATGCTCCAACGTGACCTGCAATCACTTTACGATCAAGGTTGTTTTGGTCTTGAAAAAGATATGCGCAGTAAACCTTATGGTTGGTCTATTAACGCGCAGTGGCGAGGTGGCAACTCAAAAGTAATGAGCAGCGAAGTAGCGGAGCATTATTTATTGTTGGAGCAGTTACTACCGCAATCGATACCAAATGAGATTAAACAGTCCGTACATATTAAAGCTGAGCAGGCGCTTCAACGTTTTAATGGTCATGTGCCTGACTGGCTTTCAACACTGCCTAGGCCTTTATTAAAAATGAATATTGATGCTCAGTTAATTGCGCAACTTGAGCATGCGATTAAACATAAACGAGCAGTGAGTGCTGAGCTTTATAGGGTGCTTTATGATGAGGCGCATTGGCTAAAATTTGCTGAATTGAGTTTTTATAACTTAGTTGAGCAAGGCGGTGTGTTAATGGCGCAGTTTATGGTGGGGTCGCTTCACGATAAATGCTATCAAATGCCGGTTTACCGTATCCGTAATATACACATTTTGCAAAAAACACGACGAGAGCCAAGTGCTGAGCAGTTAAAGTCGTTACGCAGTGCGATTAATAAAGGAATGAAGCAAGAAGCGATTGAGTTAGTTGTCAAAGTGCCTAGCCACTCTGCGGTTAATCAAGGGTTTATTGAGCTTGGCGAGCTAACTGACAAGCAACAGATTGACGATAAAAACGTATTACTTACCTACCATACAATTGATACCGAGCAATTAACCGATGAGCTATTTAAATGTGCTCATTGGCTAGAGGTTATTAAACCTGAAAAGCTGCGGCAAAGAATCACTACAAAGCTTAAAGCGACCGCTAACATTTATAAATAATTCGAATTAGTTTAGGTGCGTCAAAAATTGACGCACCTTTTTGCTATGCTCCTTTAAAAGTTAAGGAGTGGTTATGTTTCAATTAATTCAGCAAAATGATGGTTTATCAATCGGTGTATTTGGCATTGGTGGGTGTGGCTGTAATACGCTTAACAGTATTTTTGAACAACGCGAGTCTGAACAGGCGCACTTGTACAGTGTTAATACCGACAAAGTGGTGCTTGAGCATACGCAAAGTGATGAAGCTGTACTAATAGGTGCAGAGCTCACTCATGGGTATGGTGCAGGAGCCGATCCTAAAGTTGGGCTGCAAGCAGCAGAGGAAAGTAAAGAGCAGCTTTTAACGCTTATTAATGGTTGCGATATCATACTGTGTGCAACAGGGTTGGGTGGTGGTACTGGAACTGGCGCTAGCCCTTACATTGCACAACTTGCTAGTGAGCAAGGTAAGCCCATTATATTTGTTGCTACATTGCCATTTAGTAGTGAAGGTGAGTTTAGAAGCAATATAGCGCAAACTGGCCTAAATGAACTTAAAGAGCATGCTAATGCTGTTATTACTCTCCCAAACGATCAACTTATTGAAGTGCTAGGCAACGATATTGGTTTATTTGATGCGTTTAAACACTCAAACCAAATACTCCACTCACTCATAAAATCGTTGATAGATATGCTTTGTTTTCAAGGTTTAATAAACGTCGATTTAAACGATTTTGCTAAAATTATGGATTGCCAAGGTGATGCTGTACTTGGGGTAGGCAAATGTAATGAAGAAAGCGAGCTAACTACTGCGCTTGATGGGGCACTCAATAACCCGTTGGTTAATCAAGTGGATATGTCGTCAAGTACGGGTGTAATAATACAAGTAAATTGCAAAGATGAAATCTCACTAGGTAGTTATAACCTCATTACCGATACAGTGCGCCAGCAGGTGAGCCCAAATGCGTTGGTTATTTGTGGTGTTTCAAAAATAGAAAGCTTAGCAACCAATTATGAGCTACTGGTTATTGCTACGGACGCGAGTTCTAAAATGGTTATTGATGACTTGGGTAAAGACAAAAAGCCTGAAGAAAAAAAATCGAATAAAGCTAAATCAGAATCAACTGATATTTTTGACATACCAGCATTTATACGTAATCAAGCTCCAGCACCATGTGGAAAATAACTATTATTATATAGCTTAAAGGGTTGTTAGTTATTGCTTTCAGAGTCTGAATACATTTTTCAGTGATAAAAATCTATGAACGTATATTTAGATGATGAAAGAGAAACACCAGCCGGTTGGTTAAGAGCCTATTGGCCTGATGAAGTGATTGAACTTTTGAAGACTGGTAAAGTAAAACTGCTCAGCCTTGACCATGATTTAGGAAATGATAATAAAGGCACTGGCTATGACGTTTTACTTTGGATTGAGCGAGCAGTGTTTATTGATGGCTTTGTACCACCAACAATAGCCGTTCACTCAGCTAATAGCTCAGCACGTATTAAAATGGAACGCGCAATTACACAAATTAATTTACTGGCTAGGCATCAATGCTTGATAACACTAAAAATGAGTCAAGTTCTAAAGTAGTCGTCACTAAGTCAAAAGCACCTGATATTTTGGATATTCCCGTTTTTAGAGGAATTAATCTGCACCACCTAGGAAAAGCGCTTTATAGGGTTTGCAAGCAAAGACAGCGGTATATAGTTATAGGTAAGCGCTGCCACAGGACGATTTATGTAAAAATTTATTAGCTTTGTTATCACCTTTACAAATAAAGGCCTTGCGGCGATTCTTATTGATTGAGATCAACAAAGCAACAGAGAAAAATAGGCATAATTCGTGGCTGCAATTTACACCTAAAAATAAAATGGTGTGTTACGAATGTGTGCTACGATTTAAAGAAAAATAAAGGTTTATTATTGAACTGGACTTGTATCAAAAGTAGTCAAAAAGCATTTAGTTTAACTCTATCTTTTTGTTTTATAATGATATTAATTGAAAAGGCTAAAAAGTGGCTCTACTCATAAATAGTAAATGCATTAACTGCGATATGTGCGACCCAGAATGCCCTAATGAGGCTATTTATATGGGCGCTAAAATATACCAAATAGATCCTCAAAAATGTACTGAATGTGTAGGTCATTACGATAAACCTACCTGTGTAAGTGTTTGCCCTATTGACTGTATAAAGCCCGATCCTAATAAGCGTGAAACCTTGGACGAACTAGCAGAAAAATTTGTGCGGTTAACCGGTAAATAGCTGGTCAGGTATTTTGCTAAGCCGCTTTTAATTTAGGCCAAAAACACTACTTACATTAATTATTTAGCTTGTAGCTAAAGTTCGCTGTGATGCATTTTTAGTTTCAATCAAATCTTATTACCTTCATTAATTATCAACTATATTGTGTTACCTTAAGGCTTTATAAACTCAAGTATTAATCTAAGTTTTAGATTGCATTCTATAGGAGTCTATTTTGGATATAGGTATTAACGCTATTCAGGCTGTATCTTCAAAACAAGCCATATTTATTAATGATGAGTGCCGAGTATTTGTAATTGGCGATCTTGATGGTGATTTACCGGCCTTAAAAAACGCACTTAATAAGGTAAATTTTAACCTTGAAAGAGATACTTTGTTTTGTCTGGGCGATTTTGTTGATCGCGGTGATAAAACATATGATTTATTTACATACTTACAAGCCATTAGGGCATGTATGATACTAGGTAATCATGAGCATTTAATGTTGGAATCATTATTAAGTGATGATAAAGCGGCTTTTAAATTATGGACTGATAATGGTGGCAATTGGCACAAGTCGGTATCAAGTGAAAAGCTCATTGTTATGTGCGATGAGTTACTAACTAAACCGCTTTCAATAGTACTTGAGTATCGTGGTTATAAAATTGGGTTGTCTCATACATTTGCACAATCGTGGGATTGGGAAAATTACCCTGATGATAAATCGCTAATTGTGCAATCTTTATTGTGGGATCGTGAAGTAGTTAAACAAAATAAGGTAGTTAAAAGTCATGGAGTCGACTTTTCAATACATGGACATAACTCAACTAAAGCGCCTTTTTGGGTTGGCAATAGTTATCATATTGATACAAATTATTATGGAGGGAAACCAACCCTTTTAGAGCTTAGTGAAGTTATTAAAAGTATATCTTTAAAATAATTAACAGTAATGGCTATTTAATAATCTATTTTTTATTTGCGTTAACAAACGATTAAGTTTGGCTATGTAAAATTAGCGCAAATTTGCCATTACGTAACATAATTACGTAAAAGGATTAACTATTTGCTTTAGCTTGTTTAAAGCAAGTTTAAATGGAACAGCCTCTCTCATGTTATCAACACGCCATTTTTCACTCCCTTTTTCAAAACTTTGTAAATCATCACTTTATTTATCTGTATTTTCAGCGCTTGGTTCAGGTTACGCCTATGCAGAGCAAGAAGCTCTAAATGCAATAAATAAAAAAGAGATGGAAGTAATAGAAGTGCGCGGAATACGTTCTAGCATGGCCGAAAATTTAGATGTTAAGCGTATGTCGGGATCTGTCGTAGACGCAATTACTGCTGAGGATATTGGTAAGTTCCCTGATAAAAATGTGGCTGACTCATTGCAACGTGTTCCAGGTGTGGTAATTGAGCGTGATGGCGGAGAAGGTTCATCTGTCAGTATTCGTGGATTATCATCAGAACTTACCTTTACACAGCTTAATGGTAATTTTATAGCATCTTCTCCAGGGGAGCCTTCGCGTTCGTTTGATTATGCTTTGTTACCGTCTTCAATGATTGAAAGCGTTGAGGTTTATAAATCGCCAGAGGCACGCTTAGATGAGGGGGGGGTTGGTGGCACTGTATTAATGCATAGCCGAAAACCTTTGAGTATGGATGCAAACTCAGGTGTATTTAATGTAGAGAGTACTTACGCTGATGTTACAAAAGAATACGAACCACAGTTTACAGGGTTATATTCATGGAAAAACGATGACGAAGACTTAGGTGTATTGGTAGGCTATACGTATCAGGAGCGAACAAACCGAACTCTTTCGGGCGGAACTGATGCAAATGTTTGGCGTTACACTGGTGGCGGCCAACCAACTGATGTTAATGGTAACGCAGTTGATAACAATAACGGTTGGGATACTATTAATGACGTAAATGGCAGCAGTTACGATGGCGTTTGGTTTCCACAAGTTGTGCGAGGCTCTGTTCTTAATGAAAAGCGTGAGCGTGAGGGGATTCAATTTAGTACACAGTGGCGACCAACAAATCGTTTAGAACTTGGATTTAATTACTTTGGCTTTACGCTCGGGCAAGACAGAACAGAATCTGTGATTGATATACCAGAGTGGTCTTTAAATCCTAATTTTTTAACTGATGTAAACATTGATGAGTCGGGCACTATTGTCACAGGTATGCAGTACGATGCAATGGCAAGCGGCGTCGAAAATGATATGCAGTTTCCGTGGATGCGCGGCAGTTATGTACGTGAAGAATCTACTTCAGATACTTTTGATTTTAATTTAACTTATGAAGGCGATAATTTTAAAGCGCGTTTTGTTGTGGGTAATACAAAATCAGAAGGAGGGCCAGAAGAAAGCTGGGAAGCCGCATATAAAAGTTCAAACGCCGGCGAAAACGCCACTGCTATACAAAATGCAGCTCAAACGGCTGGTTGGTCACTAGAGCAAGATAACGTATCACTTAATATTGATCCAAACACACTCGCCAACTTACAAAATGGAGTTGGAGGCGGTCGTGATGCGGGCTCTTCAAACTCAAGCTTTGTACGCAGCGAGCTTGAAGAAAACTACTATCAAGCCGATGTCGATTTTTATGTTGACTGGGGCTTTTTAAAAACCATTAGAACAGGCGCTAAATATCGCCATGCGACACTTCATAGAGAAACAGGTAATACGTTTTTTTTAGATCCTAATTTTGATATTGCTGCAGGTGAAGCGAGTGAGCAAGGAATAACGCAGTTCGATAGTTATCAATGGAATGATGGGATGCCGCTGGCACAAGGTGTATTTACCAATCAAACAAATATAATAGGTGGGTTTAGCATAAACCAAATGCCAAGTGTTGACTGGGACAAGTATCGTGATTTAGTGACAGCTAACTACAACCCTTATACGCGCATTGAAGATAACTTTGTTTACGATATAGAAGAAAAAATATCGGCTTTTTATATACAAGGTGATTTTGAATTTAGTGAAGTAAGAGGTAATTTGGGCGTGCGTGTTGTGCAAACAAAAACACTTACTTCATCTACTGATTTATATACCTACCAATTAGATCACACCAATGACGAAACAGGCGAGCCAGTAACAGGTGACGCTCGGTTTGTAGAAGACTATCAATTAGTCACTCAAAAAAACAAAGACACTCAAATATTACCAAGCTTTAATATAGCGTGGGATGCAACTGACGATTTAGTTATTCGTGGGGCAATAGCAAAAGTAATGTCTCGTCCTGATTACAGCGATTTAGGTGCGCAGCAGCGTATTACGTTTGTATCGGATGAATGGGCCGATGATAGAGCTGCATTTAATGAACAGCCAGGTTTTAGCGGCAGTGGCGGTAATAAAAACTTGAAGCCATTTGAATCAGTTCAAGCTGATTTATCTATTGAGTATTATTACGGCGAAGGTTCTGCTGTTGGATTGGCGCTTTTTCATAAAAAAGTAGATAACTTTGTCGTGCCATTGGTGATCGATGTAGAGCAAAGTTTTGTCGGTAAAAATAATATAGTAAATTCAGGTACTATTACTATAGCTCCGTACAGTACTGTAGGTAATGGTACCGATGCAGTATCTAAAGGCGCGGAGATATTTATTCAGCATGCGTTTGATAATGGTTTTGGTTTTTATGCAAACTACACCTATAACAAAACCAATAAAGCAGGTGTAACAGTAAATGGTGAAGCGTTTGGTCAGTCGGCATTAATAGGCAGTGCAAAGTATCAGTACAACACTTCTGTTTATTATGAAGGTGACGCTTTTAATGTGCGCGCTTCTTATAATAAAAGAGGCGAAACAGTACTTGGTTTAAATAGCGGATTAAATGTATACCAAGACCCTTACGAACAACTCGATGTAAATGCATCCGTAAATTTATACGATGGGCTTAGCTTTACCGCAGCGGTTATTAATTTAACTAAATCTGAATCAGTAACGCGTTTAGGAAATGACACTGATGCGCGATTACTCAATACTAGCTACTCAGGTCGTCGTTATTACGCTGGTTTTAACTATAGCTTTTAGATATATAGCTTAATAGCAGATCAACAGACATTACTACTTGATAGCGCAGGCTATAACAAACACTTTAAAAGGCATTAAATGTTAATAAAGTGCTCGTTATGTTGTTTTTTTAATATGTTTAGCTCAAATACTCAGCGAACAGTGTTTTATTTAAAGTTTTATAAATAAAACACTTGCGTAAAAATCTGTTCTCCCTATAATGCGACCCCACTGAGACGGCAGAGCGCAACGCATAGCGAGGCATAAGCTACTCAGGGTGTTAAGTAAAACTTAGATTGAATCTTTTTAGAAAGTTTAAATTTAAGTATTGACAAAAAAATAGGAAAGCGTAATATGCGCAGCCCTAGCGAGATAAAGTTTAACTATATCATCGCAACGTTCTTTAACAATATAAAGCAATCATCTGTGTGGGCACTCGTACAGATTGAGTTCTAACAGCCAAACTACTTACGTAGCGAGGCAAACAAATTAGAGTCTCAATTGAAAACTGAGTGACCAACAGAATAGTTATTTAGGTAATTATTCGGCACAGTCAATTCAATATCGAAAGATATTAAATAAATTCAGAATTCATTGAGCAGTTCTCATCTCTTAATTGAGTGGGAATGAAAACTTTTTAATTGAAGAGTTTGATCATGGCTCAGATTGAACGCTGGCGGCAGGCCTAACACATGCAAGTCGAGCGGTAACAGAAAGTAGCTTGCTACTTTGCTGACGAGCGGCGGACGGGTGAGTAATGCTTGGGAACATGCCTTGAGGTGGGGGACAACAGTTGGAAACGACTGCTAATACCGCATAATGTCTAGGGACCAAAGGGGGCTTCGGCTCTCGCCTTTAGATTGGCCCAAGTGGGATTAGCTAGTTGGTGAGGTAATGGCTCACCAAGGCGACGATCCCTAGCTGGTTTGAGAGGATGATCAGCCACACTGGGACTGAGACACGGCCCAGACTCCTACGGGAGGCAGCAGTGGGGAATATTGCACAATGGGCGCAAGCCTGATGCAGCCATGCCGCGTGTGTGAAGAAGGCCTTCGGGTTGT
>NZ_SEUI01000016.1 GCF_008370255.1 Pseudoalteromonas sp. FUC4 | reverse complement strand
GTATCAGAATGACGCGGTGAATACGTTCCCGGGCCTTGTACACACCGCCCGTCACACCATGGGAGTGGGTTGCTCCAGAAGTAGATAGTCTAACCCTCGGGAGGACGTTTACCACGGAGTGATTCATGACTGGGGTGAAGTCGTAACAAGGTAGCCCTAGGGGAACCTGGGGCTGGATCACCTCCTTATACGATTTAGAACTTATTTGTTCGTAGTGTCCACACAGATGATTGTTAGTTAGTAATGCCCTTTGGGTTTACTAATTAATATGCTCTTTAAAAATTTGGAAAAGCTGATAATAAAATTCTGATGAATAACATTGTTATTTATCAAGAGTTTTCAAAAGTAAAAAAAGAATGGTAGCAGTACCATTCAGTGCCATTTGATTAATTCTTATGAGTTGATTGATTGGTATCTACTTTAGTATTCAATATTGACTTCTGGCGAAGTTAAACTGTCATAAAACAAAGACCCGTTTGGGTTGTATGGTTAAGTGACTAAGCGTACACGGTGGATGC
>NZ_SEUI01000015.1 GCF_008370255.1 Pseudoalteromonas sp. FUC4 | reverse complement strand
TTTGGGTCTGTAGCTCAGCTGGTTAGAGCGCACCCCTGATAAGGGTGAGGTCGGTAGTTCAAATCTACTCAGACCCACCACTTCTTGTCTAATCAAGAAGATGGTTAAAACAGTAAGTACCAGCATATGTGGGGCTATAGCTCAGCTGGGAGAGCGCCTGCCTTGCACGCAGGAGGTCAGCAGTTCGATCCTGCTTAGCTCCACCACTTTTACTTCTTAAAAATAAATATTCTTTATCGGGCCATTAACCGCCTGAGAATAAAGTGTGTTTAATTTTGAGAGGTTTTTGTATCTCTTGCTCTTTAAAAATTTGGAAAAGCTGATAATAAAATTCTGATGAATAACATTGTTATTTATCAAGAGTTTTCAAAAGTAAAAAAAGAATGGTAGCAGTACCATTCAGTGCCATTTGATTAATTCTTATGAGTTGATTGATTGGTATCTACTTTAGTATTCAATATTGACTTCTGGCGAAGTTAAACTGTCATAAAACAAAGACCCGTTTGGGTTGTATGGTTAAGTGACTAAGCGTACACGGTGGATGC
>NZ_SEUI01000014.1 GCF_008370255.1 Pseudoalteromonas sp. FUC4 | reverse complement strand
TGTATTCAGTTAACGATACCTGCAAGCAGGTGGGTTTCCCCATTCGGAAATCCTAGTCTCAAGCGCTTTTTACTAGCTTGACTAGGCTTATCGCAAGTTAATACGTCCTTCATCGCCTCCAACTGCCAAGGCATCCACCGTGTACGCTTAGTCACTTAACCATACAACCCAAACGGGTCTTTGTTTTGTGACAGTTTAACTTCGCCAGAAGTCAATATTGAATACTAAAGTAGATACCAATCAATCAACTCATAAGAGTTAACTAAATGGCACTGAATGGTACTGCTACCATTCTTTTTTTACTTTTGAAAACTCTTGATAAATACAATGTATTCATCAGAATTTTATTATCAGCTTTTCCAAATTTTTAAAGAGCATATTAATTAGTTATCCCGAAGGACAAGCACTAATTAACAATCATCTGTGTGGACACTACGAACAAATAAGTTCTAAATCGTATAAGGAGGTGATCCAGCCCCAGGTTCCCCTAGGGCTACCTTGTTACGACTTCACCCCAGTCATGAATCACTCCGTGGTAAACGTCCTCCCGAGGGTTAGACTATCTACTTCTGGAGCAACCCACTCCCATGGTGTGACGGGCGGTGTGTACAAGGCCCGGGAACGTATTCACCGCGTCATTCTGATACGCGATTACTAGCG
>NZ_SEUI01000013.1 GCF_008370255.1 Pseudoalteromonas sp. FUC4 | reverse complement strand
TGCACAGTGCTGTGTTTTTAATAAACAGTCCCAGCCACCTGGTCACTGCGGCTCCCGTCCGCTTAGAGAGCAAGTCTCATCACAGATAGGAGCGTACCTTCTCCCGAAGTTACGGTACGATTTTGCCTAGTTCCTTCACCCGAGTTCTCTCAAGCGCCTTAGTATTCTCTACCTGACCACCTGTGTCGGTTTGGGGTACGATTCCATATAATCTGAAGCTTAGAGGCTTTTCCTGGAAGTATGGCATCAGCAACTTCATCACCGTAGTGACTCGTCTCGTGTCTCAGGTTTAATGTTCGTCCGGATTTACCTAAACAAACGCCCTACTCACTTTCACATAGACTACCAACGCTATGCTTGCTTAGCCTGCTCCGTCCCCCCATCGCAATTATATCGAGTACAGAAATATTAATCTGTTTCCCATCGACTACGCCTTTCGGCCTCGCCTTAGGGGTCGACTTACCCTACCCTGATTAACATGGGATAGGAACCCTTGGTCTTCCGGCGTGGGAGTTTTTCACTCCCATTATCGTTACTCATGTCAGCATTCGCACTTCTGATACCTCCAGCAACCCTCCCGGGTCACCTTCAACGGCTTACAGAACGCTCCCCTACCACTCAGAATAAATTCTGAATCCGCAGCTTCGGTGCATAGTTTAGCCCCGTTACATCTTCCGCGCAGACCGACTCGACCAGTGAGCTATTACGCTTTCTTTAAAGGATGGCTGCTTCTAAGCCA
>NZ_SEUI01000012.1 GCF_008370255.1 Pseudoalteromonas sp. FUC4 | reverse complement strand
CGAGATGAGTTCTCACTAGACTTTTAAAGTCTCTGAAGGGCCGTTGAAGACTACAACGTTGATAGGCAAGATGTGGAAGTGGTGTGAGCCATTAAGCTAACTTGTACTAATTACCCGTGAGGCTTAACCATACAACGCCAAACGCGTTTTATGCGACAGTTTGACAGAAGTTAATATGACTAAAGTAGATATTTACTGAAAGACTTAAAAAATATTATCAGATATTTTCCAAATTCAGTTAGTGCGTAGMRATACGAACTGACAACCWAATTTGCTTGGTGACAATAGCGTTTTGGACCCACCTGAYYCCATGCCGAACTCAGTAGTGAAACGAAACAGCGCCGATGATAGTGTAGCATTTGCTATGTGAAAGTAGGACATTACCAGGCTTCAAATTGTAGAGAGCCCGATTCGAAAGAGTCGGGCTTTTTTACGTCTGCAGAAAAGTGAAATGTGCGCAGTTAACACACACTCATACCAACACCTATCACGTAGGTCGGGCGAGCATAGCGACTCCCGACGAAAGCATAAAAACCTCCGCTCGACAATGAGTGGTAGCATTTGTACTTTGGGTAAAAATACCAATTGGTTTAACATTTGACCTAATACAAAAGCTTTAACTATCTGGTCTTGTGATAAGTATTGAACATGACCTTTAAGCCTTTATATACGCTTTGGGTAGGTTAACTGAAGAGAATGAAAATAATTAGGCAGAGGCTGATACAGAGGTTTACGCATAGAACTTAAATCTAATGGGCATGAGGTTTTTTAAATAATAGTGTTCATTGAGTGCCTATCTAAACTAATGGTATTAACTACCCTTCATTAATTGTTTTATAGCCAGATAAGCGGTTAAGAGCTGCTTTAATTTAATATGTACTGAGCATTATTAATTTTGAATCCTAAGGTTAACTAAGGCCATCTACTTTATATTAAAAAACCATCGACAAGGCTTACTGAAAAGTGACTAGTGTACTTCTTCAACTAAAGTTTATTTTGTATTATCTTAGTTCTAACTAACCACCTATATACGCCAATAATGAACAATGCAGCAGACCCGAAGCCACTCAACACCCAAATTACTTTTAAAATGTTACCGCCAATGCTGCCGTCATGTAGAGGGTGTATCCAGTTTTTAATTTTATTAGCTGTATTTTGTTTATCTATATTAAACACGCTCTCTAATTTTCCTGTAAGTGCATTCACCTCTATATAGCTATGTGGAAAGCGATACGAAGGATCGTTTACGGTTTGAAATCTAAATCTATAAATTGCATTTAAGTTTGATGGTGTTTCAATCCAAGCTAAACGCGTATTCGGTAATGCTTTTTCAGCTATTAATACCGCCTGTGATAAAGGAATATTGGTTTGTTTGCTCGGTTGTATTTGTGTTTTTGGTGGGGAGTTTATATCGCTAACTAGAGCGGTTAATATAGGATCTGTTTGTTTTGGAATAGCGAGCATAACACCTGTAACAGTTAAAGCTAGTAGCGGTATGCAGAAGGTTAAACCAATTAGTTTATGCCAGTCGTATAGCAAACCTATTTTAGAGCTACGAGATTTAAATTTTAGTGCCTTTACCCACTGCCCAGGCTTTGGAAACCAAGCAAAGAATCCAGAGAGCAGAAGAACTATTGAGGCTATGCCTATATAGCCAATAACGAGAGTGCCCGTTGCCCCTGTTAGTAATGAAAAATGTAAGTTGTACATCCAAGTTACTAAGTATTCTCCCCAATAGTTTTTGCGTATTATTTCATCGTCATCATTGGATAGCCACACCATTAAGGGAGCAAAAGCTTGCTCTTTTGTTTCTATTGGATTGTAGTATCGCGCGGGAATTACTGAGTTTATACCTGTATTTTCTAATCGCCATTGCCCTTGCTTTGAAGGAAAATTGGTTCTTAGTGTATTATATGCTTGATCCCAATTAGGCGTTTTTATGTTTGTAGTCGCGTCATTTACTGGATTTAGCAGTAAGTCTATTTGCGGATAGTAAACTAATATAGACCCAGAAAGAGAGATTATAGTAAGTAAAACACCTACTGATAGGCCTAAGTATAAATGTAACCGCCTGAATGTTTTTCGCCATGAAAGCTTTCGTGTCATTAATTAAATAGCCGTAATGAGTAATAATGCAGGTTTATTGGGCATTAAGGAATGATTAATTACGCGGTATATTATATGGTTTTTGATATGAGTTGTGCGGCATTTTGTCGCACTTATTAAGTTAGGTATTTAGAAAGTAAAACGCCAGCCCTTGGCTGGCGTTAAAATACAAGCTTGAAGCTTATTTAAGCTTTAGGTCCTGCATTTTTTATATCGTCTGATACGTCATACTTAGCAAAGTTTTCAGTGAAGTCAGCGGCAAGTTTTGCTGCATATTCATTGTACTTAGCTTTATCTTCCCACGTATTTATAGGATTAAGTAAGTTAGTATCTACACCTGGAACTGCTACCGGTACATCTAGGTTTAAAACATCAATGTGCTGAGTTTCAACACCGGCTAATTTACCAGATACGATTGCATCAACTACTGCGCGAGTAGTCGGAATATCAAAGCGCTTACCTGTGCCGTAAGGACCGCCAGTCCAACCTGTATTCACAAGGTATACCTTAGCGCCAAACTCGCGTACACGCTTCATAAGAAGCTCAGCGTAAACACCAGCAGGACGTGGGAAGAATGGCGCACCAAAGCAGGTTGAAAACGTTGATTCAATATCGCTAGTAGAGCCAATCTCAGTTGAGCCAACTTTAGCTGTGTATCCACTTAAGAAGTGAAAAGCAGCCGCTTCTTCGCTAAGAACAGATACAGGTGGTAATACACCGCTTACATCACAGGTTAAAAATACAACTGCTTTTGGTTCGCCTGCGCGGTTTTCTACTTTACGCTTTTCAACATGTTCAAGTGGATATGCTGCACGGCTATTTTGAGTAAGGCTAGTATCGTTAAAATCTGGAACGCCTTTTTCATCTAGCACTACATTTTCTAAAATAGTACCAAAGCGAATTGCATTCCAAATTACAGGTTCGTTCTTTTGTGACAGGTCGATACATTTAGCATAGCAACCGCCTTCAATATTAAACACGCTTCCAGGTGCCCAACCGTGTTCGTCATCACCAATTAAAAAGCGAGTAGGATCTGCTGAAAGAGTTGTTTTGCCCGTTCCAGATAAACCGAAGAATAATGCTGTATCGCCTGCTTCGCCAACATTAGCAGAACAGTGCATTGGTAATACACCCTTTGCTGGTAGTAGGAAGTTTTGTACAGAAAACATTGATTTTTTCATTTCACCGGCGTAACGCATGCCTGCTAGTAGTACTTTACGCTGTGCAAAGTTAATAATAACGGTGCCATCGCTGTTTGTACCATCACGCTCTGGTTCACATACAAACGAAGGAACGTTCATTACTTGCCATTGTGGTAAGTTTGAGGCGTTATAGTTTTGTGGTTCGATAAACATGTTTTTGGCAAAAATATGGTGCCACGCTGTTTCTGTAGTTACGACTACAGGTAGATAATGCTCAGGGTCTGCGCCAACTTCTAGGTGAGAGGTGAAGTGGTCATTACTTTGAACATGTTCTTCTACGCGAGCCCATAATGCGTCAAATTTTTCTGCATCAAATGGGCGGTTAACGTTGCCCCATTGAATGTCATCTTGAGTTGTCGCTTCTTGAACAATAAAACGATCTTTTGGTGAACGGCCAGTTCGTTTTCCTGTAATTGCAACAAAAGCACCATTTGCGGCTAAAGTACCTTCGCCACGGCGGATCGCATGCTCGACAAGTTCAGCTGCGGTTAAATCGACAAAACGTGTAGCGCCTGTAGTCATGTTTATACCTAACTATAATGTGTGAGAGTTTGAACGGATAGCTCTGGGGTTATCAGTGCCCTTAAGCTGAAATTATAGTAACAGAAGGTTTTGAGATATTCGAGCCCGTAAAGCCTCTAAAAACACATATATTTGCTAAAAAACATGAATAATTTCAATGATACCGGTGTCAGTAAATTAACAAAATTCATGACACCGGTATCATCTTTTTATAATATAAAACCGCATGTTTTGCGGCTTTAATTACTATATATAGATGAAGCTGAACATTTAGTTGAAAATACTTTTTATATCTTGTTCGTTAAAAACATACTCTTTTAAACAGTAATGACAGTTAATGTTAACAGCCCCTTTCTCAGCTACATCTTTAAGTAGTTCTTCTTGTCCAACATTAACAAGTGCAGTAATTGTTTTATCACGACTACAACCACATTTGAATTTAATCGCTTGAGGTTCAAATACGCGAGGATTATCTTCGTGATAAAGACGTGTAAGAACAGTGTTCGCATCTAAGTGTAACAACTCTTCATTTTTAATCGTGTTACTTAATGCTTCTAAGTGCGCAAAGTCTTCAATTGATTTTTGTTTATCAACTGGAAGTACTTGTAAAAATAGACCACATGCTTTTGCGCTACCTTCAGTAGTATCAGTTGCAAACCAAAGGCGTGTTTTTAGCTGCTCTGACTGCTCAAAGTAGCTTTCAATACATTCACTAAGGGTGTCATGCTCTAGCGGCACTATACCCTGGTAGCGTTCACCTTTTTCAGGGGTAATAGTGATTACCATATAGCCTTGGCCAATAAGCTCTTTTACAGTTGTGCCCGTAATTTCGCTTTGCAGGCGTGCAATACCGCGCATGTTTTGTTTGTCATCACCATTTATAACAGCATATTTAACTGGGCCATCGCCTTGAAGCTGTACAGCAATTTCACCTTCAAACTTTAAGGTAGCAGTAAGTAAACAAGTTGCAACGAGTAACTCACCAAGTAATGCTTTAACAGGGTCTGGGTAATTATGGTCGGCAATCATTTCATTATAAGCATTCTCGATTTGTACGAGTTCGCCACGAACATCTAGTTCGTTGAATAAATAACGGTGAAGTAAATCTTGTTGCATGAGCGGCTATACCTAACTTGATTTCATTTTTAAAAGTTCGCGTCTTTGCTTTTTATCCGGTTTTTTATCCGGATGGGGGGCAAAAAAGCTATTATTTTTGCGTGCGATGCTGTTCTCTTCGCGTTTAGCAATACTGGCATCAGATTCTTGATACATGGTCTGTGCAATGGGGGCGCTTTGGCGTTTTTCAAGCACTGAGAGTATAGTTATCAGCTTTTCATCTACTCCTTGTGCAAGTTTTATGTTTGCGCCAACCTCTACTATTTTACTCGCTTTTGTACGTTGTCCATTATAATGCACTTTGCCGCCTTGTACCATTTCACGTGCAACAGCACGAGTTTTATAAAATCGCGCAGCCCACAACCATTTATCTAATCGAACTTTTAACCCATCCGCATGGTCTGAGTTGGTATTAGCGTTACTTTTTTTACTCATAAGGCATTTCCCCACGTTTTATATCTTAAAATTTATCATGAAATCATCGTAGGATGAAGGTATTACAACAGCCGTTTATTTTTTATACGGTTATGTAAAGTTAATTTAATCTGTTTACAAAGTTTAATATTAGTGTGCTTGTTGAAAGAAAAATGAAAGGGTACTATGGGTACGCGCTAACGCAGTAAATTAAAATAAGAACATTATTTATGGAACAGCAAATCCAACAACTAAAACAATTTTTAACTCGTTTACCGCATGCTAAGTTAAGTGCATTAGTGACACTCTTAGTTGTTGTTTATCTTGCATTTTTATTATCAAAACTAGTTTGGCTTTTATGGCCAAAACCACCAGTAACTCTGCTTACCCCTAGCCATCATGCTAATCAGTCATCTGGTGTGAGTAATAACTCTGCGCAGCATATTGTTGAGCAATTCTTATTTGGTAAAAAAACTGTAACAAACAACAATAATACTGCAAAGCAATCGCAGGTTATAAACAATGCGCCAGAAACACGCCTAAGTATAAATTTAACCGGTATTGTAGCGGTTAATAACAATGATAAAGCAGGTATCGCAATTATTGAATCACAAGGTAAGCAAGTAAGTTATTTTGTTGAAGAAGTTGTATTAGGCACGCGCGCTGAAGTAGCACAAATATTACCTGATCGTGTTATTTTGAATGTTAATGGGCGTTTTGAGACATTGATGCTCGATGGACTCGATTTTAATAAAACGGTATCTATGCCAGTACTCGCTGCCCGTGATGATGCTGAAATGGGTCCACAAAAAGTAGAGCCGAGTGAACTACAAATAGATGCAACTGCAGATCCAGACGTTAAAGAAGCAATTATAGAAACACGTGAAGAGCTACTCGAAGAGCCAGGCAAGTTATTTGACTACATACGTGTTTCACAAGCCATGAATGATGGCGAACTAATCGGATATCGTTTAAGTCCAGGTAAAGAGCCTGAACTGTTTAAACAAATGGGATTAAAAAATAACGATTTGGCTATTTCTATAAATGGCTATCAATTAACAGATTTAAAACAGGCTATGTCAGCTATCAACGAGCTGCGTAATAGTACAGATGCCAATATCACTATAGAACGTGATGGTGAACAAATTGATGTGCAATTTAGTCTGCAATAATTTAGCTTTGGAGTTTCAATATAATGGTTCAGGTGCTACACCTCAAAAAAATTAAAAAAGGGTTAGCTAAGTACGCAGCACTTTTTTTGGCGGCAAGTATTTCTTTGTCTGTTTCTGCTGTTGAATATGCTGCTAACTTTAAAGGAACTGATATCAACGAGTTTATTAATATTGTTGGTAAAAACCTTAATAAAACAGTAATTATTGACCCTAACGTGCGCGGCAAAGTAAATGTTCGCAGCTATGAGTTAATGGACGAAGCACTTTATTATCAGTTCTTCTTAAATGTATTGGAAGTTTATGGCTACTCAGCTGTTGAAATGGACAATGGCATAATTAAGATAGAAAAAAGTTCAGACGCCAAAAAATCAAATGTACCACTTATTACCGAGGGTAGTGAAGCTAGCGGCGACATGATGATTACACGTGTTGTACGAGTTAAAAATGTAAGTGTACAAGAGCTTGGTCCTTTGGTTCGTCAATTTAGCGATCAAAAAGATGGGGGCCACGTTGCCAACTTTAACGCGGCTAACGTTATGATGCTAACGGGTCATGCAGCATCGGTTAATCGCTTAGTTGAGATTATCCGCTCTGTTGATCAAGCAGGTGACAAGCGTGTAGATATAGTTAAGCTAAAATATGCGACGGCAGATGATGTTGTCTCTGTGGTAGATAATATTTATAAAGACAGCGGTAAAGGCAGCGTACCTGAATTCTTAATTCCAAAAGTAGTCGCTGATGGCCGAACTAATAGCGTTATAGTAAGTGGTGAAGGCCAAGCACGTACACGTGCTATTGAGCTCATTAAGCGCTTAGATGGCGAATTAGAAAGCCAAGGTAATACCAAAGTGTTTTACCTAAATTATGCTAAAGCTGAAGATTTAGTAAAAGTACTGCAAGGCGTTAGTAAGTCACTTGTTGAAGATGCACAAGGCGGCACGACTAAAACTCGTAGCAGAAGCAATAATGAAAGCAGTATAGAAGCTCACCCAGATTCAAATTCATTAATCATTACTGCGCAGCCGGATACAATGCGCTCGCTCGAGTCGGTCATTGAACGTCTTGATATTCGCCGTGCCCAAGTGCTAGTTGAAGCCATTATTATTGAAGTAATGGAAGGCGACGGGGTTAACTTAGGCCTGCAATGGATTTCTGAGCAGGGCGGTATGCTGCAGTTTAACAACGGCACTACGGTTCCCGTGGGCTCGTTAGCTGTTGCTGCAGAGCAAGCACAAGATACAACAGTAACTAAAACTATCATTGGTACAGAGTCAGGAACCGTTACTAGCTACGATGAAACGACTGAGGGTGACTATGATGCACTTGCTTCATTGCTAAGTGGTATTAACGGTTTAGCGCTAGGCGTTGTTAAAAATGATTGGGGTGCAATTATTCAGGCTGTTGCCACTGATACAAATTCAAATATTTTGGCTACCCCTTCTATTACTACAATGGATAACGAAGAAGCCTCTATTTTAGTCGGTCAAGAAGTGCCTATTATCACAGGTTCACAAACGGGCAGTAATAATGCTAACCCATTTCAAACAGTTGAGCGTCAAGAAGTCGGTATTAAACTGATAGTTACGCCACAGATTAACGATGGCTCTGCAGTACAACTTACTATTGAGCAAGAAGTATCGAGTGTAAGTGGTGCAACTGCTGTTGATATTTCAGTTAATAAACGTGCAATTAAAACAACGGTTATGGCCGATGATGGCGGTATGGTTGTACTTGGCGGTTTAATTGACGAAGACGTACAAGAAAGTGTTTCTAAGGTACCGTTATTAGGCGATATCCCTATTTTAGGACATCTGTTTAGATCAACAAATACAACGCGCCGTAAGCGTAATCTTATTGTATTTATTCGCCCAACCATTATTCGTGATGGTGTAAGCATGAATAAGTTAAGCTTTAATAAATATAACTTTATTCGTGGTGAGCAGTTTAAACAAAAAGAAGACGGTATTGAGTTAATGCCAATGACTGATACGCCTATTTTACCTGAGTGGAATGACGAACTAGTACTTCCACCTACGTATGAAGAGTCTCTACGTAAACAAAATGCACAAGAGCGTAAAGATGACTAATGCGATTCAAGAGATAAACCAAGATGTGGTTCATCCTCAAACGCATAATCAGGATGAGCTATTAACCAGTGATGTGTTAGTTGAGTTACCAGCAAAGCGTTTGCCGTTTTCCTATGCAAGACGCGCAGGTGTGTTACTTGGTAAAAGCAAAGATCATCGCATAGTTTACTACCGTGGTGAGCTAGATGTGGAAGTACTATTAGAAGTACGCCGTATCGCAGGCCATGGTTTTACACTTGAGCAATTGGATGATGATAAATTTGAGCTATTGCTTGAAGCGTCATACCAGCGTGACAGCTCTGAAACACAACAAATGATGGAAGATATTGGTAACGAGGTCGATTTATTTTCACTTGCTGATGAGCTCCCTCAAACTGAAGATTTACTGGCTGGTGACGATGATGCGCCAATAATCAAGCTTATTAATGCCATGTTAAGTGAAGCGATTAAAGAAGGGGCTTCTGATATTCATATCGAAACCTTCGAACAAGAGCTTGTTATTCGCTTTAGGGTTGATGGCGTGCTTAAAGAAGTACTTAAGCCTAATCGTAAACTTGCATCGTTACTTGTATCTCGTATTAAAGTAATGGCTAAGCTTGATATAGCCGAAAAACGTATTCCACAAGATGGTCGTATTAGCTTACGTATTGCAGGGCGTGCAGTTGATGTGCGTGTATCTACAATGCCATCGAGCTTTGGTGAGCGCGTAGTACTGCGTTTACTTGACAAAAACAACGCGCGTTTAAATCTTGAAGATTTAGGTATGACTGCAGAAAATCGCGCATTGTTTTCAGATTTAATTAGTAAACCCCACGGCATAATTTTGGTAACAGGGCCAACGGGCTCTGGTAAAAGTACCACTTTATACGCTGGTATGAGCCAAATTAACTCACGCGATCGTAATATTCTTACCGTTGAAGATCCGATAGAGTACGAAATTCCAGGCATTGGGCAAACACAGGTTAATGCAAAAGTTGATATGACATTTGCTCGTGGTTTACGCGCAATATTACGACAAGATCCTGACGTAGTAATGGTGGGTGAAATACGCGACCTTGAAACAGCGCAAATTGGTGTTCAAGCATCACTTACCGGTCACCTAGTTATGTCTACTTTGCATACAAATACCGCATCGGGTGCAATTACACGTATGGAAGATATGGGTGTTGAACCCTTTTTACTTTCATCGTCGTTACTCGGTGTATTGTCGCAACGCTTAGTACGTACGTTATGTAATACCTGTAAAGAAGGTCACACGGCCGATGAGCATGAATGCCAGCTGTTAGGGGTTCCTTTTGAAAGCCAACCGACAATCTATCGAGCGGTGGGGTGTGAGGAATGTAACTTTAATGGTTACCGTGGTCGTACGGGTATTCACGAGTTACTTGTCGTTGATGAAACCATACGCGAAATGATTCACAACGGTAAAGGCGAGCAAAGCGTAGAAAAATACATTCGCCAAAAAAGCCCAAGTATTCGTCAAGATGGCTGTAGCCGTGTACTAGCAGGCAAAACAACACTTGAAGAAGTCTTGCGTGTTACCCGTGAGGAAGGTTAACTATGGCGGCGTTTGAATATCGTGCCTTAGATGGCCGAGGTAAAGAAAAAAAAGGTATTTTAGAAGCTGATACAGCTAAACAAATCCGCCAAACTTTACGCGATCAAAAACTAACGCCGCTTGAAGTTGTTCCTGCGGCGCAAAGTGATAAACAGGTCAAAGGCGAAAAAGCCCCTTTACTCGGTGGCTTTTTTAAGCCGACAATTTCAACCTCAGACTTAGCATTAATTACAAGGCAATTGGCAACACTTATTCAATCGGCACTCCCGGTTGAAGGCGCGGTAATGGCTGTTGCTGAGCAATGCGAAAAGCCGCGTTTAAAGCGAATGCTTATGTCGGTACGCTCAAAAGTAGTCGAAGGTTACACCCTTGCTGATGGTCTTAGTGAATTTCCTCATGTTTTTGACGATTTATATCGTGCAATGGTAGCCGCAGGCGAAAAGTCGGGTCACCTTGACCAAGTACTTAATCGTTTAGCTGACTATACCGAGCAGCGCCAGCATATGCGTAGCCAAATAACTCAGGCTATGGTTTACCCTATTATATTAGTGGTATTTGCAATTGGTATTGTGTCGGTATTACTGGGCACCGTAGTACCAAAAATATTAAAAACGTTTGAAAAAACGAAACAAGTACTTCCTTGGACAACCGAGTGGGTTATGGCAGGCAGCCATTTTGTGCAAAATTATTGGTTTATTAGTCTAATAGCTATTACAGCTATAGCCATTGGTATTAAGCATGCACTTAAGCAGCCTAAAATACGTTTTTGGTGGGATGACCGAGTGCTACATATGCCAGGCATAGGTAAAGTGGCTCGTGGTATTAACACCGCACGTTTTGCGCGTACTTTAAGTATTTTATCGTCAAGCTCGGTACCATTACTTGAAGGAATGCGTATCTCGGGTGGCGTATTAGTTAACGAAAAAATTAAAAAAGCGGTTGCAGATGCATCCGATAGAGTGAGTGAGGGTGCAAGCTTAAGAGCTGCACTTCAGCAAACTAAGTTGTTTCCACCAATGATGCTGCATATGATAGCAAGTGGTGAAAAATCAGGTGAACTAGAGCAAATGTTAGAGCGTGCTGCAAATAACCAAGATCGCGAATTTGAGAGCATGGTTAATGTATCGCTTAAACTACTAGAGCCTGCGATGATCGCCTCAATGGCGGTTATTGTATTATTTATAGTAATGGCAATATTGCAGCCAATAATGGCGATGAATAAAGCTGTTGGACTTTAAGTTAAAATAAATTTTTAAATATATTAATGGTTTTACCTAAACCATTTTTACTTAATGTTTTTAGAATAATGAGGTAATTACGTGAATAAACAATCAGGTTTTTCTTTACTAGAAGTGATGGTGGTACTGGTTATCATCGGGATGATTATGTCAATTGTTGCACCTAACATTATGGGTCAGCAAGAAGAGGCTGCTATTGATAAAGCACATCTAGATATCCAGCAATTAGAAGATGCAATGAGCTTATACAAGCTTAAAAATAAGAGCTACCCAAGCACAGAGCAAGGTCTTGAAGCGCTAGTTACTCAAACAAGTATTGAACCGGTTCCAAAACGTTTCCCTGACGGTGGTTTTATTAATGAACTACCAGAAGATCCTTGGGGTAATACCTATCAGTTAATTAGCCCAGGTGAAATAGGAAAGTTTGATATTTTTTCTATGGGCCCAGACGGTGAAGCAGGTACTGATGACGACATCGGTAACTGGGACGAAGAAAAACAATAATGCCTAAGTACACTGCTTTGTATGAACATGTTAATGCTAGAGGCTTGCTATGAAAGCAAGCCTTAAGCAGTGCCATGCAAAAAGCAGAGGCTTTAGTTTAATAGAAATTTTAGTGGTATTAGTGATCATCGCTTTTGCCATCAAAATGGTGGTATATAGCTTAGAAGGCGGTGTTGAGGAGGAGTTAGATACTCAAGCACTAAGGCTGCATACCACCATTAATATGGCATCGGAATTTGCTATTTTAAACCAAGTTGAATTGGGCTTATTAGTAGAAGAAAATACATTAGAGTATTTAGTTTTCGATGGTGAAAAGTGGATTACCTTTGACCGTGAAGATCTTTTTAAACCAATAGAGTTAGATGAAAGATTAAAGCTCACGCTTAACTTAGAAGATTTAGCGTGGGCGCAAGATAACCTCTTAGAGCAATCTAACTGGCGCGAGCTTATGAGTGGCGGCGATGAAGACAGCTTACTTGAGCTTAAAAAGTTGAAAATCCCACAAGTACTTATTTTGTCATCAGGTGAGGTAAGCGCGTTTCAACTTATATTAGAGTTAAAAGAGCAAAGCGAGCCTGTGTATTACATTGAAGGTGAATTTACTGCACCAGTGAACTTTCGCCGAGAGCCAGAATAATGAAGCGCACAAAAGGGTTTACCTTACTAGAGGTGCTGGTGGCATTAAGTATTTGCGCCATGGCGGGTATAGCGGCAATGCAAGCAACAAGCGAGCATATACATCACTTAACAACTATTGAAGAGCAAACCTATGCATCTTGGGTCGCCGAAAACGTTATTATTGAACAACGTACCAAAGGCGAACAATGGCAAGGTAAAAATAACCTTAAAGGCAGCGAAGTAATGGGCGGTGTTGAATGGTTTTGGCAGCAAGAAGTAACAGCCACCGCTGACAAAAGCTTTGTTAAGCTAACAATCAATGTTTTTACGGATGAAAAGTATGAGCATTCGGCATATGAATTATCGACGTATTTAAATAAAGGCAAAAAGTAAGTGAAGCAGCGCGGGTTTACATTACTTGAAGTTATGGTTGCACTGGGTATTTTAGCTTTTGTTATTATTGCTACTCATCAAATACTCGAGACGACAACAAGAGCTAAAGATGCTTCGGATGAAAAAATTGCTGAGCTAAATGGATTGCAAACAACATTTAGGTTAATGGATCAAGATTTTAGCCAAATGACCAAACGTGCAGTTCGCAATGAGTCTGGCGATGTTCAGCAGCAATATTTGCTTGCTGGTCGTTACGTCTTAGAAAGCCAATACGATGGTATCGCGTTCGTACGAGATGGCTGGATAAATCCAATTAACTTATTACCACGCTCAGAACTACAAGCCGTTGGTTATAGAGTGATAGACGATAACCTTGAGCGTGTTTATCGGGTTTATGTTGATCAGCTCGATAATATGGAGCCACGCGTTCAAAGCGTACTGGAGAATATTGAAGAACTTAAGTTTGAGTTTTTAGATGATAAAAACGAATGGCAAGAACAGTGGGAAATTAAAGCACTCCCTAAAGCGGTTGCTGTTACTTTGCAACAAATAGAAGCTGAGCCAATTCGTCGTGTATTTTTAGTACCAGGGCAAGGCAAAGTTGTTGCTACACCAAGCACAACACAAGATACGAGCGTGAATAATGGTTAAACAGCAATCATCGCGCGGCGCAGCACTTGTTATTGTTTTGTTTATTGTGGCACTAGCAGCTATTTTAGCAGTAGAGATGAGTGCTAATTTAATGGTTCAAGTGCAAAAAAGTACAAATTTGCAAGGTCACCAACAAGCTAAATGGTACGCCTACGGTGCAGAAGAGCTTGCTATTAAAGGGCTTATACAAAGTAAAAAAGATGATGCCGATAAAACAACGCTTGATCAAATTTGGGCAACTCAAGGTGATGCTTCATACCCTGTTGATAACGGCACGTTAAGTGGCAAAATTACTGACTTACAAGCATGTTTAAATTTAAATGCTTTAGCCATAGCGCCAGATACAAACAGCGCAAGTAAAACAAACTCTGCACATAAAGCACTCTTTGCATTACTTGAAAACATTGAAGATTTACCTGCTGATGAATCAGAAGAGACAATGGCAGATAGTGTATTTGATTGGCTTGATGAGAACAGTATTACGTATCGCTCAGGCGCAGAAGAAGACGAGTACTTATCACGAGATTTTCCGTATATGACAGCCAATAGTTTATTTGCATCAACATCGGAACTGCGTTTAGTTAAGGGCTTTAATCCATTAGTGATGGAAAAAGTATTGCCATATGTATGTGTAATACCAGGCAGTACGCTTTTATCAATTAACGTAAATACATTAATGCCAGAGCAAGCGCTTATACTCAGTGCCTTGATAGAAAGCCTGAGCTTATCTGGCGCAGAAGCGGTGTTAGGCGCAAGACCGCAAACTGGCTTTGACACCATCGATGAATTTTTTGAACAGGTGAAGCAGCAAGGCGGTACTAATACTGACTCAATAAAAAGTCTATTTAGTATTAAAAGCGAATATTTTAAATTACAAACGCAGGCAAACTTTGTCGACCTGCGTTTTTCGATGACCACATTACTGCACGCTAAAGACGGCGACGTAACGATACTGGCGCGAAAATTTGGAGGCGTACAGTGACAGAAATACTGTTGATCCGCACGGGTCAAACCGAACAAGAATTACTTAACTGGTTAATTTACTCACCACAAGAACAAGAAATAATAGCCAGTGGTGAGTTACCAAATGCAGAGCATTTAAGTGAGCTAAGCGAAAAAGCACTTACCCGAGAAGTGGTCGTGTTATTACCCAGTGACCAAGTGCAATTAAAAACGGTCGCTTTGCCAACAAAATGGAATCGCAAGCTTGAGCAAGCATTGCCATACATGCTTGAAGAAGATATAGCATGTGACGTTGATGAACTGTTTATAGCAGTAGCGCAGCCG
The DNA here is from genome assembly GCF_008370255.1 of Pseudoalteromonas sp. FUC4. Lineage (GTDB taxonomy): Bacteria > Pseudomonadota > Gammaproteobacteria > Enterobacterales > Alteromonadaceae > Pseudoalteromonas. The sequence goes on along the minus strand of NZ_SEUI01000012.1, from coordinate 11,670 downwards.
ACAATGCTTGGTGAGCAACATGCAATTCGTGTTGCAATGACAGACCGTGAATGGTTTGAACAATGGCTTGCATTATTTGCTGAGCATAATCTATTAGTATACAGAATATTACCCGATGCTTTGTTGTTACCGCTTGCAGATGATGGCGCCGTAACTGCTATTGAGCTCAACAACCAATGGTTGTTTAAGCAAGGGCAATGGCATATTGGTGCGGTTGAATCTAGTTGGTTGAATGGCTATTTAACAGCCATGGGGAACCCTGACATTAAACATTTTAGTCCTGCTAATCAGTTTCCTGAAAGCGTTAACTTACAAGCCCAAACAAGCGATTATGACTTACCTCTAGCATTATTTGCAAAACAGTTAGATAGCGTTAATTTTAACTTACGCCAAGGTATGTATCAGCTAAAAAAACAAAGCGCTTTGTGGTGGGGTTATTGGAAAGGCGCCGCAATTATAGCAAGTGTTGCATTGGTTTCTACAATTACAATAAAAGCTATTGAGTTACACCAACTTAATACACAAGTAGAAGTAGCTAAAGCTCAAGTAGTCGACAGATATCAAAAAGCATTTCCGGGAACTAAAGTTCGCCCCAATCTAATTAAAAGCCAAATTAAAGGCGCGTTAGATAAAATACAAGGCTCAAGTGAATCCGGCTTTTTAGACTTAACGACTAATTTGGTTGATGTATTTTCGCAAGTCAGCGAATTTACACCTGAAACACTTCGTTATGACAAACGTCGTAATGAGCTGCGCATTCGTGCACGGGCTAAAGACTTCCAAACTTTTGGTAAAGTAAAAATCATACTTGAAAAGCAAGGTTTAACTGTTGAGCAAGGGTCTTTAAATAATGACGGTGATTATGTCGTAGGTGAAATTAAACTGCGAGGTGCAGTATGAAAAAGCAGTTAATGAAACAGTGGCGTTCGCTTAAAGAGCAAGAACAACAATTAGTAATGGTCGCTGGTGGCGTGTTTATTATTTTTATTTTAGTAATGGGGATATTTAGGCCATTAAATAACGCGATAGAAAAAGCACAGCAATCTCAAATTAAACAACAAGAGCTATTAGCTTGGGTTGATGACAGTATTGTTAAGCTAAAGGCTGCAGGTAACAAAAGTGTTGCTAGCAATACAAACTTAAGCCAAGTGGTAAATTCTACTCGTGGACGCTATAAAATCAATATTAGTAAAATGCAGCCCAGTAGTGATTCTCTTCGTTTAACGCTCGACTCAGTAGAGTTTAATCAGTTAATAGAATGGCTAGATGAGCTAGTGAATCAGCATGGTTTAAAAATTGAAAATTTAGATTTAAGCCGCGATGATAAATCAGGCTATGTGCGCGTAAGCCGTTTAGTATTAGAGAATTAATTAATGAAAAAAATAATAACGTTATCGGCTGTCTTTTTAATTAGTTTTATTGTGTTTTGTATTATTAAATTACCAGCCAGTATTGCACTTGATATAGCTAAACCGTATTTTCCAAAGCAATTAGAAGTAGGGCAAACTGTAGGCACTGTTTGGCAAGGTCAAATGATGCAAGTACGTTTTGATGGTGAACAGTTAAATAATGTGCGCTGGGACATTGCAGGCTGGAAATTATTTACAGGCAAATTAAATGCGAACATAAAATTTGGTAATCCACGAGAACGCAGTGATATTTCGGGTTACGCAGATGTAAGTTATGGGTTTTTTAATAAAAAAGTAATAGTGACTGATGCACTAGTACGCTCCACTGTAGAACGTGCAATGCAACGTGTGCAACTTCCTCTACCTGTTACCGCTAAAGGGCGTGTGATTTTAGAGCTTGATGAATACAGCTCAGGCGCACCTTATTGTGATTCACTAAAAGGTGAAATAGCGAGTCCTGATATTGATGTTCAAGGTTTAAATGGATGGTTTAATATTGGACCTCTAGCTGGTAAGTTAAGTTGTAAGTCGGGTGATGTGGCTATATTAATTGACCCAGATAATACGCTTGGCCTTGAGGCAGATGCTACACTTAAAGCTAATTTCGACTTTAGAGTGGCAGGTTATGTAAAACCAGATGCTAGCTTACCTAAAGATGTACATGATGCGGTTAAGTTTTTAGGCCGACCAGATAGCCAAGGTCGTTACCCGCTCAACTTTTAATGTTTTAATATAAAGAGTTTTAATGCAAATACCCCAATTTACTGAGCTGCACGCAAAGCAGCTCAGCTCATTTTTAAATACCCAATCTCAAGCAATGACCCTTGTACAAAGCCAAGGCTATTTATTTGGTGTAATTTGTTCGCCCAACCCATTAGATGTACATGAGTGGCTTGAGCAGATATTACCAAATACAGCTAACGATTTAGATGAAGAAATGCTTTTTTTGTTTATGGCGCTTTATCACAAAATTAGTGAGCAGGTGTTCGAAACTGGATATAAATTACCAGACACATTTGATGCTGAATTTTGTAAGTCGTGGAGTAAAGGCTTCTTAGTGGCGACAAAAGCGTATGCAGAGCCTCTTTTAAATGCTCCCGAGCTGGATGCCGAATTTAAACAAGCATTAGAAAGTGCGTTAAGTACACTAAGCTTTTTTGCACTCGACCAGCTAGCAATAGCTCAGATTGCCAAACAAAATAACATGACAATAGAAGCTTTGTGTCATTATCAGTATGAATCTATGGGTGACTTTGCATTAGGGTTTGCTGAACTAATTGAAGTGGTCGCAATTAATAGCGGCTTGATAACCGACGAGAGTTGGGAAGAGTAATTATTAATACTAGGCGCTTAGTTTAATCTAAGTGCCTAGCTCTAATATAATATCCGTACAGCCTTGCTTGCACTTTACTATGCCTTTACCAGGCTCGCTGGTAGCTAAATCAAGTGTTAAAACCCCATTACACTTCTCACACTTTAATGTTTTGCCTTGCGCTAATTGCTTGAGCATATTGCGCTGCTTATGAAATGAGTCGCTTGCTTTTTTATTTAAATTCGAAAAATCCACTACTTTGCTCGCTTTTGCTCTAATGCTTCAGTCACTATTTTACATACCGTATTTAAACGGTCGTCATAAAAATAAAGGTTTAAGTCACGCTCACGACAATAGCGTAGGTGAAATAACTGAACAGAGTCATCAGTTGTAAATGTTTTTTCTACATACTCAGATTCAGATTCAGAGAGTTTAAGTTGACTACTGATCCTATTTTTAGCCATATTTGCAGCAGGGCTTCTGTTGACCTTGCTTGCATCACTTAAAAAGCCGATGCCTTCACCTAGTAACCTTTCGCGAGGTTCTTTGATAAGTGGGTGATCGATTGTAAAAAAGGCAAGGATCACAACTACCAAAATAATAAATTTTTTCATGGATACGTAAACCTTGATCTAAGTAGGGTTGAATTACCATGCAGTGTAATAAACTGCATTTTAAAAGCAAGTAACTGGGATGAATAAATTATTAGCAATCTATGCCAGTAATTTTAACCAACATTGTTATAATGGTTAACAGCAGTCAGATATTTCTGAAATATCTGAAAGTATTCGAGAAGGCAATTTATTAAAGTAAATATGCCCAGCAAGTAACTTGCTAACTTTAAGTATAGAGTACTTGAGTATTGCTGGATTTTTATTTCCAAGCGGCGTTGAGGAACTTCGATGGACAAGCAAATTAAAGTAAAGAATATCCCTGTAGAGGTGAAAATCCAAAAACCGGATTTAAGCCGTCAAGACGATAGGTTCAATCCCCGAAATCGTATTTATGTGCGTGCCGTAAAAGGCCTACATCAATTACTTAGGCAGCGCATTGGCTTTTTAGGCCTACTTGCGTTTATGTTACTCCCTTGGATTAATTTTAACGGCCAGCAAGCCGTGCTGTTTGATCTAATTGGTCAAAAATACAATATTTTTGGTTTAACGCTATGGCCTCAAGATTTTACCATATTAGCGTTTATTTTTATGCTGGCAGCATTTGCGCTGTTTTTAGTGACCACCTTCTATGGACGGGTTTGGTGTGGCTACACATGTCCGCAAACTGTTTGGACTTTTATTTTTATTTGGTTCGAAGAAAAGCTTGAAGGCACGGCTAATCAACGTAAAAAACTCGATCAACGACCCATGAATTTTGATAAGTTTTGGCGTAAGACGGCAAAGCATATTAGTTGGGTATTGTTTTCGTTGTATACCGCTATTTCTTTTGTGGGTTACTTTACGCCAATCAGGGAATTACTCCCTGACTTTGTAACGTTTGATGTAGGTGGTTATGCACTAGTCAGTATTATTTTCTTTGCTGCATGTACTTATGGTAATGCCGGTTGGATGCGAGAAATTATGTGTTTACACATTTGCCCTTACTCTCGTTTTCAATCAGCTATGTTTGATAAAGACACATACACTGTAACGTACGACGAAAGCCGAGGTGAAAGCCGTGGTCCTCGTTCACGTAAAGTAGATCATAAAGATTTAGAGCTAGGCGACTGTATAGACTGTAACTTGTGCGTACAAGTGTGCCCAACAGGTATTGATATTAGAAATGGGCTACAAGCTGAGTGTATCAACTGTGGCGCGTGTATTGATGCGTGTGATGGCGTAATGGATAAAATGGAATACCCACGTGGGCTTATTTCATATACGACAGAGCGAAATCTCGAAACCCCAGAAAATAAAACGAATCCACTGCGAGCTAAAATTATTGGTTACACGGTCATACTTGTTGTGCTTACGGGAGCGCTTGTCGCTAATATAGCACTGCGTAAAACAATGGACTTTGATATTATTCGTGACCGAAACCAATTATATCGTGTCGATTTTGATGGTTTAGTAGAGAACACCTATACATTAAAGGTAATTAATAAAGCGCAGTATGAGCAAACCTTTAATATTAAAGTACAAGGGTTAGATAACTTTAAGTATATTGGTAAGCAGTCATTTACTGTGCAGGCAGGGGAATCTCATAACGTACCATTGTCACTTGTAATGGACCCTTATGATTTGAAGGCGCCGATGACTGAGTTTAATTTTGTGCTTTCACCGGTTAGTGAGCCGGATGAGACAATATCGCAGTCGAGTAACTTTTTTAAAGCGCGATAATCGCAACTTACCTTAATTAGGTAAGTTGATATAGCAATTAACAAAAGCGGGTATATAACCCGCTTTTATTTTATATAAGAAGAGTATGAGTAAATTTAGTTTTATTGACTTAACACCTGACCTAATACTCGATGCAATAGAAAGCGTAGGTGTGTACGCCGAATCTGGTTTATTAGCGCTCAATAGCTATGAAAACAGAGTGTACCAATTTAAAGCCGATGATGGCCTGCGTTACGTAGTGAAGTTTTATCGCCCAGAGCGATGGAGTAAAGAGCAAATTCAAGAAGAGCATGACTTTGCATTTGAACTAGCAGAGGCAGAGGTACCCGTTGTTGCCCCTATTTTATATAATGGGCAAAGCTTGTTTGAACACGCAGGGTATTTGTTTGTGTTGTTTCCAAGTGTAGGCGGGCGTTTATTTGAGGTTGATAATTTATATCAGCTTGATGTAATGGGGCGATTAATTGGCCGTATGCACCAAGTAGCTAAAACAAAATCTTTTACTTATAGGCCAACAGTTACCTGCGAGGAGTATTTGCATACAGCCAAAGTTCATCTTCAAAAAAGTAACTTAGTGCCCATGGGAATAAATACTGCCTTTTATACTATTTTAGATTTAGTGATAGAGCAGGCGCAAAAACAGTATAAAGATGTGCAAAGTATTCGCTTACATGGTGACTGCCACGTTGGTAATATTTTGTGGGCTGGTGATGCGCTAATGTTTGTTGATTTAGATGACAGCCGCCAAGGTCCTGCAATCCAAGATTTATGGATGATGCTCAGTGGCGATAGAGCGACGCAACTGTTACAGTTAGACACCCTTGTAAATGCGTATGAAGAGTTTTGTGATTTTGAACACTCTCAACTCAAATTAATTGAACCGCTGCGAGCAATGCGTATTATTCATTATATGGGATGGGTAGCTAAACGATGGAGTGATCCTGCTTTTGTGCGGAACTTTACATGGTTTGCTGATGACAAATACTGGGAGCAACAAATTTTAGCACTGAAAGAGCAACTTGCAGCATTGCAAGAAGCACCGTTAAAGTTATTGCCGTAATATTTTATTTAAAGACAAGTACAACGAGATACAAATGCTTAAAAAATTAAAACTGAGTTTATTACTTTTATGTTTACCATTTGCAGCACTTGCTGCACAGTTTGAAGTTGATAATCAATACACTGTTATTGATGTAGACAAAAGCAAGTCACCGCAAGTAACCGAGTTTTTCTCATTTTACTGTCCACATTGTTTTAAGTTTGAACCAGTAGCAAAAGCAATTGAAAAAGGCTTGCCAGAAGGCGCTGAGTTTATTAAAAACCACGTGAACTTTTTAGGTGGCGTGTCGCCACAAGCACAAAGTAATTTAAGCTTTGCCTACTTAATTGCTAAGCAGCATGGTCAGGCTCAAAGTATTAGCGATCAAATTTTTAAAAGTATTCATGTTCAACGTGCACCATTAACTGAAATGAAAGACGTTAAAAAATTACTTGAAGTAAACGGTATTGATAGCGCAACGTTTGATCAAGAGATTGCAAGCATGCCAGTTATTTCAGCTGAGCAAGCAATGCAAGACAAACAAAATAAATATTCAAAATTAGGCGCACTTACAGGTGTACCTACTTTTATTGTTAACGATAAATATAAAATAAACCTCAACACCATCAAAAATCAAAAAGAACTTGATGAGTTAGTAGCGTTTTTATTAGCACTATAAATTTCGGAGTATAATAATGATTAAATTGGTTAAAGCAGGTTTGCTTGCAATATTACTGCCTATGGCAGCAACAAGCTTTGCAGCAACGTATGAAGAAGGCGTGCATTACGACGTAGTTTCTGAGCGTGCAACTAAAAAGCCAGAGGTTAAGGAGTTTTTCTCATTTTACTGCCCTGCATGTAATAACATGGAAGCACTAATTGGTGAGTTTAAGCCTAAGCTTGATAAAAACGTTAAATTTAAAAAGAGCCATGTTGATTTTGTAGGTGTACGTGACCCAGAAAACCAACAGATGATGAGCCAAGCACTGGCGACAGCTGAAGTACTTCCACAAAAAGATCAGATTATTTCTGCAATCTTTAATCATATCCATACAAAGCGCGCTAAGTTTAATGAGCTTGCAGATGTAAAAGATATATTTGTAGCGCAGGGGGTTGATGGTGATAAGTTTGATAAGCTGTTTAAAAGCTTCTCGGTACGTACGCTGAGCTCTAAAATGAAACGCGATCAAGACTACTTTAAAGAAAAAGGCGCACTACGTGGTGTACCTACCTTTATTGTAAATGGTAAGTACAAATTAAACCTAGGTCGTGAGTCGGGTATTACTAAACCTGAAGACATTAGCAAATTAATAAATTACCTAGCTAACAAGTAAGTTTAGCTAAAACAAAAAAAGCTCCTTAAGGAGCTTTTTTTATGGGTAACGTTTACTGAGCGTATTTATTTGCGCTGTAAGAAAACGCCCGACTCAATGTGATGCGTATAAGGGAACTGATCAAATATAGCAAAGCGCTTAACGTTATGCGTACGTGTTAAGTGATCAAGGTCACGCTCAAGGGTTTCAGGATTACACGATATATAAATTATGCTTTCGTAGTTAGCCACTAAGTCACACGTTAATTCATCCATGCCCGCGCGCGGTGGATCAACTAATATGGTTTGGCAGTCATAGCTTTTTAAATCAATACCGTCTAAACGAGAGAAAGTACGCTCGCCATTCATTGCTTGGGTAAACTCTTCACTCGACATACGAATAATATCTAGGTTCTCTACGTTATTTTTAGCAATATTGTATTGAGCAGAATGAACTGATGATTTTGATATTTCCGTCGCTAATACTTTATTAAAAGAACCCGATAATGCAATTGAAAAGTTACCGTTACCGCAATACAGTTCTAGTAAATCATTTTTAAGTGGTTTACATAAATCTTGTGCCCACTCCAGCATATTAATATTTACTTTTGCATTAGGCTGAGTAAAGCTATTTTCTACTTGTTGATATATAAGCTCTTGGCCATTAACTGTTAAATGTTCAGTTACAAAGTCATCACCAAGTACTTCTTTTTGTTTGCGTGCACGACCTATAAAGTCAATTTTGTATTTACTACTCAGTTTTTCTTTAAGTGCTTTAATTTCACTTAACCATTTATCATCCAGTGGTTTGTGATAAAGCAAGCTTACTAAAATTTCACCGCTTAGCGTGGATAGGTAATCGATTTGAAATAACTTACGACGTAATATTTCACAAGGCTTAAGATGCTCAATCATCACCTGCATTATTTCACCAACTAGAGGCGCTGCTGGGTCAAACGTATCAACACGGATTTTTTCTTTTGTTTGTTGATCAAACATAATGTGAAACAGATCATCACCGTCGTGCCATACTCTAAATTCAGCACGTTGGCGGTAGTTAGTTGGTTCTGAGCTAAATACTTCTAGTTGCTCCACACCAAAACGTTGGAACTGTGCACTAATACGCTGCTCTTTTTCACTTAACTGCGCTTGGTACTGTGTGGTATCTATTTTAATAACTGCCATTAACGCTACTACCTTATCTAAGATCTGTTTATCGGCGCTATTGTAGGGAGCGCTGCGTATTTGTCTAGTTTTGGCTAGCATTTATGCTGTTTTATTGCACATTGTACTTTAGTTTTTATTGTTATAGCCGATAATAAACTACGCACGCTTAGGAGACGAATCATGAAAATAGGTAACTATGGCTTTACGCCAAACAACAACATCAATAAATTCAATAATAAAGCTGATATACAGCAACCTACGATTACGTCTCCTCAAGATAGCTCCCTGCAACGAGGCCGAGAGTTGGCCGCAAAGGTGCTTGGCGATAAAATGGCTGAGCAGCTTGGATTACCTATCGCAGAAAAAAAAGCAGATAAACCACTATTTGATTTTGATGAAATAGTAAAAAACGTACTCGATTTTGTAAGTAGTGCTGTAAATAAAGCAAAAGCTAACGGCGCTGATGACGAAAAGCTCAAAGATATGCTAGGCGATGCGCGCAAAGGAGTCCAAATAGGGATTGTTGACGCTGTTGATGAACTCAAAGGTACTGGCGTATTTAATGATGACATGGAGGAGGGCATTAATAAGTCCAAAGAGGGAATTTACAATGGGCTGGATAAGTTTGAAGAGTCGTTATTTAACCCACAACCTGCCAGCGTAAATATAAGCCAGGCTCAATACGTCAGTATGACTAGCAATGCAGAGTATAAATTTACTACAGCAGAAGGCGATGAGGTAAGTATTAGCTTTGCTGATGCATTTGAATCTCAATCGGCAAGTGGCTATCAGCAAAACAGTAATAGTGAGTCGTTTGCAAGCTCATCATCGCAATCTCGACAGGTATCATTTTCGATGTCGGTAAATGGTGACTTAAACGAGCAAGAGCAAGAAGCTATTAATGCGATGATGGAAGACTTACAAGATTTAAGTAAAACCTTTTTTGGTGGTGATTTAGATGAAGCATTTGAACAAGCACAAGAGCTGAGTTTAGACAGCGAACAGCTGGTGGCTTTCTCTATGGATTTACGCCAAACAAAAACAATAGCTACAGTTAAAAGCTATGAAGAATATAAACCAGCACCAGAAAAACAAGTCGCAGAGGGTTTAGCTCCTTTCAATGACGATCTCAAAAATGCTTTTGAGAAAGCAGGCGAACTTGGATTACAAAATCAGCTAGCTGGCATTATACAATGGTTAAATCAAGATCAGGAACAAATAGATAAGTTAGTAGATTACACAAAGTCTATGTTCGAAAACCTTAATCAGTTAAATTCGGCAGCCGACAGTCTTACTGATTTAGAAACCACGCAAAGTTAAACTACTTTCTTTTATAAATACCTCATGGCAAACTGCCGTTCTTAAAGTAAAGTGGGAACGGTAGTTTGTCAGCGCATATAATGGTCTTTGATTCAGGTATTGGTGGAACAACTGTACTTGAACATATCAAGCAAAGTATCCCCAATGCTCAGTACAGCTATTTTATGGATAATGCATTATTACCTTATGGTGCTCAATCCCAACAAACTATAATTAATCGATTATGTTCACTTATTCATTTCATTAAAGCCAACACGCTTAACGTTGATTTAATTGTAATAGCGTGCAATACAGCTTCTACATCTGCACTTAGCGCTGTTCGCCAAATTACGGATATTCCTATTGTAGGTGTTGTACCAGCAATAAAGCCTGCGGCAGAATTAACAGGCTCAAATCATATTGGCTTGTTAGCCACACCGGCAACGGTTGCTAGTTCATACACAAAAACATTAATTACTGAACATGCACGTAATGTAATCGTTAACCTTTATAGCAGTGTTGAATTAGTAACGTTAGCTGAGGAATGCTTTTTTACAGGCTATTTAGATACAAACAAGTTGCATCAAGTACTTGATGAACTACATATAGATAAAACAATAGATGTACTTGTACTAGGGTGTACGCACTTTCCGATATTAGCAGAGCCGATTAGCCAGTATTTTGAAGGGAATGTAAAATTACTTGATTCAGGTGTAGCGATAGCAAATAGAGTCAACTTCCTGCTTAACCAACTTAACTTATGTGTGAATAAACAAACAGACATAAAAAAGCCGCTGCAATATTATGCAACGGCTGATGTGTTTAGCAATAAGCTAGCGGTAAAGCTAGTTACACTGACTGATCCGTCTCAGTACGTAGAGCATTAGAATCATCTTCTTGTTTTTGTTTTGCTTCACGTACCTTTAAAGTACGTTGTTGGAACTCGCTATCGTTCAAGTTAGCAATTGCATTGTCTGCATCAGCTTGCGCCATTTCAACAAAACCAAAGCCACGACGTTTGCCAGTATTCTTATCCTTTAATAAACGAACATTGAATACTTTGCCTTGTTCTTCAAATAATGCACGAACCACACCTTCGTTTGCACGATAAGGAAGGTTACCAACATAAAGCGTTTTTGTTTTAACTTCAGCTTCTTCAGTCACATCAGATGATATTGCAGCAATAGCAATCGCACCTATTAATAAACCAGCACCAAATAGTAATGCAGGGTTTAAAGCTAAGCCGCCTAAAGCAAACTCAACAACAACAAAACCAACTACAGCAAGAATAACAGAGAAGATAAAAGATTTTTGATCGGGTAATTTCATTTTAGATCTACCAATAAACAGGAAATAAACATTAATTTAACATTGTGAACTTGCTATCTTAACGCCTAAATCAAACATAGCAATGATATTTGTATTAAATAATAAATAAGAGCATAAAAAAGCATCATCTTAGACGGGTTTTCATGTGGTTTTACGTGGTTTTGTTCTATTTTTGTTCGAACAGTAAAAAGATCTAAAAAAGGGTTGATCTGTTTTCGGATCTCCCTATAATGCGACCCCACTGAGACGGGAAACGCCAACGCATAGCGAGGCACGGACTACTCAGAGAGTTAAATAAAACTTCGGTTTTAAATCTTCCAAAAGAAAGTTTAAAACAAAGTATTGACTCGAAAAATAAAGGGTGTATTATTCGCATCCCTTGAGACGCTAAAGCGACTCAAAACGTTCTTTAACAATATAAAGCAATCATCTGTGTGGGCACTCGTACAGATTGAGTTCTAACAGCCAAC
>NZ_SEUI01000011.1 GCF_008370255.1 Pseudoalteromonas sp. FUC4 | reverse complement strand
GTTTCCAACTGTTGTCCCCCACCTCAAGGCATGTTCCCAAGCATTACTCACCCGTCCGCCGCTCGTCAGCAAAGTAGCAAGCTACTTTCTGTTACCGCTCGACTTGCATGTGTTAGGCCTGCCGCCAGCGTTCAATCTGAGCCATGATCAAACTCTTCAATTAAAAAGTTTTATGTCTTTCGACAGCTCAATGAATTCTGAATTTTTTAATATCTTTCGATATTGAATTGACTGTGCCGAATAATTACCKAAATAACTATTCTGTTGGTCACTCAGTTTTCAATTGAGACTCTAATTTGTTTGCCTCGCTACCTAAGTAGSTTGGCTGTTAGAACTCAATCTGTACGAGTGCCCACACAGATGATTGCTTTATATTGTTAAAGAACGTTTTGAGTCGCTTTAGCGCCTCAAGGGATGCGAATAATACACCCTTTATTTTTCGAGTCAATACTTTGTTTTAAACTTTCTTTTTAGAAGATTTAAAACCGAAGTTTTATTTAACTCTCTGAGTAGTTCGTGCCTCGCTATGCTTTGGCGTTTCCCGTCTCAGTGGGGTCGCATTATAGGGAGAACAGATTTTTACGCAAGTACTTTTTTAAAGAAAAAGTAAAAAAAGATACTGTTCGGTCAGTATCTGAACTAAACGCCCTAAAACTGATAGTTTTGTAACCAAACAGTGCCTTTTATGGTACAAAAATAACCTTGCTGATACACTCAAAGCTAATAACTATTATCTAAAAGGTACTAAATATGGCAATCCGTTCTTATAAAGGTGTAACTCCTTCGTTTAATTCGTCTGTTTATATTGATGAGTCATCAGTTTTGGTTGGTGATATTACTTTAGGTGATAATAGTAGTATTTGGCCTTTAGTAGCCGCCCGAGGCGATGTTAACTATATACGTATTGGTAAACGCTCCAATATACAAGATGGCAGTGTATTGCATTTATCTCGTGCAACTAAAAGCAATCCAGCTGGTTATCCACTTATTATAGGTGACGATGTAACTGTAGGTCATAAGGTAATGCTGCACGGATGTATATTAGGAAACCGTATACTTGTAGGTATGGGCGCTATTATTATGGATAACGTAGTTGTTGAAGACGATGTGGTTATAGGTGGCGGCTCTTTGGTACCACCAAACAAACGCTTAGAGTCTGGTTACTTATATGTAGGGAGTCCAGCTAAGCAAGCCCGCCCTCTAACGGAGCAAGAACTTGCCTTTTTAAAAATATCTGCCGATAACTATGTATCACTTAAAGATGAATACTTAGCTGAAATGGCTAACTTAAGTTAATAAGCTTACTTCAATTTGGCCTGCCGAGTTATAGCTTTCTTCTTCGATAAGCTCCTCGGCACGTTCTTCGTAATCAAAACGATATTTTTCAAAATACTCTGTTGCATGGCTTTCGTCTGTTAATTTAAGTGTATTTACTTCTATTACACACTCCACCAGCATGCCACTAACTTGTGCAAAAAATACTAACTGATGATCAGGCTCTCTAAACTCTAGCCTATCTATAAATTGTATTGCCTGATTCATTTAAGCGTACCTTGTTTGAGCGCATCAACAATGGGAAGTATTTTTGGCATTTTATTACGCCATACATAATATGCTTGAGCAGCTTGGCCAACTAGCATGCCACTGCCATCTAAAAGCTTAGCGTTAATATTATGCTGTGCAACCCAATTCATAAAAATAGTATTTTGCTGTGAATAAAACATGTCATAAGCGACTTCACAGTTAGTTATGTGTTTTTTATCAAGTGCTGGAAGTTCGTTATTCATACTGCTAGAGGTAGAGTTTATAATTAGTGAGTAATCGCTTACTGGTAAATCATCAAAGCCAAAGGCAGATACTGGCCCATATTGAGTAAACAGCTCTGCGAGTTCTTTGGCTTTTTGTGCTGTGCGATTAACTATTATTATTTCCTGTGGGTTATGCTCTAACAAAGGTAAAATAACCCCCCGAGCAGCACCGCCCGCACCTATGATTAAAATGCGTTTATTAGTTATGGCTACTTCATTTGCGAGTAAATCATTTACAAAGCCCACGCCATCGGTGTTATCACCGAGTAATGTGCCATCGTCTCGTTTTTTTAATGTATTAACAGCCCCTACAATTTTAGCTAATGGCGTAAGCTCATCAGCCATTGCATAGGCTTGCTCTTTAAATGGCATTGTAACGTTAGCACCCACACCACCTTGCTCAAAAAAAGACAATACTGTTTTTTCAAAGTTATCGATAGGTGCTAATATTGCGCGATAGTCGATTTGCTCACCCAGTGATACAGCAAATTGTTTATGTATCGCGGGGGATTTTGAATGTTTAATTGGATTTCCAAAAACCGCATATTTGTCCATTTTAAAGCAACCTCTTTGCAGCTATACACTGCCTATTAACGATGATAAATAATATGATTAAACGACTTTTTTCTAAATCTAAGCCAGCTCCCGAGCAACAGGCTCCTACTCCTGAAAAAACACCGTACGAAATAATAGGTGGAGAAAAAGGAGCGCGCGCTATCTCCAATCGATTCTACGACATAATGGAGTCAGATGAATACGCTAAACCGTTATATGATATGCATCCTCTGCCATTAGATCGAATTCGCCAAGTATTTTTTGAATTTTTATCTGGTTGGTTAGGCGGGCCAAACCTATTTACAGAAAAACATGGTCAGCCAATGCTACGTAAACGCCATATGCCTTTTACTGTAGACAAAGCATTGCGCGATCAGTGGATGTACTGCATGAATAAAACGTTGGATATAGAAATAGACAATCCGTTATTACGTGAAGGCTTAAAGCAATCATTCTCTCAACTAGCAACGCACATGATCAATCAGGATTAAATTTGTATTTAGCATAATGCAAAAAGGCGCTAATTAGCGCCTTTTTGATTACTGTGTAATTGTTATAATTGCCACTCTCGGGCTATCAGCTCACTTGGCTGACTAGCTAACCACTCTTGCGGGCGTAAGTAATACTGATATAGGTTAGCTTCTGGGCTACTTGGTTCTGGTTTATAATTATATTCCCAGCGTGCAAGTGGTGGCATAGACATTAATATAGACTCAGTGCGCCCGCCACTTTGCAATCCAAATAAAGTGCCCCTATCCCATACTAAATTAAACTCTACGTAACGCCCGCGACGATAAAGCTGAAAATCACGTTGTTGCTCTGTGTATTCATCATTTTTACGACGTTCGATAATAGGTAAATAGGCATCTAAAAATCCATTACCCACCGATTGCATAAACGCAAAACTTTTTTCAAACCCTAGCTCGTTCAAATCATCAAAAAATAGTCCACCCACACCACGTGTTTCATCGCGGTGTTTAAGATAAAAGTACTCGTCGCACCATGTTTTGTATTTTGGATAAACTTCACTACCAAATGGCGCACAAATGTCGTGAGCAACTTGATGCCAGTGCTGTACGTCTTCTAATACTGGGTAAAAAGGAGTGAGATCAAATCCGCCACCAAACCACCATATTGGCTCTTCGCCTTCTTTTTCGGCTATAAAAAAGCGCACATTGGCATGACTTGTTGGTACATGAGGGTTTTTAGGATGAATAACTAACGACACACCACATGCATGAAAGCTACGTCCTGCAAGCTCTGGTCTATGTGCTGTTGCAGAGCCTGGCATTGAAGCGCCAAATACATGAGAGTAATTAACTCCGCCTTGCTCTATTACAGTGCCATTTGTGGTTACACGTGTACGACCACCACCACCTTCTGCTCGCTGCCAGTTATCTTCTATAAATTTAGCACTGCCATCTGCAGCCTCCAAACCTTGGCAAATAGTGTCTTGCAAAGCCATAAAGTAGGCTTTTACTTGATCTAATAATTCGCTTTGCATATTAACCTCTAAATATTTTGCCAGTCATGGCGTCTTTTATTGTGCTTGGTTGAGTATTACCACCTAACGGCTCGTCAACGTAAAAGCCAACTTGTTCTGCAAATTGCGCTTTCGCTTGCTCAATACTAATTACTGTTTCTTGACCGGTTAAGTTTGCACTGGTTGATACTAGTGGCTTACCAAACTCCTGGCACAAACGCTTTACTGTTGGATGGTTTGTTACTCTTACTGCGATGGTATCAAACTGCCCTGTGAGCCATTTAGGCATATTTTTAGATGCAGGCATAACCCATGTAATAGCAGCAGGCCAACTGGAAAAAATATCAGCGCGTTTATCCATTGGTATTTTTGCATCATCTACGTATTTTAATAACTGCCCATAATTATCAGCGATTAAAATAAGCCCTTTTTCAACCGGGCGCTGCTTAATAGCTAATAGTGCCTCAACGGCTTGTTGATTATCTGGATCACAACCTAAACCATATACAGCTTCTGTTGGGTATAAAATAACTTCGCCTTGCGTTAAGCATGTTATTGCAGTGGGCGTATTTGAAAGGTCTGACAAAGTAGTCTCCAGATATAATTAAACGTTATTCAGTTGGGGTAAGCTTATGCATGCAGCTTTTTTGTGGGCATTGCAATAATGTGCCATTTGCCATATTTCTTTCTATGACAATAGGCCAGTCACATTCAGGACACGGATGTTCAACCGGTTTATTATTAAGCGTGTATTTACAACTTGGGTAGCAATCACAAGAATAAAATACTTTACCAAACTTATTACTGCGCGCGACTAAATGACCTTTTTTGCATTTAGGGCAACTAGGCAAAGTATCTTCGCTTTGCTTTTCTTCATTTTCGTTAGCAATATAATGACACTCTGGATAACCCGTACACCCAATAAACATACCATAGCGGCCATTTTTAACCACCAGCGGTTTGCTACACTCAGGACATGCTGAATCTTCTAATATTTTGATTTCGTTACTGTCGTGATGTGCTAGCGGCCTAATAAAGTCGCATTTGGGATAACTTGCGCATCCTAAAAAAGGGCCTGATTTACTATTGCGGATCACTAACTCTGAACCACACTGTGGGCATATCTCGTATTCTTTTTCGAGGGCGTGCTTGTTCGCCGAGAAAAGCGAATGGTCGATTTTACTCATGGTGATCCTAATAGGTTGGTGAATTTTCGCCTAATATACCCAAACCACTTAAAGATACAAGCAATGCCGTGCTTATCCTTTTAAGTAATTTGAGTACAATTAAGATAATTATCTCTAATGAAGAAGTTCGCTGGGTTCATCAAAAATCAAATCTTCCATTTGCTCATATGCCTCTTCAGAGCCCGGAACGTTAAACAAGATCATAAGTACAATCCACTTTAAGTCTTCTAGGCTTATAGTTGGTTTATCGAGAGAGGCTAAACAGTCCATTACCATTTCACGTGTTACATTGTTAATTACGCCAATTTGCTCAATAAACATTAAAAAGCCACGACACTCAGCACTGAGCCTTTGGCATTCACTATCGGTAAATATACGCACAGCATCTTTAGGGTTAGCAATAAGATAAGGAGACTCATCGCTGTGTTGTAAATCAGCTAGTTGCTCTAACCAATCAAGAGCTTTAAATATCTCAGGCTTATTAAAGCCCGCACGCAGTAGCTCATCGGTTAACTCATTTTGCTCTGCAAATATATCCGCTTCGCTATGAATGTAATTTTCAAAAAGATACAAAAGAATATCAAACATATTACCTTCCTGCGCTTAACTTAATATAACCATCTAACACTCGCTCAATCTGATCGTCTAATTCTAAATCGAGCAACCTACTGAGTACTTTATCTATTGGCCACTGCGCACGACGCACAATGTCATCTACACTGGTTACTTCAAAGCCAATACTATTTAAAACCTCACATTGAGAATTGGCTTGAATCGGTTGCTCTTTATTACCTAAGTTACTATCGTAAGTAAAACTCACCTCATCAAGAATGTCAGCCACGTTTTCTACCAGCTTAGCACCTTGCTTTATTAAAAAGTGACTTGCCTGCGCTAACGGGTTTTTAATAGAACCCGGTACTGCAAATACCTCTTTATTTTGTTCAAGCGCATAGCGTACTGTAATTAACGAACCACTTTTAATTTCAGCCTCAACAATAAGCACTCCCAACGATAACCCAGAAATAATACGATTACGGCGCGGAAAGTTATGTGCATGCGCAGCTGTGCCTGGTAAAAACTCACTCACCAACAGGCCGCTTTCTAAAACTTGGTCTGTTAATAATTTATGGCGTTTGGGGTAGTAAATATCAACCCCAGTACCAAGCACCGCAATAGTTTTACCCGTACCAGCAAGAGAGCCTTTATGTGCTGCCCCATCTATTCCCCGCGCCATACCTGAAGTAACGGTAATACCCGCCAAAGTTAACTCGTATGCAAATTCTGAGGCTATTTCAAGCCCAGTAGGTGTGGCATTACGACTTCCTACTATTGCAATTTGCGGCGTAGATAATAACGAGACATCTCCCCTGCAAAAGAGTAATAAAGGCGCACTGGCAATCTGCCGGAGATCTTCTGGGTAAAGCGCATCAAAAATACAAACAACAGTAATGTTGTTCAGCGCTATTAATTGCTCATAATGACTGACTTGTTGCCAATTAGTGTTGAGTAAATTACTCGCTTGATTAGCGGTTAATCCAAGCTGTAAAAGCTTGTCATGAGATAAGTCGAATAACGACCCAAGGGGATAGTTTGTAGATAGTGCTAAAAGGGTTTTTATACCCAACCCTTTACACATATAAAAGGCAAGCCAGTGGGCTAGCTTGCCAGATGACTGATCCATGCTCTCTCCTAGAGCACCGACTCGCTACTTCTTAATGAATAACTGCAATATCTCCAATGCGAATTGGGTGCTGGTTTTTAGTTATTAATGCATAACTTACTTTGTTATACACTTTAAAGACAATTAGCTCGCCAACTTTTTCTTTAGGCATAGTCCACGTTGTGCTCTCTTCATCAGACTCACCACCAAATAATTGGCTTGCATCAGATAAAAGCTTCTCGTATTTACTAGAGTCCTCTGGGTAACGAGGGCCACGAGGACCATCAATAACCGTTGGCGATTGACGTTCTAGATCTAATACATGACCCGCTTCTATATTTTGTTCACTGCCTAAGTTTAGCACCACAACATCCATTGTGCTGAATTCCCTAACTTGGTGTGGCGAAGCAATAATATTACCTGTTACAGGTTCTAAAGGACGGTGTATATTAAAGTACGCAGGAAGCATTTGGCCTTCCATTGCCGGCATTAAAAAATCACCTTGCTGAATTTCTCGTTTAACAGATTCGACACGTAATGACGAGGGCACACCATTGTGTTCATCACCTGCTCTAAAGGCACGTGCTATACCTACATAAGATGCACGCGTTGCTAATACTTTACCGTTTAAATCAGTGTAAGGGTCACCCTTATGGTAAATGGCATACGCTTTATGTACTTTTAAGTCGCCTTTAGCATATAAAATGTGGCCTAACGTTTGTGTTTTAGTATTTTCGTTAGCACCTAAAATATAAGGTTTGCCTTTAATATCATCACTGTTCATTGCTTGCTCGTAACTGATATAAGGTTTAATCATTTCAAGCGGCAAGGTAGTAATAGCATTACGCCCTTTTGGTGTAATACGCCCCTGAGGAGATAGCTTTCTATAGCCTTTATTGATCACTAAACGTGGGGTTCCATCTGCATCGTATATAAGCGCCAATGCATCACCGGGGTAAATTAGGTGCGGGTTGTCAATTTGTGGATTCATTTGCCAAAGTTCAGGCCAAAGCCAAGGCTCATTTAAATAGATACCAGAAATATCCCAAAGCGTATCGCCTTTTTTTACAACATACTGTTTTGGAGCATCTTTTTTTATTTTAAGTACATCAGCTACTGCGGGAAACGCAGCGCTTAACGTAAGCATGATCGCAAGTAATGGAGATTTCATTGAGCTTCCTTGTATTGTTTTTTCATTATTATTGCCCAAAACCTGTTAAAGGTGAACGCGAATGGCTAAAATAAGAGCATACAATACCCTAAATTAAGCACAAGTGAAAAGGTAACTATGGCTAGGTTAGAAGTTTTAAGATTTCCAGATGAACGTTTACGTACCGTAGCAAAAGATGTTGCACAAGTTGACGACACAGTACGTCAAATTGTAAAAGACATGCTAGAGACAATGTACGATGAAAATGGCATTGGTCTTGCGGCCACGCAAGTTGATATTCATCAACGAATAGTCGTTATTGATGTATCAGAAGAGCGCGATGAGCCACTGGTATTAATTAACCCACAAATTATCAAAAAAGACGGCTCTACCGTTAGCGAAGAAGGCTGTTTATCAGTACCTAACTCGTACGCAAAAGTAGACCGCGCAGAAACAGTAACAGTCGCGGCACTTAACGAAAACGGTGAAGAATTTGTACTAGATGCAGATGAATTACTGGCTATTTGTATTCAACACGAACTAGATCACCTTCAAGGTAAGCTGTTCATTGATTACTTATCTCCATTAAAGCGCCAACGTATTCGTAAAAAGCTTGAAAAAGAAGCCAAGTTTGCAGAACAGTAATAAGCACCTTAGGAAAACTCAGTGACTCAACCATTACGCATTATATTTGCCGGTACGCCGGACTTTGCCGCACGTCATTTACAAGCGCTGATTCAAAGCGAACACCAAATAGTGGGTGTATATAGCCAACCAGATCGCCCTGCAGGTCGTGGTAAAAAATTAAAAGCCAGTGAAGTGAAAGAGCTAGCGCTTGAGCACAACTTACCGGTTTTTCAGCCACAGTCATTAAAAAATGATGAAGCACTAGCAGAGCTAACTAGCTTAAATGCCGACATTATGATTGTTGTAGCATATGGCTTAATTTTACCTAAAGCTATTTTAGAAGCTCCACGTTTAGGTTGTTTAAATGTGCATGGCTCTATATTACCGCGCTGGCGCGGCGCTGCACCTATTCAACGCGCAATTTGGGCAGGCGATGAGCAAACTGGCGTAACAATAATGCAAATGGATGAAGGGCTAGATACCGGCGATATGTTACATATAAGCCGCTGCCCTATTAGCACGACAGAAACTAGCGCAAGCTTATACACAAAGCTTGCTGAGCTAGGTCCAGATGCGTTAATTGAAACCATTAATAAACTAGCTAATGGTGAGATCACTCCTGAACCTCAAAACGATGAACTTGCTAACTACGCTAAAAAGCTTTCTAAAGAGGAAGCTAATATCGATTGGTCCATGAGTGCGCTGCAAATCGAGCGAAACATTCGCTCTTTTAACCCGTGGCCAATGTGCTTTACCCAAATGGGTGGACAAACAGTAAAGATTCATCAAGCACAGGTTGTGCAGCAATCAGGTGATCCTGGGCAAATTTTATCAAGCGACAAAAATGGCGTAGTAGTGGCGTGTGGCGAACACGCTTTATGTATTACGCAATTACAGCCGCAAGGTAAAAAACCAATGGCAATTAACGATTTTTTAAATGGTCGTAGTGACTGGGTTACTCCTGGCACAATATTAGGCGAAAACAATGAGTAATGTTCCAAACGTACGAGCGCTTGCCGCTGAAACTTTATATAACGTAGTTGATAAAGGCGCATCGCTTAATCAAGAACTTCCATTTGCAAGCCAAGGCTTGCCGCCTAAAGATAAAGCGTTGCTACAGCAAATTTGTTATGGCGTTTTACGCTACTTACCGAGCCTTGAAAATTACTGCCAACACTTAGTAGAGCAGCCATTAAAAGGTAAACGTAGGATATTTCAGTTTTTATTATACGTAGGTATTTATCAACTGCAGCACATGCGCGTACCACCTCATGCTGCCATTTCAGAAACTGTAAACGCACTGGCTCAACTACGCGCTTTAGGATTAAAAGGGCTGATAAATGCCATTTTACGTAGCTTTCAGCGTCAACAAGCTGAGCTTGAAGAAAAAGCAAAGCTTATTCCGGTATGTTTATACAACCATCCAAATTGGTTTATTAAACAGGTGCAAACAGCCTACCCAGATAGCTGGGAAGCACTACTTGAAGAAAACCAGCAACAAGCACCTATGTGGCTTCGTGTAAACCAAGCACAATTTAGCACGCAAGAATACAGCGAAATGCTTAGCGCTAACGATATTGAACACACCTTAAACCCTGACTTTATTGATGGGATTAAACTTGCCAAACCACGTGATGTATTTTCGTTGCCTGAGTTTGATACAGGTGCATGTTCAGTACAAGATGCTGCAGCACAATTGGCAGCCCGCTTTTTAGAGCCAAAAGATGACGACTATATTTTGGATGCCTGTGCAGCACCTGGCGGTAAAACATGTCATATTTTAGAGCTTGCTGATGCTGATGTACTTGCACTTGATAGCGATTCAACTCGTCTTGAACGCGTTAAGCAAAACTTAACACGTATTGGCTTAGGTGCAGACCTACAATGTGGCGACGCTTCACAACCACATACTTGGTGGGACGAAAAATTATTTGATCGTATTTTGCTTGATGTGCCTTGTTCAGCCACTGGCGTAATTCGCCGTCACCCTGATATAAAATGGTTACGTCGCGCATCAGACATCGAAGACTTAGCTAAATTACAAAACGATATCCTTGATAGTATTTGGCCACTGTTAAAACCAGGTGGCACATTGGTATATGCTACATGTTCGGTTCTCCCTCAAGAAAACCAACAGCAAGTTGCTAAGTTTTTAGCTAATAACGATGATGTAGAACATATACCTCTACACGAAAACGATACCGTAACAACGCCAGGTTTGCAGTTACTGCCCGGTGAAAGTGATGGATTTTATTACGCTAAGCTAGTTAAAAAAGCCTAATAGCCGTACACTAAATAGTTAGCCATTTATGAAATATTAAATGGCTATTTTTTTAATTAAATTATGATCAATATCACGGGTAAATAATGAAAATAATTATACTCGGTGCCGGGCAAGTTGGTGCTACGCTTGCTGAAAACTTAGTTGGCGAACAAAACGAAATTACCGTTGTTGATATAGACGGTAACCGATTGCGTGAACTTCAAGATAAGTACGACTTACAAGGGGTTATGGGCCACAGCGCGCATCCTGATGTATTACGCCGTGCAGGCGCTGAAGATGCCGATATGATTATTGCGGTAACTAGTTCAGATGAAGTGAACATGGTTGCATGCCAAGTGGCATACAGTATTTTTAAAACTCCCACTAAAATTGCCCGTATTCGCTCAGAGCAATATTTAAAATACCGCGAAAAACTATTTCAAAACGATGATTTACCTATCGACCATTACATTGCTCCCGAATCACTGGTCACTAAGTATATTCGCCGTTTAATTGACTACCCTGGTGCTCTGCAAGTATTGCAGTTTGCTGATGGCATGCTCTCGTTAGTCGCCGTAAAAGCTTACTATGGCGGTTTACTTGTAGGTTATGCGTTATCTGCACTTAAAGAGCATATTCCTAATGTAGAAACCCGTGTTGCCGCTATTTATCGTCAAGGTAAAGCAATAAAACCACTGGGTACCACCGTTATTGAAGCCGATGACGAAGTATTCTTTATTGCCGCTACAAAACATATTCGCGCAGTAATGAACGAGTTACAAAAACTAGAGCGTTCATACAAGAAAATTATGATAGCTGGTGGCGGTAATATTGGGGCAGGCCTTGCCCGCTCACTTGAAAAAAACCACACCGTTAAACTAATTGAACGCAGTAAAGAACGTGCCGAGCAACTCTCAGAAATGCTCGATAACACGGTCGTTTTTTGTGGTGACGCATCTGATCAAGAACTGCTCTCAGAAGAGCATATTGAACAAGTAGATGTGTTTATTGCCGTAACCAACGACGATGAAGCAAACATTATGTCAGCCATGCTTGCAAAACGTATGGGCGCACAAAAAACCATGGTGCTTATCCAGCGTGGCGCTTACGTTGATTTGGTACAAGGCGGCGAAATAGATATTGCCATATCGCCGCAGCAGGCCACTATATCGGCATTGCTTACTCATGTACGCCGTGGTGATATTGTTAATGTGTATTCACTGCGTAAAGGTGCAGCAGAAGCAATTGAAGCCGTTGCTCATGGTGATGAAAACACTTCAAAAGTGGTTGGCCGTGCTATTGCCGACATTAAGCTCCCCGCTGGTACTACTATCGGCGCAATAGTACGTAACGACGATGTACTGATAGCCCACGATGATACAATTATCATGTCGGGCGATCATGTCATCATGTTTTTAATCGACAAAAAACACATTACCGTTGTAGAAAAGCTATTCCAGGTAAGTGCTATATTCTTATAATTATTTGGCGTAAACGCAAAAAAGCCGCTGACTAAGGCGGCTTTAGTGGAGTATCTTCGAATATTGTTTACTGTACCTTTGAAAACTCTTCTTTAGAGATTTCACCATTTCCATCAGTATCTAAATCATCAAAAATCTTTACAAGCTGAGGGTTAACCTTTGCTTCTTCCATTGTAATCGCACCGTCGCCATCTGCATCAAAAGAGGCAAAGTCCACTGCTGCGTATGCTGCTGATGAAGATGCTAAAACGATAACTGCAAGTGTTGTATTGAATGTTTTCATAATAATATTCCTAGTAATATGGGAAGTCCTTTTCAAAGATCCCTGACTGTGAAAATGTTTAATCTGAAAAAAGATTAGTTAACCTGAACTCTGGTTAATTAGTAATTAGCGAACTCTTCTTTAGAAAGCTCACCGCTACCATCGGTATCTAGCTCAATAAATTCAGCCATTAAATCGGTATCAACTGCCGCTTCGCTTGGGCTAATTGTGCCGCTACCATCGATATCAAGGCTGTCAAAATCTGATGCTGCAAATGCAGCTGAAGAAGACGCTAGTGCTATAAGTGCTAATGCTTTATTTAAATTTTTCATAACTTAATCCTTCAATGTTCTATCAAAAAAATTGCTTCGTTTAACTTAAAACGTAATTTTTCACTTCCTTGTTATCCTCTTTCGTAAGCTCCCTTGCCTACTTAGGTTGTCTTTGGCAACTCAGGATAAATACTTTAAATTAAGCTTCTGAAAATTCTTCTTTTGATAACTCACCATTTTGGTCAGTATCAAGTTCTGAGAACATACTCATTAGCTTTGCATCTACTGATGCTTCTGCTTGGCTAATTGTGCCACTGCCATCTACATCTAATGTATCGAAATCTGTTGCTGCAAACGCGGCTGAAGAAGATGCTAGTGCCACAAGTGCTAATGCTTTATTTAATGTTTTCATAACGTGTATCCTTCAATTTTTTGAGTAATATGGGGCTCTTAGTAGCGCCCCAGAGTTTTAAGCTTATGCTTGTGAAAACTCTTCTTTAGATAGTTCGCCGTCTTGGTCTGTATCAAGTTCAGAGAACATGCTCATTAATTTTGCGTCTACTGATGCTTCTGCTTGGCTAATTGTGCCACTGCCATCCACATCAAGTGTGTCAAAGTCTGTTGCAGCAAAAGCGGCCGAAGAAGATGCAATAGCGATAAGTGCTAAAGTTTTATTAATGCTTTTCATAATATGTATCCTTCAAATTTATGTGTGCGATTAAGTATTTCACTTTGAATCACGATTTCGTTCAGTACACCTAGGGTATTACAAATTAGATGCCAACATTTAAAAGCTATTAAATTTCAGATAGTTAAATGTAAAACTCATAAAAAGAAGGGATTTTTAAAGTAATTACTGTTGCCTTTTAGCAACGCACTTCAGAGTGGATACATTAAAACCATTAAAAACATATAGTTATGTTTAGATAAAAAGATACATTTTTAAATGTATGGAAATTAAAGAAGGGGATTTATAGAATAATTCAGATAAATTTTAACGAGATAGATTTAATAACACAAAAAATAATACGTAATGCACTGTTTTATTTAAATAATAATTTTAATTATAAAAACAATAAAAAGTATTTTATAAATACTGACGTAAAACACCTTTTTGTTGCAAATAAGCGAAAAGCTATTTATTCAACGGTGGGTTCGAGCGCTGAAGGGTCTATAAAATGCTCTTTCATAAAAGTTTTCATTTCATCCTCGCTTGCTAGTAACTTAATTCCACAACGCACGCCTGCGACATGTTCCTTAACACTGCAAATTTCGCCTTCAAAACTTTTATCACTGCTATTGAGTATTACTGTGCATTGCATATCCTTAATACCTTCAACTTGCTGATCGCCTCTAATATCAAACATTACTCCGGTTAGCGAAATGTCTTTAATGAGGCCTTCAAGTACTCTGTCGTCACTTAGCTTTAGCTTTGCAGGTAATAAGGTAGGTATACGCGTTTGCGAGCGCAGTGCAAATAACTGCACCTGCTTAGGATAGTTAATAAATATAAGCTTAGCCGGGTGAGACGCAACCGACATTATTTGTTGGCGAAACGCTATAACTTGCCCACCACTACCTTCAATTAATGCTCTAACAACAACCATTACACCATCACGTAAATAGTCACTACTAGCAGGTAAACGTCTAGAGTTTGGGTAATTTAAAATAATAAATTTATTTTCAAGCAAACCAACAAACTCGGTTTTTACACGTTTACTGTCGGTTGGGGTTAATATTTCTAAATCGACCAAACCACTTGTAGTTAGTTGATGTAATTTGTCTAGATTTGAAGTTGGCATATCCCTTTCCCACTAACTTGTATATTAAAATTTAAACGACTCGTTTAACCACGCCAAAATGTAGGCGTAAATAGCACTAATAAGGTAAATATTTCTAGGCGCCCAAACACCATTGCAATGGTCAGTAACCATTTAGCGCCATCGGTTATAGCGCCGTAATGCGAGGCTACATCACCCAAGCCTGGGCCTAAGTTATTTAAACAAGCAGCAGTGGCTGAGAACGCAGTTATGTTATCCATACCCGTGCCCATAAGCGCTAACATAATAATAATAAATACCAGCGCATAAGCAGAGAAAAAACCCCACACAGCTTCTACTACTTTATCTGGCAACGCCTTACGACCCAGCTTGATTGAATATATAGCACGAGGATGCACTAAACGATTGAGCTCACGCACGCCTTGCAAATAAAGTAAAAATACGCGGACTACTTTCATGCCACCACCGGTAGAGCCTGCACAGCCACCAATAAAGCTCGAAAATATAAGTAAAATAGGTAAAAACAACGGCCATGTTGAAAAGTTATCCGTAGCAAAGCCTGCTGTTGTACTCATCGAAACAGCTTGAAATAACGCCTGATCGAGGGTTTCATCGCCATTAGCAAATATTTCGTTAGAGGAAAGTACAGTAAAACAAATAACCACCAGCGCTAATTGAATACACAAAAACACCTTAAACTCTGGGTCTCTAATATAAACTTGTATATTACGACTGGCCACTGCGGCGTAATGTAGGGAGAAGTTAACAGCGGCAATAATTAAAAAGAACACACAAATAAAGTTAATTACAGGGCTGTCAAAGTGACCCATGGAAGCGTCGTAAGTAGAAAAGCCACCAATAGCGACCGTTGAGAATGCATGACATATAGCATCAAACCACTCCATTCCTGCCGCCCAATAAGCCAGCATACAAGTAATAGTCAACGACACATAAATATACCAAAGGTGCTTTGCAGTATCGGCAATTCGCGGAGTCATTTTAGAATCTTTTACAGGCCCTGGTATTTCAGCGCGATACAACTGCATACCACCAACACCTAGCATTGGGAGTATAGCAACAGCGAGTACGATTATCCCCATACCGCCAAACCACTGGAGTTGCTGGCGATAAAACAATACCGACTTGGGTAAATACTCAATACCGGTAAGTACTGTAGCGCCGGTGGTTGTTAAGCCAGAAAATGCTTCAAATACCGCATCGGCGAGCGATAAGTTAGGTTCTTGTAAAAAGATAAGCGGCAAGGACGCAAACGCCCCAAGTACCAGCCAAAACAAAACAACAATTAAAAAACCTTCACGTGCTTTTAAATCACCGTTTTCATGGCGGTTTGGGTAATAAGCCATCATGCCAATAACAACACTAAAGATAAATGCTAAAACAAAGGGAACACCACCACCGTCTTTGTATATTAAAGACACCAGTGCCGGAGGCACCATGGTAATACTAAACAGCGCAACAAGTTGGCCAAGAATTTTTATGATGGTACGAAATTGCATTTAGCTTGTCGCTTTTATTATTAGTAAATTCAGGCTGAGTAGTATCAACCAAATTAAATAGGGTCAGTATGCATTACATGCAATTTGTGTAGGTTATTACTCTTTAATAGTTAACTCAACTGCGCCGTGACTTAAATCAAAAATATCTTTGATTGCTTGCTTAGCTTCACGGCTATCAATTGTAATCACCCATTCAATATTAGCAGTAAATTGCTTATCAATATTAAGCACTTGATACTTTGTTTTTAATAACTGCTCAATCGCGCCTTGCATGCTGTACTCACTACTCCCGGTAATTTCAACGCTGGGAACTTTAAGCACCGTTTGCAATTTTACTAGTGCATTATTTAATGAGCCACCATAAGCACGTACTAGTCCGCCAGTGCCTAATTTTATGCCACCAAAGTAACGTGTCACTACGGCAGTGATTTCGCCAAGGCCCGAACCCACCAGCACATTTAGCATAGGTTTTCCTGCAGTGCCATTAGGTTCACCATCATCCGAAAAACCATAAACATGGCTGCCACCGGGGTTGCCTGCCACATGTGCCCAGCAGTTATGACGGGCATCGCTATACTTTCCTTCAATGCTTTTAATAAATGTTTTTGCTGAATTTAAATCGGGGGTGTGTGCAATGTGGACTATAAACGTACTTTTTTTAATTTCTTCTTGATGAAAAACGTCAGCAGCAGGATATTTATATTCAGACATATTAAAAGCTCAATTAAAAATGGGGCCTAAAGGCCCCGTTCATATGCATATTTTAACGTTTATTCGCTAACTCGTCTTTATAGAAATTAATCGAGTTCTAAATTACGCGTCATATTCTCTAGGCTATCTTCGTGAACAATAATGTTATCTTCAATACGAATGCCGCCAAATGGTTTAAATGACTCAACCTTTTCCCAGTTAATAAACTGCTTATTATCGGTTTGCGCTAAATCACCAAGCAGTGAATCAATAAAGTATAAACCAGGCTCAATAGTAAACACTTGGTTTTTTTCGATCAGGCGAGTACAACGCAAGAACGGATGCCCTTCAGGCGATGGTTGATGTGTGCCCTTTTCGTCACTCATAAAACCGCCCATATCATGCACTTGTAAACCTAGGTGATGCCCAAGTCCATGCGGGAAGAAAGTAGATGTAATTTTACGCTCAACAATTTCCTCAGCGGGTAAGTTAACAATTTTAAAGTCACTAAGTATTTGTGCGATACGGTTATGACATTCAACGTGTAAATCACCATAAAGCATACCCGGCTTTAAACCTTTACCTAACTCGATTTGTTGAACTGTCATCGCTTGCACAAGCTCAGCAAACTCACCCTGCTTTTTAAAATCATACGTACGAGTAATATCAGCTGCGTAACCATTAAAGTTTGCACCGGCATCAATTAAAAATGAGTTATGAGTGTGCGGCGCTTTTGGATCAAAGTGCGTGTAGTGCAAAATAGCGCAGTTTTCGTTAAGTGCAACAATGTTGCCATACGGCATTTCATTTTCGCTTTGACGTGTCGCCATTAAGTACGCTTGCTGAATATCGAACTCGCTACCACCATTAAAGAATGTATCGCGTGCAGCTTTATGCCCATCTACTGCAATGCGGTTAGCGTTGCGTAAACATTCAAGTTCGTACTGCGTTTTATAAGCGCGGTGGTAATGAAAATAGTTAAGTACAGGCTCAGGATTCATAATACTAAAACCAAGAGCTTGCGCTACTTCAATATATTCACCCATGTAAGCATATTTAGCTTTGTCGTATGGTAATAGCTTTTCTACTTGATCAGGCTGAAGTAGTAGCTCTATATCAAAGTACTCGGCCCAAAAGTCGCGAGGCTCATCTGGCACTTTATGCCAAAAGTCTACTGGGCGATAAAATATGAGTTTTGGCTTGTCGCTACCATTTACCACAATCCAGCAATGGGGATTATCAATAACAGGTAACCATGCTTTAAACTGTGGATTAACTTTAAATGGATAATACATATCATCTAAAAACTGGCGCTTAGCTTGGCCTGAATGAATGACTAATCCTTCTAACCCTTCGCTGCTACAAATAGTACGAGTACGCTGTTGCAGTGTTGCAATATGTTCGGCGTATAAAACGGCTAATTTATCCATTGTTAATCCATCTGTTAAATTTAACTTGCCCTGAGTCTATCACTTAAAGACTGAGCGCTCAAAAAAGGGGATATCTAAACGCATTAGATATCCCCTCACTTTAAACTTATGTTTACTAACCGCCCATTTTCATTTCAAGTAACGGCGCTAATACATTACCTTCTCGGCCCATTCTTGTATGGTAAACCTGCCTGTACGCAAATACATTTTTTACGTAATCACGGGTTTCGCGATACGGAATAAGCTCTACCCATAACTCAGCCGGAATAGCGTCATCGGGTAACCAACGCTTTATACGGTGATAACCCGCATTATAAGAAGCTGTTGCCAGCACTTCATTGCCATGGTTTTTCTTCTTTAAGTACTGTAAGTAACTAGTACCTAACCTAATATTTGTTTTAGGTTGATATAAGCGACTACTTGTCACACTGCCTTTGTTTACATACTCAGCAGTACTAGGTAATAACTGCATTAAACCACGCGCATTAGCATGCGAGCGTGCATCTGGCGCAAAAGAGCTTTCGCGCCTTGCAATAGCAATACTCCAAGCAACATCTATTTTGCTACGTTTACTATAGCGCTCAAAAACATCTTGAAACGCAAACGGAAAACGTTGCTCTACATTATCCCACGCTTTAATTTTTGCTAAAGTAAAAATAGTACTGTCGTGCCAACCTAAATCGGTAGATAACTGTGATGCTGCCAGCTTTTCTTCATCGCTAGAGGTATCCGTTAAGTAATTCCATTCACGGCGTGCCGACGTAAAGCGTTCAATATCATAAAGCGCTTTTGCACGCTTAAAGCCTGGTGCATTACTCACTTTATCTACAAGTACCTTATCGACTGCTAAAGGCTGATTATTTAAATCAACGGGCAACCCCAAACGTGCTGCTGCTAAAAATCCGTAATAATCACGATTAGCCGCTACTTTTTTCCAGATCTCGTCTGCTTTTTTTTGCTCGCCACGTTGTGCATAGCTATAAGCTAACCAATATTGCTGACCAAGGCTTAAATTTTCTTTACCCGTAAAAAATGCAGCAATCCCTTCCCAATCTTGGGTTTTGAGCATATTGCCCAGTTGCCACTGAATAAGCTTGCTGTCTAGTCGCTCTTTTGGCACTTTATTTAGCCAAAAGCTCGCTTGTTTATGCCCGCTAGAGGCAAGTGACAATGCAAAGGTGTAATACACATCCGCTTTTTCTTCATCGCTGTACTTAAATATTTTTTCTAGCTTTTCCCATGCTTTTAAAGCTAGCTCTTTATCGCGCCAAACCAAACGCTTAACACCATAAATAGCTATTTGCCCTTCTTTAGCCGACTTGTTTTTATATCTATATAATCCAGCGGCTGCGCTTGGATCTTTTCGCACTTTTAAATATAAGTCAGCTAAGTAACGCTCCTTACTTGGTAATAAAGTTTTTAAGTAAGGTAATAAGCTTTGCGTTCCGCCTTGTGCAGCAAGTGTTACACGCTTCCAAACCGTTTCTTCTTTCATGTAGCCTTTTTTACGCCACGTAGAAAATAAGCTATCACAACCATTAGGTTGCGATTTACCTACAGCCCATAAATCGGTCACCTGATTTAGAATCGCCTTTTCGGGCGCACCTAAATCAAGCTGAAAATCTAAATAAGTACAAGTAAGCTCCGTATTAGACGTTTCACGATAGTTGCGGATATACGCCGCCTTTTCGTTGTTATCTTTTAAATATTCTAACCACGCTTTGCGCACCGGCCACTCAAGCGGCGTATGCTGGTATATATTTAAATATTCTTCTATTTCGGCCTGATGTTTAATGCTCGGATAGCGTTGCCAATACGTTTTTTCAACATAAGGTTTTAACGGATGATTTAGGTTACTAATCGCTTGTTTAAAGTCTTGGTAACTGCCGTACCTTACTTTTTTTTCGGCATCTAAAAATGCATCGTTATCGATACTTGCCTCGGCAGAATGAAGAGGAAAAATGAATGCAGCTGCCGCAACACTTAGTAAATATTTTTTCATAATGTCCTTTAATAAAAATTAAAGTTGTGAATAAAAACTTTTCAACCACCTTAGCACCAAACCAGCTATATTTTAACCAGTCGATTGTAACCGAGTTAAATTTTTCGTTGCATTTTTAATTTAAAGCAAGCACACTGATTGAAATGCAAACTCATCGTACCAGTCTTAGTTCGTCAACTAGGGAGAATAATAATGTTATATAAAAGCGATTCCTTTGAAGTTAGCTTCCTGAAGGAAAACATCGCCGAGTTTAAGTTTTGTGTTGCAGGTTCTGTAAACACACTATCTCAAAAAACTCTTTCAGATTGCGCAGCAGCATTAAAAGAACTAGCCGCCAATACTGATATCAAAGGCATGATTTTTACCAGTGATAAAGACCACTTTATTATTGGTGCCGATATCTTCGAATTTTTACCTACATTTACTAAACCTGAAGAAGAATTAGTAGTGTGGATCAAAAACGCAACCGACGTTTTTGATGCAATCGAAGATTTACCATTCCCAACTCTAAGCGCTATAAACGGTATGGCACTTGGCGGTGGTTGTGAGTGGGCACTTGCTACCGATTATCGTGTGGCAAGCGAAACAGCTAAAATGGGCCTACCAGAAGTCAAACTTGGCATAATGCCAGGGTTTGGTGGCACAGTGCGCTTACCACGTATCATTGGCGCCGATAACGCGATGATGTGGATTACCTCAGGCGCAGAAAACCGCGCAGCAGATGCCCTTAAAGTTGGTGCGTTTGACGCGGTAGTTAGTGCTGACAAACTTCTAGAGTCAAGTGTGTCAACACTTGAACTGGCGATTGCTGGCAAGCTAGATTGGCAAGCAAAACGCAACGTAAAACTACAGCCACTTAAATTAAACCGTGTTGAGCAAGGCATGAGCTTTGCTATGGCAGAAGGTATGGTCATGGGTAAAACCAAAGGCCACTATCCTGCACCGATTATGGCTGTACGTACTATTAAAGCAGCGGCAAACTGTACTCGCGATGAAGCAATGGCAATCGAAAATGCCAACTTTGCTAAATTAGCACGTACACCAGAAGCAGCAGCACAAACTGGTATATTCCTAGCTGATCAATACATTAAAGGTAAAGCACGTAAATTTGCTAAGCACAGCGATGTAGAAATTAAACAAGCAGCTGTATTAGGTGCAGGTATTATGGGCGGCGGTATTGCATACCAGTCTGCTTATAAAGGCACGCCTATTATAATGAAAGACATCCAACAAGATGCGCTTGATTTAGGTATGGGTGAAGCATCTAAATTGTTAGGTGCAAAAGTTAAGCGTGGCCACATGCCAATGGAAAAAATGTTGGCAACACTTAGCAAAATTAAACCAACACTTAACGAGTCAGACCTACAAAGTGCCAACATTATTGTTGAAGCCGTTGTAGAAAATCCTAAAGTTAAGCAAGCAGTACTCGCTGATCTTGAAAAGAACATGCCAGAAGGCACTGTACTTACTTCAAACACATCGACTATTTGTATTGATTTACTAGCACAAGCACTAGATAAGCCAGAAAACTTCTGTGGTATGCACTTTTTCAACCCTGTGCCAAAAATGCCATTAGTAGAAATTATCCGTGGCGCAAAAACCTCAGATAAAACTATTAATGCAGTAGTTGATTACGCGCTTAAATTAGGTAAATCACCAATTGTTGTTAACGATTGCCCAGGCTTTTTTGTAAACCGTGTTTTATTCCCTTACTTTGCAGGTTTTAGCAAATTAGTGGTTGAAGGCGCTAACTTTGCAAAAGTAGATAAAGTAATGGAAAACGTATTTGGCTGGCCTATGGGTCCGGCTTACTTACTTGATGTTGTAGGTATTGATACAGCGTTCCATTGTACTGGCGTAATGGCTGACGGTTTCCCTGAGCGTATGGCGCGTGCTGATAAAGACCCTGTGACTATTTTTGCCAACGAAAAACGTTTTGGTCAAAAGAACAAAGCCGGTTTTTACAAATACGAAACAGATCGTCGCGGTCGTCTTAAAAAGTCTCATGACGAGACAGCAATTGAGCTATTAAGCCCAATTACAGACGCACCAAAAGAATTTGATAAACAAGAAATCATCGACCGTTGTATGATTCCAATGATCAACGAAGTGCTACTGTGCTTGCAAGAAGGCATTGTTGCCTCGCCGCAAGAAGCAGATATGGCATTAGTTTACGGTGTTGGTTTCCCTCCATTTAGAGGCGGCGCGTTCCGTTACTTAGATCAAACTGGTTTAGCTAACTTTGTTGCAGCAGCAGACAAATACGCTCACCTAGGTGCGATTTACCAAGTATCTGAGCAAACTCGCAAGTGGGCCGAAGAAGGTCGTGTTTTCTATAAGGTGGAAGGTTAATATCATGAATAATCCAGTAATTGTAGATTGTATCCGCACACCAATGGGTCGCTCTAAAAGTGGTGTATTCAAACATAAACGTGCAGAAGATTTAAGCGCACATTTAATGAAAGGCTTACTAGATCGCAACCCAGCAGTTGATCCAGCATCAATTGACGATATTTATTGGGGTTGTGTACAGCAAACATTAGAGCAAGGCTTTAATGTAGCACGTAACGCATCATTGCTTGCCGGTATTCCGCACAGCGTTCCTGCTGTTACGGTTAACCGTTTATGTGGCTCTTCTATGCAAGCATTGCATGACGCAGCACGCGCAATAATGACAGGCGCTGGCGACACTTACCTAATTGGTGGTGTTGAGCACATGGGCCACGTACCTATGACTCACGGCAACGACTTTCACCCAGGCTTAGCAACATCAATTGCACAAGCGTCTGGCTCTATGGGCTTAACAGCAGAATACCTTGCTACGCTTCATGGCATTAGCCGTGAGCAACAAGATGAATTTGCTTATCGCTCACATCAACGTGCACAAGCTGCAACTGTTGAAGGCCGTTTCCGTCGCGAAATTTTAGCAATGGAAGGTCACGCAGCAGATGGTTCGCTTATCTTAGTTGAAGACGACGAAGTAATTCGCCCAGAAACAACAGTAGAGGGCCTATCAAAGCTTCGCCCAGTATTTAATCCTGCATCAGGTACGGTAACAGCCGGTACGTCTTCTGCACTTTCTGACGGCGCATCTGCAATGTTAGTAATGAGCGAAGAAAAAGCAAAAGAACTTGGCTTACCAATTCGTGCGCGCATTAAAGCAATGGCAGTCGCTGGTTGCGATCCATCAATTATGGGTTACGGCCCAGTACCAGCAAGTAAAAAAGCACTTGCACAAGCCGGTATTACAATTGATGACCTAGGCGTAGTAGAACTTAACGAAGCCTTTGCAGCACAATCATTACCTGTAATGAAAGATTTAGGGTTAATGGATGTTGTTGACGAAAAAGTGAATTTAAATGGCGGCGCAATCGCACTTGGTCACCCACTGGGTTGTTCGGGTTCGCGTATTAGCACATCGCTTATTCACTTAATGGAAGACAAAAATGTACGATACGGTTTAGCAACTATGTGTATTGGTTTAGGCCAAGGCATTGCCACTGTATTTGAACGTGTTCAAGACTAATTAGTTTGAACATGTAAAACCATCTTGGTGATTAAAAAGGCGGACTGATTTTATTCAGTTCGCCTTTTTTATTAGCTTCAATTTATGAAAACGACCCTTTATCAAGCAAGCATGTAACAGCGTAACTATGTGATCGGGCGTATTATTAAATAAAGCATTTTGAAACTGCTAAAAGCATTAAGTAAAATAGTTAAATTACACATAAAATTGCGTTAAACTGCCAAACTTATTAATTGCTATACCTAAGCACTCGCATACGCAGCAATCACTTTAATTAAACAGGCCAATTTATTATGAGCTTTGATAATCCCGATCACCAATTAGATGCCATAGGCCTTCGTTGCCCAGAGCCAGTAATGATGGTACGTGCTGCTATTCGTAAAATGAGTGATGGTGAAACGTTATTAATAACTGCTGATGACCCATCAACTACTCGCGACATTCCGAGCTTTTGTACATTTATGGATCACACGCTGGTGGCTAAAGATGCAGAAGAAGCACCGTATAGGTATGTGGTGAAGAAAGGGCTTTAAGGTTCATTGCTCAAATACTGTGTTCTAATTAAATTACTGCTTTTGAAGTGAGAATTGTTTTTTTCTTCTAAATAATGAGCCACTCGGAACCACTCAAAATCCAAGTAAAATTTCCTTTCATTGTTAACTACTAATTCTGGCGGCCCCAAGAGTCGCTTCACGTCTAAGTCTATATTCTGATCAAGTAACTTACTAAAATAATCTTCAGCCCCAGTTACTGATTTATTTACCAAAGTGCGTAGTTTTATCATTAAATCAAAAATACCTTCAAAATAACCATCTATCGCTCTGTTGAGGTCAACTAAATCATACTTTAAGAGCTCATCTTTAAATGCAGAGTTTAATCCCTTTAACAACTTTATCTTTTCTTTCTCTTCCATTGCCGATAATACGAGTGGAATCTGAAATTTTGTTATTACGCCATTCCCATGTTTACTTTTAGATGGATATTTTAAAGTTAGCCCATTTACGGGTAACATTTTATGTTGGCATAAATTTCTCAAATTACAGCATAGAACATAGTACTGATTCTCTTTAAAGATCCTCTCTCTTTCTATCAATAATCCAGATAATAATGATTGATCGATATCATTAATTATCGAAAACTTATTACGTTCAATGTACAACCGATCTAAAACTAATTTTCCAGTATTCAAAATACTAAGATAGGAGATATTTAATTTAGTACGTGCTTTTTGATTTTCTATGTAAGCATGTACCTCAGAGAAATTTGAAAACTCTTGTGAAAGTTGAGCCATAGTAAGTAATGATTTAAATGTTTTAACCTCCTCGATCAAAACATCAAATAAATTTTCTATCTCTAGCTTTCGTAAAAAAACTTTATGTTTTGCTATGCACTCAAATGAGTCTGACTCAGTTAATTTACTTCGTTCAAAGCTAGGCTTATCATTTTCTAGATAGCAGTACCCTATATAATTATTCAATGCACTCCCCCTTAATCCAAAGGCTCAATTTCATATTAACGTCCTTGTCACAAATCTTTAAGCTCACTCGAACAGCTAAAAACTGACGACTTATAGCTTACAGCTATTTCTTCGTTATCGTCACTTGTGGCTTATCGTAGTCACTGTAATCAATACTTACTATGTACGTGCCTTTTATTGCTGGTGTGAAACTAAAGTAGTTATAAATAGTATTACAGTCTGCGATAGCTGGCTGGCCGAGTGTTAGGCTTTGCCCTGCTGGTTGTGCATCGCTGTAACCACAGTTATAACCTTCACTAAAATCGGCATCGGCTATTTTAAATTCATATACTTTACCAGGCGTCGAAAATTTAACTTGTGCTTGATAAAGCGCAGGGCCAACTGGCGCAAACTGATACTGGGGTTCTGCATCCCACAATGTAAAGTCGCCACGTAAGTAAATTGTGCGGTCAAGCTCTTGCTGTGGCAATACATCGTTAATCGAAATTTGGCTTGTACAGGCAGTAAGTAAACCAGCAATTGCTAAGGTTAAAATTCGTTTCATAGAAATCATCAATGGGTATCCTTTGCATACAGTGAAAACTAAAAAGCCAGCAAAACGCTGGCTTTTAAAATTGCTAATCGGTGTTATTTTTGTAAAACAGAAATATCTGCAATACCTAAAAACAATCCGCTTAACTGGCTTAATAGCGCAAGACGATTTTGCTTAACAGCTTCATCGTCAGCCATAACCATTACGTTGTCAAAAAAGTTATCAACACTTTCACGAATACCTGCCAATTGGCTTAATGCTTCTTGGTAGTTTCCATCTGCATAAAGTGGTGCAAGGTCAGTGGCAAATTTTGCTACTTGTGATGCTAATACTTTTTCGGCGTCGTCGCTTAATAAGCTCTCATCAACACTACCTTGGCTGGTAATGTCGTTTTTAGCCAGAATATTACCTACACGCTTATTAGCTGCTGCAAGCGCTTCTGCTGTGTCTAATGTACGGAAGTGGCTTACGGCTTTAACACGGCGGTCAAAATCAACAGGTTTAGTCGGACGACGTGCAAGCACTGCTTGAATTACGTCTACTTCAATACCTTCGTCTTGATACCACGCACGGAAGCGCCCTAGCATAAATTCAAATACGTCAGTTGATACATTTAAGTTAGTTAACTTGTCGCCAAACAATGTTTGCGATTTAGCTACTAGGTCTAAAATATCAAGTGGTAGTTCTTTTTCTACCATGATGCGCAGTGCACCTATAGCAGCACGACGAAGAGCAAATGGGTCTTTGTCACCTTTTGGTGCTTGGCCTATACCAAAAATACCCACCAGCGTGTCAAACTTATCAGCAATCGCTACTGCGCAGCTAATTAAGTTTGTAGGTAAGTTATCCCCTGCAAAGCGTGGCATGTATTGCTCGTTTTGCGCTACGGCTACATCTTCGGCTTCACCATCGTGGCGAGCGTAATGCATTCCCATTACACCTTGCACGTCGGTAAATTCCATTACCATTTCAGTCATTAAGTCTGTTTTACTTAATAAACCTGCACGCTGCGCTAAGACTTTATCGGCACCTAATTGCTCAGCAATGTAACCCGCAAGCTCACTAATACGCTCAGACTTATCTTTCAGCGTACCAAGTTGCTTTTGGAACAATACGCTATCAAGTGACTCTAGTCGGCTTTCTAATGTTTTCTTTTTATCTGTTTCAAAGAAGAACTGTGCATCAGCTAAACGCGGGCGCACTACTTTTTCGTTACCAGAAATAACCACACTTGGATCTTTACTCTCTATGTTAGATACAAACAAAAACTTATTTAAAAGTTTGCCGTTTTTATCTAATAACGGAAAGTATTTTTGATCGTCTTTCATGGTGTAAATTAACGCTTCGGCCGGTACATCTAAAAATGCCTCTTCAAATGTTGCCGTCAAAGTAACTGGCCACTCTACAAGTGATGTTACTTCTTCTAGTAAATCTTCATCCATCGCGACAACAGCGTTAACTGCGCTTGCAGCCTCTTCTATTTGCGTACGAATTTGTGCTTTACGTTGTTCGTAATCAGCAATAACGTAAGCAGATTTAAGTACGTCAAAAACGTCATCTGCATGGTTAATGCTAATTTTTTCAGGATGATGAAAACGATGACCTTGAAGCTGGTTAGTTATTTGCTTACCAAGAATTTCGCCTTCAAGTAATTCGTCACCAAATAAAATAGTTACCGTATGCACTGGTCGAATAAATTGTGTTTTATTCGCCCCCCAACGCATTGGTTTAGGTATTGGCAATTTAGCGAGTGCTTTAGTAATTGCACCTGTCATTAACGCTTTGGTTTCTTGCCCTGCTACTTTAGCAATGTGCAATAACCATGCGCCTTTGTCAGTTTCGAGTGTTTGTGCATCTTTTACTTCAATACCACAACCACGTGCCCAACCCATTGCTGCTTTTGTTGGGTTACCGTCACCGTCAAATGCGGCTTTAGTTGCTGGACCGCGTTTTTCAACTTCTTTGTCTTGTTGCTTAGCTTCAAGCGCTTTTACTTGTAAACCTAAACGACGAGGCGATGCATACCAGCTTACGCCTTGGTGTGCTAATTCTAATGTTTCTAGCTCTTGAGTTAAGTTTGCAGCAAAGGCTTCTGCTAGTTTACGCAGTGCTTTTGGTGGTAACTCTTCAGTGCCAATTTCTACTAATAAATTTTGTGCTGACATTTTACTTATCCTTACACAGCGGGAAACCAAGCGCTTCACGTTTGTCATAGTAACTTTGTGCACACGCTTTCGATAACGCACGAACGCGTAAAATATAACGCTGACGTTCGGTTACCGAAATTGCGTGGCGTGCGTCTAGTAAGTTAAATGCGTGCGATGCTTTCATTACTTGCTCGTATGCAGGTAGTGGTAAGTTAGCTTCAATTAACTTTTGGCTTTCTGCTTCACACTTATCAAACTGTGCAAATAAGTCTTCTACGTTTGCATGTTCAAAATTATAAGTAGATTGCTCTACTTCATTTTGATGGAACACGTCGCCGTAGGTTACGCGCCCTAGTGGACCGTCTGCCCATACTAGGTCGTATATGCTATCTACGCCTTGAATGTACATTGCTAAACGCTCTAGGCCGTAAGTAATCTCACCCGTTACAGGTGAACACTCAATACCGCCAACTTGTTGGAAGTAGGTAAACTGCGTTACTTCCATGCCGTTTAACCAAATTTCCCAACCCAAGCCCCATGCGCCTAGCGTAGGTGATTCCCAGTTATCTTCTACAAAGCGAACTTCGTGAGTAAGGGTATCGATACCCATTGCCGCTAATGAGCCTAAGTAAAGCTCTTGGATGTTATCTGGCGATGGCTTTAAAACTACTTGGAATTGATAGTAATGTTGTAGGCGATTTGGGTTTTCACCATAGCGGCCATCCGTAGGACGACGACAAGGCTGAACGTACGCGCTCGACATTGGCTCTGGACCAATAGACTTTAAAAATGTTTGTGGGTGAAATGTCCCGGCGCCCACTTCCATATCAAGTGGTTGAATAATGACACAGCCTTGCTGCGCCCAATAATCCTGTAAAGCCAGGATCAAACCTTGAAAGGTTTTTACGTCATATTTTTGCATATTTGGCTTTTTACTATCTAAGAAGTAGCGTGAAAATTACCCTTAGTATACCGTGTGTACACTCAGGTTTTAAGCAGTTTGTGTAATTGAAAAAATAAAAAAGGAGCCATTAGGCTCCTTTTTCGGTGTAAGTAATATTTTTACACGTCTAGATTAACTACGCGAAGAGCGTTAGTTTCGATAAACTCTCTACGAGGCTCTACTTGGTCGCCCATTAGAGTGGCAAATAATTGATCCGCGCCAACAGCATCTTCAATTGTTACTTGTAACATACGACGAGCACTAGGATCCATTGTGGTTTCCCAAAGCTGGCTTGGGTTCATTTCACCCAGTCCTTTATAGCGTTGAATGTAGATCCCGCGCTTAGATTCTGTGATCAACCATTCCAAAGCATCCACAAAGTTATCAACAGGTTTTGTTTTCTCACCACGTTGAATATAAGCACCTTCTTTTAGGATGTTTG
Source organism: Pseudoalteromonas sp. FUC4 (assembly GCF_008370255.1). Lineage (GTDB taxonomy): Bacteria > Pseudomonadota > Gammaproteobacteria > Enterobacterales > Alteromonadaceae > Pseudoalteromonas. Next base: position 30,150 of record NZ_SEUI01000011.1, on the reverse strand, counting down.
CAATGTTAGTACCAGTCACAGCAATGCGTTGGTAGTCACGTGATGCAATAAAGTCATAATGAAGTACATGTGCTTTATCAACACCGTGCTGACGAATATTCACAACCGGGTAATACATATTACGCTCAGCGTCAAACTCTGTGCCTGCATGGAAAATAGTTGCATCTTCATCACGTGCAATCAAGTCGTCAACTAACTCTTTTGTCCAAGCAATTACTTTAGCTTCGTCAGAAAGGTCATCAGTTTTCAACTCTGTTTGGTAGATTAAGCGTTCCATTACTGTGTTAGGATATTTACGCTTTAAACGCTCAATAACCTTAACTGTATTTTGGTAATCGTGAACGACTTTTTCTAGCGCTTCACCTTCTAGTGCAGAAGCATCTGCGCTTGGATATAAAGCAGCATTATTAAGCGCAAGCGACGTTAAGTATTCTACCAATGCTGGATCATCTTTAATATAACGCTCTTGCTTACCTTTTTTCACTTTATAAAGTGGTGGTTGAGCAATATAAATATAACCGCGTTCTACAATTTCAGGCATTTGACGATAGAAGAATGTTAGTAGTAACGTACGAATGTGAGAACCATCCACGTCCGCATCGGTCATGATGATGATACGGTGATAACGTAATTTCTCAGGGTTATATTCGTCACGACCAATACCACACCCTAATGCAGTAATTAGTGTTGCTACTTCTTGCGAAGATAACATTTTATCAAAACGTGCTTTTTCTACGTTCAATATTTTACCTTTAAGCGGAAGAATAGCTTGGTTTTTACGATTACGTCCCTGCTTGGCTGATCCGCCAGCAGAGTCCCCTTCCACTATATATAGTTCAGATTGGGCTGGGTCTTTTTCTTGGCAATCAGCTAGCTTACCTGGTAAGCCTGCTAAGTCCATTGCACCTTTACGTCGTGTCATTTCACGGGCTTTACGCGCCGCTTCACGTGCACGTGAGGCATCAATAATCTTACCGACAACAATTTTGGCATCAGTTGGGTTTTCTAATAAAAACTCAGTGAACTTTTCAGCCATTGCTTGTTCAACCGCAGATTTAACTTCACTTGATACTAGCTTGTCTTTAGTTTGTGATGAGAACTTAGGATCAGGAACTTTAACACTAACAACAGCCGTCAAGCCTTCACGGGCATCATCACCGGTAGCATTGCTGGTTGTTTTAGCTTTTTTGTTAAAGCCTTCTTTTTCCATGTAGTTATTAAGTGTACGTGTTAGCGCTGATCTAAAACCGGCTAAGTGAGTACCACCATCTCGTTGTGGAATATTATTTGTGAAACAGTAAATATTTTCTTGGTATGCATCATTCCACTGCATTGATACTTCAACGCTAATACCATCTTCTTCACGTTCGTGAGTAAAATGGAACACACCTTTATGTATAGGTGTTTTATTACGATTTAAATATTCAACGAAAGCTTGGATACCGCCTTCATATTTAAAGTGGTCAGATTTATTTTCTTCACGCTCATCATTTAATATGATGCTCACACCTGAGTTTAGGAATGAAAGCTCGCGTAAACGCTTAGCTAAAATGTCGTAATGAAAATCTAAATTTGTGAATGTTTCAGCGCTTGGCCAAAAACGTAATTCTGTACCAGTTGTTTCTGAGTCACCAATTATAGCTAAAGGTGCATCTGGAACACCCATAGTATAAAACTGCTCATGAAGTTTACCTTCACGGCGAACTGTAAGTTTTAGTTTTTCTGAAAGTGCATTTACAACAGAAACACCAACACCGTGTAAGCCGCCTGATACTTTATAAGAGTTATCATCAAACTTACCACCGGCATGAAGTACCGTCATAATAACTTCGGCTGCAGATACGCCTTCTTCTTCATGGATAGAAGTTGGGATACCACGACCGTTATCTCGAACTGAGACAGAACCGTCTAAGTGAATCGTTACATAAATATCATCACAATGACCTGCTAAGGCTTCATCGATCGAGTTATCAACGACCTCAAACACCATGTGGTGTAAGCCTGTGCCATCATCGGTGTCCCCAATATACATTCCAGGACGCTTTCTTACTGCGTCTAATCCTTTAAGTACTTTAATACTCGACGAGTCATAATTCTCAGACATGGTTAATCCCACTTATCTTGTTATTAGGTTGCCATGTTTCACGTGGAACATTTGTAGTTCTCGTTGCATGGGTTCCACCACAGCAGAAATACTTTCAGATAAAATTGAAGAGATAAAAATTTGAGAACTGCAGTGAGCAAGTAATTGTCCCACTTTCTCTTTTGTATCTTCGCCTAATTCTGAAGGTAAATCATCTATTAGCAATATAGATTGCTTATCTGTCTCTGACTCAATTAAGCTATTTTGCGTAACTTTCAACGCATACAATAATAGCTTCAATTGACCGCGTGAGAATGTATTCTCCACGCTGTTGCCAGCGACACTAAAACTAAAATCGGCCTTATGAGGGCCTTTACTTGTAAACCCTTGGCGAGCATCTCGCTCAAAGTTTTGCTCTAATGCATCTGCAAGAGATTCAGTCTCTTTCCAGCCTGCGCTAAAGGTCATTTCTAAATCACGTACAAGCGTCAATTCTGCACACATTTTATCAAAAAATTGCTGCTTAAACCTACTTATATACGCCAATCTTAATTTATTTATTTCTTCAGCCAGTCTAACAAATTCTTTGTCCCAAAACTTAATTTGGTCAAAATAATTCTTGGGCTTAGTTTTTAATAATGCATTACGTTGTTTAAGTACTTTATTAAATGATTGCCACAAAAAAAAGAACTCATGTTCCACGTGGAACAAACCTAAATCTAAAAACTTTCTGCGCTCTTTAGGTCCACCAAAAAACAAAGAATAACTCTCTGGTGTAATAATTTGTACAGGCATAAGTTGAGCAAGTTCTGATATCTTACGGCTCGCCTTACCTTGAATTTTTAAATTAGTCTCACCCGTTTGCGTTTTACTCATACCAATTGGAATAGATAAATCGTGTATTGTTTTACGCCCGTGAATTACAAACTGCTCTTGCTGGTGCGCAATAATACTTTTGTGTTTTGGAGTACGAAAAGATTTGCCATGAGAAAGGTAATATATAGCCTCTAAAAGGCTGGTTTTTCCACTGCCATTTTCACCATAAATTATATTAACGCCGTTGACTGGTTCTAGCGTCAGCGCCTCAATATTACGAAAATATTTGAGGCTCAAATGACTTAAGCTCATTATGTATTTATAGTCTTATAAACGCATAGGCATAACAACGTACATTGCTTCTTCATCGCCTGCACCTTCAATTAATGCACTGCTGTTTGAGTCGGCTAATGTAAATAGTACGTCTTCTGTTTTTAATGTGTTTAGTACATCTAATACGTAAGACACGTTGAATCCTATTTCTAGGTCCGCGCCTTCGTAACTTACTTCAACAACCTCTTCAGCTTGTTCTTGCTCTGGGTTATTGGCAGTAATTTTTAATAAACCGTTTGATAGGTTTAAGCGTACACCACGAAACTTTTCATTCGATAAAATAGACACTCGTTGAAAGGCATTACGTAACCATTCTCGGTTAGCTGTAATTACTTTGTCGCCACCACGTGGTAATACACGACGGTAATCAGGAAAACGTCCATCAACTAGCTTACTTGTAAAAGTAAACTCAATATCAATAATACGAATATGGTTAGCACCAAACTGAATTGTAACCAATTCATCGTCAGCTACCATAAGGCGCATAATCTCTTGCACACCCTTGCGAGGTATAATTAATTGACGTTGAGTGTTAAGCGATTGCGTTAATTGCTTTTGCGCAATAGCTAAACGGTGACCATCTGTTGCCACTGTTTTTATATCTGTATTATCTACTTCAAACGACATACCGTTTAAGTAGTAACGTACGTCTTGATTCGCCATCGAAAAATGTGTGCTTTCGAGTAATTTACGAAGCTCTAAACGAGTTAGTTGAAATTCAACCTCGCCATCCCACTGTTCTAAATTAGGAAAATCATCAGCAGATAAAGTCGTTAATGAAAAACGGCTTTTACCACTGGTTAAAAGTAATTGGTGCTCTTGCAAGCTTAAAGTAATGTCTGAACCATCTGGTAGACTTTTACAAATATCGAGTAACTTTTTAGCGGGTAACGTTAGTTTTGTATCGGCAATATCATCACCTACAAATACGCCAGAAACTAATTCAATTTCAAGGTCGGTACCCGTCATTGAAAGTTGTCCGTTTTCTACCACTAACAAAACGTTAGATAAGATTGGTAGCGTGTGTTTGCGCTCTATTGCACCCGACACTTGCACCAATGGCTTTAAAAATTGTTGTCTTGATATTGTTATTTGCATAATAAAGTCAGCCCTAAGATGACAATGTTCTTATTAAGTTTTGGTAATCTTCTTTGATTTCGTGGCTTTCGTCACGTAGTGATTTTATCTTACGACATGCGTGCAATACGGTCGTATGATCGCGTCCACCAAATGCGTCACCAATCTCAGGTAAGCTGTGATTAGTTAATTCTTTAGATAATGCCATGGCAACTTGACGTGGCCTTGCTATAGAGCGACTGCGGCGCTTAGACAATAGATCTGACACCCGAATTCGATAGTACTCAGCCACGGTGCGCTGAATATTATCTATCGTAACCAGCTTATCTTGCAAGGCAAGTAAATCGCGTAGTGCTTCTTTTACAAAATCAATCGAAATTGGACGACCTGTAAAATTAGCATTAGCGATTACACGGTTAAGTGCGCCTTCTAATTCACGTACATTTGAACGTAATTTTTTGGCGATAAAAAAGGCAACTTCATGTGGTAAGTTAATCTTACTTTGCTGTGCTTTTTTCATCAAAATAGCAACGCGAGTTTCAAGCTCTGGTGGCTCAATCGCGATTGTTAATCCCCAACCAAAGCGTGATTTAAGACGGTCTTCGACCCCTTCAATCTCTTTTGGATAACGGTCAGAGGTTAAAATAATTTGTTGGTTACCTTCAAGTAATGCATTAAAGGTATGAAAAAACTCTTCTTGGGAGCGCTCTTTATTAGCAAAAAATTGAATATCATCAATCATTAATGCGTCAACACTGCGGTAATAACGCTTAAATTCTTCTATCGCATTATTTTGTAGTGCCTTTACCATGTCTTGAACAAAGCGCTCTGAATGCATGTAAACAATTTTAGCATCTGGCTTGTTTGCCATAATGCCGTTACCTACTGCATGTAATAAATGAGTTTTACCTAAACCAGTACCACCGTAAATAAATACAGGGTTAAAAGCAGAGCCTGGATTGTCGGCAACTTGAGTAGCCGCTGCTTTTGCTAATTGGTTTGATTTACCTTCAACAAAGCTGTCAAAGGTATAATTTTCTTTAATGTTAGATTTGTAACCTGACTTAGGTGCAGGTTCAACAACAGGCTTTTGCTCGCGAGGCTGTTGTTTTGTAGAAGCCTGTGGTGCAGATTGTGTTTCTATAACCGGTGCAGCTTGCGCATTTAATAAAGGCTTACTACCTACATCAAAACGTAGCTTTGGTGCTTCAACACCACAAATTTCTACTAATAATTCGTTAATTCTATTTAGGTACTTTTCTCTTACCCAATCAAGCACAAAGCGATTAGGTGCATAAATCGTCAAGGTATCTTCGGTACTTTCTGCCTGTAGTGGTCTTACCCACATACTGAATTGCTGCGAAGGCAGCTCATCTTGCAATACATATAAACAACTTTGCCAAACCGACAGATACACAGTTAAACTCCCAGAGATATAATTTTTATTCCCGCACATCATTAATGATTATAAATCATACATTTATTGCGTTCAAATGGTCCAATAAGCGACCCAAGACCGCGTATTATGAAGGCACTTTATCCACAAGTAAAAGATTGATTTTTATAAAATTGTTGATATCGATGTATAAAATCATTAACAAACTGATTTAAAACAGTTTTTATTTTAGATCCGAAGAGGGGATCATAACAAAATAACACCAAGATCGCGAACCAAATTTACGATCCAATTTTCTTTTCCCCCGCTTTTATTCACTTTTTATACAGGGGCTGTGGAAAACTTCTTATTTATGATGATCCTAACAGATCGCCCTACACGATCTCTTTATGAGTCATAAGTAGGCTATATACTGCGAACGTAATTATGATTGACTTTACGTTACTTACTCTATAATATCTCGCGCTCGCAATGGCACCTATGCCAGGATCGCGACCTGTATAGGATGTTTTAACTTTAACCGATCGGATGAGATTGTTATGAAAAGAACTTTTCAACCTAGCGTTTTAAAACGCAAACGTGCACACGGCTTCCGTGCTCGCATGGCAACTGTAAATGGCCGTAAAGTATTAGCACGTCGCCGCGCTAAAGGCCGCAAAGTTCTTTCTGCTTAATTTATAAGTGGAAGACTTTAGCTTTGGCAGGGAGTTACGTCTGTTAACTCCCTCGCATTACTCTCGTATATTTAATGAACCCGCTCGGGCTGCAACTCCTTTCTTTACTCTATTAGCTAAACCAAATGACCAAGAAAAACCTCGGTTAGGTCTTACTGTTGCTAAAAAACGCGTAAAAAAGGCATGCCAACGAAACCGTATTAAACGTCTCGCTCGCGAAAGTTTTCGTTTAAATCAACACAGCATCGATAATATTGATATTGTGCTTATGGTTAAAAATGGTATTGATGAACAGTCTAATGAAGAAATAACCAAACAACTTACTAAATTATGGCGAAAAATTAACGAACGCTGTAAACCAGGTGCACCTAAACCGCCACCTTTTAAGAAACGCCCAAACAAATCAGCTAAATCTAATAAACAAACCTAATTGCAATAGAATTGCAGGGTTAATTAATGTATCTTTAGCTCACCTTTTAATCATGCATTTAAAATTTCTAATTGAGTCTTTAAATACATGATATCTATCTCACTAAACTTAAGTAGGGGCATAAACATCATGAGGTTAATTAAACCACTTGTTGCTTTTCCTAAGGTTTGTTTAGTGTTATTTATCCGCGGTTATCAAAAGTGGATTAGCCCGCTGTTAGGTCCGCATTGTCGTTTTAATCCAAGCTGCTCACATTATGCAATCCAAGCAATTAATTTGCATGGATTTATAAAAGGTAGTTGGTTAGCTTTAAAACGCATATTAAAATGCCATCCTTTACATTCAGGTGGAGACGACCCCGTACCTGAAAAATTAACCCATATTAACCACCAACACGAGAAATAAGAGCTGTTATGGAATCGCAACGCACGTTTTTATTAATTGGCCTAATGCTAGTGTCGTTTTTATTGTTCCAAGAATGGGATAATGATTACAACAAGCCTAAAGCCGATCCAAGTGCCACAACACAAACACTACAAGCAAATTCACCAGAGTCGGATGATTATATTCCTTCATCGTCAGATTCAGGTTTACCCGCTTCAACAACTTTAGCTAAACGTTCAGTTATTGAAATCACAACTGACGTTTTTAAAGTTAAAATTGACACCAAAGGCGGTGACATTGTTGAAACAGACCTTCTTCAATACGAAGAAACTAAAGGAAGTGACACTCCTTATATGCTTCTTGGTCAGCTTGATAGTGGCAAACAATACTTTTCACAAAGTGGCTTAATTGGCTTAAATGGCCCTGATGCATCAGCTAATGGTCGCCCTACTTATAGTACCGAACAAAAATCATATACCTTAACGGGTGATGAGCTTCGCGTTCCACTTCAGTTTACTGATAGTAATGGTGTTAGTTTTACTAAAACGTATGTATTCAAAAAAGGTCAGTATGACGTAGGCTTAGAATACAAAGTTAACAACACTACCAGCGCACCTCTTCAAGTACAGCTATACACGCAAATTAAGCGTACCGTACAAGAAAAAGGTAGCATGGTTGATCAAAACTATTTAGGTGCTGCATACGGTACTGACGAAGAACCATACGAAAAGTATAGTTTTTCGGATATGGCTGATAAAAACCTAAACAAAAACACGCAAGGTGGTTATGTTGCATTTATACAACATTACTTTGTAAGTGCTTGGGTTCCAATGCAGGATCAAACAAATACAATTTATAGCTTAATTACAAAAAGTAATGCCGCTATTATTGGTGCTAAAGATCCCGCTGTAAATATTCAAGCTGGTAGTGAGCAAACACTAACTGCTACTTATTATATGGGCCCGAAAGAGTCAGATATTCTTGAAGCGATTCATCCAGACTTAGACTTAACTGTAGATTACGGTTGGTTATGGTTTATTTCGCAACCTTTATTTGTATTGCTAAAATGGCTACATAGCATTTTAGGTAACTGGGGTGTAGCAATTATTGCCATCACTATTATCGTTAAATCGTTAATGTACCCACTTACTAAAGCGCAATACACTTCAATGGCAAAAATGCGTGCCCTACAGCCTAAAATGGCAGCTCTTAAAGAAAAGTTTGGTGATGACCGTCAAAAGTTCGGCCAAGCAACTATGGAAATGTACAAAAAAGAAAAAGTTAACCCAATGGGTGGCTGTTTCCCTATTTTGCTACAAATGCCAATTTTCTTAGCCTTGTTCTACGTATTCTTAGAGTCTACTGAACTTCGCCATGCTGAATTTATTTTTTGGTTAACTGACCTTTCTGCACAAGACCCGTACTACGTATTACCAATCTTATTTGGCGCGAGTATGTTTGTGACGCAAAAACTACAGCCTATGACGGTAACTGATCCAATGCAGCAAAAAATGATGACCTTTATGCCGGTTATCTTCTCTGTATTTTTCTTATGGTTCCCATCTGGTTTAGTTCTTTACTGGTTAGTGTCTAACCTTATTTCTATTGTCCAGATGTTAATCATCTACCGTGGCATGGAAAAGAAAGGAATTAAAGTAAGAGGCTGACTAAGCTCCTACTTATATAAAGGCGACTTCGGTCGCCTTTTTTATTGCCTGTTTTTCACCAGAGTATTCGCGAGTGTTTATTTCATAGGTTACAATACCGCCATAAAGTTACTTATCGTTGGCAAATTAATAGCATGATCAATCAAGATACAATTGCAGCACAAGCAACTGCCCCCGGACGTGGTGGTGTTGGTATTATTCGCGTTTCAGGCAACCTTGCTAAAAGTGTCGCCGAAAAAGTAGTAGGCAAAATTCCTAAAGTTCGTTACGCCGATTACGTGCCATTTAAAAGCCTTGCTGGCGAGCAACTTGACCAAGGTATTGCCATTTACTTTGCAGGTCCTAACTCATTTACTGGTGAAGACGTACTTGAATTACAAGGCCACGGCGGTCCTGTAGTACTTGATATGCTACTTAAAGAAATTAGTAAAATAGAGGGCGTTCGTTTAGCAAAGCCTGGTGAGTTTTCTGAGCGTGCATTTATGAACGATAAGCTTGATTTAACACAAGCAGAGGCTATCGCCGACTTAATTAATGCAACGAGCGAGCAAGCTGCTAAAAGCGCCCTGCAATCGCTACAAGGTGAATTTTCTAAGCACATAGAAACACTGGTAGAAAAAGTAATTCACTTACGCATGTATGTAGAAGCGGCAATTGATTTTCCGGATGAAGAAATTGATTTTCTATCAGATGGTAAAGTGTCAGGCGACTTAGACACCATTATTACTCAGCTTAATACAGTAACCAACCAAGCCAAACAAGGCAGCATCATGCGCGAAGGAATGCGTGTTGTTATTGCAGGTCGCCCTAATGCGGGTAAATCAAGCCTACTTAACGCTCTAGCTGGTCGCGAAGCCGCTATCGTAACAGAAATAGCCGGTACCACTCGCGACGTACTTAGAGAGCATATACATATAGATGGTATGCCTCTGCATATTATAGATACAGCTGGGCTACGTGAAAGCCCAGACAGAGTTGAGCAAATAGGGATTGAGCGTGCGTGGGATGAAATAAACCAAGCCGATCGCGTTTTATTTATGCTTGATGGCACTGACACTATAGATACTGACCCGCATAAAATTTGGCCTGAATTTATGGCCAAATTACCAGAAGGTATGGGCGTTACGGTCATCAGAAATAAAGCTGATTTATCGGGTGATATAGTCGGAATGGAGCAAGAGCAACAATACCCGGTCATCAGCTTAAGTGCTAAAAATGCTGACGGTATTGAACTTGTTCGCGAGCATTTAAAAGCCTGTATAGGCTTTCAAGGCGCTACAGAGGGTGGCTTTATGGCGCGCCGTCGTCATTTGGATGCACTAGAGAGCGCTGCGTATCATTTAGAAACAGGTAAAACACAATTAGAAATGCACATTGCTGGTGAAATATTGGCTGAAGAACTGCGTTTAACACAGCAGTATTTAAACGAAATAACCGGTGAATTTACCTCGGACGACTTACTTGGCAAAATATTTAGCTCATTTTGTATTGGTAAATAAGCACCTTATTACAGATATATTTTTATTATAAGAGCACTTCGGTGCTCTTTTTTTATGTAAAATATTCACCATAGAATATGTATTTATACCGTCAACCCCAGCCAGTTCTGCCAATAAAATCATACCCAAAGCGATAATTATTACCAGCCAGATCATGTAGATTAGACAGTGGAAAGAGCCTTTAAGTAAGGTATTAATAGCGCAAGTAATACCTATTTTAAGGTCAAAACCTATACATATTTCAAACAAAATACGATTTTAAAATCGTTATCCACCACACAAAAATTAGTTATAAATAGTTTTTTTATAATTACCTAGCTCATAAAAACTGATGACATTTGCTCAATTTAAGAGCTAAAACGTGACGATCAATACTCTAAATAACCAACTTTATACAACATATGGACAGACGATCACTGCCGCTTTTTAATAAAAATAATTCGAGATTTGAGTACACCAAACTTTTGATCTGCTAATCCACCAGCAGAATACATAAAAAAAAGTAGCTATAAAGACGCATTAAATTAAATATATTGAGATCACTTATCCACAAAACCTAATTTTTAGCTCAACTAAATAGTAAATTGAGCTACCACACGCGAAAAAACCTAACGATCTATTAAAAATTATCTGTTTATAAGCTTATTTCTAATTAATTTCGTCAGATCAGCTCAGTTAGATCATTTAATAAAATTATTTTCGATCTAAATTTAAGGTTATCAACAACCTTTATATCCACATTATGATCAACTTGTGCTTTTTATGCCTAGACTTACAATTAAGTCTTTCACTAAATAGTAATATCAATAACTTAGCGATTATTAAACAACCTAAAAAGTGTGTTTAAACAGAGCTTCCCCCATTGTTATCAACAACTTGATCAGAAGATTACATTTAAAGATATTTTGTTAAACCACATAATATCAATAACTTAAGCGCGTAATTTTAAATGAGAGTGAAATTAGCACAAAAATAGTTATACAAAAAAGCACTCTTAACTTTACTGTTACCCACACTCAGTTATCATAGGCAGCAATTAAAACCAATGTGATCACTAATATTCATGAGTTCAGTAAATCTTATTGTTGGCAGCCAAATGGGATCAGCCGAGTATGTTGCAGAGCAACTAAGCGACGCGCTTAATAACCTTGGTATTACTACACAACTACATGATCAACCTGAATTTAGCGATATTGATCAGCAAAATACCATTTGGTTAATTTGTACATCTACTTATGGTGCAGGTGATTATCCTGAAAACTTTATTAGCTTTGTTGAAGATGTGACTCAAGCTAATGATTTATCAGAATTAAAATACTCAGTAATCGCTTTAGGTGATACCAGTTATGACACTTACAACCAAGCTGGACGTAATATAGATGCCTTACTATCTCAAAAAGGCGCTATGAAAGTAGCAGAACGCTTAGAGCTTAATATTCTCGATGAAGCACTACCAGAAGACACAGCATTAGCATGGTTAGACTCTTGGATAACCAAAACAGGCTTAAAATAGATAGATCAAGTAAAAAGTTATATATAAAGTTACCCACAATTTACTAATAATTTAATAGATTTTGTGGATAAAGATTGAATAAACTGCTTTTTAAAGCATGCTTATCCATGGGATAAGATCCAACTGATTCAGCCCTGTGCATAAGGTACCTTTTTGATCAGAGCTTATTTGCTGGATGATCCGATCATATTAACACCTTTAGATCTGATCTAATTTCATGTTTTAAATGAAGATCTAAACCTTATCAACAGAAAAGCTGATCAGTAGTAGTAATAGTAATAAAAGATCTCTTTAAAAGATCCTTTATATTATTAGAGATCACATACTTAGATCTTGCTCTTTGTTTAATCATTTATCTTCTGCCAATTTCTAGGTAGAATACGCTCCCTTTTGAAGTTTACCGGTTTGATTTAAGTAGGATCCCATTAATGATTTTTCACGAAAATTTTGACGTTATCGTAGTAGGTGGTGGACATGCTGGCACTGAAGCCGCATTAGCAGCTGCCCGTATGGGGATGAATACTCTGCTACTGACTCACAATATGGATACCCTTGGTCAAATGTCTTGTAACCCAGCGATTGGTGGGATTGGCAAAGGTCATTTGGTAAAAGAAATTGATGCGCTTGGCGGTGCAATGGCACAGGCCATTGACAAAGGCGGGATCCAATTTCGCACACTAAACTCTTCAAAAGGACCTGCTGTTCGTGCAACTCGAGCACAAGCAGATCGCGCTTTGTACAAAGCAGCTATTCAAACAACATTACAAAATCAAGATAACCTTAAGATTTTTCAACAATCATGTGATGATCTTATTGTTGAAAACGATCGTGTTACTGGCGTAGTAACTCAAATGGGTTTACGTTTTAGTGCTCCAAGTGTTGTTTTAACCGTGGGTACTTTTTTAGGTGGCCAAATACACATTGGTTTAGAAAATTACAAAGGCGGTCGTGCTGGTGATCCACCATCAATTGCATTAGCTGAACGTTTACGCGAACACCCTTTTAGAGTGGATCGTTTAAAAACAGGTACTCCGCCACGTATTGATGTACGTACAGTTGATTTTACAAAAATGGAAGCACAGCCAGGTGATATGCCAACACCTGTATTTTCATTTATGGGTAAACAATCAGATCACCCACAACAAATACCGTGTTACATCACTTACACAAATGAAAAAACACATGATGTTATTCGTAAAAACCTACATCGCTCACCTATGTACTCAGGTGTTATTGAAGGTATTGGTCCACGTTACTGCCCATCAATTGAAGATAAAATTGTACGTTTTGCGGATAAAGATAAGCACCAAATATTTGTTGAACCTGAAGGCTTAACATCATACGAATTATATCCAAATGGTATTTCTACTAGTTTACCGTTTGATGTACAACTTGAGATTGTGCAATCTATTTCTGGTTTTGAAAATGCACATATTTGTCGACCAGGCTATGCAATAGAATATGACTACTTTGATCCACGCGATTTAAAACAGTCTTTAGAAACAAAATTTATCGAAGGCTTATTTTTCGCGGGTCAAATTAATGGCACTACCGGTTATGAAGAAGCGGGTGCACAAGGCTTAATTGCAGGTATGAATGCTGCGTTAAAAGTGCAAGGTAAAGATTCTTGGACGCCACGTCGCGATGAAGCTTACGTGGGTGTATTAATCGACGACTTAGCAACACTGGGTACGAAAGAACCGTACCGCATGTTTACTAGTCGTGCCGAATACCGTTTACTACTTCGTGAAGATAATGCAGATATTCGCTTAACTGAAAAAGGCCGTGAGCTGGGTTTAGTTAATGACGAACGTTGGCAGGCATTTAACGAGAAAATGGAAGTAATCGAAAAAGAGAAGCAACGCATTAAAGATACGTGGATTCATAAAGATCACGTTGTTGTTGATCAAGTAAATGCATTACTAAAAACACCATTAACTCGTGAAGCAAGTTTAGAAGAATTACTTCGTCGTCCAGAGATTCGTTATAACGATCTTATGGCTATTGACGGTTTAGGATCTGAATTTGCAAACGTAGCAGCACTTGAACAAGTTGAGATCCATACTAAGTACGCAGGTTATATTGCGCGTCAACAAGATGAGATCAATAAGCAGCTTCGTCATGAGCAAACAATTTTACCAAAAGAGTTTGATTATAAAACTGTATCAGGTTTATCAAATGAGGTTGTTGCTAAGCTTATTGAGTCACGTCCAGACACTATTGGCCAAGCATCGCGTATTTCTGGTATCACCCCAGCTGCGATTTCGCTATTATTAGTGTATCTGAAGAAGCAAGGCTTATTACGCAAATCTGCGTAACGATAAGGGTACATAGTGTTACAGCAACAATTAACTACATTGTTAGCGCAAACTGATATTGCGCTAACAGAAAAACAACAGCAACAGCTAGTTCGTTACGTCGAGTTATTAGATAAGTGGAATAAAGCTTATAATTTAACTTCGGTACGCTTACCTGAAGAAATGATGATTAAGCATATTATGGATAGTTTAGTTGTTGCACCTCACTTACCCGGTCATCATTATATTGATGTTGGCACAGGGCCTGGCCTTCCGGGCATTGTATTGGCGATTGCATTACCTAACACACAATTTGTGTTACTAGATAGTCTAGGTAAACGCGTTCGCTTTTTAATGCATGTTAAACATGAGCTTGGCCTTGATAACGTAACACCTGTTCAGTCAAGAGTTGAAGAATATCAGCCAAGTGTTAAATTAGATGGCGTACTCAGTCGTGCATTTGCTTCATTACAAGATATGGTTGACTGGTGTTCGCACTTAATTGATCATTCGGGTAAATTTATAGCGCTAAAAGGTGTGTTCCCTGGTGAAGAGCTAGAGTCGTTACCTACTGGCGTTAAGTTTGAGCAAAAAATTGCATTAGAAGTACCTAAGTTAGATGCACAACGACATTTAATTATTCTTTCTAAAGACTAGGGATCAGAGACACCGTGGCAAAAGTCATCGCATTAGCAAATCAAAAAGGTGGAGTGGGTAAAACTACAACCGCTGTAAACCTCGCTGCATCTATGGCTGCAACGAAACGTAAAGTGCTGTTAATTGATCTCGATCCGCAAGGTAATGCGACTATGGGTAGTGGCGTAGATAAGTACGGCGATGTGCCAACTATTTACGACTTACTTATTGAAGATAAGCCTATAGAAGACGTTATTATCAAAGAAACGTCTGGTGAATACCATATGATTGCTGCAAACGGTGATGTTACCGCTGCAGAAGTTAAACTTATGGAATTATTTGCCCGTGAAGTGCGTTTACGTAATGCACTTGAAAAAATTCAGGACCAGTACGAATTTATTTTTATCGACTGTCCACCCTCTCTAAATATGTTAACTGTTAACGCAATGGCTGCAGCAGATTCTATTTTAGTGCCAATGCAGTGTGAGTATTATGCACTTGAAGGGTTAACCGCATTAATGGATACGATTACGCAGCTTGCTAAGTTAGTAAACCCTAGCTTACAAATTGAAGGCATACTTCGTACTATGTACGATCCGCGTAATCGTTTAGCGAATGACGTATCAGAACAATTAAAACAACATTTTGGCGACAAAGTATACCGTACGGTGATCCCGCGTAATGTTCGTTTAGCAGAAGCACCTAGTTTTGGTACACCTGCAATGTATTATGACCGGGCATCAAGTGGCGCTAAAGCATATTTAGCGCTTGCTGGTGAAATGTTACGTAGAAAAGAAAAAACAGCGTCCGTTGTCGCCTAACTTTGAGGTAAAAAAATAACATGTCTGCTAAAAAACGAGGTTTAGGCCGAGGACTCGATGCACTTTTAAGTTCGTCAAAGCCTGCACCAAGCGTAAGCAAGGAACAAGACACATCAAACGTGACTGAAGCTGTAAAAAATGCGGCTGAGCCAACTAACAGTGAATTACAAAAACTCCCAATCGAGTTTTTACACTCTGGTAAATATCAACCTCGTAAAGACATGTCCGAAGAGGCACTAGAAGAGCTTGCTAGTTCTATTCGCTCACAAGGTATTATTCAACCTATAGTCGTGCGCCCTATTGCACAAAATAGTTTTGAAATTATCGCTGGTGAGCGTCGTTGGCGTGCAGCGCAAATAGCTAAGCTTGAAACAGTACCTTGTATTATAAAAGACGTACCAGATGAAGCCGCAGTTGCTATTGCGCTAATAGAAAATATTCAGCGTGAAGACTTAAATGCCATGGAAGAAGCGGTTGCGTTAAATCGTTTACTTAATGAGTTTGAATTAACACATCAACAAGTAGCAGATGCAGTTGGTAAATCACGTACTACAGTAACTAACTTACTCCGTTTAAATAATCTAAACAGTGATGTAAAAATACTGTTAGAACATGGCGATATTGAAATGGGGCATGCTCGTTGTTTATTAGCCCTTGAGGGAGAAGCACAATCAGATGCTGCTCGTTTAGCTGTGGCTAAAGCACTAACCGTTCGTGAAACCGAAAAGTTAGTTCGTTCAATTTTAGAACCAGTGCCAGCTAAAGAAATAGCTGAAAAAGATCCAGATGTTAAACAGTTAGAGCAACAACTCGCTGAAAACCTAGGTGCCAAAGTAGAAATAAATTACAACAAAAAAGGCAAAGGTAAGCTTGTTATTTCTTATACAAATTTGGACGAACTTGACGGCATTTTAAATCGCATTAACCAAGACAATACCCACCATTAGTTTTCTACATGTCTAAAAAGGGACATTTGTAGCTATTTCGTGTTACAAAGCGTCTACTCAAGTTGCAAAACTGGCAGGATTAAGTATAATTTCGCCAGTTTTCACACCCTAACAATTAGAACGCAATAAAGGTTAACTAAACGTGACTGACAAGTTAGCGAGTCCATATCGACTTGCCGTATTAAAGTTAATTTGCCTTCAGGGTGTTGTAGCATTAGTTGCTGCTGTAATTATTTGTTTTAGTTCGGGAGTCAATGCCGCACTTTCATCACTTGCTGGTGGTGTTGTCGCAGTACTTCCGCACTTTGTATTTGGTCTTTATGCATTCCGATATATGGGTGCAAGTCGAGCAAATCAAGCGTATGCCTCGTTGAAACGCGGCAACGGATTAAAATTTATGCTAACAATTGTATTGTTTGCGCTAGTACTGAAGCATTTTCCGGTAATTTTATTACCCTTTTTTAGTACTTATATACTGGCGCTCTTTACTGGATTGTTCGCACCCGTTTTTTTTAAACATTAACTTTGGGATATAACATGGCAGCAGAAGAAGTTACTCTATCTGGCCATATCCAGCACCATTTGACCAATGCTAAGATGTGTTCGACCGATACAGGTCTCGCCTTCAATAAAGCATGTACGGATAGTGGTTTCTGGACATGGCATATAGATACCCTCGCATGGTCTATCGGTTTAGGTCTTATATTTTTATGGATCTTTCGTAGTGCCGCTAAAAAATCAACACTAGGTGTACCTGGAAAATTTCAATGTTTCATTGAAATGGTAGTAGAGTTTGTTGGTGACAACGTACGTGATACTTTCCATGGTAAAAGCAAACTTATTGCACCATTAGCATTAACAATATTCGTTTGGATATTTTTAATGAACTTAATGGATTTAATACCAGTTGACTTTTTACCTGCATTAGCTGGTTTTGTTGGTGAAACTGCGTTTGGTATGGATTCACACGATGTGTACATGAAAATTGTACCAACGACTGACATCAATATGACAGCAGCGCTAGCGCTGGGTGTATTTATTTTAATGATAGGCTATTCAATTAAAATAAAAGGCATCGGTGGTTTTATTAAAGAACTAACACTTCACCCGTTTAGTTCAAATAATACTGCACTACAAATCCTTTTAATCCCGTTTAACTTATTACTTGAACTGATTGCGCTGGTTTCTAAACCGTTTTCATTAGCGCTACGTTTGTTTGGTAACTTATATGCAGGTGAATTGATTTTCATCTTGATCGGCGCTATCGGATTTATGCAATTACCATTGCATTTTGTTTGGGCTGTATTCCACATCTTAGTAATTGTATTGCAAGCATTCGTATTTATGATGTTAACAATCGTATACCTAAGTATGGCTAGCTCAGATAATCACTAATTTTTACAACCTTTAATATTTAACTTTAATTTACAATTGAAACTTTGGAGAAAAAAATGGAACTAGTATTAGGTCTTAAGTATATCGCAGTAGCTTTACTAATCGGCTTTGGTGCAATCGGCACAGCAATCGGTTTTGGTAACATGGGCGGTAAATTCCTTGAAGCATGTGCGCGTCAACCTGAGCTTGCACCTTCGCTACAAGTTAAGATGTTTATTCTTGCTGGTCTAATCGATGCTGTAGCAATGATTGGTGTTGGTATCGCTATGGTATTGTTGTTCGTACTTTAATTTTATTTTTTGAACAGCTTACTATTTAAGGAGGAGCGGTTGTGAACTTAAACGCCACTCTTATCGGTGAATTGATTGCGTTTACGGTGTTCGTATTATTTTGTATGAAATACGTATGGCCACCACTAAACGGTGCAATTGAAGCTCGCCAGAAAAAAATCGAAGATGGTTTAGCTGCCTCTGATAGAGCCGAAAAAGACTTAGAACTTGCGCAAATGAAAGCTGCTGAACAGCTTAAAGATGCAAAAGCTCAAGCGGCTGATATCATTGATCAAGCTAAAAAGCGTGCAGTGCTAATTGTTGACGAAGAAACACTTCGTGGTCAGCAAGAGCGTGAAAGTATCATTGCTCAAGGGCACTCTGAAGTTGAGTCTGAACGTAATCGCATAACAGAAGAGCTACGTAAGCAAGTAGCAACTCTGGCTGTGATTGGTGCAGAACGTATTTTAGAGCGTGAAATTAATCAAGCCGCACATAGTGACATCGTTGAAAAACTTGTCGCTGAGCTGTAATTAGGAGGGTATGAGCATGTCTAATTTGACTACTATCGCTCGCCCATACGCTAAAGCGGCTTTTGAACTTGCCGTTGAGAAAGGCACTCTTGAAAGCTGGAACGATATGTTGTTCTTTGCAGGCCATGTAGCCAGCAATGAACAAGCATCATCTGCTTTAGCAGGTATGCCTACAGCTACTGCACAAGCTGAATTATTTATTCAACTTTGTGCTGAGCAGCTCAACGAACAAGGTCAGAACCTAGTTAAGGTGATGGCTGAAAATGGACGTTTGACAGCTCTACCAGAAGTTGCACAGTTATTTGCTGATTTTAAAGCACAATACGATAAAGAAATCGAAGTAGATGTGATTTCTGCAACTCCTCTTGTTGCTGCGCAACAAGAGTCATTGGTAGCGGCACTTGAAAAACGTTTCGCACGCAAAGTTAAGCTGAATTGTAGTGAAGACGCGTCAGTGGTTGGTGGACTTATTATTAGGTCTGGCGACACTGTAATCGACGGTACTATTCGCGGTAAATTAAGCCGCTTAGCTACAACACTACAATCGTAATTGGGAAAAAGAGCATGCAACTTAATTCCACTGAAATTTCAGATCTGATCAAACAACGTATTGAGAAGTTCGAAGTTGTAAGTGAAGCTCGTAACGAAGGTACTATTGTATCTGTTACTGACGGTATCATCCGCATCCACGGTCTTGCTGACTGTATGCAAGGTGAAATGATTGAGCTTCCTGGCAGCCGTTATGCTATCGCACTAAACCTTGAGCGCGACTCAATTGGTGCAGTAGTAATGGGTCCGTACGCTGACCTTACTGAAGGCGTAAAAGTATATACAACTGGTCGTATTTTAGAAGTTCCTGTTGGTCCTGGTCTACTTGGTCGTGTTGTTAACACACTAGGTGCTCCTATCGATGGTAAAGGCGCTTTAGATAACGACGGTTTTGAACCTGTAGAAAAAATTGCACCAGGTGTAATCGAGCGTCAATCTGTAGATGAGCCAGTACAAACTGGTTACAAATCTATCGATGCAATGATTCCAGTTGGTCGTGGTCAGCGTGAGCTTGTTATCGGTGACCGCCAAACAGGTAAAACTGCGCTTGCAATCGATGCAATCATCAACCAAAAAGACACAGGCGTTAAGTGTGTGTACGTAGCGGTTGGTCAAAAAGCATCTACTATTGCTAACGTAGTACGTAAATTAGAAGAGCACGGTGCACTTGCAAATACTATCGTAGTTGTAGCATCTGCTTCTGAATCTGCGGCACTTCAGTACTTAGCACCGTTCTCGGGCTGTACTATGGGTGAATACTTCCGTGACCGTGGTGAAAACGCATTAATCGTATATGATGATTTGTCTAAGCAAGCAGTTGCTTACCGTCAAATTTCATTACTACTTAAGCGTCCACCAGGCCGTGAAGCATACCCAGGTGACGTATTCTACCTTCACTCTCGTCTTTTAGAGCGTGCATCGCGTGTAAACGCAGATTACGTTGAAAAGTTCACTAATGGTGAAGTGAAAGGTAAAACTGGTTCATTGACGGCATTGCCAATCATTGAAACTCAAGGCGGCGACGTTTCTGCGTTCGTACCGACTAACGTTATCTCTATCACCGATGGTCAGATCTTCTTAGAAACTGACTTATTCAACTCAGGTATCCGTCCGGCAGTAAATGCTGGTATCTCGGTATCGCGTGTTGGTGGTGCTGCACAAACTAAAATCGTTAAGAAACTAGGTGGCGGTATTCGTCTAGCCCTAGCTCAGTACCGTGAATTAGCTGCGTTCTCGCAGTTCGCGTCTGACCTTGATGATGCTACTCGTGCTCAACTTGAGCATGGTGAGCGTGTAACAGAGCTAATGAAGCAGAAACAGTACGCGCCAATGTCTGTTGCTGAAATGTCTTTGTCGTTATTTGCTGCTGAAAAAGGCTTCCTTCAAGACATCGAAATCGCGAAAATCGGTGACTTTGAAGCAGCTTTACTTTCTTATGCAACTAGCACATACGCAGAGCTTGTGGCTCAAATCAATGAAACTGGTAACTTAAATGCCGAGATCGAAGCGCAGCTTAAAGAACTTCTAACGAAGTTCAAGTCTACGCAAACTTGGTAATTTAGTTATTAATGGTGCGCTTTAGGAAACTAAAGCACATCTTGATTCGGAGAGAGAGTCATGGCCAGCGGAAAAGAGATTAAAAGCAAGATCGGGAGTATTAAAAATACTCAAAAGATCACTAGCGCAATGGAAATGGTTGCTGCGTCTAAAATGAAAAGGGCGCAAGAACGCGTTGCTTCAAGCCGTCCATACGCTAATAAATTACGTGAAGTAATTGGTCGTGTTGCTCAAGCAAATCTTGATTTTACTCACCCGTTCTTAAAAGAACGTGAAGTGAAACGAGTTGGTTATATTGTTATCTCTACAGACCGTGGTCTGTGTGGCGGTCTAAACTCAAACGAGTTTAAGAAAGTTGCACTTGATGTTAAAGCGTGGAAAGAGAAAGGTGTTGATGCTGAATTTGCTACTTTAGGTAGTAAGGCTGCTGGCTTCTTTCAACGTTTTGGTGGTCAACTACTCGCTAAAAAAGCGGGCCTAGGAGATAAACCTTCAGTACAAGACGTTATTGGTCCTGTAAAAATTATGCTTGATGCATTTTCTGAAGGCAAAATAGACCGTTTATTCTTGGTATATAACAAATTCGTTAATACCATGAAGCAAGAGCCAATTATAGATCAGTTACTCCCTTTGCCAAAAGCTGAAGAAGAAGTATCTGCTCACACATGGGATTACTTATACGAGCCAAACCCAGAGGCTATTTTAGAGTCTTTGTTAGTACGCTTTATTGAGTCTCAAGCATACCAAGGTGTGGTAGAAAATGCTGCCTCAGAACAGGCTGCTCGTATGGTTGCAATGAAAGCTGCAACTGATAACGCAGGTGACCTTATGGACGAGCTACAGCTTGTTTATAACAAGGCTCGCCAAGCAGCAATCACACAAGAAATTAGTGAGATTTGTTCTGGCTCAGCAGCAGTTTAATGCTTCGGGTAAAGATTAACGAGAGGAATAGACATGAGTTTAGGTAAGGTCGTCCAAATTATCGGCGCCGTTGTGGATATTGAATTTCCACAAGATAGCGTGCCAGCGGTATACCACGCACTAAGAGTAACAGATGGCGATTTAGCTGGTTTGACTTTAGAAGTTCAACAACAGCTAGGTGGCGGTGTAGTGCGTACTATCGCTATGGGTACTACTGATGGTTTACGTCGTAGTGCTTCAGTTATGAATACAGGTGAATCGATTCAAGTTCCAGTTGGTAAAGCAACACTTGGTCGTATCATGAACGTACTTGGTGAGCCAATCGATGAAGCGGGTCCAATCGGCGAAGAAGACCGTATGTCTATTCACCGTGCAGCGCCTTCATACGAAGAGCAATCAAGTTCAGTTGAACTTTTAGAAACTGGTATCAAGGTTATCGACCTTGTATGTCCATTTGCTAAAGGTGGTAAAGTTGGTTTATTCGGTGGTGCCGGTGTTGGTAAAACTGTAAACATGATGGAACTTATCCGTAACATCGCAATCGAGCACAGCGGCTACTCAGTATTCGCAGGTGTTGGTGAGCGTACACGTGAGGGTAACGATTTCTACCATGAGATGAACGATTCAAACGTACTTGATAAAGTATCGCTTGTATACGGTCAGATGAACGAGCCTCCAGGTAACCGTTTACGCGTAGCGTTAACAGGTCTTACTATGGCTGAAAAGTTCCGTGATGAAGGTCGCGATGTACTTTTCTTCGTAGATAATATCTACCGTTATACACTTGCTGGTACAGAAGTATCTGCACTTCTTGGTCGTATGCCATCAGCGGTAGGTTATCAGCCTACACTTGCTGAAGAAATGGGTGTGCTTCAAGAGCGTATCGCTTCAACTAAGACTGGTTCAATTACATCAATCCAAGCGGTATACGTACCTGCGGATGATTTAACAGATCCATCTCCAGCAACTACCTTTGCTCACTTAGACGCAACAGTAGTACTTTCACGTGATATCGCATCACTTGGTATCTACCCAGCGGTAGACCCACTTGATTCATCTTCACGTCAACTTGACCCACAAGTAATTGGTCAAGAGCACTACGATACAGCACGTGGCGTTCAAACAGTTCTTCAGCGTTACAAAGAACTTAAAGACATCATTGCAATCCTAGGTATGGACGAGCTTTCTGACGAAGATAAGCAACTTGTATCTCGTGCACGTAAAATCCAACGTTTCTTATCTCAGCCATTCTTCGTGGCAGAGGTATTTACAGGCGCGTCTGGTAAATACGTATCACTGAAAGATACAATTGCTGGCTTCAAAGGCATTTTAAACGGCGAGTTTGATGAGCTTCCAGAGCAAGCGTTTTACATGGTTGGCTCTATCGAAGAAGCTCAAGAAAAAGCCAAAGGCATGTAACTAGGAGGGTAGTATGACAGCTATGACTGTACATCTTGACGTAGTAAGCGCAGAGCAGAGCTTGTTCTCTGGTCTTGTTGAATCGATTCAAGTATCTGGTAGTGAAGGCGAGCTGGGTGTAAACCTAGGTCATGCTCCACTACTAACTGCCCTTAAACCTGGTATGGTACGTTTAGTTAAGCAATATGGTCACGAAGATGTGTTATATGTTGCTGGCGGTACATTAGAAGTTCAACCAAATCACATCACGATTCTTGCAGATACTGCGGTTCGTGGTGAAGATTTAGATGAAGACTCTGTACAAAAAGCTAAACGTGAAGCTGAAGAACATATGGCGAATTCGTCAGCGGTTGAGTTTGATTATCAACAAGCGGCTACGCGACTGGCAGAAGCAGTTGCTCAGTTACGCGTAATTCAGCAATTACGTCAAAAGTAAGCCTATCCGGTTTTGAAAAGCCCACTTTATGTGGGCTTTTTTGTGTCTGTAATTTAAACATGGTGTATCGCTTATTTATAATTGTTAAATAATAGGTCTATCGGACTATTATCTGTGCTTTGTCACTTATATCCTTCACCAATCCTCGCTACAATAACGTCATCCAATTAAGTGTGTTTTTCAGTCAAGATTCAGTACGAATAAACTAACCTACTGAGTATCTGCACAAGAAGTGATTTACGTAATCTTCTGTACAAACATAAAACTTATTTAGCTAAAACAACGGAAAAAGGAAATTGTTTTAATGGCTCTAACAACTGTTATTCTTGCTGCGGGTAAAGGTACTCGTATGCGCTCTGCTCTACCTAAAGTTTTGCACAATGTTGCAGGTAAACCAATGGTACAGCACGTTATTGATAATGCGATGGCATTAGGTGCAACAACCACAAACTTAGTTTACGGACACGGCGGCGATCTATTACAACAACAACTTGCCGATAACGATGTAAATTGGGTACTCCAAGCAGAGCAGCTTGGTACTGGCCACGCAGTAGCGCAAGCCAACTCTCATGTTAATGATGAAGACACAGTATTGATTTTATACGGCGATGTACCGCTAACAAAGCAATCAACACTAGAGCGTTTATTAGCTGCAACACCTAAAAATGGTTTAGCTGTATTAACGGTAAATTTGGTTAACCCAAATGGTTACGGCCGTATGCTACGTGAAAATGGCAAGCTTGTTGGTATTGTTGAGCAAAAAGATGCAAGCTCAGATCAGTTACTTATTAACGAAGTAAATACAGGCATTATGGCTGTTAATGGTAAGCTGTTAAAAACATGGTTAGGTAACTTATCTAACAATAATGCACAAGGCGAGTACTACTTAACAGATATCGTTGCAATGGCTCACAATGAAGGCGTAGAGATCACTTCAGCGCAACCAGATCATGCAATGGAAGTTGAAGGCGCAAATAACCGTGTACAACTTGCAGGCTTAGAGCGCGCTTACCAAGCATGGCAAGCAGAAGAGTTAATGTTAAATGGCGCTACCCTGGCCGACCCTGCTCGTATTGATGTTCGCGGAAATGTTAAAACAGGCGAAGACGTATTAGTTGATATAAACGTTATCTTTGAAGGTGATGTAACCCTTGGTAACAATGTACAAATTGGCCCTAACTGTGTACTTAAAAACTGTACCATAGGCGATAACGTGGTAATAAAGGCTAATACCCTAATTGAAGATGCAAGCGTAGCTGCTAAATGTACGCTAGGCCCTTATGCTCGCCTTCGCCCAGGCGCTGTTATGGAAGAAGACTCACACATTGGTAACTTTGTTGAGATGAAAAAAACCCGTTTAGGCAAAGGCTCAAAAGCCAACCACTTAAGTTATTTAGGTGATGCTGAAATTGGCGAAAAAGTGAATATTGGCGCTGGTACTATTACCTGCAACTACGATGGTGTTAATAAATCAAAAACTATTATTGGCGATAATGCTTTTATTGGCTCTAATTCATCACTCGTTGCCCCAGTAAATATAGGCGCAACTGCAACAATTGGTGCAGGCTCTGTGATCACCAGTACCGTTGAAGATGACCAATTAGCAATAGCACGCTCTAAACAGCGTAATTTAACGGGTTGGAAACGCCCAGTTAAAAAATAACAATTAGAGGCTACTTAGGTAGCCTTTTTTATTTTAGTTGAAGTTTAAATTGTTCTTTATAGCGTCTAGATAGGTTTAGTACTTTACCTGTAGTTAATTTTATTTCACTGTCGCCACTGGATAGTGGTGTTATAGACTCCACTTTATCGAGTTTTACGCCATGGCTGCGGTGAATTCTACAAAACCCCTGCACTTCAAGTTGTTTACTTAATGCTGTAAGCGTTGCCCTTAACGGATATATACGTGAGCCTATATGTAGGTTTACATAATTACCCGACGATTCAAGCCAATCAACATCCTCTATTTTTATAATGAATTCTTTTCCGAGCTTTTTAACTAATAGGCGGTTTATGGTCGATGTTGTTTGCTGCTCACTTTCTTCAATTGAAGAGGCTTCACCTAGTAACTGCTGCACCACATATTGATATACTTTGATAAGTACGATAAAAAACACAAAGCTTATAGCGTCTTTCTGGTATTCATAAATAAGCTCAAACCAGCTAAGTCCAAAGTTGTAAGACCCATCATTCAACAAATATATGAATTTACGAACCCCTACCATAATACCAACGTGTAACACGCTAAATATAATAGAGGCACCAAAGTACATACCTAATGAGGCCGTAATATTTTGCCAATTAAAAGATAAGTGTCTTAAAAACCAAATTAAAATAGGGAATATAAGCAAAGTACTCAAGGCACTTGAATACTCCCAAACAAATGGCTCCCACATTAAAAAAGTTAAAGCTCCTTCTCTTTGGGCTTCCATTATTTGGGTTGTAGCGTTTACTGTATTATTAATTAATACGTAAGCACACAGTAATACTGATGCGTAAATGCTTTGAAAACGTTGAAAGTGCTGTAGGTTCATAAATATATGCTTATTGCTGATGTGGCACGCTTATCCCTGTATACCACCTTTTATCACTATTGCCTGTAATATAAGCACTTATAGATAGTTTTAGCGAGAGCTTTAGGTATGAATAACGCATAACATACATAAAGTAGTAAAAGCATGAGCACTCAAGTACAACAACCTTCATTAGTTAATTCGCGTAAATATTATCTTGATTGGCTTAGGATAATCGCATTTGCGTCGCTAATTTTTATCACATTGGCATGTTGTATAGCGAAAACTGGGGGTTTCATTTTAAGAGTAATTATACATCACAGTATGTTGAATATTTAATGTTGGTGTTTTCACCTTGGCGCATGTTGCTCATTTGGTTGATTTCGGGCGTAGCACTGCGTTTTATGATTGATAAAGTACGCAGCTTTAAGTCTTGGTTACATTTCACTTTATACCGCTCTATTTTTTTACTATTACCCTTGCTGGTGGGGTTATGGTTAATAGTGCCTTTACAGCTGTTTGCAGAAATGTCACAGCAAGGTGTTATTGATATTAGCTATTGGCAATTTTATTTAGCTTTTATAGAGATTAACAATACGCTTTTTATTAATTATCAGTCTGGAGTGTGGCCGCATGTGGATGTAAATCACTTGTGGTATTTGCGCTCGTTGTGGCAATTTATGCTGATCATTATTGTTTTAACTCTTTTTGCACGCTTGCCCTTTATTGCGCCTTTAAAAACATTTGTTAAAGGGGATATGTCATTTGGGCTTTTAATTACCTTGCTCACTATTGCCGTACTATTTACAAGCCATTACTTAACTGGCGATTCAATCCGAGAGACTAACGGTTTAATACTGCTACTCGCAGGATACATATTTGCTAAAAACACTTACTTTTGGAACAGTTTAAATAAAAACTTGGTATTACTGGCTTTGTGTTTTGCGGTTTTGTTTTTACTTATAATATTAAGTTATCAGAAGGCGTTTACTCTTCCTCATTTTATTCTAAGCGGTAGCTACAATATTCAACGTGTTGTAGGTGTATTTTTTGTACTTGCGCTCGCTCACCGATTTTTAAATTTTAATACCTACTATTTAAAGCAGCTCAATGCATGGGTGTTTCCCTTTTATTTATTGCATCAAAGCATTTTGATTATTTTGTGTTTTTTACTACAACCTTTAAGTTTAGGGGCTGTTGTTGAACCATTTATCATTATTACAGGAACTTGGTCTCTCTGCGGGGTTATAACATGGAGTATTACACGTATTGATGTATTTAGACCTTTGCTAGGGGTTGCAATTAAACGAGATTATTCCCCTACTGTAAAAATGCTTGGCTATACGGCCGCTTTAATCTTAATAACGCCGCTAGCGTATAAGCTAATTACTTAGGCTACGAGGCTGTATTAAAACTGCCATAATCTTGTCATGCCTGTGTGTTGATATTTAGCAAATACAATACTAAGGAAAATCACATGTTTAAAAAATCAATTATTGCGCTGTCACTTATATCTGTTCTTACTGGTTGCTCACTTGATGGTGACGATGGTCAAAACGGCTCTCAAGGATTACAGGGAGAACAAGGCGCAAATGGCATTAATGGGATAAATGGTGTAAATGCTAATTCAGCATTAAATATTAACCTTGTGGGTAGAGGTGTACTAAATGCACAAAGCCCAGAAGGTGCGGCTGAAATAGTTGCATACCAAGCATCTAAAAAATGGATTTACGCTATTAACAGTTCAGGCGATGACGCTGTTATTGATATTTTACCCGCCGACACCTTTGATACTGCCGCACTCGTTAAAGATAACGAAGGGGTTATCAGCGCCACAAATTTAACGTCCGTTATTACGTTGTCTTTAAACGAGCATACCCAAGGCGATGCAAACAGCATTGCTATTGATGAAAATAATAATTTACTAGCGGTCGCAATGGCTGCTAAAAGCACGGGTGATGCAGGTCAAATTGCTTTTTACGATATAAGCGGCGACTCACCTGTATTTATTAAAAATGTTACAGTCGGATTTTTACCAGACATGGTGACGTTCACCCATGATGGCGCAAAGGCAGTGGTTGCTAACGAAGGTGAACCAAGTGGCGACTACAGCGTAGATCCTGAAGGTTCTATTAGTATTATCGATATAACAAATAATGTAATAGCCGATACAGCAATAAATATTGATTTTAAAGCCTATAACAACAAACAAACCGAACTAGAAGCGCAAGGGGTAGTTTTTGCAAACCCAAATGGTCGTACTATTAACGGTAATCTAATAAATACTACAGTAGCTATGGATTTAGAGCCCGAGTACGTTAGCATTTCTAAAGATAACAAATATGCTTATGTATCTATTCAAGAAAACAATGCACTTGCAATAGTTAACCTACAAGACAATAGTCTTGAGCTAAAGGGCTTAGGCTTTAAAGATTGGTCAAGCTTACAACTTGATGCCTCAGATAAAGACGGCGGCGTTAATTTTAAATCATACCCAGGGCTTTATGGTATGTACCAGCCCGATACTATCTCAAACTTTAGTTGGAAAGGCGCAAACTTTATAGTCACTGCCAACGAAGGTGACGCAAGAGAATACTTTTTTGATGCAACAGGTGAGGCCGATTGCATAGCAAAGGGCGGACTTGATTACGATAAAGGCGATGGCTGCTTGGCTTATATAGATGAAAGCCGCGTTGAAGACTTAACGCTTGCTGCTAATTTTGATTACTTAAATAATGACGATGATGATATTGGTCGCTTAAAAGTAACAACAGTAAAAGGTGATGCTAATAACGATGGCCAATACGAATCACTTTATGCCTATGGTGCACGTTCGCTTACCATTTGGGATAGCAATGGGCTGGTGGTTTTTGATTCAGGTGATGATATAGCACGTATGACAGCGTCTGTGCATGGTGAAGCATTTAACAACAATGAAGATGAAAACAAAGGTGACTCACGTTCAGATGATAAAGGCGCAGAGCCTGAAGCGCTGACTATTGGTAAAATTGACGATCGTACATTTGCTTTTATAGGGCTTGAGCGTATGGGTGGGATTATGGTTTATGATATTACCAATCCATATAATGTGCAGTTTGAAGACTACTTCTATAATAGAGGCTTAATTAAAGGTGCGAATATTACAGGCGATTTAGCACCTGAAGGAATGGTATTCGTTCCAGTAGAGCAAAGTGCGACAGGAAACCCACTCTTAATCGTTGGAAATGAAATATCAGGCTCCATTGCCGTATGGGAAATAGCATCTAAATAAACCTTTAATTTAAAATAAAGCTGTGTGTTGTTTGTTTAACATACAGCTTAGTTTAAACCTTACTAATACATCATCAATAGATACATATATAGTGCGTGTTTTTTAAACTAAAAGTATCCTGTAGCCCTTTATTTGTATAGCTTTCATACTAAATTCATTTAATTGTCAAAAAGCTGAAATAAAACATTGACCCCCGCTCGAATCTCCCTATAATGCGACCCCACTGAGACGGGAAACGGCAACGCATAGCGAGGCACGAATTACTCAGAGAGTTAAATAAAACTTCGGTTTTAAATCTTCCAAAAGAAAGTTTAAAACAAAGTRTTGACTCGAAAAATAAAGGGTGTATTATTCGCATCCCTTGAGACGCTAAAGCGACTCAAAACGTTCTTTAACAATATAAAGCAATCATCTGTGTGGGCACTCGTACAGATTGAGTTCTAACAGCCAACCTACTTMGGTAGYGAGGCAAACAAATTAGAGTCTCAATTGAAAACTGAGTGACCAACAGAATAGTTATTTCGGTAATTATTCGGCACAGTCAATTCAATATCGAAAGATATTAAAAAATTCAGAATTCATTGAGCTGTCGAAAGACATAAAACTTTTTAATTGAAGAGTTTGATCATGGCTCAGATTGAACGCTGGCGGCAGGCCTAACACATGCAAGTCGAGCGGTAACAGAAAGTAGCTTGCTACTTTGCTGACGAGCGG
>NZ_SEUI01000010.1 GCF_008370255.1 Pseudoalteromonas sp. FUC4 | reverse complement strand
GTTGGCTGTTAGAACTCAATCTGTACGAGTGCCCACACAGATGATTGCTTTATATTGTTAAAGAACGTTTTGAGTCGCTTTAGCGTCTCAAGGGATGCGAATAATACACCCTTTATTTTTCGAGTCAATACTTTGTTTTAAACTTTCTTTTGGAAGATTTAAAACCGAAGTTTTATTTAACTCTCTGAGTAGTCCGTGCCTCGCTATGCGTTGGCGTTTCCCGTCTCAGTGGGGTCGCATTATAGGGAGCGGCGAATTTTACGCAAGCGTTATTTGCATAAAATAGTAATTAAAATTAAGCCCCAAGCAAGCGCACACGATAAGCACAAGTTACCCACAAAACCCTGTTGATAACCCTGTTTTTGAACTTTAAAACTAAACACTTTTATCCTGATGTGATAAGTTGCGGTCACTTTTTTTAACTCATGTATTTAGGCAGTATCCATGACAGACATAATAAATAGTATAAGTGCCCTTCTATGGGGCCAAGTTCTCGTCTACTTATTAATAGCAGCGGGCCTCTTCTTTACTTTTCGACTAGGCTTTATTCAGTTTGTGCAATTTCCACATATGTTCAAAGTTATGTTTGGCTCTCGTAAATGTGCCGATAATGAAATTTCATCCTTTCAGGCTTTTTGTACTTCATTAGCAGCTCGTGTCGGTACTGGTAATATGGCGGGTGTTGCTGTTGCCTTATACCTAGGTGGGCCAGGTGCTATTTTCTGGATGTGGCTTATTGCATTAATAGGTATGGCTACAAGTTTTGCCGAGAGTACTTTGGCTCAGGCTTATAAAACAAAAGATGCAGATGGTAATTTTAGAGGTGGCCCTGCTTATTATATGCAAAATGGTTTAGGCAAACGTTGGATGGGGACTTTATTCTCGTTATGCTTAATTTTAGCCTTTGGTTTAGTATTTAACGCCGTACAGTCAAACTCTATTGCTGCAGCATTTGAAGTCGCGTTTGATGTGCCTAAGTATATAGTAGGTATTTGCTTGGTTATTGGCTCTGGTATTATTATTTTTGGTGGATTGAAAACGATTTCTCGTTTTGCCGAAATGGTTGTGCCGTTTATGGCATTAGCTTACTTATTAGTTGCCCTTTACGTATGCGCTATTAACTTCACTGTATTACCTGATGTAATTTTCCTTATAGTAAAAAGTGCTTTTGGTATTGAACAAGCTGGTGCAGGTGCAATTGGTTATGGTGTTACGCAAGCTATGATCCAAGGTATAAAGCGTGGTTTGTTTTCAAACGAAGCTGGTATGGGTAGCGCAGCTAATGCCGCTGCAACTGCAACGCCTTACCCTCCTCACCCAGCATCACAAGGTTATGTGCAAATGCTAGGTGTATTTATTGATACTATTGTTATTTGTACAGCGACTGCTTCTCTTATTCTGTTATCGCAGCAATTAGTACCTGAATCTGGTGTTATGGGTATTGAACTTACACAGGCAGCATTACAAGAACATGTTGGCGACTGGGGTACTTACTTTATTGCCATTGCTATATTGTTTTTTGCTTTTACTTCTATTGTGGCTAATTACTCTTACGCTGAAACAAATTTAATGTTTTTAGAGCACAACTCTAATAAAGGGATGTTTATCTTTAGGCTTGTTGTTTTGGGTATGGTGATGTTTGGCGCGGTTGGTGAGCTTGGTTTAATTTGGACGCTAGCCGATATATCAATGGGCTTAATGGCTATTGTAAACGTTGTAGCGTTATTTATGCTTTCAGGCATTGTTGTATGGTTATCGAAAGATTATAACGAGCAACGCAAGAAAGGCCTAATACCTACCTTTGATAAGAGTAAACATCCAAAACTTGCTAAAGAGGTCGATCCCGAGGCCTGGAAATAAACAATAAACAGCGAGCTACGGCTCGCTTTTTTAGTTCTAAAAATAAAAAGTCCTGACACATAACACTCGATCATTTATAACTAAAAGCTGTTACGGACGATAAGAACTGTATAGACATTATCTGATTATCAGCCTAGACAAGACAACCTACAAAAACAGATGCTTAATGCCCATAACTCTAGACTTACTATTACCCGCGATTTTTAGCTTCCAATGAGCATGTTGCACCAACCAATTCGACAACTATACCAACCTGCATAATTCTCTGAGCAATTTAACGAATTAAATTGCCTATAACGTCGTTAAAAATTTTTTATTTACGACTGCATGGATGCAGGAGGTAGAGCAATGCAGGGAGCAATTGCCGAGAACAGCTAGATAAAAATTTTTGCATAGATCTAGCGTAATTTTCTTAAGCTTAAATAGACCCCATATATAAGTGGATTGGTATTATTTTATGCTACCAGCACATGAGTGTTTGAACTTTGCCTTCAAGATTATTTGCTCTCGAGGTGTAAATTACTTCATTGTTTTAAATTTTTTAAAGCTAATGGCCTACTTTACTGGTTGGTATCATAAGTCTATGGCGCTTAGTTCAGTTCAAAGTGTATTCTATTAGCATTAAGCATTGTATGTCGTTAAGGGTTGCATGGCTGGTCTATTTGAGACGTTATAGGATTGGGTTTGGAAATATTACATTATGCCTACTCATATATCTTTAATACGATAGATATACAAACTCATACTGAACTATCACACAACGCTATTATTGGGTAAACATGCATAAAATAGTGCATATCAAGATAATAGAAATCATAGAAATGAGAAATAAGGGTTTTACCGAATGTTTTATAGATACTAGAAGGATTTATTAGATGTTTTTTAAGCAGAGCGCTTAATATATAGATGGTGCCCGAGGCCGGACTTGAACCGGCACGACTTGTTAGTCGAGGGATTTTAAATCCCTTGTGTCTACCAATTCCACCACTCGGGCATCGAGTTTGCTAGTTAAAGCGTGTGGAGTAAATTATATGGAGGCGGAACCCGGAGTCGAACCGGGGTAAACGGATTTGCAATCCGGTGCATGGCCACTCTGCCATTCCGCCTAAATGTTTCCAAATAATTTGGAGCGGTACACGAGGCTCGAACTCGTGACCTCGACCTTGGCAAGGTCGCGCTCTACCAACTGAGCTAGTACCGCAAAATACTATTTTATCAACTTTAAATTATCTTGGTTAAATAACTTAAAGTGGTGCCCGAGGCCGGACTTGAACCGGCACGACTTGTTAGTCGAGGGATTTTAAATCCCTTGTGTCTACCAATTCCACCACTCGGGCATCGAGTTTGCTATTTAAAGCAAGTGGATAAAACTAATATGGAGCGGTACACGAGGCTCGAACTCGTGACCTCGACCTTGGCAAGGTCGCGCTCTACCAACTGAGCTAGTACCGCATCATATTAATTCTAAATTAACTATTTTTATAAATTACACTTGGTAATGTAATTAAACCACAAAGTGGTGCCCGAGGCCGGACTTGAACCGGCACGACTTGTTAGTCGAGGGATTTTAAATCCCTTGTGTCTACCAATTCCACCACTCGGGCATCGAGTTTGCTAATTAAAGCGTGTGGAGTGTTGAAATGGAGGCGGAACCCGGAGTCGAACCGAGGTAGACGGATTTGCAATCCGGTGCATGGCCACTCTGCCATTCCGCCCCAGTACGGGGTATTAACCTTAAGATAAACTTGGAGCGGTACACGAGGCTCGAACTCGTGACCTCGACCTTGGCAAGGTCGCGCTCTACCAACTGAGCTAGTACCGCATTTTATTTATCAGTTATTTGAATTAGCACATGATGATTTATGTGAAAATTCAGGTAACTAATTAATTACCGTTTCGTTTATCTCGGGGGCTATGCCCTCTCAACACGGACGCATTCTACAGAGATTATTAAACGCGTCAATACAAAAAATGCTAGTTTTGAACTGTTTGCTTGTTTTTTATCTAAAACGGTGCGTTATTATACATTTAGAGTCAATTTTTAGTCAATTCACCCCATGCTGCACGTAAATATTGCATCATAGAACTCAAGGTTAAAAAGGTCGCAATGTACAGCAATCCAAAACTTAAATAGTTCATCCACGTATCATATTGCCAAATCAAACCAATAATGGCTAACATTTGTGCAGCTGTCTTAATTTTACCCATGTTTGATACAGCGACATTACCACGCTTACCCTGCTCTGCCATCCATTCACGAAGTGCAGATATGATAATTTCACGGCTTATTATAATAAGAGCTGGTATTGTCATGTACATTGACTGGTACTGATCAGATAACGCTACAAGTGCGGCACATACCATTACTTTATCAGCAACAGGATCTAAAAAAGCACCAAAAGGGGTTGATTGCTCAAGCTTTCTTGCTAAGTAACCGTCTAGTATATCGGTGATTGATGCAAGCCAAAAAATAAAGGCGGCAGCAAAAAAAGCCCAGCTATAAGGCAAATAAAATATCACCAAAAAAACGGGGATAAGAAAAAGTCTAAATGTTGTGAGTGTGTTTGGAATATTCCACATAACTACTTGGATATGTCTTTTTTGCTATATTCGCATGTAGGGCTAGCCCTTGTCATGCAAATGGTTAAATATCTTCTCAGCCATGTCAGGGCTGATCCCAGGAACTTTCTTTAACTGTTCTATATTAGCAGCTTTTACTCCCTGCATGCCCCCTAAATATTTTAATAATGTTTGCCGACGCTTAGAACCGACTCCATTTATTTCTTCTAGTAGTGATTGCGTACGTTGCTTCTGGCGTTTATTACGATGCCCTGCAATTGCAAAACGATGAGATTCATCCCGTATATGCTGTATTAAATGTAGCGCAGGTGCATCTGAATCCATAGGAATGGTTTTTCGACCACCGTCAATTAATAGTGTTTCAAGGCCAGGCTTACGACTAGTACCTTTAGCAACACCTACTAACAAAGGCATTTTTGTATGTGGCCAGTTAGAAAAGTACTGCTCAGCGCGCCCTAACTGCCCTTTACCACCATCAATAAAGATAACGTCAGGGATTTTGTCTTCGTCTACTAACTTGTTGTAGCGTTTGTTAAGTGCAAATTCCATGGCAGCATAATCATCACCACCCGTTATACCCGTCACATTATAGCGTCTGTACTCTTTTGTATTTGGCCCTTGAGAATCAAATACAACACAACTTGCAACGGTGTTCTCCCCCATGGTGTGACTTATATCAAAACACTCCATTCGGGTTATATCGTCAAGTCGCAGTGTTGCTTTTAATTGTGCATAACGTTTATTAATAGAGTCTTGAGTACTTTGCTTAACTGCAATACTGTTTAAAGCATTTTTATTCGCTAATTGTAAGTATTGAGCGCGTTCACCACGAGTAACTACTTTAAATGTTACTTTACGTTCACTTACTTGTGTGAGTGCCTCACCTAATGCTTCGCTCTCTTCTATCTCAAACGGTAGTATAATTTCTTTTGCAATACGCCCTGTTGCTCCTGGCGCTAAATAATACTGACCTAAAAATGAGGTCAATATTTCTTGTTCACTCGAGTCTTTAGGGACTTTAGGGAAGTACGTTTTGCTTCCAAGCACCTTATGATCGCGGATCATTAATAAATGAATACCATTTAAACCATTTAAATGAGCAAAACCAACTACGTCCATTTCAGCAAAATTACCTGATATAGACTGTTGCTCCTGCATTTTACGCAGTAGCATTATTTGGTCGCGAACTTTTGCCGCCAGTTCAAAATTTAATTGTAGGCTGGCTGCTTCCATTTTTTTTATTAAATCAGCAATAACTTCGTGAGATTTACCCGTTAAAAACTTACGGACATAATCAACTTGCTCGCTGTAATCATCATCCGTGACTTTATTTACACACGGAGCTGAGCAACGCTTAAGTTGATATTGCAAACACGGGCGACTTCTTGCGCGGTAATAAGCATCTTCACATTGGCGAACAGGAAATATTTTTTGCATTAGGCGCAAACTTTCAGATACCGCACCAGCACTTGGGAAAGGCCCAAAGTACTCACCTTTAATTTTACGACTTCCACGATGAAACGCTAAACGAGGATGCTTATGATTAGTCAGTAAAATATAAGGATACGACTTATCGTCGCGCAATAATATGTTATAGCGAGGCTGGTATTTTTTTATTAGGTTATTTTCAAGCAGCAGTGCTTCGGTTTCGGTATTGGTAAGCGTGACTTCAATATCACAAATATTATTTACTAATACACGTGTTTTGCTATCGGTAATATTACTTCTAAAGTAACTACTTACACGTTTTTTTAAGTGCTTAGCTTTACCAACATAAATAACTTGGCTGTCACTATCAAGCATTCGGTATACACCGGGCTCGCTTGATAGTGTTTTAAGAAAATGTACGTGATCAAATTCAGACATAAATTATAGGTTAGTACGAAATATCTATATCAATCATTTTATGACGAATAGCTAAATGGGTAAGCTCAACATCACCACCTACATTTAACTTTTCAAACATACGGTAGCGATAGCTATTTACTGTTTTAGAACTTAAATTTAAACGCTCTGCTATATCTTGTGCTTTTTCACCTTTGGTGATCATAAGCATAATTTGCAGCTCTCGTTCAGATAAACTCTGAAAAGGATTTTCGTCTGTACGGCCTGTCACTTGCGCAAGCGCTATTTGCTGTGCAATTTCTGGTGCAATGTAACGCTGCCCCGCATGAACGCAGCGAATAGCGCGTACCATTTCATCAGAGCCTGCACCTTTAGTTAAAAAGCCGTGTGCACCAATTTGCATTACTTTGCTTGGAAACGGGTCTTCGCAATTAACGGTAAGCACAATAATTTTTACATCTGGGCAGTAACGACAAATCTTTTTAGTCGCCTCTAATCCGCCCATTCCTGGCATGTTCATATCCATAAGTACTATGTTAGGTGAATGCTGACGACAAAATTGTACCGCCTGCTCGCCATCTTTAGCTTCACCTACTACTTTAAACCCTCGTACGTCATCAAGAATACGCTTGATACCTGTTCGTACAAGTTCATGGTCATCAACTAAAAGTACATTAATCAATGGAACATCCTCACTTACCTTACAACATGCAATTTAATTAAATTAATTTGCCACAGTAACATACATAAAGCGAAACAATAACTAATATTATTGCCCCGCTCTAATAATTTAAGATGACGATTTTTCGCTAAATCGATCAACCCATAATGCAATGATACCA
Organism: Pseudoalteromonas sp. FUC4; assembly: GCF_008370255.1. Classification (GTDB taxonomy): domain Bacteria; phylum Pseudomonadota; class Gammaproteobacteria; order Enterobacterales; family Alteromonadaceae; genus Pseudoalteromonas. The sequence goes on along the minus strand of NZ_SEUI01000010.1, from coordinate 64,822 downwards.
TCACCTGTTACATTACATGCAGTACCAAAGCTATCTTGTGCTAAATAAAGTGCAATCATTAATGCAACCGCGCCTTCGTTAAACCCAAGCATACTTGTTAATAGCCCAAGTGCCGACATAACCGCGCCACCTGGCGCACCAGGAGCTGCAATCATTACTACACCTAACATCATAATAAACGGCAGCATACCTATTAATGAAGGGACTTCCATGCTTGGCGATAAAAACATAACAGCCATTGCACAGGTTACTATTGTTATAGTAGAACCTGATAAGTGAATAGTCGCGCAAAGTGGTACAGTAAAGTTAGCTACGTCTTCTTTTACGCCATTCGACTTACTTGATTGAAGCGATACTGGAATCGTTGCTGCACTTGACATAGTACCTAACGCTGTAAAGTAAGCTGGTAGCATATTTTTAACTAATTCGATTGGATTACGTTTTAATAGTATACCTGTCGCTATATATAAAACGCTTAACCATAACCAGTGCATAACAAGCGCTGCAATCAGTACTACGCCAAATGTTTGCAGTGTATCTACCACAGTGCCTGCCACTGTCATTTCAGCAAATACACCAGCAATGTAAAATGGTAAAGCAGGAATAATTACTTTCGAAAGTAAACTATCAACTACATCACGGCCCTGATCAGACACCTTTTTAAGCGTATCAAGCTCTAACTGGCTCATGCCTATCCCAAACACAAAAGCAGTGACTAATGCGGTCATAACGCCCATAAGTGGCGGGATTTCTAAATCAATAAAACTACCAATTTCGGTTGCTACTTCAGCTTCAAACGTAATACCACCGCTTAAAAATGGAATTACGGCACTCACTAATAAAAATGCAAGTGTACCGGCAATAATGGTAGAGCTGTAAGCAAAGCCAACTGTTTTACCAAGTAAATGCCCAGACCCTTTTGGAAGGCCAGCAATACCTGATGCAATAAAAAATAAAATAATAAGAGGAATGGTAAATGAGATAATTTGACCAATTAGCTCTTTTACTGTGAATAAAAGTTCAACACCAGTGATAGGTACGTAGAGTCCGACCAAAATACCGGCCACAATACCGGCAATTAATTTTAAGATTAACTTCATTTTGATTGCTTAATTGAATATAGATACGTGTTTTTATCATGTTTTAGGCACATTGTGTGATAAAACTATTCAAGTTACATTTATATGCACAAATAACACACAAAAGTGGCTCAATTTAACCTCTCTTTTGCATGTTTTATAATTTAGCTGAATTCTTGCTCTTTAATTTTTGAATTTAGCCCGCATCTTTAATAACTAAAGCACTGTAAATAATTGATTTTTATTTCACCAGGTTATAAGCCCAATAGATATATGTTATAGCCAAACTTTACTTTAGTTTTTTTAAACTCACAGTAAAGTGTATGTATAGTTAGTAGCAAAGGCTATTAGCACGTTGATCAGATTGTATCCAAAGGAACATTATGTCTACTATTTTTGAAGATAACTCACTAACTATTGGTAATACACCGCTAGTAAAACTTAACCGTGTTACGGGTGGGAATGTATACGCTAAAGTTGAATCTCGTAATCCAAGCTTTAGTATCAAATGCCGTATTGGTGCATCAATGATTTGGGAAGCTGAAAAATCAGGTCAGCTTGTTGAAGGTAAAGAACTTATTGAACCAACATCAGGTAACACGGGTATTGCACTTGCATTTGTTGCAGCTGCACGTGGTTACAAGTTAACGCTTACTATGCCTAATACTATGAGCCTAGAACGTCGCAAGCTATTAAAAGCACTAGGTGCAAACCTAGTACTTACCGACGGTGCTAAAGGTATGAATGGCGCAATTGAAAAAGCAAAAGAAATTCAAGCAACCGCACCTGATAAGTATATTTTATTACAACAATTTGAAAATCCTGCAAATCCTAAAATTCACTTTGAAACAACAGGCCCAGAAATTTACCATGCGCTTGACGGCAAAGTAGACTTTTTTGTAGCGGGTGTTGGCACTGGTGGTACTATTACAGGTGTTAGTCGTTACCTTAAAACAGAAAAAGGTTTAAACGTTAAATCTATCGCTGTAGAGCCAACTAACTCTCCAGTTATTAGCCAAACGCTTGCTGGTGAAGAAATTAAACCAGGTCCTCATAAAATCCAAGGTATTGGTGCAGGCTTCATTCCTGGTAACCTAGATATGGATTTAATTGATGCAGCTGAGCTTGTATCTAACGAAGATGCAATTGCAATGGCGCATCAGTTAATGAAAAAAGAAGGTATTTTAGTCGGTATTTCATCTGGTGCAGCGGTTGTTGCCGCTAAGCGAATTGCTGAAAAGCCTGAAAATGCTGATAAAAACATTGTTGTTATCCTACCTAGTGCCACTGAACGTTACTTATCAAGCCCAATGTTTGATGAAGAATTTAGTGAGCAAGAACTAGTACAATAATGAATTTTATTACGTTTTAAAAGGATGCTTTAGGCATCCTTTTTTATTATTTATTCTTCAATTATCTATTTATTACCCGCCATACCTTTACATCTTCATTGATAAACCACACACTTTAAAAAATTAATTAATAATAATTAACATGAAAAAAATTACGAGTTTATTAAGTTTTGTCATTTTACTGTTTTTAGCAGGCTGTGGAGATGACCTAAAAACACTTGGCGATAACCCTGGAGATACTGCCACCGCTTACTTTGATGCACTTTATAATCAACAAGACCTTCAAAAAGCCAGCACTATGGCAACACCAAATCTTACCCGCATAATGAAGTCATACGGGACGGCTAAACAATTTTCACGCAACTTAGTAAATATGCAGTACGATGAAGTAACCATTGAAGTTGATATGACCAATATGAGCGTACGTGAACAATACGGTGATAAGACTAAAATAAATCTTATTTTTACCGGTTACTTAAATGGCGATAAAATTGATGATTTTCGAAGTGTTAAAATGCTTCGCAAAAAGGGCAAATGGTACATAGATAAAATAATTGCAGACCCTTACGCTCGTTAGATAAAATAAATCTAAACTTAAATAAAAAGGCCTTACATATGTAAGGCCTTTTTAATGTTAGCAGTAGCTAACATTAACTAAAGCTCACCAGGTTGAAAGTTATCAACTGCAATGGCTTTCTTACGTAGCTTATTAGCATGATGCATTGCATCTGCATCAGTTTGCTCTAATAATTTATTTTCAAGCGCATAATTTATAGCACCTTCAATATCAAGCGTTGCAGGCACACTGCCCTTACGCTGCCATTGTTTTAAGTCTTTAAACTGCGCTTGCATATCATGCATAGCTAAAAATGCGCTTTCCATGACCCCTGTACCTGCATTTTCATCTACATAACATAAATGCGTTAAACGGTTTCTAAATACACCAGGTTGAGTCATACGCTCGCAAATACTTTGTGCTATTTCATCACTTGGTCTGTGGTAATGGTTTCCAAGCGGGAACACGATACGTTTAAGGATAAAATTAACAACCGGATTTGAAAAGTTTTTAAAGAAACCATTAAACGCTTGGCCTATTTCAAATAATGAGTTCTCAATTGCATATTTCACAAATGGTAAATCAGCTTGTTGGCGCCCTTCATCTTCATAACGTTTTAAAACAGTTGATGCTAAGTACAAATGACTTAATACATCACCCAAACGCGCTGATATCATTTCTTTACGTTTAAGCTCACCGCCAAGCATTAACATAGCCACGTCTGTGCAAATAGCTAAGCCTCGGCTCATTCGGCTCAGTTGCTTATAATAAATAGCCGTTTCACCACCTACAGGCGCTTTAGCAAAGTAGCTACGTGTTAAGCCATGCACAAATGCCATGCCTGCATTACTTGCTGCAAATAATATATGGTTCATTAATAAACCATCAAATTGTTCAAGTGCTGCGTCGTCATCTTCCATTGCAGCGGCTTCCATTTCTTTTAAAACAAATGGGTGGCAGCGCGTTGCGCCTTGGCCAAATATCATTAAATTACGCGTTAGAATATTCGCCCCTTCTACCGTAATTGATACTGGAATCCCCATGTAGCCATGCGCCAAATAGTTATTAGGCCCTACTTGAATTCCTTTACCTGAATGAATATCCATTGCATCATTCATTACCGTACGACCCATTTCTGTCATATGGTATTTAGCAATCGCTGTTACAACCGATGGGCTTAATTTTAAATCAATCGCACCTGCGGTCATTAATCTGCACGACTCAAGTGTGTAAGTTAAACCACCAATACGTGCAAGTGCCTCCTGCACGCCTTCAAATTGCCCAATTGATACACCAAACTGCTGGCGTACCATGGCATATGCCGATGTCATTTTTGAAGCTAAATGCCCAGTTGCTGCACTTAACGCTGGTAGTGATATACCACGCCCTGCACTTAAACACTCAACAAGCATTCTCCAGCCACGCCCTGCACACTCTTGTCCACCAATGATCCAATTCAGTGGTATAAATACATCTTTACCGTAAGTTGTGCCATTCATGAAGGCCATGTTAAGCGGATAATGACGCTCACCCGTTTCAACACCCGGATGATCGGTTGGTATTAGAGCACATGTAATGCCTAGCTCTTTCTTATCACTTAATAAAGCATCAGGGTCATACATTTTAAATGCTAAGCCGAGTACAGTAGCCACTGGTGCAAGTGTAATGTAACGCTTTGACCAATTTAAACGCAGGCCCATTACTTGCTCGCCATTGTGCTCACCCATACACACCACACCAGAATCCGGAATGCTGCCAGCATCAGAGCCCGCCTCTGGGCCCGTTAATGCAAAACAAGGAACATCTGTACCATTAGCTAAACTTGGCAGCCAACGATCTTGCTGCTCTTTAGTACCATAGTGAAGAAGTAACTCGCCCGGACCTAAGCTATTAGGCACCATAACAGTGACTGCGGCTGTTAAGCTTTTAGTCGAAATTTTTGACACTATCGTTGAATTAGCAATTGCGGAGAACTCACGACCGCCAAATTTTTCAGGAATGATCAGCGCAAAAAAACCTTCTGTTTTTAGGTAATCCCACACTTCTTTTGGTAAGTCTTTGTCTTTTTGTACAATTTGATAATCATCAAGCATCGCCAATAAGGTTTCTACTTGGTTAGCCATAAATGCGTTTTCTTTATCGCTAAGCTCTGGTTTAGGAAAGCGGTGCAGTTTTTGCCAGTCTGGGTTACCACTAAATAACTCACCATCCCACCAAACATCACCTGCTTCCATCGCCTCTCGCTCTGTTTGCGATAATGGCGGAAGCACCTTTTTGAACATTTTAAACGTAGGACGACTAATCAAGTTTAGGCGAATATCTTTAACCGCAAAAATAACCACCACCACGACCAGCAATATTATAAATATTAACATGCGCACATTCCTTACACATTGAATGAAAATAGTAACTTAATTATGACCCATCTTAATTTAAATACAATCATTGCACGACGAGTCGTGAGCCTTAACGCATTCATTTTATTGTTTTAAATATCACTGCTATTATCAACGTTTTAATAACAATAAATTAAAGGAATAGCATGACCCCCTTTCGATTTAAACTAAGTATGAGCGCCTTAATGGTAGCAAGTACTCTTGCTTTAACGGCCTGCGATGCGCAAGTATCTATCGACACTACCGATTCAAAACACACTAAAAAAGCTGTAACAGCTAAAGATGCAAATACATTTATAACAAACACAGAAAAAGAACTAAGTGCACTTTATTTAGAATCGAGCCGTGCAGAGTGGATTTACGCAAACTTTATTACTCACGATACATCTGCTCTATCGGCTGAAGTTAACCGTAAAATGACCGAAACAGTCGTGCGTTTAGCAAATGAAGCTGCAAAATACGACGAACTAGAGCTTGATTACGATGCTCGCCGTAAGCTTGATAAACTAAAACTAGCACTTACACTTCCTGCCCCACAAGACGCTGATAAAACAGCGCAACTTTCACAAATTGTCGCAGAGCTTGGCGGGCTATATGGTAAAGGTAAATACTGTAAAGAAGATGGCAGCTGTTTAAGCCTTGGCGACATGACCTCAAAAATGGCCACCAGCCGAGATTACAACGAACTACTTGATTTATGGCAAGGTTGGCGTCAAATATCAAAACCAATGCGCTCACTTTACGAGCAACAAGTAGTACTGACCAACGAAGGTGCAAAGGAGCTTGGTTATGCCGATACGGGCGCTATGTGGCGCAGTAAATACGATATGCCTGCTGATGACTTTACCACCGAGCTTGACCGTATTTGGGGCCAAGTCAAACCACTTTATAACTCGCTACATTGCCATGTTCGCGCAAAGTTAGGTGAAAAGTACGGCACCGACAAAGTACCGCAAGATCAACCTATTCCAGCGCACTTACTTGGTAATATGTGGGCGCAAGCATGGGGTAATATTTACGATGTAGTTGCACCAGATAACGCCGATCCGGGTTACGACGTAACCGAGTTATTAGCTCAAAATAATTACGACGAACTTAAAATGGTCAAAGGGGCAGAAAACTTTTTTACCTCAATGGGTTTTGACGCACTACCAGAGACATTTTACGAGCGTTCATTGTTTGTAAAACCAAAAGACAGAGATGTGCAGTGTCATGCATCAGCATGGAATATCGATAGTAAAGACGATTTACGCATTAAAATGTGTATTCAGCGCACAGGCGAAGAGTTTTCAGTTATTCACCATGAATTAGGTCATAACTTTTATCAACGCGCTTATAATAAACAACCTTTATTTTATCAAGAAAGTGCAAACGATGGTTTTCATGAAGCCATTGGAGACACCATTGCCTTATCGGTTACACCGGGTTACTTAAAACAAATCGGCTTACTTGAACAAGTACCTGATGAATCTAAAGATATCGGTTTGTTGATGAAAATGGCACTTGATAAAGTTGCCTTTGTACCGTTTAGCTTAATGGTTGATCAGTGGCGCTGGCAGGTATTTTCAGGTCAAGTAGCACCAGAAAATTACAATAAAGCATGGTGGGAACTACGTGAAAAATACCAAGGAGTGCAAGCGCCTATCGCACGTAGCGAAAGTGATTTTGATCCGGGTGCTAAGTACCATGTTCCGGGTAACACGCCTTATACACGTTACTTTTTAGCGCATATTTTACAATTTGAATTTCATCGTAGCTTATGTGAAATTGCCGGTAACGATAAAGCCATTCATCGCTGCTCTATTTATAATTCAAAAGAAGCAGGGGATAAGCTAAACGCTATGCTTGAAATGGGTTCGTCTCGCCCTTGGCAAGAGGCGCTTGAAACTGTGACAGGTAAGCCGCAAATGGATGCAACAGCAATGCTCGATTACTTTGCACCATTACAAACATATTTAGATAAACAAAACGAAGGCCGCAACTGCGGCTGGTAAATAGCGCTGAACAAAAAGCCCGCTCATTTGAGCGGGCTTTTTGTTCATATTCTAATTTTTAGTTAAATTAGAACTGTAAGCTTACATTTGCAAAGTAAGCATCATAATCAGAATCATCCCAGTTATTGCCGTAACCTGCTTCTAAACCAACATTGTTGTTGAAGAAGTGTTGAGCACCAAGAGTGTAATCATCATTTTTATTAACTGTAACAAAAACCGATGTTGCTTTGCTGAAATAGTAGTTAGATGCTAATTCCCAGTTACTTGAACCACCATCAACATCTTCAAATTTACCTTCAACAGTCAAGTAGTTACCTTGCTGTAAATCAGCAAAGTACTTAGCTGCTACTGCACGGTAATCAAACTCATCATCTGCTGTTACTGTGAAACCGATATAATCAGTGCTATTTAATTCGTGGTTATATGCTAGGTCAAACACAAACTGATTCTCAGCATCTTCTACATCAACAAACGTTGCTTTTAATAAAAGGTTTGGATTAAAGAAGTAACCTGCAGAAAGTTCAATTACATCCGTGCTTGAGCCAAAATCACTATCGAGATTATTGTACTGTGCACCTAATACAAAATCTTCTACAAAATACTCACCGCCAATGCTAGTAACATCTGCAAAATCATTATCACTGTATGCACCATAAACATTTGTTTGCTTATTGATGTACTCAAATTGATCGTAAGGACCTAACGTCGCTTTTGGAGAAAAATAATAAGTTGAGTCAACACTTAGTGTGTCATCACCATCTACATCCACGTATCCTACATGGCTGATTGATTGGTAAGTATCTGCGGCTATTGCAGTGGTTGCAGCGCTTGATAATAAAATGCTCGAAATGATAACGGCTAATTTTTTCATTTTAAATTCCCTATAAATATTACTTTTATGCCTCAGCTGTCTAGCCAAAGTCGGGGCGCATCCTAACGCCAAAAAAATGAACAAAAACTGAATGAGAGGTCAGATTAAAACCACTTAAAATGTAAATAATTACAAGTGAATGTAAATAATAAGTATCAACAAAATCTGCGTAACAATAGTCTGTCATCATTTAAACTTTAAAAGTAACAAATAAGGTACAAGTTGCCGCCAAATTGAGCACAACTTAATTATTCGATAAACCTCATCAATATAACCTCCCCTCACTAAATTTTTCTAATTTCTCAAAATAATGACTATATTTAATTCACTATTTCTGTATTTATAATGAAAAATAGGTTTGTATCAGTGCATATTTTTATCTGTTTTTTTCCAATAACCATTGTTTACTAGCAAAAACAACTCCAATACTTACTATTTTATAGCTATTATTATCGACTGCACTTAATGGCTTTAGTAACAATTTAGCCATTCATGGCGACTCTATTTATAACTTAAAAGGGTTATTTAGATGAGCAAAATAAAGGCCGTAATTGCGACTGGTAATAATTTACAGTTAAAAACTCAAACGTTTATAAACAACAAAGCCCGCTAAATTTAGCGGGCTTTTGATATTACTTTTGTATTAACTAAGTACGGGACTTAATTAAAACTGAAAACGCATGTTAGCAAAGTACGCATCGTTATCAGAATCATCAGCGTTGTTTTCGTAACCCACCTTTACACCAATATTTTTATTAATAAAGTGTTGAGCACCAAAGCTGTAAGTGTCTTGCTTGTTGTAGTTAGCAAATACAGATGTTGCTTTTGAGAAGTAATAGTTAGTTTCTGCTACCCATTGGTTTTCTGCGTCATCAATGCTTTCGTATTTACCTTCAAAAGTTAGGTAGTTACCTTGCTGTAAATCAATAAAGTATTTAGCAGCTACTGCACGGTAATCAAAATCGTCGTCTGATGTAAGTGTAACACCTACGTAATCTGTGCTGTTTAGCATGTAGTTATAAGCTAAATCAAATAATGCGTAATCGTCGCCGTCTTTGTTTTCAACTAGTGTTACTTTTGCAAGTAAATCAGGGTTGAAAAAGTAACCACCCGTCAGTTTATAAAGCTCACTGTTAGAACCTGAATCTGGGTCTAGGTTTTCGTAAGATGCGCCAACAACAAATTCATTAATGAAGTATTCACCACCAACCGATGTTAAATCGCCAAAGTCGTCATCAGCGTAGCCACCATATACGTTAGTTTGCTTATTGATGTATTCAAACTGATCGTACGGACCTAACGTTTTTTTAGGAGATAAGTAGTAAATAGAATCGACAGCAACGGTGTCGTTGTTATCGCTATTTTTGTAGCTTAGGTTACTAATTGAATTATAGCTGTCTGCAGCAGCCGCAGTGCTAGATAATAAAATGCTCGAAATAATAACTGCTAATTTTTTCATTGTAAGACTTCCCTATGTACATTGCTTTTTATGCTCTAGCTGTATTGCTAAAGTCGAGGCACATGCTAACGTTAGGAAACTGAATGAAAACTTAACTAACCAGTTGTATTTATTAAGTTAATTGTAAGGAAGTGTTGTAAACTGTAAAATTAAAGTAGTTGCAACATCTAGTCAACAACCACTTAAAACATGTACCGTATTAAAGCGCGTGTTGGCTAATAATTCGGTAAACATCGTTAATATTATCACCAGACTTAAACTCTTTACTAATTGGTGTTGGATCTGAGCCAACCCATATTTTTAGCTCGGCATCTAAGTCAAAATGGCCTGCACTTTCTTTACTAAACTTGGTGATTTTAGAGTAAGCAATACTCACCATTTCCATTTTAGAGCCTGTCATACCTTGCTTATCAATTAAAATTAAGCGCTTATTAGTAAAAATAAACATATCACGTACTACTTTATATGCTTTTTCTACTTGCTCGCCGTCAATTAATGTATTGGCGAGGATTTTCTCTAAATCAGAATCGTCAACTTCGCTTGCATTACCCATAAGTCCGCTAAGTAAACCCATTATACTTTCTCCTGTTTAAATATTTGATTCTCTAATGTGTGACCATTAACTAATTGCCTGTACTGCCAGTGTTGTTGATGACAAAAATTCAGTAGTGCAATATCAAGTGGATCGCTCGTTGGCTGATACTCAATTACATATTCTTTATGTTGGCTCATATACACCCGGCTCACACCTGCAATTGCTTGAAGCTGTTGCTCAACATTTTGATAAGCCTCGCTTAGCATTAATGTATAAAAGTGTTTATCGGTATTATTTGTTTTTGTTTGATGCTCGCTTAGTACGCCTTTATCTAAATGAAGTACCTGTGAGCATAGTCGCTCAAGCTCTGTTAAATCGTGAGAGCTTAAAATAAATGTAGCCTGCTCACTTAATTCAGATACAAGCTCACGTACTTCTCTGGCATGAATCGGATCAAGCCCTGCGGTTGCTTCATCAAGCATTACAATTTGTGGCGCGCCAATAAGTGCTTGCGCTATCGTAACGCGCTTGCGCATACCGTGCGATAAGTCCCCTGCACGCTGCTTTGCAATTTCTTTTAAGCCAACCAAATCAAGTACACGTAGCGCCTCAGTTTGGCTTTGCTTTGCCCCCATACCTTGTAGCTTTGCATAAAAAGCGAGTTGCTTATCTATATTAAAACGAGGGTCAAGTTGTGCGTCTTGCGGTAATGCACTTACCTTATTAAATAAAGCAGCGCTCCCTGGCTTATACCCTAATATTTCAAGGCTGCCTTTACTTGGCGCTATATAGCCGCACAACAAACTAAATAAGGTAGTTTTACCCGCACCATTTGGCCCAACAAGTGCCACTGGCGCGCCTTTGTTAATTTCAAAGTCCACATTATTAAGCGCAAGTTTTGCACCATACGATTTACTCAAACCGCTGGCTGTAATTAATGGTCTCATAGTGAGCTCCTTGCAAAAATACGTTGAGCAACGCTTAGTAACACCGCAGTTTGCACAAGGGGAATAGCCACAGCGCTCAATAATGGTAAATTTTGCCCGGCTAATAACTCTATTTGCACACCCGGAAATAAATAATCAAGCAGGCCTAATGCGGGTATTTGCCATTGCAATATACCAACTACAATACCGCCTGCTGCAAAGTATAAGATTGCCAATACAATAGATAAACGCGATGAGCGGGCAAAGGTATTAATTAACGTCATAAGTGCTACAAATGGGCACAGAGTAATCACTAGTATTAAAAATATAGAAAGCGCACGGGCAAAACCACCAGCCAGTAAACTTGGATCTCTAAACCCTAGTACCGCGAGTGTAGCCACAAGAGTAATGCCCACTAAGCAGGCTAATACTCCTAGCTGCCCTAAAAAACGGCCAAACAGTATTTCAAAGCGAGTGGAGCGCAGTGATAAAAACCTTAGTGTGCCGCGCTCTCTATCGCCTACCGTTTGGTCGCTACAAATAAATAAGCCAAAAACGGGAAAGCTATACAGGGCTATTAACCAGTACATAGCAAATTCGGCCTCAGGCCAATCCAATAATTTACTTAAACCAATAGAACCTGATATATCACGGGCTATTTGCTCAAAATCGGGCGCACTTACAATGCCTACTGCCTGCCCTATTGGGTAGCGCAGTATTATTAGCCACACCAATGCAAAGGCAGCTAATGCAATAAGTCCACGTTTAGTTAAAAACATACGTACAAGCTCAAATCCCGTTATTTGCGTTAATCGCCCTACGTTTATCGGTAATGGTGTTGCCATTGACTATCCTTAATGACTTTTTATTTTCTGTGTATTTATCCACACTAAGTGTAAACATCTTGAATTACCAGCAAAAAAAAGCTCACCTGTGGTGAGCTTTGTAACAATACATTTAAATGTAATAGCATAAATTGCGATATAAATTATAAATGCTGCTTATAAACCTCAAGTGCTTGGCTTAAATCGCTAATTAAATCTTCAACATCTTCAAGGCCTATGTGCAGGCGAATAACCGGGCCTAAATCCCAACCTGTATTTGAACGCAGCCCTTTCATAGTTAAATTAGCGGTTACTAAACTTTCAAAACCTCCCCACGAAAAGCCCATTTTAATATGCTCAAGGCTATCTAAAAATGCATCAATCGCTTTTTGATTACCGGTTTTCATGACAAATGAAAACAACCCATTACTGCCATCAAAGTCACGTTTAAAAAATTCATGCCCTGGGCAGCTTTCAAATGCTGGGTGTCGAATATGATCAACAAGCTCATGTTGCTCAAGCCATTTAGCTACTTCTATTGCTGCTTTTTCATGTTGATTTAAACGCACACCCATTGTACGCAGGCCTCTAAGTGCTAAATACGCATCATCGGCACTGGTACATTGCCCTAGTAAGTATGAATTTTCGCGCAAGGTTGGCCAATACTTTTTATTAGCAACAGCCACCCCCATCATCACGTCTGAATGGCCAACAATATACTTAGTTGCAGCTTGAATACTAATATCAACACCGTGCTCTAACGGGCGATAATGCAAGCCGTTTCCGTAGGTATTATCAAGCATGGTCATTACATTGTGCTCATTGGCTACTTTTACCATAGCAGGCACATCTTGCACTTCCATCGTAATAGAACCTGGGGATTCTAAAAACAACACTTTAGTATTTGGCTGAATGTAATCTTTAATACCTGCGCCAATGGTTGGCGGGTAATAGGTTGTTGTGATGCCTAGTCCCGCTAAAATTTTATCGCAAAAGTCGCGAGTTGGTTCGTACACGTTATCAACCATTAAAATATGATCACCGGTTTTTAAAAACGATAAAAATACTTGGCTGATCGCCGCAGCGCCACAAGGGTACAATGCACACCCTTCGCCGCCTTCAAGTTCTGTAATCGCTTCTTGTAGCGCAAAGTGTGTTGTTGTTCCTCGGCGCCCATAAAATAACGTTTTATCGCCACGGGTTTTAGCTGCTTCTTTTAAATCGGCTACAGTATCAAATACAATGGTAGATGCACGCTGTACAACGGGATTTACTACGCCATGTGTATAGGCTTTTTTTCGCCCTGATGATACTAGCTGAGTGTTTTTATTACTTTTACTCGACATTGTTAATCCTTAAGGGTTTGTGCGCCAATGCTCAATTAAATAACGAGAGATAGAATCGGTTCTAGGCAGCTTTAAATGCTCGCCTTCTTCGTGCCAATTACCAAATTGCTCTAAGTCTTCACGACTAAACCATTTTGCATCGTCTAGCTCTTCTTTATCTACGTTGATTTGTTCAGATGTCGCCTCTGCAAAAAAACCAAGCATAATGGACGATGGGAACGGCCAAGGCTGAGATGCAACATAACGTACGTTATCAACCTCTATGCCTGCCTCTTCTTTAACTTCACGCGCAACAGCTTGTTCTAGTGTCTCCCCTGGGTCTACAAATCCAGCAAGCGACGAATACATACCAGTGGGCCACGCAGCTTGGCGACCTAATAAACAGCGTTCTACTCCGTCGGCAAAGACTTTAGTAACAACCATAATTACCGCAGGATCGGTACGAGGGAATGTAGGATGCTTACAGTTTTCGTTTTCACACACTCTAGAGTGCCCGGCTTCCACTGAACGGTTTTTACTACCACAGCGCCCACAAAAGCGATGCGTAGCATGCCAATAACATAACCCTCTCGCAAGGGCGGCTATTGAGGCATATTTAATGGTTACTTGAGGCCCATATTGGCGAATATCAAAAAACTGAGCGCCTTCTATTAAAGGCGAAAGTACGCTTTCATCCAGATCAGAAACATCCAATGCAAACACACCATGTTTAGCATTGTTTAAACCGACAAAAATAGCACTCGTTAAATCTAAATGCGCCACTTGTTGATACGTTAAATAGCTTACTTTAGGGGTATCTTTAATAAATAGGGTTTGATTATTTTTAACTAAAACCCATTTACTTTGCGCCGACATTTGCGCTTTAAGCCACGATGGGTCTTTACGAAAATTTGAGCCTCTGTCTAGTGGCATGTTGCTGTAATGAAGCATGTAAGTCCTTGGTAACTCGTTATGCTTTAAAATTACCATAATCATTTAGCAAACCCAATTGATTACAGTAATAAAAAAAGCTTATATAAGGCTTAATTCATCTATTACGGCTTTGTATTAAAATCTCTCATGTTGCAGGCACTTAGCTTGCACTTTTTTAACTATTTTTTACTGTTAAAGTAGCAAAGTATTATCAATTAAATGAAATTGCTCTGCGCTTTGTTTTAATACCTCAGCAGTTAACCGGTCAGCACCGTATACATCGCACGGTACATTATATTGATTTTTTAAATGCCCAAGTAACAAAGCAAAGTCACCATCGCCAGAGAGCAAAATAACCTTATCAAGATTTTTACCCTGCTCTAACATGTCTATTGTTATGCCTACATCCCAGTCACCTTTTGCACTTCCGTCACGACGTTGAATAAAGGGCTTTAGCTTTACCTCAAAACCAATCGCACGCAAAATATTTTGAAACTGATTTTGCTTTTCATCTCCTCGATAAATAGCATACGCAAAAGCACACTCAATATTGTATTGCGTCTCCATCATTCGCCAAAACGCATTGTAGTCAAAATTTTTCCCGTAACTCTCACGGCACGTGTAATAAATATTTTGTACATCGACAAAAATACCGACCCGTGGTTTTGTGCTTTGCTGCTCGTTTTGTAAAGTCATTTAGTGTCCTAATGAGGATTAATAGCAATTAAAATAAGTGTACCTTGCAATTTATATTTAAGTAACCTAAATTAGTTACATACCCCTATGTAACTAATATTGGTTACATATTAAAAAGTAACCATTTTGAGATTTTTATGATTGGTGTGATCAGCGGCGATATTATTAAATCGCAAACAATCCCTAAGCAGCAATACGATGCCATGCTTTATCAACTAGAGCAAAGTTTGCGAAATATTTCGGGTGAGCAAACCCTTTGGAATATATACCGAGGCGATGCCTTTCAGTTACAAGTTAATAATCCTGAGCTCCTTTTTAAAAATGCCATACTTGTATATTTACACCTTAAATCGTCAGGTTATGAGCTACGGCAAAGCTTGGCACTTGGGCAAATAGATAACCCACGCAGCGATATAAAAACGGCAACCGGTTCTGCTTTTACCCTTTCAGGGCAAGGCCTTGATAAAATAGGTAATCAACGCTTTGTTTTTAATATTAACGAGCAGCAGCTCGATGAAAGCTTAAACCTTAATTTAGCCTTTGCCGACGTATTGCTCACTAAAATCACACAAAAACAAGCAAATGCCCTGTATGTCTATTTAACATCATCAGACAACAGCCACGCGGCACTGGCTAAAGAGCTTAAAACAAGTCGCGAAAACGTAACCAAACTACTAAATTTAGCGCACTACCAACTTATAGAACGCTTTATTAAGCACTCACAACACGTTATAAAAAATATAATTAAAGGAGGTGAATAATGGAATTTTCACTTTTACTGGTCGCGCTTATTATTGGCCACTTACTCGCTGATTTTTACTGGCAACCTATGAGTTGGGTAAACGAGCGAAACACCCGTCACTTTAAAGCCAGTAAGCTTTATTTTCATGTACTCGTGCATGGTGTAACAAGTGCACTCATTATTACCGTATGGGAATACACCTTTGGGTGGCAGCAACTAAGCAGTGTTTTAATTGCCACAGCAAGCATTATGTTGAGCCATTACTTTATTGATATAGCAAAATCGTATTCTAATAAAGGCGTGGTGCCTTTTTTACTAGATCAAATAGCGCACATACTCGTTATTATTGCGCTCAGTATTTGGCTAACTGATAACAGTAGCTTTATGGCTGCAATTAATAATATGCTCACTGATCCCAAAATACTGTGGGTGGTATGCGGTTATTTAATTATTTTAAGTCCCAGCGCCGTATTTATAAGAATGATGTTAGAGCGTTTAACAAGTAACTTTTCAAGTACTGGTAGCTTAGTGCTTGCAGGGCAAAGCATAGGTATGCTTGAGCGCGTACTTATGCTGAGCTTTATATTGCTTGACCAATTCGCAGGGCTTGGTTTTTTACTTGCTGCAAAGTCGGTATTTAGGTTTGGCGATTTAAGTGCTAGTAAAGATAAAAAACTTACCGAGTACGTTATGCTCGGCACATTACTTAGCGTAAGTGTGACTTTATTTGTAGGCTTGGGTATTAACTATTTAATCAGGTAGGCAATACAGTAAGTACAAATTACAGACAATAAAAAACGCGCTACTTCTATCAATTAAAAAGAAGGGAGCGCGTTTTTTGTATCAACCTTTAACCAAGTTCTAAATTAATCAAACGTCAATACAATCATTAATGATGATTAATCGTTATTTGTGCGACGACGGCGTTGGCCATTACCGCCGACAGATTCACGCTTTGCCCATGGGTTTTGCGCGTTATCACCTGTTTTAGCAGCTGGCTTTTTAGAACCACCACGGCGTGGGCCGGTACCATTACCACCATTATTTGGCTTTTTGCTGTTAGGCTTACTGCTATCAGATTTAGGCTTATTAAAAGGCTGCTTTTTCTTAGGCTTTTTAGCCGGTAACGGACGAGCATCTAATGCGCGCTCTGCTACTGGATTTATAGGCTCAAAACCATCTTCTTCAGCACGTGGGATAAGCTCACCAATAAAGCGTTCAATACCGTATAAATCAACAGCATCATCAACCGTTACAAATGAAATCGCATGACCCGACGCACCAGCACGGCCTGTACGACCAATTCGGTGAACGTAATCTTCATATACATTTGGCAAATCGTAGTTAACAACATGCGGTAATTCAACAATGTCTAAACCACGTGCAACAATGTCTGTTGCTACCAATACGCGTACTTCACCACTTTTAAAACCATCAAGTGCTTTAACGCGAGCACCTTGTGACTTATTACCATGAATAGCAGCGCCTGTAATATCATCACGCTCTAGTTGCTTAACCAAACGGTTAGCACCGTGCTTTGTACGGCTAAACACTAACACTTGTTGCCAATCGTTAGTGCGAATCAAATGGCTTAGCAATGCTGTTTTACGTGTTTTATCTACCGCGTAAACGCACTGAGTAACACTTTTAGCTGTAGTATTTTTTGCAGCAACTGAAATTTCAACAGGGTCATTAATTAACCCTTTTGCTAATGCTCGAATTTCGTCAGAAAATGTAGCCGAAAACATCAAGTTTTGACGTTTAGCAGGCATTTTAGCAATTAAGCGTTTAATGTCGTGAATAAAGCCCATGTCTAACATGCGGTCAGCTTCATCGAGTACAAGCACTTCAACACTATCAAATTTAACTGCATTTTGATTATGTAAGTCGATTAAACGACCCGGCGTTGCTACTAAAATATCAACACCTTTACGAAGACGCTGCATTTGTGGGTTAATTTTAACGCCACCGTAAACTACAAATGAGCTCACATCCGAATGCTTAGCGTACTCTTCAACGTTTTCGCTTACTTGCAAAGCAAGTTCACGCGTAGGCGTTAAAATAAGTGCACGTACGTGGTTACTTTTAGCTTTAGGGCCCGACGACAAGCGCTCAATAAGTGGTAACGTAAAACCCGCTGTTTTACCTGTACCTGTTTGCGCTGCTGCCATAACATCACGGCGTTCAATAATTGCAGGAATTGCTTGAGCCTGAATCGGCGTTGGCGTTTCATAGCCCTTTTCTAAAACCGCATTAACCAAAGACTGTGATAAACCTAAACCTTCAAAACTCATATAAACTCTCTTTTAAATAAGGCTACTTTAGCCAGTTGCGCGCATTATACCTGTAGTAGCTAAGAATGCATGCCATTATTTGCGTTGCTGGCAATTGAGCACCGTTCAATAAAATAAAACCGGTACTCAAGTTGCTTAAAAATGCAAAAAACGGCCATAAGCCGTTTTTTGTTTATACTTAATTACTCTAAGTATTAGAGTTACTTAACACCTAACTCACGCAAACGTTCTTGCAAGTAGCTATCTGCCGTGTAGCGCTCAGAAAGCACAACATCTGGATGCGGGTGTAAAAATAACGGTAGTGAAATACGCGATTTAGTAGATGCTTTACCCGTTGGGTTAATTACACGGTGAATTGTCGATGGAAAATACCCGCCCGACGCTTCTTGTAGCATGTCGCCGATATTAATAATTAAGCTGCCAAAATCACATGGCACGTCTAACCAACCGCCATCTGTTTTTTGAACTTGTAAACCAGGCTCATTAGAAGCCGGTAATACAGTCAATAAATTAATATCGCCATGGGCTGCTGCGCGAATAGCACCTGGCTCTTCATCACCCGTCATTGGTGGGTAATGTAGGATACGTAACAATGTTTGCTCAGAATCGGCAATCATGTCTTTTAAATCAATTGAAAACTTAGCACGCACATCAGCTGGTGCTTCAGCCTGAACCCAGCTCAACAATGTACCAGCAAATTCACTTGCTAAACGGTAGTATTCACGTACGTCAGCTTCAAGCTGGGCAGGAACTCGACCTTTAGGATACACATGGAAGTACTCTTTAATGTCTTTTATTGTAAAGCCTTTCGCTACTTCTGATACTGAAGGCGGAAAATAACCGTCTTGAGTTTCTTTAGAGAATAAAAAGTCGTGCTTTTGCTCTGAGTTAAAAAAGTCTTGCCAATTTTTGTAAATAGACTCAACTAAAGACTGTGGGATTGGGTGGTTTTTTAAAACGCCAAATCCAGTATTTCTTAACGATTCAACAAATTGTGCAGCCGCATCGGGAGCTTTATAATCAACAGTGGGTAATTGCATTGTACGTTCCAGTGAATAGGTTGTGTGAAGTGAGTTGCTTTTAATAGTGCTAAATTACTTATATAAAGTAGCAAAGCCTTCATTATAGCGCTATGCGAGGATAGACAAATGACCTCAAAAACATAAGGACATATGTCCGCAAAGCATAGTCACCGCCACTTGGCTTGATCAAGATCAACTTATAAAAAAACGTTGAATTTGCAAGGTTTAGTACTTATATCTGGTCTACTATTGTAATGTATTTTATTTGTGTAAATAAGGCTCCCCATGCGACAAAAAGTATCTTTTAAAAGCGGCGATTTAGAACTTGCCGGCCAACTTGAACTTCCCTCTGGTGACGTTAAGTTTTACGCGCTATTTGCACACTGCTTTACATGCGGTAAAGACATTGCAGCAGCTACACGGATCAGCCGTGCATTAACACAACAAGGGATTGCCGTACTGCGTTTTGACTTTACTGGTTTAGGTAATAGTGATGGTGATTTTGCTAACAGTAACTTTTCATCAAACATTCAAGATTTAGTATCAGCGGCAAATCATTTACGTGAGCATTTTGCGGCGCCACAACTACTCATTGGCCACAGTTTAGGCGGGGCAGCCGTTCTTGCTGCTGCTGAGCATATTCCTGAAGTATCGGCTATTACAACCATTGGTGCACCGTCAGATGCGCAGCACGTAGCGCATAACTTTGAAGCACACCTTGATGAAATTAACGCAGCAGGTGAAGCAAAAGTTAACTTAGCTGGTCGTGAATTTACCATTAAAAAGCAATTTATTGACGATATAGCCAAGTACGATAAAAGCCACATTAGTAAGCTTAAGCGCGCATTATTAGTAATGCACTCCCCTATTGATGCAACGGTAAATATTAGTGAAGCTGAAAAAATTTATGCATCAGCTAAACACCCTAAAAGCTTTATTAGTCTAGATAACGCCGATCACCTTTTAACAAATAAAAACGATGCCGACTACGCTGCACAAATAATTGCAACGTGGGCAAACCGTTATGTTAAGTACGACAAAACTAAATACACAGCAAGTTTAACGGGTGGCAATGTACTCGTTGAAGAAAAAGACCATGTATTTACTCAGCACGTGAGCACTAAAGATCATACTTGGCTTGCAGATGAGCCAATAAAAGTAGGCGGTAAAAACTTAGGTCCTGATCCGTATCATCACTTATTAGCGGGGCTTGGTGCCTGTACGGCCATGACACTACGCATGTACGCTACACGTAAAAACTTACCACTGGAGCATGTAAAAGTAGAGCTTGATCACACTCGCGATTACAACAAAGATTGCGACGATTGTGAGCAAACAGGTAACCTTGAAGCCATTACCCGTAAAATCACCTTACGTGGCGACTTAACAGAGCCACAACGCCAGCGTTTACTCGAAATAGCCGACAAATGCCCAGTGCATAAAACACTACATAATAACCCAGTTATTGTAAGTGAACTGGTAGAATAACTGCCGTAAAATTAATATAGCGCAGGTAACACTGCGCTATGGTTTAACTTTTATAGACCTAATTTTTACTATCTAAAAATCCCTCTACCTCTTTACTCATTCTATCCACCAGCCATTTTGGCCCGCCATCGTACATATCGTTATGGCACGATTTTTCTATTAGAGTTTGTGTAACAGGAAACTTATCCAGCTCTAAATCATTTAACAACACATTCGCATCAGCTGGGTAATCACTACCGCGTAGAGTAAGTACGCGAATGTTTTTATTACGTGGGATCAACATACGACGATGATCGAGCGTAATAATTTGGCTTACTTCATTGGGATAAATAGAGCCATATAATGCGGAAATATCACCGCCATTAGAATGCCCAAATAAGGTGAGCTTTGTAAAATCATACGCTGGGTATTTACTCGATATCTCATTAACTAAAAACTTAAGCGTTACTACGCCACGATGCCAGTTTTCCATGCGAGTAGTTAAGTAAGGCTGCTCACGATTAAGACCAGGGTCGCTTTTTAGCTCATGTGCAACGGCTAATGTTAAATATCCACGCTGATTAAACGCATTACTAGCAAACGTATATTCGTTATGGCTAATACCGTAGCCCGCATTAATAAACGCTACAGGGCATTTTACTTTTTCAGTGCACTTAGCATTGTTACTTGGTAGTGTGATATTTATAGGAATAGTGCGATTACGGCTTTGATCAGTTATAAGGCCATCGTTTGCATAGCCTGTTGCGCCGATTACTGATTTACTTATTACTGGTGTACTTAGAGCTAGTGCACTTAATATAAAAAGCTTTTTAAGTGTTTTTTGCATATTTAAACTTATATAAATTATTGTTTTTAATTAAAAATAACTTTTACTCTATAGGTTTGCATTCTCTATTGTCAAACTATGCGATAATAGCCGCCATTGTTTAAATATATTTAGTAAAAGATCCAATAAATGAAATCATACAATAGCATTCAAGAACGTATAGAAATTTTAGAAGACAAACTAACGGCAATACATGACGAAATCGAAACACTAAAAACCCCTGCTAAAAACAACAATGAACGTATTATTTTTAAGTTCATCGAAACAGGCAGCACAGGTAAAACGAAGGATTTTGTTCGTGAGTTAGGTATTAAATCACCACGTGACGGTTTGTTTTCATCAGGTGACGTTACAAAACTAATTAAAGACGGCGCTGAAGATATTTCACCCGCGTTATTAGCAATCGCGAGACAACTTGCCAGTGCACGTAATAAAAATGGCCCTAGCCGTTAATTACGAAGTCACGCAGTATCTAGAAGCCCAGCTAAGCTGTCGCTTCTAGATAGTAATCATATTAAACTAAATTAATCACAAAGCTCTATATTAAGACTGGTAAGCAAATTAAGTGCTTCGAAGCGATCAAACTTAGCATTCGCTAACATATTATTATTCAAATCTATATTAAATGCTGTCGCACCTACAAAATCACATTTTGTTAGGTTAGTTTGAAAAAACTCACTATCGCGAAAATCTGTTCCTGTAAATTCACTACCGCTTAAATCAGCATGTCTAAAATCAACATTTTTGGCAAAGCAGTGTGTTAGTTTGAGGGCTTTGAGGGTTAATTCAAAAAAAGAACTATTACTGAGATCGCAATAATTAAAACTCACCGGTGCGTTAATACTAAGCGCTGGCCAATCCACGTCAGTCCATTGCAGACTATTTAATTTACAGTGGCTAAAACTTACATCTTCAAGCGAGCTGTAGTTCCATTTAAGTGACGATAAATTACAATTTTTAAAGTTGCACTGTATAAATCGGCAATTTTTAAACTGCCCGCCTGAAAAGTCGCAATCGGTAAATGTGCACTCTTCAAACTCAGAATTTTCAGTTAGTTGCTCTTCGTGCTGCAAAACATTAAATTGCTCGTCGAAGTAGTGATTATTATTTGAAATTGACACTATTAACCTAGTTTTTAATGGGCGTAGACGTTATTTTTAGGTAAATCTTTTTTAAGCGCAAGCACTGCAATAAAAATCAAAGCAAATAGTGGAAATAGCGCTAAACAACCACCTACAAAAGCTAAAACTCCAGGCATAGTACTTTTACGCTTACCTATTTTATAGCTAATTACAGCAAAAATAGGAATACTCAGCACAATAAAAAAAACTAAGAACTCACCAAATAAGGTTGCGTTGATCGACATAATAATTCCTTTTTCGTCTATTCGGTTAAAATACACTCTGCTGTAAATTTAACCACAAAAAAACCCTTAAGCATATAACTTAAGGGTTTTTAAATTTAGCTCAATAAGCTAAACAAAAATTACTCTTCGCTAGGTATCGCTTTTTCAACAACACTAATTGCAAGCTCAGCTAACGAATCCATATTAGGCTTACTAGGCGCGTTAGTTAATAAACACGACGCTTGTGTTGTTTTAGGGAAAGCAATAACGTCACGAATGTTATCGGTACCACATAAAAGCATTGCTAAACGGTCAAGACCAAATGCTAAACCAGCATGTGGTGGTGTACCGTATTTAAGTGCATCAAGTAAAAAGCCAAACTTATCTTGTTGCTCTTGCTCGTTAATACCTAAAATTCTAAATGCAGTTTCTTGCATATCTGCATTATGAATACGTACCGAACCGCCACCCACTTCGTAGCCGTTTAATACCATATCGTAGGCATCTGAAATAGCCGCAGCAGGGTTTGCTTCAAGCTCACTTGCAGTAATATCTTTTGGTGCAGTGAATGGATGATGCACAGCATGTAATGTGCCTTCGTCATCTTCTTCAAACATTGGGAAGTCTACAACCCAAAGTGGTGCCCAGCTATCAAGGTTAGTGATTTCTAAATCAACACCAATCTTAACGCGCAGTGCGCCCATAGCTTCGTTTACTGTGTTGCGCTTATCGGCACCAAATAAAATAATATCGCCAGTTTGTGCATTAGTACGTTCAAGCAATTTAGTAATTACGTCTTCACTTAAAAACTTAGCCACTGGTGATTGAACGCCTTCAGCGCCGGCAGTGTGGTCGTTTACTTTCATCCACGCCATACCTTTAGCACCGTAAATACCAATAAACTTAGTGTAATCGTCAAGTTGTTTACGAGAAAGCTTAGCGCCACCTGGTACTGTTAATACAGCAACACGGCCTTTTTCGTCGTTAGCCGGACCTGAAAAAACATTAAACTCGACGTCTTTAACTAAATCGGCAACATCAATTAATTTCATTGGGTTACGTAAATCTGGCTTATCAGAACCGTAAAGGCTCATTGCCTCGCTGTAAGGCATGATTGGAAAATCGCCTAAATCAACGTTTAGTAATGACTGCCACATCTCGCGGATCATTTTTTCAGTCATACCACGTACTTGATCAGAGCTCATGAACGAGGTCTCTATATCTATTTGGGTAAATTCTGGTTGGCGATCGGCACGTAAATCTTCATCACGGAAACATTTAACAATTTGGTAGTAACGGTCAAAACCCGACATCATCAACAATTGCTTAAACAACTGTGGAGACTGCGGTAACGCATAAAAACTACCTTTGTGAACACGGCTCGGTACTAAATAATCGCGTGCGCCTTCTGGCGTTGCTTTAGTAAGTACTGGTGTTTCGATGTCTAAAAAGCCGTTTTCATCTAGAAAGCGACGAACAAAACTGCTTGCTTTAGCACGTAATTTAATACGGTCACTCATTTCAAGACGACGTAAGTCTAGGTAGCGGTATTTTAAACGACGCTCTTCAGAGTTTACTTGGTTAAAATCAAGTGGAAGCGGTTCAGAGCGGTTAATAATTGTAAGCTCAGTACCTAAAACTTCAATTTCACCTGTTGCCATGTCTTTATTTACTTGGCTATCAGGGCGTGCACGTACAGTACCTTTTAGCTGAACACAAAATTCTTGGCGAAGTGTGTTAGCTGAACTCATTAACTCTTCAATGTCAGAGTCGAATACAACTTGTACTAAACCTTCTCTATCGCGTAAATCGACAAAGATAAGTCCACCAAGGTCACGTCGTTTGTTGATCCAGCCACATAGTTCAACTTCTTGATCTACGTGAGTTTTATTTAGCTGTCCGCAATATATAGAGCGCATAGTTTTCCTGTCAGATAAAAGGCTTAAACGGTTATATTCATTTGTTTTAAGGCGTGTGATTTAAAAAACAGGTCACCACAATACAAATAAAGCCGCTAGCAATCTAAAAATAATCAAATTAAGCCCTGCATTATACCCAAGTAGTATCAAGATGCTAGGGCGTGTGTTTAGCTTTGTAATGTTAATTTGCAGCAACCACCGCATGTATTTGGTACACTTGCGCCACGAAGTAATTTATCAGCTATTTATATGTTATATATTGGATGCCCTCAGTGGTCGAGCAACGCATGGAAAGGCAATTTATTTTCAAGCCAATGTAAAAACGCCGATATGCTTAGCCAATACGCACAACACTTTAATTCTGTGGAAGGCAATACCAGTTTTTACGCCGACCCATCGCCAAGCACCGTATTGCGCTGGGCAAACAGCGTACCCGACGATTTTAAATTTACGTTTAAGTTTAATCGTCGCTTTAGCCACGAGCTGCACCTAACTAATATTCAAACCGAGCTTACTGATTGGCTTAACTTGTTCTCCCCTATTTTAGAAAAAACCGGGCAAATCATGCTGCAATTACCTAAAGCATTTGGCCCTGGTGACTTATCCAAGCTAGCCCAATTTATTAGCCTATTACCAAAAGAGATTAATTACGGTGTAGAAGTACGCCATACTGCGTTTTTTCAAAAGGGTGAAGCCGAAATAGCGCTTAATCAGTTATTAATGGCAAATAACATAAATCGCATATCGATGGATACTCGCGCCCTATTTGCGGTAAAACCAACAACCGAAGCGCTAATAGATGCACAGCAAAAAAAGCCTCATTTACCAGTGCACGCTATTGCTACAGGCTCCCAGCCTATGGCGCGCTTTGTGATAGCTAACTTACAAAATGACTATAAATCCTTTTATAAACCGTGGCTAAGCAAAGTAAAACAATGGCTTGATGAAGGAAAAACACCATATGTGTTTTTTCATACTGCCGATAATCGCGAATCGCCACTACTTGCACGTCAATTTTGTGAAGACCTAGGGTACAATCACTCAGTATTAAATCTATTCAGCGGTGAAAAAGAAGCCCACCAGCAAGCACTTTTTTAAAAGTAAAACGACAGAGAAATTATAATGAGTGAATACACACATTACTTTACCGGCTACCCAGCTAACATTGTTGAGCAAGTATTAAGCCTTATAGATAACAACAAGGTATGTGACTACTTACTTAAAAAGTATCCGCAAGCACATACCATTACTAGCGATAAACTACTTTATAGCTACGCAACCGAGCTTAAAAAACAGTATTTAAAAAACGCACCGCCGTTTGGGCGCGCGGCGTTTAAAAAGCAAGGCGACATGGTGACCAATGCACTCGGTACACATACGTATCGAATGCAAGGTAAAACCCGTAAACACGATTTAGCGATAAACAGCGACTTGCTCCGCGCTCCCGAGCCGTTATTAAAAGCGTTAGTGGTACATGAGCTCGCCCACTTTAAAGAAAAAGACCATAACAAAGGCTTTTATCAACTTTGCTGCCATATGGAGCCGAGTTACCACCAGCTAGAGTTAGATTTAAGAATTTTTTGTGTGGTAGTAGCGATGGGAGAAAACCCGTATGGATAAAGAGATGTAAAATACAACGTTATCAACAGCTTAAGGATTTAAAAATGGATTTAAGAGATTTCGGTCTTTTCTTAGAGTTTATGATTAAAATACAACCACTAATATTTTTAATCATCAGTGTCTTCGCTGTCTATCTAAGTTTTAAAATGCTTTCAAATGCAAAAGCATCTAGAGCACATGGGGAAAGAATGAAGTTAGCTGAAGTAAAAATGAATATCAGAGCTTTATTTGCTAAATCGATTGATAACCTTACTGATGCATACGACCAACACAGCTTAATTTTTACGAAATTAGAAACCTCTTTTCCTAACTATGCATCTTTATACATAGATAAACATAAAGAAATGCTTGAAGAATCAAAAGTACAAAAAAAAGAGATAGAGGAAACGTACAGAAACTATATCGAAAATATTGAACGTTCGATTGTTCTCGAGGACTCAATCAAGTTTCTTTTACAGCTTCAAAGCAGCTGCTTCGTTTCTCCTAGGAATAATATATCCACGGAAAAGTATTTTGATGGTATGTTACAAAGTATTGAACATTTAGAAAAATCACTTTCTGATAATAAAAGTAAACGTTTCAGAAATCGATGTGACTTTCACAACTAACTAGTTATTTAAATTAAAAAACGCGATTTTATACCGCGTTTTTAAGTAACTTTTCAACTGACAGCTAAAAAGCGTGTTGGGTTTCGTTTCCCTCAACCCAACATAAGGTTAAAGCCCTAAGCCTGCCATAAAGTCGTCATCTGCGTCGTCTTGCACAATGTCTTTAGCCTTTGCGTTTTCTTTTTCAGCTTTCTTTTTAGCTTCGTTTTCAATTATGTCATCTGGGTCTAGTGCTTCTGCAATATCAAAGTCATGTAATTTAATGAACTCTGTTTTATCCATCGCTAATTCCAAGTAAAAAATATTTTGTTTACTTGTGGTGAATGTTACGCGGCGGGCTTGCGGGCGATCCATTGTGGTATCTACCGATATTTGCACTTGCTTATTTATTGCCATCATTTTTGGCTGGTTTTGCGTAATAGACGTATGTAATTGCTCACGCACTTTAGACGTAAAGTCGCCAACAATTTGATTCATCAACTCGCCTAGTACGTTTGATACGTCGTCTGATAAATGGCTATGCGCTATTTCATCTTCTGGCATTCCCATATTGCGCATGTAATCGCCATAAATTTCCATCGCTGCTTGCGAAGTAAAGTTGGTAATTACGAGCCCTGTAAAACCACCGTCAAATAAAACAAAGCAACCAATATCTGGTCGCATACATGTACGTGTTATTTTTTGCACCATGGCAGAGTAACTAATACCGTTACCGCTGGCTGATGTAAGTACACCTGTAACCGAATGACAAAGGGTTGCTAATATATCGTCTGTGTTGATGACCTTACTTTTGCTCATTTAATCTTCTCTTTTATACTTATTATTCATAATTCTAGTCAAGCTACTGAATTTATCACTGACTATCCAGTATAAAATGTTAAAATAACTCTATTATTTACAAAGAGACTGCCTTCGTGACCATAAAAGACAGTATTTATGCCTCTGAGCAACAAGTAAAAGATTTTAGCTTTGACCAAAATGTAGTCGAAGTTTTTCCAGATATGATCCAGCGCTCTGTGCCTGGCTACGCAACTATTGTCAGTACAATGGGTAAACTTGCCGGTGAATATGCGCAAAGTAACTCTAATCTTTACGATTTAGGCTGCTCACTTGGCGCAGTAACACTTAGCATGCGTCGTAATATTCGCACTGATAATTGCCACATTATTGCAGTAGATAACTCACAAGCCATGGTTGAGCGTTGTAAAATGCATTTACAAGGTTTTAAATCGGACGTGCCGGTTACTGTTACTTTGGGCGATATTAACGAGCTTGAAATTCAAAACGCATCGGTTGTGGCAATGAACTTTACGCTGCAGTTTATTCCACACGCACAGCGCCAAGCCGTGCTTGAAAAAATATACGCTAATTTAAAACCTGGTGGTGTATTGCTGCTAAGCGAAAAAATTAAAGCTGAAAACGAGCAATGCGACAATTTATTGATTGATTTGCACCACGACTTTAAACGACACAATGGTTACTCTGAGCTTGAAATAAGCCAAAAGCGTACCGCCATCGAAAACGTTATGCGCCCAGATACACTGAGCACCCACTTTACTCGCTTACAAGATATTGGTTTTAGCCAAACTCAAGTGTGGTATCAATGTTTTAATTTTTGCTCAATGGTAGCAATTAAATAAAGAGAGTCATCCATGTCTCAATGGTTTAACCAATTTTACGCATCTATCGCACAAAGCCCACTTAGTCACTGGCTAGAAACCCTCCCTGCTCAATTAAAACATTGGCAAAACGAGGCTAGCCATGGTGACTTGCCTAAATGGCAAAAAGTACTTAAAAACTTGCCTGAGGTAGCAACTTCGCATGTTGATATTTCTACTAAGGTGGAAATTGGCGCGCCAGAGGAGATGAGTGATGGCGAGCAAAAGCAAACCGTGCATTTATTAAAACGCATGATGCCATGGCGCAAAGGTCCATTTAATGTGCACGGTATTGAAATAGATACAGAGTGGCGCAGTGATTGGAAGTGGGACCGCCTGCTTCCTCATATTGAGCCATTAAAAGGCCGCACTGTTTTAGATATTGGTTGTGGTTCTGGTTATCATTTATGGCGTATGCGTGGTGAAGGCGCAGAGTTTGTAGTGGGTATTGATCCGTCTGATTTATTTTTATGTCAGTTTCAGGCAATTAAACACTACAACCCAGACGAAAACGTACATTTACTGCCACTAGGCGTTGAAGCATTACCCGAGCTTAAAGCGTTTGATACGGTTTTTTCGATGGGCGTACTTTATCATCGTCGCTCACCTATCGACTTTTTAGCGCAATTAAAAGCGCAGCTTCGCCCAGGCGGCGAGTTAGTGCTTGAAACCCTAGTAATTGAAGGCGATGAAAACACAGTACTCGTGCCTACTGATCGCTACGCCAAAATGCGCAACGTGTGGTTTATTCCAAGTACTGCCGCTTTAAAACTCTGGATGGAACGCGTCGGCTTTAAAGATGTGCAAATAAAAGATTGCGCTATTACCACGCTTGAAGAACAACGCAAAACCAATTGGATGGAAAACGAATCGTTAATCGACTTTTTAGATCCAAACGATACAAGTAAAACAATTGAAGGCTACCCCGCTCCACTTCGAGCCATATTAACCGCAAAAGCATAGCTGTTAATCTAACGCCTTTAATACTAAAAAAACGCCTACGGGCGTTTTTTTGTTTATTTAAACAACAAACAGCGGACAAGTGTCCTTGTTAATTATTTCAAAATTACATTTACGCTAGCCGCGACCTTGCAATTGTTGTAAAATACGCGCGTTTCTAAGCAACCCAAAACAACTATTTTGAGGAAAACCTGTGAGCGAACAAAAACAGTCTCTAAGCTATAAAGACGCGGGCGTAGATATCGACGCTGGTAATGCACTTGTTGAGCGTATTAAAGGCGTAGTTAAAAAAACTCGTCGTCCTGAAGTAATGGGCGGAATTGGTGGTTTTGGCGCACTTTGCGAAATTCCTGAAGGCTACAAGCAACCAGTATTAGTTGCAGGCACAGATGGCGTTGGTACTAAACTTCGTTTAGCAATCGACTTAAAAAAACACGATACGGTTGGTATTGATTTAGTTGCAATGTGTGTAAACGACTTAATTGTTCAAGGTGCTGAACCCCTGTTTTTCCTAGATTACTATGCAACTGGTAAACTAGATGTAGACACAGCAGCTGACGTAGTTACAGGTATTGGCAAAGGTTGTGAAATTTCAGGTTGTGCCCTAATTGGTGGCGAAACAGCTGAAATG
The DNA here is from genome assembly GCF_008370255.1 of Pseudoalteromonas sp. FUC4. Taxonomy (GTDB): domain Bacteria; phylum Pseudomonadota; class Gammaproteobacteria; order Enterobacterales; family Alteromonadaceae; genus Pseudoalteromonas. The sequence goes on along the minus strand of NZ_SEUI01000010.1, from coordinate 34,763 downwards.
CCAGGTATGTATGATGGTGAAGACTACGACATGGCAGGCTTTTGTACAGGCGTTGTAGAAAAATCAAAAATTATTGATGGCACAAAAGTAGCAGCAGGCGATCAGCTTATTGCACTTGCTTCAAGCGGTCCTCATTCAAATGGCTTCTCTTTAATTCGTAAAGTACTTGAAGTGTCAAAAGCTGATACCAGCGCTGACTTTGAAGGTAAAACATTAGGCGAAACTCTACTTGAGCCTACGCGTATTTACGTAAAACCTTTACTTGAGTTATTCAAAAACGTTGACGTACATGCGCTTTCGCATATTACTGGCGGCGGTTTTTGGGAAAATATTCCACGCGTATTACCCGCTTCAGCAAAAGCTGTAGTTAAAGGTGATAGCTGGCAGTGGCCATCTATTTTTAACTGGCTACAAGAAAACGGTAATATTACTACACACGAAATGTACCGCACATTTAACTGTGGTGTAGGTATGGTTTTAGTCGTTCCTGCAGACAAACTTGAGCAAAGTTTAACAATGCTAAAAGACTTGGGCGAAAATGCATGGCACCTTGGTGAAATTCAAGATGCAGCAGCCGGCGAAGAGCAAGTTGAAATTGTAGGTGGTGCTAAGTAATGGCACCGACTCGTCTGGTAGTTTTAATCTCGGGTAGTGGCTCTAATTTACAAGCCATCATAGATGCCTGCGAACGTGGCGAGATAAACGGACACATAGCGGCTGTTATTAGTAATAAAGCAGACGCTTATGGCCTAGAGCGTGCAAAACAAGCAGGTATTGCTACAAAAGTGCTCAGTCATAAAGATTTTGACTCGCGCGAAGCGTACGATGCGCAATTAATGAACGTTATCGACTCTTTTATGCCAAATCTAGTTGTATTAGCTGGGTTTATGCGTATTCTTACTCCTGACTTAGTGCAAAAATATGTTGGAAAAATGTTGAACATTCATCCATCTTTGTTGCCTAAGTATCAGGGGCTGAATACCCACCAAAGAGCAATTGATGCAAAAGATGATGTTCATGGCGTAAGTGTTCACTTTGTTACTGAAGAATTAGACGGCGGTCCCGTTATTCTTCAGGCGCAAATACCTGTACTCAAGGATGATACAGCAGAAACATTAGCAAAACGCGTGCATGAGCAAGAGCATATAATTTATCCTTTGGTGGTCAAGTGGTTCAGTGAACACAGACTTACTATGGAAGCAGATTATGCAGTTCTTGACAAAAAACAACTTCCTGCACACGGCGCGCACTACTCACAATAAAAAAATAAGTGCCCTGTTGTTATGTGCGGGCGCTTTACTTCCAACTAGCCTAATTGCAGGCGAATTGACTCAGTATCAAGCAAGCTATGATATTTTACGCAAAGGTAAAAATCATGGTGAGGCCGTACGTGAGCTTAAAAAATTAAGCGAAGACAACTACGAACTTACTTATCACAGTAATATTGAGTGGATGATTTTTTCTGACTCTCGCGAAGAAACCTCAAAGTTTACGTACAAAGATGGCAAGGTTACCCCGCATCATTACAATATGATCCGCACCGGTACAGGCCCAGATAAAGATTACAAAATTGATTTTGATACAACAAACAAAGTAGTGACTAGCAGCGCTAGCGAATACCCACTTAAATGCGAATGGACTGATGAATTTCAGGATGCTATTTCGTACCAAGTGCAAGTGCGCGAAGGATTGAAAAAAGGCGAAACAAGCTTTTCATTCCCCCTTATAGACAAAAAAGGTAACCGCCGCGACTACAACTTTGAAGTATCTGGCACCGAGATGATTTCATTGCCTATCGGTAATGTAGAAGCTATTAAAGTAAAGCGTTTATACGATAACGATAAACGCCAAGCAATTGCATGGTTTGCGCCAGAAATGGATTACATGCTGGTACGTATGTGGAAAGGCGAGAAAGGGATGGAACAGTTTGAAGTGCAAATGAACTCGTTTACGGTTACTCAACCTGTCGCAGCTCCTGCAGCTCCTGCAGCTGTGGCAGACAACAGCGATGCTAGCGTAGAGACGCCATAACATCTATTTGCAATAACTAATTATGCAAGCTGATAAAAATGTATATTAAATAAAAAAACGCGATTTTAAATCGCGTTTTTTTATGTTTTTAGCTTTAGCGCTAAATTAGCTCACCCATTTTAAATAACGCAAATTCCCCAGGCTCCATTTTTTGCCAGCGCTCATCATTCGTCAAAGGCCTTGTAGCTATAACCGTTACAACATCGTTTGGTGTGGTCTCTTGTTGAAAATCAACCACCATGTCGGCATCAATCAACGTTGCTTTACCAAATGGCGCACGGCGCGTTATATAATGTAAATTATTAGTGCAATACGCTAAAACAAACACCCCATCGGTCAATAACATATTGAACACCCCTTTTTCGCGCAGCGTATGCGAAAGCTTAGCGGCGTATCTAAAAACCGACGCCATATTACTTGGACGCTTTGGGTATTTTTCGCGAATTTTATCAAGCAACCAACAAAAAGCGAGTTCGCTATCGGTGTTACCTACTGGCCGATAATACTGCGGTTTTAAATCATGATAATTAGATAATTGCCCGTTATGTGCATAGGTGAGCTCGCGCCCCCACAATTCTCGTGTAAACGGATGGGTGTTCTCAAGGCACACTCGCCCACGGTTACCTTGTCGAATATGGCTAATAACCGAGACACTTTTAATGGGGTATGCTTTAACGAGTTTTGCTATTTCAGATTGATAACTCGGCTCAGGATCTTTAAAGGTTCTGCAGCCTTTACCTTCGTAAAATGTAATACCCCACCCATCTTTATGCGGGCCGGTATTTCCACCGCGCTCTAAAAGGCCTGAAAAACTAAAACAAATATCGGTAGGCACATTGGCTGACATGCCAAGTAATTCACACATTAATAAAATAACCCTTAAAAACCATACATTAAAATAAATAGCGAATATTTATGTATTAAGCGTACACTAAATTGCAGCCTGCTATAACGGCTATACTTACTTAAAAAGTGTCATTTTGCTATTAGATTTATTTATTTTTACGTTAACACTACTTACAGCTAATGCTTTGACTAAACGATAGTTATGGCGCGTTCCTCTGTCGGGTAATTAAATATCGTATTAAAGTTACTTTCTACTACAATTTAACATCGTTATGTACTTGAAAATTACTGTTACTAGCGCTACTCTAAGTGAGGTGGTCTGACCTCTATTAAGGAATAAAAATGACACTCATATTTACACTGGTTCTAATCGCGTTGCTTTGCACTGCGGTTTACCACAGAGCAAGTTGGAACACAGCACTTGGTGTTTCGGCTATAACTTTATTAATTGGTACCTTTGCGGGTGCTTTTGGTTTAATTAGCTGGTTGATCTTTTTGATCATCGCGGTTCCTCTTTCTGTTACTGGCCTTCGTCAGCAATATATCATCAAGCCTATTTTTGCTACGTTTAAAAAAGTAACGCCAAACATGTCTGATACTGAAAAATCAGCTATTGATGCCGGTACGACGTGGTGGGAAGCTGACTTATTTTGCGGTAACCCAGATTGGCAAAAGCTTCACCAATACCCAGTTCCTAAACTTACTATTGAAGAGCAAGCCTTTGTTGATGGCCCTGTTGAAGTAGTATGTAGCATGTTGGACGATTGGGAAGCAACGCACGAACTAACTGACCTTCCTCAAGATGTATGGCAATATCTAAAAGATAATAAATTCTTTGCCATGATCATCAAAAAAGAATACGGCGGTTTAGAGTTTTCTGCATTTGCACAGTCTTGTGTACTTCAGAAACTAACAAGTAAATCAACATTACTTTCGTCAATTGTTGGTGTACCAAACTCTTTAGGGCCAGGTGAATTATTACAACACTATGGTACAAAAGAGCAAAAAGATCATTACTTACCGCGCCTAGCGAGCGGTCAAGAAATTCCATGTTTTGCGTTAACTTCGCCAGAAGCGGGTTCTGATGCAAGCTCAATTCCAGACTACGGTGTGGTATGTAAAGGGCAATGGAATGGTGAGGAAGTTGTGGGTGTTAGTTTAACGTGGAATAAGCGTTACATTACACTTGCCCCAGTAGCTACTGTACTTGGTCTTGCGTTTAAGTTACAAGATCCAGATGGCCTAATTGGCGACAATAAAGAGCCGGGCATCACCTGTGCACTTATTCCAACGGACACTCCTGGAGTTGAAATTGGCCGCAGACATTTCCCGCTAAACGTTCCATTTCAAAATGGTCCTACTCGCGGTAAAGATATTTTCGTACCACTTGATTACATTATTGGTGGCCCAGATATGGCTGGTCAAGGCTGGCGCATGCTGGTTGAGTGTTTATCGGTTGGTCGTGCAATTACATTGCCGTCAAACTCTGCCGGTGGCATTAAAATGATTGCCGTTGCAACGGGTGCGTATAGCCGCATTCGTCGTCAGTTCCGTTTACCTATTGGTAAAATGGAAGGTGTTGAAGAGTCACTAGCAAAACTTGCTGGTTACGCTTATAGCTCTGATGCTGCGGTTAGTATGTCTACGGGGGCAGTTGACTTAGGCGAAAAGCCATCGGTTGTTTCTGCCATTATTAAATACCACCTTACAGAGCAAATGCGTGATGCAACTATTCATGCAATGGATGTACTTGGCGGTAAGGGCATCATGCTTGGGCCAAATAACTATTTAGGTCGTGGCTACCAAGGTGCACCTATTGCCATTACCGTTGAAGGTGCAAACATCTTGACCCGTAATATGATTATTTATGGTCAAGGTGCAATTCGCTGTCATCCATTTGTACTTACCGAGCTTGGTGCGTGCGAAATTGAAGACCGCGAAGAAGCGCTTAACGTATTTGACAAAGCGCTAATGGGTCACATTGGTTTTACTATGTCGAATCTTGTACGTACTATGTGGCTTGCACTTACCGGCGCTCGTTTTACAAGTGTGCCGTACAACGACGAAACTGCTGAATTTTACCGTATAGCGTCACGCTTTAGTGCATCACTTGCTCTTATGTCTGACATTAGCATGGCAGTATTTGGTGGTTCACTAAAACGTAAAGAACGTATTTCAGCACGTTTAGGTGACTTACTTAGTTACTTATACTTAGTGTCTGCAACGCTTAAGCGTTACAACGACGAAGGCCGTAAAAAAGAAGATTTTGCTCTAGTAAAATGGAGCTGCCAAGATCACCTTTACCATTGTCAACGTGCACTTGCTGATTTAATTAATAACATGCCTTCGGCTCCACTACGTGGTGTTTTAAAAGTATTGTTATTCCCGTTTGGTCGCCCGGTTCGTAAACCAACTGACCAACTTGAGCATAAACTTGCGCAACTACTACAAGTACCTAGCGAAACGCGTAACCGTTTAGCAAGCTACGTATACTTAAAAAATGAGCCGCTAAACCTTGTGGGTCGTCAAGAGCAAACGCTTAAAGACATCCTAGACGTTGAGCCATTATTTGAAAGAGTATGTAAAGAGAAAGGTCTTAAACTGCCATTCTTTCAGCTCGATAAGGTAGCGCAAATGGGGCTTGAAGCAGGCATATTAAGCCAAGCAGAAGCTGATAAACTAGCTGCTGTTGAGCAATCTCGTTTAGATGTTATTAACGTTGATGACTTTGACCCTGCTGACTTACTTGCAGGCAAAGCCGCGCGTAATAACGTTAAAAAAGAAGCTGATGCTGCTTAATTAATTTAGTAAAGCAAGCAGTCCAGCTGTAAAAAAATCCAAACCAGCGCATAATGCGCTGGTTTTTTTGTGTAAAATAAATTCTTATATAAAATCGTACATCTCAAGCAATCAAATACTCGATGATAAGTGTAAATTAGCGATTAGTTATCAATCGCTTCCATGCTAAAGCTATGCCTGTATACACTAAAAAACATGCGAGCAATGATGCCAAACCAGCTAATGTTTGCCCTAAAAAACCAAAGTATTCTCCAGTATGTAAAAATCGAGATGTTCCCCATGCTTGATCGCCTCGCGTCCAATCCGATTTTTTTAACGTTTTAATTGCATCACCAGTGCGAGTATCTAAAAATAATGAATACGCATATTCTTGACGATTCCCAATACTGGTATCAATATAAAAACGTGCTTCGTGTTTTTTTTCACCTAATTCTAACCACATTGAATACCAATCAGCGGCACCATTATTAGCTGCATGTACTTTAGCTCGTTGGAATAAAGCATCGTAAGGTACTTTATCAGCCGATAAATTTAATACTGGTAGATGCTTTTCTCGCTCGGGTACGTTTTGCCCAAAGGCGCCATATAACGCTTTATTTGCCCAATCAAAATGAAACAAAGTAGCCGTTAATGACAAAACGAGTAAAACCGGCAAACACCAAATCCCAAAAACTAAATGCCACTGCCTATTTCGATGATGTGATGATTTATAACTCTTTGCTAGTAATAAATATCCTTTTAATGCAGAGCGATTAAATCGCTTTGGTAACCACAGGTAAGCACCCGATAGTAATAAAAAGATAAAAAATAGATTAGCGTAGCCATTTATATTTTTGCCAATCACTTGCGAAGCGCCATGCAGTAATAAATAACGATGTATATCAGTTACAACGTGAAAAAAACCAGCCGCTAGCCCCTCTCCTTCACGAATAACATCTCCTGTATAAGGGTGTAATAAGTAGCTATGTTTTCCCGCCCAGGCAGGAATAGCAGCCCCTTCTCGATTTACCCAACGAATATAAATATGTGATTGACTCGGATGCGATTTTTGCAAAATATCTACAACAGCATCAGTCGATAGCCGCTGTTGAGCATAGGTGTTTTTTACGGTAAATCGCATTTCATCTAGCTCAACAATTTGTCGTTCATAGGTTAATAAAAAACCCGTGAACGACATGCTAAAAATAAATAAACCGGCGATTAAACCTATAATTAAGTGAGCCCAAAAGACCCACTTTTTAAAAAATTTTAAGAACATAAAATAAGTTACTTATTCTTAAAACTGATAAGAAATCGATAAGCGAATATCACGCCCAGATTCGTATGGACCAACAACAGTGTCAAATACTTCACTGTAATCAGCCACACTTGAATGATCGATATATAACTCATTAAATAAGTTAGTAACAGCAACATTAAATAATAATGCATTCGTCACATTCCACTGCCCATATAAATCAACAGTGGTGTAGCTTGGTTTATTTAAGGTATATAAAGAATCGGTCCAACCAAGGTCAACAGCTTGATGAAGAGTGTCAATATCGAGTGAATCGACTTTAGTTACACTAAAACCAACCTTTGCATCGATGTTAATGTCGTAATCAACGCCAGCAACCCATGTATTGCCTCTGCTGTTACCTAAACCGACAAACTCATAGCCATTAATATCAATTGCATCATAACTTACACTGTACAACCCATCACGTGGGTCAAGCTCTGTATCAGTAGTTGAAAATCCAATAAAGAAATCAAATGAATTTAAGCGATATGCTAGGTCAAACTCAAACCCTTTAGTCTCTAACGTGCCTATATTGTTATAAACCGAGTTTCCTTCATACCCTTCAAATATCACATTATCTAAAGACGAATTATAAATACTGGCCTTAGCGGATAAATTTTCGTTAGTGTACGTTATGGATGCTTCAATATTAGCTACGGTCTCAGGTACTAAACTTTCATCCGCTACTGGAATATCTAAACCGTCATATAAATATCCATCAATGGTAAAGCCATCCCCTATTTGTTTACCACGCGCGGCTTCAGCATACCCAAGCCCGACTGTCCAAGCATCATTAATATCGTATGCTAAACCGATATTAAAGCTCACTTCATTGTCGTCTAAACTCGATGCACTTTCTGTAATTGCAGTGCCATAATATTCATCTAATAGGATGTCTTGTTTAAACTTATAACTATCAAAACGCACTCCATAACTCAGTAAAAGTTGTGGAGTAATATCACTATAACCTTGTGCATAAACACCCAGTACACTGCCTTGTTCTGAATTTTCTTTTGCACCTGCTGCAGACCCACTCGATACTTCATCATTTCTATAATCAACGCCATAAACAAATTTATGTTCATCAATAATACTTGTATTACGAATATCTAAGCCATATGTGTCAATGTCAGCAAGCCAAGCAAATCGGCCGCCATTAAAAGATGATTCGGTTTTGTATGCTGTCGCCTCTAAATACAATAAGTTATTGTGAGAAAATATATAATTAGCAACGTAAGTCTCTCGCTCTGCTTCACTTGGGTACAAAGCATCGCCTTCTTGTACCGCCCAGTTAGGCCGTGCTGAAAAATCCCCTTCTTCGTCGCGTTTTTCAATACTTACCGACAAATGATGATTATCTGCTAACTCACCACTGGCTTTAATAAACATCATATCTTGATCGGCAGCCGTACCATAAATAGTATCGCCATCACCATCTTCCATGTTCTCGCGATCCACAGTACTGAAATACCCTAGTACACCCCATGTATCACTTAATTTACCATATACACTAGTGCTTAAACGCGTACCGTCATTTGAAAAGTAACTTGCTTTAACACGTCCACCAAATTGTTCACCTTGATTAAGTAGGTCTTGCGCGTCTTTAGTTTTAAAGCGGATAGAGCCGCCAATAGCACCAGGACCACTTGTTGCTTCGCCGGCACCTGCTTGCACATCTATTTGCTGTAATAGGTCAGGATCTATTGTTACACGACCAATATGATGAAATAACGTTGATGTTTGCTGTGCACCATCAACCGTTATATTTAACAAAGAATCTTCAACACCACGAATATAGATCTTTTGTGCAACGCCTACCGAGCCACCCACGCTAACAGAAGGTGAATGTCGAAAAATATCAGCCAGATCACTTGCTTGATATTGTTCTATTTCTTCAGCTGTAATACTCAAATTAGTTGCAGAACCAACTACAGATATTTTTTCAACAGACGCTGTACTTTTAGCAAGTTCTTGCGCGCATATCGGTGAACTAAATGATGCACAAATGGCACTCATTAAGGCTAATTTTTTCAAGGGGTACGCTCCTTCTAAATTGCAAATAAGAAGAATTATCATTTTCTTTTAATTAAAAGCATAGCAACTTTACATTTGTTACATTTAGGACATATACAAGACGTGTTAGGAGCAATCTACTTTAGTTGCCTAAAAACATGTAAGTAAGGGCGTGAACAGGACGAGAAAGCGTTGCTCAGTTTTTACAAGCACAATATGAAATGTAATTTATACACCTTTAGGAACCGTTACAGTCATTACCAAGCCACCTGCAGTATCATTTTTAGCAAATACTGTTGCCGCAATCGCATGTAATTGCCTTTGTGCTAAAGCAAGCCCTAAACCAAAGCTATCACTGTTGCATGAGCGAGCTGAATCAATCCGGAAAAAAGGCCTAAAAATAGTATTTAAATGCTCTTTAGGTACCCCTGGACCTTGATCTGCAATAATAATTTGATATTCATGTTCATAATTAATGAGGCTAATCTGTACTTTTTTATTAATGGGTGTATAACGTAGCGCATTTCTAAGTATATTCTCAAGTGCTTGACCTAATGCTCTGTGATTACTGTTTTCAATATGGGCTTGATCAGGTAAGTCAGCAAAAATAAGTTTATCTGGGTACTCAAAACGTCCATCTTCAATGAGAATTTCGAGTAAATCGACTAAATCCAAAGATTCGATGCGCAACTGAGGTGACTCGTTATCTAACCAAGATAAAGTAAGCGTGTCATCCACTAACTTACGGATGTGCTGTGACTCTTTGTGAATACGCTCTAATTTGATTTGCGTGTCTTCTACACCCTTTTCTCTGTGAGTGAGTAAATTGTCAGTTGCTATATCTAAACGTGTTAAAGGTGTTCTTAACTCGTGAGAAAGATCAGTTAATAATACTCGTTGATGCATAATCTGATCACTGATCCGCTCTGCCATTAAATCAAATGTTTCAGCTAACTGAGATAGTTCATCATTGCGTGAGCCCAATTGCTCTCGGACTCTGACACTAAAGTCTCCTTTGCTAAATGCCCTACTTGCTAAGTCGAGTTCTTTAATGGGATGCATAATATGGCGATATAACACAATCGATAAATACACCAATATCAGCATTGGTAATAAAACTTGTAACGACAAACGTGTTAAATTCCAAAGTGATCCTGGGCGCATTCTTTGCGGCAACTGCACAACAAGGCTAGTTGCACCATCTTTAAAAGGTAATTGCATAACGGGTGCATGCTCAAAATACAGATGTATTTTCCAATCAATACTTCGCCCCAAGTTATACCCTGTATACTCATAACGATGAGAGCGATTACCTGCTAACTCAACCACATTGGCTTTAGCAATTACAGCCCAAATATTTTCTTGTTGTTGTAAATCATCAACCCAACGCTCAAGTTCGCTCATATCACCTTGATCAAATACAACCTCAGCATTTTTTTGCCAATTAATTAACTCTTCTCGGCTTGAGTCACTTAGCATGCTCATATCATTTTCAAAATGATTAACCGCGACATTAATTAAATAAAACATCGCAACAACACCAGTACCAATAATTAAGCACAGCTTCCAAAATAAACGTCGTGTCATTTAATACAGTACCCTTGCCCATGCACAGTGTGTAAACGGCTGCCATCCCAGCCGGCGTTATTTAATTTTTTTCGTATACGACTCATATGCATATCTAAACTACGATCGTACTGACTGAAACGCTTGTTAAGCGCCACTTGATATAAAAAAGGTTTTAACAGTATTTGTTCTTGGTTTTTTATTAAAATTTGCAGCAAGGCAAACTCAATAGGCGTAAAAGCTAATAGCTCACAATGCAGAAAAACCTGCTGGTGTAGGCTATCTATTTCAAGTCCATCAATATTAGCAATGTAGGGAGTATTTGTGTTTTGTTTAAAAACGCGCCTTAGTACTGAATCTACGCGTAGTAATAATTCTTGGCTATTAAACGGTTTTGCTAAGTAATCATCTGCACCAGCTGATAAACCTAAAATGCGCTCTTCTTCAGCATGTTTTGCCGATACAATTATTACAGGGGTGTTATTACAACTACGTAAAATATTAAGCACTGCTAAGCCGTCTTTGCCCGGCAACATAACATCTAATAAAATAAGACTAAAGCGTTGAGCAACCGCTAAATCAAGCGCTTGATTACCATCAAAACACTGTGTAACAGAGTATCCTTGGTTGGCTAGTAATTCAGTAATTTGATCATTAAGTAATGTATCGTCTTCAACAACTAAAATATCAAAATCAGATTTGTTGCGTTGATAGGCCTGTGGTGCAGACATAGAAAGCCATAATTTTTATAGTATTAAAACAAATTTTTGAGTGTTTTGAGTGTTTTGAGTGTTTTGAGTGTTTTGAGTGTTTTGAGTGTTTTGAGTGTTTTGAGTGTTTTGAGTGTTTTGAGTGTTTTGAGTGTTTTGAGTGTTTTGAGTGTTTTGAGTGTTTTGAGTGTTTTGAGTGTTTTGAGTGTTTTTCAAATATAAGCTTGTTATTGAGGAAATAACAAGTGGCGGAGTGGACGGGACTCGAACCCGCGACCCCCGGCGTGACAGGCCGGTATTCTAACCAACTGAACTACCACTCCGCAGTGGTATGTGCATGGGGTAATGCACTTACTAATTTTAATCATGATATCAAATGGCGGAGTGGACGGGACTCGAACCCGCGACCCCCGGCGTGACAGGCCGGTATTCTAACCAACTGAACTACCACTCCGCAGAGATATCATTATACTTGTTATTACTTAATTTGTTGGCGGAGTGGACGGGACTCGAACCCGCGACCCCCGGCGTGACAGGCCGGTATTCTAACCAACTGAACTACCACTCCAGCATACAAATTTTGTAATATAACATTGTTTAAATAGTTGGCGGAGTGGACGGGACTCGAACCCGCGACCCCCGGCGTGACAGGCCGGTATTCTAACCAACTGAACTACCACTCCAGCGCATATTTAAACTGTTATTTTTTCTTATTGGCGGAGTGGACGGGACTCGAACCCGCGACCCCCGGCGTGACAGGCCGGTATTCTAACCAACTGAACTACCACTCCATAATAAGAATATGTTTTACAACAATACGTTGTGTAAGTGTTGGCGGAGTGGACGGGACTCGAACCCGCGACCCCCGGCGTGACAGGCCGGTATTCTAACCAACTGAACTACCACTCCAGCTTTTACTTACAAGTTTTACGAAAATGGCGGAGTGGACGGGACTCGAACCCGCGACCCCCGGCGTGACAGGCCGGTATTCTAACCAACTGAACTACCACTCCATATTTTCGTTGCTGTTTAGGTCTCCCTGACAGCGGCGTGAATAATACGAACCAACCCCTATTTCGTCAAGGGCTTTTTTGTTTTTTTATAGGTTTTTTAGTCATCTGTCATTGAAAGGTTTAAAATTTCACCTGATCTGTCATTTTTTGAGCCATTTTTACCGACTTGATTTTTTTCAGTGTCGGCAACCTCACCTTCACTTGTTTTCTTTTTCTTTAAAAAAGGCAGCTTCACTTTAAATTTAATCGGTTTTTTCTGAACAAATATACGAATTAACAACCAACCGAGTAATAAAATGAGCGTATTGCAGCCTACAATTAAACTAATAATTGTCGATATGGCCATTTTTTCTTCAACAGGCTCACTCTCAATCATTTTATCTGGGGTAATAATCGTTGCAGGATCAATTTCGGGCACCGCTTCTATAGGTCGCTCTACCTCAAATTTGTACGTTGGCAGCGTTGCCATAAATTCACGACCATTAATATTAGTACCAAAAACAGACAGTTCAACACTATATCTACCCCAATCATAATTTTTAACACTAAGCTGACGTGAGTCTTTAGCAGCAGCATCTATGGTAAACATTTGCTCTTCGTTATTGGGATAGTAGATTTTTCCCTGGATGATGACTGTTTCTGGCTTAACAATACTTGGGTCTATATTTATAGTTAACAGATGCTCGTCTGTGTCTTGCTCTGCTAACGCGACTTCGGTTACAAAAGGCGGCTCGTGCACTTCTATTGTATTTTGCACAATGCGACGCTGCAGCAGAGGTGTTGCCACGTAAAGCTCTGGTGTCCATTCACCCGCGGGAAAATCTAAAGTAAACTCGCCGGTAAACACACCATCTTTAGGGCGCTCATCAAATCCTCGTCCATCGTCTTTAAATTCCGCTACTTCTTGAATGCCTGCGCCAAAGTTAGCAAAGTTTTCATTGTTGGTACTTACAAAGTCAACATTAAGGCTAACAACATCTCTAAATAGGTTTGTGTTAATTGGCTCACCGTCGTTTAGTATTTTCCCGGTGATTTTTATTGTCTCCCCCCTAAACAGCATTGAAGGAAGAGGCTCTGCCTCAAGAGATATTTCGCCTAATACAACTATTCTGCTATCGGGCAAAATGCTGCCTATTACTTGCCAAGGACCTGCCATAGGTTTTTTTATGGTAACTAAATCGTAGCTGAGTTCGTCAAACCAATCTAAGTTAGGGTTTTTAACTGAGTCAGTAGCAAAGTACTTACTGCCATCGGGCCGCACTAAAATAACAGCAGGTGCACCTGATTTTCTAAAAAACAGCAGTGTTATTTCATCTATTTTGCTATCTATGCGAAAACGATTATCAAGTAAAGGGATCTCATTTTGATGCCCATCGCGCTTGAGCACTTCTACTTGTTTTACGCCATACGCATTGCCAGTAAATAAACTAGCGGCACATAACGCTGTCACAAAATACATCGTTTTCATTAAATCGCCTTATTCAGCGCGCCATATACATTGGCCGCCTTCTTTATTTACAAGATCCAATCGTGCTTCGTGTGCGCTTTGCTCAGCGTCGCTTGCTCGCAGAACAACTAATGGGGCTCTATCACTATTTAAACGCTTTATACCGCCCTTCTGTTGCTCGCTGCCCTCATCTTTGTTTTGATTCAAGTTTAGCTTTGTTTGACCGCCCGTCATGGCAAGGTAAACATCGGCTAAAATCTCAGAATCCAGTAGCGCGCCGTGAAGCGTTCGTTTACCGTTATCTACATCATAACGACGACATAAAGCATCAAGGTTGTTCTTTTGACCTGGATGCAAGTCACGCGCCATTTTAAGCGTGTCGAGAACTTGACAAAAAGTATCTGTTTTAGGGAAACCCTGATTAAGCAGCGCAAATTCGTTATCCATGTGGCCAATATCGAACGGCGCGTTATGAATAACTAACTCTGCCCCTTCAATATAGTCGAAAAACTCTTGGGCAATTTGATGAAACAACGGTTTATCACGTAAAAATTCATTAGTGATACCGTGAACGTCGATTGCTTCTTCTTCGCTTGGGCGTTGTGGGTTTATATAAACGTGAAAGTTATTGCCTGTTAAACGGCGATTTACTAACTCCACACACCCAATTTCTATAATACGGTGCCCTTGTTTAGGGTCGATGCCGGTGGTTTCTGTATCTAAAACTATTTGTCTACGTGCCATATCGAATTTAGCCTGATTCTGGTATCTTTCTATAATCACTTTATTGTACATAAGAACAAGGTAAAACAGTGCAAAAAACCGTAGAGATTTACACCGATGGCTCATGTTTAGGCAATCCAGGCCCCGGCGGTTATGGTATTTTTATGATTTATAACGGTCACGAAAAAGAAATGAGCCAAGGTTATAAACTCACAACTAATAACCGAATGGAAATGCTCGCGGCTATTGTAGCCCTAGAATCACTCACTCGAGAATGCGAAGTAAACCTAACAACCGATAGCCAATATGTTAAGCAAGGCATTGAATCGTGGATCACTAACTGGAAAAAACGTGGTTGGTTAACATCAGCTAAAAAGCCGGTTAAAAACGTCGATTTATGGAAACGCTTAGATAAAGCCTGTAACGAGCACAATGTAACTTGGAAATGGGTTAAAGGGCATAGCGGCAATAAATACAACGAAATAGTTGACGATTTAGCGCGCGATGCCGCTGGCAGCAAAGATTTACTAGAAGATGTAGGCTATCAGCCTTAATTGTTATTTTTTTCATCGCAGCGCTTAAAGTGCTGCTTTGAGGTTTGCCTAAGCCCTGCCCCTTTTACTGGCGCAAACTGCGGCCTTGCATGCCATTTAGGTTTGATAGGTGTAAGCGGGGCTACTCGTTTTCTCGCCACCAGCATATACACACTACCCATCGGTTTTAAATACTGTTTTGCAAAAGTCCGCCAAAACTCAAATCTTGATAACCTGTTACCTCTTGCCAGTGATGAATAAATAAAACGTTCGTCACTTACAATTTCAAAACCTAATAAATTTAGCCAATCTTTAACCCTCGCAGGGGTAAAAAAGCGCCCAGTCCATGGTAATTTTTGACCGCTAAAAGGCAACATTTGTGCAAATCCGCACAAACTAAATGGATTAAAACCGGTCACTAGTATATAACCGCCCGGAATAAGCGTGCGATGTGCTTCTCGTAAAATGTGATGTGGGTCTGAATGATACTCTAAGCAGTGGCTTAGTATACAAGCATCAATACTGTGCTCGTAAAATGGCAATTCATCTATGTCAGCGACGACCCCAGTGTAAGGCCCAGGCTCAGCAACACACACTTGGTGTTTAA
The DNA here is from genome assembly GCF_008370255.1 of Pseudoalteromonas sp. FUC4. Lineage (GTDB taxonomy): Bacteria > Pseudomonadota > Gammaproteobacteria > Enterobacterales > Alteromonadaceae > Pseudoalteromonas. The sequence continues at coordinate 19,196 of NZ_SEUI01000010.1, read as the reverse complement.
TCGTACTTATACTTGTGTTTAATTCGCCACTTAAATTACCCAACTTAAGCATATGATAGCCAAACATACGCGGCAGCCATTGCTCCATCTTTCGTTCGATGTCTGTGCGCAAATAATCCCCATGAGGAAACTGCTGCCACGACAGTGGTTTGGGTCCTTCTTGAAAACTAAGGGCTGGTTTCATTTTTTGAGCTCGTTATACTATGCGATAAGTGTCACTTTATAGAGCAATTTACCATGGTGCAAGTCAAAGCAATTAAAGCCTTTTCTGATAATTACATTTGGTGTTTAACTACCGATAACAGTACCCAAGCATGGGTAGTCGATCCTGGCCAAGCACAGAACGTATTAGCGCATTTAGCTGAGCACAAACTAACGCTTGGTGGTATTTTAATTACGCATCATCACTACGATCATACCGATGGCGTAGCTGAATTAGTTGACGCCTATCCAAATATATCGGTTTATGGTCCTGCTAATAGCCCATTTAAAGGTATCACTCATTCACTTACTGATGGCCAGAGCATTAACGTACTTAATGTTAACTTTACTATTTTAGCAACTCCTGGGCACACGCTTGATCATATTTGTTATACAAATGATGAACTTGCTTTTACAGGCGATACATTGTTTAGCGGTGGATGTGGGCGCTTATTTGAAGGCACGCCGGAGCAAATGTGGAAATCTTTTAATAAACTAAGAGAGCTGCCTACAAGCTGTGTTGTATATTGCACGCACGAATACACACAAGCTAATCTTGCCTTTGCCAAAGCAGTTGAACCACGTAACCCTGAGTTACTCGCGTACAGTAAAAAAGTAGATGAATTACGCAGTAATAATCAAATCTCATTACCTACTTCTATTGGACAAGAGCTAAAAATAAATCCATTTATGCGTAGCGATTTGCCAACCATTACAGAGTTAGTACCGGAGAAATTTATCTCGGTTACAAAAAACAATGAACCTTGGGGAAACTTTGCGAGTCTGAGACAGTTCAAAGACAATTTTTAATGCACAAACTAATACTTTAATATTTATTTTATTAGAATCATTAACTTAACATATAGTGATGATTCTATTTCTGCGTTTTAAAAAGTCATTAAGTGGCAATGTTAACTCATAACAGGTAGTATTCGCCGAGTTTTTTACCCGATGTATTGGTATTTATGAATAAATCTCCCCTATTAGTAGCCTTGGCGTTAGCGCTAAGTGGTTGTCAAACTGTGACAACTTTAGACTCAGACTCTCAAGCAGACCAACAACTCGAAGGCGCAAGTCCTAACGACATTAACAATGCATTGATGGTAAACGCACAATATCAGCAAGTTGACCCTGATGAGCAAGAAGCTCCCGTGTTTGATGATGTATGGGAGCGAATTCGCTACCAACTTTCTATCGAAATACCGCAAAACCGCCCTGTTGTTACTGAGCGTAATTATTACGCTCGCCACCAAGCCTATTTAGATCGTATTTCTAAACGTGCAGAACCTTACTTACACTTTATAGTTGAAGAAGTAGAAAAGCGCGAAATGCCAATCGAAATTGCACTACTGCCTATTGTAGAAAGCGCATTTGACCCATTTGGTTATTCTAATCGCAGTGCATCGGGCATTTGGCAGTTTATGCCTGCAACCGGTGAGCGATTCGATTTAAAACAAAACTGGTGGTACGACGGTCGTCGCGACATAGTGCAGTCGACTCGCGCAGCACTTGACTACTTATCGTATTTACATAAAACACTTGAAGGTGATTGGCTAAATGCGATTGCTGCTTACAACTCGGGTGAAGGGCGCTTGATGCGCGCTATTAAAAAGAATCGTAAAAAGCATTTACCTACCGATTTTTGGTCTCTTGATTTACCAAGCGAAACAACAGCCTACGTACCAAAGTTATTAGCACTTGCCGACTTATTAAAACGCTCAGATGATTTTAACGTTACATGGCAACCAGTAATTAATGCACAAGTGGTTGAAGTGGTTGATGTTGGCTCGCAAATAGATTTAGCACTTGCTGCTGATATGGCCGATATGACGCTTACTGAGCTATACAGATTAAACCCCGGTTTTAATCGCTGGGCAACTGATCCTAATGGCCCGCATTCTTTATTACTGCCAGTAGATAAAGCAGAGCAATTTAGCCAAAAACTAGCAAACACTGATGTTAAAAACAGATTACGCTGGCAACGTTATATTGTGGCTCGAGGCGACAGCTTATCAGTAATTGCCAAAAAGTTTACAACAAGCTCAAGCGCAATCCGATCGCTTAATAAACTCAAATCAAATACGATTAAAGTAGGCCAAGAGTTACTAGTCCCGCTTACTGATGGCGCTATAAATAGCGAACATTTACCAAAGCAGATGCGTTTAGCTGCTAATAAAGCAACACGCACAAAGCTTTCGCACACAGTTAAAAGTGGCGACACTTTATGGGACATTAGCCGCGAATATGACGTAACTATGGATGAGTTGGCTAAATGGAATAAGCTAAAGAAAAACTCTGTACTGCGCCTAAATCAAAAACTTACTGTGTATAAGTCAGCTAATAAACCACAAGCAACGGCAAGTACCAACCGTACCATTACATACAAAGTACGCCGTGGTGACTCACTTGCACGTATTGCGTCTAAGTTTAACCTAAGCGTTAACGAAATTATTAAGTGGAATAACTTAGCTGGTCAAAAATACTTACAACCTGGCCAAAAGCTAAAACTTAAAGTAGATGTCAGAAGTAGTTAATTTATAAAACTATATTAAAAGTAAAAAGGAGCGCATGCGCTCCTTTTTAGTGGGTATTAAGCTAAAACAACAGTCACAGCTTGTAGCTTAAACCTAAGAATAAGCGTGGGCCGTAGTCATTCACCTCACCAAGGTTACCTTCAACAAAGAAATCTTGTGATTTAGGTGCGCTGAACAAGTTAATTGCTTCTGCTTTAACTCTGAAGTGCTCATCGATTTTGTATGATGCACGCATTTCCCATACGCCTACGCCATCAACATAACGAAGTCGAGTACCATTTGTAGTATATGGTTGGAAATACTCACTACGATATTTGTAAATAACGGCAGTATCAAATCCACCAATTTGGTAGTACAGCTGGCTGCTAAATACATGCTTTGAGAAACCAGGTACTGAAGCCGATTCAACAATACCGTCAGTTAATTGTGTAGTATTACCATCTACATCAGTAACAAACGTATCGCCGTATAAGCTATCTTGGAACTCAAAATCAGTGTCTGCATAGTTGTAACCAAACTTCATACCGATGCCGTTATCCCAGCGATAAGAAAATGAAGCTTCAAGACCTAATATTTCACTGTCATCGTCTGACGTAACAGAGTTAGTAATTGGTAACGAAACTGTTTCACCACCAACAGTAAAATCTTCAATTACTGTTTGCTGTTGAAAGCCGCCGTTGAACTGTTTGTAGTATAAGCTTAACGCTAAGATTGAATCTTCGTTAGGGTACCATTCAAACGCAGCATCATAGTTCCACGACATAAGCGGTTGAGTGTCTGGGTTACCAGAACCGTTTACACCGACTAATAAATCGCTGATTGAAGTTGCTGTACCATCTTTATCTTCTTCGAACGTACGGCTGTATCCTAAATCAGATGGATCTGCACGCGACATACCACGGTATATACCTGCACGGAATAAAATATCTTCGCTGTAATCAATAACTAGATTAAAACTTGGTAAATACTTAGTGTAGTCACCACCGCTTTTTATTTTATCCAGTGAACCGTTATCAGACTCACGCAGAGAAAGTACACCTGTGTCGCTTGTTACTACGTCAAAGCTATTTCTAAAACCAATCGAAGTTACTTCTGTGTCTACAATACGAAGACCAAAGTTACCGCGAATGAATTTGCCAAACATTTCAGTATCGTAATTCGCCATTAAGTACACTGATGTTGTTTTTTCTGTTACATCAATTGTACCCGTATTTTCATATTCAACTTCTGGGTAAGCAAACACACCATCAACGTTAGAACCAGCTACAGCTTTTGAGAAACATACGTTGTCGTATGTAGCCCATGATGAACCTGTACCGCTAGCTACAACGTTACCATCGCTATCAACATTTGTTACGATATCGCCATCAGATACACTCGATAAAAAGCCTGATTCAGGGAAATCGATTTGACAACCTTGTAATACGTCAAGCGCTTCAGTACCAGAGTCTAGTGTAAATTCATTTCTTGAACCGTTACCTTGGCCACCACCATACTGTAGGAAGGTCATTTCAGATGTTCTTATACCACCTTGAACACTGGTAAAAACATTGCCATCTAGCGCATAGTCAAAATCTAGTCGCGCTGAAATAACTTCGTTTTCACGAACATTTTCACGATCAAGTCGTGTTCTTAGGCTATCTGTAAAGTTTGAAATATCTGTTACGTCAAAGTCTGTTAATGTGAAATGAGGGATTTCATCGCCCATATCCCAAGAAAAGAAAGTTTGGCTTGAGGTTCTACCACGGTTAGATATTTGAAGTTCTTCGCGTTCTGTTTTTGAGTACGCTAAATCTAAATCAACAGTTAATCTATCTGTAACTGTATGTTCTATATTTATGCCATAACCTTGGTAGTTTTCTTCACGAGAAAATTGCTCACCCGCTGATTCAATGCGCTCTTCACCTTCCCAATGTAAAATACCGCCTACATCGTTAGTTACAAGTGTTGGACCGGTTACACCAGGTGTTGCTCGTTTTTGTAAAAAGATTAAATCGTGGCGTGCTTCTTTTTGTGTTCTATCTGATATTTGTGCATCAAAGTTAACATCCCAATCAGCTGACGGCTGGTACTGCAGTGCAAAAAACATTGCATCACGCTCATCTGATGTTTCGTTTTGGCGGTAACTACGGCTACTGCCAGTCCAAGCATACGGAGTACCATCACTTTCGGCTTTACCCGTTTCAGGATCAATTTTGGTTTGGTAGCCTTGGTTTTTTAATTTTTCGCCACTTACTTGATCTTCACAGTCGCCTGCTTTACTACGATAAAAACCTTCATTGGTATTATTTGGATCGTTTATACACGCCCATAATGAAGAGCCTGATGGGCTAGAGCTTCTGTATTCAGCTTCTGGTTGACTAATATCTTGGCGCTGTACACCAAAAGACACACCAATGGCTTGGCCATTATCAAATTCAAACTGGTCAACATAACTAAACGTGCCACGGTAACCCGCGTCACTTTGAAGTGAGTTATCTACATTACCTTCATCTGGGTTGTAATTTAGTTTAACTTCAGCTGATACACGTTGCTTGCCAAAATCAAGTGGAGTTATAGTTTCAAGTGCAATAACACCTGCAACACCGCCTTCAATCATTGACGCATCTTGCGTTTTATAAATTGCTACTTTTTTTACAAGTTCAGACGGAAACTGCGAAAAGTTAACTGAGCGGTCACCACTACCATTAGTCGCTTCACGACCATTAATGTGTGTTGCACTTAAAAATGGACCAAGACCACGGATAGTGATTTCTGTAGCACCACCGTTTTCACGGTGAGATGCAGCACCTGTAATTGATTCAAGTGCTTCACCGATAGAAAGTGCTGGTAAATCACCAATGTCTTCTGATGATAAGCCATCAACAACGGTTGTTGACTCGCGCTTGATCGCTATTTGATCTTGTATCGTTCTACGCGTACCTGTAACACTAATTATTTCAACGTCTTCTTCAACTTCTGTCGCTTTTCCCTGATCTTCCTTTGCGCTTGCTGTAAATACGCAAGAACTTGCCATACCTGCGATGACCGCTGTTCTTACCCATTTTGCAACTGGGCGCATTGCAAACTGCCCTGTTGTAGAATTATTGTTATCTCGTGACTTCAACGACATTTGAATTCTCCGCTGGTTGTTGTTGTGTGATTTTAGTGTGTTAGCTTGTTATGTTGATGTATATTTTATGTAACCTTTAACATTAATATACTTAAACGAAGCACGATGATCAACCAATTTTAGATTTAAATATTACCAATAAGTATACCAATTGCCACTTATTGCCATTACCGCAATGTCAGATAGGTTTAAAGCGAAGAATACGAATAATTAAGAACAAGGAATGATTAGTAAAATTCAATCAAATAAAACTAGGTACTCGGAGCTAATAACACCCAAGTTTGAAGGATTAATTAATGCTGTTACTTAATAGGTATTTAAGAAATTAGATTCTGATACCTATTGAGTAAGGGAAGTGGATATTAGGAATGCGTTAGATAAATTGTTAAAAAGTAGGGGTTATTATCTTGCCCCTACTTTATTTATATACTAAGTGATGCTTTATAAAATAGCGTTATTATAAAACTCTACGGGCTCATTTGAGCCCAAAGCAACAGGCACACGCTGGTGCAAGCTAGTTGGCGCAATATCTAAAATTCGCGTTCCTCTAGAGGTTGCTTTACCACCCGCGTTTTCAACTAAAAGTGCTAACGGGTTTGCTTCATAAAGCAGTCTTATTTTTCCGTTATCGTTACCACTGCGTTTATCTTGTGGATACAAAAATAACCCGCCTCGGCATAATATACGATGAACGTCGCCTACCATCGCAGCATTCCAGCGCATAGAGCTTTTTTCAAAGGTTTCACAGGTGTAAAGCAACTTATCAAAATACACTTGTGTCGGTTCGTCCCAATAACGGTAGTTAGCCATATTAACGGCAAACTCACGACTTTGTTCTGGAACACTTAACTGCTTATTTGTCAGCAAATAGCCACCATGTGTTGAGTCTAATGTATAACAACGCGTAGGACCGCCAGTACTCATTACAAGTAATGATGAAGGGCCGTATAACACGTAGCCTGCACATACTTGATTTACACCGGGCTGACTAAATTGCTCGTCGCTGTCGAAGGCAACATCGTCACGGGCTAAATAAATAGTAAATATAGTGCCTATTTGGCCATTTACATCAATATTAGAAGAGCCATCTAGCGGGTCAAAAGCAACAATAAACTTACCTTCAGGGTGGCCACCTACCGCATGATCTTCTTCCTCTGATGCAACAGAGCGTACACTGCTATCGTCAAGTAGGATGTCTTTAAGTAGTTGGTTTGCGATTACATCTAGCTTTTTCTGAACTTCACCTTGAACGTTTTCATTCAATGTTGAGCCTAAAACACCGGCTAATTCACCTTGGCTTACTCGAAAAGCAATTTCTTTACTGGTCGCTAAAATTGTGCGAATAAGTAAAATAAGATCGGTATCTACACCGTCTTCTTTCAATACTGTATTTAATCTTTTCATGCGCTATACCTGTTTACACAATTTAGATCGTCAAAGCACTGCTCTAACCTTGCAACCATACTTTGCTCTGAATGACGCAGCCATACACGAGGGTCATAGTATTTCTTGTTTGGCTTATCATCCCCATCTGGGTTACCAATTTGCCCTTGTAGATATGCTTGCTTGTCTTTGTAGTAATCTAAAATACCTGTCCAACACGCCCACTGCGTATCGGTATCAATATTCATCTTCACTACGCCATATGTTAAAGACTCTGCAATTTTACTGTACTCAGAACCACTACCACCATGAAACACAAAGTTAATTGAGTTGCTTGGTAGATTAAATTTTTCTGATACGTAAGCTTGTGAATCTTTTAAAATAGTTGGCGTAAGAACAACGTTACCCGGTTTATATACACCATGAACATTGCCAAAAGAGGCTGCAATTATAAAATTAGGGCTAATACGGCTTAAGCGTTCGTAAGCAAATGCAACATCTTCAGGTTGAGTATATAAAGCAGAACTATCTAGGTGTGAGTTATCAACACCGTCTTCCTCGCCGCCCGTGCAGCCAAGCTCAATTTCAAGCGTCATACCTATTTTTGCCATACGCGTTAAATAACGTTCACAAATTTCGATATTTTCTTCTAAAGGCTCTTCTGACAGATCAATCATATGTGAGCTAAACAATGGTTTACCAGTCAGTTCAAAGTGTCTTTCACCTTCATCAAGCAAACCATCAATCCAAGGTAGTAGCTTTTTAGCTGCGTGATCAGTATGAAGCATCACTGCTACTTCATAATGTGCTGCAACCGAATGTACATACCTTGCAGCACTTACCGCCCCAAGCACCGCTGATTGTTGCTCTGGTAAAGATAAGCTTTTACCACAAAAGAACTGCGCTCCACCGTTAGAAAGCTGAATAATAACGGGCGAGTTTTTCTTTTTAGCAGCTTCTAGCGTCGCATTTATAGATGTTGTACTAACAACATTTACCGCTGGCAACGCATATTGATTAGTACGCGCGTGTTCATATACAGCACTTACTTCATCGCCAACGATTACGCCTGGCAGTATTGTTGGGGCTAAATAATTCATTTATAAGATCCTTTTTACTTTAAAGCTTGGATACAAGAATCGGTAATTGCTTGCCAATTTTCTTGTTCAACCCACTCTTTTTTCGCTATCCAAGTACCGCCAACGGCGAATACATTATTTAAAGAAAGATAGTCCATTTTGTTACTTTCGCTAACACCGCCTGTAGGGCAAAAGCTGACATCTCTAAATACTGACGACACAGCTGATACAAAAGGAGCGCCACCGGCAAGCGATGCTGGGAATAATTTTTGCTCTTCAAAGCCATATTCAAGCGCCATTAAAATATCACCGGTGTTTGATACACCAGGAAGTACCGGCACATCACATTTAGCAAGTGCTTCAAGTAACGTAGGAGACACCGCTGGGGTTACAATAAAATCAGAACCCGCTTCAAGTGCTTGCTCTAAAATGTCAGTATTTATGACTGTACCCGCACCGACTTTTAGCTCTGGCACTTGTGCCTTAATAGCTTTTAATGCCTCTAATGATGCCTCTGTTCTTAACACTACTTCAACTAAAGTAAGGCCAGCATTGGCCATAGCTTTCGCTATTTGAACACCTTGCTCTGGTGTATCTGCTTGAATTATAGGTAGCAGTGTTTGTCCTGACATAAGTTCAGAAAAGCGAGTCATAACGTTGTTCCTTTATAAAAAGTAATGCGGCCAAGATATGGCGGCCTTTAATGTTTGATTATTTTGTTATACCAATTGCATTAAATTAATGAGCTATTATAGCGACGAGAAAATAGCTCAATAACAAGGCTAAAATTATGATAAATAGTTGCTCTATATAAATAATTTTTAACGTAGTTAGTGAGTTATTTAATACGCTAAGGTGATCATGTTTTTAATAAAATTGGTATCAGATCCCAGCTTCAACCATTGCTAGCTGAAATATATCTTTTGGAGCAATAGCGCCTGGCTGTTGTATAACAGCACCTGCTGCTTTTGCAGCAAGTTGTACAGCACTCGAAATTGGTTTATCAGATAAACGAGCACCTAAGTAAACACCGTTAAAAGCATCGCCTGCGGATGTCGTATCTACAACATTTGTTACCGGTATTATAGTGTGGCTTTGAAGCGTATCGCCCTCTTTTGTCACTACCGATTCAGGGCCATTTTTAACAACAATTTCTTCAATTTGGTAAGGCTTTAAATATTCAACAACCGCTTCTACGCTATGTACGTCATAAAGTGTTGTTAAATCTTCAACGCCAGGTAGGGTAATATCTGCAAGCGTAAAGGCTAAATGATATTGCTCTTTAGTTTCCTCTACACTATTCCACAAACGCGCTCTATAGTTAGGATCAAAAACTATTTTAACCCCAGCATCTTTAAGCTGCTTTACAACTTTCCAAAAATGCTCACGTGCACTTTCTTCAATTATTGCTAATGAAATTCCTGAAAAGAAAAACATATCACCTTGGCTAAGCTGCTCGAGTGCATCAGCATCTAAAAAATCAACAACCTTTTTAGCTGCAGAATCATTGCGCCAATAAATAAAACTACGCTCACCATGCTCATCAGTTTCTATGTAGTACATACCAGGTACTTTGGTGTCGTGAGCAAATACAAGTTGCGTATTTATTTGTTCACTCTCAAAGCGTTCTAGCATTTTTTTACTTAAATTATCTTGACCTAAAGCCGTAACAACCGAAGTAGTAACCTGCGGGAAGCAACGTTTTAAATACACTGCAGAATTATAAACATCGCCTGCAAATGATTGGTGCAGTGTTGCCGCGCTCATAGCTCTAAGCTCGACCATGCATTCACCGATAAAGTAAATATTTTTCATCTTGGAAGTTACCCTATGTAGTTAACTGCTATGCACTTATACAAAATATGCTGGCATAGCAGTTATTATCTAGATTATTGAGGCTTTTTAAGAGGTTCTATTTTTGGAATTAAAATCCAAACAGCTGCCATTGCAATGATGGCTAAAGAAGCACCAATTACAAATGCTGGTGTGTAGTTACCATCAGCAGTAAGAAAAGGTACTAGCGATGTAAGACCTACAGCACCAAGTTTTGCCGCCATACCAGAAAAACCTGATAATGTACCTACAGCTTTTTTGCCTAACAAATCACTTGGTAGTGTTTGCACGTTACCAATTGCAGTTTGAAAACCAAATAAGATAACAGCCATAATTAGTACTGCTGTTGTTGGTCCACCTGGATTTGCCATTGCAAGTAACGCAGGTAGCATTATTAAACAACCCAGCGTAATAGTTAGCTTACGTGTTTTGTCTGTATTCCAGCCTGCTTTGAGTCGATTTTGAGCCAATAAGCCACCAAACCAAGCACCAAACATAGCGCCAACATAAGGTACCCAACCGTATATACCAATAGACTTAACATCCATGCCATATACTTCATTTAAGTAAATAGGAATCCAAAAAACAAATAACCACCAAATAGGGTCAATTGCAGCAGAGGCAATGATTACACCCCAGCTTTGCTTACGAGAAAGTAACTCAGCAGTTGTAGGGTTATATTCTTCTTCATCTTCACCAGTTACATCACCGTTGTCATCAACACGTCTTTGACCCGTTAAGATATATTCACGTTCTTCAGCAGTCAGCCAAGGATGTGAGCTAGGCGGTGCTTTAACTAAAATTAACCATGGAACTAACCAAAGGAAACCTAATGCACCAACAAAAACAAACACCATTTGCCAGCTAAAGTAGATAGTTAAATAAGCAATCAAAGGAATAGCAATAATGCCGCCAATTGCGGCGCCAGAGTTAAAAATACCCTGTGCTAAAGCACGTTCCTTGGTAGGGAACCATTCTGCGTTACCTTTAGCTGCACCAGGCCAGTTACCAGCTTCTGCTATACCTAAGATTGCGCGAAAAATACTAAGACTAAGTACACCTTGTGCAAATGCATGCGCAACGGTCGCAATAGACCAAACACCTATTGATAGTACAAAACCAAAGCGTGTGCCCACCCAGTCAAATATTTTACCAAAGATTGCCTGACCAAATGCATAAGCAAATACAAATACAATTGAAATGTTAGCGTATATTTGTTTGCGTTCTAGCGCTGATTCATCAGGAAATAAATCTTCAACAATGTCCGGCCAAAGCACACTAAGTGCTTGGCGGTCTATATAGTTAATAATGGTCGCTAGCGCAATTAGCGCTATAACCCACCAACGTAAGCCTTTAAGTTGCATAATTAATCCTCAAGAAAGTCTTCACGCGCTGGGCTAAAGGTATCAATCAGGATTCCGCCTGTTGGGCAGGTAGCACCATGATCAGCAAATGGAGGGATTAAGCAGCTATCACCCGGTTTTAAGATTTTAGTTACGCCATCAATGTTAAAGTGAAACTCACCTTCAACAACATACGTTACTTGAGAATGTCTGTGGGCATGGTTATAACCAATAGCCCCTTTCTCAAACCAAATTTTAACGGCCATTAGCTCTTCGTTATAACCTAGCATTTGACGTTTTAGACCATTTCCTAAATCTTCAATTTCGGTCTCGTTGCCAAATGAAAAGTTTGCGCTTTGCTTTTGCATCCTGTTTACTCCTGATTATTGTTCATCATATAAACGCCCAATCGGCCATTTAAAGTGAACTCTTTATTTTGATAATTGAATGTGTGTTTGCCAGGCTTAGCTGATTCAGCAACTTTGTTAATAGCCACTAAATACGAATTGCCTTTAATATCAAGTTCAACAAGTGTTAAATCGCCCTGCTGACTATATTCAAGCTTTGTAACTCTACTAACAGCTTCTAAAGTATATTCTTTACTCGGGTTGTATTCACCGTGAGGCTCTAGTACTGATATAAATTTATGATTTTTTTGACCCTCAACACGACGAATAAAACCGTTTTCGTTGCGTAAATTAAAATCTGGGTCGTTTGCGCCTATTTGAGTAAATAAGAAAGACTCATCACCTTTAACCAAGCTCGTCTGCGTGTAAAAACGGCCATTTTCGTTTAGCCACGTTACTTTAGCTAAACCACTTTGAGGTTGCGCTTGAGCTTTAAGCCATAAATGCTGGTAGCCATTTTTAGTGCCTAATGCAGACAGTTGTGTTGCATTTGCTTTTAGCTTAAAGCTGGTATCGATAAGCTGACCTTTATAATGCAAAGGCAAGTCAAGCTGATGCGCTTTATTTGCAGCAACATCAAATATATCAAGTGCAACGGTGCTTTCAAGCTCTGGTAAATTAATTAATGCAAGCGTACGTTCAAGATCAACGCCTTTATAAGCAGTGCTTATTTCGCCGCTTGAAACCGTGCCGTATTGATTTGTTTCGAAAAAGTTAAGTGTAGGGTAATTACTATTTCCCACTTCAACATTTGCATTAAAATGCGTTGTTTCGTCAACTACTACCGTATTGTGCGCAACAGTGTGTTTAGCGTAAGTTTCGTTTTCAGGTAAATAACGACCGCCGTATTTAGCTTCTACATTTAAGAAACGTGCTGCGCCATAATCAGATACAATTTCATTTCCGTGGTCGTAAAACTGCCATGTTAATTTATCAAAATGACCATGGCCTAAACCTTGTGCAGCAGGTTTAAACAGTAGCGCTTGATCGCCACCTACCTGCGTTCTCATTACAACTAAAGCGCCTTGCTTTCCGTCATTCCCATCACCGAAGGCAACAGATTTAAACGAATAAGGTTTTGCCATGTTGTTATCAAGTGCTTGAGCTACTTTTAGCCCATCACCAGAGAGAATTATTTGGTCTTGTTGCTTAGCAATATCTAAATAACCTGCGTCGTTAGTTAATCCATACGCTGCAGTTACACCATTAACTAACTCAATGGTATCGATGCCTTTACTTTTTATTGCATCGTTAATTGGAAAAAACAAACCGTTGTAGCTAAGTTGAATCGTTGTATCAATCGCTTTTAATAATATGCCATCGCGATATTCAAATATTTTTCGTTGTGGTTCGTTGTTTTCAATCGCTTTAGCAAACGTTACAAATGGTAATAGTGCAAAGCGTTGATAGTAAGGACCTTCGTTATAGTAACCTTGTGGTGAAAACAGCATCTCTAGCTGTTTAATAAAGCCACCCTTACCCGACTTTTCTAAATCGTATAATGATTTTTCTACCCACTCAGGTTCGCCTAATACATAACCTGCCATGCCAACACCTGCTGTTGCCCATGTTCCATGATTATGTACTTTATTAAATGTAGAAGGTTGGCCTACTGATGTGAACAACGAAACAGGACGGAGTAAGTCATTTTCGATTGTTTTAATATTATCGGCATTTAACGAGTCATGAATTAGATCGTAAGCCTGTATTGTGTACACAAGCCACATTGCTTCATTTAGGCTTTGCCAAAAAAACTTACCTGGATTTTGCGAGTCCATTTTACGTTTTGGATGCAGACCAAGCGTTGGGTATAATTTTGCATACTCAAGCAACATATCACGTACATAGTTTGCGTATTTATCATCTTGGCTTAATTGATAAATAATGCCCGCGTTGTACATAAGTTGGTAATTCTTCTTATGGCGTTCATGTGTATAACCACCACCGCCATCTTTTGGTACAGGTACAGTGATAGGCTGTGCTATTTGTTCATCAACTTGCGCTTTTAGCGATTCAAACGCAGTAGCAAACTTTGTGCTACCGTTGCTACTAATTGCTTGGCGCATTTGCTTAACATCATCAGTAGTAATCACTAAGTTTGGGTGCGCTGCATGCGCACCCAATGATGTAAGTAATGTAATTGCAGCTACAGCAGCTATTTTAAAACGTGTTTGGCATTTTAATAAGTACATAGTATTTACCCTGCCTTATTTAAAATGTTGTTGTTTTTTAATACTGCAGTGTGTGGGCCTTTAACTCTTAACTCTTTAACGCTTGGTGCTTTAGTTGCATCAAATATATTGCCTAAGATTTCAGTTTTAGGCTCGCCTACGGTGTGCTCTACAACAATAGGAGCAGATTTAACAAATTTATTATCTTTGATATTAGTTACCTGAACACCGTGAACATAAATGCTCGCTTGCTCTTTGTTACGCTTACCAAGGCCGACATTATTAAGTGTGTTATTTGTCATTTCAAAATGAGGACCAAATGTACTTTCATCAGTGCCACCACGATAAAGCTTAACTATGCCGCCTTTTACATCATTAAATGTATTATTATTTACAATAACGTATTCCGCGTTGTATACACCTAGGTCTTCAATTTCGGTATTTAGACGTAAAATGTCACCTGTTACTGTATTAAAGGTATTACCTGTAACAATAATTTCGTCAGCCATTGCACCTTTACCAGTGATAAAGAAATGGAATGAATGATTAATATCTAAAGCATTTAACTCTGAGTTGGTCATTACAAAGCGGTAATTATCAACCATACCCCATTTTTGCGTACGAACAATGCTGTTACCTATAGCATCTGGCGCGTTTTCACCTGAAATTGATAAACCATCTAGTTTTAAGCTGCCGCCATCATGTATTTCAAACAAGGTAGAGCGTTGAAAAGTAAGTTTAGACTTTGCGTTCTGCTTTGCTTTAATTGTCAACGTTTTATCAATTTTAACTAGTTTAGACACATCATACTGGCCAGGCGCTAGTTCTAGAACATCGCCCGACTCTGCATTATCAATAGCATCTAGTAATGCACTTACATCAGCTTTAACAGAATGCGTCTTACCAGAATCAAAATCAACTAAAGCAGGTACTTTTGCATACCAACTAACACCGGTATCTTCTTTTTTAAGTACTTTTAAATCGCGCTTTGCACCTACATTTAAACTTTTAGATGTTGGGTAAAGTAAACCATTACTTGCTTTTTCAAGCGTGATTTTTTCTTTTTTTACACCGTACGTTAGCTCAGAAAGCACTTTTGTATCTGCAATGTTGTTACTTAATACTAACCCACTTACATCGTCGAATGTTGTAAATGGCTGTTCACCATCTTGGTTTATGATTAAGTTGTTTTTCATTACGCTATTTTTTGGGGCTGCGCTACGCTCAGCATCGCTACCTGCAGCAAGTTGAATATGACGCACATTTATAAATGTGTTGTTTTCAATCGTCGCATTTTCTACTTGGTGATAACGATTAATAGATGAATTCGGTACGCCGTTCATCACAGTAAAGCCACTGCCAAAACGATAGCCTGTAAGGCCTAGTAGGTAGTTATTTCTTACAATTTGATCTTTATTGATAACGCGGATACCACCTGTGTGATCAACACCATTACCAATAAAAATATTTTCTTCTATCAGATTGCTGTTACCATGGCGCAGCGTTAATGTACCGCGCGCTTCATAAAATACGTTATTACGAAGGATGTTTTTACCTGACTTAACCGAAACAATTTCCACTTCACCATTGGTACGTTCAAAGTAATTATTTTCAACCAATGTATGCGAATCAGTTAGTGAGTAGTGGCTGGTGCCAATACGCAGGGTTTCACCACCGTTAGAACCAAAAGTAGGACGGTAGCCAAAATAGTTGTTATCTATACGATGATAGTTTTCCTGGCTTGCTTTAGTGTTTAAACGAACAGCAACTGTCACACCTTTATTTCGTTTGCCAACTAAATGGCTATGATCAAAGCGGTTATGTTGTCCATATAAGGCAACCCAATAATCAGACTCTCGTTTGTCTGGATTACTGTAATTATCGATTACTGTTTGAGTAACTCGTGAATTGTAGGCTAATTCATTTTTATTTTTACGAAATTCTATTACAGCTGAGCTCGGTGTGTAGCCGTCTTTAAATACTAAACCAGAAGCTTCAAGGTATTTACCTGCAAGTCTTAGGTTAGATTGACCTGATAGAATTACTTTTCCGTTAGTTTCAGCGGTTAATATAATAGGAGAGTTTTTTGTACCTTGGCCTTCAAGTAGAATTTCGAAGTCAGACCAAGTACCATTTTTAAGTACTACTTTGTCGCCAGCAACTAGATTAGCTGCGATATCATTAAAAGCTTGTTTACTTTCTATAAAATAATCTTTGGCCGCTACTTGTGTGGATATGCAACCGATGAGAACTAGACTAAGCTTTATTGTATTAATCAAACGCATAGTTAACTCTTTTTCGTTGTGACTGAAAGTAGTGCTTCATCAGAATTAAAAAAAGCTGACATTGCACAAAGACTTTAGTCAATTGGTGTCATGTGTGTTAAAGCGCTTTAAGTTAAAGCTCAAAGCGCTCAATAAGGTCGAGAAGTATTACTTTTCTAACTTTTTGAAGTAATCAAAAATTTCAGGAACGTTACCTTGACCCATACCAGCGTCAAACGCTGCTTGTAGGTTAGCTGATGAACCTTCAGCGATTTTTGATTCAGTACCTAGGTCTTCTACCATTTGTAGGAAGTAGCCTAAATCTTTGTTTGCATTAGCAATCGAAAAACCAAGGTCGCTAACATTATCAACTGCATAGTTTTTACAAAATTGCATAAACGGTGAGTTAGATGGACCAGTCGACATAATGTCGAAAAGTTGTTGACGGTCAACACCAGCAAGCTCTGCCACTGCAAATGCTTGTGACATAGCACATACTGTTGTCATGCCCATGAAGTTGTTGATAAGCTTAGTTGTATGACCTGCACCTAGCTCGCCAAGATGGAAAACGTTTTCACCTTGATCTTCCAGTACTGGTTTAACTTTATTGAATGTATCAATATCGCCTGAAGCCATAATGTTTAATAGACCATCTTTAGCATGTGCTGGTGTACGACCTAGTGGCGCGTCGATCATGCCTGCGCCTTTAGCTGCTAAATCAGCACCAATTTTTTTCGTAGATGATGGAATAGAAGTACCAAAATCAACTAATACTGCACCTTCTTTAATACCCGCTAGGATACCGTCTTCTGCGTAAACAATTTTTTCTACAACGGCAGACGTTGTAAGACAAAACATAACAATATCTGAACCTTCAGCTAGCTCTTTTGCAGTGCTTGCTGTTTTTGCGCCTCTAGCAACACATGCTGCAACCGCATCTTTGCTAAGGTCCATAACAATTAGCTCATAGCCTTTGTTTTGTAAATTTTCGGCCATGTTGCCGCCCATTAAGCCTAAGCCGATGAAACCGATGACTGGTTTTGACATGAATAACTCCTAAATATGTGGCGCATACTTTTATAAGAACAAGTAAAATTTACTCTATAAATACGCTGTGTCTTTTGTTTCAATTTGTAGAGTAACTTTAAGCTTGAGTTATTTATAAATTAACCTATGCAAAACGTAACTCTGATTAATTACCAATACATTGTATTCACTCAAACCAAGCAACTTACCAATTGGTATGTAAAAACTGTATTACCATACGCCTTTTTTGTCAACCAATAAGTTAACCAAGCAAATGCCATATTTTTACAAATTACACAGCAAGCAACTTAAAAGGTAACAAAAACAAATTGTTATATAGCAATGACACAATTAAGCAAAGGTTAACGTTTGTTGAACAATCAGTAACTATTTTTATACTAATAGGTTGACCAATAATTGAGTACTGGTTATTTAAATATGCAAAATTTGATAAAATGATTCATTGATTGTCAATTTATAAAGGTCGTACTCAAACTGTTTTAAACCCACTCTCATATTAAGGTTGTGATTTATATGTAGTGCCTACATATATGGCTAATACATATAAAACCCCTAAAATGCGCTCAATAATAGCGCTTAGTTAAAAATACCCTTAACTTTGAATAAATAACTAAAGGAACTAAAAATGCGTTTATTACATACTATGCTGCGTGTAGCCAATTTGGATAAATCAATTGCTTTTTATACTGAAATATTAGGTATGAAAGAATTACGCAGAGCTGATAACAGTGAATACAGATACACTCTTGCCTTTGTTGGATATGGCGACGAAGCAGATAACACAGTATTGGAGCTAACTTATAATTGGGACGAAGATAGCTACGACCTAGGTAATGGATATGGTCATATTGCTATTGAGTTTGATGATATTTACAAAGCATGTGCAGATATTAAAGCTGCCGGTGGCAATGTAAGCCGTGAACCAGGGCCTGTAAAAGGCGGTACTACTGAAATTGCTTTTGTAAAAGACCCTGATGGCTATGCAATTGAGTTAATTCAGAAAAAAGAAGACATGAGTAAATTTTAAATTCCTTAACAACTAATTCAAGTTATTACAATTTGCTTAATGCCAATCTGCTTATATGGGGTCTATTTAACGTTAAGAAAATTACGCTAGGACTAGGCAAAAATTTTTGTATCTAGTTGTTCTAAATAAAAATTTTTAACGACGTTATAGTGCAATTTAATTCGTTAAATTGATCAAAGATTTATACTGGTGGTATAACTATGGAGGGGTTTAATTTTATATATTGTTCAAATGGTTATGCCGATTAGCATTAAATAAAAAGGTGCTTTGAGCACCTTTTTAACGCAACTGACTATCTTTACTACCACGCCTATTAAACGATTTAGCGCCAGCACCATTACCTTCTATTGCAGCTTGGCATGCAACACAGTAGCGAACTCCTGGTAGCGCGAGCCTTCGTGCTTGTGGGATTTTTTCATCGCACTCGTCACATAACTCAGCACTTGCACCAGATATTAAATTGCTTCTTGCATACTGTACGGCGTCGTTAACACTTGCATCAATTTGATCTTGAATTGCACCGTCTCGTGCCCATCCACTTGCCATAAATCCTCCTAATAAAGTTGGATGATTAAATTTATGCTAGCAAATCGAATCTTTATAAGTACTGAATATTTTTGGATTTTTGGATTTTTGGATTTTTGGATTTTTGGATTTTTGGATTTTTGGATTTTTGGATTTTTGGATTTTTGGATTTTTGGATTTTTGGATTTTTGGATTTTTGGATTTTTGGATTTTTGGATTTTTGGATTTTTGGATTTTTGGATTTTTGGATTTTTGGATTTTTGGATTTTT
>NZ_SEUI01000001.1:0-1347500 GCF_008370255.1 Pseudoalteromonas sp. FUC4 | reverse complement strand
ATGGTTAAGTGACTAAGCGTACACGGTGGATGCCTTGGCAGTTGGAGGCGATGAAGGACGTATTAACTTGCGATAAGCCTAGTCAAGCTAGTAAAAAGCGCTTGAGACTAGGATTTCCGAATGGGGAAACCCACCTGCTTGCAGGTATCGTTAACTGAATACATAGGTTAACGAGGCGAACGCGGAGAACTGAAACATCTAAAAACAAAGACCCGTTTGGGTTGTATGGTTAAGTGACTAAGCGTACACGGTGGATGCCTTGGCAGTTGGAGGCGATGAAGGACGTATTAACTTGCGATAAGCCTAGTCAAGCTAGTAAAAAGCGCTTGAGACTAGGATTTCCGAATGGGGAAACCCACCTGCTTGCAGGTATCGTTAACTGAATACATAGGTTAACGAGGCGAACGCGGAGAACTGAAACATCTAAGTACCCGTAGGAAAAGAAATCAACCGAGATTCCGAAAGTAGCGGCGAGCGAAATCGGAACAGCCCTTAAGCTTATTRTGTGTTAATGGAAGGCTCTGGAAAGTGCCACGATACAGGGTGATAGTCCCGTACATGAAAAGACATTTTAAGTGAAATCGAGTAGGTCGGAGCACGTGAAACTTTGACTGAATATAGGTGGACCATCATCTAAGGCTAAATACTCCCAACTGACCGATAGTGAACCAGTACCGTGAGGGAAAGGCGAAAAGAACCCCTGTGAGGGGAGTGAAATAGAACCTGAAACCGTGTACGTACAAGCAGTAGGAGCCCACTTGTTGGGTGACTGCGTACCTTTTGTATAATGGGTCAGCGACTTATATTTTGTAGCGAGGTTAACCGAATAGGGTAGCCGTAGGGAAACCGAGTCTTAACTGGGCGACTAGTTGCAAGGTATAGACCCGAAACCCGGTGATCTAGCCATGGGCAGGTTGAAGGTTGAGTAACATCAACTGGAGGACCGAACCCACTAACGTTGAAAAGTTAGGGGATGACCTGTGGCTAGGAGTGAAAGGCTAATCAAACCGGGAGATAGCTGGTTCTCCCCGAAATCTATTTAGGTAGAGCCTCGGACGAATACTTACGGGGGTAGAGCACTGTTAAGGCTAGGGGGTCATCCCGACTTACCAACCCTTTGCAAACTCCGAATACCGTAAAGTAATATCCGGGAGACACACGGCGGGTGCTAACGTCCGTCGTGAAGAGGGAAACAACCCAGACCGCCAGCTAAGGTCCCAAAGTCATAGTTAAGTGGGAAACGATGTGGAAAGGCCCAGACAGCCAGGAGGTTGGCTTAGAAGCAGCCATCCTTTAAAGAAAGCGTAATAGCTCACTGGTCGAGTCGGTCTGCGCGGAAGATGTAACGGGGCTAAACTATGCACCGAAGCTGCGGATTCAGAATTTATTCTGAGTGGTAGGGGAGCGTTCTGTAAGCGGTTGAAGGTGTACCGGGAGGTATGCTGGACGTATCAGAAGTGCGAATGCTGACATGAGTAACGATAATGGGAGTGAAAAACTCCCACGCCGGAAGACCAAGGGTTCCTATCCCATGTTAATCAGGGTAGGGTAAGTCGACCCCTAAGGCGAGGCCGAAAGGCGTAGTCGATGGGAAACAGATTAATATTTCTGTACTCGATATAATTGCGATGGGGGGACGGAGCAGGCTAAACAAGCATGGCGTTGGTAGTCCATGTGAAAGTGAGTAGGTTGGTGACTTAGGTAAATCCGGGTTGCTATTAAGACTGAGACACGAGACGAGTCACTACGGTGATGAAGTTGTTGATGCCATACTTCCAGGAAAAGCCTCTAAGCTTCAGATTATATGGAATCGTACCCCAAACCGACACAGGTGGTCAGGTAGAGAATACTAAGGCGCTTGAGAGAACTCGGGTGAAGGAACTAGGCAAAATCGTACCGTAACTTCGGGAGAAGGTACGCTCCTATCTGTGATGAGACTTGCTCTCTAAGCGGACGGGAGCCGCAGTGACCAGGTGGCTGGGACTGTTTATTAAAAACACAGCACTGTGCATTGATGCCATACTTCCAGGAAAAGCCTCTAAGCTTCAGATTATATGGAATCGTACCCCAAACCGACACAGGTGGTCAGGTAGAGAATACTAAGGCGCTTGAGAGAACTCGGGTGAAGGAACTAGGCAAAATCGTACCGTAACTTCGGGAGAAGGTACGCTCCTATCTGTGATGAGACTTGCTCTCTAAGCGGACGGGAGCCGCAGTGACCAGGTGGCTGGGACTGTTTATTAAAAACACAGCACTGTGCAAAATCGCAAGATGACGTATACGGTGTGACACCTGCCCGGTGCCGGAAGGTTAATTGATGGGGTTATCCTTAGGGAGAAGCTCTTGATCGAAGCCCCGGTAAACGGCGGCCGTAACTATAACGGTCCTAAGGTAGCGAAATTCCTTGTCGGGTAAGTTCCGACCTGCACGAATGGTGTAACCATGGCCACGCTGTCTCCACCCGAGACTCAGTGAAATTGAAATCGCAGTGAAGATGCTGTGTACCCGCGGCTAGACGGAAAGACCCCGTGAACCTTTACTACAGCTTGGCACTGAACATTGAACCTACATGTGTAGGATAGGTGGGAGACTTTGAAGMWGMGACGCTAGTTKTKKTGGAGTCGTCCTTGAAATACCACCCTTGTAGTTTTGATGTTCTAACGTTGGCCCCTGAATCGGGGTTACGGACAGTGCCTGGTGGGTAGTTTGACTGGGGCGGTCTCCTCCTAAAGAGTAACGGAGGAGCACGAAGGTTGGCTAAGTACGGTCGGACATCGTACGGTTAGTGTAATGGTAGAAGCCAGCTTAACTGCGAGACAGACACGTCGAGCAGGTACGAAAGTAGGTCATAGTGATCCGGTGGTTCTGAATGGAAGGGCCATCGCTCAACGGATAAAAGGTACTCCGGGGATAACAGGCTGATACCGCCCAAGAGTTCATATCGACGGCGGTGTTTGGCACCTCGATGTCGGCTCATCACATCCTGGGGCTGAAGTCGGTCCCAAGGGTATGGCTGTTCGCCATTTAAAGTGGTACGCGAGCTGGGTTTAGAACGTCGTGAGACAGTTCGGTCCCTATCTGCCGTGGGCGTTTGAGAATTGAGAGGGGTTGCTCCTAGTACGAGAGGACCGGAGTGAACGAACCGCTGGTGTTCGGGTTGTCATGCCAATGGCATTGCCCGGTAGCTACGTTCGGAACTGATAAGCGCTGAAAGCATCTAAGCGCGAAGCAGGCCTCGAGATGAGTTCTCACTAGACTTTTAAAGTCTCTGAAGGGCCGTTGAAGACTACAACGTTGATAGGCAAGATGTGGAAGTGGTGTGAGCCATTAAGCTAACTTGTACTAATTACCCGTGAGGCTTAACCATACAACGCCAAACGCGTTTTATGGCGAAGCAGGCCTCGAGATGAGTTCTCACTAGACTTTTAAAGTCTCTGAAGGGCCGTTGAAGACTACAACGTTGATAGGCAAGATGTGGAAGTGGTGTGAGCCATTAAGCTAACTTGTACTAATTACCCGTGAGGCTTAACCATACAACGCCAAACGCGTTTTATGCGACAGTTTGACAGAAGTTAATATGACTAAAGTAGATATTTACTGAAAGACTTAAAAAATATTATCAGATATTTTCCAAATTCAAGAGGTGACTCTTAGCGCGTAGCGTTAACATTGAGGCACCTTGCGCAAAGAAAATGGTAGCACTACGTGCTTGTCATTAATTCTTTGCACCTAATTTGCTTGGTGACAATAGCGTTTTGGACCCACCTGATTCCATGCCGAACTCAGTAGTGAAACGAAACAGCGCCGATGATAGTGTAGCATTTGCTATGTGAAAGTAGGACATTACCAGGCTTCAAATTGTAGAGAGCCCGATTCGAAAGAGTCGGGCTTTTTTACGTCTGGAGAAAAGTAAAATGTGCGCAATTAACACATTCATATCTCGATACAAAGAGAGTGTAGCATTTGCACTGTGGCTCTCCACCGCTGTGGGCACTACGACATCCTACTGCGTAGCGCACCGACCTCAAATTGTAGAAAGCCCGATTCGAAAGAGTCGGGCTTTTTTACGTCTGCAGAAAAGTGAAATGTGCGCAATTAACATCCACTCACACAACACCTATCACGTAGGTCGGGCGAGCGCAGCGACTCCTGACGTTAATTTAATCTTTTTTACTTTCTATAAAAGCTAATTACTCTCATTTCCTTAGATAACAAATTTAATTTTGCTTTGTTACTGTCTTTGATTTAGGATCAAATCAGTTTAAAACCAAGAACTAACAGCCTGTGTATAGATTATTAATTAGCGCCATATCCATTTTATTTTGTTTTTCTGTGTCGGCAGTTGAAGTAACTGATCTATATCAAGATATTTTAAAAGTGGATGACAAAACACGAGATATTCGATTAGCGGCGAGTCGCAAAGCTTTGCTTAATGTTTTAGTTAAAGTAAGCGGTGATGAAACTGCAGATCAAAATAAATTAGCGCAGCAACGTACTAAAGATATTTCTGATTATATGCTTAAGTTTGAATATGACGAGAGAGCAAACGGACAATTGAAACTCGTTGTTAAATTTGAAGCTCGAAAGATCAACGCGCTAATTAAAGAGTTAAACTTACCTTTATGGGGAGTACAACGTCCATTAGTCGCAATATGGTTAGGTATTGAAGACAATTGGCGCAGAGAATTAGTAACACAAGAAAGTTACCCGCAGTTAGAGCAGTTAATTTATGACAAAGCAGGGCGTCGTGGTTTACCTGTCGTTGTTCCATTACTTGATTTACAAGATCGACGTCTAGTAGGTATTCCTGAGGTATGGGGTAACTTTTCTGAACCAGTAGAAGAGGCCTCTAGACGCTACAGTGCTGAGCGAAGTATTACAGCAAGAATGTATAAAGAAGCAGATAGCGAAAATTGGATTTTAGATTGGCGTTTTACTAATGATGATCAATTTGATTCAAATAGATTAACGGGTGATAAACAGCAAATAGTTAGTCAGATGATTGACACCTTAGCTCGAGGCCTTGCAAGCGAGTATGCAATTGACCCAAATGCTTATTATGAACAAGCAACTGCTACGCTCACGCTAAAAGGCACACAAAGTTTTGTTGATATAGAATTAGCGAAACGAAGATTATTGAGCCTAAGTGTTGTAACACAAGTCAAAATTGTTCGTAAAACACCGGAATTTGTTGAATTTAAACTAAATCATACTGGTAACTTGAGTGATCTTAAAAAAGGGTTAGGGCTAGACTCTTCATTTAAAGATTATGAGGATCCACGCGCATTTTATCATGTTGTTGATAAAAATAGCTTAGAGTATCAATGGGTAACACCATAATGCTAATGTCTGAGCCGATGCAAATGGCACTACCGGTTACTTTACCGGATGACGAAACATTTGCATCGTATTTTGGTGGAGAAGACTCTTTGGAGGTTAATCACCTAAAAGATAGCTTTTCTAAATTAGCAAAAACTTTTCAGTATACATACCTATGTGGTTTAGGTGATTCGGGCAAGTCTCACCTTTTATATGCAACCTGCATTAAAGCACAAGAGCGTGGCTTATCTAATATGCTGCTGTCTATGCGCGAAGTAATTGACTTTGGACCAATGGTATTAGACGGTTTAGAAGCGTTAGATGTTCTATGTATTGATGACGTGCATTTAGTTGCAGGGAATGATGCGTGGGAAAAAGCACTATTTAACTTTTTTAACCGGTTTAACGAACCCGGTAAAATGTTAGTAGTAACTGCTGATTTACTTCCTAGCATGCTAAATATATCTCTGCCTGATTTAGAGTCTCGTTTAACGTGGGGAACAACCTTTCAAATTCGTTCTATGAGTGATGATGATAAAGCACAAGCACTTGTTAAGCGCGCTCACATGCGCGGCCTTGAATTAAGTGATGAGTGTGCACGCTTTTTATTAACCCGTTTAAGCCGTGATATGCGAGCTTTATTAGATGTACTCGACAAATTAGATCATGCATCCATGGCTGCACAGCGAAAATTAACTATTCCTTTTATAAAATCAACGTTAAAGCTGTAGTAGGTCTAGAATCTAGACCCTGCTTTCAGTTATCATAAGCTATTATCAGAGCGTGTTTACCTTTCCTGATTGGAATTTGTTTAACTTAAGGGTGCTTTAATCGCGTTGTGAGGACATTAGCATAGTTTTTATATGCAAAACCCAAACAACAAAGAAAATAGCCTTCAAGATAAACACTTCGAACAACACGTGTTTGGTCTATATTAGGCGTTATTGCATGACTTTTGTAGGAAACTACAGCCCAATGCTTGACCTTATTTAATAGCCAATCACACAGTTGAAAAGCAATCTTGAAAGGCCAACACGCTCTTAAGCAATCACCTTCTGTGAAAGATCAGGTATCGAATGAACTTAGAAAACATATTAGCGCAAGCACTTGAGGCGGTAGCCAGTGCCAGTGAAATAGCGCAGTTAGAAGATATCAGGGTTAATTACCTTGGTAAAAAAGGCGAAATCACTAGCTTACTTAAAACGTTAGGCAAAATAGCACCTGAAGAACGTAAAGAAGCAGGCCAAGTTATAAACCAAGCTAAACAAGATGTGCAAGTTGCTATTAACGAAAAGCGTGAATTGCTTGCAAGTAAAGCACTTGAAGAAAAGCTAGCTGCTGAAACTATAGATGTAACTTTGCCAGGTCGTGTTATGCCTACCGGTGGTTTACACCCAGTGACGCGCACTATTGAGCGTATAGAAAGCTTTTTTGGTGAGTTAGGTTTTGAAGTTAAATCTGGTCCAGAAATCGAAGACGATTTTCATAACTTTGATGCGCTAAATATTCCTGAGCACCACCCAGCACGTGCTGATCATGATACCTTTTATTTCAATCCTAAATTAGTACTACGCACACAAACTAGTGGCGTGCAAATTCGTACTATGGAAACTGAGCAGCCACCACTGCGCATTATTTCACCTGGACGTGTATACCGTAACGATTACGATCAAACACATACACCAATGTTCCATCAGGTTGAAGGTTTAATGGTTGATACCGATGTTAGCTTTACTGAGCTTAAAGGTATTTTGCATGATTTTTTACGTAACTTCTTTGAAGAAGATATGGAAATTCGTTTCCGTCCTTCATTCTTCCCATTTACAGAACCTTCAGCTGAAGTAGATGTTATGGGTAAAGACGGTAAGTGGTTAGAAGTACTAGGCTGTGGCATGGTACATCCAAATGTACTTAAGTCTGTGGGTATTGACCCAGAAAAATACACCGGCTTTGCCTTTGGCATGGGTGTAGAGCGTTTAACTATGTTGCGCTATGGCGTAAACGATTTGCGTGCATTTTTCGAAAATGACTTAAAATTCCTGAACCAGTTCCGTTAAGAGTGAAACAATAAAATGAAATTTAGTGAAAAGTGGTTAAGAGAGTGGGTTAATCCTGCTATTGATACGCAAGCTCTTTCGGAACAGCTTTCAATGGCTGGTCTAGAAGTTGATGGCGTTGAGCCTGCTGCTGCCAAATTTAATGGCGTAGTTGTTGGTGAAGTTGTTGAATGTGGACAACACCCTGATGCAGATAAACTTCGTGTTACCAAAATTAACGTAGGCGGCGATGAGCTACTTGATATCGTGTGTGGTGCACCAAATTGTCGTTTAGGTATTAAAGTTGCTGTTGCAACTGTGGGCGCTGTACTGCCTGGTGACTTTAAAATTAAAAAAGCCAAACTACGCGGCCAACCTTCAAACGGAATGCTATGTGCTTTTGTTGAGCTAGGTATTAGCGAAGAAGGCGACGGCATTATGGAATTGCCAAGCGATGCACCAGTAGGCACTGATTTACGTGACTACCTAGGTCTTGATGATAATATTATTGATGTTGACTTAAC
The DNA here is from genome assembly GCF_008370255.1 of Pseudoalteromonas sp. FUC4. Lineage (GTDB taxonomy): Bacteria > Pseudomonadota > Gammaproteobacteria > Enterobacterales > Alteromonadaceae > Pseudoalteromonas. The sequence goes on along the minus strand of NZ_SEUI01000001.1, from coordinate 1,339,621 downwards.
ACCAAACCGTGGTGACTGCTTAGGTATAAAAGGCCTTGCTCGTGAAGTAGGTGTTTTAAACAGCATTGACGTAAATGTATTAGATATCCCAGCGGTTACGCCAACAATTGATGACAAAGTATCAATTGAGCTAGTTAACGAAGATGCATGTCCTCGTTACCTTGGTCGTGTGATAAAGGGCATTAACCTTCATGCAGAAACACCGCTTTGGATGGTTGAAAAGCTACGTCGCAGTGGCGTACGTTCAATCGACCCAGTAGTTGATGTTACTAATTATGTATTACTTGAACTTGGTCACCCAATGCACGCGTTTGATTTAAATGCGATTGAAGGTGGTATTAAAGTTCGTAGTGCAAACGCAGATGAAGAACTTGTTTTATTAGATGGTAATACCGCTAAATTAAACGACACAACACTTGTGATAGCCGATCATAACAAAGCACTTGCAATTGCAGGTATTTTTGGTGGTGAGCAATCAGGTGTTACAGATAAAACATCTGATATATTACTTGAAAGCGCATTTTTTAATCCTGTAGCAATCGCAGGGCAAGCACGTAGCTACGGTTTACACACTGATGCTTCACATCGTTATGAACGCGGTGTTGATTTTGCTCTACAACACGATGCAATGGAACGTGCAACAGCACTTCTTCTTGAAATTGTGGGTGGTCAAGCAGGTCCAGTCGTTGAAGCTGTTGCGGCTGATAAACTACCAAAAGTGACTGAAGTACGTCTTCGTCGTGCACGTTTAGACCGTGTTATTGGGCATCATATTGAAGATGCTAAAGTAACAGATATTCTTACGCGTTTAGGTCTTGATGTTAAAGTAGAAAATGAAAGCTGGAGTGCGGACGTACCAAGCTACCGTTTTGATATTCGCATCGAAGAAGATTTAATTGAAGAAGTAGCACGTGTTTACGGTTACAACAGCATTCCAAATGTTGCGCCAACTGCAAAACTTAAAATGACGACTCATAATGAAGCAACTATTGCGCTTAGCAAGTTCCGCAATACGCTTGTGACTCGTGGTTACCAAGAAGCAATTACATACAGCTTTGTTGACCCTAAAGCACAAGCTATTTTACACCCAGAGTGTAAAGCAATGGTATTGCCACATCCTATTTCAATTGAAATGTCAGCGATGCGTGTAAGTTTAATGCCGGGTTTATTAGCGTCTGTAGCGTATAACCAAAATCGCCAACAGCCTCGTATTCGTTTATTCGAACATGGTCTTAAATTTATAAGCGACGAAAGTGCAGAAAACGGTGTTTACCAAGTACCGGTTATTGGCGGTGTTATAACAGGCCTTGTAAATGGCGAGCATTGGGTTGAAGAAAAACGTAATGTTGATTTTTACGACCTAAAAGGTGATGTTGAAGCCTTACTTGCAATTACCAATGACATTACTCGCTTTGAAATTAAAGCCGAGCAGTCAGATGGACTTCACCCAGGTCAATCAGCAGTAATATATGTTGATGGCAAAAAGGTTGGTTTTTTTGGTGCTTTACATCCTCAAGCTCAAAAGTCGTTAGATATCAACAACGCAACTTTTGTTTTTGAAATTGAAATGTCAGCAATAGAAAAAAGAAATTTACCGCAAGCAGAAGGGGTGTCTAAATTCCCTTCAAATCGCCGCGACATCGCGATTTTAGTGGCAGACAGCGTTAAATCTGGCGACATTTTAAGCGTGATCGAAAAAGTTGGCGGAAATCAATTGGTTGACCTAAACTTATTCGATGTGTATAAGGGCAAAGGTATTGAGCCAAATTATAAGAGTTTGGCGATTGCTCTAACACTGCAAGCGGTTGATAGAACACTCGAAGAGAAAGATATCAATCTAGTAGTTGATAACGTGGTGGCCGAATTGGCCGAACAGTTTAATGCATCGTTGAGGGACTAGATATGGCGCTTACTAAAGCCGACATAGCTGAACACCTATTTGAAAAGCTCGGGATCAATAAAAAAGATGCCAAAGATTTAGTTGAAGCGTTTTTTGAAGAAATCCGCTCAGCGCTAGAAAAAGGCGAGCAGGTTAAGCTCTCTGGATTTGGTAACTTTGATCTTCGAGACAAAAAAGAAAGACCAGGCCGCAACCCGAAAACAGGCGAAGATATTCCTATTTCGGCACGTCGCGTGGTGACTTTTCGACCAGGTCAAAAGCTTAAAACCCGCGTAGAAGTGGGCACAAGCAAAGCAAAATAAAAAAAGGCAGCGTAAGCTGCCTTTTTATTTGCCTGAATAACCTAGTTGTTAAATTATACCAACCTGCATAAATTTTTGATAAATTTAACTAATTAAATTGCACTGTTACGTCGTTAAAAATTTTTATTTAGAACAACTAGATACAAAAATTTTGCCTAGTTCTAGCGTAATTTCCTTAACGTTAAATAGACCCCATACATAAGCCGATTGGTGTTAGTTTATTTTTGCGGTTATAAATTAAAACTCTCGAGGAGATACAAAATCACCTGCCATTATTTGCTGAAATGTTTGCTCTGCAAGTACATCTAGGCTATCTAAGCTTTTACCATTTGCGACTAATTTCTGCTCAATTTCAAACACATCAATATTTTCAATCCCCGACATTTGCGCTACTTTAGAAAATATATATGCGTGCTTAAATTTATCATGTTTATAAAAAAGACTAATAAGTGATGTATACACTTCCGGATTCGGTATGTTGTCTTTTTTATTGAGCTCAAGAGTTTTATAAAGTAAATCAATGGTTTTTTCATCATCAAACTTAATATAGTACGATGCTAAAAAAAATTGCATTTCGGCACTTTGCGTTACACTTTTATCATTTTCTATAGCCAATAATTTAGTCAACGCACTTTGGTTGTTATTTCGTGACCATTGGTAGTAGAGCAAACCTGGGTGGTTTGTATTTTGGGTATCTTGGTATAACCGAGTCATTTCTTTAATACTCGTTAATTGACCATCAATACGTGACGTTTTTTTAGCTTTTAACTTAATATGTTCAATTTTAGCGGCTAAAGTTATGCATTGGTTATAAGATTCAAAGTCTTTGAGTAATTGGTATTTATTTTCATCAGTAGGGTCTTTGTATTCAATGTAGCGTTTGATAATTACATCAGAACGCTCATCTTTACAGTGACTGTCTTTGTTTAAGTCGCTACAAAAGCCAGGTGTTTCTTTGCACACTTGTGCGAGTGTCAATGGCTCTTCACACCCTGCCAACGTTAGCAAACCCAATAGTACACTTGCTTTTTTAAGCATTCCTTAACCCCAAATGAATATTTACTTTGTTATTCTAACGCAATCATTTAACGCCTAACAGTAGAGAATAACTTCAGTTTAAATTAGAATAGCCCTGCCTGAAGTGCATTACTCTCAAAATATAGTGCATTTTTAAAGGCTATCCGTTCAAAATGATAAACTTAGGTAAATAAAATGACCTCATCTCACGAGTTAGAATACACAAATAGTTGGCAAGAGCGCCAAGATTACGCAGAAAGCATGCAACCAATCATTGGTAAGCTTTACCGTAATCGTGGTATCGAAATCGCTGTATATGGCCGCCCTCTCGTAAATGCCAGTACTATCGATATTATTAAATCTCACAAAACCGTTGCTCAGTTTGAAGGCACTAAATTACGTTTGCGCGAAAGCTTCCCATTTTTAGAAGCTATCGGCAAAATGGAATTAAACTCAGCACGTATTGATATTGGTAAGCTTGCATATAGTTATTTGTTCACTGAAGCCGCAAAAGGTCGTTCAGTAGAAGAGTTTGTAAAAGATGAACTTGCAGAAATAACAGACTCACCAGCGAAAGAGCCACGCGATGTAGTATTGTATGGTTTTGGTCGTATCGGTCGTTTATTAGCGCGCTTATTAATTGAAAAATCAGGTCCATATTCAGATTTACGTTTGCGCGCTATTGTTGTGCGTGGTGGTAAAGATGGGGATCTTGAAAAGCGTGCAAGCTTACTGCGTCGTGATTCAATTCACGGTCCATTCAATGGCTCAATCACGATTGATAAAGAACGCAATGCAATTAAAGCTAACGGTAGCTACATTCAAGTTATTTACGCTAACTCTCCTAGCGAAATTGATTACACTCAATACGGTATTGACAATGCATTAATTGTTGATAACACCGGTATTTGGAAAGACGAAGCGGGCCTTGGCCAGCATCTAGAGTGTAAGGGCGCTGCAAAAGTATTATTAACAGCTCCTGCAAAGGGTAATATCAAAAACATCGTATATGGTGTTAATAACAAAGATATTTTACCTGAAGATAAAATTGTTTGTGCAGCAAGCTGTACAACCAATGCAATTACACCAACGCTTAAAGCACTAAACGATAAGTTTGGTATCAATAATGGCCATGTTGAAACTGTACACTCGTACACGAACGATCAAAACCTTATCGATAACTACCACAAAGCAGAGCGCCGTGGCCGTGCCGCAGCACTTAATATGGTAATTACTGAAACAGGTGCTGCAAAAGCGGTTTCAAAAGCATTACCAGAGCTTGAAGGCAAGTTAACAGGTAACGCAATCCGCGTACCTACACCTAATGTGTCGCTAGCTATTTTAAATCTTAACTTAGCAACGAGCACATCAGTTGAAGAGCTAAACGCATTTTTACGCGACACAGCACTTCATTCAGACTTACGTGATCAAATTGATTACACTGCATCAACGGAAATTGTATCTACCGATTTAGTAGGTAGCCGTTACGCAGGTGTTGTTGATTCACAAGCAACGATTGTTGAAGATAACCGTATTGTTTTATATGTATGGTACGACAATGAGTTTGGTTACAGCTGCCAAGTAGTTCGTTGTATGCGCGATATGGCCGAAGTGTCATTCCCAAGCTTACCTCGCTAATTTATTTGCAGTGACTTAAAAGCCAGCATGTTGCTGGCTTTTTTGGTGGTGTATTATTTTTAAAGCGTATGCCTTGTGATAGGCTTTAATTAAGAAAGTGCACATTCGTTTTACTATTTATAAAATAATGTCAGTTCTGTGAATTAATAAGCAGATAAACTTATTCAACCTAAAGGTTTTTTCATGAAAATCAGCAGCAATTTCGACAGTGGTAATATCAAAGTTATTGAAGCCACCGATCCTTTAAATATTCAATTAGAAATTAATAAAGATCACCAGTCTGAATTTTATCAGTGGTTTCACTTTCGTATTGAAACAACACCTTACCAATTGCATAAGTTAAATATTAATGAGCTTGATAAATCAGCTTACCCAGATGGTTGGGAAGGGTATCAAGCCGTTGCATCATATGACCGCCAAACATGGTTTCGTGTACCATCAAGCTATGAAAATGGCACATTAAGCTTTGAAATTGAACCAGAGTGCGGCAGCGTATATTTTGCTTACTTTGCACCATACAGTTACGACCGCCATTTAGATCTATTATCTTGGGCACAAAGCCAAGGCGCTTGCCAATTAATAACGCTTGGTGAAACACTCGATGGCCGCGATATGAGTGTGCTTAAAATTGGTGAGCCAAGTGAAGACAAGAAAACCATTTGGATCACAGCACGTCAACACCCAGGTGAAACAATGGCGCAGTGGTATGTTGAAGGTCTACTGCACAAACTTCTTGATGACGAAGACCCACATGCAGCTGCGCTTTTATCAAAAGCAGTATTTTACGTTGTGCCAAATATGAATCCAGATGGCAGCGCACGCGGACACCTTCGTACTAACGCTAAAGGCGTTAACTTAAATCGTGAATGGCAAACACCAAGCATGGAAAATAGTCCTGAGGTTTACCTAGTACTAAATAAAATGCGCGAAGCTGGCCTAGATATGCACCTAGACATACACGGCGATGAAGCTATCCCATATAACTTTGTGGCAGGCAGTGAAGGTATTCCAAGTTACGATGAACGCTTAAAAGGCTTAGAAGATAGCTTTAAAGCTGCGCTTTTAACTATTACACCAGAATTTCAAGATGAGCATGGCTATCCAAAAGATGAGCCAGGTCAGGCTAACCTAACGGTAGGTTCATCAGCTACGGCTGAGGAATTCAAAGCATTAACGTACACAATTGAAATGCCATTTAAAGACAACAACGATTTACCTGATCCAGATTATGGCTGGTCAGACCGTCGCTCGTATCAATTTGGTCAAGATACATTAGCGGCTATTGTCAATGTTGTTGATGATTTAAGATAAAACGCTTATCTAAAAGGGTATCAATAGTTTTGATACCCTTTTTGCTTTTAATAAAACCCTTTGTATAAAAAATAATAATCATATAGCAGCTTTATTCTTAAAACGTTTTCAACGCTTCTTCGCTGCGTATCATCACCGTATCGGTACAAATCAATCTACTTTCATTTAAATACTACAGATGTAGTGCCTTTCGCCAAGTGTGTAATTATATATTTTGAAAATTAAGTGTTAACAAAGTTAGGTTACTTAAGTTAAGATTAATTAAATCATGAGTCGGGACGGGTGAGGTAAAACCTTATTTCGTAAAGTTTATGTAGCGTAGTAGCTAAAGCAGAGTCTCGTAATTAAAAATAATAAATATAACTATAGAGGATATCCATGGAAGCTTTTGTAAGTGCTGTTAATGATGTTGTTTGGAGTAATGCACTCATCTATTTATGCCTAGGCGCAGGCTTGTTTTATTCAGTATTAACTCGATTTGCTCAAGTTAGACATTTTAAAGAAATGTGTAAGTTATTATTTAGTCCTAACACGTCTGATAAAGGTATTTCATCTTTTCAAGCCCTTGCAGTCTCGTTATCTGGACGTGTAGGTGTTGGTAATATCGCAGGTGTTGCAGCGGCTATTGGTTTTGGCGGGCCAGGCGCAATTTTTTGGATGTGGGTTGTTGCTTTTTTAGGCGCAAGTACCGCATTCGCAGAGTCTACTTTAGGCCAAATTTATAAAACAGAAGAAAACGGGCAATATCGTGGTGGCCCAGCGTATTATTTCGACCGTTGTTTAGGGCAAAAATGGCTAGCTATTTTGTTTGCTGTTTCGGCAATTATTGCCTGTGGTGTTTTTCTACCTGGTGTACAAGCAAATGCGGTAGGTAATGCGTTTACCCAAGTGTTTGGCAATGGCAACATGGTTTCTACTAGCTTTGGTGATGTAGGTAGCTTTAAATTAGTCGCTTTAGCAATCATCCTTATTGTTTTAGCGTTTATTATTTTTGGCGGTATAAAACGTATTGCGAACTTTACGCAAATAGTAGTGCCATTTATGGCACTGGGTTACATAGTACTGGCACTAATCGTGGTATTTTTAAATTTAGATAAAGTGGGCGATATATTTTATTTAATTATTAATGATGCATTTACTGCGCAGGCAGGTTTTGGTGCTGCTATTGGTTGGGGCGTTAAACGTGGTATATATTCTAATGAAGCTGGCCAAGGTACTGGGCCTCATGCAGCAGCTGCAGCAGAAGTTGATCACCCAGCTCAACAGGGTTTAGTACAGGCTTTTTCTGTTTATGTTGATACCCTCTTTGTATGTACTGCAACAGCATTAATGATTTTAATAACGCAGCAATACAACATTGTGGGTGAGCTACCAGCAGGGCAATTTATTGTACAAAATGTCGATGCAGCGACTGAAGTAGGATCAGCAGCCTTTACTCAAATGGCTTTATTTAGTGTATTTGGCAGCTTTGGACAAGCATTTGTCGGTATTGCATTGTTCTTCTTTGCCTTTACCACAATACTTGCTTATTACTTTATTGCAGAGACAAACATTGCTTACTTAAATCGTTACTTTAAAGGCAATATCCCGCTTGTTCTTGTGAAATTTGTGATTATGTTTATGGTTGCATACGGTATGGTTAATAATTCAGGTTATATTTGGACTATTGGAGATATTGGCGTTGGCTTAATGGCTTGGATTAACATATTGGGTATTTTAGCTATTTTCTTTGTAGCTAAGCCTGCTTTGTTATGTTTGAGCGATTATGAGGATCAGAAGAAAAAAGGCGGAAAAATCACATTTGACCCAGTTAAATTAGGGATTAAAAACGCCTCGTTTTGGGAAAAGCGTCTAGAAAAACAGTCTAAAGACGCTGAGTAACTAAACTTAGTGGGCAACTTATAAAATTATAGCCCCTAAATCAGTTGTTGGTTTGAATTCAAAAAAGACAACGAGAAATAAAACAAGTACAATAAAGGCGCCGAAAGGCGCTTTTTTTATGCGTAGTATGGAGAGAAGTATGGCGATTATTCGTTGCCCAAAATGTGCAAAATCAATTTCAGATAAACATAAGCAATGTCCGCATTGCGAAAGCAACATTGCAGAGCTAAACGACGAGCAAGTTTTACAACTTCAGCGCGAACAGCGAATTAAAAAAAAGCAGATGTTTATAAATCACTCCTTTTTGGCGCTTATCTTATTTTTAGGTGGTTTTTTCTGTTTGTACTTTTTACAACCGCAAGAAGAAACACTTCAGTGGTATGCTTTCACTGCCGCAATAGGCATAGGCTGTATCTGGTACCTTATAAATCGTATTATTTTAGTGACTCTAAAAAAGAAAAAATGACATGAATATTGACAATCTTGTACAAAATATTACTCCCGAATTATTCGAACGCTTACAATACGGTGCTTCTACTGGCAAGTGGCCAGATGGTACCGTTTTATCAGATGAACAAAAGCAACAAACAGTGCAGTTGGTTATGTTGTATCAAGCAAAGGTGGCTCAATCAAACGAGCAATTTACGATTGGTGCTAATGGTGAAATGATCCAAAAGACAAAAGCTCAACTACAAAAAGAATTCAAATCAGACAACGAAATAGCTAGGTTTAGTGAACATGATCTTTAAGCACCTTTTTACACCTAAGTGGAAACACCCAAAGCAACAAGTACGTCTTGATGCTATCGAAAAATTAGACATTGAACGTGATGCAACCATATTAAACACGTTAGCACTTGAAGATAGCTCCGCTGAAATTCGCCGTAAAGCACTGCAAAAGGTAAACAATTTGCCACTTTGGTGGAAAGCGTATAAACAAGATCAAGCATTAAAAGATATAGCAGAGCTGCAAATATCTAATGCTGTTTTAAATAGCGAAAGTACACTAACAGCGCAAATCAAAAGTGAATACATAGAGCGTTTTGCACCTGTTAAAACACTCGAAAAGTTAGCATTTGCAGAAAAAGAACTGCAAGTACGCGTTAAATTATTAAAACGTTTAGCAAATCCAAAGTTAGTAGAAAAAGCATTTAAAGAAGGTAGCGAAGAGCTACAAACTCAGTTAGTTGATCTTGTTATTACCCATCAATTAATTAAGCCATTAGTAAAACATGCAAAAGGTGATGCAAAAGCAGAACTTGAAACACATATTGAAAATGAGCGTTTAGCAATTGAAATGCCACTTCAGGTTGAAAGTGCAACACGTGTTATTTTAGCTAAGTTAAATGCTTTACGTGAAAAAACAGATTTTGGTGTTGTAAATCCACAAGCCGGCGATTTAATGGCACAGTGGCAAGCACTTGAGCTTAAATGGTTAAGCGATGAGCGCGTTAAGCTGCTTGATGAAAAATATATTTCTATTACTACTAAGCTAGATGCACACATTGAACAGCTAAAAGCAGTACATGACAAAGAGCAGCAGCAATTAGCGCAACAACAGCGTCAATTATTAGCACTTGCAACACTTGAAGCTTTGGGTGAAGAAATTGAAAATGCCTTACAGCTTGGCCTTGAAACGCCAGAGCAAATTCAACAAGATTGGCTTGATGCAAAAGTAGCGCAAGCTAAGCAAGCTATTAGCGAAACAGAACTTGCTAATAATGCACAATCGAAACTCGCTGTAAGCAAGTTAGAAAAGTTATTTACTCAAGTTGCTAAGTTACCCGAGTTAACAACGGCTATTAAAGAGTACAAACTCGCTTTTGCATCATTATGCGAGATTAAACCAGCAGAAGATTTAACGCAATACGATGCAACGCTAACTGAATTTAATAATGGCTTTAAAGCAGCGCGTAATCATTTAAATATTTTAGATGGTGCACTGCAAAGTACATTTAAAACACAGTTAAATGCGCATAAAAAGCAATTTTTAGTACCAATGAATGAGCTAGTTAAGCCACTTGAAAAAAACCAAAGCCAAGCAAAACGCAAAGCCCGTGATGTTAAACGCCTAATTGAAGAAGGTCGTTTTAATGTTGCTTTTGGTGTGTTTAAAGGCTTTGAAGAGTTATTTGATACACTTACTGAGCAATACCAGCAGCCACTTGTAAACATAAAAGCAGACCTTGAAGCGCAACTTGCGGATGCTAAAGATTGGCAAAAATATGCAGCAGCACCAAAGCGTAAAGCTTTATTAGAAGAAGTAAGTGCATTGATAAGCGAAGAGTGTACAGACCCACAACAACGTGCAGAGCAAGTAAAAGCGCTACGTAAACGTTGGAATGAGTTAGGTCGTTTAGATACAGATGAAGAAAAGCAACAAGGCGTGCAATTTGATGAACAAATCGAGCTGTTATTTGCGCCTTGTCGTAGTTACTTCGCAGAGCAAGAAGTACAACGAGAAGCATCTAAAGCACAGCGTGAAAGTATTATTAACGACATGCATGCGCTCCATTTACAGCCAACTGCTGAGGATGACTTTGATTGGAAGCAATATGAAAGCCAATACAATCGTTTAAATAAAGCGTGGCGCAGTGTGGGTAAGGTTGACCCTAAGACATACCGTACACTAAACGATCGTTATAAAAATGAGCAACAACAAGTACTGGCTTTATTAAACGCATTTCATAAAAGTAATGCAGCACTTAAAAATGAACTAGTGGAAAAAGCGCTGCAATTATCACAAAGCGAAGATTTAGCGGCTGCTTGTCAAGAGTTGAAGCAAATGCAGCAGCAATGGCAAACCATTGGCTTTGCTGGTTTAAAGGCTGAAAATGCGTTATGGCAGAAGTTTCGTCAGTATAACGATGAAACATTTACTAAGCGTAGTAGTGAGTTTGAGCAGCAAAAACTCGAGCAAAACGAGTCTGATAAACAAGCAATTGCAGAACTTGCTGAGCTTGAAGCAGCACTTAGTGATGTTAATCAAAGAGCACAGTTGCACGACCTAGAAACAAAAGTGAAAGGGTACACGCAATTTAGATCGTTAGCGCCAAGGGTTACTAAGTTACTAGCTGCTATTGACGATAAACTTGCATTGCTTACAAGTAAATCTGAGCAAGCTAATTTAGATGCATTAATTACTGCACTTGAGAATAATGAAGCGTTACCAAGTCAGTATCAAGCACCGCTTAAAACAACATTAAGTAAAGAGCAACTTATTACGCGCATGGAAATACTAGCGAACGTAAGTTCAACCGATAAGTCACTTAGAATGGCAGAGCAAGTAGCCATGCTAGATGACAAACATCGTGGCGATCATGCTGATTTAAACTATTATTTAAAACAGTTATTAGCGCTCAGTGACGGTTCAGTTGAACCTGACACACTAACGCGACTTAAAGCGACACTTGCAGCTTAATAAAACCAGCATAAATGTGCTGGTTACTATTTTAATAAGCCGCTTTAATAGCGGCTTTTTTATGTACCACTAATTTATAAACAAAAGGGTTCTCATGAGAATTTTAGTTATTATTGCAGCGTTATTTTTAACAGCCTGTAATACTACGCAAGGCATATCAGTATATTCATTTACTAACTCTGAGGTTGAATCTGTACTGGGTAAGCAATTACCAAAGTTAAGTGAAAAAGTAAGCTTAATGGGTTTACCGGTTCAGTTTGATGTAAACGACCTAAGTGTAAATATTGGACCTGATAACCGCGATGTTGTTGTGCTTGGTGCCGATTCGAGCGCTGAGATTAATGCATTCGCACTTAAGTATCCAGTGCGTTTAAAGCTGCAAATTGAAGGTAGCCCATTTTACGACAGTGAGAAAAAAGCAGTGTTTTTACGTAATATTAAATTACTTGATTCGAGTGTAGATGCCGGTGGTTTTAAAGGCAATATAGGTGCACTTGATAACCAAGCAATGGATGTTATTAATGCTTTTTTAGCGGTTAACCCAGTTTATACATTAAACATGGATGACCCTAAAATGATGCTACTTAGTAAACTTCCACTTGATATGCAAGTGGTTGAAGGCGCAATTAAGCTAGTACCTCGTCTATAAGTAGATCTACCTACTTACAATATACGTATTAATTAGCCTGACTTTCAGGCTAATTAGGTTTTAATATTATGGCGGCTCCTCGCACTGTTCCCACTTCTCGGCTTTCCCGTTTTGCAAAATTAGGCTCACTTGCCACAGGTGTTGCTACCAATATGTTAGTTGATGGTGCTAAGAGCGCGCTAACGGGTAAAGGTTGGGATAATAAAAGCTTACTACTACAGCCTAAAAATATTGAAAAACTAGCCACACAGCTATCACACTTGCGTGGTGCAGCAATGAAGCTCGGGCAATTGCTCTCAATGGATGCCGGTGATTTACTTAGTCCTGAATTGGCTCAGTTACTTGCTTTACTTCGCTCAGACGCGAATCCAATGCCTCATAAGCAGCTTGTTGAAGTATTAAAAGAGCAATGGGGGGATGACTGGCTAGCGCGTTTTTCTCACATTGAGTTAAGACCTTTTGCAGCGGCTTCTATAGGGCAAGTACATTTAGCTTATAAAGAAAATGGCGATCAGCTTGCTGTTAAAATCCAATACCCTGGTATTGCAAAAAGTGTAGTAAGCGATGTCGATAATGTTATTTCGTTATTAACGATTTCTCGATTATTGCCAAAAGATTTAAATATTAAACCACTTATTAGTGAGGCTAAAGCGCAGTTATTAGCCGAGGCTGATTATAAGCGGGAAGCGCAATATTTAATACGGTATAAACATGCACTAGCAAGTAATCCCCACTTTAAAGTGCCTAACGTATATCCAGAGCACAGCACACAACAAGTACTGACTATGGAATATATAAACGCAGAGCCTATTGAGAGCATTACAGAGCTACCAGATAGTCAAAAAAGCTTTGTTGCAGAGCAACTTATTGATTTGTTTTTTAAAGAAATGTTTGAATTTAAACTCATTCAAACCGATCCTAACTTTGCCAACTTTCATTATCAGCTTGATACACAAAAAATTGTTTTATTTGATTATGGTGCAACGCGAGCAATATCATCTGAGCTTAGCTGCGCTTATTTAGATTTATTTAAAGCGGGTAGTGAAAACAACAGAGAAGGTGTACTTAAAGCGGCTTCACACATTGGTTATTTTAAAAATGACTTAGTTGATGAGTATAAAAATAATGTTATTGATTTATTTTTAATGGCGTGCGAGCCACTAAGAGTAAATGGCGAGTTTGATTTTAAAAACAGCGAACTCGCGCTCAAAATTAAAAATGCAGGGCTTGCCCTTAGTGCGCAATCTAAGCAATGGCATACACCGCCCGTTGATGCGCTATTCATTCATCGAAAACTTGCAGGACTTTATTTAATTGCCGCAAGGCTAGGTGCAAAAATAGATGTAAAAACGTTATTTAAGCACTATTTATAGCTTTTTAACTTACGCGTAAGTGCACTTTAAGTAATGAGTGCACTTAGCGTATAAAATTGCCATAATGCTCGCGATATTTCGCGAGGTGTATTTATGATAAAACAATTTTTAAACGATCCTAAATTATTGCTAAACGCAGTAGGTGAGGGCATATACGGTTTTGACCTATCGGGTAATGCGGTGTTTGTTAACCCTGCCGCTGAGCGCATGACAGGCTGGTGCGCTGAGGAACTATTAGGTAAAAAAATACATCAATATCATCACCATACTCATGCTGATGGCACACCTTATCCCGCTAATGAATGCCAAATATATTGCACCATGTTTGACGGAAAACGTCGTGAAGTTAAAAATGAAGTTTTTTGGCGTAAAGACGGTAGCTCATTTGCAGTGGAATACACCTCAACACCGGTTTATCAAAATGATGAGTTAATTGGTGCTGTAGCGGTATTTCGCGACATATCACTGCAACAGCAAACACAAAATGCTCTGCAAGAAGCACTTACTCAAGTAAAGCATTTAAGTGAGCAGCTAAAAGATGAAAACAACTACTTAATTGCAGAACTTAACGAAGATTGGCAAGACTCAGGGCTAGTTGGACAAAGCCATATATTTCAAACCATGTTAGATCAAATAAAACTGGTAAGTGAAACCGACAGCACAGTGCTTATACTTGGCGAAAATGGCACGGGTAAAGAATTAGTAGCTCGTAATTTGTATCGGCTAAGCAAACGTAGCGAGCAAGCTTTTATAAAAGTAAATTGCGCTGCATTTACACCGAGCTTGCTAGAGTCGGAATTGTTTGGCCATGAAAAGGGCGCGTTTACAGGTGCCAATGAACGCCGTAAAGGGCGCTTTGAGCTTGCTGACAAAGGCACCTTGTTTTTAGATGAGATAGCAGAGCTTCCACTTGAGGCGCAAAGTAAATTACTGAGAGTCCTGCAAGAACAAGAGTTTGAACGCGTAGGTGGTAGCAATACGTTAAAAGTAAACATTAGAGTAATTGCAGCGACTAATCGCGACCTGTGGGAAATGGTACAAAAAGGCACGTTTAGAATTGATTTGTATTACCGGCTAAATGTATTTCCTATAAAAGTACCCGCCCTTAAAGATCGAAAAGAAGATATTCCTTATTTATGCGCTAATTTAATTGCACAGCTAAATAAGCGGCTCGGGAAAAACTTAAAAGGGCTAAGTAAAAAAGCAATTACGCAGCTGCAGGCTTACGATTGGCCAGGCAATATTAGAGAGTTGCAAAATGTACTTGAACGCGAAGCTATTTTATCTAATCAAGCGGTACTTCAGCTAAGCCAGCCTTTGCAAGCGGGTGGTGAAGTCGTTATTAATCCCTCACTTACGCTCGATGAAGCGCAAAAGCAGCATATAATCTCTGTTCTTGCGTTATCGCACTGGCAAATATCGGGTGATAAAGGGGCGGCAGTTAAATTAGGCTTACCTGAGAGTACACTACGCTCAAAAATGCGAAAGTTAGGTATTGCTAAAAATTCGTGATATATCGCGAATTTCGCTTTATATCGCAAGTTTGTCTTTTGTTTTTTAAAATAATTTCTTTAATATCAATGAAGTAATTAAAGTTTCAGCTTGGTCTGAAAGTTGCAAATACTTGCTTAATACCCGTCATTATGAAGCAAGTACTATGAAGTTTGATATTAAAGAAGAAGACATGATCATTAAGCCCTATAACACCGAAGGGCCAATTTATATCCGTGAGCAAAAAGGATTTTTTCAGCGCATACGCCGTAATTTAGGTTGGCTGTTAATGCTAACTTTTATTGCAATACCGTGGATTCAATATAACGGTCAACAAGCTGTGCTGCTTGATGTGGCAACGCAAACTTTTACTATTTTTGGTTTAACACTCCTTCCTCAAGATTTTATGATTTTAGCCCTGCTATTCATGGTGGGGGCTTTTGCGTTATTTTTTGTAACTAACTGGCTTGGTCGGGTTTGGTGTGGATATACGTGCCCGCAAACAATTTGGATGCTTATGTTTTCGTGGGTAGAGCAGCGCATAGAAGGTACACGAAATCAGCGAATTAAATTAGATAAATCTCAGTGGACGTTAAGTACTTGGCGCAAAAAAATTACTAAGCACAGTGCGTGGATTGTTATTTCAGTTTTAACCGCCACCTCGTTTATGGCGTATTTTATTCCAGCAAAAAGTTTGTATATGGAAATGCTTACATTTGAATGGTCAGGTATTACGAGCTTTTGGGTGTTTTTATTCGCTTTTTGCACCTACGGTAATGCAGGGTTTTTACGCGAAAAAATGTGCACAATTGCTTGCCCGTATTCTCGTTTTCAGGCAGTGATGTTTGATAAAGATACGTTGCTTGTTACCTATCATAGCGAGCGTGGTGAAAGCCGTGGACCACGTAAACGCAAAGCCGATCCAAAAGAGCTTAACTTAGGTGACTGTGTAGACTGTAACTTATGTGTAGAGGTATGTCCTGCAGGTATAGACATTCGAAATGGCTTGCAGTATGAATGTATAAACTGTGGCTTATGTATTGATGCTTGCGACGATACCATGAATAAGTTTGGTTACGAAAAAGGCTTAATTAAATACGCCAGTGAAAAACAAATGGAGGGTAAAAAAACCAATCCATTTAGATTAAAACTAGTAGGATACGGCGCACTAACGGCTTTGTTAATCATTTCTATGTTTGCATGGATGCTGCAACGCACACCAATAGAAGCCTCAGTACTACGAGATAGGAATGCGCTCTACAGAGTGAACTACGAGGGTCTGGTAGAAAACCCTTATACACTTACTATTATTAATAAAACGCAGCAAGCACTGCATTACAGTATTGCCATAGAGGGCTTGCCAGAAGCAACACTCTCAAGTCCAAGTTCTACACTTATACAGCCAGGTGCAATGAAAAGAGTTCCTGTAACTGTAACAGCCGATGGTTACAATATTGCGCACAAAGTGAGTAAGTTACAATTTGTAGTAACAGCGCAAGAAGATGCCAGCATTACTATAACCAAAGACAGCCAATTTTATAAAAATTAGTACAGTATATAAGCTCTATATAAACAATGATTTGAGCTTTACTTAGCTCAAGTCATTGTTTAATTCATTTAAAATAAAATGCTTTGCCGATTCTAGATTATCAAAAAGACAATCTTTGAAAGAAACGTCTCTTTTGGCGTTTTGCATTATTCGTTGCATTTGGCTTATAGCAATAGGTGATGTAAGCACAAACGCGCTAATTAAACAGTTGTTTTGCTGCATGCTGTGGCTTATGGCTACCATTTCTTGCTCGGCCTGTGGGGTTGCAGCTACAACGTTTGATGAGTCACTTATATAACCCCATTTCTCGCCTTTAAATGATTGAATGGTTTCAAAAAGTGCTGTTTTAAAATTACTTAAAAGCTCAAGTTCTAGGTTTCCGCTAAATTGTGCAATAACTATATTGCCTTCTAGTGATAAATTAACGTGTCCGTTTTTATTCTCGTATTCCATCAATACTTCCTAAATTAGCTTTTTATTTAAATTTAGTTTAGCAGCCAGCAGGATATAAGCGGCTGCAAACACACTAAAGTGCTTTAATATAGTTAAGTGCACTTTTAATAACCGCTACCTGAGCCAATATACATTCTTCATCTGTGGCTGTAGGGCTATCAGGATATACCTCTGTAGTGGTTACATAAGGGGCATCAGTAAAGCCCATACATAAACCAAGGTCGCGTGCTGCGTAATTAATAACGCCAAATTGCTCTTGAGGCACACCTATTAGCTGGTTGTTTTCATCGCTCGGTGCAATGTGCGTAACCTTTGCTACATCTTCGATAATTACTTTTTGAAATTTAGGCTCAGGCTTATTGGTATCGGCCACTAAATAAAACCCATCAGGTATATTCCAATTAGTGTTTGTAGTGCCTTCACGGGCAGCAAGTGCGGGTCTAAATTCACTGTTATCGCTGTCGGTTGTTTCGTGTAAATCAATATGAGCGATTAAGTCAGTACCTAATGATTTTACGAACGCCATAATAGCGGCTGATTCTTGAGCTGGGCTTCCCTCGTAAAATGAGCGATTAGGATCAATAGCGTCTGGGTTCCAGCGGTTTATTGTTTCATATCCCCAAGGGCTAATGCAGGGGGCAACAATAATATTAAACTGTTCGCAATATTGTATAGCGGATGTTTTAGCAAACCTAAGTGCGCCATGTACGCCACTGGTTTCGTAGCCATGTACACCACCGGTGATTAAAACAGTTGGTTTATTGGCATTAAAGTTAGGCGTTTTTAATATATATAATGGGTAAGTACCAGCGGCGTAATTAAGCTCGCCGTATTGCTCTATATCTAAGGTGCTTTTAAGGTCATTAATTAGCGTTACGACTTCGTTTTGGTAACTGCGTTTAATGTTTTGGCGTGCTAACCACTGGGCTTTATCGTTGTTATTCCATTTTTTGCCTGGTGTGCCAATAGGGTATGTGCTGTTAGTCATAATAAACCTTTATATCAATTGTAATTAGTTCTCCTATAAATAAGGAGGGTAATTACAATTGGTAAAATTACTTAATAAAGGCATAGCTTAACGCTGAGTAAATTAGCGTGCAAATTAAAACGTTAAAGTCATATTTTTAATAGCACGTGATTGCTGGGCTTTAATATAACTTTGATTTGCGAGCTCACCTGAAATACTACCGAGTCGTTCACGTTTTACACTAACTGTTAAACTACACGTTTTACTTTGATCTACTTGCGAGCTGCTAAACATATCTAAGCTTTGCAAATCTATTTCAAGGCGTGAAGTACTAAGCGTAAAAAGCGTTGATTGTAAAAGTGTTTCATTATTATTGTTAGTGCAGATACTGCTAAGTTCTACTTGATTAGTACTATTAGGATCAGTGCCATCTAGCTGAACTGTAAGGGGGTTACTAATATTAAAAGTTTGATTGTTACTCGGCGTTAAAATAATAAAATTTAAAGGTAGTTCCACAGCTGAGTTCGCATTTATGCCATCGTTTCGTTTAAATTTTATATCAAACTGTTGGTTATCGTCAGTGGCATTTATATATGCTTGGTAATCAACGTCTAAAATGTCGGTATCTTTTGTAAGTACAATAGTAGTGTTATTAACAACAGCTTGTAATGAGTCGCTGTCGCTTAAAACAATATTTGAGCCCTTAGCATCTCCCGCATTTAGTTCTGCGTTAACACGCGTGCGGTTACCGTCAGAAACCAGTTCAAAGCCTGCCCAAATTCCTTTTGTTTTTACTAAATTCGACTCTGTTTCTGACGTGCAAGCGCATAATGCTAAAATTAAAGCCGTTGTGGTAATGCATTTTTTAAGCATGTTAGCTCCTTTAAACCACTAAATTAGGCTGTAAATAATTGTTTAATTGGGGATATATCTAACAATTATATGAAGTATAAGTTTGTATGTGTGCATTGTTACACACCACGCTATCGATAAATGTTTAAATTTGTTAACGGGTGTAAGCAAAACATTAAGTATTAGGTTTTAAAAACTAATTTACCAATTAAATTGTTTGCTAAGTAAGCATCTATTTAGCGCTAAATGTATTACAAAAGAATATGTTACAATCAAGTCAAAGCATATCTTCATATTGAGTATTATGGCGCAGTATATTGCTACTCCAAGTTGGCTAGGCCGTTTTTTTACCCGTATTAAACACGTAACTATTGAACAAGAGCACCTTGTTGTGCACTTTAGAAGTGCTCCCGCGCGGACATTTTTAATTAAAGACTTTTATAATTACTCAATACTTAAAAATCGTTTATTTAGCGCCAAAATTAATTTGTGCGATAGTAGCAATACATCAATTAGCTTTTTAAACAAAGCACAAGCTAAGTCTTTAAATACCGCCCTTAACACGCAATTTTCAGCCATGCTTGAGCAAAAAGTAAATAACGCCAAGACTTTGCTAAAGCGTTATGCTTTAGATGAGTTTTTACGTGATAGTTCCATAAAAACACTTAATAACGAGGTGTTTTTACTTGCTAAACAATACGCTCAAAGTGCAAACACATGGCAACAACACTTATCGCCAAGTAGTATTAAATTTTTAAATATACTGAGCTCCACACCCAATACTCTCGATGCAATCACACAGTTGCGCCATAAGTATGAAAAAAAACAGCTAACTCTTAAAAATGAGTTTTTTAATCAAGTAGAGTCAAATCCATTAACAACAGAGCAGCGCTTAGCGGTAATACGCGATAACGATAAAAACCTAGTATTAGCGGCAGCAGGTACAGGTAAAACATCTGTGATGGTCGCAAAATCGTTAGATTTAATAGCGTGTGATATTGCCAAGCCTGAGCAAATTTTGGTGCTGGCCTATAATAAAACAGCAGCCAATGAGCTTAAAGAGCGCTTTATTAAACGCGCCGTGCATGCAAAATTACATACCAAAGCACCCACTATTTTAACGTTTCATGCGCTTGGGCTTAAATTATTACAAAGTGCTAAAAAGCCAATCGAATTGTCAAAATTTGCAACCGACCCAGTTCAATTAAATAGTTGGTTAACTGGGTGGGTAAGTAAAAAAATACAAACCGAACCACAGTTTTTAAAAGCATTTGTTGATTTACTCCATGAGCCGATTGATATATTTAGCTTTAAAGATAAGGCACAGTACGAGCGATACGTACGCGATAACGAATACCGTAGCCTTGCGGGTCATAAGGTAAAAAGTTACCAGGAAGTGATTATTTCAAACTGGCTGCATTTAAACAGCGTGGCGCACAGTTATGAGGTGAATTATCACTTTAATCAAGGTGCAGAGCTAAGTGGGCAATATAAGCCAGACTTTTATATACCTCAATACGATATTTACTTAGAGCACTTTGGCATTGATAAGCGAGGGAATACACGTGCCGATATAGATAAAAAACACTATAACGAGCAAATTGCATTTAAGCGTAAATTACATAAACAAAATGGCACCACCTTACTCGAAACCTTTCATTACAACTGGGTAGAAGGAAAGCTTGAGCAAACTCTCGCAAAGCAATTAAAGCAGCATAATGTTGAATTAACACCTTTAAGTAACGACGAAATATTTCATACTTTAAATAACTCAGGGCAGTTACAGCAAGGGGTTGATAAGTACATAAAATGCTTACAAGCTATTCGAGTGGAGCAGCTAAGTAATAAGCAAATAGCACAGCGCATTAAGCAAAGTGGTATTAAAAACTATCAACAATATGCAAATTTGTTAGTGCAAATTCATGACGCTTATATAAATGAACTAAACACGCAAAATGCCATTGATTTTGACGACATGATTATTCAAGCAACTAAGGCAGTAGTAAGCGGAGATTTTAATATTGTGTGGAGCCATATTTTAGTTGATGAATTTCAAGATATATCAAGCGCGCGTATGGGCTTTTTAAATGCCATATTAAAATATGGCAAAGGAATACGCTTTACTGCGGTCGGTGATGATTGGCAAGCAATTTATCGGTTCTCGGGTGGTAATTTAGCGCTTACCACACGCTTTAATGAATTAGTGGGCAGCCACTCACTTACCATGTTGCAAAAAACATTTAGATATAACAATAGTATTAGTGATGTAGCAGGGCGTTTTGTAATGCAAAACCCTGAGCAATATAAAAAGCAGATCAGCACACATACACAAGTAACTTCACCACAAGTCATTTTATTAGACGATTTATACCAAGGTACTAAATCGGTAGAAATAAAAGTACAGCAGAGCATAAGCACTATTCAAAAAAACGATGCATCAGCGAGCATTGCCATCCTTAGTCGATATAGGTACATGTTAAATAGCGTGCAGCAGCATTTAAAAGGTAAAAAGCATACAAACCCTCTTTATTTTTGGACATTGCATAGCGCTAAGGGGCTTGAAGCTGATTACTGTATTATTATTGGCTTTGAACAAGGTAAATTAGGGTTTCCTAGCGATAATCAAAATAACGTGCTGGTGGAGTCGTTATTACCAAAGCAAGATGAATTCACTCACTCAGAGGAAAGGCGTTTGCTTTATGTAGGTATCACGCGCGCTAAACATAAAGCGTATTTAATTGCCGACCCTTATGCATGCTCCGCGTTTGTAAAAGAACTAGTAAATGACGATTATCCTATTCAAATCGCTTCAACATTGTTTAACAAGTCGCAACTTAAGCAAAGAGAGTGTAATACGTGCAGCGACGGGTTAATTGTGCCAAAAACGGGTCAGTATGGTGACTATTATAGCTGTACTAATACGCAAATTTGCGAAACTAAATTGCGAGTGTGCAAAAGCTGTAGTAGCCCATCGGTTGATAAAAGCACATATTCTCAATGTGTGAATATAGACTGTAAAACGCAGCATCCAATTTGTGAAAAGTGTGGTCGCGAAATGTGTAAACGTAAATCTAAGCACGGTGAATTTTTAGGCTGCAGTGGTTTCGCTCTTAAAGAAGATAACTGTAAAAACACTCGAAAAATAAGTGCTTAACGGCTAATAAGCAGGTTTACACTTGTCTATTTTATAGAACAATGTAAATAGAAATTATATTCATTTGATTGATTTTAACAAGTTATCAATGTCTAATAGAATAATGAGCTTTAACTGTTGTTTATTATGCATTTTTTCAATAGATTCTTTTTATTAAATGACCATTATTCAGCCCCTGGTCAGGTTGCTAATTGGCGGATAAGTGCACTGCGCATTATTCTATCATTAGTAATGGTGTTATGTTTTGCTGTGGCGTGCCACACGTACACAAGCGCTATTGAATTCAACTTAATCTATATCATTGTACTAACAAGCAGCTTTTTTGCTACTGCATGTGGTTTACTTATAGCAAGTAAGCGTTTTTATCACTTTAGCGCTCATGCACTTTTAATCGCCATTGTAGCTGCTAGCGTGTCAATGAACTTATTTTTAACAGACCTAGAGCTTGCAAAAGTGGGCTCTATGTATATGTATTCCTGCCCAATAATCGCACTTATGCTGCTTGGGCATAGAACAGCCTTAGCTTATGGCATATTAAATATTGTACCGTTTTATATGATCATCAATAACGTTGATGTATCGGGCTTAACCGGCATTGCTCAACAACTTCCCGATGCCAGCTTATACATTACAGGGCTTATATTTTTATTTTTTAACATTTGTATTCCGCTTGCTGTAGCACGCACAATTGTGGCTGCTAAGCGTTTAAACAACACAATGATAAGCGCCAATACTCACCTTCAAGACAAAAATGAGCTTTATCGAAGCCTATTCACTGAATCAAATAAAGCAAAAATTATTGTTGACGAAAATCTAGTTATTACTGATTTTAATCAACATGCTATTGATATGTTTGGTATAAAAAAAGAATTAAAAGAAGAATGCGTTAACCTCTCTCATTTATTCCCCTCTTTAGTTTTTGACGATCCAAATGCGCAAAATAAAATTGTGAAGTACAAAAAAAGCTATTTTAAAGCCAGTTATCAGCAAATAACAATGAGCACAAACTACCGTGTATACGACTTTTACGATTGCACGCAAGAGCAGCTCATTAAACAAAATTTATCGATGATGGAACAAGAAAATAAACGTTTACGCTTTAGAGACTCGCAAACAAAACTACCCAATAGAGAATGGTTTGAGCTGCAATGCGACAGATTAACAAGCAAATACCAAAAAGGTTTTTATATCGTTGTTACCCAAAGTGCAAATAGTGAATATTTAAATTTAAAGCTTACTAAAGCCGACTCACAAGCATTACTTATTAATGCATACAAGCGTTTAAAGGCGATGGCGGATGGGCCGCTGTTGTGTGCCCATATAGGAGTAGGAAAGCTGGCTTTTATAATTGGGGCAAACTCGCAAAGTGGGCTTGAAGATAAGCTATTAATGCAAATAAAAAATACATTAGATAAAACATATAATGTGTTTGGCACTAAGTGTCAGCAATCATTTTTATTTGGTTTTGCAAAGTACCCTGATCACGGAAAAAACAGCACAACAGTACTTAGCAATGCATGTGAAGCGCTTAAAGTTGCAAACTGTAATATGCATCTTAGTGGTTATAACGAGAAACAATCACAAGCTTTTATCGAAAAATATGAAATTTCGATGTTATTAGATGAAGCCCTTCAGCAGGGCGATTTGTCGGTGCATTATCAACCTAAAGTAGATGCAACGGGTCAATGTATAGGGCTTGAAGCTTTAGCGCGTTGGAACAGTCCAATATTAGGTAATGTGTCGCCAGTGGTTTTTATTCCTATTGCCGAAGAATACAGAATGGTCAGTCGATTAACCGACCTGATTATTCAAAAGGTGTGCGCTCAAATTGCCGATTGGACCAAGGCGGGTTTACCGAGTGTGCCGGTGGCAATAAATATATCTCTAATTGATTTTAGCCAAACCGACTTTATGTCAAAACTGGTTAAATACCTTGCCGACTTTAACGTAAAGCCACCTCAGATTGAGTTAGAACTGACTGAAACCTCTCTTGAGGCAAACCAAGCACATTCGCTAAAGCTTATGCAAACACTGCAATCGTGGGGTTTTACTATTTCGGTTGATGATTTTGGAGTGGGGTATTCTAATATTGCACGCCTTGCCGATTACCCTATTAACAAGCTCAAGTTAGATCGCTCATTAATAAGCCAAGTAACAAGCTCTACGCGTCAAAAAAGTTTAGTTAAAGCGGTGCATGTTATGTGTGAAGAGCTTGATATTAAGTGTGTAGCTGAAGGCGTAGAAACCCAAGAGCAAGTAGCAATAATGACGCAAATGGGGTGTAAAGAATTTCAGGGCTTTTACTTTGCGAAGCCAATGCCTGCCGAAAATTTTGCAGCGCATGTTAGCCGCTATGGCTTAGTATTTAACTCCAACGAGATAGCGGCTCAACTTTAAATGTATAGCGGGTATTTTATTGCCTAATTACAGAGCTGTTGGGCGTTTATAGTTATTTCGCACTGATGAATAACTCCTGATCCCCAATGCTGTATATCTGATTGAGCGGTACAGCCTGCATCTTCAATTAAAGCAGTATTAGCATCACATAAAAGTAGCACTGCGTTATCATCTTGTACGTTTACAATAAGGGTGTATTTCCCAAAGGGTGCAAGTTTGCTTAAATCGTTATTAACGGCAGCTTTTAATAACTCATCAGTCGATGAATAGGATGTTTCACTAAACTTTAAAGTGCCGTCTACAGCTGTAGCAATATCTTTTAATTGCGAGGCTAAATCGGCCATTATTTCTGGATTGTTATTTTTTGAAGTGTAACAACCGCTAAGTAATACAATTAAGCTTATGCATAGTAAGTGTTTCATGTTATTTGCTCCATACCGTCATCGTATTGTGTTCATCGTAGCCTGTATCTAGGTTCCAATTTTTAATTGCACTGTAATCAGTATCTAAAAATACGGCATTGGCAATAATGGTTATGTAGTGCTGAATGTTACTAACGGCAAAGTCAAAAATATCGTTGTAATGCATAGGCTCGTGCGGCGTTTTTAGTTGTTCAATAAAGGTAGGGTCTACTTCGTTTGGACGGGGATAAAACAAACCTAAATCAGCAGCAACATGACGTGCACAGGCAAATAACCGATAGCTTTCTTCAACATTATTTACTACAAGCTGAAAACCGTTATGCCATGAATTTAAGTTAGGAGCGTGTTGTGCGGCGTAGCTTGGGTGAACTGTTAATAATGCATGTTGCCAAATTTGTGTAATATCGGTATCAAAATTATCGTCCTCATTAGTACAAGAGCCAATATTTTGTTGTACGCGATCAGCGTAGCCTAACTCACCTAAATTTAAACGTTGCCAAATAAACGCATCTTGATTCATTTCACAGGTACGGTGCGCCGTTTGGTTTTGCTCGTAAGGGCCTACTTTTAATTCAACAACCGGGTGCACTGTTATATCTGCAGCAACATGGGCCATATAACCGCATAACCAAGCAAAACACTTCTCAAATGCTTCACCTTCAAGTGTTTTACAGTGTTCAATCATGGCTTTTAGTAAATCGCCTGTGTGCTCGTAATGCATTAGATCGGCCCATGCATTTTGGCTAGGCTGCGCTACAGCTAAATAAGGGTAATCGGGGGCTACACAGCCTAGTTCAAGGTATGCTTGGCGTTGGCTTAAAATAAGTTTTGCCTTTTTAGGCATATCCATTTTAGCGAGTGACTTGGTTTGCGTTGCAATATTAACCGCAGTAATGTGCGCAAAAGCACCTGGCATTGTCATATCCTTATGATTTATAAATAGGGGTACAGATTAACATTGAGGCAGCGTTAAATAAAGTTAAGTAAGTGCAAGTTAGGTTGTTAAACGGTTATTAAATTAGCTGTTCAACTAATTGGCCATTTTCGTATAATTTAGCATATTGACGTTTATGTTCTTCAAATAGGTAAGCCCTTAGTTGTTCTTGTCCGCTATGAATTTGAGTTATTTTTGCTGCAATTCCTAGGCTACTTTGCCTAACGGGTTCTACATCCATTGATATGCTTTCTTTGTTGGGTAAGGTAAAGCTCATGTGCTGTAATTTTTTTACGCTCTTTCCACTTTTTAATGGTTTTAAAAATATACCTGTACTGGAAATCGATTCAATATTAAAACCTTGGCTTTTAATATTTAGTTTACTCCAACGCCAACTGCGCTGAGTGCCTTTTGTATCAATTACCTCTGGTGCGCTCAAAATGGGGTTAATTACACCTAAATCATCAATTTTTAATTGCAGGGGAAACCAAAGTTGATAATTAGCAACTTCAGCAAGCAAAGTTAAATTAGCATGGCTAAAAAGGTGAGCAATACTCGCGGGTACAGAGCTTTTCATTGTAAGCATATGATTACGGGGAGAGCGCTGCTTTGTATTTGGTTTGAATAACTCAGCTAAAAAATTTACCTCTTCATTAGAAAAGTCCATATTTCACCCCCAGTTACATAAAACAATACACCACCGTAATTTAAACAATGGGTTTGATCAATAAATGCTCGGTTTAAATTTGTTTAGTCAATATTTATAATGGTAAGTATGTAAACTAAACAATCTATTTAAATGAAGTACTTAACGCTATCGCTTTTTAGGGGGCTTGAATTATTTAACATTTATAAAAATATATTTAGGCTCAAGTGGCTAGCTGTTAAACTGCAACACATTAGTTTTATTATTTATATTAGAGTTTACATTATGATATGTGCATTTTTACGTAATCAACAGCCTAAATTACGAGGTATGTTAGTGGCGTTGCTGGGTGCTGGTTTTTCAATAAATGCAGTGGCTCAAGAGCAAAGCCAAACTTTAATTTTAGTGGGCTCAGAGCTTACTACCTGCACTAGCGCCAAGCTTAATAATTGTCAAAAAGACGCTGTTATTGATGGTAAGTCACATAATTTATATACACTTAGCAGCCCTCAAATAAAAAACATCGCGCAGCATTGGCCTGATAATAATGTTGAGACAAAAACGGCTGTATTAAAAACACTTAAAACCATACAAAGTAAATCGTCAAATAACGTATCAAAAACTGATTTACTCTGGCTATGGCGCGATATAAATAACCAGCAATTAGAAAGCCTGACTCAGCAAGAATACAACTTTGTATTTGATATGCTAGAAGTACCGCTACTTAATAAAAACGGTGAGCGTTTAAAAGAGCACGTAAATACCGATTTTAATAATGAGGTTGCGACTAATAATATTTTACAATTTGTGTCGGGTAGTTTAAAGGTTAATAACTCAAAACCCACCATGCTTGCTATTACGGCATCGAGCCGCGACCCTTATGAGTCGGCAGATGTAGCGCAAGGTCTTTTGGCACAATCAAATATAAGCACTCAATGGTTAGCACTAACGCCAGCGCTTGCTAAAGCGATTACGAGTAACTCGTGTGATGAATTACCCGCTTTCAGAAATACATTAATGAATGTGTATAACCGTGAAGTGATTTATCCCGATCGCACAAAGGCCGAATACACTTTATGTAAAAATGGCACTAATGCACTTGTGTCACTTATTAAAAATAGTACCGGTGTGATGTTTAATAGCGGTAATGCAGCATTAACTCACAAGGTATTATTTGATCAAAACAATAACCCATACCCGTGGACGCAAGCATTGCAAACTCGCCCAGTAATTGTAGGTGAAGGAGCGGGCGCTGCAATCCAAAGCAAAATAGCGGGCATATTTACGAATACAACAAGCCTTGAAGCTCTTCGTAAAAGTGAAACTAACGCTAATGCTGGTGGACTTGGCAGCTTTAACTTTGGTGTTATAGATACTCAATTTAGCGAACAAAACCGCACGTTTAGGCTTGCAGCGGCGTTAAATAAAAACGAAGTGAAAAATACTAAAGCAGAGATTCAACATGGCTTTGGTATTGATGAAAATACAGCTTTGGTTGTTATTAAATCACCAGAAGGTAGTTTAATGACCGTAATAGGCAAAAGTGGTGTTGTGCACTTAAGTGAGCAAGGCAAGCCTCAAAAAAATGCTAATAACTATCGTTATTCGTACTGGCCTACGGGCAGCGTAATTGATATTACCAATAACACGTTTACTCTGAGTGAGCGCACTATAAGCCAAGCGTTACCCGAGATAAAAATGCCGCCATTACCGGTACAGCGTTTTGGCTCAATTTTAACAAATTCAAAACTACGTTCACTTACTCAAGCTATGTGTTTAAGCCAAGAGCAAAGTGCGGTAGCCCAACAAGACGAGTTTATAATTAGCCTTACAGCAACGAGTGACACGCAGTATCATCGCATCAATGCAAAAGAGTTTGGTTGTGCGCTAAGCAATTTAGAGTTAGCTATAAAGTCGATTTAGTGACTAACCTGAGCCAAGGGTTTAAGTTTTTGGCTCTTCTCTATAAAATAGCCACCATAATGATTTAAAAGCCTTACTAAAAGAGTATTAAAATGAATAAAGAAAATGATGTAATTTCTAGTCTAGCCGAGCTAGAAAGCTTTTTATTAAATGTAGAAAACGGCGGTCTTGGCCTTAAAGGTGTTTCGGGCGTTGGTATGGCAACAAACAATAGTGATGGTAGTCGTTTTGTAGCCGTGTTTGACGACCAACAAAAGCTACTTTTAGCACGCGGTATTACAGAAGACGTATTCCAAACAGGGCAAGACATGGTACGTAATGGAGTAGGGCGCAAGCACTAGCACTTTAATAAAAAGCGCTTAGAGCGCTTTTTTATTTTAATTTCAATAAATTGAAATTAAATTGCTTCATATAGATTCCACAAAGACCACTTCAAGTAAATAACAATTCAATACAATCCACTCAAAAACCATAAAGTTTAATAGGTAAATTCTTTTTTTATTAAGTGCGCTTTGATAAATAAGATAGTGCCACAGGTAAGTTTTGGCTATATTTTGAAGAGAAGTTTAACTTTTTGATATAGAGGTATTAATTGGTCGGTATGGAGAGATTCGAACTCTCGACCCCTGCCACCCCATAAAAGTTACGATTAGATTTAAGTAGAGTTAAGTAGCTACAAGTAGTACTTAGTTTTCATTTAACTTATTGTTTTAAATGGTTTAAATTTAATTTATTAGTGTAGGTTAGCTCTAAGTAGAATTAAGTAGTTGAATACGGGTGATGCTACATATATGCTGCATGTACTTTATGTTTAATATTTGGTGCTACATATGTCTGTCGTGAAAATGTTATTAACTGATTCGTTATTAAGCTCAGTCCCTGAACCTATTAAACGGATAAATGACACAAAGTTAAGTGGTTTTCATGCGCGTGTAGGTAAAACACAAAATGATAAAAAGCGTAAAATTGCACTTTACTTAAATTATCGTTTTGGTGGCATCAAAGGTAAACAGCGTAATTACCATTTAGGATACTTTGGTGAGTGCGATTTAAAAGATGTTCGCAAGGAAGTTGAAAGCTTAAAAGGGCGAGTTGCTTTAGGTGAAGACGTATACGAAACAAAGCAGCTATCACTAAAGCAGCAGTTTATCGAAGATACATCCCCAACCGTTGAAGAGCTTGCCCAAGAGTTTATTGAAAGAGACATTAAAGTTAACCGAAAAGACGTAGATCCCGTAATGAGAATGTTCAAAAAAGACATTTTGCCCTTTATTGGAAATTATAAACTCAAAGAGATAACTCGGCGTGATGTTCTTAATAAGGTGCTTGACCCAATAAAAGATCGGGGCTCAAATACCCAAGCAAATAAAACACTCTCTATTTTAAAACAAATGTTCGACTTCGGTGTTGAGCGAGACCTTATGCAGGGCAATCCTGTTAGTACGGTTAAAAAGAAAAGTGTAGGCGGCCTTGAAAAGTCTCGAACCAGAGCGCTTGAGTTTGAAGAAGTTATTCAAGTATTTGAGCGCCTACCAAAGCTAGGTATAAGCCAGCAAGTTATTTACGCATTAAAGTGCATAACGTTAACCGGTTGCAGGCCAATAGAGGTCACAGGCGCACAATGGCAAGAATTTGATTTTGACAAAATGATATGGACAATCCCAGCTGAGCGAGTAAAGCAAAACAAAGATGGCGAGAGAACCCATAAAGTGCCAATTACTCAAAATATGGTTATTCTGCTTGATGAATTACGTGCAGCATTTGGCTATCTTAATTCTAAATATGTATTCCCGAGTACAACAACTAATAAATCAGGCCCAGGTGAGCAACCGATTGACAGGCACTCACTGTCACGCTCCATAAGCCGTAAATTAGAACAATTAGGAGTCCCAAAATTTGTACCTCACGATTTACGCAGAACGGTTGCGACTCGCTTAGGTGATACTGATATTAGAACAGATCCGATAGTAGTTGAAAAGATACTAAATCATCAGTTACAAGGTATGCAAAAAGTGTATAATCTTCAAGAGTATATGGAAAAGCGAACCATAGCTTTAGAAAGTTGGAGTAGGCGATTAAAGCGTGTTGTTTCGATAGGTACTTAAAATATAAGAACTAACTAAGAGGTTTCAGTGGGCAGTAAAAATAAAGCTAATTTAAGTCTGTATGCAGCGAAATTGTATGAGAGTCTATTAATCACTTTAAGAGATAATTTAGGCAAATTTGTTTTATCTATATTTGTCATTTATGGACTGACCCTGATTTATTTAGGTACTGTAGCTGGTGTATATTTTCAGGATGGTGATTCAAATCTATATTACATCCATGAACTGCTCGCTTGGTGGAAAGAAGTATCTGCTTTTCCAGAGTCTAAAGATAATTATACTATTTCATTTTATGCATCGGCAGAACAAGATTATTGGTTTTTTGCAATAATTGGTTTTGCTGTTTCTATTCCTTCAATGAAGCATCCAAGGTCTGATGGTCTTCGAGCTAAAATTCATCATTTTTTCCCCAGATTAACAGAAACTCATCCCTACATGGAATATCTTGTTACTATGATGAACAAGTCGTCTTGTATTACAGAGCAATATAAGAGAGCTGTTACAATCACGAATGTTGATGAAAAATTCTTTACATCAATTGTTTCGACTAGATTTCGATTAAAAAACTTACACCACAATCACTCACTAAATCATAATATTGGAAATTTCTCACTTGTTCCTGATGATGAAGTTCTAAAGCTGCATAAAGTTTGGGGGAAATTGTCGTGTTTTGTTGATGATGAGGGAGGAATTGTATCCCCACCTCAAAATTTAACTGGTAGTGCTTTTAAAGTTAAAGATTACAACATACGACTCGGGGCTGATGATACAAGAGAGTATCATTGTGTTTACGACCTACTAAGTGACATTAATGAAACTATGAGTATGTCTTTCATTCGATTTACTGAAAAGTTTGACTTATGTATCGAAAATCGAAGTGCTTCTAAGATATTTGTTTCGGTCTTTATTCAAAAAGGTGGGACGAACTCTACGCCAAAAATAGTATCAGAAAAGTCAGAGGTAGGTTTGAATGAGACTTTCAATTTGCCAGATAGCATAGAGATGCTTGGCATTAACGATAAAGTATCTGTACAAATATCTTCTTGCAAAGAAGATTCTTAGTAGCTACAATAAATTTATCCAACATCTGGAGGTTATATATGACTATTCAAAGTGAATCAAAAGGTATGTAAAATACTTTAAAACTGTTTAGATAATAAACTTATATTTCTTTAAGCCTCTTGTGAAGCGACATTAATGTCGCTTCATTTGTTACTGGCCATATCAATAAATTTTAACTTCAGATTACATATCTTTCCAGTAGAAAGTTAATCAGACTTTTTATTCCCATGCATTATTTTTAGGTTCCATTCAAATTGTACATTTTCGATTTAGCGAATAAGTAATTATTTATCGATAACAACCTCTAAATTTTTGTTTAAAGCTATACTCATAATTGAGGGACTTCCTCTTAATTGAAAGGATAACGATTATGGCTCTTAAACCTGGACCAAAACCAATTGCTGATTCAACTGGCAAACCTGATAAACGTAGACGTGATAACAAAAATACTCCAGGGAACACCCCAGGATTAAAACCTAGTAAATCTTCAAAGAAATAGATAAGACTTGAAATTAAGGCTATCTTCACGGTAGCTTTAACTTAACGTAAATACACTTCAGTGATTTCTGGCCTAAAATGCCCCATTTCTTGTGAAACGGTC
Source organism: Pseudoalteromonas sp. FUC4 (assembly GCF_008370255.1). Classification (GTDB taxonomy): domain Bacteria; phylum Pseudomonadota; class Gammaproteobacteria; order Enterobacterales; family Alteromonadaceae; genus Pseudoalteromonas. Next base: position 1,307,574 of record NZ_SEUI01000001.1, on the reverse strand, counting down.
TCTAATGCTATTTGATATGGATATTGGTTGAGTATCAGCTCTAATAACCTTTCTTGTGCGTAGCTATGCCTTAGGCCGTGAGCACCGTTGGAAAATGAAAGCGTACGGTTTGATGCTTTATTAAATGAATCAGACCATTTTTTACCACCTCCAATATTGTACCGCTGTAAGTAGCTTATTTTTCTATCAACAACAGTGATAGGCTTTTTAAATTTGCGAAGTTCTAATTTAGCTGATAAATCGTGAGGTATTAGTACTTCGCGTGTTAAACCTCCTTTACCTGTTACGGTATATATCACACCGTTTCTACCAGACCATTTTGAATCAAAAGCTGGTCGTTTATCTGCTTTGCGCTCTTCAACTTTGGCTATGGTCAATAATTCATGCGCACGAAGCCCCGCAGATAGTGCTATTTGTGTTGATAATGAATATTTAGATGTTTGGTGCTTACTTATTATTTGTGTTTGCTCTGTGGTGTAGGCGCGTGATTTAAGAATTTGCTGATTAATTGATTTAATAACGGGGAGGGTTTGCTTATCTTTAAGTTTGCCGTTTAGCCTCATCATTGCTTGTATAGCTTGGCGCTCCATATCCAGTGATTTTTGACCCACTATTTCTTTTCGGTAATCTAAATAATTGAGAGCTTGATCGATGGTCATTGCCTGAATACCGTTTATGCCAATATCTTTAGCCCAAGAGGCAACGGTGTTAAGTGATTGCTCGTAGTTTCTGGCAGTTCCAAGAGACTTTATAAGCTTACTTTTTGTAAGCCCTTTTATGACATTGTGTGCTTGAGTTTTTGGTTTCGCAAATTTAGCCATGTTTTTTAATCCATCTTTGAATTGTTGACCAATGAGCATTGATACCTTTACGCTTTAGCCAGCGCTGAAGCTCGACAATGTTTGACCCTTGCTTGTAAATTTCTATTAGCTCGAATTTATGTTTATCAAGCTTAGATGTTTTTTTACGGCTTCCTGCGATTAACTTACTTTCAAATTTTAGTTTTTGGACTTCGATTAGGGCATCGAATTTCATGGTATGACTCCAGTCGTATTAAGGTTGTAAGATTGACTGGCAATAAAGCTCAGCGGCACTTAAGCCTATTCGCCCCTGTTTTTCGCATATGCGAAAGGCTCGGACTGATCTCGCCTGATTATTAACCTCATTTCTACGTGTTGTCAGCAGCTGGAGTGCGCCGTTTTTGATTGGTTACTACCTTTTAAAAGATAGTATTTACCTCGTTACTACGTGTTGAAGGCAGCAGAATAGCGCCTGTTTTTTTCTGGCTCGTTAGAGCTTAAGTAACAATAAGATTACCACTTTAGAAATATTTTTCAATCTGCAAATAAAACCTGCGTATAAGAGTGTGAATGTGTTGTCCCCCGCTATGTGTAAGCCGATTTTCGGCTTCGACATAGCGGGGGACAGGGGCGAAGCCCCAATGTTTAAAGAGAGGCTATTGCTCATGATGCCTCTATTAAAATTGGTATTAGCTCATTTGTAGAAGTAAGGTATTAGAAAACCCTTATGATATCCGATGAAGTTTCGTTGGTTGTCGCTTATTTGTAAGCGGTAGAAATATATTAAGCTTGGTTGCTTTTTGACTATATTTTACCAAAAAGCAAACCAATACACTTATATTTAAATAGTTTCAGTAATACTTTTACTATCAATATTTCTATGGCTAATTTGTTTGATTAGGTGAAGCTTTATCTTCTTTCAAAGACTCAGAGACTTCTAATCCTTGATTTACTCTAATTTCTTGTTCCTTAATTATTTTTTGTGAACCTTCACTAAGCTTGGATGCTAATCGGCTAAATCCTGGTATTTTGGCTAAACGTTCAATCGAATCTGTTAATTTAGAGCTTCTATCTAATGCTTCCATGAGAGGATGATCACTCTTATCGTAGTTGGAAATCAATTTACCTGGGTTTTCAGCATTAATTTCCAATATATTAAATAGAAGTTTTGTTTTTAACTCAGAAGAAGCTTCTTGATCTTTGACGCCCTGGATTTGTGTCGAAAGGCCTTCATATGTTTTACTAAGAACTTCTTTGTGGGTGTATTCTTCAATTAAACGCTTAGATAGGTTAACTTTTTTATTATTTGAAAATGCTAGCCAAAGGAAAGGTAAATATATAGGCAATACACTCATAAACATTTTTGGAGAATCTAGAATAACTTCAGTTAGCTCTTTACCTTGCCACAGTAATACTCCAGAGAGCATAACAGGTACTAGGGAAACAATGACCATAGCAATGATGCTGTAGTAGAAATACTTATTTAGCTGCTCATGGTTTTTAACTTCATCAAGCTTTTTTGCTTCATAAGCATGACTTAGACCTGCGGTAAGTGCATTAGGAAGCAAAGATTTGATTTTTTCTTCAATTCCTCTTATGGTTTCCTCCTTTTCAGAAATAAAAGTGTCAATATCAGCTTTATTATTATCGATCTGTTGATCTAGCCGCTGATAGGCCGATTTAGAAAGCTCGGTTAAATCCTCTTTAGTTATTTCTAATTCAGATTTTATTTGAGAATGTTCAGACTCAAGTTTGTCTAATTTGCCAACTTCTTTATGAACCTCTCCTTCTTCGTCTTCTTGTTCATAGCCATAAAAGTCTTCATAAATTTCTGTTAACTTGTTTTTATGATTAATCGATTGTGTCAGTAGGCTTTTTATTTTTTGGGTATTCGATTCAGCAGTACCTATATTTTCTTCTAGCTCATTAAGGTCTTCTTCAAGTGAAGAGAATTTCTCAGGAAGTATAGATAAAGTATCGTATTGATCAGTTATCTGATCATGAATGCTTGTAGTTTTTTGCTTTAACTCATCTAGATAATTAACCGCTTCACGAGCATCTTCAAGAAGAGCTTGTGCTTGTTTATTATTTGATTCAGATTCGGAGTGATATTTTTTTATTTTATCAAGTAAGTTAATACTTTCTTCAGCAGCTTCTTCAGCGAGTTGTTTTGATTTATTTGATTTATTTTTATATTCGGTCACTTTTCGAGAAGAATAGTTAGCATCTTTTTGCAGCTCGGTACCGGATTTTATAAAATCCTCGCGGAGACTTGATTCTAGTTTCCTTAAATTCTCTTCAATTTCAGCAGTCTTTGACCATAAGTAAGATTTCTCTTTATTCAATAAATCTTCAAATTTACTAGTAAACATACCTGTCACTTCTTTTTATTTTTAATGGCTTATACATTATTGTAAGCAAGTATTAACAGCAAGGTAAATGTCTATACCTTACTAATTTAATGAGCTTTTTATTTATAATTCAGTATAGCATTAGCTATATCTTCTTCCTCACAATAAAAAAATGCTGTTGGCACTTCTAATACTTTAGCTAGTGCTCGCACTGTTTGAAAGTCGGGTGAATGAACGCCTTTTTCATACTGATTCATTCTAGGCGAAGCCGCAAACTGATCCATTCCCGCCAGTATTCCTAGTTTTTTTTGCGAAAGTCCTTTTGCTAGTCTTGCCTCTTTTAGCCGTTTTGGAAACGGTGAACCATCATTCGTTTTCATTATATTTAATTCTTAACTTGAAAACTAAGAGTTTCTTAGCTTTAATATGTTCACGATACTAAGGAATACTTAGATGTAGGCGGGTGAAGCAAATGTTGTGGAAAGCAGTTAAGTTTATAGGAGCCGTGACGGTTGATATTTTGCTGGATGTTGATGATAAGTCTGAGCAGGATAAGTTCATTGATGAATACAATGATGGAACTGGAAATGTCGATCATTATGGCGATAGCTACACAGAGCAAGAAGCGCGAGACGCCCATAGCCGTGGTGAGTTCTACAAATAGTTTTGACAGCTGCTCTGTTAGGTGCAATTGTTAGGTGGGTTTTTACACAAAATACAGGCTACGCAGTTGAAAAGCTGCGTAGTTTTTTATGATTAATTTTAATGTTTATGCATTTTTACCCGCGATTGATTTTTTATATATTAAACTGCAAGGCCAAGATAATAGCCGTGATAAGTTATTATCAATCAGGGATAACTTAAGTAAGCTTAATGAAGCACAAGTGCTTAGTGAGTTACTTACCTTAGACTTCATGTTTTACGATTATAGTAACGAGCAATCAGAGGTTTGGGATATACAGCTAGAGTCTTTTTCATCGTTTTATAATCGATCAGAAAAAGTGAAAAGACGCGATAATTACTATCCTGAGGCACATGTTCAATCAGTGTTTAAGTGGATGCTTATGCTTTGTGATGATTGTAGTGATAATTTGAAAACCCATCGTTCAGTAATTCATTAAACGGCACAAACAAAATTTAAAGGGATTTATTATGAAAAAAATTGGCGATTTTGATATTTATGTAGGTACTAAAGAAGAATATGAGCTTGCTAAATCAAAGGGTATGAAAATTGTTTGTGCTTTAAACAGAGCAAATGGCTATGTAACCCACCAATCTGTTGTTGGTTGGAGTGGCAGGGGATGCAACAAAGATAACCCTTACTACTTATTCAAAGAAACGGAGGAAGCGATTTATTTAAATATGATTGATGGTGATAACCCTGCATATGTAAGTAATGAAATGATCGATCCTGCGTTAGGCTTTATAAAAAGAGCTTTAGACAATGAAGAAAAAGTATTTATCTATTGCAGCTTAGGTGAATCTCGAAGCCCATCTATTGCTTTAATGTATTTACTTGAAAACGGTTTAATAGATAGGGAAGACGCGGATAAAGTATTTCGTGAAAACTACTACAGTGAATATAAGCCTAAATTTGGAAACTTGGGCTACATTCAAAAACGGTGGTTATAAATAGAGTGTTATAAAGCCCAATACCCGTTAGAGACTAAACTCCTTGATTTATACTCTTAAGTGATTTAAATTTATAAATAAGCATATTTTATATGCTTATTTATAACGCGAAGAAATTTCACTATTTAATTAAGTTCAGAACATTCTACCTATCACTTTCACAGTGAAAAAACAGGCGCTTACGGGCTGCCTTCAATACGTAACGAGGTACATACACGTATGTGTATGCAATTAAGCCATATCTATGTGGCGCATTTCTTCGCTTCTTTAACGTATTGGAGATTGTTATGCCTGGATATATTACCGCTCAACAAGCAGCTGCTTATTTAAGCTGTTCTACTCAACATATTTATAATATTCGTAATAAAAGTAAAGCCGCTTTAAAAGCGGGGGATCAGCAGTTGGCTAAAAAACTTTCGCCTGAAAGTATTAAGTTAGGTAACAAACTATTATTTGAAAAGTCGACTTTAGATACTTGGCTTCGAAAGTATGGTGACCGCACATAGCTTGCTAATATGGCAGGCATAAAAAATTACACTTCTTGCCTGCCATGTTGATTACTTTTGACATAGGTATTTTTATTATGAATTCAGCATTACAGCCATTAGTGGTTGAGAATAAGTGTGCTCAGTTGCTTTTAACACAAAGATTATTTCAAACCACACCACCTAGAACACTTAGTGCAGATATAAAACATGAAGCACGTTATCGGTATGGTGAGTTAGCGTTAAAAACTCATAAATATATTCAAATAAACCCTAAAAACATCGTGTTTTGGTTGGTTTTTGACATTGATGATGAAAACACTTTCAGCTGGGAAGATAAGTTATTACCGCCACCGAATATAATTGTAAGTGGTTTAGACCGAGCTGATAGCTCTAAAGTAGTTGGTGGCGCGCATCTATTTTACGCAGTTCAATTTGTACCTTCATCAAATGCATCGCGTGAAAAACCAGTCAGGTTTTTAGATGATGTAAAAAAGGGGATGACATTGCTATTAGGCGCTGATGCAGACTATTACGGCCCTTTGAGTAAAAATCCTTTAAATTCGAGTTGGAATACATCTTTCCTTCATGCACATGAATACAGTCTAAATGAATTAAATAATTATTTAACAAAGGTGACAAAAAAACGCCGATATGACTTTGATTGGTCTTTAGTTGCTGAGTCGCGAAACTGTATGGTATTTCATGAACTCAGATTCATAGCATATGAACGCATTAATTATGCGAAAGAAAATTGGACATATGAGCAATGGGAAAGTCATTTATTTAATATTGCTCAGTCGTGTAATGAGTTCAGTTCGTCAGACCTTCCTAAAATCCACCCATTAAACCACTCCGAATTGAAAGGGATTGTTAAGAGTGTGGCTAATTTCACTTGGTTTAAATATAGCTCGTCAAATAACCGTGGGAGAGCCGGACTATTTTTACTGCAAATTAAGATCGTAACTACAAAACTTGCTCAACAGCAGGGGGCTAAGTTTACACACAAAGCACGTAGAACAAACACAGAGGAAAAAATTACTAAAGCAATAACGAAGATACAAAGTGAAGGGAAAAAGCCTTCACAGGTGCTTATAGCCAACGAAATAGGAATGACTCGACAAGCTGTTGCTAAATATAAACATCTACTAGAAATATGTTAATTATGCTGCACATCAGGGTATTAGAAAATAAGATAGGGCATGATGTTACATATTAGAGTTATTTATCTAATAACTACATATGAGAGAGCTGAATTAGCTGTAAGTAGTGAAGCTACATATATGCTACATGTATTAATAATATTTATTGTGCGTGTAGCAATGTGTATTTTATTTAAATTATAAGTACTTAATATTTAAATGAATTAAATGGTCGGTATGGAGAGATTCGAACTCTCGACCCCTGCCACCCCATGACAGTGCGCTACCAAGCTGCGCCACATACCGACGTTTTATGCAATAGTACGTGTATTTTTTTAAAAATCAATAAGCGATTGTTTGTTTGGGTGTTTATTACGCAAGAGACCTAAAAAGGCACTCTTGCGGTGTATTAATTGGCTAGTCTTTATTTAACCACTTTTTGATCGAGTCATACATCTCATCTCGTATTAATGGTTGGGCTTTTTTGTTAGGGTGTAAACTATCGTTTTGCATTAGCTCAGGTTGACCAGCAACATCGAGCATAAAAAAGTTCATTAAATGCGCATTTGTTTCTTCGCTAACGCGCGAGAAAGTGTCTGTAAACATTTTGCTGTAACGCGGACCGTAATTAGGGGGAATGTAAATCTCCATTAAGGCGGTCATCGCATTAGCTGCTTGGCTTTTTTGAATAAGAGACGTTAAGTTAGTTTGCATTTTTTTAACTGGGAAACCACGTAAACCGTCATTAGCACCTAGCTCAATAAGTACATGAGTGGGTTCGTATTGCTCAAGCAATGCATCTAAACGGCGTAGGGCTCCACCAGATGTTTCGCCACTAATACTGGCGTTGATAAGTTCAATGTCGGCTTGTTCGTCATCGTATTTATCTTGTAACAATTTTACCCAGCCTTCTTCTTGTTGAAGTCCGTAGGCTGCGCTTAAACTGTCACCGAGTATTAAAATCGTGTTGTCGGCTGCTGCGCTCAGCGGTTTGATAACTAAAAATAAAATGAATACTAAACGAAGGATTGAATGAGTCATATGTCAGCGCTTTCTCAATTAAATATAATTCAGGTTAATGGTTTGTCTAAAGTAGTCTCTACCTTTGAAGGAGAGCTGCCCATCCTCAGTGACATCAGCTTTAATGTCAAGCATGGTGAGTCTGTTGCTATAGTTGGCACGTCGGGCTCTGGTAAATCTACGTTACTCAGTTTATTAGCAGGGCTGGATACTGCCACTAGCGGAGAAGTGTTTTTAGATGGCGAGCCATTACACAATTTAGATGAAGAAGAGCGTGCTGCACTGCGCGCGGCTAAAATTGGATTTGTGTTTCAATCGTTTATGTTAGTACAAAGCTTAACAGCACTTGAAAACGTGATGCTGCCAGCAGAGCTTGCTGGCGAAAGAGATGCGAAAGAGCAAGCAATTGCTTTGCTTGAAAAAGTAGGCTTGAGCCATCGAATTGATCATTACCCGTCGCAACTATCTGGTGGCGAGCAACAACGTGTTGCTATTGCGCGAGCATTTATTGGTACACCTAAAATACTGTTTGCTGATGAGCCTTCGGCTAACTTAGACAGCAAAAACGGTAAAATGATTGAATCCTTATTATTTGATTTAAATACGCAACATGGCACTACGCTTATTTTGGTGACTCACGATGAAGGGCTTGCACAAAAATGTGAGCATATTATTCAAATAGAAGCGGGTTTACTAGTAAAAAGCGAAGTAGAGGACGTTGCCGATGTGGGTTAAGTTAGCGCTTAAGTTATTTTCGCGAGAATTTCGACGTGGTGAGCTCACGGTTATAAGCGCAGCTATCGCTCTTGCTGTGTTAACCGTGCTTACACTGTCTATGGTTACTGAGCGAATAGGGCAAAGCATTGCGCAAAAAAGCAGTGCTTTTATTGCTGCAGACCGTGTACTTGCAAGCGATCATGTTCTGGACACCGCGTTTATTACTCAAGCACAAAGCCAAAATTTAAAAACGGCGCAAATGGTGTACTTCGACACTATGTTGTTTGCCAATGACGAAATGCAGTTTAGCTCAGTAAAAGCGGCATCTAATGCGTATCCGCTAAAAGGGCAGTTAAAAGTTAAAGATACCCTTACAGGTGAGACTAAAGTTGCCAGTAGCGGACCAACGCCTGGTAATGTGTGGCTAAGTGAATCTGTATTTTACAGTTTAAATATTGATATAGGCGCGCAAGTAGAACTTGGCGCTGCATTATTTAATGTTTCAAAGGTTATAGTAGAAGAACCTGATGCGCCATTTAATGTATTTTCCAGTAGCCGTCGTGTGCTTATTAATATTGATGATGTGGCAAAAACCGAAGTTGTGCAACCGGGTAGCCGTGTTTATTACCGCCAACTTTATGCGGGTAATGAGGCTGACATAAATAGCTTTTATGAGTGGCTTAAACCACAAATAAAAGAAAACCAACAATGGTACGGCGTTAAAGACCGCCAATCACCTATTTCAAATAGTTTAAACCGCGCAGAGAGCTTTTTATTACTAGCCGGCCTATTAGGTATTATTTTAGCTGCAGTGGCTATAGCGGTTTCAGCAAAACGTTATTGTGAACGCCAATACGACCCAGTAGCGATGATGAAAACGCTAGGCGGTAGCCGCTCAATGATCCGCAAAATATACATGCTCCATTTATTGCTTGTATGTGTAATGGCGGTAAGTATTGGGTTGTTAATTGGTTATGGCTTGCAAGAAATAGCAACAAGTTACTTATCAAAAAGTATGGGTACAGAGCTCCCTTTAGGTGGCTTTAAACCTTGGCTGGTGGCGATAAGCACTGGCGTAATTTGCGCCGTTATGTTTTCTATTAAACCGTTATTTGATTTATTCGATATTCCACCGCTTAGAGTGCTGCGCCGTAACTTAGGTGACAAGTTGGCAGTTAGTCGTGTTCATTTAGGTATGAGTGCGCTAACCGTGTTTTTATTAATGTGGTTATTTAGTAACAACATAAAAATAACGCTTATTTTGTTTATATCAACACTTGCGCTAATTGGTGTGTTGTTTTTGGTGTCTAAATTAATATTTGGTGGCGGTCGAATGCTCGGCTTAAAACCGGGTAACAGTTGGTCGCTTGCAATTGCGTCTATTCAAAAGCGTGCAAACGTAAATGCGGTACAGTTAATTAGTTTTTCGTTAGCAATTAAATTACTGCTGTTTTTAGTGGTACTTAAAAACGACATGATATCTGATTGGCAGTCGCAGCTACCAAGCGACGCGCCTAATGCGTTTTTAGTTAATATTACGCAAAATGAGCTTGAGCCAATTAATGAGTATTTGGCACAAAAAGATATTCAGGTATCAGAGTTTTATCCCACTATTCGTGGGCGCGTAAATGCGGTGAACGGCGAGTTGGTAGCGCGTTCCGTATCACTGCAAGACAACGAGAAAAAAGACGAAGAAGCACGTGCAGGTATTGGCCGTGAGCTAAACCTTACGTGGCTTAAAGATGTGCCTGATCAAAATGAAGTAACACAAGGCGCGTGGTTTGGTGAAAATGCAACAGCCGAAGCCTCGGTAGAGGAGTCGATGCTAGAACGTTTAGATGTTGAGATAGGCGATACGCTTACATTTTTAATTGGTTCGCAGTCGTTCGACGCTAAAATCACCAGTGTGCGCAAAGTAAATTGGGCCACGCTTAAACCTAACTTTTTTATTATTTTAAGCCCCGATGTACTTGCAGATTTTCCCGCAACGTATATTTCATCGGTACGTATAAACCCTGATCAAAAACGTGACTTCAGCCAGTTATTACGTACTTACCCTACTATTACAGCGATTGATATTGATAACTTTGTTAAGCAAATACAAACTACTATATCGCAAGTCTCTCTCGCCATTGGCTTTGTACTGGCTATTGTTGTGCTGTGTGGCGCGCTTGTACTTATATCGCAAGTGCAAGCTAGTTTAGGTGAACGTATGCAAGAAATTGTAATACTCAGAACGCTTGGCGCTAAAAGCCGATTAATTAAAAATGCGACCTTGTATGAGTTTTTATTACTCGGTGGTTTAGCTGGCTTAGTCGCTGCATTTTTTAGTGATATAGCGCTTTTAATTGTGCAGCAACAAATGTTTGATTTAGCCGGTAAGTTACACCCGCATATATGGATTATTGGTCCGGTAGCTGGCGGCGCTTTTGTGGCAGGTTTAGGCTATTTAATGATTGCCAGAACACTTAAACAAAACACTCAAGGGTTAGTGCGTGCCCTAGGGTAAGCTTAAACTAACATGCTCCTGTAAATGCCCACCTAGTTTGTGGGCATTTTTGTTTTTCTTTGTACTGGTAATTTATACAGTGCTCTGGCATTATTAGCGTAATTTAAAAATAACAATAATGAGAATGCAAGTTTGGCCATTATTTTAGGGATCGATCCTGGTTCACGTTTGACCGGATATGGCGTTGTTGCCCACCAAGGTTCTAAATTTACATACTTAGGCAGTGGCTGTATTAAGTTAGCCGATCATCCTTTTCCGATTAGACTTAAAATGATCTACCAAGGCATTACACAGCTTATTGAGCAGTTTTCGCCAGAAACCTTTGCCATTGAAAAAGTATTTATGGCGCACAACCCCGATTCAGCTTTAAAACTAGGCCAAGCTAGAGGCGCTGCGATTGTTGGCGCTGCAATGGCCGACTTACCCGTATTTGAATACTCAGCTAGGCAAATTAAGCAAGCAGTAGTAGGCAACGGTGGCGCAGATAAAACACAAGTGCAACACATGGTAAAAAATATTTTAAAACTACCCGGTACGCCACAGGCCGATGCAGCGGATGCACTCGCTATTGCGATGTGCCACGCCCACTCAGAACAAAATTTAATTAAACTAGCGGGCAGCGCAAGCAAAACCGTTAGAGGACGTTTAAGGAAATAATTATGATAGGCCGCTTAAATGGTATTTTAGTCGAAAAACAACCACCAGAAATATTACTCGAAGTAAGTGGTGTAGGTTACGAAGTACAAATGCCAATGACCTGTTTTTACGATTTACCAAAAATTGGTGAAAACGCGATTGTTTATACGCACTTTGTAGTGCGCGAAGATGCTCAGTTATTATTTGGTTTTAATAATAAAGTTGAGCGTGCTTTATTTAGAGAGCTATTAAAAGCAAATGGCGTAGGGCCAAAACTTGGTTTAGCTATTTTGTCGGGTATGTCGGCTAAGCAATTTGTGAGTTGTGTGAATAACGAAGACTCAACATCGCTTGTTAAATTACCGGGTGTAGGTAAAAAAACAGCCGAGCGCTTAGTACTCGAAATGAAAGACAGATTAAAAGATTGGGGCAATGATTTATTTACGCCATTTAGTGATAGCGCAGTAATAGAGCCAATGAGCGATGCCACAATTGCTAATAATGCAGCAGACGATGCCGTATCAGCACTGCTTGCGTTAGGTTATAAATTGCCACAAGCTCAAAAAGCAGTAAAATCGATAAGTAAACCCGATATGTCTACTGAGGTTCTTATTAGAGAATCTTTAAAATCTATGTTGTGAGTAACCCATGATTGAAGCGGATCGCTTAATTGATGCGACTGAAAAAACAAATGAAGACTCTATAGATCGTGCAATAAGACCAAAACTTTTAGCCGACTACAGAGGCCAGCCTCATGTTAAGCAGCAAATGGAAATTTTTATTGAAGCTGCCCGAACCCGTGGTGAAGCGCTCGATCATTTATTAATATTTGGCCCACCTGGGCTTGGTAAAACCACGCTTGCAAATATTGTAGCCAATGAATTACACGTAAGTATTAAAACAACATCAGGCCCTGTACTTGAAAAAGCAGGCGATTTAGCCGCACTACTTACCAATTTAGAAGAAGGCGATGTACTGTTTATTGATGAAATACACAGATTAAGCCCACAAGTTGAAGAAATACTCTATCCGGCAATGGAAGACTACCAGCTTGATATAATGATTGGTGAAGGCCCAGCTGCGCGTTCTATTAAATTAGACTTACCTGCATTTACACTTATTGGTGCAACCACACGAGCAGGCTCTCTTACATCGCCACTGCGTGACCGTTTTGGAATTGTGCAGCGATTAGAGTTTTATTCTGTAGAAGATTTATCGCACATAGTAGGGCGCTCTGCACATTACCTTGATTTAGAGATGTGTGACGATGGCGCTACCGAAATTGCACAGCGCTCACGTGGCACACCGCGTATAGCTAACCGCTTATTGCGCCGTGTTCGCGATTACACTCAAGTAAAATCTGACGGCACAGTAAACGCCGATGTAGCTAAGCAAGCCCTTGATATGATTGACGTAGATAAAAGTGGTTTTGATTATATGGACCGCAAGTATTTACTCGCCATAATCGAAAAATTTATGGGCGGCCCTGTTGGGCTCGACAATGTAGCGGCTGCTATTGGCGAAGAGCGCGAAACAATAGAAGATGTGATAGAACCATTTTTAATCCAGCAAGGATTTATTCAGCGTACACCACGTGGGCGCATAGTGTCTGACAGCGCATACCATCACTTTGGTTTACTTCCTAAAAAAGACTAGCCTATATACTTTACTTGCTGTGGTTTATTGCACAGCAGGTAATTGACTTAGTATCGCTTTCTTTCAAATATTTATACAGGTTGGCATTTCACCTAAAATCTCAGCACACTGTTGCAAGTGTTATTTTAAAATACTTATACGCTTTATAGTTAACTGTTAATTCACAGGGCGTTAAGACTAGCGAAGCTATCCTGCGTACCATTCAAACTAGTAAACGAATTACTTATTGCAAATTAGGTAAGGCAATTATTAGTTTATAAATAATACCAATCTGTTTATATATGGGGTCCACTTAACGTTAAGAAAATTACGCTAGAACTAGGCAAAAATTTTTGTATCTATTTGTTCTAAATAAAAAATTTTTAACGACGTTATAGTGCAATTTAATTCGTTAAATTGATCAAAGATTTATGCAGGTTGGTATAAAATATGTAGCGCACTAAATTGCAGGCAAAAAAAAGCCCGCAAAAAATGCGGGCAAACAACAAGTTGAAGGAAGTAATCCAGGGAACTACGTTTTACTAAATTTGGTTTTATCCAGATAGAGTAAAACAATGTAATACGATAAAATATCCTATTACTAAGAACTTGGCTTAATGAAACTATCTCATTCAGTGCGCTAGCTCGGTATGGGAGAATAATACGTAAGTTTACTTTTTTGTTCAAACTAGAAAATTTGTATTTTCAGATTAGAAAAACTAATTTAGTGAATTTTATTGTTGTTTGAATCTTGTGCGTTAATTAATCGTTAAATTTATAAGTTTATGAAATTTATAACTTAAGTAATTTGTTTCGTTATAGCTCGGTATTAGTTTTACTATTATGTGCAGGTGAGGCTTATAGGTTTTGAGTGTTTATGCTCTTATTTTGAATAAACGGCGCATTTTATGACGTTTCATGTATATATTTACGCATATTTATAGTTAGCGAGCTTAGTTAAAAGATTAAATAAAATACTGAGGCAAAGGGAAATGCCAACTAAAGCTGTTTTTTAACGTTTTTTGTTGCCTATTCATAGCAATACCGTTGTCAGCTTGAAATGGACTAGATACACTAGATGCAACTTTTGACCGTGTAAGCGGTCATATTTACACAAATTAATCAATTTGCCGTATTTTGAAATTACTTAGGAGTTTAACGTGGGATCAGGGCTTAATTTTTTAGATCTAATTTTAGAAGCAAGTTTGCTTGTTCAATTAGTAATGTTAGGGCTAGTTGCCATGTCTGTAATGTCGTGGACAATTATATTTCAACGTAAAAAAGCAATATCGGATGCACTATCAAATGCTAAGAAGTTTGAGCAAAAATTTTGGTCGGGTATTGATTTAAGCAAATTGTATAACGAGATATCGTCACGCAGCGGTCAGTCTCAAGGTATTGAAGCATTATTTACTTCAGGCTTTAAAGAGTTTGCTCGTCATAAAAAGAATACGTTTCAAAGTGCGAGTATTGTTATGGAAGGTACGCACCGCTCTATGCGTGTTGCGCTTTCTCGCGAAATTGAAAAAATGGAATCTAGCTTATCGTTTTTAGCAACGGTCGGCTCTATAAGTCCGTATATCGGTTTGTTTGGTACTGTATGGGGCATCATGAATGCCTTTATTGCACTAGGTGAAGTTAAGCAAGCTACATTACAAATGGTAGCACCTGGTATTGCAGAGGCTCTTATTGCGACTGCTATGGGTTTATTTGCGGCTATTCCTGCAGTTATTGCTTATAACCGCTTTTCAAATAGTGTTGAAAAGCTTGAGTCTCACTATATTAACTTTATGGAAGAGTTTGCTAATATTTTACACCGTCAAGCAGCTACACAAATAGAGGCACAAGCGAATGTATCAGCGTAAAAAGCGCCGTCCGGTCGCAGAAATTAATGTAGTACCTTACATTGATGTAATGTTGGTACTACTTATTATATTTATGGCTACAGCACCGCTTATTACACATGGTGTAAAAGTTGATTTACCTAAAATGGAAGAGTCTGATTTAGTTGATACTAAAGATGTTCCCCCCATTATTGCTTCAATAGATGCAGAGGGTAAATATTATGTGAGCGTAGGTACCGATCCTGAAGAACCTATGGAGGCACTTGACGTTGCTGCGGTTATAAAATTACAGTTAATGAAAAATCCTGATGTACCAGTTATGATTAAAGGTTCGGGTAAGGTGTCATATCAAGAAGTATTATTACTAATGGATTTTTTGAAAAATGCAGGCGTACCGTCAGTAGGGTTAATGACTGAATCCTTTGAGGGGAAGTAACTGTATGAATAGTTCAGTAGTAAAATCGATAGTGCTTCATTTAGGTATTGGTGGTTTTTTGTATGCGTCTGCAAACATTCATCCGCCAGCGCCTAAGGTAATGGAAGTAACGCTTAATTCGGCTATTCCAAGGCCAGATAAAGCAGTATCGGCTGTTACAGTTGATCAAAAACAAGTTGAGCAAAAAATTGCTGAACTTAAAAAGAAAGAAAAAGATAAAAAAAATGCAGAAGATAAACGTATTCGCGATTTAGAGCGCAGAGCGGCAAATGCGCGTAAACAACGTGAATCAGAAGCACGTAATATTAAAAAGTTAGAGCAACAGCGTAAAGCTAAAGAGAAAGAAAAAGCGCAAGCCGAGGCAGAAGCTAAAAAAGCACGCGCAATTGAGAAAAAAGAGCGCGCTAAAGCTAAGCAAGCCGAAAAGCAAAAGCAAGAAGCTGAAACTGCGGCAAAAGCAGCAGCTGATAAACGTAAAACCGAAGAAGACGCACTTAAAAAAGCAGAGGCTGCGCGTAAAAAACGTGAAGAGGAAGCTAAAGAGCGTGCAGCAGAAGCAGAACGTAAGCGCCAGCAAGCGATGCAAGAGCAAATGTTACAAGAGCAACTTGCCAAAGAGCAGGCTGCCCGTAGTAAAATACGTCAGCAACAAGTGGTGAGCGAAGTTGATAAGTACCGAGCATTAATTATGGCGCGTATTCAGCAAAACTTACTGATTGATCAAAAAATGAAAAACCAACAGTGCCGAGTCAATATTCGTTTAGGCTTTAATGGTTTAGTAACGCAAGTTAAGTCATTAGGTGGCGATAAGTTAGTATGTGAAGCTGCATTAAGAGCAGTACGCATGGCCGACACATTACCGGTATCTAAAGATAGAGACGTATTCGAACAACTTAAGAATATTAACTTAACAATCAAGCCAGAATTTTAAAGGAATGATATGTTCAACAAAATAAAAATAGCCTGTTTAATTTTACTGTTTGGATTTCAAGGTGTTGCTAATGCAGCGCTTGAAATTGTAATAACAGAGGGCGTAGACGGTGCAAGGCCTATTGCGATAGTCCCTTTTAAATATCAAGGTGTTGGTCCAATACCTGAAAAATTAAGCGGTGTTATTGCTGCTGATTTAATGCGCAGTGGTAAATTTAAACCTGTAGAAGTGGCACAAATGCCGCAACAGCCAAGTAAAGACAGCGAAATTGATTACGCGTCTTGGGTTAATAAAGGTGTTGAAGCTATTCTTGTTGGTGAAGTAGAGCAACAAACTGATGGCCGTTACTTAGTACGTTATGAGTTAATTGATGTGATCCGTGGCCAAATTACCGGTGGCAACACGCAAATGATGAGTAGTGGCAAACTAGTTAAAAGCCAAGCTCATGTTTTAGAAGCACGTGAAAGTGTTATTAGCGAAAGCGGTTTTCGTCGTTACTCGCACCGGATCAGCGATGTTATTTACGAAAAACTAACGGGTGAAAAAGGCGCGTTTTTAACTAAAATTGCTTATGTAATAGTACGAGATAATGACCCTAAACCTTATCAGTTAGTGGTTGCCGATTACGATGGTTTTAACGAGCAAGTATTACTTCGCTCAAAAGAGCCGTTAATGTCGCCAGCATGGTCACCAGATGGTACTAAGCTAGCGTATGTAACGTTTGAAAACCGTCAAAGCCAAATTTACATTCAAGACATATACACAGGTAAACGCGAAATTGTAGCAAGCTACCGTGGTATTAATGGTGCACCGCAGTTTTCGCCAGATGGTAAAAAATTACTGTTAGTGCTTTCAAAAGATAAAACAGGCGCAACAGAAGTTTACATGCTTGACTTGGCTACCCGTAAAGAAACACGCTTAACAAATCACCGTAGCATAGATACTGAACCATCTTGGTACCCAAATAGCCAAGATATTGTGTTTACATCTGAAAGGGGTGGTAATGCTCAGATTTATAAGTTAAATTTAAAAACAGGTAGGTCACAACGACTTACTTTTGATGGCGATATGAACCTTGCGGGTTCTATATCACCAGATGGAAAAGAATTAGTGATGGTTAACCGTACCAACGGGCAGTACCATCTTGCTAAGAAAGAGCTGGCTACAGGTGCGTTTCAAGTATTAACAAGAACACGCCTAGATGAATCACCGAGCATAGCGCCAAATGGTTCGATGATTATATATAGCACGCTTCATAATAATAAACAGGTACTTGCGCTAGTATCGATGGACGGCCGCTTTAAAGCACGGTTACCTGTGCTAGACGGACAAGTAAAGGCACCAGCTTGGTCGCCATACTTACAGTAATATTACTGGTTTACTCAAAATAGGAATCTACTCAATGCAACTTAACAAAATACTTAAAGGCCTGCTAATTGCTGTGCCAGTAATGACATTAGCAGCTTGTAGCTCATCTTCAGATATTGACGAAGGTGCTGCAAACCAATCAAACCAAGGTGTTGTTGAGCAATCAATGAATACTGATACGGTTGAAGTAGCTACAATTTCTCCTGAGCAACAAGCAGAAGAGCAACTTCGTCAAAAGTACGAAGCACTTCGTCAAGAGCAAGTAATCTACTTTGATTTTGATACTGCAACAGTTGAAAGCAAGTACGCAGACTTACTTCGTGCACATGCTGAGTTTTTAGTTCAAAACCCATCAGTTAAAGTACTAATTGAAGGCCACGCAGATGAGCGTGGTACGCCAGAGTACAATATTGCACTAGGTGAGCACCGTGGCCAAGCAGTTGAAAAATACTTATTAAGCTTAGGTGTTTCAGCTAGCCAAATGTCAGTGGTAAGCTACGGTGAAGAGAAGCCAATGGTTAAGTCTCGCACTGAATCAGCTTTCGCTAAAAACCGCCGTGCGGTACTAGTTTACTAAGATAAGAGATATTATGAAGCCGAAAATTATTTTGGCAGCCATGATATTGAGCGGGAGCACCCAGTTAATGGCTGCTCCCGCTCCTGTTTCAGAAGCTGCAAGTTCACAATCAAGTATTGAGAAGCGATTAGCGTCGCTTGAGAATATGATGCAACAGCGTAACTTTTTACAAGTAGAGTTACAGCAACAGCTTAATTTGTTACAAGACGAAGTAAGTCAAATTCGCGGTGTAACTGAAGAGCAAAGCTACAAGCTTGAAAAAGTACTGCAGCGCCAGCGTGAGTTGTACCAAGAAATCGAAAACCGTGTCAGCCAAGCTTATACACAGCCAGCAGCTCCGGTAGCCGAGCAGGCGCAGCCAAACGATGCACAGACCTATAGCAGTGATTTATCTGAAAACGAAGCGTACGAGCGTGCTGTTGCGCTAATAATGAAAGATAAACGCTATGATCAAGCGATTCCTGAGTTTCAAACGTTTTTAACTACTTATCCAAATTCTGTATATGCGTCTAACGCACATTATTGGTTAGGCCAGTTGCTTACGATTAAAAATGATGGTGTAAAAGCAGTAGAGCACTTTAAAGTGGTTGTTAACGAATACCCAAATTCGAATAAGCGCCCAGATGCCATGCTAAAGTTAGGCACACTTTTACAAGATCAGGGTTCAGCGGCGCAAGCACAAAAAATATTGAGCGATCTTATCAATCAATACCCAAGTACAACGGCTGCAAAACTAGCAACTGATCGTTTAGGGAACTAAAGTTCATCAGCGATTAAATTTCTAGTTAAGGCGAGTAAACTACATGGAAACTCTCGAAGAATCTTGGATTTGCATGTAGTTTGAGCACAAACGGTTTAATTTTGTGCATCTAGACATAAAAACTTAAAAAAAGAGACAATTTCGGTTGCACTCATTTTATAAATAAGTATTATAAGCGCCCGCAGCAAACGAATGGTTACCCCACTCGAAATGCGGCAAAAAGAGCGGGTTATTAGCTCAGTTGGTAGAGCAGTTGACTTTTAATCAATTGGTCGATGGTTCAAATCCATCATAACCCACCATTCTTTGAATGGTCTTTCATCGGCGGATTTACGTAGAATATTAAGTTGTTATAAAACGCAACGTCAGAGCGGGTCATTAGCTCAGTTGGTAGAGCAGTTGACTTTTAATCAATTGGTCGATGGTTCAAATCCATCATGACCCACCATTCTTTATTCCTTGTGAATACGGTTTGGCATAAATCGGCGGATTTACGTAAGCTTTAACTTAGTAATAAGTTAGCAACTGGAATGGGTTATTAGCTCAGTTGGTAGAGCAGTTGACTTTTAATCAATTGGTCGATGGTTCAAATCCATCATAACCCACCATTCTTTATTTCTTGTGAATAATGATTGGGTCCAATCGGCGGATTTACGCAAAGTAGTAAGTTGCATTTAAACGCAACAATAGAGCGGGTCATTAGCTCAGTTGGTAGAGCAGTTGACTTTTAATCAATTGGTCGATGGTTCAAATCCATCATGACCCACCATTCTTTATTCCTTGTGAATACGGTTTGGCATCAATCGGCGGATTTACGTAAGCTTCATTCTTAATTGAATAAGTGCATAGATTGGGTTATTAGCTCAGTTGGTAGAGCAGTTGACTTTTAATCAATTGGTCGATGGTTCAAATCCATCATAACCCACCATTCTATGAAAAGTTATATAAGAGCGGGTCATTAGCTCAGTTGGTAGAGCAGTTGACTTTTAATCAATTGGTCGATGGTTCAAATCCATCATGACCCACCATTCTTTATTCATTGTGAATACGGTTTGGCATCAGTCGGCGGATTTACGTAAGCTTCATTCATAATTGGATAAGCGCATAAGCGCATAAGCGCATAGATTGGGTTATTAGCTCAGTTGGTAGAGCAGTTGACTTTTAATCAATTGGTCGATGGTTCAAATCCATCATAACCCACCATTCTATGAAAGTATTAATCGGCGGATTTACGCAGCTTTTTACAAAGCAGATTTATATTAGAGCGGGTCATTAGCTCAGTTGGTAGAGCAGTTGACTTTTAATCAATTGGTCGATGGTTCAAATCCATCATGACCCACCACTCTCTAATACATTCCTTTATATTCTTTTTTAATTTCCCACTTTATTTTTTATAAACAGCCTTACTAGTTTGCTGTTATTTGCTTTCATATTCTCGTATAATTCGCCCTAATTAATGCACTGTAGATAAGTGGTCGAGAACATGAGTCTAGCTCAAACTATTATGCCTGAAGGTTATATCTTTCCCCCTAAGCCAGCACCGTTAACACAAGACGAGCAAGGCGAATATAAAGCGCGTATAAAACAATTACTAAAAGATAAAAATGCAGTACTTGTTGCCCATTATTATACCGATCCTGAAATTCAAGCACTTGCTGAAGAAACTGGCGGCTGCGTTGCCGACTCGCTAGAAATGGCGCGTTTTGGCGCACGTCACGATGCAGATATGATCATCGTTGCGGGCGTGAAATTTATGGGCGAAACAGCTAAAATTTTAACGCCAAATAAAACAGTTGTTATGCCTACGCTTGAAGCAACATGTTCGTTAGACATTGGCTGTCCGATAGACGAGTTTTCTGCGTTTTGCGATCAGCACCCTGATCGTAAAGTAGTTGTATATGCAAATACCTCTACGGCTGTTAAAGCGCGTGCAGATTGGATTGTAACGTCATCATGTGCACTTGAAATAGTAGAGCACCTCGATGAGCAAGGCGAAAAAATCATTTGGGGCCCAGATAAGCACCTTGGTAGTTATATTCAAAAAAATACCGGCGCAGATATGCTTATGTGGAATGGCGCATGTATTGTACATGACGAGTTTAAAACAAAAGCACTTAAGGACATGAAAGCGCTACACCCAGATGCAGGCGTTTTAGTTCATCCTGAGTCACCAGCAGAAATAGTTGCTCTTGCCGATTCGGTTGGATCTACGAGCCAATTGATCAAAGCAGCGCAAACAATGGACAACAAAAAGTTTATTGTAGCAACCGATCGCGGTATCTTTTATAAAATGCAGCAACTATGTCCAGATAAAGAGTTTTTTGCGGCTCCTACGGCAGGTGAGGGCGCTTCATGTAAAAGTTGCGCACATTGCCCTTGGATGGCAATGAATGGCTTAAAAGCGATTGAGGAAGCCCTCATAAGCGCTAAAGGTAAAGAAGTATTCGTTGATATGGATTTACGCGAAGGCGCACTTAAATCCTTAAATCGCATGCTTGAGTTTACTGCGAGCATGGCTAAGTAACTTTTAAAGTATAAATTAAAAACGGTTAAGTCTTAGATTTAGCCGTTTTTTTGTGCCTATAGGTATGTGTTGCTTGATTAATAAGCATTTAAAGGCCCAAATTTAAAAATGCCTTGCACCTTAAGGGTCTATTTCATACTATAGCGCGCTGTTGCATTACACAATTGCAGCACCGTGGAGGGATGGCTGAGTGGCTGAAGGCGCACGCCTGGAAAGTGTGTTTAGGTTTATCCCTAACGAGGGTTCGAATCCCTCTCCCTCCACCATTATTCTTAGAGCCCAGTTATTAATATCGAAAGGTAACAATAACTGGGTTTTTTAATGCCTTCAGTATGACTAATTACTTACTAAGCTAAGTGTCGATAACATGCCGACAAGCTCATGTTTTTCTATTGGCTTAGAAACATAGCCATCAAATAATTGTTTGTATATTTCTTTTTGTTCTGTAAACACATTCGCAGTTAAAGCAATAACAACTTGCTCACTATCAAGTACTTTAATTTGTTTACATGCTTCAAGTCCGTCCATTTTAGGCATTTGTATATCCATAAAAATAATATCGGGCTTATGCGACTTGTACAGCTCAATTGCTTCTAAGCCGTTGTTGGCTATTACAACTGTTGCTTTAGTAGGTTCAAGCATGGCTGAGGCTACTAATTGGTTTATTTTATTATCTTCTGCTAATAAAATAATTTTTTCAGACAAGTCAGGAAATTCTGCACAGCTTGTTTTTAATTCGCTCTCGTCTACTTTAGCCTGCTCTAAAGGTAGGTAGACGTAAAACTGGCTACCAGAACCTAACTGGCTCAATACTTTTATTTCGCCATGCATTAAATTGATTAACGATTTAGTGATAGGCAAACCAAGGCCAGTGCCGCCATATTCACGAGTGGTTGATTTTTCTGCTTGTTCAAAGCGCTCAAATAAGCGCTCAATTGCTTGCTCTGATATTCCTATACCTGTGTCTGAGACCTTGCAGCATATTCTTTTTTCATTCGTTAAGTTAAAGCTTATCGTTACACCGCCTTGTGAGGTGAACTTAATTGCGTTGGATATTAAATTTAAAAATATTTGTCTTAATCTAACAGGGTCGCCAATCCAGAATTTATGTTTAATATTAATTTCAAATTTAAGGTATATGTTTTTATCGTGTGCTTGTAGGGCTAAATCAGACTCCAAGTGATGAATAAGTTCAAAAAGATCAAAAGGTTTATGCTCTAATGAAAGCTTGCCGGCCTCAATTTTAGAAAAATCGAGAATATCATTAATAATAGTGGTGAGTGCTCGAGTTGAATACAGTGATTTTTTTAAATACTCTTTTGACTTTTCATTGAGTGGCTGCTCTTGTAGTAGCTGCAATGTGCCAAGTATACCGTTCATTGGGGTTCGTATTTCGTGGCTCATATTTGCTAAAAACTCAGATTTAGCTTGGGATGCTTGCTCAGCAAGTTCTTTTGCGTGACCGAGTGCTTGCTCGTGGTCAATTTGTTCGGTTAAATCATATGCTACCCCCAAATAACCAACAACGTCATTTTCATTGCTCAATAAAGAGGTTACGCTTATATTAACTTGTATTTTTTTACCCGTAGAGGAAATGTATGTCCACTGATTAATATCAGGCTTAGTTGCTGTTGCTTTTAATATCAAAACTTCAAAACTAGGGGAGACAGGTTTATTTAATTCAGTACTTAGTTGCTGAGCTTTTTTTATAATTTCTTCTTCTAAATGAAAAATGCCAGGGTTTTCAATTCCAATAACATCTTGCGCTCTATAGCCTAATAACTTTTCAGAGGCGGGATTAAATAATGTAATTAAGCCATTTATGTCGGTAGCAATAATCGAATAGCTAGCACTATTTAAAATGCTACGCTGAAGCATACTTATATCCGCAATTTCTTTGGTGCGTTGTTTTACTTCACTTTCTAGTCTTAAATTTGCTTGTTGTAATGCGAGCTTATTTTTTTTTGCTTGTAGTGCTTTTCTTTTAATTCTTTGGTTTCGTCTAAAAATAAATAACTGTATTAAAAAAGCCATAAGCATACAGCCTAGCGTGTAAAACATACCATTGACTAATACTTTATACTTACTTGGTAAGTGAAGTGTTTCAATAAATTCATCTGAGGCATTAATTGTTATTTTCCACTTTCTTCCCATAACCTCTATTACTTCACTGTGATAGAAATTTGTAGAAGTACTTTTAGCGCCATAACTAAAAAAGTCGGCGCTACTATTAAGGTCGGTAATAATGAGGTGATTTTCATCTACCTGTGATAAAGAGTCCAAAATATTATTAATTAATAAAGGGGAGTAAACCCATCCTAGTAACTGCTCTAAACGTTGATTTTTGTTTTTAGGAATAATCGTTTTTTTATAAACTGGCAGTAAGATTAAAAAGCCTTGCTGTGCTTTTTTATCAGCTTGCACCAACGTAATGGGAGCTGTTAGTTGAGTGCTATTATTAATGGCTGCATTTAGAGCCGTTTGTTGACGCATTTCCTCTGAACTAATATCTAACCCAATGGCTTGTAAATTGCTTTTTTCAGGAAATATGTATTGAATAATAAAAAGTTCATTACTCTTGTTCGTGAGTTTTTTTATATTAAATATATGATCAGGGCGATCGTTTTTTGCAGTTTGTAGAAATTGATTTAAGTTTTCAGAGTTTACTTTTCTTATAAAACCAATACCGTTTGCGCCGGGGAATTCTTGGGCATAGTTACGGCTGTTAGAGTAATTAGAAATTGCTTTGTAGTTTAGGTTGTTAACACCTATGCCGTGAACAAAGCCTTTTAAACCAAATAGACCATACTTATATAAATCGAGCCTGCTTTCTACGCCTGATGAAAGCGTAGAAAGTCGACTAGTAAGGGCTTCATTTATTTTGTTGTTAAGTGCATCTTGATGCTTAATATGAGCAATATAAGTTAACCCAACACCGATGGTGAGTAAAATGGTATGAATAAGTACAGAGGTTAATAGCCCTTTACTAACCGGTCGTCCTGAAAACATTAACCCATCCTTTATTATGAATACACTAAGCATATATCTGTCTTATCAACGTGATAAATATAGCACTTATTATTCAGGATACAACTTTGTTCTTAATTAGAATATATACTTAATAGGGAGTTGGAGTGGCTTTTATTCAAGAGGTAAATTATCGGCGTACTGGCTTAATGTAATTAATTTTTATGATACTTTATTGTTAGTAATGAAGTGATACAAAAATAACTTTAAAGTACGGTATGTTATTGGTATTCGAATAATGCATTTTCCCATTCTTGTAAAATTATTTGGCGCTTCATCTCATCATTAATCACTAAAATTTGAATGCCTAAAGGAACTGGACGCAGTTGCCCCTCTGAGGTGTCGAGTAAATGTGGCTGTGTTGTGCGTACTTCGTTATTTATTGGCTCAAAGTTGGTAAAATTAGCCATATCTGTTTGGCCTTTAGTTGAGAGCAAGTAATCAAGAAATTGCTGCGCACCTTTTACGTTTTTTGACTTTTTAGGAATAATAGCACTGCGCATAATAACAGACGTATAGTCCTTTGGTTGGACTACAATAATGTTTGGATGTTTCGCGGCCCACGTGCGCGCATAGGAGCTTAAAATATTATAGCCTACGGTAATCTCTCCTTTAGATATTGCTTGGAGTATATCGGCACTGCGTCTAAAAACACGTGTGTCGTGATACCCGAATGACTCAAGCATTCTACCGTAGCTAGAACTTTGCTCTCTATCGTGTGCCCACAATAAATAACCTATTCCTACCTTGGTTATATCGTAAATACCAATACGGCCTTTAATTTTATTACTTCGCCTACGGATCAAATCCAGTAATTCATTGCGGCTACTAGGGGCTGGCTCATTAGCTAAAAAATCTTTGTTAAATGCTATTACAGCGGTTTCGTATGTAAAGCCAAATACTTCATTTCGCCATTTTGCCCAACGAGGCAGTTTTTTTGTTTCTTCTGACTCATAAGCCTGAGCATAGCCGTCGTTAACCAACTTAATTTGTAAATTCATTGCAGAACTTAATAAAATATCAGGTGGGTTATTTATGTCTTTTAAAAACGAGGAATACACACCGCGAGTGCTCAACTCATGGTAGTTAATTTGCACGTGTGGACTGATTTTTTGAAATGCTTTTAAAAAAGGGGCTATTTCCATTTTATCAGCGCCACCAAATATAGTGAGTTCAGTTTGTTGTGTTTTTAATGCATTAAATATAAGTGGCTCTTGCGCTAAAGTATAAGTATTAAAAAAAGAGCAACTAAATAAAAATACAAAGGTTTTAACTAATTGCGTTCTCATTGTTCACCTTCAGTGAGTTTTAACTTAAAGTTAATTTCAAATATTAATCCCGATGGGGTGTTATCGAGTAGTTGTATAGTTGCGTTGTGATGCTCTGCAACTTCTTTGGCAATGCTTAACCCTAAACCACTGCCAGCTCGTGGATCGCCCTTACTTTTATAAAAGCGCTCAAACACGTGTTGCTTTTCACTATTTGGGACGCCTACGCCTTGATCTGCTACGCAAAGACGAGCTATATAGCCATAGCCAAATTCGGTGCTATGTAGCTCAGTTGATACATTAATTTCCTTATCGGTCGGACTAAACTTAATGGCATTCTCGAGTATGTTACGCAGCATTTGGCTAAGTGCAAATGCATCACCTTTAATCATTAAATTTTCGTCGCCCTGATAGGTAATAATGACCCCGCGTTGTATAGCTGAAACCGCGACATCTCGGCATACCGATTTTACTAGTTCAGGTAACGATAAAGTAATAAATGGGTGGCTATGAAACCGATGTGCAAGCGTTGCTTGGTTTAATAGCTGAGTTACTGTGCTGTCGAGTAAATCAGTAGAGTAAAGTACGCGCTTTAATTGCTCTGTTCGTATTTTTGTGTCAGCTTCTTCTAATGCATTTTGGGCTTGGCTCTTTAGCCCCGCAAGTGGCGTTCTTATTTGATGAGCTACTTCACCTGTAAAGCGTTTTAAATGATCAAGCGATACTTCAAGTTGAGCCATAAAATGGTTAATAGTAGCTATAAGATCGGCCATCTCCTTAGGAATGCTCATATCTATCGGCCTTAAATCCATAGGCGAACGCCTGCGGATTTTTCTATTTATAGCATATATTGGTTGCAGAATTTGCCTAACACCTAGCAAAATAAGCACAATAGCAATTACAAATATTAGAGTAACCATTTGCAGTACTTTTAAGTTCATCTCGTAAGCAAGTTGGTCTCGAGCTTGGGTGGTTTGGCCTATTAAAATATTAATATCGAAGGCTTTTCCCACTTCATATAATTTGTCTGAGAGCATGATAAATCGGTAGTTTTCGCCTTTGTAATAACCTTCCCAAAACTTAATTTGTAAGTTGTCTCTAGGATCATATTCAGAGCGTTGCCAATTATTGCCGGCTGTATCGATAATGTGTGAATATAGTCCTTTATAACCGGTTAAATGCTCACCTTTATTTTGAGTAATTTGATACACCAAACGATCGGTTGATGCCATTGAAAGGGTTTCAAACGTGGCACTGGGTAAATCAACAATTACTTCATGGTAGTCGATATGGGTGTTTTCAAAAATTTGCAAAGCAGCGCTTGCAAGTAGTCTATCGTAAGAAAGCTTAGCTGCACTTTTACTGTAATTATTTGCAATTATGTAAGTGAAAAAAGTGATAATAAGCATCAGGCTCATTGTAATTGTGAGCAGTTGCCGACGGATGGACGGAAGCGCTATATTACTCATTACACTCTGCTAAAAGATAGCCTAAACCGCGTAATGTTTTTATATCAACACTGCTATTAATCAGCTTTTTACGTAGCCTGGCTACATAGGTTTCTATAGCGTTGGGGCTTGGTGAGTCGTCAAACGAATATAAGTGATCGAGTAACTCGTCTTTATTAAGCACTTTACCTTGATGAGTTAAAAATATTTCGAGTAATCTAAATTCGCGTTGTTTTAAATCAATAAGCTCTTTGGCAATAGTAACTGTGCAAGATTTGCGGTCAAAGTCGAGATTGCCATAGCTAATTACATCTTTACCTAAGCCTTGGTTTCGTCTAAGTAGCGCGCGGCAACGGGCTTCTAATTCACCAAAATCAAAAGGTTTAGTGAGGTAATCGTCAGCGCCTAAATCGAGTAATTCAATACGGTTTTCTACCTCTGCGCGGGCAGTTAAAATTAATACAGGTGTGTTTGAAGAGCGAGCTCTCAGCTTTTTTAATATTTGTTCACCGTTCAAATTAGGTAAGTTTAAGTCGAGTAAAATCAGGTCGTATTCATGGCGTTTTAGAAGCGAATTAGCTACATCGCCGCAGGTTACAAGGTCAATGCCTTGGCCCATTTTACTAAAGCGTTGGCAAATTGCTTCGCCTAAAACTTCGTCGTCTTCTACCGCTAAAATTCTCATTTATTACACCCAAGAGCAAAATTAGTTACATCGCATGGTTTACAATGCGCTCGACATTAAACAAAAACTTAACACTTTACAATATGCAAATTAAGACATTAAAAGCATTATATTGTTCTATATTTTAGTTTTATGAAATAAAAACTATTGCTTTAAATGTAATTATCTTGTGACAGGTTTGTGACAGGTTTACCGTGTAGATTGTAAAACGTACACGCTGTTATGCACTACACAATCAAATTTAAACAAAAACAAGGTAGCGGAGATAACTATGGCTAAACGGATCTCTAAATTATTTGCGGCATCAAGCGCAGTATTAACATGTGTTGCTATCCCTTCGTATGCTGCTGTTAACGGGCTTACAGAGCAAGATGAATTTAATATAAAACTCAGAACAATCTACTTTGACCGTGACTACGACAATGATGAAAGCGACGATTCTACTTTTGCACAAGGTATTGAGCTTAATTACACGTCAGGTTACTTAAACGATTTAGTTAGCATGGGTGTCTCTAATTACACCGTACTTAATTATAACTCGACCGGTAGTGCGCAAAATAACATTTTACCCGCAGGCAGTGAGAAAGGTGGTGTTGATGACAGCTTTTCTAAATTTGGACAATACTTCTTAGATTTTAAACTCAGCGACAAAGGCCATATAAAAATAGGCGGGCAAAAAACCAAAAGCATGCTTTTAAAAAGTTCGGGTAGCCGTGCTATCCCAAATACTTTTAGAGGTGTTTTTGGCGACTATAAATTTGGTAACACCAAGGTGTATGGATATGCATACGATAAATGGAGCCGCCGACACGACGACCGCTGGGAGGATTTTTCTACCGATCAATCAGCAACTGGTGCTATTAGTGTAATTTGGGGTGTAGGGGGCGCGTACAAAAAAGACGGATTAAAACTTGAAGCAGAATATTTAAATTCGCATGATTACCTACGTAAAATGGGCTTAACAGGCAGTTACGACATCAAATTTGAGCAGAGTAAGCTAACACTTTCAACAGGTATTTTCACTTCTCAAGACGACGGCGACTTATTTGTAACTGGCGCTGAGGGTGGCGATTTAGATGATGAAGATGCAGCAGATGCATTAACCGGTTTAACTAAAAGTGAAAACGATGGTTTTGCTTATTATTTAGATGCTAATTGGAAAAAAGATATTTGGACATTTGGCGCAGCGTTTACCAAAGTTAGTGATGCGTGGATTGAAGATAATTTCAGTGGTGACCATGGAACTAACCCATTCCCAACTCGCTCACTTATTGGTGCTGATTTAACAAATCAAAACGAAACTACGTGGCAAGCTCGTTTAGGTATTGACTTAAAAGCAGTATCCCCAGGCTTAACCACTAAACTTTATTACACTGATGGTAGCGATGCTGAAAACTCAGCACTGGGGAAACTAGGTGGTACAGCAGATGAAAAGTACTGGGCAATAGATACCCGGTTCAAAGTGGCTGAAATTAAAGGTTTGAGCTTACGCTGGTTATATTTAGATTACACGACAGACAAAACAGGCAGCGTAGATGGTGTTAAAGGCGACCGAGCTGATCATCGTGTTTATGTTGATTACACTATCAAATTTTAAATTCCCCTCCGATATGGTCTGAAAAGATAAAAGGCCTTTTGTTTTGGTGCGCTAATTCATTGTAATTGCGCACCTTTTTTATGCTAATAAAAATATATTACTTTTTATACAATTATTTTTAACATGACAGGTTAGTGACAGCTTAGCTGATTACTCTTAGATAAAGAGCAAGATTTAAGCATGTAACTCGGGCTCTATCCGTTCAAAGTGTTAAACAACGTAAAAAAGGTGATTATCATGAATATATTATTTGCAGCTAAACAGTTAAAACCCGCTCCACGAGCGATTCATGTTCGCGAAAATCAACATGATAAGTCACCTTCTAAATTATCGCATTTGTCGCCAATGGCTGTTCAGCATAACGTATTTGAAAACATAAGCTCACAAGAGCAAACGTTAGAATGCGTTGTGGTTTTAAGTAATAACTAACAGTGTAAGCCACGTATTTAATTAGATTAATTGGTTGGATTATTATGACTATTCAAAAAAAAATACCCTGTGTCATTATGCGCGGTGGCACATCACGCGGAACCTACTTTTTAGCAAATGATTTACCAAGAGAGTGGGAAAAAAGAAAGCAAATACTCATGGCAGCAATGGGATCTGGTGATCCGCTTCAAGTAAACGGAATAGGAGGCGGTAACTCGCTAACCAGTAAAGCGGCTATTATTTCTCGATCAAACGAAGCCGATGCCGATATAGATTACTTGTTTGCGCAGGTTGCCATAGAAGATATGGAGGTAGACATTACCCCTTCTTGCGGCAACATTTTATCGGGTGCTGCGCCTATGGCAATTGAATACGGCTTAGTCACTGCAAGTGAAGGCGAAACCACCGTAAGAGTAAGAAACGTAAACACCAACACACTTATTGAAGTTATTGTACAAACTCCAAATGGCTTTGTTGAATACGAAGGCGATGCCACCATTGATGGCGTACCTGGATCTGGTGCGCCAATTCTACTTAAATTTTTTGACGTATGCGGCACTAAGACGGGTGAGTTACTACCTACAGGGTCTGTGCGTGATACATTTGATGGTATTGAGGTAAGTTGCGTAGATGCTTCTATGCCTATGGTACTTATTCCGGCTAAATCATTGGATGTTACAGGTTGGGAAACTAAGCATGAGTTAGATGCAAATAAAGCGCTATTACAAAAAATAGAGAGTATTCGTTTACAAGCATCATTAAAAATGGGGTTAGGCGATGCAACTGGTAAGGTTATTCCAAAAGTCGGGCTTCTTTCTCCAGCACAGTTTGGTGGCACAATTACCTCTCGCTACTTTGTACCGCAAAACTGCCATACGAGTCACTCAGTGACTGGCGCAATATGTGTAAGTGTAAGTTGTATGTTACTTGGCAGTATTACCGAAGATATTATTACTCAAAGTGAAGAAGAATCTCAGAATATTGTAGTTGAGCACCCAAGTGGAAAAATTGACTTATTACTTGAGGGTAACTACAACAATAATACCTTAAATATAAAGTCAGCGGGCTTAATGCGCACCGCTAGAATGTTATTTAAAGGTGAAGTGCATATTCCTGGCAAAGTGTGGGATATACCTGCCGCAAGTTAACAACCTCAACCAACCCAATTGAGCGATGACAGTTTTGTTATCGCTTTTTTATGTCGTCCAAAAAATAAAAATAAATATTAATCTCATAAAATCAATGTCTTAGGTTTTATTTTGTAAAGAGTATATTAATATTAAAAGTTTATTAACGATGACAGGTCGATGACAGTTTCGAAGGCTAGTCTAGGTGTTGTTAACTTCTAGTAACGAAATAATTTCATTTAAGTAATGAATGTAGAGCCGTTATTAGGACCTATTTAAATAATTAAAGTGAAAATCAGAGGTCGATTTATGAATATTAAATTAAGTACTTTTACACCTAATCGATTAAAAGCATTACTTGTTGTTTTAGCAGCATCAAGCGGTTTGAGTTCAGTATATGCAAACGCAGATGAAGTAAATTTTGAAGGCGAGCGAGTAGAGTGGGTTGTGCCATTTAAAGAAGGTGGAGGTTCTGATACGTGGGCACGCTTTTTTGGTCCTCGTTTTTCACAGCACTTAAATGGTAAGCCCGTTGTTGTTGTTAAAAATATTCCTGGTGGTGGTTCAACCAAAGGTGCAAACCGCTTCGAGCGACGCGCTAAACCTAATGGCTTAAATGTTTTTAGTACGTCAGCATCTACGCAAATACCTTATTTACTTGGCGATTCACGCGTTAAATATAATGTAAAACGCTGGAACGTTATTATGGCTACACCAACGGGTGCGGTTGTATATGTGCGCCCAGAGCTGGGTATAAAAAGCGCAGCAGAGCTTACAAAATTACAAGGTCAAAAACTTAAATTTGGTAGTCAACGTGCTGCATCAATGGATTTAGTTGGCTTATTAGCTTTTGACATGCTTGATTTAGATATTCATGCGATTTTTGGTATGAAAGGTCGCGGTAGCGCTCGGTTGTCGTTTGAACGTGGGGAGGTTGATATCGACTTTCAAACAACATCAGCGTACTTAAAAAAAGTACAACCATTAGTTGATGAAGGTAAAGCAATTCCGCTTATGTCGTTTGGCGTACTAAATAAAGACGGCGTTATAGTTCGCGACCCGACTTTTCCAGATTTGCCACATGTAGGTGAAGTGTACGAAATGATCCACGGTGAAAAACCGACTGGTGTTGAATACAACGTATGGAAAACTTTTTTCATTGCTGGATTTGCAGCTCAAAAAGGTTTGTTTTTACCACAGGGCACGCCTGATGACGTGATTGAATCTTGGCGCAGTGCTGCGCAGCGTGTGATAGACCAAGACAACTTTAAAGAAGAATCAGAATTAGTACTTGGCGAATATCCGCAGTTAATTCACGAAGATGCGGTTAACACATTGAGCTCAGCACTTACTATCTCAGAAACAGATAAAGAGTGGGTAAGACAATACCTTAACGACAACTACAACACGCGTTTTTAGAACCATGTTGATGTGTTTTATTCAAACTGGCTCTATGAGTGTGAGCCACTTTATTAATCAAAGGAGAGCAGTATGTTAGATGCATTTTTAATTGCGCTACAAACTATTCTTACCCCAACTCATTTAATGTATTTATGCGGCGGCGTTTTTTTAGGCTTGCTGATTGGTATTTTTCCGGGTTTAGGCGGCATAGCGGGTCTATCGTTATTACTGCCATTTTTATATGGTATGGACCCCATTTCAGCACTTGCCATGCTTATTGGCTTAGTAGCTGTTATTCCCACCTCTGACACATTCACTTCGGTATTAATGGGAATTCCTGGCTCAAGTGGCTCTCAGGCAACCGTGCTTGATGGCTTTCCTCTTTCTAAAAAGGGCCAAGCAGCACGAGCGCTTTCAGCTGCGTTTGCCTCATCGTTGTTTGGTGGTCTTTTTGGCGCAATTATTTTAACGCTGTTTGTACTTATTGCGCGCCCCGTTATTTTAGCGTTTGGCTCGGCCGAATTATTTATGCTGACTTTGCTAGGTTTAAGCATGGTAGGCGTACTGGCAGGTAATAGCCTGGTAAAAGGCTTAAGCGCCTGTGGTTTAGGGCTATGTTTAGGCTCTCTTGGCGGCGCACCTGCAACAGGTGAATACCGTATGGTATTTGATAACGGTTACTTAATGGATGGAATTCCGTTAGTGGTTGTTGGTTTAGGCATTTTTGCATTACCAGAAATTATTGATTTACTGCGTCAAAATCGCTCTATTTCAGAAGCTTCTGAGCTAGGTAGTGGTTGGTTTGAAGGCGTAAAGGATGTTGTTAAAAATAAATGGTTAGCAACTCGTTGTGCTGCTATTGGCTGTGTTGTTGGCGCATTACCAGGCCTTGGCGGCAGTGTAGTTGATTGGATCTCTTATGGTCATGCGGTGCAAACCTCTAAAGACACCGAAAATTTTGGTAAAGGCGATATTCGCGGTGTTATTGCGCCTGAGTCATCTAATAATGCTAAAGAAGGCGGTGGCTTAATTCCTACCTTACTATTTGGTATTCCTGGTTCTGGCAGCATGGCTGTATTTTTAGGTGGCATGGTGCTTATTGGTCTAGAGCCAGGCCCTGCTATGATCACAACCGACCTCGATGTTACTTACACAATTGTGTGGTCACTTGCACTAGCTAATGTAATTGGCGCGGGCGCGTGTTTACTTATCTCTAAATGGGTTGCAAAAGTAACCACTATTCCTTACACGCTAATGGCACCTTTTATGGTTATGGTGATCTTTTTTGCAGCATTTCAGGCAACCCGCGATTTAGGCGATTTAGTAGCACTTATAGGCATTGGTATTTTAGGCGTTTTAATGAAACGTTTTGGCTGGCCTCGACCTGCATTTTTAATTGGTTTTGTACTAGCAAGCGGTATGGAAACTTACCTTTATCAAGCAATTCAGTTTGATGGCATCGAGTTTTTATTAAAACCGGGCGTTATTATTATTGGTGTTTTAACAGCGCTTTCTATTTTCTTTGCGGCGCGTCACTCAATCAAGGCCGCTAAAAAAGAAAAAGCCAATAAAAATACGGCTAATGCCGAGGTTAAACCAACTAACCTAAAACCACAAATCGCGTTCTCGGCGTTTGTTAGTTTAGTGTTTGCTTATGGTTTATATGACTCATTCCAACGCTCTTTTTTAGGCGGTGTATTCCCCGCAGTAGTGTGCTCGTTCATGTTAATACTTTCTTTAGTCGTCCTTATAAAGCTACTACTTAACAAAGTAGATGACGCTGTAAATTACGATAATGAAGTCTCAGCAGGATACGAAAATGACTCAAGTGTTACCGGGCTTTGGCATTATGTATTTTGGCTATGCGGCTTGTTAGTTGGGTGTTTTTTAGTGGGGTATGTGATTTCGATAGGGTTATTCTTTATTACATTTTTACTTATAAAAGCGCGTATTTCGATTGTTAGAACATTAACTTTAACCACCTGTGCCTTGGCATTTTTACTTACCCTTGCGCACTTTATGGTACTTGATTTACCGACAGGCTATTTACAAGAGGTAGCCAGCTTTACGGCACTTTAATGACAAGTTGAGCGTTAAAAATCGCTCAACTTTTTAAGCTGTCATGCTTGGATTGTTTCCTTTAATGTAATGAGGATATAAAAATGATTTCACCGAAATTAATTTTAATGCCGCTCTCTACCAGCGGACATGTAACGGAGCGTTTAAATGGGGGGTTAGCCATTGCTAAATATTTTAATGCTCATCTTGATGTATACCATAACCACCTTGATCCAAAACGCTTTTTACCAATAGGTCAGCTCGGATTACCTTCTAAGTTGGTAAAAGAACTTGATTTAGTTGCTGGACGCTTTGCAAGTACTGAGTCAGCAAACTTAAAAGGTGAGTTTATCAGCCTATGCGACGAGCAAAATATAATATATAGCGACAAAAGTGGCTCAAGTTTAACGTACCCAAGTGCCACATGGCACGTAAACTCGGGTTTGCGCAGTGAAGTAATTGCAGAGCAAGGCAAAGTAGCCGATTTAATTATTATTCCACAGTCAAAAAGTGGTAAATCGACTTCTACTTTTGAAGCGTCGGTTATGCGAAGTGGTAAACCCATATTGTTAGTGCCGCGTGAAATGACCAACTTTAATATAAAAACGGTAGTGATTGGTTGGAACGCAAGTACAGAAGTTGCCCGTGCGCTTACATATAGTTTGCCATTATTGAAGCAAGCTGAAAAAGTAATTATTTGCACCAGTGCAGACAGTATTAATAAAAAGCCAAATGGCAATGAGGTCGTCAATTACTTAGCGCAGCATAGTATTAAAAGTGAATTTGTTACCTTTAATAATGGTAGGCAATCAACTCCAAAAGCGTTTATGTCAGTGGCGCAAATGCATAATGCTGATTTAGTTGTAATGGGAGCATTTACGCACAGACGTATTCACGAGCAAATTTTTGGTGGCATGACCAACTACGTGCTTGCAAACACCACGCTACCTATATTTATGGCGCGTTAATGCTTTAAATTTATTAACTAAATTTTACCCAAAAGCCGATGTTTACGTTCAATATCGGCTTTTTATTTTTAGTGACACTTAAGCTCACTGTGATAAAACTAACTATTACAATAACAAAATTAATGGGTTGCAGCCTATGTATACGCTTTCGCAGTGGCAAACAAACGGTCAGTTTATTGATATAAATGCCAATCAAATTTTTACTAAAACAGCGGGGATGAAAATAACCCCGCGCTGCTTTTAATACATGGCTTTCCAAGTGCTAACTGGGATTGGGAAGGTATGTGGCAAACGCTTAGTGAACATTATTTTGTAATTACGCTCGATATGCTAGGTTTTGGTTTGTCGGATAAACCAATAAACGCTACTTATAAAATTACCGAACAAGCCGACTTATATACCCAATTTTTAAAAACGTTAAATATTAATGATGTACATATTTTAGCTCATGACTATGGCGATACAGTGGCTCAAGAGCTATTAGCAAGGCAAGTGGTTAGCCAAAGTGACTTTAAAATAAACAGCGTGTGTTTTTTAAATGGTGGGTTATTTCCTGAGGTGCATTAACCATTATTTATACAAAAGCTTTTACTTTCAAAGCTAGGTTGGATAGTGCCAAAATTAATGAATAAACAAAAATTTGCCAATAATTTAGTTACTATTTTTAGTAAAAGTACACCGCCTTCAAAACAAGTGATAGACACACTTTGGGAGTTGCTAATTTATAAAGATGGTTTAGCCGTTATGCCTAAACTCATTAGTTATATAAAGCAGAGGCAGCAAAACAGAGAACGCTGGGTTGGTGCCATCATAAATAGCAATATACCACTTACGTTTATAGCAGGCGCAGAAGATCCCATCTCTGGTAAGCACATGATTGAGCATTATAAAAAGCTTACTCCCAATGCGCGCGTACAAGAGTTTGTAGAGCTTGGGCATTATCCGCAAGTAGAAAATCCAGACGCTATTACGCAGGCTTATTTGGATTTTAGAAATTACCAATAAAAACGCGGCACTAAATTAAGTGCCGCGTTTATAAATTAATAACTCTAAATATTTAGGCTTTGAGCCTTAATATTTTTTCTTTGGTGCTCTTAATTGTTTTTCAAACTCATCTGAAAACAATATCGTGCCATCATCTTCCTCTGTAGGGAAGGCAGCAATAAGTAAGTCATCTTCTTCAAGGCCTGGTGTCCAGCGACTAAACCAGTCAGCAAGTGGAATTGCTTTAGCGCTGCAGCCAGCCCATTCGCCAGTAGCCCATGCCTCTGCAAATTCACGAGTTGGCCAAACTGGCACACAGTCGTCATCTTCGTTGGCAAGCATAACGCAGCCATCATCGTCGTTTAAAATCCATACTTGTTTAAATTGCTGTACGGTTTCGAACATATAGGCGAGACGTTTTTTTGCTCCAAGTCCTAAAATTACTGCTTGTTCTTCGCTTAAATTTGGCGTTGTCATAATTAGCTCACTCTTAATTACTATATCTAAATTATATGCACACAAGTATATCGAGTTATATGACAGAGTGTTGAAAAGTTGCTATTTAATTTCAGCAATGCAGATCTAATTTGTATGTTGAACAGTATAATTCACCACTAATTTGAGCGATCATTCAAAAATAAGCTTGAATGTTTGTAAAAAGGCCACATTGTAGTAAGCATATACTTAATGAAGGATTGAAAAATGACTACTGATCTACTTGCTCCGTTTAAACTAAATAATACGGTTGAGCTTAAAAACCGCGTACTTATGGCACCATTAACGCGTTGTATGGCTGACGATAACTTAGTGCCAACACAAGATATGGTTGAATATTATGCTCGCCGTGCCGAAACTGGTTTAATTATTAGCGAAGCAACTATTATTCGTCCAGACGCGCAAGGTTACCCAAATACACCGGGTTTATTTACCAGTGAGCAAATTCAAGGTTGGAAAAAAGTAACAGACGCAGTGCACGCTAATGGCGGCAAAATTTTTGCACAGCTTTGGCATGTTGGCCGTGTTGCACATCCTCACTTTTTTGATGGCGATGTACTAGCACCATCGGCAATTGGCGTTGAAGGCTCAGTACCACGTATGCGTGAGCTTACTTATATTACGCCAAAAGCTGCGACAACTGACGATATAAAATCGCTGGTTGCAGATTTTGCTAAAGCAGCTGAAAACGCAATGGAAGCAGGTTTTGATGGCGTAGAAATTCACGGCGCAAATGGTTACTTAATTGACCAGTTTTTACATTACGAAGCTAACGTACGTGAAGATGAGTATGGCCAAACACCAGAAAATATGTCGCGTTTTGCTCTAGAAGTAACCGATGCAGTTATTGCAGCTGTAGGCAACGAGCGCACTGCTTTGCGTTTAACACCAGGTGCGTACTTTAACATGAGCGAAGATAACCGTGATAAAGCGGTATTTGACTACTTATTACCAGAACTTGAGAAGAGAGATTTAGCATACTTACACGGCGGTATTTTTGACGACAGTACAACGTTTGAATCACTTGAAGGTAAAACGACGTCTGAATTTTTACGTGCAGGCTACAAAGGGACATTAGTCGGTGTAGGCAGCTATAGTTTTGAGTCAGCAAAAGAGGCTATTAACAATGCTAAGTTCGACTTAATCGCGATTGGTCGCCCACTTATTGCAAATCCAGATTATATTAGCAAGGTTGCAAACGGTGAAGAGTTAGTACCATACAGCGATGAAATGCTTGCACAATTGAAATAAAGTACTATTTGTAATAAGTTCTAAAAAATAATTAAGACACCTGAGGAAAAACCCTTGGGTGTCTTTTTTTGTACATATTCCCGCCATAAATGTCCCATATTTGTTTAACCTTTATGTAAATAAAGTTCATCCTCGTTGTCATATTTGAAATTCATACTGTGCTCGTTTTCATATTTTATAATTAAAATCAAACGGGACAACAATGTACGCTTTAAAAAACAAATCGCTTTTGAGCATGGCTATTGCCATGGCTGTATCAACATCTACTTATGCTAACGACAGCACCATAGAAGAAGTAATCGTTGTAGCTAAACCAACGAGCTACGCTAACAATGTTATTGAGCCTGCAATGCTTGAGCAGCAAAGTTCGGTATCGAGCATATTATCGGTTATTGATAACTTACCAGGTATTAGCATAAACGAAGGTGATGCATTTGGTGGCGACGATTGGTCTACTACAATCACCATGCGTGGTTTTAGTATTGATGGGAACCAACAGCAATTAGGGATGACCGTTGATGGCATTCCCAATGGTGGCTCTAATTATGGTGGTGGTGCTAAAGCTAACCGTTACTTGGAGAGCGAAAATTTAGCAACAGTAGAAGTAGGCCAAGGTACCTCTGATATTAAGTCGGCTTCACTTGAAGCACTAGGCGGGACATTTAACTTTGTAAGTAAAGACCCAAGCCTTGAAAAAGGCACTACCTTTGCTTATACCTCAGGCAGCCACGATGCCACGCGTTATTACTTTAAACACGAAACAGGCACTGTTTTTAATAATACACAGGCGTATGTAAGTTACTCGCAAACAGATACAAGCCGCTGGATTGGCTCAGGCAGTAATGGGGGCAAAGACAACCAACACGCTGAGCTTAAGTTTGTATCTAATTTTAACGATTTAACGCTCACTGGTCGTTTATCTTACGATGATGTAAGCGAGACCAACTATAACAGCGTAAGCCTTGAGCAGTTTGAGCAAACACCCGATTGGGATCAGCTCACATGGAATTGGACAGGAGTTCCGCATTTTGACCAAATGTTTGCAGAAGGTTGGGGAACGCTTCGTGAAAATACCTTAGGCTACTTAAAATTTGAATACGCGATTTCGCCAACTTCATTATTAACCGTTAGCCCTTATTACCATAAAAATTCAGGGCGTGGCGATTGGATCCCACCTTACTTAACAACGCCTGTTGATGAAAATGGCGACCCAACTTTAGAGGGCGGCACTAATGCAGGCTCTTATGGTTTTGCTGATAGTGAAGGCAACCCGCTTGCACCCAATGCCGATTGTACGCAAAGTTTGAGCTGGCCATGGGAGTCGGGTCCTGGTTTAAATCCTGCGTGTTACGATGCAACAGCAACGCCGGTTATGTCTTACCGCCATACGCATTACAACAAAGATCGTTTAGGTGTAACGGCAAATTACCAAGCTACATTTGGTGATCACGATATAGAAGCGGGCTTTTGGTATGAGCAAAGTGAACGTGACGAGTCGCGTGATTGGCACAAAGTAATTGATGCGCGTATATATCATCACTTTGATAGCACACCGTACTGGACACAATACAAAAACACCTTTGATACCGATACATTCAAATGGTACCTACAAGACTCAATTAATTTTGGCGACTTAACATTAAATATTGGTGCAAAACAGTATTTAGTTGAATTACAAAAGTACGACCACTTTGCTAACGAAAGTTCAGATAAAGTAGACAGTGACTCAGATGTGTTATTTAGTGGTGGTGTGCTGTATCAGCTAAATAACAGTACAGAATTATTTGCCAGCTACAGCGAGAATTTTTCAGCAATAAAAGACGGTGTGCTTGAACGAGACAGCTCAACGCTTACAAACATAGAGCCAGAAACGGCCGACAACATAGACTTTGGTGTACGTTATCAAGCCGACAGATTAACCCTTACAGCAACAGCTTACAGTATTAAGTTTGATAACCGCATTACCTTTATTGCGCCTGGTAGTGGCACAGACGGCATTGATTACACTATTGGCACAAATGGCTCGTACGTAAATGTAGGAGGTATTGATTCAAATGGGCTCGAGCTTGCTGCAAGCTATATGTTGTCACCAAGCTGGAGTGTGTATTCGTCGTATACTAATAGCAGTTCTGAGTATTCATCTGATGATCCAAATGCATACGATTCACAGGGCGTAATATTAAGAGATGAAAGTGGTAATGAGGTAGCACCGAGCTTTAGAAAAGGCGACAGCATAATAGATTCATCAGAAGATTTATTTGTGGTGTCTACCGATTACTTTAGCGATGGCTTTCGTATTGGTTTATCGGCTAAATACACCGGTGAGCGCTTAGGCGCATGGCAAGACGAAGACACGCGCGCACGCAATAAAGTAGACGGCTACACCGTACTTGATTTTAATGCAGGTTATTCAACTGACGTAGATGCAGGTCCGTTTAAAGCCATTGATGTTTCGTTTGTTGTTTATAACGT
Source organism: Pseudoalteromonas sp. FUC4 (assembly GCF_008370255.1). Lineage (GTDB taxonomy): Bacteria > Pseudomonadota > Gammaproteobacteria > Enterobacterales > Alteromonadaceae > Pseudoalteromonas. The sequence continues at coordinate 1,266,997 of NZ_SEUI01000001.1, read as the reverse complement.
GACTGACAAAAGTTACTTAGCAGGTGGCACTGGTAACGGCTCTACTTATTACATTGGTGCGCCCCGCACTGCAGCAGTTACATTGACCGCTGACTTTTAAGTTAAAGCAAAGCCCATCATTGATGGGCTTTTGATTATTTAATGACTAACTTATTGATTTATTAGAATCAATTTTAGTGAATAACTACCCCTAATATTGAAAATATCTTACACTGGTTTTATCTCAAGCAAGGTCAGTGCTATATGCTAAATATTATTCAATCAAACCGGATGGAAGCCCTGCAAGCGCAGTTCCACCAGCTGTTAAAAGTAAACCCATTGCAAAGCCCGTTCGACAAAGAAGTAGTGCTAGTGCAATCGCCGGGTATGTCGCAGTGGTTAAAAATAGGTTTGAGCGAAAACTTAGGGGTTGCAGCGCAGGTCGATTTTCCGCTGCCGTCGAGCTTTATTTGGCAGTTGTATCAGCAATTACTGCCAAATGTCCCTAAAGAGTCGGCATTTAATAAGCCCAACCTTGCTTGGAAACTGTTTGCAATTTTACCAACCTGCATTGATGAACCGCTTTATTTGCCGCTAAAAACTTATTTAGAGGGCGATATCGACGGGCAAAAAACCTTTGCGCTGTGCGAAAAAATAGCCGATGTGTACGACCAATATTTAATGTACCGACCGCACTGGATAGCCACATGGGATAGCGGCAAAGATGAGCTTGATGATGTAGATGTAGCCATTGCCCCATGGCAACCTGATTTATGGCGACGCATTGTAAAGCTAAGCCAAGAGCTTGGGCAAAGCCAATTTCATCGCGCTAACATGCAAGGGCAATTACTTGCAGCCCTTGAGACCATGGACAATAGCTTACTGCCACAACGCATTAGTTTATTTGGTATATCGGCGATTGCCAGCTCCCAGCTTGAGGTGTTTGAAGCGCTGAGTAAAAAAACCGAGGTTATATTATTCTTTTTTAACCCAAGTGAGCATTACTGGGGCGATATTATAGATGAAAAAACAGCAGCTAAAATAAGCGCTAAATACGCCAAAATGCCGCTGGTGGAAGCGCAACAAAAAAAACAAACCAATCCAGATGAAGAATACTACTTTATTGGTAATCCGTTGTTATCGTCGTGGGGTAAATTAGGTCGCGACTATTTTGAGCAACTTGTACAGCTAGATGCCCGTTGGATTGATGGTTTTATTGATGTGTTTGACGACACCTTACTAGGGCAAGTACAAAGCGAGATTTATCAGCTTGCGTTTAAAGGCGAATCACTGACGGATAACAAAGAGTGGTTTATAAACGACGAAGGTAAGTTACCAATCAGTGCAACCGACACCAGTATTACGCTCAGCGATTGCCATACACCGCTCAGAGAAGTTGAGCGCTTGCACGACTACTTACTTAACTTATTTAATCAAAACCCAACGCTTACCCCTAAAGACATAATCGTTATGATGCCCGATGTAGGCACTTACAGCCCTTACATTGAAGCCGTATTTGGCGGGGCACAAGGTAGCCGCTTTATTCCTTATGCATTGGCCGATTTAGCCATAGAGCAAGAAAAGCCCGTACTTAGCTCATTTGCGAGTTTAGCTAACTTACCGTTTTCGCGCTTTGGTGTGTCGGATATTCTCGATTTATTACAAGTGACGCAAATAGCCGAAAAATTTGGGCTTGAAGCGCACGAATATGAGCAAATTCAATACTGGCTTGAACGTGTAGGAGTGAAATGGGGTATAAACGCAGCGCATAAAAGCAGCTTTGATTTGCCCGCTATCGATTTAAATACCTGGCAACATGGGCTCAACCGTTTACTGCTTGGCATTGCCATGCGCGACGAACAATGCCCGTTTAACGGTATTTACAGCGCTGATGAAGTAGAAGGTATGGCGCTTGATACACTCAACAAGCTCGTGCACTTTATTGATGTACTGCAAAGCTTTAAAGAGCTGTTAACGCCGGATGACACGCTCACTAATAAAGCGCATATTTTAAGCGAGCTATTAAACGCCATATACGAAAGTGAAAGCGACGACAGCTGGGACTTATTAGTACTTCAAAACGTGCTCGAAGAGTTACAAAAACACCACGATAACGGCGATTACAGTAAAGCGGTTTCGCAGCGTATTGTTAGTTACTTAGTTAAACAAGGCATTCAAGAAAAAGGCGTAGGGCAGCGGTTTTTAGTTGGGCAAGTAAACTTTTGTACGCTTATGCCCATGCGCGCAGTGCCATTTAAAGTGGTATGCATGCTGGGCTTAAACGATGCCGACTACCCACGTAACGTACAACCCATTGGTTTTGACTTAGTGCCTTATTCTAAAAAGCAAAAAGGTGACCGATCACGTAAATTAGATGACCGCTACTTATTTTTAGAGGCGCTATTAAGTGCTCGCGACAACTTATACATGAGTTACATTGGTCGCTCGTGTTTTGATAACCAACCGCGCATGCCATCAACGCTTGTAAGTGAGCTGTTAGAATATATTGGGCGTAGCTTTGTATTAAGCGATAAAAGCGATAAAAGCGAAAAAAAGCTGCCCGCATGTCTAATTAATCAGCAGCATTTACAGCCCTTTAATAGCCATTACTATTTAGCAGATGAGCAAGCCAATACGGTGCTGAGCAACCACAGTTACAATCCAATTTGGCTGCCAAGTGAGTCAATTAAACCAGAGCCAGTTATTGCGCTTGATGTGACTGTGCCAGATCAGCTAGATCTTGATGTGTTTATTAGAAGTGTGTGCAGTGCACAAGAGAGCTTTTATCAACAAACATTAGGCTTACGCCTGCCACAATTTAACGAAGTAGCAAAAGACGAAGAACCATTTAGCCTAGATGCGCTGCGCCGTTATTTTTACCTTGATGAAATACTTAAAGCCAATATAAACGAGCAACCACTGAGTACCGAGCAAATACTGCAACGAGGTGAGTTACCTCAAGCCAATGTAGGCAGCCTCATATTTGAGAGTATGGAGCACCGAGTTGATGCGCTTGCAGGGCAAGTAAAAGAGCAGATTAAAGGCGGAAAAAGTGAGCCAATAGAAGTTGTGCTTACCATTGAAGGCACCAAAATAGAGGGCTGGCTCAATCATGTGTATTTGCAAAAACAAGTGTTTTATCGCAGTGCGAGTATTAAAGCGAAAGATTTAATTAAAGGCTTTATTTATCACCTTGCAGCGCAAAGTATGGATCAACAAGTAGAAACATTGCTACTTGGGCTCGATAAGCAAATTACCTTTGCGCCAATTAATAAAGCTGATGCCGATGCATTGTTACTTGATTGGTTTGAGTTATACAAAGCGCTGCGCGCAGAGCCTGTGCCGTTCTTTCCGGTAAGTGGTTATGAATACGTTAAAAGCGGCGGCGATATAACAAAAGCAATGAGCAAATTTAGCCCGCAATACATAGGGCGAGGCGAGGGCGAAAATCCGTATATTCGCTTAACGGTGCAATCGCTAAACGACTGCCAAGAAGAATTTATAAAATGGAGTGATAAATTGCTCACGCCTTTATTTGAACACGCAAAGGAAAGTGACCATGCAAGCACTTAATCCTCTTACTATGCCGCTCATTGGTCAAAGTTTAATAGAAGCCAGTGCGGGTACTGGTAAAACTTATACAATTACGGGGCTGTATTTACGTTACTTACTAGGTATGCAAATAGAAGGTGAGTTAAATACGCCGCTCAGTGTTGAGCAAATTTTGGTAGTAACCTTTACCGACGCTGCCACCCAAGAAATTAAAGATCGCGTACGTAGCCGAATTATTGCTGCGCGCGACGCATTGCTTGGGCAAAACCCAAACGACGAACTTATTGAAGGCGTAATTGCTAAAATTGATGATAAGCACCGCGCCTTTGATTTACTCGATGCAGCTGCTAAATCAATGGACGAAGCCGCTATTTTTACTATTCATGGCTTTTGTCAGCGGATGCTAAAGCAACATGCGTTTGAGTCGGGTGTGGCGTTTAATCTCGAATTTATTTTAGATGAGCGCGACATACTCCTCGAAACTATTAAAGATTTTTGGCGTGCGTTTGTATACCCACTTAATAAAGAACGCACCGATGCTATTTTAGATGTATTTGCCGCACCAGAGTCTTTATTTGCTCAAGTGGCGAGCATTTTAAACAAAGCTAATGCGCACATTACACCACAAATAAATTTAGATGATGTATGGAAAGCCCGTGACGAGTATATAACCCGTGTGCCTGCATTTAAAAAAGCAGTATTAGAGCAAGAGTTTATAGGTGCTATTAAAAGCTCGGGTTTAAGTGGGTCTAAAACGCCAGGGCGTAAAGGCAGCCTTGCTGCGCTTGAGGCATTTTGTTTAGGCGGCGATTTGTTTTTTGAGTTTGGCACTAACAAGTATTCGTTTGAAGTGTGGAGTACAGAAAACTTAAGCGATGCAGGCAACTATAAAAAAAATCAGCCATTATTTGTGCATCCTTTACTGAGTCAGTTTGACGAGCTTGCCGCCCTTAACAACACCATAAACCAAGGGCTCAAAATAGCGGTTGTACAACATGCAGCACGCTGGGTAAAAGCCGCCATAGTTAAACGCAAGCAAGAGCAAAGCGTGATCACCCCAGATGACTTATTGACCAATTTACACAATGCGCTTAATAACGAGCAAGGCGACGTACTAGCGCAAAAAATTGCGCAGTTATTTCCGGTTGCCATGATTGATGAATTCCAAGATACCGATCCGATTCAGTACGGTATTTTTAGTAAAATTTATGGGCAACAAAATACCACGCTTGCCATGATAGGCGACCCCAAGCAGGCTATTTATGGCTTTAGGGGCGCGGATATTTTTACATATATTGGCGCAAAAGAAGCTGTACAGGCTGATCAGCAATTTACGCTGGGTACTAACTTTCGCTCAAGCACCGACATAGTAAATAGCGTTAATAGTTTATTTGGCAAACACGCTAACAGCTTTATTTATAACGACGCCATACCGTTTAACGCAGTGGCTGCTAAAGGCAAAAAAGCGGATGACTCTTTTTTAATTGATGGCAAACCCGCGACCGCATTCGAATTTAATGTATTTGTAGATGAAGCCGCCGATGAAAAAAACAAACCAACCAACAAAGGTGTAGGGCAAGCACATTTAGCCACTCACTTTGCTAATAAAATAGTAACCTTGCTTGAAAAAGCAAAACAGGGGGACGCGTGTATTGCCAGTACCCCTGTAAGCGCTGCCGATATTTGTATATTAGTGCGCGACCGTGTTGAAGCGCAAATAATGAAAAAAGCGCTAGGTGATGCCAAAATTGCCAGCGTGTATTTATCGCGCGAGAGCGTTTTTAGCCAAGAGCTTAGCCATCACCTACTGAACTTTTTAACGGCACTGCATGGTCAATATGACGAGTCACTGCTGCGCGGTGTTTTAGCTGGTCCATTATTTTGTTTAAGTTATAACGACATACATGCACTCGCTGATGATGAAAATAAATGGCAAGACTACTTAAACTTTTTTGCACAACTTAGCCACGTTTGGAACAAGCAAGGTGCTATGGCCATGCTTGAGCGCTTAATGAGCCATAACCAGCTTAGCGCTAAATGGCAGGGACTGGGATATAACGTTGAGCGTTGGCTGACGGACTTTAGGCACTTGGGCGAAATACTTCAGCAAAAACAAATAGAGCTTGAAGGTACGCTGCGTTTACTGCGCTGGTTTGCACAAAAGGTAAGCCAACAAGACGGTGAAACAGTACAGGTGCGCCTAGAAAGTGACGCCAACTTAGTTAAAATTGTCACTATGCATGCCTCAAAAGGGCTTGAATACCCGCTGGTTTTTATGCCGTTTGCCAGTGGCTATCGCGAAACAAAAGAAGCGCTTTATCATAATAATGGCAAGCTAGTTTACGATTTAAGTAAAGACGAAGATGCCCTTCAAAAAGCAGAGCAAGAGCGCTTAGCTGAAGATTTACGCCTGCTGTATGTAGCACTTACTCGCGCTGTGCATTTTTGTGCGCTTGGTGTTTATAACATTGGGCAAGGGCAAAGTAGCCGCTTAGCAATGCAAAGTAGTGCACTTGGGCATGTTTTATTTGCAGGGCTTGAACTTGCCAGTAGCCAAACATGGCGCACGCATTTAAGTGAGTTTTGCGACGCTAATAGCGCGATGAGCTATCAGCAATTTACCTCACTCACATTATTAGAGCAGGGAACACTTTGTTTTAATAACAGTGAAAGTGCGCAGCAAACGTTAAGTGTTAATAAAGTAACAGCAAATATTGAGCGTAACTGGCGAGCAACCAGCTTCAGTGCATTGAGCTTTAAAAAGCACAGCGACCAATTAGCCCCAGGGCGAAGTGATGAAGATCACGAAAAAGACGAGTTTGCAGTGCAAGAGGACGAACTGCCATCACCTTATAGTTTTCCTAAAGGGGCAAAGCCTGGTAGCTGTTTACACGAAATATTTGAACAAATAGATTTTACTAGCCCAATAGTTCACCCAACTAATACCGAGCAAAACTTATCTGAGGTAGTTAAGCGCAGCCTTGAAAAGTACCACATAGGTGAGCAATGGCGAGAAGTGGCTGAAAAATGGGTGCTTGATGTTCTTGCGTGTCCTCTAAATGAGGGGCTTCTTTCATTGGGTGTGCTTACACCCAATGATTGCCTAGTCGAAATGGAGTTTAATTTACCACTTGAGAGTTTAAGCGCACCTAAGCTAAACGAAATACTGGTTAAACATTTTGGCTTTACACAAAGTAAGCTTGAATTTTCACAAGTAAAAGGCTTGTTAAAAGGCTTTGTCGATTTAATATTTTGCTACCAAGGCAAATATTATATTTTAGATTATAAGTCTAATTATTTAGGCAGTACGCCAGCTGATTATGAAGGCGATATGCTTGAGCAAGCAATGAGCAGTCATCAGTATCATTTACAGTATTTAATTTACACGGTAGCACTGCATCGTTTATTAAAACAACGTATAGCTGATTACTCAATAGAAACCCATTTAGGCGGTGTGTATTATACTTTTTTACGAGGAATGCCGGCAGGGCAAGGCGTGTACTTTAAAAAGCTAACTGTAGAACAAGTGATTATTTTAGATGGCTTATTTAGCCAAGGAGCCATGCTATGAGCGATTTAAATGAGCAACCTGGCTTGTTTGACGATATAGATGAGTCACTTAATAATGAAGCCGCAGAGCCTCTTATTTCAAAAAATGTAGCACAAGATACCCCATTAGAGGACATTGTGTTAAATAATACGATTATCGAAGTCCCGCTACTTGAGTATTTATTAGCGCAAAATCGATTACGAGTGGTTGATGTTAAACTCGCAGAATTACTGTGTGCTAATGACATTGAGCAAACTCATAATGAGCTGTTTTATATTATTTTATTACTGTGCTTATCGCAGCAAAGTCAGCATAGCTGCCTAACCTTAAATGAGGTTGATTGGAGTAATCCTTTTAACTTGCGCAAAAGCGACTTTAATAAACTCGATGGCAATGTACCCAGTACGCTAAGCCCGTTTAGTGATGACTTTAATGTACACACAGCGCTTAGTTATTTACAAAGCCATGAAAGCGTAGGCGAAAATAAACCACTGCAACTATTTAACGAGCGACTTTATTTTGCGCGCCTTGCCGATTATGAGCAAACACTCGCGGATAGATTATTAAGTATGAGCGAGCGAAAGCTCAATATTAATAATGAAGTATTGGCTGAACTTTTAAATACCTATTTTCCTGCAGATTCTGCAATTGAAACTGATTGGCAAAAAGTGGCATGTGCGATTGCCGCCACCAAAGGCTTTAGTGTGATCACGGGTGGTCCTGGGACAGGTAAAACCACCACAGTGACTAAGTTACTGGCTATTTTGCAGTCTCTTTATAAAACCGCGCCGCTTAGCATTAAGCTGGTGGCACCGACTGGTAAAGCCGCTGCTAGGTTGAGTGAGTCAATATTGGGTGCTAAAAATAAGCTCACAACGATCCCTGATGATATAAAAATACTGATACCGCAAAGCGCTCAAACTATTCACCGTTTGTTAGGTGTAAAACCGTTTACAAACAAATTTAGGCATAACAAAGGTAATTCACTGCATTTAGATGTGCTGATTATAGACGAAGCCAGTATGGTCGATTTATCGCTGATGGCTAAATTAATAGAAGCACTCCCTGCGCACGCGAGATTAATACTCCTAGGTGATAAAGATCAGCTTGCATCGGTAGATACCGGCAGCGTAATGAGCGATTTATGCCAAGGTTTAATACTTGGGCAAACGCCAAGCTATTCGCAAGCACGTTGTAATGAGCTAAATAGTTTATGCTTCAATAATGAGCCTAAGCTCGTAGCGCAAAGCGTGAGTGAATTTAAACTCGCAGATTGCATTGCCTTTTTACAACACAGTTATCGATTTGATGCACAAAGCGGCATTGGTCAACTCGCACTTGCGGTAAACACCAATAACACCGGTATTTTAAATTATGTAGAGCAACAAAGTACTGAAGGGCGTTTTAACGATGTAATTTTAGATTACGACTTTGTAGCAAAACCGATTGAAAAGCTCGTTAAAAGTGCAGCAAGTCATTATGCAAAATATCTTAATTTAATTGCCCAAGGGGCAGATGTTGCACAGGTGCATACTGCTTTTGCGAGTTATCAGCTTTTAGCTGCGGTACGAGAGGGCGATTACGGCGTGCATAGCTTAAATCAGCGAATAGAGCGCGTATTGCAACAGCAAGGTTTAATTACCGTAAGTCCTAATACTCACCACTATACGGGTATGCCTATTATGGTGAGCCAAAACGATTACCAGCTTAAGTTATTTAACGGCGATATTGGTATTTTAATGCCTGATGGAAGTAATCAGCTCAAAGCCATATTTATTGATGAGCAAGGTAATCAACGAGCATTTTCGCCAGCACGACTCCCTGCACACGATAAAGTATATGTAATGACCATTCATAAATCACAAGGTTCAGAATTTAGCTACACCGCTATGGTATTGCCACCGCTCAAACAAGCGCGTATGGGTATAAACAGGCAATTAGTGTATACGGGAATAACCCGCGCTAAAAACACCTTTGAGCTGGTGGCAGACAAAAAAGTACTGCAACTAGCAATGAATAAAAGCGTATCAAGAGCATCTGGTTTGTATGAAAGGTTACAATTTTAAGCTTAGTTTGAATTTTTGATTAATAATTTAGCTTCAAACTGATTGTTATTTATCGCGTTATTATAAATGTCTTCTATACTAAGATTAATTTTATATTGAATGTATTCGGGCGTGTTGATCTTTGGTGGGTGAATTTGCAGCAGTGTGTTTGGTTTTTAGGCAAGGCAGAGCCTATGTAGTGTGGTATTCCCCATAAATAGGCGATAACGTAGTATAAATACCAAACATACGCTGCCCTTTGGGTTCTTTCTAGGGACGATTAACTCTTTGTTGCTCGGTTTTTACTTAGCCCACTAGGTTACAAACCTCGCGCCGTGATTTAATCGCCCCTAGATTGAACAAATTTCAATCCACAAAGGTCAACACGCCCTAGTAAGGATATTAATGTTTTTTTCTAAAAATAAGCAAAATGAAATAGCCTCTTTAAAAGCAGAACTCTATCCGTTACAACAAGTGTGGGAAGGGCTTTACCGAGAGATGCTAGTTGTTAATATCCTTTATGATGGGCGTATTTCTCATGCCAATGATTTATTTTTGCAAAAGCTTGGCTATGACGAAGATACGTTAACCAATAATCCCTTTAATGACTTTATTACTGAGCAATCACGCCAATCTAAAGATTTTGCAAGCTTACAACAAGCAATTAAAGCCGAAGGCCATTGGGGGGGGACATTACAAATTACTCGTTTTGATGGCGAAGCAGAGTGGCTACGCTTAATTGTACACCCGGTGAAAGGTGAGCAAGATCAGCTTCTTTATTTCTCTATATTCGCGAGTGATTTAACCAAAACAATCACAGCCTCTCGCGAACAAAGCGATACTATTAAAGCGATATATCGCTCTATGGCAGTAATTGAATTTGATTTAGAAGGCCATGTTTTAAAAGCAAATGAGCAGTTTTTATCAGCAATGGGTTATCAAGAAAGTGAATTAATAGGAAAACACCATCGCACATTTTGTGAAGCTTCAGAGTATAATTCCCAAGAGTATCAACAGTTTTGGGCTAAATTAAGAGAAGGCCAGTTTATAGCGGAGCGCTTTAAGCGTGTTGATAAATATGGCAATGTTGTATGGTTAGAAGCGTCATATAACCCAATCTCAAATGACGCGAATGAGCTTTATAAAGTAATGAAGTTTGCAACTGTTATTACAGAGCAAGTAAATCAAGAAATTGCGATATCTCAGGCTGCCGAAATTGCTTATAGCACTTCAACCCAAACTGATAAAAAAGCAGAGCAAGGCGCGATCGTTATACAAGATACGGTTGCAGTCATGACCGAGCTGGCTATTAACATGGAGCAAGCTGCAAGTGAAATATCAGCGCTTGATCAGCAGTCGCAACAAATATCGAGTATTGTACAAAGCATTAGTAGCATTGCTGAGCAAACAAATTTATTAGCGTTGAATGCCGCAATTGAAGCAGCTAGAGCTGGAGAGCAAGGTCGAGGTTTTGCTGTTGTCGCTGACGAAGTTAGATTGCTTGCATCGCGTACATCAAAAGCAACAGAAGAAATTGTAGAAGTAGTACAGCGCAACCAATCACAAACCCAAAATACGGTGGCTGTAATAGAAAAAGGTAAAGAAAAAGCAGAGCAAGGCTTGGCGTTATCTAAAGAATCTGGTGAAGTGATGCAAGAGATCCAACAAGGTGCACAAGAAGTTGTGAATGCGATTGGGCAATTTACCAGTGAACTCAAAGCTAACGGCTAGATTAGTTAAGTCCTTATTCTAAAGCGAGCACCTTTACCGGTGTCCGCTCAACTTAATCCCCCCTCAATATTACTCTCGAAACACCTCTGATAATTTTAAATTTAACAACTATTCTTTATTAACCCATTAAATAATAGGTAATAAGTTTCTCCATCTTTTTAAATGATAATAAGTTGTTGCATTTTTGTTCTTTGTTCCTAATACTGTTGAACGCCAAGGCTGACAAGCCCTAGTATGAATACCTTAAATGATAATAAAATATTAAGTACACAACATTAAGGAATTGTATGAACAATACAAAACGCACACACACATTAATTAAACCAAGTCATCTAATTGGTGCTGGGCTTGCTATGCTAATGAGCTTTTCTGCAGCGAGTAAAGACTACAAAATTATATTAATTCACGGGTTACAAACCTCGCAAATAACAAATAAGTCGGGTAGTGATGTAATTAATGACGGTGAAACATATTGGCAATCGTACTGGAATAATCGTGCAGATGAGCGAATTGATTGGCCTGCTTATGAGCGTATTGAAGGAAAAATTGCTACCGATTGGGTGTGGCCAAAGTTAAAACAAATTTCGCGCTCTAATTTATGCAGTGATGGCTGTGTATTTGTAACACATTCAACAGGCGACTTAGTTGCACGCCATATTATTGATAACCAAGAAAACTGGTTAGAAAACGCAGGCTTACAGCCGCTTAATATTGTTGCGACGTTTGATTTAGCAGGCGCGGGCGGTGGAAGTGAGCTGGCTGATGTAGCAGTTAGTGCTTTAACTGGCGCATCGTGGAACTTTGCGGTCGATGCAGCACTCAAATGGTGGCTAGGGAGCGATGTAACCGAAGCAGTTGGCGTATTGCACGATTTAAAAGTGAATAATGCCCGTAAAATATCGCCATTTCCTGATGCACGTACACCTAGGTTACGTTTTGTGGCAGATGGTAATGCGTATTTAGGTTTAACAGGTGGATTTTTAAAAGGTAATGATGATTCGGTTGTGGCATCGCACTCTTCATGTGGTGCAAGTTCGGCTGGCTCGTTTGGAAGTTGTAGCAGCAGTATTGATACAGATGGCCATTTAAAATCGCAAGGTGATGCTGTTAGTAGCTTTATGCCAAATCATTATCCAATGATGATGAGTGACAGTTATAGCCATAACGAAATACATAACGCGCAGCGTAAAGGTAATGTCACAATAGCCATGAATAACGTAAATGTTGAAGGTGACACTGTAGGTTTTAATACGTTTGATAAAACTACAGGTAGTTGGTTTTGGAAAAAACAATATCGTTATATTAAGGATTCAAATAATTTAAGTGCATCAGCACTTATTTATAATGTGATTCCATAACATATAAGGCGTGTAGTTAAAAACTATACGCCTTATAAAAGATTGAAATATAAAAATGAAAAAATTTTATGTCGTTGCTTTAATTATTAGCACTTTTTTATTCTCGCTATGGTTTACTGGTAAAAATGATGCTCATAAAGTTGCTGAGCCAATAAAACCACAGATTAAACACAGCGCGAACGCAGCTGACTTATCGCCTGTAAAAGTGATCCCTATAGATGTGCCTAAAGCTAAAAAACCACAATCAAAAAAGCAAATTGCGTTTAATGAAGACCTAACAAAAGCAGCGCAGCAAGTGGTGATGCAATACGAAAGTGCACTTAAGTTTCCTCCTTATTCTCAACCTTTAAGTCCTTTAGATGAAGATCGATTAAAGCCAAATCAGTTTTATCCTGTGTCGAGCCCCATAGGTGAAAGCGGCGATGCTTTAACGGTAAGTCTCAAACAATATCGTTTTGTATATCCAGAAAAAATAACAATAAAGGTAAGCGCTCAAGGGCTTGGTAAAGTGGTCGTTGAACTTGCAAATACTGATACAAAGGAAGTATTAAATACCCATACGGGCAATGCGCGTGACGGTGAGGCAATTATTACATTTAAAGAAGATGAAGATTACCCTCGTAGTTTACAGGTGTATGTGCAGGGCGATGTTGACGGTAAAAAAGTCCCCGTAGTTGCGCAAATTCAATATATGCCGCCAAGTGCTACTTTAACAGGTTTTGAAATTGCTTATGCTCAAAATGAAAACATGGTTATGCCAGCTAATTTAACGGTGATAAAAAGTGGTTTGTATCGTGTTAGGGCGAATTTATATAGTGGTGATACACCACTTGCCCATTTGGTATCTAAGGGACGCTTAACACAAGGGAGCCAAACCGTAGACTTAAAAGCTCATTGGTCAGTATTACCTAAGGGCGTTACCGATATGCGCTTAAGTGACTTTGTAATAGAAAGAATGTCGCCAAGCCCAGGTGAGCGTAACAGCTTTGGGAATAGTGAAATAAGCCATTTTGATATAAACGATTTTTCGTACGACAGTTTACAGCAGTTGCCGTATCAGACTAATGCACAAGAAAAGTTAAGTTTGGAATTTTTACAAGGCTTAGCTGAGAGTTAAAAAGACAACGCAATGCTGAATTGGTAAATTTAAGGGGGTTGTATATAAATACAACCCCCTTAAATTTGTTAGCTTAGATTGATAGTAACTACACTTGGCGCTTCTTGTTCTTCAAGCTCATTAGTAACAGGCACTTTAGGAATGTCTGGCTTATCAAGAGCTATATCGCCACCATCAATGACTTCACCTGTTTGTAAGTTTTTAAAATCAAACAAATCAGCATCAGCTAAGTGTGAAGGCACGACGTTTTGCATTGCTGTAAAAATACTCTCAATACGGCCTGGGTGCTCAGCATCCCATTTAGCGAGCATTGCTTTTGTATGTTTACGCTGTAGGTTTTCTTGCGAACCACATAGGTTACACGGAATAATTGGATAACCTTGCGCAAATGCGTATTGGCTTATATCGCTTTCTTTACAGTACGCAAGTGGGCGAATAACCATATGCTCGCCGTTATCACTCATTAATTTAGCCGGCATACTTTTTAGTTTTCCACCGTAAAACATATTTAAAAACAACGTTTCAATCATGTCATCACGATGGTGGCCAAGGGCTATTTTAGTTGCGCCTAACTCATTTGCTGTGCGGTATAAAATACCACGACGCAGTCGTGAGCAAAGTGAACAGGTTGTTTTACCTTCAGGAATAATATCAGTAACAATACTGTAGGTATCTTCTTCTACAATTTTGTATTCAACATTTAATTTATCAAGATACTGGGGTAAAACATGCTCAGGAAAACCTGGTTGTTTTTGATCTAGGTTTACAACAACGAGATCAAACTTTATAGGTGCTACACGTTTCAAATGTTGAAGCATTTCAAGCATTGTGTAGCTGTCTTTGCCACCTGATAAACACACCATTATACGGTCACCTTCTTCAATCATATTGAAGTCCATAACGGCTTGACCAGTTTGGCGACGTAAACGCTTTTGTAGCTTATTTAAGTTAAATTGAGCTTTAGCTTGATCTGAGTGTGACAATTACGCCCCCTAGTAAAACAATACAGCAAAGTTATTTGCTAAAAATAAAGGGGCGTATTATACCCAAACCACCTGAATATGCGAGTTTAGGATGTAATTAAACACGGTATTTTTAGCAAGTAACATCCAGTTTGTTACTAGCTAAATTTTTAATTAATCTAGTTTCTTTGCCAACGGGCTTACGTAACCATCGGGCTTGAGTGCCAGTACATCGCAGTCAAGGCTATCAATCACATGCTCTGCTGTATTCCCAACAAGAGCGGCACTTAAGCCTGTACGACCAACGGTACCAATAACTACTAATTCACTATTTAACCGCTTTGCTACATCAGGGATTACATCCTCTGGTAGGCCTTCTTCAATAAAACATTGCTCTTGGCTTAAATTAAACTCAGCAGCAAGTGCATTGGTTGATTCAATGTGGTGTTTTTTAACTGATTCGTTATAAAGTCCTGGGTTAAACTCAGGGATTTCGATTGCTATATTAATCGGTGTAGCGGGGTAGGCATTAACTAAATTAAGTTTTGCGTTGGCAAGTTCACATAAAAATTGTGCGTCTTTAATTACCCGTTTATTAAGTGCCACATGTTCTTCGTTTTCACTAACTGCATTTACAGCGGCTAAAATATTTCCGTTTGCTGGCCATGCCATTTCTTTAACAAACAACACCGGGGCAGGGCATTTTCGTACTAAGTGCCAGTCGGTAGGGGTGAAAATAACGGATTTAAGTGCACCATGTTGATGTGTGCCTTTAATTACTAAATCGTACTTTTGATCAATTACAGTATCGATTATGGCCTCATAAGGGCGGTTATGCCAAACCACTTGGGTGTCAATATTTATATCTTTGTAAGGAGAAACTAAATCGTTAAGCCATAGCTGGCGATCTTTTAGTACGGCATCACGCATTGCTTCGCGTTCATCGCCAGATAACATCGTTGTCATTTCATAAGAGAAGTCGTAAACCGTCATAAAGGCGGTAATACTTGCGCCAGACTTTTTGGCTAAGTCTATTGAACGTGATAAACCGTGTTGATCGTCTTTGGTAGGGTCAATAACCGCAATAATGCGTTTAATAGTGTTCATATGCTACTCCATTTGCCTAACGGGTGTACAATTAGTGTAACGCAAATATAAAACAGTTAAAGGGGTAGCATATAAATTGTTGTTCTAAATCAAACTATTTAATTTAGCGAGGCTTAACGATTGCTGCCGTTTTAGCTAAGGCATCATTATCTAAAATTGTAATAAATTTACCTTCCACTTTAATTAAGTCGGCTTTTTGAAAACGACTTAATAAACGACTAATCGTTTCCACAGTTAGGCCTAAGTAGTTACCTATTTCACCGCGAGTCATCGTAAATCTAAATTCCTTACGTGAAAAACCACGCTCGCCAAAACGCTCAGATAAGTTATAAATAAAACTAGCTAGGCGCTCTTCTGCTGATTTTTTATTAAGTAATAACAGCATTTCTTGATCGTATGTAATTTCGCTGCTCATTAAACGCATTATTTGTTGGCGAAGTTTTGGTAATTTACCAGCAAGTTCATCAAGCGTGTCAAATGGAATTTCGCATACCATTGACGTTTCTAGCGCTTGCGAAAAGCTTTGATGCGTCATTTTGCTTATTGCGTCAAAACCTACTAAGTCACCCGCTAAATGAAAACCAGTAATTTGTTCATCGCCTTGCTCTGATAATGTGTACGATTTAAATGAGCCAGAGCGTACCGCATAAATAGCTTGCAGCGGTTCGCCTGATTCAAATAGATAGTCGCCTTTATGCAGTGGTTTTTTTCGCTCAATAATTTCGTCAAGCTTATCCATTTCTTGGCCATTAAGTGAAAATGGCAAACACAATTGACTAATACTGCAGTTATTACAGCTAATAGCACAATTACCTTTAGCGCGACTTTGAGAGAAATCCATAATTTAATCCGTTTAAATTTTTATACACACGACTGCAAAATAACCATAAAAGGTTAATACTGCGAATAGATTATTGTATCAGCTTATCAGTTGCAATTATCAATAAGTAGATACCATACCAGATTATAACACTACCCAATACAATTCGGGTCCAAGGGTGGTTAATAATACTATTTAGTTTTTGTGCGGTAACGCCTAATGTGATCATTGCGGGAAAAGTACCCAAAGCAAAACAAAGCATAACTAAAGCACCGCCTAGGGCACTTGGGCTAGTCATCGCCCATGTAAGTGCTGAGTAAACAAGTCCACATGGAAGCCATCCCCATAAAGCACCGTAACCTAGGGCTTTAAAAGGAGAGTTAATAGGCATTAAGTATTTGTTGAGCTTAACAATATGCTGCCACACTAGGGTTTTACCAGCCTTTTCAAGCCATTGCAAAGTGGGCCCTAAGCGCATTATATATACGCCAACGAGGAGCATAAAAATAGCTGCAATGAATGAAAGTGCCAAAGAAAAAGATGTGTTTTGCCTAGCAAATTGGCTACTAATTCCTGCAACAAGTGCGCCTGCTGCCATGTAGCTCAGTGCACGCCCGATATTATAGGCAAATGAATACGTAAATGTTTTGCGTTTATCACTTGCCAGTTGTAATGAGCTTGCAATACCGCCACACATAGCAATGCAATGGCCACTACCAATTAGGCCCATTAAAAAAGCGCTAATATAAAGAGGATCAATCATTACTTTTGTTATGTTGCTCTTTGTCGTCTTCAAACAAAATACTATGACCTTGCTTGTTTAAATCAGAAAACTGCTCACTTTTTACGGCCCAAAAGAAAACGCCTATAGCAATAATGACAAACAAAATAGCAATGGGGATCAAGATGTAAATTATGCTCATAACTTTAATAGCCTTAGTGAATTACTAATCACAATAATTGAGCTGGCAGACATGCCAATAACAGCCATCCACGGAGCAACTAAGCCCAGCGCTGCCAATGGTAATATGGAAGCATTATACAATAAAGACAGCGCAAGGTTTTGCTTAATAATGCGTCTGGTTTGTTTTGCCACCTTGAGTAAATGATCGATTGAAGCTAAATCGCTATTAAGAAGCACTACATCGGCGCTATTTTTTGATATATCAGCACCGGTTTCCATTGCAATAGATAAATGCGCACTGGCAAATACAGGGCTGTCGTTTACGCCATCGCCGACCATAGCAACCACTTCGTTTTGTGAAGACCATTGTTCAACGGCGGTTTGTTTATCTTGTGGCGAACACCCAGATTGCACACTTTCGAGGTTGAGTTGTTTAGCTACTTTTTGCCCAGAATCTGATGCGTCACCGGTTAACATATGACACGTTAAATTTTGCGATTTTAGTGAGTCTATAAGCTTTTGAGCATCGTTTTTCACTTTATCAATAAAGTAAAAACGTGCAACAACCTGCTTATTTATATACAAGCTTGCTTGTGCATTTGATTTTTTGCTATCAAACCAACCACTTTTACCAATTGCATAATGATGAGTTGCATCTTGTGCGCTAATTCCCAGGCCTGGGTGTACTTCAACGTTATCAATATTGTGGTGAGTAGGGGGAATTTCATCAAATGCGCTGGCGATCGGGTGTTCAGAATAGCGCTCTAGCCGAGCTGCAATATCGAGGATTTGTGCTTTTGTATATTGCTTATCGATTATATCGACTTCATCAAGGCTAAATTTACCTTGTGTAAGAGTGCCTGTTTTATCAAATGCAAATAAAGTAATTTGTGAGAGTGTTTCGAGCACATGTGCTTGTTTTATTAATACGCCTTTACGGGTTAAGGTTGCAACCGCGCATGTAAGTGCGGTTGGTATCGCTAAACTCAGGGCACATGGGCAGGTAGCAACTAAAACCGAAATGGTGATCCAAAATGCGTGTTCAGGGTCAATTTGGTACCAGCCAATAGCTGTAAGTGAAGCAAATATAAGCAGGCACGCTATAAACCATTGCGCAACTTTATCTGTAATTTCAACCAGTTTAGGGCGTTTAGTTAATGCGTTGTGTTGCAAACGTATGATTTGATTTAAAAGCGTATTTTGGCCAATTTTATTAATTTTTATTTCAATAACGCCGTCGTGGTTAACGCAACCGGCGTAGACATTGTGGCCGATAAATTTTGTAACGGGTTGATGTTCGCCCGTCATCATTGATTCATCAACCGTGGTTTTACCCTTAATAAGCTCGCCGTCGGCAGGGATTGTTTCACCCGCTTTAATGAGTACTACGTCATTAAGTTTTAGTTTTTTGGCTGCAATTATAAGTTCTTCACCACTATCATTAATAGTACGCGCTGTTAATGGCAATAATTTTTGTAAGTTGGCAGTAAATTCGCTCGCTTTTAAACGCGCTCTAAATTCAAGATACTTACCTAATAAAAGTAAAAAGGTAAACATGCACACAGATTCAAAATATACTTCGCCGACTTGCATAAATGTGGCGTAACAACTTGCGCCAAACGCACCAAAAATAGCCAGCGATACGGGTAAGTCCATATTGAGCTGTTTTGCTTTTAAGCCATTTATGGCGTTGGTTAAAAAAGGCAGTGCGCTATATAAAATAACCGGAGAGGCAAGTACTAAGCTGATCCATCTAAAATACTGCTCAAAATTACTGTCCATCCCGGAGAACATGCCAAAGTACATGGCAAACGCAAACATCATAACTTGCATGGTCATTAAGCCTGCAACACCTAAGCGGCGAATATAGGCTTTGGCAGTTTGTTGTTTTTGTTGAGCTTCAATATCTGATTGAAATGGGTAGGCTTTATAACCAATTTTGGCTAAGGAAGTAATAATTTCACTCAATGGGGTGTTGGTTTTATCCCATTGGATCATCGCGCGGTTGGTAGATGTATTTACATCAACCCGTTTTACAGTATTTAAGCTTAAGAGTTGTTTTTCGATAAGCCATGCACACGCTGCGCAGGTTATACCTTCAACGCTCAACAATACCTCAGAGATATTATCGCTAGTCGCTATAAATTCATCTTGAATGTCTTCGTTGTCATAACTTTTTATAAATGCGAGTTGCTCAGGTACCAGTTGCTCAACTTTGCCTGCGCGAACGGTTCGGTATTTATAATAATCAGTCATACCTTGATCAACAATATTTTGCGCAACTGCTTGGCAGCCAATGCAACACATTGGCTGGGCTATATCATCAATTATAACGTTTGCGCTAAATCCGTTTGGCACACTTTCAAGGCAATGAAAGCAAGAGTGAGACATAGTAATGATTACTTATAGTTAGGGGTAACTAAAACGGTTTCCGCCGTCGGTAGAGTAATGTTTTCTTTTAACTTCCAGCTTCCATCCACAGGCTCTATAAATACAGAGTACGCGCCCGGTGTGTAGTTATCGAGTAGAGCGGTAAATTCTTTATTCGCATTTGAAGTTAGTGTGGCGGCAAAGTCATGGGCTTTGATGGTGCGATGATAAAATGATAATTTTAACGCAGGCACATTACTATAATCGCCTTTAGTAAATTTAAAACTAACGCGTTCATTAGTAACATTAAGCTCGCCATGTAAGAATAATGCTTTGGCTTTTTCAAACTTAGTAAGCTCTAAATTAATAGCTTTACCTTTTTTGTAGTAATCATCTACTACCATATCTGGGCCATTGCCCACAGCAGTAATAATTAATGTTATGCACCCAATAATGGCAACTAACGGAAAAAAGATTAAAAACCAAGGCCAAAAATTTTTATACCACGGAGTAGGTTGCATAGTATCTCTAAAGTTAGTTTAGGAAGTGTTATTTTATAGGAATTATACGTAAAAGACTAAAAAAAAGCCTCACAGTGGAGGCTTTTTTGATCTGGATTAATCTATTGAATTAAATAAATTAATTTATAAACATTTTATTAACCGCGTGCTTATTTATCTTGCGATAAACTGTAAACGTAGGCTGTTAATAAGTGAATCTTATCTTCACCTAAAATGTCTTTCCAAGCAGGCATTACACCAGCACGGCCGTGGTTAAGCGTTTCTTCAACAGCACGTTGAGAACCACCGTATAACCAAATGTTATCAGTCAGGTTAGGCGCGCCAAATGGTAGGTTATGTGCAACCGACCCTTTACCGTCAGCACCGTGACATGCGGCACACATAGCAAACTTAGCTTTACCTGCAGCTGCATCTTTTTGGTTAACAGTACGGCCAGAAAGGCTCAGCACATGTGCTGTCATTTCTTTAACGCCTTGCTCACCAAGAGCATCGCCCCAAGCTGGCATTGCAGCTATGCGGCCATTAAGCAGTGTTTCTCTAATTTTGTCTGGTGTACCGCCATATAACCAATCTTTATCAGTTAGGTTAGGGAAGCCTGTTCCACCACGTGCATCAGAACCGTGACATTGCGCACAGTTTTGTGAGAATAAACGCTGACCAATTTCGATGGCTAATTGACCATCTGTTTGTTCATGTTTATCACCATTTTCAAGAGCAACTTGCTGCGCTGCGTCACCTTCAAACTTAGAATTAACTAAATCTAAAACCGGCACTTGTGCGAGTCGATTAAAAATAGGACCAAAGCGTTCTTCTGCAGCTTCGTATTCTTTATCAAGTTTAACAAAACGACCTTCTTCTTTGGCCTCTGCAACTGCTTTTTTAGATTCAGCTAAAGACGTAATACCTTGGTTAGAACTAGTCCATTTACCTAAACCTTCCCAGTTGCCTAAACCTGGGTAAGCTGCAAGGTAATATACTGACCAAATAAAAGTTGCGAAAAACATGTAAGTCCACCATTTTGGTAGTGGATTATTTAGCTCTTCAATGCCGTCAAATTCATGTCCACAGCTTTCACCTTCTTTTACGCCAGCATAGTTTTTTAAGTTCCAAACTAATAGGCCAAAGATGATGCATAAGCATGCAAGGGTTAATACAATAACCCAAATACTCCAAAAGCTAGTCATTTTTCAGACTCCTTTTCCTCGTTAGAGAGTGTGTTGTTATGTTTTTTTTCATCTTCAAAAATGGCATTAGCAGCGCTATCAAAACGATTTTTGCTACGTTTGCTGTATGCCCATACAACAATCACAATAAACAATACTAAAATTACCAGAGTCAAAATGCCTCTGTATGTTCCGTAATCCATAATAATTTACTTCAAGTGGGTACCAAGTTGCTGTAAATACGCGATTAGAGCTTGGATTTCTGTTGCGCCTTCGCCGTTATTCATAGCGTTAACTTTTTCAACATCAGCTTTAAGTTCTTCGTCGCTGCCATAACCTAGGCCCGGGTGTTTAGGGTTTTCTGGGTTAATAGCAAAAGTATCACGGAAAATTTGTAGTTTTTTCAGAGTCAGGCTTGTATCTACCTTATCCTCTGCTAACCAAGGAAAACCTGGCATATTCGACTCAGGAACCACAGCACGTGGGTCAACTAAGTGAGCATAATGCCAATCGTCCGAGTAACGTTTACCAACGCGAGCAAGGTCAGGGCCAGTACGTTTAGAACCCCATTGGAAAGGGTGATCCCATACTGATTCGCCTGCTACAGAGTAGTGACCGTAACGCTCAACTTCATCACGAAAAGGACGGATCATTTGTGAGTGACAGTTATAACAACCTTCACGTACATATATGTCACGGCCTTCCATTTCTAAAGCATTAAGAGGGCGTAGGCCTTCTACTGGTTTAGTTGTGTCGTCTTGGAACATTAGCGGAGTAATTTCAACTAATGCACCAAAGCTGATAGCAAAAACAGTCAGAATAGCCATAAGGCCAACGTTCTTTTCTACTATTTCATGTTTGTTTTGTGAATTTTTATTGCTCATCATCTCACTCCGTTATGCTAATTGTGCTTGCGCGTCTAACTTCAGAGATTCTTTCTCAGCTGAAATTGTACGGAAAACGTTATAAGCCATAACTAACATGCCTGTTACGATGAATACACCGCCTACAAAACGCATAATGTAGAAAGGATGCGACGCTTCTAAAGACTGCACAAAGCTGTACATTAATGTACCGTCGGCATTTACCGCACGCCACATTAGACCCTGCATTACACCAGAGATCCACATTGCAACAATGTATAAAACAACACCTACTGTGTGTAACCAGAAGTGGGTATTAACTAATTTAACGCTATACATACGACCTTGCGCAAATAACGCAGGAATTAAGTGGTAAATAGCACCAATTGAAATCATAGCAACCCAACCTAGTGCACCTGAGTGTACGTGGCCGATTGTCCAATCTGTGTAGTGAGATAACGCATTTACAGATTTAATTGCCATCATAGGGCCTTCGAACGTAGACATACCGTAGAAAGACAATGAAACAACTAAGAAGCGCAGTACTGGATCAGTACGCAGTTTATGCCATGCGCCTGATAGGGTCATAATACCGTTAATCATACCACCCCAAGACGGTACGAATAGGATAATAGACATAACCATACCTAAACTTTGCGTCCAATCAGGAAGCGCAGTGTAGTGAAGGTGGTGAGGACCTGCCCAGATATATAATGAAATTAGTGCCCAAAAGTGAACTACCGATAAACGGTATGAGTAAACTGGGCGACCTGCTTGTTTTGGTACAAAGTAATACATCATACCCAAGAAACCAGCAGTTAATAGGAAACCTACAGCGTTATGACCGTACCACCACTGAACCATAGCATCTACCGCACCTGCGTAGATTGAGTATGATTTAGTTAACGACACAGGCACTGCCATGCTGTTTACAATGTGTAGTACTGCAACAGTAATAATAAAGCCAGCATAGAACCAGTTAGCAACATAAATGTGCGAGACTTTACGCTTGATTAAAGTACCAAAGAATACAATAGCGTAAACAATCCAAACCACAGCGATTAAAATATCGATTGGCCATTCAAGTTCTGCGTATTCTTTTGAGCTAGTAATACCAAGTGGTAATGTAATTACTGCTAATACAATAACTAGCTGCCAGCCCCAAAATGAAAAGGCGGCGAGTTTGTCTGAGAAAAGACGCGTTTGACAAGTACGTTGTACGACGTAATAAGACGTCGCAAACAGTGCACTAGTACCAAATGCGAAAATTACTGCGTTCGTGTGTAACGGACGTAGTCGAGAGTAAGTTAACCATGGTGTATCAAAGTTAAGTGCTGGCCAAGCTAATTGGGCAGCAATCAGAACCCCAATACTCATGCCAACGATGCCCCAAATCACTGTCATAATAGCGAATTGGCGTACAACCTTATAGTTATACTCAGTTTGTGATGCTACTGTTTGGCTCATTTTCTGGCTTCCGCTGCAATAAATGCGTTTAGAAATGAATTACCCACTATTAAAAGTGGGGCCTACTATTTTTCTCAAGCGTGTTACCTAAAACTTTCAATACATGAAAACTTCAGAAAAAAACTTGAGAAACCCTTATTTTTTGCGGGTGAAATGATAAATTTTTTGGCCTAAAAAAGATAGGTCAATTACATAAAATTATGACATCAATCAAACTTTGTGAGCTTGTTGTTTATTTTTTGATACAGTTTGTGCCTAATTTGGCCTAATAGTAACACTCGCACTTGTTATTTACAGTCACGATTATTAGTATTTGCTTTTCTTTAGTGCGAAATTGTTATGCATACATATAGGTTAAGTTTATTTACGGCGGTGTTTTTTTTATTAACAGCGTGTGATTTTTCTAAAAACACAGATAAAGAATTTCTTAAAAATGGCATATGCGAAGCTAATTTTCCGTGTACTTTTTCAAACGGTGTTAAAGTATGGTTAAGCGAGAAAACCCTTTCCCCCGAAACTCCATTTACTATTTTCAGTGATTTACCTGCAAACATTACAATTGAAGATGCCAAGCTTAAAGGCATCACTATGTATATGGGGTATATTCCCCAACAATTTAAACAACACGATGGCCTGTGGCAAAGTAATACAATGGTTGGCATTTGTTCTGAGCAAAATATGCTCTGGAATTTAGAACTAACCGTTAAAAATAATGCCACTTCTGTAATACAAACTCTCAATTACTCTTTTTACGTAACGTATTAAAGTTACGGCTGCAAACTCTTGCATACAGCTTACATTTTGATGTGAGTTCGTTTTCTCATACATACGGTTATTTGAGTGAGAAGATCAATAAAATTTCCTTTTTAGGTTTTGAAAAAGATAAAACTTCTAGAGTGAATGAGTGCCCTCAAAAAGTTCAACTTTAATTACAACTGAATAAAGAATCTAATCAAAAAATCTTCCCAAATGGCTAAATAAGACTGTTTAAGCACCAAGCATGCATAAATATGGTTATTAATTAACATTTAGTTTTACGGTTTTAATAATGTGCTGTGATTAAGTTGTTAATTTATCTATTTTTGGTACGTAGCTCAGTTGATTACATTTGATTACAAAGTGAATCACTTTGGTTTCAGGTGTTTTTCGAATGTTTCGGTTTTTTGTTAGGTTACTGTTTTTAAATCGTATTTATTAATTAATACTGAAACATAACGTAACCTATGTACCTAAAGTAGTTATCTCATCTTATTGCATGATATAAATTGAGCTATCATTAAGTTTTCGTTCAGTTAAAGGCGCCTAAGTTGCCCGCCTGACTCACTATTCTAATAAAAAGTGAGCATTACCAATAAAGGTAAATTTCCAACAAGTAGGGTTCTTTCATGAAAAAATCAACTCTTGGTTTAGCTGTAATTGCAGCGATCCCAATGTTCTCAAGTGTGCAAGTTTTAGCGGCAGACGAAGCTGCAAAATCAATCGAAAAAATTCAAGTGACGGGTTCTCGTATTAATCGCACTGATATGGAGACGTCAAGCCCTATTACCGTCATTGGCGATGATTTTATTACCAAAAGTGGTTATACATCAGTTGCTGATGTACTTTCAAATCAACCTTCAGTTGCAGGTACAAGCTTAGGTGGTACTAGTAATAACGGTTCAGGTGGTTCTGCAACAGTAAACTTACGTGGCATGAGCTCTCAACGTACCTTGGTTCTATTGAATGGCCGCAGAATGGTGTCATCTGGTACTGGCGCTGACTCTTCTGTCGATTTAAATACTATTCCAGTTGCAATGATTAAATCTATTGAGATATTAAAAGATGGTGCGTCTGCAGTATATGGTTCTGATGCCATAGCTGGTGTTGTAAATATAATCACTAAAAAAGATTTTGAAGGCACGGAACTTAATATTGACGGAAGTAGAACAACAAAGAATGACGGGAATAATTACGGTTTTAGTATACTCCACGGTATGCAGGTAGCGGATGGTAACTTTGTCGTTGGCGCTCAGTACTCTGGTCGCGGAGAAATAATTCAATCTGATCGACGCTTTGTGGATGCAGGGCAATCATCTTGGATACCACAAGGTACATTAGGCGGTAAAACATCAGATGGTAATGGTGATTTTAAAGATAGAACAACGTCTTATGATTTCACTACATCTAGCTATGCACAAACTCCCAATGATTTGTATAGCCTCTTCACAAGCTACGATACTGAACTTGATTCAGACACTACTTTAAATATCGATTTAATGTACACGCGTCGTGAATCATCACAACAATTAGCACCGCAACCGATAACTATCGATTTAAAAACCAGTAGACTTAATACTAAATATACCAATTCATTTTCTAAAAATGGTACGCTAGATGATACATTAGAATATAAAAGAAGAATGACTGATGCTGGTCCTCGCCTCTATGAACAAGAAACTGATACTTACAGAGCCTCAGTGTCTTTACAGGGACTTTTAGATAATGATGCTAGCTGGGATATAAGTGCTACTTATGGGCGAAATGACTCAAAGGATAGCGTAAAAAATTCAATTAACGCCGTAAGAGTAGAAGAAAGTATTTATGCTAATCAGGATATTTGGTTTAGTGGCGAGCCTCTAGAACGCGACTTCTTAACAGCTAATAATTCAATATTTATGGAGAATAATGAAGGGGGCAATGAGCAGTTCGTTCTTTCTGCTGGATACAGCAATGTAACAGAAAGTGATATTGGTTATGCTATAGGTATTGAAAACCGTTTTGAAAGTGGTTTTTATACCCCAGATTTAATTACTCAATTAGGCGAAAGTTCTTCAGCACAGCAGGATTCTACAGATGGCGACTATTCTGTACAGTCGGTCTATTTTGAGACATCAATGCCAGTCTTGGAGTCTGTATCATTAGAAGGTGCGGCTCGTTACGATAATTATTCTACCTTTGGTGGTGAAATTACCTGGAAACTAGGTGCCACTTGGAATGTAACTGATGAATTTATGGTTCGCTCTGTATTAGCTACTGGCTTTAGAGCACCAAATGTTGCTGAATTATTTGGCGGAAATTCAGGTTCTTATGATTACTTATCCGATCCATGGGAAAATGCTACAGATGCTCAAATACTTGTAAACCGTGCAAGTGATGATGACCTACAAGCTGAAGAAAGCCGTTCATTCACTTTTGGTATGGTTTGGGAAGTTACTGATGGCTTATCAAGTACTTTAGATTACTGGAAGTTTGATATTACTAATGCAATTACTCGCTTGGATGTTCAGAATGAATTGAATTCTTGTTTTGCAGGCGATACAGATTCATGTTCATCAATTAAAGTGACTCAAGCTGGTGATTTATCTGACTTAACCTCTGTACTAACTAATGTTGGTTCTCAAAAAACATCTGGGGTTGATTGGAATATTAGTTACACTGGTGATAGATACAAGATCAATCTTGATACAACTTATCTAATTAAGTTTGAAGAAGATGACATTAATTATACAGGTACTATCGATGGCAACTTTGGTGGCTATTCTAAAATAAAGTCTAACCTTTCAGTTAATTACGATCTTACCGATTCATTAAACATCCTCTATAACGCACGATTCATTCGTGGAATGGATGGTGAATACTACGGCGAAAATTTTAGTACTGACAACATTATTTACCACGATGTTTCAATGAGCTATAACTTGAATGACGCATTGAGATTTACTGGTGGTATGAACAACATCTTCGATAAAGAGCCTGAGAAAGTATTAGGTGGTAGCGATATGGGTACAGTTCCTGAGGTTTACGATGTAATTGGTTCACGTATTTTTGCAAGTGTAAACTACAAGTTTTAACTAGCACATTAATCGTATTAAGGCTCAGTATTTACTGGGCCTTTTTTATTGAACAAAACAAAGGAGACAAGTACACTAAAACGATATTTTAAAAGGAGAACTGATTGTTAAAACAAGATGAAAACTTATCTTTTGTCATTGAGCCAGAGCTAACTCCTCGTTCTGAGCAGCGCATAGATCTGTATTTTTCTATCCCTAATGAAATGGGGATTAATCCGCAAACACTTACCGAAGAATCTTACTTTAATAACCACTTTAAATCACATTTAGCGTATAACGCTAACAATATACACTTGCCTTTAGTGCGAAGCCGTTTTGTTAGTAAAAACAAAGGTGAGCAACAAGATTACCGGCAAAATCTTAATTTATTTTGTTACCAAGTGCGTTTAGCACTTGATGCCGATATAAAAGACGCGTTAAAAATTGATGAAGCCGAAGACTTTTATAAACGTGCTAACGAAGTATATGAGCAAAGCGAAGGGCTTTTAAAAAAGCTGCGTCGCTACACACCAGATGACGAAAAACTACTGCCATTTTTTACCAATGCTGATAACTATTTAAGTTGGCATGTTGAGCAATCTTTTTTAAAGCTTTTAGATGAAGGCCCACGTAGTAGTGATTATGCAAAGGAGCGTAACGATTTACTGCAGTTTTGTAAAAGCGAAAATACGTATCGAGCAGAGAAAAGTTACAACTCTGAAACGACCATGCAAGACGCCAATCGAATAACAAATAAAATGCGTTTGTTACAACGCTTAATAGAGCACGGCGTAATATTACAGCGTCAAACGCGGTTTCTTAACAGCTACCTTAAACGATTAGTTAAAGGCACTGTAACAGCCGTTATCATGGCATTTGTGATGGTTGTAATACTCAATGCTCGCTCAACGTTTACGGAAGTCACTGCGACGCTTATTTTAATTTTAGGGGTTATTTACGGGCTACGTGAAATATTTAAAGAAGATATTACACGTATGATTTGGCGAGCCATTGTACAAGGGCGACCTAAGTGGCGATTTAGTTTTAAAAATAGTATTACCAAAGACAAAGTAGCGAGTCAGCTAATTTGGCTTGAATATATGCGCTTTAAGAAAATACCTAAAGAAGTGAAATCTATTTTTTCAAAACGTCGTCAACAAAATAAGCAAGCTGCGCAGTGGTTACACTTTGCAAGTGAGACACGTGTTAGTGCAAAAGAATTTTTGCCCGGCTACGATACACTTCAGCACACGCTACAATTTAATCTTGCGCCATTTGCTCGTTATTTAAAACGTGGTGAAGGGAAGTTATATCATTTAGACAGTAATAAAATCTCTAAGCAGGCTGTAGAAAGGCGTTATCAATTAAATATGGTACTTGTTCTAACTGAGGAAGATAAAACACTTTATCAACGCTATAAAATAACGCTAAATCGCAGTAAAATCGTTAATATTGAGCTTATTTACTCCAAAAAATGAGTTAAAAAAGGGCTGATACAATCAGCCCTTAATATTTGGGTAGTTTATTTATCAGCTAAGCCATGTCTGCTATATAAAGTTACTTTGTCTGATACTAGAGTGATCTCGATATTTTTTGCTTCATCGCCCCATATACAGTTAGTATGCAGTGTTTTTTCAACACAGTTATCAGCACTGCCTAAAATAGTTTCAACTTCAGTCTTATCCATGCCTACTTTAATTTTTTCATAATTTTCAAGACTTACCTTAGAACAAGCCGCAAGGCTTAATGTAGCTGCGATGATAAGGAGTTTTTTCATTGTTATATCCTACTTAATATTAATGTTTGAATTTTCTGATTTGGACAATCATGCCCATTCGTGGATGGTCAAAGTAATGTACTTCACCACTAATTACACGTCTAAACTGAGAAAAGCGGGCTGACTCTATATCGCCACTTTCTAGCTTTTGGCTAATATCAAAATTAGCTGTTATGTATAAATAATGTCGTAAATGTATTTTAAATAAACCGTCTAGCTCCCATTCTGCTTTTGATTGATCTGGGTCGTTAAATAGCGCCGGTTGTGAATTTAATAAACTTACAAAATCAGGATTTGAATAGCTAGGTGTTATATTAGGTTCATTTTTAAGATGCTTACCCGCTATTAAATGTATACTTGGGGCACGTGACTTACTTGCGCCTTCAAAGCGCCAGCCAGTATGTAGAATAGGTGTTAAGCCTTTGCGGTCTAGTTGCCTATATTGCGCTTTAAATTGCAGCTGTTGCGGCGCTAATAAATAAGTTTGCTGCATATCATCTTTAGCGGGAGCTAAAGGCGTTACAGGTAGCTCATCGTAACTTTGTAGGTAGTTAATACTGTCATCGCATACACCCGATTGCGGGTTTGAATTAACTAATGAATCAGTAAAAGTGCGTTTTTGAAAACGCTCGTCGCCATCTATGCAGGCCTGCATTGCTTGTTCAGTATAAAGAGGGGTCAGTAAGTCTAGCGTATTTTTATCTTCAATAGCTTTGTGCTTAAGGCTAAAGTCTTCTTGTAAATACGGGGCAGGGCGCTGTTTAAATACAAGCACCTCAACCTCAAACCAGCGTTCTGCAAATGCAGTGCTGCTAAATAAGCAGCATAAAACAATAAGCGATTTTTTTAGCAACATTAATGGCTAACCTTTTTTTCGAAATCTGCAATCATTGCAGTGACCATTTTTAAGCGTTCGCGGGCATTTGCCTCACTAATTGCAAAGCGCAGTTTATTTGCGCCATCCATTTTGTACACCTTAGGCGCACTTTGTATCAAGCCAATGATGAAGCTAGGGTTAACCTTGGTATCTTGGCTAAACTCAAAGTAACCACCTTTTGGGTTTGCCTCAATTTTAGTTATACCTAAATTACTAGCCTTCATTTTTAATAATTGTAGGCTAAATAGGTTTTTAGCAGCATCAGGTAGTAAACCAAAGCGGTCTATTAGTTCTACCTGTAGTTCATCCATATCATCAAGGTTAGCACAACTTGCAATGCGCTTATACATACCCAAGCGTGCATTAACATCGTGTATGTAGTCATCAGGTAATAATGCAGCCAGCTTTAAATCTACTTCGGTTTGTTTTTGAAGTAGGTTCTCAAGCGTTGGCTCTTTACCTTCTCGCAGCGCATTTACTGCTTGTTCGAGCATTTCCATATACAAACTAAAGCCGATGGTTTGCATTTGGCCTGATTGATCATCGCCAAGTAGCTCTCCCGCACCACGAATTTCTAAGTCATGTGTAGCAAGGGCAAAACCTGCACCTAAATCCTCTAATGATTCAATTGCTTGTAAGCGTTTACTCGCATCTTTAGAAAGGGCTTTAGGGTCACCTGTTAGTAAGTAGGCATACGCTTGATGGTGGCTTCGACCCACTCGTCCGCGTAATTGGTGTAATTGCGCAAGCCCTAGTTTGTCTGCTCTGTCCATGATAATGGTATTAGCCGTAGGCACATCAATACCGGTTTCGATAATCGTGGTACATACCAGTACGTTGTATTTTTGATGATAAAAGTCAGTCATTATTTGCTCAAGCTCTTGCTCGCGCATTTGACCGTGGGCTGTAGTTACACTGGCTTCAGGTACCCATTCACTAATTTCTTGTGCAACACGTTCGATAGTTTCTACGTTGTTATGTAAAAAATAAACTTGGCCACCGCGTTTAATTTCTCGCAGTACCGCTTCGCGTATTAGTTCTACATCTCGTTGGCGTACAAAGGTTTTTACCGCTAAACGTTTAGCCGGTGGTGTTGCGATTATCGATAAATCGCGCATGCCGCTCATGGCCATGTTGAGTGTACGAGGTATTGGCGTTGCAGTCAGTGTGAGTATGTCTACATCGGCGCGCAGTGCTTTAATTTTCTCTTTTTGGCGAACACCAAAGCGATGTTCTTCATCAACAATGAGTAAGCCTAAATCGTTAAATTTAATATCTTGTTGAATAAGTTTGTGTGTGCCAATAACTATATCGAGCTTACCGTTGGCCATTTTTTCAAGCGTGTCTTTTTGCTCTTTAGTGGAGTTAAAGCGCGAAAGCACCCCGACTTCAATTGGGAAATCAGCAAAGCGGTCTTTAAAGTTTTCATAGTGTTGTTGAGCCAGCAAGGTAGTAGGTACTAAAATGGCTACCTGTTTATCATCGTTAACTGCTATAAAAGCAGCGCGCATGGCCACTTCTGTTTTACCAAAGCCTACGTCACCACACACTAAGCGGTCCATGGCTTGCTTTGATTGCATATCACCTAATACCGCTTCTATAGCGTTGCGTTGATCGTCAGTTTCTTCAAACGGGAAGCTATCGCTAAATTGACGATATGCGGGGGCATCTAGGGTAAATTTATTACCCGGTTTTGCTTGGCGCTGAGCATAAATATCAAGTAATTCAGCGGCTACATCGCGAACTTTTTCAGCCGCACGTTTTTTAGCTTTTTCCCAAGCATCTGATCCAAGTTTATGCAGCGGGGCGCTAGCTTCTTCACCGCCAGAATAACGACTAAGCATATGCAATGCAGATACTGGCACGTATAATTTAGCTTCACTTGCGTAAGTAATTGTCACAAACTCTGTAACTACACCTGCAGCATCAATGGTTTGCAAACCTTGATAACGGCCAACACCGTGATCGAGATGCACGACAGGTTGACCTTCTTTAAGCTCGGCTAAGTTACGGATTAGTGCATCTTGGCTGGCTTCGTACTTGTGTTTGCGGCGTCTGCGCTGAGATACTTTTATACCAAGCAGTTCTTGCTCGGTAATAATAGAAAGGCTTGGTTTAGTGCCAAGTACTACACTTTGCTCGAGGGGGCTTACTATTAGGCCTACGTCACTTGCACTTTTTATAAATTGTTCAAGTGTTTCAAATTCTTTAAATTTTAAACCGCTTGGTTTTAAAATGCTCAGTAATGATTCGCGACGACCGTCCGATTCAACACTGAGTAATATGCGGCCTTTTTTCTTTTTTTGCTCTGCTACATAATTTATAAACGCGCCATAAGGTTCATGATGTTTATGATCAATTCGAATGGCTGGCAGCTCGCTAACGCTTAAGTTTTTATTACCTGCTTTAGTGCCAAGCTTTGCAAGGGATAATCTAATACGTGCAAAATTGCCTAAATTAGAAAACAGCTCTTCAATAGGCTGATAAAGCGCATTGGGCTCTAGTAATGGACGAAGTGGGTCAACTCTGCGGTTTTCATAGCGTACATTTACATCGTGCCAAAAGTTATCTGCGGCATGCTCTAAATCACCCAGTTGCATAACAGTTGTTGTATCTGGCAGGTAGTCAAAAATAGTCGCTAGCTTTTCAAAAAACAACGGCATGTAGTATTCAATACCTGCAGGCCAGTTACCTTTGCTTACTTGCATGTATACAGAGTCTTGCTGCGAGCTTGCACCAAATTTTTCGCGGTAACTTATTCTAAAACGTTCAATATCAGCGTCGTTAGTGGGAAACTCATGCGCTGGAAGTAGCTCAATTTTATCTACTTTTTCATCAGAACGCTGCGTTTCTACATCAAATAAGCGAATGGTATCGAGTTCGTCATCAAAAAAGTCGAGTCTAAATGGGTGCGGGCTACCCATTGGGTATAAGTCAACGATAGAGCCGCGTATAGCGTATTCGCCGTGCTCCATTACTTGTTGAACATTTAAGTAACCAGCTTGCTCTAAATTGTCACGAAAGTTGTGAGTGTCTAGTTTGTCGCCTACTTTAAAGTTTATTGTTGAACCGTAAATAAATGAGGCCGGGGCTGTGCGCAACATTAAAGTAGATACAGGCACAATTAACACACTTTGTTGTTCTTTTTTTAAGGTGTTTAAGGTAGCTAAACGGGATGAAATAATATCTTGATGGGGGGAAAAGTGATCGTACGGCAAAGTTTCCCAATCAGGAAATACCATGACCGGGTTATCGGGTAATAAATATTCTAATTCTGTTTCAAGGCGAAGTGCGCTTGGTGTATCCGGCGTAACAATTAAGACTAAGTTGTCTTGTTGTTTAACGCCCTCAGCAATGGCAATACTTAAACCACTTCCGCTTAGCTGGCCCCATTGAATTTTATCTTTTTGAGATTTTACCCAAGGCAAGGCTGCCCATTGCTCAAACGCCATTTATTACTCCATTTATAGTTGGCTCTTAGCAACTAAGAGCCATTATATTATTTAACCAGAGCGCAGGTTACTTAGTCTCGGTATATTTTTGTTAGGTCTTTATAATGATCAATTCGTCTATCACGTAAGAAAGGCCAAATACGTCTTACGTTTTCTGAGCGTTTTTGATCAATTTCTACCACTAAAATTTGCTCATCAGTATTATTAGCCTCGGCTAGTAACTCACCTTGTGGGCCTGCAATGAACGAATTTCCCCAAAACGCAATACCATCGCTTTGTCCGCTTGGGTCACTTTCATGGCCTACGCGATTACAACTAATTACCGGCACACCATTGGCAACAGCATGAGCACGCTGGGAAATCACCCAGGCATCTTTTTGACGAGTTTGCTCAGCAACGTCGTCGTTTGTATCCCAACCAATAGCTGTTGGGTAAATTAATACCTCAGCGCCTGCCATTGCCATTAAACGCGCCGCTTCAGGAAACCATTGATCCCAACATACTAGCACGCCTAATTTACCCACTGAGGTTTGAATAGGCTCAAAACCGATATCACCCGGGGTAAAGTAAAATTTTTCGTAAAAACCTGGGTCATCAGGAATATGCATTTTGCGGTATTTACCTGCAATACTGCCATCTTGCTCTAATACAACTGCGGTGTTGTGATAAAGGCCCGTGGCGCGTTTTTCAAATAAAGAGGCCACAATAACAATGCTTAGCTCTTTAGCAAGCTCACCTAAGGCATTACTGCTAGGTCCCGGAATAGTTTCGGCTAAATCAAATACGTCAACATTTTCGGTTTGGCAAAAATAGAGGCTTCTGTGTAGCTCTTGGAGTACAACTAGTTTTGCACCTTTTTGAGCGGCTTCACGAATGGCACTCATTGATTTTTCCATATTGTGCTGAGCGTTATCGGTATTGCTTTGTTGCACTAACGCAACAGTTAATTTTGCAGGGCTTATCATTGTGCTGCTCCAGCTAAAAATCCACGAGGTAATTGCATTGTAATACAGTGCAGGCTGCCAAATTGTTCAATTATTGGTTGGCAATTTACGCCAATAATAGTGTGTTGTGGGTATGCTTTTTGAACTTGTGCAAGAGCACGTTCATCATTGACATCATTATATGTTGGCACAAGCACAGCATTATTAATAATTAAGTAGTTAGCGTAGGTAGCCGGTAAGCGTGTTTGCTCATCGTCATAAGCGGCTTTTGGCCACGGTAACTCAATTAAGTTATATGGGGTGTTATCGGCAGTTTTAAAGGTTTTTAGTTGTTTTTCCATCGCATCAAGTGCGCTGTAGTGCTCATCAGTTTTATCGTCACACTGCACATAGACCAGGGTATTATTTGGTGCAAAACGTACTAAAGTATCAATGTGGCTGTCGGTGTCATCGCCCGCTAAATAGCCATGTTCAACCCATAAAAAACTCGTCGCGCCTAAGTGCTCTTTTAAAAGTGCTTCAATATCATTTGGGTTTAAATCAGGGTTACGGTTTTTATTAAGCAAACACTCACTGGTTGTTAGTAAAACACCATGCTCGTTTATTTCAATACCGCCACCTTCAAGTACCATCTCGAGCGCTTGATATTGGTTGTTTGTGCTACTTAGCTCTTTTACCAAAGTACGATTAATTTGATTGTCTAATGCGCTTTCAAACTTATTGCCCCAACCATTAAAAGTAAAATCATATACTTTTAATTGCTCTGGTGAATCAATAGCGGCGCAAGTAAGTGGACCATGATCGCGCGCCCAGGTATCGTTGGTAGGCGTTACTACAAAATGAACACGATTAAGAGAGACGTTAGCACTATTTAGTAATGCTGTAATATGCATTTTTAAGGCACTGTTATGCGCCACAATAACAAGCTGTTGCTGCGTTGTTATGTGTTTAGCAAGTTCAACATATACAGGTTCTACAAGCGCTAAGTTGTCGGCCCAATCGGTGTCTTTGTGAGGCCATGTAAGCATAACAGCGTCTTGCTCGGCCCATTCTGGTAAAAGTCTAAAGTTCATGGATTTTATATACTAATTAAGATGGCGCTAGTTTAGCATTTTACATAAAGATGTCAGCTAATTATCACTGTTTAGGTCGCCTTGATTTTGATCAAGTTCTTGACGTTTTTTAAGTTGGCGGGTTTGAGCATGTAAACTCGCTCTAACAATAAGTTCTTGGTCAGTGGTTCTAATTGCAGTAAAGAGCATAGTGTATTGGTAATGTTCATTATCTTGTTTTTCTACTGCCACAACTTCGGTGTAACAGTACACAGCAGATGCTTCGTGATGTAAAAACAGTTTAGTTCTAAATGCTTGGCCAATTGAGTGTACTTCAGGTGATGTAAAACGAATACCGCCACCGCCATAGCTATCACATTGTATTGCGTTATCTTGGGCTTGTTCTGAGGCCAAAATATGGCTCATTATTAAATCTATTTTACGTGACTGCGCTTGTAAAAAAGTAGCTAGCTCTTGTGCTATATCGCCTAAGTTACGCAGTGGGCGTAACGAGCTTTGCTCAAGCTCACTTACTTCATTTGCTAATCTAAACAGTGGGGGAATGTCGTCTTCAAGCTCAAGCTGCGATTTAGGAACTTGTCCGTTTGATACGGGGAATAAATTTACTCTTATGCTTTCATCAATTTGAAAGTACTGCTCAAACTCACCTAATCTTTCACTATTCATTATGTTCTCCACCACGTATTTATTTAATAGTAGCGTTGTGAGTTCTAAATTGCTAGCAGATAAAATAACGTGTAGCGGGCTAAATGCTTTGTTTACATTCAATTTTTAACATACTGATTATCAGAATAAATACATAAGACATATTTAGAGTTAGTTATAAAAAAGCGGCCAATGTCATCCTAACATTGGCCGCTTGGGTATTGATTCATCAGCGCATACTTATTTAAGTAGAGCGGCTAATTCATGTAAATCTTTCACCACGTGATCTGGTTTTCTAGCTAATGGATAAAGTGCTTTACCTGGGCGTGCTATAAAAGTGGTTTGTAAGCCCGCTTCTTTTGCACCAGCAACATCCCAGCCATGGGCTGCAACCATCATTGCTTCATTTGGTGCTACGTTTAGCTTTTTAAGTACCCACTCATACGCACGTAAGTCTGGTTTATAAATTTTAATATCTTCAATGCTGTAACGCGCATCAAAGTAAGACATTAAACCAGCGCTTTCAAACTGTGCCTTTACACCTTTGTTTGAAGAATTTGTAAGGCTTACTAACTTATAGCCCTGTGCTTTGAGTTTTGCCAGTCCTTCTTTAACATCGCTGTGTGGAGGAAGCGTTAAAAGAGGCGTAACAATAGCTGTTTTAGCTTGTTCACTTGTAATATCAATGTTGTTGTTTTGAGCAACCATAAGGAGTGACGCCACACCGATTTGCCCAAAGTCGTGATAATTACCGCTTACAGTATCTACTAATGAATGGTGCAGCATAGTTGAAAACCACAGTGGTAATAAATCTTCACGTCCGCCTAGTGCTTTACCAATAGAGGTACGCATTGACGTTAAATCAAGAAGGGTTTCGTTTACATCAAAAATAAGCACTTTAGGTTTTGCTTGTTCTTTTTGTTCATCAGCAACTGCATAACCAGATACAAGGCTTGTGCCTACAAGTAGTGAAAGAGTAAGTGTTTTTAACGATTTTAAAATAGACATTAGTTATTCTCCGATTCAAGTGCTGTCATAACATCAAAAGGTTCTGCGCGTAGGGTGTAGTCTTCGTTTAAAAATGCGTATGTAATAACACCTTGTTGGTTTATCACATAGGTAGCGGGTAGCGGTAATTTAAAGCTTTTATCGCCATAGTAGTGTTCAAAATCAATACCAAATTGTGTGTATAACGCCTGAATACGCTCATCAAGTGTGAACAATAAACCAAATTGCTCAGCTACTTTATTGCTCACATCTGAAAGCACGTCAAACTCAAGGTCGTTTTTTTGTGCGGTTGAGAGAGTTTCATCAGGCAGTTGAGGTGATATTGCGACTAACTGAGCACTTTGAGTTTTAAATTGCGGTAAGTAGTCGTTAAGTGCTTTTAGCTCTAAATTACAATATGGGCACCAGCCACCACGATAAAAGCTAATAATTACCGGGCCTTTTTTTAGTAAATCTGCAAGCTCAATGTTTTCGCCGTTATGATTAGCTAAGTTGAAGTTTTCTACTTTTTGACCAATTTGCAATGCGTTATCTTTAATATGCTGTGCAATTAGCTCTTCGTTTGTAGTGTTCATTAATGCTAAAACGTCAGCCGGTAACTTGGCATCCTTTTGTACGTTATAGGCATCTATTTGCGCTTTTAAACTCATGATTGAACCTCAATAATTAGACTATTTGCAATTATAGTGTTTTACATATTTAAATAAACATTGCAAAACTGAAAGCTTCATTCGAAAATGTTAAACATTGAAAAGTGCACAATGGCAACTTTATGTATAATTTAAGCGACTTAGAAACATTTATAGCTGTAGTTGAAAATAAGGGCGTGCTTGCTGCTGCCCGCGAGCAGCGTTTATCGCCTGCAACGGTGAGCCATCGCTTAAGTAAACTAGAGCGTGAGCTTGCAACAGTACTTGTTTTTAGAGATAGCAGGCGAGTACGGTTATCTCCTGCAGGTGAAATATTTTATACGCGTGTGGGGGCTATAATAGAAGCTCTACACGATGCTGAACATAGTATTGGCGCGCGCAGCTCATCGGTGAGTGGTTTACTACGAGTGACCATGCCGCCTTGGGTTTTTTCAAAATACGTAATGCCTAAACTCAATGAGTTTGAGCAAGCTTACCCTGAACTAAAACTTGATTTTTTAATTACAGATCATTTTGTAAATGTGGTTGATGACGCTCAAGACGTTGCAATTAGGGTAGGAAAATTAAATGACTCTGGACTACTTTCTCGTAAAATCGTAAACAATAGTCGTATACTGTGTGCAGCCCCTAGCTATATAAAAAAGTACGGCATGCCTGAAAATTTAACGCAATTGAGCGAGCATTATTGGGTTTGCCTGCCATGGCAGCGCCAGTTAAAGCTTTTTGATGAACAAAAAAAAATCCATACCTTTAATGCTAAAACTCGTTTTACTATTTCAAACTCCGATAATATGACACAAGCAGCCATTGCAGGACATGGTATCGCTATTAAGTCAAAAATAGCGATTAATGAAGATCTTAAAAACGGTATTTTGGTTGAGGTTATGCCTGGGGTAATGGCACAAAATGATGCACCGGTTTGGTTTTTACGTCCGCAAAATAGTTTAACAACCCGCAAAACTGATGTATTTTATGATTTTATGAAATCACTATTTTTGAGCTGTGAATAAGCGTTTAAATGAGCGTTTTACTCCAGTTAAAAACAAATAGCCAGTAAGCTCTGCTAGCAAGGCAACAATTATGGCTGCAACAATGGCGGCTATAATAGAGTCTTTTTTTAAAATGATTTGACCTTCAAATCGCTGCCATACTTGTTGCTTTATATCGCTCATGCCACTGATGATAGTAAATATATATGGAGACTTCTCAAACCTATTTACGGCTATTTGTAAATCTTGTTGTCGCTCGTAAAGAGTACTGATATTACTTCCCCCTTTATTCACAATTTCATCATCAATATTTTGATAGTGTTTTATTAGCTTATTTACATCGTTGTTAAAATACTTAGCTGCGTCGCTTTTAAAAGGCGCAACGGCATTACTAGCTTCAATTAATTGGGCTGATAATGCTTGGCCAAAGTCACTGACAAATGCAGGAATTTGCACCCCAAGTAGTAAACCGAATGCAAAGAAACTAAGTCGTATATAATCTAAAAGTTTACTCATTTATCTTCCTATGCATTTAAATAACTCAGAATTAACATTTGAGCTTGTTTTTATATCAAAAACTCGTAACCTAATGGGGCGTGTTGACCTTTGTGGATTGAAATTTGTTCAATCTAGGTACGATTTAATCGCGGCGCGAGGTTTGTAACCTAGCGGGCTAAGTCAAAACCGAGCAACAAAGAGTTAATCGTCCCTAGAAAGAACCCAACGGGCAGCGCATGTTTGGCATTTATGCTGCGTTATCACCTATTTATGGGGAGTAACCACACTACATAGGCTCTGCCTTGCCTAAATACCAAACGTACTGCTGCAAATTCAACCACGAAAGGCCAACACGCCCTAATAATAAAAATAACAACAGGTGGATGTTAAGGATGACGAAAAAAGTAAAGTTCACGTCAACATTTGTTGATATTTCTAAACAGCTCAAACGTTTTGTATCGCGCATTGTTCAACCCGACGATGTAGAAGATATTGTGCAAGAAACCTTTGTAAAAAGCTATGAAGCTGATTTAAAACAAGACATCCAGTTTACTCGCAGTTATATGCTAAAAACAGCAAAGCATTTAGCACTCAACCATATAGCTAAGTGGGACAATAAATTTAATGATTCGTTAGAAAACGATAACGAATTACCCGTATTACTCAAATCAATGAAGCTCGAAGACGAATACACATCTAAAGAGCGTTTTTTACTTTTTTGTAGAGCTACTGAGCAATTAAGCTCATCTATTCGTAAATGCTTTATATTAAAAAAAGTTTACGGTATGAGCCAAAAAGAGATAGCAGACCAAATGCAGTTAAGCCAAAGCACTGTTGAAAAACACATTGCCAAAGGATTGTTACAAACCATGTTATACATGCGTGAACATGAGCAAAGCCCTCAAACGAACCCTAAAGCTCAAGCACACCCCATTTCAGTTAAGAGGGTCGCAGAATGAGTAATGTTCATCAATTTAATTCAAAAGATTTAATCTTAGAAAAGTCATGTAATTGGATAAGCGCGATTGATCGTGGTTTGACAGATGATGAAAAAGAGCAATTTAAATTATGGATGATGCAAAGTACCGCACATCAAGACTCTATATATGAGCTTGCTCAGCTTTGGGATGAGCTTTCAGTATTAAACGAATTAAGTCATTTATTTCCTCAGCGCAACAATACTAAAACATCAAAAAACAAGTGGGTGATTTCTTACTCAATTGCAGCGAGTTTGTTTGCAGCGTTAATGGTATGCAGCTACTTATTAATTAACTTAGAAAATGGCTACAACCAAGAGCTTGCAAAAGTTAATTACACCAAAATTTACAAAACAAAAGTAGGCGAGCAAGCTACGTATGTGTTGCCAGACGGCACCATAGTGCAGCTTAATACTAATAGCTTACTAGAAGTTGCTTATAGTAAAGGCCGCAGGCAGTTATTACTTAGTCGTGGAGAAGGGCGCTTTAATGTAGCAAAAGATGCCACGCGTCCATTTAGTGTCATGGCTGGTGATAAAAGTTTTACCGCGCTTGGCACGGTATTTAATGTACAACGCAATACTTCGTCAGATTTAGAACTGGTGGTTACTGAAGGCAAAGTGATGATCACTGACCCAAGTGTAGCGGTTGATGCAAATGACTTTAAAGATTATCAACGTGCAGATAATAGCACGAAAAAAATTCGTCAAATTAATGCCAATATTGTTACCTCAGGCGAAAAAGCAGTTATTGAGCAAAGTGTTACAAAGCCAATTACGCAGCTTTCAATGAACGATGTACAACGTGATTTGGCATGGCAAAACGGTATGCTTATTTTTAATGGAGAAGAGCTAAGCGATGCTTTAAACGAAGTAAGCCGCTATACAGCTACACGTTTTGAGCTTTCATCAGCTGAGCTTGCCAGTATTAAAGTGGCTGGAGTATTTAAAGCCGGTGACGTTGAAGGTTTATTAGAAAGTTTACAAACTAACTTTTCGATTGATCATGAGCGTTTAGGCGAGCATGTAGTAACGCTAAAACACCACACAGAATCATAAGTAGACGTTATGCAAATCAAACTAATGTTAGATAAAGTTGCATCAATAAAGATTGAACGTAAAAAAAACATTAAAAAAAAGAAACAAAACTATAGAGGATTCTTGTTTGTCAGCTGTTTATATAAGTTGCGCAGTAACCAAACGCATTTATTGAGTGGATTTAGTGTGCTTGTACCGGCTATTTTTAGTTTAAGTGTACAAGCAGCAACACAGACCACTGGGCAAATGGTGCAATTTGATATAAAAGCGCAGCGAGCAGATAAAGCCTTAATTGAATATGCTAAACAAACAGAGCAAACCGTGGTGTTTTCTTATGAGTTGGCAAAGCAATATGATGCAAATTCAGTTTATGGATTTTACACTCAGTTAGATGCTCTAGAGGCATTGCTAGGTGGAACTGAGCTCGATGCGGTTGTTGATCAAAATGGTTTACTGAGTATAAAACTCAAACAAATCAACAGGAATGATAACAACATGATGAAGCTTTCAGCGGTCAGTGCAGCAGTATTACCAGCTTTACTTGCAGTAAATTCGCAAGGTGTAAACGCAGCAGAAGAAGTCGCGCAAGAAAAAATTGAAAAAATTGCTATTGTCGGTAGCCGAGTAGCAGGGCGTTCAGTTGAAGATTTACCCGTTCCAGTAGATATCCTAAGTGCAGAAGCGCTTGAAAATACAGGCCAAACAGAAGTTGGCCGTATGCTTCAGTCTATAGCCCCTTCATTTAATTTTTCAAGCTCTGCAATCAGTGATGGTACTGATGCTTTAAGACCTGCAACACTTCGTGGTTTAGGTCCTGATCAAACATTGGTGTTAATTAACGGCAAACGTCGTCACCAAGCAAGTATTATTCATATTAATGGCTCTGTTGGCCGTGGCACCGCAGGTACTGATATGAATGCAATTCCAGCCTCTGCAATTAAACGCATTGAAGTATTACGTGATGGCGCAGCTGCTCAGTATGGTTCTGATGCAATTGCTGGTGTTATTAATATTGTACTTAAAGATGGAAGCGAAGGCGGTAAAGCGGCTATTAACTACGGTCAATATTCTGAAGGCGATGGCGAAACCATTAACCTTGATTTTAATAAAGGCTTTGCGCTAGGTGATGACGGTTATTTAAATACAACTATCAATTACCGTGACCGTGCACCGACTAACCGTGCTGGTTTACATGGATCTTGTCAGTTTTATGGTTGTACAGAACTAAGTGACGGAACTTTACTGGCTGGCGATCCGCGTGAGCTGACAGCCGATCGTGACACCTTTAGAATTGGTGATGCTGATTCGCAGCAATTTGGTCTAACAATTAATACCGGTTACGAGTTAGGTGATGGCGAGCTTTACGGCTTTATTACTTACTCAACACGTGAAAATGAGTCGGCTGCATTTTTCCGTCATAATGCAAATGCAGGCGGTAACCCAGTACTACAAGATAACGATGCGACGATTCCGCTAGGTTTCTTACCAAAAATCAACACAACTATCGACGATATCTCGTACAACTTTGGTTATAAAACTGAATTTGATAACGATGCAAGCCTTGATTTATCTTACACCTATGGCGAGAACAGCATTGATTACACTACAAGTGACACTATCAATGCCTCATACGCTAACTTTTTACGCTATGACCAAGGTTTAAGTGCAGCTGATATTCGTACAACTATTCCACGTGAAGCGTACGCTTACGGCATGGAATTATCACTGCAAACAATCAATATTGATTTTACGCAAAACTTTGATGATTATTCGTTAGCGATGGGTGCTGAAATACGTACTGACGAATACCGTATTTTAGAGGGTAATGAATATGCGTACCGCGATTACGACACATTAAATGGTGTAAGTATCTATAGCGGTTTAAGTGGCGGTGTTGGCTCTGAAGATGCATCGGGKGGTTCACAAGGTTTTGGTGGTTCATCACCTGCGTCTTCAGTGGATGAGTCACGTGATGTAATTTCATTTTACGTAGATGCAGAATCTTATGTAATTGAAGATGTGATTTTATCTGGTGCACTTCGCTACGATAACTACAAAGGTTTTGGCGATACAGTAAACTTTAAACTTGCTGGTAACTGGTCTATTACCGACGATATTTCATTACGTGGTGCATTAAGCTCAGGATTTAGAGCGCCTTCAATGCAGCAGCTTTACTTTAATAACGTAAGCACACAATTTGTTGTTGGTGCTAATGGTAATTTAGTTGCAGAAGAAGTTGGTACATTTAGAAATGATTCAACACTTGCGCAAAGTTTAGGTATTCCAAAACTTAAAGAAGAAAAATCACAAAACCGTAGTTTAGGTATTGTGTATAACGTTACCGATAATATTAATGTAACCGTTGATTATTACTCGATTGATATTGACGACCGTATTGTAATTAGTGATCGCTTAGGTAAAGGGTTATCTACAAGCCTTGATGCAGCACTAAATAGTGCAGGTGCTGGCGTAGGGCAGTTTTTCTTAAATGGTGCTGATACAGAAACTCGTGGTGTTGATTTTGTAGCAACGTGGAACACTGAAGGTTTAGGCGGCACGCTTGATTTTACACTTGCAGCTAACTTTACTAAAACAGATGTTGTATCGTTGTTCTCTCCTGCTGGCTCAAGCCTTGAGACAGTAAAAGTAGAAGATATATTCTCAGCTGAAGATATCTCTATTATAGAAGAGTGGCAACCAGAGGACCGTATTAACTTAAGCGCGCTTTATCAACGTGATGATTGGACTGTTAACCTGTCACTTAATCGTTTTGGTGAATACACAGTAGAGGATGGTGGTCGTCAAACGTATGGCGCAGAAATTTTAACTGACGTTAAAGTTAACTACTTCGTTACTGAAGATTTATCAGTAAATATTGGTGCAAATAACTTGTTCGATGTGTACCCAGATAAAAATGAAATAGGTAACTCTCGCTCAGGTACTATTGTAGATGCTAATGGTAATACCGTAATTAGCAGCTCAGGTGTGTTTGACTACTCACGTCGTTCGGCTCCGTTTGGTTTTAACGGTGCTTACTACTACGTAGGTGCAGAATACCGTTTTTAATTACTAACTCTCGCTTTCGTTATTTAACTCAAAGGGCCGAAAGGCCCTTTTTTTGATTTTAGCATGGGCTGATTTTATTGAGTGATCATCAAGCTCTTCAAAATGATTTTTTTTAAACAATATACTTTA
Organism: Pseudoalteromonas sp. FUC4; assembly: GCF_008370255.1. Lineage (GTDB taxonomy): Bacteria > Pseudomonadota > Gammaproteobacteria > Enterobacterales > Alteromonadaceae > Pseudoalteromonas. Next base: position 1,222,557 of record NZ_SEUI01000001.1, on the reverse strand, counting down.
AATATGACGTGAAGCGAGGCGGTGTATTAGAGGCAATAAAAAACCCAGCTCGAGGCTGGGTTCTAGTTATGCGTTATGTAAGCTTAATGCTTTTGCATGCGGCTCATTTCTGCATGGCAGCTTTGCATTGTTAATAATGTTTTAGCCAGTGCAGCTTCGCAATCAGCTGGTTGCGGTTTATCCATTGCAGCTTTAATTTCTTCAAGGGTTTTATCTTCTACCTCTTCAAGCTCTTTTACATACGTGCTGTCGTTGTGTGAGCTGAATGTAGTAAGCAGCGCTGTGTATGCACGCCTTGCTTCGACAGCGAAAGATGAGCCATCTTCGCGTTCGCCTTTTTCATTAATTGCATATGGCTGCAAGCGCTCAACACTCACTTTTCGGGCATCTATCATACGCTGAAAAAGTGCACCAATAGCAGGGTCTTCAACTTTTTCCTGTGCTTTTTGATAAAAATCGATGCCGCTGTTCATAACTTGAATGATGTCAGTAATATGATTTACTTCTGATCCTTGATGGGTGTTCATAATGACCTCTTTAATTAAATGAATGTATAGTTCAATTTAATTAAAGCAATGTATGTTCCACGTTTCAATGGTTATGTAGTTATTTGATTTTATTGGTTTAATTTTGTTTTAGTAAGATGCTAAGTTAACAGGCATAAAAATAACCTAGCAATTTTTACATCATATTGTGTAATAAAGTTATTTTAGCTCTTCAGCTACTTCAGCTACTTTTTGACGTAACCAAATGTGACTCGCATCGCGATGTAACAGTGGGCTCCAAATCATATCCAGCTCAAAAGGAGGAATTGGAAATGGTGGCTCTAAAATTTTAAGCCCCGGATCATCTAAGTATATATTTGCGGCTTTTGAAGGAAGGGTCGCAATTAAATTTTTCTCTTTAGCTAAATGAATTGCTACATGGTAGTTACGCGTAAAGGTGGCAATATTACGATGCTTACCAAAGTGAGCAAGTGCTTCGTCAACCCAGCCAAGTTTTTGCACATCTTTAGGGTCCATGCCTACACCTACACCAAAACCTGTTTTACTTACCCATATATGGCGTGCTTTTAAATAGCTGTCGAGGCTAAAGTTTTCAATTATAGGATTATCGGCTTTTACTAAGCAGCAAAAACTATCTTTCCAAATACGTTTATGATGAAAAGACTGAGGTAAGTTTTCAAAACGGTTGATTGCCATATCTACTTTACCGTTTTCTACATCATGAAAGGTGACATCACTGGGTGTGAGTATATCTAAAGTAGTATCGGGGGCTTCTTCGTGCAATTTACTTAAAAGCTTTGGTGCTAATGTACTTGCAGCGTAATCACTGGCCATTATTCTAAACACACGCTTACTTTGGCTTGCCTCAAATTCTCGATTAGGTGCTAGAGTTTCTTCAAGGGTCATTAAAATGCCACGAATAACGGGTTGTAACTCCAAAGCACGCTCGGTAGGCACCATACCATCGCTGGTACGAACTAAAATAGGGTCGTTAAATAAGTTACGAAGACGTTTAAGGCCATTACTCATTGCAGGTTGCGTTATGCTCAATTGATTAGCAGCGCGTGTTACGTTGCATTCTCGAAGCAATGTATCGAGGTAAACGAGTAAATTTAAATCTATTTTACTTATATTCATTGTGTGTGTCCTTTAGCGCTTACCAGTGGTGAATAAAGCGCTGTGCTGTCGGGTATGGGTAAATATGACTTACCTGACCATTTTTTATATTTTGTTGTGCCTGCTTCCAAAAGCTAACATCTATAAGCTCTGGATGAGTGCTGAGTAAAAACTTTTTATACATAGGGTTTGGCATTACAAATGTACAAAGCTGCTCAGGAAATACATCCTGTGGTGCAACAGAGTAACTTTGTTCATCCATTAAATAGTCGTCATAGCTCTTTGCTTTTGGTAATGCTCTAAAGTTCATATCGGTTAGATATTGGACTTCATCGTAATCGTAAAAAATAATACGTTTGTGCTTACTTACACCAAAGTTTTTTAAGAGCATATCACCAGGGAATATATTAACAGCAATCATTTCTTTTAGGGCTTGTCCATATTCTTCAATCGCGTCGGCGACACTTTCTTCATCAGCATTTTCTAAAAACAAGTTAAGAGGTGTCATTCGCCGTTCAATATACAAATGCTTGATGATCAACCAATCGCCCTCAATTACCATTGATGAGCCAATTGTTTTATGTAATTGCGCAAGTAAATTACTATCAAAACGCGCTAAAGGAAATACGACGTTAGAATACTCTATGGTATCGGCCATTCTGCCAACGCGGTCATGGTTTTTTACCAGTTGATAGCGTTTTAATACGGTATCACGGCCAAAGGGTTTACTCTCACCAAATTTGTCTTTTATTACTTTAAAAACATAGCCAAATGAGGGGAGGGTGAATACCATCATCACCATACCGGGAGTCCCAGGTGCAATTGTAAACTCATCACTAGAGTGGGATAAGTGGTTTAAAAACTCTCGGTAAAACTCAGTTTTCCCCTGCTTATGAAAACCCACTGCGTTATAAAGCTCAGCAAGTGTTTTGTTTGGCATAAGTTGATTTAAAAACCGAACAAGTGCTGAAGGTGCATGAGTCTCTACCATAAAATAAGCGCGGGCAAAGCCAAAAATAACACGCATTTGAGATGACTTAGTTAAAAGTGCATCTAAATATAATCCGTTACCTTCATCGTGTAATACAGCGATTATAAAGGGCTGAACTCCACTTTTTGAAACAACACGACCAACAATATAGGCTGCTTTATTACGATAAAAAGGCGTGTGTAAAATATCAAAGCGCATTTGCCAAGGTTGGTGATGTGTATCGGGGGCTTGTTTATAAAAAGCTTTAACAAGGAGGCGAACATCACGCTCTAAATTTACAAATGGGGCTTTAAAATCAAAATGACTAATAATGCGTTTTATTGTTGGTTTTAGGCCATCAACTACAGGAAAGTATGTTCTATATTCGGCCTCAACAGGTACTGAAGGAGCATCTTTTAAGGTTGCCTCTACAAATATAAAGTCATTATGAAAATAGCGCCTATGGTACAGCCGGCAAAATACAGAGTTATAAAAAGTTTCTGCGAGCTCTGCTTGAGGATGAAAACATAAAAAATGCTGATATATCTTTTTAACTTCAAGCCATAGGCTTTCATCGAGTTGTTCGGTTGGGGTTTCTTTTTTTAGCGCTTGCGTGGTTTCGTTAACACGATCATCATAATAGCTGATACGCAGACGGCTGATATCATTAATTGCTTGCCAATCTTTTTTTGCAAAGGCAAGAGGGGCTTTGGCTGTTGTTTTTTGAAATAACTGATAGTGCCTTTTAAAACCCGTTAAAATTAATTCAGCAATATGGCGAGGTTGCATTTGCACTCCTTAAAAGTCCCTAGAGTTTATACTCTATTGTGTTAAGGGTATGTTATTTTAAGTTTAAAACCAAGATAAATGTTACTTACTAACTAAGAGTAACTTATTGGAATTGAGCTATCTTTTTTTCGAGGATTTTAATTTTTTTAGTCACAGCCGATACGTTTTTCTTATATGTTTTATTAATCATTTTTAGTTTTTTAGTAATGTCTTTAGTAATACGCTTTTTATCATCAATGGCTAAGATATGATTTAATCGCTCTTGTTGTTTGTATTCAGCACGCTCTTTATTACGATCAAGTATTGTTAGTTTATGGTTATTACTGCGAAGCTCTGCCTGTAAGCCAGATAGAAGCCTTTCACGCTCAAGTTCGTTTAGTTGTTTAGTGTAGTCAACCTTAGGACCAGAATACTGATTACCCGTTGTGTTCACTTTATAAGTCGTTGCTTCGTCGTCACAAGGCAGTTGAGAAAAGACAGTGCCTTTTTCTGTTACACATTTGTAGTAAGTGGTATCGCTAAAGCTAAAAAAACTGATAAGTAAAAAGCTAGAATGGAGAATATAACGAGAAGTTTTAAACATACATGTCATCCTTGGTTTTTATATCTAACAACAATATAAAACTATAACCTAGCTTGGTGGTATATCAAGCTAGGTTAGGATAACGGCTATTGGGTAAAGGTTTTGAGCTTTTTAATACTCTGTACTAAAAATGGTATATCTAAACCTTGTTCAATAGAAAAACCTTCAGCGGCGGAAATGTTTTTAAAGTTACCATCTGAATCTATTAAGGTAATCCTATCTTTTTTATAGGCTATAACAACACCCTGAGAGTAGTTCATGCCCATATCGTCTTTTTTCTTGTATAGATTAACGCCTAGCATTGTTTGCTTGGCAATAGCTTTGCAATTTAAATATTGGCCAACACTTGTTGCAATTAAATCGCTAGGTTGAATTAGCCCATCTACTTTAGAAATACGTTTGTCAGAGCTGTATAACGTTGAGGTTGCTACTACTTCTTGCTTGTTATTGGCAAGACTAAAAGCAAAAACTTGTGTTTCATCATCTCGAATAGTAGGGGTATCACTCGCTTTAATTACTCGAATAGCACTAGAGCTATGTGCTTGATCATTAATAAAGCTTAGTTCTTCAATGCCAGTTACTTCAATGCTACGGCGCTGACTTTGCCAAACGGGGAGTGTCTGCTCGGTTAAAATTTCTGCTTTATAAAAAGCGGGTAAACCATACACTAAACTAAATAGCGTATCGTCATGATTTGTTGGTTGCAAAAATTGCTCTGTTTTGTGTAAGTTTTTATTCTCGGCAACAAACTTTTCGAGTTGTTGTTGAGTTTCAAATACAAATATATCTACATTGGCTTGTGTGTAGTCCTCGCATTTTTCAAGCGGGCTTGGCATTTGATAACTAATATTTTGGTTATTAATTTTTACGTTATGTGCTTGCTCATAGCTTTCTATATCAAGTAAGTCATTTTTAGCCAGTAGGCTTTTAGCTGTTGTAGGATACGAAAGCGGTAATACGTTATCTTGTTTGGTAATATCAAATTTTAAATTAGCATCAGCCCAAATATGAAGACTATGGCTAAAAGCAAAACAAATAATTAGAAATGAGATAGCGTATCGAGCAAATTTGAACTGTTTCAAGCGTTCGAGGTGGTGCCATGTATAATTACTCATAAGCAGCTGAAAGCCTAAAATAAGTAAAACAATACCACTGGCTAAAATTGTGGTTAAGGCAGGTGAGCTTGTTAAGCGATGCCACAACAATGAAATGATTTCAGGTAAGGCAGATATACTTAGATGATAACCTAAATTAACATACACATAAGCATCAAGAGTAAGCAATGATGCGCCTACAGTGGCTATAACAGCGGCCATGCCACGAATGTGTCGTGGGTAGGGGAATATTAAACTAAGCGGAAATACCGTCAGCACAAACGCTAAAAAGGCTATAAAACTAGTGTGGCTTAGCCAAGTAACTAGCATATAGGTAATGCCTAAAAAGCTTGTAGGTGGCGAGTCTGCAAATAAATAGCTTAAGCTAATAAGCAGGGCTAAGCCGATATTGGCAAAGGTAAACCAATGCCCCCAACTTAGCAGCTGACTCGCTTTTGATGAAAATTGATTGTGCTGCGATAAATTCATAAATTTTATTTAACCGACTGCGCGAGTGCTTTTGCAAAGTTCTCGGTTACAGCTTGTCTTTTCCCTGTTGGTACATGCTCTTTTAAGATATGCGTGATAGAATTTCCTAAACACATAAGACTTAAATCAACCGGCGCATTGTGTTTACTTAGCACATCAATAAGCTGATCGACGATTTGTTCTACTTCTTCATTAGAGTATTTTGATAAAATTGGCATTAGTTGGTTCAATAAAATAGTTATATTCTCGTATTTTAACACTAGAGGCGTGAAAAACAAAGATGACAACAGACGTTAAAAAATTAGTCGTTCACTATGTAGACAAAAAAGACGACGATACGCAAATTCACCTTCGAAATGATGAGATGGTAATTAACGATAAAGTAGCCGTTTTTATCGAACAATTACATCATGCATACAATGGTAAACCTGGTAAAGGTTATTGTGCTTTCAGTGGTGACAAAAACAGTGTTGTAGCATCTGCAATGCAAAGTTACCGTAATGATGAGTTAGGCTTTTGGCATATGACCGAGCAAGCCTCAACGGTTTTAAAAGAAGAGCTTGATAAATATGCATTTAGTGAAACAGGCTATTTAGTATTTTGTCATTACCAGTACGTTGCAACTGATTACATGCTAATTGCGATGATTAACATCAAAGAGCATTATTCTATGACCTCAGAGCTCGATTTAGCCGCTTCTCGTCATTTAGACATATCACGCATGCAACTTGCTGCTCGTATCGATTTAACAGCGTGGGATACACAGGCTGACGACAACCGTTATATTTCATTTATCAAAGGGCGAGCTGGACGTAAAGTTGCTGACTTTTTCTTAGACTTTTTAGGTTGTGAAGAGGGTATTGATTCAAAACAGCAAAGCCAAGTCATGCTTAGCGCAGTAGAGGATTATTTATCTGAGCAACAATTTGATAAATCAGAAAAAGACGATTTACGTAAACAAGTATTTGATTACTGTAATGACTGTGTAACAACTGGTGAAGATGCCAGCGTAAGCGATCTATCTGCAACGCTTACAAAAGGCGATGAAAGCCCGTTTGATAGTTTTTGTAAAGAGCAAAGCTATGACTTAGAAGAAACTTTCCCTGTTGATAAGAAAACTGTAACCAGCATGGTTAAGTTTTCAGGCCTTGGTGGTGGTGTAAGTGTTAGTTTTGAACGCAAACACTTAGGTGAGCGCGTAACTTACAACGAGGCAACTGACACGCTTGTAATTAAAGGTATTCCGCCAAACTTAAAAGATCAGTTACAACGTTTTATGGAAAGTGAAAGCGAGTAAATTTAACAAGTTAAGTTAAAAAGCTGATTTAAGAGCGCGATATTTATATCGCGCTTTTTTGTATCGGTATATAAATTCGTTGCATCGGAACAAAACCTTAAAGATTTATTTTACAAAGAGAAGTGAATGAGAAAACACAAGTGATGGTCTACTAGCGGGGCTTTTCAAGTTAGCTAGGCTTAGCCTTATTACTACCTCTAAAAGCGAAGCGTCTCTTAACCTCTTTGTGAAAAAATTACTTTTTACGGGCGTGAAGTCATTTTTCTAATTATTTAAATCATAAAAACAAAAAAGCCCCGCTATTTAATAAATAGCGGGGCTTTTTAATGAATGTTAGTTATTAATCAACACTCATTGTTTTAGTCATTGCAGAGCTTGCACGACCAGCAGGTTTGATTGAACCTGCTCGTAAACCACTGTCTGGCACTAGTTCACGTTTATCGTGAGCCATTGCAACACACGTATGTTTTACTTCGCTATCAGCTACAGGAGTAGGTTGTGCCATTGGCGCACTTGCTGACCCTTGAGTAACCGCTGTTTTAACATGCGGTGCTGATTTTTCAGTTTTCACTTTTGCTTCAACTTTAGCAGGCTCTTCAGTTACTACTGGCGTTTCAGCTTTAGCAGGCTCTTCAGTTGCTACTGGTGTTTCAACTTTAGCAGGCTCTTCAGTGGCTACTGGTGTTTCAGCTTTAGCAGTCTCTTCAGTGGCTACTGGCGTTTCAGCTTTAGCAGGCTCTTCAGTGGCTACTGGTGTTTCAACTTTAGCAGGCTCTTCGGTGGCTACTGGTGTTTCAACTTTAGCAGGTTCTTCAGTGGCTACTGGCGTTTCTGCTTTAGCAGGCTCTTCAGTTACTACTGGCGCTTCAACTTTAGTAGGCTCTTCAGTTACTACTGGCGTTTCAGCTTTAGCCGGTTCTTTAGCTTTTACTGGCTCTTTTACAGCTTCAACTTTTGCTAAGTCTTCAACCGCAACGGCTTGTTCAATTTGTTGCGACGCATCTACCGGTGTTTCTTCTGATTTAGCTTTAAGTTCTGCTTCGTATTCTGCAGCAGCTTGATCAGCAACTGGAATAAATGCAGGAGCTTCATCAGATTTAACTTCTGCTTCACCTTCAGGGCGACGACGACGTTGACCAGATGCACGAAGATGACGAGGAGAACGGCGTGAACGTGTACGCGTTTGCTCTTGCTCGTCTTCAGTAGCTGCTGTTTCATCGTTAAAATCAACAACATCAACTTTCTCTTCTTTAATGTGAGCTGTTTTTTCTGCCGGAGTTTGCTTTTGCTTTTCTACAGCAGGAGCTTGCTCTTGAACTTGTGGAGTTTCAGTTACAACCGTTTGCTCAGGTGCTTGCTCTGTTGAGTTAGCTTGCTCAGCTTTTTCATCTTGCAGACGTACTTTTTTACGTATGTTACGACGTTGGCGGCGAACTTTAGGCTTTTGCTCTTTAGGCTCTGCAGCTTGTGCTGGTTTAGAATCAGTTTCTACTTGTGCCTTTGCAGGGGCTTCAGTTTTAACTTGATCTTTTTCTTGGTTTTTATGCTCTGGGCGCTTACGAGAGTTAGGATTACGACGGCGCTTGTTGCGGTTCTCGCTTCTCTCTTGAGTCTCTGTGCTTGCTGCTGAGTCAGTTTTAGCTTCCTCTTCAGCGGCTGGACGCTCATTGCGCGGCTTGTTAGTGCGTGGGTTATTATTACGACGACGTTGATTGTTATTACGACGACGGTTATCGTTACCACGACGAGCGTTATTACGCGCTTCTTGCTGCTCTTTTTCTACAGCTTCTTTTTTCTCTTCTTCAGATTCACTTGCAAATAACGCCTTAAACCAATTACCAATAGCAGCAAGTAAGCCACCTCCAGTTTTAATTTGTACTGGCGCAGCAGGTGTTACAGCTTTAGTCGGAGCTGCTTGTGGAGCAGGAGTAGAAGGCATAACTACGCCTTTTAGCATTGGCTCTTCACGTACTGGTGCACTTGGCGATTTTGACATCTCAAATACTTCAGGCTCTGGCGCAACAACTTGTCCATAGCTTACAGTTTCAAGTGTTTCGTCTTTACGTAAACGCATAACTTCATAATGTGGTGTTTCCATATGTTGATTTGGAATAATCACTACGTCACATTTATGATGTTTTTCAATGCGGTGAACACTACGGCGTTGCTCATTTAATAAATAAGCGGCAACAGCAACAGGCACTTGTGCATTTACTTGTGCTGTATTGTCTTTAATTGCTTCTTCTTCAATTAAGCGAAGAATTGAAAGCGCAATTGATTCGTTTGAACGAATAGTACCTTGGCCACTACAACGTGGACATGGGCCTTGGCTTGCTTCACCTAATGAAGGACGCAAACGCTGACGCGACATTTCAAGTAAACCAAAGCGTGAAATTTTACCAATTTGAACACGAGCACGGTCTGGGCGCGCTGCATCTTTTAAGCGATTCTCTACTTCACGTTGATGGCGTGGAGGAGTCATATCGATAAAGTCGATTACAATTAAACCACCAAGGTCACGAAGACGTAATTGACGTGCAATTTCGTCGGCCGCTTCTAAGTTTGTATTAAGTGCTGTCTCTTCAATATCGCCGCCTTTAGTTGCCTTAGACGAGTTGATATCGATAGACGTTAGTGCTTCAGTTGGGTCAATAACAATTGAACCACCAGAAGGCAAGCGTACTTCACGTTGGAACGCAGACTCAATTTGGCTTTCAATTTGGTAATGCGTAAATAAAGGAGTGTCACCTTGATAAAGCTTAACACGGCTCATAAAGTCAGGGCGAAAACGCTCAATGTGCGCTTTAGCTTCTTCAAAAACACGTGGTTTATCAATTAAAATTTCGCCAATGTCGCGACGTAAATAATCACGTATTGCGCGGAAAATCACGTTGCTTTCTTGATGAATTAAAAACGGTGCTTTAGCACTGTCGGCTGCTTGTTTAATTGCATCCCAGTGTACTAATAATGCTTTTAAATCGTAGTTAAGTTCTTCAAACGATTTACCAACACCCGCTGTACGAACAATTAAGCCCATACCTTTAGGAAGTTCTAAACGACCTAATGCTTCTTTAAGTTCAGTACGCTCATCACCTTCAATTCGACGAGAAATACCGCCGGCGCGAGGGTTATTAGGCATAAGTACTAAATAGCTACCAGCAACACTGATAAAAGTAGTTAACGCTGCGCCTTTTTGGCCGCGTTCTTCTTTATCAACTTGTACTATTACTTCTTGACCTTCTTTTATTACGTCGCGAATGTTAGGGCGACCATGAAAAGTGTAACCTGCAGGGAAGTAAGTACGGGCAATTTCTTTTAAAGGAAGGAAACCATGGCGGTCAGCACCGTAATCAACAAATGCTGCTTCAAGAGATGGTTCAATGCGAGTGATTTTGCCTTTATAAATATTGGCTTTTTTCTGTTCGTGACCTGGGCTTTCGATATCTAAATCATAAAGGCGCTGGCCATCAACCAGTGCTACGCGCATTTCTTCTTGCTGCGTTGCATTGATTAGCATACGTTTCATATTGTTACTCTACTTATTTATGTCGCTGACATGACGATGTTTTTCTCGCCTGTTCAGTTGTCCCTATTTTTAGAATGTGCAGCCTCACGACTGGGTCTTTAACGGAACGGCTCTGTATTTCGTATGCAGTATTTTAAATGCTGGCAAACAATAGCGATTATTATCGCTATTAAATTCTTAATGGTGCTAAAACTGTCGGCTTTTCAGCTACGTTTACAAGTTTTACCCAGAAGTCGGCCTGTCATATTAATCTTACTAAATATCATTCATATTAGGTGCGTAGGGCTCATTAAGTTGGTGAGCAATACATACTGATGTATCGCTAATATCCGTTTTAAGAGCAAAAATCGCTACCGATGTTAATGAACGCTTATTTATTAGATTTTTTTAATTCTAAATAAGCTGCTGTACGGTACTACAATAATTGAGCTAGTGCTGAACGACGTTTTTTACGTCGTCACTATCAGACAAATTATCTGTTCATTGCTTTCTCTAGCACATTAAAAATCGCTTCATGTTCAAACTTAACCAGCAATATATTACGCGCATTGCCGTTAATTGATCGCACGTGTTAACTGAGGAGGCATAAAAGCTTTGGAAAACTTAACTCGGATCTGTATGATCGGCTACCCAGAATGTGCATCACGAATGTTTTAATGTGTTAAAAAGCACCGTTGTTATTTGCAAATACTAAATATTTGCGCTGCTGATTATCCCACTATTATTACAGTGTTAGCAACTAAATTATTTTACTTAAATTAGTGATTAGGCAATGTCAGAAAAAAACGACTTACAAGTAACTTATGTCACGATCAATGAAGACCATTTAGGTCAGCGTATTGATAACTTTCTTATTACCCATTTAAAAGGGGTGCCTAAAAGCGCTATTTATAAACTTTTGCGTAAAGGTGAGGTACGCGTTAATAAAAAGCGTATTAAGCCTGTATATAAACTACAGCTTGACGATGTACTGCGTATTGCACCTATCAGAGTTGCTGAGCGTGAAGAGTTTGTACCATCAAAACTAGACAAAGTAACTCGCCTAGAAGACGATATTTTATTTGAAGATAAATACCTTATTGTTATAAATAAACCTTCAGGTATGGCTGTTCATGGTGGCAGTGGTTTAAGTTATGGTTTAATTGAAGCATTGCGCGCGCTTCGCCCAGAGGAACGTAGTCTTGAGCTAGTTCATAGGCTTGACCGCGATACTTCGGGCTGTTTACTTATAGCAAAGCGCCGTTCTGTGTTAACAGCATTGCATGAACAACTTCGTGAAAAAACGATGGAAAAAAATTACTGGGCTCTTGTAGAAGGGCAGTGGGACTCTAAAACTAAAAACGTAACCGAAGGGCTGCGTAAAAATACACTTAAATCGGGTGAGCGCGTAGTACGTGTAGATAACACTGAGGGCAAGCCTTCGCATACGCGTTTTAAAGTACTTGAACGTTTTAACGATTGCTCACTTGTACAAGCATCACCTGTTACAGGACGTACGCACCAAATTCGTGTTCATACACAGTGTAAAGGTCATCCTATCGCGTGCGATGATAAATACGGTGACCAGGGGTTTGATGAATCTATGCGTAAAGTTGGGTTAAACCGTTTATTCTTACATGCACACGATTTAAGTTTTTATCATCCTAAAAACGAAACAACGATGCGTATTGAAGCGCCCCTTGATAAAACGCTTAAAAATACATTACTAAAATTACGAGACGCAAAACACTGATTGCAGTGACGCCAATTAAAAAATATAAGCTCGTCATTTTTGATTGGGATGGCACCGTTATGGATTCAGTCACTAAAATAGTTAACTGTATTCGTAGTAGTGCTGAGTCACTTAATTTAGTGTCACCAAGTGATTTAGCAATTAAAAACATTATTGGTATGTCGCTTGAAAAAGCAATTGATGTTTTATTTCCCGATAATGTCGCGCAGCATCAAGCGCTAATTAAAGGGTATAAACACCAATATAGTGTTGATACCACACCAACTCCTGTATTTGATAATGTTGCAAACGTTTTAGGTGCCTTAAAAGAGCAGAGCATTGTTTTAGCGGTTGCAACAGGTAAAGGTTGAGATGGATTAGAGCGTTTACTTGAGCAAAGTAAATTGCGCCACTTTTTTAGTGCAACACGAACTAGTGACGAAGCGCAATCAAAGCCCTCTCCAGATATGTTGTATCAATTACTTAAAGAACTTGGCATAAGCGCTCAAGACGCTGTAATGATTGGTGATACCCAAATAGACATGACTATGGCAAAAGCTGCAGGCATGGATAGAATTGGCGTAACAATGGGTGTACATAACGCACAGCAGCTAAATGAGCTTAGTCCTGTTGCAACGGTAGATAATTATCTGCAATTGCAACAGGTTTTGCTTGGTTAATTTATTTAACTAGAACTTGTTTGAGCAGTAAGTACATCAATACCAAACTCAGCCAGTAATTGGCTGAGTTTAATTAATGGTAATCCAATTAAGCTATTAGGATCGTCTCCGCTTAGTTTTTCAAATAAACAGATACCCAACCCTTCACTTTTAAAGCTGCCAGCACAATTATAAGGCTGCTCTGCGTCGCAATAAGCACTAATTTGTGCATCACTTAGTGTTTTAAACGTCACATTAAAAGGTTCTACACAGGTTTTTTTAGTGCCAGTTACAATATCGTAAACACAAAGCCCAGTTAAAAATGTTACAGTATTACCGCTAAATAAATTTAGTTGTTTTAGAGCATTTTGTTTATTGTGCGGTTTACCTAAAATTTGATTGTTAAACACAGCGACTTGGTCTGATCCAATTGCTAACCCTTTTTTAAAGTGTTTATTAGCTGCTGAGGCTTTTAACTCACTTAAACGCTTAACCAGTTCAGTAGGTGTTTCGCATTCAAGTGCTGATTCGTCAACGTCGGGTGAAAACGTATCAAAGGGTAAATTAAATTTTTGTAATAAAGACTGCCTAAAAGGCGAGCTTGACGCTAAAATGAGTGGAAGCTTCATGGACTGTTTTCCTACGATAATTCAGATTGAGTTAGGATAAATCAGATCCGAGAGTAAAACACGTTAAAAACCAAGTAAAAATGGTTTTTTACTTTGACTAACAAACTAACTATCTATATGATGCAGCCCCTATGCAAAAGGTGAAAATTCCCATCACTCTTCATCCAGGCAAAGCAGCGCAGCACCGTTTATCGTATGACGGAATTGTACCGCTTGAAAAACTTACTCGTTTAGAGAAAGTTGTGCAGGAAGAAGTAGGTGAAATAGCGGTAAAAATACATTGCAAAAACGATGATCAAGGTTTCGCTGTGATTAGAGGCAATTTGTCCACACATGTTACTGTCATTTGTCAACGTTGTAATGGTGATTTAGGGTTGGATTTGGTTCAAGACTTTGCATATTCACCAGTAGGTGAAGATACAGAGTTAGATATTTTTCCTGAAGACTACGACGAAGTAGCACTTGATGAAAATGGTGAAGTTAACGTTTTTGATTTAATTGAAGACGAACTAATTTTAGCAATTCCATTAGTGGCTACCCACAACGAAGCTTCATGCAGTTATTCAGCAAAGCCTGCCAGCTTTGGTGTATTAAAGGCGGAAGATGATAAACCTAATCCATTTGATATTTTGAAACAACTTAAGAAAGATTCTTAGGAGAAGACTATGGCTGTACAAAAAAGCAAAAAGTCTCGTGCAAGACGCGGCATGCGCCGTTCACACGATGCGATCAGTGGTCCAACTTTAACTGTAGATCAAACATCTGGTGAGACTCATCGTCGTCACCATGTGACTGCAGATGGTTACTACAAAGGCGTTCAAGTAATTTCTAAATAAGAGATTACTTATATGCTGAAAGATCTAACCATAGCGTTAGATATGATGGGGGGCGATTACGGCCCCCGTTCATCTATTCCTGCTGCCGTTCATGCGGTAAACGCTCATGCCAATTTAAGTCTCATTTTATGTGGCAATGAAGACGTTATATCTAAAGAACTCGAATCCCTCGATTCTTTATCTCATCCAAGGCTCATCATTCGTCATTGTAGTGAAATAGTCACTAACGCCTGCGAACCTGCAATTGCTGTACGTTCAAAAAAAGATTCATCTATGCGTGTTGCCCTTGATTTAGTTAAATCGGGCGAAGCACAAGCGTGTGTTAGCTCAGGTAATACCGGCGCTTTATTTTTTATGGCTCACTACGTATTAAAAATGCTGCCAGGTGTTAAACGTGCCGCACTCATTTCATCTGTTCCTACAGAAAGCCAAAACCCAGTATATTTACTCGACTTAGGTGCTAATGTGCATTGCGATGCGCAAATGCTGTACCAGTTTGGCATTATGGGCTCTATAGTTGCTGGCCAAGCACTTGGCTGCGATAACCCTCGCGTAAGCTTATTAAATATTGGCGCTGAGGACATTAAAGGCCACGACGACATTAAACAAGCTGCACAATTAATGCAGCAAAGCCCACACATTAATTACATTGGTTACAGCGAAGGAAGTGATATTTTTTCTGGCAAGGCTGATGTTATTGTATGCGAAGGTTTTGTGGGTAACGTGGCGCTTAAAACATGCGAAGGCATTGCCAAGCTTATTATGAATAAGTTTACAGCTGCGCTCGAAAAGCACCTTTTATATAAATGTATGGCGTTTATATTGCGTCCAATAATAAAAAAACTCTATAAAAGGGTGAACCCCGACCAGTATAACGGCGCTTCTCTGGTAGGATTGCGCGGTATTGTCGTTAAAAGTCATGGAAATGCGTCAGCTAAAGCATTTCAAGCAGCAATTGATGAAGCGGTAAAAGAGGTTGAACGTCAACTTCCTGATAAAATAGCTGCTATTTTCGAAAAAACACATTCTAAAGACACGGCGGTTAATCAATAATTGATGTGCCGTGTATTTCATTATTTATTTGTTTAATTAAAAAGAGCAAAGTATGGCACAAAAAATTGCACTTCTATTCCCAGGTCAAGGCTCGCAAAGCGTTGGTATGTTACAAGAGCTACTAGAGAGTTCTGACATTGTTAAAGCAACATTTGCAGAAGCATCAGATGCACTGGGTTACGACTTAGCAGAGCTAGTTCTTAATGGCCCAGAAGAAAAATTAAATCAAACTCATCGTACACAACCTGCATTATTAACTGCAAGTGTTGCTATTTACCGTGATTGGCTAGCAGCAAACCCAGATGCAGACGTTGTTATGGCCGGTCACAGCTTAGGTGAATACTCAGCACTAGTATGTAGCGACGTACTAAGCTTGAGCGAAGCTGTTAAGCTTGTTGAAAACCGTGGTTTATACATGCAAGAAGCTGTACCTGCAGGTGTAGGTTCAATGGCTGCTATTATTGGCTTAGGCGATGAAGAAATAAAAGCGGCATGTGCTGCCTCAGCGCAAGGTGAGGTTGTATCTCCAGTTAACTACAACTCTCCTGGCCAAGTTGTTATTGCAGGGCATAAAGCGGCAGTAGATAGAGCATCACAAGCATGTAAAGATGCTGGTGCTAAACGCGCATTACCACTTTCTGTTAGTGTACCTTCGCATTGTGAACTAATGAAGCCAGCAGCTGATAAGCTAGCGGTAGACTTAGCTGCTTTAACATTTAATACACCTAAGTGTGATGTAATTAATAATGTTGATGTAAAAGCACAAGCGTCAGCTGATGCAATTAAAGATGCACTAGTACGCCAGCTTTACAGCCCAGTTCGCTGGACAGAAACAGTACAAGCTTTGGTTGCACAAGATGTAACGCAAAGCTACGAATTTGGTCCTGGTAAAGTATTAACAGGACTTGCGAAACGAATTGATAAAGCAATGGTTTGTGGCTCAGTAAACGACGCCGCTTCAATCGCTGCAGCTAAATAAGAGTATATAAAATGTCTAATTTATTTTCTTTAGAGGGCAAGGTTGTCCTAATTACTGGCGCTAGCCGTGGTATTGGTAAAGCAATTGCAACAACATTAGTTGCGCAAGGTGCAAAAGTTGCAGGCACTGCAACAAGCGAGTCAGGCGCTGCTAAAATTAGCGAGTACCTAGGTGAAAATGGTAAAGGTTATGCATTAAACGTAACGGATCCTGCATCTATTGAAGCGACACTTGCTGCAATAAAAGCTGATTTTGGCGATGTTGACGTACTTGTTAATAACGCAGGTATCACACGTGACAACCTATTAATGCGTATGAAAGAGACTGAGTGGGACGATATAATCGACACTAACTTAAGCTCGATTTTCCGTTTATCTAAAGCGGTACTTCGTCCAATGATGAAGAAAAAGAAAGGCCGTATTATCAATATTGGCTCAGTAGTGGGCACTATGGGTAATGCAGGGCAAGCTAATTATGCAGCGGCTAAAGCAGGCGTCATTGGTTTTTCTAAGTCACTTGCACGCGAAGTAGCATCACGTGGCATTACAGTAAACGTAGTGGCACCTGGTTTTATTCAAACTGATATGACTGATGACTTAACTGACGAGCAAAAAGCAGCAACACTTGCAAATGTTCCAGCAGGGCGTTTAGGTCAACCAGACGAAATTGCAGCTGCAGTATGTTATTTAGCATCTGACGCGGCTGCGTATGTATCAGGTGAAACTTTGCATGTAAATGGCGCGATGTACATGGTTTAATAACCATTGTACCCACATTGTTACCTAATAAAGTTAAGTAAGTTACCTCAAAAACATTGAATTATTTGTGAACTTGCTTTAAACATACTTGAAATCGCTGCGAAAATAAGCGATAAAAGACAAAACACACACTCAGAGGTTTGACCAGACAATTATTTATGGTCAAATCATTGAATCAGAGAATTATGCCGCGTAAACTACGCGGCAATCTGAAAATAACGCATCGGCGTTTTTAATAAAGGAAAGAAGAATGAGCGATATCCAAGAACGCGTAAAGAAAATTATCATTGAACAACTAGGTGTTAAAGAAGAAGAAGTTAAAAATGAATCTTCTTTCGTAGATGACTTAGGTGCAGATTCTCTTGATACTGTTGAACTAGTAATGGCTCTTGAAGAAGAGTTTGATACTGAGATCCCAGATGAAGAAGCTGAGAAGATCACTACAGTACAAACTGCTATCGATTACGTAACAGCACACGCTGAGTAATTAATCGCACGTTAAAGGCAGCATCCGCTGCCTTTAATTTTTTATATCCAAACCACCTCAAAGTTCGTGATTCAAAACTTAAGCCTCAATGCTCAATTTTAGCTAAAAATTAATTTTGATTGTGCTATGCGTTTTTAATCTATTTTGGGACTAGCACTTTGAGGTAGCTTGGGTATGATCATCCCCTTGTAAAATATCCCTTATTGGAGGCAAACCGTGGCTAAACGTCGAGTCGTCGTAACTGGCTTAGGAATGTTGACGCCGCTAGGTAATGATGTTCAATCAACCTGGCAAGGCTTATTAGATGGCAAAAGTGGCATTCAAACAATAACCCACTTTGATACATCAAAATTTGGTACTAAATTCGCTGGTTTAATAAATGACTTTGATGCAACTGCATACATGTCAGCGAAAGATACTAAAAAAATGGACTTGTTTATTCAGTACGGCATTGCAGCGGGTGTTCAAGCCTTTAAAGATTCAGGCCTTGAAATTACTGAGCAAAACGCAACACGTATAGGTGTAGCTGTGGGCTCTGGTATTGGTGGCTTAACGCTTATCGAAGAAAACCACATTAAGCTATTAAATAGTGGTCCGCGCAAGTTATCGCCATTTTATGTGCCGTCTACCATTATTAATATGATCTCAGGTCACTTATCAATGATGCATGGACTTCGTGGTCCAAATATTTCAATTGTAACAGCCTGTACTACTGGTTTGCATAATATTGGCCATGCCGCGCGCATGATTGCCTACGGTGATGCAGATGCAATGGTTGCTGGCGGTGCAGAAAAAGCGTGTACCCCAATTGGTATGGGTGGCTTTAATGCTGCTCGTGCACTTTCAACTCGCAATGACGATCCACAAGCTGCTTCTCGCCCTTGGGATAAAGACCGCGATGGCTTTGTGCTTTCTGACGGTGCAGGTGTTGTTGTAGTTGAAGAGTACGAACATGCAAAAGCACGTGGCGCTAAAATTTATGCTGAGCTTGTAGGCTTTGGTATGAGCGGCGATGCGTACCATATGACATCACCACCAGAAGATGGTGCAGGTGCTGCCCTTGCAATGCAAAACGCACTAAACGATGCGCAAGTGAACGCTGAGCAAATTGGTTACATTAACGCACACGGCACATCTACAAATGCAGGCGATAAAGCAGAAACTGCCGCTGTTAAGTCTATATTTGGTAATGCAGCTAAAGATGTAATGGTAGGCTCGTCTAAATCGATGATGGGTCACTTGTTAGGTGCTGCAGGCTCGGTTGAATCGATTATTTCGATTTTATCACTGACAGATCAAAAAGTGTCGCCAACTATCAACCTTGATAACCCAGACGAAGGGTGTGACTTAGATTATATTGCTCACACTGCACGTGATGCAAAGTTAGACTTTGCACTGTGTAACTCGTTCGGGTTTGGTGGTACTAATGGCTCGTTGCTATTTAAAAAGGTATAATCTTTTTTAACAACGAATCAAATTATAAGAGCTCAGTTGTTTAACTGGGCTTTTTTTATATGCCAAACAAAATGCAAACAATAATAGCAGTAGATCAAAACAGTACTTTAAGCACGCGTGACAGAGGCTTAAATTACGGTGACGGCTTTTTTACAACGGCTAAAGTTGTTGATGGGCAAGTACAGTATTGGGCTCATCATAAAGCGCGTTTGATTGAATGCGCACAGCGTTTGGGTTTTCCTGAGTTAGATTTTAATAGCCTTGAAAATCAAATTGCTTTGCATATAAACGCTGCACAACTAAACGTGCTTAAAATACTTGTAACGCGAGGCGAAGGCGGACGTGGCTATGGGCTGCCAAGTGAGTGTAATGTCAGTATTTTATTGAGTGTATTAGATTACCCTAGTAATTACGAAGCGCTTGTTAAAGAGGGTTTAAATCTAGAAGTAAGCCCGATTAAATTAGCAGCCCAGCCACTTTTAGCGGGCCTTAAAACACTAAACCGGCTTGAGCAAGTACTCGTTAAAAAAGCAATGCAAACGCAAAACTGCGACGATGTGTTAGTGCTTGATTACAATAACAATGTAATTGAAGCTTCTGCAGCCAATATTTTTGCGATTAAAAATAAGTGTGTGTTTACGCCATTGCTTGATGAGTGCGGAATAAAGGGCGTTTATCTACAATCGTTATGTGATAAATTGCCTGTTGAATTTAAACGCGTGAAAGTAGAAGACTTGACCCAAGCAGACGCCGTATTTGTGTGCAATAGCTTAATGGGAGCAGTACCTGTAAAACGTATTGAGCAACAGGTATTTAATACAGACGACAGCCACGCATTACTAACTAAATTATTAGCCAAGGAGGCTGAGTGTTAAAAGTTATTTTATCGGTACTTTTTTTAGCTGTTATAACCACCGCTGTTGGTTACCAGCAATTACAAGCAACAATAAATAGCCCGTTAAAGGTAGCACAAAACACACAGTTTGAAGTTAAGCATGGCACTGGCTTTAATAAATTATGTCAGCAATGGCAAGCTAATAACTGGGTAGAAAGTTGTTGGCGTTATCAGGTAATTGCTAAACTAGATCCCACACTTACCGACTTAAAAGCGGGGCTTTACGAGCTAACAGCCGATAGTGTTATTAATAACGTAAAAAAAATTAACCAAGGTCAGCAAATTAGTTTTAGTTTTACCATAATTGAAGGGCAAAACTTACGTGAAGTACTAAGTGCTATTAAAAAAGCTGATAATTTACAAAACGATTTAAAAACTGACGAACTAAGTACTCAAATACTGGGTAATGACACGCACTTAGAGGGCTGGTTATTCCCCGACACTTACCATTATCATAATAACGATACTGCAAGCAGTGTATTAAAACGTGCAGCACAAAAAATGCAGCAAACGTTAGATGATGCTTGGCAGCAGCGCGGCGCTAATCTACCCTATAAAACAGCATACGAAGCACTAATAATGGCTTCAATTATTGAAAAAGAAACAGGTCTTGCCAGCGAACGTCCGTTAATTGCATCAGCGTTTGTTAATCGATTAAACACTAATATGCGCCTGCAAACCGATCCAACCGTAATATACGGGCTAGGCGCTGATTTTGATGGTGATATTAAACGTAAAGATTTGCGCGATTATACGCCTTACAATACGTATCGTATTAATGGTTTACCGCCAACACCGATTGCAATGCCATCAAAAGCCGCTATTTTAGCTGCAGTTAATCCGCCGCAAAGTGAATACGTTTACTTTGTATCAAAAGGCGATGGTAGCCACCAATTTTCAACCACGTTAAAGCAGCATAACGCGGCAGTTAAAACGTATATATTAAATAAAAAGAATTAATTGTTTATGAAACCAAAATTTATAGTAATAGAAGGGCTAGAAGGCGCGGGTAAATCAACCGCTATTTCGTTATGCCAAGATTTTTTGAACAAACAAAAAATAGACTTCATTAACGTCCGCGAACCTGGCGGCACGCCACTGGCTGAATCGCTTCGTACGCTTGTAAAAGCAGAGCACGAAGAAGAAATTGCCTTTGAAACCGAGTTGCTTATTATGTACGCAGCCCGTTCGCAGTTAATGCACAATGTTATTACCCCAGCGCTTGATAAAGGCCAATGGGTACTTGCCGATCGTCATGATTTATCGTCTCAGGCGTATCAAGGTGGCGGGCGTGGTATTAGCTCAAATACATTAGCTTCACTTTCGTCAATGGTGTTAAAAGGCTTAAAGCCTGATTTAACTATTTACCTTGATATTGACCCAGTAATAGGCCTTGAACGTGCAAAAGGGCGTGGTGAGCTTGACCGTATTGAACAAGAAGCCATTGAGTTTTTTCAGCGTACACGTATGCGTTATGTTGAACTTGCTAATGACGACAGCACAATTAAAACGGTTGATGCAAACCAAAGTATTGATAAAGTACATCGCGATATAACCAATGTACTGCATTCATTTTTTGAAGGCCTAAAATAATATGCCATTGCCGTGGCTACATGATACCCAAGCACGTTTAGCGCAAAGTTATCGTGCAGAGCGTTTTCATCATGCGCAATTATTTTGTGGGCCTGTTGGAGTAGGTAAGTTTGAGTTAAGTGATGAGCTTGGTAATGCTTTGTTATGCCAAAATATAGCTAAGCAGGTAGCTGCGCAAAACAGTATGCTAAAACCTTGCGGACACTGTAAAAGCTGCTTACTTACTCTTGCGGGTACTCATCCCGACAAGCGTTTAACGCAAGTTGATGGGCAAAGTATTGGCGTAGATGATATACGCGGCATTAGTGATTTTATGAATCACTCAGCAGCGCAAAATGGCAATAAAGTCGCGATAATCGAAAATTGCGAGAAAATGACCACAGCAGCAGCTAATGCATTATTAAAAACACTTGAAGAGCCAACTAATAGCCGCTTTTTAATATTAACCACAAGCCAGCCAGAACAGCTCCCTGCAACTATTTTAAGTCGATGCGCTAAAAGCGACGTAAAAATAACTAATACTGCACTTGCTCAGCAATGGCTGGAGACATTAGATATCCCTAACTATAGTTGGTTAGCACTTTTTTATAACCAACCGCTGCAAGTACAGCATTGGCAACAGCAAGACCAGCTAAAAAATATTGATACACTGTATAAGTTTGCAACTGAGTTTAAACAAAGCCATAATTTCAAAGTGTTAGTCGATATAATAAATAAACAGCCCGAGCTTGTTCGCATATTTACTTTATTTTTAAGCGTGCAACTAAAGCAGCAATTACTGCAAGGCATGAGTTTTGACGCTTATCAAAGTGCGCAAAATGCATTAGGCGAGTTTTTACAAAATAACACACAAGTACTTGGCCTTAATTTACCGCTTGCTGTATCAAGATTAGCATACACATTGCGAAATTCTTAAAAGGATTAATCATGCAAGAACTACTAGTAGACATAGATGATTTAGACGAGTTATACCGTTGTTATATGCCTTACTTAAAAAAAGGTGGCTTATTTGTACGCACTAATATGCGTTACGAAGCAGGGCATTCATTAGCGCTTAGAGTTACTTTGCCCGATGCCTTAGAAGATGACGTAGTGACAGGTAAAGTGTCGTGGATCACGCCACAAGGTGCACAAAGCTCTAATCCTCCAGGTATTGGTATTAGCTTTTTAGACGATAAAACAAACCTAAACGCTAAAATCGAAAAGCTGCTTGGGACTATGTTAAACTCAGGCGATCAAACATATACCATGTAGTTATAGGGTCGGTTTTTCATTGAGATTAACGCCGCCCTATATTGGGTTCTTTTAATTGATAAGATAATAAATTAAACGAACAAATTTAAACCCTGAACATAATACAGGCCTTATAGTGATTGTAGATTCTCATTGCCATTTAGACCGTCTTGATTTTGATAAACTAGACTTAAACCTTGACCAAGTTCTCGATAAAGCGCGTGCAAAGCAAATAGAGCACTTTTTATGTGTAAGCGTAACGCTTGATCAGTTTCCAAGCATGCTTGATAAAATTAAGCATTACGACGATGTTTCAGCCTCATGCGGTGTACATCCACTTGATCAAAAAGACGCCCTTAATAAACAGCAACTAATCGACCTAGCCTCACACAAAAAAGTCGTTGCTATTGGTGAAACGGGTCTTGATTACTACTATTCAAAAGATACTCACGCAGTGCAGCAAGCAAGCTTTGTTGGGCATATTGAAGTGGCTAACGAATTACAAAAACCGTTAATTATTCATACTCGTGATGCCCGCAGCGATACCATTAATTTAATGCGTGAGCACAAAGCCGAAAACTGCGGTGGTGTACTACATTGCTTTACCGAAGATTGGGATATGGCAAAAAAAGCGATTGATATGGGCTTTTATATTTCTATTTCGGGCATTGTTACCTTTAAAAATGCTATTGAGCTAAAAGAAGTAGTAAAGCAAATACCGCTAGATAGATTACTAATAGAAACCGACTCGCCTTATTTAGCACCGGTGCCGTACCGTGGGCAAACAAACCAGCCAGCGTACGTAGAAGATGTTGCTTATTACATTAGCGAACTTAAAGGCATTAGCTTTAATGAGCTTGCTAAAGCGACTACCGAGAACTTTTATTCTTTATTTAAATTAGCAGCTAAAGGCTAAATACATGATTACTCACACGGCAAACCTTCCTATTTTACTAATGGGGCCAATGGTGCGCCGTGCAGAGCAAACTGGGGTCTGTATGCAGTTTGCTACCTCCAAATCTGCTAGCTGCCAAATAAACTTATTAAATATTGAGTGTTATAGCGAACAACAAACAATTGCTTTAGGCCAGCATTTATACCTACATTTTATTGTTATAAAACCAGTAGACAATCTGTTTCCTGTAGATAAATTATTAAGTTATGAGCTCATCATTGATGATGCAATAATTGATTTATCGCCTTGGTGCTATAGCAATCAAATAACGCCTGCATTTGTAATCCCCAACAAACTGAGTGATATCTTGCATGGCTCGTGCCGGAATGCACATCATCCAGCAAAAGACAGCTTAGTGTCTGCAAGTCACTGGCAAAATACTCAGCGCGGTAATAATAACCAAGGCGCACAGTTATTATTACTAAGTGGTGATCAGGTTTATGCCGATGATGTAGCAGGACCCATGTTATTAGCTATTCACCAGTTAATTAAAGCGTTAGGTATTTATAAAGAGCAACCACTTGCCATTGAGCTACCGGATGATATAAATGAGCAACTTTATAATCGCCACTTATATTTACCAAAAACACCTTGGCAAAAACGCTCAAAGTTAGGTGTTGGTTACTGGCTAAAAAAAGACGAACCTCATTTTTCAAGCGTAAAAGCCTACAATCACCTTATCCATTTTGAAGAATATATAGCACTTTATTTATTAAATTTTAGTGCTGCTGTTTGGCAATGCATTGATATACAAAACACAACGTATTTAGGTCATAGCGAGCAAAACAAAACTATTTTTGACGCTGAAAAAACAGCATTGATTGATTATGCAAAAGGCTTAAGTGAAGTAGAGCGGCTGTTTGCCAACGTATCTACATTAATGATGTTTGACGATCACGATGTAACTGATGATTGGAACCTCACCGCTGGGTGGGAGCAAGCTATAAATGAAAACCCAAGTAGTAAACGGATCATCAATAACGGCTTAATTAGTTATTGGCTTTTTCAGGGAATGGGAAACGATGCACTAAATAAAACAGGCGAGCTACTAACACTTTTTAAGCAAAGCCGTACTGCTAGTAATTTATGGCAGCTTAAAGCATTTGATAAACCACTAAACGATTTTAGTTTTTGGCATTACGAGTTAACTACAACCCCAAAAGTAGTGGTGCTAGATACACGTACGCACCGTTGGCGAAATGAGCAAAACTTTAATGAGCCTTCAGGTCTACTTGATTGGGAACGCCTAACAGAGCTTGAGGAAAGCCTATTAAGCCACGACCAGGTTATTATTGTATCGCCAGCGCCTGTATTTGGTGTTAAATCAATAGAAGCCATTCAAGCTGCTTTTAATATGTGTGGTCAACCGCTCATGGTTGATGTAGAAAATTGGATGGCGCACGAAGGCTCGGCCAAAAAGTTACTCGATACGTTTAGACGAAACGACACCCCAAACGAAACGCTTATTTTATCGGGTGATGTACATTACTCATTTTGCTTTTCAGTACAAAAGCGTTTTGGCGATCACCCCAATCGAATTTGGCAACTAACCGCTAGTGGTATTAAAAATGAATTTCCGCGTAAATTAATAAACATACTCGATAAACTAGATTCAATTCTATACGGCCCCAAAAGCCCCTTAAACTTTTTTACCAAACGTTGGCATATGGAAGTAGATAAACACCAAACCATAGGTGAAGGGCAAAAATACTTAGTAAGCGACTCAGCTATTAGTTTAATAACACTAGAGCAGGGGAATTTAGCCCGATATCAACTTATACACGGTGAAGGGCATTTAACCGAGTTTGATTTAGAAGAGCAGTAAGTTGTTTATCTACAAGTTAACTGTAAATAAAAATGCCCAAAGGCTTATAAATACCTCTGGGCTTTAAATTGACTCTAAATTGAGCCTAGCGTTAACTCAAACACTTTCTTGGTTCTTTAGGGAGAAGAAGAAAGTATTTAAAAGTGTAGTAAAACCACCTAAAAAAGCATAACTAATTTTGCCACTTAGTTACATTTGGCAATAAAGGATTAGATTAATTATGCATCTTCTATACTTTAGTTTATCTCCAACTTATTAACTTCGTATTTTGCACTAGATCGCGTGGTAGTGAATTCTTAATCTTATTTTTTTGCCATTTACCAAGCCCAATAGGGCAACCACAAAGTGTTAATACTACTTCACCTATTGTTTGAGTTGCTTCAGTCAAGCGTATATCTTTACCTTGAAAGTAATCATTTGCTTGCTCGTTATTTAATGCGTAAATATTAGTTTTACACTCATTGCCAAATACGGTTGCAAATTCGTGCGTTAGCCTTACGCCGTTTTTATGGATAATGCCAATTTGAATACCTAAGCGTGCGTACTTAATTTTGTTTTGCACGGCTTCAAACCCCTCAGGAAATAACCACAGTTCTTTGTCGCGTTGCATTAGGCTGCCAGGCAGGTTAGTTAACCCAAAGTGCTTTTTAAGCGATTGCATGAACGCGGCACTTTGTTTTTTATCAAACTCGTTAAACGGAAACGCGCCTTTTTTAACAGTTTGATTTGGATTATTACAGCTTGCGTGTTTTTTAAATTTAGCGATAAAAAAGCCTTCGCTATCGAATGTTTGCGGCCATACATGCAAGTAGCCTTCACTTGTTGTTGCTTTACTTGCACCTTCAAATAAATCACTTAGCGATTGTGGGGCAATATAGTCACCAAACTCACTCAGTAAATAATCACACACTTGTTGGTTTTCGAGCGGGGTAAGTGTGCAGGTTGAATACACTAAGGTGCCACCTGGCTTTAATGCGTAAAACGCGCTTTTAATTAAGTCTTTTTGTACTTGGGCTATTTGAATGTTTGATTCTATTGACCAGTTTTTTAGTGCATCGGCGTCTTTACGCACTGTGCCTTCGCCAGAGCAGGGCGCGTCTAGCAATATGCTATCAAAGCATTCAAACATGTAGTTGCCAAATATAACGCCATCAAAATGCGAGAGCGCACAGTTACCAACCCCCATGCGTTTTAATGTAGCGCTGAGTACCTTTAAACGAGATGACGATAGCTCGTTTGCAACAAGTACGCCTTGGTTATTCATAAGCGCAGCTAGCTGTGAAGTTTTAGAACCTGGCGCTGATGCCATATCAAGCACGGTGTTATTTTGAGAGTCTGCGAGTTCAATGCTTTGCTTTAATGCTATAGGGGGCAGCATTGAGCTTGCTTCTTGCACGTACATAGCCCCGCTTAAATGTAAGTCGGTATTACCAAGGGCTAGGTTTTGCTCTTCATTGCTTGGGCGCTCTAACCAAAAGCCTTCACTGCACCATGGGATTGGGGTTAGCAGCCAATTTTTTTCAGTTGCACGTTTTACAAATTCTTCAATGCTAATTTTTAATGTATTAACGCGGATAGATTTTCTGAGCGGCCTGCGACAAGCATTTAAAAAGTCATCTAAGTTTAGATGCGCTGGTAAATAGGTTTTTACGTCATCAATAAAGTGCTCAGGAATAAAAGTGTTGGCGTTCACGCGTTGGCTCATACTATAAAAATAAAGCGCGATAATAGCATTTATATTAGGTGTTTTCAGCGCTAAAAAACGTAACATCTGATTTATTACCCTGTCGACACTTCACTGTTTTAGTCTATTTTAAAACGATTTTTATGCGACTTTAGGTTAATAGTGTCGACAATGCGTGTGTTTTTTAGCCGTTTTGATAGGTTTAAGGGTTGACATGATTTTTTAATAAGCCCATAGTAACCACATTAATTGTCGACAATCCAAAAAATAACTTATGACACACACATTTTTAAACGAAGCGCCTATAACTACCGCATCAGATCAAGTATTTGTAGATATGCGCCGTGAGATTGTTGAGGGCAGCATAGTTCAAGGCAGTAAAATATCAGAGCCTGAGCTTGCTAAACGTTATGGTGTAAGCCGTGCAACGCTTAGAGAGGCATTAAATCGCCTAGAAAGTTGTTACCTTGTTGAGCGTAAAGCTAACGTAGGTTGCCGAGTAGTTGCCCTTACCGCTGAACGCTTGATTGAAGTTTATCAAGTTCGTAGTTCGCTTGAAGGCTTGGCATGTAGGCTTGCTGCCGACAATATGGAACCCGAAGAAGTAAAAGGCTTAAAGCAATTACTTAATCAGCACCTACAAACACAGCGTGTTAAAGAGGGCGAATCTTATTATCAAGAAGCCGGCGATCTAGATTTTCATTACCGTATTATTCAAGGCAGTAAAAACGCGCATTTAATTCATTTACTGTGTAATGAGCTGTATCAATTAATACGCATGTACCGTGTACAAATGGGCATGGTGGGGCCGCGTGTATCAAAAGCATTTGATGAGCATTTAGCGATTATTAACGCGATTGAAAACCACGACGGCGAACTGGCTGAAATGCTTATGAAGCGCCACATAAGCGCATCGCAAGCAAATATTCAAACCAAATTCGACTTATTAGCTAAGCAGAAAGCATAAGCTATTAAAAGTTAAAAGTTAAAAGCTAGCAAGAGCAGTTAAAAAGCCACAATTACAGATTAAAACTATAAGTTACTCCACGTAGCAACCGTTCAAAGTGAGGAGAAAAGTAATGTCAGCAGGATTAAAATTTAAACACGCTATTGCCAATAACCGTCCGTTACAAGTAGTAGGTACTATTAACGCCTACACAGCGATGATGGCAGAAAAAATGGGTCACCAAGCTATTTACCTCTCAGGGGCCGGTGTTGCAAACGCCTCTTTTGGTATGCCTGATTTGGGTATGACAAGCCTTGATAACGTGCTTGAAGATATTCGCCGTATTACAGGTGCGAGCGATTTACCACTACTTGTTGATGCCGATACCGGTTGGGGTGGGGCGTTTAACATTGCACGCACAGTAAAAGAAATGACTAAGGCCGGTGCAGCGGGCTTTCATATAGAAGACCAAGTAGCGCAAAAGCGCTGTGGTCATCGCCCTAATAAAGAAATTGTAAGCCAAGGAGAAATGGTTGACCGCATTAAAGCAGCGGTTGATGCAAAAACCGATAGCGATTTTTATATTATGGCGCGTACCGATGCATTTCAAAAAGAAGGTTTAAACGCTGCGATAGACCGTGCAGCAGCCTGTGTTGAAGCCGGTGCTGACGCTATTTTTGCAGAAGCCGTACACGACCTTGCTGATTACCAAGCATTTGCAAAAGCGATTAACGTTCCAATTTTGGCAAACATTACTGAGTTTGGCCAAACACCTATTTACACAAAAGAGCAGTTAAGCAATGTAGGTGTTGAAATGGTGCTTTACCCACTAAGTGCATTTAGAGCCATGAACAAAGCAGCGCTAAACGTGTATTCAGCAATTTTAAATGAAGGCTCGCAACAAAGCCAAATTGAAAATATGCAAACGCGTTCAGAGCTTTACGACTTTTTAGATTACCACACGTACGAGAACACACTCGATACTCTTTTTTCATCAAAATCTGACAAATAATAATCATTAAAATCACACACAAATTTAAGATAGGAGAAAATCATGGTAGATAAAGCATTAAGCGGCGCAGGTTTACGCGGACAAGTGGCTGGTCAAACAGCATTGTGTACTGTTGGACAAAGTGGTTCTGGTTTAACGTATTGTGGTTACGATATTAGTGAACTGGCCGAAAAAGCGCAGTTTGAAGAAGTGTCTTTTTTACTATCACGTGGTGAGTTACCAACCACAAACGAATTGGCAGAATATAAAGTAAAACTAAAAAGCTTACGCGGTTTACCTGATGCGCTTAAAACCGTACTTGAAAATATTCCTAAAGACGCGCACCCAATGGATGTAATGCGTACTGGTTGCTCAATGTTGGGCAACCTTGAAATGGAGCTTGATTTTAGCCAAGCTAATGATGCAATCGACCGTATGGTTGCTGTGTTCCCAAGTATTATTTGTTACTGGTACCGCTTTACACACGATGGCGTACGCATTGAAACACAAACAGATGACGACTCAGTTGGCGCACATTTTTTAAATTTATTACACGACAAAGAACCTAGTGAATTGTTTGCACAGGTAATGAATGTATCACTAATTTTGTACGCAGAGCACGAGTTTAACGCCTCTACCTTTACAGGGCGTGTGTGTGCATCAACGCTTTCTGATATTCATTCTTGCGTAACTGGTGCGATTGGCACGCTGCGTGGTCCACTTCATGGTGGTGCTAACGAAGCGGCAATGGATATGATTCAAGGTTTTACAAGCGCTGAACATGCTGAGAATGAAATTATGGGCATGCTTGAACGTAAAGACAAAATAATGGGCTTTGGTCATGCTATTTATCGCGAATCAGACCCACGTAATGTAATTATTAAAAAGTGGTCTGAAAAACTAGCGGCAGAGGTAGGCGATAGCGTGCTTTACCCTGTGTCTGTTCGTTGTGAAGAGATTATGTGGCGCGAGAAAAAACTGTTTTGTAATGCCGATTTTTTCCATGCATCTGCTTATCATTTTATGGATATTCCGACTAAATTATTTACGCCAATATTTGTAATGAGCCGTGTTACAGGTTGGACTGCCCATGTAAAAGAGCAACGCGCTAACAACCGTATTATTCGCCCAAGTGCCGATTACACAGGCCCTGATGCACGTAGTTACACACCAATAGAGTCACGTTAAAAAATGAGTGAGCACGCATGTGCTCACTTTTTTATTGCACATAGCCACTAGCGAGCAGTTTTTCTCAAACTTTTTATTAAACACGCTAGCTGTGAGCAAACACCGTCACCAAATTAGCGAACCCTTACCATGACCATAATTAATAACACGCAATACCGTAAACCTTTACCTGGCTCAAACGTCGACTATTACGATATGCAAGAAGCTGTAGATGCAATTAAGCCAGGTGCATACGCCACACTACCTTATACATCGCGTGTATTTGCCGAAAACCTAGTACGCCGATGCGACCCTGCTATGTTAACCGATGCACTTAACCAGCTAATTGAGCGCAAACAAGATTTAGATTTTCCGTGGTATCCGGCGCGCGTAGTATGCCACGATATTTTAGGCCAAACAGCACTTGTTGATTTAGCTGGGCTTCGTGATGCAATTGCAGCTAAAGGCGGCGATCCGGCAAAAGTGAATCCGGTAGTCCCTACGCAATTAATAGTGGATCATTCGTTAGCGGTAGAACATGCCGGTTTTGATCCTGATGCATTTGAAAAAAATCGCGCCATTGAAGACAGACGAAATGACGACCGTTTTCACTTTATAAACTGGACAAAAACTGCCTTTAAAAATATTGACGTGATCCCACCGGGTAACGGCATTATGCATCAAATTAATCTTGAAAAAATGTCACCGGTTATTCAAAACCGAGATGGCATTGCATTCCCAGATACTTTAGTAGGTACCGACAGCCACACGCCACATGTTGATGCGCTAGGTGTTATTGCTGTGGGTGTAGGCGGGCTTGAAGCTGAAAGCGTAATGCTTGGCCGCGCTTCTTATATTCGATTGCCCGATATTGTGGGTGTTGAGCTTACAGGCAAACGCCAACCAGGTATTACCGCAACTGATATTGTGCTCGCTATTACTGAATTTTTACGTGAGCAACGTGTTGTATCTACTTATTTAGAATTTTACGGTGAAGGTGCCGACGCGCTTACACTTGGCGACAGAGCAACCATTTCGAACATGACGCCAGAATTTGGCGCAACTGCCGCTATGTTTTATATCGATGATAAAACAATCGATTATTTGCGTTTAACTGGTCGTGAAGAGGAACAAATTGCCCTTGTAGAAAACTACGCAAAAACAGCAGGCCTTTGGAGCGATAGCTTAAAAACCGCAAAATACGAGCGTGTGCTTAAGTTTGATTTATCAAGCGTAGGGCGCAATATTGCGGGCCCATCTAATCCGCACCGCCGTGTATCGACAAGCGATTTAGCTAAAGAAGGGATTTCGGGCGTTGTTGAAAATGAAGAAGGCTTAATGCCAGACGGCGCATGTATTATTGCCGCTATTACTAGCTGTACTAATACTAGTAATCCACGCAATGTAATTGCCGCAGCACTACTTGCCCGTAACGCAAATGCTAAGGGTTTAATGCGCAAACCTTGGGTTAAAACCTCATTAGCACCGGGTTCAAAAGCGGTGCAATCATACCTTGAAGATGCAAACTTACTAACAGAGCTTGAGCAACTTGGCTTTGGTATTGTTGGTTTTGCGTGTACTACCTGTAATGGTATGAGCGGTGCGCTTGACCCTGTTATTCAAAAAGAAGTAATTGATCGCGATTTATACACTACTGCGGTGCTTTCGGGTAATCGTAACTTTGATGGGCGAATTCATCCTTATGCTAAGCAAGCATTCTTAGCGTCACCTCCTTTGGTTGTTGCATACGCCATTGCAGGTACTATTCGCTTTGATATTGAAAAGGGGATACTAGGGCAAGATCAACAAGGCAACGATATTACGCTTAAAGATTTATGGCCATCAGATGAAGAAATTGATGCGGTTATTAAGCAAAGTGTTAAGCCTGAGCAATTTAGAAAAGTATACGAGCCGATGTTTAATTTAACCGTAGATTACGGTGAAGATAACGATCCACTTTACGACTGGCGCCCAGAAAGTACGTATATTCGTCGCCCTCCTTATTGGGAGGGGGCACTTGCGGGTGAGCGCACTATGACCGGTATGCGCGCGCTTGCAGTACTTGGCGATAACATTACAACGGATCATTTATCGCCATCAAACGCGATTATGGCAAGTAGTGCGGCTGGCGAATACTTAACCAAAATGAACGTCCCAGAGGAAGACTACAACTCGTATGCCACTCACCGAGGCGATCATTTAACAGCGCAGCGCGCAACCTTTGCTAATCCAAAGCTGCTTAACGAAATGGTGCTTGACGAAAACGGCGACGTTAAACAAGGTTCTTACGCACGCTTAGAGCCACAAGGGACTAACACGCGTATGTGGGAAGCAATCGAAGCCTACATGGAGCGTAAACAACCACTTATTATTGTAGCCGGTGCCGATTACGGGCAAGGTTCGTCGCGCGATTGGGCTGCAAAAGGCGTAAGACTTGCAGGCGTTGAAGTAATAGCAGCTGAAGGTTTTGAGCGTATTCACCGTACTAACTTAATTGGTA
This sequence comes from Pseudoalteromonas sp. FUC4, assembly GCF_008370255.1. Taxonomy (GTDB): domain Bacteria; phylum Pseudomonadota; class Gammaproteobacteria; order Enterobacterales; family Alteromonadaceae; genus Pseudoalteromonas. The sequence goes on along the minus strand of NZ_SEUI01000001.1, from coordinate 1,189,831 downwards.
TGGGGGTTTTACCGCTTGAGTTTAAAGCGGGCACAACGCGTAAAACTCTAAAGCTGGATGGCAGTGAAACGTATGATGTAACGGGTGATTTAAAACCAGGCGCCACCGTTAATTTAAGTATTACACGTAAAAATGGTGAAGTACTTACTGTGCCTACGAAATGTCGTATAGATACCCAAGAAGAGCTTTCTATTTACGCGGCTGGTGGTGTGTTACAACGCTTCGCACAAGACTTTTTAGAAGCAACACAATCTGCATAAGGGCAAGTATTATGTTTAAACCGCAAATTAAAGTGCCTGCAACCTATATGCGTGGCGGCACCAGTAAAGGTGTATTTTTTAATTTAACTGATTTGCCAAAGCCTGCTCAAGTAGCAGGCGAGGCGCGCGATAATTTATTACTGCGTGTTATTGGCAGCCCCGATCCGTATGCTAAGCAAACGGATGGCATGGGCGGTGCTACATCAAGTACCAGTAAAACCGTAATCTTAAGTAAAAGTGAGCAAACTGACCACGATGTTGATTACTTGTTTGGTCAAGTGGCGATAGATAAACCTTTTGTAGATTGGAGCGGTAACTGCGGCAACTTAACGTCAGCAGTGGGTGCTTTTGCCATTAGTAATGGTTTGGTCGATAAAAACCGAGTACCTAATAACGGTGTTGCTATTGTGCGTGTGTGGCAGGCTAATATTAAAAAAAGCATATTAGTGCATGTCCCTATGACGAATGGCGAAGTGCAAGAAACCGGCGACTTTGAGCTCGATGGCGTTACATTTGCAGCAGCTGAAGTAAAACTTGAATTTATCGMCCCCGCCGATGGCGATGGTGCGTTATTTCCAACTGGTAATGTAGCTGATGATTTAGAAGTACCGGGTGTTGGTACTTTAAAAGCAACAATGATAAATGCAGGTATTCCCACTGTATTTATTAACGCCGCTGATATTGGCTATACCGGCACAGAGCTACAAGGCGATATTAACAACGATGTTGCAGCGCTTAAAAAGCTCGAAACCATTCGTGCTTATGGCGCCGTTAAAATGGGCTTAATCACTAACATTAATGAAGCTCAAGCTCGCCAACATACGCCAAAGGTTGCGTTTGTTGCAGCGCCTTTAGATTACAGCGCGTCTAGCGGCAAAGTTATTGAGGCTGCCAACATTAACTTATTAGTACGCGCTATGTCGATGGGTAAACTGCATCATGCCATGATGGGCACAGCCGCTGTTGCTATTGGCACGGCCGCAGCAATCGAAGGCACACTCGTAAATATAGCCGCAGGTGGCGGCGCATTGAGTGAAGTTAACTTTGGTCATCCGTCGGGCACGCTAAAAGTAGGTGCTGAGGCTAAAAATAATGCAGGTAATTGGCAAGTTACCAAAGCAAGTATGAGCCGAAGTGCACGTGTACTAATAGAAGGGGTTGTAAGAGTACCTCAGTAGTTCTTAATTAAGAACTATCGTACAGCTATCGCATAAGTATTATGATTAAATTGCAGCATCAAAATGCTTATGCGCTTTTTTTTATTGTCAAAACTAATAATAAAACAGCACTAATTCATAGCGCCTGAATCGAGGTAGTTGCCAAGTCCGAGTGTAAACATCCATAGCCCCCATAAGCTGTGTTCAATAACACACACGACCGTTGAGCGGCTTTGTGCGTAGGTATAAGCAAACAGTAAACCGCCCAAAAAGGCTAAGGCTACTGCAATCCAATTTGCATACACAATATGCGCCAGCGCAAATACACTCGCACTAACTACAATACGCACTGCTTTTTTTGGCATGATGCGTTTATAACGATGAAAAAAATACGTTCGGAATATTAATTCTTGAGGAATAACCGACAGTATTGGATAGAGTACCAACAGTAAGAGCCAATCATTAAACGAGTTACGAGGAAGGGTAAACCAGTTGCCTTGATGAATAATCCCGTAAAACATGCCTGAGAACAGCGTACCTAAAAAAAAGAAGCTAAACAAACGCTTTTTAACAGCAGAAAATTGCCCAAGGCTTGTAAGTCTAAACCGTTTAAAATGGGGATCGCCCAGTAGCAACATACAACACACACTCATAAGTATAATAAGCGCAGGGATAAGCCAGTTAGCTAAATGCTCGCGTAATACAAAGCCGAATATAGGCAGAAATACAAAAATGAGGGTAAATTCAAACCAACGGTATTGATTAGCGTTCAAGGTCGTCTCAACTTGCTTTTTTTAATAAGCTAACAAGCTAAGACGACACTTTTATGACGAGGGGGCTTACTTTGCAGGTTCTTCTTCATCAGGGAGGTATTTGTATAAGGCAATAATAGTTGCAAAAATACTTACAAAAGTAATACCCATTAAACCAAATACTTTGAAGTTGACCCAAAAGTCGAGCGAAAAATTATACGCAATATAAATGTTCAACGCTGCGATGCCAGCAGTAATTAAAACCCACATTAGGTTAAGCTTATCCCACAATGGTTCTGGGACTACAATGGCTTGCTTTGTATCATTAGCATTTTCGAGTATTGAGCTAAGCGCTTTTTTAACGAGGTTTTTGTTAAGTACATAACGACTAACAAGTAACGTTAAACTTAAACCTGCATATATGAGTGTTGCTTTCCATTTAATGTATTGTTCATCATGAAGTACCAGCGTTAGCGTACCAAACACGGTAGCAATGCCAAAAAATATCCAATGACGAGTAGGCACATTGCCATGTTTAAAGTAGCTATAAGCAACTTGAATAAGCGTAGTGGCCATTAATAAACCGGTAGCCCAATAAATATCGACGAGTTTAAACACTGCAAAAAACAGTATGAGTGGAATGTATTCAATTAATGCGTGCATATACTACCTAAATTATACAAAAAAGAGTCAAAGGCTTTTTACCACATAAAGCTTAGCAACTACAAGGTTGACTTGTTGCCCTGTAACCCTTAGCCTGCGTGGCTTTATTACCAATTTGGTTTGGTATTTTTCATATCATCATATTCCCACGCTTAACCAACACTGATTTGGCGTGTATTTAGGAGCCTAAAATGAATAAAGCAGAACTCGTTGCTGCCATTGCACACAAAAGTGAATTAACAAAAAAAGATTCTCAAGCGGCACTTTCAAGCTTGCAAAAAGTCATTACCAAATCGCTATCTGAGGGCGATCAAGTTCAAATTAATGGCTTTGGTACCTTTGCGCTAAGTTACTATCCAGCGCGTACTGGGCGTAACCCGCAAACAGGCGCAGCAATTGAAATAGAAGGCGCAAATAAAGCGGTTTTTAAACCGGCTAAAGCGTTAAAGGATCTGCTTTAAATAGCATTACTTAGCTTGGTCGTTGACTGAGCTTTACTTGAAGTTATTCAACATAAAATTATGGGCTTTGCCCATCACGCCAACAAGTTGTGCGTCTACAAAATAAACATAATGCCGAGCGTTAGTTGTAGGCGTTGAGCTTGCTCACGCGAGAAGCGAAGCTTCTTTATTTAAATCACCAAGTAGCAAAGCTATGTCTGATCTATGTAGTTTTTTCATCCCTTATAAATGATTTACATGGCATTATAAATCCTACTTAAATTAAATCCTTTATTTTCAATCACTTGTTATCGGCACACATCGTGCTTTTTTAATTGTGTGTTTCGAATATATTTTTAATAATACCAATCTGCTTATATATGGGGCCTATTTAACGTTAAGAAAATCACGCTAGAACTAGGCAAAAATATTTGTATCTAGTTGTTCTAAATAAAATATTTTTAACGACGTTGTAGTGTGATTTAATTCGTTAAATTGCTCAAAGATTTATGCAGGTTGGTATCAAATAAGGAGATCTCAATGAGTACATTACAAACAAGCACACGTTTACAAGGCAAAAAAATTGCAATTTTAGCCACTGATGGATTCGAGCAAAGTGAGCTTTTATCTCCACGCAGCGCATTACTTGATGCTGGTGCAAACATCGAAATAGTATCAATTAAAGAAGGCCAAATTACTGGCTGGGATGAGGACAAGTGGGGCGATAAAGTAACAGTAGATAAGCTAGTTACAAACGCGGATCCTGCTGATTACGACGCGCTTATGCTTCCTGGTGGTTTATTTAATCCAGACAGTTTACGCCAAGATAAAGATGCTAAAGCATTTATTGATGGCTTTTTTGGCGCAGAAAAAAATAAACCCGTTGCAGCAATTTGCCATGCTCCGTGGTTGTTAGCTGAAATTAATAAACTGCGTGACCGTACCATTACCTCTTTTCCAAGTATTAAAAGCGATTTAATTAATGCATGTGCCAATTGGGTTGACCAAGAAGTATGTGTAGATAAAGGCTTAGTAACGAGCCGAAGCCCAGCTGATTTAGAAGCATTTAATGCTAAATTTATTGAAGAGATTTTAGAGGGTAAACACCAAGCTCACTAATTTTCTTTTTTAAAACGTTTGGTTATTGATACAGCGTTTGATTTTAAAAAACAAAAAAGGGCATTTTAAATGCCCTTTTTTTTAATGCGTATAAAACACGCCCTAGTTAGATTATAGCGATGGCTTAAAGCGATGTAGCTGCTTTCATATCGGCTACAAAAGCTTGTAGCTGCGCGGTCATTACAGGTAAATCATTAAGGTTAGCTTCAATGATTTTAACTACAGCAGAGCCTGAAATAGCACCTGCTGCGCCTGCGTTGAGTGCGGCTTTTACATCATCAGGTGTTGAAATACCAAACCCTAAAAGAGCAGGGGCTGCATGGTATTCTTTTAACTTAGTGACAATATTACCCGCTGGCATTTGTGCTTTAGTATCGGTACCGGTAACACCAGCGCGCGATAGTAAATACGTATAGCCACGACCGTAAGAGGCGCATTGGCGAAGTGTGTCGTCATCTGCATTAGGTGTGGCAATAAAAATTGGGTCTACACCATTATCCATTGCCGATTTTCTGAATATTTTAGATTCATGCAAAGGCACGTCAGCCACTAAAATAGAGTCTACACCTACCGCTTTTGCATCTTTGTAAAATGCTTCTATGCCGCGCTTAAAAACAAGGTTTGAGTAAAGCAATAATCCAATTGGAATCTCGGCGTTATACTCGCGTATTTCTTTAATGACATCAAAGCAATCTTGCGTGTTAATGTGCACATCAAGTGCACGAATATTAGCTTTTTGAATTACAGGACCATCCGCAATCGGGTCAGAAAACGGAATACCAAGCTCAAGTGCATCAGCGCCGCCGTCAATTAGGCTTTTAATAATCGCAACACTTTGCTCTTTACCTGGGTCGCCAATTGTTACAAATGGTACAAACGCACCTTGTTTTTTCTCGTTAAGCGCTGCAAACATTTTGCCGTAACGATCCGTTTTTACTTGGCTCATAGCTGACCTCTTTCAGATAGTACATTGTGAACGTGTGCTAAATCTTTATCGCCACGACCACTTAAATTAATAACTATAACACTTTCCTCGGTTTGCTCTTGTGCATACTTAAGTGCATAAGCAAGCGCATGGCTTGATTCAAGCGCCGGAATGATCCCTTCGTTTTTAGCAAGTGATTGAAACGCTTCAAGCGCTTCTGTATCGGTAATACCCACGTATTGAGCGCGACCAGTTTCGTGTAAAAATGCATGTTGAGGACCAACCGCAGGGTAATCAAGACCCGCTGATACAGAGTAAGATTCTTCAATTTGGCCATCGTCATTTTGCATAATGTACGTATAAGTACCGTGTAATATGCCTTTTGTGCCTTTACAAATTGTTGCACCGTGCTCATGTGTATCAAGCCCTTTACCAGCAGGCTCAACACCAATTAATTTAACACCTGGCTCGTCAATAAAGTCGGTGAACATACCAATCGCGTTTGAACCCCCACCAACACAGGCAATAACAGCGTCAGGTAAGCGACCTTCGGCTTTAAGTACTTGTTGTTTCGCTTCTTCACCAATAACTTTTTGATACTCACGTACAATTGTTGGGAATGGGTGAGGACCTGCGGCTGTACCTAGTAGGTAATGCGCGTCTTGATAATTTGCTGACCAGTCACGCAGTGCTTCATTTACTGCATCTTTTAATGTGCCAGAACCCGCTGTTACCGGAATAACCTCTGCGCCCATTAACTTCATTCTAAATACGTTTGGTTGCTGACGTTCAACGTCTTTTGCGCCCATATAAATACGACATTTTAAACCCAGTAATGCACATGCAAGCGCGGTTGCAACACCGTGTTGACCGGCACCTGTTTCAGCAATTACTTGTTTTTTACCCATGCGCTTAGTAAGTAACGCTTGGCCAAGTACTTGGTTGGTTTTATGTGCGCCGCCGTGTAGTAAGTCTTCACGCTTTAGATACAGTTTTACTTTTGGGTTTTTAACTAAATTGCGCGTTAAAGTAAGTGGGGTAGGACGACCCGCATACTCGTTTAATAATTTACTTAGCTCAGCCTGAAACTCAGGATCTTTTTGTGCTTTGTTAAATTCGTTTTCTAACTGCTTAAGCGCAGGGACAAGTAACTCGGGTACAAACATACCGCCAAACTCGCCAAAATAAGCTGGATTTTGCATTTTAACCTCAATAATTTCTGATGCTTGTAAAAGCATTATGTAATTTGTTAGGGCACTTTTTACCCGCAGATTCTTCAACGCCTGAGTTTAAATCAAGGCCTAAGGCACCTTTAAAAAGCGCATCTTTAATATTGTCTGGATTTAAGCCTCCAGCGAGCATAAACGGTGTAGTTGCATCATGAAGCACCGACCAATCAAATACTTTACCTGTACCGCCAGCTTGTGTATCGCTGTGTGTATCGTAAAGGTGTCGGTCAACGCCATTTACAGGCGTTGGCAATGCATCTTTTATTGCTTGGGCTTTCCAAATCTCGCAGCCGGTAGGTAACTGTGTACGCAACTGAGCGATGTAATCGTCACTTTCTTGACCATGTAATTGAACTGCCGCCAATTTTAGCACACTTGCGTATTGAGCAACTTGATCAATTGGGGCATCTACAAACACACCCACAAAATTAAGCGGAGCACTTTGGCTCAGCTCTTTTGCGCAATCTAAATCAACATAGCGTGGCGATTTAGGATGAAAAATTAACCCACCATAAACAGCACCGTTTTGATATGCCGCTTGTGCATCTTTGGTACGTGTTAAACCACATACTTTATTGTCACCTAAAATAACACGGCGACATGCTTGCTCTAAATCACGCTCGCCCATAAGTGAGCTGCCAATTAAAAAGCCATCGCATAATGGGGCTAAACGTTTTACGTCTTGATGGGTATAAATCCCCGATTCCGAAATAACCACTTTATCAGCCGGAATAAGCTTACGTAGTTTTTCAGTAGTGGCTAAATCGGTGCTTAAATCGCGTAAATCGCGGTTATTAATACCAATAATTTGTGCATCAAGCGCAAGTGCACGGTGTACTTCTTCTTCATTACTTACTTCGGTTAATACCGACATATTTAGTGAATCGGCAACAGCATGCAGTGCTTTATAGCTTTCGTCATCAAGTACCGAAAGCATCAGCAATATAGCGTCACCGCCATAAATACGCGCCATATACACTTGGTACTCATCTATAAAAAAGTCTTTACAGATAAGCGGTTGTTCTACTTGGCTGCGCACAAATTCGAGGTAATCAAAGCTACCTTGAAAATATTTAGCATCAGTTAACACGCTCATGCAGGTAGCGAATTTTTTATAAACTGAGGTAATTTCGGTTAAATCAAATGGCTCTCTAATTAACCCTTTTGAAGGCGATGCTTTTTTACACTCTAAAATAAACTGAGTGCCAGGTGCTGCAAGTGCTTTATAAAAGCTACGGCTTGTAGGCACTGCCAGGTGTTTAAAGCTTTCAAGCGGACGTGCAGCTTTTCTCTCAATTAGTTCTAATTTTTTATCAGCAACAATTTTGTCTAATACATTAGCCATTACTTACCTCAACAATTGCATTTAGTGTGTTCATGGCTTGCCCTGAACTTAATAATGTTTGTACTTGCTTTGCCCCTTCTTTTAACGTTTCTGCTTTACCTGTTAGGTATAAAAGGGCAGCTACGTTAACCACAATGGCAGCATTATGTGCATCTGTGCCTTTGCCTTGTAAAATGGCAAGGCTAGCATTTGCGTTGTATTGTGGGCCTTCACCAGCGAGTTGTTCAAGTGAATAGTTTGCAAGGTCAAAGTCGCTTGGGTTTAGTGTGTACTGTGTAAGCTCGCCATTATTTAGCTCAACTACCGTTGTTGGACCGTGTAGAGCTATTTCGTCAGTGCCCGAGCCGTGAACAATCATAGCGCGCTTTGTACCAAGGGTTTTAAGTGTTTGTGCCATTGGCATACATAACGCTTCGTTGTACACACCTAACAATTGCACATCAGGTGCTGCAGGGTTAGCAAGCGGGCCTAAAATATTAAAAATAGTGCGTGTTTTAAGCGCTGTACGCACGCCCATCGCATGGCGTACGCCACTGTGGTAGTGCGGTGCAAACAAAAAGGTAAAATTGGTTTGCTCAAGACATTTTGCTGCTTGTTCTGGGCTCATATCTATATTGATACCCAGCGCTTTGAGTAAGTCGGCAGAGCCTGAGTTACTCGATACACTGCGGTTACCATGTTTTACCATGTTAATACCGGCAGCAGCGGCAACTATGGCTGCTGTTGTGCTTATATTAATTGTGTTTGAGCCATCGCCGCCAGTGCCACAGCTATCGGCAAGTTGTGCACTGCTGGTAGTAAAAGCCACAGCGTTTTCGCGCATTGAGGCTGCAGCACCTGCTATCTCATCGCTTACTTCACCTTTAATTTTAAGGCTTATTAGCAGGGCGGTTAGCTCAATCTCACTCATGTTACCTTGCATTATTTCATCAAACAGTGCTTTGGCGTCTGCGTAGCTTAATGATTGCCCTGTAATTAGTTGTTCAATAGCGTGTTGAACATTTATGGGTTGTTCTGGTTGTGTACTCATAATGTCCTCTTTTATTTGGCGCGTGTTAAGTAAGCGACACTTTGCTGAAGTAGCATTGCGCCGTTTGGCGTCAGTATTGATTCTGGATGAAACTGGTAACCCAATGCGTTGTCATCATGATGATAAATAGCCATAGGTATATCTTCGTACTGGGCAATAACCTTTATATTATCAGGCACTTTTGTTGCCATTAATGAATGGTAACGTGCTACAGGCATTGTATTGCCCATACCATCAAATACAGGATGTTCGCCTAAATTAATAATTGAAGACTTACCATGTACGGTTTCACCCGCGTGACCGATTACTCCGCCGTAGCTTTGGGTTAACGCTTGTTGACCCAAACAAATACCCAGCATAGGGAAGTGACCTTTAGAGAGCTCAATAAGCTCCATTAAACAGCCTGCATCGCTTGGTGTGCCAGGGCCTGGTGAAAGTACTAAGAGTACTTGTCCTTGCTCTTGGCGCATTTTATTAAAAATAACCTCAGCGCTAATGTTGTTTCTGTAAACAACAAGTTCGCAGCCAAGCATCGTAAGCTCATCAACTAAGTTATATGTAAATGAGTCAAAGTTATCTAAAAAATAGATTTTAATAGGATTCGCTTTACTCATTTTATACCGCCTTATAGGTAGATTTTATGGCGGTGATAACCGCTTGTGCTTTAGCGCGAGTTTCGTTTGCTTCAGAAATAGGATCTGAGTCAAACACCACACCGGCACCAGCCTGTACATAAGCTATATTATTTTTAACAAAAGCAGAGCGAATAACAATACAGCTATCCATTGCGCCATCACCGGTTAAGTAACCTACAGCGCCGCCATAACTGCCACGGCGTTTACCTTCAGTTTGACGAACAAGCTCAGCAGCACGAACCTTTGGTGCACCAACAAGGGTGCCCATGTTCATACATGCTTGGTAAGCGTGGAGTGCATCAAGTTCTGGTTTTAATGTGCCAACAACGCGCGATACTAAATGCATTACCTGTGAATAACGGTCTACTTTTAATAGCTCTTTGGCAAAACGAGTACCAGCAACACTAATGCGAGCTACATCGTTACGAGCTAAATCAACAAGCATTAAATGCTCGGCGCGCTCTTTTTGATCGTTTCTTAGTTCAAGCTCAATGCGGCTGTCTAGGTCTGGGTTTATTTGCCCGTTAGCAAATTTGCCGCGCGCTCGAGTACCAGCAATAGGGTAAACTTCTACTTGCTGATTACTTATATCGTATTTAAGGGCCGACTCAGGGGATGCGCCAAATAATGCAAAGTCTTCATCGCGCATATAAAACATGTAAGGGCTTGGGTTTTGCTTTTTAAGCTGGCTATACGCATGTAAAGAATCAGGGCAAGGTAGTGAAAATGTACGCGACGGCACTACCTGAAAAATATCGCCATCTACAATATTCTTTTTAAGCTTAACAACTTGCTCGCAATACGTTTCGTCGCTTATATCAACGTTTACATCGCATTCGCCACTTTGCATATCTGCACTAAACTCTGCTGCGTTATCGCACAGCGTATTTAAACGCTCTAATTCTTTACCTACTTCAAAGCAGTTAGCGTGTACGTCTGGGCCGTTAAATACATTACCAATGAGCTCAGTTGTTTGCTTTTGATGATCAATAACAACTAAGGTTTCGGCTAAGTAAAATACGTAGTCTGGGCAGGTATTTTCACCATCAGGTACATCACTTAATTGCTCAAAGTTTGCCACCATATCGTAGGCAAACACACCGCCTAAAAATACCGAAAACGGATTGTTAGTTGTGCTTTTAATACTGTTGATACACGTACGAAGAGCGCTGAAGGCGTTATCAGCTACGAGCTTGCTCGCTTCGTCAGTATCGTCGCTAGTATCTAAATAACAAAGGGTTAGTGTTGCGTCGTCTAAAGTGGCATCACAGCTTTTAACATTTGCTTGCAAGTAGCTTAGAAGCTGTTGCCCATTATTAGATTGAGCAGTAATAGTGACTGTTTTACCTTGGCACACAATGCGCAGTGCACAGTCGACTAAAATTAAACTTTTTACACTGTCTTTAGAATCAATCTCAGCCGATTCAAGCAGTAGTGAGTTAGGCTTATCAAGTGCCGCATATAATGCAAGAGGGCTACTAATATAGTCGCGTACTTGCGTAATGCTTGTTACTTCGCCTGGTGTGGTAGTTATATGACTAAAAATCAAACCTCATTCCCTCAAAAAATTAAACCCCGCAGTGCTTTTGCAATGCGGGGTTTGAATAACGATATCTAAATTAAAAACAGATCATTACCGTCCCGCTATATCAGGCGCCACCACCAACGATGTGTAAGAGTAAGACCGTTATTCATGTTTTTCTGCCTCAAAATTTATTAAATATTTTTAACGTATATGTTTCGTAAAATTTAGTTATAAAAAAACCCGCATAGTTGCGGGTTTTGAATTTTTGCTAGACACGACAATTCATCACCCGAAAATTACGAGTGCCACCACCAAATAGTGTTTAAGTTTGAATTGTTCATTATTGTTAATTCTTAATGTGTCTGAAAGTGTCTACAGTAAAACGTATCTTATGCTTTTGTGTCAAGTGTTTATTTAAAACAATTTAGTCAAAAAAGTTGTTATACTTACATAAACACCAGTAACCCTTAATTTTAAGCAGTTTTCTTTTGATAAAATACGATTTACATAGCCATACCACACATTCAGACGGGCGTTTAACGGTTGAAGAATTATTGCATCGCGCTGTTGATAAAAATATTGATGTGTTTGCTATTACCGATCATGACACTGTGGCGGCTATTAAGCCTGCTCAGCAATTTATTGAAGCAGAAAACTTACCGCTTTCATTAATAACGGGTACCGAAGTGTCTACCAAATGGGAAAGCTTCGAAATTCATATTGTAGGTTTAAATATTGATATTAATAATATTGACCTTACTTCTTTATTATCGGCTCAGCAGCAAAAGCGAGAAGAGCGTGCACTAGAAATTGGCGCACGCCTTGCAAAAAATGGCTTTGATGGCATTTACGAGCAAGCTAAAGAGCTGGCAAAGGATGCGCAAATTACGCGCGCACATTTTGCACGCGCCCTTATTGAGCGCGGTGTAGCTAAAAATTTCCCAGGTGTATTTAAAAAGTACTTAGGGCGTGGCAAAACAGGCTATGTTCCTAGTTGCTGGTGCACCATGCAAACCGCTATTGAAGCAATACATGCCGCTGGTGGTGTTGCTGTACTTGCGCACCCAAGTAGCTATCAAATGTCAAACAAGTGGCTACGCAAATTATTAGTAGAATTTAAAAGTGTAGGAGGAGACGCAATGGAAGTTGCACAACCTCAACAGGCGCCAAGCGAACGTCAATTTTTAGGTGAACTCAGCCGTGAGTACGAACTACTTTGCTCACAAGGGTCTGATTTTCATTTTCCGACAAGCTATTTAGAGCTTGGCAAAAATTTATACTTACCAAAAGATTGCCAAGGTGTTTGGCAAGTTTGGGAAGGACAAGAAGGGGCATTAACATGAGTCAATTATTCCATATTCATCCTGATAACCCGCAACCACGACTTATTAACCAAGCCGTTGATATTATCAAACAAGGCGGCGTTGTTGTTTACCCAACAGATTCGGGCTATGCCATTGGCTGTAATATTGGTAATAAACAAGCTAAAGAGCGCATAGAGCGTATTCGTGGTATTGAAAAAAACGATAATTTTACGCTAGTTTGCCGTGATTTATCGGAGCTATCTACTTATGCACGTGTAGATAACCAGCTATTTAGATTAATTAAAAATAATACGCCAGGGCCTTATACCTTTATTTTTAAAGGCACAAAAGAAGTCCCTAAGCGTTTATTAAACGACAAGAAAAAAACCATTGGCATGCGTGTAATTGAACACCCAATTGCTTGTGCGTTACTTGCCGAACTTGGCGAGCCATTAATGTCGTGTTCTTTAATTTTACCCGGGCAGCAGTTTACTGAATCAGATCCTGATGAAATATTAGAGCGATTAGATAAACACGTTGATTTAATTATTCACGGTGGCCATTTAGCCGAGCAAGCAACTACAGTAATCGACTTGTCAGAAGATGAAGTTAAAATATTACGTGTTGGCTGTGGTGATACAAGCCCGTTTGAGTAATAACAAGTGAGCGAAAGTACTGCGAATACAAAAAGTAGTGAAAAGCCAGTGCAGCAAAAGCTGCCACTGGCTTTTTTGCATGGTAAAGCGGTTGTAGATAAACCAGAAGACTTATATATCCCGCCCGATGCGCTCGAAATAATATTAGAAACCTTTGAAGGCCCGCTCGATTTACTGCTTTATTTAATTAAAAAGCATAAACTTGATGTGCTCGATCTTTCTATTTTTAGTATTACAGAGCAGTATGTAAGTTACGTTGAAATGATGACCGAGTTTCAACTCGAACTTGCCGGCGAATATTTAGTAATGGCTGCGTTACTTGCACAAATTAAGTCGCGCTTATTACTTCCTGTTCACGAAGAGCTTGAAGAGGAAGAAGACCCTCGCGCTGAGCTTATTAAACGTCTACAAGAATATGAATTATTTAAAAAAGCCGCCGAAAACCTCGATAATATCCCCCGTGTTGGGCGTGATATTTTTATAGCGCATGCCGCTATGCCAATAAATGAAGACATAAGTCAAAACCTCCCCGATATTGAACTTAAAGACTTAATGCTGGCGTTGAGTGATGTTATGGCGCGAGCAAAAACGTTTGAGCATCATCAAATTACTGCCGAAGTACTCTCAACCCGAGAGAGAATGAGCCAAATATTACAACAGCTATCGAAAGCAAATTCAGCGGTGGTATTTAATGCGCTTTTTACGCCTGATGAAGGGCGTAGTGGTGTGGTGGTTAGTTTTATAGCCATGCTTGAGCTCATTAAAGAAGGACTTGTTACCTGTTTGCAAGTAAGCCCAGAGAGCTTAATTTATGTCAGCTTAAGCGAGCAATCCACCTTATAAACTTATCTGTTTAATCCTCAACTTCTAAAACTGACTTTAATTATCAAAGTTCTGTGCGTATACGCACGTAAAGTGTTTGTAAATGTTATTTTCATTTACGGCTATGCACTATATTGTAACGTCATAGTATTATAGGACGTTACACATGTTTAAAAATACACCTTCATCTTACGGACTTGTCGCCATTATTTTACATTGGCTCATGGCGTTGACTATTTTTGGCCTGTTTGGTTTAGGTTTATATATGGTTGAGCTTACTTATTACGATAGCTGGTATAAAGGCTCGCTCGATTTACATAAAAGCATTGGTATTACGCTTGTGGCCGTATTTTTATTTAGAATTTTATGGCGCGCTTTATCTACACAACCTAAACCCTTAGGTGAATGTAAAGGCATGAACCAATTAGCACACACCGCGCATATTGTTATGTATATTATTTTGGCCGTTATTGTTGTTGCTGGGTATTTAATATCAACCGCAGACGGACGTCCAATAGAAGTGTTTACCTTATTTAACGTATCAGCGCTTGATTTTGCTTTTGATGACCAAGCCGATATTGCAGGAAAAGTACATTATTACGGCGCGTGCATATTAATCGGGTTTGCAGTATCGCATGCACTCGGGGCGTTAAAACATCACTTTATCGATAAAGATAAAACCTTAATCAGAATGATCAAACCATTAAAGGATGATTAAAATGAAAAAATTATTAGTAAACACAGCCGTTTCGGCTGCAATGATGTTATCGGCAACAGCCGCCAATGCAGCTGATTATGTAATTGATACAAAAGGCGGGCATGCATCTGTTAACTTTAAAATTAAACACTTAGGTTACAGCTGGTTATATGGTCGTTTTAATACTTTTGACGGCACATTTAGCTACGATGCTAAAAACCCTGATGCGTCAAGAATTATGGTAAACATTGATACCACTAGTCTTGATTCTAACCATGCAGAGCGCGATAAGCACTTACATGGTAAAGATTTTTTAAATGTGGATAAATACCCAAAAGCGACATTTAAAAGCACGAGCATTAAATTTGATGAAGACGGTGAAGAGGCTGACGTAACCGGCGAATTTACGCTGCATGGCGTAACTAAAACTATTACCTTTGAAATAGATAAAGTGGGCGAAGGTAAAGATCCGTGGGGTGGATACCGCGTAGGTTTTGAGGGCGAAACCAGCCTTAAACTTACAGATTATGGTATTGATTACAACTTAGGGCCTGCATCTACTCATGTTGATATTATTTTATCAATAGAAGGCGTTCGTAAGTAATACTGTTATTGAATATAAAAACGCCACTTACTGTGGCGTTTTTTTTGCTTAATAGAAACTCAAATTAAGCGACTTTGAATTTGTTTATTTTGTGCTATTAATACGCGATTTTAATAAAGGTCTTAAATGCTCAGGCAACCAGCGCATAAGTAAATCGTTATAAGCCAGCGTTTTTTTAATAACTTTTAGCTGCTCATTAAGAATCGCGATGTCTTTTGCGCCTTGCTCGTTTTTAGTACAACCAATAAAGCCATAACTGAGCGCTGGGGATTCGGTTAATGGACGCTGCGTTAAGTTTTCTTCAAAGTGCATTGATTTAGCTAAATAGTAATGCTCGCTTGGGTAACCCAACAAAATATCAATTCGTTTTAGGTTAAGCATATATGTAAGGCTCGCTAGGCTATCGCGTGTGGGTCTAATTACTAAATCAATGTTGGGTGTACTGTTTATTAAAGTATCTATCTCTTGGCCATAAGAGCGGCTCATAGAAACTCCAAGAGTTAGTTTTTTATCTTGTATTAAATTGAGTAGTGATACTTCTTTTGATTCCGCTATATTTAGCGCTTTGGCGAGTCTTTTGTGCATTGCTATTGAAGGCGAGAGGCCCGTTGTTGAGCTCTCCTCTGTAAAATAAATATGCTCTTTTCTGTAATCATTTTTATAAAGTGATAGCGCACAAACATTATTTGAAGTATTAGATAGCTCTTGAATTACTTTACCTGAGGGGATAAGCATACGGTTAAAGGTAATATTAGGAAGTTGTTTTTCAAGTAATGAGATTATGCTTTCGTCGCGGCCTTGGTGTTGATATTGACCATTTAAAATATAATAGGGGGCAAAGTCGTGCGCTAACCAGCTTATGGTTCTAGCATTGCTTATTGGACTCAGACAGAAAAAGAGTAAGAAAGTTAAAAATATACGGAGCATTACAACAGCTACCAGTAATTATTATTGTAAAACTATTGTAACCAATAAAGAGCTAAAAAGTAAAATGCCAGCAACAAGGCTGGCATAATATCTTATCAATAATTGCAATAATAAAAACGCAATTAAAGTTATGTGTTTCTTAGTTAGCTTTTAGCCACTTAACAAACTGGCGTGCATCACTCGCTTTTTGAAACAATGCATTTTTTAAACCTTGTGTATCACTGAAGATTACACGATGTTTGTTTACTGAAATTGATTGCACTGGATGTGCAATTTGGATCATAGACCCATTATATTTATAAGACATAATAAAACTCACTTTATTCTTGTTATTTATTCTGCGCTATATTTTTATAGCAAATTGCAGTCAATAAATTAACGATGTTGTGTTTAGCTTCATTACAGTGTTGACGATCTTTATGACACTTTTGCGATGATAATAAAAAATCATCTAGGTATTATTCAAGGGGTTCTCGCCGTACAATAACTTAGCTTTCAAATATACGTTTTGCGGGGCTTACTGGATCAGGGTAAATGGTTAACCGCGGCGGTTTCTTTAAACCAGAGAGGGAAGGTAACTTATATATAAATTGTGTGCAAGCTATTTTTATAAAAATATTTATAATAAATCTTATCAACTGCTTACAAAGCCCATTTTTAGTTACCAAAGGATAAGTATGAATTACCTGATAGTGAGTGATATTTATGGTTTAACCCCTGCTTTAAAGAAGTTATCACAGGCAATTGGTTCAAATTTAGTAATTGTTGACCCTTACAATAACAAGGTTCAAGCTATTGAAAGTGAACAAGATCACTACAATAATTTTATACAGCAGTGTGGCCATGACAAATACACCGACAAACTTCAAAAATGCTTTGGGAGTTTAAAAGTGCCAACCACGTGTATTGCTTTTAGTGCAGGGGCAAGTGCAGCATGGCGGGCACAGTTATTAACAGGCAATACACACCTTAAAAAGTTAATTGGCTTTTATCCGTCGCAAATTCGTAATTATTTAGCGTTAGATGCAAATGTCCCCTGTGAATTCATATTTCCAGCAAGTGAGAGTCACTTTAATGTTGATGAAGTTATTAAAGCTTTAAGCACCAAAGCGAGTGTTAAATGCTATAAAACCAATTTTTTGCATGGCTTTATGAACGAGTACTCAACCAATTTTGATGCGCAAGGGCTGGTTGAATATAGTAACTATATAAAACAGAGCAGCCATTAAAGCGTGTTTAGCTGCTTTTTACTAATATCAGGAAAATCGGTGCGGGTATTATATTTTGCATACAGCGTTGTAAAAATGCTACTGCCGGATAGTTTATCTAACTCTTTTATAAAGGTTTTAGCACTAGAGCGAGCGGGTCTACAGCATGTTTGATACTGTTTTATTATACCCGCGACAGATAAACCTCGTTTTTGAAGCTCAAGGTCGGCCTGTGCAAAAAAAGCTGCACCTGTCCAATAAACACGTTGCTGGGCGCGTTGTTTCCACATATCGGCAGAGAGCTTATTAAGTGGCTGTGTTTTAGTTTTAGTTTGCAGTCGGGCACGATCAAATCCTGCATTTAAACGTTGTACAAATTGCGGCTGGGTAATTATACCGCTGTCACGCATTATTACGTTTTGCATATAACTGGCAAAACCCTCGCTTAGCCAAAAACCTGAGTAGGGAAGTAGCGGCAAATATAAATGCGAAAGTTCATGGTATAGCGTCCAATCTTTAGTGAATGCATTTAAACTGGCGTAGCGATCTATGTGTAGTTCAAGCCCATCGGGGTTATTGCGTTTAACTGTAGCCCAAGGTACAGGCTCAAAAGCAAAGTATTGCGGTTTTAAATAAATAGGCAATGTGGTTTGTTTTAAAGGCCCCAGTGTATTTTGTGTTTTTTCAACACTTTGATTAACCCATGTAGACACTGTGTTTTGAGCATTACTTGAGAGCGAGCTAACGTTGTGTATGACTACTTCAACGGCTAATACGTTAAAAGAGCCGATTGATAGTAGCAGTACAAACAAGAATTTCATTAAAATGCTCCACTGTAATTTAATAACTGATACGCCAGGCTTAATATACAAGACCAACTAAATGAATAAATAATCACGCCTAATTCTTTATTTTTTAAAATGATAGTAACTATAAAAGTACAAATACAGACACTTCTAGCTAAGCATGGTTTAATCAATTAATCGTTATTTTAAGTTAGGTTTTAGCCATGACGTATCAGCATATTCAAGTTCCTGAGCACGGCCAAAATATCACTATTGATACACAAGGACATTGGCAAATACCGTTAGAACCTATCATTGCTTTTATTGATGGCGATGGCGTGGGGCTAGATGTTATGCCAGTAATGCGCCACGTTGTTGATAGTGCAATTGAGCATTGTTATAAAAACGCACGGAAAATTCATTGGATGCAAGTTTATAATGGCGAGCAGGCCGCAAAGCTGTATGACGGTGATTGGTTTCCGCAAGAAACAATCAACGCAGTACGTGCCTGTAAAATTGCCATAAAAGGGCCGTTAACCACACCACTAGGTGGTGGTTTTCGATCGCTTAATGTAGCCCTCAGGCAAGAAATGGATTTGTTTGTAAATATGCGCACTATAAAAGGTTTTAGTGCACTCCCTTCTCCTTTAAAAAACCCTTTTTTAACAAACATAACGGTGCTTCGTGATAGTAGCGAAGATGTGTACTCAGGTATTGAGTGGCAAGCAGGCAGTGTAGAAAGCGAAAAGATGCTCGACTTTTTATGTGAGGAAATGGGCGTAACCCGCCTAAGATTTTCACAAGAATGCGGTATTGGTATTAAAAATATATCTAAAGAAGGCTCTGAGCGGCTAGTGCGCTTTGCAATTAACTATGCACTTAAAAACGATAGTGAATCATTAACATTAGTTCATAAAGGCAATGTACTTAAATTTACCGATGGGGCATTTAAGCGTTGGGGGTATGCACTTGCACAAAACGAATTTAATGCCACCACACATGAAAATGGGCGTTGGTTGCAAATAGAGCGAGTAAATCAAGCGCCTTTAATTATTAAAGAGGTTATAGCCGACAACATGCTGCAGCAATGTTTAATGCACCCAGAGCAATTTGATGTAGTAGTGACAACTAATCAAAATGGTGACTTTTTAGCGGATATGCTCAGCGCACAAGTTGGCGGTGTTGGCATAATGCCTGCTGCAAATTTAAATAACGATGTCGCATTTTTTGAGCCTACACACGGCACGTTTGAACGTATAGCAGGGCAAAATAAAGCAAACCCTAGTAGCAGTATTTTAAGTGCGGTACTAATGCTTAAATTTATGGGGTGGGAGGAGGCCGCATTACTGATAGAAAATGCGTTAGAGCAAACATTTAAAAGCGGTGAAGTAACCTTTGATTTAGCGCAAGAGCAGAGCGATAACTCAAGTATCCATAACTCGACAACCTTAACTTGTACTGGTTTTGCAAAAAAGGTTATCGAGCACTTTTAAACACATCCATTATTAAGCTGCTGAGGCAGTTTTTACTCTGTGCATGCAAGGGCGGTTGGTTAACTGCGCTGCACGTTGGTAAATCTCATGTGCTTGAGGTTCATCGCACTGCGTACCACTAAGCGTATCCATTAATGCAACAACAATAATAGCAGGAACTTGGCAGCAATGTTCGTCTAAAACGGCTTCTGTCGTTTGTGCATCAACATGGCAAAATGGGTGGTTTTTAAGTTGGTATGCGTTTAGTAATGTATCCACTTCTAATACATCATTTGGTTGATGTTTTGTTTTACGGCATTTACAACCAAACTCATCAACTAAAGTAGCTAACGCTTGGTAAGTTTCAGTGGTGTTAGCTTTAGTGCATAACTGCTCTTCAATAAACTGATGTAAATTTGCATCAATAAATAACCCGTCTTGTTGTGTGAAGCTTGATGTTGTCATAATAATTACTCTTAGTTTGTTGGCTTAACTTCACTCTAGCGCTAAGTGTATTATTAATAAAATTGTTGTTTTCAATAACTGATATTGATTTCATCAATAGTAAGTTTTAAAACTTCATAAAAAATAGAAAACATACCTAAATTATAGTAATTAATTTGGTGCAGAGTAGTAAAAACGTGCACAAAACTGGAACAAGGGGGTAATTGAAGAGTTAAGGTGGATGCTTAGTAAGTTGTTTTTATTGGATTTTATTTTTTTATGAAGTTGGTACTAAGCTTGCTAATTATACTCTGTAGGTAGATTCCTATATCGACGATTTCCAAAAGCGCCACGGTATTTTCCCAAAGTTGAATACCATGGCGCTTTTTTTATTTTCGCGTGTATTTTATTTAGCCGTAACAAGAACAATAACAGTAGTAATGTTAAATTTTAATAAAGTAGGGAATAGCCACTAAAATAGCGCCTACAATCAACAGCATGCTTACACTGCTCATAAAATACGGAAAAACCAATACAAAGTGGTACTACGGCTTTTTTTCTTCGCCCGTAAGTAAGGTAGCCAATACCTATGCTTCCAAACAAAACACTCCACGCAATTATTGATGCACTGTCCATTTGTACTCCATTTGAAGTTATTGTCTAAAACTGAGCTTGTTTGAAACTCATAACACAGCATATCTATATTTAATTATCTGTCTGCAATCGTTTTAGCAAACGCTAATAATTCACGCCTTAACCATTGGTGTGCAGGCGCATGGTGTAGTAGCGGGCTCCATATCATTTTTACCTCAATAGGGACTATTTGAAATGGCACAGGGCTGATTACTAAATCAGTATGAGAGGTTAACAATTTAGCCTGCCTGCGCGGTAGGGTGGCAATAAGTTGCTCTGATTGGCAAAGCAGGCTTGCAACCATGTAGTGGCGAGTAAAAACACGTATTTTGCGGGTTTGTTCTAGTTGCCAGAGCGCTTCGTCTACCCAGCCTAATTTTTGCTTTCCTGATTTATTAGTAACAGCGGCTTCAGGCCCCCAGCCGGCACGGTTCACCCAAATATGTTCTTTTTGTAAGTAGTCGTCTAACCCTGATTGTTGTAAAAATGTATTTTTAGGATGGGTTAAACAACAGTAGTTATCGCGCCATACACTGGCTTGATGAAACGAGCGTGGCAAGCCATTAAAGCGGTTTATGGCTAAATCTATAGTGCCTTTTTCCATGTCTTGTAGGTTTACGTCGCTTGGGCTTAATACATCAAAATTAATACCGGGGTTTTTACTAAGCTGCGCGGTTATAAAAGGGGCTATTAAGGTCGACTCTATGTAGTCGTTTGCCATTATTCTAAACGTAACTTCAGCCGTTGTAGGGTTAAATTGTTCACTAGGTTGCGTAATAGCTTCAGCCATTTTTAATAGCGCTTCAACTTCAGGCTTTAACGCAAGTGCCTTTGCCGTTGGCGTCATAGAGCCTGCGGCACGCACCAGTAGCGGGTCGTCAAATAAATCGCGCAAACGTTTTAATGCGTTACTCATAGCAGGTTGCGTAAGCGCGAGTTTATTCGCAGCTTTTGAAACACTTTTTTCATCAATGAGTACATTTAAGTAAACTAACAAGTTGAGGTCGACGTTTCTTATATTCATATGATCAATTTAAATTATATGCTTTATTAATTATCTAAATTAAAGCCTGCTTGCTAAGGTGTAAACAATTAATAAAAAATAACCGCCATAACTGGCATCAATATAAGTTCTGTATTTATGCAAAATAGGCTAACAAACCAATCTAATAATACGCTGCAAAACGTTATTGCCAGCAAGCTTGCACGATCTGTTTTTGCTGGATTTGAGGGGATGTTTTCGCAATTTTTAAATATTACACTGGGTGCGCAAAGCCGTTTTGAACAACGAAAATATCACAGTGTGCAAAGTGCTATGCGCGAGCGTTTACAGGTTTACGAGCGCGAAGTGAAAAACGTGAGTGAAGCCGTGAGAGTTATTGCTTACGCTGAACTTACTTGCCCGCAAACGTGGCAGTTAGCTAAAAATATTTACGGCGATATGGTACAAAATCACGAAAATAAACCTATTGCGCATACTTTTTTTAATTCAACATTTGGTGCAATTTGGGACGATAAAAAAATTCGTACTGTGCATTTGTTCGTATTAAAAGCAAAGTATCGTAGTGAGCCGCGCTCTTATGAAAGCTTAGTGAGCAGGGTATCGCTACATAATGGGTTTAATAACGCCGTTAAAACGCTTATCACTAATCAAGTATTTAGAGTGCCATTTAGTCATTTAGAACGCGATGTAGCCACATTACAAAGTACGTTAATGCAAGGCGCTAAGCAGAAATGCAAACAGGTGTACGAACTTATCAATTTAAACGATGGGTATATTGAATACGCCAACTCATTATTTTTTAGAAACAAAGCCTGTTATTTAATTGGGCGCTGCATTGCTAAAAATGGCGACAATATGCCTTTTGCTATCGCTATTTTAAATGCCGATGAGGGACTAAAGCTTGATGCTGTAATGATGGGCGCCGATCAATTAAGTTTATTATTTGGTTTTGCACGCACCTATTTTATGGTTGATACCGATAAGCCCGCGCGTTATGTAGATTACTTAAGTGTGTTAATGCCACACAAACAACGCTTTGAGTTATTTAACGCCATTGGTTTTATAAAGCACGCCAAAACTGAGTTTTATCGGCACAAGGTTGATACGACTAAAAATAGTCCAGCCAACTTTAAGTATGTCAAAGCGCCAGGGACGCCAGGTATGGTAATGCTGGTATTTACTATTGAAGGGCTAGATTACGTTTATAAAGTAATTAAAGACAAATTTAGTGCGCCAAAAACAGCTACCAAAACACAGGTGAAAGAAAAGTATAACTTTGTAAAACAAGCCGATAGGGTTGGTCGTTTGGTAGACACACACGAATTTAGATATTTAGCGTTTGATTTAAGCCGTTTTAGCGACGAGCTGCTTGAGCAGATGAAAAGCCAAATTGGTAGCAGTATGGTTATATCGGGCAAGGCACTCATTTTAAAGCACGTTTATGTTGAGCGTAAAATGACCCCGCTCAATTTATATATTAACCAATGCGATAACAAAACCTTAGAGAGCGTGATGCATGACTACGGTAAAGCAATTAAAGAGTTAGCGGGCGCTAATATATTTCCGGGCGACATGCTAATGAAAAACTTTGGCGTAACGCGATGGGGGCGAGTGGTGTTTTACGACTTTGACGAAATTTGCCCGCTTACCGATTGTAACTTTAGAGACGTGCCACACACCCAAAATGCACTCGAAGAGCTAAGTAGTCACTCGTATTTTGATATAGCTGAAAACGATATATTTCCGAGCCAATTTAAGGTGTTTTTTAGTGCCAACGAGATTGCGTTTAACTATTTTAATAATGAGCACAGTAACTTGTTTTTAGCGACGTTCTGGCAGGATTGTCAGCAACAAGTACATAATGGTTATCTACCCGATGTTTATCCTTATAAACAAAGTTGGCGCTTTTGAGGTTGTTTGAATCTGTGTTCATCCCCATCTATATGTTATTACCGTTTTTAAACTTGGAGCAACAATGAAATATATTTCTCATGAAGATGGCAATCTTGCATTTAGTGAAACCGAAAAGCCGGTTTTAAAGAGCCATGAAGTACTTATTAAAGTTGCAGCAATAGGTGTAAACCGTGCAGACAGTATGCAGCGCCAAGGTAAATATCCGGCTCCT
Source organism: Pseudoalteromonas sp. FUC4 (assembly GCF_008370255.1). Classification (GTDB taxonomy): domain Bacteria; phylum Pseudomonadota; class Gammaproteobacteria; order Enterobacterales; family Alteromonadaceae; genus Pseudoalteromonas. Next base: position 1,166,071 of record NZ_SEUI01000001.1, on the reverse strand, counting down.
GCGGGAGATAGCCCTATTTTAGGTTTAGAGTGTGCGGGTACAGTTACTGAGCTCGGAGAAAATGTAGATAAAAGCTGGCTAAACAAGCGTATTTTTACATTGTGCTCAGGTGGTGCTTATAGCGAATATGTAGCAGTTGATGCAAAACAGCTTATGGAATTACCCGATGATGTAACAATGGCTGAGGGCGCCGCAATAAGCGAAGTGTATTTAACGGCATTTGGCGCGTTATTTGAGCTTGGTAAATTACAAAAAGGGCAAACAGCGCTTATTCATGCAGGTGCTAGTGGCGTAGGCGGTGCCGCAATTCAAATGGCTAAAAGCGCTGGTGCTACCGTGGTTATTACCGCTGGTACGGATGATAAATGCCAACACGCAAAAGATCTCGGTGCCGATCATGCAATTAATTACAAAACCACCGACTTTGTAGAATATATGAAAGCAAATGAGTTAACAGCAAATGCAATTGTAGATCCTGTTTCAGGTAGTTACTTAAATAAAAATGCCGCTATTGCTGCGATGGATTGCCAAATTGTAATGCTTGCATTTTTAGATGGACGTTTTGCAGAAGTTGATTTTGCCGCGCTTTTACAAAAACGTATTTCGTTTCACGCATCAACGCTTAGAAATCGTAGTATTGATTTTAAACGCCAGGTGCGCGATGACTTTGTAGCACGCTTTTACAATGATATTGCCACTAAAAAGTACGATTTTAACTTGTATAAAACATTGCCTTGGAGCGACGCAAACGAAGCTCATGCTATTTTAGAGCGTAATGAAAATGCTGGTAAAGTTGTTTTACTTGTAGAGTAACTCTTTAATTTTAGGGTTTAGCCCATATACTAAGCCCTATAAAAAACACTTAAGGTTTAATAATGAATCCAATACTAGCAATACTTAAAGAGCACAACGTAAGCGACGAAAAAGCAAAAGCATTGTTTGAAGCGTTTACTCAAAACCCAATGATGGCAATGGCGCTTGTTCAAGAACTTGGTATTCCGCCAGAAAAGCTACAGCAACTAATGGCAGTGGTGATGACGCAACCACACTTGATTAAAGAAGCAACCGACGAACTTGGTTTAGATTTTGAAAAAGTAAAAGAAGCGAAAGAAAAACTAAATCAATAATTTTTTATGTGATGAAAAAAAATAAACAAAAAAGCATAAGTACTTACTTATGCTTTTTTATTCGGCTTATTCTTTTATGACTACTCTTTTGGAAGTAGTACTGTGTCGATGACATGAATAACGCCGTTGCTTGCTTTTACATCAGCTTTTACAACTTTAGCGTCATTTATCATTACGCCCATGCTGTCGGCTTTAACCATAACTGATTGGCCTTGTAGTGTTTTCGCACTGTCTACATTCATTACATCGGCTGCCATCACTTTTCCAGACACTACGTGATAAGTTAATACCGCCGTTAGCTTGTCTTTGTTTTCAGGCTTGAGTAGCATTTCAACGGTGCCTTCAGGTAATTTAGAAAATGCAGCATCTGTTGGTGCAAAAATAGTAAAGGGTCCTTTACCTTGCAGTGTTTCAACTAAACCTGCGGCTTTAACAGCAGCAACAAGAGTAGTGAACGAACCATTTTCAACGGCTACTTCAACAACGTCTTTTTTCATACCATGATGATCAGCATAAGCCATTGTAGTAAATCCAAGGCTTGCAGTTGTAAACAATAATGCAGTAGTAATTTTCTTAAACATTTTATTTTCCTTTAAGTTAATACCCGTTGGTTTCGTTAAATGTTACGACGCTTTAAATTTAATCGATCAATTAAAATTACTAGTCAACATGTTTTGTTACATCATTGATTGAACTGCAGCTAATTAACAAAGTCATATAAATAGTTACTCAATTAAAGACTTGTTCAATTGAAGGGAATAGGCATGAAATTATTTTATAGGTTTTGGAAAAATAACCGCTCTCTTATCGTATTTATTGCACTAATGAGCGTATTTAGAAGCGCTGTAGCCGACTGGTACGAAGTGCCAACAGGCTCAATGAAACCAACAATTCAAGAAGGTGACAGAATTTTAACAGATAAAATGGCTTACGACATTCGTGTGCCGTTCACTCATATTAAACTATTAAAATTAGCAGACCCACAAACTGGCGATATTATTGTATTTGACTCACAAGCAGCTGATAATCGGTTAATTAAGCGCGTAATAGGCATACCTGGCGATACGGTCGCGCTTGAAAATAATGAGCTCATTATTAATGGTAAAAAGCTTAATTATGCAGATCAGCAAAGCAACATAGACTCGCTTGATAAAATCGAAGATTTAAACGGATTAGCGCATTCGATAAGAGTGGCAAATATTCCTTCACGTTTATCGGGCTTTGATGCAATTACAATTCCTGATGATTATTATTTAGCAATGGGCGATAACCGTGACAATAGCGCTGACTCGCGTGTAATAGGTTTAATTCCGCGTAATGAGTTATTAGGAAAAGCAGAGCGCGTTATAGTGTCTCTTGATTACGATAACTATTACCTACCAAGAAAAGATCGCGTATTGAAAAAGCTCAATTAAAAAAGATGATTAATTTTATAGTTAAAATATAACTGCCTATTTAGGCAGTTCACTTATATATTTTTTTACAAGCTTGGTAAGAACACTACGCTCTTGTTCGGTATTTAATACCTTACAAAAATCGCCACTGACTGCAGCGCCACAAGCACCTGCTTCAAACCATTGTGATAAGTTATCTAAATTCACACCACCAACAGGCATTAATTGTGCTTCTGAAAAAGGACCGGTTAATGCTTTAAAGTAACCGACGCCCATACTGCCGGCAGGAAATACCTTAATAATATCAGCGTTATATTCAATTGCATTTGCTACATCGGTAGGTGTTAGTGCGCCCATTAATACGGGTAACCCGTGCTGGTGGGCAAGTTCGACAACCGATTTGTTGGTATTTGGCGTTACGATAAACTGCGCGCCAGCATTAATAGCTTGCTGGGCCAGGGTGGTATTTATTATTGTACCTGCACCAATAAGTGCGTTTTTATGCGCTGCGCGTGCTTTTGTTATTTCTTGCTCAAAGCCAGGCGTGTTTGAAGTGATTTCGAGTGCGTTTATGCCTGCATTAACTAAGCAGTCAATTAATGGAGCTACATCGCTTTGTTGTTTTAAGCGCAAGATTGCGAGTAACTTATATTGCTTGATTAGCGCACTGGTATTTAATCTTTGGGTATCAAGGTTGCTGGTCATGGTTGTTGATCTAAAAAATATTTTAATACACTGATATTATTTAAATAATGCTTATAAATCAAATAGGGAAGCCTATAAAAAACCGCTGACAGTATCAGCGGTTTTTAGATGGGTTATTAAGCGTTAGCTTACATTACGCGCATACCAGGCTCTGAGCCGTCATCTGGGTTAAGAATATAAATTTCTTTTCCGCCAGGGCCTGCTGCTAATACCATGCCTTCAGACATACCAAAGCGCATTTTACGAGGCTTAAGGTTAGCAACCATAACGGTTAGCTTACCTTCAAGATCCTCAGGTGCGTAAGCTGATTTAATACCCGCAAACACTTGACGAGTTTCGCCGCCTAAATCAAGTGTTAGCTTAAGTAGTTTATCTGCGCCTTCTACGTGCTCTGCTTTAGCAATCTTAGCTACGCGTAAGTCTACTTTTGCAAAATCATCGAACTCAATCTCGTCGCTAATCGGCTCTTTTGCAAGTGGGCTGTTAGGGTCAATTGTTACTTTTGGTGCTAAGCTTTCTTTAGATTCTTCAACCATTTTGTTCACTTTATCCATTTCAACACGTTGCATTAATGGTTTAAATTTATTGATAGGGTGGCTTACTAGCGCATTTTGAACGCCGTCCCATGCAAGGTCGTCATTTAAAAACGCTTGTACGTTATCAGCCATTCCTGGTAACACGGGTTTTAAGTAAGTAATTAAAACGCGGAACAAGTTAAGACCAAGAGAACACACTTCGTGTGCTTCTTGTTGCTTAGTGTCGTCTTTAATTAATACCCAAGGTGCTGCGCCATCAATAAATTGGTTTGCTTTGTCGGCAAGCGCCATTATTTCACGAATTGCGCGGCTGTAATCACGGTTCTCGTAGTGTGTTGTAATGCTAGGTGCAGCAGCTTGAAACTCTGCTAACAGCTCTGGTTGCATAATAGTGCTGCTTAGCTTGCCATCAAACTTTTTAGTAATAAAGCCAGCACAACGGCTTGCTATGTTGACTACTTTACCTACTAGGTCTGAATTTACTCGCTGTGCAAAGTCTTCTAGATTTAAATCAAGATCAACAATACCGCTGCTTAATTTTGCTGCGTAGTAGTAACGTAAGTATTCTGGGTTTAAGTTATCTAAATAAGTACGCGCTTTAATAAACGTACCCTTCGATTTAGACATTTTTTCGCCATTCACAGTTACAAAACCATGAGCGAATACGTTAGTTGGCTTTCTAAAATTAGCGCCTTCTAGCATTGCTGGCCAAAATAAGCTGTGGAAGTAGATAATGTCTTTACCAATAAAGTGATAAAGCTCTGCGTCTGAACCTTCAGCCCAAAATGCATCAAAGTCGAGGCCTTTTTCGTCACATAGGTTTTTAAAACTCGCCATGTAACCTATAGGTGCATCTAACCAAACGTAAAAATATTTGCCTGGTGCATTTGGGATTTCAAAACCAAAGTAAGGTGCATCACGGCTAATATCCCATTGCTGCAGGCCATCGGTAAACCACTCGTCTAGCTTATTAGCCATTTCTTGTTGAATAGTTCCCGAGTGTAACCACTCCTTTAGCATGCCTTCAAATGCTGGCAGGTCAAAAAAGTAATGCTCAGAATCTTTAAGTACAGGCTCAGCACCTGACATTACAGAACGCGGATTAATGAGTTCGGTAGGGCTGTATGTAGCACCACACGAATCACAGCTATCGCCGTTTTGGTTTTCAGACTTACACGTTGGGCAAGTACCTGTTACAAAACGGTCTGGTAAGAAAATACCTTTTTCAGGGTCGAATAGTTGCGAAATAGTGTGCTTTTTAATATGACCGGCATCGTTTAGGCGGTTATAAATAAGTTCGCTTAATTCTTTGTTTTCTTGGCTGTGCGTGCTGTGGTAGTTATCAAATTTGATATTAAAGTCAGCAAAGTCGCGTTGGCGCTCTATACTCACTTGTTTTACCATTTCTTCAGGCGTGATCCCTTGCTTTTGCGCATTAAGCATAATTGGCGTGCCGTGGGCATCGTCTGCGCAAACATAATAAGCTTCGTGGCCTTGTAGTTTTTGAAAACGTGACCAAATATCAGTTTGAATATATTCCAATAAATGACCTAGGTGAGTAGGGCCATTTGCATAAGGTAATGCGCTGGTAATCAGGATCTTTCGCTGCGTCATAATCATTCCGAATTGAGGATAAAACGCCGTTTTTATTATACAAACGGCAATTATCATTAATTTATCTACAAGCTATCTGCTTAGAGTGCGCACAGCTTATGGATTTTTATTAATTGACTGGTGTTAATGCCCTGAATGTTACATAATTCCGTGGCACTTTTCATCAAAGAAACGCTATTTAATTGCTATGTTTGGACTGTCGAAACTATTCTCTTCTAAATCGGTGCAAAAACAACCGATTATAACTGCCTTAGCGGCATATCGTAGTGCGGCTTTTGCCGTCGGTATTGACGAAAGCTTCATTGATACTATTACTCAAAATGACGATAAATCACTACAAATCAAATTAACTCTGCCATTTGCTGGGCAATCAGAAATGCCTTTAGTTGAGCAACACATAAGTGAAAGCTTAAATGTGCCTGTAACTATTAGCGCCAAGGTTATCATTAAAGAGGCGGCTAAGTTTAAAGCGATTAAACATATTGTACTTATTGCCTCAGGCAAAGGTGGAGTAGGTAAGTCAACTACTGCTGTTAACTTGGCAGGCGCGCTTAAAAATGAAGGCGCAAAGGTGGGTATTTTAGATGCTGACATTTATGGCCCATCTATCCCAATGCTTTTAGGATTAGTGGGCGCAGAGCCCGTCACTAAAGATAACAAACAGCTGCAGCCTTTTGATGCAAACGGTATTAAAGCGCAATCAATTGGCTTTTTAGTTCCAAGTGATGATGCAACAGTGTGGCGCGGGCCAATGGCGTCGGGCGCGCTAAGCCAATTACTTAACGAAACTGATTGGGGCGAGCTTGATTACTTAATTGTTGATATGCCACCGGGCACCGGTGATATTCAGCTTACAATGAGCCAAAAAGTACCCGCTAGCGGCACTGTGATTGTCACGACCCCGCAAGATTTAGCCCTAGCCGATGCGCAAAAAGGCATTGCTATGTTTAATAAAGTAAACGTACCGGTGCTAGGCTTAATAGAAAATATGAGCCACTACATTTGCACTCATTGTGGTGAAGCTAATCACGTATTTGGTAAAGACGGTGCGCAAAAACTGGCGCATAAGCACGGCGTGCCTGTACTTAGCCATATTCCACTTGCAATAGATATACGCGAGTATTCTGAGCAAGGTAAACTTATTGCAAGCGATAACGACGCCGCAATAAGCAAAACATACAGCGCAGCAGCAAGGCTAATAGCCAGCACGCTTTATTATCAACAGCATCACAATGCAATTGAAATTGTGATTACAGAAGATTAATAAATAATGAGACTTTCAGACACACATATTAAAGAATACTTAAGCGATGGCCGCATTGTTATTGAGCCTGCACCAACGAGCGAGATGATTTCAGGCGTGACTGCCGATTTACGCTTGGGAAATAAATTTAGAACTTTTAATGCGCATAACGCGGCATACGTCGATTTAAGTGGTCCAAAAGATCAGTTAAATAAGGCCATGGAATCGATCATGAGTGAAGAAATAGTGCTTGATGAAGGTGAAGCATTCTTTTTACACCCAGGTGAACTTGCACTCGCTATTACCCATGAAAAAGTCACTCTGCCAGCAGATATAGTAGGTTGGTTAGACGGACGCTCATCGCTTGCGCGTTTGGGGTTAATGGTGCATGTAACCGCGCATCGAATAGACCCAGGCTGGAGTGGCAATATTGTTTTAGAGTTTTACAACTCAGGTAAATTACCACTGGCACTACGCCCACTGATGAAAATTGGTGCTATGAGCTTTGAGATGTTATCGGGACCATGTGAAAACCCATACAATATTCGTAAAGATGCAAAATATAAAGATCAAAGCAGCGCAGTAGCAAGCCGTATTAGTGATGATAAATAATCACCAAATATAGGCATTACTCGTCTATTTTATGAAGCGCATAACCCAGTAGTTCAAAATACTGGTTAAGCGCTTCATTTGCTTTATTAATATGCTCACTGTTTGGGTATATTAAAATACTACTTTTTAAGCCACCCACTAAAAAGCTATTTTTTATACATGTGTGGCCTTCAATACAGGCTTCAAAACACCGGGCTGCAAGCTCTTCTGGCATGCTCATATAATTCATATTATGGGCTTTGTCGTGTTCTATACACGTTTGTACAAAGTTATTTGCATCAATACCATCTTCATCTAAAAATACATGTTTATAAAAACTGTTCAAAGCATTATTAAGTGGATGCGATAAATTAGGCGTGTTTGAAAGCCATAATTTTGAGGCAAAGCCAAAGCGGGGCTTTGCTGCAAATAAATGCTCGCTTATATGATGGTCAAACGCATGAAACCATTCGTGAGCAAGCGCACCACCGCCTGCATTTTTTGCAAGGGCAAGCGTTTGAGAGGCTGCATTATAATGCGCTTGTACACCTTTTTGACCGCCATGACCAAATGCAAAATTAAGTTTGCCACGAAGACCAATAGCTTTGGGCGGTAAATGCAGTATTTGCGCAAGATCCGCCAGTGCATCGTAAATTAAATTGGCGCTAATGTAGCGCTCTTCTTTAGTTACCCATTTACCAACGACCATTGACCTAAAGCCGAAGGTATCTCTTATATCGCTAAAGTCGACTTGGTCGTCAAAGCGATAGTCGGGTCCTTGGCGAGTAAAGCCACGTTTTAGTCTGTTAGGGTAGTTACGCATTGCAAGTTTCATATAGTAACGAGTTTAATCTAAGTAACGTGCTTTTACGTGCTCGGGCATGTGTTGGGTTTGTTTTTGTATTAATTCATTAAGCGCATTATAAAGTGGTGCGGGATTTAGCTGCTCTATTAAAAACAAACTATGCGCTACAGCTTCAAGTGTGGATAGGCTGTCGGCCCGAGGGGCTTTACGAATAGCATAACGATTTTTAGGTAGCTGTTTAAAACTGACCGTTTTAAATTTATTTAATAATGTGGTGAGTTGCAAAATTTTGTAGGCTTTTTTCCATGTACCATCAACCACGATTAAATGAGTGATGCTTTTTACACTTGGTTGCTCAGTGTTATCGTCTAAATTTACAGCGTGTTCGTTAGGGTAGAGTAAAACAGTTGAGCTTACTGGCAGTGTTTTTAGTATGGAAAAGTCATCATTATTTTCGCCTTTGATTATTTGGCAATCAGTTAGGCATAAATTGAGTAGTTTAGCGGTATTTTTTGCTATTTTTTCTTCACTCGGGTGCTGTAGAATAATAACTGTAACTTTGTTGTTTATATTTGTAATTGCGCTGCAAATACAGGTGTTTAGTGAAAAGTTACAATGATTACAAAGTGTGCGTGCCATTTAATAAACTTTTTGTTGCCAGTACGATCTTCATAATTATACATTTATAAGGTAATTAAGTTGGTTTTTTTTACGCATCAATATAAAGTAGTACTATTAAACTGTAACTTACATGGATTGTTTTAAGGGCTTAAAATATGACAGAAATAAATATAGATACATCAGCATTAGAGAGTATGGAATCGTTATTGGGTGAGCAGTTTGCTGATACACTTGATTTTTGCTGCTCAGAGTTTGAACGTTTAGGCTCAGAAGTTTTAGCAACTATTGGCAAAGACAAAGAAGCGGCTATTCGCCACTCTCACAGCTTAAAATCTAACGCAGCGCAGTTTGGGGCTTCAAGCCTTGCTGAAGTGTCTCGCGTTATTGAACAAAATTTAAACCTAGATAACTTAGCTGAAGCCATCGACGCATCTAATAGTTTAATGGCTCAAGTAACAGGCTCTCAAGCTAAGCTAAATGAATGGTTAGCATCTCGTTAATTATTGAAACCGAAACGTGAATTTATTTCAGTATTAAGCGCTTAAATACACTGGCATTTTATGCCTTTACTAGGTTAGTCTAAAGATTCACTAGGGCGTGTTGATCTTTCGGGATTGAATTTGCAACGAGTGTCTGGTTTTTAGGTTAGGCAGAGCCTATGCAGTGTGGTTTTTCCACATAAATAGGCGATAACAACACATAAAATCCAAACACGCATTGCCCAGAGGGTTCTTCCTAGGGGCTATTTTCTCTTTGTTACTCTATTTTTACTTAGCCCACTAGGTTACAAATCTCGCGCCGCGATTAAATCGCCCCTAGGTTGAACAAATTTAATCCATAAAGTCAATACGCCCTAAAGAGGTAAAAATGTCTGATATTAAAAAGAGTCACAAATTAGAAGGTGTATGTTATGACATTCGTGGGCCGGTTTTAGCGCAAGCTAAAAAAATGGAAGACGAAGGTCAAAAAGTATTAAAATTGAATATAGGTAATCCGGCTGCTTTTGGTTTTGATATGCCAGAAGACATGCACCGCGATATTATCCGCAACTTATATTCAGCCCAAGGTTACTGTGACTCTAAAGGCCTCTATTCAGCCCGCGTGGCTATTTATCAGCACTACCAACAACGTGGATTACATAATTTAGATGTAGATAACATTTATATTGGTAATGGCGTAAGCGAACTTATTCAGATGATCACCCAAGCGCTATTAAATAATGGCGATGAAGTGCTTATTCCAGCTCCAGATTATCCACTTTGGACGGCTTCGGTCACGTTATCGGGTGGTAATCCGGTGCATTATTTATGTGATGAAGAGCAAGATTGGTTTCCGGATATTGCAGATATAAAAAGCAAGATAACATCTAAAACTAAAGCGCTGGTATTAATTAATCCTAATAATCCGACAGGTGCGGTTTACAGTGACGATTTGTTAATGCAATTAATTGATATAGCGCGTGAACATAAACTACTGTTATTGAGCGATGAAATTTACGAAAAGATTTTATACGACGGTATAACGCACACTTCAATCGGCTCACTGTGTGATGATGTACCAATCATTACGTTTAACGGTTTAGCTAAAACCTACCGTGCAGCCGGACTAAGAATGGGGTGGATGGTTTTAAGCGGTCGTACCTCTGTAATGGATGATTTACGTAAAGGCCTAGAAATACTTTCATCAATGCGTTTATGCGCGAATGTACCTGCGCAATACGCAATTCAGCAAGCGTTGGGCGGCGTGCAATCAATTGATAATTTAATTAACCCTGGTGGTCGCTTATACGAGCAGCGCGATATAGCATGGCACGGGTTAAATGCTATTGAAGGAATTAGTTGTAAAAAACCTAAAGGCGCGCTCTATGCGTTTGCTAAAGTAGATACAGCACTTTTTAACGTTAAAGATGATGAAAAGATGATGTACGATTTGCTAAAAGCCGAAAAAATATTACTTGTGCATGGCAGGGCGTTTAATTGGCCCGAGCCGGATCATTTTAGATTGGTTTTTTTACCAAGCAAAGATGACTTGTCGGATGCAATGCTTAAAATGAAGCGCTTTTTTAAAGATTACCGACAGGTATAATTACTTAAATGCATAAAAAACGAGCCAAATTTGGCTCGTTTTTACTTTAGTCATGAATAACTAGATATATTGGCTAATACGCTTTATCTACACGTACGGTGTTATCACTTAAATAGACTAATCGTACACTGTCGCCTCTGCTAAAACGCATTGACTGGTCTTGAACTACCATAAACTGGTCGCCATTTTCGACTTGTATTAACAGTTCAACAAAATTATTTTGCTGATAATGGCTTTGCTGTTGCTTATTGTGTGCAACACTTCCGCCAATAACTGAGCCTAAAATAGTTGCTACTGTGCGGCCGCTACCGCCACCAAACTGATTACCTATTACGCCACCTAGTAAAGCGCCGCCGAAGGTTTTCCAACCGTTGTTTTTATCTTGTATGAGTTCTTGTTCGGTAATATTACGCACCGATTTTACATCACCAAATAAAACCTGTTGGACAGGTACTGCTTTATTTCGCTCATATTGGGCAAAAGTTGGCGCGCTCATAGTAATTAGAGCACACATCACTAATGTTATAGCTTTCATAATAATCTCCTATTGGTAGCAAGTACGGGCTTGTTAGCCCGTAAAGGCTTAGTAACTACCAACCAAATGTCGATTTTTCTTTAGTTTTACGAATTTCAGTTTCGTCTGCCCATTCAACTAGGCCGCTTTCCATATCCATTAAACGCATCGTAAATTTATAGTATACGTCTGATTTGTCGGCATTTGATTTAACTATGCTCGATAAATTTCCGTATAACATATATTGCGCGCCAATTTGTTTACCAAATGCAACGGCTGTTGCAGGGTTAACAAGGGCATCTTCGTTTTGAAATGTTAATTGCTCACGTACTGACTCAACACGCGTCATATCTACAAAACGGAACTTACCACTGCGTAGCATTTGCGTTGAGATTGAATCGGTGATTGATTCAGTATCAATGTGCTCACTAGTTTTGTTTTTAATACGTTCAACAAATACTACAGGGCGTTTATTGGCAGTCATTGTGCCAACAACGGGTGAGCTGAGTAATGAATCGGTCATTTGACTCGCTACTTTTTGTAAGTCGGTAGAGCCAAAATTAATATCTGTTGTTTCCACTGCTTGTGCATCGCCATAACTTACTACGGCTTTATTAGCACAGCCACTTAATACTAAAGCGCTCAGGCCAACTAAAGCGTAAGTTGATGCTGTTTTAAATTTATTACTGATGATCATGGTTGTTTCCTTTAATCTTTAAATTCTTGTGATTCGGTAGACACTTCTCTAACTGCTAAAGAAAAGGTAACCGCATCAGAGCTCGGTGCTAAGCCCGGTAATTGTGTTTTTGCAAAACCGAATAAGGTGAGTGCTTGCCAAGGTGAATGGTTGCCTTTAATAACAAAGCCGTCTTTATCAAACCAATTAAATTGATACTGCAAATACTGTGATTTTTTATACTGGCTCGAAAGTGTCACTACTACATCGGTTAACTGGTTGGTTTGACGTGTTTTAACATCAGTAATGGCCAGCTTTTTACCAAGCTCTGGGTTATCTACACGTAATTGTTCATTAAACTGGTTTTTATTTTGTTCAACAGAAATACCCGATGTAACCGGTTTGCTGGAACATGCACTGAGCATTAAAACTGCTAATAATGGCGCTATGTATTTCATGGTGGCTCCTAAAGTTGAACTACGTGGTAATTAAAGTAGTTATTAATAGAGGTTAAGTAAATTAACGTTAACCCTTGCTTACTAATGGTAAAATTTATAGGTGCTTGTGTGCCTATATGCACAGAGTGCTCACCTGTATTTAGGCTTTGCCTTGCGACACTTATTTGATTTGGAAGTGTAAGCCAGCTGCGTGTATCAGCTTGCTCAGACGCCAAATTATAAATATTAGCAAGTATGTTACCTACATCACCGGCACTGCGAGCAAGCTCTGCCCGCACTTTCTCTTTAGCTACTAATCTAAGTACTTGGCGAGCGACTTTTGCAGGTATTTGATCTTCTAACGTTTTAGCTGCAAGTGCTTCAATGTGTACCAGTGGGCTAAGCGCCAAGCTTTGTGCATCTATATTTATATTGTTAAGGCGGCGCACATAGGCATTATCCTTATATACCGGCATCGCCAAGCTGTAAAAGCGTGCATCGCCACGTGATGAATAAATTGGCAAGCGCAGTTTAAATTCATCTTGTTTTGGTACTAATCCTTGTTCAAATAAAACAATTACTTCGCCTTGTGATGAAGAAATAGTGGACGTATCGCCAAAGCGTTTTTTAAATTCATTTAAGTCTTGGTCAAACCCTTGTTTTTTAGCAAGGCGCATTACATCTTGCTGTAAATAAATATTGTTAGGTTGTATAGCCAATGCTTTTTTATAATCGATATAGGCGTCGTCGTATTGTTTATCACTTTGGTAAAGCAAAGCAGATAAGTAAAATGTGTAGGCATTTTGAAAGCCATTTTTTATGTCTCTGGTTACATTGCTCATGCTCGGATAATGTTGCTGAGCTTCTTTAACGGTTGAGTCTACTTCTGCTTCATTCTCGCTAAGCGCATCAACTTGTACTTTATTAGCTCGGCGAATTTCTACCAATGCGCCTTCAATATCATTTTTATACACGTAGTTAAGTGCTTTATAGCTATGAAGCATGCTCATTTCGTAAGCGGGTGGCACATAAGTTATTGCTGAGTCGTTGGTAAATAAAGCGTTACTTTGTTCAAGGCCAGCACTTACCTGTATTTTTGCGGCTTCACGCTTTTTTTGCATTCGCGTATACACGTTCTCAAATCTGCTTTGCGCATCATCTGGTGTGTTAGCTAAGTCGTTTAAACGAGCTTGCTCAAGTTGGTTGAGTAAGTAGCTGCTGTGCAGAGTGCTATTATTAGCAATAAGAGATTGCGCTTCTTCGATATTATTTTTCTCGATCGCATTTCTTATTGGTGTCATTTGCGTGGCATAGTCATTAAATAGGTCATTAAAGCCCATTGTGCTACATCCACTTAAAATCCAACAAAAGCTTAAAATTATACTTAGGCGCACTGCGCACTCCTCTTAATTTACTTGCATACATTAACATACTATTTTTGGCTAAATGTGTGAAATATTGTAAAAAATCGTAGAGTAATACTGACTGTTAGCAGACAAATATAAGATGAGATTGGTGAACAAAGTGTGAATTTTTCTTGTTGAGTAACAATAATGAAATGCTTAAGGTACTTTATTGGTCTTGTTAAATATAATGATCTCTAAAGCGTAAATGATCTAATTTATTAAAACTAAATACTCTCTTTGCACAGTTATACTAATCCTGTTTAAATGTGCTGCTCAGTAAGCGGTTTTATAGGCGCTTATGACAATGTTTTGAGCCTAGTAGGTTAATTAGTTAATTAAAATAACGCTGTAATTCGCTTTTATTGCTAAGGAATTTTTTTGAAAGCTACGTTGTACACAATCATTGCTTTAATTGCGTTTGCCGCAAATTCTCTTTTTTGCAGAATGGCCTTAGCCGAGGGCTATATAGATGCTTGGAACTTTACTGTTATTCGCTTGCTGAGCGGGGCTGCATGTTTGGGCATTATAATGGCAATTTATACCCATAATTTAAAACGTAAAGGCACATTCAATCCAGCTATTTTAAGTGACAGGGGAAGCTGGCGAAGCAGTATTAGCCTGCTTGTTTACGCGCTTTGTTTTTCGATTGCCTACGTAGAGCTAGATACCGGTACCGGTGCACTAATTTTATTTTCTGCTGTGCAGCTTACTATGATTGGCTGGGGTATTTATCAAAAAGAGCAATTAAGCGTACTTCAGTGGTGTGCATTTATAGTGGCGTTATCTGGTTTTGTATATTTAATGCTGCCATCTGCAGCGGTGCCTTCATTATTAGGTGCATCACTTATGGCACTCAGTGGTGTGGCATGGGGTATTTACAGTATTCGCGGTAAAGTGTGCGTATCGCCACTGCGTACTACTGGGTTTAACTTTATAAGAAGCTTAGTTGCTATCCCTGTTTTATTACTTGTTGGTATGAGTTATTTAAAAAATATGAGTATTGAAGGGGTGTTACTTGCGTGTGCCTCGGGGGCAATAGCGTCTGGAGTTGGTTATAGTGTTTGGTATGTAGCAATGCCATTGCTTAAAAGTACCCAAGCAGCGGTTGTGCAACTTTGTGTGCCGGTACTTGCCGCCATTGCTGGTGTTTTGTTTTTATCAGAGCAGGTAACAGTGGAGTTTATAGTAGCAAGCTCCTTAATATTAGGAGCTGTGCTGGTGTTTATTTTAAATAAAAAGAAGGCTTAACCTAACCTTCTTTTAGGTGGGCGGGCTCACGTTTGTTACAAAGCGTTTATAAATAGCAGGTAAGTTATCAAGTATTGCCTGCTTACCCTGTAGTTCACTGTTTTTTATGCATTCAAAAAGTATTTGCTCGCTAAGCTTATTCACTAATAATTGTGATTGCTTAATATGGCTTATATGCCAAAGCTCAGGCGCTACGCCACCTAAATCGTGCTGGTAAGGGCGATAAAAACCAAATTTAACTAAGTTAGTATCAAGCCAATTACTTAGAGATGCAAACGGGCCACCTTGCAGGTATTCTTCAGGTGTTAGCTGTAGCTTATAATCATCACTCACCGCAGCTTTGTCAAACACATCTAAGTCAGTGCCTAAATGGTGTCTGCTTGCGCCAGGTAGTGCAGAGTAGAGCATTATTGCTATGCATTTATCTACATCATTTAATTTAGTTAAATCTACAACCTTTTGCTGTTTATTATAAACAGGTCGAATACCTAAAAACTTATTATTCCAAATAATTGACTGGCGTTCAAAGTCGCGAAAGCTTGAGGCAATAGTAAGCTCAAATCCCGCTTTTTGAGCTGCACTTTGTAGTGCTAAAAAGTCGCTAATTATAGCGTTGTGCAAGCGATGATTTTGTATATCAGTTAAATGTGTATCACTTTGCCCTGTGATACACATTATTGATGTTGGTTTAGTTACATCCATTATGCTAAAAGTTGCTCTAGTATTTGCTCGTAAATGTCGGTAAGGGCTATCAAATCATCGGTACTTACGCATTCATCTACTTTATGAATTGTTTCGTTACGTGGGCCAAGTTCAATTACTTTAGCACCTGTTTGTGCAATAAAGCGACCGTCAGAAGTACCGCCGGTGGTTTCAAGATTCGTAGTTAAACCAGTTACTGATTTAATCGCTTTTACTGTGGCATCAACAAGTGGGCCGTGCTCGGTAATAAAAGGCAAGCCATTTACTATCCAGCTTAATTCATAATTTAAGTTATGCTTTTGTAGTATGTCATTTACACGTTGTTGTAATTGTTCATGTGTTACTTGCGTGCTAAATCTAAAGTTAAATTGTACTTCTAGCTCACCCGGGATCACATTACCTGCACCTGTGCCGCCATTAATATTTGAAATCTGAAAGCTGGTAGCAGGGAAGTATTCATTTCCGTTATCCCACACCGTTTGGCTAAGCTCAGTAAGGGCAGGGGTTGCTAGGTGAATTGGGTTTTGTGCTAAATGTGGATAGGCGACATGCCCTTGTACACCCTTAACAGTTAAAAAAGCGGTAAGTGAACCTCTGCGGCCATTTTTAACAACATCACCTAATACATCTCGTGATGAAGGCTCGCCTACTAGGCACATATCAATTTTTTCACCGCGCGCCTCTAGCGTATCAATTACACGGGTAGTCCCGTTTATAAACGGGCCTTCTTCGTCGGAGGTAATTAAAAATGAAATTGAGCCTTTATGATCTGGATGTTTAGTAACAAACCGCTCGGTTGCAACAAGCATTGCAGCTAACGAGCCTTTCATATCGGCAGCTCCGCGCCCATGTAATAAACCGTCTTTTATTAATCCTGAAAACGGCGGGCGTTGCCAATTTTTCTGTGGGCCTGTTGGCACAACATCAGTGTGGCCTGCAAAACAAAAGTGCGGTGATTGTGTGCCTTTTCGAGCCCATGTATTTAATGTGTCGGTAAAAAATAATGACTCAATATTAAAACCAACCGCAGCCAGGCGATCGTTCATCATCTGTTGGCAGCCAGCATCCTCGGGCGTTACTGACTCACGTTGTATTAGTGCTTGAGCGAGTGCAATTACATCATCTTTCATGATTTAAATATCTCATCGTATTGAGCTGCTTTAAAACCTAAATGGTAACTGCCATTGTTAACAAGTACTGGGCGTTTGATCATTGCAGGTTGTTCAACTAACAATGGGATAGCACTTTCTTTAGTCAAGCTCTGTTTTTGCTCATCAGTTAGTGCGCGATAAGTTGTGCCACGTTTATTAACAAGCTGTTCCCAATCGAGTATATCTGCAAAATCACTTACCATTTGCTCATTTACGCCATCTTTGCGGTAATCATGAAAAGTAAATTCGATGTTGTTGTCGGCTAAGTATTTTTTTGCTTTTTTGATCGTGTCGCAATTGCTAATACCGTATAGAGTGATCATAAATTTAGTTCTTCTTAATAATAGTTAATAATGTATCTACATCCGCATTTACATGCGAATGTGAGTAATGAAATGTGCCGAGGTTATGGCCGTTAAGTAAAATTAAACTGGCAAGCATGGGCGTTTCTAGTTCGCGTAAATCAAAATAAGCGAGGCGCTGGCCTTTACTTATTTCACTGCCGTTTAATTGTGCTATGTGTGTGTGCGTAATTGATTGCGAACCGGTAATAGTTAGGTTGATTAAAACTTTTAAGCCATTTTTAGCTTGTAAAATAAACTCAGTACCTGCGTTTTTTACTTGTAATAACGTGCCATCAAACGGCGCTAAAATTTTGTGACTACTGAGCTTTACAGTAATACCAGGACCGAGAATACCAAACCTAAAAATAGGTTCGGGATGTTCTTTAAGCGACATTACTTTACCTGTAAATGGGCTTGTAATAAGAATGGCATTACGAGGTGTTTTATTCAGTGCTAAATATTCTATTGTTTGTGCTTTCATATGCTATTGGGCCACCACGTTGTAACCCTCTTTTTTTAATGCAGTAAGCGCTTGTGACGCCGTTTGTTTTTTTACTAATATATAATCGGTATCGTAGGTTGAGATTGAAAAAATAGAAATTTTAGCACGCGCTAATACCCCCGATATATTGGCCATTATTCCCGTTAACGAAAAGCCAAGTGGGCCTACTACTTCAAGTGCTTGCCAATCAGACTCGGTATCTAGGGAGTGTATTTCAAAGCTACTAGGGCAAACAATGGATAGTTCATCATGAGTTTTAGATATAAAAAATAAAGGAAGCTTTAGGAGTGCCGCAGGTATGTCGGCGTCTACATCTAAACTGTGTATAGATAAAACTGTGCTGTGTAATAGTAATGTTTGTTTTGACATTAAACGCCTGCGATACAGCATTATTAATAGCTTTATAGTATAGATTATTGGCTTTAAATTAAAGGTGTAACAGCGACTAAAATAAGCGTTAGTAAATCGATTTTAATAGAGATTAAAAACTTACCCACAATTTCTGTGGATAAGTGTGGGGGTTGCAGGGTATAAATAGCCTAACTACTTAATTATTAAATAAATAATAGCTAGGCTATAAAAAGCACACGTTGTGTTTAATGTGCTATTAGCGCTTCTGCTTGGGCTGCCTGAATTGCAGTTAAGGCGATTGTATACACAATATCATCGACCAATGCACCACGGCTCAAGTCGTTTACGGGTTTGCGCATACCTTGAAGCATAGGGCCGATACTTATTAAGTCGGCACTGCGTTTTACTGCTTTATATGTTGTATTACCTGTATTTAAATCTGGGAATATAAATACAGTCGCTTTACCAGCTACAGGGCTGTTAGGTGCTTTTTTAAGTGCTACATTTTCCATTATAGCGGCATCGTATTGTAGTGGGCCGTCGATAATTAAATCAGGGCGTTTTTGCTGCGCAATTTTTGTCGCCTCACGTACTTTTTCAACATCGGCACCCGTACCCGAGGTACCCGTACTATAGCTGATCATTGCTATTCGTGGCTCTATGCCAAATGCGGAAGCAGAATCGGCAGATTGAATGGCTATATCTGCAAGTTGTTCAGCATTAGGATCTGGGTTTATAGCACAGTCACCGTAAACTAATACTTGATCTGGAAGCAGCATAAAAAATACGGATGATACTAACGATGATCCTGGTGCTGTTTTAATTAACTGAAGTGAAGGACGAATTGTATTGGCGGTGGTGTTTACTGCGCCCGATACCAAACCATCTACTTTACCTTCTTGAAGCATCTTTGTACCAAGCACAACATTATCTTGCAGTTGCTCTTGTGCTACTACAGCAGTTAGGCCTTTGCTTTTACGAATTTCGACCATAGGAGCAATATAATCATTAATGATACTTTTTGGCTCAATAATACTTACATGTTCGTTTAGCTCAATACCTTGTTGCTTGGCAATACGCATTATTTCTTCGCGATCGCCTAATAGTATAGTTTTAGCAATTCCGCGTTGTCCGCAAATAGCCGCTGCTTTTATAGTGCGAGGTTCATTCCCTTCTGGTAATACTACGGTTTTACCTGCTTTACGTGCTTTATCGGTTAATAAATAACGAAATGCAGGTGGTGATAACTTACGCGTTTTGCCTACACTTTGAGCTAGAGTATCGAGCCAGCTTGAATTGATATGTTCTGCATTGTGATCTTTTACTTTTTCAATGCGTTGGTCATCATCATTTGGTACTTCCATATTAAAGTTATGCAGTAACAGTGATGTACGCCATGTGTCGGCATCGGTTGCGAGTATTGGTAAACCGGTTTGCATGGCTTGCTCACACAAGGCCATAATACGTGGCTCTGGCTCATACCCTCCGGTTAACAATATAGCGCCAAGTTTAGTGCCATTCATTGCAGATAGGCATGCTGCAACAAGTATGTCTGAGCGATCGCCCGGTGTTACTAATAAAGTGCCTGGCGTAAAGTAGTTTAAAATGTTTGATACCGTACGCGCACAAAAAGTAATACGGCGCAGACGACGATGAAGCATATCGCCTTCGTTAATTATTGTTGCTTTTAAATACGCGCTTAAGTCTTTTACACGTGGCGCTACTAAGTCAAAATCCCACGGAATTGCGCCAAGCAACATAAACGGATTTTTTTTAAAAATAGGTAAAGACGCTAAACGATTTAATTCGTTTTCAAGCTCTTCAGGTTTGTAAGCATCGACTAAATCGGCGCGTGCACGGCCTTCTTCATCAAGTGGCGCATTTACTTTATTAAAAATACAACCCAGTACATGAGGATGATCAATGCCGCCATGGTTACCTGCTGCAATTTCAAGGCGGTCTTCTATTTGTGTAATGGTGTAATTACCAGGGGTAAGTACAAATACAATTTCAGCGCCGAGCGTTTGTGCAATTTCGCGGTTCACACGTCCAGCATAAGGTTGGCGACGAGTGGTTACCATACCTTCAATAATAGCGACTTCATCATCGTTAATTTTACTCTCAAAACGTTCAACAATTTCCTCTAGTAGGTCATCACCTTTACCGTCAGCAATCATTTGCTCAGCATAATCAAGCGCAAAAGGCAGAGGTGGATTAATAGGTGAGCCTTGAGTAACTATTTGTGTTGATTTTTCAGGACCTGTTTCGCCTGAACGAGGCTGAGCGATGGGTTTGAAAAAGTTAACTTTAACTGTTTTTTGTTCAAGTGCACGCACTAAACCAACCGATACAGACGTTAAACCCACACCGGTAGATACAGGAATCAACATAATACGACGTGCCATAATTAAAGTTCCTTTACTATGCTTGCGGCATCGTTTGCTATTACCCACTCTTCGTTTGTAGGTATAACGATAACTTTAATTTTTGTTTTTTTAATGCTAATAATCCCTTGTTGTCCAAATCGGGCTTTAAGGTTAGCTTCCTCATCGCAATCAATGTTTAAAAAGGCAAGTTGAGAGATTACTTTTTTACGAATAAGATTTGAATTTTCGCCAATACCGCCAGTAAAAATTACAGCGTCTAGGCGCTGTAATGGCACCATGTAGGCTGCAATTTGTTTGGCAAGCCGATAGCAAAACATATCGATTGCTAGAGTTGCTCTTTGATTCCCAGAAAGCGAAGCCTCTTCAATTGTACGGCAATCGTTAGAAAGCCCACTTATGCCCAGTAAACCGCTTTCTTGATTTAGTAAATCGTCAATTTGCTGAGCGCTATAGTTTAGTTGTGTAGTTAAAAAGTTAAATAAACCGGGATCGATATCACCACTGCGCATACCCATAATTAAGCCTGCAAGGGGAGTTAAGCCCATACTTGTATCAACACTTTTACCGCTTTTTATTGCACATACAGAGCAGCCATTACCTAAATGAGCACTAATAAAATTACTTTCTTCAAGGGATTGATTTAATAGCTGAGCGGCTTGATCTGCAACATAGCAGTGGCTTGTACCATGAAAACCATAACGCCTTACGCCAAACTCGGTATATAACTTATAAGGAAGGGCATATAGATAAGCGACTTCATCCATAGTTTGATGAAACGCGGTGTCAAATACCGCGACTTGGGGTAATCCTTTAAAAGATTCTTTTGCAGATGAAATGCCTAATAAATTAGCATGCCCGTGCAGTGGAGCAAGTGTAGCAGCTTGTGTAATTCCCAAAATAACATCTTCGTCGATAAGTATTGATTGTATAAAATGTTCACCACCGTGAACAACACGGTGACCTACTGCTATTAAATGCTCATCTAATTTATGTGATTTAATTAATGCCACTAGGGTATTGATTGCTTCAGCGTGAGCTTCGTTAGCTTTCAAATTAATAGCGGTCTTAGTCCCATTATATTTATATTTTATTGAAGGGGCTTCGCTTCCTAAGCGCTCAGCCAAACCAGAGGTAACCTCGTGACCATTATTTGAATCTATAATGGCGAACTTTAAGCTAGAGCTGCCGCTATTTAGCACTAAAACGTGTTGTGACCTAGGAGAGCTTGTAGGCATAAATTCAATTTCCATAAACAAGTTTAGTAAGTGAATACGTAATAGTTACACTTTCGGCATTAAATAAAGCAAAAACAGTTGAGTGATCAAATGCAAAGCAGTTAACGTAATGTTAAATACTTTACCTTAATTAGTGGGCTTTAGTCAGAACTATATGCTATTTAATAGTAAATTTAAGCTATTTAGCGCAGACAGTGTAACTCCTTCATTTTGTGTTACACTTTAGGTATAGCTCGTATTTGTATTGTATTTAAAAGCAGTATCTGTGAGGAGTCATGATGCAAAAAAGTGTGATGTCACAACTACAAACTGGCCGTTTGTATGGTAAAAAATGGCCGATGCGCAAAGAGCTTGCGCCTTTATTTTTAGAGTTTAGAGTAATTAGAGCAACTGAGCTGGCTATTACAGTAATGCCAATCTTGGCCATGTTAACGTTGTTTTTTCAGCTTAATTACTTAGGTTCTGATTTTTTACCTCAAGCTATTGCGAGTGCATTATTCTTTATATCGCTACCTTTACAAGGTTTATTTTGGTTAGGTAAACGAGCGCAAACGCCTTTAGATCCTGCAATGCAAAAATGGTACAACGAGCTGTACACTAAAATGGCAGCTAATGGATATCAAACGCAGTTAAGTGAAAACAAGCCCCGTTATATGGAGCTTGCTAACTTACTTAAAGATATGTTTGAAAAAATGGATAGAGCATTTACTAAAGAGCAGTTTTAGTAAATTGAGTTATGTAAAACGATAAGGTGACATCGTGCTCACCTTTTTCTTCGAGTGCTGCCCAGTGCTCGGGTCTAAATTTCCACGCGAATGGCGTCATCATTATTAAGTTTTTAATATCAGCAAAGCCAAGCATTACTTGCTCTGTTAAAAGAATTTGTTCTGATTTTTTAAATCCCTTTGGAATCGCAATTTCAGTATGTTCGTTTACTTCTGAATATATATACGATTTCAATTCTTTTAAATGACAAGGGCCAGGGCTTGCAACCACTAATGTTGCGTTTTGATTTGCAAGACGTTCAAGTTCTTCTTCAAACAAAGGTGCAAATACACTTACAAGTACATCAGCAAATTGGTTTTTAAAGGGCGCTTGGCTGATTGATGCCACACTAAATTGGCAATTAGGGTAGCGCTTTGCGGCATATTTAACGGCAGATTTTGAAATATCAACACCGTATACAATAGCGTTTGTTTTACTCGCTATTGCTTGGGTATAAAACCCTTCACCGCATCCTAGATCAATAACCGTATTCGCGCTTATTAGACCGACCAACTCGCTAAGATTTTGTTGTAAAAAGCGGTAGTACCCACGCTCTAAAAATGCGCGTCTAGCTTGCACCATTTCAAGGGAGTCGCCCGGTTGTTTTGAATTTTTTTGTTGTACTGGCAGTAAATTAACATAGCCTTCTTTGGCAAAGTCAAAGCTGTGGTTGTTAGCACAACGAAGTGTTGAATCAGCTTTCAAAAGTGCGAGGTTACATAGCGGGCATTGATATTGTAGACTCATGAGTCTAGGTAGTCCTTATCGTAAAAAGTTTTTACCCAATGCGGGCGATAGGTGATCATAATTGTTATAGCCATGCCGTTGAGCATTGCTTCAGGAAACCAAATTATGGCACTTAAATAAACGTAGTTATCTGCGAGTTCTTGCCAATTGTATTGCCCTATAGCTAAGTAAAATAGAGCACCTAGGCTTATTTTTATACAGGCTATAAACCCTGCAGTTATAAACGCACAAACAAATATATAAACAAAAAAATGACGAGGTAAATACTGGTAACTAATTATAAAGCCAAGGTAGCTTAGTAAAATAGGAATAAACGCACCAATAAGCAGTTGTACTGGTAACAGTTCAAGTTCAATTTGACCAAATGCAGTTAGTAGCGCTGTGGCAAGTAGGCTACTTAAAATCGTTAATCGCCAGCCTAAAATTAATGTAGCGGCGGTAACACCTAGTATGTGTAAATCAAGGCCCGTTAAAATTCCTGCCTTTATTCGCCAAAGCACTGCAAACACTAACGCACACGCAAGCACACCCGTTTGTTGAGCTGATGTGCTATAAAGCGATTTATATGTTTTTTTATCAAAGCTTAAAATAGCAATGATAATTACAAGGGACCAAAGTAGTCCATGTATTGTTATGCTGAGCATCGTAATTACTTAAATGTTGACCATATTGGGGCATGATCTGAGGGTTTTTCAATACCTCGAAGTTCATAATCAATACCGGTATCTATACAGCGTTCAGCAAGTTCATTAGTTGCAAGAACAACGTCAATACGAAGTCCACGGTTATCTACAAACCCTTTTGAGCGGTAGTCAAACCATGAGTATTGGTCGTCTGTTTCAGGGTTTTGCTCTCTAAAGGTGTCTTTAAATCCCCAATTAAGTAATGTTGCAAGCCATTCACGCTCTACCGGTTGGAAAGAACATTTACCTGTTTTTAACCAACGTTTTGCATTTACGTCGCCAATACCAATATCTAAGTCAGTAGGTGATATGTTTATATCGCCCATAACTATTACGTCCTGATCGGGTGTGTGGTTGGTTTCAAGGTGGGTCATTAAATCCGTATAAAACTGGCGCTTATAAGGGAATTTAGTTTCGTGATTAATATTATCACCTTGTGGGAAATAGCCGTTCATTACTGTTAAATCTCGACCGTTATCTTGCTCAACAGTGACGCTTATCATGCGTTTTTGAGATTCATCTGTATCGGTGGCAAAGCCTTTTAATACCGATTTAGGCTCTTTTTTGCATAACATAGCTACGCCGTAATGTGCTTTTTGACCATGAAAGTAGACGTGATATCCCATTTTTTGTACATCTTCTAGTGGGAATGCTTCGTCATGAACTTTAATCTCTTGCAAGCCAATAACGTCTGGTTGATGTTTGTCGATAATTGCTTGTAATTGATGAAGACGAGCACGCAGACCATTGATATTGAAAGAAATCACTTTCATAAAACTAACCTTAAATTTGGATCTATTTGATGGGTTAAATTGTATCAGTAAATACGCGTACATAACATGACTGAATTGAGATAATAGCTGCACAAATGTTGATCAATTGGTGGCTAAAGTTTAAACATTGTAAATGCAATATTAATTTACTAAATAAATAAAAAATTCAATTGAACTTAACTTTATTGAATATATAATGCGCGAAATTCACTTGTTTAGCTCGTTCAAATAGGATCTCTCATGAAAACACAACTACTTTTAGCTACTGCTTTATTAGCATCTGCAACTGCGTCAGCACAAAGCAATACTTACTTCAGTCAAGATAACAAAATTGAGTCTAAGTTATGTGTACTAAGCGCAAACGAAGGCTTTAGTGCTGCTCGTAAAGAAGCTGCCCAGCACGGTGTTTACCTATCTCGTTTTTCTAAAAGCATTTTATGTAATGGCGAAGATATTCGCGATATAGCTAAAAAAACGACGCTAAGCAAAACATCTGCTGATAAAATAGAAGTGTTTGCTAAAGACGCTCAACAAGAAACTCAATTATGTATGACGGCTTTAAAACAAGGTTTAGCACCTGTTCGTCAAAAAATTGGTAACTTAAACTCATTAAAATGTAATGGTCAAAACGTTACTGAGTTTGTTAAACGCTACCAAAACGCAGCAATCTAATAATTAGCTCAACTATATAACTAAAATTGAGATACCTGGTTTTTACCGGGTATTTTTTTGCAAAAATTACAAGGTTGTTTGCAAAGCTTGCAAGCTTAACTTATTGAAAGTGTTTAATAAATACACTTTAAATCATTAACTTATTGATTTGTATGGTTTAACTATTATTGGCATCCGAATTGTATTAACTAAAGTGACATTTAATTAATTACGAAGGATACGTCTTATGAAAAAGTTAACATTAGCAGCAACAATTTTAGCATCGTTAAGCCTAGCAGCTTGTTCATCTAATCAAGGCCTTGAAAGAATAGACAGTGACTTTGCAAGTTTAGATAATGACAGTGATGGCTATATCTCAAAGGTTGAAGCAGATGACGATAACATCTGGCAGCACTTTTCAAATATTGATACCAATATGGATAACGAAATTAGCCGCAAAGAGTTTAACACTTATATGAAGCTCAATAATGGCAAAGTAGCCTCTGATGCTGAAGTAAGTGAATCGGCATTTAAAGCTGAAATCGCTAAATTTGATAAAATTGAAAGTAGCTTTGCAAGTCTAGATAACGACAGCAATGGCTATATCTCGGTAGTTGAAGGTAACGACGATGATATTTCAAATCATTTTGGTTACATGGATAAAAACCAAGATAAACGCATCAGTAAACGCGAATTTATGGGTTACATTAAAAAATACGGTAACGCAGTAGCTGAAGACGATGCATTAGAAGCCATTAAACACAGTTAATAGTTGTTGATTTAATAACTAAAAAAGAAGCCAGTGCTAGTCACTGGTTTTTTTGTGTTTTAAATTAAGTTATTTGATAGATATATTTTCCTAGTTTGGTGTTGTTCTGTCATAATAGATGGCTGTGTATTTTTATTTGTTTAGAGTGTGTATGGTGGGTCGGCGAATTAGTGATGAACAACTAGTTGAGATCATTGAAGCGGCTATTTTTGTTGCAGATAAGCCTGTGAGTAAACGCCACCTTAAAGACACTGTATTAATAGATTTAGCTATTTCTATGGCGCGAATAAACGACGCAATAGATACAATACAAGAACATTTTCAAACTCGTGGTATTCGCTTAGTTGAAGTGGGTAGTGGGTATCGGTTTCAGGCATGCAGTAGTTTAAGCCCTTGGTTAAATAACTTGTGGCAAGAACGCGCACCAAAATACTCGCGTGCTTTACTGGAAACATTATCACTTATTGCATTCAGGCAGCCCATTACACGCGGCGAAATTGAGCAAGTAAGAGGTGTTACTACGGGTTCGAATATTATTAAAACCTTACTCGAAAGAGAGTGGGTTAAAGTGGTAGGGCATAAAGAGATTCCGGGAAAGCCGGCTTTATATGCAACTACTAAGCAATTTTTAGATTATTTTTCGTTAACTGGACTTGAAAACTTACCTGCGCTGCCAACAGAGCAGCAAAGTAAAATTAACCAGTTATTGAGCGATCCTTCTGTGAGAGAACCATCCGAATGAGTATACAAGGTGAAAAGTTACAAAAAGTCTTAGCCCGTGCAGGCGTAGGCTCACGCCGTGAAATGGAAAAATACATTGACGCAAACCGCGTTAGTGTAAACGGTAAAGTGGCAAAGTTAGGTGACCGTGTTGAAGAAACCGATTTGATTCGTGTTGACGGACACACTGTAAAAATTGAAGAAAAAGCAGACCGAATCTGTCGTGTAATTATGTATAACAAACCAGAAGGTGAGTTAAGCACACGTAAAGATCCAGAAGGACGCCGTACAGTATTTGACCGACTCCCTCGCATTGATGGTGAGCGTTGGATTGCAGTGGGTCGTTTAGATGTTAATACATCGGGTTTGATGCTCTTTACTAATGATGGTGAATTAGCTAACCGTTTAATGCATCCAAGCTATGAGGTAGAGCGTGAATACTCTGCACGTGTATTTGGTGAAGTAACCAACGAAACGGTTAAAAACTTACTACGTGGTGTTGAGCTTGAAGATGGTCCAGCCAAATTCACGACCGTTACCCCTATGGGTGGCGAAGGCGTTAACCGTTGGTTTAACGTAACGTTAAATGAAGGGCGTAACCGTGAAGTTCGTCGTTTATGGCAGTCTCAAGATGCGGAAGTATCTCGCCTTATTCGTATTCGTTACGGTAAACTAGAGCTTGATAAGCGCGTGCCACAAGGTGGTTGGATGGAGTATGATTTAGAAACAGTAAACTACTTACGCAAAACCGTTAAATTAGGCCGCGAAACACAAACTAAGCTTTCTGTTATGCCTGAAAAACGCAAAGATAAACGCGCTAAAATCAACCAAATTCGTAAAGCAGTTAAAAAACACAACCAACGTGTTAAGCCTACTAAACGTAAATAATCAATTAGTTATTTATTGAACACAAAAAAGCCGCTAACTGCGGCTTTTTTAATGTGCTTTTAAATAACACGGGACTTTGGCTGAGTTATTTTTTTACCTGAGCATCTAACGATTCACCATTCACTTTACTAGAATCATCGCTCATCAAGTATAAGTAGGTTGGCATTAAATCTTCTGGTGTAGCAAGGGTATCTCTATCTTCACCCGGGTATGCAGCCGCTCGCATAGAAGTACGAGTCGCACCTGGGTTAATACAGTTTACACGAATATTTGTTTTACCTACTTCACATGCCCATGTTTGCATCATGCCTTCTACTGCAAATTTCGAGATGGCGTATGGCCCCCAAAATTCACGGCCTTTGCGGCCTACACCTGATGACGTAAACACGATTGATGCATTATCAGATTTACGAAGAACAGGAAAAAGCGCTTTAGTGATCATCGCTTGCGCAGTCACGTTTACTTTCATTATGTTTTCGAACGTAGATGAGCAAAAATGTTCAAGTGGACCAAGTGACCCTAAAATACCTGCATTATTGAGCAAGCCATCAAGGCGGCCAAATTGATATTCAATTGTTGCAGCAAGGTCGCGATAGTTTTGTTTTGTTGCGCCTTTTAAGTCCATGGGCACAATTGCAGGTTTAGGGTAGCCTGCATTAACAATTTCATCGTAAACACATTCAAGTTTATTAGTTGTTTTACCTAATAAGATAACTGTAGCGCCGTATTTTGCATACGTAATTGCCGCTACTCGGCCAATGCCATCTCCGGCGCCTGTTATTAAAATAATTTTATCTTTAAGTGCGTTTTCAGCCGCTTGATATGTGCGCATAAAAGTACCCATTCATTTATTTTTTTTGATTTTAACATAGCAAAACGTGAAGTAATCGAATTTATTGTAAAATAAGGTGGCGAAAATAGAAACTTTACGTTAAGTTTAACTGGTCTAATGTCTCATTAATAATCTGATTACATTGTTTTAACTTAATACACTTATTAAACACACTATAAAAATAAAATATGTGCGGAGCCAACAATATGAAAAAAATGCTACTTTCACTCTCTGTTACAGCTGCCTTGGCAGGTTGTGGCGGCGGAGAAACGTTAGAAGATGTTAAGAACGACACAGCAGCCGTTATTCCAACAGCAACGGTTACATTTGACCCTGCTGCAGGTATCTTATCGGTACCTAATGATTTATTAATGAGTGGAACCCAAGACGGTACACTTAATATTCCTGGAGAATTAGATGACAACAATGTGTCTATTTCTCGAGCAGCTTATGCAGACCCTCAGCTTGCTCTAGGTGCACTTGATGGTTGGTCTTCGCAGGTTCCTTATAAAATTGATTTAACATTCCCACCAAATGTAAGTTTAGATGAAGCGTCTGCGGGAAGCCCTGGAACGGTAAGGATTTTTGAAGTTGTAATGGGTGCAAGCTTAACTGACGCAGAATGCTCTGTTGTAGCGGCAGGCACTGCTTGTAAATTAGTAGGTGAACTTACTTTTGGCGTTGACTTTGTAACTCAAGCTTCAGGTGATGCCGTTGCCATTATTCCTTTAAAACCATTTACAGCCGGTAGCTCATACATCAATATATTAACTACAGGGCTTAAAGATTCATTAGGGCGTTCTATTGAACCTTCTTCTACTTATGCCTCTGTGAGTGAAGAAGCGCCTTTAATTACAGAAGCCCAACTTGGTTTGCAAGGTGCTGTAAATAGCTACGAAAATGTAGTGGTAAGTTCAGGCGACATTTCAAAAGACGATATTATTTTTTCTAGTGCAATGACTATTCAATCAGCAGGGCCAGTGCTTGGTACTATTAAACAATTGTTAGCTGGTAGTTTGATAAACCCTGCAACTATACCAAAAATAACTGTTACAGAATCTGATGAGGTTGAAACGGTTAAAGATTTTTTAAAATTTCCTGATATAGCTACTTTTGCTCCATTTGATGCTGTTGAATATATTAAAGGCGAGATTACTTTACCAATGTATCTAGGCACACCAACAGGTAAAGGTATAAGCGCTTTGAATGACACATACTGGAAAGCAATGTGTTCAAGCCCTGTTGCAGTATTAAATCAGTTAGCTGCGGATCAAAAGTTACGAGATGAGGGTAAAGAAGAAGATATTGATGCAACTATGTTTGATGAAGGTCCTTATGAAGACGTTTGCCAGCAAATAAATGCTCGTCTACATGACTATCCAAAAATAGATATTACTCGGCATTTAACTAAATATAACCCAGTTCCACTAGCTCAAAGCAATGAGACTATACCTGTACAAATCACAAAGCCAATTTTAGCAGATATAAATGTTTATCGTTCAGCTTATGGTTTACCTGAGCTTGAAAGTATCCCAGAAGGTGGCTGGCCAGTTGTTATTATGCAACACGGTATTACAACACAAAAAGAAAGTATGCTTGCTTTAACGGCGCAGCTTTCTATTCAAGGCTTTGCAACGGTTGCTATTGATCATCCTCGCCACGGTGAGCGTGGTATAGATGTTGGTGATGATGGAACAGACGATTTTAATGCTACAACGGGCTCTGTCCTTAGCTACATGAACTTAAGTTCGTTACTAGTTGCACGTGATAGTCTTCGTCAATCGGCTGCTGATTTATTAGGTTTGCGTTTAGGCTTGAACTTTATTAATGATGCGACGATAAACAGTAAAGATGTAACTTACGTTGGACACTCTTTGGGTTCAATTGTTGCTCCAGCATTTATTGCTCAAGCTAATACGCCAATGGCAGAAACGCTTGATCCGCTATTTAATGTAAATACGGTAGCGCTTGCAAGTGGTGGTGGCGGTATAGCAAGCTTCTTACTTGAATCCGCTGCGTTTGGTCCATTTATCCAAGGTTCAGTACTTTCACAAGCGGGTACAACAGAAGCTGATGAGCTTAACGTTTACTTACAGGACGCTGCGCTTTCTAACTGTGGTTCATTTGAATCGGAGGATAAGGAAGCTTTTTTAACATGTGGTTACAGCGAATATATTGCATCACTTACTACTGCGGGTGAAACGACTAAACTTACTAACATTCAAGGTGTATTTACGCAGTTTGCTTTTGCGGCTCAAACAGCATTAGATAGTGGCGACCCTACGAACTACGCAGCCACTGTGAAAGCATTAGGTACTCCTGTTTATACTAATGTTGTTGTGGGTGATGGTGTTGATAACAAGCCTGACCAAGTGATACCACCAATGGCAGCTAATAATCCTATTTCTGGCACAATCCCATTAGCTAACTTGATGGGTCTTGAAACAGTAAGCTCTTCGCAAGCATTGAGTGAAACACCTTCTAGCTATTTAGTGAAGTTTACGACTGGCCATCATGGTTCCATTTTAACGCCAGCTCAAGATGATGCAGAGGCTTCGACTGTTGAGGGCAGTGCTGCTGCTAATGCAGAAATGCAGTTACAAGTAGCAACTTACTTAGCTTCTCGTGGACGTATGTTATTAGTGTCAAATCCTGAGATTGTGACTAATTAATAACCAGTAAAATAATTAACCTTTAAAAGCCACTGAAAAGTGGCTTTTTTTTGTTTTAAAGCATGCTAAATTAGCTGAAATTTATAAATGGAGAAACCTGTTGGAATTTTTATACGAGTACGGTTTGTTTTTTGCTAAGACAGTCACTTTTGTTATCGCTATAGCAGTTATTTTAATGCTTATAGTAGGTGCTGCAGTTAAGCCAAAAGCAAAAAAAGGTGAAATACAAATTGACGATATATCAGAGCAGTTAGTCGATCTTAAAGAAAGCTTTTTACAAAACACGCTGAGTAAAAAAGAGCTTAAAGCGCATCAAAAACAGCTTAAATCGCATAGTAAAAAAGCAGATAAAGATGAGCCTAAACCTCGTTTATATGTAGTTGATTTTGTAGGTAGTATGGACGCTCACGAAGTAGAAAGCTTACGAGAAGAAATAACGGCTATTATCTCTATTGCCGAACCAAGTAAAGACAAAGTGCTTATTCGTTTAGAAAGTGGTGGCGGTGTTGTACATGGATACGGACTTGCTGCATCACAGTTACAGCGTATTAAAAGTGCAGGCATACCCCTAAGTGTATCAATTGATAAAGTAGCAGCGAGTGGCGGTTACATGATGGCATGTGTTGCGGATGAAATACTTGCAGCCCCTTTTGCTATTGTTGGCTCTATTGGTGTTATTGCTCAGATACCTAACTTTAATAAAATATTAAAGAAAAACGATGTTGAGTTTGAACAAATAACGGCAGGTGAGTTTAAACGTACACTTACTTTATTTGGTGAAAATACAGATAAGGCCCGTGAAAAATTTCGTGAAGAAATTGAGCAAACACATGATTTATTTAAAACGTTTGTAAGCACTCAACGTCCAAGCCTTGATATTAATTTAGTGGCAACAGGTGAGCATTGGTTTGCAACTCAAGCAATTGATAAAGGCTTGGTAGACGTTATAAAAACAAGTGATGATGCATTGCTAGAGCAGCAGCATGAGCGCCAAATTTATAAGATTAAATACAAAATTAAAAAGGGATTAAGCGACAAGCTAGCTCTTGGCTTGAGTAGTGGTGTAAATAAAGTGGGAATAAACTTACTCTCTAAATTTAAATCCTTAAATCCTTAAATTAGAATGTTTTTAGAATTCAGTTTAATTATTTTGACTCGAAAAAAAACCTTGATGCAAAACATCAAGGTTTTTTTATAACAATAGTCATAGATTATGAATCAATAGACTTATGATAATCTTCTAAATCTTTAGCTGCATTGGGGTCGTTAAAGATACTCTCATCAAGTTCACCTTCAGATTTAGCTACAACACAGGTAACCATACAATCCCCGGTTACATTAACCGCTGTACGAGTCATATCTAGCAAGCGGTCTACACCGATAATAATTGCAATCCCTTCTACAGGTAAACCGACTTGGTTAAGTACCATTGCTAGCATGATTAAGCCCACACCAGGTACACCCGCGGTGCCCACAGAAGCAAGTGTTGCAGTTAATATAACCATAAGGTAATCAGAAATAGTTAAATCAACACTAAACACTTGTGCAATAAACACGGTCGCCACACCTTGCATAATAGCCGTGCCATCCATGTTAATAGTAGCGCCTAAAGGGATAGTGAATGAGGCAACAGAGTTGTTAGCGCCTAATTTTTTGGTCGCTGTTTCAAGTGTAATTGGCATGGTTGCGCTTGAGCTTGAAGTACTAAATGCAAATAAGCATGTATGCTTCATTTTTGCTAAGAAAGTAAGTGGGTTCAGGCCAGTTAATATTTTTAAAATTAATGTGTAGTTAACTAAAGCATGTAATAACAATGCCAACACCACAACACCAAAGTATTTGGCTAGGCTCACGATTAAACTAAGCTCAATTGTTGTAAACAGTTTAGCCATTAAAAAGAACACGCCATAAGGTGCAATGTTCATTAAAAGTGTAACTAGTTTTAAAATTACTGTGTTTAAATCCTCAAATACGGTAGCAACACGTTTACCTGCTTTACCACTTAATGCCATAGCTACACCAAATAAAAGTGCAAACACAATAACTTGAAGCATATTGCCTTTGGCCATTGCTTCAAAAGGATTTGTAGGAAACATATCTATAATTACACGTGCAAGGGTAGGTGCTTCTTTAGCATCGTAGGTTGCATTAGATGGCAGGCTTATTCCTTCACCAGGACTAAATAGTAGTGCTAGCGTAATGGCTACTGTTATAGCGATTGCTGTGGTTACTAAATATAAACCAATAGATTTACCACCTAGGCGACCTAATTTTTTAGGGTCACTTAAGCTACAGGTACCACAAACAAGCGATACAAATACAAGAGGCACAACTAACATTTTTAAGCTGGCGATGAATATTTGTCCACCAACATGGAAAATACCATCAACAAAAAAGGCTTTAATTGGCAAAGAGAATAACCCAAGAGGTATTAGATAATCGTCTTCACCAGCTAATATAGCCTGAAATATAAAACCTACTGTAACCCCAAGCGCCATACCAATCATGATGCGAGTGGTTAAACTCATTGAACGGATTTTTGACATATTTCCTGATCTACATTTTATAAATTTGCCATAGACTACCAGCAAGGAAATATTTACTACAGAAAAAGTTAGTATTTATTTAAAAATATTTCACTCAAAAAAGTAATAAAAAACTGTGATTTTAGACTAAGTTATAGGTTAATATTAAGCAGGAATTAATTTTGATTATAATAACAACGCTAGGGAGAGGTTTATGCCTTTAATGCGACTACTCAGCATTTCATTGCTCAGTTTTTTTCTTACAGCCTGTGGTGGCGGTGGGTCACTTGAAAAAGATGGCGGAACAATAGGTGATGGTACAGGGGAGACTGGTGGTGGGACTATTGTACAGACAGCCAATATTGAAATTTCTTTTGAAGACCGCTCTGTCACTGCAGATTCACCATTAGAAATAAAAGCAACTGTTTTAGGTGCTGATGGTCAGCCAGTACAACGACAAGAGGTTAGTTTTACAACCACATTAGGTTCATTTATTCCCGCAACTGGTAGTGCTCTAACCGACACAAGTGGGGTAGCAACTATTGAGCTAGCAGCTGGCAGCGTTGAAGGTGCGGGTACCGTTATAGCAACGTACGAAGATACTAGCAGTAAACTTGGCTTTTATACTGCAGGTGATGAAGCTCCATCGGATGATTCTAGCGCTAATATTGATATTAAAATTTTACAAAACTGCCCCGATAATTGGCTAAATATCGATCGTGATGCGATTGAGCTTAATTTCTCAGATTGTTCAGAAAATAGTAACCTCGTAAGTCAACAGGCTATTATCTATGCAAAAGTAACAAAAGCAGGAACAAATACTCCCGCAAGTGATGTACTAGTTAATGCTACGACAACATTAGGTGTTTTATTGCCAGAGAGCTTAACTGCAAAAACTGACGCATTTGGTATTGCAGTTTTAAATCTTTTGCCTGGAAGTAGCTCTGGTGTAGGTCAAGTTGAGTTGACATCACAAAATAGT
Organism: Pseudoalteromonas sp. FUC4; assembly: GCF_008370255.1. GTDB lineage: Bacteria > Pseudomonadota > Gammaproteobacteria > Enterobacterales > Alteromonadaceae > Pseudoalteromonas. Next base: position 1,131,390 of record NZ_SEUI01000001.1, on the reverse strand, counting down.
ATCGCATCAGCTTTATTTGAAATTAATGCAGTTCAAGTTAGTGTTGATTTAAGTTCGGGTATTGGTTCGTCAGCTATTTTATCTGCAGGTTCTACTACTGTAATTACAGCAAAAATTGTAGATAGTAATAATAATTTATTTATGACACCGCTTGAAGTACAATTTACGTCTGCATGTGCTCAAGAATCAACACCTAGAGCAACTATTGATAGTGTCGTAAGTAGTATTGGTGGGATCGCCAGTACAACATATAAAGCTGATGGTTGTAATGGTGTTGATACAATCACAGCCACGGTCGTTACTGGTGGTAATGTAGCAACACAAACGATTAGTATTAATGTAGCAGCCGCTAAGACTGGTTCAATTGACTTTATTGAAGCGACTAATCAAGTTTTAGCCATTAAAGGAGCAGGGGGACAAACTCTCACTGAAAACTCAGAGCTGACTTTTAAACTGCTGGATATTAATGGAACTCCAGTAGGTCAAAAGCAAATAGATTTTACACTTTCACAAAACCCCGGTGGGGCTTTATTAGGCAGTGAATTTGCATTTACGAACTCTGATGGTTTAGTAACTGTAAATATTCGCTCTGGAAGAGCTGCAGGTGTTTTATCTATTACTGCTTCGCATCAAATTGACAGTGAGGATGCCTCTCAAAATAGTGTTATCTCAATTGTTTCAAATGACATTACTGTTACAACTGGGGTACCAGATCAAGACAGTTTTACTCTTGCTGTGAAAACATTTAATACCGAGTCATTAAATGAAGCGGGAGTAACTACCGATTTAACCGTATTTGCCGCAGACCACTTTAATAATTTCGTACCGGATAATACAGCAATTTATATTGCTAGTGAAGGCGGTGCTGTAGGCTCCATTGATGGCGAGCAGTTTACTCCTTTATTGCTTTGCCGTACAACCGACGGCGTATGTAATGCACAGTGGCGTAGCCAACATCCTATTCCGTATCATTATAGTATTTACCAGAATTCAGTAGGGCAAAAGTGTGATCGACATTTTGGAAAAGCCGCACCTTGTTCTTTAGGCATCAGGGAGTCGCAATTAGATGCAAGTGGTAATTTAATCAATTATCTTGACAGTAGTGGTGTTGCAATAACCCTTAGTGAAGCACCAGCACTAGCGCCGATTGATTACCCTCTAGGTGGGCGAGTAAGTTTATTGGCTTATTCGGTGGGTGAGGAGTCCTTCAATGATGTATCAGCAAATGGCGTATTTAATCAAAATGAATTTGACTCTACATTGCAGGATTTACCAGAAGCATTTATAGACTTTAATGAAAATGGTGTGTTTGATGGTGAGTTACCTGCGCCAACTAACCCTGTTAACTCCAATGGCGGGGAAAACGAATGGTACGTTGAGCGCTCTGGTGCATTAAATAATGGCGAGTATGATAGCGGTGATAAGATTTATAATGGTTTATTATGTAGTGATGAAGCCCTTACAGCTAAGGCTTGTACTAGAGAAACAGTAAATGTACGTGCTCGTTCAGAGTTAGTTATGTCTGGTAGTACTCCCTATATTAGAGCTGTAACACCCTTAAATGATTGTACCTTAAATAGTGGTATTAGTTTAGAAGCCACTGATATGGCTGGTATGTGTGACATAAACCTGATTGATATTAGTAACTCGACGCCTTACAGCGCAATTTCGGTTACTATTTTCTTCAGTGATATTCATAACAACCCATTACCAGCGGGCACTACTGTTAAAGTAACATCTGATAATGCTGTATTGAAAGGATTGACTGACTATACTGTTACTAACACAGCGCAAAAATTTCCAGATTCAGTCACTGTCAATATTACTAAAGAGACAGATCCTGATGCTGTAGATTCTGGTTTTTTATATATTGAATTTGAAACACCTGGTGGAGTTAAAACTCAGTATACCGTGATGTCGATTTTGGATGAACCAGAGCCTTAGAAAAAATAAAGTATTTAAAATGCCAACCTTTAGGTTGGCATTTTTGTTTCTGTTCTATATATTCCACATCAATTAATCTAAAAACACTAGTTTGTTTAATTTAACGACAAAAATTGTTCGTTTATTCAGTAAATACTGAAAAGTTTGTATTAAAAGCTTGTAACAACTAGTGTTTGTAGATATACCTATAAATATTCGCGCCGCTTATAGCGGTAAACACATTTTTAATATTTGGTTAGAAATAGGCAACTATGGGCAAATCGCTAGTAATTGTAGAGTCACCTGCTAAGGCTAAAACAATTAATAAATATTTAGGTAATGACTTCATCGTAAAGTCCAGTATTGGGCATGTGCGAGATTTACCTACTTCAGGTTCGAGCAAAGCTAAAGTGCCGGCAACTAAAACGCCAGCAGAAGTTCGCAAAATGGAACCAGAAGAGAAAGCAGCGTATAAAAAGCAACGAGATTATACTAACCTGGTCGCGCGTATGGGTATAGACCCAAACCAAGGCTGGGATCCGCATTACGAAATACTGCCTGGTAAAGAAAAAGTTGTTCAAGAATTACAAAAATTGGCTGAAAATGCAGATCAAATATATCTCGCAACGGATTTGGATAGAGAAGGGGAAGCAATTGCTTGGCACCTTCAAGAAATCATTGGCGGCGAGCCTTCAAAGTATAAGCGCGTAGTTTTTAACGAAATTACTAAAAACGCAATACAACAAGCATTTGAAACACCAGGCGAGCTTAACACTGATATGGTTTATGCGCAGCAAACACGACGCTTTTTAGACCGTGTTGTTGGCTTTATGGTGTCACCTTTACTTTGGGCTAAGGTTGCTCGAGGACTTTCTGCAGGACGAGTTCAGTCTGTGGCGGTACGCTTATTAGTTGAGCGTGAACGTGAAATTAAGGCATTTATCCCTGAAGAGTTTTGGGATATTCATGCTGATGTTAAGAATACTGAGTCTGAGTTACGTTTAGAAGTAACCAAACAAGCAGGAAAGGCATTTAAGCCTGTAAATGAAGCTCAGGCTAGCGCAGCTGTTAAAAGCCTTGAGAATGCAGAATATAAAGTAATTAGCGTTGAAGAAAAGCCAAGCAAAAGTCGCCCAAGTGCGCCATTAATTACTTCAACCATGCAACAAGCGGCAAGTACACGCCTAGGTTATGGCGTTAAAAAGACTATGATGCTCGCTCAGCGTTTGTATGAAGGCGGTTATATTACGTATATGCGTACCGATTCAACTAATCTTTCAAAAGATGCGGTTGAAATGTGTCGTGAGTACGTAACGAACGAGTTTGGTGCTAAATATTTACCAAAAGATCCAATTAGCTACAGCTCTAAAGGTAATGCACAAGAAGCGCATGAGGCTATTCGTCCTTCAAGCGTTACTGTGTTGTCTGGTCATATCGAAGGCGTAGATGCCGATGCTAAAAAACTGTATGAGTTAATTTGGCGTCAGTTTGTAGCGTGCCAAATGGTACCTGCTGAATACGACTTAACAACACTGACTGTTGCAGCTAACGATTTCCAGCTCAAAGCGAAAGGCCGCGTGCTTCGCTTTGATGGTTGGACAAAAGTACAACCTGCTGTGCGTAAAAAGAACGAAGAAGATCAATCACTGCCAGCTGTTAAAGAAGGTGAAATACTTACTTTAATAGAACTTGATCCTAAGCAACATTTTACTAAGCCGCCTGCTCGCTTTAGTGAAGCAAGTTTAGTAAAAGAGCTTGAAAAGCGTGGTATTGGTCGTCCATCTACTTATGCGTCAATTATATCAACAATTCAAGACCGTGGTTATGTACGTGTAGAAAATCGCCGTTTCTTCGCTGAAAAAATGGGTGAAATTGTCACCGACCGCTTAGTTGAAAACTTCACTGATTTAATGAACTTTGATTTTACAGCTAAAATGGAAGGCCGTTTAGATGATATCGCTGAAGGTGAGCGTGTATGGACTCAAGTTCTAGATAAGTTTTATGCTGATTTTTCAACGCAATTAACTGTTGCTAAAGACGAGCCAGAGAACGGTGGTATGCGTCTTAACGAGATGGTTGAAACCGATATAGAGTGTCCTACGTGTAGCCGAAAAATGGGTATACGAACGGCATCAACTGGTGTTTTCTTAGGGTGTACTGGTTACAGCCTTCCGCCAAAAGAGCGTTGTACAACGACAATGAACTTAGTGTCAGGCGATGAAGCGGTTGCAGCCGATGTTGAAGACGAAGAAACTGAAAAGCTAATGCAGATGAAACGTTGCCCGATTTGTGAAACGGCAATGGATTCATACCTAATTGACGAAACCCGTAAATTACATGTGTGTGGTAATAATCCCGCATGTAAAGGGCATATAGTTGAAGAAGGTACCTTTAAAATTAAAGGCTATGACGGACCAATTATCGAATGTGATAAATGTGGCTCTGACATGGAGCTTAAATCGGGTCGCTTTGGTAAGTACTTTGGCTGTAATAATGACGAGTGTAAAAACACACGTAAACTACTTAAAAGCGGCGAAGCTGCTCCACCAAAAGAAGATCCTGTTCACATTACTGAGTTAGAGTGTGAAAAGTCAGATGCGTATTTCGTATTACGTGATGGCGCTGCTGGTATATTTTTAGCTGCAAATACTTTTCCTAAGTCACGAGAAACACGTGCACCTAAGGTAGAAGAATTAAAACGCTTTAGAGACCGCATTTCGCCTAAGTTTTATTATTTAGCAGATGCACCTGCTAAAGATCCTGATGGTAATCTTGCTGTTGTACGCTACAGCCGTAAAAATAAAGCTCAGTATGTTATGACTGAAGTTGACGGTAAAGCTACTGGCTGGACTGCTCATTATGAAGCAGGTAAATGGACAGAAGAAGCGAAGAAAAAGGCAGCACCTAAAAAGAAAGCTGCTGCAAAAAAGGCACCAGCTAAAGCAAAACCTAAAGCCAAAGCAAAGCCTAAAACTAAAAAAGAAGATGAATAAGCACGTTATCGCTTATTCATAACTTTTTATAGGTTTTAAAAAACCATAAAAAACCGGAACGCACAGCTTGTGTCTATTCCGGTTTTTTTATGCCTAGTTAAATGTTTTCGCAACGGCTTTATTAGCAGTACATTTACTAAGTGTATTGGGTATATCAATTTTTATTAAAAAACATAGTCATTTTATCGCACTAAATAGATCGCTAATTTAATGCAATTGGTATGATTAAATTTTAACAGAAGATACTTTTTTATAGCCTTCAGATTCAAGCTCATCATTTACGCATTTTAATACGTAGGCATTTAGCTCTTCATTGCTTACGTCATCATCTTTAGCCCAGTTAACACACATCTCTGTGTATTCTTTTACCATTTCGGCTGAAGCTGTTGGCGCATCGTCTGCTACCGCGTAAGTCGCAGATACTGCAAATAGTGGTGCTACGATTAATGCTAGCAATGCTTTTTTCATTCGTTTATTCCTAAAAAAATGGTGTGATGACTGATTTATCCAGTTTAAAGTTAGGTATAAAGCAGTAGTGCCCAATTCAGAACAACTCTGTTGGTATACTGATTTTTAATCGAAATTGAAATAAAAGATAACGAAATTTTTTTATCGTGAGGATGAGTAATTTACTTGTCAGTTTTTTAACTTTAGTAAGTACAGCATTATCAGCTGGAGTATTATATTTAGTAGCTAAGAAAACTTGATTCTGCGCTTTATACTAATAACTTTGAGATCGCTTTAGGGTAAATTGATTTCTTATGTTCAAAAATAAAATGGATAAGCGCCATTGTATATTTCTGCTATGAGGATATTTTAAGTTTGTAATATCAGCCGTATTATTTGATTTAGTCATAATAAATCCTCAATGTGTAAACACATTTCAGGACGAGACAGCGTTAAACACAAAAAAGCCCAAGTGAATAGCTTGGGCTTTTTTGTGTTTAACGCGCTTAGGTATACACTAAACGCAACTTTTGAGTCATTAACACTGAGCGAAAAAACATGCGTAAGGCTCAAGCGTTGTGGTGCCTTGGTCTAACTTTGCGCTGTGATGGCTAAGCTCGTTATATTCTTTAACGATTGATGTTGGCATATTAATAGCTGTTTGTTGCGAACTTAGATTAAACATGCAGAGCATTTTTTGCTCTCCAAGCGTTCTATGAAAAGCAAGCACAGGCTCAGGCGTTTCAATAAACTCAATATCACCTTCAAGTAGCACAGCTTGGTTTTTGCGCCAAGCCATAAATTCACGATAGGCGTTTAAAATTGAGTTGCTATCATTAGTTTGCACAGCGACTGATTGCTGTTTGTGTGCATCATCAACAGGTAGCCAAGGTTTTACTTCACTAAAACCCGCATTAGATGAATCAGCTTGCTCCCAAGGCATTGGCGTTCTGCAGCCATCGCGCCCTTTAAAATTAGGCCAAAATGTAATGCCATATGGGTCTTGTAAATCTTCAAAAGCAACTGATGCTTCACCTAAACCAAGCTCTTCACCTTGGTACATACACACACTGCCACGAAGGGAAGCAAGTAGGGCGGTTAACATTTTACATTGTTGAGAATTTATCTCGCCGTTTTTACTCCAACGACTTGCTACGCGCTCTACGTCATGGTTACTAAATGCCCAGCACGGCCAGCCTTCCGTCATACGCTGTTCAAGAGTTTGAACCGTAGTTCTGATATATTCACTTGAATAATCATTTGTTAATAGCTCAAAACTATAACCCATGTGCAGTTTGTCACCGCCTTGGGTATATTCTGCCATAGTCGCTAATGAATCCTCTGATGAGATTTCGCCGAGCGATACAGTACCTGGGTATTTATTAAGTAATGTGCGAATGTCTTGCATAAACTCAATGTTTTCTGGCTGAGTGTTGTTGTAGTAATGATATTGAAACGCATACGGGTTATCTTCGCTAAAACCGCGACCTTGGCGTTTATCTATTGGTTTAGCAGGATTGTCGCGAAGTAATGCATCGTGGTAGCAAAAGTTAATAGCATCAAGTCTAAAGCCATCGACGCCTTTTTTAAGCCAAAACTCTACGTTATCAAGCACAGCTTGTCTTACATCAGGATTATGAAAGTTTAAATCGGGTTGTTCGGTTAAAAAGTTATGCAAATAATATTGTCCACGGCGAGGTTCCCACTGCCATGCGCCACCACCAAAAATAGACAGCCAATTGTTAGGAGCTGTTCCATCTTCTTTAGCATCGGCCCAAACATACCAATCAGCTTTGTCGTTTGTTAAATTATCACGACTATCTAAAAACCACTGGTGTTGATCTGACGTATGGCTTAAAACCTGATCTATAATTATTTTAATATCTCGATCGTGAGCTTGGCTTATTAGTTCATCAAAATCGTTTAAGTCACCAAAAAGTGGGTCAATGTCGCGGTAGTCGCTAATATCGTAGCCAAAGTCTTTCATAGGCGATTTGAAAAAAGGTGAAATCCAAATTGCATCAACGCCTAAGCTCTTAATGTAATCAATACGATTAATAATCCCTTTTAAATCACCAATACCATCGTTGTTGCTGTCTTGAAAGCTTCGCGGGTAAACCTGATAAATAACCGCACCTTTATACCACTGCTTTTGGGCCATGCTTTTCTCCATTGTTCCACACAGTATTTAGACTATTTTTTATTGTGATTACGATTAATCACGTTATTTGCAAAAAGCATACGTGAAGCCTTTAATCCTGTAAAAAGTCTGCATACGTATGCACTAAAAATAATGTAATAAAATTATCAAAAATAAGCGCTTAGCGCAGCTTTAGAGAGATGCAATTTGTGTGTTTAATGTTTACCAATTATGTTATTCATTCATTTTTTAGTTAAATTAAACCTAACAGACTGTACTACAAAGGAAATATATCCCAGGCTTTATATTAAATGGTCTGACCAATTTAGCGCTTGGTAAATGTGGAATAATTTAAACTTTATTTTACAGCGATAATCAATTTCATCTTGTTTACATTTAAGTGAAGGTGCTATTAAGTTTCAATAGAATCGATTTAACTATTGATGTTTGTCTTGTATTTTTTATCCTGCTTATTTTTAATTAAATCAGCTGCTTAAAGTTGTGCGCGTGTAATGTGTGTTAATGTTAGGCTACATTGGAATTGTTGAATACGTATGCATAAAGTTGTTAATAAAATAAATCTGGCGTTAATATTCATCCTGACAACAAAATTAGCTCGCCTTGTTTAACTATCACTTAAATATTGAACGCGGGTATCACAATATGGGTAACGGGAAAACATTATGTCTATGTTCAAACCAAGTATATTAACTTTGGCATTAACAGCTGCAGGCTTATCAAGCTTTGCTACACAGGCTGCTCAAGAAGATACAATAAAAAAAGATGATGTAGAAGTTATCGAAGTTAAAGGCTTTCGTGGCAGTGTGGTTGAGTCTATTAACACTAAACGCTTCTCTACTCAGGTTGTAGAATCAATATCAGCTGAAGATATTGGTAAACTACCAGACTCTTCAATTGCTGAATCGATTGCGCGTTTACCTGGCTTAACAGCGCAGCGCTTAGATGGCCGAGCAAGTCGTGTCTCTATTCGTGGTTTTGGTGAAAACGAAAGTGGTACTACATTTAATGGTCGTGAACAGGTATCGATTGGTGATAACCGTGGCGTAGAATTTGACCTTTACCCATCAGAAATAATGAGCGGCGTTACTGTATATAAAACGCCTAACGCAAGTATCGAAGCCGAAGGTATTGCGGGTGTTATTAACATGCAAACCGTGCGACCTTTAAGTAAAGGCGAGCGTGTATTCCAAGTTAATGGCCAATACGAGCAAACCAGCTTTGATAAACTAAACCCAGACGGTAACGACGATGGTTACCGCGGTACTATTTCATACATTGATCAGTTTGCTGATGACACCATAGGTGTTGCATTTGCACTAAACACCATGAGCTCACCAAACCAAGAAAAACGCTGGAACTCTTGGGGTTACCCTGAATTTACCGCTGACGATGGTAATACGTACTCAATTTTAGGTGGCGCTAAACCATTTGTGCGTTCATCGACACTTGAACGTGATTCAGCCATGCTCGTACTTGAAGCGGCACCGACTGACAAACTAAATATGACGTTTGATGCATTATATGTAGATTTTACAGATGAAAAGATCTTACGTGGTATCGAAATTCCATTCGCGTGGGGACAAGGTAGTATCGACTCAAACAGTGTAGTAGTTGATGAAGCATCAGGCTTTATAACAAGCGCTGTAACCCAAGGTCAGCGTGTTGTAGTTCGTAACGATTATGAAGAGCGTGAAGCAGAATTAACCGCATTTGGTTTTAATACTAAATACGATATTGACGATTCTTGGTCAGTTGAATTTGATGCAAGTTACTCGCATGTAGATCGTAAAGTGTGGAGCCTTGAAAGTTACTCGGGCACAGGGCGCGGTGATTCACGTGGTGTTGCAGATAATCTAGGCTACACTTTTAATGGCAGTAATACTGGTGCTACGTTTACTCACGATTTAGATTACAGTGATTACAGCTTAATTCAGTTAGGCGGTCCTTTATCGTGGGGTTCAAGCAAGGCCTTAAATAATCAATATGGTTTAATTGATGCTGATGGAAATGACATTTCTGGTTATAAAGATCAGGCACAGGATGGATTCATAAATGCACCAACGATTGAAGATGAGCTGTCTACGTTAAAACTAGCTGCATCTAAAGTATTAGATAATGAATACTTCAGCTCAATTGAGTTTGGTATGTCTTATAAAGAACGCGAAAAAACAAAAGATTCGCAAGGTTTCTTTATGACGTTATCTGGCTTTTCGCTTGATAACCCTGGCATGCTAGCTGTGCCAGAGCAATATCGCATGGGTAGTGTTGACCTAGGCTTTATTGGCATGGGTGACATGATTGCTTACGATGTTAATGGGTTAGTAAATGACGGTTACTACAGTTTGTTAGATGAAAGCTTAACGAATACGAGCCATTTAACAAAATCGTGGACGGTAAAAGAAGAAATCACCTCAGTATTTGCACAGGCTAATATTAATGCCGAAGTAAGCGGCTTAGCACTTACTGGTAATGTGGGTGTACGTTATGTTCATACCGACCAATCATCGCAGGGTAATGCATTTAACACCGTTGATGATATTGTGGTTGCATCACCTACAAATATTAGCCACGATTATTCTCACGTTTTACCAAGCTTAAACTTATCACTTGCGATTGATGAGCAACAAACAGTTCGCTTTGGTGCGGCTAAAACAATTTCTCGTGCACGTTTAGACGAAATGAATGCATCTATTGATGCATCATATAATACTACACAGGATGAAAATGGTAACTACTGGTCTGTATCGGGTGGTAACCCTAACCTAGAGCCAAAAGAAGCAACTGGTTACGATTTAACGTACGAAAACTACTTTAGCGATGAAGGTTACTTTTCTGCTGCATTTTTCTATAAAGACTTAACCCAGTGGATTTTTGATGGTAAATACGCAATTGATATGTCAGGTGTTGCAGATCCATCAACAGGTGAAATACCAGCAACATCTGAGGGTACAGGTAGTGGTAAAATAAATGGCGGTGGCGGTGACCTATACGGTTACGAGTTATCACTAGCGTTACCATTTAAAGTTTTCCATCCGTCACTTGAAGGCTTTGGTTTAATTGCAAGCCACACAGGTATTGAATCTGATATTGAAGATCAAAACGGTAACGAGTACGAACTACCAGGTCTTTCAGATAAAATTCAAAGTTTAACGGTTTACTACGAGATGAATGGTATGCAATTACGTACCAGCATGCGTAAACGTAGTGCCTTTAAAGGTGATGTATATGGTTTAGGTTTTAACACCGAGCAAGTAGATATCCTAGGTGAAACAATTTGGGATATACAAGCTGGGTATGACTTCTCTGAAGCCGGTGTTGAAAGCCTTGAAGGTTTATCAATTCAATTCCAAGTTCAGAACTTAACTGAAGAGCCGTTCACATCGCTTTCTGGCGATAACGCGCTCCAAGTTCGCGACTATCAAGACTACGGTCGTACTTACTTGTTAGGCTTTAGCTACCAGCTATAATAAAGGTTGTGTTTAGGAGCCCTTGTAATTTGTTTTACAAGGGCTTTTTTATAGCTATTTTATCAAACTTAACAAAGCTTTAATTTGTAAACGTGGACAATAATATGAAACCAATAAAACACGTGATAATTGCAGGCGGTGGTACGGCAGGGTGGATAGCTGCAGCTTTGCTGAATAAAGTGTTAGGTAAAGTAATTAAAATAACCCTTATTGAGTCAAGTACTATTGGCACTATAGGCGTTGGTGAAGCAACAATTCCGCCAATTATTCAACTTAACAACGCGCTGGGTATAAACGAGCAAGATTTTATAAACGCTACTAATGCATCTATAAAACTAGGAATTGAGTTCGAAAATTGGAAAACCCCCTCTCATAGCTACATGCATGCTTTTGGCTCATTCGGAAAAGATTTTCCATTTTGCGATTTTTACAACTTTTGGGTAAAGGGAAAAATTACAGGTTGTGAAGACAGCCTATGGGATTTTTCATTAAATTACCAAGCAGCTAAACGGCATAAATTTGCACCATTAAATACTATACCTAACACACAATTACCTGGCTTAAGTTATGCGTATCACTTTGACGCAACACTATATGCTGAGTTTTTAAAAAAGCTCGCAACATCAAGCGGTGTTGAGCATATTGATGCCAAAATAGAGCAGGTTGAACAATGCCCTCTATCAGGGAATATAAAATCATTAAACCTAGATAACACACAGCAGATAAATGGAGATCTTTTCATTGATGCTACAGGTCAGCGCGCTTTATTAATAGAGCAAACACTAAATACAGGCTTTGTGGATTGGTCTCATTACTTACCATGCGACAGCGCCGTTGCTGTGCAATCTCAAGGCACTGATTCGCTAAAACCTTACACGCGTTCAATTGCGCATAGCGCAGGTTGGCAATGGCAAATTCCGTTGCAAAACCGTGTGGGTAATGGGCTTGTTTACTGTAGCCGTTATTTGTCTGACGATGCGGCAACTCAGTTACTATTAAATAATTTACCCGCTGATCCCATTACGGCGTCACGCGTTATAAAATTTAAAACAGGACGGCGCTTAAAGCAGTGGCATAAAAACGTGGTGTCGGTTGGTCTTGCTAGTGGTTTTTTAGAGCCATTAGAGTCAACCAGTATTCATTTAATACAAAGTGCCGTAACCCGTTTAATAAAGCTGTTTCCGCATAATGGTATTAGCGATGCGTTAGTTGCAGAGTTTAATAAGCAAAGCGTGATAGAAATAGAGCACATACGCGATTTTATTATTTTGCATTACAAACTGACGGAGCGAGAAGATTCTGTTTTTTGGCGCCAGTGTAAGCAAATGGAAATCCCCGATTCGTTGGCTCATAAACTCAATTTATTTAAACACACAGGTAAAGTAGTACGTGAAAACGATGAACTATTTGCAGAGGTTGCTTGGCAGCAAGTGTTTATAGGGCAGGGCCTTATACCCGATGATTACAATAGTATTGTTGACTCATTAAGCAGTGAACAACTTAACGATTTATTTTTTACATTAAAAACGCTTATTACCTCAACGGTAGAACAATTACCTACTCATAAAGATTTTTTAGCAAAAATTAAAAAGGCCTAATGATGCGATTTTTAAACACACTTTTACTTGTAAGTGCGTGCAGCCTACCAACTATTAGCTATGCACTTGACGTTGAACCTACCAATTGGTGGGTTGGCATGAACAAAAATACCATAACCATCATGGTGCATGAGCAAAATATTGCAAACGAGCAAATTAAATTAGCTAAATATAATGGTGTTAAATTAAATAAAGTAACGCGTACTGATAACCCAAACTATGTTTTTTTGAATATTACAATTACCGACGCCGCTAAAGCAGGAACGCTTGAGTTTAACAGCAGCGAAGCGAGTCAAAATTTTGAGTTTTCACTACTTGAACGTGATAAAAACAGCGCAAAGCGCCAAGGGTTTGCATCATCCGATACTCTTTATTTAATTAACCCCGATCGCTTTGCTAATGGTGATAAGCAAAACGATAGCGTTCCTAGCATGTTAGAGGCCGCTGATCCTAGTACTAAGGGGGGGCGCCACGGTGGTGATATACAAGGTGTTATAAACGCACTTCCATATTTAAACGATTTAGGCGTTACACAGCTTTGGTTAACGCCAGTACTTGAAAACAACATGCCAGATTATTCTTACCATGGTTATGCTATTACTGACTTTTATAAAGTTGACCCACGTATGGGCTCAAATCAGTTATACAAAATGTTATCTGTAAAAGCAAAAGAGCAGGGGATAGGCTTGGTAATGGATATGGTCCTTAACCATTTTGGCTCTGAGCATACTTGGGTTAAAGATAAGCCAACTAAAGATTGGATTAATTTTAATGGTGAGTTTAATAAAGGCAAAAATGTCACCAGCCATGCGCGCCAAACCATACAAGACCCACACGCCAGTGAATACGACAAGCGCCAGTTTAACGATGGCTGGTTTGTAGAAACCATGCCTGATTTAAATCAGCGCCAACCACTGTTAAGTGAATACTTAATTCAAAATGCGATTTGGTGGATAGAATACGCCGATTTAAGCGGTATTCGTGTTGATACCTACTCTTACTCAGATAAAGCATTTTTGAGTGATTGGACAAAAGCCATTATGCAAGAATACCCAAACTTTAATATTGTTGGAGAAGAGTGGACGTCTAACCCTGCAATTGCCTCTTATTGGCAACGAGGTAAAAATAATCAAGATGGCTATACATCAAGCCTACCAAGCGTGATGGACTTTTCATTGCAAGAGGCGGTAATTCAAGCGCTCAATGAAGATGAAAGCTGGAATACGGGTTGGGTTAAAGTCTATGAGTCGTTAGCTAATGACTTTTTATACCCTGATACCAATAATATTATGGTATTTGCTGATAACCACGATATGAGCCGTGTATACACCGAGCTTGGACAAGATGCTGCAAAAACTAAAATGGCCATGACGCTATTTTTAACTACGCGCGGTATTGCGCAAATGTATTACGGTACGGAGGTTTTATTAGATAACACCCCAAGTAAAGACCATGGCGATATTAGAATCGATTTCCCAGGTGGATTTAAAGGCCAAACTCGGAATGCCTTTACGGGCGAGGGGCTAACAAAACAGCAAAAAGAGATGCATAACACCATCAGTAACTTGCTTAATTTTAGAAAAAACAGCACTGCGCTAGATAAAGGCAAGTTAGTGCACTTTACGCCTCAACAAGGTGTGTATAGTTATGCGCGTATTAGCGACGAGCAAACTGTATTGGTATTTTTGAATAAAAACAAAAAAGAGCTAACTAAGAATATTAAGCATATGCAGGAAGTAATACCAAAAAATACCAAAGCACTTAACTTATTCACCCACAAAACACAGGTGTTGGGTAATACAGTTGCTTTACCGGCAATGAGTGCAACGGTATTAATTATAAATACCTCTCAATAGTTTACCTGAATACGTATGCAGCAACTGTATGGTTGCTGCAGTAATCTTGAGTATAAAGTTAATAACAATACTGACAAAAAAGACACACAATGAAAAAATCAGTTTATGTACCCGCAGTACTTTGTAGTGCACTTATTGCTACAGGGTGTTCAGAAAACAACAAACCTGAACAACAAACACCCGCACACATGCAAAATGAGCTTACCAAGCCGGTTGTATATCAAGTATTTACCCGTTTGTTTGGTAATACCGAAACTGCCAATGTGCCATGGGGCACTAAAGAGCAAAATGGTGTAGGTAAATTTGCCGACTTTAACGATGCAGCCCTAAAAGGCATTAAAGAGCTAGGTACCACGCACGTTTGGTATACCGGTGTGTTACACCATGCGTTAGTAGGCGATTATACTGATTATGGGATTTCTCAAGATGACCCAGATGTAGTTAAAGGCAGAGCGGGCTCACCGTATGCTATTAAAGACTACTACGATGTAAATCCTGATTTAGCAGTTAATGTTACTCAGCGAATGGATGAATTTAGCGCACTTATTGAGCGTACACATAATCATGGCATGAAAGTAATTATTGATATAGTGCCTAACCATGTAGCACGAAATTACCAATCCCTTGGCAAACCTAAAGGAGTTAAAGACTTTGGCGCACAAGACGACACCACTAAAGCGTATGATAAAAATAATAACTTCTACTACGTACCCGGGCAGTCTTTTCAAGTGCCAACATCGCCAGAGTATCAAGTTTTAGGGGATAATGAGCACCCGCTTGCTGATGGCTTTTTTGATGAAACACCCGCTAAATGGACAGGTAATGGTGCCCGTGCAGCAAAACCCGATATAAACGATTGGTACGAAACAGTAAAAGTTAATTATGGCGTAAAGCCTGATGGCAGCTACGATTTTGCTCAATTGCCAAGTGAATACAAAAATAAAGATTACCGTGCTCATTATGCGTTTTGGCAAGATAAAGAGCTCCCTGACAGCTGGTACAAATTTAGAGACATTGCACTTTTTTGGCTCGATAAAGGCGTTGATGGCTTTAGATACGACATGGCCGAAATGGTGCCTGTAGAGTTTTGGAGCTTTTTAAATTCGTCGATAAAAATGCAAAAAAGCGATGCCTTTTTGTTAGCTGAAGTGTACAACCCGCTAATGTACCGTGCGTATATTCACCAAGGTAAAATGGACTACCTTTATGACAAAGTAGGCTTTTACGACACACTAAAAGCCATAATGCAGGGTAAGCAAGCTGCTAATACTATTTTTGCAGCCCAAAGCCAAGTTACAGATATTGAAGCGCACATGCTGCATTTTTTAGAAAACCACGACGAGCAACGCATCGCTAGCCCTGATTTTGCAGGTGATGCACGCTGGGGAAGACCTGCAATGGTGGTTTCTAGCTTAATTAGTCGCGCACCTACTTTATTATATTTTGGCCAAGAGGTGGGAGAAGATGGCTCAGAAAACGCAGGCTTTGGCACAGCTACACGCACCAGTATTTTTGACTACATTGGTGTACCAGCGCATCAAGCGTGGATGAATAACGGCAAGTTTGACGGCGCTAATTTAACAAAAGAGCAGTCGGCACTTCGTGATTACTATAAAGCCATTATGTCACTAAATAGTTTACCTGCTGTGGTAGGCGGTGAAATGACTGAACTTAGCGTTACAGGAAGTGAGCGAGTTGTAGGTTTTACGCGCAAACTTGGCCAACAAACGCTGTACGTTTTAAGTAACTTTAGCAAACAAGCTCAAACAATTACGGTTAATTTATCAAAAGCGCAATTAGCGACACTTAGCGAGCACACTCAATTGCATGACTTACTTGAGCAGCACAGCACCGAGATCACATCAGGGTCGAAAGGCGCCACATTTACACTCACACTTGATGCATTTAGCAGCGCAGTATTAACAAATAAGGCTAATAATGAATAATCAAAATAATAGCGACAAGCCAAATCTAAGCTTTTGGCAAATATGGAACATGTGTTTTGGCTTTTTAGGCATACAGTTTGGTTTTGCCCTGCAAAACGGTAACGTGAGCCGTATATTTCAAACATTAGGCGCCCAAGTAGATGATATACCCATTTTATGGGTTGCAGCACCGATTACCGGTTTAATTGTACAGCCAATTATTGGTTACTGGAGCGATAAAACATGGGGTCGTTTTGGCCGTCGTCGTCCGTTTTTCTTTGTGGGCGCGGTGTTAACAACGCTTTCATTATTTATTATGCCGCATTCTCCTACGCTTTGGATTGCCGCAGGCATGTTATGGATTATGGATGCGTCAATCAACGTGACCATGGAACCGTTTAGAGCACTTGTAGGCGATAACTTGCCTGAAAAACAACGTGCTACAGGTTACGGATTACAAAGCTTTTTTATTGGTATTGGTGCGGTACTAGCCTCAGCACTACCATGGATGATGACCAATTGGTTTGATGTAAGCAATACCGCAGCGCCAGGGCAAATTCCTGAGTCTGTTAAATACTCATTTTATTGGGGTGGTGTTGTGTTACTCGTTGCTGTGCTTTGGACCGTTGCACGTACAAAAGAGTATAGCCCAGAGCAATTAGCGGCTTTTGAAAAGCAAAGTGCTCAACCTAATACCAGCAAGCTGGTTGATATTAACTTTAACAAAGGCGCCATTATTTTTGTGGTGTTAGGTTTAGCAACCCTCGCATTAGTAATGGGGTTATCGCTTGAAAAAGAGCTTTACCTACTTGCTGGCGGTTTACTAGCGTTTGGTATTGTGCAGTGGATAGCGGGTGCTTTAAAAAGTGCTAATAAAACCCAAGGTGGTTTTTACCAAGTAGTACAAGATGTATTTACTATGCCAGAGGCCATGAAGCAGCTTGCATGGGTGCAGTTTTTTAGTTGGTTTACGTTATTTGCCATGTGGATTTACACCACCGCCGCGGTAACAAGCTTTCATTATGGTAGTAGCGATGCAACCTCTAAGGCCTTTAACGATGGTGCAGATTGGGTGGGTATTTTATTTGCCGCCTACAATGGTTTTGCAGCTATTGCCGCGATGTGTATTCCGTTTTTAGTTAAAAAAATGGGCTTAAAAGGCGCGCATTGTTTTAATTTATTGCTGGGCGCATTAGGACTTGGCAGCTTTATGTTTATTCAAGACCCTAAAATGTTACTTATACCTATGATTGGGGTGGGGTTTGCGTGGGCGTCTATATTATCGCTGCCTTACGCCATGTTAAGTAACGCCTTACCAAGTAAAAAAATGGGCGTTTACATGGGTATTTTTAACTTCTTTATTGTTATACCGCAGTTACTTGCCGCCAGTATTTTAGGGCTTATTTTACGCCACGTATTTTCAAATCAGCCTATTTACGCATTATTAATTGGCGCAGCCTCGTTCGTTGTTGCTGCCGTTGCGGTAATGCGCGTTAAAAATTCACATTAAGGACACACAATGAAAAAATATAACCTTATAACCGCCTCACTTTTAACGTTAGGTTTAACTGCCTGTGGCGCTCAAAACACAAGCACGACGGATGAAACTACCGCTGCACAGGTTACATCGGCGCCAGGCGCACCAGGTGCTGAACCATTTTGGGCTTACGCGGGTAAAACCGGTATTGGTACATCGTACGAGCAATACCAAAACGGCCAATACACTGATGCAGCTGCCACGGGGGATGTATCTAAAGTATGGTTTTCAATCGCTAAAGGTATGATCACCGAAACCATGTTTGGGCTTATTCACCAGGCACAAATAAAAGACATGCAGTTTGTTGTTACAGGTAAAGACTTTACCGTTAGTGAAGCTGATGAATTAGATGTCACCATAGATTACTTATACAAAGATGCACAAGGTCGCCCACTTTCTCTGGCTTATAAAGTAACTAGCACTGATAAACAAGGGCGCTTTAGCCTAGAAAAACACATTTTTACTGACCCAGATGGTCAAACATTATTTGTACGCAGTGTATTTAACACTGAGCTTGAAGGGTTAAAAGCCTATGTTGTTGTAAACCCTTATATAAACAACAACGGGTTAGGTGACTTTGCTAAAACGACTGAGCAAGGCCTTGTCGCATGGGAAGACGATAACTATTTATCACTTCAATCAGTAACCCCTTTTAAAGCTAAAACGGTAGGCTTTACGGGTGAAAGTGATGGTATTAACGCACTTAAAACAACTCAAGCGCTAAACACTCATTATACAAATACTGGCGAAACAGCAGGTAACGTAAGCATGTTGGCAGAGCTTGGTGAAATAAGCGCTAACACCACCTTCGATTTAGCACTTAGTTTTGGTAAAACGCAGCAGCAAAGTATACAACAAGGCGAGCAAAGCTTAGCAAAAGGCTATCAAGCAGTGCTTGATCACTATAACGGTAAAGGTGAAGCGCTCGGCTGGCAAGATTACTTACAAAGCCTAAAACCGCTTAATACCATGGTTGAACAAACAGCCGATAACGGTAAACTTTTATACACCAGTGCCATGGTTTTAAAGGCACAAGAAGATAAAACCAATGCCGGTGCGCTTATTGCCTCATTGTCAAACCCTTGGGGCGAAACCGTATCTGCTAAAGAAGGCTCAACCGGTTATAAAGCGGTGTGGGTGCGCGACTTTTACCAAGTAGCCATGGCATTTATGGCGCTCGGCGATACCGCCACCGCAAAAATAGCATTTGAATACCTTGAAAAAGTACAAGTAAACAGCAAAACCCCGGGCAATAACGGCGATACAGGCTGGTTTTTACAAAAAACACATGTAGATGGTGAGCTTGAATGGGTAGGTGTACAACTAGATCAAACCGCTATGCCTATTATGCTTGCTTGGAAGTTACACAAAGCCAATGTACTCAGCGATGAAGAGCTAAAAAGTTGGTACAGCAAAATGTTAAAACCAGCAGCTGATTTTTTAGTTGATGGCGGCCTTGCTAAAATTTTATGGAACGACACGCAAATTACACCACCGGCAACCCAACAAGAACGCTGGGAAGAGCAAGAAGGTTATTCGCCTTCGACTACTGCGGCAATAGTCGCTGGCCTTATTACAGCCAGTGATATAGCAACGCTTAGTGGCGATTATAAAAACGCGCAGCGCTATCTTGCTACGGCTAAAAAATACAGCAGCGATATTGAATCGCAAATGTTTACTACTAAAGGTAACTTAAAAGGCCAGAATAGCGATGGCGAATACTTTATTCGTATAGGCCAAGATACCGATGCAAACTCAAACACTAAAATTAACGCTAATAATGGCCGCGAAGGGTTTAATAAAAAGCAAATTTTAGATGGCGGGTTTTTAGAGCTAGTACGCTATGGCGTACGTAGTGCTAACGACGAAAGCATTGTTAAAACACTGCCTGAGTACGATGACGAAACGCTTGAAGATAACCTACAAGTTAAATACAGCTTTAGCTTTGACGACGGCAGCGGCACATTTGCAGGCTACCGTCGCTACGGTAATGATGGCTACGGCGAAGATGAAGTTACGGGCACAAACTATGCCGAGGGTGGCAGTAATACACCAGGCCAACGTGGCCGTGTATGGCCATTTTTTACAGGCGAACGTGGTCATTATGAAATTGCAGCAGCCAATGCCAGCAATACATTCAATGACGTAAAACAAGCGCAAATTAAAAACAGCTATGTTAAAGGCTTGGAGCAATTTGCCAATAATGGTCTTATGTTACCAGAGCAAGTATGGGATGGTGTAGGTGTAAATAAAGCTGGGTATGAGCTAGGCGAGGGCACAAACTCAGCAACGCCACTTGCATGGACTCATGCAGAATACATTAAGCTTGTACGCTCACTCAGTGATGAACAAGTATGGGACTATTATCCGGTGGTTGCCGAGTCTCTAAAACACTAATATATAATACCAATTCGCTTAATTAAGTGAGCTATTTTGAGGCAGGCAAAACGTGTTGATAGCTAGGCAAAAAATTCGCTATTTAGTTGTTCTAAATAAGAATTTTTTAACGCAGTTAGCGACACGTTTAGTCCCGCAAAATGATTAAGTATTATTGCGGATTGGTATAAAATGCTGCAGTTATTAAAAAAGCTTCTAAATTTATTTAGAAGCTTTTTTGTTATATTGAAATTTTATTAGAATATTTTAACTGCTACTTTTTCGTGAAATTAATACAGGTGGAAGTAGGGTACTTTGAACTTCTTCACCACGTATCAGTTTTAATAGGTTTTCTACTAACATTTGCCCAGCAATAGTGGTGTTTTGCTCTATTGTGGTTAGTGGTGGGTTTACATAACTCGCAATGGCTATGTTATCAAAGCCGACTACCGCAACATCTTTTGGCACGTTAATATTTGCTTCTTTAAGTGCGCGTATAGCCCCAATAGCAATTAAGTCACTTGCAGCAAATAAGGCGTTAAATTTAATATTATTAGCAATTAATGAACGTGTGGCGTGATAGCCAGATTCTTCAGTAGAGATAGCATTAGCCATTTTACGCTCATTTATTTTAACGTTGTTAGCCCATAGCTCATCTTTAAAACCCTGAAAACGACTAAAAAATTCGGGGCTGTGATCAGAGGCATCACCAATAAAAGCGCAATCAGTTCTACTATGTGCAATAAAGTGCTCAGCGGCGAGCTTACCGCCACCGTAGTTATCGCAACAAACAGTTAAATCGGGACGGTTATCTACCGTTGCTCCCCAACAAACAAACTTAGTGTTTTGTTCAAGTAAGGTGTTAAATTTTGGTTGGTAATCAATGTAATCGCCATACCCGAGTAAAATAATGCCATCAGCTCTGTGGCTGTCTTCGTAGTCTGCTTGCCAATCAGCACTGGCCGATTGAAATGAAACTAATAAATCGTAACCTTCTTTAGCGCAAGCACGGGTAATACTGCCAAGCATGGCTAAAAAGAAAGGATTTATTTGGGACTCGTCAGAGGTGGGATCTTCGAACAACAATAATGCAAGCGTACTACTTTGTTGAGTGCGAAGGTTACTCGCATTTTTATCTACTTTATAATTAAGCTTTTTAGCTATATCGAAAACACGCTTGCGTGTTTCTTCATTAACAAGGTGGCTGTTACGTAAAGCGCGAGATACAGTTGATTGAGATACCCCTGCATAGTGGGCAATATCAAATGAGGTAGCTTTACCTTTCATTGTTACAACTTAATTAAATTGATAAATAATTGTGTCATTTTCGTTTATTGATGAATAATTTCAAGCTTTTTGTGAATTAACGTATATTTTTATTGATAAATTCCTGACACCGGTGTCATAATGTCAGTGTTTTATCATTTTGTTGTCAAAACGTATTCGCTGTCTATATCTTTTATAGGCAGCATTTTTTACTGTGATAGCTACTTTGAGGTGATAGCTCAAAGTATAAATAACAATGGTACACCATTGTAAAATAATAAGCATGAGTCGCTTAACAAAAGAGATAATACTATGAGCCCAAACGCTTCTGCCCAATTTGATCCCATCTTAGTTGCTGATGTTGGCGGCACTAATGCCCGCTTTGCTTTAATAACTGCTTTTAATGAACAGACTAACCAATTTATAATAGAGCACATTAATATTTTTCCTAGTGCCAATTTTGGTTCTCTTGAAAGTGCGCTTGAGCAATACTTACAAACAGTCCCGCATATTTCACCCAAACGCGCATGTTTAGCCGTTGCAGGGCCAATAAAAGCCGGGCAAGTGCATTTAACCAATTTAGGTTGGCATTTTAGCGTCAGTGAATTTAAAACTCATTTTGATTTACAGCAACTTGAAGTCATTAATGATTTTGCTGCCTTTGCTTACGCTGCACCTTACTTAGATCCTAAACAAAACGTCATTGTTAAATCAGGTCAAGCTGATGATAACGCAAACATTGGTGTTATAGGTCCTGGTACTGGTTTTGGTGCCGCGTGTTTAGTTAGAACGTCCCAATCTACCGCAGTGTTGAGTTCAGAAGGGGGGCATATATCACTTGCACCTGTTAATGAACTCGATACTTTATTATTAAATGAGTTACGTAAAGATCATCCCCATGTTTCTATCGAAACAGTATTTTCAGGTCCTGGCATAACGCATTTATACAAAGCAATGTCTGCGGTCAAGGGTGTAACAGCTAAAAATTTAGATGCCGCACAAATTAGCAGCCTAGCGAATAGTGGTGAATGTGACGTGTGTGATGCAACCTTAAACCAGTTTTGTGATTGGATTGGCAGTGTTGCTGGCGATCTAGCCGTAGTTTATGGCGCCTTAGGTGGACTATTTATCGGCGGTGGAATACTACCTCGTATGCAAGTAAGACTTCTTGAGAGCCGTTTTGTTGAACGATTTTCGCAAAAGGGTATTATGTCGCAGTACGCAGGGCAAATCCCTGTAACACTCGTAACACAAGATAATATTCCGCTTATTGGCGCTGCTGCGTGTTTACACAATAGCAAATAGGGCTTTGGTCTTACAGGTTGTATTTGGATAATGGATAGATGAAAAAAGTAACCATAAATAGTGTAGCAAGCCATGCAGGGGTTTCTAAAAAAACCGTATCACGCGTTTTAAACAATGAGCCTAACGTAAGTGCCGCGACCCGAGAAAAGGTGCTTGCGGTATTTAAAGAGCTTGATTACACCCCAAATCCAATTGCACGAGGTCTTGCTCAAAATCGTAGCTTTATTATTGGCTGTTTATACGATAACCCAAGTAAAAGTTATATTACCCGAGTGCAAACGGGCGCCTTAGAAGCGTGTAAAGAAAACAATTATAATTTATTGATACACCCTTGTGAGTTTCGTGGTGAAGCACTTATAAATAATATTGAACAATTACTACAAACTTCTCGATTAGATGGCATTGTATTAACGCCTCCTTTTGGGGATTTTGCTAAACTCGTTTCCTTTTTAAAATCTAAAAAAATCCCTTACGCAAGAGTTGCATCGGCTTTACTACAAGATGATTCAATTTCTGTGCGTAGCAACGATGAGCAAGGCGCATTTGAGATTACCGAGCATTTAATTAACCTCGGTCATAAATCGATAGCCTTTATTAAAGGGCACCCAGATCACAGTGCCACGCAACAACGTTTTAAAGGTTACAGGCGTTCACTTGCAAGCCATGGTATAGAATTTGACGAGCGCTTAGTCGAGGAGGGTAATTTTAGTTATCACTCAGGTGTAGATAGTGCACGTAGTATTTTAGATTTATCACCTAGGCCAACCGCTGTATTTGCATCAAACGATTACATGGCGGCAGCCGTACTTAAATTAGCAACTCAGCGCCAATTAAAAGTGCCTGATGACATTTCAATAGCTGGGTTTGATAATGCACCCATTGCACGTCATATTTGGCCTGGGTTAACAACGATTGCACAGCCCGTTGAGGAAATGACAAAACAAGCCGTAACACAACTAATTTCACACATAGCTCAACCACAAGAGCAGCCGTATCAGGTAACGCTTGAGTCGCGCTTGATTACACGTGAGTCAACCTCTGCGATAAAATAGTGAGTTAAGGATATTTTCACAGTAGCCCGAATATGAGTGACGCTTATTCGGGCTTTTTTTACTCTGATCTTGCTAAAATATACTTTGTGCCTAAAAATGAATTAGGTCATTATTCGGTCATGTTAAAATATTAGACTATTTTTGTTACCTAGGGTTGACACCGGTGTCATTGCTATGCGTTAATACAGTGACACCGGTGTCAGGGTTGTTGTGAGAGGCTCCCTGGTAGCGTACCTTTGAACGGGTAAATCAAAGATGCTCAGTACAGTTATTTACGTGGAGTCTGTAGTTGCTACTGAGCCTTTATCCTCTAACTAATAGAGATGAGTTAAATTATGTTACATCCTCGTATTCAAGAAGTTACCCAGCGCGTTATCGAACGCAGTAAAAATACCCGTCAAGATTATTTAGAACGCATTTCACACGCAAAAAAACAAACAAGAGTTCGTGCCGGTTTAGGTTGCGGCAATATAGCCCATGTTATGGCTGCTTGTAGCAGTGATGACAAAGCGCGCTTAAAGGCTGATGAGCAGCCAAATCTTGCTATTATCAACTCATATAACGATATGCTTTCGGCTCATGTGCCATACAAAGATTACCCAGATTTAATTAAAGACATTGCTACCAAATTCGATGCTACAGCACAAGTTGCTGGTGGCGTTCCTGCAATGTGTGATGGTGTTACGCAAGGGCGTGACGGCATGGAACTTTCACTTTTTTCTCGCGATGTAATTGCTATGTCTACAGCAATTTCTCTTTCGCACGATGTGTTTGATGGCGTTTTTTGTTTAGGTGTTTGTGACAAAATCGTCCCGGGTTTATTAATTGGTGCATTGTCGTTTGGTCATTTACCTGTGTTCTTTTTACCAGCAGGTCCAATGCAATCAGGTATTCCTAACAAAGAAAAAGCACGTATTCGCCAAAAGTTTGCACAAGGTTTAGTAAGCCGCGAAGACTTATTAGAAGCTGAAAGTGCGTCTTATCACAGCGCAGGTACGTGTACGTTCTACGGTACTGCAAACTCAAACCAAATGTTAATGGAAATAATGGGCTTACACCTTCCTGGTAGCTCGTTTATTAATCCTTACACAGAGCTTCGCGATGGTCTTACAGGTAATGCTGTAGAAACAATGCTTAAGCAACTTACAGATGATAAAGACAGTCCGTGTTTAGCCGATGTGATCAGTGAAAAAACGATCATAAACGGCTTAGTAGGCCTGCTTTCTACAGGTGGTTCTACTAACCATGCCATTCATATTGTTGCGATAGCAAAAGCGGCGGGCATTCAGGTTACGTGGAAAGATATGTCTGATTTATCAGAAGTTGTACCATTACTTACACGTATTTACCCTAACGGCTCAGCTGATGTAAACCATTTCCAAGCAGCTGGCGGTATGGGTTTCTTAATGCGAGAACTAGCAAGCGCTGGTTACTTACATACAGATGTTAAAACAATGTTGGGCGATGGCCTTGCGCCATACATGACAGAGCCTCGTTTGGATAAAGACGATAGCTTGATCATGAGCGACTCAACTGGCCCAACTAAAGTTAAATGGGTAGATTGCCCAGCAAACTCGCACGATGAAGAAGTACTTCGTCCAGTGAGTAACCCATTTAGTAAGCAAGGTGGTTTGCAACTTCTAACGGGTAACTTAGGTAAAGCTGTCATCAAAGTGTCAGCTGTTGCTGAAGAACATCAAACCGTTACTGCTCCTGCAAAAGTATTTAGCTCGCAAGGTGCTCTGCAAGACGCATACACGCGTGGCGAATTAAACCAAGACTTTATTGCCGTGCTAAAAGAGCAAGGCCCTAAAGCGAAAGGTATGCCAGAGCTACATAAATTAACGCCAGTAATGGCAACGCTTCAAGATGAAGGCTTTAAAGTAGCCATTGTTACTGACGGCCGTATGTCGGGCGCATCAGGTAAAGTACCTGCTGCTATCCACTTAGCACCAGAAGCAGTAGAAGGTGGCATTATTGCTAAAATCCGAGAAGGTGATTTAGTAACGCTTGATGCGCCAAACGGAATTTTAAAAGTACACGTTAGCGACGAAGAACTTGCTAAACGTGAAGCAGAACTTAGCCTGCCAAGTGCAACATTTGGTACAGGTCGTGAATTATTTACTGGATTTAGAAATATCGTAAGCAGTGCCGATTTAGGCGCGAGTGCTTTTGGACTTGAATAAATATTAGCCATACTGGGTAATGAGGAACAAGTAATGAGTATTGAAAAAATCTTAGCATCGGCACCCGTAGTGCCAGTGGTTGTAATCGAAAAATTAGAAGATGCAGCACCACTTGCAAGAGCGTTATACAACGGTGGCTTAAAAGCCTTAGAAATAACACTACGTACACCTATTGCTGCAGAAGCTGTAAAGCTAATGAAAGCAGAAGTACCTGAAGCTTATGTAGGCACTGGTACGGTAGTAGATAAGGTGAGTTTTGATCTTTCGGTTGCCGCTGGTGCAGATTTTATGGTGAGTCCAGGTGTTAGCGACGAGCTTATTGCTTTAGCTAAAACATCAGATATACCATTTTTACCAGGCGCTGCAACTGCAAGTGAAGTTATGCAACTTGCGTCGCATGGTTTTAAGTATTTAAAATTCTTCCCCGCAGAAGCTGCCGGCGGAACAGCAATGCTTAAATCAATCGGTGGCCCATTACCACATATTACTTTTTGCCCAACTGGCGGCATTAGCCTAGCAACTGCACCTAACTATTTAGCGCTTAACAACGTTATTTGTGTGGGTGGTACGTGGATGCTAGATAAACAACTAATTGAAAATAAAGACTGGCAAGCAATTGAAGCGCTTGCTCGCCAAGCAAGTGAACTTAAATAGGAGTCTAAAATGATTAATGTAGCAATTAACGGTTACGGCCGTATCGGTAGAAATGTTTTACGTGCACTTTATGAGTCAGCTCAAAACAGCGAAATTAAAATTGTAGCAATTAACGATTTAGCACCAGCTAACGTAAATGCACATTTAACGCAATATGATTCAGTTCATGGTCAATTTTCTAAAAAAGTAACGCTTGAAAATAACACTATGCTAATTGGGGATGACGTAATTACGTTAACGCAAGAGCGTGATCCTGCAAACTTACCGTGGAAAGAGCTAAACGTAGATATCGTTTTAGAATGTACTGGTTTTTTCACTAAACGTGATGACGCTGCAAAGCACATTACTGCAGGCGCTAAAAAAGTAATCGTATCTGCTCCAGGTACTGGTTTAGATGCAACAGTAGTACATGGTGTAAACAGCGACGTAATTAATGCTGATAGCAATATCATTTCTAACGCTTCTTGTACTACTAACTGTTTAGCGCCAATTGCAAAAGCAATTAACGACACAGTAGGTATTGAACAAGGTAGCATGACGACTATTCACGCTTACACAAACGATCAAAACTTATCTGACGTTTACCACCCAGATTTATACCGTGCGCGTAGTGCAACTCAATCTATGATCCCAACTAAAACAGGTGCTGCGGCAGCTGTTGGTTTAGTATTACCAGAACTTGCTGGTAAATTAGACGGTATGTCTGTACGTGTTCCTACAATCAATGTTTCTTTAGTTGATTTTACGTTTATCACTAAGCGTGATACGACTGCAGAAGAAATCAATGCAATCATGAAAGAAGCAGCAACGGGTTCAATGAAGAGTATTTTAGAATATAACGAGCTTCCGCTTGTTTCTATCGACTTTAACCATAACCCAGCGTCGTCAATCTTTGATGCAACGCAAACTAAAGCCAATGGCAAACTAGTTAAAGTAATGGCTTGGTACGACAACGAGTGGGGTTTCTCAAACCGCATGTTAGACCAAGTTAAAGCATTAGGTCAGTACTTATAATTGACCTTATAAAAGTTTAGCTTTATCCAACCAAGCCACGCATTGCGTGGCTTTTTTGCGTTTGGTTTATCTGTATATTTGCAATTCAAAATTAGGAGGGAACTATTTGTATTTTTTATACCCTAAATTTTGTTAATATGTGGGTGTGTTAATCAATGGAATTTCGTTGTATTTAATCAACTCAACGACGCAAGGAATAATAAAAATGATCAGAGCTTTATCGCGAAAAGTATTTCGCACAAATCATCTTCAGATAGGTGAGGGCAACATAAGTGGCTACATAGCCTGCTTTTTAGCAATACTGAGTTGCTTAGGCGTATTAGCGTTTCACTTTCCTGAATACTTAACGACACCAGAGCTTAGAAAAAGCTACAGCGTCGACTTTTTACGTCAGCTTATGTTTGCATCATTATTGGTCTCGGGCAGTTTAGGATTACTTAACTTTGTACGTAATACCAATAAGCGTTTAGGGGCTACAGCGTGGTTTTTTATTTTACTCGCTATCATGTTTGGCGGACCAAACGTTGAAGTAAACGAATTTGCTACCGACACACCTTACATAGGGCTTGATTGGTTTATTTTAGATTTACTCGGCTCAACACTCATATTTATTGTTATTGAAAAGCTACTACCCCATCGAAAAGAGCAAAAAATATTACGTAGCGAGTGGCGAGGCGATTTAAACCACTTTTTTGTAAATCATTTAATTATTGGTTTTGTATTACTCGTTACTAACCACTTTGTGCATTATGGCTTTGGCTGGGCTGTATCATCTACAGTACAAGGTTATATAGAGCAAACTCCCTTTGTAGTGCAGTTGTTTTTAATAATACTCGTGGCTGATTTAATGCAGTATTGGGTGCATCGTGCCTATCACGAAGTCCCTTTATTATGGCGCTTTCATGGCGTACATCACAGTGCTAAAGAAATGGATTGGTTAGCGGGCTCTCGCCAGCATATTCTTGAAATACTCGTTACCCGCAGCTTAGTGCTCACGCCTATATTTGTACTTGGTTTTTCACAGCAAATAATTAGTTTGTACGTAATAATTGTGGGTTTACAGGCTGTGTTTAACCATGCAAATGTACGTGTGAAATTTGGCTGGCTAAAGTATTTTATGGTTACACCGCAGTTTCACCATTGGCATCATGCGTCAGATAAAGCCGCGATTGACCGAAATTACGCTGCACATTTTTCGTTTTTAGATTATGTGTTTGGTACTGCTGTTAAAGGCCAAAAAGAGTGGCCACAAGCGTATGGCGTAGTCGGGGATTACATGCCCGTAGGTATGCTTAAACAACAGGTTTACCCGTTTAAGCGCACTAAATAAGTGCGAAAAATCCGAATAAACATAAAATAAAAGCGAGCAAGGTGTTACATTTTGCTCGCTTGTATTATTAATATTAAACTTATTTTAGCTCAACTAATAACTCAGTAAATGTTGGCCTTTGATTTAATGCAGGTTGCATCGCACATTTTGCCATATCGGACATTTTAACAAAGAGCTCACTTTGTCTATCATCGCCAGTTACCGTGCCTAATAAGTCTTCAATTAAACACCCTAATGCACGTACTTCAATTAACTCGATTTGCTTTTGTTGATAATCACTTAGCATGGCTAAGTTTGTGGCTGCACCAAAATCACCAAATAATACATCAGCATCTTTGTTTATCATGGTGTTATGCGCATACACGTCGCCATGGCTTACTTTACAAATATGTAAGTGATGCAGCGTACTTACCATTTGCTGTGCAATTTTTAAAATAGAGTGAGTTGAGTAATGGCAATCATCATCAAAGGTATCACGCGTACAGGTTTCAAGGCTTGGAGGCAGGCCTAAATTAGTAAAGCTTTTATCTATTAGCTCCATCACTAAACCTAGCTGATCACTTTGCTCTATGTAGGCAAGTACCTTAATTAAATTAGCGTGATCGCCTGCTTGTAAGCAGCAATTTACTTCATCAAGCGGGTAGCCGTCGCTGGTAATTGCGCCTTTAAATAATTTAATAGCTACAGCGCTATCAGCTGCTTGCGCTAAATGAATAACGCCCGATGCACCTTGGCCAATAACATGACTAAGTGTGTAATCGTTAAGAGGTTTATTTTCTAAGCTGCTTTTTGTAAGGCACTGGGCTTTATTAAAATCGTTACCGGCAAACGCAAGCCAAGCAAGTTTAGGCAGGTCAAACAGCCAGTCGTCTACGTGTGTTAAGTTATTAGCAGAGAGCCTAACAAGCTCAAGGTTTTTACACTGCGCCATGCTACTTGGCAGTTGCTTAAGTTGATTGCCCGCAAGCGCGAGCTTTTTAAGCTGGGTATAATTACCAAAATCTTCAGGCAATTCGCTTAACGTATTATCGGTGAGTATTAGCCACTCAATATTTTTTGGCAGGCTGTTTAAAGCAAATTCAGAAATTTGGTTACCTTTAAACGCGACCATAATTAAAGCAGGGCATTTAGCGAGCACTTTAGGAATATGCTTAAACTGATTAAACGATAAAAACACACGCTTCAGGTGTGTTAAACAGGCAAATTCATCAGGTAGTGTTGATAATTTATTATTTGATAAATCAAGAACTTCAAGCGTGTCAGCTAAGCTAAAAATTTCTTCAGGAAATGTCGTTAGCTCTTCTACCAATTGCAGGCGAGTAACACCAACAAGTTTGCCACTTTTAAGCTCTTTAAGGGAGTTCATATTAATACCATGTTCTAAAAATGAAAAAGCCAACATAGCTGTTGGCTTAAAGTCGTTCTAACTTACTAAATTGTTCTTTAAAATTGCGCGTTATGGTAAACGTTTTGTACGTCGTCGCAATCTTCTAACATTGCTAAAAAGCGTTCCATAACTTCAACGTCTTCGCCTTCAATCGGCGTTTCAATTTGTGGCACAAAGCTAATTAGGTCTTCGTCAAATTCAGTCACGCCCATTTCTTCAAGCGCTGTACGCGTATTGTTGTACTCTGTGTGAGGAGCAAAAACAGTGACTTTACCGTCATCTACTTCTACGTCAGTTACATCAACATCAGCCATCATAAGAGCTTCAAGTACTGCTTCGTCGTCATCACCGTCAAATACAAAAATAGCAAGGTGGTCAAATAAATGTGAAACAGAGTTTTGAGCGCCAATTTTAGCATTTGCTTTGGTAAAACAAACACGTACATCAGCAAAGGTACGTTTGTTGTTGTCTGTTAAACAGTCAACAATAATCATACAGTTACCTGGGCCGTAACCTTCGTAACGTGTTGCTGCGTAGTCTTCACCACCGCCGCCTTTTGCTTTATCGATTGCGCGGTCAATAACGTGTGCTGGCACTTGGTCTTTTTTAGCGCGTTCAATTAAACGACGTAATGATAAGTTACCATCTGGGTCTACACCGCCGTTTTTAGCACAAATATAAATTTCTTTGCCGTACTTAGAATAAACTTTAGTTTTAGCACCCGCAGTCTTAGCCATTGAATCTTTTTTGTTTTGGTAAGCTCTTCCCATCTGCGTTTCGCCTTAATATATGTAAATAATAGAATAAAATTATAGTGTGTATTCTAAAGGTAAATGCATTCAAGGGCTAGTAAGTATTAAAGCTGATTAAAACAGTCGCGTTTAAAAACTATCTCAAATGTATTTTAGTGAGGGGATTATCGAGGGACTTAGACGTTGGAATTATATCTATTCTTGTAAATTTAACTCAATAAAAAAGGCAACCTGTATAACAGCTTGCCTTACTAAGTAATAAAAAGTAAGTATTACTTACCAAATACGTACACGTTCATCTTCAGGAAGGTATAACGCATCGCCTGGTTTTACATCAAACGCTTTGTACCATGCATCGTGGTTACGTGGCGCCTGGGCTCTAAAGCGACCTGGGGCATGTGTGCCACCACGCAGTTGGTTAAGCATGCTTTGCTCAGTACGTTTTTCTTTCCATACTTGTGCCCACGCAAGGAAGAAACGTTGATCGCCAGTCACGCCGTCAATAACAGGCGCTTCTTTACCATTTAAACTTAGCTTGTAAGCGTGATAAGCCATCGACAAACCACCCACATCACCAATATTTTCGCCAAGGCTATTTCGACCATTAACAAAGTTACCTTCAATTGGCTCGTATTTACTATACTGCGCAGCCAGTTGATCAGCTTTTTTGTCAAATGCAGCGCGGTCAGCATCAGTCCACCAGTTACGTTGCACACCGTTTTCGTCTGACTTTGAACCTTGATCGTCAAACCCATGACCCATTTCGTGACCAATTACAGCGCCAATACCGCCATAGTTTACAGCCGGATCGGCATTTGGATCGAAAAATGGCGGTTGTAGAATCGCAGCTGGAAATACAATTTCATTAAATGAGCTATTGTAGTAAGCGTTTACGCGTTGTGGCGTCATGCCCCAGCGGTTACGGTCTGTTTTTTGTAGCTCTTTTTCAACACTTTCTGCGTGGAAAAACTCACGCATGTTTTTTACATTACCGATTAAATCGTTTTTAGTAATGCTTAAACCATCATAAGACTGCCATACATCGGGATAACCAATTTTTGGTACAAAGGCAGCTAGTTTAGCGCGTGCATTTACTTTTGTGGCATCGCCCATCCACTCAAGGTTATCAATACGTTCACCCAGGGCTGTACGAAGGTTTTCAACCAGCTCTGACATTTGTTGTTTAGATGATTCAGGGAAGTAACGCGCTACGTATATTTTACCAATAGCAAAACCAAGCGAACTTGTGCCTGACATTTCACTTATTGCACGTTTCCAACGAGGGCGAGGCTCTTGCTGTCCGTTTAGTTCTTTGCCAAAAAAAGCAAAGTTAGTATTAAATACGTCTTCTGATAGTAAACCTGCGTTACCGCTAATCGCGTGATACGTTAGGTAGTCTTTCCAAACTGCAATATCTTCTTGATTGATTAGCTCAATCATCGCCTTTATTGGCTCAGGCTGAGATACATTTAACTGAGGTACTTTATAACCTGTTTGCGCAAAATATAAATCCCAGTTAAAACCAGGATAAGCAGTGCTTAAATCGGCGCGTTCAATTTGGTTTAGCGTTAAATCGCGATTACGGCGCTTTTCACGAGGCCAATGACCTTGTGCAATTTTGGTTTCAAGATCAACAATTGCTTGAGCACGCTCAGCGGTATTTTCGACTCCTGCAAACTCAAGCATGTCAGCAATGTGGGCAACATAAGCTGTACGGGTTTTAACAAAGCGCTCAGCGTCTTCAAGGTAGTAAGAGCGATCGGGTAAGCCTAACCCACCCGCACCTAGTGACATTTCATATTTATTAGGGTCTAAGCGGTTAAACCACATGCCGCCACCCAACGGGGCTTTATTACCGGTTAACCAAGACTTTCCAAACATCTTAGCTAAATCATCAGTCGACGATATATCATTAATTTCACTTAATAATGGCTTAATTGGCGCTATACCTAGTTTATTAAGTGTTTCGGTATCCATGTAGGCGTTGTAAAAATCAGCGACTAGTTTTTCTTCTGCGTTTAAATCTTTACGTGCGGCTATTTCTTCAATAATAGCTTTAACATCGCCTTCGCTTCGCTCAGCTAATCCTGAAAATGCACCATAGCGGGTTTTATCTGCAGGCATTTCATAGTTGTCATACCATGTGCCGCTGGCATACATAAAAAAGTCATCGCCTGGTTTAACAGCCTCGTTACGCGCTGTTAGGTCAACACCAAAATTACCTAACTCTGCTTTTTGTGTCACTGCTGCAGTGGCTACTTTAGGTTGTTGCTCTTCTGTTTTTGTTGTTTGCGGCTCTGAACAACCGGTAATAAATGTGGCAGCTAATGCTGCGGCAATTAAACTCTTTTTCATTACTTACTCCTGAGTATCACTGATTGAATTAAAGTAGCAGTGAATCATTTTTATTGTTACGAATATTTAACTTATCGATTGTTATTGATATTAATCATACAAACAAACCTTTTGAGGTGAATCACCACAGCGCTCGATAAAACTAAAATAGAGGAAAAGAGAAAGGCTAATAGGTGCTATAAACGCTTTATTTACCTCGAATACTTAAAAGTATCCGAGCTAAGAGGGGTTACACACTATTTATTTTTTATGCTGGAGCTCCCACATACGGGCATATTCCCCGTCGAGAGTAAGTAACTCATCGTGCTTACCTTGCTCAATAATTTGCCCGGCTTTGAGCACAATAATGGTGTCTGCATCGGTAATAGTAGATAACCGATGAGCAATAACAATACTCGTATGATTACTGGCAACTTCACGCATTGCAGCAAGTATTGCTTGCTCAGAATGAGAGTCTAGTGCAGATGTTGCTTCATCAAAAATTAAAATAGGGGACTTTTTCAAAATGGCACGCGCAATAGCAATACGCTGTTTTTCGCCGCCGGATACTTTTAAACCGCGCTCACCAACCAGTGTTTTATCGCCTTTATCAAGTGTCGCTATAAAGTCTTTTAAGTGCGCCATAGCAATGGCTTCATCAATTTCTGTATCGCTTGCAGATGGTCTACCGTAAGCGATATTTTCACGAATACTGGTGTTAAACAGCACCGTATCTTGTGGGACGATTGCAATGGCTTGTCGAAGGCTCTGAAGTGTTACGTTATTTATAGCTTGGTTATCAATACTAATTTCACCAGCGTTTGTATCATAAAAACGATAAAGCAGTCGCGCTAACGAACTTTTACCAGCACCACTGGCGCCAACGATGGCTACTTTACTGCCTGCTTTAACACTAAAGCTAAGATTATTAAGAATAGGGCGATGCACATCGTAACTAAAACTTACATTTTTAAATGCAATTTCACCATGTTGAATATGTAACACTTTAGCGGTTGATGAATCAGTAATAAGTGGTTTTTTATTAAGTAGCCCAAGCATGTTTTCAAGGTCGGTAAGGGCGCGTCTTATTTCGCGATATACAAAGCCTAAAAAATTGAGCGGTAAAAATAACTGAATCATATATGCGTTAATCATCACAAGCTCACCAATAGAAAGCTCACCGGTAACCACTTCGCTTGCACCAAGCCACATTAAAGCCGTAATAGCACAAGCAATAATAAGTGCTTGGCCTGAGTTGAGCGCAAGTAACGACATTCTATTTTTTAATCGAGCTTTTTCCCAGTTTGCTAAAAAGGTGTCGTACGTTTTAGCTTCAAACTGTTCATTATTAAAATATTTTACAGTTTCATAGTTAAGTAGGCTGTCTATTGCGCGGGTATTACTTTGGTTGTCGGCAGCGTTTGCTTCGCGAATAAAGCGGTTTCTCCACTGAGTAACCACCACAGTAAAGGTAATATAAATAGCGACTGCCAATAATGTAATAAGCGCAAACCAAACAGAAAACAACGTGCCAAAAATAATCGCAACGGTCAGTATTTCAAACAAAGTAGGTACAATGTTAAACATTAAAAAACGCATTAAAAAGCTTAACCCGCTTGTACCGCGTTCTATATCGCGGCTAATGCCACCGGTTTGCCTATCTAAATGAAAAGCCAGCTCAAGTGAATGCAAATGCTTAAATACTTTTAAACCAATATCACGCATAGCGTGCTCGGTAACGCGCGAAAATACAGCATCTCTTACCTCACCTAAAAATACACTAGCAAAACGCAGTGCACCGTACATCAATAACAATAAAGCGGGGATAACTAACAGTGGGTTAATCGACTTATCTACCGAGTCTATAATTTCTTTAAGTGCCCAAGGCATTAAAAGCGTGGCACCTTTTGCGCCTATAAGCGCCATAAGTGCAATAAAAACACGGCCTTTAAATTTTGTAAGGTAGGGCCACAGTGTTTTTACACTTTGGCGTAAATTCATGGCGTCTGGTCGTTTTTCTGTGCTTTGTCTGGGGCGCATTAGTGATCTCTGTTAAAACTAAATACTTAATTAATAAGCATTGT
The DNA here is from genome assembly GCF_008370255.1 of Pseudoalteromonas sp. FUC4. Taxonomy (GTDB): domain Bacteria; phylum Pseudomonadota; class Gammaproteobacteria; order Enterobacterales; family Alteromonadaceae; genus Pseudoalteromonas. The sequence continues at coordinate 1,095,743 of NZ_SEUI01000001.1, read as the reverse complement.
ATTTTAAATGCTTGCCCTTATATACTACGCATCCCTTATTTTAGTTTTAAAACGTGAATGTTTAAATTTAGAGTGTTTTTAACTGCCTTTTTGCTACTTGCTGCACTTTTTAGTGTGCAGAGCAATGCTATGGGCGCCTCACAAAATTTAAATATCAATATTAGTACGCAGGTTTCGCTTACTGATATTGCCGATTTAACTAAAATACAGCCTATTAGTAAGTCTGTAGATACTTCGCAGCATAAAAAAACGCATCAAACCGATTTTGACGGGCACCAACCAAGGTTAACTGCCAATAATTCATCATTGTTTTTGCACACTGTTCAAAGTGAGCCAGAATACGATGTGGTTTTTGAATTTTTTGCTCAAAATCTTGTTAGGCATATATTTTTACGACCGAGAGCCGTTAACCGTATACAACCTTGGTATACGTTTGTAACTAATAGTAAAAAGTCGCGCTTGAGTGGCTGGAAAGACGTTAATTTACTCTACAAAGCTGTAACTACCTACCACGCTTAATTTCCCTTATTTAATTTTATTAGGTTTTAACTTTTAAAGTTTTAGCCTGCAGATTAATTGTGCTTTTAAAAAGTACGTTGCTAGCTTTGCTGGCAATAAGGATTCAACATGTTAAGTTTTAAAAAAGATAAAAAGCCGTCTACGGCTAAATTTAAATTAAGCTATATAGCCATGCTAATAGTACTGGTTTTATTAGCTATCAGCGCATTACCAAATTTATACCCTAATAAATCGTGGTTGCACGTAAGTAATACGCCGCACAGCGAAACGCAATCTTTACCGAGCACTAAAACGCTAGTTACTTTTTTAAATAAACAAGGGCTAGAGGTTGAGCAGGGTTTAGATAAGCAATCCACTATTAATATACTTTTAAACGAGCCAACTAAAAGCGCTCAGGCGCAAGCGGCTATAAAAGCGCAATATCCAAACACGCAAGTTAAAATTATTGAGCATGCAACCAGCCCAACATGGTTACAAGATTTTGGTTTATCACCAATAAAGCTGGGTCTTGATTTAAATGGCGGTGTGCTATTTGTACTAGACGTAGATTTAGATAAAGCCGTTGATGAGCAATTAGTCAGTGCGTATCAACAAGCTAAATCAATCATTATTAAGCAAAAAGCACATGGCGTAAAAGCGCAGCAAACTCAGCATGGGTTTGAAATAAACGCACTGCCTAATGCAACCGACAAGTTAACCCCCGTTATTGAAGAGCTACAAAGCCGATTTGCTAATTTAGCCGTTGTAACAAGCAATAACGGCAGCGTTAAAACTGCCAAATTTAGTTATTCAGAGCAAGGCCGCAGCAGCTTTGATAAAGAAGTAATGGGGCAAACACTCACAACCCTTCGTTCACGTATTGAAGAGTTAGGCATTACCGAAGCGGTAACACAGCGCCAAGGAAAGCACCGCATTCGTATAGAGCTACCGGGCGTGCAAGATCCAACCGAAGCAAAACGTATTATTGGTGCAACAGCATCGCTTGGTTTTTACCAATTAAAAGAAATAGGCGGACAAACATTTAATCTGCAATCGGGCGGAACCATAAAGCTCGATCCTGTACCAATTTTTACAGGGGACCATATTAATAATGCAAACATAGGCCGCGATGATTGGGGCAAGCCACTTGTTCAACTTAGCCTAGACGGCCAAGGCGGGGATGCAATGTCGGCGTTTTCAAAAGCCAATATTGGTAAGCCAATGGCAACGGTATACTCTGAGTATTCTCAAAACGCTAAAGGCGAAGTAGTTAAAAAAAGCGAAGTTATTAATGTTGCTAATATTGCTCAGCATTTAAGTTCGCGTTTTAGTATTACCAATATGAAAAGCCAACAAGCGGCAGCCGATCTGGCATTGTTACTCCGTGCAGGATCGCTTACAGCACCCGTTACAATTGTGCACGAACAAACAATAGGGCCAAGCCTCGGCCAAGAAAATATTAGTAATGGCTTAGCCGCGCTTATGTTAGGCATGGGTATTACCCTTGCATTTATGGCGCTTTGGTATCGCCGTTTAGGTCTTATTGCAAACGTGGCACTTATATTAAATTTAACGTCGCTTGTGGGCTTAATGTCATTATTACCAGGGGTTGTGTTAACGCTTCCGGGTATTGCAGGCCTAGTACTAACCATTGGTATGGCGGTAGACACTAACGTAATAATATTTGAACGTATTAAAGAAGAACGTCGCCAAGGCCGTGCACCATATCAAGCTATTCAAGAGGGTTATAAACAAGCCGCAAATACAATATTTGATGCCAATATAACCACCATGATCACTGCACTTATTTTATACGGTATAGGCTATGGGCCTGTTAAAGGTTTTGCAATTACACTCGCACTGGGGCTTTTAACGTCTGTATTTACAGGTGTGTACGTATCAAAAATATTAAGCCAAACATTGTATTTAAAAATGGGTAAAAAAGTAGGAGTAAAAGCACATGCTTAATTATTTTTTGAAAGGTGAAAAGGGCACACGCTTACGCTTTATGGGTATGCTTTTAAGTGCCATTTTAGTGCTACTATCCGTATTTACGCTTACGCAAAAAGGTCTAAATTTTGGCCTAGATTTTACCGGCGGTTATTTAACTGAGTTTACAACCAGCCAAAGTGTCGAACTAAAAGAGCTTCAATCGTTTATTGCTAAAAATCACAACGGTGAGTTTGAGCTAACCGCGCAAGGTAATAGTCATTTTCAATTAAGAGAAGCGCCAAGTGCATCAACTACATCAACAACAGCTAATAGCCCTGACTGGCAAAGCGCTGTTACACAAAACGATGATATAAACGCACAGGTATTATCGTCAGCTTATATTGGCTCACAAGTGGGCGATGAGTTATTTGATCAAGGTTGTTTAGCCATGTTTGCTGCAATGATTGCGGTAATGATTTACCTTGCAGTGCGTTTTGAATGGCGTTTAGCTGTTGGCTCTGTGGTTGCGCTAGTGCATGATTTAATACTCGTTCTTGGATTGTTTTCACTATTACAAATTGAGTTTAACCTAACCGTGCTGGCAAGCTTACTGGCTATTATTGGTTACTCACTTAACGATTCAATAATAGTTGGGGATAGAGTACGCGAGCTTTTACGTGTTCAATCAAACAATGTACTTAGCCCTGCGACTATTATTAATAATGCGATTAAAAGTACGTTAACGCGCACCTTAATAACGTCGGGTACCACACTTGCGACGGTTGCGAGCGTTTGGTTACTTGCAGGCGCACCACTGCAAGGTTTTGCTATTGCATTATTTACCGGCATTGTAGTGGGTACGTTCTCGTCTATTTGTATAGCGGCAACCTTGCCGGAACTATTGGGCTTAAGCGCTAAAAACTACGAAGTTAAAGTAGATGCCCACACGCAAACATTATTAGATATGCCATAAGGTTTTTAATAAAACACAAGCAAAGAGCTGCACCAACCAACAGCTCTTTGCTTGTTTAATGCTTATTTAAACCCCGCTAGTATTCCCACCAAACTTGCGGGGTTTAAAACAATGGTTTTAAGCCTAGCAAAAATGTTAAACTAACTGCCTTATTTTTACTGCCAGTATTGTATTAATCCCCATGAATAAAACCCACGTTATCGAACATCTTCGTTTTGCGCTAGAAGCGCAGCTTACAACAGCAAAAGTAGCGGCAAAAACTGCGCACGACACCGCCACACATGAAGAAAACATAGCCGAAAACAAATACGATACCCTAGGGCTCGAAGCCGCTTATTTAGCACAAGGCCAAGCCCAGCGCGTAAACGATTGCTATAAAAGCATAGAATTGTTTGAGCCTGCCTTCAACGAAAAACCAACCGACAAAATAGCTATCGGTTCGCTGGTATGTTTAGAAAATGATAACGCAGCCCAAAAATGGTTTTATTTAGGCCCAGCAGCTGGTGGTTTAACGGTAAATGTTAAAGAGCACGCAATAGCTGTAGTAACACCCGGCGCACCAATGGGTAAGCAGTTATTAAATAAACAGATTGATGATGAAATTACGTTAACAATTGCAGATAAAGCCCACGAATACGTGGTGGTAGAGATTTTATAAAGCTTTCGTTTTTTAAGAGAGGTATTTGCTTGCAGAGCCATACCAAAGTAATAAACGCTTTTTTATAAATTAATTTGTCGGATGGCATAGCTTCGCCATTTATCCGACCTACGTCAATGTTGTATATATCTTAAATTTACGCTTTATTTATCTAATGCGTAACAAATAATATAGTGGACATACAATGCAATATCGTCGGAATTATGTAAAAGGAGGGTCATATTTTTTTACTGTTAATTTGCTCGACCGTAATAAATCGTTGTTAGTTGAGCATATTGATTTATTAAGAGAGTCTATCCGCGTTGTTAAATCCCAAAGGCCATTTTATATAGATGCATGGGTTGTGCTACCCGATCACCTTCATGCGGTTTTAACCTTGCCATACAACGATACGGATTATTCTGGGCGCTGGCGAGAAATTAAAAAGCGATTTTCAAAATCACTCCCAAAAACAGAGTTTTTAACTCAAACAAGAAAACGTAAAAATGAGCGAGGAATTTGGCAACGCCGTTTTTGGGAACATACCATTAGGGATGATAATGATTATTGGCACCATGTTAACTATGTTCATTTTAATCCGTTAAAGCATGGTCTAGTTAGTCGAATAGTTGATTGGCCTTATTCAAGTTTTCACAGAGCCGTAAAGCAAGGGATTTATACGAATAACTGGTGTGGCGAAAAGATATAAATTATTTGTAGGTCGGATAAGCGAAGCGCCATCCGACAAAGCCATAGCAACATAATACACTTTAGCTTTGTACAAAAGTTTGTTGTTGAATGAAATAACTTTGGCCTTTATTACGCGTCGGATGGCATTGCTTCGCCATTTATCCGACCTACGAGTTAGCCTTTTTCACAAACTTTGCTGTTACCATCATTTCGCCAATGCCATCTACTTTGCAATCTAGCTCGTGATCTTTTTTATCAAGCACTCTTCTAACTACCGCTTTGGTGCCAATTTTAATTACTTGCGAGCTGCCTTTAATTTTTAAATCTTTGGCTACTGTCACTTTGTCACCATCATTTAGCAAAGTGCCATTGGCATCTTTAACTAAAATTGCGTCTTCATCGCTTGTATTATTTGGGTTCCACTCATGGGCGCACTCGGGGCAAACAAGCAGTTGTTGGTCCTCGTAAACATATTCACATTGGCATTTTGGGCAAGCTGGTAGCGACATTTTTAACTCTTATAAAGTACTGTTTTGCGTATTTTAATCTGCATTAGTTGAAAAATATAGTTAATCAATATTTTTCATCTTCACGCTAAAAATATCTCGTTTGTGCGTTTTTAAAAAAGAGCATATAAAGCACATGTCGCTTAAGCAATTTAAGCGCTAACTCGTACAGTAGGTACCTGTTAAAGCACCCATCATATTAAGTGATTCGCGCAATGCCCACTTAGTACGATGGGTGTTTCTATTTATAATGCTTAGCAATGTTACTTAAGCATGCTTTTTATATTTTGACTTAACTAGGAAAAGTCGTGTTTAAAACCTTAATTGTGGTTGATAACAACGAGCAAACGCTTGCTCAATCGTTCGAAAATGTAATTACGTTTAATACCTACTTACGTGATTACCCAAAACATAACGAGCAAAAAACACGCATTATTAATCTGTGCGACTCAAGCCAATACTTGAGCAAAGGTTACTATTGCTCATTACTTGCAGAGGCGCGCAAGCACCAAGTTTTACCCAGTGTAAAAACCATTAATGCTCTTCGTAGTGGCCAAGCTCCTATGTTAAATGTGGGCCAAATAGACGGCATACTTTACTTTGGTATTGCCCAAAACGATTTACAATTAAAAGCGGCAAAGTCGGTATTTAAACAATACCCAGCACCTATTTTATTTGTTGATGAGCAAGGCTTATTACAACAAGGCTCGATGTCGTCTTTAAGCGAGCAGCAGTACAGCGAATTTGTTGCCAAACTATATGACTTTACTAAAACGCAGTGGCGTATTAGTTCTGTGCAACGTCGTTTTAGATGGGACATGGCAATACTTGTTGATCATAACGAAAAAGTACCACCGAGTGATAAAGACGCCATTGCACGTTTTATTAAAGCAGCGGCTAAACACGGTATTTATGCACAAGCATTAAGCTTTGACGAAATTGACAATATTGCCCAGTTTGATGCGTTATTTATTCGCCAAACTACAGCGATTGACCACCCAACGTATCGCCTTGCGAGCAAAGCGCAAAGCCTGGGTTTAGTGGTTATTGACGATGCTGAGTCTATTTTACGTTGTTGTAATAAAGTGTATTTACACGATGCGTTTAATTACCAAAAAGTGCCAAGTTTAAAAACGGTTGTAGTGGCTGATCAAGCAAATGAAACGCTTGAGCAATTAGAAGAAGCGTTTACGTATCCGCTTGTTTTAAAAATGCCTGAAGGGTCGTTCTCAAAAGGTGTGTTTAAAGTTTCAAACCGTGATGAGCTTGCCGCTAAGCTTACAGAGCTGTTTGAATATAGCGCATTAGTGCTTGCACAAGAGTATATGTATACCGAATACGATTGGCGAGTGGGTGTGTTAAATGGCCGTGCAATTTATGCATGCCGCTATTTAATGGCGCGTAACCATTGGCAAATTTATAACCACGATGCTAAACGGTTTTTCTCTGGTGGTTTTGAAACGCTACCTACCTTTGAGTTACCAAAAGCAGTATTAGATGCAGCTTTAAAAGCATGTAAAACAGTGGGTAGGGGTTTATATGGCGTAGATGTTAAAGAGCATCAAGGCAAAGCATACGTACTTGAAGTAAACGATAACCCAAGTATTGATCACAAAGTAGAAGACGGCTATTTAGGCGATGAGCTATACATGATCATTATGGATGAGTTTAAACAACGCTTAGAAGCACGAGGCCGTGGGTAATAACATGAGCAACCTTGTTATTCGAAAGGCGCTTAGCAGTGATTTAAATGCACTGATTGACGTTGAAAATGCTTGCTTTAATAACGATAAATTGAGCCCGCGCAGTTTAAAGCGCTGGCTAAGTGCTAAGCACGGTATTTTACTCGTTGCCCAAAGTGGCGAGCAAATATGCGGCTATGGGCTAGTGTGGTGCCATAAAGGGACGCGTTTAGCGCGTTTATATTCGCTTGCTGTAAAACCCACAATGCAAGGTAAAGGTATTGCAAAAGCACTGCTTACTAGCCTTGAAAAAGAAACGTGTGAGCGGGCTCGTATTTACCTTCGTTTAGAAGTGGCAGTAAATAACGAAGGTGCCATTGGGCTTTATAAAAGCTTGGGTTACAGAGTGTTTGGTCAATATAGCGATTATTACGATGACCACAGTGACGCACTACGAATGCAAAAAAACATTCGACAAACAAGTGAGCTAAAAGTGGCGCGTTTAACGCCGTGGTATCAGCAAACTACCGAGTTTACGTGCGGACCTGCTGCGCTATTAATGGCAATGGGCGCACTTGAGCCAACTACTGAGCTTAGCCAATCACATGAGCTGGCACTTTGGCGTGAAGGTACCACCATTTTTATGACATCGGGTCATGGTGGTTGCCACCCGTTTGGTTTGGCACTTGGGGCTAATAAGCGTGGTTTTAAAAGCGAGGTAATGGTTAATACCACAGAGCCTTTGTTTTTAGATGGCGTGCGCAACGAAAATAAAAAAGTGGTACTTGCCACCGTGCATCAACAATTTGTAGATGGTATTGCACAAGCAAATATACCGCTTACACATAAAGATGTAGAGCTTGAGCATATTGAGCAGTGGTTAAGTAAAGGCTTTAGTGTGCTGTTATTAATTAGCACATATAGTTTTGATGGTAAAAAATCGCCACATTGGGTGTGTGTTACGCATCTTGATGAGCACTGCGTGTATGTTCACGACCCGTTTTGTGAGCCCGGCAGTGATAAACAGCTCGCAATAGATTGCCAATATGTACCTATTGCACGAAGTGATTTTAGTAAAATGTCAGCGTTTGGTAGCCAACGTTTAAGAACAGCGGTGGCTATAGCTAATAAAATATAAGGTTAACAGTGACTTTTTTAGATTTAATTGATGTAGCCCCGTATTCATGGCCAGCTATTGGTACTGCGGCTTTTTGCGGTGCCATTATTGGAATAGAGCGCCAATTGCGTGGTAAACCTGTAGGCATTCGTACATCAGCCCTAATAACGTTGGGCACGTATTTGTTTTTATCCACTGCGTTTAATTTACAAGGGGATGTAATAGATCATTCTCGTGTAGTGGGGCAAATAATTACAGGTATTGGCTTTTTAGGGGCAGGCGTTATGCTCGCAAAAGATGGTGCAGTAGTGGGCGTTACATCAGCTGCAACCATTTGGGTGCTTGCATCAATAGGCGTTATGATAGCGACCGAAAACCTTGGCGCTGCAATAAAACTCTCGGTGCTGGTGGTGGGTATTTTATACGGTGTAGACGTACTTGAGGCTAAATTTAAAAGTTTAAGTAAAGGTGTACACACTAAAGTAAAAAACTATCAAAAACGTTATTATCGAAAAGAATTTAACGAATCAGAACGCCACTAAGAGTGGCGTTTTTTAGTGCTATTGAAATTAGTACTATTCGAACAAGCACTATAATTAGCCAAATAATTTTCGCCTAACTACTTTTCTATAGCCACTGGGTGTTTGGCTTAATACTTTTTTAAACACGCGGGTTAAATGCCCTTGGTCGTTATATCCCACTTCTAAAGCCACTTCTTGAATTGATAAATTTGATGATGCTAATAACTCCTTTGCGCCTTCTACGCGTAATTGTTGCCAATACTCAATAGGGCTTTGGTTTGTTGCGGCTCTAAAGCGGCGGGTAAAAGTACGATAGCTTAAGCTAAATTGGGCAGCGACTTCTTGCAGGTTTAACTCGGTGGCTAAATTGGTTTTTAGCCAAAATTGAATTTGTGCAATTAGCTCATCGGGGTGGCGGTCTACTGCACCTTCTAAGTAGCGTTGATCTTCGTAGGGTTTGCGTATTTCGTGCGAAAAGTTTCGCTCTACATGCTGCGCGGCGGCTTTTGTGTAGTATTGGCTAATAATATGTACGATAACATCTGCAAGGGCATTAAGGCTTGCTACGGTATAGATGCGTTCTGACTGGGTTATAAAAAAGTCGGGTTTTAAGCGTACCTGCGGGTAGTCATGGCTAAATTGTTTGGCGTAATGCCAATGGGTGGTAGCAGGGTGCCCATCAAGTAAGCCTGCCTCAGCTAATAAACAGTTGCCAGTGCCTACACCAATTATATGACTGCCTGCACTAAAGCTTTCGCTCAGCCAATCAACTATTTCTTGATTTGTCCGTACCACTGGGCGCGGGTTTCGCCAAATACCTGGCACTATAATTAAGTCGCTGTAGGGCGCGTTAGTTGTTATGCAATCAGGATTTATAGCAAGGCCTGCGCGGGTGGGTATAGATTCAGCATTTTTAGCCACTAAATTTATAGCAAGTGGCCTAAAGCTTTGCTTATCAAGATGCCCTTTAGCAAAGGCCTCGCCGGCTCTTAGCATTTCTATAGGTAGCGTTAAACTAGTCACTAATAAATGCGGATATACCGCTATAGCAATGTTTAGTGGTGGATTAGTGTGTTTATCAGTCATATAAATGCTCCGACCAGTGTATTTTGGCCTTTTGTGCTGAATATTTGGCTATTAAAGCACAATGTATAGTGCATAATCCATTTAAACTGCCTCCTCTCCTTATAACACGTTTCTAAAAGGTAAATTATGACAGCATTACCCGTTATAGTAGGCATGGGTGGCATTAACGCCGCTGGCCGTACTTCTTTTCATCAAGGTTATCGCCGTATCGTGTTAAATAGTTTAAATGCTCAAGATCGCAGTGAAACATTTTTAGGCCTCGCCACACTGATGAATCTAGTAAGCGTTGTAAACGGCCAATTACAAGATACACAAGGTAATAATGTTGAGCAAAGCGACATAGAAGCACGCTTTGGTGAGCAAATTATTGCTGGTACACTTATTCGTAAAATTGAAAAAGAACACTTTGACGCAGACGCAACACCGTGGCAGCAAAAAATGACACTGAGCGCATCAAGCGATAACGCAATTGTGTTTGAAACGCGTGCTCGCGACTTACCTGCACCTGTTCCAGCTAGCTGGCAAGTTGAAGAGCTTGAAGGCAAAAAAGTTAAAGTAACTATTGCAGCCGACTTAGACATAAAGCACGACTCAACACGCGATAACCCAATTAAATCTGCTGGGCAATTTCCGACTGGGTTTGATCCATCAGTTATGTATAACAGCCGCTATCAGCCTCGTGGTTTGCAAGCCACTATTTTTGCAGCTACTGATGCGATTAAATCAACTGGGCTTGATTGGCAGCATATTATGAATAGCGTAGAGCCAGATAAAATTGGTACCTATTCAGCATCTGTAATTGGCCAAATGGACGACAAAGGCCTAGGCGGTTTAGTAAAAGCGCGCCAGCAAGGCGACCGTGTTAGCACTAAGCAATTAGCACTGGGCTTAAATACAATGTCTACCGATTTTATTAATGCCTATGTTACGGGCAATGTAGGTACTACATTTTCAACTTCGGGCGCCTGTGCAACGTTTTTATATAATTTACGTGCAGCGGTTAATGACATACAAGCAGGGCGTACACGCGTTGCGGTTGTTGCAAGTGTTGAGTGCGCTATTACACCAGAAGTTGTAGAAGGCTTTGGTAACATGAGTGCACTTGCAAACGTTGAAGGTTTGCGCCGTTTAGATAACTTATCAAATGATGAAGAACCAGATTACCGTAATAGCAGCCGCCCATTTGGCGATAACTGTGGCTTTACATTAGGTGAGGGCGCGCAAGTTGCTATTTTAATGGATGATGCTTTAGCCCTTGAGTTGGGCGCTGATATTATGGGCAGCGTACCAGATGTGTTTGTAAATGCAGATGGCGTTAAGAAGTCGATTACATCACCTGGACCTGGTAACTATATTACAATGGCAAAATCAGCCGCACTTGCTAGCAGCTTATTAGGTAAAGAAGCACTGCAAGAACGTAGCTTTATTTTAGCGCATGGCTCAAGTACACCGCAAAATCGTGTAACAGAGTCTTTGATTTATCATAAAGTAGCGCAAACGTTTGCTATTGATAACTGGAAAGTAACAGCGCCAAAAGCGTATGTTGGCCATACTATCGCACCTGCAAGTGGTGACCAGTTAGCGATTGCGTTAGGCATATTTAGTCATAATATTATGCCGGGTATTACCACAATTGATAAAGTGGCTGATGATGTTTATAGCGATCATCTTGATATTCGTAATAGCCATTACGAATGCGCTGATATGGATATTGCTTTTATAAATTCAAAAGGCTTTGGCGGAAACAATGCAACAGCGACTGTACTTTCACCAAAAGTGACAATGCAAATGCTTGCTAAGCGCCATGGCGATGATGTTATGACTAGTTACACACAGAAAAATAGTGTGGTTAGCGCTTCGCAGAAAACGTATCAAACGCAAGCAGATTTAGGCCATTACGAGCTTATTTATCGCTTTGGCGACGGACTTATTGACGACAACGACATTGTAATAGACGAGCAAAGTATTCAGTTACCAGGCTTTGAAAAAGCAATTACGTTTAGCACAACAAACTCCTATCAAGATATGTTTTAAGCACACATACTTGTTAGCAAGGCGCTTTTTAAGCGCCTTTTTTAATGTCTATTATTTGATGCTAACTTGTATAAACGCTATATATATTTAGCAATTAAGCTGTGTTTGTTATTTCGCTTCCAGCCAATATAGCGCTTAGCGAGTAGGGTTGTTAGGCCAATAACAACGCCTATAAATAAAAGTGTTGCCGTGTAACTCATGCCATAACCTTCAGGCAAACCAACGAGAGTATCTGCGTAGGTCATATCGCTAAAATTAAAGCCAAGAATAGGTATAAGTAACCAAGCAATAGCATGTAATAAATACAAATGCACAAGGTATGAAAACATACTTGTTTTACCCAGTACTTGTAAAAAGTTATGCGAAAAATCGGTTTTTAAACCACTTAATGCCTTTAAAGAAATAAGTCCAAGGCCAACTGTAAGTAACATAAACTGCAGCGAAAGTGGATACTTTGTTGGGTTTAGAAACGACATAACAGTGAGCAATGTGCTTGTATGTATAGCAAATTGTGATGTATCACCGTATAAGTTAAATCCACGCAAAATGCCATAAAGCGCAAGGCAAGTAACCCCTAATAACAATGCGTGATTCATTACTTTTTTACTGTATTGTTGCGCTTTGTAATAAACACCAGCGCAATATGCCAATGCCATTAAGCCAACAATGGGGGCCACTGGGTAGGTTGTTCTAATTTGAAAATCAAAAGGGAGATCAAGTACATTTTTTTGATGAGCTATAGACCAAACAGTGTGTGCAAATGTATTAGGCTCAAAGTTTATACCATCAAACACATTATGCCCAAACACGAGTAATAAGTCTGCTATAAAAACGGCATAGATGCCTAGTAAACGCAAAAGACCTAATATTACAAACCCCCAGCCGATTGCCCAAATAACTTGTGCGTATAGCATTGGGTATAATGGGTTAAAGCTCCAAGACCACGAAACAATAGTAAATTCAAACAAAATTAGCACTAAACCACGAATAATTAAGCTCTGTGAAAATGCTTTAGTGGATACATATTTATGCTCTGTTATAGCCGCAGATAGGCCTGCTAAGAATACAAAAAGTGGCGCGCAAAAATGAGATACAAAACGCGTAAAAAAGGTGAGAGTATCAGTACCTGGAATGGTCATCGGATCGGTTACTGAGTAGTTTAGGCAATAGTACATGCCATGGTCTATAACCATGAATATAATGATAATACCCCGAAGTAAATCAATATGATGTAATCGAGGTGTTAAAGCTGAGTCCGACATTTAGGTTCAAAACATGTTATAAAATTTGCGTGTATTATATGTTATATAGTATCAGTGTGCGAGTTTGGTTGCTCATGCCTCGACTGTGTAATAGCTTCATTAAAAGCTATTTAAACTTTTTTACATACCTTAGCGTTATAAAATTAATAACGGCAAGCAAAATAGCTATTTCGTAGCGGCTATAGGCTACAGCTATACCAATTAAGCCCATATTCCAAATACTTGCTGCGGTTGCTGTTCCTGAGGTTGATTTGTTATTTTTCAAAATTGCGCCACCGCCAATAAAACCAATACCAGTAATGATACCTTGCAACATTTTAGATTGAGCTTCTGCGCCATCTAAAACCGACATAGCTATTAATGCATACCCACACGATGCAACAGCAACAAGAGGAAAAGTACGAAGGCCTGCACCATCATGGCTTCGTTCTCTGTCGTAAGCCATAGGTAGCGCAAGTAGGTATGCAATACCTAAGTGTATTAAGTTATCGATGATTTCATTCCACTGTAAATCAATTTCCATTATTGAGCCTATGCGGGTTAAATTTGTTAATAATAAGCAAACAGTGGGCCATAGCATAAATAGTTAATAATCAATGGTTTATTGTAGGAGGCTGTGTTTAATAAAAATTATTGAGGAAACTTTTACATGTTTTTATTACTATTTTACGCAATAGTTAATTTGATCTGAGTTTTAAAGCCTCGTATTCTTTTATCATGCCTTAAAGACGACTATGTGAACCTTTTGCCTTTAAATAAAACATTAATCACAACGACTAAACTTGAAAAAACAGCGTTACTATTTTGCGCTGGGTTATCTGTTTTTGCTTTTTTATTTCCTGAATTTCTCACAGATCACTTACAACCTACCATTAATAAAATTTTAGGTTATTTAGGGTCGCCATTTTTTATATTGGTAAACTTGTTACTTTTTTTTGTGATAGCTATTGCTGTAAGCCCATTAGGGCAACGAAAAATAGGAGGATCGCAAGCACTTGTTGAGTTTAGTACCTCTGGTTGGCTTTCTATGTTGTTTGCAGCAGGGATGGGCTCAGGGCTTATATTTTGGGGAGTAGCAGAGCCTGCACTACACACGGTTAACTCGCCTTTGAAGCAAAGCTTGTATTCAAACCATCAAACAAGTGGTTTGGCGCTTACCTTAGTAAATTGGGGCGCGCATGCATGGGCGCTCTATGCGGTATTTGGCTTGGTATTAGGTGGGCTTACTGGCAATAGTGGCAAAGCGGGCGATATTAGTGCTCCTGCGATCAGTGCAACTAAAGGCGTTATTAATCGGGCTTGGCAGTTACAGCTGAGCTTTAGCATTAAGTTAATTGCCATACTTGCAATATTTTTTGGTGTGGTGGGCACAATTGCTAATTCAACTTTATTACTGCGTAAAGGGCTCGAGCTTGAGCTAGGGGTTGAGTCTGCTTTATTTTCGGGGTTTATTATTATTTTTTTAATTGCGCTGCTCTATACCATTTCGGCAAAGTTGGGGCTTAAAAAAGGAATTCAAACTCTTAGTAAGTTTAATGTGTTTTTAGCATTTGCGCTTATAGTATGGCTATTAATTTTTGTGCCTATAAAGCCAATTATAGACATAGCGATAGGGGGTACATGGGATTACATTCAGCTTATAACCACAGGTACATGGCAGTTTGAAAGCGTACTCAATGACCCCGCATGGGCAGCAGGTTGGACATACAATTACTATTTTTGGTGGTTAGCTTGGGGCCCGTTTGTTGGTGTGTTTTTGGCAAAAATTAGCCAAGGACGGCCGGTTTGGCAATATATTGTAGGTGTTGTATTTGTACCAACCTTTGTGACTATTATATGGTTTAGTGTGTTTTCGGGCTCTGCAATTTCGTGGGATCAAACGCACAATGCAGGGATTTTAGCGGCTATTAAAGTCGATTATACGCAAGGGCTGTTTGTATTTTTCGAGCAATTAGGGTGGCAAGGCGGTTTATTGATTTGGTCAAGTTTATTGCTGTTACTCATTTTTGTAGCCACATCAGCAGACTCTGCTGTTTTGGTTATTCGCCAATTAAGTGGTGCAAGTGAAGCTCAAACATGGAGCTTGTATGCTTGGTCGTTTGCACTAGGTTTATGCGCTTTTGTTTTGTTAATACAAAACAATGAACCATTAAACAGAAGCGTTGCTATTATTGGCGCGCTTCCTTTTTTAATTATATTTATATTGCAATTAATTGGTTTTATTAAAGAGTTCATACGTGAATTTAAGCACTAAGGCTTACATTTTTTTACAATGCTATTTTTAAAATTGTATATAATTTAGGTAATTATATTGGTGGGGTTAATAATGCGTATTTTATTGATTATTTTATTTTCAAATGTATTAATTGGTTGCGCTGCTGCGGGTATAATTTTAGATGGGGCAGCGCGCTCTCAACCTGGCCCAGTAAATGTGGGGCCAGTTGTAAAAGATAAAGAGGGTTTTAGCTTTACTAAACTCGGTGCTGAAGCCGATATGGCTATACTTGAATTTATTAAAGGTAAGGGCAATAACAATACGGTACAAGTATGCAGGCAAGTGAGTAAAGTATTGAAAGAGTGTGTAGAGGTAGAAAAGTCATCCCTACACACTAATGAGCCTATGCAGTTAAAAACTGATGATGAAATAATAAGTGTTGGTCAATAAAGCTGCTTATAAAAAAGTAGCTATGATCGTAGCCTGCTTGCATTTCAAGTGTAAGCGGGTAGCCTTTTTTATCAGCAATAGCGACTAAGTTTTCTGGCTTAAGTTGCTCTTGTAAAAAGCCATCAGCATCGCCTTGGCTTACTAACATAGGTAAGTAATTAGTTGGCTCTGCATTTTTCATCAGCTCGCAGCTGTCATATTGTGCCCAAAGCGCTTTATCATTTCCTAAATAACCAGTAAATGCTTTTACACCCCAAGGGCATTCAACCGGATTTACAATAGGGCTAAAAGCCGAGGCACTTACAAACGCTGTCGGGTTTTTAAGTGCAACCATTAATGCACCGTGCCCGCCCATAGAGTGACCACTAATTGCTTTTGTGCTTGTTATTGGAAAATGTTGTTCAATCAATGCTGGTAACTCATTAACAACATAATCGTACATATTAAAATGAGTGTTGTAAGGAGCTTGCGTGGCATTTACGTAAAAGCCTGCGCCTTGTGCAAAGTCGTAAGCGTCTTCATTGGGTACGTTTTCGCCGCGTGGGCTGGTGTCAGGCGCTACAATAGCAATACCCAGCTCTGCCGCTTTTTTAAATGCACCGGCTTTTTGCATAAAATTTTCGTCGGTACAGGTTAAACCCGATAACCAATAAAGTACCGGTACTTTATTTGCTTCACTTGCGCCAGGTGGTAAAAATACGGCAAAGCGCATAGTACAATGTGTACTTTGCGAGCTGTGGGTATATTGCTTATGCCAACCGCCAGACACTTTTACACTTGAAATATTTTCTAACATACTTAATCCTTAAAAGCCGTAAACTTAAAAGTATTACGGCTTATTATTAAACGTATTTAAGCAAATATTAGTAATGAATTACTGTACGAATGCTTTTACCTTCGTGCATTAAATCAAACGCTTCATTAATATCTTCAAGGCGCATTGTGTGAGTAATAAAGTCACTAAGAGCAAATTCACCAGCCATATAACGCTCAACAATTTCAGGAAGTTGTGAACGGCCTTTAACGCCACCAAATGCACTACCACGCCATACACGCCCAGTTACCAGCTGAAACGGACGGGTTGATATTTCTTGGCCTGCACCTGCCACACCAATAATTACCGACTCACCCCAACCTTTGTGGCAACACTCAAGCGCTGAGCGCATAACGTCAACATTACCGATACATTCAAACGAGTAGTCGACGCCGCCGTCTGTCATTTCAACAATAACTTCTTGAATTGGCTTGTCGAAATCTTTTGGGTTAATTAAATCAGTTGCACCTAGTTTTGTTGCAAGGTCAAATTTAGTGGTATTTATATCAACACCAATAATACGACCTGCGCCTGCCATTTTTGCGCCAATAATCGCAGATAAACCAATGCCGCCTAAGCCGAATATAGCAACAGTGTCACCAGCTTTTACTTTAGCTGTATTTGTAACTGCACCCATGCCTGTTGTAACACCACAACCTAGTAAACAAATCTCTTCTAGTGATGCTTCTTTATTTACTTTAGCGAGTGAAATTTCTGGTAATACAGTGTACTCAGAAAACGTAGACGTACCCATGTAGTGATAAATTGGTTGGCCGTCTTTAAAAAAGCGTGTAGTGCCGTCTGGCATAAGGCCTTTACCTTGTGTTTCGCGCACGGCTGAACACAGGTTCGTTTTACCTGAAGTACACATTTTACATACGCCACATTCTGCAGTGTATAAAGGAATAACATGATCCCCAACTTCAACACTTGTTACGCCTTCGCCAACTGCATAGACAACACCAGCGCCTTCGTGACCTAAAATAGCAGGAAATATGCCCTCAGGATCTTGGCCTGATAATGTAAATGCATCGGTGTGACACACACCTGTAGCGGTAATTTTTACCATTACTTCGCCTTTTTTAGGCATCATCACATCAACTTCTTCAACACTAAGTGGTTGATTAGGACCCCAAGCAATGGCGGCTTTTGATTTAATAAATTCAGACATGTGTTTTATTTCCTTAACTGGCTATTAAAAAATAATTGTAGACCCAATTTGCTTGGGTGATGAGCTTATTGTATTTGTTTCTCAAATAATGATAATCTCAATTTTATTAAAACACTTTTACAGTATGGTAATAATGGCGCGTTGGGATGGAATTGATGAGTTTATAGCGGTTGGTGAAGAGGGAAGCTTTACAGCGGCTGCAAAAATGCTTGGGCTTTCGGTTGCGCATATTAGCCGCCATGTAACAGCGCTTGAGCAACGTTTAAATACGCAACTATTAACTCGTACTACTCGTAAAGTGGTTTTAACCAAAGAAGGCGAAGTGTACTTACATCAAATAAAGCACTTACAACACGCTATGGACGAGGCAACTCAAGGCCTTGCTCAGCAACAAAGTACACCTAAAGGTAAAATTAAGCTCACAGCACCAGTTATGTACGGAGAGAGCTTTATTATGCCCATAGTGCATAATTTTATGAAGGATCATCCCGAGGTCGAAGTTGTTGCCACACTAAGTAACGAACAAGAAAACTTATTAGAGGGCGGATTTGATTTAGCCATAAGGCTAGGGCACTTAAAAGATTCGAGCTTAAAAGCACGTAGGTTAAGTGCTCGGCGTTTTATAATGTGCGCGGCACCACAGTATTTAACGCGATTTGGTGAACCGCATACTTTAGGTGAGCTAAACAGCCATGAATGTTTAATTGGGAATAGTAGCTACTGGCGCGTAAACGAAAATGGGCGCGATAAACACATTAAAATAGCAGGGCGGCTACAGTGTAATAGTGGTTGGGCACTGGTGGATGGCGCAAAAAAGGGGCTTGGTATTGTGCAGCTCCCAGACTACTACATTGAAAACGAAATTAACTCAGGGCAATTGGTGCCTATTTTAACACCCTATCAACCACAGCAAGAAGGGGTGTGGGGCGTATATCCACCAAGGCAGTTTGTGGCCACTAATGTACGGGTATTGCTCGATTATTTAGTTAAAGGGCTGAAAACTTAACCGCGAATTAATGGTTAAACATGTATTGCTGTAAATATAGCCAAGTATCAGATTTATAAATTATTTCTTACATTTTACGCCATACCCAAAGGCACTTTTTTCGTGCTACTATTGCTCAATACTTTTACGATAAGTGTTAAAAATAATATGTTTCAACCGGTTAGCTTATTTATAGGGCTTAGATATAGTCGCTCCTCTAAAGGAAATGCGTTTATATCGTTTATTTCGTTTTTTTCTATTGCCGGTATCGCTATTGGTTTAATGGCATTATTCACGGTAAGCAGTGTAATGAACGGGTTTGAAAATAGCCTAAAAACCAATATGCTTGGACTTATTCCGCATGTTGAAGTTAGCGCAGGTAAAAACACTGCCACCCAAATGGGCAACCTTAAAACCGATCTCGAACAATCTCCTTATGTTGATCATGTAAGCTTGTATCGCCACGGCGAAGCTATCTTGCAAACGAATAAAGACTTGCACGGCGTTTTGCTGCAAGGCCTTTATAACTATAGCGGTTCTTTGTATAAAATTACCGATAAAATAGTGCAAGGCGATTGGAAAGCGGTATTAAACAAAAATTACAACATTGCTATAAGCCGTTATTTGAGCCGTAAATTAGGCGTTAGCGTGGGTGATAAGCTTCGCGTTATTATGCCTAATGCTTCAACGTATACACCCCTTGGGCGATTACCTAGCCAGCGTTTATTTAAAGTTGCCGCAATATACGAAACCGGATCTGAGATAGATATGGCACTTGCGTTTACGAGTGGCGCTTCGCTACAACGGGTATTAAAGCTGGATAAAAACACCGCCCCAAATTTAAGTGTTTCATTGCACGAACCTTTCGAGCTAGATGAATTTATTGAAGCAAGCCAACGTATTCTACAAGATCACAATTACAGTGATTGGCGTAGTACCCAAGGTACTCTATTTGCAGCCGTTGCTATGGAAAAGCGCATTATGTCTATATTGCTTGCCCTCATTGTATTGGTGGCTGTATTTAATATTGTATCGGCATTAACCATGATGGTAAGCGAAAAGCAAGGTGAAGTAGCCATACTACAAACGTTAGGTTTAACGCCTTCGCAAGTGCAAAAAGTGTTTATGGTGCAAGGCTTATATAACGGCGTAATTGGTACTGCAATAGGCGCATTTTTAGGTGTAATATTTAGTTTATATATAAATGAGCTACTTGCATTAGTGGGCTTAAACTTATTGGCGGGTATAGAGCTTCCGGTAAAATTTKATATTTTKAGTTTAGTAATAATAGCGTTTGCCAGTATTGCTATGAGCTTTTTAGCTACCTTATATCCTGCGCGTAAAGCCGCAAAAGTAAAACCAGCAGAGGTATTACGTTATGAATGATTTAGTAATTAGTTGTGAAAATTTAAGTAAAGTTTATCAAGATGGCAGCAACCAAGTTGAAGTATTAAAAGGTGTTGATTTAGCGCTGCAGCAAGGTGAAATGCTCGCTATTGTAGGGAGTTCTGGCTCTGGTAAAAGTACGCTTTTACACATACTTGGCACATTAGATACCGCAAGCTCAGGTAGCGCTAAAATTAAAAACCAAGAAGTTGCAAAACTTTCGCGAACAGAGCAAGCCGCATTTAGAAACCAAAACTTGGGCTTTATCTATCAATTTCATCACTTATTAATGGAGTTTAGCGCAGTCGAAAACGTGGCTATGCCATTATTAATTAAAGGCTTGAGTGCAAAAGAAGCCAAAGCTCAAGCGCTCGATATGCTCGAAAAAGTAGGCCTTGCACATCGCAGCTCGCATAAACCGTCTGCGCTTTCTGGTGGAGAGCGCCAACGCGTGGCTATTGCCCGTGCACTGGTTACAAAACCTGCGCTTGTGCTTGCTGATGAACCAACCGGTAATTTAGATAAACAAAATGCGATTAAAATTTACGATTTAATTAATGAGCTTAACCAAAGCTTAAACACCAGTTTTGTGGTAGTTACACACGATTTAGAACTTGCCGATAAGCTAGGAAAAATAGCTTATTTAGACGATGGAAAACTAGCTATTAAAGAGTCGCAGCATGTTGCTTAGTGCATTTTTAAGTAAACGTTTTAGAGCCTATTCAGGCCACAAAGATGAAAAAAACGGCTTTGTTAGTTTTATCGCTAAAGCGTCGACTATTGGTATTTTATTAGGTGTCGCGGTTTTAATTGTAGCGCTGTCGGTAATTAATGGTTTTGAGCAGCAACTAGTACATAGATTGCTAAGTGTTGTGCCGCAGGTTGAATATGTAGCACCAAGTAGACCCATCGCGAATTGGTCGCAAAAAGTTGAGGGTTTACAAACACAACCGCATGTAACAGGGGCTGCGCCATTTATTGCAGTGAATGGGATGGCGCAATATAAAAGCCAGCTAAAAGCGATAGAAATTCGAGGTGTTGAGCCATCGCTAGAGAGTAATGTATCGGCGGTAAACCAGTTTACCAGTGGTAAATTAGTCAGCCAGCTAGGCCTTGACGATGTAATTTTAGGTAAACAAATAGTAAAACAGTTAGACGCCAAAGTAGGCGATAACATTACATTACTTATTCCGCAAATTAGTCAAAAAGGTCAATCATTATTAGCGCCTAAACGCGTAACACTTAACCTTGCAGGTGTTATAGAAATGGGCGGACCGATTGATAGTACCGCTGCATTTATACATCTTAACAAAGCACAGCAATCATTGGATTACGATGAAACCCAAGTAACAGGGCTGCGTTTAAGTGTTGATGATGTGTTTTCGGCGCATCAAATAGCGCTAAAAGTAGGGCAAACTATTGACGACTACGTGTATATTTCTAGTTGGTTTAGAACTCAAGGCAGCCTTTATCAAGATATTCAAATGGTGCGTACCATTGTTTATATTGTGGTGTTTTTAATTATAGCGGTAGCTAGTTTTAATATTGTATCGTCCTTAGTGATGGAAGTACGCGAAAAACAAGGCAATATCGCAATTTTAAAAACCATGGGCGCGAAAGACAGTACTATTTTAGCCACCTTTGTAATGCAAGGCTTAATGCAAGCATTCATAGGCGTGGCACTAGGGACACTAATTGGCGTGGTATTAGCGCTTAATATAAGTGAGCTTTTTACGTGGATAAGCCAATTATTTGGAGCGAACCCACTTGAGGGCGTTTATTTTATAGAGTTTTTACCAAGTAAATTAGTACTTGAAGACATTGGTATTACAGTGATTGTTACGTTTGTGCTTGCGATACTTGCCACTATTTATCCTGCATGGCAAGCAACCCGCGTAGATCCTGCCAAGGTGCTTGGTAATTAGTAAAAGGGTTTAACATGCGAGCCAGTTACAGTGCAATGCACTTTGTTTATGTGCAATGGCTAAAGAAACGCTCAAAATCAGCAAGTGGCGCAGATGGCGTTTTTGCCTTTTCGCTTATTTTATTATTAAATTGTATTATGCTAGCTGGGGTATTTTTCCCGCATTTAATGGATACCGTAACAAGTGTGTCTCTTGTGATAGTGTGCTTAATTGGCATTGTTTTATTGTTAGGGATTGCAATGTTGAATGGGCTTTATTTAGGAAGCGGTAGCAATTATATCAATAATGTAAAACGTGCCTTTAGGGCTAATTCTAAAAAACGCTACTTTGTAGCAATGATAATTTGGTTATTTGGCTCTATTATTTTGGTATTTCCTTTATTAGCATTAAGGTTTGTTTATCCTTAGCGTTAACAGTAATAAACAATAGGGCACTATAACGAAACCTGTTAAACTAGGCGCTTATTTAAAATTAAGCAATAACTGCTTGGTTGCTATACCTCACTTTGGGATTTACTTTGACTAATAACGATATTTTACGCCGCATTCGCTACACTTTTAACTTAACTGATACTGCTATGGTAAATGTTTTTGCATCAGCAGAGCATACGGTCACCAAAGAGCAAGTAATTGCATGGTTAACTAAAGAAGGTGAAGAGGCTTTTACCCCAATAAGTGATACTGAGTTTGCTAGCTTTTTAAATGGGTTTATTAATACCCAACGTGGCAAACGCGAAGGTGAGCAACCAGAGCCAGAGAAAAAGCTAAACAACAATATTATCTTTATGAAGCTACGTATTGCTTTAAATATGAAAGCAGAAGATGTTATAGCAACACTTGCACTTGTTGATTTTGATTTAAGTAAACATGAGTTAAGCGCATTTTCTCGTAAAGTAGATAACAAACATTACCGTGTTTGTAACGATCAAATATTACGCTTGTTTTTAACTGGCGTACAAAAGCAGCACCGTCCAGAAGAGTCTGCTGAGTAACTCTGGATTTAGCTAATTAGCTTTTAGTTAATGGGTTTTTTACGAGCGCAATGCAGTATAAAGCCCATTAATTGTTATATTTTTAAACAAATCCACACCTAACCTAATACTTCTAAAACTCCCTTTTGAAAATATAAAAATTCGCTTGGCACTGTTCTAATTTTAAATCTGTGAATTTAAATTCATCTTTAATAAATAAAAATCAAACTTCCAATCAAAAATAATTTACGCAGCACGCGTTAAACATCCCAGTTTTTCATGCTAAGGTAATAGTTAATTATATTAAATTAAGACCTTAAAGCATGAATCATAAACTTGATCACGTTTACTTTAACATCTGATAAATACTTTTATTATTAACACGGAAGAATAATTATGAATTATATCCATAGCACAATCGCACAATTAAAAAATAGTAGCCCTGCACAATGCGAGTTTTATCAAGCTGTTGAAGAAGTACTTGAATCACTCGAACCTATCTTAGAAAACTCAGAAAAATACAAAAAAAATGCCATTATACAACGCTTAGTTGAGCCCGAACGCCAAATTATGTTTAGAGTTCCCTGGGTTGATGACGAAGGCAATATTCAGGTCAATAAAGGCTACAGAATTGAGTTTAACTCTGCACTTGGCCCCTATAAAGGTGGCTTACGTTTTCATCCAAGTGTGAATGCCAGCATAATTAAATTTTTAGGGTTTGAGCAAATATTTAAAAATGCTTTAACAGGTTTACCGATCGGTGGTGGTAAAGGCGGGGCAAACTTTGATCCAAAAGGGCGCTCAGATGCTGAAATAATGCGTTTTTGCCAATCATTTATGAACGAGCTCTATCGCCATATTGGCCCTACCACCGACGTGCCCGCTGGAGACATTGGAGTAGGGGCAAGAGAAATAGGTTACTTGTTTGGTCAATATAAGCGTTTGACTGGGCGCTATGAAGGTGTTTTAACAGGTAAAAGCTTATTGTGGGGGGGATCGCTTGTACGAAAAGAAGCCACGGGATACGGCGCTGTTTATTTTGCTGACTACATGCTGCAAGCGCGTGGCGATAGCCTACAAGGTAAGCGCTGCTTGGTCTCGGGCGCAGGTAATGTTGCTATTTATGCCATGGAAAAGCTTTATCAAATGGGGGCAACACCAGTAAGTTGCAGCGACTCTCGTGGCACTGTGTATCATGAGTCGGGTATAGATTTAAATCTTATTAAATATTTAAAAGAGCAATCGCGTGATTGCTTGAGCATATATAAACAAACTCACCCTGATGCTATTTATATTCCTGTAAATGACTACCCTAAAGATGGGCACGCTGTTTGGCGCTTTAATGCTGCCGCTGCTTTTCCGTGCGCCACACAAAATGAATTAACACAGGCAGACGCTAACGCATTATTATCCGGCGGTTGTTTATTAGTAAGTGAAGGCGCAAACATGCCTTCAACAAAAGAGGCTATTGATTGCTTTATTGCTGCAAAAATTGCGTATGGGCCAGGTAAGGCCGCCAATGCTGGCGGCGTTGCGACAAGCCAATTAGAAATGGCGCAAAATGCGAGTATGCAAAGTTGGACCTTTGAAGAAGTTGACGAAAAGCTAAAACAAATTATGAAAAATATATTTGTTACCGCAAACGACACCGCTACAGAATTTGGTGAGCCTGGAAACCTTTTATTAGGCGCTAACATTGCAGGCTTTAGGCGCGTTGCAGATGCAATGATTGAGCAGGGCGTCGTTTAATATTAAAGCTGAACAATAAGGCTTTACTATAATGTGACTTTAAAACTAGCCATAAAATTGAGTATATTATGGTTAGTTTTAAATATTAACGCCATTAATGAACTATAACCCTATAAAGCTCGGTCATAACAGCGTAGGATCAAGTTACTTTCGAATGAAAATTAGGTTTGCACTTTAGGTGCATTAACATATAAAAAATTATGCAACTAACTGCAAAACCATCACTTCCTAATGCGTTACTTATTTCTATTAGCACACCACAATTTAAAGGCGACGAAGCAACAGAGTCGCTTGCAGAGCTTGCTCGTTTGGTAACTACGTTAGGCTTTAAAGTAGTAGGTACACAATCGCAAAAGCAAAGTTCTACCCAAAAAGTTAATGTACTGGGCTCAGGTAAACTAGCTGAAATAGCTCACCTTACCGGCAATAAAGGGGTGGTTGAAGACGAGCAAGAAGATGGTTTACTTGATGAAGACTCTTTAACCGAAATATCCTCAGAAATCCCATCAAACGATTTAGATTTTGCTTGTGCCGATGTAGTGGTATTTGACTGCGATTTAACGCCTTCTCAACTGCGTAATGTTGAGAACCAGCTGGGTGTAGAAGTATTTGATCGCACCGGTATTATCATTGAAATATTTAGTCGTCATGCGCGTACTAAAACATCAAAATTACAAGTTGAAATTGCTCGCCTTAATTATGTCGCGCCACGGCTTCGTGAAACATCAACAGGTGATAAAGAACGCCAAATGGGTAAAGGTGCGGGTGAAACCACACTTGAGCTAAATCGCCGAAAGGTGCGCGATCAATTAGCAGAGTTAAAGCGTGAGCTTGTTAGTGTTCAAGATGTAATGATGGACAGACGTACGCAGCGCTCTGAGCTATTTTCAGTGGCTTTAATTGGTTATACCAATGCCGGTAAGTCGTCAATGATGCGCGCAATTACAGGCAGTGATGTAGAAGGCGAAAACAAACTTTTTGCTACTCTAGATACCACTGTTCGCGCGTTGTATCCGATTACACAGCCTCGTATACTCGTATCAGATACAGTTGGTTTTATTAAAAAGTTACCTCACGATTTGGTGGCTTCATTTCATTCAACGCTCGCTGAGGCACATGATGCGTCGTTATTGTTATATGTTGTAGATGCTTCAGATCCTTCTTTTCGTTCACAGCTTGAAGTAGTACATAAAGTACTGGCAGAAGTTGGGGTAGAAGGTAGTAAAAAATTATTAGTACTGAATAAGTCAGACCAATTAAGTACTGAGCAGCAGCAGTCGCTAATGGATGAATTTCCTGATGCGATGATGACCTCTACGCGTAATCCAGATGATATTAGTAAATTGCACAAATACATTATTGGTATTGCTCAAGAGGACATGATTGAAGAAGAGATTGTTATACCGTACACAGCCAAAGGTATTGTGGGCGAAATTCGCTCAAGTATGAGTGTTGTTAAAGAAGAATATGAATACAGCCATATTAAATTAACAGTGCGCTCGAGTGCGATTGATTTAGAACGTTTAAAAAAGAGAATGTTGAATTTATAATAAATTCAGCAGACAAAAAGCACAGCCAATTGGCTGTGCTTTTTAATAATTGCTTGAGATAGATTTATTATTCAGAGTTCAGGCTTTCTATAGAGGAAAAATTAAGAGAAGGCCTTGTCGCTTAGCTCTTCTTGCATTTGTTCTCGCATTTTAAATTTTTGCAGTTTACCTGTTACCGTCATTGGGTAATTTTCTACAAAACGGATATGTCGTGGCATTTTAAAATAGGCTAGCTTGTCTTTCAAAAACTCACGAATCGCTTGCTCATCAAGCACAGCATCTTCTTTTGGCTGGATCCAAGCGCATACTTCCTCGCCATACTTTTCATCAGTTATACCAAATATGGCAGCATCTTGAATGCCCGGGTAGGTGTAAAGTACTTCTTCTATTTCTCGAGGGTAAATGTTTTCGCCGCCGCGAATAATCATATCTTTAATGCGGCCAACAATCGTGACAAACCCTTCTGTATCCATGACACCTAAATCGCCAGAGTGCAGCCAACCTTCGTCATCTATTGTGGCTTTTGTTTTAGTTTCGTCATTCCAATAGCAGCGCATTATGCCAGCACCTTTACTACACACTTCACCAGGTTGACCAATTTTTTGAATGTTACCTTGCTCATCAATAATTTTAACCTCTGTATGGGCAAGGGCGCGGCCAACCGTCGTTACTTGCCGCTCTATTGAAGAGTCTGTTTCGGTAATGTTGTTTATGGGGCTGCACTCCGTTTGCCCGTAAGCAATCAGTACTTGATGCATGTTCATCAGCGTTTGTACTTTTCGCATTACTTGCTCTGGGCATGTAGAGCCTGCCATTACACCCGTTCGTAAAGTACTTAGGTCGTAATCGTTAAAGTTACTTAATTCAAGCTCACTAATAAACATAGTAGGTACACCGTGCAGCGCTGTGCATCCTTCTTGTTGAACTACATCAAGTGTTGTTTTTGCATCGAACGAATCACCTGGGTAAATGGCTGCTGCACCTTTACTAACACACAATAAGCTACCCAATACCATTGCAAAGCAATGATATAACGGGATAGGGATACATAACTTGTCATCGCTCGTAAAGTGCATAGATTCGGCGACGAACAACGCATTATTTAAAATATTTTTATGCGTGAGCGTTGCCCCTTTTGGGTTGCCAGTTGTGCCTGATGTAAATTGTATATTGATGTCTTGATCAGCATTTAAGTTTGCACCTATTGCTTTCAATTCAAGCTCATGAGCTGCTGTGGGCAAGTTAATAACATCATTAAAAGAGTACATACCAGGAGATGCTTTATCGCCAATGCGAATTATATTTTTAAGAGTGGGCAGTGCTTTTAAATTAAGTGTGTCTTTATCGCAAGTTGCAAGTTCTGGCGCCAAACCATTGAGCATTTCTAAATAATCACTGCCTTTGAAGTTTGATGCTGTGATTAGAGTAGAGCATTCAACACTATTTAAGGCGTATTGTAATTCGTTAGGGCGATATGCAGGGTTGATGCAAACCATTATTGCGCCAATTTTTGCCGTTGCAAATTGGGTTAAACACCACTCAATATTATTAGGAGACCAAATACCAACTCGCTCTCCTGGTTTTACACCAAGGGCCAGTAAGCCCATAGCAAGTTGATTAACTTCTTTTTGAAATTCTTTATACGTTAATCGAATTCCTTGGTGATGAACTACAACAGCTAACGCTTCTGGATTTTTGTCGACAATAAAGTCAAAGTACTCGCCGATAGTTGAATTTGTTAAAGGTGTGCTTTGTATACCTTTAAAATAGCTTTGGGATAACGGTAAGTGATTTATTTGTTCTACTTCTTTTACCGTAATAGTGTCTGTGTGCATTGCTCTCTCCATGAAATGTGTGTGAGTTATGTAAACTACAAAGTTAAAATAAACACATATTGTCGACAAAGAGAAGTGGAATTAGACTAATGTATTATTAGATTAATAAAAGCTAATACTACTTTTTGGACACAAAAAAACGCGTCTTACAATGTAAGTACGCGTTTTTAAATGAGTAATGAGTTTACATTTCGTCGCTACGGTACGTTTTTTTCATTATGTATACGTAGGCATTAACAAATGCATTTTCTTGATATTTTTTAAGGCCGGTTTCTTCAAAAGCAATTGGGATAGGGTTACGCTTAACTTGCTCTTTAATCTCGGTGGTTGAGAACACATGAACATCTAAATTTTCAATTAGCTGAATAGCGGTTTCCATTTTAAAGCCTTTTGCGCTGCCAGCAAATTTACCTTTAGGTTGACGCTCACGAATTGCAACAGAATCAATTTGGTAATCTTGCATTAGTTTTGCAAAATCGAATTGAAATTTACGCATTACTTCAGTGTCGTTACCGTTACCTAAGGTAAAGCGTGTTTGGCGCACATCGCGAATATCAAATACGTCATTATCTTTACTTAAAATACAAAGTAGTACATCACTACCGGTAATTTCTACACCACATGTTCTCATGTCTATTCTCTAAAATAACTTAATTACGCAGTATTATACGCAACGTACATTAAAATGCGAGTGTGGGTATAGTTGTTGGCGAGTAATTAATGCATTGGTGCTTTTATATTTGAATAAAATGATTTTTTTGCTTTAAAAGCTACATTTTATGGATAAAACGAGTGGATTTCACCCCTTTAAACTTGTAATTAAATGCGCGGCACGCGACAATATATCGTTGTAGTTGTATAGACCCTCATCTACATTTATTAGTCAATGCTTATTCGTAAAAGCGTTGTCGACTTATTCTCATTTAATTTATTTAAAATACACGTGATACATTGTAGGTGTCACCACTGTAGCAAGGATTTATAATGCCAGTTATTACTCTTCCAGACGGAAGTCAACGTAGTTTTGAAAACCCTGTAAGCACACTTGATGTAGCAAACGATATAGGCCCTGGTCTTGCTAAGGCAACCATTGCCGGTCGTGTTAATGGCGATCGTGTTGATGCATGTGACCTAATTAGTGAAGACTCTCGCCTTGAGATCATTACCGCTAAAGACGATGATGGCCTTGAAATCATTCGTCACTCTTGTGCTCACTTAATCGGTCATGCAGTTAAGCAACTTTTTCCAGACGCAAAAATGGCAATTGGTCCTACCATTGATAACGGTTTTTACTACGATATCGATATGGATCATTCATTATCACAAGATGATCTTGAAGCAATTGAAAAGCGCATGTTGCAACTTGCAAAAACCAACTACGACGTAGTGAAAAAAACAGTAAGCTGGCAAGAAGCACGCGATACATTTGAAGCGCGTGGCGAAACATACAAAATAGAAATTCTGGACGAAAACATCGCTAAAGATGACCGCCCAGGGTTATATCATCACGAAGAATATGTAGACATGTGTCGTGGACCTCACGTTCCTAACATGAAATTTTGCCAAAACTTCAAAATAATGAAAGTTGCAGGTGCATATTGGCGTGGTGATTCAGAAAACAAAATGCTACAACGCATTTATGGCACCGCGTGGGGCGATAAAAAGCAACTTAAAGCGTATTTAAAACGCCTTGAAGAAGCTGAAAAACGCGATCACCGTCGTATTGGTAAAGCGCTTGATTTATGGCATTGGCAAGAAGAAGCGCCAGGCATGGTATTTTGGCACAACGATGGTTGGAGCATTTACCGCGAGCTTGAAGAGTTTGTACGTGAAAAATTACGCGAATATGAGTACGAAGAAGTAAAAGGTCCAATGATGATGGACCGCTCGCTTTGGGAAAAATCAGGTCACTGGGAAAAATACTCAGAGGCAATGTTTACCACTGAGTCTGAAAAGCGTGAATACGCTATCAAACCAATGAACTGTCCTGGTCACGTGCAAATCTTTAATCAAGGTTTAAAATCGTACCGTGATTTACCACTTCGTATGGCTGAATTTGGTTGTTGTCACCGAAATGAACCATCTGGAGCATTACATGGCTTAATGCGTGTACGTGGTTTTACACAAGATGACGCTCATGTCTTCTGTACTGAAGAACAAGTAATGGACGAAGTTTCAGCGTGTATTAAGATGGTTTACGATACATATGAGACGTTCGGTTTTGAAAAGATCGTAGTTAAGCTTTCAACTCGCCCTGAGCAACGTATTGGCGATGATGAAATTTGGGATAAAGCTGAGCTTGCTTTAGCTGATGCGCTTAAACTAAATGATATCGAATTTGATTATCTTCCGGGCGAAGGCGCGTTTTATGGTCCGAAGATTGAATTTACTTTGTACGATTGTTTAGACAGAGCGTGGCAGTGTGGTACAGTGCAATTAGACTTTGCATTACCGGGTCGTTTAGGCGCTACTTATGTAGCAGAAAACAACGAACGTCGTACACCTGTAATGATACATCGTGCTATTTTAGGTTCTATTGAACGCTTTATTGGCATTTTAACTGAAGAGTACGCTGGTTTATTCCCGACGTGGCTTGCACCAAAGCAAGTGGTAATTATGAATATTACCGATAAACAGGCTCCATATGTTAAAGAAGTTGTACAAAAATTAAATAAACTTGGAATTAGAGCCGCTGCTGACTTGAGAAATGAGAAGATTGGCTTTAAAATCCGTGAGCATACACTGAAGCGTATTCCATATTTACTTGTTGTTGGCGATAAAGAAGTTGAACAGCAAGAAGTAGCAGTGCGTACTCGCACAGGTGAAGACCTTGGCAAATTTAATGTTGATGATTTTGTAGCTAAAATTAGCGAAGAAATTAAAAATCGACAGTAAAAATCGAGCGTGTAAGGCATTAACAAACAGCCATTTACACGCTTATATTATTGATATTCTTGGAGGAACGTACTATTAGAGGCGGCAAGAAAGGGCAACAAACAGCTCAAAAAAATCGTATTAACGAAGAAATTACAGCGCAAGAAGTTCGTTTAATTGACATTGAAGGCGAACAAGCTGGAATTCAGTCATTACAAGACGCGCAAACTATGGCCGATGCAGCGGGTGTTGATCTTGTTGAGATCAGTCCAAACGCTGAGCCGCCTGTTTGTAGAATCATGGACTACGGTAAGTTCATCTTTGAAAAAAGCAAAGAACTAAAAGAGCAGAAGAAGAAGCAAAAGCAAATCCAGATAAAAGAAATCAAATTCCGTCCTGGTACGGATGAAGGTGATTATCAGGTTAAGCTTCGCAACTTACGTAAGTTCTTAGAAGCGGGCGATAAAGCTAAGATTACTATCCGCTTCCGTGGTCGTGAAATGGCTCACCAAGAAATTGGTATAGAATTATTAAACCGTATCAAAGCCGATTTAGAAGAGCTTGCAGTAGTTGAGTCTTTCCCAAATCGTGTTGAAGGCCGCCAAATGGTTATGATGATGGCGCCTGTTGCTAAAAAATAATTTTTAAGCGATAATACGCACCGAAATTAGCTCAGGTCTGCAAGCAATATGCGAATATTCACCTGAGTTAACCGGTCTTAAAGTAAGATTGCGGCATTTATGTTGGGTCTTCACCGGAACATGGCAGTAAGTTAGGCCTAAAAGTGGAGCTATAGAAATATATCTCACGCCTGCTTACTAATTTAAAAGCAATACAATTGGAGTTATTGCAATGGCTTATAAGCTAAAAAGTCACAGTGGCGCTGCTAAGCGTTTCAAAAAGACTGCTTCTGGCGGTTTCAAGCGTAAACAAGCGCATCTTCGTCATATTCTGACTAAGAAAACTTCTAAGCGTAAGTTACACCTACGTCCTAAGATGATGGTTCATAAAAATGACCATGGTCTAGTTTCACGTATGTTACCGTTCGCTTAATAGGGGTTTTTAGAAATGGCAAGAGTTAAACGCGGCGTTGTCGCACGTGCACGTCACAAAAAAGTTTTAAAACAAGCAAAAGGTTACTACGGAGCACGTTCACGTGTTTACCGCGTAGCTTTCCAGGCTGTTACTAAAGCGGGTCAATACGCTTACCGTGACCGTCGTGCGAAGAAACGTACTTTCCGTCAATTATGGATTGCACGTATCAATGCTGCTTCACGTCAAAATGGTCTGTCTTACAGCCGTTTTATCAATGGTCTTAAAAAGACTTCTGTAGAAATCGATCGTAAGATCCTTGCAGATATCGCTGTTTATGACCAAGTTGCATTCGCAGCGCTTGTAGAAAAAGCAAAAGAAGGCCTAGCCGCTTAAGCTTTTTTATATAAGTATTAAAAAGGAGCCTATGGCTCCTTTTTTTGTGCCTGTAATTTAGTAACTTAAACTAATGAGTAATACCAATTCGCTTAATTAAAGGCTCTATTTTGAGGACGAAAAAACGTGTTAATAGCTAGGCAAAAAATTCGCTATTTAGTTGTTCTCGGCAATTGCTCCTGCATTGCACTACCTTGTGCATCCATGCAGTCGTAAATGAGAGTTTTTTAACGCAGGTAGCGACATGTTTAGCCCCGCAAAATGATTAAGTATTATTGCGGATTGGTATAATACTAATAAGTTTATAAAGCCTAAAAACACAGGTGTAAATGAGTGAAATGTATTTGGCTGTATTTTTTTGTTGAATCACCGCAGTTTCCTCATTATAAAAAATTTAGTTGATATAATTTATATAATTAAGGCGTTTGTTAGAGAATTTTATGTTTGCAAGTTTACTAATTTTATCTGCAAGTGTGGCGTATGACGCACACTTACCTCCACTCATTGAGTGGCAGGGGAAAAGCGTAGAGCTTTTACAAAAACAAGGGCCGTTAACAACTGACTTTGAGTTATCTGCAGGTGAAGCGTCGCCCGATTATGCAAATACAATGGCATTTGTAGATAGGTTAGTTGCTGCAAACCCTACTCAGTTTCAATCTCAAACTATTGGCTATAGTAATAGTAAACGCGCAATAAAAATGCTAATTGCCAGTGAACAAGGCTTTTTTGAAGCAAGGCAAATGGCTAATAGCACTAAGCCAACTATTTTTATCCAGGCAGGAATACATTCCGGTGAAATAGACGGTAAAGATGCCATGTTTATGTTACTCAGAGATATAGCGACGGGTAAGCGCCGTGACATTTTAAAAAAGGTAAACATATTATTTATTCCTATTTTAAATGTAGATGGCCATGAACGTAGCAGTGCATTCAATCGCATTAATCAACGAGGCCCTGCAAAAATGGGCTTTAGAACAAATGCTAATAACCTTAATTTAAATCGCGATTTTACTAAATTAGATACACCAGAAGTGAGAAGTGTTTTAAAGGTTATTAATGACTACAACCCAAACTTATACATTGATGTCCACGTAACCGACGGCGCAGATTACCAATACGATGTGACTTATGGTTACAATCCGGTATTTTCGAGCGAATCACCTGCGGTATCAGATGCATTAAACCAGTTTTTTAAACCTCTCATTGACGATACGCTAGCAAAGCAAGGACACACGCCTGGACCACTTGTTTTTGTTATGGATAAACGTGACTTTAAAAAAGGGTTAGCGGGCTGGGTTGCTACGCCACGTTTTTCAAATGGTTGGGGGGATTTAAAGTCTTTACCAACTATTTTAGTCGAAAATCATTCATTGAAGCCTTACAAGCAACGTGTTTTGGGAACTTATGTCTTTTTAGATGGTGCTATTACTGCGCTATCAAAGCACAGCCATGAGTTAGCTAATGCAGTTAAAAAAGAACAAGAATTTGTTCCTAAACAATTAATTGTAAAGCGTGGCTATGCCAAACAAGCAGATACGATTGCACAGTTTAAAGGCATTGAATATTCATCAAGCATGAATTCACTATCGGGTCAAAATGAAGTGAAGTATTTGGGTAAAGCACATACATATACTGACTTACCTATTTATTGGCAAAAAGATGTACAACATACAGTTGAAGTACCTAAAGCTTTTTTTATTCCGCCTGTATATCGCAATATAATTAAGAAACTAAAGTTACATGGTGTCTCTATTAATAAACTTGAAGGGGCAAACACACAGCCTTTAAAAGTAGCAAAGGTGGCAGACTACACGTTTGATAAAGCACCATTTGAAGGCCGTTTTAGAGTATCAGCAAGTTTTGATTACATCCCTGCTATAAATGTAGATTTAGATGGTTGGTACCAAGTAAATACCCAACAAAAAGCGGGCGAATTAGCGGTCCATTTATTGCACCCAGAAGCCCCTGATTCATTTTTTGCATGGGGGGAATTCAATACTATTTTTCAGCGTACTGAGTACATGGAAAACTATGCACTAATTCCGTATGCACGCAAAATGCTAAAAGATAACCCAAAACTTGCGCTTAAGTTTGATGAAAAACTTAAAGATAAATCATTCGCGAGTGACGCAGAGGCACGATTAAACTGGTTATATGAGCAAAGTCCATTTTATGATCAAGCGTACCTAAAGTACCCAATATTGATGTCATTCGAAGAAGAAGTTGTTATTCCAGATCAAAAAAGTAAAGAAATTTAATATGGAAATCATAGCTATACCTGTCACTGCCTTTGCACAAAACAGCCGTATTATTTGGTGTAGCGAGACTAAACACGCCGTGGTTATCGACCCCGGTGGCGACACTGATAAAATAGTAGCAGCCCTTAATGAGCATAAACTAGTATTAAGTGCTATTTGGTTAACGCACGGGCATTTAGATCATGTGGGTGGGGCTGATATTTTACGAAATCAATTTAACGTACAAATTATTGGTCCACAAAAAGATGAGTACTTTTGGTTTGAAAACTTACCTATGCAAGCACAGATGTTTGGATTTAAAGCCATTGAACCGTTTTATCCGGATATTTGGCTAAACCATAATGACACCGTGAGCGTAGGTAAACTTAGCTTTTTAGTGAAACATTGCCCGGGGCATACACCCGGTCATATATTGTTTTACCAAACCGATTACGAGTGCGTTATTGTCGGTGATGTTATTTTTAAAGGCTCAGTAGGGCGCACTGACTTTCCTAAGGGAAACAGTGAACAACTTATAGAGTCGATTAAGACGCATATTTTAACCTTACCTGATAATACTAAAATATTGGCAGGACATGGCAGCGACACGACAGTCGGATTTGAAAAGAAAACAAATCCTTTTGTGAGTGGTAAGTTTGGTTAAGTTGCTTATTTTAAGTTTACAAACTGCATAAAAATTAAAAATAAGCAGACTGAGTTTTAAAATGGTTGTATAATTTAACCAGTTTATTTGATAAATAAGAAATAAAATGTCTCTAAATCACGTAGATCGCCAAATATTGGCACTTTTACAACAAGATGCTAGTTTATCAACCGCAGAAATTGCAGATAAAGTAGGCTTGTCTCAATCTCCATGCTGGCGTCGAATCGCTAAGCTAGAGCAAGATGGTTATATAAAAAGCAAAGTGGCTCTTTTAGATGAGAAAAAACTTGGCTTTGATATGCTTGTATATGCACATGTGCGTTTATCAAATCACGGTAAAAAGAATCTTGCTGAGTTTGAAAAGCTGATCATGAGCTACGACGAGGTAACAGAGTGTTACACTATGGCTGGTACCATGGACTTTATGCTGCGCATAATTTCACAAGGCATAGAAGGGTATGAGCATTTTGTGCGCGATAATTTACTAAGCTTAGAATACGTTCAAGAAGTACATTCTAATGTAACAATGACATGTGTAAAACGCAGTACTTCCCTTCCTTTGTAAAAGCACTTCTTTTAAAAGCTAAACCATTTTTAGTTTAGCTTAACCACATAATGACAATTGTTAACTGAGCGCTAATTTGGTAGAATTTAGCGCTTTTTTTGATACCCATTACACCATTTGAGGACCTCAATGTTTAACTTACTCAGTAGGGCGCCTAGCTCTGCTAAAAACGATATTCTATCTGGATTAACTGTGGCGTTAGCCTTAGTACCAGAAGCAGTTGCGTTTGCCTTTGTTGCAAATGTAGAACCTTTGGTTGGTCTATATGCCGCGTTTATCGTTGGTTTAATTACGGCTATTTTTGGTGGTCGCCCTGGTATGATTTCAGGTGCAACCGGTGCACTAGCTGTTGTCATGGTAAGTTTAGTGCTTGATCACGGTGTTGAGTATCTATTTGCAACTGTGTTGCTGATGGGAATACTGCAAATTCTCGCGGGTGTATTTAAACTCGGTAAGTTTATCCGTATGGTTCCTCATCCGGTAATGCTTGGTTTTGTAAACGGGTTAGCAATTGTTATATTTTTAGCCCAGCTAGGGCAGTTTAAAGTGCCAGACGGTATGGGCGGACAAGAATGGATGACAGGTAATCCATTATTTATAATGCTTGGTTTAGTTGCATTAACCATGGCGATAATCCACTTTTTGCCAAAATTGACTACAGCAGTGCCTTCATCTCTAGTTGCCATTGTAACGGTAACCGGATTAGTGATTGGATTTGATTTAGAGGCGCATACAGTATTAGATTTCTTAAAAGGAATGACTGGTGACGAAGCTGCAACAATCGCTGGCGGCTTACCTGAATTTCATATACCTATGGTGCCTTTTAATTTAGAAACACTGAAAATTATCTTCCCATATGCACTTATTTTAGCGGCTATTGGTTTAATTGAATCATTATTAACGCTTAGCTTAATTGATGAGATTACAGAAACTCGTGGTCATAGTAATAAAGAATGTATTGGTCAAGGCGCTGCAAATATTACCTGTGGTATGTTTGGTGCAATGGGTGGTTGTGCAATGATTGGTCAATCAATGATCAATATTAATTCAGGTGGTCGCTCTCGTTTATCAGGTATAAGCGCTGCACTTATGCTACTTGGTTTTATTATTTTTGCCTCTAGCTTAATTGAAATGATCCCATTAGCTGCACTTGTTGGTGTTATGTTTATGGTAGTACTTGGTACATTTGAATGGGCAAGCTTTAAAATGATGAAGCGCGTACCATTATCAGATGCATTTGTAATTGTTCTTGTGTCGGGCGTGACGGTTATTACTGATTTAGCGATTGCTGTGTGTGTTGGTGTTATTGTATCTGCACTCGTATTTGCTTGGCAGCATGCGAAGCAGATATATACAACTAACTACATTGATCAAGAAGGCGCTAAGGTGTACGAACTACATGGTCCGTTATTCTTTGGCTCTGTTAAAAACTTTTCTGAGTTATTCGATGTGAAAAATGATCCTAAAAATGTGATTGTTGAATTTAAACACAGCCGCGTATCTGACCACAGTGCAATAGAAGCGATAGATACACTTGCTGACAAATACACAAAAGCAGGTAAACAACTTCATTTGCGTCACTTAAGTAAAGACTGTACGCAGTTACTACACAAAGCACGCGATTTAGTTGAAGTAAATGTAATTGAAGATCCTACTTATAAAGTGGCTTCTGACAAACTTGCATAATTATTTACTGAGTAAATAGCTTTTAAAAAAGCGAAAGGTTAAAGCCTTTCGCTTTTTTATTACACCTAGCACACAACTTTGCGTTAAGGCTCTTAAAAACCAAGACAGTTTGTAGTGCTAAACATTCTTATAAATCGATATAATGAGAAATATAATTATTATAAAAATTAACTTTTTTACTGATTTCTGTCGTTAGAATAATAAAAATAACGACCTGTTTAAAAATAAATTTTATATCATTTGAATTAAAACCCCTTGGAGTAAAAGTAAATTTTGAACTGGCAATCTTTGGTTGATAACCGACAACGCTTTTTTTGGCTTTTGCAAATTGCAGGCTGGATTGGTTACGCGCTAGTAAATTACATAGGCTCCAAAGTATTTGAAATGCGTGATATATACGTATTTGTTATTTTACTCAATGCTTACGCTGGTTGCTTAATGACAGTGCCACTTCGTTATATTTACCGTACTGTTTGGAATGCGTCGCCATGGGTACTGATGCTGGTTGTATTTGGTGCTTCTTATGTCACGGGTACTTTGTGGGCAGTAGTTCAAAAGTTTAATTTATGGGAAATTTACCGCCATGGTTACAGACCCCAAGAGTGGTTTTATTATTTACAGCAGGGCTTAGATTCAGTTTATATTATACTGTGCTGGAGTGGATTATATTTTGGTGTTAAGTATTATCAATTGCTACAAGGTGAACGCCAAAAAGCGCTTAAAGCGACAACCATGGCACACGAAGCACAATTAAAAATGTTGAGATACCAGCTTAATCCTCATTTTCTATTTAATACGCTTAATGCTATTTCCACATTAATTTTGGTAAAAGAAAACAAAGATGCTAATTTAATGGTGTCGAAGCTTAGTGACTTTTTGCGTTATACACTCAATACCGATCCAATTAAAAAAGTGCCGTTGGAGCAAGAGCTGCATGCACTTATGTTGTACCTTGAAATTGAACGTGTTCGTTTTGACGAACGACTAAAAATTAACATTGAAGTAAGCGAAGAAGCTAAACAAGCATTATTACCAAGCTTAATTTTGCAACCAATTATTGAAAATTCAATTAAGTACGCTATTGCGCATTTAGCACAAGGCGGTGTAATAGACATTAAAGCACAGGTGTTTGCTAACGAATTATTATTAGAAGTTGGCGATAACGGCCCGGGTACAGATATAAAAGATGGCCAGTTAGTCAATGCACAGGGCGTTGGTGTAGCAAACACAAAAGATAGATTAAAAACGCTCTACGAAAATAATTATTCGTTTGTATTATCACATAATACGCCAAGTGGATTAAAAGTTAATCTGCGGATCCCGTTTGAGAAGGCTGTGAAGAAATGATAAAAATAAAAACACTTATTGTTGATGACGAACCATTAGCACGTAAAGGTTTAGATGTAAGGCTTGCAGAATTTGCTGATATTGAAGTAATCAAACTATGCAGCTCAGGTGCTGATGCTATTGAAACGTGTAAAAACGAAAAAATAGATTTAGTATTTCTAGATATACAAATGCCAGGCATGAATGGCTTCGAAGTTGCCCGAGCGCTTAGTGAAA
The DNA here is from genome assembly GCF_008370255.1 of Pseudoalteromonas sp. FUC4. Classification (GTDB taxonomy): domain Bacteria; phylum Pseudomonadota; class Gammaproteobacteria; order Enterobacterales; family Alteromonadaceae; genus Pseudoalteromonas. The sequence goes on along the minus strand of NZ_SEUI01000001.1, from coordinate 1,056,738 downwards.
GCACAAAAGCATTACCTGCGATTGTATTTGTAACTGCTTTTGATCAATTTGCAGTTAAAGCCTTTGAAATTCATGCTTTAGATTACATTTTAAAACCCGTTGATGATAACAGACTAAAACAGGCGGTAGAAAAAGTGCATACCTATTTAAAAACGCAGCAAGACAACGCCCATAAGAAAAAACTAGCGAGTTTTGTAGCCGGGATTACTGGTAATAATTGCGAAGAAATTCTTAAAAAATTAGCCACTGGCGACACCTTAACAGACAGGCGTTACCCAGAGTCACTCGCTGTAAAAGAGCAGGGGGAAATAGTTAGAGTCCCCGTTGCTACTATTCAATGGGTTGATGCTGCTGGCGACTACATGTGTTTACATTGTGAAGATGGTCAAACACATATTTTACGTAAAACAATGAAAGAGCTAGAACAAGAGCTCGACCCTCAGCTGTTTGTACGTGTACACCGCAGTGCAATAGTAAATACAAAACAAATTAGTAAGTTGGTTACGCAGGTAAGTGGTGAGTATTTATTAGTACTTGAAAACGGACAAGAGCTTAAAGTAAGCCGTAGCTACCGTGATAAAGTAAAAGCAGCACTAGCAAGTTAAAACCAACGCCTTTACTACAGATATAAAAAATGCGAGCTTAGCTCGCATTTTTTATATTTACTAATTAATTACGCAACAGTTACAATTTTCATTGTGTTAGTTGCGCCCACAGTTTCCATTGAGTCACCGTGAGTAATAATTACTGTATCACCAGTCTGTAAAGAACCTTGAGAAACTAACGTATCAAGTGCCGCTTTTACCATACCGTCTTTTTCAGTTTTTGTAGAATCAAAAAATACTGGGTAAACACCACGATAAAGTGCTGTTTGGCCTAATGTACTTGCATGACGAGATAGCGAGTAGATTGGTAAACCTGAGCTTATACGCGACATTAATTTAGCCGTGCTACCAGATTCAGTGAGTGTGATAATTGCTTTAACCGAATCTAAGTGATTAGCTGCATACATAGCAGAAAGCGCGATAGATTCAGCGTTGTTAGAAAAGCGACTATCTAAACGATGCTTAGAAACGTGTGTTTCTTTTTGAGACTCTGCACCTAAACAAACACGTGCCATAGTTGCCACTGTTTCTTCAGGGTAATCACCCGCTGCAGTTTCAGCTGAAAGCATTACAGCATCTGTTCCATCAAGAACAGCATTTGCAACATCCATAACTTCTGCACGTGTAGGCATAGGGTTATCGATCATCGATTCCATCATTTGTGTTGCTGTTACTACAGTACGATTTAATGAACGAGCACGACGAATAATTAGTTTTTGCTTGCCCATAAGTGCAGCATCACCAATTTCAACACCTAAATCACCACGAGCAACCATTACTGCGTCAGACGCTAGAATAATGTCATCAACAGCTTCTTGTGTTTCAACGGCTTCAGCACGTTCAATTTTTGCAAGTAGTTGCGCTTTTGAACCAGCAGCTTCAGCAAGTGAGCGTACGTAGCGCATATCGTCGCCACTACGTGGGAATGATACGGCAATGTAATCTACGTCAATTTCAGCGGCCGTGATTAAATCTTCTTTATCTTTTTCGGTAAATGCTGGAGCAGTTAAGCCACCACCTAAACGGTTAATACCTTTATTATTAGATAAAACACCGCCAACAGTTACAGTACAATGTACTAAGTGCCCAGCTACTTTATCAACACTTAGTTGGATAAGGCCGTCATTTAGAAGTAGTAAGTCGTTAGGGCTAACATCGTTAGGTAATTCTTTATAGTCAATACCTACAGAGTTAACATCGCCTTCGCCTTTTTCCATTTTTGCATCAAGAGTGAACTTTGCACCCACAGCAAGCGTTACTTTACCTTCTTTAAAAGTAGAAACGCGGATTTTAGGGCCTTGAAGGTCAGCAAGGATAGCAATATGCTTGCCTAATTTTTTTGCAATATCGCGTACAGCTTGCGCACGGTCTTTATGATCTTGGGCAACACCATGTGAGAAGTTTAAACGTACTACATTAGCCCCAGCGATAATAATTTTTTCTAAGTTGTTATCTCTATCGGTAGCAGGTCCAAGGGTAGCGACTATTTTTGTGCGTCTTAGCATCAATTTCTCCTGTTTGCTTGGTGAAAGCATGTTGACGTTATTTTGTTGAATTAAAATATCTATATTAGATTAAAATATTTTAATTATGTGCAAACTTCAAAGGTTTGCCACTATTTTATACAAAACTATTGTGTCATCATTATGACACCGGTGTCAGAATGCGTCAATGATCTTAATTTCAATTAGCGTTGCTTTTAGTCACCCGAGAGCATTGATGTTTGATATAATTACGTAGCTTATTTATCTGTAATAAAAAAGCATGTTGTATGAGCTCATAGTTAGTATTTTATGACTGTATGAGTATAATGCACGCGGTATTATTTAATTTATACACTGAATTTTCTAACCAAATAGTTGTTACCGAGGAGGACACTAGATGCAAGTTGCATTAGTAGGGTTAGGCGTTATGGGAAAAAATCTTGCCTTAAACTTGATTGAAAAAGGCATAACGCTAGTCGCTTATGATAAAAACCCACATGCGGGTGAAGAGTTACTAAGTTGTGCCAAATCACAAGGCATGGCTGATAGGCTTCACATTGTCTCTGATTTAAGTGACATGGTAAGGCGTTTAGAGGCACCTCGTTCTATTTTATTACTTGTTCCTGCTGGTGAGTTAGTTGATACAGTTTGTAATGAACTTGTAGAGGCCGGCGTTAATTGTGACGATATGATAGTCGATTGCGGTAATAGTAATTATAAAGACGGTATAACGCGTAAACTTAAATACCAAAATAAATTTGAATTTGCCACTATGGGAATTTCTGGCGGTGCAGAAGGCGCTCGTCATGGTCCTGCAATGATGGCAAGTGGTTCTGAAGGTGGTTGGGAACGTATTGAGCCATGGTTTGAAAGAGTAGCTGCTAGCTATAATGGCGATTCGTGTTTTGCACGTGTTGGCCAATCAGCAAGTGGTCATTTTGTAAAAATGGTTCACAACGGTATTGAATATGCACTGATGCAACTTATTGCAGAAGTGTATCAATTACTTCGTTTAGGTACTAATCGTTCTCCAAAAGAAGTAGCTGAGATATTTAATGACTGGTCAGAGGGTCAATTAAATAGTTACTTACTGTCTATTTCTAGCCATATATTGTCACTTGAAAATCATAATAATGTACCGCTTGCGGACTTAATTGATAATAAAGTTGGCGCTAAAGGTACAGGTCTTTGGACTGCGCAAAATGCACTCGAACTTGGTATTGCTGTTCCTTCACTTGTTGCTGCTGTTCAAGCTCGTCATTTAACTAATGCATGTAACACAACGGCTGCACAAGAAATGACATATGCATCTAAATCAACGAACAATGTTGAAATTGATCTGGAAGAGCTAAAAGAGGCCTTCTTACTTTCAAGTTTACTTGCGTATCGTCAAGGTTTAGCGCTAATTAAAGGTGCATCACGTACTCATCAGTGGAAAGTAGATTTATCTAAAACGCTTCAAACGTGGCGCGCAGGTTGTATTATCCGTGCTGATTACTTAGATAGCGTTGCACAAGGTGTTGAATTTATTGACACTCTTGAAAAAGAGTCTAAATCTTTACGAAAAATTACCGGTCAAGCAATAATGACTGGTTTAGCATTCCCTGTATTGGGAGCTACACAAACGTATTTAGCAACATTAACGACACCGAGTAATGGGCATTTAGTTCAAGCCCAGCGTGATTACTTTGGTGAGCACGGCATAAAAACCCACAGTGGTGAAATGTGTCATTTAACTGATTTAGTAGATATAGACGCTAAAGTTAGATAATAAGCAGTTGTTTAAAACGATAAAGGCACGCTATTTAGCGTGCCTTTTGTATTTTTAGCCCTTAAAAATTAACGGCTTAACTCGCCGCGCAAATTGTCTTGCATTAAATGCCTAATTGTCTCGACCTCTAGCTTTTGACTCAGTAAATAATGTAATTTAGTTAAACAAGCCTCAAGTGTCATATCGTAACCACTAATTACACCAATATTTAACAGAGCATTACCTGTTGCATAACCGCCCATGTTTACATGGCCTTTTAAACATTGAGTTAAATTGATAATGACAACACCGCGCTTACTTGCGTCTTCGAGTATTGACAAAAAGCTCGGATCTTGTGGTGCATTTCCAACACCAAAACTAAGTAGCACCAGTGATTTAATATTGCCATTGACCAAGCTTTTAACTACCTCTTGGCTAATACCAGGATACAGATAAAGCACTCCGATAGGTTGAGGTGTTATAGGTGTAACTTGCAGCTCATTTTCAACATATGGGCTAAGCTGACCTTTAATAAGTTGAATATTAATACCCGATAACGCGAGAGGATCAAGATTAGGCGATGCAAAGGCGTTAAACCCATCCGCGTGTGCTTTAGTTGCTCTATTACCTCTAAACAGTTGGTTATTAAAAAAGAGACTTACTTCAGCAATAGGATAATTTGCAGCTAAATACATGGCATTAAGCAAGTTTACTTGGCCATCAGAACGTAATTGTGAGAGCGGTATTTGAGAGCCGGTTACAATCACAGGTTTAGTCAAATTTTCGAACATGAATGACAGTGCTGAGGCTGTATATGCCATGGTATCGGTACCATGTAGGACTACAAAGCCGTCATAGTCTTGATATTTATCTTTGATATCATCAGCAATAAGTTGCCAATGCTCGGGCGACATATCTGATGAGTCTATAAGAGGGCAGTATTCGTGAATATCAAACAAAGGCATTTCATCACGATTAAATTCTGCGTTATTTACTACGGTTTCTGTTAAAAAACCTTCAGCCGGAATATAGCCTCGACTCGATTTTTTCATACCTATAGTACCGCCTGTATAAGCGATATAAATGCGTTTACGTTTCATAAAAAAAGCCCAGTAAAAAAACTGGGCCTAGTATAACGTTAAGCAGCTTTAAATACAGCTGATTAGGTGAAGCTATGCACTTTTATTGTGCAACATTACACACTAAACAGCGTGCGTATACACCTTGTGGATCGTTGTAATCTTTAAGGTTTTCAACTTCAGTGCTTAATTGGTTAATAACACTTTGTAAATTAGCTTGTGTTGCTAACACAGATGTTTTTTGTGTTTGCAAACCAAGCATAGATTTAATAGACGCATTACCAAAAATGTCTTGAATCATTTTTTCTTGCGGGCTTAAATCTTGTTTGATTGTTTTAACTTCATAATGATTAAGCTTAGCAAGTGCAGCAGCGGCTTCAATCGCATCTTGTTTGTCGCCTAGCTTATCAACTAAACCGAGTTCTTGCGCTTGAGATGCAATCCAAACACGACCTTGTGCTATTTTATCTACTTGCTCAGGAGTCATATTACGCGCATCGGCAACTACAGCTAAAAAGCGACCGTATGCTTCTTCAACACTCATTTGAATTACTTCACCCATCTTTTCGTTAAGAGGGCGAGTGATTGAAAAACCAGCCATTTCGGTTGTAGCAACGCCATCTGAATAAACACCAATTTTAGATAAGGTTTTCTCAAATGTCATAAACGTACCAAATACACCAATAGAGCCGGTGATTGTACTTGGTGCTGCCCAAATTTCGTTTGCAGCAGAGGCAATCCAATAACCACCTGATGCAGCCACAGAACTCATTGAAGCAATAACAGGTTTACCAGCAGCTTTAAGGGCTAATACCTCAGCACGAATAACTTCAGAGGCAAACATACTGCCGCCACCAGAGTCTATACGTAGTACAACCGCTTTAACTTTATCATCAAGGCGTGCCTTACGAAGTAGGGCTGCTGTAGAGTCGCCACCAATTTCGCCAGCTTTACGCTCACCATCAACAATTGTACCTTTAGCAACAACTACCGCTACTTTTTCGGTAATAGGGTTATCAAATTCAATCGGTGGTTTAACTAAGCTTAAGTATTCACGAAATGAAACTTGCTTAAATGTTTTGCCATCTTCTCGTGCGCCCACTAAATCAATTAATTGCTTGCGTACTTGTTGATTTGTTTTTAAAGAATCAACCCACTGATGATCAAGTGCATATTTACCTGCATCGCCATCTGCAGCTTTCATTTTTTCAAGATATACGTCCATTGTCTCGTCAAAATTTGACTCATCAAATGGGCGAACAGCGGCAACATCTTGTTTGTATTCGCTCCAAAGAGCGCCTAACCAAACGCGGTTAGCTTCTTTAGCCGCATCAGACATGTCGTTACGAATAAAAGGCTCTACTGCTGACTTAAATGTACCAACACGGAAAATATGCTGCGTTACTTCAAGTTTTTCAAGTGCATCTTTAAAGTAAAGCGGGTACATGCCATAACCTTCAATACCTACGCTTCCGTATGGGTGCATAGCAATTTCGTCAGCATGCGATGCAATATAGTATTGTGCTTGAGTATAATAATAACCCGATGCAATTACTTTTTTGCCAGCTTGCTTGAAAGCATCAATAGCCTTTGTAATTTGCTTAAGTTTATTCAAATGTGCTTTAGGCATCTCTTGTAAATCAAGCAATATCACCGTGATGCGATCGTCTTTAGTCGCTTCGTTTATTACTTCAACAATATCGTCGAGTAATATTTCGCTTGGTGCTTCAGAACCAGAGGTTGCATCACTAATTGCGGCTTCAACTGGGTCTATATATGTTTTCTCTTCAACAATAGGGCCATTTAAGTTAAGCCTAAGTACAGAGCCATTTTCAACTATTATTTGATCATCGTCACTTGAGAGTGACACAAAGAAAATAATTACCAGTAATAAAAACAAAATGTTTAGTATTAAGCGACGAGAAAAATTAATTCCAGCCCAAATACCTTTAAATACCTTTGCTATCAAAATAGCTCCTTAATTTGGTACAGTTAATACATTAGTTCCATCTTAGCCTAGAATAAAAATAAATTTAACTGCTAAATCGTAACGAAGTGTTTATGAACCTGTATAAACGTAAGTTTTTACTGCTATTTTTAATTAAATGCATGCACATATTGCTTATTACTTGCCATTAAAGCAGAATTAGCTAATGTATACAGGTTAGACCAGTTAACGGGGCACAAGATGTTAGAACAACAATTACAACTAAAACACACACAATTACGTAACCGCTTAGTTATGGGCTCAATGCATACAGGTCTTGAAGAGGGCTGGCATAACCGCAAACGTTTACGCGCATTTTATGAAGCTCGTGCAAAAGGTGGCACCGCAATGTTAATTACAGGCGGATACAGCCCTAATTTACGAGGCAAGCTAACACCTATTTCTTCCTCATTTAATAGTTATTACGATGTGTTTAAGCATCGCGCTTACACAGATGCTGTGCATAAACACGGTGGAAAAATTTGTTTGCAACTACTACATGCTGGACGTTATGCATATCATCCTTTCAATCAAGCACCGAGTGCAATAAAAGCACCTATTAATCCTTACAAACCTAAAGCGATGTCGCTTGGCTCGATTAAAAAAACAATTAAAGACTTTGCGCATTCTGCCTATATGGCCGAAAAAGCCGGCTACGATGGTGTAGAAGTGATGGGTTCTGAAGGGTATTTGATTAATGAGTTTATGGCGCCGCACACCAATAAACGCGATGATGAATTTGGTGGCAGCCTAGAAAATAGAATGCGACTTGCACTTGAAATAGTTAAAGCTGTAAGAGCAAAAGTATCTGAAAAATTCTTAATTATTTTTAGATTGTCGGTCATTGATTTAATTCCAAACGGTTCAACACCAGAGGAAGTTATCATCCAGGCTACCGAACTTGAAAAAGTGGGCGTTGATATATTTAATACTGGCATTGGTTGGCACGAAGCGCGTGTACCGACTATTGCGAGTATGGTGCCACCGGGTGCATTTAAAGAAGCATCAAAGCGTTTAAAAGACGTAGTTAATGTCCCTGTGATTGCCGTTAACCGAATTAATACTCCAGAAATTGCGAACGATATTCTAAACGCAGGCGAGGCTGATTTAATTTCGATGGCACGTCCATTATTAGCTGATCCTGAGTTTTTTAATAAGTACGTAAACAATCAATCTAAACAAATTAATATTTGTATTGGGTGTAATCAAGGTTGTCTAGATCACGTATTTAAAAATAAACGTGCTACTTGTTTAGTTAATCCACAAGCGGCATTTGAGCTGGACTACCCGCTAGAGCAAGCAACAAAAGCTAAAAATGTATTAGTTGTCGGCGCAGGTCCTGCTGGTTTATCAGCCAGTTGTTACTTGGCTCAAAAAGGGCACAACGTCACGTTAATTGATCAAAAATCGCAAATGGGCGGGCAATTTAATTTAGCCATGCAGATACCGGGTAAAGAAGACTTTAACCATACACTTACTTACTTCACTAATGAGCTCGAGCGATTAAAAGTAACTGTGGAGCTTGGTAAAGCTTACGACGATTCAATGCTTAAAGATTATGATGATATTGTTTTTGCAACAGGCGTTAGGCCACGTGAAGCCTCTATTAAATGTAGTGACGATAAGCGTGTGTTTGCTTATGACGAAGTTATACGCGGAGAAGTAGCACTGGGCAAATCAATCGCCATTTTAGGTGCTGGCGGTATTGGTTTTGATATGGTTGCTTTTTTAAGTGAACATAAATCACAATCTATTAGCGAGTTTAAAACGCAATGGGGAATTGAGTGTGATGCACAACCTCATAAAGACGAGCGTCAATTGTATATGTTAAAACGCAGTTCGGGTCGTTTTGGTAGTGAGCTTGGTAAAACAACTGGTTGGATACATCGCCAAGTTGCTAAACAGCATGGCGTTAAACAAATTGCGGATTGCCAATATCAAAGTTTTGATAAAAATGGATTAACAATTAATGTTGCAGGAGAAGTTCAAGTACTGCCAGTAGATACTGTTATTGCCTGTATTGGTCAGGTTTCTAACAACGAAGTACTAGAAAGTTACACAGATAATGCAAAAGTGCATGTGATAGGTGGAGCTAAATTGGCTGCTGCAATTGATGCTAAACGCGCTATTTTTGAAGCCCTACAAGTGGCGAGGAGTATTTAACCTTTGTAAATAAATTGAAATAGTTTATCAATTTATACGGTCTTTGTTGTTTATAGTCTATAACTTAATAAACATTGAACACGCAGGATACGCATGAATAAACTAATCAGTTTTTATAACATAATATTGGGTAAACTATCGTTTTTAGATGGTTTACCTGCTTTACTATTTCGCTTGATTTTAGCTCCCGTTATGATTATCGCAGGTTATAACAAACTTGCTATAAGCACTGAAGCAGAAGGCTTTCTAAATAACTTTTTAGCATCGCCTGATGTCGTCCAATGGTTTGGTAATAGTGAATGGGGTTTAGGCTTACCGTTTCCTGATTTACTCGCTTTCTTAGCTGGATGGAGTGAATTTTTAGGTGGTTGGTTGTTATTATTTGGCCTTTTAACTCGCTTGGTGAGTATCCCGCTTATGTTCACAATGGTTGTAGCGGCTACTTCAGTACATTGGCATAACGGGTGGTTTGCAATAGCGCCGACTAATCCAGAAACAAGTGCTGCGCAAGTACTCGATTGGTTATCTATCCCGGGTGCAAAAGAAAGCCTCGAAAACTCACTAGAAGTACAAGACAGGATAGGAAAAATTCGTGGCTTAGTTGAAGAACACGGCTTTCCTGATTACCTATACGAAAAAGGTAAACCATCTATTTTAAATAATGGCATAGAATTTTCGGCAATTTATTTTGCTATGCTCCTAAGTTTATTTTTTATGGGCGGCGGGCGATTTGTTAGTATTGATTACTGGTTAAAGCGAAACGCTATAAAAAAATAGCGCATTAAATGTATTTTATTAATGGCCGCATAGTTGACCCTTTGCGGCCGTTTTGCATTTTAATTTCTCGGTATTTATTATTTAAGGTTTTAAATGTTACTCTATCGTTTTGAATTTTGAGGAATCGTTATGAACGCTATCGAGCTTTTACTTACCCGCCAATCAGACTCTAAACTAACAGAGCCGGGCCCTTCGCCTGAGCAGCTCGACATAATTAAGCAAGCAGCATTACGTGTTCCTGATCATGGCTGTATAGCACCGTGGCAGTTCATCATTGCTCAAGGTGATGCACGCAATAAACTGGGTGAAATTTACCATCGAAGTGCAGTGGCAGAGCAACAGGAAGAAAAAGTAATTAACCGAGCTAAAGAGCTTCCCCTGCGTGCGCCTATGATTGTAATAGCAATTGCTAAATATCAAGAACACCCAAAAGTTCCTCGTATTGAGCAAGTACAAAGTGCAGGCTGCAGTGTATTAGCAATGCAACAAGCTGCATTTGCTCAAGGTTTAGGTGGGGTTTGGCGCACAGGTTACTTTGCACAAAGTAGGGCGGTCAAAAAAGCGCTTAACTTACATGAGCAAGATGAAATTGTAGGTTACTTATACATTGGCACTCCTCAAGTCGAGTGTAAAAAGTCGCCTCGCCATACACCAGAACATTATTTTAGTAACTTGTGAAATAGTATGAACTTTATGCAATCTGCATAGTCATAATTCATTAAGGTTGCCTAGAGTAGTATAAAGAAGTTAGTGGTTTGGCTGTGAGAAGCGCTTGGAAGCACAAAAGTTAATAATTCTTCTTCAGTTTGTTTTTTAATCGGTTGTTTTTTGATACATTATGGAAAGTCTTAATAAAAATAACGATAAAGAAGACGAAAACAATGGGAAATTTATTTTTACAGGAAAAAGAAAACTGGCTTGCGTGGTCAATTTGGGGAATTGTTGGTGCTTTTGTAACACTGTATGTTGCAATGAGCACAAATGCATCACACCTTATAGCAGGCTCTTCAATAGGTATGCTAATACTATTAACTTTGTGGATGCAACAGTCTAAACGTTTTGACTTTGGACGGGCATTTAAAGTGTGTTGTTATGTTTTAGCCCTTAGTGTACTCCCCGCTTTTATGTTTGTAATAGTGCCAAGTGATGATTTAAATCGGTTTGACTTAATTTTTCAAAGTGTAACATTCACGGCATTGAGTTTATTGGCTTGTTTGATTTGTTCTTGGATTGCTCGCAGGCCTAAACAATATTACTGAGTATTGAATTAATAAGCGTATTGAAGTAAATAGCGTAACAAAAGAGCAATATGACTTGTTTTTAATCGTTTAATTATTATTTACGATTAATTTATATTTAGCTCTTTACAAGTAACACGTTTAACCATATTATTCGCGCCGTACGGAGAGATGGCAGAGTGGTCGAATGCACCGGTCTTGAAAACCGGCATGGGTTTATAGCCCATCTAGGGTTCAAATCCCTATCTCTCCACCATTATTTAAAAAAAACCGCCTTATAGGCGGTTTTTTGCTTTGTGGAGTTTAATTAATGACTAAAGCAACGAACCTATCAACCTCACAGCAATTAATAAAACATCTTTTATTATGGGTGGTATTTGGTTACTGCTATCAAAGTGCTATTAGCTTGTTGGCAAAAATGGCGGTCGACGCACAGCCAGAATATCCATTAATTACCGCTTTTGCTTATGGTCTTGGTTTTAATATTTTGGCTGCCCATCTTATTACTAAATATGATAAACATTGGCCAGTAATTGGCTCTGCTTTTATTGGTTTAGTAGGCTTAGTTGCAGTGCCATTTTTACTGTCTGGCGAATCTGGATTATTAGCTACTCCTTTACTTGTTGGAATTTTATTCACTTTACCGCTTTGTAGTTATATTGTTGGCCTAATTAAGCTAAAACTCAGCAAAAACTAGCCCCAAACGGGGTTTATTTTGTGATAGCATATACGTGTCTTTTAACTAACAAAACGTGAAAAACACATTATGTCAGATAATTTTACTACAGATGCTGAAAAAGCAAGTTACGGTATTGGCTTACAAATGGGTGAGCAACTTAAGTCTAATCCTTTTGAAGGCTTAAACCTAAATTCAGTATTTGAAGGCATGAAAGATGCGTACGCTGGTAGCGCATTTCAAGTTGAGATCCCTGAGATTCAAGCTGCATTCGAAAAGATTAACGAAGAGATCCAAGCTCGTCGTGAAGAAGAATCTAAAGTACTTTCTGCCGAAGGTATTGCATTCTTAGAAGAAAACGCAAAACGTCCTGAAATCACAGTAACTGAGTCTGGTCTTCAATACGAAGTACTAGCGACTGGTGAAGGCGAAAAACCAACTGCTGAGTCTACAGTACGTGTTGATTACCACGGTACACTAATTAACGGTACTGTGTTTGATAGCTCATACGAGCGCGGTCAACCAGCTGAATTTCCAGTTGGTGGCGTAATCAAAGGCTGGACTGAAGCATTACAAATGATGCCTGTAGGTACTAAATGGCGTATCTACGTTCCTCATGAGCTTGCTTATGGTGAACGTGGCGCAGGTGCTGCAATCGCACCTTTCTCAACGCTTGTATTTGACGTTGAGTTACACGAAATCCTTTCTTAATTTAACTATTAATTAAGAATTTAAAAAGCCGTGTTCAATTTGAACGCGGCTTTTTTGTGTCTGTAATTTAAGTGTTTAATTCAAATTCGATTAATTGAGTGTTCTATTTTGCGCTAAGAAAATAGTATCGATAAAAAGGCAAAAGCTTTTAATTAATTGTTATCACTAATTGCTCCTGCATTACTTTACCTTTTGCACCCATGCAGTTGTATACCAGAATTTTTTACGCAATTAACGTAAGATTTAATCCCTTAAATTGATCAAATATTATTGCCGATTGATATTATATATTCTAAAAATAAAAAACCGCATTAATAAAATGCGGTTTATAAATATATAAACTAAAAACTATTTTTTAATTATTAAAAATAACCACGAACACCAAAGCGGAAGTTTCTGCCAGGTAGTGGGGCTTTATCTTTAATAAATGAGCTATGTACAAAACCTAACTCATCAGTAATGTTATCCACGTTTATATACAGCTGTGCATCTACACTGCCTAAGCCTAATTGGTAATTAGCCTGTGCATCAAATAACGTATAGCCATCAGTTTGAGTTTCAAATGCAGTTACATCGTTTTGATCAAAGTAATGAGTACCTGTAAGCGTTAGTTGTAAATCACCTAAATCATACTGTAGCTCCGAGCCTAATTTATTGGCTGGGATACGTGGTAGGTTACCTTCATCATCTTTAAGTTTTGCACGAGTTGAATCACCAAATACTTTCACCATAGCGCTTGATGTAATTTGATAGTGAGCATCAAATTCAATGCCATATAGCTCTGCATCTTTACTGGTAAACTGATAAACCGCAACAGCATCATCATGTGCACCAATTGCTGATTCTAAACCGTCTTCTTCATCGTAAACTAAACCTGTATTTTCTTGGAAATAAAAGTTCTTAATATCGTTATAGAAAAAGTTAACGGTGTAACCAAAGTCGCCGCTAAAGCGTCTAAAGCTTAAATCTAGGTTGGTTGAAGTTTCTTGCTTAATATTTTCAGGTTCAAAATGTGCTTCATTACCCTCAATGTTATAACCAAGGCCAAGTTCATACGTACCCGTTGCAATGTGCAAACCGTTAGATAGAAGCTCTGCAGAAAGTGGAGCTCGCTCTGAATGAGAAATACTTGTCGCAATACTATGTCCCGGTTTGTACTGCCATATTGCACCCACTGATACACTTAAATTAGTAAAGCTTTTACTGTAATCAAGCGTTTCTTCGTCGTGTTCTTCTTCAGCTTCGTCGTGGTCATGGTCATGCTCAGCTTCTGAAATTTGGCTTTCTATTTTGTAATCTTCAATACGCGCGCCAAGTTCAATTGTAACGTCACCAAACTCACGCTCTTCTAGTAAATATAATGCGTTAGTTGTCGTTACACTTGCTGGTGTAAATGCTTCTTCACCAATTGCATCGTAGTCAGAATCGCTGTAGTGATAGCCAACCATGCCATGCCAATCAGCAAATTTATGTTCTACATTTAAGCGTGCTTCAGTCGTTTTATTTTTAAAAGTCGTACCAATTTCGCCATCTTCAATTTCGCTGTGCGAGTAATCTGTATAGCCAACACGTAGGTTGATGGTTTCAATCCAGTTATTATGAAGGGCGTAACTTACAAGCCCTTGCCAACGGTCTTGCTCTAAATGTGCATAAACGGCTTCTTCTGCTTCTTCATCTTCATGCTCTTCATGTTCTTCTTCAGTTTCGCCTTCGTGATCATGCTCGTGGTGATGCTCATGTCCTGGAATACCGTAATCGGTATCAATGCTACCGTAAGAAAAACCAATCGTTAAGTGCTCTCCAACATAGCTAGTACCAAAGTTAAGCGTTTCGCTATCAATGAAGGTGTTCTCTACTGAATCTTCTTTTTCAACATCGCCATCATCATCGGTGATAGTAAAGTTTGGTGTTTGGTAATCATCGCCGCTACGTTTTGTACCATCAAAATGAAAGTTAAAGCCGTCATTACCTGTTTCAAGTTTTGCAGCAACTGTGTTTGCGTTAGATACAGTGTCGTGGCTGTATTCAGCAGCACCTGTTAAATCGTCAATATTGCTAGTAGGAATGCGGTTATCAACCACGTTTACCACACCGCCAATTGCACCAGAGCCATAAAGTAGGGTACTTGGACCGCGAAGAACTTCAATTTGTTCAGCTGCTAAACTGTCGCTCGATGTAGCATGATCAGGACCAATTCGTGATGCATCGCTGGCATCTAAACCATTTTGTGTGATTTTAACGCGAGGGCCATCTAAACCACGAATAATTGGGCTTGATGATACAGGGCCAAAGTAACTTGCATTTACGCCTGGTAAACCTTTTAGAGTTTCACCAAGAGTTGGTTTTGATTTATTTCTTAATTCATCACCTGAGAGTACGCTTACTGGCGATATCATCTCGAGGCTATTTTTATGAAGTGCAGAGGCATAAACAACCACTGTCTCAACCGATGTTGGTTTAAGTGATACAGACAGATTGTTTGAAGATTCGCTAACAGCAATACGAGAGTCTACGTAGTTGTCTTTACTAATATGTAATTGGCTATTTGCATCGATTTCTATAGCAAATTCGCCTAAATCGTTACTTTTAACGCTTTGGTTTTTGCCATGTACATGAATTGAGGCATTTTTAATTGGTTGATTTTTGTCATCCATTACTTTGCCAGTAATAGTGGCAGCCAAAGCTGATTGAGAACATAAAACAGAAAAAATAGCAGAGGAGATTAATGTTAACTTTGTCATGGATATATTGGTTCGCGGTTACTATGTTGTGATATAATATAACACCGCAAAATTGACGAATCAACAATGTTATACTATAGCTCTTCTGTTTGCGTTTAAATCAACAAAAATACCGATAAGCTGTATTATTTATCATAAAATTTATAAGATATTGACTCTACTTAGCTATGAAGAACTATTTTACTCCCACTTAAAATAATTACTAAATATTAGGGCGTATTGATATTTCATGGTTGAATTTAAAGCTGTATGTTTGTTTTTTAGGCAAGGCGGAACCTATGTAGTGTGATTGTTCCTATAATACAGACGATAACGCAGCATAAATACCAGACATGTGCTGCCTAAAGGGTTCTTTCTAGGGATGATTAACGCTTCGTTGCCTACATTGATGTTGGTAAGGGGCGTGAGCAGGACGTGGAAGTTTTGCGCTGTTTTTCTTATTTTTACATGAATGTATGCCAGTAGGGTAACACAGGAGCAGTTACTGAGCCCACGAGGTACAAACTTCACGCCACGATTGAACCCCCCTAGATTTAACGAATTTCGACCCAGAAAAGCAACTAGCCTTAGATTAAAATCAATTTAATACACTGAATTATATGTATTTAAGTACCTCCTACTATTGTGTGCCTTTTATAAATGCGCGCATTATTGTTGACAGTTAATTGTTTTATAGTGTGCTGTGTGTAATTATCTTTTCTGTTTGAGCGCTTTTTTGCTAACAACAAATGCTTAAAAGTACATAATTTAATACGCACAATAGTAGGTCAACATGATTTTCAATCCTTATAGTGTAAAATTATCATTCGCTTTGTTTTGCTTAACAGTACTTACTGGGTGTAATAATGCGAAAACGTCGAATCAAGATTCAACTAAAGCAGTTAGCCCATTAAAAAAAGAACATATAATTTTTGATTTTGAACAAAACAATTACAGTCAGTATATAAATACAATTAATGGCTTTAGTGCATTAATAAAAGAAGGAGGAAACCATAAATTAGCGGTGACATTAAAATCTAAATCTAATGTAGAAAGTGACTTTGAATTCATAAACCCAAAAGGCTGGGATTGGCAAGCTATTGGAAATTTTGCGCTAGCATTAGATATTCAAAACCCTGATGAAGTATCTACACACTTATATATAAAAACAGCAGATAAGTCGGGTAAATTTCAAACTCGAAGTGTTGTTGTGCCAGCAAAGTCTCAAAATACGTATTACATAGAATTAAAAGGCGAAAATTTAAATGTTAATTCAGGTATTCGCTCAAACCCACCAAGTTGGAAAAGCAGTTATACGCCAATAATCTATAGAGGCGGACAAAAAAATATCGATGTTAGCAGCATTGTAAAAATATCATTTGGAGTAAAAGGGCTACTTGAAGATAAACGTATTGTAATAGACAACTTGCGCCTTATAAAGCCAACTAATTTTGATACTAACTATCTAAAAGGGTTAGTTGATAAATTTGGTCAAAATGCAAAATTAAACTTCACCAATAAAATATCTTCACCTGAGCAGTTACAAGTTATTTCTCTAAAGGAGCAAGGTGAGTTACAAAACTCACCAATTAAAGGACGTTCTAAATTTAGTGGCTGGAAAAACGGTCCACGATTAAAAGCAACGGGATATTTTAGAACCGAAAAATACAAAGGCAAATGGAGTTTAGTAGACCCACAAGGCTATCTGTTTTTTTCAACCGGTATTGATAACGTTCGTATGGCAAATACATCAACCATTACCGGGTACGATTTTGACCAAAGCTATATTAAGCAGCGCGAAGCTAATGATTTAACACCAGAGGATTCATTAGGATTAAATCCAGCTCCAAAAACTGCGTGGTCAACACGTTATAAAAGCTCAACACTAAGATCTGATATGTTTAATTGGCTACCAGAACCAAGCAATCCTTTTGCTGATAACTACGGCTACAGACGCGAAGTTCACATTGGTGCAATTAATAAAGGTGAAACGTTTAGCTTTTATCGCGCTAATTTAGAGCGAAAATATCAAACTCATAACAACAATGACTTAATGAAACAGTGGCAAAACACCACTGTAAAACGCATGCTTTCATGGGGCTTTACTTCTTTTGGTAATTGGATAGAGGAAGACTATTACCATACTAACCAATTACCTTACTTTGCTAACGCGTGGATCATTGGTAATTTCAAAACGGTAAGCAGTGGTAACGACTACTGGAGTCCATTACCTGACCCATTTGATCCATTATTCGTTGAGCGCGCAGATGTAACGCTTGCAAAAGTAGCCCAGCAAGTTAAAAACAGTCCTTGGTGTGTTGGTGTATTTATTGATAATGAAAAAAGCTGGGGGAAGATGAATTCAGACGCTGGACGTTACGGCATTGCAATTAATACACTTAAAAATAATGCTCAAAATAGCCCTACAAAAGCGCAATTTGTAACCTTGATGAATAATAAATACAGCCAAATTAGCAAACTTAATAAAGCATGGAATACACGTATTACCTCATGGGATGAGTTTGCTGCAGGCGTGACACTTACGCAGTTTAACGAGCAAACTAATATCGATTTATCAGCGATGTTGTTTCATTATGCTAATCAGTATTTTGCGGTAGTTGACGCTGCTATAGCTAAACATCTTCCCAACCAGCTGAATATGGGAGCACGTTTTGCTGACTGGGGCATGACGCCTGAAATAAGAGCCGCCGCTGCCGCGCATGTAGATGTGATGAGTTACAACTATTACCGAGAGGGATTAAATGAAGATTTTTGGGCATTTTTACCTGATATAGACATGCCCAGCATAATAGGTGAATTTCATAATGGGTCGCTTGATTCTGGGCTATTAAACCCAGGTCTTATACACACTCAATCTCAGCAAGAGCGTGGTACTAAATACAAAAAATATATGAATAGCGTTATAGATAACCCATTTTTTGTTGGTGCACATTGGTTTCAATACATAGACTCTCCACTAACGGGGCGAGCATACGATGGTGAAAACTACAATGTAGGCTTTGTAAATGTAACTGACATACCTTACAAACCGCTTGTTGATGCAGCTAAAAGCGTGAATAAATCGTTATATGAACGCAGATATAATAATGCAAAAAATTAAATATATACTAAGCGCTGTGTGTATTTTCTGTTTAGACGTATCTGATAATACAGTTGTCAAGGAAGCTAATACACAGCTACTTCAGCAAGGCCCCTATAAAATATTTAATGAGCAAGCACTTAGGTGCTTGACTTAAATAACCTTGTAAAAACCCTCGCTTCGGGTTATGACTGGCTAGAGGGGCCGGTTTGGGTTAATCAAGGAGGATATTTATTATATTCTGATATACCTAATCATCAGGTTTATAAATATACACCAGGTAAAGGTGCAAGTTTGTACTTAGCGCATAGTGGCTATTCAAATGGTTTAATTGTAAATAAACAAAATGAGCTTGTGCTTTTGCAATCGCGCTCACGTGTTATATCAAAAATGAAGACGCCATTAAACACGCCTAAATCACAATACCTACAAATTGTAAGTCATTATAATGGACAAAAGTTTAACAGCCCAAACGATGGCGTTTTTAACGACCAAGGCATGCTTTATTTTAGTGCTCCACCCTATGGTTTACCTAATCAATTAGATGATGAAGGCAAAGAGCTTAAGTTTCAGGGGGTATATTCACTTAAAAATACAGGGGAACTCACTTTATTGGATCGTGATCTTATTTACCCTAATGGGGTCGCATTATCAGCTGATAATAAAACGTTATATGTGGCGGCATCAAATGCTAATAAACCTGCGTGGTATCAGTATGATTTAAATGACAGTGGTGCAGTGGTAAATAAATCTTTATTTTATGAATTACCACCAGTAATTAAGTATGACCAAGGCTTACCAGATGGTTTAAAGGTACATAAAAGTGGGATTATATTTGCTACAGGTCCCAATGGGTTATGGTTATTTAATAAAAATGCTGAGCTACTAGCTCAAATTGAAATGCCAAATATTAGTGCTAATCTAACGTTTAACCAATCACAAAACCGCGTTTATATAACAGCGCATACACAGCTATTGGCACTTGATTTAAAATAGTTTTGTTATTCTATTGTTAAATTAAAGCCCCTATAAGCACGCTTAATAGGGGCTATTTACTCTTTGTTGCCTACATGAATGAAGGTAAGGGCGTGAGTAGGACGCGGAAGCTTTGCTCGGTTTTTACTTAGCCCACTAGTTTACAAATCTCACGCTGCGATTAAATAGCCTATAGTTTGAACAAATTTTAATTCTCAAAGAATAACAGGCCCTCGGATAATTTCGCTTAATTAAACAGATAACCTTTACAACAACAAACACCTGTTGTAAATTGTTAACAATGAACAGTGTCATGTAAACTAATTCGGTGGCTTAATGAAAGTATCATCACAAACAATCAAAAGTATAAAAGTCGAGTATTACCAAATTCCGCTAGCAGAAGTGTTAAGTGATGCAAAGCATGGCGATCACACTCACTTTGAAGTTATTGCGTTGCATATCATGACTCACGACGGGTATGAAGGGATGGGATATACCTACACTGGTGGAAAAGGTGGTCGCGCAATTTATTCACTCCTTAACGATGAAATAAAGCCCGGATTAATTGGGCAAAATTCTATGTCTATCATGGCAATTTGGGACAAATTGCAGTGGGATCTTCATTATGTTGGCCGAGGTGGACTACTTAGCTTTGCGATTTCAGCAGTTGATATAGCGCTGTGGGATATTAAGTGTAAGCGCTTAAATGCGCCATTATGGCAAGTTGCGGGTGGTAGCAGTGACCAAACAAAATGCTATGCAGGCGGAATAGATTTAAACTTTAGTAAAGAAAAACTGCTTAGTAATATAGATGGTTATTTAAATCGTGGCTTTAATGCAGTAAAAATTAAAGTCGGTAAACCCAACTTTAAAGAAGATATAGAACGTGTAGCCGCAGTAAGAGATCTAATAGGTAAAGATAAAACTCTTATGGTAGATGCCAATTACTCAATGACTGTTGAGCAAGCTATTCGTTTTGCTAAATCTATTGAAAAATACGACATAACCTGGTTTGAAGAGCCGACTATACCTGATGATTACAAAGGCTTTGCTCGCATAGCACAAGCGACTTCAATACCGCTTGCAATGGGTGAAAATTTGCATACATTGCACGAGTTTGGTTATGCGATTGAGCAAGCTAAGTTAGGCTTTTTACAGCCTGATGCGTCAAACATTGGCGGTATTACAGGGTGGTTACACGTGGCAAGTATGGCATATACACACAACTTACCAATTTGTAGCCATGGCATGCACGAGTTACATGTCTCACTGTTGGCATCTCAGCCTCATGCCGGCTTCTTAGAAGTTCATTCATTCCCTATAGATGAATATACAACACGTCCTTTAAGGCTTAAAAATGGCCAAGCATGCGTTCCAGATATAATAGGTACGGGTGTAGAATTTGACCCTCAACTAGTGAAACAGCATTTGATTAAACAGTCGTAATAACAAAAATTAGTAATAAAAGAAAAGAGTTGTTGTGTGTCCACAAATTCAGCGTAGAGATTATTTATCAAGGAATGAATAATTACCTCTTTGTCATAAGATTAAATTTATGAGTACTGATTTTGTGGACGCTTTTATAAAGTTAAATTGTGATTAGTATTGCAACTATTGATTGTTTTACACAAACCCAAATTGCTAAGTCTGCTGTAAATCCTATGGTTGTAATTAACGCCGAGAATAGTTTTATTTCAATGCTTTAAATTAATTAGTTAGGGGCTCTCACAACCCCGCCAAAGCCAGCTTAAATTGCTGGCTTTTTATATTTCACGGGGGGATTACCATTTATTAGTTCTACTAATAAATACAAATCTGTTTATGATGTGATTAATGTATGGGCACTCATTAGTGATTGACCGTACCGTTTAGGAGCCAGATTTTTAAAACTCAGATACAATTTTTATACTTAATTTTTATGTGTATTATATTTGCTTATTCTATTAGCGAAGAAGAAAATACATGTCTGCATCTCCAATCAATTTACTCGATAAATTTTCAAAGCTTTCACAGCAGTGGTCACCTAAAGTAATTGCTGAAATGAATGATTACCAATTTAAACTCGCTAAGATTGAAAATGAATTTACATGGCATTCTCATGCAAACACAGACGAAGTGTTTTTAGTTATTAAAGGAGAAATGAGTATTGAGCTTCGAGGAGTCATTAACACTGGGGAAAACAGTTCAGTACTCACCGCTGAAAATGATGTGTGGATTTAGGCTATTATACTAAATATAAGTATCTCAATGTATTGAGCAAAGTGCCTAATATTATTAAAGCTATTCAATAGCTGCTACATAAAAATACTTGATTAAAAATGGATTATTTATCAAATATATCGGCGTAATATTAATAGGCCCTTTAGCTTTATTTCCTGCTTGTGCCTTACTTGCTATTGTATCTGCTCTGTTTGGATATCAGCCCTTAAAAAACTATATAGATGCGATACTATTCTCGGCTGCAATGGTTGGCGGAAGCTTCTTTTATGTCTATTGCGTACTATTTGTTTACGGGGTACCAATTTCAATTTTATTAAAAAGATTTAATATTTGTAATTTACCTATGGTACTTCTAGCGAGTGTAACTCCATTTATTATAATTATTCCAATAGGGTGGGATGAGCCTATAAGACCCTTACTTTTAATTTGCTTTGGCTCTATTGTTGTTGCTATACACGCTTACTCTTGTTTAAAAGTAAAAAATTAACCAATAAACTTTTTGAGCTTAAATGAGAGTTACCGACTATCAATCATAAGTATATCGAGTTTATGCTGAGCTCTGGCCTGATTTTTTATGTCGATAGGTTCAATCATCTCGCATTCGTCTCTGATCATTTCAGGTATTAGGCTAGGGTAGTGGCGACAGTCCTCAGGTCGGTCGAGGTAGATACTGCAGGTATACATATTTTTAGCGAGAGGGTCTTTTTTAGGGGCAATTTCTAAAAATGGGCAAGCATTTAGCCTTAATCCTGTTTCAGGATCGAACCAAATCTCATTGTTTTTAACGTATTCATAAATTTCGGGATTAAAAAGCTCCCATAAATCTATTTCTTCTTTTGATGCGCTTAAATCGCCGCCGCCGTATTTAATACAGCATTTACCACACTGGTTACATTCTTTCATAATTTAGTTGGCTGTTAACGAGTTTAAGTTAGTTGCTAGTGTAGCACCGAATTTATTTATAGCTGTTCTAAAAGACTAGCGTTTTTGATAATAAACAAATCATACATACTAAAATTACTGATGACATACCTTGTTACCCTTTATAGCGTGCACATCAATATGAATAGTTTAGGCTCAATGTTTATAGAAATAAATTAGCAGGGAGTAACCATGAAAGACGCTTTAGATAATTTTAAGACAGAATTTAATGCAAAACGCTTCTATTGGAAAAATCTGAAAAGCAACAAAGCAAAAGTGTTCTTTATCCTCTTATTTGTAGTTGTTGTTGTGCTAAAAATATTTACGACTGTTTTTACCTTCGATTGGATAGTGGGTTTGCTTTAGTGCCTTTTTCCGTTTCTACCTGAGTACGTTAAGTTATAGGGCGTGTTGAACTCTGTGGATTGAAATTTGTTCAATCTAGAGTCGATTTAATCGCGGCGCGAGGTTTGTAACTTAGTGGGCTAAGTAAAAACCGAGCAAAGCTTCCGCGTCCTGCTCACGCCCCTTACCTACATCCATGTCATAGGTAAGATCTTAAGAAATTGAGTTGAAGCTCAATTCATGATCAAATGGTTGTTACCACACAAACCACAGAATCAAGAAAAGAGCTTCAAATGAATGCTAACATTTTTATTAATAAGTTAAAAAGTATCCTAAGTGAAAAAAAACTGAACCGACTTGGTAAACAAGTAGCATTTACTAAAAGAGAAAGAAATATTACCGCATTTCATATGGTTGTTAGTCTTGTTGCTGCGCTTGGGGATAAAAAACGATCTATTTATCCGAAATATTAAGAGTTTATAATCAGCTAACAGGGCAGTCTATTAAGTATAAGCCTTTTCATAACCAGTTAGTTAAACCTGAACTAGCTGAACTAATGCGAGAGGTAACAAATAGAGTTTTTAATTGTTGGATAAATGATGCGCTTAAGTACACTAAAAAAGATTTGTTCAAGTTTGAGAATATTTTAATTCAGGACGGTAGCTCTATTATGCTTCATCGTTCTTTAAAAGATGTTTTTCCTGGGCGATTTTCAAATACGTGTCCAGCAGCCATTGAATTGCATGCTACTTTAAATTTAACGCAAGGTTGCTTTGAAAAAGCAGGTATAACACCAGACAGTTACTCTGAACGTGAAGAACTTCCAACATTTAAAGAGTTGAAAGGACAGTTGTTACTTGCTGATAGAGGATATTATTCAGGTAGTTATATTCATGAATTAGATAAAGCAGGAGGATTTTACGTATTAAGAGCGAAGGGATTAAAAGCAGTCAGAGTACATAATGCTTTTAAGCAAAATGGACAGGAATTAACAGGAAGTCATTCCCCAAAGTTATGTGAATTGCTTCCCGAATTACCTAAAAATGATCTTATTGATATGAATGTTAGCATAAAAAACAAGCTAACAAGAGTCATTGGGTATTGGTCAAAAAAAGAAAAACAATATACATTTTTAGTCACTAATTTATCTATTGATGAATTTACAGCGACTGAAATAGGCAAATTATATAGGTTACGCTGGCAGGTTGAATTACTTTTTAAGGAGTGTAAGTCTTATAATAATTTACGCGGCTTTCAAACATCAAACGCAACCTTACAAGAGGCGCTAATTTATGTAAGTTTAATAGTAACCACGCTTAAAAGATTTTTAACTGGCTGTATTGAAAAGATATTTAAAACTGAAATGTCTACAATGACAGTAGCAAAAACAACGGGTGTTTGGTGGATTGCCATATTAACAGCGATTATTAGGAAGCATAGGAAAGGATTGTTAAATGCAGTTAATGGAGCATTTGACTTTCTGAGGAAAAATGCAGCTAGGGCACACCCCAAACGCGATCGAAAAACAGGAGTATTTCAGTATGGGGTAGAGCCAAATTTTTAAGGCTGTACTTAATGTTTTTCTTAAGTACCTACCTATGACATCCATGTAGGCAACAAAGAGTTAATCGTCTCTAGAAAGAACCCAAAGGGCAGCGCATGTTTGGCATTAATGCTACGTTATCGCTCATTTATGGGGAATAACCACACAATATAGGCTCTGCCTTGCTTAACTACCAAACATACTGCTGCAAATTCAACCACCAAAGATCAACACGCCCTAGCCCTAATTTGAATAAAATTTTAACCACAAGGCGTTTAACGTCCACGCTATGGTCATTATTAATGTATTATTACGCCATACAGCTAATTCAATAAATCAGTGGTTAAAATAAGCTTTTAACGACTGAACATACTATTTTTACTAAAGTAAAAGCATTTAGTTTAGTAACTCTAAAGGATACCTCGCGATGATGAACACAAAAGTATATAAAGCGGTACATGACCTTGCAGAAGATTTAATGGCGGCAGCTAATAAAAATAACCGTGAAAAGTTTGAATCGTTATTTGCAGAGCTAAAAGCTATTTGTATAGAAAATGAAAACACATCAAAAGATCACCCTGTACAATGGGAAACGCTAGCTGATTTTACCGAAGAGCTAGAGGAGGCAATCACTACTTATGAAAAAGCATTAGAGAAGTCGGTTGCGATTAATAACAAAGATCACATGTCGTCAGTTGCTTTTTCAATGGCTACGTTACAACTAGAGCTTGGTCAAAAAGACGAGGCCATTAAAAATCTTCAAAATGCTAAAGTTAGCGCTAATAAAATTGAAGACAAAGAGCTTAAAGCTGAAATACATGACCTACTAGAGTCACTTATTGAAGAAGAAGGTTAAGCTGATTTAGTGAGTATTATTTAACGTTTTATTTAACTTTATATTTAACAAGAAAGCGCTGGTGGGCTATTTCATACCTTCAGCGCTTTTTTGTATTACAAAGTAAATTAGTTTTGTTTGTTTTTAATCGCTAATTTATCCATAAAGTCCACAATGTACTTTGCTATTTCAACTGGTTTTTCTTCAACACTAAAGTGTCCAGAATCAAGTAAGTGTAGTTCTGCATTTGGTACATCTTTTAGATAAGCTTTAGCGCCTGCGGCTATAAATGCAGGGTCATTTTTACCCCATACAATTAAAGTAGGTGGCTGGTACTTACGTAAGTAAGCTTGCCACTTTGGGTAGTCGAGTAGGTTGTTGTAGTAATCTTGCAGCAATTGCACCTGAATTAATCTATCAGCTCTGGTTTGTAAAAAGTGTGAATCGTGGGTCCAACTGTCGGGGCTCATCACATTGGTATTGTTTTGTACGTCACGTAAATATTGTTTATCAACAATGGCTTGCTCAGAGGTGAATGAATATAGTTTATCTTGTTGTGTTTGTGATTTATCCTCATTTGCGTTCTTAAAAAACGCTTGCCTAGCAGGTGTTAGTCCCTCCAAATATGCATTACCGTTTTGTACAATAAGTGCATCAAGTTGATCCGGATTACTTAACAACATTCTAAAGCCTACAGGTGCTCCAAAATCTTGAACGTAGAGGCTGTAGCGCTTTAGTTTAAGCGTTGTCAGTAGTCCTTCAACATATCTAGCCAGTAACTCAAAAGTATATTTTTGATCCCCAAGGTTTGGACGGTCGCTATAACCTGAGCCTAAATAATCAGGTGCTATAACATGATAACGACCAGATAAAAGCGGAATAAGCTCACGGTAGCTATGTGATGACGACGGATAACCATGTAAAAGTACAATCGTTTGCTTATGCTGTGTGCCAGCTTCTCGGTAAAAGATCTTTTTACCCTCTACATTTGCATATTTATAAACTGTTTTTGAAGGCCATACTGCATCAGTGGCATACACTTTCACACTAGCAAAAGCCACGCTAATTAATATAAAGACGATAAATGAAAGTAAATTAGATGGTTTTATTCTAATTAGATTTTTTAAATTATAGGGCATAAGTAAACTCGTTAATGTTTTGGAAATACAGCTTTATTAACTAATTAGACCAGCTGTCTTAATAATTGCATTCATTAAAACTTCCAATTCACTTAAATATATAAGTATAAAATAGAAAAATCGTTAATCGTTTAACCTCCAAAAGATCGATTCGAATCTGTCGTAAAAACTAAGTGCATATAAAAAATTTAATACTTGTACTTATTTCATGCCGTTAAATTAAAAATGTTTAGCAACAGTTACTCAAGATTGTTTTGCCGTGTGTCTTATAAGTGACTATTATTTGTAACTACAGGAAAATTGTCAGCAATAAACAATGCGGCTTTTGTATTAAGTTATTCTGACTGCTTTATTAATTTAATTGGGTATGTTTTAGAAGAGTTCCACTGGCCTACATATAAGTTGTCCTCTTGATCTACACAAATACAATGCACGTGATTAAAAATGTCCCCGTTACTTCGCATCGGTTGTAGTTCACCGTTTATGTACTGCGGTTGCGGTGCCCCTAAATTAGCTATGAGTGTGTTATTTTTATCAAATATACTAATAAAACCAGAGTCGTCAGCATTTTTATTGTCAATATGCGACCAACACACCGGAGCGTAAAATAGTTCACCTTTAAAAACTGGCCCACCAATATACGCGCCGTTCGCACTTATTTTTGAAAGGTATTCACCTTGTAGAGAAAACACTTTTAAACACTGTTCAAAACGAGAGCTGACAATTAAAGTCGGGTTGGTGGCATCACGTAAATCAACCTCGATGCCATGGGTATTATGTAAATTGTAGTTGGCATCATTGTTATCATGCCCACCCCAGTGCTTGATATATCGGCCGTGTTTATCAAAGTGCAGTAAAAAGTCGCTGCCGTAACCATCAGTAACATATAAGTCACCATTTGGGGCTATGGCTATATCAGTAGGGCGAAAGGGTTGATCTGGCGTATAAGCACCGTATGTTTGCGGGTGACCAATGGTGTAAACAAGTTTGCCATCTAAAGTCATTTTCGCAATAAATCCGGCTTGTGGAATGACATTATTAGTCGGACTATCCCATTGCTCTTTGCTCTGACCATCCCAGTGACGATTAACAATCCAGCCACTGTCGACAACATATAAGAATTCTTGCTCGCCTTCTTTGACAATTTTTAAAGCATGGCCGCCAGGAAATAGTGTGCCAAATGCATCGAGAAGTTCACCTTGTTGTGAATACACCAAAATATTATTTTGGGTATTATCGGTGATCATAAAAATACGCCCTTGTGAATCCATTACCATGGCGTGGCAATTTTCGATTGGGTACTGTTTAGGATCGAGTTTGCCCCAATGCGCATCTACTTTATATTTGAATTTACCATGACCAATTATTTTACCGTGGGGATCTTGGCCGTTTTTAGGAAATGGGTGCGCAAATTGTTGTTTTTGTTTTTCAGTTAGGCTACAAATCATTGGTTTTCCAAATTAAAAAACCAACTCAAGAAAAGGGCTAACAATCTATGAGTTGGTTTGGCTAGAATTACGGATGAACAGTTAAGCGGATTTCCAGTTCAAAATGGCATCGTCGTTAACGGGGTCTAATGGATAATAAACAGCTTCGTTTTCTTTAAAGGATTGATTAGTAACTGCGTTAAATGCGCAGATCATTGACCAACGCGGCTCTGCAGCACGGTTTTGGTTGGATTTATGTAATAAATTACAGTGGAAAAACAGGACATCACCAGGTTCAAGTTCTACATTGACCAGCTCATGGTATTTCATTGCTTCTTCAACAAATTCTAAACAGGCACCTTTTTGATCGCCCGTTTTACTGTGATCAAGTCGGCCTAAATGATGTGAGCCTTTTAAAACTTGTAAGCATCCATTTTCGATTGTTGCTTTATTAATAGCCACCATACAGCTAATCGCTTTAGGGTAAAGCATGTAGTTATCTCGATGCCAGTAACCAAAGTCTTGATGCCACTCCCAAGCGCCGCCAACAAACGGTTCTTTCATCATTATTTTAGTACTTGTATGGTATACCTCTTCACCAATCAGAGTTTCACATACATCAACTAAACGACGGCCACGTGAAAACATACTGTAAAAGTCATCACCGGTTTTTTGCCACAAGCACACTTTACTTACTGCACCATCTGCATCTTTTTTATGCCATGCTCGCTCGTACAACGAATCATCATTAAAGGCGGTTTGCTGTAAGCGGGCAATTTCTTGTTCGTCGTAATAGCCTTTTGCTATAACGTAGCCATCTCGATGAAAGTCAGCAATTTGTTGTGGTGTAAGTTGTCTGTTGTTCATAATTGGGTGTCCTGTAAATGACGACTTGTTGTAAATTGTTGACAATAATGAGTTGAATTAGTTAAACGGTCAAGCTTGAATTTATATAAAAATATGATATTCATATATAAATTAAAGCTGTAATGATTAACTAATTGTTTCTACTAAAATTCAAAAATTATGAGCTAGAAAAATTATTTTTTTATTCATATATGAAGATGGCGAATTGTCATGTTTTTATAAGGTTGGGTGGATGATGAACACAAAAGTAAAAAGTAAATACGCGGTACCTGCGTTAGATAAGGGGCTAGATATACTTGAGTTTTTGGTACTTAAAGGAAGTACTTGTTCACAAAGTGAAATAGCGGCAGGGCTGGGTCGTAGTGCAAACGAAATTTACCGAGTGCTGGTTGGCTTAGAGTCTCGGGGCTATTTAATACGGGATGAATTTTCGGGGCGTTATAGCTTATCTTTAAAGCTTTATAATTTATCTCGGTCTATTTCGCCGATTGATCAAGTGCGTCAATGCGCCATTCCTTACATGGAAGATTTAGCGGTGAGTTTGGGACAGTCATGCTATTTAACTATGCTGTATCAAAGCCAAGCCATGACGGTGGTACAAGCTCGCAGTCACAGTGCAATGCACTTAAGCATTGCAGAAGGATCATTATTTAAGCTAAGTAAATCAACGGCGGGTCAATTATTATTAGCAAATAGTAACGAGCAAGTTCGTGGTATGTTGATTGAACATGATGCAAGTTATAGTACGTTAAAATCTAAAGCGCTAAGCCAGTTGCAACATGAACTCGATGTTATTTGTACACAAGGTCAGCTTGTACAGAGTAATCCTTTGATCACCGGTGTTGATGATTTCTCTGTGCTGATAGGTAAACCCCAAGCAAAATTGATAGCTGCACTGACTATTTCATCTTTTGATGCAGAATTAACATCAGCAGTGAATGCCCAAGCAATAATCGCAGAGCTTAAAAGTACTGCAAGCAAAATCACGGCTTTACTAAACAATTAAACTGATTGGTGAATTTAACGCGCAAAACTGTTTGCGCTGTATTTCCCAGGTGTCTAAAACCCATTAAAAAACCACCTCTAAACTACTTAGTTATCAATACTTCCTCGCCATTTTAAAATCACCTATACAGTGGCGTTAGTTTAAATTATTAGCGCAGTTGTAAAATTTTTGTTTGATTTCGATTGACTTAATGAGAGGTGTTCCATTATTGTTAAAGTTAATTGTTAACAATAATCTGATAACAATAAGGCGTCTCATTAAAATATTAAACAACAATTACACTCTACAAACACATTATTTAGGTGCAAAAATGACTCACACACAATTTAAATTAAATGCGATTTGCGCAGCTATGCTACTCACATCCACATTGACTTATGCTGAGCAAAAAAACGATACATCAGCGCAAAATGATTTAGAAGTTATTCAAGTAACTGGTATCAGAAGTGCTCTAAGTAAATCTGCATCAATAAAACAAGATTCATCAGGTGTAGTTGATGCTATATCCGCTGAAGACATAGGCAAACTTCCTGATACTAATTTAGCAGAATCATTACAGCGTATTAGCGGCGTATCTATTGATAGAGCCAATAACGAAGGTAACCAAGTAACAGTGCGTGGCTTTGGGCCAAGCTTTAACTTAGTGACTTTAAATGGCCGTCAAATGCCAAACTCGTCAGTTTTACAAGAAGCTGGTGTGTCACGTAGTTTTAATTTTAGAGAAATTGCAGCTGAAAGTGTCTCTGGTGTAACTGTTTATAAAACAGGTAAAGCGAATGTCGCATCAGGTGGTATTGGTGCTACCATTGATATTAATACCGCTAAGCCATTTGACTATGATGGCTTTAAAGCATTTGCAAATGTAAAAGCAATTAAAGACACGAGCTCAGAAAAATCGAATGTCACGCCTGAAATATCTGGCATGATCAGCCAAACGTTTGCCGATGATATGTTTGGTGTATTGCTGTCTGTTTCACATTCAGAACGAGAAAGTGGTCGTGAACGTGTTGGAACTTCACAAGGTTGGGTTAAAAACCGTGCTAACCCAAATGGTGTTGATAGCAGTGCTATTGATACTTCAGTCAATCCTACGGGAACTTACTGGGTGCCGTGGACACCAGAAATGGAACGTTTTGAAACGGAACGTACCCGTGATAACGCCCAATTAGTATTACAATTTGCACCTACAGATAATATAACCGCTACGTTTGACTATACTTTATCGCGCTTTGAAGAAATCAGTGAAACGAATAAAATGACATTTTGGTTCGATAACCCAGGTGGTACAGCAGATCAAAATGGTACTTTATTGGATATCACTAATGCCAATGATGAACTTAATTTTTGGGCATGGGAGCTTTACGAGAAAAAAGAGAACGACTCTTTTGGTTTAAATCTCGCATGGCAAGCGTCTGATTCACTTAAATTGAGCTTTGATGCCCATGATTCAACTTCTCATTCAAACCCTGATGGTAATACGGCCGAAACAATCGCGAACTTAAAAAACATTCCTGGTTCTGTGGATTTAATAGGTGCTAATTTCTCAACTGAAGTGCCACGTATTACAGTTGATGACTCATCACTACCGGGCGGCGCTTATAATCCAGATAATATCGTATCGGATTTGTATCAGCGTCGTGGCTATGAGATGAAAAATAACATCAAGCAATATCATGCCAGTGGTATGTGGGAAAACTTAAACAGTGGTGCAATTTCAGCAATTCATTTTGGTGCTATGTACACTGATTATCAAATTGATACTTATTTATCTGAGCAATTCTCATTCGTAGATGTTCCATTAGAAAGTTTAGGAATGACTTTTGATGATGCCTCTGGATTTGCTGACAAGTTTTCAGGGTCAGACCAATTATTCCCTTATATACCAAGGTTTAGTGCGCAAGACTTTGTTGGTATTGTGCAAAATGAAGGGTTATTTAGAGATCCAGATATTTCAACTAATGGCGTACAAGAGCAAACATTGGCATTTTACGTGTCATTAGATGTAAGTACCGAGTTTAATGATATTCCCATAGACATGAATGTTGGGGTACGTTATGAAAGCACGGATGTAACCGGTTACTCTGTGAAGCCAGCCATCGTTGCACTAAATTACCGCCATGCTGAAGAGCTACGTCCTGTGTATGCCGCTGAGGCAACACCACAAGAGCTGGAAGGTGAGTACACGCGTATCTTACCAAACCTTGATTTAAGTGCTGATTTAGATAACGGATACAAAGCACGTTTTTCTTATAGCCGAACACTTGCCCGTGCAGGCATTGGTGCCATGTTCCCGTCAACAACAATCAATGCACGCCCAGAAGGCCCGTTTAATGCATCGCAGGGTAATCCAAACCTTTTACCCATTACTTCAGACAACTTTGATTTTTCGTTTGAGTGGTATGGTAATGATGGTAGTTATGCATCAGTCGGTTATTTCAAAAAGTTTGTAGAAAACTTCATTGGTGCAGGAGTTGTACAAGGCACACTTGATGACATTAACGGTGAGCCACTGCGCGATCCAAGTGCAAATCCGCGCCCAGGTTGTCCAGATAGCTCTGATACGCCAAACCCTGCATGTATGAGTCAAGCGTCTGACCCAGTTGTGACCTTTGATATTTCAACACCTGATAACTTACAAAATCGTGAAGTAGATGGTTGGGAATTAAATGGTCAATATATGATTGAGGATACCGGTTTTGGTGTTGTTGCTAATTATACCATAGTTAACAGTGACGAAGAGTTTGAACCGTATAACTTTGATCAAACCATTGCTCTAGCGGGCTTGAGTGACTCTGGTAACCTTGTTGGTTTTTATGAGAATGACGACTTCGAAGTGCGTCTTGCTTATAACTGGCGTGACGAGTTCTTACTTTCGCTAGGCACAGAGCCTACATTTACTGAAGCATATGGTCAGTTAGATTTTAACTTTAATTACACGATTAATGAATCGTACTCAGTTAATTTTGATGCGCTTAACTTGACTGACGAAACCGTTCGTCGTCATGGCCGCTTTAGCGAACAACTAATATCTGCTGAGCAATATGGCCCACGTTATAGCATAGGTTTCACTGCTAAGTGGTAATGAGCTAATTTGAAAGAGCAAGGCACTCGTAGTCTTGCTCTTTTTGCTCGCTATATAGCAATAATAGAGGTTGCTATGAATGACACATTAAAATCAATTGTAATCGTAGGTGGCGGAACCGCAGGCTGGTTAAGCGCAGGGATCATCGCCGCTTACTTACAAAAACACCATAGTCTTAATTATAAAATTACCTTAGTAGAATCATCAGATATAGCAACGGTTGGCGTCGGTGAGGGCACATGGCCGACCATGCGCAGAACGTTACAAAATATGGGGGTTGATGAAGCACAGTTTATTAATCAATGTAACGTAACGTTTAAACAAGGCGCTAAATTTGCTAACTGGCATAGCACAAAAGAAAACGACTTTTATTACCATCCACTGATGATGCCGCAAGGCTTTGTAGATAATGCTTTAGCTGCAGCTTGGCTAACCCAAAACACTGATTCAGCCGAACCTTACAATCACTTTGCAAATTTTGTTTGTCCTCAACACGCTTTGTGTGAGCACAATTTAGCACCTAAAGCCCTAACAACAGCGCAATACAGTGGTGTGGCAAATTACGCGTATCATTTAGATGCTGGCTTATTTGCTACATTTTTAAAAGATCATTGCATCAACAAATTAAACGTAACACATGTGATAGCCAGTGTTTTATCGGTAAATAATAACGTCCATGGCGATATACACTCATTAAGTTTGGATAATAACACAACGATTTGCGGCGATTTATTTATAGATTGCTCAGGGTTTAAATCTTTATTGTTAGGTGAAAATTTAAAAGTCGGCTTTAAATCATGTAAAGACATTTTATTTGCTGATAGTGCATTAGCAGTACACATGCCGTATGAAGATGACACTCAGGCAATTAGTTCACACACCATTTCTACAGCACAAACAGCGGGCTGGATATGGGATATTGGTCTGCAAACACGCCGTGGAGTAGGGCACGTTTACTCAAGTCGCCATATCAGCGAGGAAGAAGCCAAAGAGCAACTTTTTGATTACTTAAATATCTCCCCCACTAAGCGCGCTGACTTTAATGTTAAAAAAATTAGTTTTGAACCAGGACACCGAGAAAAGTTTTGGCACAAAAACTGTGTAGCGATTGGTTTGTCGGCTGGCTTTTTAGAGCCATTAGAGGCATCGGCCTTATTGCTGGTGGAAATATCCGCTAACTTTATAGCAGAGCAATTACCGGCTAATCGCCAAGTCATGGATATAACCGCCGCGCGATTTAATCGTACTTTTAACTACCGTTGGCAGCGTATTATCGACTTTTTAAAGTTGCACTATATGTTAAGTGAGCGAACCGATAGCCTTTTTTGGCAGCAACATTGTGCTGAGCAAAGTATCCCGCAAAGCTTACAAGATGACTTAGCACTATGGCGAACACATATCCCTAACGACAACCACTTTGATTATTCTGTTGAGGTATTTCCGGCAGCAAGTTACCAATACGTATTGTATGGCATGGGGTTTAAAACGGCGACGACCCATTATGGTAATCACCCTAGTGCGATTAAAAAAGCGCAAAATCTAGCAACTAAAAATACCAAAGACACGGCTGAATTAGTGAATAAATTACCGGATAACCGCACATTATTAAAACAAATAAAACAGTATGGTTTACAAAAAATTTAGCTTAAAAACCGCACTTAAATGAGTAACTTTACGATGACAAACGCAACATTATTAGATAAAAATACACACGCAAACTTATATATAAACAATGCGCGCGCTGGTGAACTTGGTGACAATATTAATTACATTCCCATAGTCGCTGATGAGCTAAAGCAGTTGGTGTTAGATTACCCTGTGTACTTTATGAAAAACCCACAAACAGGCCAGTTTGAATTGTATGCTTTGACTGGATTTACAGCGGGAGAGAATTTATTTTTGCACCAAGGAAGCTGGCGAGCACAACACATACCACTGCATATAAAGCGTGAGCCATTCAAGTTAGGTTTACGTGATACGCCAGAAACACAGCCATCGGATAACGACCTCGCTGTGCTTATTAATCAAGAACACCCACGTGTTAATGCAAATATAGGAGAGCGCATTTTTGATCCACAGGGAGAGCCCACGGCCTACTTAAACGCTGTTTGTGAGCAGTTAATGATGCTGATACATGGTAATAAGCGCACTAGTGCATTTATAACGACCTTGCTAGAGCATGAGTTGTTAGAAGCCGTACAACTGAGCCTTACTCAACATGGCGAAAAGCAAACCTATACTGGTTTATACGCCATTAACGAACAGGCATTGGCGCAGCTTGATATACAAGCACTTAAGTCATTACACGAAATGAGCTATCTCCAAGCCTGTTATATGATCATCGCTTCAACAGGTCATATACAGAAGTTATTAAACTGGAAGAGCGAACTTTAAAATTACAGATGTAATAGGCCGTTTTGAGCGATAACCGGACGGTCATCTTTTTATATCAAATGCATTTAAGGTTTTCCTGACTTGGATTAACTGTTGTCTTGTAAATAATAATTTTGCTCCTGTATAAGGAGCGATATGAGTATCGTGAGATAAGGTTTACTTAGCTACTTTATGTTAATGTAAATAAGGTAATAATTAATTTTAAGGTTGAAGTAATGGAATATAACAATCTATCCAAGCTTATAAAAAAAGTCCTCAAAACAGATCAAAGTGGTAATACATCAATGCCCTCAAGACGCGAAATGACAAGCAAAATTTTTGCGTTTATTATGCTTATTCCTGGAATTATCAGCATTGTGATGACAGTTGCAAGCGAAGGATGGGAAAGTATTTTCTTCGCGACTTCTGCAAGCTTCTTTTTAAGTATATCTATATTGCTTTTTGGTCGAAAGAGCCGTTTAGAGTTTAACGTGACAGAAAAACAGCTTAATTTAAAAACCGCATTATGGGGTTGCTTTCAAAGAAGTAAAGTTGTTACATCGTTTGATACACTATCATTTGAATTGAGTAGTATAGGCGCGCAAGGCCCTTATCAAATTAAGTTTGTTGATCAGTTATATGAATTTAAACAGTATACAGATGCTAAGATGTTCATTTCGTTTTTAAATACAAAATATAATACTACTGCTGTTGAATCCATATCGGATTGGCCAAATAAAACACCGATAAAGTTTGCTCAAAGTGAATTATATAGCTCACCTCAAATTACTCATGGTACTAAAAAAGCTAATTCAAAATCTCATCTGGAAGATGTAGGTTTCAATAGTGAAGATCCTGTTTTCATTGAAATATGGAATCGCAAATCGCTAATAAAACTATCCCTGCCATTTTTTGTTTTTACAGCCATTGCGGGCTTAGTTAAATACGGAGTGCTGTAATGTATTTTAAAGAGCTATCTAGAGAGCTGGCTATTTATCGACAACCAAGGTTAACTAGGTTATTGATAGTTTTGTTGTGTGGTTTCTTTTTATTTATCGGGCTAATTAATGTGTTTAATTCTGATGAAGCAAAATCATTACCGATATGGGTATCTGGGTTTATATGCTGGCTAGGGTGGAGTGGTCTGTTTGGTGGCTATGTATGTCGTTTTGATCTCGCAAAGCAAACCTTGGAATTAAAGTCGAGTAGTTTATATACTATTTTTAAACGTGTGTATAAACTATCAGATATTAAAGGCTTTAAAGCTATACCTAGAAAAGGCTACACACATGACTATAGATTATATGCAGTGTTAACTGATAATACTCATATTGCTTTCGCAAACTACAAAGGACGAGGATTTGCAGTTAAGGAGTGTATAAAAATGGCTGAGTTTGTCAGTAAGCCTTATCAAATCAATATTGATACAGCTTCATTATAATTTTCTTAGAACAAAGTAGCGTGGATTAACATTTTTTTAGAAACCAATCCCAGACGCTTACTTCAGGTCTGGCATTGGTTCAAACTTAAGCATCGATCTGTTCTGATACTTCTAACGCATCATCAACTTCTATTCCCAAGTACCTGACAGTGCTCTCTAGTTTTCTATGGCCAAGTAGAAGCTGACAGGCTCTTAAATTTTTAGTTTTTTTGTAAATTAGTGATGGTTTAGTACGTCTCATAGAATGAGTGCCATATTGAGTCTTATCTAACCCAATTGAGGTGACCCAAGAATCAACTATACGTCCATATTGACGGGTTGAAAGGTGTTCAGAGGAATGAATTCGTGACTTAAACAAGTAATCATAAGAGTTGAGAGTAAATTGCTCTATGAGCGCCACAATTGATTTCCTTGTATTCCCAGTAATTTCAAATTGAACGGGCATACCAGTCTTTTTTTGAACGACTATTGCCCGTGATTGAATTGTTTTACCATGTGCGATGTCGTTAACTTTTAGTGAAACTAAATCACACCCTCTTAGTTTGCTATCTATGGCTAGGTTAAATAGTGCTAGATCTCTTATTTTATGAAAAAGTTCTAGTCGTATTCGGATAGCCCATATTTGCTGCAATTTCAGAGGTAACTTTTGTCCTACAAGCTTATTTTTATTCCAAGGCTCTTTAGGCTGATATATTGTTAACTGGTGCATTAGTTGTACTCCGGTGTTTATGGAGTTTTAAGCTTAGCCCGCTACAAAAGAATTCGGGTATGAGCGAAAACCAGCCATTGAGATTGACTAAATATAATAGTTAATTGAGCCGTCAAACGGCTCTTTGCGCATATATCCATGAAAATGAGCGCTGCGCGAATATTGGTTCGATTAACTCTATCTAAAAAATTTAGAAAACTTTGTGATAGTAATGCCTTAGGTAATTTGTTAAAACTATATAAAGTAGATGAAAGAGCGTTTAGTCGGCAGAAGTATGTGCGATGAATGCACTATTAAATTGTAAGGAGTTAAGGAGGACTCATGCTGTTAGGTTTTTTTTACTGGTAGTGCTGCTTTCATTAATTTTGTTTACAATTGCTCTAGGTACTTCGTCTGATATACCTTTTTTGCAAATAGCTCAGTCTACAGGTTCTATTGCCATAGCAATTAGTGCTTTAGTTGCCCTAAATGTGTATTTGACCACAATTAAAAGGCATAGAGCAGAAGTTAAAAATAATGCTTCTAAGGAGCACCTGAACGAAGCGATTAATTTAATTGAAAGAGCTTATGAGGTATTCACCGATAAAGGGMAAAACATTTCCCCGCCATGAAATGATTGGTTACTGTGGTTTGCAACTGCGCGAATTATTGTTCGCTATTACAATGTTAAGAATAAAATCACTGAAAATAGTCATCTAAATATTGTTCAAGAAAACGAAGAGTACTGGCGAATTCAGTTTTATGAATTATTAGAAAATAATAATGAATCATTTACCGTTGAATATTTTCAGCCAAGTGGTGATAAATATCATCACACAACTATCAGCCGTAAAACAAGCCCTGTAATCTTCAATTTTTCTAGGTGGCATGATGATACTCAAGATGTATTGAAGAAAATTGATGAAGTAGAGTTGTTAGCAAATGGCGCTGTTTCTTTATCTTTTCTTGGCGTAAAAGACTTTATTGAGCAATATGAAGAGTTTAATGAAGAAGTAGAAACTAGAAAGCGTGAACTTTCAAAAAATTCCTAACAAACTGCTAACAGAGCGTTATGTTTAATCAAGAGTTGGATGTACAAATGGGACTATGTGATTTCCTTCTAAAATTTTTTGGCGATATGACTAATTCAGGAATGGTTATTGAGACCATTGGAATATTTTTTGTCGCAAAATACGGAATACCCAGAAATAATGACGCAAGCCTAAATCATACGGTTGTTGTTAATAAAACGGGGGCTGAGTTAAATTTAGCAATAAAAATACTTAAATCTTTTCAGCGCAGAGAGCGACTTGGTTTTATATTAATGGGGCTTGGCATCCTATTAATGTTAATCGATAGAAATATGTAAATTAAAAATATCAAGTCGCTAAAGTAAGAGAAATAACAGTTGGCTTTTTCTCATTTTAGCTAATAATTTTGCCGTATTTAAAGGACTTCAAATGAAACTACAAACATTAGCTATATTTATTATTGGCATAATATCAATTTCAGTATCTATTTATCTTGGTTTTACATATGAGAAATCCACTTTTATGAAATCATGTAAAATAGAAATGGCTAAACAATTTGCTAATAGTAAACTTAAAGCTAACAAACAAGATGTTGAGTGGACATGTGAAACTATGTATACAAATAACGGGAAACTTAACTAAAACACCATGCAAGTCATTTAAAAGGATTAAAAACAGTTGTTTTTTGATCCTTCGTTGCCTATTTAATTGGCTATTTACAAGGCGTGACGAATGTCTGCTGTTGGCACAAAGCTGTCTGACTTCAGATCAAGTCTGAGCTAGTACACATTATGTGTATTAGCTGGTTTAAAACTAAAAAGCCGCTTTGCAGCGGCTTTGATTCAGCATAAAATTTATTTCATTATTTGATATTGTGTTTAATAGCTTTGATTGCGGTGGCGCTGTCTTGCGCTTTTAAGGCTTCAAGAATTGCGCGATGCTCGTTAACGCATTCAGAGCTTGAGGTAATACGCTTGTAGTTTAAACGCATACGCATAACGTAAGGGTACCAAATATTAACCAGCTCTTCGCCACCAGCTTGGTAAATTAAGTATTGGTGGAACGATATATCGATTTTTGTGACTTCGGTGTAATCTTCACGTTCAAGGGCGTCTTGTAACGAAGCTAATATATCTTCTAAGTCTGCGATATTCTGCTCAGTTAAGTTGCCGTTTAGCTCTGTAACCGCATATTCTTCGATACTTCTACGTAGTTTGATCATTAACTTTTGCAGTTTAGGATCAAGTACGCTGTTTACTGATGCACCACAGTTATTTCGTGAAATTAATAAACCTTCTTTGGTCAATTGCAGTATTACATCACGAATAGGGCCACGTGAAAGGCCAAAGCGTTCTGCTAATTCTTTTTCATTTAATTTAGTTTGCGGGGGCATCTCACCAGAAATAATATCGGAACGTAGCTGTTCAGCTATTTGATCTTTTACAGATAAAATTTTTGTTGGTTTAGTTGCGGCCATATTTTTTCCTACGTTTATTTTATGCTTTGTTTTTCTTTACTTAGTGTATATAAAAAAAAGCGAATGGTCTATTGTCAACACATTACAATAGACCACTATTTAAGCTTATTTTTTAAATCGGCGCTCGTACATTTCATTATTCACAGTTTTTGCTGCTTCAACCATTTCAGTATAAGGGCGATCTGTGACTGTAATGAAACCAACATTATAGTTCTCTCCATCATAAGCACGCCCAGTAATAGGCGAGTCTATGTATTGGAACCAATGAGCGCCTATAAAGTATGGGTTATCAAAGACTGAACGCATATAGTCAGTGTACATTTTTGCGCGGTCTTGTTGATTTGATGCATGTATAAGCCCTGGATGGAATAGGCCAGAATCTAATGCACCAACATGGAATTCACCAATAATAGTCGGCTTATCAAATTCACTTAAAAATTCCCACTTTTTAGGCTTGATACCTTCTTTGTATGCATTAAAACTGATCACGTCAACATGCTTTGCTGATGCTCTAACGACTTCAATTGGCATACCCCAATCAGGAAAGCGTGCGCCTAAATACAAGTGATTAGGTAAATGTTTATCCATTGCCGCATCAACTACTCTAAAGTATTTGTCAGCGTAGGCGGTTAACATGATTGAAAAGTCAGCAAGTTGATCGTTGTTTTTAACATCTACTTTTACGCCTTTATCAAACTCCGCCCATGAGGCTAAATTTAAATGCCAGACTTTATTGAGTTTGCTTATGTCTGTGTATTTTCTCTTCATTAAACGCGAGAACTCTGCTTTTGTCGGCACTGTAGCAGCATCTCTACCCAGTGTATTGATCACAATCCCGTAATGGCTCAGTACAGAGTCAGGGCGGCCAAAGCTTTTTTCGTTATCAATAAATACGCCCACTGCCCAAGGGGAGTTTTTAACCTCTTTTGCGACGTTCTCGACTGTTATGTTAGCACGCACTGCAAAATGGGGGTCGAATACATCAGGCATAGCTCCCCAAAAGTCATTACCACTTGAAACTGTTTTAAAGTCACCGATGATCCAGCCATTGGCAAAGTAGGGCACTTGCTGATTATCGTAGTAACTTGGATCTGTCCAGTTACCTAGTGAGGTAAAGCCCCATGTGATCATGCGTTTTAATGTTACTTCACGCCATTTTTGCATATAGTCGCTATTGTTTTGACCATATTTTCGTTCTAGGTTGGCAGAGTAAAAGCTGTAAGTTTCGCCATGAGCGAGTGGACCAGAGTGAGCACTTTTACGATAGCCATAGTGCTTACCCATTGGCTCATCATAACTTGGTAACCATTCAAACAGATCTTTACGAACTTGTGATGCGACAAAGCGACTTGGTAGTGCTTCTTTATTAACTCGGTTCAAGCCTTTTGAATCTTCAGGTGTTAAGCCTGATTCATTGGCACTTTTAAATAGAGATTGGTCAAAATCATAGCCCGTCAATGTGGTTGAGTTGGCAAGACGAATAATATCTAAACCGGTTGCTAAATAAAGGTAACCATCTGGGTCGACTAACGACCATTTACCATTGTGTTTTGCTGTTCTAAAGTAGCCCGTGCCTTCTAGCTTTGGACCTTGTGCCCAACCGCCAAAGCGTGAGCGTTCTGCTGGGCGCTGTGATAGCAGCTGTTGTGCTTCTTGTTTTTTATCTTCGATTAACTCAGCTTCAGAGTCTACTTTGTAGGCAAAGTCTTGTTTTGCATTCTGACCGAACTTATCAACAATGTGGGTTAAAAATTCAGTATCGAATTCAGGGTTAGTACGTAAATCAATTGATTTTATTTGTAGTGCTTTATCATACAGCGCGCTTTGTACACTTAATGAAATTTTGGTGATGCCTTTTAGATTTAAGTTCTTTTTACCCCACATAGAGATAAACTGAGTTTCGTCTGACTGCCAGGTCGCAGGGTTTGAACGTAAGCCTGAGGTAAAGTTAAGCTCTACACTCTCATCACCTTCAGGTGTAGCTAAATCATGGCCATCTAGCTTTGCATAATATGTATGAAAGTCACCAATAGGCACATTGACTGTACGGGTGTAATTGGCACCGTCAATATCAGAGATATCTAAGTATACTTGTACGGAATGCTGGCCAGGGTTTGCAAGCTCGAAGGCAATATTAAAATCTTTGAACTGGCTCCAGTCCCATGGCGTATCGGGAGTAAAGCTGACACCTGAATAAAGATTTTGCTCTGAATTAAACGCAATATTTAAAATATTATCGTTATTATTGACCTCAGCACCGCTGGTTTTTATTTTAACTGCCGTGTCAGCCGTATGCTGTGCATCATCTAATAGCTGCAGAACGGTTCTACTTGTGGTTTTTGTTTCGGCTGCCACGGGCTCTGACACGCTGTTAGTCTGCTGATTACATCCTGTGAGAGCGAGTAGGAGTGCGGTTACAGCTAGATTTTTTTTATGTTTCATTGTTGTCCAACCTTATTTAACTATTTAACACACCATACACGAAAAATAACAAATTGAAAATTGTTAACAAAGTGCAATTTGTTTTATTGCCATCTTTAAAAGGTAACCAATTGATTTTAATTAATTTAAAAGATTGCGGTAAATACAAGTACAAAGCTGATTTGCTCGTTTTTTAAAAATATATGTTGCATACGAGTTAATTATGAAATAATCTCAAATCACTTGCTCATGGTTAATTGTTAACAATTTTAAGGGTTGCATTCTCTGATTGTTATTTCTCAATTAATACACAATGATAACAACAAAATTGGATAAAGATGTATGAATGGTAGCAACCGTAATGTGTTCTTTTTCGCTCTGGTAGTCGCCTTTGGCGGTTTTATTTTTGGCTTAGATGCTGCTTTGATCTCAGGAACGGTTCGTTTTGTCTCTGCTGAGTTTAATTTAACTGATATACAAATAGGCACGGTGGTCAGTGCGCCTGGTTTTGGAGTGTTATTTGCTCTGTTGATTACAGGTTATATATGCAATGTATTTGGTCGTAAAAATACGTTAATAGGTATTGCATTCATTTATATATTTTCTGCTATTTCTTCTGTATTAGCGCCAAGTTACGAAGCGTTAGTAATTGCACGTTTTATTGGCGGTTTAGCGTTTACATCGTTATCAGTAGCCGCGATGTATATTGGTGAAGTAGCCCCAGCTAAGTATCGTGGCAAGCTGGTTTCTATGATCCAAATAAATATTGTCGTGGGTTTATCTGCGGCCTATTTTGCAAACTATTTATTAGTTGAGTTATCACAAAGCAATTATGAATGGGTCAGTAGTTACGCTATGCAAGATAATTTATGGCGTTGGATGCTTGGTGTTGAAGTTATTCCTGCACTTATTTGGTTTTTATTGTTATTTACTATTCCACAAAGCCCGCGTTGGTTAGTTATGAAAGGCAATGAGACACGTGCTAAAGCTGTGTTATTACGCTTAACGAAAAGTAGCACTCTGGCCGATGAGCAACTACAAACAATAAAATCAAGCTTAACTGACTATTCAGATAGCAGCAGTTATTTAGCATCTTTTAAACAGCTACTTGATAGTCGTGTTCGTGCTGCGGTGATAATTGCGTTAACCATTGCATTGGTTCAACAAGTAACAGGTATTAACGCCATAATGTTTTATGCACCAACAGTATTTGAACAACTGGGTGTGGGTACTGATGCGGCGTTTTTAAATGCAGTTTTAATTGGTTTAGTCAGTATTGTT
Organism: Pseudoalteromonas sp. FUC4; assembly: GCF_008370255.1. GTDB lineage: Bacteria > Pseudomonadota > Gammaproteobacteria > Enterobacterales > Alteromonadaceae > Pseudoalteromonas. Next base: position 1,013,376 of record NZ_SEUI01000001.1, on the reverse strand, counting down.
TTTACAGCTGTGGCGATTTTATTAATAGATAAATTGGGTCGTAGACCGCTAGTTATTGGCGGCTTAGCAACAGCGACTCTGAGTTTATTCATGTGTTATATCGGCTTTAGCCAAGCTGAGTACAGTTTATCAGCAGCGCATATTGCAGAATTTTCAAGTTTAAATACAGTGACTGGCCTAGAGCAACTAATTGGTCAGGTGTACCACAGTGATGTTGAGTTTAAACGTGCATTAGCCACTGTATTCTCTGCAGCACAGTTACAAGGTTTTGAAAGCGACTTGATTCAACGAGCGGCTACAATTAATGCTCCTCTTATTTCGTTTGGTATTGCAGGCTTTATAGCAGCATTCCACTTTTCAATAGGTCCGATAATGTGGGTTATTTTTTCTGAAATATTCCCAACCCGTATCCGTGGCGTTGCAATCCCGACGTTTGCCTTTATTGCAAGTTTTGTAAGTTATTTAGTTCAGCAGTTTTTCCCTTGGCAGTTAAATAACTTTGGTGCAGCGAATATCTTTTTGTTTTATAGCATTAGTGGTGTGGTTGGTTTTGTTTTGCTTTATAAAATTATGCCTGAGACAAAAAACAAATCGATAGAAGAAATTGAAGAGCAGTTAGCCGGTGTATCAGCAAAAAAAGCATTGGAGGGCGCGTGAGTACCTTATTAGCCATTGGCGAATGCATGGTGGAACTTGTGCCTAAAGGGGTGAGTGAATGTCAGCAGTCTTTTGCCGGAGATACTTACAACGCATTAGTGTATGCCAAACGTTTTGCAGGGCAATTAAATTGCGAGCTTTTCAGCGCTGTTGGTGAAGATGTTCTAAGTATAAATATGCTTAAAAAGTGGCAGCAAGAAGGTATCAGTAGCAAACAGGTGATCCAAACGGCCGACCATAATGTGGGTATCTATGCTATCTCAACAGATCAGCATGGAGAGCGTAGCTTTGACTATTGGCGTAATCAGTCTGCTGCGAAACACATGATGGAATTATATGAAAAACAACCGTTTGATCTTGGTTTAGGAAAAAGCGACTGGATATTTTTTAGTGGCATCAGTTTAGCCATTCTTGATGATGCGTCAAAACGTGTATTGCTGGATTTATTAGCCAGTTTAAAACAACAAGGCTGCACCATTGCGTTTGATCCTAATTACCGTGCCCGTATGTGGCAATCAAAAGCGCATGCAATTGACTGGTTAGAGCGCGCATATCAAATTAGTGATCTAGTGTTGCCAGGGTTTGATGACCACTACACCTTATTTGGCCACGATAATATTGACGAAATAGTCCAGTATTGCCAACAATTTTCTATCAATGAAGTGGTGATAAAAGCAGGCAGTAAAGGCATGCAGGTATTTTGCCAAAATAACTTAACAGCACAGTGCTCATTTAATCCAGCACCACAACAAGTGGATAGCACGGCGGCAGGCGACTCTTTTGCTGGCACTTACTTAGCAGCGAGGATGACTCACCACGAACCACAATCCGCATTAGATATAGCTGATAAAGTTGCCTCCCAGGTTGTGCAACATCAAGGCGCCATTTTACCTTTTGACGTTTACCAAGCGCTTAATTTAAGCAGTGCAAAGTAAGGAATAGATATGTCTGATAATCAACAAAAATTAAGTTTAGCAAGCCTGCGAGCAATTGAGAGAGGCTATGATCAAAAAGGCCCACAATGGTTAACCGAGTTTGATGTAACGCCATTAAAAGGTGACTTTGCATATCAAGAAGGCATTATTCGTCGTGATCCATCATCAGTTTTGTACATTGATGGTGTTTATCATTGTTGGTATACCAAAGGCGAAGGTGAAACCGTAGGTTTTAATGCTAATGACCCAGAAGCAAAGGTATTTCCTTGGGATTTGACCGAAGTGTGGCATGCCACTTCAAAAGATAGTATTACGTGGCAAGAGCAAGGCGTGGCGATTTCGCGTGGTGAAGCCGGTCAATACGATGATCGAGCTGTTTTTACGCCTGAGGTCTTTGCTCATTTAGGTAAGTATTATTTGGTTTATCAAACAGTCGAGACACCTTATACCAACCGTCAATATGAACATATTGCCATTGCACAGTCAGATTCACCTTATGGGCCATGGCACAAATCGCCAGCGCCTATTATTAGCCCAAGCAAAGACGGTGTATGGTCTGGAGATGAAGACAACCGGTTTGCCGTTAGTAAAAAAGGTAGTTTTGATAGTCATAAAGTACACGACCCCTGTTTAGTTTTTTTCCAAAATAAATTTTACCTGTATTACAAGGGTGAAACGCAAGGTGAGGGCATGAACTTTGGGGGCCGTGAAATTAAGCATGGCGTTGCTATCGCTGACAATGTGTTAGGGCCCTATGTTAAATCTGAATACAATCCTATCTCTAACAGTGGTCATGAGGTTGTCGTGTGGAATTTTAGAGAGGGAATTGCCAGCCTACTGACAACCGACGGTCCTGAAAAAAATACCATTCAATTTGCTAAAGACGGTATTAATTTTGAAATTATGGCACACGTTAAAGGCGGTCCAGAGGCCATAGGTTTATATCGACCAGTAAAAGGCTTTGATGAAAACCCAGCACCGGGGATCAGTTGGGGACTTTGCCATAAATACGATGCCAGTTGGAATTGGAATTATATTTGCCGCTTCACACCACGTAAACAAGTGCTTGATGCTGGCACATTTCAAAATAGTAATTAAGGTTTGCAGTAATGAATAATCAAAATAGCCAATTTGACCCAACTGAACATCCACATCGGCGTTTTAATCCTTTATTAGGGGAGTCAGTATTAGTCTCACCACACCGAGCTAAGCGTCCTTGGCAAGGCCAAGAAGAAAGTGTTGATCATGAAATCAAACCAGCTTATGACGAAAATTGCTTTTTATGTAAAGGTAACACGCGCATAAACGGTGAAGTAAACCCTGATTATGAAGGAACGTTTGTTTTTACAAATGATTTTGCAGCACTACGTGAAGATGTGCCTGATGTCGCGTTTGATGATCCTTTATTTAGTATGCAAACTGAGCGTGGAACAGCACGGGTAATTTGTTTTTCGCCCGATCATTCAAAAACCTTACCTGAGCTTTCGATTAGTGAAATAACCAATGTAGTAGATACTTGGCAACAGCAATGTGCAGAGCTTTCGCAAACTTACCGTTGGGTACAAGTATTTGAAAACAAAGGTGCTGTGATGGGCTGTTCTAACCCGCATCCACATGGTCAAATTTGGGCTCAACATCAGTTACCTAGTTTAGTTGAGCGTAAGCACGTTAATTTACAAAAATACACTCAACAGCATGGATCAAACTTATTGCTTGATTATGCCAAACGAGAAGTTGAATTAGATGAGCGGGTTGTATGTGTTAATGACGATTGGTTAGTGGTTGTTCCTTATTGGGCAGCATGGCCATTTGAAACACTCCTATTACCTCGCTTTTCCATCACTAGAATGACTGACTTAACAGCATCACAGCAAGCTAGTTTGGCTGAGGTGATCAAACAAATAACGGTCAAATATGACAACCTATTTCAATGTTCATTCGCTTATTCAATGGGTTGGCATGGCGCGCCATACGATGATCAAGATGATTCATTTTGGCAATTACATGGCCAGTTTTTTCCGCCATTGTTGCGCTCTGCAACCGTTAAAAAGTTTATGGTGGGGTATGAAATGATGGCCGAAGCTCAGCGTGATATAACGCCAGAACAAGCAGCCACAATTTTAAAACAGCAATCACTGATGCATTATAAAGAGGTGAAGTAATGAACACTGAAAGCAATGCCCGCAACGCATTTTTATCTCACTACGGACGTGATGCTGATTTTGTTGTAAAAGCACCGGGTCGAGTAAATTTAATTGGTGAACACACTGACTATAACGATGGCTTTGTACTACCTTGTGCAATTAAGTACGCCACTTATATTGCCGTTGCGCCGCGTACTGACTCAACTGTAAATGTATTAGCCCTTGATTGTAATGATGAAATTGACAGCTTCGAGCTTGGCCAAGTACTCGCTCATCATCCAAGCCAGAGCTGGAGCAATTATGTCCGCGGGGTGGTTGATGAATTACAGAAACGCGGTCATCAATTAACTGGCTGTGATATTTGTATTACCGGTAATGTGCCACAAGGGGCTGGGCTTAGTTCATCTGCTGCACTGGAAGTGGGGATTGCTTTCGCATTTAATCATTTATGTGATTTATTTATTAAACGTAAAGAAATAGCCGTAATTGGCCAAGCAGCTGAGAACAATTTTGTAGGTTGTAACTGCGGTATTATGGATCAACTAATTTCGGCTTGCGGTCAACAAGGTCAAGCTTTAGGAATTGATTGCCAGTCTTTAGATTTAATTGAAGTGAGCATTAATGAAGGTATGACCATCATGATGATCAATTCAAATGTAAAACGTGGTTTAGTTGATAGCGAATACAACTTACGCCGCGAACAATGTTATGCCGGTGCAGAAGCATTTTCAAAGCCAAGCTTACGTCATGTCTCAATTGAAGAATATGAAGCTAATAAAGCACAATTAGATGAGCAAGTTGCAAAGCGCGTTGAACACATAGTGTATGAAAACGCGCGAACCCTATCGGCAATGCAAGCCTTTACAAATAACGATATTGCAACGTTAAGTAGACTGATGACACAAAGCCATCAGTCTATGCGCGATTTATTTGAAATTACCACCGCAGAAATAGATACCCTTGTGTCAATAATTGCCAGTGTATTAGGTGACAAAGGTGGAGTACGTATGACAGGTGGCGGCTTTGGCGGCTGTGTGGTGGCGTTTGTACCAAATTGTATGGTCGAAGAGGTTAGTGCTGCAATAGAAGCTAATTATCAGCAACAAACCGGTATTAAAGAAACTATTTACACAAGCGTACCTTCAGCTGGTGTATCACTTATAAGAGCGTAAGGACAACCTCATGAAAAAAGTACTGGTAACAGGTGGTGCAGGCTATATAGGAAGCCATACTGTTTTAAGCTTATTAAATGATGGTTTTGACGTAGTAGTAATAGACGATTTAAGTAACGCGAGCCGTGAATCGCTAACTCGCGTAGAAGCGTTATCAAAGCGAAAAGTTGAATTTATTCACGCCAGTTTACTTGATAACGCTAAGTTGTCTGCCACGTTTAGCGAGCACGGGTTTGACTCTGTTATTCACTTTGCAGGTTTAAAAGCAGTAGGCGAATCCATAGGAAAACCACTTGAGTATTACTATACAAATCTGGTGTCTACCTTAAATTTATGTCAATGCATGCTTAAATATAACGTTAATAAACTTGTGTTTAGCTCATCAGCTACAGTTTATGGACAAGGGGCATCAGTTCCTTATACCGAAAGCTTGCCTTTAGGGCGTGCAGCAAGCCCGTATGGGCAAACAAAAGTAATGATTGAGCAAATACTACAGGAAATTGTAGCTTCAAATACTGGCTTACAAGTAGCAAGCTTACGCTACTTTAACCCTATTGGTGCAGATGTTAGCGGCCAAATAGGAGAAGACCCATTGGGTATTCCTAACAATTTAATGCCCTTTATTGCTCAAGTTGCTGTAGGTAAACGTGAAAAGTTAGCTATTTTTGGAGGTGATTATCCCACTAAAGATGGTACGTGTGAGCGCGACTATATACATGTGACTGATTTAGCCAATGGCCATATTAGAGCCCTAAAATGGCTTGGCGAACAACATAACGGCTTATATGAAGCATTTAACTTAGGCACTGGTACTCCTTATTCCGTACTTGGCATAGTAAAAGCATTTATTGAGCATACCGGAATTGATATTAATTTTGAGATTGTAAAACGCCGGGAGGGGGATTTAGCAGCTTTTTGGGCTGATTCATCTAAAGCCGAGTCTGTTTTAGGCTGGCAATGTAAATATACCCTCACAGAGATGATGAAAGACACATGGCGCTGGCAAAGTAAAAACCCCCAAGGTTTCTTAAGCGAGTAACAGTGATGCAGACAATTTCGCTCAAGCAGCCCAATGGCCTAAAAGTAACATTAAGTAGCTATGGCGCCACCATTCGAACAATTGAAGCGCCTAATGGTGACCACCTTGCTTTGTGTTATGACAATGAAGCCGATTGGCTAAGTAATAGGGCCTATTTAGGTTCAACAGTAGGCCGTGTAGCTAATCGCATTGCTGATAGTAAATATCTCGGTGAACAACGTGTTGTCAATCTTGTGTCTAACGAGGGAGCTAACCAATTACACGGAGGTAAAAAGGGCTTAAGTCATGTCAACTGGCAAGTTCTTGAACACGATTATATCAATAACAAGGTGGTTTTTCGCTATGTGAGTCCTGACAACGAGCAAGGCTATCCTGGTCAGGTTGAATTTATTGTGAGCTATCAGCTTATTAATAACCAGTTGGTGATAACAATGCACGGTGACCCGAGTGAAGTCACGCCAATCAGTTTAACTAATCATATCTATTGGAATTTAGCACTGAGTAATCATCATGACATTACTGAGCATTTCGTGAAATTACCCGCTAGATTACGGCTCTTAAAAAATGATCAAAATATTGCAAGTGGGGAGTTTGCTAATGTTTACGATAGCCATTATGACTTTGCAGAATTTACCAAACTAGGCTCAGTCTTAACAGATAATGGCTTTGACGATTATTACTTATTAGACCCTCAAGGGACTCAGCAATTACAACTTCATGGTTCTATTGCTGATAAAAAAACTGGCTATCAAGTTGATATATACTCAACTGCACCTGGTTGTCAGTTCTATACAGGGTTTTACCTTGACCCACAATTCAAACATCTTGATGGTCAACAATTTGGGCCTTATATGGGGTTGTGTATAGAGCCACATGAGTTACCCAATGCGGTAAACCACTCCCACTTTTTAAGTACGTTTTATAGCCCCGAGAAACCTTATTACCAGCAAATAAAATACAAAATTCAACTTAGATAATAATAGATAAGAGATCTCAAATGAAACGGAGAAACTTTTTAAAGTTAAGTGCAGGGTTAATCGGTTCTAGTATGTTGTCTGGTTGCGCTGGATTTTTTGCATCATATCGCGCAGAATTTGCATCAACATCTCCCCTAGATAATTCGAGTTTTGAGGAACAAATCTGGTTAGGTAAACCATTTTGGGCAAATCGGTTACAAGATTGGCGACGTATAGGTAACGAATTACAGTGCACACGAGAAGGTAAAAGTTTTGAAGCCCGTACTGTGTCGTTATTAACACGTCAGCTAAATAACACCTTACAAAGCGCACGTTTAAAGGCGACTGTACGGAACTTAACCCCCGGTAAAGAGGGTTTTTGTGGTTTTTTATTAGGCATAGGTAAAGGTGAGCTAACAGCGAAAGGTGCTGCACTAGCTCAGCGAGCTGGTGGGGTTAACGGAGGAATAATAGCTGCGTTTGATAGTTCAGGTAAGCTATCTTTTCGTCAGTTTGACGATGAAAATAAGTCACTCGAGTTTACAACAATAAATCGAGATTTGTTTAGTTTAAATCAGTATCAGGATGGTTCATCTATTATTTTGGACTGTCAACTTGACCCAACTGATGCAAATCATTTTGACATTCGTCTAGCAGCGATTAACTCAGCTACAGGGCAAGAACTTGGCTTTGGTGTTTTACACAATGTTGCTGCAGATAAATTACAAGGTGGGATATCTTTATTAAGTTCATCTAACCCTTACAAAGTCGGTGCGCGTTGGGGGTTTAGTAATATTGAAACTGGCGGTGAAAAAATCACTGAAAACAATCGTAACTCATTAGGGCCTGTGATGGGCTGTATGTACACGGTTAATAAACATGAATTACGTATGACGTGTCAATTAATGCCTGTTAATTTAGATATAATCAAACAATTACGTCTAGAATTTAAATCTGAAAATGAACAGCGTTGGCGAGCTGGAGCCTCTGGAATTATTGAAGATGGATTTGTAGCAAAGTTCTCATTAAATAACTGGGACTATTTATCGACCTATCAGTACCGCATTGTTGATGATGCTGCTCCAGATATAACGCTTTATTCAGGTTTAGTTGCAAAAGATCCGCAAAATTCCAAAGAATTCAAAATTGCCCTTTATTCATGCATTATTCCAACATCAAAAAGTTTAGATAATACCAATTATACTCGCCTGATAGCTAAAGAGCGTGATATAGGTCGTTATACTAAGGACAACATTTTATTCCCTCATACTGAGCTAGTTGAAAATGGGGCCTTTCATGAACCCGATATGTATGTTTTTTGTGGCGATCAATACTACGAAACGTATCCAACACGCTATGGACGTGATACCAAAGATGCAAAACTTGACACACTCTACAAGTGGTATCTGTGGTATTGGGCGTTTGCACACAGCATTAAAGATAAACCCACAATTATTTTGGCCGATGATCATGATGTGCTGCAAGGAAACTTGTGGGGAAATAGTGGTGAAAATTCCGACATGCCAAAAGAAGCAGATGGCGGCTTTAAGTGGGATAAAGATTTAGTACGCATGGTATACCGCATTCAACATGGGCATAACCCAGAACCTTACGATGCAACACCCATTAAGTACGATATACCAGTAGCGTATGCTGCGTTCGAATATGGCGGGATAAGCTTTGCCATTGTGGAAGATCGTAAATTTAAATCACCACCTGATTATAAAGCAGATAAATTAAATACCACAGGTGAGTTACTTGGTGAGCGCCAAGAAGCATTTCTAAAAGATTGGCAAACAATGCACCCCGGCAAACCTAAAATTTGTATTACAGCTTCTATATGGGGTTCTCCTCAGACGGATAAAAATGGCCAACCGTTGATTGATCATGATTCAAATGGATATCCCGCGGATGGGCGAACACGTGCCGTTAAGCTTGTGAGTGATGCTAACGCATTGGTCATTGCCGGAGATCAGCATTTAGGCTTGTTAGCCTATCAAGGGATTGATAATTACGATGATGGCAGCTTGTTTTTTGCAGGCCCAGCCAGTGCTGCATTTTGGCAGCGTTGGTTTGAACCAGCAGTTCAACTACCTAATCAAAGAAATAATGATAAAAATACAGGCGATTTTATTGATAGTTTTGGTAATAAAATGCGTGTTTTAGCTGCAGCTAATCCAAAAGTGAGTCACCAAGAGTTTGCTGAGCAAAATAATTCATGGGGAAAATTTTTGGCTGATAGAATGCTTAAAAGTGAAGGCTACGGCATTATTAAAGTAAATCATCAGCAACAACACTATCAGTTAGAGTGCTGGGAATGGAATACCAACCCTGCAACTGGTAAACAATTTTCAGGCTGGCCATATGTTAAAAATTTTAACTGATTTAATTTATAAATTAACTTTAATAATTCGGTTTATAACGAGGTTTTAGCTTTCTAGACTATTTAAAAGTTAATTTAGAACAGATAGATACCGTGCGAGGTTGGTTGTAGTTGCTGCTTCGCATTTTTTATAATTAAATTAATATTGTTAACAAAATACAGTTGACAATGAGTTGCATCTCATACTATTGTTTACAAAATGATAACCTGACAACATAATAAAACCTTCAACGGGGAACACACATGACAACCATAAAGAAAACTTTCAAATTAAGCGCATTGACAGCTGCGCTATTTGCTTCGAATTTGATTTATGCACAACAACAAGAAAATGAAAAAACGAAAACCGAAGATGATATTGAGATCATTGAAGTAAGCGGTTTAGCTGCAAGTGTAAAAAAATCAATAAACGATAAACGCTTCGCTGAAAACGTGGTTGATTCAATTAATGCTGAGGATATTGGTAAATCGACAGACCAAAACATCGCAGATGCGCTATCGCGTGTAACGGGTGTTTCAGTACAGACTGTCGATGGCGAAGGCGCACGAGTGACTGTTCGTGGTGCTAACTCTCAGCAAAATAATATTAGTATGAACGGTGTACAGCTAGGCTCGACGGGCTATAGCCAAGGTGTCGATTTATCGCAGTACTCATCAGATATTTTGTCTAAGATTGAAGTTGTAAAAACTCCAAGTGCCGATCATGAAGAAGGTGCATTAGGTGCGAATATTAACTTAACCACAACAAAGCCACTCGATTTAAATTATGAAATAAACACCATGACGCTCGAAGGCCGTTACAACGACCTGTCAGAAGAAGATAACTATAAAGTGTCAGGTACTTTTTCTCGTAAGTTTTTTGATGATACGTTTGGTGTGGTTGTTACAGCTGTTAAAGAAACCAATGCTTATCGTAAAGATCAATACTCTGCAACAGAGTGGTTTGCGACAGAGTCTCCTCTTGCAACCGATACTAACGGTAATGTTGTCGAAAATGCTGTCGGTATTACGCCGCGTAATGTTCAATATCAATATCATGAAAGTCAAAATGACCGTGTCAATTTAAATTTAGGTCTACAATGGCGTGCTTCAGAGGATACTGAATTTAATTTTAATGCCATTATCGGTAAGCAAGATATTAATAACTCGATGCATGGAATTAATACTCGCTCAGTTGAAACTAAAAACTTAGTGGAAGGTGAGGATCCAGGTTTGGCAGGTGTAACTGCTGCGTTTACAGATCCAGAACAAGATTGGCGAACAATTGATCTAGAAACTAATACTTTTACTAAATTTGTAAATCGTTTCGGCAGCGGTGGCTTAGTGCAATCTGAAGGTGATTTTGAAAATAATAATCAAATATTTTCGTTAGATATGAAGCATAACTTTAGTGATTCATTAACTATGGATGCGGGAGTTGGTTACTCAAAAACAGAACAAATTCCCAATAACTCTGTGTATGTGGGGTTACAAAATTTTGCGAATATTAGTGCATGGAGTTTAAAAAATGTTCCACCTGAAGATATGGAACCTGTTGGTTATGATTGTAGTAGTGGTCTGTGTAATTTAGTAACCGGTACGGGCTTAATTGACTATGGCGAAAATAATACCTTTGGTGATCCAGAAAGCTTATGGGATAACTATAGCACCACAGGATTTAACCCTGACGAATTAAACGCTCAACACTTATCATATATGAGCAGAACTTTAAATCAGGTCGAAGATGAACAAAAGTCGTTATTTGTAGATTTTGATTACGTCTTAGACTCAGATAACTTTCGGTCAATTGAGTTTGGTGCTAAATGGTCTAAACGTTCTAAGTATGTGGATGCCCAGCAAGGTACATTTAATAACGTAGGCGAAGGGGTTGTGGTAACAAATCCAAACACCGGTTTGCCAGCAGTACTTGGCAGTGGCCTGCGTGATATTACCGGTGAAATGATAACCGATGGTGAAGAATTTCCAGTTGATGACTTTATGGCTGGCCTCGGTTATAGCCGCGATGCTGTGACAGATGGTTGGAGTAGTTTCTCTGCATTCAAAGCATTTGAAGTCGCTCAGGGTAGCTCTGAGGTGGAATTTAATACTGATGATTCAAATACTCGCAATACAGAATTAGATAACCTAGCATTTTATACTAAATTAAACTTTGAATTGATGGATGGCAAGATCACCGGTGACGTAGGTGTTCGCTATGTCAAAACTACGGTTGAAGTTCAAGGAGCATCTGGTGTGCAGTTTGCTTTTGACCCATCAAATAATGCACGTTTAATGGACCCATTTAAACTTGCAGAACTTCGTGATACCAGCTTACCACTTTGTTCACCTACCAAGTTTTATGGTGCTAATTATAACGAAGAAATTCGTTGGTCACGTGTCGATGGTTTAGGCTATGACACCCTAGGTACTAATGATAAAAAAGATGATATTGTTATTCCAGATCAGGGTCCATGCCATGATCCAAATGCAATTCAAGGTAGTGAATTCGAATCTGAATGGTATTTATGGCGTCACTCTGATGTATCTACAGAGAAACATTGGATTTACGGTGAACGAGTTTATGATGACACAGGCAATTTATTACCTACGGAAGATAGAAGCTTACGTTCATTTACTGTTACGGATGAACACGAGTATGATTTATTCTTACCGAGTTTAAACTTAAATTATTTATATAGTGAAGACACAATCATTCGTTTTGCCGCATCAAAAACGATGGCACGCCCACAAATTGATTCTCTTCGCCCAGGCTTTAAAGTGAGAGAAACACAATGGGGTGGTGAAAATAGGAATAATTCTATTACATTAACTAACCCTAAATTAGATCCACTTGAATCGTTTAATCTAGACATATCATATGAGTGGTACTTCAATGAATCGGGTTTATTAGCCGCTACTTTATTTTATAAGGATATGACTAATTTCGAAGAATCAGAAACTATTGTCACTTATATGGATGATTTGCGTGGTGTTGGGTTAGCTGAAGGGGAAACATACGATCCAAACGATCTCGTACTGATTGCTGGCCAAGATAGCTTGGAAGGGTGTATGCCTAAACGTTTCCAAGGTGGTCAGGATTATGAGTTAGACTGGATGTATTCAGGTGATTTAGAGCAGATGTGTGCCAAATTTAATACTACGCGTATTAAAAATGGTAAAGGTGCATCTATCAAAGGTCTAGAGCTACAGTACATGCAAACCTACGACAACTTACCCGGCATTTGGTCTGGTTTAGGTATGCAGGCTAATTATACTTATCAAGATTCAGAGTATGACCAAGAAGTCTCTTCTATTGATAGCGATGTTAAAGTACCTTCATTAGCTGTTGCATATACGCCTGAGCATAGCTACAACTTAACGGGTTTCTGGGAGAAAAATGGTCATCAGTTACGTTTATCTTATCAAGGTACAACAGACCAGCTAGTGCAACGTTCTTGGGAGAATGGTTCGCTTTGGGAAGAAGGTCGTCAAACCCTTGATTTCTCAGCTAGTTATAAAGTTAATGATAATATCAGTGTTTCTTTCCAAGTCGCTAATTTAACAGATGAGGGAGTTAGACAATACTTTACTAGTCGATTCTTGCAAGCAGGAGGGGTGGCTTTTGATGAAGGTAGCCCACTTGAAGGTGACGCTACTAAATCGCGCACGGTTTATCAATATCATACCGGGCGTACATTTAGGTTGAATACCCGTATTAACTTTTAATGTAGAAGTTGGCCGCACTATTAAAGTGCGGCCTTTTTGTATCTGCTAAGAGCAAATACAATATACTCACTAAACTTACCTTTGAAAGACCGAATAACTTCTCTATGTACAAACCACTTAGTAATTTATAAATATTGGCACGACTTTTTACTTTAAATACAAAAAGTTAAATGACATTTTCAATATGAGGCTTGTACAAAAAGCTATATAGAAGAGATAAATAAGTTCCTTCTTTGGATTGAATCAAGCATTATTTTTATCGTACCTTTGTAAAATATGCCCATACCTAACTTGCTTATATAAGTTGTAATATTGCTTATGCTAATCATATCTACTTGATGAGCTAATTAAGTTTGAGAAGTATTTTTATAGAGAAGATTGAAATACAAAAGTAATCGATGATCATCTGTAGGCCCGTATGACAGTTATCTTGTTTGTATTTGCCTGATAGAGCTGCCTTACAAAGCAAAGTACCTTTTAATCAATTGGTCTAAACTTGATTGAACAAAGATAAAAATGAAAAATAAACAATAAATGAAAGGAGTGATATGAGAAACAATGAACGAGTGAAAAGGCCTGCAAATACTTAGGTATTTACAGGCCTTTTATTGATATACAGTGGCTAAAATAAAGACGTCCTAAAATTGGCCAACTTTAATTAGCATATCTGCGTTAATGTTATCTACTCTTTGTTGGCTACCATCGCGCCAAGTTACGATCACTGAAGTGACTTTTTTAGCTTTAGCTAAACCAAAATGAGCTATATTGAGTAAACTTTGAGAGTGCGATGCGCTGTGTGAGCCTATAACTTGGAGTTGCGATGCTGAGTCAGTTGTTAGTTGAATTTTTGCTCCGAGTGGATCAATCCCAGACCTTGAGTAGCCGACTCGCACCAATAAGTAATGACTATCAGCTAATAAGGTATTATTTTCATATAAATGCCATTTACCATTGTCATCATCACCACTGAGCAAATCGAGCTTACCATCTTGATTATAGTCAAAAGCAGCACCCATATCTCCGTGCGAGTCCTGGCCTAATTCGCTAGTCGCATTGTGAGTAAGCTCAGGCGTAAATGAATAGTCACCTTGGTTAACGAGTAAAACATCGGCAATGCGCTCTTTTAATTCACCAAACCTATACACCATAAAATCCATTTTGGTATCGTTGTTAAAATCTCCAGGTACCACACCCCAGTTATTCGAATTGGTAGCGACTGGAAGCTGCGCTGAAATATCTACAAGTTTGCCATTGTCATTACGTAACAGTACATCTGGTAAGGCTAAGTTTTGTGGCTCCCAGTTGCTTTTATAAGAGGTAATGTTTTTAAATGAGGCGCGTACATCCCAAGCAAGATTATCTGCAAGCATCCACTCAACACGCCACTGGCCATTACCTATATAACCAATATACCAACCTGTTTTATCAATCTTTACAGGAAAGCCTTGGGCACGGTTTTGTGTGATTTGGGCATTATTATCGGGGGTTTCGATCAGCTCTTTGTTTGCACCTAGATAAACAGGCATATGATTGAGTAATTTAGCGCGTGGGAAATGATAAAAATCGCTAAGAATTATATTCTCTTCTGCAATCAATGTAATGCCGTCGTGACTTTTATTACCTTCATCACGAATATCTAACCGTTTAGAGTGGTCATTAAATGAGATACTATTGTTAGCAATAGCATAGTGTAACTTGCCGCGAGCAAGGTAATAATCCATATCACCATCGTTATCAATGTCGGCTTGTGCCATTGCTAGCGTACCAAAGTAGTTTTTTGAGTTATCGGCTAATACATCTTCAGTTACATTGGTAAAGGTGAAATCGTTATTACCTTTGTAAATAATTAACTCACTGTGGCCGTTGAAGCCAAATATATCTAGAATGCCATCGTTATTATAATCGCTTAATAACACCCTCTCAGCGTGTAAGTTTTCAAATTTTTGTGAAGGGTGATAAATAAATTGTCCATTACCCTGGTTTTCGAACAATATATTTCGAGGTGTGTCTTCGTTCACCTGCTTGGCAGCATTGACTTGCATAAAATCAAGGTCGCCATCGTTATCTAAATCAATCCAGCGCACTGAGCGACCTCGAGCACCCATTTTTGATAATCCTGATTCGACAGTAACATCTGTAAATTTGCCATTATCATTACGAAGAAGCCTTTGAGGCTGTGGTGTTTGCCCATTGCCACCACCTAACGCAATTAAAATATCGTTGTCACCATCGTTATCGTAATCACCACTGGCCATACCATGTAGGTCAACTCGAGGATAAATATCAGGCTGTAATGTATATGTATTATCACCATTAGCCAAAAATAAACGTATGGGAGTTGAGTCATGATTCGTCAATAATAAATCATAATGTCCATCATTATCTAGATCTGAAATAGTAGGACCACCGTATTTCCAGTTTTTATCAGTTGTTAAACCCACTTCGACAGAGACATCCTCGAACTTAATTTTAGGTTGGGCTTGCGTACTTGTATTTTGAGTACTGCAGGCTGTAATAGAAAGCGCAATAGAGATAGTACTTAGTTTAAATAGTGTATTACTCATAGAAAAAGGTCCTTATAAGGTGTTGGTTTTGGGCTTAACCAAAGTGAACTCATTAATATAGCTTTCTAAGTTTTCAACAATGTCAGATAAGTTATCGACATTGTTGGTTACTTCGAGTGGTGCTTGCTAAAGGCTGCGCGAAAGTATTGACCAAGCTGACTTACCAGCTTGCTGCTGGGCTGAATAGATGCGCAGATTATAATCTGACATAGGCCTTTTTTTAATGAGGCAATAAGCGCTATAGCTAAGATTCGTGTATTTATTTTATAGTTATTTAGAAATGCCATAATGAATAGTAAATTGTGTTAATTGTTGACAATGTGTTCAGGTTACAGTTTTTTGTTATTACATAGCAACCTTTTTATATCTGTTATAAGTATTAAAATTTCTCTAAATATTGAGGCTTGATGGAAGATATTTGATCATATTATCGGTCGAGATCTTATGATACACCTAACGCTGCTAATAGGGATCGCTTATCTACGTAGTGGGGTATTATACTTATAAATCAATAGTTTATTTTATGGCAACTAGATTAAAGTTAACTAGTTCTTCTTTAATTTGAACGAGTAGATAAAATTTCTTAAACTTTTTTCAAAACAAATGCTGATATTTATTTAGAAAAGAGATATTGTTTGTTTACTGTTAACAATATTCAATAAGTGAGATTAAAATTATGAATAAAAACATATCTCGTCGTTCAGTCCTCAAAATGCTAGCAGCTGGTGTTGCTGCTACAGGAATTTCTGGTTGTACTAGTCATTTAGGTGCTATGACTTCAACAGTTACCCGAGGTACGAAGTCTCATCGCGATAATTGGCACAAAACGCATGATAGAGTTTGGCTCGGTAAACAATATTGGGCTAATCCAATGGAGGATTGGCGAGTTGTTAACGGGTCTGCTGAATGTATTAATAGAGGTGGTAATCGTAGTGTTCATTCGCTTACCCACCAAATAGCGCATCTTGATCAACCTTTTACAATGTCGGTGCAAGTATCTCGTTTAGAGCAAAACAGTAACGATGGTGGCGCAGGGATTCGTCTTGGTGCGAAAAGTGAACTCAATGAATACCGTAGTAATTGTTTTGTTCAACAGGGGTACGACCTAGGCATTAAAAATAATAATTTGGTGTTAGGGAATAATACAGTTCCTTTAATGGTTCCTGTAGGGAATCAAGATATTACTTTAACACTGACAGGGGCTCCGCAATCAGGTGCCATGGCTTTAAAGTTAACAGCTAGCTTAACCTTGTCTGGAAAAATTATAGGTACTCTCACTCATTTGACAGCTGCCTCTGAATTATTGGGTAATGTGGCTTTGGTTAGTAATTTCTCGATTCCATCCGTTACATATGAAAATGCACCTGAAGATAAATTGGGCGCACGTTATAAATTTAGTAATTGGACTATGCAAGGTGAAGCTTTTTCAGTAATAGATGAACAGGCGTTTGGTCCAATACTTTGGACCATGTATTCATTAAGCGATACATTGACAAATGAAGGCTTTGTGATGAAATTGAGTGCATACACAGGGCCAATAGGTGAGCAGGATAATCAACAATTAGAACTGCAAGTACAACGTGATAATCAGTGGGTCGCTATCGATTCGCAAGTCATAGACCATGATGGCTGGTTGGCGACATTTCGTATAGCCAATTGGGATGAAACACGCGATACGCCTTTTCGTGTTATATATCGTGAAAAACACACTGATGGTACACAAACCCCAGATATATATTCAGGAGTTATAAAAGCTAACCCAGCGAGTGAAAAATTACGAATGGCCGCGCTCACGTGCCAAAATGATTATGGCTTTCCGTACCAACCTGTTGCTCAAAATGTCGAAAAACTAAATCCTGATTTGGTGTTCTTTTCTGGTGACCAAATTTATGAAACCCATGGTGGGTTTGGTGTAATTCGTACCCCAGATAATTTAGCTATTTTAAATTATTTACGAAAATTCTATCAGTTTGGTTGGGCTTTCAAAGAGGTAATGCGGAATCAGCCGACAATTTGTTTACCCGATGATCATGATGTACTCCAAGGTAATTTGTGGGGTGAAGGTGGTGCAAGGATGGAAAACATTTCGAAAGATCCTTCAGCAAGTGTTTTAGGTGGTTACATTGATTCTGCACGTGTGATTAATATGGTACATAGAACGACTCTAAACCATCACCCAGATCCTTATGACCCAACACCAACCAATGGTATTAGCTCGTACTACGGGACGATGTTATACGGCGGTGTTGGTTTTGCCATACTTGCCGATAGGCAGTGGAAAAGTGGTCCAGAACGTATTAATGTTGCGGTTGGAGAAACAGGGCAAG
This sequence comes from Pseudoalteromonas sp. FUC4, assembly GCF_008370255.1. Lineage (GTDB taxonomy): Bacteria > Pseudomonadota > Gammaproteobacteria > Enterobacterales > Alteromonadaceae > Pseudoalteromonas. The sequence goes on along the minus strand of NZ_SEUI01000001.1, from coordinate 995,494 downwards.
ATGAAGATCCGCTTTATTATAATCCAATATTTAATCCTCCTGGCTTAGACCTGTTAGGAAACCGCCAAGAGAACTTTCTTGTGAAATGGGGTAATGATTGGCGTGGACATAAATTAAAAGCGGTATTAAGCCAAACTGTATTTGCAGCTATTTCTACTCATCAGCCCTTACCTGATCGTTTCTTGAAGTATGATTTTGATTCAAGTGGCTGGCCTGCCTCTGCACGTAACCGTGCAATTGATGCAATGCGTGACTCTATGGCGTTACATATTTGTGGTGATACCCATTTAGGCTCTTTATCACAATATGGCGTAAATCAGCAAAGGGATAGCAATTGGGCTTTTTGTACACCAGCTATTTCTGCCGGTTGGCCAAGGTGGTGGAAGCCTGATTCTATGAAGATGCCTTATCAAAATCGCCCTGCACATGGGCTTGCTGAAACAGGCGAGTACAATGATACCTTCGGTAATAAGATTTATGTCTATGCGGTTGGTAATCCAGAGGTTGGAAAATCAAATAACCGCTATGTGAAAGCACATGAGAAAGGGAGTGGTTTTGGCTTTATTACATTTGATTCTGAAAAGCTGACATACACAATGGAAGCATATAAGTTTTTAATAGATATAGCCGATGGTAAAGTAAGTAATCAGTTTCCAGGATGGCCAGTAACTATTCATCAACAAGAGAATAAAGGCAAAAATATATTAAGTTAACTTATATGTATTAGTTCAGATAATATCTTACAATTCAACTTGAAAAAGTGAGAGTTACCCGTTTTGATAAAGGTGTCGAATCTTTAAATCAAAACAAACAAAAAGGTAACTCTCATGTTGCATACTAACAACCCAATCATAAAACACAAAGTTGGTTTACTTAACTTTGCTGAAGAACTAGGCAATGTATCAAGAGCCTGTAAAGTCATGGGCGTATCACGAGATACATTTTATCGTTATCAAGAACTCGTTAATGATGGGTATCGATGCATTAATCGGAAAGAACCGCCGTACACCAAATATAAAGAATCGCGTTGACGAAGAAGCATAGCAAGCCGTCATTAAATATGCAGTTGACTATCCTGCTCACGGCCATCATAGAAGTAGCAATGAGCTTCGTAAATTAGGCGTGTTTTTTTCAGGTAGTGGTGTTCGTTCAATCGTTAGCTATACGCTTATAGAAGAGCTACAAAAAGATCTGGATGAATGGATGGATTACTACAACAATGATCGGACTCATCAAGGGAAAGTATGTTGCGGTCGAACATTACTGTACCACTACACTTAAAACATTACTGTACTACTACACTTAAAACATTACTGGATGGAAATTCAACCGTATTATCTTAAAATTTGCCATTATTGTTTTTAAGTAATCGTTGTGGTTGAGGCTTGATGCCATTTCCGCCGCCTAGGCAATAAGTACGTTGAGATCGCCATCGTTGTCGTAATCACCGGCAGACATCCCATGAAGATCTTCGCGTGGAAAAATATCATCTTGTAGTGTGTATGTGTTATCGCCATTTGCCATAAACAACCGAATAGGAGTGGTGTCGTGATTTGTTAGTAGTAGGTCATAATAACCATCACTGTTTATATCTGCAATGGTAGGGCCGCCATACTTCCAATTTTTTGTGTTATTAAACCTGCTTGTTCAGATACGTCAGAAAAGACTACGTTGTTATTTGTTTTACTACTGGGCGTGTGTGTTTATATGTTTTGACTGCATCCCGCTTAGTTTAGAGCGCTGATAATCACTACGCTAAGCGCAGATTTATTGTTTTTAATCATTATTGTCCCTCTTTACATTGGGTTAATTGTTAACAATGTGGGCTATTGTTAAAACATACAAGTAAATTTTAGTAACTATTCTTAATGCTTTTTAACGTATTGGCTTTTGTGCTCTAAAGTTACATTAAATTTTGATAGTGGCTTTACATACAACTTATCTAGGTGTAAATTGTTAACAATAAACATATAAAGGTATGCAAATACATTTTTATATTCCTGGTATCGGCGTTGTTTTTAATGATGCATTACTGGGCCAGTATTTAATTAAACATTATTGAAGGTATAAAAAATATGCAAGCTGCACAATACATAGGTAATAAGTCATTTAATGTTGTTGAAGGCACATCAGTTAAGCCTCAAGCAGGCGAAGTTAGGCTAAGTGTTGGTTACGTTGGAATTTGTGGTACAGATATGCACATATATCACGGCGTAATGGATCAACGTGTATCTATTCCGCAAACAATTGGCCATGAAATATCAGGTGTTGTTGCAGAAATAGGTGAAGGTGTTGAAGGCTTTGCTGTAGGCGAAAACGTGGTAGTACGGCCATTAGATTGGTGTGGCGATTGTCCTACGTGTAATGCAGGCCATACGCATATTTGTCAAAACTTAAAGTTTATGGGAATAGATACGCCAGGTGCTTTTCAGTCAAGCTGGACAGTTAAAGCACGTACTTTACATAAATTACCAGCAGGTGTTGACTTAAAACAAGGCGCATTAATAGAGCCGTTATCGGTTGCGTGCCATGATGTACGACGCTCGCGCTTACAAGCGGGAGAGAAAGTTGTTGTGCTTGGTGGCGGGCCAATTGGGCAATTAGTTGCTGCGGTTGCTAAAAGTGTTGGTGCAGAAGTACTCGTGTCTGAGCCTAACGAAAGCCGCCGTGCTTTTGCCGATGAGCTCGGCGTTAAATCGGTTAATCCCATTGAAGAAGATTTAGCTGCCTATGTAGATAGCTGGACACAAACAAAAGGCGCAGACGTAGTTTTTGAAGTATCTGGCGTTAAACCTGCAATTGAGGCTATGACACAAATAGCTGGGCGACGTGGTCGTATTGTAATGGTTGCTATTCATAGTGCAAAACCAGAAATAGACTTATTTCAGTTTTTTTGGAAAGAGCTAGAGTTGTTAGGGGCGCGTGTATACGAAGCGGCAGATTTTGATTGGGCAATAGAGTTAATTTCATCGGGCCAAATAGATCTTAAACCTTTTATTAGTTCGGTTAGTTCGTTAACTGATATTGGTAGTGCATTTGCGAGTATGGATGGAAATCCAGAAGGTATGAAAGCGCTTGTTGAATGTAATCCACAATAATAAAAATTATAAAGGTATTAAAATGAATAATATGTTAGAAAAATTTAGCTTAGAAGGCAAAGTAGCCCTTGTTACAGGTTGTAAGCGCGGTATTGGTAAAGGTATTGCACTAGGTTTAGCACAGGCTGGCGCTGATATTATTGGTGTGTCTGCAAGCTTAGAGCTTGAAGGCTCAGAAGTAGAAAAAGAAGTTAAAGCCCTTGGCCGAAACTTTAAAGCCTATCAATGTGATTTTAGCGATCGTGATGCGCTTTATTCTTTTATTAATGATGTTAAAAGTGATTTTCCTAAAATTGATATTTTAGTCAATAATGCAGGTACAATCCTTCGTGCTCCTGCGGCTGAGCATGGCGATGATTTATGGGATAAAGTGATTGAAGTTAACTTAAATGCTCAATTTATTTTAAGCCGCGAAATAGGCAAACAAATGATAGAGCATGGCGAGGGTAAAGTTATTTTCACAGCTTCTTTGCTCACCTTTCAAGGTGGCATTACAGTACCAGGTTATGCAGCGAGTAAAGGCGCAATTGGCCAATTGGTTATGGCGCTTTCTAATGAATGGGCTGGCAAAGGCATTAATGTAAATGCGATTGCGCCAGGTTACATTGATACCGATAACACTGAGGCATTACGCAATGACAAAGAGCGTAATGCAGCCATCTTAGCGCGTATTCCACAAGGTCGATGGGGAAATCCTGATGACTTTAAAGGGCCTGCTGTATTTTTAGCATCTGAAGCGGCTAGTTATGTAAATGGCGCTATTTTATTGGTTGATGGCGGATGGATGGGGAGATAGTTCGATGAACTTCCATAATAATGTAAATTTTATAAATGGCGAATATGTTTCGTCTAAAGCAAGTGGCACGATTGAAATATTAAGCCCATCTACAGGTAAAAAAATTGGTGAAATACCAAAAGGCTGTATAGAAGATGCGCAGTATGCACTTGAATCAGCGAATGTAGGGCAGAAAAAGTGGGCTAAATTGGCAGCTCGCACACGCCAAAACATATTGCGTGAATTTGCTAATAAAATTCGTGAAAACAAAAATACGCTTGCACCAATGCTGGTGGCAGAGCAAGGCAAATTGTTATCAGTTGCTGAGATGGAAGTGGATGTAACCGCTACATTTATAGATTACGCATGCGACCATGCGTTAACAATTGAAGGCGATATTTTACCTTCAGACAATGATAACGAAAAAATATACATTCATAAAGTGCCACGTGGCGTAGTTGTTGGTATTACTGCGTGGAATTTTCCGCTGGCATTGGCTGGTCGTAAAATTGGACCTGCGTTAATTACAGGTAACTCTATTGTACTAAAACCAACCCAAGAAACGCCTTTAGCAACTACCGAGCTTGGCCGTTTAGCAAACGATGCAGGCATTCCAGCAGGTGTGTTAAACGTGATAAATGGCTCAGGCTCTGTTGTTGGGCAAGCATTGTGTGAAAGTCCAATAACTAAAATGATCACCATGACAGGCTCTACTGCTGCAGGTAAGCAAATTTATAAAACTAGCGCAGAATATATGACTCCTGTAATGCTTGAACTTGGTGGTAAAGCACCAATGGTTGTAATGGCCGATGCCGATCTTGATCAAGCGGTTGAAGGCGCACTTTGGGGACGCTTTGCTAACTGTGGCCAAGTATGTACTTGTGTTGAGCGTTTATATGTTCAAGAGTCTGTGTACGATGCGTTTATGGCTAAATTTATACCAGCTGTAAAAGCACTTCGTGTTGGGGATCCAATGAACCCAGATACGCAAATGGGTCCTAAATGTAATCAACGCGAAATAGACAACATTGATCACATAGTTCAACAAAGTATTCAACAAGGCGCTTCTGTCGCCACTGGTGGTAAAGTTGCTTTTGTTGAGGGTTTTGAAGGTGGTTGTTGGTACGAACCCACGTTACTTGTAGACGTTAAGCAAGATAACATTGCAGTGCACGAAGAAACTTTTGGTCCAGTACTCCCTATTGTAAAAGTTAAAGATATGGACCAAGCAATACAGTACTGTAACGACAGTATTTATGGCTTAAGCGCATATATATTCACTCAAAACTTTTTTGATATTAATAAAGCCATTAACGAATTAGAAGTGGGTGAGGTATATATTAACCGTGGTATGGGTGAGCAGCATCAAGGTTTTCATAACGGCTGGAAACAAAGTGGCTTTGGCGGTGAAGACGGTAAGTTTGGTTTAGAGCAATATCTAGAAAAGAAAACCGTTTACTTAAAAGAAAAATAATATGATAAAACAACAATCTCCCTGGGTCGTTGATTTATAAATAACAAAGCCGATAATTTATTATCGGCTTTTTATTTTGTTCATGAATTATTTTAAACTTATGCTTATGTCACCGTTAGGCTTGCAGCAGCACAGGAGTATTTCGCCTTCGCGCACAAACGCCAGTGGCTCTTCGTTATACTCCACACTGCCTGAAACTAACGTTGCCCTACAGGCGCCGCAGTAACCTTCACGGCATTGGAATGCGACGTCTATTTTCATGGATTCTAAGCAGTGTAAAAGAGAAGGGCAGCCAGTATTAAACTCTATACACTGGCTGTTTTCTGCAAGCGTTATGCTTGCAGTAGACTTGTCACTCATTATAAATCAAAGTCACCAAATTCAGATGCATCTACTTGCGAGTCGATTTGACCAACAAGGTATGAGCTAATTTCAGCTTCTTGTGGTGCTACTTGCACGTTATCAGACACTAACCACGAGTTTATCCACGGGATAGGGTTACTGTTATTTTCAAACTGTGCTGGTAAACCAATAGCGGTCATACGTGCGTTAGTAATGTACTCAACGTATTGACATAAAATATGCTTGTTTAGACCAATCATAGAACCGTCTTTAAATAGGTATTCTGCCCATTCTTTTTCTTGCTCTGCGGCCTCTACAAACATTTTAATAGCTTCGTCGCGGCACTGCGCTGCAACAATTGCCATTTCTGGGTCGTCTTTACCATCTTGCATAATATTTAAAATATGCTGAGTACCTGAAAGATGAAGTGCTTCATCACGAGCAATAAGCTTAATAATTTTAGCGTTACCTTCCATTAATTCACGCTCAGCAAACGCAAACGAACACGCAAAGCTTACATAAAAACGAATGGCTTCAAGAATATTTACCGACATCATGGCAAGGTAAAGTTTCTTTTTAAGTTCGAACAAATTAACGATCACTGTTTTGCCGTTAATTTCGTGTTTGCCTTCGCCGTATAGATTGTAAAGCGATACAGAATTAATTAAATCATCGTAGTAGGTGGTTACCGCATCGGCACGTTCGCTGATTTTATCGTTGCTAACTATGTCATCAAAAATAAGTTCAGGGGCTTGCGTCACATTACGAATAATATGCGTGTATGAGCGGCTGTGAATTGTTTCACTAAATGCCCATGTTTCTATCCATGTTTCAAGCTCTGGTAACGATACAATAGGAAGTAGGGCAACGTTAGGTGAACGACCTTGTACGCTATCAAGCAATGTTTGATATTTTAAGTTACTTAAAAATATGTGCTTTTCGTGATCTGGCAATGCTTGAAAGTCTAAACGGTCTTTACTTACATCTACTTCCTCAGGACGCCAAAAGAAAGACAGTTGCTTTTCAATTAACTTTTCAAAAATTGGGTATTTTTGTTGGTCGTAACGAGATACGTTTACAGTTTGGCCAAAAAACATTGGCTCTTGCATTTGGTTATTATGGTTTCGGCTAAAAGTAGTATAAGACATGTTTATCACTCAAAAAACTATCAGAACAAAGCGGGCTAAATGCCCGCTTAAAATTAAAATCAGCAACTATATTTTACACGCGCCGCCTGCACAATCGTCATCTTCGACTTCTGGCGTGTCGTCTTGTGCATCAGATGCACCATCGCGTGTATTATGGTAGTACAAGGTTTTAACACCTAATTTGTAGGCGCCTAGTAAGTCTTTTAATAAGACTTTCATAGGTACTTTACCACCTTCGAATTTGTTTGGATCATAATTAGTATTGGCCGAGATAGTTTGGTCAATAAATTTTTGCATTATGCCTACAAGTTGCAAGTAACCATCGTTTGATGGGATGTCCCACAATAGCTCGTAATTATCTTTCAAACGTTCGTACTCAGGTACTACTTGCTTCAAAATACCGTCTTTACTTGCTTTTACGCTAATGTGACCACGTGGTGGCTCAATACCGTTAGTTGCGTTAGAAATTTGTGACGATGTTTCTGAAGGCATTAACGCACTTAGTGTTGAGTTACGCATACCGTGCTCTTGAATACTCGCACGTAATGAATCCCAATCCAGGTGAAGAGGTTCATCACATATTTTGTCTAGGTCACGTTTGTACGTATCTGTTGGCATAATACCTTGAGAATACGTTGTTTCGTTAAACTTAGGACATGCACCACGCTCTTTAGCAAGCTCATTAGACGCTTTCATTAAGTAATATTGAATAGCTTCAAATGTTTTGTGAGTTAGTGCATTTGCGCTGCCATCTGAGTAACGCTTACCGTTTTTAGCTAAGTAGTATGCGTAGTTGATTACACCTATTCCTAACGTACGACGACCCATAGTAGCATTACGTGCAGCCGGTACTGGGTAGTCTTGGAAATCAAGTAAGTTATCAAGTGCGCGTACTGCAAGCTCAGCTAGTTCTTCAAGCTCATCTAGTGACTCAATGGCACCTAAGTTAAACGCAGACAGTGTACAAAGGGCAATTTCGCCTTCTTCGTCGTTTACGTTGTTTAGTGGCTTAGTTGGCAATGCAATTTCTAAACATAAGTTAGATTGGCGAATTGGCGCCACTTTAGAAATAAACGGGCTGTGCGTATTACAGTGATCCACATTTTGTAAGTAAATACGACCAGTGCTTGCGCGCTCTTGTGCAAACATTGAGAAAAGCTCAACCGCTTTAATACGTTTTTTACGAATAGATTCGTCTTGCTCATATTTAATGTATAACGCGTCAAATTCGTCTTGATCTTCAAAAAATGCATCGTAAAGACCAGGTACATCTGATGGGCTGAATAACGTAATGTAATCGTCTTTAATTAAACGAGAGTACATTAATTTGTTAAACTGTACGCCGTAATCTAAATGGCGAACACGGTTGTCATCTACACCACGGTTGTTTTTAAGCACAAGCAGGTTTTCTACTTCTAAGTGCCAAAGCGGGTAGAACAATGTTGCTGCACCGCCGCGTACACCACCTTGCGAACAACTTTTAACAGCTGTTTGAAAATGCTTATAAAAAGGAATACAACCTGTGTGGTACGCTTCGCCGTTACGAATGTGACTACCTAGCGCACGAATTCGACCTGCGTTAATACCGATTCCGGCACGTTGTGAAACGTATTTAACGATTGCAGACGATGTAGCATTGATTGAATCAAGGCTATCGCCACACTCAATTAATACACATGAGCTAAACTGGCGAGTAGGCGTACGTACACCAGCCATGATAGGCGTAGGCAATGATATTTTGAACATTGATACGGCATCGTAAAAACGTTTGATGTAAGAAACGCGTGTTTCACGTGGGTAGTCAGAAAATAAGCTCGCCGCTACTAAAATATATAAAAACTGTGCACTTTCGTAAATCTCGCCCGATACACGGTTTTGAACTAGGTATTTACCTTCAAGCTGTTTTACTGCTGCGTAGCTAAAATTAAGATCGCGAGAATGATCTAGGTATGCATCTAGCTCGTCAAGCTCTTGCTCTGTGTAATCTACAAGTAAATGAGCGTCGTAGCGTTTGTCTTCAACCATTTTTGTTACGTGGTCAAATAAACGTGGTGGCTCAAATTGGCCATAGGCTTTTTTACGTAAATGGAACACAGCTAAACGTGCCGCTAAGTACTGGTAATCAGGCGATTCTTTTGAAATCTGATCTGCAGCTGCTTTAATAATGGTTTCGTGAATATCTTTAGTACGAATACCGTCGTAAAACTGAATGTGTGATTTTAATTCAACTTGCGAAACCGATACGTTTTTTAAACCTTCGGCGGCCCATTCAATAACGCGATGGATCTTATCCAGATCAAGAGGCTCTTTACGTCCGTCACGCTTGCTTACAGATAACTGTTGGTTCATTTGCCTGTATTCCTTGGGGATTATGTATTTTGACCAATGCTTTATACCTCGCAATAGCAAGGTACATACTCATTTATTATAAGTTTCACCGTATTGGCGAATTTAATTGAATAACATTTGGCCACAATATCTGGTGTTGTTCAATTTAGAGATCACAAGATAGTGTGGTCTGAGTTGTTTTGCAAGGGACATAATTGCCCCTATTTGTGGATAACTTTGGGATAACGCATTTGTGTTAGTAGACACTCACCTTCGAACAATCATTTAAGTTGAAATATGCAAAAATCAACTAATGATCTGCTAAATTTACGCATTTTAAAAATAAATTTTGACTGCTTTTTTTATCAGCAAGCTTTGAGTGAAAACTAACACAATCACAATATATAGTGTTTATTAATTAACATAACACTATATATGGTTAAAACCATCAATTGGACTTTGCCAGTTAAAATCAGCATTCCAGCTGTAGGCTTCATCAATACTAGGTATGTAACCCCAAAGTGCCGTTGCAGTGTGCATACCTGCCGCTTTACCAGCTTGTATGTCACGTTCGGCATCACCAATATATAAACAACGGTTTGGTTTTACTGCCATAAGCTTGGCACAATGTAGTAATGGTAGCGGTGATGGTTTGGCCTCAGCCAAGGTATCGCCACTTATTACTACATTGGCATTTTTTAATGCGAGAATTGCTGCCACTAAAGGAACGGTTAAAAACCCAGGTTTGTTAGTCATGATCCCCCATTTGATCTTTTTTTGATCAAGGGCAATAAGCAACGATTCAACACCGCTGAAACAATGTGTGTGATTTGCTATGTTTGCAGCGTATTCGTCAACTAATTGCTTAATAAGCTCGCTTTGGGGTTGTGCTTCCCATAACTCTTTAAAACCAGCCTCTAATAACGCACCTGCGCCGTTAGATGCTGCAGGGCGGTATACATCACTACTAACAGGTTTGATTTTATTTCTAATAAGGACTGCATTTAAAGCGGCGCCTAAATCATCAGCGGTGTCGAGTAGAGTGCCGTCTAAATCAAATAAAAATGCATCGTACTCTATAAAGGGGTGGGGGGCTTGAGAGTTAGCCATTAAGCTAACTTCTCAAAATAAAGTATGTAATTTACGCTAACGTCACTATTGAGCGTATATTGCTTTGATAGTGGATTATAAGAAAGCCCTGTACTTGCACGAACTTTTAAACCCGCTTGCTCTGCCCATGCAATAAGTTGTGCAGGTTTTATAAACTTTTTATGGTCGTGTGTACCTTCAGGCACCATTTTTAAAAGTTTTTCAGCGCCAACAATGGCGTATAAATATGCTTTAGGCGTTTTGTTAAGCGTTGAAAAAAACACGTCTGCACCTGGTTTTGCAAGTGCAGCTACAGCATGAATGATAGATGCTGGGTCGGGAACGTGTTCAAGCATTTCCATACAGGTTATTACATCGAACCTTTCTGGATGTTGCGATGCAAACTCTTCTGCAGGCACTTTTATATAATCTACATTTACGCCAGTTTCTAAACTGTGCAACTTAGCAACAGTCAAAGGCTCTTGACCCATATCGATGCCAGTTACTTTTGCACCCATACGCGCCATGCTTTGGCTTAAAATACCGCCACCACAGCCAACATCGAGTGTTTCTTTATCGAATAAGCCTTGCGTTTTGTTTGCTATAAAGTCTAAACGTAACGGGTTAATTTCGTGAAGAGGTTTGAATTCTCCGTCTAGGTCCCACCAACGCTCGGCGATGGCTTCAAATTTTGCTATTTCTTCGTGATCTACATTTTGATGTTCGGTCATAAAATACTTCCTCGTCAATCTGAGGCCATTATATAGGGCTAAATTGATAAATCGCAAAGTTTTGCGCCTGTAAATTAAAATTAATTGTGATAGCATGGCTGTTAGAAATAATAACAATACTCTTAATACCCAATACCGGGTTGTTGAGAGCTGATACTGAAGGAATGTGATATCAAATGACTGATCTCGCCAATGAAATTCTGCCAGTCAATATTGAAGACGAGTTAAAAAACTCTTACTTAGATTACGCAATGAGCGTAATAGTAGGACGTGCATTACCAGACGTACGTGACGGCTTAAAACCTGTTCACCGCCGCGTTTTGTTTGCAATGAACGAGCTTAGTAATGACTGGAACAAGCCTTACAAAAAATCGGCCCGTGTGGTCGGTGACGTAATCGGTAAATACCACCCACACGGCGATAGTGCAGTTTACGACACAATAGTTCGTATGGCTCAGCCATTCTCACTGCGTTACATGCTTGTAGATGGCCAAGGTAACTTCGGTTCGGTTGATGGTGATTCAGCAGCGGCAATGCGTTATACAGAAGTACGTATGGCTAAAATGTCGCATGAGTTATTAGCCGATCTTGAAAAAGAAACGGTTGATTTCGTTCCTAACTACGATGGCACTGAGTTCATCCCTGATGTTTTACCAACGAAAATTCCTAATTTATTAGTGAATGGTTCGTCAGGTATTGCGGTAGGTATGGCTACAAACATCCCACCACATAATTTAACTGAAGTTGTGAACGGGTGTTTGGCACTTATTCAAAATCCGGATTTAACTATTTTAGAGTTAATGGATTATATCCCTGGTCCTGATTTCCCAACGGCTGCAATTATCAACGGTAAGAAGGGCATCGAACAAGCCTACTTAACTGGCCGTGGTAAAGTGTATATGCGTGCACGCGCCGACATCGAAACCGATGAAAAAACAGGCCGTGAAACAATCATCGTTCATGAAATTCCCTATCAAGTTAACAAAGCTCGCCTAATTGAAAAAATTGCTGAGCTAGTTAAAGATAAGAAAATTGAAGGTATTAGCGCGCTACGTGATGAATCAGATAAAGACGGTATGCGTATCGTTATTGAGATTAAACGTGGTGACGTAGGCGAAGTTATTTTAAATAACTTATATTCTCAAACTCAGTTACAAACTGTGTTTGGTATGAATATGGTTGCGTTAATTAATAACCAACCTAAGTGTTTTAACTTAAAAGAAATGCTTGAAGAGTTTATTATTCACCGCCGTGAAGTAGTAACTCGTCGTACCGTATTTGATTTACGCAAAGCTCGCGACCGTGCTCATACGCTAGAAGGCTTAGCGATTGCACTTGCAAACATTGACCCAATTATCGAGCTTATTCGTAAATCTCCTACACCTGCTGAAGCTAAAATTGCTTTAACAGCACGTCCATGGGAATTAGGTAATGTACAGGGCATGCTTGAAAAAGCAGGTGAAGATAATGTAGCTCGTCCTGATTGGTTAGCTGCCGATTTAGGTATTCGTGATGGTCAATATTATATTTCTGAGCAGCAAGCTCAAGCAATATTAGATTTACGTTTACACAAGTTGACTGGTCTTGAACACGAAAAAATCTTAACTGAATACCAAGCGTTATTAGAGTTGATTGCTGAACTACTTCATATTTTGGCAACTCCTGAGCGTTTAATGGAAGTTATTCGTGACGAGCTAGTTGAAATTAAAGAACAATATGGTGATGAGCGTCGCACTGAAATTAATGCAGCTGCTCACGATATCAGCCTTGAAGACTTAATTACTGAAGAAAACGTAGTAGTAACGCTTTCTCACGAAGGTTATGTGAAGTATCAGGCATTGTCTGATTACGAAGCACAGCGTCGTGGTGGTAAAGGTAAGTCAGCAACGAAGATGAAAGATGAAGATTTCATCGAGCGTCTGTTAGTTGCAAATACACATGATACTATTTTATGTTTCTCTACGGCCGGTCGTTTATATTGGCTTAAAGTGTATCAGTTACCACTAGCAAGTCGTGCAGCGCGCGGTAAGCCAATTGTTAACTTGTTACCACTTGAAGCTGACGAACGTATTACTGCAATACTGCCAGTGCGTGATTACGCTGAAGATAAATACATCTTTATGGCAACTGCATTTGGTACAGTTAAGAAAACACCATTAACGGCTTACAGTCGTCAACGTGCAAGCGGTATTATTGCTGTTAACTTAAATGATGGCGATAGCTTGATTGGTGTTGATATTACCGATGGTAGCAACGAAATTATGTTGTTCACTGATGCAGGTAAAGTTGTACGCTTTAAAGAAGCTGAAGAAACAACCGTTGTTGATGAAAATGGTAACCCAGTATTAGACGAAGAAGGTAACCCTGAGATTCGTTTCAAAGGTGTTCGCCCAATGGGTCGTACTGCTACAGGTGTTCGTGGTATTAAAATGGCCGATGAGCAACGCGTTGTTTCGTTAATTGTTCCAAAAACTGACGGTGCTATTTTAACGGTAACTGAAAATGGTTACGGTAAGCGTACACAGCTTGAAGATTACCCATCTAAGAGTCGTGCAACCCAAGGTGTTGTATCAATTAAGGTGAGTGAACGTAACGGTGCTGTTGTTGGTGCTGTACAAGTTGATGACAACGACGAAATCATGATTATTTCAAATCGTGGTACCTTAGTACGTACTCGCGTTAATGAAGTTTCTACGGTTGGACGTAACACCCAAGGTGTTATTTTGATCAGAACTATTGACGAAGAGCAAGTAGTTGGTTTACAACGTATAGAAGAGATTGAAGTTACAGAAAGTGACTTGATTGATATTGAAGACGTTGAAACTGTAGATACGGTTATTGATGAAGTAGCGGATGATAATCCTCCTTCAGAATAATTGATATTGAAAAAGCGGCCTTGGCCGCTTTTTTTAATGTTGTTGAAAAAAATTAATAGGGTGTGAAGTTATATTCATTCATTAAAACTCAAAGGTTTAGTGGGTGGGTATTGAGCGTTCATGCTTAGTAGTTAAATTACTGGAATGAGGCAAAGGTAATGAGTAAATATAATTTTTGTGCGGGGCCAGCTATGCTTCCGCAAGCGGTTATGAAAAAAGCACAAAAAGAGTTTCTAGATTGGCAAGATTTAGGTGTGTCTGTGATGGAAATAAGCCATCGTAGTAAAGAGTTTTTAGCCCTTACAGCTAAATGTGAAGCCAGCCTTCGTCGTCTAATGAGTATCAGTGATGAATTTGAAGTGCTGTTTATGCATGGTGGTGGTCGTGGTCAGTTTAGTGCTGTGCCATTAAATTTACACCAAGAAGGCAAAGTTGCGGTTTATTGCGAAAACGGCGTGTGGTCAAAAAGTGCAACGGACGAGGCCAACAAGTTTACTCAAGCAACTTCTATTGATGTGCGTAATGATGCCAATGGCGAGTTTTCTATTAAACAGGTTGCTGATTGGGTGTTACCAGAAGATGCATCTTACATTCACTATTGCCCTAACGAAACGGTTGACGGCTTAGAGATTTTTGATGTACCGAGCCACCCAACTGCACCGATCGTTGCTGATATGTCGTCAACTATTTTATCACGCGAGATAGACGTTAATAAATTTGATTTAATTTATGCCGGTGCGCAAAAAAATATCGGCCCGTCGGGCATATCAATCGTTATTGTTCGTAAAACATTACTTGAGCGTGAAGGCTTACCTAAACCAGGCATTTTAGATTACGCATTAGAAGCAAAACAAGGCAGCATGTTTAACACGCCTCCTACATTTGCTTGGTATTTAGCTGCTGAAGTATTTCAATGGCTTGAAAGTAATGGTGGCGTAAAAGCGATGGAAGTTCAAAATATTGCTAAAGCGCAGCTACTTTATGACTTTATTGATGAATCGAGCTTTTATACCAATAAAGTAGCTAAACATTGCCGTTCACGTATGAATGTTCCGTTTTGGCTTAATGATGAAAGCTTAAATGATAAGTTTGTTGCTCAATCTAAAGATGCAGGGTTACTTGCTCTTGAAGGTCACAGAATAGTGGGCGGTATGCGCGCTAGTATTTATAACGCAATGCCTCTTGAGGGTGTTCAAGCACTTGTAGACTTTATGGCTGCTTTTGCAAAGGAGCATATCTAATGGAGCAGCTTCGTTTAGAACCTATTTCTAGAGTAAATGGCACAGTAACCCTACCAGGTTCAAAGAGTCTATCGAACAGAATTTTATTATTAGCAGCACTTGCAAGCGGTACTACCGTTGTAGAAAACTTACTTGATAGTGACGATATACGCCATATGCTGGGCGCTTTAAAGTTATTAGGTGTAAATGTAACTTTAAATGATGAACGCACTGTAGCCACCGTAGAGGGTGTTAGTGGTGTGTTTAATACACCGGCTGAGCCATTGTTTTTAGGTAATGCGGGTACTGCTTATAGACCTTTAACAGCAGTACTTGCTGCCGTTGCTGGTGAATACGAGCTAATAGGCGAGCCACGTATGGAAGAGCGTCCGATAGGGCATTTGGTTGACGCGCTACAAGCACTAGGCGGTGATGTTACTTATACAAAGCACAAAGACTACCCACCTCTTAAAATTGTGGGTGGCCAAATAAAAGGCGGTGAGGTTGAAATTGACGGCAGTATTTCAAGTCAATTTTTAACCGCTCTATTAATGGCTGCGCCATTATTTAACGGTGATACAACAATAACTATTAAAGGTACTTTAGTCTCTAAACCTTATATTGATATTACACTTGATGTAATGGCACGTTTTGGAGTTAATGTTGAGCACAGTGATTATGCAACTTTTAAAGTTAAAGGTGGTCAACAGTATCAATCACTCGATCGCATAATGGTTGAAGGCGATGCATCGTCGGCGTCTTATTTTGTTGCTGCGGCTGCAATTGCTGGTGGTGAGATTGAAATTAAAGGCGTGGGTGCCAAGTCGGTGCAAGGTGATATAGGCTTTGCCAAAGTAATGGAGCAAGTAGGCGCAAAAATTGATTGGTATGATGAGCGTTTAGTTGTTCGCAAAGGCGAATTAAAAGGCGTGGATATTGATGCCAATGCAATTCCTGATGCAGCCATGACTCTTGCAACTGTTGCTCTTTTTGCCAAAGGCCCAACAGCCATTCGTAACATTTATAACTGGCGAGTAAAAGAGACAGACCGTTTATATGCAATGGCAACTGAGCTTCGTAAAGTAGGCGCAAAGGTTGTAGAAGGTGAAGATTTTATAGAGATCACCCCACCTGAAACATTTAATGATGTTGCTGTTGATACTTACGACGATCACCGTATAGCCATGTGTTTTGCAATGGTTGCTGTTGGTGGAAAGCCAATAACAATTAATGATCCAAAGTGTACCTATAAAACATTTCCTACATTTTTCAATGTTTTAGCGTCAGTCAGTGAATAAGCTAATTAGAAGTAATTACAAAAGTTACACACTAATAGCAGATATATTTTAATAACTGACGTATAATGTCGCGGTTTATTTAGGTGTGCATTGCAGGAGGTTTTAAATGCAGGCGTTATTAATGCCCGTGATCACCGTTGATGGCCCAAGTGGTTCAGGTAAAGGAACTGTTTGTCGCTTGTTAGCCGACAAGTTAGGGTGGGATGTATTAGATAGCGGTGCGATTTATCGTGTTTTATCTTTAGCTGCACTTCATCACCAAATTGCATTAGATAATGAAGAAGGGCTTGTCCCGCTTGCTGCAAATTTAGACGTGCAGTTTTTGGTAGATAGCCAAACTAATGCAGGAAAAGTTATTTTAGAAGGCGAAGATGTAACCACTACTATTCGTAATGAAGAAGTAGGCGCTGCGGCATCAAAAGTTGCAGCATTACCTCGCGTTCGTGAAGCACTATTACGTCGCCAGCGAGCATTTCGCACTGAAAATGGCTTGATTGCCGATGGCCGTGATATGGGCACTGTGGTTTTTCAAGATGCGCCGTTAAAAATATATTTAACAGCAAGTGCAGAAGAGCGTGCTCGTAGACGCTTTGTTGAGTTGAATACGCGCGGCCTTGATGTTACACTAAGTGGTCTATTACAGGACATTCAAGCTCGTGACGAGCGCGATATGAATCGTGCCGTTGCTCCGCTTGTACCTGCAGAGGATGCTATTGAGATCGATACTAGCGATTTTAATGCACAGCAAGTGTTTGATAAGGTAATAACTTTATTGGATATTGCTATCTCTGAAGGTAAGCTTCCTAAACGAAGCTAAACACATTTTATGCGCCAGCAGGATGCCAGTGCTATTTTAACAACCCCATGCAGCATGGTTGCTTATTGGTATTAATATATGAGACGTATATTCGTATGTCAGAAAATTTTGCGCAGTTATTTGAAGAAAGCTTAAAGGGTTTTGAAGCAGAGCAAGGCTCTATCGTTAAAGGTACAGTAATCTCTATCGAGAATAACATTGTACTTGTAGATGCTGGTCTTAAATCAGAAAGTGCTATCCCTGCAGAGCAGTTCAAAAATGCTGCTGGTGAACTAGAAGTTGCTGTAGGCGACGAAGTAGATGTTGCACTAGATGCAATTGAAGACGGTTTCGGTGAAACTATCCTTTCTCGTGAGAAAGCTAAGCGTCACGAAGCATGGATCCGTCTTGAGAAAGCATGTGAAGAGCAAGAGACTGTTACTGGTGTTATCAACGGTAAAGTTAAAGGCGGTTTCACAGTTGAAGTTGATTCAATCCGTGCTTTCCTACCTGGTTCACTTGTTGATGTTCGTCCAGT
The DNA here is from genome assembly GCF_008370255.1 of Pseudoalteromonas sp. FUC4. Taxonomy (GTDB): domain Bacteria; phylum Pseudomonadota; class Gammaproteobacteria; order Enterobacterales; family Alteromonadaceae; genus Pseudoalteromonas. Next base: position 977,781 of record NZ_SEUI01000001.1, on the reverse strand, counting down.
ACGTGACACAACTCACCTTGAAGGCAAAGAGCTTGAATTTAAAGTAATCAAGCTTGACCAAAAACGTAACAACGTTGTTGTTTCACGTCGTGCAGTTATCGAATCTGAAAACTCACAAGAACGTGAAGAGCTTCTTGCTAACCTTGTTGAAGGCCAAGAAGTTAAAGGTATCGTTAAGAACCTTACTGACTACGGTGCATTCGTTGACCTTGGTGGTGTTGATGGTCTACTACACATTACTGATATGGCTTGGAAGCGTGTTAAGCACCCTTCAGAAATCGTTAATGTTGGCGACGAAATCGCAGTTAAAGTTCTAAAATTCGACAAAGATAAAACTCGTGTATCTCTAGGCCTTAAACAGCTTGGTGAAGATCCATGGGCAGCTATCGCTGGTCGTTACCCAGAAGGTTCTAAACTTTCTGGTCGTGTTACTAACCTTACAGATTACGGCTGTTTCGTGGAAATCGAAGAAGGCGTTGAAGGTTTAGTACACGTTTCTGAAATGGATTGGACTAACAAGAACATCCATCCTTCAAAAGTTGTAAGCCTTGGCGACACTGTTGAAGTTATGGTTTTAGAAATTGACGAAGAACGTCGTCGTATTTCTCTTGGTCTTAAGCAATGTATTGCTAATCCTTGGCAGGAATTTGCTCGTCTACAGAACAAAGGCGATCAAGTTACTGGTAAGATCAAATCAATCACTGACTTCGGTATCTTTATCGGTCTTGACGGTGGTATTGACGGTCTTGTACACCTTTCAGACATTTCTTGGAATACACCTGGCGAAGAAGCTGTACGTGAATTCAAGAAAGGCGACGAAATCACTGCTATCGTATTGCAAGTTGACCCAGAGCGTGAACGTATCTCTCTAGGTGTTAAGCAAATCGAAGCTGACCCATTCAATAACTACCTTGATGCAAACAAAAAAGGTGCTATTGTTAAAGGTAAAGTGACTGAAGTTGATGCGAAAGGCGCAACTGTTGAACTTATCGAAGGCGTTGAAGGTTACATCCGTGTAGCTGATATTGCTCAAGAACGCGTTGAAGATGCAACTACTGTTGTTTCTGTAGGCGACGAGATTGAAGTTAAATACGTTGGTGTTGATCGTAAGAACCGCACTTTAAGCTTATCTGTAAAAGCTCTTTTCGAAGCAGAAGAGAAAGAAGTACTAGAGAAGCTTAAGAAAGAAGAGCCAGTGTTTGAAAACGCAATGGCAGCTGCTTTCGCAAATGCACAAAAAGACTAATATATAATTAGTTTTTAGTTGGAAGGGCATTTTTGCCCTTCCTATATCTCTTTTTAAGGAAACGCTATGACTAAGTCAGAACTGATAGAAACACTTGCGGAACAACACGCACACGTTCCAGTGAAAGATGTTGAGAATGCTGTAAAAGAAATTCTTGAACAAATGGCCGGCTCATTATCTACTTCAGATCGTATTGAGATCAGAGGTTTTGGTAGTTTCTCTTTGCATTTCCGCGCTCCTCGCACAGGTCGTAATCCTAAGACTGGCGATACAGTTGAGCTTGAAGGAAAGCATGTACCTCATTTTAAACCAGGCAAAGAATTACGCGACCGCGTAAATGAAAGCATTGCCTAGTTAACTTAGTGGAGTAGTTACTTGTTCAAGGTATTAAAAATTATTCTGGTTGCACTATGCCTTATCAGTGCATTTGTATTAGGGTCACAAAACCCACAATTAGTACAAATAAATTATATTATAGCCAGTAATACATTACCTTTAGCTGTAATAATAAGTATCTGCTTTTTATTAGGTGTTTTGATTGGTTGTTTTATTAGCTTTAAATTGTTTTCGCAATTAAAGTGGCAAAACTACCGTTTAAAAAAGCAATTAGCGCCTGAAAAAGATAAAAAAAAGCTTGCCGCGAATAAAGACACCTAATTATGATTGAGCTTTTGTTTTTACTATTACCTGTTGCCGCCGGTTACGGTTGGATTATGGGTAAAAACAGTGCTAAAAACCAAGCTCATCAACTTAATCGTCAGATCACTTCTGAATACAGTAAAGGCTTAAAGTTTCTACTCGACAGAGAAGAAGATCAAGGTTTAGAACATTTAATCAACTTACTTGAAGTGTCAGCCGACTCCGTTGAGCACTATTCTACACTTGCCACCATGTTTCGCCGTAGAGGTGAATTAGACCGCGCAATAAAAATCCATGAACTTTTATTAAAAAATCCAAGCTTAAATGAACAACAAGCTGCAACAAGCCGTTTAGAACTTGCCGAAGATTACATAATGGCTGGTCTACTAGATAGTGCGGAAGAACACTTGGTTTGGTTAGTTAAAGCAGGGCATGTAGAAGCGCTAGATCCTATTATTACTTTATACTCGCAAACCCGTGAATGGGAGAAAGGCATCAACATGTTTGAAGCCCATAGCGAGCTATTTTCAAAAGAACAACAATTTAAAGCGATTGCTAATTTTTATTGTGAGTCGGCTTTAAGTGACAGTACCCCCCAACTAATGAGAAAAGCGATTAGCTTAAATTATAAAGCTGTGCGTCCGCTGTACGAATTAGGTTTAGTTGCTTACGCAAAAGAAGATTACGTTAAAGCTATTTATTACTGGCGTGAACTTGTCACTCAATTCACTTTGTTTGCGCCGTTGTTTATTGATGAGCTTGCCCACAGTTATAAACAATTAAATTTAACACATCAATTTCATGAATTAGTCAGTGATTTATTAGAAAAGGGCGGTGTATTAATTAAAATAAAACATTGCCAAGCCTTACTTGAACAAGGGCATACAAAACAAGCCTTTGAATTTTTAACTGATAGCTTAAAACGTCAGCCTACTATTCGTGGTTTTAGTTTTTTACTGCAATTGATGGGCGATCAAAATAAAAATACCAAAGAAGTACTTAACGAAATTGATAAACTTGTAACCTCTTATATTGCTACAAAGCCTGACTTTCAATGCCAGCATTGTGGTTTTACAAGTTACACAATATATTGGAATTGCCCTTCTTGTAAACATTGGGAAACCATTGTTCCAAGTCGAGGCTTAGACGGATTTTAATAACCCCATATTAATAATTTTACTGCCATACATTAGGATAGTCATGTCTTTCGAACACTCAAAAAAAATTCTTATAGCATTAGATTACGATGATCGAGAAGTTGCCTTAAACTTTGTTAAACAACTTTCTTCTGATACATGTCGTCTTAAAGTCGGCAAAGAAATGTTTACTTATTTTGGGCCTTCATTTGTTAAAGAGTTAATTGATTTAGGTTTTGATGTTTTTTTAGATTTAAAATTTCATGACATTCCTAATACAGTAGCTAAAGCGGTTACTGCTGCTGCGAAAATGGGTGTATGGATGGTAAACGTTCATGCTTCTGGAGGCTTTGAAATGATGAGCAAAGCTAAATCGGCTCTAGAGCAATTTGGTGACAAAGCGCCATTACTTATTGCTGTTACTGTATTAACAAGTATGGACGAAACAGAACTTAAGCGTTTAGGTGTTGATAAATCAGCCCAAGAGCAAGTTATCTATTTAGCTAAGCTTGCAAAGGAAGCTGGGCTTGATGGTGTTGTGTGCTCTGCACAAGAAGCAAAAGCTTTAAAAACAGAGTTAGGTGACAGCTTTAAGCTTGTTACGCCTGGTATACGCCCTGAAGGGAGTGATGCCGGCGATCAAAAGCGTATAATGACTCCTAAGCAAGCTATAGATTCAGGAAGTGACTATTTAGTTATAGGCAGACCGATTACTCAAGCAGATAATCCTGTAAAAGTGCTTAGTGATGCTAATAAATCTATAGCTTAATTTAACAATAAGCAGTCATATAGTGCTGAAAACCCTTACCTTATATGTGTTTTATGTTACATTAATAAAATCAAAATGTAGTAGGGGTTTGTTTTGAAGTTATTTTTTGGTTCTATAGTAATTATTATTGCGGGTCTTTCATTAAACAAGTACGTTTTTTCTAATAAAGCATACGATGGTGTAACAACCGTTACAGATATAATTCCAACGTACCCAGTCGATATGTTTGATTTTAAAAAAACAATGCAAGATTATGCTCATCATCTGTGTTACAAAAATGAAGATACACTCATATCTCAGCATGTAAGCGTTAGTGAATGTATATCAAAGCTTGATGATAAAAAAACAGAATGTGAAAAAAAGGTTTTTCGTTTGGCGCCGCTCAATCTTGAGTCGGAAGTTGAAGTGCTTGATTATTCAAGGCAATATACGCAATGTACATTGCCTTATAAATATATTTTAGGTTAATTACTAACAGATATTATTAGTAATTATAGCCAATTATAATTAAGATCTTAAGCGAATGGATTTCGCTTCAATATCTATTAATTCTTGTTTAAATAAGCCACCAATTGCTTTTTTATAATTAGCCTTACTTGTAGAAAACATCTTTTTTATTGCTTCAGGATCAGACTTATCACCAAGTGGAATAACACCGCCTTCGTTTTTAAGCTTTTGTATAATATTTTCACCAAGGTCACTTACTTTTCCCATACCTGGCTTTTCTAGTACAACATCAATTTTTCCGTCGTCACGTACTTTTTGAATATAGCCTTTAAGCTTTTGACCCACAAATAAGCTTTTAAATACCATATTGTAAAAAACAACACCGAAGTGCGACTCTTCAATTAATACTTTGTAGCCAATATCTGTTTTGCCAGCAACAATTAAATCCACTTCTTGTAAGTGAGTATATTGCGGCTCATCTTTTGATAGGAAACGATTAAAGTTGTTTGAGGCACAAATACGTTGGCTTGCATTATCAAGGTACAGACGTACTAAATAAGAATGACCTTCTTGCATGCGTGGTTTTTGTTCATTAAAAGGTGCAAGCACATCTTTCTCAAGCCCCCAATCTAAAAATGCCCCAATACTATTTATTTCTTTAACGCGAAGTAAGGCATACTCGCCAACTTGAGCATGTGGCTTCTTTATTGTTGCTGTGGCTAAATTAGCATTGTCTAAAAAGATAAATACACTAATACTATCGCCCGCTTCAAGCTCATGTTTTATTTCTTGTTTTGGTAAAAATACTTCACCTAAATCATGGCCGTCTAAGTAAGCACCTTCGTTACTCACTTCTTTTACAAATAATGTTTGTGTGGTTCCTAGGTAACTCATAATTATTCCTGCTCAGGCTTTTTTTTACGGCGCATTGGTGTATCGCCATCAATGTTCATCGGTGCTTTAATTGGTGCTGTAGGCTTTTTAGGTTTAGCTTTGCGTTTAAACGCAGGCTTTTTCACAGCGGCGGCTTTTTCTTTAGATTTGTCCCACGCTGCCTCAGGTTTTTTCTCTTTTAAACCTTTAAACTTAGCTTTTAAGCTCTCTACACTCGCAAATTTTAATTCGTCATTTAAAAATGCTTTTATAGCTAAATAACTTGCCCAATCTTTTGGGCCAACTAATGAGATTGCATTTCCTTTAAAGCCAGCACGTCCTGTACGACCTATGCGGTGAACATACTCTTCGGCGTGTTTTGGTAAATCAAAGTTAATAACGTGCGTTACGCTTAATAAATCTAAACCACGAGATGCAACGTCGGTGGTGATCAATATTTTAAAGTTTTCGCGACTAAACGAATCCATGATATCTAGACGTTTGTTTTGCGTTAAATCACCAGCAAGTGCTACAGATTTGAAGCCTTTAGCATTAAGGGCTTCACTCAAACGGCTCGTGTCAGAACGCGTTGCTGTGAAGATAATACATTGACCAACATTATCTTGGTTTAAAAAATGCTCTAATAGCGCTTCTTTATGATCAAGGTGATCGGCAAGGTATAACGTTTGTTTAATATCGCTATGCTGTTCATTTGCTGCACTTAGCGTAATTTGCTTTGGTTTTTTTAATAGATTACGTGATAGAGCATCTACTTGTGCATGATCAAGTGTTGCAGAAAACAATAACGTTTGACGTAAACGGTGATTAGCTTGCTCGTTAATCATTTTTAACTGCTCGGTAAAACCTAAATCTAAAATACGATCGGCTTCATCAAAAATAAGCAGTTCTAGTCCACTCAATTGTAATGAACGTTTTGTAATGTGATCTGCTAAACGCCCAGGTGTAGCAACTACGAATTGTGGGTCGTTTCTAAGTGCTTTTATTTGGTCATTAAAGTTTTCGCCGCCAAGTATTTTAACTGCCTTAATAGCTGTGCCAGCAATTAATAAACGCAGCTGTGTAAATACTTGCGTAGCAAGCTCACGCGTAGGAGCAACAATAAGTACACGAGGATCGCGTTTGCTGAGTGCTTTTTGTTTCATAACCCTTTGTACAGCAGGTAATAAAAACGCCAAGGTTTTGCCCGACCCAGTTTTAGACTGAGCGAAAATGTCATGCCCTGCAAGTGCGGTAGGCACTGCATGCGCTTGAATATCGGTGGGCTGGGTGATCCCTTGATGTGCTAATTGTGTTTCAAGGCGTGTATCAATCCCAAGATCAGTAAACTGCAATGTGTGTTTCTCCAAAATGAACAAATTAACTCTATAAATTTATTAGCGCATTATAGCTTACACAGCTAGGTCGCTAACAGTAAAAACCAATCTATAGCGCTATTTTTTGCAATTAAACTAAAAAAGCGTAAAATACGCGCCCCATATGCGCCGGATTTACGATTCGGTAAACGCCAATATTGGCTAACAAGGCAAAATAGGAAATATAATGACTGTTGTTCATAAAGATAATGTAACGGGCGATCACTTTGTAGTATGTGCGCTGTATAAGTTTGTAGGTTTACCTGAATTTGAAGCTATCCGTAAGCCATTACTAGAAGTGATGGAAGCAAATGAAGTACGTGGTACTTTATTGCTCGCTGCCGAAGGTATAAACGGCACTGTTTCTGCAAAACGTGAAGGGATAGACAACTTATTAGCATGGTTAGATGAACAACCAAATTTAAAAAATATCGTTACAAAAGAGTCTTACGACGATGAATGTCCGTTTTACCGCACTAAAGTAAAACTAAAAAAAGAAATTGTAACAATGGGCGTTGAAGGCGTAGATCCGTTAAAAGTTGTGGGTAGCTATGTTAAGCCAAATGAGTGGAACGCACTTATATCTGACCCTGAAGTAATTTTAATTGATACACGTAATGATTACGAAATTGAAATTGGTACGTTTCAAAATGCGGTCGATCCAAATACTAAAACGTTCCGCGAATTTCCACAGTGGGCAAAAGAAAACTTAGACCCTGAAAAACACAAAAAAGTGGCGATGTTTTGTACCGGCGGTATCCGCTGCGAAAAATCGACAGCCTACATGAAAGAGCAAGGTTTTGATGAAGTTTATCACCTTGAAGGCGGTATTTTAAAATACCTAGAAGAAGTGCCAAAAGAAGAAACCATGTGGGAAGGCGAGTGTTTTGTATTTGATAATCGCGTTGCGGTTGATCATGACCTACAAAAAGGCTCTTATGATCAATGCCACGCGTGTCGTATGCCAATTACAGAAGACGAAAAGTTAAAGCCAGAATACATGGAAGGCGTCTCTTGTCATCATTGCATTGAAGAAGTAACAGATGAACAACGTGCACGTTTTGCAGAGCGCCAAAAGCAAATAGAATTAGCGCAAGCCCGTGGTGAAGGCCATATTGGGAATGAGGCACAAGCTGTTTTACAGCAACGTAAAGAAGCCAAAAAAGCGCAAAAAGACGCTCAACGCGGTAAGTAACTTTTTACAATAAGTACTACATTCAAAGAGCCTATTTAGGCTCTTTTTTTGTGCCCAAAATTGTGCAGTAATTGTTTTCACACCCCGATGATAGTGTTAACCTGCGAAATAGATTTAGTCATTTTAATGCGCATACAGGAAGGGATTTATGCAAGCCGAACAAGTTGAAATCGCACAATTTTTAGCACAACATCCTCCTTTTGATGACTTACCTCAAAAAGCGCTTAATGAGTTAGCTCAACAAGTAGAAGTTGCTTATTTTAGAGCTAAAACAGATATCTTGAGTTTTGGGCAAGACATATCTGATTTGTACGTAATTAGAAGTGGTTCTGTGGAAATGTATCGCCGAAATGGTGAGCTATACAATCGTTTGGCTACCGCAGGTATATTTGGCCAAATGGGTTTGTTGATGAACCGTAAGGTGCGTTTTCCTGCAACTGCTCTTGAAGATACGTTAGTTTATTGCATAAATGTTGAACTATTTAATCGTTACTGTGATGAGTTTGATGCGTTTGCTGATTACTTTGAAACAGACGGTAACGTGCGTTTACATCAAGCTATTGTCGAGCAAGCCGATGGCAATGACCTTACAACAGCTAAAGTAAAATCATTAATTCACAGAGATGTAGTCACCGTAGATGCAACCTCTACAATACAAGATATTGCTAAATTAATGACCGAAGAGGCGGTATCGTCAGTGTTGGTTACTGATGTAAATAAACCCATAAATGATGACCCAGAAGAAGATGACGGACAAGTAGTTGGTATAATAACCGATAGGGATTTACGTTCAAAAGTAGTGGCTAAAGGGCTTGATTTTAACACACAAGCAAAAAAGATTATGTCTACTAACTTAGTGCTTTTAGATGCTAATGACTATATTTTCGAAGCTGTACTCGCCATGCTTAGAGATAATCTCCATCATTTACCCGTTGTACAAAAAAGACGCCCTATAGGAGTTATCTCCCTCTCTGATATTTTGCGTTATGAATCCCAAAGTAGCTTATTACTTGTACGTGGCATACTGGCTCAACAAACAATAGAGGATTTGGCGCATTATGCGCGCCAATTGCCTAATGTGTTTGTTCGTATGGTTAACGAAGATGCAAACTCACACATGGTTGGTACAGCCATGGCTGTTATAGGGCGTACATTTAAACAAAGGCTACTTGTATTAGCAGAAGAAAAGTTTGGGCCACCTCCTGTGCCTTACTGTTTTATTGCTTTGGGCTCAATGGCTCGAGACGAGCAACTTATTGTAACCGATCAAGACAACGCGCTAATTTTAGATGACAGTTACGACGACGAAAAGCATAACGCGTATTTTCAAAATATTGCCGATTTTGTGTGTGATGGCTTAGCACAGTGTGGTTACACTTACTGTGATGGCGAAATAATGGCGTCGTTTAAAAAGTGGCGTAAAACTCGCTCAGAGTGGTTTGATCAATTTGCTGATTGGATAGCGCAGCCAAAACCACAAGCACTACTTAATAGCTCTATTTTTTTTGACTTAGATGGTGTGTGGGGCAAAACCAAGTGGGCCGACGAGCTTAAAATATTTATAGCAAAACAAAGTAAAGTAAATCGTGTATTTTTAGCTAATATGGCAGCAAATGCTAGAAATAGAACACCTCCGCTTGGTTTCTTTAAAGGCTTTGTTATGGAGCACAATGGCCAACATAAGCGTTCAATGAACTTAAAGCGAAGAGGGACTGCACCTCTTTCTGATGTTATTCGCGTGCACGCATTAGCTATTGGTTCGCGTAAACAAAATTCGTTTGAACGACTAGAAGATATTATTGAAGCTAAACTTTTACCACAGGGTAAAGCGCAAGATTTACGTGACGCACTTGAGTATATTGCCATGATGCGAATTCGCCATCAAGCGTGGCAAATAGAGAAGGGCGAAGAGCCCGATAACGACTTAGATCCACATTTACTTTCTCCTTTTGAACAACGAAACTTAAAAGAGGCATTCGCGATTCTAGAAAAAGCACAAAGCTATTTAAAATTTAGCTACACAGCAAACTCTGGTGTGAAGTAGCTTATGAATCCGCGTAATCATAAAGCAGTTGATTGGCAGGTGAGGTATAACGAGCTTGCCAATAGCACCAAAAATAAACTTTTAAAACACTTCTATGCTGGTGCTTATAATCAAGACAAAGCTGCAATAAAAGACGTACCTTTTGTAGCAATGGATTTTGAGACAACAGGTCTAAATAGCCAGAACGACGATATAGTGAGTGTTGGTTTAGTGCCGTTCAATTTAAAGCGCATTTATTGTAAGCACAGTCGTCATTGGGTTGTGCAGCCTAGGCGCAACCTTCATGAAGAGTCTATTTTAATACATGGAATAACGCACTCTGAGGTGGACGACGCCCCTGACTTTAGTCAAATTATAGAGCCTTTACTTGAAGCGCTCAGTGGTAAAGTTGTCGTGGTGCATTATGCCGCAATAGAACGTCACTTTTTAAATAATGCTTTATTGTTAAGGCTTAAAGAAGGTATTGAATTTGCACTTGTTGACACAATGGAAATAGAAAGAAGAGCACTAAAAGCAAGACAAGGGTTATTAGGGCGATTGTTTAACACAAAATTAGGTTCTCTTAGGCTAACAGATTGCCGTACGCGTTATTCCCTACCGGCATATCAAAATCATAATGCGTTAACGGATGCACTTGCTACTGCAGAACTTTTACAAGCGCAGCTAAGTTATCATTATCGTGTAGACACGCCCATTTCAGAGCTGTGGCTCTAGCTTTTAATGACCCAAAAAAAACGCCGCAAAAATTGCGGCGCTTTCGTTACTAGTTAAAAGTATTTCTAGCTAAAAGTGTTACTTACTAAAAGTATTACTTAACTGGGCGAGGCTCAGTTCGTAAACCTAAAACTAAGCTTAAACACATAAATAATAATACAATAGTAAATGGCAAGCCTGTAGAGACAGCGCCTGCTTGTAGTGCTTCAATTGCTTGTGTGCCGCCAATCCAAAGTAAAGCAGCAGCAATTGCGCCCTCAACCGATGCCCAAAATATACGTTGTGGTACCGGTGCATCAATTTTACCGCCAGCTGTAATTGAATCAATTACTAATGAACCAGAGTCAGATGACGTAATGAAAAATACCAACACTAATAAAATTGCAATAAACGATAAAATATTAGATAGAGGTAATTCATCAAGCATTTGGAACATAGCTAAAGGTACATCAGTTAAACCATTAGTGCCTAACGCACCAATACCATTAACCACTTGATCAATTGCAATACCGCCGTAAATCGACATCCATAAAATAGTAACTAGCGTAGGGATTAGTAATACTGCAATCAAGAACTCACGAATAGTTCGACCACGTGATACGCGCGCAATAAACATACCTACAAACGGAGACCACGAAATCCACCAAGCCCAATAAAATACAGTCCAGCCATGCATCCATGTTTCGTCTTCACGACCATGAGGATTACTAAGCGGAATTATATTTTCTACATAACCCATAATTGTATTAGGAACATTACCCATAGCAACAGCAAAACCTACTAAGCAAACAAACACTAATAAAGCAAAAGCAATTAGCATATTAATGTTACTTAAAAGTTTTACGCCGCCATCAATTCCGCGCACAACAGAAATTATAGCTAGTAGTGTTACGCCCACTATTACTAATATTTGAGAGCCAACACCACCTTCTGTACCAAATACATGGTTAATACCTGCAGAAGCTTGCTGCGCACCTAGACCCAAAGATGTTGCAAGGCCAAATAACGTAGCAAGTACAGCTAAGATATCAATGATATGACCAGGCCAACCCCAAGCTCTATCACCTAATATAGGATAAAAAATAGAACGAATTGAAAGAGGTAAACCTTTATTGTATGTAAAAAACGCAAGAGATAAACCAACAACAGCGTAAATAGCCCAAGGGTGAAGACCCCAATGAAACATAGTTGCGCCCATTGCTAATTTTGCAGCTTCTGGTGTATTAGCGGCTACATTAAGCGGTGTTTCGTACCAACCAGTAAAGTAAGCAACCGGTTCAGCAACGCCCCAAAACATAAGGCCGATACCCATACCCGCAGCAAATAACATAGCAAGCCATGAAACGCGAGAGTGAGAAGGTTTAGCGTCATCACCACCAAGGCGAATATTACCGTAAGGTGAAACAATAAGTGCTAAACAAAAGAGTACAAAGAAGTTAGCAGCCCACATAAATAGGGCATCAAAATTATTAATAATATCGGTCTTGATACTATCAAGCGCTGTTTTTGCAGTTTGTGGGTCGGTAACAAGTATGGCGATTAAAAAGATGACAATCAGGCCCGCACTAGTTCCAAAAACTGGGTTATGGATATCAAACCCCCACTTTTGTACGTTGTCCTGACCTACGGTGTAATCCGTATTGTCAATACTATATTTGTCATGATTTTCCTTCATGCAATACCTCTTTAGTTGTCCTAACAAGCCAAAATAAATTCGGCGTCATATCGAATTACATTAGCCTTTAAATATTAAGTAAAAAGTAATACCGTAATTATTTGAAGACTAACTAATTTGAAGTGTGATCATACAGCTAGTAGTGTATGAGTTAAATATTAAATGTAAATGAATTTGTATTTAAAACGCTGTTTATATAGCTAAATTCATGATTCTTTCATTTGAAAGTCCTAAAATCAAAAATTCAGTGAACGTTAAAATTTAGTTTGCTATTAAAAGTATTAATTTACTTGATTAAGTAAAAAAAGATCATTTTTGAGCAACTTAATTAATGCTTAAATATTAGGGCTTGTTAGTCTTTTAAGATTGAAATTTGTTAAATCTAGTCGCGATTTAATCGTTCCTAGTTTTATAGTTTAGCGGTTCGGTGACAATTTATACGTTATTTTCATGCTTGCATGTACATACGAATAATCAAGAGCCGGCTAGCAAAGAGCAAATTTATCTTCAAGGCTATTATAAATTTATAATCCGATAAGCATCTTTAATCAAGTTGTAATATGAATATGATTTAACACAACATTAGGGTATGTTGAATTTTGGCGATTGAATTTGCAGTAGTGTGTTTGGTCTTTAGGCAAGGCAGAGCCTATGTAGTGTGGTCATTCCCCATAAATAGGCGATAACGCTGCATAAATACCAAACATACACTGCCCTTTGGGTTCTTTCTAGGGACGATTAACTCTTTGTTACTCGGTTTTTACTTAGCCCACTAGGTTACAAACCTCGTGCCGCGATTTAATCGCCCCTAGATTGAACAATTTCAATCCAAAAAGCTCAGCATGCCCTAAGCTATATTTTATAAATAGATAGGCAAAGGATTAATACTATTATGCGTGAAAGCGTTACAAACGATACCAATCAAAACGAACTTGTTAAACGCTTTTGCAGCGTTAGAGACGAAAGCCTAGCTATTATTGAACCACTCACTGTAGAAGATTGCCAATTACAAGCTATGGCAGATGCCAGCCCAACTAAATGGCATTTAGCGCATACCACGTGGTTTTTTGAAACGTTTTTACTTAGTGTTCATTGTAAACAGTACGCAGTGTTTAACCCTCACTATAAAATGCTTTTTAATTCTTATTACAATGGGATTGGAGAGCAATTTAAACGAGCAAACCGAGGAAGCTTATCCAGGCCTGGTTTAGATGAAGTGTTAGCTTACAGAGAACATGTAAATAGCTGTGTAATTGAATTACTTAAGTCTGATGTTAACCCGCACATTAAAGATATTATTGAACTTGGGTTACACCATGAGCAACAGCATCAAGAGCTAATGCTTATGGACATTAAATATAACTTTTCAGTAAACCCATTATTTCCTCAATATAAAACACCGCTTTTAAGTAGCCAAAATAAATCAGTTGATATTAAACCCCTTAATTTTATCAATTTTGAACAAGCCATTATTAATATCGGCACAAATGCCGACGATGAATTTGCATATGATAACGAGTGCCCCAAACACCAAGTACTAATTCATCCATTCAGTTTTGCTAATAGATTGGTCACTAATGGTGAATATTTAGACTTTATAAATGCCGGTGGATATAGCAATCCACAGTATTGGTTAAGCGATGGTTGGGCGCATATTCAAAACACTCGTTTAACGCATCCACTATATTGGCATTGCATAAATAACGAATGGTTTGAATTTACACACTATGGATTGCAGCCATTAAATTTAAGTGCCCCCATCAGCCATGTTAGTTATTTTGAGGCCAGCGCCTATGCTAATTTTGTAAAGGCTCGCTTGCCTACAGAGTTCGAATGGGAATATGCAGCTAAAAACACACCTTTAACAGACACTAATAATAACGACCTAACACCGCAACAAGCAAAAGGTGATACTGAAATAAACCAGTTAACGGATTCATGTTGGCAATGGACAAACAGTGCATATTTGCCATACCCCGGTTTTAAGCCTATTGAAGGAGTAGCAGGGGAATACAATGGTAAATTTATGAATAACCAAATGGTGTTACGGGGCGGGTGTGTGTTTACCCCTCAAAACCATTTACGACAAACATACCGAAATTTTTATTACCCACATCAAGCGTGGATGTGCAGCGGGATAAGACTAGCTAAGGATATAGTATGAGCCAAGTAACAGCGATTAAACAAAGCAACATAACCGACATTGAATTTTTAAACGATGTGATAAGCGGATTAACTCAACAACAAAAAACGCTTCCGTGTAAGTATTTTTACGATGATAAAGGTGCGGCATTATTCGAGCAAATAACATCCTTACAAGAGTATTATGTTACACGTACGGAGTTGTCTATTTTAGAGCAATACTCGCAGTCGATTGCTCAAATGCTACCTGAAAACCTCTCTATTATTGAGCCTGGGTGTGGTTCGGGTAAAAAGGTCGCGTATTTATTAGCGCACATGGCAAACGTAAAAACCTTCGTACCGTTTGAAATTTCTGAGGAGATGCTCAGTTATTCACTTGCACATTTGTCACCGTTATTTCCTGATTTGGCAATTTCGCCATTACTAGGAGACTTTACACATAGCCAAATGGTTAAACAGCTAACCAAAGATACCGCTTTAGATAGTCAAACCAATTTGGTGTATTTTCCAGGCTCTACTCTTGGTAATTTTGCCCCAGTTAAAGCCATAGAGATTATGAATAATTTTCATCGCTTATGTGGTGTAAATGGTTATGTATTAATTGGGGTAGATTTAGTAAAAGAGCGCCAAGTGTTACTTGATGCATATAACGATAAAGCGGGAGTCACCGCTGCATTTAATAAAAATTTACTACAACGTATTAATAATGAGCTAAGTGGCACATTTAATTTAAATAACTTTAGTCATGAGTCACGCTTTAACGAGCAACATAGCCGTATTGAAATGCATTTAGTAAGTAACTGTAATCAAAGCGTGATTATAAATGATCAGCAAATAGAGTTTAAAGAAGGTGAAAGTATCCATACAGAAAACTCTCACAAGTACACGCTCGAATCGTTTACGCAGCTTGCAGCGCAAGCTAATTTAAAGTTAGAGCAAACATGGCAAGACGATAGTGACTATTTTGCATTGTGCTTATTAAGGCCGCTATAAACGTTTACTTAAGTTATCTTTAATAAATGACAACTTTAGCATTGTTAAACTCATAGTTTAGCAATGCGCCATTATTTGATTGCTGTATAAGCTTAGCTTTATTTAAACCATGTAGTCTAAATAGCAGGGGGGCAATAACAGATACCGCAGAGCCTGTAGCACTGTCTTCATTTACTCCAAACTGGGGTGCAAAGTATCTAAAATGCGCTCTGGCATTTTTCTTGTCTTTATTTTTTATACTAAGGGCAATTACTGCATTTTTGTGAAGTTTACTCAAAGCTTTAAAATCAACGTGTAAGCTTTTTAAATCGTCTTTTTCAACGTCCTTACTAAATTCTTCATTAAATAATACAACCGTATAACCGTTTTTATCACCGGTACTGTAGGCTGCTTTTATTGCTAATGAAAACACACTTTGTAACTCACCTTCAGCTAACTCGCTTTTTTTTGGCTCTATGCTTCTTAGTAACAACTGAGCACGTTGTTTTTTTACTTGTATAGTAAAGCGCTCATTACTCATTGAAATAAATACTTCAGGGCAGTAACCAAAATAACCTATTAAAAAATTAGCGGCAGCTAAAGTACCATGACCACAGCGTTTAATTTCACTTGTTTGGTTAAACCAGCGAATTTTACAATGGCGTTTAGTTATTTCATTCTGATTTAAAAATACCGTAGCAGGGTGATTTGATTGTGATGCAATATATTGCATTGTTTTTGATGTTAACCCATTTTTATAAATAACAATTAAAGCACTAGAGCCTTTTAAGTTATTTGTAGAGTTATAAAAAACAGATTCGGTACAAGTGAGTTTTATAAAGCGAAGCGTAAGCCATTTGGGCTTACGCTTCGTTAAACAAAGAGTGTTACCCTTTGCTTGCATACGCGTCGTTATGAATACCCGCTGCACGACCTGATGGATCTGCATTGTTTTGAAACGATGCGTCCCATGCAAGTGCTTCAGGAGTTGAACACGCTACCGACTTACCATGTGGTACACATTTAGCTGATGCATCACCAGGGAAGTGCGATTCAAAAATAGTACGGTAGTAGTAAGCTTCTTTTGAATCTGGTGTATTAATAGGGTATTTAAATTTAGCATTTGCAAGCTCTTGATCGCTCACTTGCTCGTTTACAAACTCTTTTAACGTATCAATCCAGCTGTAACCAACACCATCTGAAAACTGCTCTTTTTGACGCCATAAAACTTCATCAGGCAAGTAGCCATCAAAACCTTCACGTAAAATATGTTTTTCAATTTTGCCATCTTTACACATTTTGTCTTCAGGGTTGATACGCATAGCAACATCAACAAATTCTTTATCAAGGAACGGTACACGTGCTTCAACGCCCCATGCCGCCATTGATTTATTAGCACGTAAACAGTCAAACATATGCAGTTTTGATACTTTACGGTTTAGCTCTTCATGAAACTCTTGTGCGTTAGGGGCTTTATGGAAGTATAAGTAACCACCAAATAGCTCATCAGCTCCTTCGCCAGATAACACCATTTTAATGCCCATTGCTTTAATTTGGCGAGCCATTAAGTACATAGGTGTAGAGGCACGAATCGTTGTTACATCATACGTTTCAATGTGGTAAATCACTTCACGTAATGCATCAATACCTTCTTGAATGGTAAATATGATAGGGTGGTGAATAGTACCAATCATGTCAGCTACTTTTTGTGCAGCTGCTAAATCAGGTGAGCCCTCAAGGCCTACTGAAAAAGAATGCAGCTTAGGCCACCATGCATCGCTTTCATCGTTATCTTCAATACGTTTTGCAGCAAAACGCTGGGTAATAGCAGAAATAACTGATGAGTCTAAACCACCAGAAAGTAATACACCGTAGGGCACGTCACACATTAGCTGGCGTTTAACGGCCGCTTCTAATGCATCTTTAACGTCTTGTGCTTGTGCGTTGTTATCTTTAACTGCATCAAATGTTTCCCAATCACGTTTGTAATAAGGTGTCACTTTGCCATCTTTGCTGTACAGGTAATGCCCTGGTGGAAATTCTTCAATATGCTTACAAATTGGAGAAAGTGCTTTTAACTCCGAAGCAACGTAAAAGTTACCGTGCTCGTCGTGACCCGTGTAAAGCGGGATAATACCAATATGGTCACGGCCAATTAAGTAGGCGTCATTTTCTTCGTCGTATAAACAAAATGCAAAAATGCCATTTAGATCATCTAAAAAGTCAGGCCCTTTTTGTTTATAAAGCGCTAAAATAACTTCACAATCTGATTGAGTTTGAAAAGTAAAATCAACATCTAGCTCTGCTGCAAGTTCTTTATGATTATAAATCTCGCCGTTAACCGCTAAAATATTTGTTTTTTCAGGATTGTATAAAGGCTGTGCACCGCTTGATACACCAACAATAGCTAAACGCTCATGTACTAAAATAGCTTTTTCAGATGCATATACACCAGACCAATCTGGACCACGGTGTCTAAGCAGCTTTGACATTTCAATTGCTTGGGTACGCAATTGAGCGGGATCAGATTTAATATCTAATACCCCAAAAATTGAACACATAGTAACTCCTCATTCCTATTATGTGTGCAGCAGAGCCAATTTGCTGTGCTGCGAAACCTTGTTTTATCAGAAAAAATTACTCAAGTCACATAGCTTTTACAATTAATTAAGAATAATTTATGCACCAAGTAATATATAACTGCACCAAAGCGGGCAATGCATGATGCCTGTTGCTATTTTTACGTCGCTATTATTGTTCAAAGCTTGTGCAATCATCACTTTTAGCCCATTAATAGCAGTGTATTAATACATACTTAGCGCACCATTATGGTGCGCAGCTTAGCTTGTTAAATCAGGAATATGCACAAACCACCTTTCATTCCTGCGCAATAATTTTCCTATTTATTTTTAGAATATTTTTATAGGTTATTTTTAAGTGCAAGGCTCAATTGATGTAGGTGTCCGTCAAGTTTCTGCTTCGCCTTTGCTGCTTCTTCAAACGTTACATATTTGAACTCAACAGTATCTAAAGGTCTAAATTGTGCAAATTGATGTAAGTCGGCTTCAATAACAGTGCCTAAAAGTGGATAGCCCCCAGTGGTTTGGCCATCATTTAGTAACACAATTGGCTCTCCACTTGGTGGAAGTTGAATACTCCCAGGACTCACCCCTAGTGATGGCAAAGAGTGCGAATGCCCCAAATTATTTTTATGCTCAAGCCTTACGCCCATTCGGTTGCTGTTATTACTAACTTTAAATGCGGTAGATACAAAGTTGCTAAGTAAAGGCTCGCCTAATAAGTTGGCATGAGGACTTGGATGCAGTCGTATAAGCTTGCGCTGGGCGGGAGCCATTGCGCCTACTTTTATAAACTCTCCATAGTATGGAGTAATAGGTATTTCATCGCCAGTGGTGAGGGCTCTGCCTTCAAAACCACCAAAACATGCGTTTAAATCTGTAGATTTAGAACCCATAACCTCAGCATTTTGTATACCGCCTTTCACTGCTAAATAAGCTCTTAAGCCCGCTCTGCCGGTAGCAAAACTTAGGACTTGTTTGTTTTTTACTGCGTATGTCCAACCAGGATAAATTGCATGTCCATCAAGGGTTGCTTGCAAATCTGCACCATGAAGCGCAATTATTGTGTCGCAGGTAAATTCCAGTTCGCACAAACCTACAGTTATTTCTAAAACGGCATCATTGTCGTTATTGTTAAGTAATCTATTAGCAATGATTTGTGCATAAGGGTCTAGGCTACCCGCTTTGCTTACACCTAAATGGCGGTAGCCCTTACGGCCAAAATCTTGAATTGTAAGTAATACACCACTTTTAAGTACTTTAATCATGATTTGCTCCTTTATTAATGAGCGGAACAAATTCAAGCGTATCGCCTGGTTGAATTAAACAAGGTTGCTCAGAGGTCGAATCAAACAAAGCTGTATCTGTATGACCTATTATGTGCCAACCACCTGGGGTATCTGCGGGGTAAATTCCAGTTTGTGCAGCACCTATCGCAACAGAACCTTTAGGTACCTTAATGCGAGGCTCATCTCGCCTTGGTGTATGTAATTGTTCATTTAAGCCATGTAGGTAAGCAAAACCGGGCTGAAAGCCTAAAAATAAAACGTGGTACTTGGTGCTACTATGAATATTAATAACCTCATCAGCGCTTAAATTATGATAACGAGCCACGTAATTAATATCCTCACCCTTGTATGTGGTTTTGATTAAGTGATGCTGCCCCTTAAAAGTACTCGTTTTAATATCATTCCACAGCGCAGGTAGCACTTGTAACCACTTATTTAAGTGTTTATCTGATTTTAAATAAAAAGTAAGCGAGTTCATGGCGGGCACCAAATCGATAAATTCATCAGTGCTTTTACAGTGGCTAGCTAAAGCCCAAATTTTCTTTTGAATAGAGAGTCTATCTGTAGCGTCTAAATGCGATGCATCAAACAGTAAACTACTGTTTGTTAATGCATAAATGTAAGGGTCTGACTTCATTAAATAAACCTATTTGTACAACATAATTTAAACGTAACACAGTTTTATTAATTTATTTACACCATTGCGACTAAGTGGTTATGTTTATTGCCCAACTAAATTTAAGAGTATTTTTATATTCAATTAATCGTATTTAACTTATTGAGGACCAAAACTAAATACACTTCGTACTAAATAAGTAATTAGGTTGAAATGAAAATTAGGATAAGGAGGTCTTAATTAGCACGCACTTGTTTAAGAGGTACTTTATGAAACACCCGCATTTATTATATTTATCAGGCGCTGCTATTATATTTAGCGCAGGCAGCTTTGCTTTATCTATGGAAAAGGTTGAGCACAGTAATGTAGAAGCCACCATGCATGTAGAAACCATTGTACTGGGGTCTGGTTGTTTTTGGGGGGCCGAAAAACGCTACGAAGCGCTTAATGGCGTTATTGACGCTGAGTCAGGCTATGCAGATGGCAATGGCTTTAAAGCTACCTACAGAAACATTACTGATCAGTCTCGTCGTTTTGACGAGAACAATTATGCTGAAGTTGTACAAGTTATGTATAACAGCAATATAATTTCAGCAGAAGATCTCTTAAAAAACTATTTTGAAAGTCATGATCCTACGCAAAAAAATCGCCAAGGTAACGACATTGGTACCCAATATCGCTCAATTGTATTAACGACTACTGATGCGCAAGCTAAAGTAGCTGAGCAAGTTAAATCGAAATATCAGCAGCTTTTAACTGATGCGAGCTACGGCAAAATTGAAACGGTTATTAAACCGCTTCAAGGCTTTGTATCGGCAGAAGAGTATCATCAAAATTATTTAGAAAAGAATCCCAATGGCTATTGCCCTGATCATTCTACCGGTGTTGTTTTTAATAAAACACCCGTAGAAAAAGTAGATAACACTGCTTTATTAGCAGGAAAGCAAATCGTAGTTTTAGACTCACGTGAATACTGCCCATACTGTGAAAAGTTTAAAAAAGCGGTCGCAAACGATTACAAAGGCACGATACCAATGTCATTTCGCCATGCTGACCAGCTTAAAGGTTTAACCATTAAGTCAGCCACATGGGCAACACCGACCATTTTATTTTTAGAAAATGGTGTTGAGGTATATGGCCGCCAAGGTTATGCAACGCCTGAAGAGTTTTATAAAGCATTAGGCGCTTTTAAATTGGGTAACAGCGATGCTTATAAAGTTGCCTTTGATGCACGAACAGATAGACCTTACTGTAAAGAGTACAAAGAGTTTAAAAATACACCTGACGGTACTTTTGTTGATAAATTAAGTGGCGAGCCACTATTTGATACAAGCGATAGGTTTAACTCAGGTACTGGTTGGTTGTCGTTTACTCATCCTGTAAAAAACAACGTAACACAGCACGACGATAGCAGCTGGGGCATGACACGCATTGAGCTTCGCTCTAAAAGTACAGGCATACACTTAGGGCATTTATTTCCTGGTGAAGGCCCAAGAGGGCGCGATCGCTACTGCATTAACGCAACTGTACTTGATTTTGTACCAAGAGATAAAAGCTAAACCTTTTCTTTGCAAAGCCTGATTTTAATCAGGCTTTTTTGCGTAAAACAAAATAGTCTTATCATAACCTTTGCAAATTTGTTAAAATAAAAGCGTGCAGCTAATCGTCAATATTATTACTTAGGTTATTAATGAATCAATTTATAAAAATAGCAACGCAGTTAATGTATTTGCCTTTGGCTTTATTAATTTTTATAACCGATGTTAAGTCGTCAACGCACTATGTTGTTGGCGTAGAGAATATAGAGTATCTACCTTACTTTAATGGTAGTGGAACGAATGGTGCAGACTATTATGGCTTTAGTGAAGAACTGCTCACTTTATTTGCACAGCAGCACGATTTTGAATTTGAGTTTTACACGTTGCCAATTAATCGTCTCTATAAAGAATTCATTGACCACCATCATGTTGATTTTAAATATCCAGATAACCCTCAATGGAAACCAAGTTATAAAGCTTCCTTTGGTGATTTAAATGTAATTATTTATTCGCAGCCAACCGTTGTGACTAAAACGGGTATTGCGAGTTTAAGTAAAAATATCACTATTGATGAATGCATTAGTTTTGCAACGGTAAGAGGGTTTACGCCTCAAAGCTTTAAACCGTTAATGAATAATGAAAATGTTGAGTTAATAGAGACAGCTAACGTAATTGAATTAATAGAGTTGCTTTTAAAAGAGCGAGTGGAGTGTATTTACATATCTAACGATGTATTAAATTATAACCTCCTGAAATACTTTAAATTAACCCGACCTGTTTATTTTCAAAACGAATTGCCAATAGATTTACAAGCCTTTTTATTATCGTCGATTGACTACCCTGACATAATCAAGAAATTTAATACCTTCTTGATTTCACATAAAGTGCAAATAAGTAAATTAAAAAAAGAATATCAAATTAAAAATTAACTAAAAAAGCCCCGTAAGTTATAACTTACGGGGCTTTTAAAAGAATTAAACTTGTATTGCATATCATGTGGTTTGCGCCAAAAATAAAAACAGTTCAAGCCAAGTCACCACCTAACTTGAACCGCTTTTTCACACTGACAACATCTTCACACACAATATAAAGATTCTGTTTACTACGCGTTGGTAGTTTTGTATTACATATCATGTGGTTTATGCCAAAAATAAAAACAGCTCAAGCCAAGTCACCACCTAACTTGAACCGCTTTTTCACACTGACAACATCTTCACACACAATATAAAGATTCTGTTTACTACGCGTTGGTAGCTTTGTATTGCATACCATGTGGTTTGCGCCAAAAATAAAAACAGTTCAAGCCAAGTCACCACCTAACTTGAACCGCTTTTTCACACTGACAACATCTTACACACACAATATAAGATTCTTTTCACTGCTACATTTGAGTTACTAGAACTCTAAAGGTTGCATTTATGGCTCTTAAAAAAACAAATTAACTGAGTTGTTTTGAGCTGATGAAGTAACTTTAATATTTAACTTTATTTTCGACAAACGATAAAAACGAAACCAATGAGTGAAAAAAATTAAACTATAGACTTTAGTCTAATGCCTGGCGTTAAGTTTATGTATTTAATTAAAAATATTATTCAAAATTGCAGAGAGGTTTAGACGAGTTCAGTAATACAACACAGAGTAGGTTGTATTACTCAACTCGTCTAATAGGGGATTATTCTTGGATTTTTCTAAACGTATTTACAACCCACTTCGCAAATAAATCAAGCGGGTGATTAGGTGTGCTTGATTCGTGCTGCACTAAATAGTATTTATCTTTAGTTGTTAAAGGCTGTTCGAATAATTTATAAAGCCATTGCTCATCTAGCCAGCTTTGACTAATAGGCAGTGGTATAAGTGCAATGCCCATGCCTTGCTGCGCCGCACGCGCTACACCAAACATGCTATCTATTTGAATAATTTGCGAAGGAGAAAAGTCATCAATCCCTGCTTTTTCGGCCCACTGATGCCAAGCCCACGGGCGAGCTTTGTGTAGGATTAACGGAACTTGGTTAAGGGCTTGACGATGATCGTCCCTCCACTGATCGAGCAATTTTTTATTACATGCAGGAATATACTCAAGGTTAAACAACTCAGTCGCTAACCCTTCAGTAGGTTTACCAGATGACAATACAATAGATAAATCGCTATGACGCGTTAATTCTTTGCGTGTTTTAAGCGTGTCCATTTGCAGGTTTATATTAGGATGCTCTGACGTCCACTCACTTAATTTAGGCATGAGTAGTTCGCTGGCAAAAAATTCAGGCAGCGTAATCGTCAAATTTGTATTTTGCTGCATCTGACTAAACTCGTTAATGGTGCCCTCTAACATTGTGATGATAGGAGACACAGCATCAAAAAAGTTTTTACCCGCTGTGGTTAAGCTAATTGAACGCGTTTTACGTTGAAAAAGCTCAATACCAAGTTGTTCTTCAAGTTGTTTTATTTGATGGCTTACCGCAGACGGCGTTAAGTACAGCTCATTAGCTGCATGCTTAAAACTTAGGCTTCTTGCGGCAAAGCAAAAAGAGCGAAGGCCACGAATAGGAGTTTGCATGTTTTCCAGAATTATTTAATTTATTGAGACGCCTTACTTAGGCAAAATTTGAACCAACTATTTAATACATAAATATCAGTAGGTTAAAAATAAATTTAGCGCTAGTTCACAAAAAGGGTGCAGGCTATCCACAAAATAGTGCAAAGAATCTAAGCGCTTACATTTAATTTATATTTGTATTATAGATAAAATTTACTACAGATGTATGAATGACGGTAAAAATAATGACAAAAGATAAAAAAAATCCCTCGTGAGAGGGATTTTGGGTAACTCAGCGCCATTGGCACTGGGAATGAGGTCGGTACAGGGTAAAGCGTTATTTTAAGCTAAAGCTTAAAAAACCATTTCTGGAACTTCACCGTCAACAAGTAATTTACCTGCTGTTTTACTAATGATTTCATCAACAGATACGCCCGGAGCACGCTCTAATAGATGAAATGCGCCGTCTTTAACTTCTAATACGGCTAAATCTGTTACTATTTTTTTTACGCAATTAACGCCAGTTAGCGGTAAAGAGCAGGCCTCTAATAGTTTAGAGTCACCATGCTTACTTGCATGGGTCATAGTAACAATAATATTTTTCGCGCCAGCGACTAAATCCATCGCGCCACCCATGCCTTTAATCAGCTTTTTAGGGATCATCCACGATGCGATGTTGCCGTTCTGGTCAACTTCAAATGCACCCAGAACGGTTAAGTCTACATGACCACCCCGTATCATGGCAAAACTATCTGCACTATTAAATATGGCTGCACCTTTGGCTGCTGTCACGGTTTCTTTACCCGCGTTAATCATATCGGCGTCTAGCTCTGCTTTAGTGGGGTACGGGCCCATGCCTAAAAGGCCATTTTCGGACTGTAACATAACTTCAATATCATCCGGTACATAGTTTGCGACGAGTGTCGGAATTCCTATACCCAAATTTACGTAGTAACCGTCCTGAAGTTCTTGTGCAACGCGCATTGCAACTTGTTCACGTGATAATGCCATAATTATGCTCCTGCTTAATCTCGTGTTGTTACACGTTCAATGCGTTTTTCAAAGCTGCCTTTAATAACGCGATTTACAAAAATACCTGGGGTATGAATTTGGCTTGGCTCAAGCTCACCCGGCTCTACAATTTCTTCTACTTCGGCAACGGTAATTTTGCCTGCTGTTGCAGCCATTGGATTAAAGTTCATGGCGGTGTGTCTAAACACTAAATTACCAAAGCGATCGGCTTTCCACGCTTTAACAATAGCAAATTCACCCGTTATAGACTCTTCTAAAATATACGGGCGACCATTAAATTCTTTTACGTCTTTGCCTTCAGCCACAGGAGTACCGTAACCGGTTGCGGTGTAAAACGCAGGTATACCCGCGCCACCAGCTCGCATTTTTTCAGCAAGTGTGCCTTGAGGCGTAAGCTCTACATCAATTTCGCCGCTTAATAACTGCTGCTCGAATAGGGCGTTTTCGCCAACGTACGAGGCAACTACTTTTTTAATTTGTTTGTCTTGTAATAAAATACCTAAACCAAAGTCATCAACACCACAGTTATTAGATACTACGGTTAAGTTTTTTGTTTGCATGTGCTTAATTTGTTTAATTAAGCCCTCAGGAATACCACATAAACCAAAACCACCGGCAATAATGGTATCGCCGTCTTTTAATCCTTCCATTGCAGCTTCGTAACTAGAAACTACCTTATCAAAACCGGCCATGAGTCTCTCCTCATTGTGTGCTATTTGTTGTTAATTATCTTGTGTGAGTAGTGAATTATCATTTTATAAGATAGTTATTTAGTGTGTAGTGCCACAGATACTTTGCTCACAGGTTGCTTACCAAGTGCTTTGGTTATTTCCCAGCCAGCCTCACTTAACCTTTTTAAATCAATTCCATGTTCAATGCCAAGCCCTTGCAGTAAGTAAACTACATCTTCGGTGGCAACATTTCCTGACGCACCCTTAGCATAAGGACAGCCACCAAGGCCTGCAACTGCCGCGTCAACCGTTGCTATACCTAGGCTTAAGGCTGCGTAAATATTTGTTAGCGCTTGACCGTAAGTATCATGAAAATGCACGGCAAGTTTAGTTTTATCAATGTGCGTTAAAAGTAACTCTATTAACTGCGTTACTTTTTTAGCGGTGCCAACACCAATAGTATCGCCAAGGCTTACTTCGTAACATCCTAAATCTAATAGTTTTTGCGATACACTCAGTACTGCTTGCGGGTCAATCTCCCCCTCGTATGGGCAACCGAGCACACAACTTACATAACCACGTACGCGAATATTATTAGTTTTAGCAAATGCCATTACTTCGCTAAAACGTTCAATACTTTGCTCTATTGAGCAGTTTATATTTTTTTGACAAAACGACTCACTCGCAGCTGTAAATATAGCAAATTCTTTAATACCAACAGCATGCGCGGCTTGTGCACCTTTTAAGTTAGGTGTAAGGGCGCTTAAATTTACGTCAGGTAAGTTGAGTGCTGATATTACATCCGCTGAATCTGCCATTTGTGGCACCCACTTAGGGGAGACAAACGCGCCAGCTTCAATATCTTTTAAGCCAGCAGTACTTAGCTCGTTAATAAGCGCTACTTTATCGGCTGTGCTTACTGTTTTTTCGTTTTGTAGGCCGTCTCGCGCGCCAACTTCAACAATACGTACTTTACTTGGTAAGGCACTCATTATGCACCTTCCTCAGTTGTATCTTCGACAATAGCAAGTAAGGCTCCATGCGTTACTAATTCGCCTTCACCAAAACAGTAGCTTTTTAAAATGCCGTCGTGTGGTGCGTTAAGCGTGTATTCCATTTTCATGGCTTCGATAATAACAACCGCATCGCCTTTGGTAATTGTGCTACCAATGTCGATTAAGTGCTTAACTACTGTGCCATTAAGCGGCGCGGCAAGTGGCAAAGCTTCGCTTTCGTGCGAACTAATATAGTGTTTATCAACTAGTTCAAGCTTAGTTTGCAGTGCTTTATTCATCACCGTCAAACTATTACCTACCGTACTTACATGTGCGCTGTGTTTTTCGCCGTTAATAAATACACTACACAAGCCGTTATTTAATGTGCCTTGTAGAGTAAATACGTGCTCGTTATGCGTAATACTATAGCCCGCTGGCGTTTTTATAGCGCTTAGCTGTAAATCGGCAAAAGGGACTTTAATTACTTGTGGTGCATTGAGTGTAAAACCAGTTAGTTGTTGCCACGGGCTTGCACTGTTTTGCGCATTTTGTGTGTTAGTTAACGATTCTAAATATGCAAAAGCACCAATAAGCTGACTTGTTTGCAATAACGATTTATCAACCGCAACTAACGAGTCGCCTTGCTCTGCAATAAAGTGTGTACTTGGCGCACCTTGCTTAAAGGTAGGGTGGCTTGCTAAATTATGTAAAAAGCCAATGTTAGTGCTAAAACCCGCTAAATGAAATTGCTCAAGGGCGTGTTGTAAACGGCTCCGTGCTTGTTCGCGATTGTCATCGTGCACAATAAGTTTTGCAATCATCGGGTCGTAAAATGGGCTGATTTCGTCGCCTTGTGCAATGCCTGTATCAATGCGTACAAATTCACTGTTAAGTGGAGTGTGCAGTGCTTCAATAGTGCCCGAACACGGGATAAAGTCGTTAGCTGGATCTTCTGCGTATATACGCGCTTCAAAGCTATGACCCTGCAATTGAATATCACTTTGTGTCAGTGGCAATGTTTGCCCACCCGCAATATTAATTTGCCAATTGACTAAATCTACACCGGTTACCATTTCGGTCACTGGGTGCTCTACTTGAAGGCGCGTATTCATTTCCATAAAGAAAAATTCATCGCCACACAGTAAAAACTCAACCGTACCTGCGCCTCTATAATTTATAGCCAGTGCACAGCGCACAGCTGCTTCACCCATTTCTTTGCGTAGTTCGTCAGATAAACCCGGAGCAGGGGCTTCTTCAATTACTTTTTGATGACGACGTTGCAAAGAACAATCACGATCGCCTAAATAAACACAGTTACCGTAGTTATCTGCAAATACTTGCACTTCAACATGGCGAGGCTGGTTTACATAGCGCTCTAATAACACTAAGTCGTTACCAAAACCGGCAATCGCTTCACGTTGCGCACCTTGAAGTGCGCTCATAAAATCTTTTGCTTCTTGTACAACGCGCATACCTTTACCACCGCCACCAAAGGCAGCTTTAATGAGTACAGGGTAGCCAATTTTTTCAGCTTCACTTTGTAAAAAAGCAGGGTCTTGTTTATCACCATAATAACCTGGTACTAATGGCACATTAGCAGCTGCCATTATTTCTTTAGCGCGGGTTTTAGACCCCATTGCTTCAATACTGCTTGCTGGTGGTCCTACAAAAGCAATGTTGCTAGCTTCGCAGGCTTTAGCAAATTCGCTGTTCTCAGATAAAAAACCATAGCCTGGGTGAATACAATCAGCGCCGCAGTCTTTGGCAACTTGTAAAATTTTGTCTGCCACCAAATACGAATCTTTACTTGGTGCAGCGCCAATATGGTAAGCCTCGTCAGCCATTTTTACGTGCTGGGCATGTTTGTCTGCGTCAGAATAAACCGCGACCGTGGTTAAGCCCATTTGTTTTGCGCTGCGCATTACTCGGCACGCAATTTCTCCACGATTGGCAATCAGTATTTTTTCTAATCGTTGTGTGTTCATAATCAATCCTACAGTTGCCAAGCGGGTGGACGTTTATCAAAAAAAGCACTTAGCCCTTCTTGACCTTCTTCAGATACGCGAATTTTTGCAATACGCTCAGCGGTAAGCTCAATGAGTTCATCGGTAATTTCTTTATTTGCTACATCGTTAATTAATGCTTTTGCGGCTTTTACTGCAACAGGTCCATTATCAATCAGTGTTTGCAGCATATTATCGACCGCACAGTCTAAATTACCGGTTACTTGATGAATTAAGCCAAGTTGCTTAGCAGTATGTGCATCAAATACTTCAGCCGTTAAAAAGTACCTGCGAGCAGCGCGTTCACCAATAGCTTTAATTACATACGGGCTAATAACCGCCGGAATAAGACCCAGCTTTACTTCGCTTAAACAAAATTGAGCATCGTCTTTACTAAGGGCTATGTCGCAACAAGCTATTAAGCCCAGAGCACCACCAAAAGCAGCACCTTGCACAGCGCAAATTGTAGGATGCGGGGAGCTTGCCAATACCTGCATTAATTTAGCTAATTGCATTGAATCAGCTAGGTTATCGGCATAGTTGTTATCCGCCATTGATTTCATCCAGGCTAAATCGGCACCGGCTGAAAAGTGTTTACCCTCTGTTTTTAAAACCAGAGCACGAATATCAAGCGTATTTGCATGTTCAATACACTGAATCAGCTCGTGTATTACTTCACTGTTAAATGCGTTTCTTTTTTCTGGGCGGCTTAACACAAGTACAGCCACATTAGATTTTGTTATTTGTAGTGTTACTGACATTTTGTGCTCCGGTTACATTCTAAATACGCCAAATTTTGAATCACGTTGTGGTGCATTGTTCGCAGCCGCTAACGCAAGCCCTAATACATTACGCGTGTCGGCAGGATCTATAATGCCGTCATCCCACAAGCGTGCGCTGGCGTAATACGGATGACCTTGCTTTTCGTATTGATCAATAATTGGTTTTTTAAAGTCAGTGATTTCTTGCTCGCTCATGTTTTGGCCTTTACGTGCTAAACCATCTTGTTTAACTTGCGCCATTACACCCGCAGCTTGCTCGCCGCCCATTACAGAAATACGGGCATTAGGCCACATCCACATCATGGTTGGTTCAAATGCGCGGCCACACATTCCGTAGTTACCTGCGCCGTAAGAGCCGCCAATAAGTACAGTGAATTTAGGCACATCAGCACACGAAACCGCCATCACCATTTTAGCGCCGTGCTTTGCAATGCCTTCGGCTTCGTATTTTTTACCCACCATAAAGCCGGTAATATTTTGTAAAAACACTAAAGGAATATTGCGCTGAGCACACAGCTGAATAAAGTGCGCGCCTTTTTGCGCCGACTCACTAAATAAAATACCGTTATTAGCCACTATGCCAACCGGGTTGCCATAAATGCTGGCAAAACCGGTGACCAGCGTTTCACCAAAGTAACGTTTAAATTCATCAAATGATGAGTCATCCACTGTGCGCGCTATTACTTCGCGTACATCAAACGGCTTTTTAAGATCGGTGCCTACAATGCCGTAAAGCTCGTTTATATCGTATCGCGGCGGTTTTACATCCTCTAGAAGAGGGACTGTAGGGCGTGTGTAATTAATACGCTCAATACATTGGCGCGCAATAGACAGCGCATGAGCATCATTTTCAGCAAAGTGATCGGCAACACCCGACACTTTACAGTGCACATCGGCGCCGCCTAGTTCTTCAGCGGTTACTTCTTCGCCTGTTGCTGCTTTTACAAGGGGCGGGCCGGCTAAAAATATAGTGCCTTGATCTTTTACAATAATGCTTTCATCGGCCATTGCAGGTACGTACGCACCACCAGCGGTACATAAACCCATTACTACAGCAATTTGTGGAATGCCTTTACCCGACATACGGGCTTGGTTGTAAAAAATACGACCAAAATGCAGCTTATCTGGAAATACATCATCTTGCTCTGGCAGATTTGCACCGCCCGAATCCACCAAATAAATACACGGTAAGTGGCAACGCTCTGCGATATCTTGTGCGCGTAAATGCTTTTTAACGGTAAGCGGAAAATATGTACCGCCTTTAACCGTGGCATCGTTTGCAATAATCATGCATTCAACGCCTTTAACACGGCCAATACCGGCTACAACGCCTGCACAAGGTATTGCTTGTTCGTACACACCAAAGGCAGCAAATTGTGAAATTTCTAAAAACGGTGAGCCTTCATCAATTAATGTACTTATACGGTCGCGAACAAATAATTTACCACGGCCTTCGTGGCGCTCTTTTAATGCAGCGCCTCCGCCTTGGCTAATTGTGGCTACTTTATCGCGTAAATCATCCACCAGCGCTGACATATTTTTATGGTTTTGCACAAACGTTGGATCGTGAGGATTAACGCTCGATTTTAAAATAGTCATGGTTTAATCCTTAACGGCTTTCAGTGAAAAGTTCGCGGCCTATAAGCATGCGGCGTATTTCTGATGTACCTGCACCAATTTCGTAAAGTTTAGCGTCACGAAGAAGACGGCCCGTTGCGTATTCGTTTATGTAGCCATTGCCACCTAAAATTTGAATCGCATCAAGTGCCATTTTAGTTGCAAGCTCAGCTGCGTATAAAATTGCACCGGCTGCATCTTTACGGGTGGTTTCGCCTCGGTCACACGCTTTGGCTACCGTGTATACGTATGAGCGCGCAGCATTCATTTGTGTATACATGTCGGCTACTTTGCCCTGAATTAACTGAAATTGACCAATAGGGGTATCAAACTGTTTACGCTCATGAATGTACGGCACCACTATGTCCATACACGCTTGCATTATGCCAAGCGGGCCCGCTGCAAGTACTACGCGTTCGTAATCAAGGCCACTCATAAGTACTTTAACGCCTTCGTTTAAGTTACCTAAAATATTCTCTTCTGGCACTTCGCAGTTTTCAAATACTAGCTCACAGGTGTTTGAGCCGCGCATGCCCAGTTTGTCTAGCTTTTGCGCTGTTGAAAAGCCCGGAAAGTTGCTCTCAACAATAAACGCGGTAATGCCTTTAGCACCGGCGTTTAAATCTGTTTTAGCGTAAATAACGAGTGTGTGTGCGTCGGGACCATTAGTGATCCACATTTTGTTGCCGTTTAAAATGTACTTATCGCCTTTTTTTTCGGCTTTGAGTTTCATTGATACAACGTCAGAGCCCGCATTAGGCTCGCTCATTGCAAGGGCACCAATGTGCTCACCACTAATAAGCTTAGGTAAGTATTTTTCTTTTTGAGCTTGTGACCCGTTACGGTTAATTTGATTAACACACAGGTTTGAATGTGCTCCGTAGCTTAAGCCAATAGATGCACTAGCACGGCTTATTTCTTCCATAGCAATAACATGTTCTAAGTAACCTAAACCGGCGCCGCCAAGTTCTTCAGATACGGTCATACCTAGTACGCCCATTTCGCCCATTTGAGTCCAAAGTTGATTTGGAAAAGCGTTATCTAAGTCCGTTTTTTCAGCAAGCGGGGCAATCTCCTGACTCGCAAAACTGTTTACGTGGTCGCGGATCATATCGGCAGTTTCGCCAAGGCCAAAGTTCATTTCTTTATATAGTGAAATAGTGCTCATGATTTATTCCTGTGTGACGTGTGTGTTGTCAGTGTGTTGTTATTTTAAAAATAAACTTACTCGTCTATTTTGTTTAATGTGTCTCTGCAGCGACGCTCGGCAGTAACTAGTTCCATAAGCACAACTTTTATGTCGTCCATTTGCTGAGATAGGTCTGCTTTTTTTTCTGAAATAAGGTCAAGCATAGTAACCAACTGCTTAGCGCTTGATTTATCTGCGTCGTACAGTTCAAACAAACGACCGGTTTCAGCCAATGTAAAGCCAAGGCGCTTACCACGTAATATTAGTTTTAAACGCACTTTATCGCGTTTTGAATAAATACGGGTTTGACCATTACGTTCTGGTGTTATTAACCCTTGGTCTTCGTAAAAGCGAATAGAGCGGGTTGTAATGTCAAATTCTTTAGCGAGTTCACTAATGCTAAATGTTTGTTCATTACTTGCCGGCATTTTGGCTGAGCTTGCAAAGTTTGTTTGATTATCTGGTTTCATAATTGTATTTACCTCATTCGAATAACTCCAATATAAGTGAAGTTTACGTAAAGGTAAAGCTTGGTGTGATTTGAAACTGTTTATAAAGGGATGTTTAAGCGAGGTATTGATTTATATTATTAATATTCAATGGGTTATTTTTATTTTGTCAGTGTAGTCTAACCGATGGAAAATAATCCTTACACTTATAAAACTAAAAATTAAGCTGTTTTTAGTTGACGTTGGCGTAAACGTTAGTATTGTGTAAGGGTATTAAATAATAAATGAATACTAAATTAATAGAGCAAATATACTAACAACTATTTGCATATAAATACAATGGAGTTAGTTATGACTTTAGAATCAGTGGTAATTGTAGCAGCAAAACGTACCCCAATGGGTGGTTTTATGGGAGCGTTAAGTGATGCGCAGTCTACCGAGCTTGGCGCTACCGCCATTGCCAGCGCACTTGCACAAACTGGTTTAGCTAATGATGCAATAGACGAAGTAATTATGGGCTGCGTATTACCAGCAGGCCTTGGACAAGCACCCGCACGCCAAGCAATGTTAAAAGCAGGCCTTGCTCTTAGCACTGGTGCTACAACAATTAATAAAGTATGTGGCTCTGGTTTAAAAGCGGCCATGCTTGCAAACGATTTAATTAAAGCCGGCTCTATTCAATCTGCTATTGCCGGTGGCATGGAAAGCATGACAAACGCACCGTACTTCATACCAAAAGCGCGTTGTGGAATGCGTATGGGACATGGCGAAATAAAAGATCACATGATGAGCGATGGCCTTGAAGACGCCTACGACAACAAAGCAATGGGTTGTTTTGCACAAGACACCGCCGACGAGTACGGCATTGGCCGCGAGCAAATGGATGCGTTTGCATTAGGCTCATTAAGTAAAGCTAAAGCCGCGATACAAAATGGCAGTTTTGATAACGAAGTTGCCCCGCATACGATGCAAACACGCAAAGGCGATGTAACAGTTTCGATTGACGAGCAACCAGGTAACGCCCGCCCAGAAAAAATTCCTACCTTACGTGCAGCTTTTAAAAAAGACGGCACTATTACAGCGGCTAATTCATCGTCAATTTCAGACGGTGGCGCAGCGCTTATATTAATGAGCGAATCAAAAGCAAAGGAACAAGGCTTAACACCGCTTTGTAAAATTGTAGCGCACAGCACGCATTCTCAAAAACCAAGTGAATTTACAGTAGCGCCAGTAGGGGCTATGAACAGCGTGCTTGAAAAAGCAGGCTGGGCTGTAAACGATGTTGACCTTTGGGAAATTAACGAAGCATTTGCCATGGTAACCATGCTGGCTATTAACGAGTTAAAACTTGATGAAAGCAAAGTAAACGTGAATGGTGGTGCATGTGCACTTGGCCACCCAATTGGTGCAAGCGGCGCGCGTATTTTAGTAACGCTAATTCATGCCCTTAAAAACCGAGGCCTTAAAAAAGGCATCGCGTCTTTATGTATTGGTGGCGGTGAAGCGGTTGCTATGGCTGTAGAAGCGTATTAACTAAATATTTAATAGTTATAAGAAAGCTGTACGAATAACTATAAAAGCGCTGCACTAATAATACTTACAAAGCGGCGCTACCAATTTCAAAAGAGAACACACAACTCACACACTAGGATTTAATCATGCACCAAGTACCACTACTTATTAATGGCGAATTTATTCAATCAGCATCAAAAGAGCTTATCGATGTTATAAACCCAGCAACTCAAGAAGTACTTGCACAAGTGCCATGTACCACAGAATCAGAAATGGACGCGGCAATTGCCTCAGCTTCTGAGACGTTTAAAACATGGAAAGACGTACCAATTACTGAACGTGCTCGCATTATGATGAAGTACGCTGCGCTATTAAAAGAACACCACGATGAGCTTGCTACCATTATTTGCCACGAATTGGGTAAAACATTTGAAGATGCAAAAGGCGATGTTTGGCGCGGTATTGAAGTAGTAGAACAAGCAGCAAACGCACCATCATTAATGATGGGTGAAACAATGGAAAACGTAGCGCGTAAAATCGATACGTATTCTTACATGCAGCCACTTGGCGTGTGTGCAGGCGTAACCCCGTTTAACTTCCCTGCAATGATCCCTCTTTGGATGTTCCCGCTGGCTATTGTGTGTGGTAACACCTTTATTTTAAAACCGTCTGAGCAAGATCCACTTACACCAATGCGCTTAGCAGAGCTATTTATTGAAGCCGGCGCACCAAAAGGCGTATTACAAGTTGTTCACGGTACAAAACCACAAGTAGACCGCTTACTAGAAGATAAAGCAGTACGTGCTATTTCGTTTGTTGGCTCGTGTGGTGTAGGTGCTTATATTTATTCTAAAGGCACGCAAAATCTTAAACGTGTGCAAGCGTGTGTTGGCGCTAAAAATCATATGGTTATTATGCCTGATGCCAGTAAATCGCACGTTGTAAACAACCTAGTAGGCGCATCGGTAGGTGCTGCTGGTCAACGTTGTATGGGTATTTCGGTTGCTGTATTTGTAGGTCAAGCAAGTCAGTGGGTAGATGAAATTAAAGCAGGCTTTGAAAATGTACGCCCAGGCGTGTGGGATGATGCAAACGCAGCATACGGTCCACAAACATCAAAAGCAGCAAAAGCACGTATTTTATCACTCATTGCCGGTGGTAAAGAGCAAGGCGCTACCTGTTTAATTGATGGTTCTGACTTTACGGTTGAAGGGTATGAGCAAGGTAACTGGGTTGGCCCAACGTTATTTACTGACGTAACCAAAGAAATGGATTTATACAAAGAAGAAATATTTGGCCCAGTACTCGCGTGTATGTTTGTAGACACGCTTGATGAAGCAATCGCGCTTATTAACGACAGCCCTTACGGTAATGGTACCTCGTTATTTACCTCAAGCGGCGCAGTGGCTCGTAAATTCCAACACGAAATTGAAGTAGGCCAAGTAGGTATTAATGTGCCAATTCCGGTGCCACTTCCGTTCTTTTCGTTCACTGGTTGGAAAGGCTCGTTTTACGGCGATACACACACGTACGGTAAACAAGGTATTCGCTTTTACACAGAAACTAAAACGATTACATCACGTTGGTTTGAAGACGACATTGCCTCGGGTCCAAACATGAGCATTAACTTAAAGTAATCGTAATTAAAAAATGAGTAAATAAAAGAATAATTAATAATAAAGATGGGCGCGAAGGCTACTTCACACACAACACACACATAAGCTTTCGCCGCTCGTCACAAACTATCCCTGTGACGGGAAACACTAACAACACAACTAACACAATTAAAGAGGTCTACCATGGACTTTAACTTATCAGAAGATCAACAAGCTTTTGCGCAAACAGCACGTCAGTTTGCCGAGTCAGAACTTGCGCCCCATGCAGCAAAATGGGACCGCGAGCATATTTTTCCTAAAGACACGATTAAAGCGGCGGGTGAGCTTGGTTTTTGTGGTTTATACACGCCAGAGGAAGCAGGCGGCCTTGGTTTATCTCGTTTAGATTCGAGCATTATTTTTGAGCAGCTTGCTATGGGCTGTACCGCAACAACGGCCATGTTAACCATTCATAATATGGCCACCTGGATGGTAGCAAGTTTTGGTACCGATGCAGTTAAAGACAAATACGTAGAGCAATTAGTAATGGGCGAGTTACTTGCCTCTTACTGTTTAACAGAGCCAGGCTCGGGCTCAGACGCCGCATCACTTAAAACAAAAGCCGTACTTAAAGGTGATGAGTACGTAATTAATGGCTCAAAAATGTTTATATCGGGCGCGGGCGAAACCGAAGTATTAGTGGTAATGGCACGTACAGGCGGCGAAGGCGCTGCGGGTATTTCGGCATTTGTAGTCCCAGCCGACGTAAAAGGCGTGGAATACGGCAAAGCTGAGGAAAAAATGGGTTGGAACGCACAACCTACACGCCTAATTAGCTTTGAAGATGTACGCATTCCTGCGCATAACTTGTTAGGCGCCGAGGGAGAAGGCTTTAAATTTGCGATGCAAGGCTTAGATGGCGGGCGCATTAATATTGCAACGTGTTCAATTGGTACAGCGCAGGCAGCACTTAATACCGCCCGTGAATATTTAAAAGAACGCACCCAATTTGGTAAACCACTCGCTGCGTTTCAAGCGCTGCAATTTAAAATTGCCGATATGAACACCGAGCTTGTAGCTGCGCGCCAAATGGTTAGGCTTGCTGCATTTAAACTTGATAATAACGACGTTGAAAAAACCACTTACTGCGCTATGGCTAAACGCTTTGCGACCGATGTTGGCTTTAACGTGTGTAATGATGCACTGCAAATTCATGGTGGTTACGGTTACATAAAAGAATACCCGCTTGAGCGCCATGTACGTGATGTGCGCGTTCATCAAATTTTAGAAGGCACTAACGAAATTATGCGCGTAATAATAGCGCGCCGTATTTTAGCTGAATCTGCAAGCGACGTTTTATAAGGAGCAAGTTATGTCACAATCAAAGCCGTGTATTGAATTAACAACCGAAGGCCATGTTGCTATTTTAACTATGTCTAACCCGCCAGCTAATACCTGGACAAAAGACACCTTAATTGACTTAAAAAACAAAGTTAACGAGCTTAATAATAATAAAAATATTTATGCATTAGTACTGACTGGTGAAGGCGAGAAGTTTTTTAGCGCGGGTGCCGACCTAAACGTATTTTCTGGTGGCGATAAAGGCGTGGCCGCCGATATGTCGCGTGTATTTGGTGAAGCATTTGAAGCGCTTACTAATTTTAGAGGTGTGTCGGTTGCAGCCATTAATGGTTATGCAATGGGCGGCGGGCTAGAAGTTGCCCTTGCGTGCGACGTACGTATAGCGGAAGAGCAAGCACAAATGGCGCTCCCTGAAGCTAAAGTTGGCTTATTACCCTGTGCGGGTGGTACTCAAAATTTAGCATGGCTTGTAGGCGAAGGCTGGGCAAAACGGATGATTTTATGCGGCGAGCGCTTAAAAGCTGATAAAGCCATGCAAATTGGTTTAGTAGAAGAAGTAGTACCACAGGGTGAAAGCTTTGCGGCAGCATTAAAACTGGCTAACCAAGTGGCCGATCAAAGCCCCACCTCAGTTGCAGCGTGTAAAACATTGATTCAAAAAGGGCGTTATCAACCCATGGCAAGTGTATTGCCTCTTGAGCGTGAATTGTTTGTTGGTTTATTTGATACCGAAGATCAACAAGAAGGCGTAAACGCCTTTTTAGAAAAACGCCGCGCTAACTGGGTAAACGGCTAATGAGTGCTTTAACAGTATTAAATAACGTCGATGAGCCCGTAGTATTTGAAACTGCAACCGCAGAAAATGGCAGTTTAATAGGGGTTATTACACTTAACGCACCAAAAGCATTAAATGCGCTTAATTTTGAGATGATCAAATTACTTGAGCCGCAATTGCGAGCTTGGCAAGACGATGATGCAATCGCAATGGTGTTGTTAAAAGGCACAGGCGATAAAGCATTTTGTGCAGGCGGCGATGTTGTAAGCCTTCATCATGCAATGGCGCAAGGTAAACCAACAAGCTTAGTTGAAGAGTTTTTTACGCTAGAGTACAAGCTTGATTACCTTATTCATACCTTTGATAAACCTATCCTCGTTTGGGGTAACGGCATAGTGATGGGCGGCGGTTTAGGGCTAATGGCAGGTGCTAGCCACCGCGTAGTAACCGAAACATCGCGCATTGCCATGCCAGAGCAAACCATAGGCTTATACCCAGATGTAGGCGGCAGTTACTTTTTACATAAAATGCCACAAGGTGTGGGGCTATTTTTAGGGCTAACGTCAGCTTCTATTAATTGTGAAGATGCACGCTTTGTATCGCTTGCCGATCACTTTATCGACAGCACTAAATACGATGCCATGCTAGCGCAAATTTTAGCTGCTAACTGGGGCAAAACTCCAAGTTTAAATCATGAGCGTTTAACTAAATTATTAACCGATTTAGATAACCAATCTGCGCGTATGCCTAAAGGCAATATTAAAGCTAACTTAACAACCATTCAAAAATTAGCTGAATTTAATACGCTACAAGAACAAGTTGATTATATTTTAGGCCTAGCTACTGACGATAAATGGCTGCAACGCGCCCAAAAGTCACTTAAGCATGGTTGCCCACTAAGTTGCGCGCTAGTAAGTGAGCAGCTAAAAGCCAGTAAAGGCAAAAGCTTACTTGCGTGTTTTAAAATGGAGCTGGGTATGTCGGTACGCGCTGGCGAAGTAGGTGAATTTCAAGAAGGCGTAAGAGCACTATTAATAGATAAAGACGGCGCGCCTAATTGGCAATACAAAACACTGAGTGATGTACCACAAGCCATAATAGAGAGCTTTTTTGCTAACCATTTTGGCGAAAACCACCCACTCAATGGCTTAGACACCCCAACACACACATAAAGGAAAGACGATGACTAAACTCAATATTGGTTTTATCGGCTTAGGTAATATGGGCGGCCCTATGGCGGCTAATTTAATTAAAGCCGGCCATAATGTTACAGCATTTGATTTAAACCAGTCGGTCTTAAATGAACTTGCGAGTAAAGGTGTACACGCAGCTGAAAATGCAAAAGCATGTGCAACCAATGCCGATATACTTATTAGTATGTTACCTGCGGGCAAACATGTTAAATCACTTTATTTAGGCAATAACGACGATAGCGGTTTAATTAAGGTACTTAGCAAAAACACCTTAGTGATAGATTGCTCAACAATAGATGCAGAGTCGGCCCGTGTGGTTGGCAGCGCACTTGGCGAGCAGGGCATTAGCTTTGTAGATGCACCGGTATCGGGCGGCGTTGCAGGCGCAACCGCAGGTACACTTACTTTTATTGTAGGCGGCGAAAAAGCCGCGTTCGATAAAGCAAATACAGTGCTGAGTGATATGGGTAAAAACATATTTCATGCAGGCGATATTGGCGCAGGGCAAGTAGCAAAAATATGTAATAACATGCTACTTAGTATTTTAATGGCAGGCACCAGCGAAGCACTGCAAATGGGCATAAATAACGGCCTAGACCCTAAAGTGCTTAGCGACATAATGACCGCAAGTTCTGGCCGTAACTGGACGCTTGAACTTTACAACCCTTGTCCAGGTGTAATGGATACCGCACCTGCAAGTAACGATTACAAACCAGGCTTTATGGTTGATTTAATGGCTAAAGACTTAGGACTTGCCATGGAAGCCGCGCAGCAAAGTAATTCATCAACCCCAATGGGTTCAATGGCTAAAAATTTATACACTATGCTACAGCACCAAGGTGCGGGTAGTGATGACTTTAGTGCCATTTTTAAACTGTTTTCTAAGTAGGAGCAACGCGTGGAAATTAAAAATAACACGGTAGTAATAACCGGTGGCGCACAAGGTTTAGGCTTTGCAATGGCGCAAAAGTTTGCACTTATGGGTGCCAACATTGCTTTAATAGATATGGCGCAAGACTTATTAAACAACGCATGCGAGCAATTGACACAGCTTGAAGGTGTAACCAGCAATATTAAAGGTTATGCCGCAAACGTAACAAATGAGAGCGAAGTAGAAAACGTATTTAATACCATCAACAGCGATTTTGGTCACATTGGTGTGCTTATAAACAACGCCGGTATTTTACGCGACGGCATGTTTATAAAGGCTAAAGACGGCAAGGTCGTTAAAAAAATGTCTCTTGAGCAATTTCAATCAGTGATTGATGTAAACCTGACCGGTGTGTTTTTAGCAGGGCGAGAAGCTGCAAGCCACATGATTGAATCTGGCAAAGGCGGCGTTATAGTTAATATGTCGAGCGTAGCGCGCGCAGGTAACATAGGCCAAACAAATTACGCAGCATCAAAAGCAGGCGTAGTGGCACTTACCACCACATGGGCTAAAGAACTTGGTCGATTTGGTATACGTGTAGGCGCTATTGCACCAGGTGTAATAAGTACCGCCATGACCGACGCCATGAAGCCCGAAGCCAAACAACGTATGCTTGCAGTAACGCCAGTAGGGCGCTTAGGCGAAAGCGACGAAATTGCCCATACTGCACAGTACATAATCGAAAACGACTTTTTTACAGGCCGCGTGGTTGAAATAGACGGCGGTATTCGTTTGTAAAACAAGCGGGATTAAGATTGATTTTAAAAGCATGGCGCTTGTGGGCTGTGCTTTTTTGTTTTAAATCGGGGAGTTTATAATCTTGAAAACGGGCTAACAACCCCGTTTGCACCTTGCTGCAATACATGAGTATAAATTTGTGTAGTACGCACGTCACTATGACCTAGCTGTGTTTGTACTGTGCGGATGTCAGCGCCGCTTTGCAGTAAGTGTGTAGCGAATGAATGGCGCAAAGTATGTGGTGTAACGTGTTTATTAATGTTTGCATCAAAAGCGGCTTTTTTAACAGCGCGTTGTAATTGCTTTTCATCGATATGATGACGCCTCAGTTGCTTGCTCTCAGGATCAATACTTAATTTATGTGATGAAAATAAATATTGCCAGCCCAGCTGTCTATTGTGGTTTGGATATTTTTTACGTAACAAATGCGGCATGTACGCACCGCAATACAAAGGGTTTTTGAGATCTAACTGTAGATAACTATCAACTAATTGTATTTGGGAACGCAACTGCGGTGTGAGCTCTACGGCAAGGGTTACGACACGATTTTTGCCTCCTTTGCCATCCCAAATTCGAATGCAGTTATAGTCAAAGTCAATATCGTGTACCCGTAAACGCAGTACCTCCATTAATCGCATACCACTGCCATAAAGTAATCCACAGGGTAGATAATGCTTTGCAGAGCACACTTTAAAAAAATTATTTATTTCTTGCTGCGTTAAAACTACCGGTAGTTTAGTTGCTCGTTTGCTCTTAACAAAACTTAATGATAATGAAAGTGGCTTTTTAATCACTTCTTTAAATAAAAAGCTCAACGCATTTAAGGCTTGTGTTTGAGTGTTAGGAGCAACATTTTGTTGATTGACTAAGTGATTTAAAAAAAGTTCGACCTCATTATCTCCCATCGTTGTTGGGTGCCTCATAGAGTTAAATCGAATAAACGAAGCTACCCAGTATAAGTACGCTTTAATAGTACTTTTAGCATAACGTTTTAGATACATTTGTTCGGCTATCATAGTTAAATAAGGTGATTTCATGATATGAATCTCTGGTAAAAGTTAACTGTATATATAGACAGTGCTTGTTGTTTTGTCCAATATTACTGATCTCCACCATTTCGGTGTATTTATGTATTGATTAAAAATAATTTCCAGTTAACTAATTGTTTACAGGTGTTTATTTGATGGTTAAGATAAATGCACTGTAATATATGGACATTTGTCGGTTTATAAAACGACAAATGTCGTAGACAAAATTGTTATGAGTGAAAGTTAAATCTCAATCCATGTTTTCAAGAAATATAGTAATCAATAATAAAAGGTTGGAATTAAATAATGAAGTTAGCTGACAAGGTTGTTTGGGCAATAATAATCCCTGGAGCGATTTGGTTTTTTTCTATCGTAATAAGGATACTTATTACAGACAATCCACCTTGGGATGAATTTGGTCTCTACATCTTGTTTACTATAGTTCTGATTTCATTGATTAAGCCTCTGAACCTGCTATTTTACCCTGAATCTAGAGAAAAATATGCTGCTGAGAAATCCGAGAAAAAACTACAGAAACAAATTAAAAAAGAACGCTACGTAACTACTAAGTGCAGTTGGTGTAATCAAACCTTCACGCCAGCAGAGTCAGGATACCGATTTCATTGCAGTAGAAGATGCAATTCAGAAGATTCTTAATATTTATTTCA
Source organism: Pseudoalteromonas sp. FUC4 (assembly GCF_008370255.1). GTDB lineage: Bacteria > Pseudomonadota > Gammaproteobacteria > Enterobacterales > Alteromonadaceae > Pseudoalteromonas. Next base: position 935,461 of record NZ_SEUI01000001.1, on the reverse strand, counting down.
GCCTATCATCGAGATAAGTTGAGATTTCAACTCATAACAATGCAAATGCACTCGGACAGTTTAAAGCGCCGCTCCTCGTTCCTCGTCGCTTTGCTTCAAACTGCCGGTGATTTGCGGCGTTATGTTGCATAAGGAAGTGTCGGTGAATAATCAACTTTGCGAGAATTATCGAAAAGAAACTTTTGATACTTTAAAGTTGATTTCATCAAAAACTGAACAGCTTGATTATCAAAATAAAGTACCTATTGCTCATGTATCCGCAGAGCTATTTTGCTCTTGGGAATCCTGCTACCAAGATGTAAAAAATCGAGATTGGTACCAAAGCACGTTCTCAAAAGAAGAATTTGAAGTATTAAATCGTTTTGACGAAATCTTTGAGCAAGTTTGCTCTGAAACTGAACAAGATGTTCCGTACATTACAGAATTTATTCAAACAAAGCAGTGGCTTACTTTATCAAAAGCAGCTAAATTGGCTCTATTGGAGTTAACTGCAACATAACAAGAATTTAAAGCGGGACTGCTAACAGTTTGCTCGGTTTCGCTTCGCTACACATTTTAGCAAACAATTATCAGCCCCTTAAATGGGCGTTATATGGTTCACTTCCCCGCCAGCTCAACTTTATTTTTCGTAGATTGTCCTTTTTATTTATAAACGATTTCATACTTATCTTTTCAACAAAGTAATTGGTGTAGACATTCGTCCACACTTTGCTATAATGACTTTGAATCGTTAAGGGAGGAACAATGTATAGCAAAACATAAAAACAAACATATTCAAGCCGCGATAGACTATGCGATAAGCAATGGGTGGATATTTATCAAGGGCGGAAAGTCGGCACACGCATTCGGTAAACTCCGATGCGGAAACGCAAATCATCCAGGACACACTATGAGTGTCTGGTCTACTCCGAAGAGTGATGAAAATCATGCTAAACAAATTCGAAATAAAGTAGACAAATGTAAATAACAAGGTGGCAAAAGCCACCTTCATTTACAAACCCAAAGGACAAATAACAGTTGGCTTTTCTCCTTTGTCGCAAATTTTAGCCAACTATTTTTTGCCTCTTAATAAGGCGTTAGGTTGAATTATGAACACATATGAGTTTTCACTAGTGCTATCCGGCGTAGATGAAACCACACCAAATTTAGACGATGCATTGTTTGAAGCAGGTTGTGATGATGGCTTGGTGTGCACCTATAACAATACCGTCTATGTTGACTTTATGCGTGAAGCTATAAACTATAAACAAGCTGTAATGTCTGCTATCAAAAATGTCGAATCAGCCGGATTAAATGCTAGAGTTATTTCTGTCGATGCAGGAGATTTAGTAGGTATTAGTGATATTGCACAACTATCAGAACTATCGAAAAAAACAATTAGCGCATATAAAGATGGAAAGCGTGGAAAGGGAAATTTCCCTAGTCCTATTCAAAGAATAAAGAATACAAGTCCAATATGGCGGTGGAGTGATGTTGCTACTTGGCTAGCAGAACATGGAAAAATAGATATAGAGTTGGCAAAAAATGCCTTGATCACAGAAGCTATAAATCAAGCGTTACAACAACGAAACCCCAAACCAATAGTAAAAGAATTAGTAAATAAGCTACAAGCTGTTGCTATGTAATACCATCCTTTAACGATTCAAGTAAAAAAGCACCTTCAGGTGCTTTTTTTATAGCTAGTATATAAACTAATTAGACTTTGAGTGTTTTGAATAAAACCATATAACAAGAATTACAAGTGGGACTGCTAACAGTTTGCTCGGTTTCGCTGCGCTACACATTTTAGCTAACAATTATCAGCCCCTTAAATGGGCGTTATATGCTCAAGGAAGAATTGTGATTAAATTTCTAGTTTCTTTTTTAGTTTTACTACCGTTATTTGCACAAGCGAATACAGATTTTTGTGAGGATCATACTCCTAGAACTACAGCAACTCATGGTGGTGAAAAGTATGGCCTTGTTGTTCCAGGCAGCAAAGTTAAAAAGGCTGGTTCATGGTCACCTAAAGAAATGGTTTCACCACCATTAGCAACTTATAAAGCCTACTCTTTAGTTCAGGATTGGGCTGTTAGTAATTTGCCAAAATTTGATGGTATCGAAATTAGAAGTGTAGAGTTAATTAAATACCATTGTCTGGTTGGTTTTTTTAAAGAGGAGTATTGGTATTACATTGTCGAATACGATCCTCTTATTGATGGCAACAAAATGTATGGTTCAAAAAATTTCGTTGCTGTTTTAATGTCGGGCGAGGTTATTGGTGTTGAGAGCATATAACAACACGCCCAGAGGTGGACAGCAAGCGCTAAAGCTCACTTTCCACCGCAAATTTTAACAGCGGTGAACCCTTACTTTTCAATGCGGTTAAGTAAGTTGATTCATCGTAGGGCGTATGTGTTTTCCAGCACCTAAATAGAATTCGTATCCACTTAAATGCCAATGATCTGATGATGGTATTATGGGGTTTTCCTTTGGCTTCTTGCTGACGATAATATGCTTTTGCCCAAAATGAATAGCGCACAGATAATCCTGCCCATTCCACAAATGTTTGCCTTAAAAACTTAGTGCATGAGTACCGCCAGTGTATCCATTCTTTCTTGCCACTGCGTTCGGTTACTGGAGCAATGCCTGCGTATTTTTGTATGTCAGCGGCGCACTTATAGCGGTCACGATTTGATCCCATAGCGGCTAATAATCGAGGTGCTAATTGTGGCCCCGCCCCAGGTAAACTATCAAAAATAGCGCGATCTGTATGTTGCTTATAAAGTGTTTTAATTTCGTCATCAAATCGTGTTATTGCCAACATCAGCTGTTTAAGTTGCGGAACGAGGCATTCAATAAGCAATAAATTTGGCGTGATCACCGCCATATCTTCGGTGAGTATTTCTGCATCCTTGATTTCTTTTATCCGCTTTTCATTAACGAGTGGGTAGCGGGAATTATGTTGATTAAAGAAGTCGAGTAGTGTTTGTTTCCTCGCTTTTTTAGCGTGAGCAAGAGAGGGCCAGCGCAGTAAGAAGTCACAGAATATTTGAGTGTCTTTTTCTTTAAACCAATCAATCACGTGGGGATAATAATTTTTTAGCGTTGTGGCTATTTTATTGGTTAAATTAACACGATCTTGTACTAGTTTACGTCTGTATTCGACAAGCTGCGCAAGACACCTAACGTCCTCTGAATCCGGCCTAATAACCGTTAATTTATCCATGTGAAGTTGTAATATTTCAACTTGAATAATTGCATCAGTAGGATCATCTTTAGCCCCGCTGTGCGTAAATGCAGCACGGTATTTAGCAACACTAGATGGGTTAATCACAAATAATACAATGTGCTTAAATTTACTGAGTGCATATATAAGTGGGCCTTTTTTTAGCTCACACGCGACAGCAACAGATCTGCCGTTGTAGCGTTGTTTTAACTCAAGCGCCCATGCATTAATTGACTTAGGTTCAGAGGAAATCACACTTAAATGTTGTGTATTTGTGTCACGATTTATTTCACAAATATCGTGTTTACGGTCAGCCCAATCGGTCCCGATAAGGGCTGCAAAATCTGAGACGTTAAAGGCTTCCATTTTGGGCCTCCTAGAGGTAAAGTGAAAGAATAAATAGAGGCTAATAGTGTTTCTCGCAGGTCTTATAGATAGTCGGCATTACGACAATCCCTGAGTATGCGTATTGAAACAAATAACTCCTGTTGATCCGAAAGTCTTGTTACAAACATTGATTGTTTCCGCTCAAATATTCGTGATCAACAGAAGCATATTCCATGTATTAATGAGATAGGTAAATACATTAATTAATGGAACGGAGTAACTATAAGTTGCTCATGTTCGTTCGTAAACTCACTGGGACAATTAACAGTTGGCTTGGCGCTTCGCGCAAGTTTAGCCAACAGTTAATTGCCCCTTAGCAAAGCGTTATGTGTAATGATGAAAACTCAAGCATTTGTAATATTAATTAGCTGTTTTGTTTGCTTTAAAGCTATTGCTATTCGAGTAGTATCTTGCGACAAACAAGATACCGAATATATTGCTACTAAGCATTCTTCGGGCGCTTTAATACAAGCTAACGAAATAGAAAAGGTTTTCCCTCGTGATAGCCTTAAACACAATGAAATTTGCGAAGTACGCAATGAAATAATTATGGATGGTTTAGCTTTTACTTTGTATAAACTGCAAAGCGAAGAACAAAGGTATATTTCGGTGTATAACGGCTTAGACGGTAATTTCAAACTGTACGGTCCTTAATAGTGTTGAACCAAAATAGATACTCAGTTATGGTTTTTTTATCAATAAAAACAAATTAAAAAACGAGTTAATCTATAGACTCTTTATGTGCCCATAAGATAATTTATGAACCGGTTTGTTAAAATAACTATTACTATTTTTCTTTTTGTAATCGCTTCTTATTATCTGTATTTCTATATTACTCCTAGTGTTACTGTAATAAATAAATCTGAGTACGTTATAACAAAGGTAAATGTTAGCTTGCCCAAAAGTAATTTAAATTTTGGGTCTATTGAACTTGAGCAAGCAAACACCATTTACTACTCACTTTCACAAAATGATGGTAGTTATAATTATTCATTCAATATAGACGGTAAATTAATAACAGGGGCTTGTGGTTATTTAACAAATAATGAACTTAATAAACGGTTAGTAATTATTGTTAGCAAAAGAAACCTGGTAGGTTGTAACCAATAGGAAAATAACAACTCGCCCAGAGGTGTACGACTAGTTATATTTAGCTATTAATTACAAATAGTAAAAGTGGTAGCCTTTGTATTTTAAAGCCGTTAAATACGTCGAATCTTTGTTTTTTAGTCGGTTTTAACTAACGCACCATGTTTATAGATTTTACTATGACATGGTGCGACAGTTGTTATTGTTTACAATTTGTATTTTAAAGCTACTTTACTAGCTTTTTTCTAATAATTCTTTTCTTATAATTTCAGCCCCAGCGCTCAAGGCATTTAGTTTACCTCTGGCTATATGGTGAGGTAGTGGAGCCATGCCGCAGTTTGTACACGGGTAAAGTTTGTCGGCATCTACAAATTGCAGTGCTTTACGTAGCGTATTAGCTACTTCTTCTGGCGTTTCGATAGTGTGATTTGCTACATCAATTGCGCCTACCATTACTTTTTTACCGCGAATGAGTTCTAGTAAATCCATTGGTACATGTGAGTTATGGCACTCTAATGAGATAATATCGATATTGGATCGCTGAAGCTTAGGGAATGCTTCTTCGTATTGGCGCCATTCGTTTCCTAGTGTTTTTTTCCAATCTGTATTGGCTTTAATGCCGTAGCCATAGCAAATATGCACGGCGGTTTCGCATTTAAGACCTTCAATTGCGCGCTCTAATGTAGCAATACCCCAGTCGTTTACTTCATCAAAAAATACGTTAAACGCGGGCTCATCAAACTGGATGATATCAACGCCTGCGGCTTCTAATTCTTTTGCTTCTTGATTGAGTATTATGGCAAATTCCCACGCTAGTTTTTCGCGGCTTTTATAATGATCGTCGTAAAGCGTGTCGATCATTGTCATTGGGCCTGGCAATGCCCATTTAATAGGTTGCTTGGTTTGCTTGCGTAAAAAATTAGCGTCTTCAACAAATACAGACTTTTGACGGCTAACGGGGCCCACAACGCTGGGTACGCTTGCGTCGTATCGGTCACGAATTTTTACTGTTCTACGTTTTTCAAAGTCAACGCCATTAAGGTGCTCTATAAATGTAGTTACAAAATGCTGCCTTGTTTGCTCACCATCGCTAACAATATCAATACCTGCTTGTTGTTGGTCGAATAATGACAAGCGAAGGGCGTCGTGTTTTCCTTGGGTTAATTCATTACCTTGCAATTTCCAAGGTGACCAAAGTGTTTCTGGCTCTGCAAGCCATAAAGGCTTAGGTAAACTGCCAGCGGTAGATGTAGGTAGTAATTTTTTCATAATAAATAATGCCGTATATTTTAGTTAATTATTAAACGTATCTTTAAGCGCGTTATTACTGCTTGTTACTATTAGTTGTTATGACAGATAGCTAGTAGAGAATTGCTCAAGAACTGTTTGGTACGGCTTGATAAAATGCTCTTGTGCAAACTTGCCTTGCTCGTTTGCTAACTTGCCACGCTCTTCTCGGTCATACACAATTTGCGTTAGTGAGTGGTCCAAGTTTTTTAAGTTTGGTTTATATGATTTTCCCGCTGTTGCGTTGGCATTATAAATCTCTGGTCTGTAGATTTTTTGAAACGTTTCCATCGTACTAATGGTGCTTATAAGCTCAAGATTGCTGTAATCATTAAGTAAATCACCAAAGAAAAACAATGCTAAGGGAGCGGCGCTATTTGGCGGCATAAAGTAACGTACCTGCAAGCCCATTTTTTTGAAGTATTGCTCAGTTAAAGATGATTCATTTGGCTCGTATTCAACGCCAAGTACCGGGTGTTGGTTTTCGGTGCGGTTGTAGGTTTTGTTATCTGACACACTTAGGCATATAACCGGTGGTTTTTTAAAATTTTGTTTGTATGTATCCGAATTTACGAATGACTGAAATAGTTTGCCATGTAATACCCCAAAGTCATCAGGAATACTAAATTGAGGCTTTCCTTTATTGTGCTCTTGTAGGAGTACGCTAAAGTCGTAGTCGCGTACATACGATGAGAAGTTGTTTCCTACAATACCTTCAATGCGTTTATTTGTTTTATGGTCAACTATATTTGTTTTTAATATTTCGATAGAGGGGAAGCTTTCGCCGCCATCTTCAATACCTATCTCAACAGAGACAATTTCAAGCTCAACAGCATAACGCTCACCTTTGGTGTTATCCCAATGGGCTAGGGCATTAAAACGGTTGTTAATCATGTTTAAGGCGTTACGCAAGTTTGCTTTGCGGTATTCACCTCTGGCTAAATTAGCAAAGTTGGTTGTGATACGCGTATTAGTTGATGGATGATAATTTTCGTCGAGTGAAACGCTCTTTATATTAAATGTAAAATCTTTTTTCATCGTGTTTATATCCAATTTTATAATTTAAACCTGATTGATGCTTTGCGCTTTATTAACCTTTTAACTTAGTGTGCTGGTTTGTTATCCAGCGGCTTTAAGTTGTTAGTAATAGTGTTTAGCGCTAAGGGATGAGTAATTTATACGTTGATTGGTATATGAAGAAAAACGGTTTAATTTCACATAAAACATGAGTCATATTCATTAATCATTATTGTTAGATTCGATTACGTAGCAATTGACGAAAAAAAGGCATAAATCGATAAAAACAAAGTGCGGATGTTTAGCCGTTTAGACTTCCTTTGTGCTGATGTGCACTTTATTCATGTTGAACATGAGGAATATTCAAAGGGGGTTTTTACTGTTATAACAGTATATTAGCCAAATTTTTAGTATGTTGCGCCGTTGTTTATACTAAAAGTCATCACTGGAAACGTTTTAATTAGCTATAAAGGCAGATACTTCAGCTCATCTAACATAAATGATAAACCGACCTTTTTGAGTACATATATAAATGCTTGTAAATTAATAAAAGCGTTATTAGCCGTATTAGTAACAATGGAAGTACGTTAACTAAGTTATACTCGTTTTTTAATCACCTCTCCTATATAGATCAGGTGGGATAGGCCAGATTAAGTCCAAGCATCCTATTTACGTGATTGTAAAAATGCACTCACTTTTGATGGTGTTTTAGTACTTAATATTTGCCATACCAAAGTTGGGCAAAGAGAAGCGTTCGATCAATTACTTGGGAAGGAATTTGCAGGAAATATTTTTAGTTTTACTATTGAAGGTAGCAATAAAATTGCGTTCGCTTTTAACAATAAAATGCCTGCACTTACTGAGGATGAATTACTTGCTAAAGCGCATGTGTTACAAAAATTAATAAACGTACCAATGACGCGCTATGCGAGCTTTTGATTAATTAAAAATGGTTAGTTTAATGTACTGTGAAATGGCGCGTTTAAATCCATCCGTCTATCTGTTGTTCATTTAAACGTGGTTAAACTAACCTTACTCTGAATAAAAATAATAAAGTACATACCCGTACGGAAGCACTCATACATGGATTACTGTAAAAATATAATCGCTAGATTTATAAGCGCGATGCAAAAACGACCTGGATTATTGGCTGTGCTGGCTTTTTTGTCGGGTGTTGCCAGCTATGCACTTGTAGATAGAAAAGAGTCTTTTTCGCAAGTTATTGCGATATTTTTACTTATTAGTTGGTTGTGGCTAATTATTGATAATTGGCTGCGGGACAAAGTAGAAGAAAAATTTGGTGTGGCTGTATCTCCTAATGTAATGCGTTTTGCGCTACAAATGGTGCAACAAGAAAGTCTATTTTTTGCTTTGCCGTTTTTTTTAGCGGTTACCCAGTGGGACCATCCTCAAGCAATTTTTACCTCCCTCATTGTTTTGTGTGCGGTTATATCGGTTATAGACCCCTTTTATTACAAAAAACTTGCTAGAAACCGTACGTTATTTAGTGTGTTTCATAACTTTGCTTTATTCGTTGTTTTGCTTGTTACTTTACCTATTTTGTTAAACCTTACAACGAGCCAAAGTTTAGCTGCAGCCCTTGTAACAGCTGTAGTAGTTACTCTTCCGAGTTTAAACAATTTAATGCCTAATGCGCGCTGGTGGCGTTTTCCTATTCTTGTATTTATTTTATGTGCTTTGAGTACTGCTGTATGGCAATTAAGAAGTTATGTGCCTCCTGCTGCGCTGCGCTTAACCGATATTACATTAGCTCATGAAGTTGATTTACAGCATAAAAAGCCAGTAGGGAGTATTAAACAGTTAGACTCTTATACACTGCATCATCAAGGTTTATATAGTTGGACCGCCGTTAAAGCACCAAGAGGCTTAAATGAAAAAATATTTCATGTGTGGCTTCATAATAAAAAGGAAGTTGATCGGATCACGTTAAATATAAACGGCGGGAGAGAGCTTGGTTACAGAGCATGGACCCACAAGGTAAATTTTCCTCGCGACTCTGTTGGTAAGTGGCAGGTAAAAGTAGTCACCGAATCAGGTCAGTTAATAGGTTTAACGAAATTTACTGTTACACCTTAATTAACTTAGCTGGCTGTATTTTAAACACATAGCTGATATAGTTTTTGTATTCCAAACTAATGGACATAGTTAATGAGTATTGCATTTGAGATTTTTATTTGGCTAATAGTTGATACTGGCTTGAGCTTTTTATTTTACTCGACCGGTTGGCTACTATTAAAAATGGTTACGTTTGGGCTGTATAAAAGCGAGTTTAAAGACTTTGCATCTTATAAAGCCAGTAAGGCTAGAAGAGTCGACTTAACCTTCTTACTCGGTTTTGGTTTTTATGTTGCACTGATTGTCCTCATGGCTTATTTAAGTCATTAAACTGAAAAACAAATTAGGTTAATAATTTTAAGAATAATAAGCAGCTTAATGAGTTATTGCTGCTTATAGTTTTCCCCTTTATCGCACTTTTTTACACTTCCTACTTATACTTTTCCTGTTTTTGTAATAGGGAACACCTCACCGTGAGTACTATAACTATCATTTTACTATTAAATTAAGTACCTGCTAGAGCATTGCTCGGTGCGTATATAGCTTTGGTTTGTTGGTTGAAATCCGAGCTAATTGCAACTTGTAGTTTATGGGTAATACTTAGTAAATACTTCAAATCTAATAAATAAAACAATATATATGCATCCATTTATTGCGCTAACACGTTTTATAACAATACTATGCGCCACTTTTTACCATTTATGATGGTTTTGGACTTAATAAATGACTCACTATTTAAAATATGTATTTGTTATTACGACTCTAGCGGGAGTAAATACAGCTTACGCACAAGCAAAAACACAAGAGCACTATCAAGAGCTTGAAGTGGGCGTAGGCGGAAATATTAAGCATACCAATACTGACGTAAATTATAAAAATAAAGAGTTTGATTTACATATTCACCCATTATGGGAAAGCCGATATGTAACCGAAGGTCGAGATAACCTTGCTGGTAATGGTATTGCATCAATTGCTACTGAGTTTAATTATAAAAACTTTGCGGTGATCCCTTGGGCGGCAAAAGGTATTAGTAGTGATTATTCAGAGCTTAATTTAAATGCTATTTATACCGCTCACTTATCTGAGCGGATAGAGATGTATGTAGGTTATAACTATATTAAAGCTCGTGAAGAAGGCATTGATGCTCACGATAATGAGCTAAGCCTCGACGTTGCGTATTTTTATGCGGACGATATTCAGTTATTAAGTAGTGTTTATCATTCATTTGATGCCAGCGGTACATTTTTGGAGCTGGCAGTAAAAAAAGATTTTTATATTAACGATTTACTATTATTGGATATTCAATCAGGCGTGGGGTTTAATGCTGGGTATGTTAGTGATGGGCACAACGGAATTAACAACGTAAAGTTTACTGCAAACTTGTCGTATCAACTTTTTAATCAGTTAGCCTTATACACGTATACAAGCTATAGCATTGCCGTTAATAAAGATGAAAAACGCTTTGCAGGTGACGAGACACTTCGAAATATATTTTGGGGTGGTGTAGGGCTAAGTTATCAATACTAATCGTAACGGTTTAAATTAATTAGGTGCAGTAAATTTACTGCACCTAATACCAATTTGCAATAATACTTAATCATTTTGCGGGGCTAAACGTGTCGCTACCTGTGTTAAAAAACTTTGATTTACGACTGCATAGATGCAGAAGGTAGAGCAATGCAGGAGCAATTGCCGAGAACAACTAAATAGCGAATTTTTTGCCTAGCTATCAACACGTTTTTCTACCCTCAAAATAGATCACTTAATTAAGCGAATTGGTATAATACAAAACCCACAACTCTTAACTCTTAACTCTTAACTCTTAAAACTACTTATGCTGCTTATTTTGATGTTCGTGGCTGTCATTGCTGTTATTCGTTTTACTTTCTTTGTTATCAACTTTTTGAATGGGTTGATTACGAACACACATTAAGTCATCAGCCATATATTGGCAGCTTCCTATATATAAGTCGTTATGCCCACCCTGATACTGACACGATTGTGACTTTTGCTTTTCAAAGCATGCTTTCACTGCTATTTGATTAAGTGGCTGAGAATGTGCTGCCGCATAAACACTTAAAAGTAATAATGAAGGAGCAAGTAAAACAAACAGTAACTTATATTTAATAGTCATAATTTTCTCAATGCTTTGGTGGTGGTTTATTGCCTGGCGGCGGGCCACCAGCTGCTCTTACAGACTCACCATGAAGGCAGCCAATAAACAAGTTTTCGCTCGGGCTGGCAGCATGATAATGATAGCCTCTGGTTTCATCTGTTATACCACGGCATTCGTCGAGTGACTCTTCATTGCCTTGTGCATCTTTCATTGCGTAAATACCGTAACCGTCAACGGCATAACCTATTAAAGGGGCGTGTCCGTCAGTATTTGGAGCTGAATTGGTACATCCTGTTGTTGAATGATAGTGATAACCTTGGTGCAGGTTAATATGCCCACCGCAGTCGTCAAATGCTGCAATTGTATAACTGCCCAAAATAGCATTTATAGGTGCAGGGCCTGAAAGTTCAGTACCATCAAGCGCTAAGCCCACGGTATGTAATCGGCTGGATTTTTTACTCACTATTGGTGTAGTCGGAATTAAATAAGTAAGCGAAAAGTTATCTTCTAAATAAGATAGCTTGCATTCAATACAATTTTGTTTGTATTGTTCTTCTACATCTGGGCGTGCGGCACCTGAGCAAGATTCTTTTGTTGCTGTATAACGAACTTTATTTGTTTTTGCGTCATACAACACCCATTTTTCATCGCCGTAGTATTCATCTAGCTTAAGAATAAAGTCGCCAGTTAAATCGACTAGCTCTCCTTTACCTTGTTTATCAAACCAAGTACCTGATACATCAGCTCCGTCTGTTGTGCTGCGAGGGCAAAATGAGCCAGGCTCTCTGCCTGCGGGTGCACCTGATGTAGTAAACTCATAACAGGTTGTTTTAGTACCTTGCTGGGTTTCACAATCAACAATTTTAGGCTCTGTAATAAAAGCCCCTTGTTTGAACATAGATAGCTTTATTGATTGATTCGCTTTTTGCGGCTCACTAAGTGGGCTACTGACTTGCTCGGTATTTTTGTTAGTAGATGAGTCGTTGCAGCCACTTAGAGTTAAAGCTGTTGCGGTAACAATGATTGCACATGCGTTATAATTTTTTAAGCCCATTACTTGTATCCTTTTCGGTATAGGTTTTGGCGTACTTATACTGTGGCATATTACTGGCCAAATGTGTAAAAAGTATGCAAGCGAGTGAATTTAACACACGATAAAGTATGTTTAACGGCGCGGTTGTTGCTAAATTTCAGTTTTAAATTTAATTATTACTATGCTTTGAATCAATAAACAATGCGTATGTGTAATACATAATAACTATAAAATGTTAGTGTTTAGCTATCGTTTAAAAAAGTTGAGAATTACATATGAAGTTTTTAGTATTTTTAGGCACAGTACGCGATAGCACTCCACCAAAACCAGCTCGCTTAGGCTTAAGGGTTTCTAGGGCTTGTATAGAATGCTTAAGAGAGCATTTTGGCAGCCATGAGTTTGAATTAATTGATGCGTTGGATTTTCCTAGCGTAAACGTATTTAAACCACACTTTGCATACGCTAAAAGTAATGCACCTACAGAGCTCACTCTATTAGCTGATAAAATTAAAGCCGCAGATGGATATATAATGATTAGCCCTGAGTACAATCACAGCATGAGTCCAGCCCTTGCTGACTTACTTAATCATTTTGGTAGCTCACTATTTTCGTATAAACCAAGTGCAATAGTAACTTACTCAGCAGGACAGTGGGGTGGTGTAAGAGCGGGCATTAGTATGCGCACGTTTTTATCTGAACTTGGCTGTTTGCCGGTATCAGCTATGATCCACGTGCCAAAAGCGCAAGATGTGTTTAGTGAGGATGGCAAACCTGTTGCAGGAGAGGGTCAATCATCGTGGTTTAATTATTTCTCACGCACGTTTGGCCAACTAATATGGTGGGCGCAGGCTGCTAAAGAGCATACCGAGGTGGTTGACCCACAAAGTTTGCTAAAAAGCTTTAAAACAGATCCTTCTCAGCGCAATGCGCCTTAATATCCGCTAACTAATTGTTTGGATTGATTATAGAAACATGGCTACATATAGTGGTATCATTAACGCTAAATATTTTTAATAATGCATAATACCAATTCGCAATAATAGTTAATCAATTTAAGGGATTAAATCGCTAACTAGTTTAAGTTTCTGATGTACAACATCTTAATAACGAAATTTTTGCTGTGTTCTCAACACGATTTTCTTGTCTCAAAATAGGTCACTGAATTATGCGAATTGGTGTAAGAAACAAGGAAATTGTGTCTTGAAATATCTAGCCTTACTAAGTGTGCTAACGCTTAGTGCATGTAGTTCTGTTCCCCATAAAATTGAAATGAGCCAAAGTACAGCTGCAAATATGAACCTTATCGCTTTAACTGAGCAAAGTGCACCTAAGGGGGTTGCTGGCACTTACCTGTTTCATATTAAAGCGGCGGGAGCTCAGGGGAGTTGGTTGTACTTAAATACAGAAACTGATTATCGCGACAGGCGTTCTATTACGATATCAATACAGCCTAATGTGGTAGCAGAGCTTCAAAGTAAATACGGGCAACCAGCAGACACCTTTTTTATTGATAAAACAATAGAAGTAACAGGCGAAGCTAAACGAGTAACTATCTATTTTATGATCCGTGGTAGAGCCACTAATAAATATTATTATCAAACGCACATAGCTGTGTCATCAATTAAGCAGCTTCGTGTTATAGAAAGTTAGCAAAAGCAATGTACTGTATTTATATACAGTGCATTGCAAAAGCTTACTTTGAGCTTTAACGTTTACACTTAAATTTACTGCTATGGCGCTACTTTAGCGCTGTTTTATTCCACGATTTCAAAACTCTTATTTAACCTATTGTAATCTCATTACATAAAACTAATAATTAGGGCGTGTTGATCTTTGGTGGGTGAATTTGCAGCAGTATGTTTGGTTTTTAGGCAAGGCGGAGCCTATGTAGTGTGGTTATTCCCCATGAATAGGCGATAACGCAGCATAAATACCAAACATGCGCTGCCCTTTGGGTTCTTTCTAGGGACGATTAACTCTTTGTTGCTCGGTTTTTACTTAGCCCACTAGGTTACAAACCTCGCGCCGCGATTTAATCTTCCTTGGATTGAACAAATTTCAATCAACAAAGATCAACACGCCCTAGTTAGTTTTATAAATTTGAGTACCTGTATTGAAAGCCAAAGAAATCCGCAATTTTTATATCAACGAAGAGCAATCTGTTTATTTGCTTTCGCACCGCGATGCTAAAAAACACCGCCAGTGGCTTAATATTTGTATTAAGCAGCTAACACTGCTGGGCTACAAAAACGTTGAAATGATTGGCTCGGGTGCTTTTGGTTTTGTGTTTGCAGGTGATGACGATAACGGCTTACCTTGGGTATTTAAGTTTTCGCGTATTACGCTTGCCCAAAGTGTACGCGACCGCCTAGAAGACGAAGCGTATATGCTTTCGCAAATTAATAACCCCTTAGTGCCTACCTTTTATGCATTTGAGCGAATTAAAAAACAAGGGATTTTAATGATGGCGCGCGCCATTGGAGAGGATCTTGAAAAAGTATCGCTTAAAACAGGGCGCTTTAGTGCCGCGCAAATAATGGCGTTAGCTGTTAGGTTACGTAATGTATTAATTGATTTACGTAGTCACAAAAACGGCGTTAGCCCACAACCTATAGTGCATGGCGATATAAAACCTTCAAACCTTGTTTGGGATGCAAACACTGACGCGCTTTCATTAGTGGATTGGGGCAGCTCTGTGTATGCACAGCTCGATAGTGATGGTAACCCTGTTGCCAGTAACTTTATGGATTTAATGTCGGGCGATTTAAGCACAACGAATGCCCGTATGGGCGATGTGTACTTTATTGGTGAAGCGCAAATGTCGGGAGAGCAATCATCCCCACGATTTGACGAACAAGGTGTAGCCGCTACGTTATATGCGTTAGCGTCGGCGCAGTCGTGCCGCTTTGGTGCACAAGCCATCCCTGCAAGCAGCTTAGGGCTCCCAAAAGAGCTGGCTAAGGTGATTGATGGCATGCTGTCAAAAAGTAAGGCCATACGTGATGGTGCTGGTGATTACTTTATGCGTAACATTACAACTATGGCCAAAATGTATTTACCTGAACTTGATAAAAAACAAAAAAAAGCAGATATCCCTTTTTGGTATGGCAACGACGAGCAGCCCGACACGGTGGTATATAGTTCACGAAAACAGTTTTTACGCCAAGCCGATCATAACGAGCAATTACTAGATATAAACGACGCGCAACTTGACCGCTATTATAAAGAGTTTTTGTTTGATACAGGCGATACCGAAAAAGCTTTTTTGGCATCAATAAGCCGATTAGCTAAGTACCCTGTAGTAGGTGGGCTTAGTTTTCATTGGAAGGATGAGTCAATGTTTGTTGAATCATCTTTAATAATGCATGACGAATCATTGGGTGATGCCTTTAGTGATGCGATTAATAACACAGTGATGCTAGCCCAAGCGATTAATCAAAAAGGGTTATTTAAGTGTTGTTTGTTCGATGCCCGTAAAACTATTCAGTTAGAGAGAGATGGCACCGGTGCATTTAAGTTTGATAGTCTGCCAGAGCTTGAATACGAAGTTGTAAGCATGAAAGTAAACGACATAACCCGTCCCCATTCATACTTTGAAGACGGTAAAGACCCTGATGAGCAACTACAGCTACCTAAAAAAGTTATTAAATGCGTATTTGAGCTTAACCAAATTCATCATACGGGGTGTATTATTTTTGAAGCACTGCCCGACAGAATGAAGATTCACCATTACTACCGCTTACTCGATTCGAGCAAAGAGGTTGAGTTTAAACGCCTTCTTAATAAACTAATGCAATACGCGGTAAATATTACGGACGTGGGTGTTGCGGGCTTTATGAAACTCCCATATAAAAACACCCGTGAGTTTAGTTTATGTGAGCAGCAACAAGAGCATTATTTTCCTAAAAATCCCAAGCTTGTATCTTTATAGAAAGAACCCTTCACTAAAGAGTGTTAAATAAGACGACAAAAATAAAAAAGAGCACAAATTGGTTTAACTTGTACTCTTTGCTACTTAATTATTTGGGTAAGTATCACTAATTAGTAAACACCTTACTAAAGGGCGACATTGGTGATAGCTCAAATTGATGAGTTAGCTTTTGCGTTTTATTAACCGCTGTAATTTGATAGTGCTGCTTGTGCTCATTGTTACTAAATAGCTTAACGTTAAAGTTAACCTTGGTTAGTTTACTAGGCAAAGAGTAGCGCCCAGTAATGGTTACTTGGTCTATATTGTTGCTTTTATGTGTATGCGACGCTTCTGGGTTTAGTAAAAGTCCGTCAATAGTAAATTTATACTGATGATCCGCTAAATAAACGTTCTTTTTAACTCGTTTAGCTATTAGCTTTTTATGAGCGTTAAACTCAATTATTGACACTTTGCCATCTTTGTTTTCATCAACCCTTTTAAAAGCCGACATAGGGATTGAAAGCACAATAAACACGTTATTATCAATAAAATTAAGCGTACCGTGCTCTGCAACCATTAAATGTGCGTTTGCTAAGGTTGATGTGCTTAGTAAGCCCAAGGTGGCCGCACTTAACAGATAATTTTTCATATAAGGCATAACTTACTCCTAATTAAACTTCGCCTTTAACGCAGCGTTGAAAAAACGGGTAAGTGTCTGTTGCGTAGTAGTGGTATATCCCATCAGGAAACTCAGGTGTTACGCCAACACGGCCATTACATTCGTCTAAATCACCAGAGCCTGCTACGTATTCCCAATCTTGTGCAAATGTACCTAATGGGTATATATCAGTAGAAGGGCGGTTTGCGCTTACCGTTGTTACGTGCTGGTAGCTTGCGGTCATTGCGGTTAGGGCTGAAGTTGCATCACTTGAGTCTGAATAGCCGTAACGTGCATAAATAGGAAAGCCGTCTGCTGCCCAGCCTATTAGAGTCATAGTGGAGCTATTACCACCTCGCAGTGTTACAAAGCCTTCAGGCATACCATGATAATGATATGTGCCATCGGGTTGTACGTGTGCATTGTTGTCGTCTGTTCCAAAACTAAACGTGTCTTGGCTTAAGGCTTCTATATTCCAATTACCGCTGTTGTCACCTAAATCGCAATCGGTGCCTGAATCATCGCAACTTCCGCCTGTGCCGGCGTCTATTTTAATGCCGTTAAGTACAACGCCTATCATTCCACGAGGGCCACCAAGCATGGTTGCTTGTGTTGTTTCTACAGGCTCAAGTGTGTAGCTTTCATTTACTGATTGTTCAGAAATAGTATTTGGGTTATCTGCATTAGGAAAGGTGCCTACTTCGTGATCAGGTATGCCATTAGCTACTAAGTCGCGTGTAGTTCCTGTGCATGACCAATCTGCAGCGCTGGTGGCTTGTACTGATTCTGACTCGTTATATTCACTGTAGCTATATTCACAAAGCACGCCTTGGGTTGAGCTACTCGTACCTGTACCGTTATCTGTGATATTTTGAGATGAATCTAAAGTTGTTGAGGTATCAACTATGCCTTCTCCACCTCCGCAAGCAACTAACGATGAAACAACTAGAGCCAAGGTACTTAGCTTTATAGCATTTATCCTATTTGAGTTTTTAATATTAAGTGCGTGTAGTTTCATTGCTGCTTACCTGTTCAATTAAGTTACTCAAACAATAATCAGCAATTGTGCAAATAGTGTGTAAACAATGATGACAAATTAGCAATGATGTTAATAGGCGAAGTATTAAAGCTAAGTTGAGATTTAACTTTATTGGATTGTGTTTTATTTTAAAATTTCAAAAAGTTAAACTAATGCAAAAATAGCTAATATAAAAGGTTACCTTAATGGCTAAAACAAAACCTGTAGTGACGTTACAAAGTCACGGTATTTACTCTAAGTGGGATAGCGAAAGTAAAGCATTGCCACAAATAGAGCAATTTACAACAAATGTAATAGCTGAGGTAGATGTTGAGTTTGGCTTAATCGTAAATATTAAAAAGGGCAAAGGCGAAAAGCTTCGCTACTGTATATACCACCCAGATATTCCAGACAGTCACGGTGATGTAATGGACCCCTTTGAAGGCGATGTATACGTTAAAAACAGTGATTGGAACTTTTATTTAGGCGACACGCTTTGGTTGCCAATAGAGAATAAATTGGGTGATTGGCGTATGACGATTGAGCTTAATGGAAAAATCATTGCTGATAAAACATTTAAGGTGGCATTAGAGGCAAAGCGTACTGAAACAGATTTTTGGAAAAACCGAGGGTATTGATTTCTATTTTTTCTCTATAAGGCGTGGATGTAATAGAAATTGATAAAAGAGAGTTGTAGAGCCATTTAAAATAGCTCTACAAAATTAAATTAGCGTGTTTAGTTACCCCAAGGGTTACTAGAATTAGAGCGTTGTTTACGATCGCGAGCACGTTGCTTTGATGCTTTTTTTTCCATAATGCGTTTTGCATCACTAAAACTTAACTCACATGGCTCACCAGGTTTATGATCAGCTGGGATCACGCGATCGCGTGGCGGTAATTCGTATTGCACATCATCAGGCTTAGGTAAGTTTTTTAGGCGATAAAGGTAAAAATTATCTACTTTTTCTTGTGCCCATTGTGTTTTACGTAAAAATTTAACCGCTGACTTTATATCAGGATTGTTTTTAAAGCAGTTAAGTTGTAAATAAGCGTGTAGGAGCTCCCACCCGTATTGTTCAACCAGCTCTTCAACCACTTGTTCTAATTTAACGCCTTGCAGTGGATTATTACTGAAAAGTTCTTGGTTGCTCATAGGTGTTGCCTCGTTATTAAAATACAAATTGCATTATAAATTTAATAACGAGGCTTTAACAGTGTAAATAGCTTAACTTTGACAATTAACTACAACACGACCGCGAATTTTGCCTTGCATAAGTAGCTCTGCGTTATCAATTACGTGTTCTAGTGATATTTCAGTCGAAATTTTATCTAAATAATCGGCGCTTACTAATTTAGCTAAACGATCCCACGCTTCAATTCTGTCGGCTTTAGGGCGCATTACGCTATCAATGCCTATTAGTGACACACCACGTAATATAAACGGGGCAACTGAGGCAGGTAAATCCATGCCTTGGGCAAGTCCGCAGGCGGTTACTACACCCCCATATTTTAATGATGCACAAATATTGGCAAGTGTATGGCTACCTACAGAATCTATTGCCGCTGCAAAGCGCTCTTTTTGTAAAGGCTTACCAGGGTTTGAAAGCTCATTTCTGTCAATTACCTGTTTAGCACCTAACTCTTTTAAATACTCACTTTGATCTAATCGACCTGTTGCTGCTGTTACGTTGTAACCAAGTTGGTTTAATAAATAAATAGCAAAGCTGCCTACGCCACCATTGGCACCTGTTACCAGTATTTCGCCAGATTCAGGCGTAATACCTTGTTTTTCAAGTGCTATAACACTTAGCATAGCAGTGTAACCAGCGGTACCTATTTGCATCGCTTGTTTTGGTGAAATACCAGTAGGTAAGGGGATTAGCCAATCGCTATTAAGTGCCGCTTTTTGAGCAAGCCCGCCCCAATGTTTTTCGCCTACACCAAAACCATTTAATATTACGTTATCGCCATTTTTAAATTCATCGCTGGTGGAATTAGTAACTGTACCCACTAAATCGATACCTGGCACCATAGGAAAACTGCGCACAACGGGGCCTTTACCAGTAATTGCTAAACCATCTTTATAGTTAAGTGTGCTGTATTGCACGTCAATAGACACGTTTTCGTTTGGTAAATCACTGCTTTGGATAGTCGATAATGAGGCGCTGTAGTTATTATCTTCTTTATTAATAACAATGGCTTTAATTGGGTTATTCATGGGATATCCTTTTAGACCGATCGTCTTTTAATTGGTAAATAAAAACGCATTAGGTTAGTAATGCGCGTAAAAACATTTCTGTATATAAAGTAAGTGGGGTATTTGATTTTGTGAGCTTTGCGCGCATAACCGCACCTTCCCACCCAATCCAAAAGTACTCACTCATCAATTTTGTATTTACATGGCTTGCAATAGTGCCTTGTTGCTTAGCTTGGTTTAAGCAAACTTCTACATGGTTTTGCCAAGCGGTATAGCTTTGCATTAACCTGGTTTTAAACTCTTCACTTAAATGGTTAAGCTCTTGATTTAAGTTACCGACTAAACACCCACGTTTGTAATCGTATTTTTTCATTCCTTTAATTGCGCTTTGGGTAAAATTAACGATTCGTTCAAGTGGGGGAACATCTTCTTGTTGCAGGTAATGGGTAAGCTTGGCAATAAAATAACTGTCGTATGCATCAACTAGGGCAATGCCGTAGGCTTCTTTACTTTTAAAGTAATGATAAAAAGAGCCTTTAGGTACAGCCGCTTTTTTTAAAATAGTATCTAACCCCGTGGCGCTAAAGCCAAACTCAGTTAATGTTTCTAGGCCCGTGCGAATAAGTAACGCTTTGGTATCGGCGTTCTCTCTGGCTATTTTAGGTGGGCGACCACGACGTATTGGCGTTGATGTATTTTTATTCATTCTTCTATATTAGACCGATCGACTTTAAATAATCAAGTGTAAATTTAAATTGTTTAAAAATAGATCATATTTAGGGTGAACTACTTATTTAGGATTAATGAAATAAAAGTGTCACGATTACATTTTTGTTCGGAACTTAGTCAAAATACACAGGTCGTAAATATGTACTTAAGTACATTTAGCGATTATTGAGTCGCATTTTATTTAGCATAAAACCGGTCAAATTAAATGTTGTATGACCACTTACTTTTTTAAATGTTAATTCATTTTTGCATCAGCAGCTTAGTTAAAGTCAAACAATTTAATTGCTTTTGCGATTTGAGTTTTACATTTTTATTAACTATTCATTAAATGTAGATTTCACTAATGCTACACAATATATAAATAAAAAGGTGAGGATATTACCGATGAAGAGACAGAAAAGAGATCGTTTAGAAAGAGCTCATTCTCAAGGTTTTAAAGCAGGTTTAGCAGGTCGCTCAAAAGAGCTATGCCCTTATCAACAAGTAGATCCCAAATCAGAGTGGTTAGGAGGTTGGCGTGAAGCGATTGAAAACCGCAACATGTATAAAACCTAAAATCAAGAATCGAATTTAAGCAAAAAGGCCTCCACATTGGAGGCCTTTTTGTACGCATTTAAAAAATTAAAACGCGCTAGTGTCTTGGAACAAGCCCACTTTTAAATCTTTTGCTTCGTAGATTACTCGGCCATCTACTTCTACAGTGCCATCTGCAACGCCCATGAACAATTTACGTTTAATTACGCGTTTCATTACAAGGCGGTAAGTTACTTTTTTATTAGTTGGTAAAATTTGGCCAGTAAATTTAACTTCACCCACACCTAGCGCACGGCCAAGACCAGGGCCACCAGACCAACCTAAGTAAAAACCAACTAGTTGCCACATAGCATCTAAGCCTAAACAACCTGGCATTACTGGGTCGCCTTTAAAATGACAATCGAAAAACCAAAGGCTAGGGTCAATATCAAGCTCAGCAACAATTTCGCCTTTCCCATGAATACCGCCATCAGCAGTAATAGAGGTAATGCGATCCATCATTAACATGTTGTCACTTGGTAAACGGCAGTTACCTTCACCAAACATTTCACCTTGACCACACAGGATCAACTCTTCTTTTGTATAGCTATTTTTAGGTTCCATAACACTTATCTTCGCTTAGAAATTGCCAAGTACTTTAGCGTACACTTGTACGCTAAACAACTCGGAGCAGTTAAAAAATCAAAATATTGCATATTAAATCATCAATCAATCAACGCGATTGGTTTTTGCACTATAAAACCGCGCAATTACAATCAGAAATCATTATAATTAACGCTGTCTTATAACCAGTCTAAAGGAAGTTTATGATCCTTTTTGTTAACTCACTAACTGTGATTGATTTTTCTTACTTATGTAACAAACGCGGCGCCGTTGGCGAGAGCTGGATTGTTGATTTAACTTTGCACGGTAAACTTAACGAAGAGTCTATGGTTTTAGATTTTGGTTTAGTTAAAAAGCAAATTAAAGGCATTATAGATGAGTGTATTGATCACCGTTTAGCAATTCCTACAGGGCTTAATGGCACTGTATCTGAATTTGACGAGCATAAAACACTCGACTGTACATTTGGTGAAAACAACCACTTAGCTATGAGTGCCCCTCATCAAGCTTATTGCATGATTAACGCAGACGAAGTAACTGTTGAATCGGTTACCGAATTTTTAATTGCGACTATTTTACCGAAGCTACCAGATAACATTGAAAAAATTGAGCTGTCTCTTAAGCCTGAACACAGCCAAAGTTTTTACTATCATTACAGCCATGGCCTTAAAAAGCATGACGGTAATTGCCAGCGTATTATTCATGGGCATCGTTCTCAAATTGGTATTAGCCTAGATGGTATTTCTATGCCACGCTTGCAAAAAGAATGGTCTCAAAAGTGGGAAGATATTTACTTAGCCACCAGTGAAGATCAAATTAACGCAGCTGATTTAAAACACATACCAGCCAAAGCGGGTGATGTATGTTTTGCTTATACATCGGCACAAGGCTATTTTGAAATGGCTATAAGCGAGTCTCGTTGCGACATTTTGCCAGTAGATACCACTGTAGAATGTATTGCTGAACATGTAGCAGGCCAAATTAAAGCCCAATACCCAGAAAAAGCTGTGAAAGTAACGGCTTATGAAGGTGTTGGAAAAGGATCGATTAGTTATGTTTAAAACACTTTTAGTAACAGCGCTTGTTGCCTCTGCTAGTTTTAGTGCTATGGCGCTTGAGTTAAAAGGACATTTAACACAAGGCGGTTTAGTTACTGGAAAGCTAGAAAACGCTAAATCAGTAAGCTTAGATGGCAAAAGCTTAAAACTTTCACCAAAGGGTGATTTTGTATTTGGTTTTGGTCGAGACGCAGAAACTACTCATACTTTAAAATGGGTAGATAACAATGGTAAATCGCATTCACAGCCAATAGCTATCACTAAGCGCGAATATAAAATTGATAAAATTACCGGCGTAGCTAAAAAATATGTCTCTCCGCCAAAAGAAGTTAGTGCGCGTATAAGCCGCGAAGCCGTTGCGGTACGAAAAGCCAGAGAAGTAGACTCTGATTTATTGTACTTTTTAGACCCTGTGCTAAAGCCTGCAGAAGGGCGCATATCGGGTGTTTATGGTAGCCAGCGTTATTTTAATGGCGAGCCTCGTCGTCCGCACTTTGGCTTAGACATTGCCAATAAAACGGGCTCACCTGTTTACGCGCCTATTAGTGGTACCGTGGTATTTGCTGAACCTGATTTATACTACTCTGGCGGTACATTAATTATTGATCATGGTCACGGTATTACCTCAACTTACATTCACTTAAGTAAGCTTGATGTAAAAGTGGGTGATAAAATAGAGCAAGGTAACAAAGTAGCTGAAATTGGTGCAACAGGGCGTGTAACGGGTCCTCACCTAGATTGGCGTTTTAACTGGAAAGGCGAACGCCTTGATCCTGCATTACTAATGCAAGATACATTAGCAAACAAAAAGTAGAGATTATGACTGACGTAAATCGCGATGCAATAATTGCTCAGCGTATTGAAGACTCAACCACATCGGTAACTAAAACCGTGTTTCCAGGGCGTACTAATCATCACAATACTTTATTTGGTGGTGATGCACTGGCGTGGATGGATGAAGTGGCATTTATAGCAGCAACTCGTTTTTGCCGTAAGCCTTTGGTAACTATATCATCTGATAGAGTCGACTTTAAAGAAGCCATACCAGCAGGTACTTTTGCAGAGTTAATAGCTAAAGTAGTGCATGTAGGTAACACCAGCTTAAAAGTTGACGTAGATATATTATTAGAAACGATGCACAAAGACGATAAACATTCAGCCATTAGTGGCAGCTTTACGTTTGTTGCAGTTGATGATAACCACAGACCGACGCCGGTAGTATGCGATAAAATGATTTATGGTTTTGATTAATTTAAAGCTTTGAATATACACTAAAGTAAATTTATATGAGCACCTTAATTGGTGCTTATATAAAACCCCTTAAAGAACACATCATACTAAATATTTATTAAGTATAACCTCAACAACAGAGCTGATATTAACTAAAAGATAATCAAACTTGGAGGGATTGATAGGGGTGAGCGTTGTTGGTTTTGGATACTAAAGAGGTATGCTTTTAACATACCTTCTTAGTTATATTTAGCTTTTAATTACACTTGCTAATACTTACAAAAATACTACTTAAAGCACCATTGCTGCAATCCAGCCAAATATCAGCAGCGGAATGTTAAAGTGAATAAACGTTGGAATAACAGAGTCTCTAATATGGTCGTGCTGGCCATCGGCATTTAAACCTGATGTTGGGCCAAGCGTTGAGTCTGAAGCAGGGGAGCCCGCATCACCTAAAGCGCCCGCAGTACCAACCAGTGCAGCGGTAGCCATAACAGAAAACCCGAGGTCTAAGCACAAAGGAACAAACAAAGTTGCAATAATTGGCACTGTTGAAAACGAACTACCAATTCCCATTGTAATTAATAACCCGACTAACAAAATAACACCGGCAGCAAGGGGTTTATTACCATCAAAAAGAGCGGCCGTGCTGTGCACTAAGCTTGCTACATCGCCAGTGGCTTGCATAACCGATGCAAAGCCTTGTGCCGATATCATAATAAAGCCAATCATGGCCATCATCGCAACGCCTTTGCTAAATACGTCGCCGTTTTCTTCCCACTTAACTACACCAAATACACTAAATATCATTACACCTACTAAACCACCTAAAATCATAGAGCCACTTAGGTTTTGTGCAACAAGTGAGGCAAGTACTGCAAAAAGCCCTACAACCATTACTTTTTTAGGGTTTTCGACATCAGCCGATTTACTCTGGGTTGTTAATGTTTGTTCAATATATTCACGGCGTTTTCTGTAGGTAATAAATACCGCAATAAGTAATCCAATAAACATACCTAATGCAGGAATTATCATCGCCATAGGTACTTGGGTATTTACAATATCTAGGCCGTTATCAACCAGGTTTTTATGCAAAATAGAATATAAGTAAATACCGCCAAAACCATAAGGCAGCACCATGTAAGACGTTGCTAATCCAAATGTCAAAATACACGCTATAGCACGCCTGTCTAATCTTAGCTGATTAAAAACAACGAGTAACGGCGGAATCAAAATAGGAATAAATGCTATGTGTACAGGTACTAAGTTTTGCGAAGAAATTGCACAACCTAAAATAATTAATAAAATGAAGTAACTTAAAAATGTTTCATTACCGCTGCCTTTTGCATTTACTTTAGCAAGTAGCTTATCAGCGAGAATGCGTGTTAAACCCGACTTAGAAATAGCAACGGCAAACGCACCGAGCATAGCATAACTTAGTGCAATTTCAGCTCCAGCTGAAAGGCCAGAATTAAACGCATCAACACTTTCTTTTATGCCCAAACCTGCAGTAAGACCTGCAACTAACGCGCTTATGATCATGGCAACAATGACGTTAACGCGAGCCAGAGATAGCCCGAGCATTAAAATAACGCCTATAACAACAGCATTCATAGTATTCTCTATTTGGAAATTTTAATTAATTTTATCAGATCTTTAGCCTGAGTTTTACGCTCTTTCGTAAAAGGTTTTTTACCATAGCGTACTTGGTTAAATAACTGCCTAAAAGTGTTTATGGATTGTGCAGAATGAGGAAGTTGACCAGCAAAAAAGTCTAACTGCTGACTCGGTGTTAAATTATCGGGTGTATTTATTTTTTGTTTTTTTGCCCATACTTTTACTTCATAAAACTCTTTAACCATAGGCGCTAATTTAGCTGGGCGTTTTGGTAAGTTTAAATAAATAAAATAACCTATAAAACAAAAACCAGCTGTTAGTAAAACCATTAATGGTACAAGCCAAATATTTTTACTACCAAAAATTGATTTTAAAAAATCATTTTGTTTTTCTTCGTCAAAACCAAGTACCCAGCTAGACCATTGATAATCGAGATTTTCAAGTTCCAACCTTAACCAATTAATAGCGGGGAAATTACTTAAACTCACTAAACCAAAATCAAGATTACTTTTAAATTCGTCATTCAGCTCTTCGTTTTGCGAAAGCGAGCCATTTAAACGCTCCGGTGCGACAACAGCAGTTGCATCAAAAATAACCCAACCTTCGTTTTGTAAATATACTTCTACCCATGCATGTGCGTCGTACTGGCGAACTGTTAGCGTATTATTATCTTGGTTTAATTCACCACCTAAATAGCCACTTACTAGTCGAGCGGGTATACCTGCGTTTCTAAAAATGTACGCGGCGGCACTGGCATAGTGGCCACAAAATCCACGTTGGTTATCAAATAAAAATTGGTCTATGGTGTTATCGCCACTCATAGGCGTGGGTGTTAATGTGTAAGTAAATCCCGTACCTGCAAAGTATTGTAATAAGCGGTTATAAAACTCGCGATCAGAGTGTGTATTTTGCTTTAAGGTTTTAGCAAGTGATGATGTTTTTACGTTCTTTTTATAAGCGAGGTATATGTAGCGTTTTTCTTCAAATTCGCCAAGCGGTAAAGTTGTAAAGTTATAGCTATTTACATCGTATTGTAAGTTTTTAGCTTGTCGACTTTTTTTACGCAATAAACCCAGCGAATTACCTTCAACATTTGGTGAGTTACTACTGGAATACGCTAAACCATAGAGCCATTTTTGTGTAGCAGGCTCTGTAATAACTGAGTAGCTTGAAATAAGTTGCTCATCATTTTCGCTCTGAGTATTTGTTTTTAAATTATTATATTTTAAAAAGTCAGACGTAAGCCACGCATTACCATTAAACTCATCATGGACTATTGCTCGCCAATAATAAGGCGCTACAGGCTTTTCTTTATTAAATTTAGCTCTAAACACAAGTTCATCTGAGTTTGACAGCTTTGCAATATCGAATGGATCGACTTGTTCAGAAAGCCCTGTTTTAGCAAGCTTAGGCCCAGGAAGCTGCCAAAAGGCGGGCATTTTTGGTAAAAAAAGCAGTAAAAATATAGCTAAAGGAAGCGCTAAAAGTAGCAATTTACCACTTTGCTTAGAGGCTATTTTTAAATTATGTTTGGACTCGAGTAGGCCAAGTACTGCAAAGTTTAATATGTATAAACTACTTACAGTTAAAGTCGTTAAAATGCTTTGGTTAAATAAATACACCGATGAGAGTGAAAAAAACGTAAGCGTTGTAATTACGTGATAGTGTTTTTTGGTTTTAGCCTGCAGCAGCTTAAATAAACTAGCAAGTAGCAGCATGGCCACAAATAAAATAACCGTATCCGACATGCCTACTGTGTAGAGCATTAAACCGAGTGACACACCTGCGAGTATATTTGCCAGCCAAGTATTTGGCTTTGGTTTATTACTCAGCGTTATGTAAAAATTCCAGGCACAAATAAGTGAAAGTACACCAACAAAAACAAGCGGTAAATGTGATACAAAAAATACAATCAAACATGCATATATAAAAGACAGCGAATAATTTATTACTTTTTCGTTTTTAAGTATGTCCATTACACATCACCATTAAATGAGCATAATAATTCTAAGCATTGCTGCTTATGTTGCTGTCCGGTATTTGTATTTATTGTTTTATTCGGTAGCTTTAACATAAAAGGGGTGTTTTTCTCGGTTGCTTCACACACTAAAAAGCATAACTGGCTTAAGCGCTGCTCTGTATCTCCATTCATTAACGTAAAATCGAGAAGCGCATTTGCTGTTTTAAAGTCTACAAACTCTTTAACTAACAACTGCTGTGTTTTTGCGTAATGCTTCCACGATATTCTTTGCAAGCCCATCTCTGGTATATGTGGGATAAGAGACTCAAACTCTTCGCTACCAGATTGTGTAGAAATACCTTTATCGGCTTGCTCATCAAGCATAGAAACATGCGCATCACTGTGTACTTGTTCAAGCGACGGATATACAAATACGTCTTCTTGTAATTGAATGTAGCTCCAGACAGTTATTAAGCCAAAGGGATAGTTACTCGCTATTTTAATACGTTGCACTGAGTACTTACCGCGTGAGCTGTAGGGTAAGTTGAGTGTAAGTAACTGAGGTTTATTATCAACTTGACTGGTATGTTTGTGAGTTTGCTCACTACCTTGATATGTTAAATTAATAGATTGAGTAACTCTAGGACTGTGTAATTCAAATATAATACTCGGTTTTTGAGGAGCGTAGCTGTTAAATGCATCTTTAAATTTAACCGTTAAGCCTTTAGCGTTACTGTAGCCCATTAATACAGCAATAATCATCACCACAAACATAAGATAAGACATTATTAAAATTAAATTATTTTGATAATTAATGCCCATCACAAAGTTTAAAATAGCTACAACTATAAAATACCAACCGAGGGATGATGGCAATACATAAATTGTTCTGTGTTCAAGTGTAATTGAGTTTTTTAAATGTTTATTTTTTAATAACTTATTAAATACACTTTGCTTAAATGACTTAAATAAAGAAGGGCGCTTAGCTGTTTTTTTTGGCATAAAAGTTTATACCGGAACTAATACATTTTTCAAAATATCGTTTACTTGAGCTTCACCTGACTCGTTATGCAAACTTAATCGATGCTGACAAACACTTGCAAATACGGCTTGAACATCTTCTGGCATTACAAAATCACGACCATCAATAAAGGCCCACGACCTAGCCGCTTTAGCCAGAGCCATACTGGCTCGAGGTGATAACGATCCAGCAAAAGCGTTGCTTGTGCGTGTGTAATTAACAAGCTCTATAATGTAGTCAATAACCGGGCTACTTAAAGTAATTTGGCTTATCTGGGTTTGAATTGCCGCTAACTCTTGTTGGTCAATACGCTTAGGTAACTGACTGTAATCTCGTTTTTGCATATTCAAAATTAAGCGTTTTTCGGCTTCTTTAGGAGGAAAACCTAAGCTAATGCGCATTAAAAATCGGTCTAATTGCGACTCTGGTAACGGGTAGGTGCCTGATTGATAAAGCGGGTTTTGTGTTGCTATCACAAAAAATGGATTTGGCAGCGTATATTTTTTACCATCCACTGTTACTTGTTGCTCTTCCATTGCTTCAAGCAACGCGCTTTGTGTTTTGGGCCCTGCGCGGTTAATTTCATCAGCTAAAACAACTTGGCTAAAAATAGGGCCTTTATGAAACGTAAAACTGTGCTCGGTAGAATTAAACACGTTAGTACCCAAAATATCAGCAGGCAGAAGATCACTGGTAAATTGTATACGCTGATACGATAAACCTAACACAGCTGATAATGCATGAGAAAGAGTGGTTTTTCCCATGCCAGGCAAATCTTCAATGAGTAAATGCCCTTCGCTAAATAAGCATGTAAGTGCCAGTTTTATTTGTTGTTGTTTACCAAATATAACACTTGAAAGATCTTCTATAATCGCAGTAACAGTACTATGCATGCTAACCTTACTATTATTCTATTATTTCAAGACGCTTCATTACAGTGTCTACTTTTTTTGTATTAAAAGGTTTTGCAATAAAACCTTTAGCGCCCATTTCCCACGTGTTTTGTACGTTTTCGAGACTATTGTGGCCCGAGCACATAACAACATGCGTATGCGGGTAAGCACTATTAATGTATTCCAATATATCTTCGCCGTTAGAGTCTGGTAAATCTACATCTACAAATATTACGCCTGGTGGTTTATTGTCCATAATAGGTTTGGCAGAGCTAAAATCAGCGCTTTCTAATATATCTTCAAACCCTAAGTCAGTTAAGATTTGGTTTAGATAATCACGAATTTCCTTAACGTCATCAATAATGAGGATGGGCTCTAGCGGGCGAACAAATTCCATATGTTGGTTACTTCTATTTTGAATACATCTAAGTGCTTTAATACTAAGCTAACCCCATCATAAGCTCAAGAAAGTTACTTAAAAAACACTAATAAATAAACTGTTTATAGGTTGCCCAACAGCCTATTTTAAAAGGATTACCTGCTTTTATGTCTACTACTAACTTATATTTTGTTAATTGTATTGAACAATAATGACAGATCTATAAGAAATGCCTTAACCCAATACAGCATTCAATCAAAATTTGATGTAACAAATTTGCTACTTAACTTATTGATTCAAAAAAATTTACATACAAATTCGATTTTTTGTAAACGTTTTGTAATAAAAAATCGTTGACCTTCTAAATTCATTCTGTGATTATGCTCACCAGATGGGCTTATGCTCACAAGTGCAATTTCATTAATCATTTAATGTTTTGCTCAGCAAGCCTCATCTATACACACTGAATTAATACCAATTTCATTAAATGAAAATGCAATTTAATAAAGTTGGCATCACACACCACACTAAATAAAGAGCTTATTATGTTGAATAATAAAAAGACTAAATTTGCAATTTCTCTCATAGCGGCAGCTATGGCTACATCGGCTCCAGCACAGGCTGATATTTCTGAATATTTAGATCGCGTTGACGTAGACTTTTTACTAATGCAAAACTTTCAGTCAATTCAGGCTAAAGACGGCGCATTTCGTCCAGAAGATGAAGAACAAGAATCAGGTTTTGGTCGTATTAGAGCAAATCTAATGCTTAAATTTCATATTAACGAGTTCATTACTGCCGATATAGATATTGCAGAAGAGCCTAATGACTTTGGTGGCGAAGATCGTGACTTTTCATTTCACAACGATTTTGCAGGTGTTGAATTTGACTTACTAGGTCTTTATGGCACACCAAAAGAAAACGCAAATTTAACACTGCGTTTAGGTAACATTGGTGGGTCGCCTTTTCAATTTAAAGGTTTTCAAGACGGCGCAGATAACCAAAGTAATGCACTTATTGGTAATGGTATTACCGATTACGCAACCGCAGAAAACGGTGCACAGCTAAGTTACAGTGAAACTTTCGATAGTGGTGTAGTACGTGCTTATAATGTTACAGGTCACATTACGACTTCAAGTTTCGGTGAAGCATTTCAAGAAGACAGAGGTTATAACTACCGTCTTCAAGGTACTTTAGAATTTGAAGGTGGTTTTAAAGCAGGATTAAACTTATTAAAAGCCAATCAAGGCGACCAGTTACGTTTTGAAAATGGCGTAGCAAGTCTTGATGGTGTAACCACAACAAACTATCGCTTTGGCGATGGTGAAAACTATAATTTCTCAGCGTCACCTTCGAACGAGCGTGACACTCACGTTGGTGCAATGCCAGGGCTTGAGCAATCAATCATTCAACTAAACTTAGCTTATCAACCATCTGACGAAACGAGCCTCATTTTTATGGTTGGTAAATCGTCTGATGATTACACATTTGCAGATGCCGCTGGTAATGCAGTTGCCGGTATTACCTACTTTGGTACAAACGGTATAGCAGATGAAAATGGTACTACTTTTGATTCAAACACTGTAATAGAAGGCGACTCATCGGTTGAGTACTTCGTTTTTGAAGCACAACAATATATTATCCCTAAAAAGCTATATGTAGCGGCTCGTTATGCAGAAGCCGAAAACACTTCCGACTTAATTGAACAAACAGACAACACAGTAGAGCGTATTCAAGTAGCCGCAGGTTACTGGTTTAACGATAAAACGCTTTTAAAAGTTGAGTATGTTAACCAAGAAGAAGGTGTTAATTCGGGCGGCCAAATCGGTAAAGGATTTGACGGCTTCACTTCTGAAATATCTGTTAAATTTTAAATCACTATCCAACTAGTCTAACTATTTATACAAAGGACCTAAAAAGGCACTTTGCGGGCAGTTTTATGCGTTAAAACTGCCATAAATAGAATTGGAAATAGAGTGAAATTTAATAGCACTTGTTAATACATAACGTGTATGGGGAATACCCGATGAAAAATAAATTAATTATGCTCGCGTGTGGCTTTATAAGCATGGGCGCTGCGGCAAAAGAAACAATTACAATTGCAACTGTTAACAACGGTGACATGATCACCATGAAAGAATTAAGCAGTGACTTTACCAGCCAAAACCCTGATATAGACCTAAAATGGGTAACTCTAGAGGAAAACATTCTTCGCCAACGTGTCACTACCGATGTTGCAACAAAGGGCGGCCAATACGATGTTATGACCATAGGTACTTATGAAGTACCAATTTGGGGCAAACAAAACTGGCTAAAAGAGCTGGATAATTTAGGTGAAAACTACGATTTAGACGATTTAATTCCGGCAATTCGAAGCGGTTTAACGATTAATGACAAACTTTATGCTGCCCCATTTTATGGCGAAAGCTCAATGGTTATGTACCGTACTGACTTAATGGAAAAAGCAGGCCTAACTATGCCTAAAGCCCCAACATGGGACTTTATACGCAAAGCTGCTAAAGCGATGACCGATAAAAAAGAAGGTGTTTATGGCCTTTGTCTACGTGGTAAAGCAGGTTGGGGCGAAAACGTTGCGCTTATTACATCCATGGCAAACTCGTTTGGTGCGCGTTGGTTTGATGAAAATTGGAAGCCACAATTTAATACCCCAGAGTGGGAAAATACCCTTCAGTATTATGTCGATGTAATGAAAGAATCTGGTCCTGCTGGTTCATCTGCAAATGGTTTTAATGAAAATCTTGCACTATTCCAAACCGGAAAGTGTGGTATTTGGATTGATGCAACCGTTGCAGGTGCATTTGTTACTAACAAGAAAGACTCAGAAGTTGCCGATAAAGTAGGGTTTGCACTTGCGCCAGATAACGGTCTAGGTAAACGCGGTAACTGGTTGTGGTCGTGGACTTTAGCCGTACCGGCAAGCAGCAAAAAACCAGATGCCGCAATGAAATTTATTAACTGGGCAACATCTAAAGAATACACGCAACTTGTAGCGGATAAAAAAGGGTGGGCAAAAGTACCGCCAGGTACACGTAAATCACTTTACAGTAATCAAAAGTACATGGACGCAGCACCGTTTGCGCAAATTACCTTAGATTCTATTCAATCTGCAGATCCTAAAAATCCAACCGTTAAACCGGTGCCTTATGTAGGTATTCAGTTTGTTGCTATTCCTGAGTTTCAAGGAATTGGTACAGCTGTTGGGCAACAATTTTCAGCAGCATTAACTGGCCAAATGACCGTTAAGCAAGCGCTTAGTACGTCTCAGCACCTCGTTGAGCGAACAATGCGTAAAGCTCGCTATCCTAAATAGCATGTAATGGGCGGGTAAGTACTCAAACTTACCCAATATTTTATGTCAATTCTATTTACTTGTTAGTTATAAACACTATCAAGGGTTTCTGATTTTCACTTGATAGTTAACAAGTAAATAGAATTGGCTTTTTTAAGGTCACCTTTATGGCAACAACTAACTCGCGCACGCTTGCTCGGTTTATGCTTCTTCCTAGTGTAATTTTATTACTTGCTTGGATGATAGTTCCGCTGTGTATGACACTGTATTTTTCATTTATTGATTACAACTTACTCGTTCCTGGGGATAAAGAGTTTGTAGGTTTTTTAAACTATGAATTTTTCCTAACTGATCCGGCTTTTTTTGAATCATTTTTTAACACGCTTTACTTAGTTACTGGGGTTTTACTTATCACTATTTGTGGTGGTATTGGCTTAGCTATTTTACTAGACCAAGCAATATGGGGACGAAATTACGTTCGCATTATGGTATTAGCGCCATTTTTTGTAATGCCAACTGTGTCGGCATTGGTATGGAAAAACATGCTAATGAACCCAGTTAATGGCTTATTTGCACATTTCGCGATTTGGCTTGGCTTTGAACCTATCGACTTTTTTGCTCAAATGCCGTTATTTTCAATCATCATAATTGTGTCTTGGCAGTGGTTACCGTTTGCAGCATTAATACTGCTAACAGCAATACAATCATTAGACCGCGAGCAATTAGAAGCTGCTGATTTAGATGGCGCGGGGCCATTTAGTAAGTTTTTTTACATCGTTTTACCGCACTTATCGCGGGCTGTAACGGCTGTTATTTTAATCGAAACTATATTTTTACTGTCAATCTTTGCTGAAATATTAGTTACAACTAGTGGCGGTCCTGGTTATTCATCAACCAATATAACGTACTTAATTTACACGCAATCACTACTTCAATTTGATGTAGGTGGCGGTTCGGCAGGGGGCATAGTTGCAGTTATTATTGCAAACATAGTCGCTATATTTTTAATGCGCTTAATTGGCAAAAACTTGGAGGGTTAATTATGACTATAAAAGATAGCCGTCGTTCCAAACTAATTTATACCATTGCTGCGTGGACAATAAGCGGCATGATTTTCTTTCCAATTTTATGGACGTTAGTCACAAGCTTTAAAACAGAAGCTGAAGCAATTTCAGCAAGTCCAAGCTTATTTGCGTTTGATTGGACGCTCGAAAATTACCGCGATGTACTGTCACGTTCGCCATACTTTAACCATTTTTGGAACTCTGTAGTTATATCACTAGGTTCAAGTTTACTGGGTTTATTAATTGCTGTACCTGCAGCTTGGTCTATGGCCTTTGTACAAACTAAAAAAACAAAGCATTTATTAATGTGGATGCTTTCAACCAAAATGTTACCGCCAGTAGGGGTACTTATTCCGATTTATTTATTGTTTCGAGACTTTGCGCTACTTGATACGAAATTAGGTTTAGTGATTGTAATGACAGTCATTAACTTACCAATAATGGTATGGATGCTGTACACCTACTTTAGAGAAATACCAAACGAAATACTTGAAGCTTCACGTATGGATGGCGCAACAATTGGTGAAGAAATATTCCATGTTTTATTACCAATAGCCTTACCGGGTATAGCCTCAACGCTATTGTTAAACGTAATTTTGTCGTGGAACGAAGCTTTTTGGACACTTATTTTAACCGCTGCAAATGCTGCACCTTTAACGGCATTTATTGCCAGTTACTCAAGCCCTGAGGGGTTATTTTACGCTAAGTTATCGGCAGCATCTGCCATGGCCATTGTGCCAATTTTAATACTTGGTTGGTTTAGTCAAAAACAATTAGTGCGTGGATTAAGTTTCGGCGCAGTAAAATAGGAGAATACACATGGGCAGCATCACACTAAAACAAGTCACTAAAAACTTTGATGAAGTTAACGTTATTAAACCACTCGACTTAGAAATTAAAGACGGTGAGTTCATCGTATTTGTTGGGCCATCAGGCTGTGGTAAATCTACATTACTTCGTATGATCGCAGGTCTTGAAGATACCACCAGTGGTAATATAGAAATTGACGGCATTGACGCTACAAAAACACCGCCTGCAAAAAGAGGCTTAGCAATGGTGTTTCAATCCTATGCGTTATATCCGCATATGACCGTGCGTAATAATATTGCTTTTCCTTTAAAAAGAGCCAAAGTTAGCCCTGCAGAAATCGAAAGTAAAATTGCTAACGCCGCTAAAATTCTTAATTTGACGGATTATTTAGACCGAAAGCCTGGGCAATTATCTGGCGGTCAGCGCCAACGTGTAGCGATAGGGCGCGCAATTGTACGTCAGCCTTCGGCATTTTTATTCGACGAACCGCTTTCAAATCTTGATGCGTCATTACGTGTAAATATGCGTTTAGAAATATCTGAATTACATAAAAGTTTAGCTACAACAATGATTTATGTTACGCACGATCAGGTTGAAGCTATGACAATGGCAGATAGAATCGCGGTATTTAATGCCGGTATTATTGAACAGGTAGGCACACCTTTAGAGCTTTATAAAAACCCCGTGAACAAATTTGTAGCTGGTTTTATTGGTTCGCCAAAAATGAATTTTATAGATGCTCCACAAAATGAAGATGCGAATGTTAGCTGTATTGGTATACGACCGGAGCATATAACACTCTCGACTGAGCAAGGTACTTGGGCTGGAACTGTAGGTGTAATTGAGCATTTAGGATCGGAGAGCTTTTTACATATAAATATTGAAGGCAAAGGGACCGTAACAGTAAAAGCAGATGGAGATTGCCCATTAAAATATGGCGACAGTATTTATCTAACTGCACCAGCAAATAAAGTATTAAAGTTTGATAATAACGGTTTAACAATTCGCTAGAGCCAATCTTTAATTACCTTAAATAGCACCTTTATAAGGGTGCTATTAACTAAATTCTAATTACATAATCCTATGAAACCTAGGTATTTTTTATTAAGGAATGGTATATTTACAACTATAAATAACAAAAACGTTATTGATAAATAGATACTCCAAAATTAATAAAATAATTTATATAGCAGCACATATAATTAAAATTATGTAATGAAAATAAGGACTTAGTTTTCCTTCTATTTTAAGAGGTTTACGTGGTAAAGCTATCAAATACAGAAATTAGAAAGCTAGATGATGCAGCAAGAGCAGGGTGGTTATATTATGTTGGCGGCAACACACAAGATGAAATTGCTAAAAAGCTAAATATATCTCGTCAATCTGCGCAAAGAATGGTCGCATTATCTGTGAGCCAAGGATTAATTAAAGTTAGACTTGACCACCCGATTGCTAAATGTATGGATTTGGCCGAAAAATTAAAAAGCCGTTTTGGGTTAGATTCGTGTGAAGTTGTACCGAGCGACCCGTCTGAACCATCGTCTACATTAGGTTTGGCTCAAGCTGGCGCGGCAGAAATAGAACGTCATTTAAAATCAGAACAACCCAAAGTACTTGCTATGGGAACCGGTCGAGTTTTACGTTCATGTGTGGATGAGCTAAGAACTGTTGATTGTCCGCAACATAAAATTGTAGCCATGCTAGGTAATATGGCTTTAGATGGATCGGCTTCACCTTATGATGTTGTAGTAAGAATGGCTGAACACACCAATGCAAGACATTACCCAATGCCATTGCCAGTTTTACCCAGAAGCATTGAAGAAAAAGAACAATTACACGCACAACAAAATATTACCGGTAATTTAAAACTCGCTAAAGATGCCGATGTAACATTTGTGGGTATTGGCAGCTTAGGTGAAAAGTCGCCATTACATATAGATGGTTTTATTGATGCGAAAGAACTTAAAGAGTTACAAGATCTTGGTGCTGTTGGTGAAATGATTAGTTGGGTGTTTGATAAAAACGGTAAGCTTTTAGATTGCAAAGTTAATCAGCGCGTAGCAAGTACGCCATTAAAAACAAATGCTAACAAACAGATTTATGCGATAGCTGCTGGTGAAGAAAAAGTGTTAGCCATTTTGGGCGCAGTAAGATCAAACATGATCAGTGGATTAATTACTAACGAATATACAGCTGAGCGTTTACTAAGTATTGATTGAACAATTTGAAAAATAAAGCATCTGTATTAGTAATACTTGTTATTGTAATAAAACCACTTAATGTCCGATACCGCCTAGTATTGGACATAGTAAGGGCGCATTTGAGCGCTCTTTCTATATGTGCCTTAACTTCCTATAATTTATATTATGTTAAATTAGCCAAATAAGCACAAATCTAAGTTACTCACCCTCATTAATTAACGTATAAGCGCTATATTTTGACTGTTTTATAAGCATTAACCTACTTATTTTAAAAATTAATGTTTTGCCTATTTACGCTATTTGTTATTTAAACATATAAAAATACCGCTTGGTTATTAATATAATCAAGCGGTATTACAATGATTCCTATTCGCTACTTTACTCAATAAAACTTAACGTATTGAAATAAATGGCTTTTTAATAAGCCTAGTAATTCACTAGAATGTTTTATCATTCATAAATTCACTAATAAGCTCAGACACTTTATCTGGATGTTCATCAATAACCCAATGTGCGGCTTTATCTATCCAAACCAATGACGAATTTGGAATTGCTTCTTCTAACATTGGTGCATACTTTGGTTTTTGAAATTTGTCTTCTTTACCCCATATTATGAGTGTTTCATGAGGTAAGCTTTTAAGATCGCCTGTAATAGCTTCGGTATATTCTTTATTGAGCCTGCGCATGTTACTAAATAAAGCGGCTTTTCCTTTTTCATTACTCCATGGTGCTAAGTATATTTTCATCAACTCTTCAGTCATTACGCTCGACTCGTAAACACCTTTGGGCATAAAATCTGTTAATGTATCGACAAATTCGTCTACCGTTGTTTTTTCTTCTACGCCTGGTTCTAGCAAAGGTTCAAATTCTGGTATTGGCCAAGAATCAAAACACACACTATCAATTAAAACCAACCCGTTTACTTTATCCGGATAATTTACAGCCATTAATTGAGCAACACCACCACCAATATCATGTGCAGCAATATTAACTTTAGAAATACCGAGCTCTTTTATAAACTTACACATTATTCTACATTGCGCATTTATAGATACATCTGTGTTACTTGGCATATCAGATTCACCAAAGTTTAGTAAATCTGGCGCTATTACTCGATATTTTGACGCAAGTGTTGGAATCACATTTCGCCATAATAATTTATTGGTTGGTATTCCGTGTATCAATAATAAAGGTGTACCTTGTCCCATTTCTTGATAAGCAATTTGATGACCTTCTATTGTAACGTACTGTGTTTTGCTCATGCTTGTGCCTCGTTAATTTTAAAAATTATAATGTTTATTAAACTATAAAATTGGAATATAGCCTTATAAAGCAAATTCCATCCCAATATGAGTATTTATTAGTTATAAAAAAACCTTAATGTTTTAAAAGTTAAACCCTCGTGATACGTGGGCTATAGGCCAAATAAATTTACTGACTTTACAATATTACAGTGTTTAATAATTGTGATTGTTAAACCATTTTAAGAAGTGTGAAACGTTGACTCGTATACATGCAACAATTACAAAAGCGAAGTTGATAATAATTTGAAGGGATTATTCTTATTAAATAGTTTTTAGTTAGCTATAAGTAATAAACAGTTAACCCCCCTACTATTGCCATTAATCACTTTGAGAAAGATCTAATATTTTCAATTAATACACTTTGCTTAACTGGCTTTAATAACAACCCATTAAACCCAAGCTTTATATATTTATTATTACTATTTTCGTTCTCACTAAATGTATGCGCAATAATTTTTGTTGCTGATGCATCAGCGTACTTTCTTATTTTTAGCATTGCGTCGGTGCCCGTAAATTGTGGCATGACTATATCCATTAAAATAATATCGTAAATGTTTTGAGAAACCATTAATAGTGCCTCTATAGCACTGGATGCAAAATCTATTAATATGTTTTCTTCTTTAAGCATTTTTCGTATTACAATTTCTATTAGCAAATCATCATCAACTAAAAGTAGTCGTGTAGTTTTATTTATAGGTTTTACTGTATTAAATCCGATAACTTTTATCGTATCTTCAATCGTGTTTTTCATTTTTTACCTCGAATATATTACGCTATATGTAACACCAACCGACATTAATATTTTATCGTTAAATAAAATCTGCATTAAGACGGTTGGTATAGCGGCCTATCTTTTTAAAATACGTGCTATTTGGTTTATTAATATTCCTTGTTTTACCGGTTTTAATAGCATGTCGTCAAAGCCCTGGTTTATATATTTAGATTCAGTATCTGGGGTTGATGTATGTGCAATTATCTTAGTTTTAGAATTATCACTGTGTTTTTTAATTTTTAACATAGCATCAGTACCTGATAATTCCGGCATTACTATGTCCATTAAAATAATGTCGTAACTATTTTGAGATACCATCAGCATTGCTTCAATTGCGCTGCACGCGTAATCTATTTTAATGTTTTCATTTTTTAGCATTGCTCTAATAACAATCTCAACAAGTGGATCGTCATCAACTAGTAATAGCGTGTTTTGTTCTTTATTAGTTAATGGATTAGTATTTACTAAATCGGTAGTTGTTAATCGACTATTTAATACTTCTTTTTCCTCATCTTTTATTTGCTTGCTTCCCAGGTTTACCAATATAGAAAGTGATATCGTCGTTTTATTTGCACTACTGCTAATAATTAACGCTTTCCCACCAAGCATTTTAAATATTGATATAAAAAACTTTAACTCTAATGACATATCTTTATCATCTATAAAGCGTGTTATATCATCACCCGAAATGCTTTTAAGCTCAGTTATAAAATGGCTCGTATTAATTAAATTACTTAATGAAAAATCGAGATGTAGGTAATTACGAGTACTTTCTTTTTTAATCTCGGCGTTAATTGAAAGCGTAGTATTGTTTGACGAATCCAAAACCTCAGTCACTAACTGGATAACCAATTGAGAAATTAACTTTTCATCACTTGCTACCGTTAATTCAGATGTAATATTATTTTTAAAAACTATTTTATTACTTTCAGCCTCTTTCGTTAAAATTGACATGTTATTATTGATCAGTTTTTTTAGATTAACGTTTTTAGCTTGAAGTTTTAACTTCCCGATCTCTGATTTATTTATATTTACGAGCTGTTGAATCACACTTTCAAGCTGGTCGCACACATCAGAAATATTACCCACATTGTTTTTAAATTCGTTAAAGCTTATTGGATCTTTAGATATTTCAATTAATGACTTTAAAGATGATAAAGGCGTTTTTAATTGACGACTAAGCCTTGTAACAAACTTTTCTTTTAATTGATTTGTTTGCTTAGATTTTTCAAGAACATCAGCGAGTAAACATTCTTTTTGATGTGCCTCTGTATCATCTCTAAAGTAGCAAACAAAACCATTAAAATCTGTATGCCTTTGTAATACAGTAATCCATTTCCCGTCTGTAAAACCTATATCTATTAATTGGTTACGGTCATTATCAAGCTTATGATGCTCATGGTAATGATTTATAATATTATTTTGCTGTGCAATACTTATCAGCTGGCTATACGATAGCTGACTGTTCTGTTTATTCACTTGAGCAAATAAAAGATTAAATGCATTGTTGGTAATCACAGGAAATTCGTGGCTATTAAAAATAGCAAACCCATGCGGAAGCGCATCAAGAGAACTTGAAAAAAGCTCTTCCCTATTAAGTATTAACTGATTTTTTTGTTTTATTTCATTGTGTAAACGCCTAGGTAAACGTAAAAAATAGTACACAAACGCGAATACACAAAAGGCAATCAGTCCTAATCTAACTAAACTGTATTTAGTTATTTTTGGTCTTACTATTTTATTCATAGGTTGCACATGTAAGCGCCAAGTAGGTGGAAAACGACTGCTTAAAGCGCTAATACTATTTTTAATTATGCTCGGATTAACTTCTCCTTGTTTTCCTAAAGTAAACTGAGGTGTTACTATAAAAACGTTATAATTCTCAGTGTTTAATTTTCCAATAACGGCTTTTAAAAACTTACTTAAATCAAATGCAGTAAGTGTATAAATTGAGCCTTGTTTTATATTTATTTCAGAAATTAAGAAGGCAGTATCAGCAACCGTAAATACTTCTACGGCTTGTTTATTTGCTCTTTTATTAAATTTTTCTAACCAGTTAGTAAATCCATACGCGGCTAAATCAAAATTATTTTTTGACCATAGTGCAAGCTGATTATAATCAGAATCAAACACAACATACCCTTTGTAAGTTAAGTTTTTTGATACCTGGCTTTGCACTAAATTGTTAAGCTGCTCTTTTGTATAACTATTTTGGCTTTGCAAAAAGCCTGCTATGACTAAATCTTTTTGCGATATATACAACCCCTGATTATCAAATCGCTCTAATGCATTAAATAACGTTTTACGTAATTGCTGATTTTGTTGATTATAATTACTTTGCAGTTCTTTTTTTTCAATAGTATAAAGTAGTAATGCAGTGAATGAGCATAATACTAATGCAATTAAAAAAGCGACGGGCGCTAAACTAAATACATGAATATACTTTTCTCCATGATTTTTTCTTGCCGATTTAGCACTTTGATTAACTACTGAATCTGACCCTTTATTTAGTTGTGTCTGTAACAATTGAGAAAATGAAATAAACTGATCTTTTTGTGAGCCTATTAATGTTTTAGGTGCTAAATCTGCCATTAGTAATACACCAATTATTTTATTAGTCGTATTATAAATTGGATATTGCGCATAAAAACGAATTAATTTATGAGTGTTGTTTGATATATCATCAAAAAATGTATCTTCGAACAAATATAATTTTTCTTCTGTACAGCGCTGTTGATAATTTAATAACTCATTTTCGACGCTTTCTTCATCGTTGCAAGTTATTAGTTGCTCTGAATAAACTTCTCTAAAGTCGATAAATTTAACAATAGGTACATCATAAAATTGTTTTAGTAATGTCAGGGTTTCTTTAATTTCTGTTGATATTTCATCAGTGTGTGTATCTGATAAATTAGCATGTGAGGTAAATATATTTGAGGCGTTCATTGACGTTCTCCTTCCCCTTTTGGGGGAGTATGTATCCACGTTGTACTGTTTTGGCCGCTATGTACTGGCAGTAAAACTTTAAATGGTGGTGTTAAGCTACTAAGTGCAGGTTCGCCTGTGGTGATATTAATTACTTGTTCTGCATTTACTAAATTCAGTGATGTTTTACAGTATGTAACGCCTGGCTCAATACCTATTAAGCTTAGTGTTTCGCTAATAATAAGGTTGTTGACTAAGTCGATACCGACCAGCTCAAATGTTGTTTTTAAAACAGTGAAAACAAGTGTCTCAACAATGTTTTCATCTTCTTCTAAGCGTGTACCTTCTGGACAGCATATTGTACCTAGCTCTATATCAACATTTGTTCCTATACCAACTAATGAAAGCGCATTTAGGGTTGTATTTAAAAGCGGCTCTACCTGTGGTAAATATAAATCAAGTATGTCACCTTGCGATTCGTACCCTGCTTGGCATGTATCACATGACTGCGATAAACCTTGATCGCTTGTACCTAAAAGTGGATTACCCAACGCTGTTACTCCAACTAAACAACTGCTGTCGGCCGGTTGTTTATCTATTTCAAAGCTTTCACAAGGTGAGCCTGTTACTACTTTTTGTGATACATAACGAGATAGGATTTGTTCACTATTAGCAGGGCATTGTTGTGGCGTACTTCTTAATAACTGACCAATAACGGTATTACCTAACTGCCCTATTGCGTAATTTGGACCCTGCTGCAGCGCATTTATATAACTCACATTACCGGTATTATTTAACTTGCTCACACCTTGGCTATCGGTTGCTTCGTCGCTTAAGCCCTTTAAACAGGGGTTACCTTGGCAATTTGGAGCATCGTAATAAACAGCTTCTCGCGAGGTAAACCTATCATCTCGTATGCCTATTAATGCCCTGTACGTGTTGTTTGCTCCACGGTCTGTATAAA
Source organism: Pseudoalteromonas sp. FUC4 (assembly GCF_008370255.1). Taxonomy (GTDB): domain Bacteria; phylum Pseudomonadota; class Gammaproteobacteria; order Enterobacterales; family Alteromonadaceae; genus Pseudoalteromonas. The sequence continues at coordinate 892,091 of NZ_SEUI01000001.1, read as the reverse complement.
ATATGAGTGGTGCTTGGTGCTCATCAAAACTTACTGCAATACCGAGTGGTTTGTTATTAGCATCGACTACGGTAATTTGATTATCTACCTTAGTTTGATGACGCTTAATAAGTGCGTCCCTTACTAAAACCACCCCGCCAATTGAGCCAATAATTAAAATTGTTATAATTAATATAAGCTCAATAGTAAGTATGTACCCTTGTTGATAATGCTTTTTCATATCAGGCTCCTATAACACTTCTACAAGCATTTTAAGTACGTTCATTACTTGTAATGCGGCGGGAAAAAACACCAATACCAAAAACATCGGAAAGCAAATTAAGATAATGGGAAAGGTTGTGTGCATCGCTTTTTTGTTTACCTTTTTAGCGAGTAAAATATTCTTTTTTAGAGCTAGGCCTTCAAGTTGAGCCTCTACTGCTTGGATAAGTGGCGTACCAAGCTTTGAGCCTATTAACATTAAGTTGGCGAGCTTTTTAATTCCTAATACGCCGGTTCTTTCAAAAAGTGAATTAAATGCAAATTCACGATCTTTACCTGCGCTAAGCTCGAATAAAAATAACTTTAGTTCTTTGTATAATGGGTGTTTTTGACTTAATCCATGATCAACTGCTAGTGCAAATGAACGTTCTAACGAAAATCCAGCGCGCATATAAACCAGTAACACCCGTAAAAAAAACTCTAAACTATTATTTATAACGGTTTTACGTTGATTTTTACGTAATAAAAACCAGCATTCGGGTGCAAAAAAACACATAAAACACAGCAATAATTTAATTGATTGGCTCAGCTCATACCCTGTTAGTTCTATAACCGTAAATGCACTAAAAGTAGCAGCCACTTTAAAGCAGTACAGGCTTATTAATATTTTATTAATTTGAATCCCTGCTTGTCTTAATTGACGTTTAGAGATGATGATTAGCGGATACCAATTAATGTTTTTAGTATCAGGTTTATCTAATTCGACTTTAAGAGATTGCCTATGAATATGGATAAATGAGCCCATACTTACTAAAAGTCCGATAAGTAAAAGTATATCAATCATAATGTTACCCTTAAGCTAAGGCGTAGCCATAAAAAGCCAAATAGCTGACAAAGAAGCGCAACCGTTATAAATGCAATCCCATTAGGATCGTTTAATAAAGGTTCAAACCAGGTTGGATCGGTATAGCTAAATAAAGGAATTAGTGCATAAGGTAAAAAACCACTAAATACAGCAGCGTACTTAGTACCCGAAAGCTTTGCTTTTAACTGTTGGCGGTCGAGGGTGCGAAGCGACATCATGTTACATACGCTTTTTAGCATGTCGGTTAAATCGCACTGGCTTTGTGTATGTGTGATGATGCTATGAGCAAATAGTCTTACAGTCTCGCAGTTGTATCTTTCAATTAATGGAGCAAACGATGTTTCTGCATCGCTCCCCATGCTCATGCGTTGTAATAGCAAAGAGCTTTGTGTTTTTATATATGAGTCTGCATGTTCATCAGCAAACTGCATTGATTGTTGTAGCGACAGCCCCGTACTTAAACACGATTGTACGGTTTCAATAAATTCTAAAAAATGATGTTCAAATTTTGCTAATTTATAATGAGCAAGGTCTATCACAGTTATAAAACAGGTTACAAAAACCACGATTGAAATAATAAACGCGCTGGTTGATGCCTCAGGGTAATATAATTTAGCTAAAAACCATGAACTACTAGAGAGCGAGCACGCCATGCTTATAAACCAAGCGTTACTTATGTTTAAGCCTAGCACTCGTAGTGACAAAGTAAGTACGTCTTTTTCTTCTAAAATATCTACTTTTTTAGCGCTCTGGTTACTTTTATTTTTAGCATACAAAGAAACCAACACACTAGCTGCAAGTACAAAAGTAATAACCGTTGCTATAGCTAATAAATAATCAAGTTTAGTCATTATTAGCCTCCAGGTTAGTGTGTAGTAATGCTTTTAATTCTTTTTCATTTGCGCCTTGGCCTTTCATAAACTCAATAACACTTGAGTTATCTATTAACTCATTTTGTACAGGCTCTGCTTCGTTAATACTATAAAGCGGGCTAAAATGTGCGCCGCCATTAACACGCTTAATTTCACCAATACTTTTTAGAGTTCGGGTACCATTAGTTGAGCGAGAAACATGCACTATAAGTTGAATGCTCGACGCAATTAACGAACTTGTATGGGTATCGCTCAGTTGTGCATTGTGTAGTTGTACCAAGGTAGATAAACGAATAACGGCATCATTTGCGCTATTAGCATGTATAGTCGTCATCGAACCTTGGTGACCACAGTTCATTGCTTGGAGCATATCGATTACCTCGCCTGAGCGTACCTCACCAACAAGTATTCTATCGGCGCGCATTCTAAGAGCTGCTTTTACTAAATCTCTTAGGCTTACAGCGCCTTTACCATCGCTGTTTGTGTCGTGGGCTTCTAATTGAACAACGTGGTTATGATGCAAATTAAGCTCAGCGCTTTCTTCAATGGTGACAACACGTTCATTTGGGTTAATAGAGTTAGCAAGTACATTTAATAACGACGTTTTACCTGCACCTGCATTGCCACATACTAAAATATTAACGCCTGTTTTAACTGCACTTTTTAAAAATGATAAGATGTTTTTATCTAAAAAATGGTTATTAACTAAAAAGTCATCGTTTATTTTTTTATGATTAAACTTACGAATCGATACAATAGCTGCGCTGGTACACGCAGGCGGTACAATAATATGAACACGGCTACCATCTTTTAGTTTGCCATCAACAATTGGCATAAGCGCATTGACTTGGCGGCCACAACCATCAAGTAAGCGATCAACAAATCGGCGTAAATGACGTTCGTCATCAAACTTACTGGCAGTGCAAAGTAGCTTGCCTTGTTTATCAATCCATATATCTTGCGTGTCGTTTATTAAAATATCACTTACCTGGTCGTCCAGCATAAACTGTGCAATAGGACCCAGGCCTTGAATTTCATCAAACACAGCCTGAACAACCTGTTCTTGTTGGTGTTGATTAAATGAAGATTGATTAAATTGTGGAATTTCACTGCAAAGTGCAGAAATTTTTTCGAGAACATTACTTGATAAAAGCGCGGTTGGTTCTTGTTCGTACTCTTCGATAACGGCATCGTGTAATAGCTTTTTAAGCTCTTCAAAGGTACTTAAACTGGTTTGAACTTCTTCATGTTTGCTTGATAAATTAAACATAAAAACTCACTTAGCTACATATACAGCTTCATTTTTAACGCCTTTAACCACTTCGATTGTGCGACTGGTTTGTAAGCGTGAAAAGTTTTGCAAACGACCTTGTTCAATGTCATAAGCGCTATGCACAATAATTGAAACTTTGTCGGCGTTATCTATACCCGCCAACGAATAAACATCTTTTGGAAGTACCGCAAGGACTAATGACACACCGCCCGCAGCAGAATTAGACTCTTTAGCTAAGTTATCCATTACGCCACTTTTAGCGGCTTGCGATTTAGGGCCTTTTGAAACACCAATGAGTTGTACATCACGGGCAACTGTTCTTACTAGACGATTAGTTTTAGCGACTATGTCGAGTCGGTCACCTTTGTGTATACGCGAAAGCGGAATATCTAAGGTATTTAGTTTTAAAGTATATAAAACACGCCCTGCCGGTATCGCTTCTGATAAATTTTGGCTTTTTGCTCTAATAAAATCTGTGTCAAATAGTGGTTGTTCAACCATTTTATTAGTTGCTAATTTTTGACCAATTAGTGCACGTGGGTTTTGAACGCTCAGTGCAATATTTGAATAGTTACTTGGATCTATACTCTTTTGCTCTACATCGTGAACGGTTACTGTTTGACCGACCGACATATTTTTGTTTACTACCCAAGCTGTTACGCTATTTTCATCGTTTACCTGTCTAATACCCAAAGCCGAAGCTAACATGCCAGAGGTGATGAGTAATGTGAGAGCCGCTGTGGTTGCGCCTTTGTTACTTTTACTTTTCATAATATTCCTCCAGAGTAACTTTCACTGCCACACTTTTGTGGCAGTGAGCCTTAAGCTTGGTATTCAAACCTACTTACCTTGCGTTAGTTACCTTGCGAACCGCCTGCTGCTGTACGCGTTGCAGCATCACCACTTGGTGTTGCACTAATAAGTGCCGCATTTTCACTAAAGTCTGATGCAACAAAAGTGAATGAACTACCATCGCCTGCGTACACATCAACTGAATCTACAAAGCCTGAGCCAGACACTTCAGCTGTTCCTTCGGCGTTAATCATTCCGTCAAATACATAGCTTTGGTCAAGTGAGCCAATTGCTTCAGCTACATCTTCAAGTTCGCTGGTTACCGAGTCACGTAATGTAGATAAACCAATTACAAGTGCCGCTACCATTGAAGTAGAAAGAATGATTAGCTCTGACGTTAGTACAAAACCTTTTTGCTTTTTGCTATTTAAGTTATGTTTAATAGTTTTCATAATCGTAGCCTTTAAATTAGAAGAGCTTATGCTCACTTTATATATTGCGAGGAGCATGCCAACTAATAAAAACCTTTTAATACATGCGGTTAATGTATTTTTGTAATGTGCCCTTTAGCTGTTTTTACTTTTGATTTGCAAAATGCAAATCAATATTAAAAAATGATTTTTAGATACTTAATGTTAAAGATGCTCTGTTAAATTATTAAAACTAATAGGTGCTCAAAAAGGGGTTAAATATTAAAAGCGGTATTGTGGGGTAACTTATAAAACGTATGATTAGCGTAAGCTTTACTACTATTTTTGATAAATAATAAGGTGGTTTTGGCTCCTTAATATTGCCAAATTTTAGGTATAAAAAAAGGCCCGAAGGCCTTAAGAATAACAATTACCTAAAACAGAGAGTTTACCGCGCCTAGCAAGTGCTTTTTGATGCGTGGGCTCGACACGTAAAACTTGCTCATAGTAGCCACAAGCCAATAAATTATTGGTATTAGCTTCTTCAATTAGCCCTTTATGATAAAAATAGGCGGTACTATTTAAACCAAACTTAACCGAAAGCTCTAAATAGTTTGAAGCTACAACGTAGTTGCCCTGGGCATAATGTATAGAAGCCATTTGCAGGTATGGTGAAGCATGTGTACCAAAAACATCTACACCGTATTGGGCAATGCTTTTTGCTTTAGCTAAATTACCTTGCTCAATTGCTAAAGTGACTCCTAAAGTAATTGCGCTTAGCGGCGGGTTAGCTTTATTAAGTAGAGTGTTTATAACCTGTTGAGATTGATTAGCACGGCCACTTTTATAAAGTACATATGCTGATATTGAAAGTATTGCCGTGTTATCGGGGTGTTCAAGCATTAACTGATTCACCTCATGCACTAGGTTTAAACAGTTACTTGCATTAATACCTTCGCACTTTAATGGTTGGGCGTTTAATTGGTATTTATTAACTATGTCACCCAACGCGTTGTAAGGATTTACTGTTGGCTTGTAATCAATATGAGCGCAACCCGATAAAGTAAGCAGTAAAATTATATAAAGTATTTTCATAGCCCTTGCTCCTGTATATAGCTAAGTATCTGGTTGTCTATATTTGCTTGTTCCCACGAACGTAATGTATTAATTGGCTCGCGCACCAGGTTTGGAGTTACAACAATTATAAGCTCGCGGTTGTTTTCACTTTTACTGGTTGTCTCGCTTAACTTTCCTAACATGCTATTGCCGTTGCCATCAGGCACAAAGTCGTGGCTTGCGTTGTTATCGGTGCTAATTAAGCCACCAATAATAAGAGGTTGTCCGTCTTTTAAACGTGTTGATGTTTGCATGCTGCGTGTATTAAATGCACTACTGTTTAAACTGCTGCCTGTGCTTTGTGCAATTTCAGCGGTTAACGTGGTATCGGGTAATGAAATTACGGGGTTTAGATCAAGTGTTATTCTGTCTTTGTCGTCAACCATGGCGCGTACATTTAATTCAACTCCAAATGATTTAAATTCTGTACCACTAAACACCGAACCACTACTACCTTGCTGCCCGCTTGTAATTCCTGAAGGGCTATAACTTGTAGGTACGGGTACTTCTCCACCAACCTTAAATACGGCACTTTCTCCGGCTAAAACCGTGATTGTTGGGCGAGAAAGCGTTCGAGAAATACCTTCTTGTTCAAGTAATGAAAACAACATATCAATGGCAAACTGTGAGGTAGAAAGCTGTAAGTTATTAGTTAATTGACCACCAATTAATTGAAGCGCGTTTTCTATTGTTGCAGAGCCTGATTCGCGTTCAGTCATACCGTCACGACCAAACAATCCCGCTTCTTTTTCATACCCATTAGAAAGCACGCTAATATCTGGGCGCCATTGCTTTAATCTACGTTGATTTACTTCGTATAGCTGCACCGACACACGCACTTGGGGTAAATCTTCAACTTCAATGCTCGACAAAACTTTACCGCCAGCCACCGAAAGCAACGTTGCTCTTGCAATATTAGAGCTTACATTACTTAAGTTTAATCCTGAGGTAGCATCATTTATTAAGCCACCCGACTCGTTGGCAAGTACTTCAATACCTGCACTTTTATCTTGTGTTGCGCCACTCATTAAATTATTAGGATCAAGGGGAGAGCCCTGAGTTTGTAATGCTTGCTCTGGTTCGAATAATTTATTAATTGTATTTAATAAGCGCACTAGCTCTATCTGATTTTTTACAGAGCCTGACAGTAAAAATACATCGCTATCATCATTTGATAGCTCATCAACGGAGATGCGTTTAATTTTAACCTTATCTGCACCCATTGATTTAATAACTTCGCTAATACGTTCTTCTTTAGGCTTGGGTGCTTGAGTCACTTTTATTAAATTAATAATAGCGACTTTGCTCGAGTTTTGAGAGGTACCACCGTTTGTGTTACCCAACCCTTGCAAGCGTTGAGCAAGTGAATTAAACATTCCTTGGTTAGGGTTTGAGGTAATAACGGGCTGTGATGCTTGTGAGCTACTGGCGTATAGGTAGTTTTTTGCAGCCTCGTAAGCGGCATGACGGTAATTTATAGTAGGTACTTCACCGCGTAATACAACAGCATGGCGATCGGGGGCTATAGTTAGCTGCACGTCAGGGTGAATATCGTTGAGGGCATTTTCCAGTACGCTATAGTCTTCGGTAACACCAAGTAAAAATGTTTCCGAGCTTTTATCGTCGTACCACACCATCATAGATGTACGGCCTAATTTTTTAGCTAAAATTAGTAGCTCGCGACCATTAACCACGTTCACATCAAGTGTTGTTTCATGGCCAAGTGCTATACGCGAAATATCACGGGTAAACACAAAGCGAGTATGTGTCCATTTAACTAAGTGTGATACTTTTTGTACCCGCTCACCATTTGCATTTTCTATATAATCTAAATGACTTTCACTGCCCATAGCACTAAAAGATATTAGTAATAGTATAAAAGTAAATTTTAACATAAGCCTTTCCCTCAATTTGCTTAATGTATAGGTAGCAAGTATGAGACCAAACGCTTTTAGCTTTATTATCAATGCATTAATATGTGAAAAAGTGTGTTTTATTATTTTGATTCGCAAATTGCAAATCAATAATTCATGAAGGGTTTAACCAAGAAATGAGAGTAGAGGTAGATGGCGCAAAGCAAATAAAATAGCTCTGCGCTAGTTATAATTAATGCAAAGCGGCTGTAAACGGGATGCTTTCGCAGATTTTAGCTTCAGCTATAAGTAACTCTTCTAGGCGAGTATCAACTTCTTCTTTATCAAAGTATTCGTAAGCAAGTTCTACAAATAAGTTTTTATGTTTTTCTTCTGACTTGGCAATCGCAACATAAAAGTCTTTTTCTTTACCCTCAGGAAGTGCTTGTGCAACTAAAGAAAAACGTTCGTGGCCACGTGCTTCAATTACACCGCCAACCAGTAATCGGTCCATTAAAAAACCATCACGACCGTGTCTAAACAATGCACGAATTTGTTTTATGTACGGATCTTTTTTGTCGTCACCTAAGTTTACATCGCGCTCTAAAAGTAACTTAAGCACTTGTTTAAAGTGTATTAATTCTTCTAATGCTAAGTCGGTCATGGCTTTTACTAATTTACGTTTGTCTGGATAATGCGAAAGCATAGACATAGCCATACCCGATGCTTTTTTTTCTGCAGCGGCATGATCTTGTAAAAAAGTATTAAAGTCAGCAAGGACAACTTCGGTCCATTCAAATGGGGTGTGGTATTTTAATTCAAACATGTTCTGTACAACTTATATAATAATGCGGGGATTTTAACGTATTTGTTTTAAAAAATCTTGTAAGGCAGTAATTTATCTATGCGCCCTTTAGCGGTAGATTCAACTTTAAGCGGGTGTTTAATATCGTTCCATGCGGTGACTTTGCCGCCCATATTCATTTTTTCAAAATCAGCTTTGTCACTTTTTAATGCTAAAAAATTGCATAGTTTTTTGTAGCTATCGGGCTTTGCTATATCAATGGATAAAAAATCGTTGTCACGGTTATTAAAGTGCGTTTGAGCATCATTAAAATGTGTTTCATAGCAGTGAGCTAAGTAACTGTCGTCACTAATATTATTAAGCGAAAGCTCACTAAACGTATTTAAATAACAGCGCTTTATATGAATATTAAAGCCCCCGTCGCCGCGCGTTAGATTTGTGTGCATACGCGTTAAAAGCTGCTTTATGGATGGCAGCCATGCACCAAGTTCGCGCTCTAAATAAATAAACTTAGAGTCTGGGTAATGAATATCAAGCGCTTTAAAATCGTTAAATATGGGAGTGTCGGCAATCGCGCTAGCATTTTCAAAACAGGCATTAGTATACGCAGTATGCGCTGTTGTAATACCAAGCTCTAAAAATGCATGGCACACACTGGTTGTGCCGGTACGCGGTAAACCTATTATAAATATTTTGCTCATTAACTTTTCTTTAATTAACCGCGTGTTACTAGTAATACAAAGGCGCTGATAATCATGACTAAAAATGTAGTAATAGTACCTATTTGGCGGTATTTTAGGCTTTTTTCTACTATGCCTAAATTTTGAAACACACGCCCTACTAATAACGCACCACCTAATATATGGCAGTAATGGCTAGCAAGCCCTTGGTACTCTGCTAAAAAAAGCAAAATTAATGCAAATGGCACGTATTCCATAAAATTTGCGTGTGCACGCACAGCACGTTGTAGCGTTGCATTACCGTTATCACCCAGTGATATTTGCTCCGCACGGCGCACTTTTATTACGTTAAAACTCAAATAAATGTAAAAGAATGCGAGTAATGCTGCATAAGTTGAAATGATCACGGCGTTTTCCTGTTATTTTTATCGCATAAAAATGCGCTCTATTATTGTGGGCGTGATAATAACACATAAATTTGAGCAGCATTATCAGAAGTTTAATAATTGCCTATGCTAAGCTAGCGGTATTAAGTTAGTAGAAAATACATAAGGATTTTATGTTTGTACCTCGCAAAGTAGCCGACAGTTACCGTGAAATGATTAACAGTATTGGCTTTTACCCTTCTATGCTTTCAGTGGGCTTTTTGGTATTTGCCATTATTACTATGTCGGTTGAATATTTAGCACCTGTTGAGCAGCTAAAGTCATTTATATCGGTTGTACTTGTAGATAGCGCAGAAAACGCACGTACTATTTTAAGCACCTTAGCAGGCAGCATTATTTCGCTTACCGTGTTTAGTTTTTCAATGGTAATGGTGGTTTTAAATTCGGCCAGCGCGAGTTTATCGCCTCGCGTAGTCCCTGGGCTTATTACGCGTAAATCACATCAAATGGTTTTGGGTTTTTATTTAGGCAGCATAATTTACTCAATTATTATGCTTATAAATATTAATAAGCTTGAAGGTGGCAGTACGGCTATTCCTTCAATTGGTGTATTGTTCGCCCTTATTTTTGGCTTGATTTCATTGGGCCTGTTTGTATTTTTTATACATTCAATTTCACGTGCTATTCAAGTTGATAACGTGTTAAATGGCTTATTTAGCCAAACTAAAAACGAAATTAAAACAATAATACTAAGACAACAAGAAAACCCAGTTGAAGACTTTCCAGACTTTAGCAAATGGCATTCGGTTAGCAGTAAAACAGAAGGATATTACAAAGGAGTACATACCGATAAGCTGTGCGCTATTTTGGCAGAGCAAGATATAAAGGTGTACATATCTGTAAACCAAGGCTATTTTACAGTTAAAGGGTATCCGTTTTTAAAATGTAATAAAGACATAGCAAACGATGAAGAGCTGATTAATAAAATTCTCGACTGCTTTATTTTTTATATAGAAGAGTACATTAGCGACCATTACCGTTATGGATTAACGCAAATATCAGAAATTGCGGTTAAGGCAATGAGTCCAGGCATAAACGATCCCGGTACTGCGGTTAAATCAATTGATATGCTGAGTATTTTACTTATTCAACGACTTTCAATTAACGATATTAACTACTCGTTTAAGCACAGTGATAATGCCCCATTGTTATACCTTCATGAAACAAGCTTTGATGAGTTATTACACGACAACTTTACACCGCTGCGTAATTACGCCAAAGGCGATGCATACGTAATGACAAACGTGCTTGAGGCATTTAAAAATATTTTGTTTGTTGCCCATAAAGATACCGATGCACGAAACAGTTTATTTAATTATTTAAATGCAATTGTTGATGACATAAACGAGCATGTAACTAATGAATACGACAGACGCGAAGTGACTAATATGCTCAACTCTATAGCACGTATTAGCCAGGAGCAAGGTGAGAAGTTGGTGGCACGTTTTGAGCACCACCAAAATTAAAGTTTAATCTATGTAGTAAACAGCATAGCTTGACGCTGTTACTTTAATCTCTCCAGCATGGTAGGCATCAGGTACATAGTTACTTGGTGCGCTATCAGCCATCATTACTTTTTCTGCGCGCATGTAAGGCTGCGACTGCACATTAAGTGGACTCAGTGATGCGCTGTACAACCCTTTTAAATCAACGCCATAATCTTCACTAAACTCTTTTGCTGCATCCCGTGCGTCTTTAATTGCTAACTTTTGCGCTTTTTTATGTAGCTCGTTGTAGTTACTTGCTAAAAATTGTGTTTGATTAATTTGGTTAATGCTGTTGTTAACTAAGCTTTGTAGTAACTCTGGGTATTTATTTATATCGCTGAGTTTTACTGTTAACGTACGAGAAACTTTAAAACCTTTAAATTCTTGATTACCGGTAGTGCGGTTGTATTGGCTATCACGGTTTATTGAAATTTGCCCTGCGTTTATATCGCCTTTTTTAACACCAATTTCTTTTACGAGCTTAATTGCCTTGGCGATAGTTAAGTCGGTTTTATTTTTAGCTGCAATTAAGTCTTTATCAACTTCGGTAATACCTACACTAAGCTGTACGTAATCTGGCATTGTAGTAAGAGTCGCTTCGCCCTTAACATAAATATGAGGAGCATCGGGAGTCGCTGCCGCAAGTGCATCAAAGCTAAGTACGTTTAAAGCCAGTGCACTACCTAAAACAAGAGTCAGTGTTTTCATTAAGTCGATCCTTTAATTATATAAAAGCAAGTAAACACCGTACGTGGTTAATTAAATATGAACAAGCACAAAAAAACAGGCAATTGCCTGTTTTTTGTTAAGCGTTGTAACTAATGCTATTACACCATCTACTTAAAATTACGTATAAACGTTACTAAACACTACAACGTTTATAGTTACGGTATTTTGGTAACCAGTAATTCTTGTCTATTGCTGCCCATAATGCATCATCCGTAATCTCAAGAGCAACGCCCTCTTCGATTGCTTTTTTAGCGATGGCAAATGCAATACGTTTGCTTAGCGTTTCAATTTCAGTCAAGGCTGGTAATAAACTACCTTTACCTGTGTTTGCACGCGGCGACGACTCTGCAAGCATTTCGCTAGACACACTTAACATAGCATCAGTAATGCGTGTCGCTTTAGCGGCAATAACACCTAAACCAATACCCGGGAAAATATAACTGTTGTTACATTGTGGAATTGGGAACGTTTCGCCATTGTACTCAACCGGATCAAATGGGCTACCTGTAGCAACAAGTGCTTTACCGTCAGTCCACTTAATCACATCAGCAGGATGCGCTTCTACTTGCTTAGATGGATTACTTAATGGGAAAATAATTGGCTGTTCACAACCGGCATGCATAGCGCGTATTACTTGTTCTGTAAATAAGCCAGGTTGACCAGAAACACCAATTAGAATGTCAGGTTCAGCACAGTGCATAACATCAAGAAGTGATGCGTATTCACCGCTGTATGTCCAATCACTTAAAGAGCCTTTAGGTTGTGCAAGTGCTTGTTGGAAATCGCGTAAGCCTTCCATACCCTCACTAAGCAAACCAAAACGGTCAACCATAAATACTTGGCTACGCGCTTGAGCTTCTGAAATACCTTCAAAAACCATTTGGCTAATAATTTGCTCAGCAATACCACAACCAGCAGAGCCTGCACCCACAAAAACTACTTTTTGCTGGCTTAGGGTTGAATTTTTAACACGACACGCAGCAAGTAAAGAACCGACCGTTACAGCCGCAGTACCTTGAATGTCATCGTTAAAGCTACAAATTTCATTGCGGTAGCGCTTAAGTAACGGCATTGCATTTGGTTGTGCAAAATCTTCAAACTGAAGTAATACATTTGGCCAGCGACGTTTAACTGCTTTAATGAATAAATCTAAAAACTCATCATATTCGTCTTGAGCAATACGCTTATGGCGTGCGCCCATGTACATAGGATCGTTTAAAAGCTTTTCGTTATTAGTACCTACATCAAGCATTACAGGCAATGTGTATGCTGGGCTTATACCACCGCACGCTGTGTAAAGTGACAATTTACCAATTGGAATACCCATGCCACCAATACCCTGATCGCCTAGGCCTAAAATACGCTCGCCATCGGTTACAACAATAACTTTTACTTTACCTTTGGTAGCGTTGCGTAAAATGTCGTCAATTTGGTAGCGATCTTCATACGAAATAAATAAGCCACGCGCGCTGCGATAAATGTCTGAGAATTTTTCACAAGCGTCGCCAACTGTAGGCGTGTAAATGATTGGCATCATTTCTTCAAGGTGGTCACGCACTAAACGGTAGTAAAGTGTTTCGTTGTTATCTTGAATCGCACGTAAGTAAATATGCTTATTAAGGTTGTCGGTAAAGCTAGAATACTGCTGATAACAACGCTCAACTTGCTCTTCTATTGTTTCAAAGCGAGGAGGAAGTAAACCAGCAAGATTGAAATTTTCGCGTTCTTTTTTACTAAAGGCGCTGCCTTTATTTAATAGCGGTGTTTCAATTAGGCCAGGGCCAGAATGATGAATATATAAGTAGTTAGGATCAGTATTAGTTGTCATATTTCCAGGCTTTAACGGAGTCTTAAGTTATGATCTGTCATTATCAGTGTTAGAGGTTTAATTGCAACGACAATTAAGCTAGTCAGACCATTGAGAGAAAATACATGCGGGCTTCACTGCCCGCATGTATATTATACATAATTTAAAATTTGATAGTGGCGTTATTATCAGTTAAATCAGATAACGCAACACCTTCACGGCGCGGATCAGCGCCACCATATAAGGTATTATTTTTAACTTCAACTGCGTGTAAGCCTGAGTTTAAATCAATAATACGTACATTGTGGCCGCGCTTGGTAAGTGCAGGCGCAATGGCTTCAATGGCTGTGCCTTTTTCAAGGCTGGTGTAATCGTTACGATTTGTTGTACGCGGTAAGTTAATAGCGTCTTGCGCTGATAAATTCCAGTCAATAACACCCACAACAACTTGTGCAACGTAATCTATGATACGGCTACCACCAGGTGAGCCTACGATTAAGCGTAAGCTGCCATCTTTATTAAATACCATTACCGGTGACATAGAACTACGCGGGCGTTTACCAGCCTCTACACGGTTTGCTACAAGCTTGCCATTTTTACGTGGCGATAACGAAAAGTCAGTTAGTTGGTTATTTAAAATAAAGCCATTAACCATAACCGTAGAGCCAAACGCCATTTCAATTGAACTGGTCATCGAAACAGCATTACCTTTACTATCTACAATAGAGACATGCGAAGTAGAAGGTAACTCGTATGAATCATCCATTGCATAACTTAAATACCCTACAGGATTACCTGCTACCGCTTTTTGGTCTGTTTCGGTAATTAATTTAGCGCGTGAGGCAATATACTCTTTGTTTAAGAGCTCTTGTGTAGGTACTTGAGTAAAGTCGGGATCGCCCATGTACATATCGCGATCGGCAAATGCAATACGTGAAGCTTGGCTAAAGTAATGAATCGCTTTTTCGCCATTTGGCTTAAGTGCACTCATGTCTTTATGTTCAAGTAGACCAAGCATTTGTAGCACTGCTACACCGCCACTACTTGGTGGCGCCATAGAACAAACGTTATAAGCACGGTATTGTATACATACCGCATCGCGTTCTTTACTTTTGTAATCTGCTAAATCTTGCACACTTAATTTACCAGGGGCAACTTTAGAGTGCTGTACAGCATTAACCATTTGTTTAGCGTTTTCGCCTTTGTAAAATGCATCAATGCCTTGCTTTGCAATGTCTTTGTATAAATCAGCAAGTGGTTGATTTTTTTTAACACTACCCGCTTCAATTAATTTACCGTTCGGGTAAAAGTATTCGTTAATAATCGGCATACTCAATACGCCTGGGTTTAACTGGCGTGCTAATAAGCCATGTAAACGCGGCGAAATTACAAAGCCTTGCTCTGCAAGTTCAATAGCCGGTTTAAAAAGCGCTTCCCACGGCAATGTACCGTATTGTTTATGCGCGCTTGCAAAGGCATGTAAAATACCAGGCACACCAACAGAGCGTCCGCCTACTACAGCTTCAATCCATTTAACGGCTTTACCGTGCTTATCTAAAAACAGTGTTTCGTCTGCATTTGCAGGTGCTGTTTCGCGGCCATCAAAACTAGTCAGCTTATTGTTTGCTTTGTTGTAGTACATCATAAATGTACCACCGCCAATACCAGATGATTGCGGCTCAACTAAAGTAAGCACTAGTTGAGTAGCAATGGCAGCATCTACGGCACTGCCGCCTTGGGCTAAAATTTGTTGACCGGCTCTTGAGGCATATGGATTTGCCGCAGCTACCATGTATTTATCACCTTGCACTACTTTTTTATGGATTAATCCGGTAGCGGCTTCAGGTTCGCGAGTTTCAATTTGAGTTGCTTGCTGTGCAAATGAAGGCAGTGATACTGCGCACAGTCCAATGGCAAATAATGAGTTAAGTTTAAAATGCATAAAAATACTAAAAACACTTAATTACGTAGTTGTATTTGGCATCTTAAAGTTAAACGGGCACAATATGCAAAAATTTTGACTAAAAAAATATAATAAAATGCTTAATTTACCTATTCAACCTCGTTATATATTACCGCCTATTATTCTGATGCTATTTAGTACCATTTTTGCTGCATTTGATTTAAATAATTTACTTGAATTTAACCGAAGCCTAATTGATGAAGGCGAACTGTGGCGAATTTTTTCTAGCCAATTTGTTCATGCTAATTGGGCTCATTTTGGACTAAATGCCAGTGGTGTTTTACTAATATGGCTTTTACATGGCGAATACACATCACCTACTCGCTACGCTTTTAATACAAGTGCGCTGGCGCTGTGGTGTGGATTCGGTGTTTACTGGTTTTGCCCAAACATAAATATTTACACTGGATTGAGTGCTCTATTGCATGGCGTAATTATTTGGGGGGCAGTTAAAGATATAACCGTAGGGCTTAAATCGGGTTATTTATTATTTGTAGGCGTATGGATTAAAATAGCGTTTGAGCAATTTAGCGGCCCAAATGCTGATATAGGAAAACTTATTAACTCCACTGTTGCTATTGACGCACATTTAATTGGTGTAATTGGCGGAACTCTGCTTGCCATACCACTGGCTATAGAGCTCCTTAAAAAGAACTTTAAAAAGAAAAAATAAAGTTAGGTTTTGTTCAATCCAATAAAAACGCCGCATTGGTTAATTAACCCAATGCGGCGTTTTTGTTTTTATAATTAAAGATTAAAGCGTTTCTTTAAATAACTTATGAATACGGCGGTATTCGTCTAACCAGCTTGAAGGCTGTACAAAGCCATGAGGTTCAACTGGGAATATGGCTGTTTCAAAGTTTTGTTTTTCAAGCTCTATTAAGCGCTGTACTAAACGCACTGAGTCTTGAAAAAACACGTTATCGTCAACCATTGGAGCATTAATGAGTAAACGTTTGTTTAAACCCTCAGCGTAATAAATTGGCGAGCTGCGCTCATACGCAATCGGGTCAACATCAGGATGGTTCAATATATTAGCCGTGTAGCCTGTGTTGTAATGTGCCCAATCGGTAACAGGTCTAAGTGCCGCACCCGATTGAAACAACTCTGGTGCTGTAAATAAGGCCATAAAGGTCATAAAGCCGCCGTATGAGCCACCATAAGTGCCGACTGCTTTGGTATCAACATTGGCATTTTGCGCCATCCATTTAACGCCATCGGCTAAATCTTGTGTTTCAGGCGTTCCCATTTGACGATAAATTGCAGTACGCCAATCACGGCCGTAACCTTTAGATGCGCGGTAATCCATATCCATTACTATGTAACCTTCATCAGCGAGCAATGAATGGAACATAAATTCACGAAAATAAACCGAAAACCCCATGTGTGAGTTTTGTAAGTAACCCGCACCGTGGTTAAAAATAACTGCTTTGCGATTTTTACCTACTTCACCTTCTACGTAATCAGCTGGGTAGTACACTTTTGCGTATATTGGTTGTTCGGTATGGCTTGATGGCACGGCAACAATTTTAGGGGCTGTTAGCTTTTTAGCTAAAAACTCATCCGACACTGTGTGCGTTAAGCGCGTTGCTTTTGCATTGGCTTTAGCGTCTGCTACATAAAGCTCATTAGGCATAGTAATTGTTGAGTGCTTAAGGAGTAACTTGCTTTCATCTGGGCTTAACGTGTAGTCAGTCATGCCGTTTAAGTCGGTAACTTGCTCACTTTTACCAGTTTGCGGGTTAACGCGGTAAATTTCGTAAAGGCCAGGATGCTCAACATTCGCTTTGTAATAAATAGCGCTGTCGTCGCTAGTAAGCGTTAAATTAGAAACCTCAAATTGGCCTTGTGTTAGCGCAGTTGCACTACCATTAATTGGTTTTTTATAAAGCTGGCTGTAACCCGACTCTTCCGAAAGGTAATAAAGCGTGTTTGAGCTATGTAACCACCCAAAGTCGTTAAATGCGTAAGCAATCCATGCATCGTCATGTAGGCGATGTTGCGAGACAAGTTTGTTGTTTTTAAAATCAACGGTAGCAAGCCAGCGGTCTTTGTTGTCCCATGCTTCTAGCATGACAGCTACTTGCGAGCCGTCATCATTCCATACTATTGGGCTTTGCTCAAAACCCCAGTCCATAATAAGGTTAATGCCACGAAGCGCCTTTTTAGACTTATATGTTTTACCTTCACGTGCATAATTTTCTTTTTTAACTGCGGCTAAAACATCTTCGTCAAAACCCGGTAAGGTATTAAAGCTAAGTGATGTTTGTTCTTTGTTAGTTAAATTGATGTAGACAAGCTTTGAGGTTTCTTCTTTAGCATCTGCTACACGTCGGCGTGCTTTTTTAGGCTCTATTGTCGCGTCATTTGTAATGTAGTTAGGCATAATATCGCCATCACCGCGCCAATCTGTTTGCTTTTGTACAACAACTAATAACGCATCACCATTTGGCGAAAGCTGTGCCTCTGCCACTTTATTACCATCACCTAAGTAGTAAGCCGTATTAGCAATTGAATCGTTTTGTTCATTAATTTGCTCGTTGCGTGCTTGCTTGTCTTTTTTATTTTTTTGTTGAAGCGCCACAAATTTAATTAGTTTATGCTGCTCTTTAGCAATATACGTGCTTGGCTCTTCAACCCCTTTTGGCTCATCAGTAAGTTTTAAGTTAGCAAGCTCGCTCGTTAAGCCTGTATTAAAATCAACTTTAAAAAAAACATTGCCTTGGCGGTAAACTAAATCACCATTATTTAAAAATTGTGGTTTAGACTCGCTTGCTGATGTCGCTGTAATTTGCTTAAGTTCACCCGTTTTTAGGTTTTTAACAAACACATTACCTTTAAATGTGTAGGCCGCCATTGTTTTATTTTTTGAATAAACGGCTTTATTAGAACCCACAGTATGAAGTTTATTAAGAGCTACTTGCTCTGCTGTTTGGCTAGTAACAGATTGGCTAAATAAATTGCGTAGTGTATTACCTTGCTCTTTTTGAGCATAAATAATAGTAGCCGAATCACTAGCCCAGTAAGCACGCTCTGGTTGATTGCCCATCCAGTCTGGATCGGCCATTGCTTGTTCTAGCGTTATTTTTTGTGAGCCGATATCTGCTGGCGTGTTTACAACCGCAGCAACCTTGGTTGCTGGTAAAGCATTTTGTTGTGTTGAAGAAGTGTTAGCAGTTGCGCTACAACCTGCAAGCATTACACTTGAGGCAACAGCTAAGGCCACTAACGTTTTAGATGAAGAAAAATTAAAAATCATAGTGCTTCTATACGGTTATTATAATTAAGCCGTATTTAAGCAGAAGCACTCAAGTTATTGCAATTTTTTAAGATAAATAGCCATTAAATAGGGTAAAGCTCAGTTTACTAATGCCCCCTTTATTAGTGGACGCTATTCAACTATTAAATCAAGCCACACCAGTCGGTGATCGCTTGAAGCATTTCTGTCTTTAATTAAACGATATTCATCGCTAGTTTTAGTTGGCCAAAACACCCCACCGCTCTTAATTTTTAAACCATAGTTTGACGGTAAAACGTAATCAACACGCGCTTGCCAATTAGCACTGTAATTTTGTGCATAAGGTTCATCGTATTGCTCTTTAGCACCTTCACTTTTTGGAACAAATTGAGCGTTAATAAGTAGGTTTTTAAGCAGTTGGTCGGTGGTATTAGTACGCGCTTTATCGCCCTCAGGGGCTGCATTTAAATCGCCTAAAATAACAAAACGAGAGTAAGTTTTTAAACCGCCCTTTTCGCCTTTATCGTCGTAAATATACTTGGCGTTTGAAACGTAATCAGCAATTAACCTTACTTCATCGTGGTTACGCTTGCCGTTTCTATCCTCTTCACCGTCAAATACTGGCGGTGTTGGATGAGATGCAATAACATGAATGGTTTTATCATTTACGTTAATAGGTAAATCCCAAAATGATTTAGAGCTAAGTCTAAGTGCTTGCCATTCTTGTGCGTTATACCAGTTTTCACCTGTGTTAGGCATTACGGGCATTTGTGCATTTGGCATGTCTTTATATTTAAAGGTTTGAAGAGTTCTTACTTTATCAAAATCGATTGGGTATTTTGACAAAATAGCCATACCGTAATGGCCTTCAAAAAAGCCAAAGCCTTGTGCATCGCCCATCATGCCATTTTTTTTGCCATCATTATCTAAATCAAACTCGGTAGCTAGGCCTGTATTTACCGGGGCTATATAAGAGTAAGGGTAGTTAATAGCCGCTTGTTTTTGCTGACCTACATTTAAAAAGTGTTTATTAAAGTATTCAATACCCTGCTCTTTTGGGATGTAATCAAATTCGTTAAGTAAAATAATGTCAGGGCGAACACGTTGAATAATTTCGGCTATGTTTTTAATTTGCTGGTGGTTTGCTTTAAGTGCGTTAACTAAAGCATCACTTTTAATTTGCTCACCTTTAGGCGTGTGATTAGTTGCATCCATACTTACATTAAATGTAGCAACACGAAGAGAGTCTGATGCAAATGCACTGTTACTAAAAAAAGTACTAAAAGAAGCGGCAACAAGTAGTGCGCTATAAATTGCTTTAAGTTTCATTAAATAATTTCACTGTAAAATTTTAGACTCAATCATTATTCCACAAACTGGGTATCCACGCGCCTTTTTTAAACATAAAAAAGCCGAGCAAGCTCGGCATTTAATAAAACGAGTATTTAGCCGTTTAATGAAGGATTAAATTAGCTGCCGCTTTTAAAATACCTGGGTAGTCTTTCTCAGGTAAATATTCAGTAAGCTCGCCTAATTTATCTGCTAGGTCGTTCATGCTAGTGGCCGATACGTTTATATGGCCCATTTTACGACCTGGTTTTGCAGTTTTACCATACCAATGGCTAGTCACATCTGCGTATTTTAGTACGTCAGCTGGAATACTAGGTAGCCCTAGTACGTTTATCATCGCGGTAATGTGTTTAAGCTCTGTATTACCAAGCGGTAAACCTGCAACAGCACGCATGTGGTTTTCAAACTGCGAACAGTGACAACCTTGCTGCGTCCAATGGCCTGAGTTATGTACACGCGGTGCAATTTCGTTAACGAGTAACGTGCCTTGTACATCAAAAAACTCAATAGCTAGTACGCCAACATAGTTAAGTTCGTTTGCTATTTTAGTAAATGCATCGTTTGCTTGAGCTTCAACGCTGCGATTGTTTTTACCAGCAATAGATAACGTTAACACACCATTTGTGTGCTCGTTTTCTGTTAGCGGATAAATAGCAACATTACCGTGTTTATCGCGCGCACCAATAATAGATACTTCACGATCAAACGGGATCATTTTTTCAGCAATAATTGTATGTGGCGCAAGCTCTGTGCCTGATGCAATAAAATCAGCCATTTGTGACCAAATTTCGTCTATTTGATCATCTGACTTTAATCGCCATTGACCTTTTCCATCGTAACCCGCTTGGCATGTTTTAATAACAAGTGGCTTACCTAAGGTTTTAACAGCGTGTTCAAGGTGCGCTTTTTCAGTAATTAATTGGTACGGCGCACAAGTTACATTTGTTTTATCAAGCAATGCCTTTTCAAGAGCACGATCGCCACCGGTTTTAATAGCAGCTTTTCCTGGGTAAAACTTATTGCTGTTGCAGCAAAGTGTTAGTACGTCATCAGGGATGTGCTCAAACTCAGCAGTAATTGCATCTGCGTTTGATATTGCTTGCTCAAGTGATGTGGTATAAACCTCGCCAGTTAGCGGGTGCATAATTTGCTTGCTGCCTACATCGTACGCCACTACGTTTAAGTTAAGTGGTGCGCCTGCAAGGCTCATCATACGTGCAAGTTGCCCTGCACCTAATATTAAAATATTCATTATTACTCTGCAGGGTTTGGATTAGCTAATATAGTGTCGGTTTGCGCTTTACGAAACGCTTCAATTTTTGTAAAAATTTCTGAATTTTGACATCCTAAAATTTGTGCAGCTAATAAACCCGCGTTTGCTGCGCCCGGCTCACCAATTGCAAGCGTACCTACTGCAACACCTTTAGGCATTTGGCAAATAGATAAAAGTGAATCAACACCATTCAATGCTTTTGATTTTACAGGTACGCCAAGTACAGGAAGCGACGTAAAAGCAGCTGCCATACCTGGTAAGTGTGCTGCGCCGCCAGCGCCAGCAATAATAACTTTAATGCCACGTTCTGCGGCTGAACTTGCGTAATCAGCAAGTAATTGAGGAGTGCGGTGTGCAGACACGACTTTGGTTTCGTACTTAATGCCAAAATGCTCTAGCATGAGTGCTGCATGTTCCATGGTTGGCCAATCTGATTTAGAACCCATAATAATGCCAACAGTCATAAATACTCCTCAGTAATGTATTTTAAAAATAGCGGACTTATGTCCGGTTTTAGGCGGGTATTATACCCAAACCAAGTTTAATTGCGACTCACAAAAACAAAAAAAGCCATGTTTAAACATGGCTTTTTAGAGTTAACGGGTAAATAGCTAATTAAGCTTCTTTACTCGCTAGGTATTCTGCATAGTTGCCTCTAAAGTCGATAACTTTACCGTCTTTAATTTCCCAAATGCGGGTCGCAACCGATGATACAAACTGACGGTCGTGAGATACAAACATCAATGTACCCTCGTAAGCTTCAAGGGCTAAGTTAAGCGCTTCAATAGATTCCATATCCATGTGGTTAGTTGGCTCATCCATTAACAATATGTTTGGCTTATGCATCATAATTTTACCAAACAACATGCGGCCTTGCTCACCACCTGATATTACTTTAACTGATTTTTTAATATCGTTTTGAGAGAATAACATACGGCCTAAGAAGCTACGAACCACTTGCTCGTCGTCGCCTTCTTGTTGCCATTGCTCCATCCACTGAAACAAGTTCATGTCGGTTGCAAACTCATCAGCGTGATCTTGCGCGTAGTAACCAATGTTCGCGTTTTCAGAGAACTTAAACTCACCAGCTTTAGGTGCTAAGCGCCCTGCTAATGTATTAAGTAATGTTGTTTTACCAACACCATTTTCACCAATAATAGCAATACGTTCGCCAACTTCTACTAAACCTTCAAGTCCAGAAAACAACGTATTGTCGTCAAAACCTTGCGTTAAATTAGTCATTTCAAGCGCGTTTCTGAATAACTGCTTTTCTTGGTCAAAACGAATAAACGGAGTTTGACGTGAAGACGCTTTAACTTCGTCTAATTGGATTTTGTCGATACGTTTAGCACGCGATGTTGCTTGCTTAGCTTTAGATGCGTTAGCAGAGAAACGAGAAACAAACTGTTGAAGTTCAGCAATTTGATTTTTCTTTTTCGCGTTTTCGTTAAGTAATTGCTCACGTGCTTGCGTTGCTGCAAACATGTATTCGTCATAATTACCTGGATAAATACGCAGCTCGCCGTAGTCAATATCTGCCATGTGTGTACACACAGAGTTTAAAAAGTGACGGTCATGCGATATGATTATCATCGTACAGTCGCGCTGATTAAGTACGTCTTCTAACCACTTGATGGTGTAAATATCCAAGTTATTAGTAGGTTCATCAAGTAGCATAATGTCTGGGTCTGAAAACAACACCTGTGCAAGTAGTACGCGCAGCTTAAAACCCGGTGCAATTTCTGACATTGGGCCAAAGTGTTGGTCAGTGCCAATACCTACACCTAATAAAAGCTCACCTGCTTTAGATTCCGCAGAGTAACCATCCATTTCAGCAAATTCAGTTTCAAGGTCGGCTACTTTCATACCGTCTTCTTCACTCATTTCTGGTAAAGAGTAAATGCGGTCACGTTCTTGTTTTATTTCCCACAACTCTTTGTGGCCCATAATTACGGTATCAATTACTGAGTATTCTTCGTAGGCAAACTGGTCTTGGTTTAGTTTAGCAACGCGTTCATTTGGATCAGTACTTACATTACCTGAAGACGCTTCAAGCTCACCACTTAAAATTTTCATAAATGTTGATTTACCACAACCATTTGCACCGATTAAACCGTAACGGTTACCGTCGCCAAATTTTGCTGAGATATTTTCAAATAATGGTTTAGCACCAAATTGCATGGTGACATTAGCTGTACTAATAATAGCGCTACCCTCCAAGGGAGTATTGATGTATTTAAATTGCGCGCAGTTTAAACCAAAATGGCCTGTTTTTCTATGAAAGTTTAAAGTCAAACCACGTGGTTTAAGGCATTTATTATGGCTATGTAGTTAGTAGTAAAAATAACGGATTAGATTTAATGGTTTCGTTAATTTTTATTCAACTTATTCTAATTAAAATTCATAAAGTATGTTTTACAAACAGGCGTAAGAGATTAGAAATTACGATACAAATTAGAGTAAAAACACTTTTAACGTGTTTGTGTGTTTACTTAACTCATTTTTGTACAACCTATAATAATAAAAAGTTATATTTATGAAAATAAAGTACTTTTAGAGCTTTTACACTAGTTACTATTTTTTAATCAAGATGAAATTAATTCAAATTCAAATTTTTACACACCACTTATTACCAATCCTTTTTACCTACAAAAAAACTAAAAAAACAAACCTCAGCAACACCTGAAAAACAAAATTAACCTTGAGTGAATGTTAATTAAGTTTTCCTTCCAATTTTGTTGATTTTTTTTCACTTTTGAGCCGTTTATTGCTTTGTTAGTCTTCGAATCTGAATTTTTACCTACGTAAAAAACTGACCAATTTACACAGGGCAACACACAAGATGAGCAAAAAATTAGCGACGCTTATTAGCGCAAGTATTGTATTCGCACCCGCTGTTTCGGCAGTAGAGTTATACAAAGATGACAAAAACACTGTTGAAGTAGGTGGGTATCTTGATGTGCGTGTAATTAATACACAAAACGAAACCGAAGTTGTTAACGGTACCTCGCGGATTAACTTTGGATTTACCCGAAAGCTTAAGAAAGACTGGACTGCCCTCGCACTCGTAGAATGGGGTGTAAACCCTGTTGGCAGCAGCGATATTATTTATAACAATCGTTTTGAGTCTATTCAGGATGAGTTTTTATATAACCGTTTAGGTTACGCAGGCCTTTCACACGAAAAGTACGGCCAACTTACCATTGGTAAACAATGGGGTGCTTGGTACGACGTGGTTTATGGCACAAATAATAGCTTTGTATGGGATGGTAATGCAGCTGGTGTTTATACCTATAATAAAGACGATGGCGCTGTGAATGGCACTGGCCGTGGAGATAAGTTAGTGCAGTACCGCAACAGCTATAACGATTTTAGTTTTGCAGTACAAGCGCAGCTTAAAAACAGCGAGTTTTATACCTGTGACGTAACCGACATTTCAGAAGAAGAATGCGAAACGCTTTGGAACTCTGGTGATAGTGCTGCCCAAGAAGTTGAATTTAATTACACATTTGGTGCGTCTGTAACTTATACTCCAACTGACATGCTAACACTTACAGCGGGTATTAACCGTGGCGAGTTTGATTTAACGTTTGGCGATGGTTCTACACGCAATGTTGAAGATTTAATTTATGGTGCAGGTATTATGTGGGGCAACATTGATAAGCTCGGCTTATACGTTGCTGCCAACGTAAATAAAAACAAAAACCACGACACCGATAATATTGGCCGCTTAATTAAAAACGCAATCGGTGTAGAAACATTTGCATCTTACCGCTTTGATAACGATTTTCGCCCTTTTATTGCCTACAACGTGTTTGATGCCGGTGATGACTACGTAATTCAGCCAAACTTTAACGCCGATCCAGACGATGTATTTAAGCGTCAGTTTGCTGTTATTGGCCTTCACTACTTAATTGACGAAGACACTATTGCCTACGTAGAAGCACGTAAAGACTTTAGCGACTTTGAAAGCGATAACGACGAACAACAAGCACAAATGGAGCAGTCGGAAGATGACGGTATAGCATTTGGTTTTAGATATAAGTTCTAAATATAAGCTCTAAATATAAGTTTAAAAAAAGACTACAACTTCCCTAAGCACAACCCTTTTAGCCCTTTTAACTTTTTTAACTGGGCTTTTTTTATTCCGCCATACTTTTTTGAATACTTAGTTTTGCATTTAAGGCTATTTCAACAAATGCATTAACAGCTGCATTGGTATCTGCTTTTTTAATTTGTAATAGCACTGGGATTTGCGTGAGTACGTCGCTCAGTTTTATAAAATGGCACCCTTCACTATATAATTTACGTACGCAATATGGCGCAATTGCCACACCAAGGCCAGCAGCCACTTCAGTAACTAATGTTTGCATATGCCTAGGTTGGCTAATAATGTTCGGTGAAAAATGAGCTTGTTTGCATTGCAAAATAGTTTCATCAAAAAGACCAAGTGCTTCCTCTCTATTAAAAATAATAAATGGCTCATTTTTTAGTTTAGCTAAATCAATATTTTTATAATTTGCCAGCGCATGGTTTTGATTAACGATGGCCACCAATGAATCTACATAAATAGTATGACTTACAAATTCATCATTAATTGAATCAGGTAAAGGCCGTGAAAAACCTACATCAATTAAATCATTTTTAAACGCATGTATTTGCTCAGTTGCAGTCATTTCAAACAATGTAACGTGCACGCTTGGGTATTGCTGTTTATATTCTCGAACCAGTGCTGCCATAAAGGTTAAACATGCCGAGCTTAAGTGCGCAATATTAAGTGTACCTACCTGCCCGTTGTGGGCACGTTTAACCTGAGTTTTAGCTTTATCAGCTAGAGTCAAAATAGCGCGTGCATCTTTTAATAGCTGCTCACCCGCTTGAGTTATTGCAACATCGCGTGAATTTCTTATAAACAGCACAACATCAAACTCGCTTTCGAGCTGTGCAATATGCCTACTTATTGCAGGTTGCACGGTATGTAGCTCTTTGGCCGCTTCTGAAAAACTCTGATGCTTAGCCACGCTGACAAAACTTTTTAATGTTTTAATATCCATCACACACCTTAAATACATTATTTGTATAGATTCTATAAAATAATATCATTTTTGTTATAGGTAAAGAACTCATACCATAGCTATATGAGTTAACAACACTAGACAGCTATGACCAAACCCAAACAAAATCAGTCATTAAGTCGATTTATTTTATTACTGATGACCACTGCAATTGCCGCAACAGCAGCAAACTTATACTACAACCAGCCTATTTTACCGCTTATAGCGAACGAATTTAATTTAACTGATTCGCAGCTTGGGAGTATTCCCGCGCTTACACAAATTGGTTACGCGTTTGCGTTATTATTTATTTCTCCTTTGGGTGACTCGATTGCTCGCAGGCGTTTAATTACTATTTTGTCGAGCTTATTAGTAGTGGCTTGTAGTGCAGCAATGCTTGCACCTAACTTACCTTTATTACTTATATCGGTATTTTTAATTGGTGTAAGCGCCAATATAACCCAGCAATTAATACCCTTTGCAGCATCGCTTGTATCGAGCGAGCAAAAAGGTGCCACGTTAGGCACATTAATGATGGGTTTAACTATCGGTATTTTACTTTCAAGAACGTTAAGTGGGTTTGTAGGTGAGCAATTTGGTTGGCGAAGTGTATTTTTAATGTCGGCAGTACTCGCAGCATTATTTGGTGTATTACTGCGCGTGTTTTTACCTGGCAATAAGCCACACACTAATTTGCGTTACTGGCCTCTCATTAAAAGTACGTTGGCGTTGTTTATTAAACATAAATCACTGCAGCATTTTACACTTTCGGGCGCATTTTGGTTTGCATCATTTAATGTGCTTTGGGCAACACTTGCAATTTATGTAAGTAACGAGCCATTTAACTACAACGCTCAACAAGCGGGTTTATTTGGTGTAATAGCATTGGCTGGCGTAATTGGCGCTAAGTCATCGGGTAAATGGGTCAGCAAATTAGGGTCTAAAGCTCTAATTATGATTGCACTTACGCTTGCGGCAATCGGCTTTGCTATTACAGGTTTGTTTAATGGCAGTTTAGCGTCGTTAATTATTGGCATTATTTTAATCGACTTTGCCATATTTAGTGCACAAGTGGCTAACCAAGTGCGTGTTTTTAGTATTGACCCCACTGCGCAAAGTCGCATAAATGGAATTTACATGCTGGGCTATTACATTGGAGGCGCTGTTGGCTCAATGGTTGGTGTTAAAGCATTTGCACTGTATCAATGGCCTGGCGTTGTTGCTGTAAGCATTATATTTATTTTGTTAAGTGGCATTTTTAATTCATTTGCTAAAAAGTAATCGCTTAAAACTTAAGGAGTAAAAATGGGTATGTTAAAAACAGCGGGTAGCTTTACATTACTGTGTATTGCCAGCTTAACTATTATGGTGGGAACCCTAATTGCGCCAGGTTTAGTAATTATTTCACAAGGATTAGGTATAACCGATAACACCATACTTTTAATTACGTTGCCATCGTTAGGCGCTGTGGTTTTTGCGCCGTTAGCAGGAAAATTAATAGATAAATACGGAGCTTATAAACTTTTAGTCATTGGGTTATTTTTATATGGGGTTGCAGGTGCCAGCGCTTACTTTTTAAAAGGCTCAACGCTTGTATTTGCTAATCGATTTTTACTCGGCGGTATAACTGCTGTGGTAATGGCAAGTTGTACGGTTTTAATTTCTACGTGGTACACAGGCGAAGCACGCCTTGGCATGATTGCAAAACAAGGCATGGCGATAGAGTTAGGCGGTGTTATATTTTTATTTTTAGGCGGATTATTAGCGTCGCAATTTTGGGCACTGCCATTTTCACTTTATTTAATAGCGTGGGTATTTTTGGCCATGCTTTTATTATTTGTGCCAAGTAAAAACTCACTGGCTAGTAATAACGATGAAGTGTCAGAACATCTAAACCACAAAGCTAATAATGGTCTCTCGTTAAAAAGCGTTTATGTAATTTCAACACTCGCGATGACCATATTTTTTACGTCTACTGTTTTACTGCCCATTACAATGAACGAGGAAAACTTTAACGAATCACAAATAGGCCAACTACTCGCATTTATATCTTTAGTGGCTGTAGTTACCGCAGGCTTTATGCCTAAAATAACAAAGAAGCTTGGTGAGCCCAAAGTTTTGGCATTTGCCTTTTTAGCGTTTAGTTTATCGTATATTTGTTTTACACAAGTAAGCACCCTACTTTTAATTTTAGGCGCAATATTAATAGGTATAGGATTTGGTTTTAGCATCCCGCTTTTAAACCATATGACGGTAGAGCTCAGTGATGTGAAAGTACGCGGCCGTAATTTATCGTACTTTACGATGGCTGTATTCTCGGGTCAGTTTTTTACCTCATTTATGCAGTACATACCTGGTGGCGAGAAAAACGTATTTATAATTTGTAGCGTTTCAGCGTTTATAATTGCACTAGTATTGTTTTTTAAACCGATCAAAGCAAAGTAGTAGTAACTTAAAAAAGAGCATTTTTATAAATGCTCTTTTTATCTAAACATCCTGCTTTATTATCTGCACTATCTTATTGATAATCTTTTTCTAATTCAACTCTATTGCTAAGTTTAGCGTTATAACAATACTTAGTATGATGTGTTCTTATACTATAAAGCCACCAGCTAATTTATATTAACTACATTAAGAGCGTAAAAAGATCGTTAAACTGTACTGAAACTACAAAGTACTTACACTGCTTATTGCTGATCACAAAGGCGTAAAGCTGATTAAAAGCAGTAACAAATACGTGTGTTATATACCCATAGGTACTGGCGTCATTCTAACTCAACACCTAAGCACTGTATATAAATACAGTTAATTTATTTGCTGTGCAAATATAAATTAAACCAACTGCCCTTTCTAAGTCGTTAATAATATTAAACTTAGTAAAGTGCTATAAAGCAGATTGAGCATTCTAAATACATAAAACAGCGATAACTGTATATACATACAGTTATCGCTTAAACCTATCTAATCTACTTTTTAATAAACGCACTATAACCAGCTAATGCCTTTGATACACTAAGTGGTGGATTATCTGAATGCTCAGCACCTTTGTTTATAGCGCTTTGCCACACAAGGTTATTGTTAGGGTTGGCTGTTAAAACAGTCTCTAAATTACTAAACGCTTTTAACATTAACGGATGCTCTGCCCCACCAACAGAAAGATATAAATAAGTAGGTGACTTAATTTTGTTAGCTTGAGAAGTTAAAAACGCTTCTACATTATTAACTACGGTCATATCGTCATACCAAGCCGCTGGGCTAAAAGCAAAATAGCCATTAAACAGTTCAGGCTTTGTATGCAAGGTATAAAGTACAAAGCTGCCACCGGCAGAAAAACCACTTAATACACAGTTATTACTAAGCTTATATTTTGCCGATAAATACGGGAGTAACTCAGTTTCAATAAATGCTAAAAACTTGTCGGCTTCACCATTAGGCTCTATAAGTGTTTCATTTTCTGGGCGCGCTTGTGTATTTACATCTTGGCGAGCATAAGGAGGCACTAAATCGCGATTACGTGTATCTGTAAAAAATAAATTAGGAATAGACACCAATATAGCCTTATCCCCTTTTTCGCTCTTAGCTTGTTTGGTAAGTGCTTTATCCCATGTATCTAAATTAAAATTACCATCGGTTTTAATAATTAACGGATATGCTTTTTTAGGATTGTAATTAGTCGGTAATCTTATAAACACTTTGCGCGACTCATTAAGCACGCTTGAGTTAATTGTTACATCTGTATAGGCCGATACATAATGGTTGTAATAACGTATGGCTAAAATACCAATTGCAAAAATGACTACGGCCAAACTTAAATTAATAATATAGTGTTTTGTTATTTTTATTGCCATACAGCATTCCTTTTAATGTTTAGGGGTTATTTAACCAAGCTTAACCCATTGTTTTATTTCAAGCGCGGTCATAATAAGCTCAACCGAAAACGCGGCTAAAATCATCCCCATCACACGCGTTAAAATAGACGCGCCGCCAGTACCAATTAGCTTAATAATTTTACCCGAAAGCAGCAACAGTATTAATGTAATACCCAACACACCAAGTGTAACAAGCGCTGTCCCTATTTGAGTAGTAATTGGGTGAATATGATTGTCGGTAAGTAGTATTACCGCCAAAATAGCGCCTGGGGTCGCAGTTGCTGGTATAGCAAGCGGAAACACGGCTATATCGTGATCGGGGTCTTGTTTAGCTTTGTTAGAATCGTTTCCAAAAATCATTTGTAGGCCAAACAAAAACAATATAATTCCGCCCCCTAACTGAAACGATACCAATCTAATTCCCATCGCATTAAGTATTAGTTGCCCTATTAAAATAGACCCTAATAATACGCCCCCCGCATAAAGCACCGTTTTAAATGCAGTTTTACGACGTTGTTGATCAGTTAAATGAGAAGTAAGCGCAGCAAACAGCGCCATTGTGCCTATAGGGTCAATGGTCGCCCAAATTACAAGCGCATCTT
Organism: Pseudoalteromonas sp. FUC4; assembly: GCF_008370255.1. Lineage (GTDB taxonomy): Bacteria > Pseudomonadota > Gammaproteobacteria > Enterobacterales > Alteromonadaceae > Pseudoalteromonas. Next base: position 861,406 of record NZ_SEUI01000001.1, on the reverse strand, counting down.
GAGAGAGTTTTTCTAGCATATAAAATCCTTGTTAAGCGTAAATGTTTAATAAAACACGGGTAACAAATTCATTTACTTACGCTTAACTATAATAGAAAGCTACTATATTTTGTATTTTATTTACTGAGCTTTAAGGATTGACGATTGTAAAAAGATAAGCGCTTATAATTCTCGTGATGAGTTAAAGTGATTTATGCCAGACAGAATTTTCTCTTAAACTAAACCCTAGTTTCATAAGTAAATTATGACAACGTGCATTATGTGCGCTCACCTCGGCCGACAAATGTTTAAGCGGTACATGCTTAACTAGGGTTTCAATAAAACCGGTCACCACTTCAAACATTACGCCCTTATCCCAAAAGTCAGGATGCAGCTCAAATCCTATAAACGCACTACTTTTACACGGCGTTAAATTATAAAGCCCACAAGTACCCATTAACTTTCCAGATATATTATGTTCAATTGCAACTCTAATCACTTCACCTTCGTAATATGCACTAATATCATCTTGTATTAATTGCTTGATTTGCGTTTTGCTGAGCGGTGTTTCGTAGTCGTTAAATTCTGACACATGTGGGTGGTTTAAAATATTAAATAAACACGCAGCGTGTTTGTGGGTAATTAAACGCAGCGTAACGCGTTCAAGCTTTGTGGTATTAAACATTTTATTTAAGTGGTAAGTTAATTAGCTCTTTATGGACACGCATTATTAACTTACCATACGCCATTAACAAGCATTATCTTTAAAGCAAAAAGAGTGGATAACGTAATGAGTGACGATTTTAAAGTAATACAACCCACTACCACAGTATATTGCCCAAAGCGCGGCGAAGGCTGGACCTTAACAGGCATTACTAATATTAACGAGTTTACCTCAGTAATGTTTGACGGCACACGCTATACACTGCCAGCACGCGAAATAGTAGAAGAGCTTCTTCCTAACCAGTTAGCGCGTGAGCAAAATAGCTAACCAAACACATACACAGTAAAAAGGCTGCAACTTTGCAGCCTACTATCTAATTAACGAGTTAAAATGCTTCGTCTTCACTGTAAACATTAACGTTTAGCTCGTCATCATTCTCAAATACCACAAACGAAATTGGCTTACAGCATACTTGGCAGTCTTCTATGTATTGCTCATCAATATCTGCTGCATCAAGTAATACTTCAATACTTTCTCCACAATAAGGGCAGCTTATTGATTTTTCAGTTAACTGGTTCATTTGTCACCTGCTAATTTATATCACTAATGTTGTCACTTTAATGAACACGTAAGCATAATTCAACAACCCTTTAAATAACGCTTAATTGGTTAACTTAATTAAACCATGCTACTAACTTAAATAGTGATCTTACTACTAGCCTCATCCCTATAAAGCTTGTCAAAAGACAATATTGCACCATAGACAAATTAGCCAGCCCTCTACAATGAAATTGTATTAGCACTAAGCGGGTCTAACTTTATAAGTATTTATAAACTCACACTACAGGTGGATAATTTTATGAAAAAATCACTTACGCTTGCATTAACATCTGCCGTTATTTTGTTTAGTACATTTTCCCATGCAGAAAAAACTGAAAAAGCCGTTTTAGCTGGAGGCTGTTTTTGGTGTATGGAAAGTGACTTTGAAAAGCTAGAAGGCGTAACCGATGTAATTTCGGGGTTTACCGGCGGTAAACTTAAAAACCCGACATACAATGGTAATCATAAAGGCCATTACGAGGCCGTAGAAATCACTTACGATCCAGCTATAGTAAGCTATCAAGGTATACTTGATCATTACTGGGTAAATATTGATCCCTTTGATGCAAAAGGCCAATTTTGTGATAAAGGCCCTAGTTACTTAAGCGCTATATTTGTACAAAACGACGAACAACGTAAATTAGCTGAAAAAACAAAAGCAGCAGTAGTTGCCGAGTTTCCTAATCAAACTGTGGTTACACCTATACTAAACGCAAGTACCTTTTACCCTATTAAAGGGAAGGAAAGCTTTCACCAAGATTATTACAAAAACAACCCAATCCGATATAACACGTATCGTTGGCGTTGTGGTCGCGACAGCCGTCTAGAAGAAATTTGGGGCGACAGAGCAACTCACTAGTATTTATTAAGCAACTTAAATTACACCAATAAAAGGCTGCATATTGTGCAGCCTTTTACTTATCTACAAAACTAGCTATCTCTGCTTCAAGTAAGTATACAAACCTTCATTATCAATAAATAGTATATTCTGTTTCCTAAAGCAGGCTGTTTATCTACTAAATCAAATGCAATAAATTGCACTCTTAGATTGATATAAACCAAATTCAACAACTGGAGTGACACAAAATGTTTGCCAACCAATTACAGCTAGCGCGTGCTCTAGAATTACCAACACGACAAGCCATGCTTTACCGTGAACAATCAGTACAACACTTTTGGAATAGCAACACCGACCTAATTACAAACGCGTGGAGCGAATGGGAAGCAACATCAATAGATAGCTCAACGTTCACGCTTGACGACACACTACTTGATAAAAACCTACGCGAAGCAGTAAAGCAAGCATGGGACGATCCATCAAAAGAGCTTGCCGTAAAAGCGTTATTACACGAAGTAGCCCCTGATGTGTTTCAATTTCAATTTTTTGATCCTGAGCGCCTCGCAGTTTTACGCGGATATTTAGAACAAGTATGGAATTCGCAAATTCCTTTGCGCCCGCCATACGGCATAGTGTTGAATCGCCGTGGCGCCATGCTTGATAGCCGCTCAGAAGGTTATTTAGCCGCGCCAAGCTTTCAAGCATTTTATAACGAAATACTAAACACTTATATGCGCCCTATTTCGCGTATGCTGTTCCCTGAGGTTATGGGGTTTGATACACAAACATTTGGTTTTTCAATTTATTATGAGCCAAATACAGATTCGTCAATTCGTCCACATACCGACGCATCAGCTGTAACGCTTAACATTAACTTAAACTTACCAGGCGAAGAGTTTACAGGGTCAGAAGTTGACTTTTATCACCCGTACACAGGCGACATAAAATCACTTACCTTTAAGCCGGGTACTGCCATGTTACATCGAGGCAATATTGCACATGCAGCCAAGCCTATTACCAGTGGCGAGCGAACTAACTTTGTCTTGTGGTTGTATGGGGAGCGCGGTCGATTACCAGCACAAGGTGCACCACGAATTCCTGTTGATGCTAAACAGCGCTGGAGTAACCCTAACAAGCCAAATGATGGCTATGCACCGTTTTAAGTACGTATTTTAGAGGTTTTAAAAACAAAAGGCTGCCTAATTTAAGCAGCCTTTTTGAGTTTTAGATTAACAGTTTAAAATTTATATGATGCAGAAAACTTAACGTTTCTAGGTGTACCAGGTTGTACCCATGCATCAGCAAACGAGTTTGTATAATACGTTTCATCAAACACGTTATTTACCTCAGCCGTAATATCAATCGCGTCTGTTACATCGTAATTTACAAAAGCACGCGCGGTTGTGTAACTTGGTAGTTCAAAGTCGGTACCAAAAAAACCATTACGCTTACCACCATGTATTAAACCACCACCAAATTTTATAGCTTTACCGTATAAAGCGGCCGATTTAACCAATTGCAAGCTAAGCTGTTGCTCTGGTATGTTTAATAACGAGCTACCCGCCTCTACTGTGTAACCAAAGTTGGCATCAAAAAATGAGTTTTCGATTGTTGCATCAGTATAAGCATACGACGCCCACACTTCTAATGTATCAGTAAGCTCACCTGTAATATCAATCTCTATTCCTTTACTTTGTGCTTCACCAATAGCTGCGTAAGTAAACGCAGTTGCATCGTCTACAACAAGCATGTTGTCTTGCTCTACTTTAAACACAGCAACAGTACCAAATAAGGCGCCATCGTTTAGCGTAAATTTAACACCCACCTCAGCAGATGTAGACTGGTTTGGCTCAAAACCATCACCATTAGCATCAGCGCCCGAAAGCGGACGGAAGTTTTCGCCATAAGCTCCATAAACAGATACATAATCGCTTGCTTCATACACCACACCAAACTGCGGACTCACACGTGACTCAGTTTGTTTAGTGTTGGTGTTGGCTAAGCGGTTATTTAAGCGCTGCTCATAATCATCAAAACGTGCACCAATGCGAATATCTAACTTATCGGTAATGCTTATTTGGTCTTGAATGAATACCCCTACCGACTCTTGAATTTCTACTCGGTCAGTATTAGCTGTTGGCGTTGGTAATTCGTACGCGCCGTAAACAGGGTTAAATACATTAATATATTGATCACCACGTACACGTAAAATTACTTGATCGTTTTCAAATTTATCGGCATCAACACCCATAATTAAACGGTGCTCAAACCCGCCCAGCTCAAGATTACCACTTACCTCAGTTCTAAATACTTGGTATTTTGCATCAAAATCGCGGTAGCGTCTAAAGCGATTTACTTCACCGTCAATCACGCCATCAAAGCCGGTTTCGGTTGCAAAGCCCTCCATAGAGGTATCACGATAGTTTGCACCAAATAAAATGCTCCAGTTATCATCAAAGTCATGAATGTACTCTAACTGATGCCCTAGTACATCGGCTTCAATTGGGCCGTCGCCCGGCTCACCTAAAAAGCGACTTTCAGGAATTAAACCAAGTTCGCCATCTATAGCTAAAACGCCTCTATCAAATGGGACTTCTTGATCGGAGTATTCAAGTTCATATATTAGCTGGCTGCTGTCGTTTATATTCCACACTATTGATGGGCTAAAGCCTTGCTTAGTGGTTTCTATGGTATCTCTAAAGCTTTCGGCGTCTTCGTAAAAACCAACCAGTCTAATTGCTACGTCGTCGTTAAGCGGCGTTGTGTAATCAACATCGGCGCGATAAGTATCAAAACTACCTACAGTAAGCTTAATTTCACCTGCGGTATCGAACGTTGGGCGTTTAGTAACTAAGTTTACTGTACCACCTGGTTCACCACGGCCAAATAACGCCGCGCGTGGGCCTTTTAAAACCTCAACCGATTCAATACCAGATAAGTCACGCGAGCCACCAAAACCACGCCCAGCATTAAAGCCATTTACTAAGTAGTTACTAGGTAGGTTTTCATCACCTACAAAACCACGTAATGCAAAACTATTCCAAAGCCCACCAAAGTTATTTTGGCGCGCAACAGAGGCTGATAAATCAAGTGCTTGATCAAGGCTTACTGCACCAGCGTTTTCGAGGGCTTCTAAATCTATTTTAAGCTCCGATTGCGGTGTTTCTAAAGGGCTAAAGTTACCTTGGTAAGCTTGGCGAGTTGCAACAACGGTTACTTTTTCAATTGCGTCATCCGTTACGCTTTTAACTTGCTGCTTTTGCTCAGCGGCCATAATCTGGCTGCTAAACAAACTTACTAAACAAGCACTTAAATAGGTGAGCTTATGCCCTTTTGTATTGGTTTTCATGTTTTACCTTGTGAGTAATGTACGTATTTTATAGTTGTGTTTTAAATATGTTATTGCGCTAAACAGCTATGTTTAGCGCTGTATTTTTATTTGCTGGTTTGCGTGGTGCTTTCAAAGCGTGGCATGTTTTCAAGGGCTGCTTTAGTTGGGTCGCCTTTGTAAAATAACCACGGGTAATAAAACTCGCGTAATTGTTGATGGTAATCTCTAATTTGCTGCTCGTAGTTATAAGCTGCCACCGAGTCGGTATTAGCTGCACGCGTTAGGCTACGTTGTAATAAAAGCGGTGGCGACAACCAAGATACAGTCCCCGCTAGCTCATATTTTTTAGCGGCTGAATCGCGGTAAGCTTGTGAAAGTTCTGCCGCTTTCAAGTCCCCCATTTGCTGAAATGCGTAATACCATTTCCATTCAAATTCACTGCTCATATCAACGTAAGGCGCAAGTGCTGGGTACTCTTTAATAAAAGCATTCATGGTGGTTGATTTATGTAAATCCCACGCGTCGTTTACCGCTTCACGCTGTGTAAGCACAATGTCGCCACCATTAGGAGAGTGCACCGTTTTATTAATAGCAAGGTCGCCTAAAATAGGAATAATAAAAGCAAATAACACCCACAAACCAATTAAGCTTGAAGCAACACGCGGCGCACTGGTTGCATTTTTACCTAACCACACACTAAGCACTGCCCAAAATGCAAGGTATGCAATGCATAAAAGTGATACATACGCCACTTTAAAGGCGCTTGCTCCAGCTATAAAAGCACCCACAAAAAATGGCAGCATTAAACACACTATTAACGCTACAAACCTCACGGTTATGCGTGCGCCCCATAAAGCAAAGTAAGACTTAGCAGTAGTTACTAATAGATCGTGCCTGCCGCTGGTGCGCTCGCTTGCAAATAAATCATGAAACAGCAAAATAATAACCAGTGGCGCAAGCGCACTAATTACAAACACAAAGTCTATTTTTCCGGCTTGTGCCAGCTCAGCATTTTGTGCATCGCTTTCGTAAATTTGCCCCTCAAGCGCCAACAAATTAATGCGGTGCTTCCACGGGAAAATATCGCGCTCACCTAATGCAGCAAATGCAAGGTTAGATGGCTGAGAGTACGTTAAATGAAAGCTGTAATACGCTAACATGCCCGCATCGTTTTGCTTTTGCTGTACGTTAGCGCGGTCGCTTTGATCTGCAGCTTTTAAACGCTCAATAGTTTGCTGCTGTTCGCTTACTTCGCTTAGCCCGCTGTAAATAGCAAAACCAGATAACACAAGGCTACAAAGCAGTAACACCACTACGTATTTTTGGCGCAGTAAAAAGCCCCATTCACGCGTAAATTGCTTAATTAAATAGTTCATGACAAACGCTTCCCTACAAATTTAATACCGCCTACTAGCACTGCTATCCACAGCAATAATTGTAAAAAAGCAGGTACACTTCTTTGTGCGCGAATATTTGCGCTATCTACAGTAAAGTTAAAGGCTTGCAGAATTTGCCAATTATCAGCGCTTACGCGTGCTTTTTGAGTCGCTGCGGCATTGGCATTGCGGTTCATGTCGTCTTGGTAGTTAAGTTTTTCAATGTGAACTTTATTAAGCCCTTGCACAAAATCAAAACGTAGTTGCTCGGTTTCGCGTAAAAATCGGTGGTGCGTTTCTATACTTGTACCCACAACAATCATAGAGAGCGAGCGAATAGCCACCATAGGGGATACCCAGCCAAAATAACGTGATACTTGCGTTTGTTTAAGCTCAGCTTGCATACGCTGTTCGGCAAATTGGTTTAGTACATCGGTTTGTTTTGCCTCTGACTCACTTGCCACTAACCCTCTAAAGTTTACTGGCAGCTCATCAATGCTATTTACGTTGTACTTTTCAAGGAGTGATTGTTTAAATTGCTTAAATGCAGGATCGTTCGTGTTATGGCCATCGCCTAGTTTTCTAAGCTCAGCTTTAACTGCAAAGTCGGTTTCTATTTTGCCCGTTGATGGTACAGCTGTTGATGCACTCGTACTTGCAACACGCGGCATAACAATACACAGTAAAATCCATACAAACGCAAGCGCTGTAAAGCTACCACTGTTTTTACTAAACACGCTCGATGCTAATAAAATGAGTAATACCCACACGGTTAAATATAAAGCGTAACCTACAACAAAGCTTGTAACTGCTAGTAAGCTTTCGCCCGCAGACATCGTAAATAAAGCCGATACTGCCAGTGGCGCAATAATTAAGCCCACAACAGAAAGTAACGCTAAACCTTTACCGACTATTAATGTAGTACCCGATGTGCCTTGCGCTAATAAGTATGAAAGCGTTTGCGATTCACGCTCACGACTAATAGAGCTGTAACCAATTAATATAAGAAGTAACGGCGCTAATGTTTGCACAATAAAAGCAGGTGTTAAACTACCTAATTTGGTAAGTGCTGTACCTTGTCGTTGGTCGGCAAACATTGCGCTGTTTTGCCTATGTCCTTCTAAAAATATTGAGTTACCTGTGTAAGCGTCAATACCTGGGTCGAGCGTGCTCAGTGGTGAAGGCGTTCTAAATGCATAGTGCCCATAGTGCACCATTCTGTGCGGGTGACGATCGGGTTGATCAACAAAGCTTTGCTCAGCATTTGATTGAAGCTCATGGCGAGCATGGCTAAGTTCATGCATAGTAATGGCGGTAACCACTACCGATGAAAGCGTTAGCAATAAACCAATAGCCAGCACAGTCATTGCTAGTTTTGAGCGTAGCCAATAGCGCCATTCATCTTTGGCGACTATAACCACTTTTGAAAAGTTATGTATGCTCATTACGCGCCTCTTTGCGCAAAAGCTGCATGCACTTGTTCAGTATCAATACGGCCATTTTCGGGCGCGTCAAATTCGCCCACCAGCTCACCCGCTCTTAGTAAACCAATTCGATTTGCTACCTGGCAGGCGCCATATACATCGTGTGTAACCATTAAAATAGTAGCGCCTGATAATGCAAGCTCACGTACTAACTGGTTAAACTCATCTATGGCAACAGGATCGAGGCCTGATGTAGGCTCATCAAGTAAAAATATCGGTGCTTCACGTAAAATAGCTAATGCAATCGCGGTTTTTTGTCTCATGCCTTTAGAGTATGTTTGCATAGGGCGCTCCCACGCCCCTTCTTGCAAAGCAACACGCTTAAACGCGGCATTAATCTGCTCGTCTGTTTTATTAATATCAGCAAGTGATAAAAAATATTCTACGTTTTCGCGTGCTGTTAAATGCGGGTACAACGTTGCAGACTCTGGTAAATACGCCGTTTTACCACGAACAAAGTCAAGTGCTTTACTCACCTCTTTGCCCGCTACTCGTACCGAGCCCTGCGTTGGTTTATTAAAGCCCAGTAACGTTTTTAAAGTGGTTGATTTACCCGCGCCATTACCGCCAAGTAATGCGTAAATTTCGCCTGAGCCCACCGTAAAATTTAAGTTTTTTAATATAGCGTTGTTTTTAATACTAAAACTAAGCGAGTCCACTTCAATAATGGCTTTATAATTAGCCCTCTTATTGTCATTATTTTGATTTTTTGATTGTTCTGCAATTGTAGAATCGTTATTAGATGTGTGGTTAACCGGTTGGTGTGTTGTCACATTCAAGCTCTTTCATGAATTAGAATGCGGCGAATGTTATACTATATCAATATTTAAATGCAACAATATAACGTTCAAATCATTAACAAACGATATAAAGTATATTTGTAAGTTACAAAGCCTACTGTAAATAGGTTTACTGGTATTTTATATATGCAGCTAACTCACCTGCATTTACTTAACTACTTGTATCAATTACGTTTTATAAATAATTTAGCGTTAAACAATCAAAATTTTGCGCTAATGCTAAATAATGTCATTTTCTTAAATTCATCATTCTTACGGATTTAGTTAAAGACCATGTTGATGAAGTTGGTAATTTAATAAATTGTGCTATCTTTTTATTATCTACATTATAAAAATACGGGCTAACATGTTGTTCCGAGGTACAATTGCCATAGCAATATTGGCAATCTCTGCTGCTAATAAAACCTATGCAAACGACATAGACGTACAATTTAGCGGTTTCGCATCCTTAACACTCAGCTACACGGACGATTCAGATATTGGCTTTGCATCGAGCTATTCAAATGTCAACGAATCTGGTTTTTCAGCAACGCGAGATTCAATTTTAGGTGGGCAGGCTAATATATCATTGGCCAAAAATTGGGACTCTGTGGTTCAAGTGGTCATTCAAGATCATGCTTTTAAAAGCTTTGATAATTTTTTAGAGCTCACATTTGTACGTTATCGTCCCTCGCGCCATTGGGCTGTTCGTGCTGGCAGGTTAAATAGCGATCTTTACTTACTGTCTGAATACCCTTACGTAGGGTATGCCTATTTATGGGTGCGCCCGCCGCATTCGTACTACTCGTTTGCAAACATTGCAGGAAATTTCGATGGTGTAGATGTTGAATACAGTAAAGCCATTAACGATGGTTTTTTACGTTTAAAACTTGCTTATGGTAGTACAACAGCCAAGCTACAAGCCTATAATGACGACTTTTTTATTGATTTTGATAACTTAACAACTTTTAGTGCAACCTACTCTTTAGATGCATGGACTATGCGCTTTTCATTATCAAAATCAGACTTTGGGGATTATAAGTTAACCGCTTTAGATGAGTATTTAGCCGCACTCGATGCCATACCACAAAGTATATGGCCGCAAGCACAAAAAATATCAAGCAAATTTAACACCAAAGGCAACAGTATAGAATACGCTGCGTTTGGGCTTACTTACGATCACAACAATTGGCTAATCCAATCTGAGCTAGGTATTTCAGAATCCGATTGGATAGTTGCTCCTTCAGTTATTAGTGGCTACATTAGTGCAGGTTACCGTGTAGATAACGCAATATTTTACACAGGTTTTACAGCGGCTAAACACCGCCATGACGTAATAAAAGTAAACGATCCCGCTTTTGCGCCAAGTACTCCCGAACAATTTTCAGTACCTATACAACAGCTCGCAGTTGCCAGTCAGTCAGCAGTTAAAATTACCAATGTTCACCAGCACTCAATTAACGTAGGCGTAAAATGGCAACTGTCTGAGCGCATAGCATTAAAAGCCCAGTTAGACCGCTTTGATATAAAACCTCAAGGTGCAGGCTTATGGAGTCTTAGTAACCCTTCAGATGTTGATGAGGGCCACAAAGTACATATACTTAGTCTAAATGCTAGTATGGTGTTTTAATGATGAGCCCTAGCAACCTATTTATAAACGCATTGCTGCCCTTGTGCCTGCTTGTTGTGAGCTTTTATGCTAAATCGACAGAGTTTGTCGTCGTTGTTAATAAAAGCAATGCAATTAACACATTATCAAAACGAGAAATTATTGATATTTACATGGGCCGCTATTTAACCTTCCCTGATGGTGAGACCTCAAAACCGCTTGATTTGCCCGCGCAATCAACATTAAAAAACGACTTTTACTTAAAACTGGTTAATAAAGACGAGCAAAAAATAAATGCGTATTGGGCAAGGCTTTTATTTTCAGGGCGCGCAAAGCCACCCACGCCTTCAACATCGGTAGAAGACGCAATAAATAAAATAGCTTCATCACAATTTGCAATTGGCTACATACCGCTATCGCAAGTTACAGATGCAGTAAAAGTGGTATACACATTTGATTAAAGTTATTAGCCAAAAACTCTATATACGGGTCGCTATATCAATTGCGTTAGTGGCTATTGTTGTGTCTTTAGTCTCGTCAACGCTGTCATATTATTCAGGCTTTAAAGAAAAGAAAAACACCAACTACTTACTCGTTCAACAATTAGCGCAAACAATGGAAAAAACAGCCGCCATAGCTGCTTATTTAAACGATAAAGAATTAAGCCAAGAAATAATCAACGGTCTACTAAGTAACGACCTAGTACAAGGCGCAAGCCTAGAAGGTGAAGCAAACGCAAAAGGCGACATGGCGTTATTTATTGCCAATGGCACTATTAATAAACAAAAAGAAGCTGTGTTAGTTAGGCTTGTGCACCCCTTTTTAGATGACACCTATATAGGGGCATTATCAATATATCCCGACGATAAGTTTATACAGCAACAAGCACAGGCAGCGCTTAAAAAAGAGTTTATATTAATGCTGATTCAATCTATTGTTATCGCATTTTTTGTATCGCTTGTAGTACAGCGTTGGCTTACTCAACCTATTCAAAACCTGACCGATAGCTTTGCTAAAATAAACCCAAGCGAGCCAGAAACCCTTAAAATGCTAACCTTTAAGCAAGGCAAGCGAGACGAAATAAGCCGTTTAACGCACGGTATAAATGCCTTAATGAACGAGCTGCATTTAACTATTAGTAATGAGCAAACACTGCGTAAAAAAACCCAAGAGCTAGAAGCCAAGTTTAGACTTATTTTTGAACAAGCCAGCGCAGGTATTTGTTTACTCGATAGCAAAAATAGTATCACCACATTTAACCCTGCATTTAAGCATTACTTTACTGTACCTGGCGAAAAAGAGTTACCAACCTTAAATTTTCCTGAGTTACTAAGCAATGAAGACGAGTTACAAAGCCTACTGGACGATATTCGCTCTGCTAAAAACCCACCACAAACCACCTTAGATGTTGAGTGTAAAGTTGGCTACAAAACGGTGTGGTTTCATTGCTTATTTGTAAGATTAACAGACCAAAGAGAAAGTAAACGAAGCCCTAAACAAGAGCAACTAGTAGAAGTAATTTTACACGATGTAACTGAGCGCGCAGAGCGTGAACTACAAACCCGCTTTGAAGCCGATCACGACCCGCTCACCGGCTTATTAAACAGGCGTGCCGGTGATAAACGCCTTAAAAAAGCACTGCGTGAATGTATTAAACATAATGAACACTTAGTGCTTATGATGATTGATTTAGATAAGTTTAAACCCATAAACGACACCTACGGCCACGAAGCCGGCGACAAAGTGCTAATTGAAATAGCGCACAGATTTAAAACACTGTTTCACGAAAAAAACGACATGTGTATCCGCCTAGGCGGTGACGAATTTATTGTTGCAAGGCAAATTAAAACCTACGATAAAGCGGCAACACAACAAAAAGCGAACGCCTTACTCAATGAGTTAAAACACGATATTAATATTACACAAAATAAAACATGCGCAGTAGGTGCAAGCATAGGTATTGCAGTAGCCCCAAATGATGGTAACGAACTAGTTGCGTTAATGCTAAACGCAGACAACATGCTCTACCACATTAAAGAAACTGGCCGAGGGCAAATTGCATTTTTCGATGAGTTTAAAAAATAGCGATTAGTAATAAACGGCAAAAGTTATCACTTCGTCGATTCAAATATCACGTTGATGTAATAAACCACGGTTAATTAAACTAACAAAAACATATTTTAAACCTAACCTCTAAAGTACATTGAACAATTAAGTTTTTGATTGCTAGAATGCCAACCTATTTTTCTATCAAGAGATACAATGGCAAATTTCAATACTCACCTTAATACTGCAGTCATCGTCACCGGTTTAGGTTCAGCCACTTTATTATCTGCAGGCCATGTTGATTTAAACGGCGCGCTTTGGTTATGGTTTTTAGGCTCTATTGGCGGCTTATTACCCGACATAGACTCAGATAACTCCACATCGCTCGATACTATTTTTAACTTATTTGCACTGAGCGCTGTATTACTGGTGCTGCATTACATAACCACCGAGCTCATTATTACAATTAGTTTTGTTGAGTTAATAGTAGTGCCGTTATTAGTGTACGGGTTTATGAAATACATTATCAGACCCATTTTTGAATGGATCACAGTGCACAGAGGTAGTTGCCACTCTTTACTATTTATACTGTTATGCGCGCTATTAACAACTCAACTAACATGGAAGCTGAATGACCAATCCACTACACAAGCAGCCGTCTTTGCCTGGTTAACGGGTGGATTTATTTTACTCGGCGGGTTAATTCATTTATTGCTAGATGAAATTTACAGTGTAGATTTAAGTAATGTCACCATTAAACGCTCTTTTGGTACGGCTTTAAAAATAGCTGACTTCGATAATAAATTAATTACGTTGGCATCAATAGTTGCTATTACAGGTTTAATTTATGTTGCACCCCCTACCAAGCAAACAATCATAGCGTTAAGTGACTGGTCTAATTTTAGGTTTTTATCTTAATAAAGCCGATTTAAGCCCTTGTACAACCTTATCCGACTAAAGTAAGTAGCTTTGTTCAAAGTCGCTTATGCCCATTGCCAAAATGCATCTAAATACCCTCTTAGTAATTAAAAGTTAATTCACAAAGAGGGTATAAGGCGCAGTGCTTTTAAAGGTTTAAAAGCTTAACTCAATGCGACTTTGCCAGTTTAAGTTTTATAAAAAGCTAATGCTTGAGTCTATTTGTAATTAATTATTATTTTTATTGGTTTTAGTGAAATTTTAAAATCGCTTTGCCTGTCTTATAGTTTCAATATTTATATAAAAGTTTCAACGGTTTGATGTGTGCAAACTTACTGCATCTTTTAAAAGCGTTAAATATAAAATCAAAAGAGGTCCATAATGGAATTTACACATAAACGCACTACCCTAATTACAGCATCGTTATTGTTGATATTGGCGATATCACAGGGTATTTATTCAGCCCTTTACAGTGCTGAAATTAGCTTTTCAAGACAGGTTGCTTGGGGGCTAGAAGCACTAATATTTACTTTACTTGTTGCCTTTGCAGGCACAGCTATGGTGCAAACAAAAAACGCTCAACTAGGCTGGTCGGCTATCGCGTTTAGCGCAGTACTTAACATAGTACAGGTGAGCGTTGGCCTTACATTGTTTTCTACATTTGGAAAAGTTGCAGGCACAGTAGAAGGCGCACAACCTTTAATTGGTGGCGTAGTTTCGTTGTCATTCATGATTTACTACGCAGCTAAATTATTATTAGGATTAGCAGCACTTGTATTTGGCCTATCATTTATCGCTAAAGGCGGCAAAGCCATTGGTAATATTACAGCCCTTGCAGGCGCAATTGCAATGCTTGCCAATGGTATTTTAATTACCTGTGGCCGTGATGGATTTCTGCCATCAGGTGTTGCTGGCGCATCAGGCATGATTGCAACGTTACTTTTAGCAATCTGCTTATTTGGTCTTAACCGTAAACAAGATTAATACTTAATCTCTTATTAGTAAGGTATTAAGTTAAATAATGTTTAAACATCGGCGTGAATTAGGTTGCTAATCCGCCGATGTTTTACATTTAGAGTGATGAGATTTACAACCTTAATTATGTATAGCTAATTCACAAAGAGATTATGAGGCGCTTCGCTTTTAGAGAATAGAAATAGCTAATATCAAAACCTTTAAACCAATTCATATTTTAATGTATGAAGTCAAGATTTGACCCCTTCAGCTTTGACCCCTTCAGCTATTTGACCCCTTCAGCTATTATTTGCACTTACACCAGTTTAAACCTTTCGATGCCACCCACCCTTTGCCGTTAGATTCGAAAATGACATTTTGCTTAGGTGTGTTAAAGGGTCTGCACAATGTACATGCTCTTTTAGCAACTGATTGCAAGTAAGAGTTCCCTGGCCGTGATTTATACTTTCCGTCACTACGAATAAGAATGCTTTCATTTGTAATAACATTGTTATTTGTTAGTTCTTGATATGCGTTTTTGTTATGTTCTGAGCCATGGTGAGGTGCAGTGATAATAGAATCATTCCCAACGTCCCGTAAGTTATAATTTAAAGCTAAATCTGAGTCAGCGCTGAAGAGTACATTTGCTCTTCCATTTTCTGTGGGAGAATGGAAAACAAGACTTTCTTTGTTAGCCTTGCTTAATGATAGATACTCTAAGGCTGATTTACGCTTTGAAATTTGAAATGTTTCTCTTGAATTTATAGGCTTCAGGTATTTTTCACCACAGTTTTTTGTGGGCTTTTGGCCAAATTCAAACCATCTTATCTTGGCCCCAGAATGATAGGCTAATATTGCCATCTCTCTAATTTTTTCTGCAGTTTGAATTGCATCAATATATATATCTA
The DNA here is from genome assembly GCF_008370255.1 of Pseudoalteromonas sp. FUC4. Lineage (GTDB taxonomy): Bacteria > Pseudomonadota > Gammaproteobacteria > Enterobacterales > Alteromonadaceae > Pseudoalteromonas. Next base: position 845,920 of record NZ_SEUI01000001.1, on the reverse strand, counting down.
TTTTTCTATCCAGCATTTTATGAATATGACGGTGGTATAAATACTCAGAAGAAAAGCGAAATTTCCATTCATTATTTTTTCCTTGTCTTTCAATTGATGAATAAATCCTTGATATGTCAATATATGATTCATCAGGTCTTAAATTTTCAATACAATCTGTATTTATACTTTCACCTATTTCTTCTAGGTTGATCTCATCTCCCAGATATTTATCCACTATATCCTTGTGGGCTTCAAAAATGAATTCGTCAGGTGTGTTTATAAGATCTTCTAGCCTGCTGGTCCAAACACCTGGTAGCCAGACTTCTGCAATGCTAAACCCTTGCTCTAATAATCCAAGTAAACCATTTATATGATCTGCATCAGCATGGGTGCAAACTAATATGTCTATAGACTCAGAATTTGTTGTTCTTAAAAATTGCTGTGGGAATCCATTTCTAGATTTTCCACCATCAACAAGGATTTTTCGTTTTTCCCTTTCTAAATAAAAGGCGTCCCCCTGGTTGACACTTATCGAGATGAATTTTTCCAATTAAACTCCTAATGCTTCTAACGCTTTGCTAAGAGGAAAATAATGGTTGGCTATAATCGCGAAGCGATGGCCAACTGCTATTATTCCGTTTAAGCAACTTATTAGCCATTTTTGACCAGATAAAAGATGAATCCTTGCCGAGGTAAAATACCTCCCTCAACACGATAAATTTTTTGAGTTGAACTTTTAGTTATTAACCTTGGTAATGATGACATCAAAGGAGAAACATCAAAGTCATACTTCTCAGGAAAGTTAACAATTATGTCAGCACCGATAACAGGGACTTTTGTTGCTTGAGCATCTGTAATATCTCCGAGGTAAGCTCTTCGAAATACAGTTTTATACTCTACGTAGCTTTCAGGTGGAATATTGACCGTATATTCCACCGAAGTATGCTTACCGTCAGTGTTTACATCAATATTTTTGTTATTACTCAAATCAGAAGGATCATAGTGGACTAAAACCTCTCCAGCGATACTAAGACATTCTGCAGAAATAATTTCGTATTCTTCACCACCAAGAGAATCAAGCTCCAACTTAACTGGATCAGAAACAGCCTCTTGGCTTAAGTTATGAAGTTCATACCTAGTAGTTTGAGTGCAAATAACTTTACCACCTGACTCTTCAAAGTTATAAATCCATTTTGCTTCACGCCTAACAACTTTATTTTCAATAATCTCTTGCTTAATTATTTTAAAAATTTCTTCTGGGATAATCGTTTTAAAAAGACTATCAAAAACATTAACATTGACCGCTTCATTTAACTTTATTAATTCGTTTTCTTTTTCTTTCTGCTGACTACTTTGTAGTTTATTAGCAACAAATACAGTTATAAAAATTGCAGCTGCAAGGCCGTATAAGAAGTTCTTTACTAAATTAATAATTTGATGCCATAAAGGATAAACAATCTCTAAAGTAGTGGTTATATTACCATCTTTATCAAGCAAACTTTTGGGTCCTATTTCTACAGTCAAGTGTGAAGATAAAACATCTAAAGCAAACGCTGAAAAAGCAACAAAAAGAACTAAAACAATGTAACCTGATATTTCTCTATTCTTCAAAACTACCTCGTAAATATTAATAATGGCTAACGTCTTATTGAACCCCACTTTGGGGTTTCTAACACCCCAAAACGGCGTATATTACGTTGTCCGACAATTACACTAAACAACTCGTTTATAAAAAATAATTACAATTACTACTCAGTAGCCTTTGATATTTAACCCCAATAACGCCTTTTAATAATGTTATGGGGCAAAAATTACATGGCTGTATTTATACACAGCCATTAATTAACTCTATTTTTATTTAACCAAACTTTTAATTGAACGATTTATGAAATTACCACTCATCTTGGAACCTTGTATCTCTCTCACAAGGGTCACCATCTCTATCGCCATCCATTTTTGTATTCGGGCAATTATTAATAAAAAACACAGCCTCTTCACGTGAGCGCATTTCAGTACAATATTGCCTGCCATCACAGGTAAAATTTTGCGTGTTTTTTGGTATCACGATTTTTGGGTATTGCTCATCGAAGGTGGCTAAATCGTCGTTGGTAATAACGGAAGTGTGGCTATTAAATTGCTCGTTACTTTTATAATGGTTGTATTTACTTACTGCGACAAAGCCAAGCACGGCGATAATGCTAATGGAGGCAACTTTGCCTAAAAAGCTACTGGTAAAATTAGACTTGGCAATACGGTGTGGCTGTTGTTTGTGTTTTTGATAAGGTGCTTTAAGCTCTGCAACGCCTTCTATGCGGCAGTTAATGGCTTTGGTTTTACCATCGGGCTGCGTAGCAACTTCAAAATAAATGGTGTCGCCCACTTTAGGCTTGCGGCTCATGTGTTTGAGCGCTGATATGTGTATAAACGTGTCGTGTTCTAGAGAATCTGATTTAATAAAACCAAAACCTTTGTCGGTTTTCCACGTCTTTAACAATCCTTTGTTCATGTACCCGCCTATTATGCTTAAGCTGCGTTTTACGCAAATTCCATTTAGTTAACACTTGTTATTATACGTTCCTAAATTAGGACGATGCAACCACATATTCATGTTGCGTTAATTTTACGCTTTACTTAATTATTAAATTCAGCTTAAAAATAAACGCGCTAAAAACAACTAAAACTCAACTTATTTTATTTATAATTTGCGGCCAAATGTCCTTTAATTCATATCAACCATTACGCACTCACCCACCAACTTAACAGCTTGTTTACACTCGATTTTGTTATTAGTTATTTTTATCTAAATTAACCTTTTTTAGTACGATTTTTCATTCGTTATTTACTTAATTTATCTATACAATCCACACCTTATTTTTACGCACGTATTTTAAGTGATTATCTCATGTTACTAACCGTTGTTTATATTATTGGTATTACCGCAGAAGCCATGACCGGCGCACTTAGCGCTGGGCGTATGAAAATGGATTGGTTTGGCGTAGTGCTGGTAGCAAGTGCAACGGCAATTGGCGGTGGCAGCGTGCGAGATATTTTACTAGGTAATTACCCGCTTACCTGGGTACTACACCCAGAGTATTTATTAATTACCTGTATTGCCGGTATTGTCACTACGTGGCTGGCTAAGTGGGTAGTTAAATTTAAAGGCATTTTTATGCGCTTAGACGCACTGGGCCTTGCTGCCTTTAGTATTATTGGCAGCCAAGTGGGGCTAAATATGGGATTGCATTATGGTATTTGTGTAGTGGCTGCGGTTGTAACGGGTGTTTTTGGTGGCTTACTACGTGATTTAATATGCCGCCAAGCGCCGCTTGTATTACATAACGAGCTATACGCGAGTGTATCGTTACTTGTAGCTTGTTTATACTTGGCGCTGCACCATTACAATATTGATGACAACATCAGCATTATTGCAAGCCTTGTTGCAGGCTACTTAATACGTATGGCTTCAATTCGCTTTAAATGGCGCCTACCTACCTTTAGTTTATTAGAGCAGCACGCTAAATAAAAATAAGCTTAATACAAAATAAGGCAGGTAATATACCTGCCTTAGTTAATATAATTATTAGCGTATTACTTTACTGCCCGCTTACATCACTTAGCGCGGTTTTTATCCCGCTGTTATTTTGCTTAAGTACGCTAAAACTGCCATCGGTTTCTAGCACTACGGCGGCTACATCTTCTATGGCTAATATACCCGCACCACGAATAGCGGCGCGAATTTCTGATTTAGTTACCCGCTGCGACTCAAGTGCTGCCGTGCAGTATTCACCATCACTTAGTAAGAGCGTGGGCTCTGCTTTTATGAGTGAAGCAAATTTAGATGAGCGCACACTAAGCCACGTAATAACATATTGCAGCCCTATTAACACAACAAACGCGAGTATGCCCTCTATCAGCGCAACGCTTTTTGAAATGATCACCGAGGCTAAAATAGATCCCAGCGCAATAGTGACTATAAAGTCGAACACGTTCCATTTAGAAAGCGTACGTTTACCCGATATACGCAGCCAAAACACCAGCGCGATATAACCTAGTACGCCAATGATAAGTACACGTATTAAGCCCTGCATATCATCAAAAAACATAGTCACTCCTTTATATGCGTTATTTACTTTGTGTAAGTAATTTCTGCAGTAGTTAATTAAACCCTACATGGCACTTAGTTAAATAACGATGAATAAAGCGCCCTATTTTATTTTGCTAATTGTTTTACAAACTTAATTTTACTGAGCATCGTACTGTGTTTATCGACATAGCCACCTATGTAATAGCCATTTGTGATTAACATAGTGAGCATTTGAGGAAACCGGTTCATCGATTTTACATGTATATGGGTATAGCCTTGCTCCGCGGCCCATTGCTCTTGCCTAATAAGTAGCTTTTTAGCTATACCACGCCTTCGGTATTTATGATGTACGCCACCAAGCCAGCTATAAAACTGCGAATTAGACTGCTCATAGCCAATTTTAAAACCGACTAATTCATTTTCATGGTAGGCCACTAATATAAGTGCTTTTTTATTATTTAAGCGGCTATCCAAAGCTTGGTTATCAATAGTGGTTAAAAGTTCGGGAATATGTTTACTTACAGCGGTTATATCCTTAAATGTGCCCGTGGTTATTGTAATAGCCATGTACTTCCTTATTTTAAAATTGCGCTATGTAATTTAAACGACGGTTGATTATAATAATTTAAGCATTATATCTCTATTTTCGCTTCTTAATTTATACAAAGGATTACCATGTCTAACTATAACGAATCGCCAGAGCAAATTGAACAGGCCACTAAAGGCTATGTGATGCAGCAAACTATGTTGCGTATTAAAGATCCAAAACCGTCGCTCGAATTTTATCAAAATGTATTAGGTATGAAGCTGTTAGGTAAGTATGACTTTCCTGAAATGAAGTTTACATTGTACTTTTTAGGCTACGAGCCTGAGCAGCCAGAAGGTGATGATAAAACTAAGGCTAAATGGGTATTTGGCCGCCCTGCGCTAATAGAACTTACCCATAACTGGGGCACAGAAGACGACGATAGCTTTGAGGGTTACCACAGCGGTAACCAAGAACCGAAAGGCTTTGGTCACATAGGTATTAGTGTACCCGATGTATACGCAGCGAGTGAACGCTTTGCAAAGTACGATGTAGAATTTGTTAAAAAGCCAGACGATGGCTCAATGAAAGGCTTAGCATTTATTAAAGATCCTGACGGCTACTGGATTGAAATACTCTCCCCAGAGGGCATTACCGATATTATTTTTGGTAAATAACCAGCTCCCACACACTAAAAAGCCAGCTATTACGCTGGCTTTTGTGTTTTTAAATAAGGGTTAGCTTATTTACGCAGAGCGTCTATTCGCGCTTCAAGCGGTGGGTGCGATGAAAACAGCTCAGCAACACCTTTACCACTTGCAATACCAAAGGCCATCATTGAACCTTGTAATTGCGACGGGTGGTTTTGCTTTAATCGCTCAAGGGCTGATCGCATTTTGTCAGCACCAACTAGTTTTGCTGCGCCGCTGTCGGCTGCAAATTCACGTTTACGACTGTAACTTGCAACCACTATGCTTGCGAGTACACCAAATAATACTTGGAATAACATATCGAATAAGAAGTATGTCCAGCTACTACCGCCCTCTTCTTCATCGCTATTTATAAAGTTATCTACAATGCCTGCCAGTACTTTTGCGGCAAATATTACAAATGTGTTTACCACGCCTTGTATTAGCGTAAGCGTTACCATGTCGCCGTTAGCCACGTGCGATACTTCGTGGGCGAGTACAGCTTCGGCTTGATCTTTGGTCATGTTGTGCATTAAGCCTGTGCTTACTGCCACTAACGAATTGTTTTTACTTGGGCCCGTTGCAAACGCGTTCATTTCTGGGCTGTCGTAAATTGCCACTTCTGGCATTTTAATACCCGCTTTTTGTGCTTGCGCAGATACCGTTTGTACAAGCCAATGTTCGGTTTCATTTCGAGGCTGCGTAATTACATGCGCGCCTGTTGATTTTTTAGCGATCCATTTCGACATAAATAACGAAATAAACGATCCACCAAAACCAAATACGGTGGCTATAAGTAAAATTCCGCCTAGGCTACGATGGCTTAAGCCCAGCGCACTCATTATTATTGAAAGCACTACACCTAATACCAACATAACCGCTAGGTTAGTTAATAAAAACAAAAATATACGTTTCATATTGTCCTCACAAAAATAGGTTTGATCACCGAACATAAAATTAAATTAGGTTAAAGCAATCACTGCGTTATGACACACTATGTCATAACGTTAGTGCTATTCTGTGACAAACTATGTCATAACACAAGTGTTATTTATGTGTTTATTGATAATTTTTTTAAGAAGGGTTTTACAGCAAATTTAAGACTAAAGTTTTTATAGATCCGCTTATTACAAGCTGTTATTTAGCTCTGCCATATCGATTGGAAAACCACGCTCGTGTGCCAATATGCGTGCAACTTCGTCAATTTTTTCGCCGCTATTATGTTTAAGGTACGACCATTGGTGGGTACTGCGGTGATGATTTACAGCAGGATCGCTACTTATTATTCCTAATTTTATAAACTCACCCACTATTTGATCTGCCGCTATTAACGTTGACGATGCTTTTACATTTTCAGCCCGTGCGTAACTAATATGCGAATATAAACTTACATCGGCTACGCGCAAAGTATCGTCATCACCTGGGATTTGTTGCCCGCCATACAAGGCATTATTTTGTGTGCTAGCAGTTTTAAATGCAGGTACAAACTCCGCTACATAATCAATTGCTGTTTGAGTGCGTGTTTGCAATGCTGCTTCATCCCAGCCATCTTTAATATAATGCAGGTATTTATTGGGAATTTTAGGCTGTGCGCTCATTGGCGTTGCATCAGCTAAGCCATCATTAAACAATGTAATGTTGTTAGTCATGCCATGTATTTGAAAGTAACCATTAGGGTAAGGGGTTAGCTGCGCCATACCTTCTGGCGTACCTCGGTTACCATAAATAATTATTTCGGGTATTTGTCCACCAGCACCTTGCCAATGAGTAATGTAAGAGGCTTTAAATTCGACCATGCGTTTTACATCTACACCAACCATGTCGTCAATAATACCGGTTTGAAAACCACACGCATTAATTAGGTAATCTACCTCAATGGTTTGTGAATCGGCTTGTGTATCGGTTGAAGTATCAGGTTTTTCATTAAGATTTAGCTCTGATTGATATTCAATGCGCCATTTAACTGTTTGCTTATCATTATTGGTATTTATAACTGGCGATACATTTTTAACACTGGTGCTTGTTAAAACGTGAGCATGTTTATACTCGGCAAGCGCGAGTTGTGCACTGGCCGATAAACGAAATATATTCCAGCCATATTCTTGTGCAACAATTAGCGGAAACTTTAGCTTATCTAAATCTAAATGCTTAGCAACGGGTATCATCCACTCATCTAACGACGTTGGCTTGGCTACTTGCTTTTGCTTGGCAAGCTTTAGCATTTGCTCATAACTATATAACTGATAATAATGCTCTGGCTCGCCTAATACTTTATTAGCGCTGTCTTGCTCAACAAGCTCGCTATAGGCTTTTACCAATTTATTTAAACGCGGAAATAAATCCTCCGGTGAGTCGTCATCGCGCTTGGGTACGGCAAATACTGTGGGGCGAACATCTATGGTGTAAGGATAAAGGCGAGCAATATCTATACATTGCTTGAGTAAATCTATGCAGTCTTCGTCGGGGATTTCACGATATAAGTTGCCACCTGCATGCAAGTGGCACATTGGAGGGCCATCAATTAACGACTTTTTCTTTTCAAACACATAAGTCTCTAACCCTAACGCAGCAAGCCTAATGGCTATTGTGGCACCAGCTGTACCCCCACCTATTATGCCTACGCGTTTTTTAGGTAAGCCATAGTTTAGTGCTTTTGGCTCAGCGCTTACGTGCGCATCTGGGGCGTAGCTTTCAATAAATGGGGGCGTCATATAGTGGTTATGTCCTTAGTAACATTGTCTTTAAGCAAACTATGTATTTATAAAGGTTTATATGTGTACTAAGGCTGACTATTTCAAGATTTACCTAAAAAGTAACTTTTTTAAAACCACTTAAGTGTTAATAGATAACGCACTAAGCAAGCTTTTGTATATTTGTAACTTAGGGGTTTGCTCGCTGTATGGACTTATGGCAAGTATTGGAAACGGTAAACGTGCTTTAAGTGAATCAAGGTTTGCTTGGTACTCGTCCATGTTTTTATCTACTTGGTTTGCAATCCAACCAACGCAGTTTATACCCATACTTTGCATATGCGCAGCGGTTAATAACGCATGATTTAAGCAACCTAGCTTCATACCAACAACCAGTATTACCGGCATTTTTTCTGCTTTAACCCAGTCGTATAAATAATCGTTTTTATTAATAGGCAATGCCCAACCACCAGCACCTTCGGTAAGTATAAAATTAGCGCCCTGCTGTTTTACGTTTTTATAAGCATCGCTTAGTTTATCAATAGTAATACTAACTCCCACTTGCTCAGCGGCTATGTGCGGCGCAATAGGTGGTGCAAACGCAAACGGATTTACTACGTCGTATTTTGCGCTCACTGTTGCGCTTTCCATTAGTATGAGGGCATCAGCATTTACTAGCTGATCGAACGCCATTTCGCAACCAGCAGCAAGAGGTTTAAAGCCAATGGCTTGTTTTTTGTGTTGGGCAAGTAACTTTAATAGCAAACTGGTAACGTGGGTTTTTCCGGCATCGGTGTCGGTGCCTGTTATAAAAAATTCTTTCATGCGTTGCCTTTAATGTCTTTGGGCTTATTTAGTGTTTTTCTAATGATAACAGCACCACATGATAAGACACACATGCTTTGTTATTTATAAGCGGATACGCACTGCATACTTTTTTAAGCGACGATTTGGTAAGTAACCCTTGGCGCGTATTGGTATGATTTTGCGTTGTTGCACCAATAGCTTTAATTGAAGCAATAGCTTTTAAAGGTGTTATGTATTCATCGGTGTAAATACGTTTTTGAGCGCTGTTAATAGTAAAACCTGCTTTTTGGACTGATTGGTTTATATGCAACTCACTATTAAAGGTATTTATGTGGCTGTTAGAATCAAGCGCTGCAAAGGCTGTTTTTATTTCGTTAAGTGAGCCCTCTACCACAGCGCTTATGTACGCCTGCCCGCCTGGTTTTAATATGCTGTAAAGTGATTGCATTAAAGCCGAAAAATTAGCAGACCACTGCACTGCAAAGTTACTGTAAATAACATCAACACTGTTTGCTTGCAGCGGTAAGTTATCCATATCGGCGCATATTTTGGGTGCGGTTAAATCACTACTTTGCAACATGTTTAAGCTCAAATCTATTGCTACAACGCTTGCAAACATACTTTGTAAGGTATGCGTATTAACAAGTGGGCCTGCGCCTAAATCAACACAAAGCTTATTTTTATTAATGCCTGGTTTTATTAGCGAAAATAGATCGCTCGCAGCATGTTTTTGTACATTTGCATGGGTGTTATAACTCGCTGCCGCCTTTGAGAACTTACTTTGAGTAGACTTTTTAAGATCCTTGTTTAGCTCTCGACTTGATTCTCTATTTAACTCGTCATTTAAATCGTTACTTACTAGGCACGGTTTTACAAGTTGTGTTTGCACTAGGTCTGTTTTTAATACCGGCTGAGCAGTCATGCTATTGCACCTACTAAATGCTTAACTAAGTGCGTTATATCTTGCTCGGAATGTGCAGCGGTTAAAGTAATGCGTAAACGTGAGGTGTTATGTGCAACCGTGGGCGGTCTAATTGCAGTGAGCCAAATACCCTGTTGTTTAAGTTTATCTGCGGCTTGCAACGTTTGCTCAGCGCAGCCTAATACTATGGGTTGTATGGCTGTGTTTGATTGCATTACAGCAATATTATGGGTTTTAGCGAGTTGCTTAAATAATGCAATATTAGCATTAAGCTTATCGCGTTTATCATCAGCTGTTTTTATGCTTTTAATACGCGCAAGTGTGTGGCTTGCCATAAGCGGTGATATGGCGGTTGAATAAGTGTAATCGCGATTAAATTGCAGCATGTAATCAATAAAMTGTTTACTGCCTAATACACACGCGCCACTACTGGCAACGGCTTTACCAAAGGTAATAACTAAAATATCTGGAAGTGTAATACCCTCTTCTAAAAGTACTTCGCAACTACCAAGCCCTGTTTTACCCAAAGCGCCGAAGCCGTGGGCATCATCAATCATTAACCAGGCATTATGTTGCTTTGCCAAGGCGAGTAATTCTTTTAATGGCGCGGTATCGCCATCCATCGAAAATACGCCTTCGCTAATAATTAGCTTGTTTTGCGCTTTTGATTTTTCGAGCCGTGAACGTAAATGATTCATTTCGTTGTGATTAAAACGCACTAAAGCCGCGTTAGAATGCATAGCACCGTCAATCAAGCTTGCATGGTTTAACTTATCTTGAAAAATAGCACTGTTTTGCGCAGCGGCTTTATCTTGAAACAATGCTTTAATTACGCTGCTATTAGCGCTAAATCCTGAGTTAAATAGCATCCCTTCGCCATAACCAAATTGCTCGCATAAGCATTGTTCAAGCGCTTTTTGCTGCGTCTGATAACCTGTCACTAATGCAGAGCTGTGGCTGCCTAATGCTTGGGAGTCATTAAGATTAACAGCCTCATCACCAAAGCCTAAGTAGTCGTTACTGGCAAAGTTAAGGTAGGTTTTATTATTAACCGTTATGGTGCGCGCTGTAGCGTGTTGTACTATGTGGCGTTTACGAAGTAACGCATCTTGCTGGCGATCCTGCAGATGCGTATTTATAAAATCAAAAGGCATAGATATAAAAGCCTACGCTTCGTAAAACAATTCAGAGGTTGCTTGGTCGGCTACTTGCGATGAAAGCGAGGCTTCTACTGCTTCGTCTGAATAGTCGTGACGTTTTTCTGGGTTCATGCCTAGTTTTTTAATTAGGTTCATATCGGCATCAGCGTCTGGGTTTTCGGTGGTAAGAAGTTTGTCGCCATAAAATATTGAGTTAGCGCCTGCAAAAAAGCACATTGATTGCATTTGCTCGTTCATGGCGTTACGCCCTGCCGATAAACGCACATAGCTATGTGGCATCATAATACGCGCTGTTGCAATGGTACGTATAAATTCAAAGTGATCTAAATCCTCTGCGTTTTCAAGCGGTGTGCCTTTAACTTTAACGAGCATATTAATAGGCACGCTTTCTGGCTGTTGTGGCAAATTAGCTAGTTGCATAAGTAGTCCAAAGCGGTCGCTTGCTTGCTCGCCCATACCGACTATTCCGCCAGAGCATACTTTCATACCGGCATCGCGTACGTGGTCAATAGTATTTAATCTATCTTGAAAGGTACGGGTTGATATAATTTGCTCATAATACTCAGGTGACGTGTCAAGGTTATGATTATAGTAATCAAGCCCTGCGTCTCTAAGTTCATGGGCTTTTTCGTTTGTGAGTTTACCCAGCGTCATACAGGTTTCAAGCCCTAGCTCTTTTACTTCTTTAACCATTTGCGAAATGTATGGCATGTCTCTGTCTTTTGGATCTGACCATGCAGCCCCCATACAAAAACGCGTCGCGCCTTTTTGTTTTGCAAGGCGTGCTTGCTCTACAACTTTTTCTACTTCTATTAAGCGTTCGCGTTCTAAATCAGTTCTGTAATGGCCCGACTGCGGGCAGTACTTACAGTCTTCTGGGCAAGCGCCTGTTTTAATTGATAACAACGTTGAAATTTGCACTTCATTTGGATTGAAGTTAGCACGGTGAACCGATGCGGCTTTAAAAAGTAAATCGTTAAATGGCATTTCAAATAATGCTTTAACTTCAGCGTGGGTCCAATCGTGACGGACAGGTGCAAGTTCCATAATACTCTCTTATTTTTTTTCATAACGGTGATATTGGCTTAGTCTACGAGTTGAAGTACCATTGTCAACGAAGCCCACCAAGTTAAAGTTTACATATGATTAAAAAGAATACGATTGACCTTGATTTTGATCGTGAGCACATTTGGCATCCATATACGTCTATGACTAAGCCAATTCCGATATACCCCGTTACACATGCAAATCACAATATTATTCACCTCGAAACTGGCGAGCAATTAATCGATGGTATGGCCTCGTGGTGGAGCGCAATACATGGCTATAACCACCCTGTTATAAATAACGCCATGATTGAGCAAATTAATAATATGAGCCACATTATGTTTGGCGGTATTACGCATAACAGCGCGGTAGAGCTTTGCAAAAAAATAGTAAATATAACGCCGCCGAGTTTAACTAAAGTGTTTTTAGCCGACAGCGGCTCAGTAAGCGTTGAAGTAGCGATTAAAATGGCGCTGCAATATTGGTTAAGCCAAGGCATTACAACAAAACAAAAATTAATGACGCCATACAAGGGCTACCATGGCGACACCTTTGCAGCCATGAGTGTATGCGACCCAGTTAACTCAATGCATAGTTTATATTCAGGCTTTTTACCTGAGCATGTATTTGTGCCTGCACCGGTTAGTCAATTTGGGGGCGAGTTTAACCAAGCTGAAGCCCAGGAGCTTGAAGAATACTTTAAAACAAACCATAACCAAGTAGCCGCCTTTATCATTGAGCCAATAGTGCAAAACGCGGGTGGTATGAACTTTTATCACCCTGATTATTTAGCCTGCGTACGTAAATTGTGCACCCAATATAACGTACTGCTAATTTGCGACGAAATTGCCACAGGCTTTGGCCGTACAGGTAAATTATTTGCTGTAGAGCACGCCAATATAGAGCCCGATATAATGTGTATTGGTAAAGCATTAACTGGCGGCTCAATGACGCTATCGGCCACTATCACTAGCGACAAAATAGCCATTGGCATCAGCGAAGGTGAAGCAGGTGTTCTAATGCACGGCCCTACTTTTATGGGTAATCCGCTTGCCTGTGCAGCAGCCTGCGCAAGTATTGATTTATTACTTGAGCAAAACTGGCAACAACGAATAAAGCAAATAAACACCCAGCTACAACAACTTAATAAATGCAGTGAACTAGAAGCGGTTGCCAATGTACGTACCTTAGGTGCTATTGGTGTTGTTGAGCTAAACGAGGCTACTGGCAATGTTGATGTTGCTAAAATTCAGGCTTATTTTGTAGAGCAAGGCGTATGGATACGTCCATTCGGTAAACTAATTTACCTTATGCCACCGTATATAAGTGATGATGCAAGTATAAAAACACTGTGTGATGCCATTTATAATGCTATTAAAGGCAAGCATTACGCTTAATAGCCGGTCTCAATATATTCTCTTAATACAGGTTATAGCACTATTTGCTGTAACCTACCGCTACATTTAGTGTTTTTATCTATTAAGCGAGTTTGTGGTTATTGATCTCGTTAACTATTAGCTATATGATAATGTCTATCATTTACAATTACCTTTTTGGACTCTTTTGCTATGAAATTACTATTTAAACCAGCCAAAACTTTAGGCGCAAGCCTTTTACTAGCCTCGGCGTTTATGGCTCAACCAGTATTAGCTAACGGCCCTATTGGCGAGCATGTTAATCATCTTCAAGCTAACCTTAAAAGCTACACCGAAGAAGTAGAATGGATGGTAGGCAAAGTTGATACCATGGTAAGCGACTACGATACTAAAGGCTCAAAAGCAGTAAAAACTGATGATTTAATTGAATATTGGGAATCAGTTAAGTTTCACAGCGCAATAGAAACTAATTTTGTACCAGTATACGCTTCTATTTGGCAGGGTCTTTATGGCGTAAAAATGGCCATTGATAATAAAGAGCCTGCTGAGGAAGTTCGTAAACAGCAAAAAGCGATGAACATAGCCTTGTGGCAAGGCCTTGGGGCTGTTAAGCTTGCTGCAAAATTCCAGCAAAAAGGCTTGTTAGACACTGTAAAAGCAACCGCTACAACTCAAATGACACAAAGTGCCACAATTGATGAAATTAAGCACAAATTAGACCGTGTTGTAGCTAAATTTGCTGAGCGTTTACGAGACGAAGCAACTGAAATTGTTCACGATACTTACCTGCACCTATTTGAAGGCGTAGAAGGTACGCTTATTGAACAAGACGCTAACCTAGTTGAAGTGCTGGAAAAAGACTTTAACGTAACACTGCCACAAGCCATTAAAAACAGCAAAAGCGTAGACGAAGTACGCGATGTGATCAGTGATATGCAAACAAAATTAGACCGCGCTAAGGTTTTAATAGAAAAAGCCGAAAAAGCACGTAAGGATGTATTTTAAGTGAAGCGTAGGACCTTTATTCAAGGCCTAGCTGCGTTAGGGGTGGTTGGCTCATTGCCACTGCCTCTTTCTCGTGCGCTAGCCGCTGATATAGCAAACCCTGTTTCTGTTGACGATTTACCAAAGCTTAAAGGCGAGTTAACCCTTTACTTAGGCCGAGGCGAAGGTGGTTTGTATGAAAACGTATTACAAGCAATCCAGAAAAAAAATCCAGACTTTAAGTTAGGCATTCGCCGAGGTCCTACTGCTGCTTTAGCAAATACCATTGTTGCAGAAGCTAAAGCTGGCGTTAAACGCGCTGATTTATTTTGGGCGGTTGATTCAGGCGCGATTGGTTTAGTAACCGATGCAGGCCTTGCACAACCTTTCCCTGGCGATTTATCTGCTCAGTTACAACCACAATTTAGATATAAAGAGTGGGCACCAGTAACTGGCCGTATTCGTACATTGCCATATAACACGTCGCGTTTAACTAAAGATCAAATTCCAACAAGTATTATGGAAATTGCCGACAGCGATTTAAGTATTGGCTGGGCACCCGCCTACGCTTCTTTTCAATCGTTTGTAACCGCAATGCGAATCTTAGAAGGCGATAACAAAACCGCTAAGTGGCTTAAAAAGATTCAAAAACGTGCTAAAACATACGCTGGAGAATTAGGCGTTGTTATGGGTGTTGAGCGCGGTGAAGTTGATATTGGTTTTGCAAATCACTATTACACTCTGCGTTTAAAATCAGGCAAGCCTGATGCCAAGCTTGATTTAGCATTTACACAAAATGATGCGGGCTGTTTAGTTAATGCATCGGGTGTATTAGCACTTAACGATGATCCGCTTGCTACTAACTTTATGCGTTACTTACTAAGTAAAGAAGTACAAGGTTACTTAGCCAGTGAAGCGTACGAAATTCCGTTAGTAAATGGTATTACCCAACCTGAGGGTTTACCGTCACTTGCTAATATTTCTCCACCTAAAGTAGATTTAACACAGCTTGCTGATTTACGCCCTACTATAGATTTGATGCGAAGCAGCGGCGTATTGTAATGAAAATACCTGCCTCTTATCCAATGGCGCTGCTTGCAGCGCTTGTTGCACTAACCCCTGTTTATGTATTAATTGTGCTTGCAAGCGATGCAAGCTCAGTATTTGACACCCACAATCTGCAAATTTTAGGCAACACGTTATCGTTAATGGGTTTAACGGTACTCGGATCTATTTTAATTGGTGTGCCACTAGCGTTTATTAGCGCGTACGTGCATTTACCATTTAAAAAGCTCTGGCTGGTTGTATTTGCAGCCCCACTGGCAATTCCCAGTTATATTGGCGCATTTACCCTTTATGCTGCTTTTGGCCCCGGTGGCGAAATAAACACCTTAACAGGAATAGAAACACCATCAATGTATGGCCTAACAGGTGCCGCCATTGTAATGACACTTTATACCTTCCCATTTGTAATGATGACAACTCGCTCATCCTTACTAAGCCTTGATGCAAGCATGGTTAATGCCGCGCGTACGCTGGGCATGTCGATGACGCAAAGTATATTTAAAGTTATATTACCGCGCGTAGTAAACGGTATTGCAGCAGGCTCTTTGTTAGTCGCGCTTTATACGTTATCAGACTTTGGCACGCCCGCAATGATGCGCCTAGATACTTTTACCCGCGTAATTTATGTTGAATACAACGCCTTTGCGTTAGGGCGCGCTGCAATGCTTTCACTTCAACTGATGGTTATTGTCGGCTTTTTACTTTTAGTAGAATCACAAATAAAAACAGCGCCTGAGCGCCATGGTCGTCCGTTAATTTTATTTCCAAACAAGTTACAGTTAAGTGCAATGTTTGTTACTTTTTCACCTGTTTTACTACTCGCTATTGGCTTGCCTTTGGCTATATTTTCGCTTTGGTTAGCTCGCGATGGTTTTAGCTCATTTGATTTTAATATTGCGTGGAACTCTACGTATGCATCGGGTATTGCGGCAATTGTAGCCGTTATCGTTGCGATCCCCGTTGCGCATGCCGCACTGAGTGGAAAAGCGGGTCGTATAATGGAACGTGTTACTTACTTTGGCTTTGGTATTCCGGGTATAGTAATGGGCACAGCGCTTGTTTACGGTGGTTTACAGTTGCCGTTTTTATATCAAACACTGGGGTTGCTTATTATTGCTTACATGCTGCGATTTTTACCACTTGCTGTAGGCTCTGTTAGAACAAGCACCGAACACTTAGATCCGAGCTTAGTAAAGTCTGCGCGCGTATTAGGGGCAAGCCCACGTGAAGTATTTACTCGCATAACACTGCCTTTAACTATGCGCGGTATTATTGCTGGTGCAGCACTAGTATTTTTAGAGTCAATGCGCGAACTAGAAGCCACGCTACTACTTGGCCCAACGGGGTTTGAAACCCTCTCTACCTATTTATGGCGTGTATACGAAGCGGGCTATTTTGGTCGCGCCGCTATTCCTGGATTGTTGTTAGTAGTGATATCTGCCTGCGGGTTAGCTATTATGATGGCTGGCGAAAAACGCAACCAGTTTGAAAATTAAGGATTAAAAAAAACAATGCTATCTGTAAGTCAGTTGTCTATAGATTATGGCAGTAACCGCGTAGTAAGCGATTTAAACCTATCGCTTGAACAAAGTGAAATCCTTATGCTTGTCGGCCCTACAGGCTGTGGTAAGAGCACAATTTTACAAGCACTTGCTGGGCTTTTACCTATCAGCGAAGGCGAAATAAACGTGGGTAAATGGCGTGCTACGCCTAAATTAACGGTACCACCTGAAAAACGCAGTGTTGGTATGGTGTTTCAAGACTTTGCATTATTTCCGCATTTAACGGTTGAGCAAAACATTTGCTTTAGATTAAAAGATACAGCCCCTGCTGAGTATTGGATAAACCTACTTGGACTGAGCGATTTTAGAGACAAAAAACCAGCAACGCTTTCTGGCGGACAAAAGCAGCGCGTTGCACTTGCGCGTACCCTTGCCCATCAACCTGACTTTGTATTACTTGATGAGCCGCTTTCAAACTTAGATGCCGCCCTTAAAGACATGCTTCGTTGGGATATTAGAAACGCACTAAAAGCCGCTGGAGTACCCGCTATTTGGGTAACACACGACCAAGAAGAAGCACTCTCAGTGGGCGATCGCGTTGGTATTTTAAAAGGCGGTAAAATTCAGCAAATCGATACACCCGAGCGCTGTTTTAGTACCCCAAACAATCGCTTTGTGGCACGCTTTTTAGGTGAAGCCAGCTTTATTAGCGGCCAATTTAGCCAAGGACAAGCCACTACCTCAATTGGTAATGCGCCCGCTCATGGCGTTGACTGTGAAAGTGGCGACGTTGATGTACTACTTAGACCAGACGATGTGTTACTTGTACAAAGCAGTGTTGGCAATAACGGCGAAGTGATTTGGGTACGTTTTGAAGGTGGTAGCCGCTTATGCGCTGTAAAACTTGTGTGCTCTACGGTTGTAACTAGCCGAGTAAGCCATGAAGTTGTGGTAAACCCTGGCGATGAAGTGCATGTATCACTCAGTACCTCGCACCCACTAGCGGTTTATACAAAAGCTAACTAGTAGAGCTAAAAACTAAAAAAGCCCATATGTATGGGCTTTTTTAGTTAATACATTAACGCAAATCACCACTCAAACATGTAGGCCATTTTGCTTATGGTTTTTAGCGGCACATTATGTGAGTTTCGTTTAGCGTATAGGTGCTGCATAGCTTTGTCTTTTACTTCACCCACTATCACTTCTTTTACTTGATAACCTAAAGCAACGGCAGCTTGAGAGTAAGCTATAAATTCCCACTTTTTAATATTGGTGTTATCTACGATCACCAATGGAATGCCTTGAGCAAGTGCATTTATAAAGCGCGCCAAATTTAAATTATGAAATTGTGGTAACTTAAATTTATCAAAATGATATTCGCCCTGCTCATTACTAAAGTAATCATCAGTTGAGCAAATTAGATACTGACTTTCGTCGGCTCCACCTAATTCGTCAGCAAGGCTTTGCGCGTAGTAAGACTTACCACTTCCTGGTAGTCCTCGTAAAATAAAAACTTGTTTCATAGCATCGATTTTTTAAGGGTGAATAAATATTAATTTAGTTTGTATGTTAATAATGCCACAAAATCATTAAATTTCAGAGTAACAAATCATAATAGTGGCAATTAAACTCTAAAAACTGTTTAAAAATAAAGCGCATGCATAAAAACTTTTAAAGAGTTGCCCACAATAGTTTTTTTATTTAACTTTACTAGGTAAGATACAGGGTTCAAGTGCAACGCCGTTTATGTGCAATTTATGCCCGAGTGTTGCGCACAGTTAAAATAAAATAGTTAGGCAACTTATATCATTGGAGTGAAGATGAGCCATTTAGCGATTTCAGAGCTATTAAAAGGCAATGTTGCGGTAGACAGCCAAGTAACAATTAAGGGCTGGATCCGTACTCGCCGCGATTCAAAAGCAGGAATTTCATTTTTAGCCGTTCATGACGGTTCGTGTTTTGATCCTATTCAAGCGGTAGTTCCTAATTCACTGAATAATTATGATGAAGTTACTAGCTTAACAGCCGGTTGTTCTGTGTCGGTTACTGGTGTTTTAGTACAATCTGCTGGCCAAGGTCAGTCTTTCGAAATTCAAGCTAATACTGTAACTGTATTAGGTTGGGTAGAAAACCCAGATTCATACCCAATGTCGGCAAAGCGCCACAGCATTGAGTACTTACGTGAGCACGCACACCTTCGCCCTCGTACAAATATGATTGGCGCGGTAACACGTGTACGTAACTGTTTAGCACAAGCTATTCACCGTTTTTACCACGAGCAAGGCTTTTACTGGATCAGCACGCCAATCATTACGGCAAGTGACTGTGAAGGCGCTGGCGAAATGTTCCGTGTATCAACGCTTGATATGCAAAACTTACCGCTTACAGACAAAGGCGACGTTGACTACAGCGAAGATTTTTTCGGTAAAGAAGCATTCCTTACTGTATCTGGCCAGTTAAATGGCGAGACTTACGCGTCTGCAATGTCAAAAATTTACACGTTTGGTCCTACGTTCCGTGCAGAGAACTCAAATACATCTCGCCACCTTGCAGAATTTTGGATGGTAGAGCCTGAAGTAGCATTTGCTGATTTAGAAGATATAGCAAAACTTGCTGAAAACATGCTTAAGTATGTATTTAAAGCTGTACTTGAAGAGCGCCGTGATGACATGGAATTTTTTGCACAACGTGTAGAAAAAACTGCAATTACGCGTTTAGAAGAATTTGTAGATAAAGACTTTGCACAAGTTGACTACACAGACGCTGTAGAAATTCTTAAAACATGTGGTAAAAAGTTTGAGTACGCTGTTGAATGGGGCGTAGATTTACAGTCTGAGCACGAACGTTACTTAGCTGAAGAACACTTTAAAGCACCGGTAGTTATTAAAAACTACCCACGTGACATTAAAGCATTTTACATGCGCCAAAACGAAGACGGTAAAACCGTTGCCGCAATGGACGTTGTAGCACCTGGTATTGGTGAGATCATTGGTGGTTCACAACGTGAAGAACGCCTTGACGTACTTGATGCACGCTTAGAAGAAATGGGCTTAAACAAAGAAGATTACAGCTGGTACCGCGATTTACGTAAATACGGTAGCGTACCACATTCAGGCTTTGGTTTAGGCTTTGAACGCTTAGTTGCTTATGTAACAGGTATGGGCAACGTACGCGACGTTATTGCCTTCCCTCGCACTAAAGGCAGCGCAACTTACTAATACTAAGTTAGCCGTTTATAAATACTAAAAACCAGCCATTTGGCTGGTTTTTTTGTGTCTTGAATTAACCGTATAAAAAAGCCGCAGCACTCAAAGAGCACCACGGCTTTCAACCAGAATAAGTTTGTTTATTTAAAGGCTATAAAGCACTCTCTAACTGTGGCAGTACTTCAAACAAATCAGCCACTAAACCGTAATCAGCTACCTGAAAGATAGGTGCATCAGGGTCTTTATTAATCGCGACGATTACTTTTGAGTCTTTCATGCCGGCTAAATGCTGAATAGCACCGCTGATACCTACTGCAATATACAAGTTAGGTGCTACAATTTTACCTGTTTGCCCTACTTGCATGTCGTTAGGTACAAAGCCTGCATCAACTGCAGCGCGCGACGCACCAATAGCTGCACCTAGTTTATCGGCAATACCATTGAGTAATGCAAAGTTTTCGCCGTTTTGCATACCGCGACCACCCGATATGACCACACTAGCAGCTGTAAGCTCAGGGCGTTCTGATTCGGTTTGCTCAACACTTACAAAGCTACTTAATTGCGAATCTGAAACTGTATCAATACTTGTTATAGCAACAGCTGATTGCTCACCTTGTAAATCAAAACTACTGGCACGCACGGTAATTACTTTTTTACTGTCGAGTGATTTAACCGTGGCGATTGCATTACCAGCATAAATAGGTCGTTTAAATGTATCTGCATCCACTACTGCGATAATTTCAGAAATTTGCGCAACATCTAATAGCGCGGCAACACGTGGCATAAAGTTTTTGCCCGTTGTAGTAGCACTTGCAACAATGTGGCTGTAGTTGTCGCTAAGTGATAAAACTAAATCGCTCATGCTCTCAGCTAACTGATGTTCATAAACGCTATTATCGGCAACTAAAACATTAGCTACGCCATCAATGCTGGCAACTTGTGAGCTCATTGCGCTTAAGTTGTTACCTACAATTAGCACATTAATAGGAAAACCCATTTTTACTGCGGCGTTAATAGTTTTTGAGGTTTCTGGTTTTAAGGCACCGTTGTCGTGCTCTGCAATTACGAGTGTTTTCATTTAAATCACCTTTGCCTCTGTTTTTAATTTTTCTACAAGCTGCGCAACGTCTTCAACAATAATTCCTGCGGTGCGTTTAGCTGGCTCTTCTACACTTATTAACTGCATACGCGGTGTTAAATCAACACCAAGCGAATCTGCTGCTATTACTTCAAGCGGCTTACGTTTGGCTTTCATAATATTTGGCAGTGATGCATAGCGAGGTTCGTTTAAGCGTAAATCGGTTGTAACAATCGCTGGTAAATTAAGAGCCACCGTTTGCAGCCCGCCATCAACTTCGCGGGTAACATTTACTTTGCCATTTTCAATAACTACTTTTGATGCGAAAGTACCCTGCCCGCGATTAGTTAATGCAGCAAGCATTTGACCTGTTTGATTATTATCTGAGTCGATTGACTGCTTACCTAAAATGACAAGTTCAGGCGTTTCTTGATCAACAATTTTAGCGAGTAACTTTGCAATATGAAGTGACTCGAGCTTTTCATCGGTTTCGATGTGAATGGCTTTGTCAGCGCCCAGTGCTAATGCTGTGCGTAATTGTTCTTGCGACGCTTTTGGACCAATAGTTACGGCAACCACTTCAGTGGCAGTACCGGCTTCTTTGAGGCGAATTGCTTCTTCTATAGCGATTTCACAAAACGGGTTCATTGCCATTTTTACGTTAGTTAAATCAACGTCGCTGTTATCACTTTTAACGCGTGCTTTTACGTTGTAATCAATCACTCTTTTTATTGGTACGAGAACTTTCATAGGAACTCCATAATTATTTAAACCTACAAGGTAACGTGCACGTCAACTTATTTATTTCATGAAATTAGACTACTTCCTGTTGACGTAAACGTCAACCTAAAATAACCTTTAACTATTCACAGTCTGTAACGTTTAATTTGCAAGGTTAAAAATAGGCTGTACACCTTATTTAAATGCGTAGTAAACATTGAAATAAGTCCGTCATAGATAAAGAGGTTATTATGGTCGAACGTGAAACCATGGAATTTGATGTAGTAATTGTTGGTGCAGGCCCAGCTGGGCTTTCAAGTGCAATTAAACTCGCGCAATTAGCACAAGAAAAACAACAAGAGTGCATGATTTGCGTAGTCGAAAAGGGTTCGGAAGTAGGCGCACATGTTCTCTCTGGTGCTGTTTTTGAAACCAAAGCTTTGGATGAACTACTACCTAATTGGCAAGAGCTTGGCGCACCGGTTACAACCAAAGTAACTAACGATGAAATTTATTGGTTTAACAACGAGCAAAAAGCGACATCAATTCCCAATTTTGCTACACCAAAAACATTTCATAATGATGGTAACTACATTGTGTCTATGGGTAATGTATGTCGATGGCTTGCAGAGCAAGCTGAAAGCTTAGGCGTAGAGATTTTTCCAGGATTTAGCGCACACTCTTTAATAATTGAAGATGAAGCAATAAAAGGCATTATTACTGGCGATATGGGTGTCGACAAAGACGGGAATGAAAAAGACGGTTACATGCCTGGCATGGAGCTTCGTGCAAAATACACTATTTTTGCTGAAGGTTGCCGTGGTCATTTAGGTAAACAATTAATTAATGAGTTTGCACTTGATGCAGATTCATCGCCGCAGCATTACGGTTTAGGCTTTAAAGAAATCTGGCAAATAGATGAAAGTAAACATGAGCTTGGCAAGGTAGTTCATGGTACAGGTTGGCCACTTAGCGGCGATACTAATGGTGGTGCATTTATGTATCACAGTGAAAAAAATCAAGTTGTTGTTGGTTTAATTGTTGATTTAAATTACTCAAACCCACATTTAAGCCCGTTTGATGAGTTTCAGCGAATGAAGCACCATCCAGTATTTAAAAATGTACTTGAAGGCGCAGAACGTATTGCTTATGGTGCGCGTGCTATTGCTAAAGGTGGCTTGCATTCATTACCAAAAATGCATTTTGCTGGTGGTTTACTTGTAGGGTGTGATGCAGGCACACTTAATTTTGCAAAAATTAAAGGTAATCACACCGCAATGAAATCGGGAATGATTGCCGCTGAGGTTATTTTTGAAGCATTGCAAAATGAGTTGGCAAATACCGATTTAACTCATTATCAAACGGCATTTGAGCAATCGTGGGCATATAAAGAGTTATATCAATCTCGTAACTTTGGCCCTGCAATGCACAAACTCGGTAAGTTTGTAGGGGGTGCGTATAACACGCTTGATCAAAATATTTTTAATGGCGGTTTACCGTTTACATTTAAAGATAATACGCCCGATCACTCTACCCTTGTTGATGCTAACGCCGCTGAGAAAATAGCGTACCCAAAACCAGATGGACAACTTAGCTTTGATAAACTCTCAAGTGTATTTTTATCAAATACTAATCACGAAGAATCACAGCCGTGTCATTTAAAGCTTAAAGATGCGTCAATTCCTATAAATGTAAACCTAGTTAAATTTGATGAACCCGCACAACGTTATTGCCCAGCAGGCGTTTACGAAGTACAAGAAATGGCAGGCAATAAAGAGTTTGTTATTAATGCACAAAACTGTGTGCATTGTAAAACCTGCGATATTAAAGACCCAAGCCAAAACATTACCTGGGTTACGCCAGAAGGTGCTGGTGGGCCAAATTACCCTAATATGTAACTAAATTATGCGTTATATAGCCATATAACTACGTTTTTTACATATAAATTATAAACATATCCTAAATTGCAGGGGCTTCGGCCCCTTTTTTACGTTATGCTAATAATAGTTTTAATAATAAGAGTGTTATTTATGCCGTCGTCAAAAGTTATTTTTCGTTTTTTAGCAGAGCCTACCGATGTTAATTTTGGTGGTAAAGTTCATGGTGGGGCCGTCATGAAGTGGATTGACCAAGCAGGTTATGCATGTGCTGCAGGTTGGAGTGGTCATTACTGCGTAACTGTTTCGGTTGCGGGTGTTAAATTTAGACGTCCTATTTTAGTGGGTCAAATAGTCGAAGTAGAAGCTAAAATTGCCCATACGGGTAGAAGTAGCATGCAAATATTTATTCAAGTGCGTTGTGGCGATCCAAAAACGCAAAATATGGTTGAAACAAATCATTGTGTTATCAGCTTTATAGCAATGGACGAAACAGGCTACCCTATAGAAGTGCCTTCGTTTAAAGCTGTAACAGAAGAAGATATTAAATTAGAAAATTACGCTATAAAAATGAAAGAAATAGCAATTGAAACAGAAAACTTGCTTCATACAGTTTAAATTACAATTAACACTTTAGAGATGTACCTGATAGGCATGTAAAATACTCATAAAGTTTTGTAAAACATGCAACTCGTATTTGAAAGCAAAATCATAGAAAAGTTCAATTTGTTTATAAAACAACCTAAACGTCATGGTAACTAATACAAAAGTAGCTATTATGGCGTTTTAATACCCTCTTTTAAAATTGGCATGTTCGCTGCAACTAGTTAATTGTCGTTTGATAAATTTAATCAAACATTTAAATTATTTTAAAGGAGCTATTCAATGATTAAAACACTTTCTCTTTCTGCACTTGCTTTAGCAACAATGGGTTTTAACTCTGCAGCACACGCTGACATTTCTGATTTCGATTCTCCACGTATCTATACAGGTATTGGTTACGGTCAATATTCTTTTGAGTTTGAAGATAGCGACAACGACACTGACTTTGACGACGATGCACAAATGCTTAAAGGTTACGTTGGTGCACAATTTAACGAGTACTTAAGCTTAGAGCTTGCTTATCAAAACTTCGATGAAGTAAGTGATATTGATAGTAAAGCTGAAATTGATGGCGTATCGCTTGCCGCACGTTTAGGGTACCCAATAACAGAGAGCTTTTCTGTATACGCAAAAGGTGGTTGGCTTGAGTGGGATGCAGATTACACACAAGATTTACCAGTAGGTAGTGTATCAGCCTCTACAGATGGTGGTGATGCATTTTATGGTGCGGGTATTGAATACGCGCTTACAACAAATGTACAGTTTCGTTTAGAGTACGAACGCTACAAGCTTGATGATGATATTGATCCAGACATGGATGTAGCGTCTGTATCAGTTCAATACATGTTTTAATATGTCTTGAACATGTTTGAAAAGGGTAAGCTTAAGAGCTTACCCTTTTTTGTTTTAGGTCCTTTTTAAATACATTAATATAAACTACTCAGTCTAATAAATAACTTTAAACCATTTGGTCTACAAGCAATAAACTTACTTACATTAATGCCATAAATACTAAATGCAGGTAGAATAGCGCTCTATTTTATTTGTACCCGAGTACTATGAGCGATTATACCATTTCGGCTATTGGCCACATTGAATCTCCTTATAAACAAAAGTTTGCTATACCTAGGCAACCTCGTTTAGTGCCACAAGCCAAGGCAAAACTTATTTTTGCACCTGATTTTAATCGCGAAGAATTTGTACGCGGGCTCGATGAGTTTACTCATATATGGTTACTATTTCGTTTCCACGAAACGGCCGATAAAGGTTATTCTGCCATGGTGCGCCCACCACGTTTAGGTGGCAATGAGCGAAAAGGTGTATTTGCTACCCGCGCTACATTTAGACCAAACGCGATTGGTATGAGCGCAGTAAAACTTGAAGGTATTGAGTATAAAAACGGACAACTTAGTTTATTACTCGCTGGCATTGATTTACTTGATGGCACACCCATTATCGATATTAAACCGTACTTACCCTATTCAGATGCAATGCTTGACGCCAGTGCTGGCTTTGCAGATACACGCCCAGAAACACAAATGACGGTTGAATTTAGCCCTCAGGCAATTGAGTTTGTTAATACGCAAACACAATACCCAGATTTACATGATTTTATAGCTAATGTTTTAAAACAAGATCCCCGCCCCGCTTATAAAAAACAAAAAGAAGGCGAGCAGAGCTATGGGATGACTTTGTACAACTTTAATATTCGTTGGCAGGTTAATGACTCGCATAACGTAGTAACAAGCATAGAAAAAAACTAAATAACTCACTTAGCGCTTTAGTGTAAAAGCATCCGCTGGTAAACTTAAGCTCTATTAAAAGAATATAATTACTCTATTTCGGAAAAAAAATGCGTACAAGCCAATATATACTCGCAACACTTAAAGAAACGCCATCAGATGCTGAAATCGTATCGCATCAGTTAATGCTTAGAGCCGGTATGATCCGTCGCGTCGCTTCGGGTTTATACACTTGGTTACCCTCTGGTTTACGTGTGCTACGTAAAGTAGAAAACATTGTACGTGAAGAGATGGACAAAGCAGGTGCTATTGAAATGCTAATGCCTGTTATTCAACCCGCTGACTTGTGGGAAGAATCTGGTCGTTGGAATGAATTTGGTCCCGAGCTTATGCGCTTTACAGACCGTCATAACCGTACGTTTGCACTTGGTCCAACACACGAAGAAGTAATAACTGATTTCGTACGTAAAGAAATAAGCAGCTACAAGCAGTTACCAGTTACTTTATACCAAGTACAAACTAAAGTACGCGACGAACGTCGCCCTCGCTTTGGTGTTATGCGTGCTCGTGAATTTACAATGAAAGATGCCTACTCTTTTCACTTAAGTGAAGAGTGTTTAGATGCGACTTATCAAGCGATGCACAAAGCATACTGTAATATTTTCGAGCGTTTAGGCCTTGATTACCGTCCTGTTATAGCCGATACAGGCTCTATTGGTGGTAGCGTATCGCACGAGTTTCATGTACTTGCTGAGTCGGGCGAAGATGCAATTGCATTTAGCGATGGCAGTGATTACGCCGCTAATATTGAAAAAGCAGAAGCACTGGCGCCAAACGAGCCACGCCCTGAAGCATCAAAAGAGCTTAAAGCGTTTCCAACTCCTGACGCTAAAACAATTAATGAACTTAAAAAACACTACGGTGTAAAACCTCATCGCGGTGTTAAAACGTTAATTGTTTATGGTACGCCTGATGAAAACGATGTACGTGGTTTAGTGGCGCTTGTACTGCGTGGCGATCATGATTTAAATGAACTTAAAGCTGAAAAACACCCATTAGTAGACTCTCCGCTTGAAATGGCAACAGAGGCAGATATTGTTGCTGCTATTGGCGCAAGACCTGGCTCATTAGGCCCGGTTGGCTTATCTATGCCTATTATTGTTGATAGAACAGCAAACATACTTGCTGATTTTGTTGCCGGTGCAAATAAAGACAACGAGCATTACAGCGGTATTAACTGGGATCGTGACGTAACAGATTATGAAGTTGCTGATATTCGTAATATTGTTGAAGGCGATATGAGCCCATGTGGCCAAGGCGTTTTACAAATTAAACGTGGTGTTGAAGTAGGTCATATATTCCAACTTGGTACTAAATACTCAGAAGCGATGAAAGCGGGCGTATTAAACGAAGGTGGTAAAAACCAAACCATGACTATGGGTTGTTACGGTATTGGTGTTTCACGTATTGTTGCCGCTGCCATTGAACAAAACAACGATCAATACGGGATCATTTGGCCACAATCAATCGCGCCATTCGATTTAGCAATTGTTCCTATGAATATGCATAAATCACATCGTATTCCTGATATTGCAAATAACCTTTACCAAGGTTTAAAAGATGCAGGTCTTGATGTGTTATTTGATGACCGTAAAGAGCGCCCTGGTGTTATGTTTAATGACATGGAACTCATTGGTGTGCCATTTACGCTAGTAATTGGTGAGCGTAACCTTGACGAAAACAAAGTTGAGCTTAAAAACCGCCGAACTGGTGAAAAGCTAATGATTGATATCGATACAGCTATTGATGCAATTAAAGCAGCCGTTAAAGGTTAGCAAAACGCACGCTTAAAAAGACTATAGGCTGCATTTTAAATGTGGCCTTTTTTATGCGTAATCATATCTGATCATCACTCACTTTCCTCGATGTTTTAATTACATGATTTTGTATAAATTGTCATAGAGGCTTCGCTAAAGTGTCCCATAAGTGTCATTAGATTTATCTACAGTGTATAATTATTACACTATAGATGACGGGCATGACAAACAATCAGCAGCATAAAAAACAACACTACCCTACTATTTGGATATCTGATGTTCATTTAGGTTACAAAGACTGTAAAGCAGATTACTTACTCGATTTTTTAAACTCGGTAGAATCCGACACACTTTATTTAGTGGGTGATATTATTGATTTATGGTCAATGAAACGACAGTTTTATTGGCACCCTTCTCATTATGAAGTATTAAACTGCATACAAACAAAAGCAGCTAGCGGTACGCGCGTCATTTATATTCCCGGTAATCATGATGAAGCGTTTAGAAATTATATAAATCAAACATTATTTGGTGTTGAAATCCACCAGCAGTTTATTCACACCACTAAAGCTAATAAACGTTTTTTAATTATACACGGAGACGACTTTGATTCAGCGACTCGTTACAACAAACTTATCAGTATTGCGGGGGATGCAGGATACGACTTTTTATTATTTTTAAATCGCTGGACCAATCGTATACGTAAAATATTTGGTGGAAACTACTACTCGCTAGCATCATGGATAAAAGCTCGCGTACACAAAGCTCGAGAAGCGATTAGTGCATTTGAAGATGCTGCAGTTCATGAAGCTAAAAAGCAAAACGTAGACGGTATTATTTGTGGGCACATTCACAACCCAAAAATAAAAGTGGATGACGGAATTATTTACTGTAACGATGGTGACTGGATCGAGAGCTGTACTGCGCTTGTAGAGCAGCAAGACGGAAAGATAGAATTACTACACTGGTCAGATACTCAGTTTATACTCGATAGCGCAGACATAGCTATTATTAAGACGCCTTTAAATACATCAACAAGTACTAAACCAAAAAAATCAGCTGCCTAGCAGCTGATTGTCAAAACGATTAGCTTAACCAAGTAATTAGCTTGTCTTTTAAAGTTTGTGGTTTAATTGGTTTAGTAATGTAGTCGTTCATTCCAGCAGCTAAACATCGCTCTCTATCACCTTCCATCGCACTCGCTGTCATAGCGATAATAGGTATGTGAGTATAATCTACTCCGGCCTTACTATTTCTAATTTCACTTGTTGT
Source organism: Pseudoalteromonas sp. FUC4 (assembly GCF_008370255.1). Lineage (GTDB taxonomy): Bacteria > Pseudomonadota > Gammaproteobacteria > Enterobacterales > Alteromonadaceae > Pseudoalteromonas. The sequence goes on along the minus strand of NZ_SEUI01000001.1, from coordinate 816,771 downwards.
ATCGTAGCCGTTTAAATTAGGCATTTGGCAGTCCATTAATATAACATCAAAAGCTTGCTCTGTGTTTTCTCTCAGTGCTTCTAATGCTTCTACACCGTCTGATGCACAGGTGATTTTTACTTTAGTGCGTTTTAATATTGCCTTAGCTACTTCGATGTTAATCATATTATCGTCAACTAATAAAATATGATAGGCAGATAGATCAGGCTCTACTTGTTCCTCTTCCAAGCCTTTAGGTGGCGCTATAATACAATCACTACTAGCACCAAATAAGCTGGCTAACTTATAGCTAAATTGATCTTGGGTAAGCGGTTTATTTAGAATATGGCTACCCTCAGGTAATACCATTTTTATTGGCTTATCTGTCACCATATCTCGTAAAATTAAAACATACTTTTTATTAAACTGTTTACAGTAATCAATTAACGCATCAATTTGAGGATGCTCATCATCAATTAACAATAAATCTGCTCCGAACTCCTTGTGCTCGCTAAAGTAATCCAGTCGTACAATGTTTTCTGCTTTTACTTTGCAGGTTAATAGTAATAAGTCGCACACGTTTTTGTAGACGTTATCGCGCGCTATTAATGCAGCGACGTTAATACTTGTAGCAAGCTCTATGCCTGTGTTTAGTTTTTTCTCTTGTGCCACGTGTAGCTCGACCGTTGCAGTAAAGGTACTACCTGCGCCCTTTTCACTTACGACAGTAATATTGCCACCCATTAACTGAGCAAGTTTTTTACAGATAGATAAACCTAAACCTGTACCACCAAAGTGGCGGGTTGTGCTTGAATCTTCTTGTGTAAATACTTCAAATAGTTTGTCTATGTTTTCAGGTGCTATACCAATTCCGGTATCTTTTATTGTAAAGCTCATTAATAGCTTTGAGTCAGTAATGTACTTAGAGCCAATAGTTAAACTTACTTCACCTCGATGAGTAAATTTAAATGCATTATTAACTAAATTAATTAAAATTTGTTTCAGTCGATGGCTGTCGCCAATAACCATTCTGTCTACTACACCTTTAGTATCTAAAAAAACTTCAAGACCTTTGCGCTGGCCCTGTAACGCTAAAGAGCTAATCATATCGCTACATACAGTAACAACATCAAATGTATGATTATCAATATCAAGCTTACCTGCTTCTATTTTAGAAAAATCAAGAATATCATTAATCAAATTCATCAATGAATTTGCACTGCTATTTGCTAGTTTTAAATAATGATATTGTTGATCGGTTAAGCCATCTTCTTTGAGCATTTCAAGCATACCCAAAACACCATTCATTGGTGTGCGTATTTCGTGAGAGATATTTGCTACAAAGTCACTTTTTGCTTGGCTTGCTGCTAATGCTTGGTCAATTGCGCGCTCTAGTTCAATGGTCCTTTGTGAAACCTTTAGCTCCAGAGTACTGTTTAACGCTTCGAGCTCTGATTGCGTATTTTTTAATGAGCTGATATTTCTTAAAATAGCCGCAACTTGATAACGATTATTGTATACATCAAAAATACTGCTAAGCGTAATTGAAAAATATTGTTCGTTACCATAGCCATCTGTGTAGATTGCTTCAAACGGCATTTTTGAACCGTTTGTAATAGTCTCTTGTATACAATTAGTGTCTGCTTCATTTAAATTAAACAACGAGACAAAATTAGGATTAATGCCTGAAATTGAACTACCAAAAACCTCTTTAGCTGTATTATTAAAGTGAACAATTTCGCCGTTTTGCTCAATTGTAAAAATAGCATCTAGAGAATTTTCTATTACTTTATTGTTTTGCTCTTTTAGAGAATTAATTAACAGCTTACGGTTTATAAAGCGTTGGTATAAAAAGGCGATAACTAAAAATATGCTAAAAAATACCACTAACGTTGCAATAAAATTTTGACGTCTCTCGTTCACCTTTGCAAATAAAGTTTTTGTATCAACACTTACACCAAGCTCTAAAGGTAGCATGGCTACATCACCTTCAAACGAAATTCGTTTTTTTAAAGTGAAAGCCACAGGATAATTACTTATTGGTAAAGTACCTTGCTCTGTCATTGTAGTGTCAGTTGTAAACTCTTCAGTCCACGTTTTAGCTTTATTAAATTCAAAACCAAAGCGGAGTTGAGGGTTTGGATGATATAAAAATTCACCTTCATTGTTCATAAGGTAAATTTGTATTCCTTGAGGGGATTCTACCGTTAAGCTTTTTATTAATTTATCTGCAAAGTAGTTAGTGACTAATATTGCGAATATTTTATTTTTTTCATCAAAAACTGGCTTAGCTACACGAAAAGTACTGATGTAAGGTTCTTGTATCTGGCCATTTTCACGGTTGTAGTTAATTGGAGAAATATAAACACTTTTCTTATCAAGCATACTGGCTTTGATTATATAATCGCGTTGACCTTTTTTTTGTAATTGCAGACCTTGCAGTCGATTAATCTCTCCAAGTTGATTTCTATCAACTCTGACAACTTCTTGCCCACCATCTTCGAGCATAATATAGCGAGCTTGCAAAATACTGTCATCGGTCTGCATAAAACCTGTAAAAATGCTTGCTAAGCGCTCTTGCCAAACATCAATTGGCGTACCAAGAACGGGATCAATTAGTTTATTTTCTTTTGCGCGGGTAATGCCTTGTATTGGTGGTGTAGCATCTAAAAAGCGAATGGCGGTAACACTGTCTTTAAGATGTTTTTTTAATGAAAGGCTTTTTGTTTCAAGTTCACGCTTTAATTCTATTTGAGCTGAATGGTAAACATCATTTCTTACTTTTTGATCAAACAAATACAGAGATGGTAAAGCTATAAGAACAAATATTATTGTTGCAACGAGCATTAGTCTATTATTTTTTGTCACATTCAAAAAATTATTCCTTTTTAACATTTATCTTCACCATAAAATTCTACTCGCTATATTATAGAGCATTAATGGCTAAAAAGGACCCCAAAACTAATTAGTTATCGTTATTAATTTTAATGTTTTTACATATTAAAGTACTAATGTATTACCTAAAAAGCTGTATTTGCAAAAGGTTAATTCAAGATAAACAAACGTTGAACCTAAAGGATTATTTAGGAATGCTCGGATTGTTCAGACCTTCTTTCACAACAAATATGACTATAACCATGCAGAAAATAAACCCTCCTCCTATACAGATATAGTTGATTATTGGGTTAGACTCAGTATCAAGAGTCATTGCTAAGAGCCCATAACTCAAAAGAATTAAACCAACAAGTGACGCAGCCATTAATCTAATAAGTTTTTTTGTGGTTTTTTTCATTCTATTACTCCTTGTTCCCTGGCAATACTCTCTAAATTCTTCAAAAATTGAACCGATTCATTAGTTATGTCTTTAATCATAAACTGTGGCTCTATTTCAACTTCAGTACCATCTATTTCACTGTTACTAACAGTCTTTAAAAAAACAGCTTTGCCTTCATCATGCAGTGATATTTCTGTCGGTATTTGATTTGTGTCGTACTTAAATTTACGCATAAAATCTATTAAAGGCACATCTAAAAAGCCAGCAAACGTTTTTCCAAAATAAGTATCTTCTCTTGCTCGTTTTAAAAGCCAAGTATATTCAGCAGATGATAGAAATTGGTTTGGGAATGAACTTGTTTTTACTGTTTGGACTTTTTCATCATCAAAATACCCTATAAATAAATTTTCGCCTTCCTTTTCGTAGGCAATATAATTATTAGGGTCGTTTTTAGGATCTAAGCTCATTTCATAAATTTGTTCTTTAGTAAACCCTGGCGCATATTTCATCATATCAGTAAGAGCTTTATCACTATTTTCTTTATTTAAAGCATAATCTAATCTGTATGCGATATTTTTTTGATGATCTAAAATATATTGGCCATCATCTTTAATAGTCATTTCTGTAAAGGTTTTATTTGGCAAAAAATAGTCTGTACGAAGATATTTATCGGTGACTTTTATTTTAATGTATGCAAAATGATTTAACTCTTTAGTAACTTGATAATTAAGTGTTAGGTTATTTTGTGCGTGTACATAACCACATAAACTTGCAGTGAGTAATATTATAAATTTAAATATCTTTTTCAAAACCTTATCCTTAAAATTTAATGGTTAAAAAGCTACATTACTACAATGGCTTATAATTAACACTATCAGTAACCCAACACTAAATACAGTACCTATTAAAGAGATATAACTTTTGGCAGAGCAATAGCAAGTATAATGAGTGTAAACAAGCAAACCAATAAACCAATATGCAGCTTAAATGGGTAAACCATTTGGCTTGTTCTGTCTAACGATACTGGATATTTATATTTTAATAATGAAAACACAAGTGTTTTACTATCAACACTCCAATGAGACAGTGGGATACTCTGCCCCTTTGTTGTATTAAATACTAGTGAGATTAAATGCGACCTTTTAGTTGTTCTTCCAATTGATCCTTCAACTGAGTCGTAATCGTAATTCCATTTAGCCTCAATGCTAATAATATCCTGCTTAGTTAGTGTGCGCGGTGTTTTATCAGTAAATAATAACGCGGGTAAATAAAGTTCATCATCATCTATTATTATGGAGCTTAAGGGCGCTGTTTTTATAAAATAGTATTTATTACAAATAATTACCCTAGCAAAATAGTAGCTTGCATAAGTTATAACTAAAAATGCAAAAGAAGGTTTCCAGTTTTGTGATGAGAACGCAATAAATAGCGAAAGCAAAGCAAAACACACTACGATGAAATGAACTAAGTTTTTCTTACTATCAGGGAGTGGTAGCGCGCATCTAAGTATGGAAATATTATTTTTAGCCTCAGCATTACCTAAAATAGTATTTTGTGGGAATATTTTTGAAAATTTGTTTACTGTTGCTGAGTTTGTTTTTTCAGCCTCGGCCTCTTCACGTTTAGCAGTATAAACGCGCTCAACGGTTGAAAGCTTATTCACTAATAGCTGCGCTTGTTTAGCTTGCTTAAAACACCTAAACGTATAAGTGCTCAATTTCCCCTCTGCTGAAGTGTAATTAATATCAATTACGCTAATAGGTTTATCTGCTCTAAACGATATTGTGTTTATACTGTTTGTATCAATGGTGTGGTGACTATACGTAAAGAGTTCTTTCTTAAAAAAATGAGCACCTAACTTTATATCTATTTGATTCTTGTGTTCATCAAACTTTAACCGATATTGAAACATCAAAAGCGCAAAAATGAATAAAACGTCAAGCCCATCGCTTGTATCAAAAATCAAGCCTTGACTTAAAACACCCAGTACAAGCCCTGCTACAGTTAGCCAAATGAATAGCCATTTAATCGTTTCTAATATTGATTTTAATATAATTGAATTAGCCAAAATTCCCTCTTTGAATAAAAAAGTATGCTTAATTGCAAGCTCTTATAACATATAAATACTTAAGGTGTTGGAAAAGCCAATTAGCTAGACGCAACAATTATTATTCAGCCATTTTCTTTGGTAAGTTCTAATACACAGCCGTCAGACACGAATTTTTTTCACCATACTGGGCTCTTATGTCAACCTGTGCATAATTAGATTTTGATTCAGTTGATAATTTTTGAGATATAACCTTAAATTCAGGGCTTGTTACATACTTTTGAAACTTTTCTGCCTTTTTACTCAAGTATGCGATAGCGCGTTTTTTTTTCTTCTTCTGTATCTTTAAAATGCTTTGGTACAAAAGACATCAAGGTATCAATGTCTTTATCAGCTTTTGCTTGTCTAAACTCTTCGCATTTTTTTATAAATAATGGATCTTGATTATCCTCAGCAGGCAAATCTACGTTAGATTCATCAGCAAAAGCTGCTGTGCTTAGAAACATAATGCTAGAAAAGGCTATTAATTGTGATTTCATTTCAAACCCTTTGTTAACGGAACAAATATGGGGGACGTGGTGTAAATATTAAGCTTTTCCTCATCTACACTGATTGCTGTGGCATCCATAGTAAAATTAAACCCACCATTAGCCTCTTCTCAAGTAAAGCTACTAACGTCAGGTGCTTGAGCAAATAACTTTCGCTCATTATTAAAACAAGAAACTCCCTGTAGCATTTTTTGTTGATTTTCTAAATGCCAGAAGTCGTTATCTGGTCAAGAATCCATCCTTGTTGGTTTATCCATAAAGCATTTACAGTTATAAACTGTACCTAATTTATATAAAGTATGCAATTTAATCAAAAGTGATTCTTAGAGTAATCAATTGTGTATACTTTAAGCTAAATTAAAGTCATATTCAATATGACTTTTTTGTAAGTCCTTTATAAAATGGTGATAGCAAACCGTACATACTTAAAAGTCCGCCACCAATCATTAACCCAAAAGTAATTGCTTGCGAAAATTCAGGCTGAATTGCAAACCGATATAACCCTATACTTAATAACGTGATCCCAGTACGGCAATTACAATAATACTTATAAATCCTTTAATCATAACGTTCCCTCTGTTTTAAACTTTGTGTATTGATGAATACTCTTTAAATAATCCGTTAGGTTGAAAATTTCTGCTTGAGCTAAATAATTGATTTTAAATACCCTGCCCCTAGCCAATATAAGTAGAGACCTATCATTACAAAGTTTCCACCCATTGACATAGCCCGCAGCAGAATGAACACAACACTGTCACCGCCATCAGTAAGGCCATACTTGTAACTCACGGGGTAATCAAAATAAATGCAAAGATAAAGCAAGTATGTTGCGATGGTATTCGGTTTAATTGTATAGCGTTCATTGTTTTTTAGAACTACAACAGCTTGGGAAATGTGTAATTGTTTTGATTGATAGCCTTGCCCGTTTGAACGTGTATACCCGTAGCTAAATTGTATGTAATCTATATCGGCTTTAGCCATAGTTATGTGTTGCTGTTTAGATGCTTGCAAATAAAAACTCAATTCCTAAATTTAGCTTAAATAATTTAGTCACTACCGACATAGTAATTTTACTCGTGGGGGTCAGGACATCTTTTTCTGGTAAAATTACGAGCTTAAACCAAAATTTGTCATCTAATTGTATATCTAACTGTTCGCTTTGCATTAATAATCTCAACAGTAAATTATAATAAAGAGCATGTAGTAATAACTATTGCATGCACTTCTGGTTTTAACGTGCACGACAACTAATCTTACAGTAAATTAATATGGTTATTTAAGTTAAGTATGTTTGTACAATAATCATGCTTGAGAGTACTGTTAAAAACAGTGCTGCGAACATAATTGCAATAACCTTTATAACCGGTGGGAACAAATAAGATACTTCTACAGGTGTTCTTTTAGTCATGACTTCTACCATTTCAGGTAGCATAAAAAGGTTTATTCGATTAATTGTCAGCGTGTGTTTATCAGTAAATAAAAATGTAGCATGAGTAAAAAATGGCAGTTTAATATTTTCATGGCGACTTATCGTTCCGCGGATACGCTTAACTATGGTGTAATCAAACTTACCTACTGTTACTCCTTCAATATCCCGATAGTAAAATTTCTTATTTACATTACCAGTATCTTTAAATTCAAAATAGTCTTGATAGAGAGTAATTGATTGTTTACTGCCACGCTTAAAAAACAAAATAGCGAATAAAAAAGCAAAGTAAAAGCCGGTAAAATAAAATACAACATATTCAGCTCTTATATTAGTATCAAGCACCTCACCTTCGCTTATAAAAAAACAGGTTAATAAAAGCCCAACAATGTAAGCTATTACACTGTGTAGGTAGAGTTGCTTTTTAGTGAAGTTTTTTAATAAAGGATACGTTGTTAAATCGGCTTGACACTCTTTCTCAAGGCGTTCATCCGCGCTATATGAGTTAGTAAACTGCCTAAATTTATTACACAAAAAGTCCATAAAGCCTCTTTTATAAAATCAAAGATTCCCTTTGACGGGTTAGATAAAAAATAACAAAATCATTAAGAAAAAAATGGTCAACAATAAAAAATACAGTGGGAATTTTGTAATTAAAGATGTTTTAAATTCAATACTTACATCATGTTTCTTATTTAACCAATCTACGAATTCAGGAAGCTGTAATATCGATAATCGATTAAAAACCTGTTTTTTATTGTTCTGGTATTCAATTACCGCCCCGGTAATAATTTTAAAATCAGTACTTTTAGTCGGAAATGCTTTTACCGTTACTTTAACCGGCTTAGTAAATTCAATGGTTTCTACACAGCCTGTATGTTTATCTACGGTTAAATCTTTGGCACATTTAATACTATGGTTAACCCATATAACAAAGCGGATTGTATTTATGAGTAATAAATTTAAAACTATTGATTGGATTAGTTGTGGATCTGAATAGGTAGGATATTTATTGGGGGTAAGGTCTATGCCGATTAATCCAAAAATAACGGCAACAAGTGTATTTATTACAAAAAACATCAACCACTGTTTTGTTGTTTTTTGTGGCCAGCGCCCCGTATTTTTTAGTTTATAATTATCATTATGTGCAAAAACAGGCATGTTTTTTACATTGTTATATATATAGTGCGAGAGTGAATCTTTCACGTTTTAAAGGTTCCTTCTTCTAGCGTATTGCGATGCAGTAAAAACTATTTAGCTAACCAATTTACAATGAATATTCAAACTCTACAGGGCCAACAGTTCTTGCTTCATAACTTACACCATGATCCGCCACTAATTCACCATGAAAATTAAGCGTGGCTTTATTTCCACCAATAAATTTAAGTGTTGTATTAAAGTACTCTGATGTTATTGGCATGCCTACATTTTTATAGCCATCAAACGAACACCCAATCATTAAGTTGTTAATACCTGGGCCATCGATCTCCGCTTTGTTTTCAAGGATTTTACAGGGGAAACTTATTTCACAGTATTCTTGTTTGTTATTTCCCTCTAGATTAAAGAACACGCTATGGAAAGGGTGACCTTTATCATCAGCTGGTTTAAACTTTTTAAACGAGGTCATTTTAATTTCGCCATTGGTGCAGCCTGTTAATAAAACTAAGCTGGCTGTAATTACTGTAATAAAAATATTTTGCACATTATTCCTTTTAAAAAATAATTTTTTTAAGAATTACAAAGCACCTTACTTATTAATCTTAAGTTAGGTTAATCCATTTTCCTGTGTATATATTATTTAAAGCGTGTATTCAAACTCAAGTGGCTTTAGTGTTTTCACTTCAATCGATAAATCTTCTTTTCGCGTGTACAACACTACATTTAATGATAACGTGGCTTTGTTGTCACCTAAATGGTGTAACTCTGCGTGTTTATATTCATGTGTATAACCCGTGCCATAACCTTTAACATCATCATATTTACAACGCATTCGCAGTTCAGAGCCGGTGCCTTTGATCGCTCTTTTACTTTTTAGCATACCTATTGGAAAATCAATCTTACAGGTACCCGCTTTTCCATCACCTTCTATTTCAACAACCAAAAAAGGCTGTGTTTTAGCATTTTCGCGCATAAATTTTGATGGTTCAAAGCTAATCGCTTTTGTCATAACAACATCTTGTGTGCCACACCCTGTTAACACACTGGCAAGTAGTGGGATTGATAGATATTTTAATTTCATGTCTTTCCTTAGTTTTTTAAATAAATTAAACAATAAAGCCCAATAAAAACCCGATTGGGAAAAGAGATAAGTAGGTTAATGTCCACCATGAAAAACGGTGTTTAATTTTTACGTTATGCACTTTCGCTAAATAATTAACAATGCTTCTATAGTCACTTAAATTAAACGTATGTACTCCATAACGTTCACCGTTGACTGATTTAATCGCTAAATGCGTACTTATGTATGGACCAAAGCAAAATAGCGGCGTCAACGGAAAGTAATTAATATACATTGCCTCTATATCTTTAAAAGCAATAAACACCTCACGCTCGCCTTTAAAATCCGGCATGGTTATGGCACTAGGCGTAACATAGACATCGGCGTTATAAAATGTTTTTTGTAACGAGGATTGCAATAGCACCAAACCAAAAAACAAAAACGGGGTAACCACAAACATAGTATTCAATGTTTGGTCAGCATTTGAGTAACTCGGTTGACCATCAATAAAAAAGGAGGCGACAAACGCCCCTAGTAACATACCTAAAAACGATTTTATTCGCGTATAAGGCACCCAGCGCTTGTGTGCAAAACATACTTCAAATGTATGCGTAAGCTTTTCAGATATAAAGTTCATAATCAAAGTAGTCTATGATACATATACCATTTGTTATCAAACTCCAAAAATGAGCATGATTTACCTTCATCACGTTCATCATTTTTAAAAGTATAATTTAAGGTATATTCTCGAGTAGCTTCTGGGTAAAAGCGGGCCATCCGTTTATCTACTGAGCTCTGTAAGCCTACTGGTAACATATTGCCATCTTCACCTACACCTCCATAATCTAACATTGTAATAACCAAATTATTTGAATTTAGTTGTTCCCAATCCTCTTTATAGTCTTTTATCGCTTTATCAACTTGCTTCCATGCTGTTTTACCTTCATTCCAGCTTTGTAATTTTGGTGGTAACTCTGCAAATAAAGCCTCTCGGTCTCCGGCTTTAATGCTTTGCCATGCGTCCATACAGCGTTTATTAAAATACTCTTTTGTTGGCACTTCACTAGCCATCGATAAAAAAGATGAGCTGATTAAAGGCGCTGCAATTAAAAGTGTGATTAATTTATTTTTCATAAAAATGTCCTTTTATTTTTTAATATGAGCAGTAATTGCATCCACAGCCGCCCATTTTAAAGTCGTAAATTCTTTGCTTTTATATTTAGGCAATTGATTATTATTTTTTATAATATAATCTGCAAACTCAATCACTTCATCTAGCTTAAGTGCTTGTGCGAATAAAGCTTTTAATTTTGCGAGTTGCTGTGTTTGGTTCACGCCACTTAAGCCCCATGCAGTAGATGCAGCAACAAATCGTGGTGTAATTTGTAAATCTGCTTGCCCTAAATAAAGTGCATTTAAATAATACTTTTGTTCATCACCAAAATATAAGGTAATCGTTGTGGCGTTATTGCTTGATACAGGCACGACGGCAACACTATTGTTAACATCGACCGTTTTTTCTATGCCAGATATAAATGTACTTGCAACCACTTTAGAATTAGCAAAAGTCAGGGACTTATCTATTGTTAATGTTGTTTTACTAAATAAAGCAATTTTAGATGCGTTACTTTTTCCATAACTGTTTTTTAAATATAACTTGCCTGAATCAGCATTTGCAGGAACTGTAAAACTTAAGCTAGTAGGAGAAGTTGCTAAAGGGGTAAGCTCTACCTCATTTAAATACACTAAAGTATCGTCTGAAAAGTTTATTCCAGATAAAGTAACTTCCTGATTCACTGAAGATTCTATAACCCCTTGACTCACTATTATCGGCGAGAATTGTTGATTAAACGAAAGTGCAATAGGTGCTGTACGTATATTTGCTGCACTATAACTAATGCTAGTTGCATTGCGCGGCATTACAAAATCTACATAATCTTTCCCATTAGCATTTACAGCTATATTAACGGGTACTGTACTGCCTTCAATATTAAAATTTAAAAAGCCGGTTGCTAAGTTTTCACCGTAAACACGGTGTTTTTGGTTAGCTAAAATAACCCCCTCAATTGTTTGACTGCCATATAATAAGTAATAAATATTACTCACTTCTAAATAGCTATCTGTTCCATACCCGCCATTTGAGGCTAAGTTTAAAGGCTCAGGATCATTCACATCTAAAATTAGATCGTTATCGTCATCTAAATCTATAAAATTGGCAAATTGGTCTTTATCATGATTTAAAGGTCTTTTAGGGTTCCCCGCATCTTTACTATCGTCAATAGTGTTTGCATCGGAGTCTAAATCTACAAAGTTACCCAAGCCATCTTCGTCTAAATCAAATGCACCTTCTAGTACATCTTTAATCCCGTCATTATCTGAGTCTTCATCAAGCCAGTTTGGTGTACCGTCATTATCAACATCAAGGGCATACGCTGAATCTAAATTAAACACGTAAAATTCAGTACCGTCATAAATGCCATCGCCATCAGTATCCTGCGTATAACCTTTAAAGCCAAAAGCAGGCTCTAAAGAGTCATCAATTACATCTACATCCTCATCTACAAACACATGTAGTTGGTAATCGTAAGACACCTCACCTCTAAATTCTTTATCGTTAATAACAATATAATAGGTGCCAGACTCGCTCGGCTTTACTTGAATAGCCCGCTTATACTTACCAACAGCAGTAAAATTGGGTGCCCATGATTGAATAGCCACTACAGAGCTGTCCATTACTGCCATACCAGGGTCAAACTCATTACTTGAAGAAGATAAAAGTACAGTTATTGCCACATCTTTTTTAAGTTTAATTTTGTAATAATCTTGATCGTTCACTTGCTGAATTCGGCCAAAAAGTTTAATTGGTAACTTTTCAGGTGCGACAGTCGCTACATCATTATTGTTGTTAAATTCTTCTTCTTTAACAAATTCGTATTCACTTTTACTCGTATCAAACGGATAAGCATCAAGCTCATCAACAACCCCATCGCCGTCTTCGTCTTTATTTTGCCAAGTGCCTATATGGGTAGTTGGCTGAATTGTTTTTACTTGTGAAGGTGTTGCAAACGTGAGTAAACTAAAAGTACTGCTTACACTAAATAGCGAGATATATAATAGGTGTGCTTTCAAGAATCCATCCTTGTTTTATAATCCAGAGTTCAGCCCATAAATTTAAACTATTTAATCACCGAATACAAACCACTTTAAAAATTGGCTTCAAAAACAAAAAAGCATCACTAAAGTGATGCTTTTTATTACCAATAAATTCTTACCTAAATAATACATCTTCTCGGTTAAACCATTTAACACAAAATGCTAGTAACGCTCCTGCAATAAGCGCGGTTGCTAAAAATATTAAGCCTACAAATGTGTAATCAACTGTGCCTTTAATTATATCTTTAATTGCTAAAGCAACATTAGTAACAGGTATAAACGCAGTTTTAGCGGTTAGCTCCATATTAGGTAATATTGAAATTATAATAGGAAAGAACACACCCATACTAAGCGGTGCCATATAATTTTGAGCTTCTTTAAACGTACGTGCATAGATAGATATAGCCAATGCTAATGATGAAAATATTGCAGCCAAAGGTAGCAGCAATACAAATATCATTAGTAAATCTGTTACTGCTAAAGAACTAAAAGCCGTTTTAATCACATCTAAATCTGCAAATGCTAATGCCACTGCAACCCAACAGCCCATACTAAGTACTGTTATTGTTGTGGACGCTATAGAAGTCGTTAACAGCGTTATAAATTTACCAAGTACTAACTCAGTACGAGTAATAGGAGTGAGCAGAAGAGTTTCTAGTGTGCCACGCTCTTTTTCACCGGCGCCTAAGTCTATAGCTGGGTAAGTCGCCCCCATTAATACAAGAGGGATAAGTAAATAAGGTAAAAAACCACCCATTTTTTCGCCTAAGTTTTCACGCTTATCTGCGGTATCAACCTTTATTACATCTACTGGATTTAACAGCGCTGCGTGCGCTGACATATCAATACCAAAACTAATCAATTGTTCTTTTTGTAAGTTGTCGCTGTATTCTTTTGCGAGCTCTTTTACACGTTCAAATAAAAAATTAATTGATTTTGAATCGTTAAATACTACTTGCCATTTACTTTGCTTTTCATCATTTAGCGTTTGTTTTGAATCACTGGGTAAATAGATACCCATATCGATATCACCAGCAATAACACCCGCTTTAAGCTCTTCAATAGTATTAAACGTTTTGTTGCCTTTATACAACTCAAAACTTTTGTGATAAAACACTTTGTCTGTAAATTCTTGTGCGTACTCACCATTGATAATTACGTATGTATTTACTTTTTGATCAGCATCAAGCGCTGCTTGAGAACTTATAAATGCCATTACTGCAAATATTATTGGAAATATAATAACGGGCAGCGCTACAACAAACAGTAGCGTTTTTTTATCGCGAAGGAGTTCTCTTAATTCCTTTTTAAATACTTCAAACATCGTGTTTCTCCGTTAATATATTCATAAAGGCTTGGTTTAGCTCTTCGCTATTACCTGCTTGTTTAAATTCTTCTACTGTTCCGTCAAAGCAGCTAACGCCTTCGTTAATTACAGCAACTCGGTCACATAAAAGTGCAACTTCATCTAAATGATGGGTTGAGAAAATAACAGGCGTGCCTTGCGCTTTTAAACCTTTGATAAATTTAATAACAGTTTGTGTTGTCATTATATCTAGGCCCGTTGTTGGCTCATCGAGTACCACAACTGCTGGGCGATGAACGACTGCACGTGCTATATTTGCTTTTTGCTTCATACCTGTTGAAAGGTTTTCTGCCCGTTTATCAATAAACTTATGCATATCAAGCAATGTGAATAGCTCATCACAACGCGTTGCTATATCTCTTTTGCTCATACCGTGGAGCTTTGCAAAATACTCTATGTTTTCTTTTACCGTTAAGCGACCATACAAACCGGTTGAGCCTGATAAAAAACCAATAGACTTACGCCCTAATAACGGTTTTTTTACAATATTGTTTCCGGCAACCGTTATTGAGCCTTCGTCTGGCTTTAACGCGGTTGAAATCATTCTCAGTGTCGTTGTTTTACCCGCACCATTTGGGCCGAGCAATCCAAGTACCTCACCTTTAGCGCAGCTAAAACTAACGTCTCGTACTGAGTGAAAGTAGTCTTTATCTTCACGAGGATCGATGTCGTCTATTTTATTTTTTTTGTGATCTTTAGTTAGCTTAAATTTCTTTTTAAGCCTAGCAACTTCTATCATATTCGGTTCCTTCGTTTCGCTCTAAAATAATCTGTATTGTTGTAAAAAGAGTCATCTTTGTTTTCGTCATGCCAGCCAGGCACGCCTAATAACGGCAGTGGTGAAAGCTGTTTGTTATCGGCTAAGCAGTTATCTATTTTAATCATCTCATAAAGGGCTTGGTCTAGGTACTGATATTGAGTAACTAAATCTTTACAAAATATTTTATCTGGTACACAAACAAACAATGCTTTACCCGTTAAACCTATATAAGGTTTAGTGAGCATTTCATAATTAGCGTGGCCAAACATAAACGCTTTAATGCTTTTTCCCCATTCGCTTTTATGCTCAACAAATGCTGTTTTCCATTGGTGATCGCAAAGCCACTGCTGCCATTTACTCTCACTTATAGCTAATACCACACCACATTCATCAAAGAGCGTTAATGCATTACGATGTTTGGTACGCTTTTGCAAACCATGCTCAGCTATATCTTGTACATGTCGCTGGTTTATAAGCGCTTTAGTTTTAGGAAATAAACACCAAATAAATCCACCGAACAAGTCATGCCAATTTTCACTACGTGTAGGTACAACACCCGTTTCAAAAATTACTTGCTCGTAATACCTATCACCAAAGTCTACCTTTGCATCTTCTTCAAAAGTAATAGGAATATTATTCTCATTTATAGCGGTTAAAAATGGAGAAAACCACTGCGGCGCCGGCCAATCTGTCAGTTCGTTAACTTTAAATAGCTCACGTAAATGCGCAAATGCACCTGTTTCTAAACTACTGATTTGCCACTTCTCGGGGGGAGTAAAACGCTTCATTTAAACCTTTAACAATTTATGCCTATAATTTACGATAAGTTTACCGTAAAAACTGGTTCTGCTTAATAGAAGTTAATATACTAATCACAACTTAAAACAAAAAAAGAGCTGACATGAAACATTATTTCTCTCTCACACTCCTCGCTACTGCTGTTTTAGCTGGTTGCGCAACAACAAGTATTACCCCTACTGATATAACAAATGGATATAACAGTATTCAAGCTAATGAACTGGCTAAACATGTAAAAGTACTCGCATCGGACGAATTTGGTGGCCGTGCTCCTTCATCACCTGGTGAAAAGCTAACACTTGATTATTTAACTGCGCAGTTTAAAGCCTTAGGCTTAAAACCAGGTAATGGCGACAGTTACTTACAAGAAGTGCCATTGGTTTCTTTAGAAGCTGATTCGGACATGGTGCTTAGTATTGGGGGTAAAGACTATCAATACAAAAAAGACATGGTTATGGGTAGCAGCCGCATTAGCGCACAAGAAGGCATAGAAAATTCTGAACTTGTATTTGTCGGCTACGGCGTTAATGCACCTGAATACAATTGGAATGATTACAAAGACTTAGACGTTAAGGGCAAAACCGTTGTAATGCTGGTTAACGATCCGGGCTTTGCAACAAAAGACCCTGCTTTATTTACAGGCGATGCAATGACCTATTACGGTCGTTGGACATACAAATATGAAGAAGCAAGTCGACAAGGTGCAGCTGGCGCAATTATTATTCATGAAACAGCACCAGCATCTTACCCGTGGTCAGTTGTTGAAAACTCGTGGAGCGGTGAGCAGTTTGGTTTTCAAAAAGAGAACAACAATATGGACCGCGTAGCGGTTGAAGGCTGGGTTACAACTGACGTAGCAAAAGAGCTTTTTACTAAAGCAGGTTTAGATTTTGATACTGCGAAAGAAAACGCTGCTAAAGGTGCTTACCATGTTGATATGGGCGATTTAACTGCTTCTGTTAGTGTTAAAAACACGATTAAAAAATCAGTATCGTATAACTTTATCGCTACGTTACCAGGAAGCGAGCAACCAGATGAGCATGTTATTTACTCGGCGCATTGGGATCACTTAGGTACAGATAAAACCCGTAAAGGCGATCAAATTTACAACGGTGCTCACGACAACGCAACTGGTACAGCTGGGCTTATTGAAGTAGCTGAAGCCTTTACTAAATTACCAAAGCACCCTAGCCGCTCAATGACATTTTTAGCGGTAACTGCTGAAGAACAAGGCTTACTTGGCTCTAAATACTATGCAGCTAATCCAGTGATTGCAGCGGATAAAACAGTGGCTAACATAAACATGGATAGTTTAAATTTATTAGGCAAAGTAAAAGACATGAATGTGGTTGGTATTGGTAAATCACAAATGGATGAGTTTTTAGCAACTGCAGCTAAAGAGCAAGGCAGAACAATATCAGGCGATCCTAAACCATCATCGGGTGGCTATTACCGCTCTGATCACTTTGCATTTGCTAACATGGGTATTCCAGCCATGTACGCCGGTGGAGGCACAGTCGCTGCTGATGAAGAAACGGCTAATTACCGTAAACGTATGAGCTTAGTACTTCGCGGTTGTTATCATCAACCATGTGATCGTTACCGTGATGAATGGGATTTATCGGGTGCTGTTCAAGACTTACAATTATTTTATAAAGTAGGCTTTGATATTTCTGAGCAAGAGCAATGGCCAACGTGGAATGCAAACTCAGAATTTCAGCGTAAGTAGCATTAAGCTTAACATTGAAAAACTCAAAGAGAGCAATCGATTTAAATAGATGCAAATGATATTGATTATCATTTAATTAAAATATACAGTGTCACTAAGTTTATTTAATTGGTAACACTGTATGATTTTACTCTCTCAAATAGGATTTATTACGCCCACTTCTAAACGCTTTGTTAGCCAAAATAAACGTTTATTATTACCACTTTTTTTATTGGTATGTTTAGCACTGCCATCACTTCGTGAAATTGCAATAACAGCACTGAGCGATGCTTTTTTTCAAGTTAGCGTATTTGTTGCTGCTACATTATTAATTTATTACTACGCCATAGAGCATTTACCTCAGTTAGAGCTTAGTTATTTAAGTGCTAAATCGCCGGTATTAGAAATATTTTTTGCTGCCGTTTTAGGTGCCCTTCCTGGATGTGGTGGTGCAATAATAGTGGTTACCCAATTTACAAAAGGCCAAGCAAGTTTTGGGGCTATTGTTGCTGTTTTAACAGCTACAATGGGAGATGCCGCATTTTTGCTCCTTGCCACTCGCCCTACTGAAGGTTTAACCATAATGGCCATTGGCTTAGTCGTAGGCACGCTTTGTGGTGTCATAGTAAATGCCCTTCATGCAAAAGATTTTTTACGCCCAACCAAGCAAGAACAAAAACACCAAGTTAAAGTATTGCCAACTAGTATAATTAAAATAAGCAAACCCGTTTGGATGTTCGCTATTATCCCAAGCCTCATTATTGCTTTTTTAATTGCATTTAATGTCGACCTTGATCAATTTGGAAAATACACAGGCACAAGTATTAGTATTTTTGGTGCTGCAATGGCGTTATTTACTGTCACTATATGGGCGTATTCTTCTAAAGGTGAAAGCTATAAAGAAGTAACCTCAGAAGACGATGAATGTAATCCACCTTCTAAAATTATTAAAGTACTTCAAGACACACACTTTGTAACCGCATGGGTAGTGGCATCGTTTATGTTGTTTGAGATTTTAGTAAATATAGCAGGGCTTGATTTAAAAACTTGGTTTGCACATTACGCTTATTTAGCGCCACTTATTGCTGTAGTGATTGGTTTTTTACCAGGTTGTGGCCCGCAAATAATTGTTACAACACTTTATATTCAAGGCATTATTCCATTTAGTGCATTAACTGCTAATGCAATATCTAACGATGGTGATGCGTTATTTCCAGCAATAGCAATGGCACCCAAAGCGGCTGTAATTGCGACTGTGTATACATCTATTCCTGCTTTGGCCGTTGGTTATGGCCTTTACTTTTTAAGTTAAAATTGCCATACACAAAAAAGCTCAGCATTAGCTGAGCTTTAAAATACTAAATTATTTTAACTTATACAGTTGTTGGTTCAACTGCTAGTTCTTTTGGGTTTGGACCAAAATCATTCTCACCTTCATGTGAATCTTGCGCAAGAAAAACAATTAAAACAATCCAACCAATTACTGGCACTAACCAAAGTAGCTGCCACCAGCCTGAACGACCAGTATCATGAAGGCGACGTGCACCAGCGCTTAAGCCAGGAATTAATAGCGCTAAGCTATAAATAGAGCCAATGAACATTGTACCTAGTACACCATCAATCGCATTACAAACTACCGAAAAAATGAAGTTAAATAATACAAACATCCAATATGCTTTACGACGATTACGGCCTGAAAAATCCGCGTAACTACGCAGCGCATTCATATAATGTTCCATAATATTTCCTTAGTGTTATTTTTTATATTCCCTAACGGGCTTAATTTACATTACTATTTAGTAACAATTGTATCTTAATTAAAAACAGCTGACTTTAAAACAAAAAACCAGCTAAAAGCTGGTTTTTTATTACATTTTAACAATTTAGTTGTTAACTCATTACCATCATCATTGAAGATGGATTTTCTAAGTACGATTTCCATAGGTTATTAAAGCGTGCAATCGTTCCGCCATCAATAACACGATGATCGCCAGACCAACTTACTTGCATAATAGCTTTACTTACAACCAGCCCATTTTCGTCAAAACGCGGTAAATGCTGCAGTTTACCTAGCGCAACAATCGCCACTTCTGGTTTATTAATTATAGGGGTCGCAATCGTGCCGCCAATCGCACCAATATTAGAGATGCTAATTGTCCCACCTTTTAAATCATCCGGTGCAACACGCCCTTCTCTAGATGACTCGGTCAATCGAGTTAAATCATTTGCCACATCAACAATACTCTTACTCTGACACGATTTAATATTAGGCACTAATAAGCCAACTTTTGAATCAACCGCTATACCAATATTATGGTCATTATAATAAGTAAGCTCTGAGCATTCATCGTTCACTTTTGAATTAAGTACTGGGTATTCTTTCATAGCCAGTGACAATGCTTTTACAAAAAATGGCATCATGGTGAGCTTAACTCCCTGTGCTTTGTACTGCTCTTTTAAAGCGCTACGCAAAGCTATAAGCTGTGTTAAATCTATTTCGTCACTGAACGTAAAGTGCGGAATAGTTGAAACCGACGCCACCATTTGCTTAGCCATAGCCGCTTTAATGCCTTTAATAGACTCTACACGTGTATCACCAACCTGAGATTGTTGAGGATCTGGCGCTACACTGCGCTCATTACTTGTAACTGCATTATTTAGCGGTGAAGTATCAATGGTATTAGGCACTTCCCCTTTAATAAACTCTTCGATGTCTTGCTTGTAAATACGGCCATTTTTACCACTACCTGGTACACACGTTAAATCAACATCAAGTTCGCGTGCTTTACGACGAACCGCAGGTGATGCCACCGCTTTTTGATTGATAACTTTAGTAGCTTGCTGCGTTTTAACCGATGCTGTTTTTTCAACTTTAGCATTAGTTTGTGCCTTTACGACCGCTTGGTTTATATCAACATTTGGCTTAGCTGCACTGCCCGCAATCGTCATTTGAAACAACGGGCTATGTACTTTTGCTATTTCACCTTTTTGATAATAAAGCTTTTGCACAGTACCCGTATATTTTGCCGGAATTTGTACTAATGCTTTGTCAGTCATTACGTCACAAACCGCTTGGTCTTCTTCTATTTCGTCGCCTTCAGCAACTAACCAATCAACAATCTCACACTCAACAATACCTTCACCAATATCAGGAAGTATAAAGTCCTCAACTACATCAGAAGCATTGTTATTAGTTTGATTTTCAGCTTGAACTGGCTCTTGTACTACTTCATTGTTAGTGCTTTCACTGGCTACATCCATAGCAAACAAAGGCGCATGTACTTTAGCAATTTCACCTTTTTGATAATATAGCTTTGTAATAATGCCATCATGCACTGCCGGAATTTGCACTAATGCTTTGTCTGTCATCACATCACAAATTGGCTGATCCTCAGATACGGTATCGCCTTCTTGAACTAGCCATTCAACAACTTCGCATTCAACAATGCCTTCACCAATATCGGGTAATATAAAATCTTTCGCCATGGTAACCCCTAAAAATCCATTGATTGTTTAATTGCAGCCAACACTTTTAGTGCATCCGGTACGTATTCTTTTTCAAGTGCCAACGGGTATGGTGTATCTAGGCCACATACACGTAAAATTGGCGACTCTAAATGCAAGAAACACGCTTGTTGTATTGTTGCTGCTATCTCAGCACCAAACCCATTAGTTATAGGTGCTTCATGGCTCACAATTAAACGGCCGGTTTTAATAACCGATTTAGCAATCGTTTCAACATCCCATGGTAAAATACTACGAAGATCTATTACTTCACAGCTTATACCTTGCTCACTTGCTTGCTTTGCTGCCTCTTCAATAATCTCCATTTGAGCCCCCCACGCTAAAAGCGTAATATCGGCACCCTCTTGCACTACTTCAGCCGTGCCTAATTCAATACTGTAATCTTCTTCTGGCACTTCGCCTGTTGATGCACGATATAAACGCTTAGGCTCAAAAAATATGACCGGATTATCATCTTTAATAGAGGCACGTAACAAACCTTTAGCCTGATAAGGGTTGCGCGGTACAACCACTTTTAAGCCCGGTGTATGTGCAAAATAAGCTTCGGGTGATTGCGAGTGATATAAGCCACCAGCAATACCACCGCCATAAGGCGTACGAATAGTTAAGTTACCAACATTAAATTCATTACCACTGCGATAACGAAATTTAGCGGCTTCATTTACTATTTGATCAAACGCTGGGAATATATAATCAGCAAATTGAATTTCTGCCAATGCAGGCGCACCAAAAGCCGCTAAGCCATTAGCGAAACCTAAAATACCTTGTTCGGTTAAAGGCGTATTAAAAACGCGATGCTTACCGTACTTTTCTTGCAAGCCTGATGTTGCTCTAAATACACCACCGAAGTAACCAACATCTTCGCCAAAAATACAGGCTTGAGGGTGTTCATTCATCGTAATATCGAGGGCAGAGTTAATTGCGTGGAGCATGTTCATTTTAGCCATTACTTAATTCTCCCTGCGGTTACTGGGTAAGCATCTGGATACTGCTTTATATGTTCTTTTAACTGTTCGTACTGGCGTTGCAATAAGGGAATTGGAGTATCGTAAACGTCTGAAACCAATTCTTCTAAAGCGGGCTTGGCAACAACTTCTGCACGCTTAAGCGCTGCTAAAATTTCTTCACGAATCGACTCTTTTGCTTTTATATCGTCTTCTTCTTTTAACCAATCTTGCTTAACAAGCCATTTTCTAAATTTATCAATAGGACAAATTTGATTGTTTGCTTCTTCATCTTTAGAGCGATAACCACTGGGATCGTCTGATGTAGAATGCGCGCCTAATCGATAAGCAATCGATTCAATAAGCACAGGCTCACCTTGTGTTGAGGCTATTTCGCGTGCTTTTTTAGTCGCTGCATACACTGCAAGTGCATCTGTACCATCAACACGAATTGTTTTAATACCATAACCTACACCACGCGACGCAATACCGTCGCCTTTAAACTGCTCATCAGCAGGGGTAGATATGGCATAGCCGTTATTACGTGCAAAAAATATAACCGGCGCTTTGTGAACAGCCGCCATATTTAAGCCCGCATGAAAGTCACCTTCTGATGCAGCACCTTCACCAAAGTAACAAATAGTCACGTTATCAATTGTGCTTGCAAGCTCACCTGTTTTAGCGTCGATATGCTTTATTTTTTGACCATAAGCATAACCCGTTGCCTGTGGTATTTGCGTACCCAGTGGCGATGAAATCGTCATATAGTTGAGTGCTTTAGAGCCATAATGGATTGGCATTTGGCGGCCTTTGCCTAAATCCAATTCATTTGAAAACATTTGGTTCATAAATTGATCAAGCGTAAAACCACGATAATGCAGTGCAGCTTGTTCACGGTACTGAGCCATAATCATATCGTCTTGATCAAGCGCAGCAGCAGAGGCTGTAACTGCGGCTTCTTCGCCTAGGCATTGCATATAAAAACTAACACGACCTTGGCGCTGTGCGCCTTGCATACGTTCATCTAGCAAACGTATAAAACGCATCGTTTCATATAACTTAATAGCGGTATGTTTTGAAATATCAGGTGCGGTTGCACTAGGATGAATGTCGCCGTCCTCAGTTAAAATACTAAGGGTTGGAATATTAAGCGCATTACCATCTATAAATTCTAGATCATGATTAATATTCAGCGATACGTTATTTGGATTACTCATAACCTACCTTCTTTTGTTGTCGGTAAAACAGTGCCCCTTTAAATTATTATTGTGGGTGATTGTTGCTGGTTAAACTTTGCAACATCTGCACTATCTTTAATTAAAGCTGCCAACACTTTACGTTAACGTAAAGTGTTATTCAACACATCTGGGACGAAACAAAAGCAAATACAGGTTAAATAAGTGGCAAGTTAACGATACGATTACTTTAATTAATAGTAATCATATAGTTAACTTAAGGTTACCAGTGGTCTGATGAGTTTAATTAGACGAAATTGCTATCAATATCCATTGGAATAACAGTAAGCAATGCTCTTTGCCCTAATGCTACACTCGCATTTGGAAAAATAATAGCCTCACCTTCAACGTCAGCGTATATCTCCGTATCACCGTCAGTTGCAAGTAGTTCACCTTTCGCAAAGCCAGTAAAGTTCTCAGCATCATCAGAAAAGGGGAAGCTAAAATC
The DNA here is from genome assembly GCF_008370255.1 of Pseudoalteromonas sp. FUC4. Taxonomy (GTDB): domain Bacteria; phylum Pseudomonadota; class Gammaproteobacteria; order Enterobacterales; family Alteromonadaceae; genus Pseudoalteromonas. The sequence goes on along the minus strand of NZ_SEUI01000001.1, from coordinate 793,342 downwards.
ATCCTGCGTTCTATTAATTGTGCGGTGCACTGCAAATAATTCAAACTCACTTGCATTAAAATCAGGATATTCAACTTCATTTTGGCTAATTAATGCAGTTAAGGTTTGCTTTGTTTTTTCAAAGCGGGTCATATCATTTTGGCCAAATGGCTTAACCTGACCCAGCTCGACCGTAAACGAGTCTGCACCATGAACAAACGACGAATAATAGCTAAACGTTGTTGCGGGTGATTTCATCATAAGTACGGTATTTACACCACAGCTCAATAAAAATTGTAACTGTGACTTTTTCCATGGTTTACCATGTAAAAATGGATACACTGCAAATTTTTCATTTTTAGAGCCTCTAATTGCAGTGTGTAAGTCGTAATGACATCGGCTACTGCCTTTCTCACCACGAGCATAAAAGTCACTCACGTATTGCTCAAGCTTTGCGGCGCGGTTTCGTTCATTATTCATTGGTACACCTTCAACTGTATGGTGACCATTAAATAATCTATTTAGGTTTTCTTCTACAAAACGCAGGCCAATATTAATTGATTGTGGATTACCATAAATAAACAAAACACGCTGCTTAAGGACTAGCTCACCTTTTATAATTTGTTTAATGAGCGCATCACAAATTTCAATTGGTGCAGTTTCGTTACCATGTACGGCGCTTGAATAAATTACATCTTTGCTTGTTTTAACAGTAGGTTGAAACTCAATTACACCGGTATCGTGTATATTTACACGAGTTCCATTATCTAAAACAAATTCACCTGCATCTAAATGCCATTCGTTATTACGGCTAAGCGTTAAAAAATCGCCCGTTTGTTTTAATTCATTTAAGTAAGATGGATTGGCTGACATGAAAAAAACCTTTAAAAATAATGTGAGAGTAGACTCTTATGCATATATATGCACAAGGTAGAGGTATAGAAACAAAAACGGCTGAATAAATCAGCCGTTTTAAAATAGTTTAAGCAGTGTTAGCTGATCACAGAATCGACTAACTTTTTAGCTTCTTTTTCAAGTAACGCTAAATGCTCTTCACCTTTAAATGATTCAAGGTATATTTTATAAATATCTTCAGTACCTGATGGACGCGCTGCAAACCAGCCATTTTCAGTGACCACTTTTAAACCACCAATTGCCGCATCGTTACCTGGTGCATGAGTCAGTTTTTGCAAAATAGGTTCGCCAGCAAGTGTATCTGCTTTAACATCAGAAGCACTCAATGCTTTTAAACGTGACTTTTGGCCGCTTGAGGCCGGTGCATCAAGGCGTTTGTAAATTGGAGAACCAAACTCTTGTTCTAGTTCTTTATAAAGCGCTGATGGCGTTTTACCTGTTACTGCAAGTATTTCTGCAGCAAGTAGTCCCATAATAAAGCCGTCTTTATCTGTACACCATACAGACCCATCAAAACGTAAGAATGCAGCACCTGCGCTTTCTTCGCCACCAAAGGCAAGCTTGCCTTTGCTTAAGCCTTCAACAAACCATTTAAAGCCTACTGGTACTTCTTTTACTTTACGATTATTGCGCGCTGCTACTTTATCGATCATAGAGCTAGAAACCAGTGTTTTACCAATCTCTACTGTTTCATTCCAATCACGGTGTTTAAGTAAGTAATCAATTGCCACTGCTAAAAAGTGGTTTGGATTCATTAAACCATCTGGCGTTACGATACCGTGGCGATCGTAGTCAGGGTCGTTACCAATAGACACATCAAAATCATCTTTTAATGCAATAAGATTCGCCATTGAATAAGGTGATGAACAATCCATACGAATTTTGCCATCTTTATCAAGTGGCATAAAAGCAAAACGTGGGTCAACAACATCATTAACAACGGTTAAATCTAAATTATATTTTTTAGCAATAACAGGCCAAAAATTAATACCCGAACCACCAAGTGGATCGATACCAATTTTGATACCTGCATCGCTAATTGCTTTTAAATTAACGATATTTGCTAAATCATCAATATAAGGAGTCATTAAATCTTCGTAGCGGATAAAACCAGAACGCGATGCTTTAGCGAATGGGAATAACTCAACTTCAACTAAATCTTCTAATAAAAGTTGATTAGCTCTGTCTTCAATCCATTTCGTTACGTCTGTATCAGCAGGTCCGCCATTAGGTGGGTTGTATTTAAAGCCACCATCTTCAGGAGGGTTATGCGAAGGCGTAACAACAATGCCGTCTGCTAATTCATTTGGGTGTAGCTTATTGTGGCTCACTATGGCATGGCTGATAACTGGCGTTGGTGTAAAATCACCGTCTTCTTGCGTTATCACTTGTACTTCATTAGCAACTAATACTTCAATAGCAGAATTAAATGCAGCTTCACTCAAAGCGTGTGTGTCTTTACCTAAAAATAACGGACCAAAAATATCATTTTGTTTTCTATAATCACAAATAGCCTGAGTAATCGCTAAAATGTGTGACTCGTTAAATTTAACATCGTAAGAACAACCACGGTGGCCTGATGTACCAAAAGCAACACAATGCTCTGGATTTTGTTCAAGATCAGGTTCGTTTAAGTAATACGCAGATACTAATTTAGGTACGTTAACCAGTGCTGATTGTGGAGCAGTTTTGCCTGCGCCTGAATGAATAGCCATTATATTTCCTTACAGGTAATCGCGAATTTTTTCAGCTTGCTCTGCACTATAACCAAGGCAAAGAGCCACTTCATGAAGCATCATTTTTTTACGTGTAGTATTAGAATTCGTCATAACCCAGTATTCGCTATCGGTTATGTTTTTTGGATTCATGCTACTGCCGCTATTGACCAAGTCTTCTTTACTGGTAGCAAAATAAACACGGTCACGGCCTTTTATATCTAATACAGCCGAAAAATCAGTTTTATGTGTGCGGTAAAATGCACTTAAAATAAACAAAAAGCGTCCAACAACGCCCTTTTGCATTGCAAGCTCTTCTTTATTTAATACATTAAAAACATTATCGCTTTTTTTCTTCACGGGTGTGACAACTGAAGGCGTTTGTTTTTTTGAAGTCTCAGCAGCAGATGGCTCTGGGCTTTTTAATGTGGCGGTAGACGTAGTCGCAGTTTGATTGTTTTGAGTTAGTTCTACGTTTGTGGTTTGGATTTTTTCGCCGCTCAGATTTAATAAACGACGTAAAATAGTGGATGCACTTTCACCAATACTTTGAGTATTGCTTGCAATATATTGATATAACTCGTCGTCTATGTCGATTTGTTTCATGTTCTTCCTGTCATTACGGGTCACATTTTTTTCTCCCGTGTGATTATACCCAAACCAATCAAAAATGCGAGTTACAACAAGCACTCCCATAAACATATTAATATTTACCTAATTGTTGTTGATTTAACGCCCAAAAGCCCAATTTGGTAAATAGTGACTGTATTTTTTGCTTTTTAGCGCAATGCTCGGCAAACTATGCGAAATTTTTAGGAGGCTGGTATGCAGTTAAATTACAAGCAACAAGGGCAAGGTCCTAATGTTGTTTTGATCCATGGGCTTTTTGGCTCCTTAGAAAACCTAAATGTAATCGCAAAACCCCTAAGTGAAAACTTTAGTGTGATTAATCTCGATCTGCGCAACCACGGACTTTCACCTCATAGTGATGAAATGAATTACCCGGCAATGGCACAAGACATTGTTGAGTTATTAGCGCATTTAAACATAGATAAAGCACATTTAGTTGGGCATTCTATGGGTGGGAAAGTCGCAATGGAATTAGCACTAACACACCCTGAACTGGTAAATAAGTTGGTTGTACTTGATATTGCACCTGTTAGTTACCCTGCTCGCCACACAAAAATATTACAAGCATTAAAAGCAGTTTCAGCGCAGTTAATAGACGATAGAAAGCAAGCTGATGCAATTATGCAGCCTTATGTTGAAGAGCTGGGGGTTCGACAGTTTTTACTTAAAAGCCTTGCCAAAAATGAAGAAGGTCATTTTGCATGGCGATTTAACTTAAATGTGCTTGATAGAAAATATTCGACAATCACGTCCAATGTTAATGAAAACAATTCTTGTTTATGCGATACTCTTTTCATTAAAGGTAATGATTCTGACTATATACTGCCTGAGCATCGTACTGCAATTACAGCACGCTTTAAAAACACCAAGGCTAAAATTATTCATGGCGCAGGTCATTGGCTTCATGCTCAAAAGCCTCTTGTTGTTAATAAAGCGATAAATGACTTTTTAACTGCGGTTTAAAGCAATTTTAATCGCGTGTTTTTGATTCAGCGCACTAAATATATGAATATTTATATGCTATAGTACGCGCCGTTTAATTTAAAGGTTATACGTTGATGGTCAGTCAGTTAATTAACGAATTTGATACCCTAGGGTTGTATTTTGGCTTAGCCGGTATTTTCATATTCATCGGCATGGCAATTAAAGACGTACTAAAAAGTGGCAATGTACCAAAGTTCGGACAATACATTGTTTGGGGCGTGCTCTTTTTAGGTTGTTCGGGCTTTATTGCTAAAGGGCTTATTCAAGTATTTTGGCAAGGCGCAGGTGTAGGTTAAGCATGGCGAAGTCAGAAACAGATAGAACTACACTCGATTTATTTGAATACGAAAAACGCCCAGGCAGACCTAAAACCAATCCCCTTTCACGGGATATGCAGTTAAAGGTAAATAAACGTAATCAAATAAAAAGAGATAAAGCACGTGGTTTAAAGCGTGTTGAATTTAAAGTTTCATCGCAGTTATATCAAGCATTGAGTGATATGGCAGATGCACAAAATATTAGCCGTAGTGCGCTGATTGAAACGATTTTACAAGAAAGATTGGCTATTGATACATAAAAGGTTTTAAATCCATGGCAAGTGTAGGCATTTTTTTCGGAAGTGACACAGGTAACACAGAACACGTAGCAAAAATGATCCAAAAAGAATTGGGTAAAAAGCTAGTGGCTGTTCATGATATTGCAAAAAGTTCTAAAGAAGAGATTGCTGAATTTGATTTAATCTTATTCGGTATTCCTACTTGGTACTACGGTGAAGCTCAATGTGACTGGGATGACTTTTTTCCAGAACTTGAGGAAGTAGACTTTGAAGGTAAACTTGTAGCTATTTTTGGTTGTGGTGACCAAGAAGATTACGCTGAGTACTTTTTAGATGCGATGGGCATGATCAACGATATTGTTACTGAACGTGGCGCTATTGTTGTGGGCCATTGGCCATGCGAAAGCTATGACTTTGAAGCATCTAAAGGCATGGCTGATGATAAGCATTTTGTAGGTTTGGGTATCGACGAAGACCGTCAGCCAGAGCTTACAGAACAACGTGTTAAAGCATGGTCTGCTCAAGTATATGAAGAAATGTGTTTAAGTGAATTAGCTGACTAATTTACTGCATATATCGCTAGCTGTTTAAATAATTATCAAACAGTTAGCGTTTTAAGCTTTAGTGGCAATATAAATCAATTGTTCTTTGCACTTAACGCTTAGGCACGTTATCCTGTTTGTTGCTAATGTGTCGTGTACATCTTTGCAAGATGTCTAGTATAACCAAATAAAATTGAGACAGATTTAATGACTGATCATAACTTGGAACTTAAAAAAGCCGGTTTAAAAGTAACTTTACCGCGTATTAAAATATTAGAGATTTTACAATCTCCAGATAACCAACACATCAGTGCTGAAGATGTTTACAAAATTCTTTTGGATCTAGGTGAAGAAATTGGTCTTGCAACTGTATACCGTGTACTTAACCAATTTGATGATGCGGGTATTGTAAGCCGTCATCACTTTGAAGGCGGAAAGTCTGTATTTGAACTCTCTGGAAGCACTCACCACGACCATTTAGTATGTTTAAAGTGTGGCAAAGTAGTAGAGTTTGAAGATGACATGATTGAGCGTCGTCAACTAGAAATTGCTGAAGAAAATGGTATTACCCTTACAAACCATTCTTTATATTTATACGGTGAGTGTAATGACAAAGCAGCGTGTAAAGAATTTAGCGACGCCAACAGCTAATACCGCTTTTAAAAGCAATAAAAAAACCTGCTAAGTGCAGGTTTTTTTGTGTCTAAATATTGTGACTCATGTAAATTTTCTAAATTATACCAATTCGCTCGATAAAGAACCTTTTTAGAATGTGATAAACGTGCTGATAGCTCTTACTGGTAATTGCACCTGCATTGCCCTGCATTTATGCATTTAATAAACAGAATTATTTAAAACTGCTAATGTAAGGTTTACCTCTTAAAATGATTGAGTATTATTACAAATTGGTATTATGCCCAATGTACTATTGGGCATAAAAATTAGTGATTACTGAGTTTTAGACCATGAATCGCGAAGACCCACTGTTTGATTAAATACAACGTTCTCTGATTTAGAATCACGAGAGAAATAACCCGTACGCTCAAACTGGAAGCCCTGCTCTGCTTGTGAATTAGCAAGCGATGGTTCTAATTTAGCATTAGGTAAAACATCCAGTGATTCCGGGTTTAGCGTAGTTTCAAATTCCTCTGCAGCTGCTGGATTTGGTACGCTAAACAAACGGTCGTATAAACGAACTTCTGCACTAATAGACTCTGGTGCTGAAACCCAATGAATAACACCTTTTACTTTACGACCATCACTTGGGTTTTTACCAAGTGTTTCACTGTCGTAAGTACAGAAGATAGTTGTGATTTCGCCGTTTTCGTCTTTCTCAACACGCTGTGCTTTAATAACATAAGCGCCACGCAAACGTACTTCTTTATCAAGCACTAAACGTTTGAATTTGTTATTCGCTTCTTCTTTAAAGTCTTCTCGTTCGATGTAAATTTCGCGAGTAAACGGTACATCACGACGACCCATTTCTTCTTTATTTGGGTGATTAGCCACTGATAAAGTTTCAACCTTGTCTGCATCGTAGTTTTCAATAACAACTTTAACAGGATCGAGCACAGCCATTGCACGTGGTGCATTTTCGTTTAAGTCTTCACGGATACAGGCTTCAAGCATGCCCATTTCAACCATATTCTCTTGTTTTGTTACACCAATACGCAAACAAAATTCACGAATTGAACCTGGTGTATAACCACGACGACGTAAACCTGCAATAGTAGGCATGCGAGGGTCATCCCACCCTTCTACATAGTTATTTACTACTAAATCATTTAGCTTACGCTTTGACATAATAGTGTATTCAAGATTTAAGCGCGAAAACTCAATTTGTTGCGGGTGACACTCTAAACTAATGTTATCAAGTACCCAGTCGTATAAACGACGGTTATCTTGAAACTCTAATGTACATAATGAATGTGTAATACCTTCAAGCGCATCAGAAATACAGTGAGTGAAGTCATACATTGGGTAAATACACCACTTATCACCTGTTTGATGATGGTGAGCAAAACGTACACGGTAAATAATTGGATCGCGAAGCACCATAAATGAGCTTGCCATATCAATTTTAGCACGAAGTACACATTCACCTTCTTTGAATTCGCCAGCGCGCATTTTTTCAAATAACGCTAGGTTTTCTTCAACTGAAGTATCTCTATAAGGACTGTTTTTACCTGGCTCTTTTAATGTACCGCGGTACTGTCGTGCTTCGTCTGCAGTTAAAAAACAAACGTACGCTAAGCCTTTTTCAATAAGCTCTACTGCGTATCCATATAAAGTATCAAAATAGTTAGAAGAATACTTTATGTCGCCATCCCAATTAAAGCCTAACCACTGTACATCCTCTTTAATAGAGTTAACGTAGTTAATGTCTTCTTTTTCAGGGTTTGTATCGTCAAAACGTAGGTTACATAAACCGTTGTAGTCTTTTGCGATACCAAAATTCAAACAAATTGATTTGGCATGGCCAATATGTAAAAAACCATTTGGTTCAGGTGGAAAACGTGTATGCGTTGTCGCATGTTTGCCACTTGCTAAGTCTTCATCAATTCGGGTTCTAATAAAGTTACTTGGGCGATTCTCAATTTCCGCCATAGGAGTGTGATCCTCTAAATATTACGTAATAACAAAACTAATGCATTATTACAAAAACATACACTAACATACAGCAATAGATTAAGGTTTATTTTAGATATTGATTAACTTTAATCCACTTGTTCAATTGTTTATGAATAAAATTTGTTTTAACGCAACATTTAAGTCATCAAAGCCAATTATAGTAGCTAAATAACCTACTTTATAAGGATTCTAAGATGGCGACACTTAATCAACACCGTGTATATATTCCAACTAATGCACGCGCTAACCACTATTTATTGGCTGAAATAATACCTAACGAAGCATTTTATAATAGCTTTAGCACTATAAACTGTTGCTACGAGCGTATTGCGCGTCAATTATTTGCATGTTGTGATGAATATGAACTGCATAATGTACATTTATTAGCAAACGATAAACTACCGGTTGTCCGTTTTCATGATGAGTCATACCAGCTAGAAACCGATAAGCAAATGCTGTTTTTTTATAATCCTCGTTATCACGAGGCACATAAAATTTATTACTCACCAGATAAAAAAAGTAAGAAAATACGTTTCTTGTTTTTAGCCACAGGTGAAGATTTACGTGCAAACTCAGCTTTGTTTCACAATAGAGTACAAAAAGTATTAAATTCACTCCAAGAACAGTTATTTATAAATCAGCCCCAATTTAAACTTCGCGATCACCAACATCTAACTTACGATTTATTTGCTAAAGATAAGGGAAATAAAGAGAGTTATGGATATAAACTCAGGAGCCTCTACCCTCGTTATCAATCAAGGCAATGTAATATTCCTAGTGACTATGCTGAAATGACTTATGCAACATTTACCATTGCGGTTTCTCGGGCCATCAAAACACAGTTTCAAACACTGATGAACAATAACGATGTGGACAAGTTTTATGATTACTTTGCAGATAGTTTTAAACGCGCATGTGAAAAAAACAAATTAACACACGGTGCAATGGTAGCTAATGGCGCAATACCCATTGTCCGAAACAGTAAAATAGATAAAAACGAGGGTAATGCAGAGTTACAAAAGTTGAGTTTTGATGTTGAATCAAATGAAAATCAAATTAAGTATTTTTATGAAGCAACAAAGTTAGTAGAAACAATACATTTTGTTATTGTCGCAACGCAACAGGATAAACATGAAATTGGTTATGGCCGCTTTATGAACCAAGTAGAAAAAACCATTCATGCATTATGTAACGGGCTGGCTATAAATAAACAACGACAAGATTTGTCTGTACGATTTTTTCAGCACATTAGTTATCCGTTTTAGATTTTCATCCCAATAACAAAAAGGCCCGCATAAGCGGGCCTTTTCAGAGGAAACAAGCAATTACCAGCCTGTTTTCTCTTTAAGTGCTTTACCGATTTCAGCAAGTGAACGTACAGTTTTTACGCCCGCAGCTTCTAATGCAGCAAATTTCTCATCAGCAGTACCTTTACCGCCTGCGATGATTGCGCCAGCGTGACCCATACGCTTACCTTCTGGTGCAGTAACACCAGCAATGTAAGATACTACAGGTTTAGTTACGTTAGCTTTGATGTACTCTGCAGCTTCTTCTTCTGCAGTACCACCAATTTCACCAATCATTACGATTGCTTCAGTTTGTGGATCTTTTTCGAACATTTCTAAAACGTCGATAAAGTTAGTACCTGGAATTGGATCACCACCAATACCAACACACGTAGACTGACCAAAACCAGCATCAGTAGTTTGCTTAACCGCTTCGTACGTTAAAGTACCAGAACGAGAAACAATACCTACTTTACCAGGTTTGTGGATGTGACCAGGCATGATACCAATCTTAGTCTCACCAGGAGTAATAACACCTGGACAGTTAGGACCGATCATACGAGTACCTGTTTGATCTAGTTTAACTTTAACGTCAACCATATCAAGTGTAGGAATACCTTCAGTGATACAAACAATCAGCTCGATGCCAGCATCGATAGCTTCTAAGATTGCATCTTTACAGAAAGGTGCTGGTACGTAGATAACTGAAGCAGTTGCGCCAGTTTCTTGAACAGCATCACGAACTGTGTTGAATACAGGAAGACCAAGGTGCGTTTGACCGCCTTTACTTGGGCTTACACCACCAACCATTTGTGTACCATACTCAAGCGCTTGCTCTGAGTGGAAAGTACCTTGACCACCAGTGAAACCTTGACAGATAACTTTTGTATCTTTATTGATTAATACAGACATTATTTGCCCTCCGCAGCAGCAACAACTTTCTCAGCAGCGTCTGTTAGTGATTCAGCAGCAATGATATCTAGACCTGAGTTCTTAAGAACTTCACGACCTAATTCAGCATTAGTACCTTCTAAACGTACAACTACAGGTACATTTACGCCAACTTCTTTAACTGCGCCAATGATACCTTCAGCAATCATGTCACAACGTACGATGCCACCAAAGATGTTAACTAAAACAGCTTTAACATTATCGTCAGAAAGGATGATTTTGAATGCTTCAGAAACACGTTCTTTAGTCGCGCCGCCGCCAACATCTAGGAAGTTAGCAGGTTTGCCGCCGTGTAGGTTTACGATGTCCATTGTACCCATCGCTAGGCCTGCACCGTTAACCATACAACCAACATTGCCATCTAGTGCAACGTAGTTAAGCTCGAAGCTTGCTGCGTGTGCTTCACGTGCATCTTCTTGAGATGGATCGTGGAACTCACGGATTTTAGGTTGACGGTAAAGTGCATTACCATCAATACCGATTTTTCCGTCAAGACAGTGAAGGTTACCTTCGTCTGTAATTACTAACGGGTTGATTTCAAGTAGTGCGAAATCAAAATCAGTAAACATGTTACCAAGACCCATAAAGATCTTAACAAACTGCTTCATTTGTACTGGGTTAAGACCCAATTTGAAGCCTAGTTCACGTGCTTGGTAAGCTTGAGGACCCACTAATGGATCAATTTCAGCTTTGTGGATAAGCTCTGGTGTTTCTTCTGCAACAGTTTCAATTTCAACGCCGCCTTCAGTAGACGCCATGAAAACTACTTTGCGAGATGCACGGTCAACTACTGCACCTAGGTACAATTCGTTAGCAATGTCAGTACAGCTTTCAACTAAAATTTTAGCTACTGGCTGGCCTTTCTCGTCTGTTTGGTAAGTAACTAGGTTTTTACCCAACCAGTTAGCTGCAAACGCTTTTACTTCGTCGATAGTTTTTACTAGCTTTACACCGCCAGCTTTACCACGTCCACCTGCGTGAACCTGAGTTTTAACAACCCACATATCACCGCCGATTTTTTCAGCAGCTGCTGCAGCTTCTTCAGGTGTATCGCAAGCGAAACCCTGAGAAACTGGTAAACCATATTCGGCAAAAAGTTGTTTTGCCTGATACTCATGCAAATTCATGATGCTTTATCCAATTTTTTATACTAAAAGAGCTGAATATTTTTTCAAATAAACAACTATCCCAAATTGCGCACCTAGTATAGATCCCAAGGCTTAACATGAAAACCCCAGTAAGACCAAAGGCGCAAAAAAAAAGCTGTGAATGTTCATTCACAGCTTACATTTCATACAACTAGATTAAACATCTAGCAATAAGCGAGTTGGATCTTCAAGTAACTCTTTAATAGTCACTAAGAAACCAACAGATTCTTTACCATCAATGATACGGTGGTCATAAGAAAGTGCTAAATACATCATAGGTAGTATTTCTACTTTACCATTTACAGCCATCGGACGGTCTTGGATTTTATGCATACCCAAAATTGAAGACTGTGGCAAGTTAATGATAGGTGTAGATAGTAATGAACCAAATACGCCGCCATTAGTAATAGTGAAATTACCACCGGTCATATCTGCAAGCGTTAGCTTACCATCACGACCTTTAAGTGCTAATTCACGAATACCCTTTTCAATTTCAGCAACAGATAGTTTGTCACAATCTTTAAGTACTGGAGTAACTAGACCACGTGGAGTAGATACTGCAATGCTGATATCAAAATAGTTATGGTAAACAATATCGTCACCATCAATTGATGCATTAACATCTGGGAAGCGTTTAAGTGCTTCAGTTACCGCTTTCACGTAGAAAGACATGAAACCTAAACGAATGCCATGACGCTTTTCAAATACTTCTTGGTACTGCTTACGAAGGCTCATGATTGGTTCCATGTTCACTTCGTTGAATGTTGTTAACATTGCAGTTGAATTTTTAGCTTCAAGAAGACGTGTAGCAATCGTTTTACGTAAACGAGTCATAGGAACACGTTTTTGAGTACGATCGCCCATCGGTGCTGCAGGTGCAGAAGCTTCTACTTTTTTAGCCGCTGGCGCTGGTGCTTTTAAGAACGTATCAACGTCTTCTTTAGTTACGCGGCCATTTTTACCCGTGCCGTTAATTTTAGAAGCGTCTAAGCCTTTCTCAGCAATTAAACGACGAACTGATGGTGTTAACACATCTGAACTGTCGCTAGAATCTGCTGCTGGCGTTTCGTCTGCTTTTGCAGCTGGAGCCGCTGGTGCACCGCCTGCTTTAACCGAACCAATTACTTGCTCGCCAAGTACAGTATCGCCTTCGTTGTGAATGATATCACCCATGATGCCATCTTCTTGAGCTACTACTTCAAGAACAACTTTATCTGTTTCAATATCTACCAAGTTTTGGTCGCGTGTTACTGCGTCACCTGGTTGTACATGCCATGTAGCAATTGTTGCGTCTGCAACTGATTCTGGAAGTACAGGTACTTTAATATCCACTTCTTTACCTTCTGATGCTGGTGCTGATTGCGCCGCTGGCGCGTCTTCTGATTTAGCTGGTGCTGATTCTTCTTTAGATGAACCTTCACTTGCTGGCGCTGCATCAGCATCACCAAGTAAACCCATAACTTGATCGCCAAGTACGGTTGCACCTTCTTCTTGTGATATTTCTGTAATTACACCGTCATGCTGTGCAACAACTTCTAAAACCACTTTATCTGTTTCAATGTCTACTAAGTTTTGATCGCGAGTTACTTTGTCGCCAACACTTACATGCCATGTAGCAACGGTAGCATCTGCAACCGACTCAGGAAGAACAGGAACTTTAATTTCTGTGCTCATTGCTTATCCTTTATTTTCTATAGTAAGCGCGTCGGCAACGAGCGCTTGTTGTTCTTTAGTATGTACTGACATGTAACCACACGCTGGTGATGCAGACGCTTTACGTCCTGCATATTTTAATTTAGCACCTTGTGGGATTGCATCAATAAAGTGATGTTGTGAACAATACCATGCACCTTGGTTTTGTGGCTCTTCTTGACACCATACAAAATCAGTTACGTGTTGGTAACGCTCCATAATTGTTTGCATTTCGTCATGTGGGAACGGATATAACTGTTCAACACGAACAATAGCAATATTATCTTGCTCTAGCTTACGACGCTCTTGTAATAGTTCGTAATAAACTTTACCACTACAAAATACAACGCGTTCAACTTTTTCAGGGTTAATATCATCAACTTCGTCGATCATATTATGGAAAACACCATGCGAAAGCTCTTCAAGCGATGAAGTAGCAAGAGGATGACGAAGCAATGACTTAGGCGTCATAACAATCAACGGACGACGTAGTGGTCGAACTGATTGACGACGAAGCATAGCGTAAACTTGTGCAGGAGTAGATGGAACACATACTTGCATATTGTGATCAGCACATAGTTGTAAGAAACGCTCTAAGCGAGCTGAACTATGCTCTGGACCTTGTCCTTCGTAGCCATGTGGTAACAAAATTGTAAGACCACATAAACGGCCCCATTTTTGCTCACCAGAACTTAAGAATTGGTCAAATACAACTTGGGCACCGTTGGCGAAATCACCAAATTGTGCTTCCCAAAGCACTAATGAAGTAGGCTCTGCTGTTGCATAACCGTATTCAAAAGCAACTACAGCTTCTTCAGAAAGAACAGAGTCGTATACTTCGAAAGTACCTTGATCTTCGCTTAAGTGCTGTAGAGGTGTATAAGTAGCGCCGTCTGATTGACTGTGGACAACAGCATGACGATGGAAGAATGTTCCACGCCCTGAGTCCTGACCAGTTAAACGAATATCAGTACCTTCAGTTGCGATTGTTGCATAAGCAAGTGTTTCTGCCATACCCCAATCTAAAGGTTTCTCACCAGAAGCCATTAATTTACGATCATCGTAAATCTTTTTAACGCGTGACTGTGCTTTATATTGCTCAGGGTAGGAAGCAATTTTCTCACCCAGTGTTTTAAGCTCTTCAACAGATACGCTGGCATCGTAATCAACATCCCATTCATGGCCAACATACTTTGCCCAGTCTGAAGAATGCGATGTCTCTGGTTGTATTTCTGAAACAACACAGTCGCCTTCGTCTAATGCATTACGGTACTCATCAGCAAGTGCTTTTATTTCTTGTTCAGAAAAAGAGCCTTCAGCTATAAGTTGATCTGCGTAAATTAAACGTGGAACTGGGTGCTTTTTAATTTTTTGGTACATAACAGGCTGAGTTGCATTAGGCTCATCAGCTTCATTGTGACCATGGCGACGGTAACATACTAAATCGATTACTACGTCACGTTTAAACTGGTTTCTGAAATCAAGTGCAAGTTGTGTAACAAATGCAACTGCTTCAGGGTCATCAGAGTTAACATGGAATATAGGTGACTGAACCATTTTAGCAATGTCAGTACAGTAATCAGTAGAGCGTACATCATCTTGTTTTGATGTAGTAAAACCAACTTGGTTATTTACAACAATACGAATACTACCACCACAACTAAATGCGTTAGTTTGTGATAAATTAAACGTTTCTTGTACAACACCTTGGCCGGTAACCGCAGAATCACCATGAATTGTAATTGGTAAAGCTTTAATACCAGAACTGTCACCTAAACGGTCAAGACGAGCACGTACAGAGCCCATAACAACTGGGTTTACAATTTCAAGATGAGACGGGTTAAACGCAAGCGCCATATGAACATTGCCACCTTTAGTAGCAAAGTCAGATGAATAACCCATGTGGTATTTAACATCGCCAGAACTTAATGTTTCTTTATGTTTACCAGCAAACTCATCAAATAATTCTGATGGATTTTTACCAAGTACATTTACAAGAACATTTAAACGACCACGGTGAGCCATACCAATAACAGCTTCTTGTTGGCCGCTTTCACCAGCGCGGTGAATAAGCTCTTTTAACATTGGAACTAACGCATCGCCACCTTCAAGTGAGAAACGCTTAGCACCTGGGAACTTAGCCCCTAAATATTTTTCAAGTCCGTCAGCAGCAGTTAATCCTTTTAGGATACGCAGCTTTTCGTCTTTTTCGAATTTTGGCCTAGACTGGACAGATTCTAAACGCTGTTGTAACCAACGCTTTTCCTCTGTTGATGTGATGTGCATATACTCAGCGCCAATTGAACCACAATATGTAGTTTTTAGTGCTTGGTATAGTTCACCTAAAGGCATAGTATCGCGGCCTACGGCAAACGATCCTACGTTAAACTCGCGGTCAAAATCACTTGAAGATAAGTCGTGGTACTCTAGCTCTAAATCTCGTACACGCTCTCGTTGCCAAATACCTAATGGATCTAGGTTTGCATTTTGGTGTCCACGAAAACGGAAAGCATTAATAAGTTGTAGAACTTTAACCTGTTTAAGGTCACCGCCACTACCCTCTGCTACCACTACTTCTCTATGCTTGTTTTTTGCAAGCTGTGCAAACTGCGTTCGAACTTCTGAATGTTTTACTTCAACATCCACACCATCAACTTTAGGTAATTGTTCGAACACTTCTCGCCATTCATCTGGCACAGAAGTCGCATCGTCTAAATACGCTTCATAAAGCTCTTCTACATAAGCAACGTTGCCGCCGTTTAAATGTGAAGATTCTAGCCATGCCTTCATCACACCTTCGTGCATTTATAAGCCCTTTTCTTTAGCGCAGAAATTAATAGTTATCATAACAAGATGGCTAATAATCTATATTAGCCATCTTACGTTTACTAAGTAATCAAACCGCTCGGTTTAATAACATAGATTTGATTTGCCCAATTGCTTTAGTCGGGTTAAGACCCTTAGGACAAACGCTAACACAGTTCATGATACTGTGGCAACGGAACACACTGAACGCATCGTCTAAATCAGCTAAACGTTCTTCAGTTGCTGTATCTCGGCTATCAGCTAAGAAACGGTAAGCGTGAAGAAGGCCTGCTGGACCAATGAACTTGTCTGGATTCCACCAGAACGAAGGACATGATGTCGAACAACATGCACACAAAATACACTCATATAGCCCATCTAATTTATCACGTTCTTCAATAGATTGAAGACGCTCGCCTGCTGCAGGCTGATCATTAATTAAATAAGGTTTTACTTTTTCGTACTGAGTGTAGAACTGACTCATGTCAATAACAAGGTCACGAACCACAGGTAAGCCTGGTAATGGACGTACTACAATTTTACCTTTGCCATTTTTTTGTAGCGTAGATAAAGGAGTAATACATGCTAAACCATTTTTACCATTCATGTTAACACCATCAGATCCACACACACCTTCACGGCATGAACGACGAAAAGATAATGTAGGATCTTGTTCTTTTAAAAGAATAAGTGCATCTAACACCATCATGTCGTGACCTTCCTCTGTTTGCAAGGTGTATTCTTGCATACGAGGAGCGTTGTCAACATCTGGATTATAACGATAAACTGAAAATTGTACTTGTGCCATCGTCTATCTCCTAGTAAACACGTGCTTTAGGTGGGAAAGCTTCACGCGTTTTAGGCGCATAGTTTACATCACGCTTGCTCATTTCATCCGTTACAGGATTGAATACTGAGTGACATAACCAGTTTTCGTCATCACGATCTGGGTAGTCAAAGCGAGAATGTGCACCACGGCTTTCTGTACGGAAGTTTGCAGCTACTGCAGTTGAGTAAGCTGTTTCCATTAAGTTATCTAGTTCAAGACATTCGATACGCTGCGTATTGAAGTCTGATGATTTATCATCCAGACGAGCATGTTGCAGACGTTCACGAATTTCTTTAAGTTCTTGAAGACCTGAAGCCATTGAATCACCTTCACGGAATACCGAGAAGTTAAGCTGCATACATTGCTGTAGGTCTTTTTTGATTTGAACTGGATCTTCACCTTGGCCAGCCGTTGAATTTTCCCAACGGTTGTAACGTGCAAGAGACGCTTCTAAATCCGACTCTGAAGCCGCTTTTGATACTTCAACATCTTTAAGGTATTTACCTAAGAAGTTACCAGCAGCACGACCAAATACAACTAAATCTAGTAATGAGTTACCACCTAGGCGGTTTGCACCGTGTACAGATACACATGCAATCTCACCAACAGCAAATAAACCTTCAACTACTTTTTCGTTGCCTTGAGCATCGATTTGTAGTGCTTGTCCATTTACGTTAGTAGGAACACCACCCATCATATAATGACAAGTAGGAATTACTGGAATTGGCTCTTTAGCGGGATCAACGTGAGCGAAAGTTTTAGCTAGATCACACACACCAGGAAGACGTAGGTTAAGCGTTTCTTCACCTAAATGGTCAAGTTTCAGCTTAATATGAGGACCCCAAGGACCATCACAACCACGACCTTCACGGATTTCAGTCATCATTGAACGCGCAACAACATCGCGAGACGCTAAGTCTTTTGCGTTTGGTGCGTAACGTTCCATGAAGCGCTCGCCATCTTTATTTAAAAGATAACCGCCCTCACCACGACAACCTTCAGTTACTAGCGTACCAGCACCTGCGATACCCGTTGGGTGGAACTGCCACATTTCCATGTCTTGCATAGAAATACCAGCGCGTGTTGCCATACCAACACCGTCACCGGTGTTAATGTGAGCATTTGTTGTTGATGCGAATATACGACCAGCACCACCAGTAGCTAATACAACTGCTTTAGATTTGAAGAAAGTGATTTCACCTGTTTCAATCTCAATTGCTGTACACCCAACTACATCACCATTGTCGTTTTTAACTAAATCAAGTGCATACCACTCAGAGAATACATTTGTTTTGTTTTTAACGTTTTGTTGATATAGAAGATGAAGTAAAGCATGACCAGTACGGTCAGCAGCAGCTGCAGTACGTGCAGCTTGTTCACCACCAAAGTCTTTCGATTGACCACCGAAAGGACGTTGGTAAACACGGCCATTTTCAAAACGAGAAAATGGTAGTCCCATGTTTTCTAATTCAGTAATAGCTTCTGGGCCAGTTTGACACATGTATTCAATAGCGTCTTGGTCACCGATAAAATCGGAACCTTTAACGGTATCGTACATATGCCATTCCCAGTTGTCTTCGTGTGAATTACCAAGCGCTACTGTAATACCACCTTGAGCAGATACAGTGTGTGAGCGCGTTGGAAATACTTTAGATATTAATGCACACGTTTTGCCAGATTCTGTAATTGCTAAAGCAGCGCGCATACCAGCACCACCTGCACCAATTACTACGGCGTCAAATTCACGAACAGAATATTTCACTTAAACACCCCATAATACAATTAGACCAATAGCTACGTAAGCAACGGCCATTAGGTTTAAAACAAAACCTAAAACAGCTCGCAACTTCGAACACTTAACATAGTCTGTAAGAACTTGCCAAAGGCCAATGCGGGTATGAACCATAATGCAAATAAGGGTAATTAAAGTAAACCCTTTCATTGCTAGGTTAGAGAAGAGGCCTGTCCAGGCTTCGAAAGTGACTTCTGGCGTCGCTAAAAAATAGCCGATAATAAAAATCGCGTATGCGCTGATTATTAATGCCGTGGTACGTAAAGATACGAAATCTTGTACACCATCACGTTTTAGAGTTGCTTGATTTAAAACCATATCCACACCCCTGCCAATACGGCAAACACAACACCAAGAGCCATTGATACTTTAGCGCTGAGGTTACCTGATTCAAGTTCTTCCCAATGTCCCATATCCATAATCATATGACGGATGCCACCAATAAGGTGATAACCTAATACAGAAACAGTGCCCCAAGCTATAAATTTGGCAATGAATCCGTTAAACAGACCCTTGACGAATTCAAAACTTTCAGCTGAAGAGAGAGACTCAGACCAAGCCCAAATGACAAACGTTAAAGCAAAAAACAATGCAACACCGGTGACGCGGTGAAAAATTGAAGCTTTAGCCGTTGCCGGCATAGATATAGTTGTTAGATCTAGATTTACAGGTCTTTGCTTTTTCACAGTTACTTGCCCATCTTTGCTCACAGTGGAGCTCATCTACTTGTTTTTCTAAAAACCCACCAAATATTTCTGATGGAACTATCAGAATAAACGTATCAAAATAGTTAAAGTTCACAAAACAGTAAATTTTAAGCTGTTAAGAATATGTTTACCCAAATACAATACGGTTTAAAACCACCGTTAGTATATATACCCACAGGACTTTTTACAATTCTTGTTTATTTAGAGATGTTTGCGAATTAGCCAATAGTATTATATTTAATTAATACCGAATATTTATTATACATATATGCATATTGTTTATAAAAATTGACTTTAACCCCCTCTTTCACGTTAAAATGCGAAGATGTGCTTAAAACAGATTTCAGAACTTTAAAATCTAAAAATCAGAATAGATATCTTAATAGGAGATACATAGCGATGGCAGATAAAAAAGCCACAGTCCATATTGATGGACTAGATCCAATCGAACTTCCAATTTATCAAGGCACTGCTGGCCAAGATGTAATCGACGTACGAACGCTCGGTTCACATGGTCACTTTACTTATGACCCAGGTTTCATGTCGACTGGTTCTTGTGAATCTGCAATCACCTATATTGATGGTGGTAAAGGTGTACTACTTCACCGTGGTTACCCAATTGAGCAATTAGCTGAAGATTCTAACTATATTGAGCTTTGCTACTTACTTTTAAATGGTGAGTTACCTTCTAAAGAACAATACGAAGTTTTTAAGAATGAAATCACTACAAGCACTATGCTTGACGAGAAGATTGCTAACTTTTTCCAAGGTTTCCGCTTTGATGCTCACCCAATGGCAATGCTTTGTGGTGTAGTGGGTGCGTTATCATCTTTTTATCATGAAGACCTTGATATTACTGATGCAGAACAACGTAAAACAAGTGCAGTTAAGCTAGTTGCTAAGTTACCAACTATTGCTGCAATGGCTTATAAAACAAACATCGGCCAACCGTTTGTATACCCACGTAACGATTTAAGCTACGCAGAAAACTTCTTACACATGATGTTCTCTGTACCTGCTGAAGAATATAAAGTTAACCCTGTAACTGCAAAAGCTATGGATAAAATCTTTATGCTTCATGCAGATCATGAACAAAATGCATCGACTTCAACAGTTCGTCTTGCTGGTTCATCAGGTGCTAACCCGTATGCATGTATTGCAGCTGGTATTGCTTCTTTATGGGGACCTGCTCACGGCGGTGCTAACGAAGCATGTTTAAACATGTTAGAAGAGATTGGCTCTGTTGACCGTATTGATGAATACGTTGCTAAAGCTAAAGACAAAGCTGACCCATTCCGCCTTATGGGCTTTGGTCACCGCGTTTACAAAAACTTCGACCCACGTGCTACAGTAATGCGTCAAACGTGTCATGAAGTTTTAGCTGAGCTAAATATCCAAGATCCACTTCTTGATATTGCTATGAAGCTTGAGCAAATTGCCCTTGAAGACCCGTACTTTGTAGAGAAGAAACTATACCCTAACGTAGATTTCTACTCTGGTATTATCTTAAAAGCGATTGGTATTCCAACAAGCATGTTCACTGTAATTTTTGCAATGGCACGTACTGTTGGTTGGATCACTCACTGGGATGAGATGCTATCTCAACCTGGTCATAAGATCAGCCGTCCTCGCCAAATGTATACCGGTTACACTCAACGTGACTACGTATCAACTGACAAGCGTTAATTAACGCTGGTTAATAAAAAAGGCCGCATTTTGCGGCCTTTTTTATTAACAGTACTTGAGAATTATCAAAAACCGATTACAATCCCTGCCTTAAAAACACTATGTAGATGAGCTATGCCTACTTTAAAGTTTGATATAAATAAAATTAGAAAAGACTTCCCGACATTAAATCAAACAATAAACGGCTGCCCGCTTATTTATTTAGACTCAGCAGCAACCTCACAAAAGCCTCAATCAGTTATAGATACAATTACTGAGTTTTATACGTCTCAAAATGCAAATGTACACCGTGGACGCCATACACTTAGCGAGCAGGCCACTTATTCTTATGAACAAGTCCGGGATAAAACTGCAAGGTTTTTTAATGTCTTAAGTAAAGAGATTGTATGGACTAAAGGTGCTACAGAAGCCATAAATTTGGTCGCTAACGGCTTAAAAAAGCGTTTAGATGAAAGTCATACCATAATAATATCTCCGCTTGAGCATCACGCAAACATAGTGCCTTGGCAGCTAGTGAGCCAACAAACGGGAGCTAAATTAGTCTCTCTGCCACTTAACAATAACGGCACGCTAAACATACAAAAATGCTGTGAATTTATAAAAGAAACTAAACCTGCCTTATTAGCGATTACACAAGCATCGAACACACTGGGTAATATCACTGATTTAAAACCACTAATTGTAGCTGCAAAAGAGGTGAATTCGCTTGTTTTAGTGGACGGAGCCCAAGGAGCACTGCATTTAAAACCCGATTTACGTGAATTAAACTGTGACTTTTATGTTTGCTCAAGCCATAAAATGCTCGGTCCAACAGGTTTAGGTGTACTTTATGGCCAATATGAAGAGCTCAATACGCTAGATATTTACCAATCCGGCGGTGAAATGATCGATAAAGTTTACTTAACTCATAGCACTTATCGCCCTGCGCCTGCAAAATTTGAAACTGGCACACCAAATATTTCTGGAGTTTTAGGCTTTGGTGCCGCTTTAGACTATTTAAATGAATTAGATCACGTGCAAATACAGCAATATGAACAAGAATTGTTTAGTTACGCGGCACAAAAATTGGTAAAGGTGGATGGCATTACCATATTCAGCAATCTATCTGACAATATTGGTACGCTCTGCTTTAATTTTAAAGATGAACATCCTTACGATTTGGCAACTTTACTTGACGGATATGGGGTTGCTGTCAGAAGCGGACACCATTGTACGCAACCATTAATGACACATTTAGGGCTTAATGGAACGTTAAGAGCGAGTTTTTCTTTTTATAATACCTACAAAGATGTAGATATATTCATTGATTCACTTAAAAAATGTATCGCTTTATTAGATTGAACACCAGTTTAATAGAATTAATTAGGATAACTCATGACAAATACGTTTAACAAAGTCACAGAATCTATAAAAAATGCACCTGCTTGGCAGCAAAAATATCGTGAAATAATGCTTTTAGGAAAAACGTTACCGGCTTTAGCTGATGTTTTAAAAACTGATGACGCACTTGTATCTGGTTGTGAAAGCAAAGTATGGATGTTTGTTGAATTTGACTTAACCGAAAATACACTTGTTGTAATAGGTGACTCTGATACTCGTATAGTAAAAGGGTTATTAGCTATTATTTTAACGCTTTATAACGGGCTCACACCAGAGCAGGTAGTGAATAAAAATGCGTATGAAGAATTTGAAAAGCTGGGCCTTATTAGCCACTTAAGCGCATCACGTGGTAATGGTATTAAAGCCATGGTTGAAAAAATTCAAACCATGGCACAACACAAGCTTAGTTAACCAGAGTCAGTTGATCTTTCAAGGTTAAATTACAGCAGTCTGCTTGGTATTTAGGCAAGGCAGACTCTAGGCTTGCGAGCGTTGTTTTTTATCTAGATATTTACGTACAGCTTTAGCAGCTACAAAAAAACCAAAGCTTCCTGTGATCATAGTCACAGAACCAAAGCCATTATTACAGTCCATATTCATCGTGCCATCAGCACTTTGCTTAGCATGGCATACGATGCCATCGCTTCCTGGGTAAACCAATTGCTCTGTTGAGTAAACGCAATCAATATTAAACTTACGTTTAGGATTATTACTAAAATTATATTGCTTGCGCAAAATATAGCGCACCTTTGCAAGTAATGGGTCTTGCGTAGTTTTAGCTACATCACCAAACGTTATTTGGCTAGGATCTGTTTGCCCGCCAGCACCACCAGTTGTGATTATAGGTAGTTTATTGCGTTTACAGTGAGCAATTAATGCTGCTTTTTCTTTAACTGCATCAATGCAATCAATTACATAATCAAAGCCTTGAATATGCTCTTGAATATTATCAAGCGTAATAAAGTCATCTATTACATTAACTTGGCATTCTGGATTAATGAGCTCGCAGCGCACTTTCATTGCATCTACTTTAGCTTGGCCAATAGTGCCCGTTAATGCGTGAATTTGTCTATTGACGTTAGTTGCGCAAATATCATCCAAATCGATAAGTGTAATTTTGCCTACACCAGTACGAGCAAGAGCTTCTGCTGTCCAACTTCCTACACCACCAATCCCTACTACACAAAAATGTGCTTCTTGAAGCCAATCAAACTGTTGATGACCATATAGACGTTTAATACCACCAAAACGTATATCTGTAACTTTTTCGCTCATTTACCAATCCAGTTGCCATGGCGATTGCCATGCTTGAAAATCTTGATGTTTAATCAACGCCAAAAACTCATCACCATTATCGGGTAATAAAGTTAGCTGTATTTGTTCACCTTGCCATAAAAAGCTCAACGCATATGAGTGTAAATAGGTACGACTTGATGGCGTGCCTGCATACATTGCATCGCCTAAAATAGCTGCCCCCACACTTTTTAGTGCCACTCTTAGTTGATGTGTTTTGCCAGAGTCAGGTTTTAAAATATACCCTCTAAATCCTGGCTTATAACTCAGAGAATAGAATCGCGTTATTGCAGGGTTAAGTGTACTCGTCAGTAACTTAAACGAGCCACGGCGAGACTTAGCCATATCGCCTTTTATCCACCCCTGCTTCTTTTTTGGTTTAGCATCACTAATCGCTAAATAAAATTTAGCAATCGCATGCTCAGTAAACATAACAGTAAAGGCGGCTGCAGCGGCTTTGTTTCGCGCTAAAATAATCAGCCCTGATGTCACTTTATCTAAACGATGAACGGCATAAAGCTTTTGCGATAATTGTTGTTCGGCTAAAACAACAAAGCCGGGCCCCTCTTCAGAATGAAAATTAAGCCCCGCTGGCTTTTCTAAAATATAAAAATCGTTATGTGTATAAACAACTTTTAATATCTTACTTACTTGGTCACTCACACGTTTTTACTTTTAATATGCGCTATCACTTTAGCTAAATCATCAGGCGTATCTACACCTGCATGAGGAGCTATTTGAGCTTGTTCAATTTTAATTTTATAACCGTGATACAAAACACGTAACTGCTCAAGTGATTCAAGTAATTCTAGTGGTGATACACTCAGCTCTATATATTGTTTAATAAAACCCGCTCTGTACGCATAAATACCTACATGGCGTTGAAACGGGGCTAAATTAAGGGTGGTGCTATCATCCATCATCGCATTTCTATCAAACGGTATACTGGCACGAGAAAAATACAGGGCATTTTTATTTATATCGCTAACCACTTTAACGGCATTAGGATTAAATACTTCATCACGTTCTTCAATAGCAACACTTAACGTTGCCATGGGTGCTGTTGAATCACTTAATAGTGCGGCAACTTGGGACACATTTTCTGGTGCAAGTAATGGCTCATCGCCTTGTACGTTAACCACAATTGTATTGCTATCAAGTTTAAGTAAATCAATTACTTCTGCTAAACGCTCAGTACCCGACTGGTGATCTTCACGCGTCATTACTACATCATTAGTAAACATGCTTACTGCATCAAATACTTTTTGATGATCGGTTGCTATAACTACTTTACTAGCACCTGATAAACATGCTTTTTCGTAAACGTGTTGAACCATTGGCTTGCCACAAATATCAGCAAGCGGTTTACCTGGTAGTCGGGTCGATGCAAAACGAGCAGGAATTACAACTACGAATTCCACTTTTCAACCTCTTCTAGAGATAGTTCTCGCGCTTCATTTTCAAGTAATACAGGAATATCATCTTGAACAGGATAAGCAAGCTTCGCTGCTGTGCTAATTAGTTCATTGTTTTCT
This sequence comes from Pseudoalteromonas sp. FUC4, assembly GCF_008370255.1. GTDB lineage: Bacteria > Pseudomonadota > Gammaproteobacteria > Enterobacterales > Alteromonadaceae > Pseudoalteromonas. Next base: position 768,286 of record NZ_SEUI01000001.1, on the reverse strand, counting down.
CTGTCAAAGCGTAATTTACCCTTACAAACTGGACAGGCAATTATCTCGAGTAATTTTGTATCAAAGGCCATTGAGTATTCCTTTTTCTTTTAATATTGAATTTAATCTATTTATTACGCTATCGTTAGGCTCTGCATCAACAGGTAGATAATACCAATTAGGCTTTGCAAAGGACTTACATTTAACGGCATCTTTTTCGGTCATTATAATGCAATCATCACCAAATTGGGCAAAATCATCTACTGTATAAGCATAATGATCTCTAAAATGATGGGTCGATAATAACGTAATATCTTGTGCTTCTAATGAGTTTTCAAACCGTTTAGGGTTCCCAATTGCACTTATTGCATGTGCTTCACTTACGTCATTTTTTGCATAATCGCTTGAATTAACTAATCGTAAGTTACTTACTTTTAGCGTGTAGCTATTATTAGCCTCACCACCATTTTCAATTACTATATCGACACTTTGCAAACGTTTAGTTGTTTCACGAAGTGGCCCTGCAGGCATAACAAAGCCATTACCAAAACGACGCTCACTATCAACAATACAACACTCAATGCTACGAGGCATTTTATAATGCTGCATTCCATCATCAGAAATAATAACATCGAGTTTATAATTATTTTCTAATAAATCGATATTGTGTTGTCTGTTAGGCCCAACCGCTATTGGGCACTTTAAACGATGATATAAAAGTATGGGCTCATCTCCAGCCTGCTGAGCATCTACAAGCTCAGTGACTAACAGCGGGTAATTTTTTGATTGCCCACCATATCCTCTACTGATAATACCCACTGATAAACCTTGCTGTATTAAATGACCATACAGCCACAAAACAAAAGGCGTTTTACCATTACCGCCAACACTTATATTGCCAACTACAATTACAGGCGTTTTGCACTCAAAAGGTTTAAGTATTTTAGCGCTATATAAGTATTTTCGAAATGACGATACAACCCAAAACAAAGCACTTAATGGTAATAACAGCAAAGTAATTAAACCAAATGGTTTATACCAGCTTTGTTCTATTTTACTCACGCCTGATCACCAAACTGCATTTTGCAAAGGGCTGAATAAGTACCGTCATTTGCTAATAAGCTATTGTGATCGCCACTTTCTATTACACGACCGTTATCAATAACATATATTCGGTCACTGTTTTCGATAGTAGATAAGCGGTGCGCAATAACAATTGAGGTTTTATCTTTCATTAACGTTTCAAATGCTTGCTGAATAAGCTTTTCAGATTCGGTATCTAGTGCTGATGTTGCCTCGTCTAAAATCAAAATAGGTGCGTCTTTTAATATTGCACGTGCTATTGCTATACGCTGACGTTGACCGCCGGAGAGCATTACGCCATTTTCACCTACCATGGTGTTTAATTGTTCTGGCAAGTCTTTAATAAACTCCCAAACATGCGCTTGTTTAGCAACTTGCTCTAATTCTTCCTCAGACACATCATGCTTTATGCCATAACAAATATTGTTAGCAATCGTATCGTTAAATAACACGACCTGCTGAGACACTAAAGCAAATTGGCGACGCAAATCTGTTAATTTATAATCCTGCAGAGCTATACCATCGAGTAATATCTCACTCGGTAACTCTAAGTCATAGTAGCGTGGTAATAAATTAGAAATTGTTGATTTACCCGAGCCTGACCGCCCTACTAAGGCAATACTTTCACCCGCTTTAATCGTTAGCGACAAATCGTTTAATACGGCTTCATCTTTTGTTGGGTACTTAAAGGTTACATTTTTAACTTCAATTAACCCTTTAACTTTATCGACTGAAACGGTGCCTGTGTCTTTTTCCATTTCTTCATCTAAAACTAAAAATATACTTTGAGCAGCAGAGATACCACGCTGCATATCACTATTGACATTGGCGAGCTGTTTTAGTGGGCGCAATAGCATCATCATCGAAGCAATTAATGCCATGAAGTCACCAGAGGTAATCGTATCAATCATTGATGGAAGAGATACTGCCCATAAAATAACAGCCATAGCACTTGCTGCTAATATTTGAATAATCGATACACTTAAAGCTTTTGTCGCATCCATTTTAATGCGTTGCTGGCGGTTATGATTWTTAATCTTTKAGAAATGGTTTATTTCTTGGTCTTGTCCGCCAAATCCATGAATAACTTTATGCCCGCTAAGCATTTGTTCAGAGCTACGTGTAACCTGCCCCATAGCTGATTGGATACTTTTAGAAATATGGCGAAAACGTTTCGATACTACCGCTACAATAATGGCGACGAGAGGGATGATGACTAGAAATATAAGTGAGAGCTTCCAACTGGTATAAAACATTACACCAAGTAAAAAGACGACAAAGGCTCCTTCACGTACAACAATAAGTAACGCTTTAGTAATTGCTTGTTGAACTTGCTCTGTATCAAAAGTGATTTTTGAAATTAAATCGCCTGTTGAGTTTTTGTCATGAAAAGAAACGGGTAAATGCAATATGTGCTCAAATAACTCTTGGCGTAAAGAGCGTACAACTTGAGAGCCCACATAACTTAAACAGTACGAAGACATAAAGTTAAAAATACCACGTCCTAGTACTAACGCGATAACGACAAAAGGAGCGTACTTTAAAACTTCTGTATTACGCTGGTTCAAACCTTGATCAATAAACGGCTTCATTAATTGAATAAATAGAGCATCCATTGCTGAATAGCCTATCATCCCAATAATTGCGACAAATGCGACGCTTTTGTAGGTGCCAACATACGAGACAAGACGTTTATAAATTTGTGTAGTACTTTGATCCATAACACTCTCTAAATACAGTAACAATCTGTATTGTATCCTCCGATGAGATAAAACTAAACGTCAATCTTTGATAAACCAGTAACTTTCCTGCCCTCTTGCTGTTTCTATAACCAAATTCTTTGCATAAAATTTAATACTAATTTGCCCTTCAACGCCTGTCGTAAATTGCTGAGCGTTTATTTGGTTATAACGTTCGACGACAAGAGGCTTGGGGAATTCCCACTGTCCTTTATAAGCACTTGAGTGAATGACTACTTGGGGAGCTACGTTGTTTATAAAATTAACACTTGAGGATGTATCGCTGCCATGATGCGGGCTTAGCATTACAGAACTTTTCAATGATTTATTATTAACTAATAACGATGCTTCACGCTCTTTTGAAATATCACCCGTAAGTAACACGCTATGAGTATTATCTGATACCCTAACAACGCATGAATCATCATTTTCATTTCCATACCCTTTTGTAGTAAAGCTTTGTACTTTTAATCCAGCAAAATCAATGTTTATGACTTCACATACATCTTGGGTGTTTTTAGGATGGAAATACTTTAATGTTTGTTCTAATCCAGTATCAATAAAATGCTGTAATCCTCCAGCATGATCATTATCTTCATGGCTTAAAATTGCTGTTTTTACTGTTAAATTATTTGCTTTTAAATAAGGTAATAAGATACTTCGCGTGCGGCTAAAACGATTAAAATAACTGGGGCCAAAGTCATATATAAGTGCTTGATTATCCTTCTCGATTAACACCATGAGTCCATGACCTACGTCAAATACATGAAGTTGCCACTTTGGCTTTTCTGTTAACCAATAATCTAATAAAAGCGTTATTACTGGAATAAAAGCGAGCCATTTATAAGGAAGGAAATAAATCATCAACATAATAATATAAGTAAAAACGACAGATATTGGCTCAACTCTCCCTGTTGTTATCCACCTTAACGATTCAGGGATTTCGTTAAGTAATTTAAATAGCGCATATAAGCCAGTATCAAACAGGTTTATTAAAATGCCTATATCTAAAAGCATACTCAATAGTGTAAAAACGATCAAAAATGGCAAAATAATGATTGAAAGCAGCGGTATTGCTATTAAGTTTATTATTAATCCCGCAATACTGACGCCATTAAAAAAATAGAGTGAAAGCGGTAATAAGCCAATAAATAACGCTATTTGCATTACAAGCAGTGCAATAACTTTATTTTTTACTCGTGTATTTAGTATTGGGAATTTATTAATAACTGTAAAAATGATAGCGACTGCTAAGAATGAAAAGTAGAGTCCTGGGTTGAGTAAATTAAATGGGTTAACAATAAGAACAATAACTAAGGCAAATAAAATACTACGCCAACGCAATGGCTGCTTAGCCAGGAAATAAAGTAATAGATAACATCCGAGCATAATAAGCGCTCGCGTTGCCGATACTATAAATTCACTTAAGTATACATAAACAAGGGCAGCTAGAAATCCGAATAGGCTGTAATAAAGAGTAAGGTTAGATGATTGCTCAATTGATAAATTAATTTTTGAAACTATGAATCGAGTAAATAGATAACCAAAACTAAAAATTAAGCCAATATGTAACCCTGAAATAGCGAGTAAGTGGCTTAACCCCAGAGACTGCATTAATTGCTTATCTGTATAGCTCATCAAGGACTTATCACCACTGAGCAATGCGTAATAGAGCCACTGTAATTCTGTATCCGCATAGGTGTTTTTAAGGAAGTGTCGATAATCTGAAATGATACTTTGGTCGTCGCCATTTATAATATCAAGGTTTTTATTAAGCACTTTGCCTTTAAATAATATCCTATTTATAAAAGCATAACGTTCATTATCAAATACATTAAAATTTTTATTACTACGAAAATGTTTTAAATGAATTAAAGCAGAAAATTTATCACCGACTGTTAAAGGCTGCACTGAATTAATGCTGAGCATTGCCTTAGGTGCTCTAAAGTTTGAAAAATGCCTCCCTTGTAATGCGACTATTTTAACTTTTATATACTGAGGTTTTTTGCTAGAAATAACTTCTTCAATTACCAAAGTCGATTCTAGTGCATACTTTTCGTTCGGTTTTGGTATTTCAAAACTATAAAATAGATAAAAATGCAGTCCGACAAAGCAAAATGCGCAAATAAAGCCTAACAATACGTTTGAAAACGGCTTAAAATAAGCGCTCATTATTACAATTAAAATTGTGAATACTGTAAATTCGAGAGTTTGATAATATAATACGGTTGCTATAGAACCAATTACAAACCCAAGACTTATCCACACTGATGTAAATGGTTGCTTTAAATGGCTAAAAAAACGATCCAAAGATTTTTACCTGATCCAAATAAAATTAGACATCATAAATCACTAAGAATATTTGGGCGCCTCTTACAAGATGCAAATCTTTGGCATTTAAATAGACGTTCTGCTCGAGGTGCATTTGCAGTCGGGTTATTCTTTGCTTTCATCCCTGTTCCTTTTCAAATGGTTTTAGCCGCAGCAGGCGCTATTATTTTTAGAGTTAACTTACCTATTTCAGTTGCTTTAGTATGGCTTACAAATCCTTTAACTATGCCACCTATTTTTTATGGCTCGTATTTAGTGGGTACGCTAATACTTAATCAACCCGAACAGCATTTTGTATTTGAAGCAAGTTGGTCTTGGTTTTTAGAAAGCATAGAAACTATTGGCCCCGCATTTTTACTTGGCTCATTAGTGTGTGCTTCAATTGCATCAATTATCGGCTATTTTGGTATTGATATTATTTGGCGTCGTTCCGTTAAAAAAGCATGGTTAGCACGTAATTAACAGTAATCTTGTAAAGTATTATAGACGAAAAAAAACCAACTTTATTAAGTTGGTTTTTTTAATCAATATTAGTAATACCAATCTTATTATACATGGGGTCTATTTAACGTTAAGAAAATTACGCTAGAACTAGGCAAAAATTTTTATATCTAGTTGTTCTAAATAAAAAATTTTTAACGACGTCATAGTGCAATTTAATTCGTTAAATTGATCAAAGATTTATGTAGATTGGTATAAGCTTTAAAAACGAAATACACGTCTTAAGCCAACTAATGGCAATAACAATAGTGTATACCAAGGGAAGCTAGCAGAGTTACGCTCATAGACTTCAGCCTCTGGTGGAGCACAGTTTTCTACTTCACCATTTGCGATTGGCGTTAGTTTAACTGCAACTGCAATACTCTCATATTCAATTTCGCCATTTACATCAGTTACTACACCACCTAAAGAATCTAGCTTTTCAACTGTCTTGGTCGCAGTACCAAATATTTCATTATTTTCGTTAATAGATGTGGCTTCGGCCATTGTATAAGCGTAATTAGTTTCTCCATCGGTATCAAAACAAGGCAGTAAATCGTTTAAATTAGTGATTTTATCTTCACCAATTTTATAAATAAATGCTTCTTTACGACGTGTATTATCAGAAACCCCCACTTCACCTTCACCAACAATATAACCTTGATTATTTATATCGTTACCGTAAGAGCTTGAACTTGAAAAGTAGTCGGTTGGAAAAACGGTATTACCGGTTGCTATATCATGATAGAAGAACTTGTTACGAAGCGTACCTTCAATACGCTTAGTTGCATAACCTGTAATTACATCATTATCATTAATTGCAATTGATTTACCAGCCTGCCAGTCATCTTCTTGATCAATAAAATCTGTAACTGCACCGTCTTTAAAATAAACTGGCATTGTTAGGATCGTATCGTCATTTTTGTAATAACGCGTATTCGATGAACCTACAATTATACCATTACTATTAACTGCTAAAGCAGTACTTGCAAAAGCGTCATCTTCAGTTTCACCTTCATCAGGTGTAAGCGCTAAACCGAGCTCTTTAACAGAAATAACATTCAGTGATTCGTCAAGTTCCCATTTAACAGCACGTTTATTAAATAAACCTCGTGAAATATTAGTATTTAATAAGTTGATACATACTGACGCTGGCTCGTCTTCGTTATCACAGTTATCATCAATATTATCTTGTCTGTCGTCAGGGATACTTGTAGACATATTGCCTACAACAGTATATCCACTGTTTGTTTTAACAATATCGTTAGCACGACTTGTGCCGCCGTATTCATTAAACTCTGGTTCTAATGGAACTTTGATCATGCCATCAGCGCTTATTACAATCCCACGCTCTATAAATTCATGAGTAAACCATGTTTCTGCTTCATCATCGCCATCGGGTGTAAAAGATACTTTATTGTAAGGAGCACTGCCCCAACCGACTGTTACACCATCTTCACTGACTGCATTATATATATTCGATGTTGAACGAGTAAGCCCATCATAGTCAAGTGATGCTATATCGAACAATGGTTGCTCTATTACTTGTGTGTCACTATATTTTACGCCAACTAAGGAACTTAATTTCTGATATTCAAAATTTGTAGGAATTGAAGATAAAAAACTAACCATAAAAGTATGCGCATCAGCATTGGTGAACACTGCATCATTATTTTCAATGTCATCAAGTGTAAAAGTAATTTCTTTATCACTTAATTCAAATGCAGCTTCTGTATTATCATAGCTATTTTCAATAATACTTTCAGTAAAATCTATATAGCTGATATCAATAGGTAAACTGTATAAACCATTTGCGAAACCAATGATATGCCCGCTTTCGCTTACATCTGTTACATAAGAGTATTTAGCGTCTTCAAGAGTCCCTAATTCACTTAACTGGTACGTTGCACTTGTTGCTGTAGTGCTTAATGTCGCTAAAATACTAGCAGCGAGTAATTTATATTTCATTTTAGTCCTTACTACTGATTCTGTAATTCTTCAAGTTCTTCCCAGCGCTCAAGGGCAGCTTCAAGGTCAGACTCAAGTTGTGCTAAATGGTTCAATGCTTTAGTTGTTACATCACTTTCTTGTTTAAAAAAATCTGAGTCACTAACTACAGCTTGTTGAGCTTCTATTTCAGCTTCTAGTTTTTCCATTTTATTCGGTAGTTGCTCTAATTCAAGTTTTAATTTGTAAGAGAGTTTATTTGTTTTAGCTGCTGGTTTTGCAGCTGGAGCGGCTACTTTTTCAACTTTTTTTACTGGTTGTTGCTGAATTTTTTTTTCTTGTTCAGCTAAGTAACTTACATAGGCTTCATAGTCGCTATAACCACCGACTATATCTGTTACTTTACCATTGCCTTCAAATGCCCAAACACTCGAACATGTATTATCAATAAATTCTCGGTCATGACTTACAATCAGCACTGTACCTTGATATTGATTAATAATGTCCTCGAGTAACTCTAACGTTTCAATATCCAAGTCATTCGTTGGCTCATCGAGAACAAGTATATTAGATGGTTTTAGAAACAGTTTAGCTAATAGCAGTCTATTTTTTTCACCACCAGAGAGTGCTTTAACCGGTGTTCGAGCGCGTGCTGGCGGGAATAAAAAGTCTTGCAGGTAACCTAAAACATGGCGTGAACGACCGCCCATCATCACTTCTTGTTTACCTTCGGCAACGTTATCTTGAACAGTTGCTTCTTCGTCAAGTTTTTCACGGTATTGGTCAAAGTAAGCAAACTCTAAATTAACACCTTGCTTAGTAATACCACTATCTGGTTCTAAATCACCAAACATTAGTTTTAATAATGTTGTTTTACCAATACCATTTGGGCCTACTAGGCCGATTCTGTCGCCACGCATTACAAGTGTTGAAAAATCATCAGCAATAACTTTATCTTTAAATGCATGGCAAAGGTTCTTAGCTTCAAATACTAACTTACCAGAGCGATCAGCTGTTTCAATATTAAAGTCAGTTTTTCCAACTTGATCAACACGTTGCTTGCGCTCATTACGAAGCTGCTTTAGCTCTCGTACACGCCCTTCGTTACGCGTTCTTCGCGCTTTAACACCCTGGCGAATCCACGTTTCTTCTTCTGCTAAACGCTTATCAAACAATGCATTTTGTGCTTCTTCTACTTTTAAATCATGCGCTTTTTGCTCTAGATAAGTCGCGTAATCACCTGGGTATGAAATAAGTTTACCGCGATCTAAATCTAAAATACGCGTGGCAACAGCACGAATAAACGCACGGTCATGCGATATAAATACAATGCCGCCTTTAAATTCTTTTAAAAACTGTTCAAGCCACATTACACTTGCCATATCTAAATGGTTTGTTGGCTCATCTAGTAATAATAAGTCAGGCTCACTTACAAGTGCACGCGCAAGAGCTACTTTACGTAACCAGCCACCAGAAAGAGACTCAAGTTTAGCCTCTGGTGTTAATTCTAATTGTGTCAAAACTAATTGAATTCGGCTATCGAAGCGCCAACCATCAGCGGCTTCAAGTTGGTTTGATAAGCGTTCAAGTTTATTTAATAACTTATCAGTACATTGTGTTTGAAGTTCGTTGCTAACATGATGAAAATCAATGAGTAGGTTAGCAATTTCCGGCATACCCTGCGCAACGTAATCAAATACAGTTCCGCTTGCACCTTTTGGTGGATCTTGCTCTAAGCGAGAAATTCGAATGCCACCTAGCTGATTTATTTCACCATCATCTAAAACAACTTGTCCATCAAGTACTTTTAATAGTGTTGATTTACCCGCACCATTTCGACCAACAACACACACCCGTTCGCCACTTTCTATAACGGCATCTGCTTTGTTAAGCAAAGCATGTGTACCAAAAGCAAGTTGTGCTTTTAAAATTCTAATTAAATCCATAGTTCTTATTTGCTCTTATTCTGCTTGTGCTAAAAATTCGCGCACAGTGTATAAAGTAAAAGGCCAAAATAATTTCTCGCCTTTTTCACTTTTTAATACCGGAATAGTAATTTGATACTCAGCAATAAGCTGCTCATCAGTCATAATATCGATTAGTAATAATTCACTCGAGTCACCAAGTACCTCAGTGATAAGTTGCTCAGCTTGTTCGCACAAGTGGCAACCGTCAGTGTGATATAAAACCCATTTAGCCATGCGTAATTAGCCAGCTATTATGGATTTTTTTATTACGTTTAAAGTCGGGTGATAATGTTTTATCTGAAATATTAACGGCTTTTAAACCTAAACCAATCAAGCCAACTTCATCCATCACAAAGCCACGTTTGTTATTAGAGAAAATCAACGTACCTGAAGGGCTTAAAATCTTTTTAACCCAGGTTAATAATTTAATATGATCGCTCTGCACATCAAATGCATCTTTCATACGTTTTGAATTTGAAAACGTTGGAGGATCTAAGAATATAAAATCGTATTGCGCCGTTGCATGCTCTAACCATTTTAAACAATCAGCTTGTTCAAAGCGGTAACGTGTATTACTAATACCATTTAAGTCAAAGTTATCTTGACCCCATTTTAAATAGGTCTTTGATAAATCAACTGTTGTAATCGCTTTAGCGCCACCAAGAGCTGCGTGTACAGAGGCCGTACCTGTGTATGCGAATAAGTTTAAAAAACGCTTATCTTTAGCGTTTTCTTGAATGTAGCGGCGCATTAAACGGTGATCTAAAAACAAGCCCGTGTCTAAGTAGTCAAATAAGTTAACTTTAAACTTAGCACCAAACTCCTCAACAACCATAGTCCGGTTTTGTTTTGCCATGGCTGTATATTGATCTTCGCCCTTTTGCTTTTTACGTACTTTTACAGCAATGTTTTCAGGCGAAATTTCTAGCTGTTGAGCTGTTAAGCTGATTACGTCTTGCAGGCGTTTTTCTGATGTTTGTTCGTCTATTTCTTTAGGCGCTGCGTATTCGAAAATAACCGCAGAATCACCATAAATATCTACAGCAACATTGTACTCAGGGATATCAGCTTCATAAACACGATAAGCGTCTACTTTATTTTGTTTAAGCCAGTTCTTTAAGCCTTGCTTATTCTTTTTCAATCTATTTGCGAATGACGTAGAGCCCTCAAAATTAAGTGCTTTTTTATCATCAGTGGTCAAACTTACTTGCTTATCATCTAATTGATATAAGTTAAGTTCAACATCAAGTGGGCCATTTTTAAACTTATAACGCTTAAGGCGCACGAGTTTTAAAAGTTTAAATAAGCTCTCGTCCATACCTAGTAAGGCAAGTTTCCAATGATTAAAGTGCTTTTTAAAGCCAACACCTAAATTACGGTGTAAGTCAACAAGCTCAGCCATAGAGCCAATACGCTCACCGTAAGGTAAGTTTGAAATTACAACACCCGGTAACTTTGCAACAGCAGTAAGTTTAGTTGCATCACTTTGCTTAAACTTAATAATATCATCAAGCTCAGCACGTTTGGCATTATCAATCGCTTTATTTAAAACTTGTTCATCGTAATCGTGGCCAATTAACCACAATTTAGGATCGGTAATGTTGCCAAGTAACTCTTCTTTAAGTTCTTTAAACTTAGCGGCTCTAAAACTTGGTAAACGCTCAAAAGCAAAGCCTTCACGAAATAATCCCGGTGCTTCGTTTCGTGCCATGCCAGCCGCTTCGATTAAAATAGTACCCGCACCACAACATGGATCGAATAAAGGTTGTTTTACATTATCAAGCCAACCACTTCGTTTAATTAATGCAGCAGCTAAATGCTCTTTAATGGGTGCTTTACCTTGACCTTGACGGTAACCACGTTCTGACAAACGAGGGCCCGAATAGTCAATATACATAGAAACGCCGTAACGATTTAATCGTGCAACAACGCGCACATTTGCATCTTGCTTGTCAACGTTAGGACGCTGCTCGTATAAATCATTAAAGTAGTCAACAATCGCATCTTTTATTACAAGGCCCGAAAATTGTGTGTTTTTTAATGAGTCATTGGTACCGTTGAAGTCGACAGCGAATGTTTGAGTTGGTCCAAACCACTCTTGCCAAGGTTGCGAGCGCGCAAAATTGTACAGGCTATTCTTGTCATCTACGCCTTCTTTTTCTTCAATAAGCATAAGCACACGCGTTGCAAAACGACTTGATAAACAAACCTTTTGCGCCAGTAATGAGTCAGCCTCAAAACGAACAGAACCAACAGTTTGCTTAGACACAGTTGCGCCAAGTTCTGTTAGTTCATCAACCAATAAATTTTCGATTCCGATAGAAGTAAGTGCGATAAATTGCAAAGTAATAACCCTTAATAGCTAATTGCGCAGGATTATAACATAGGTTGAGTGACAAACACGCCATAAAGACACGCTTAAGACTTAAATTTGGTTAGGCAGTTTGACTTTGGTATTGCTGGTTTAGAATGGGGTGGACTCGATTATTCAAAATACGGATTACTTCAAATTGTGCTAAAGATAAATTTTCGTCTAATTTAAAGGTTTCGCTTAAATTTAAGCAAATAGATGCATCAGGGCAATGCTCTACAATTAAAAAATCACCAGTCTGCGCTTTAGATGTTAATTTAACTATTGCTTCTACACTTGGCTCTGTTCCAGTGTACTCTTCAAAAAACCAGCTTTTTGATAAAACGGGTTTGAGGTGATATTTAACCGCGGTTGCATTTAATGATATTTGACAAATTTGAGCCGAAGACCACAATTCAAATCCATCTAAATAGTTATAAACTTGTTCATAAAATGCAGCATCTTCTAAACTAAAACGTGGATTTTTAAAAACAGAATCGGTGAGTTGTCTTAATTTATAGGGCGTACATAATTGCATGTCGTCATTTAAATCAAGTAGTAAACGATTTTTATTAGGACAAGTAATCCACTGCCATTGCTTTGATGCTTGTAACATTTACTCCTCCTTGGGTATGTTGAATAATTATTGCTCACAGTATAACCGCTTTTGACCACTTTTAAAATGCTTGCTTAGAACATTTATCGAGCGATCAAAAGCTTAGATAACTGATCCTTATAAGCCGTTAACGATCGACTTTACCAATTGTGGACCTTTGTAGATGAACCCAGTATAAACCTGGACTAAATTTGCGCCTGCATCTAACTTTTCTTTTGCAGATTGCGCATCATCTATTCCGCCTACTCCGATAATTGGTAATTTACCTTGTGTTAAGCGTTTCAATTCACTCACTACCTCTGTAGAACGCATTCTAACTGGGTGACCTGATAAACCGCCCGCCTCTTCTGCATATTGCTGGCCCATAACTGCAGCTCGCTCAAGCGTGGTGTTGGTGGCAATTACACCATCGATTTTATTATTTAAAAGTGATTCACTTACTTGTTGTATTTGAATTTGATCTAGATCCGGTGCAATTTTTACAAGCATAGGCACTTGTTTATTATGCTTTGCAACTAAATCTAACTGTTCGTTTTTAAGACTTTGCAGTAAATCATCAAGTGCTGCGCCATATTGTAAATCACGAAGTCCAGGTGTATTTGGTGATGAAATATTTACGGTAATGTATGAGGCGTGCTCAAATACTTTACGCATACAATGAATATAGTCATCTTTACCTTGTTCATTTGGCGTATCTTTATTTTTACCAATATTAATACCAAGTATGCCGGTGTATTTTGCTGCTTTTACATTTGCAACTAAGTTATCAACGCCTTTATTGTTAAAACCCATACGGTTAATAATAGCGTTTGATTCTGGCAGCCTAAAAATACGAGGTTTATCATTACCCGCTTGAGGACGCGGTGTAATAGTTCCAACTTCAATAAAACCAAAGCCCATTTGGCTGAATGCATCAATACATTCTGCATTTTTATCAAGGCCAGCTGCTAGCCCTACAGGGTTTTTAAATTTAAGACCTAAAAAATCTACTGGCTTATCAGAGATATTTTGCGACCAAGCTAAATTCAAAGGTGTATTGGTAAAACGACGAAGATTATTAAGTGCAAACTCATGCGCCCACTCCGCATCACGGGTAAACATAAAACGGCGAGCTAAATCATAAAACATCAATATAATCCTCTTTTTTAAATTTTAGACAAAAAAATACCTCAGACAAGGCTGAGGTATTGTATAACAATTTTAACAATCAGTTATTTATTTACTAAACAATTAACTGATTAAAGCTAAATTATTTTCCTGATGTATCACAATTATGGCTTAGTAGCATAAGTTCACGAAGTGCAACCGAGAACTTAGCAAAGTCGTGGCTTTGTGATGTTTTAAACTCAGCCAGCATTTGTTTCCAGCGTTGAAGTAATAAATCTTGGCTATCCATCCACTCATCTATTTGACTATCAACATCGCTCTCATCACCTTCAAAGCTATTTAATACAACTTCAGATAACGTACGTTGCTGCCAATCAAGCTCTTCTCGATAAGACGAGCGAGCAAGTGCTTGCCAATGATTCACTACTGGTTGCTTAGTTATTTGTTCTAAGAACCAATGCAGACCCATTCTTGCACCTAGTTTAAAGTAAGTATTGGACACCATAGAAATACTCTTACCTGAACTATTAGCAACTTCTGCTAAATCCATCACAGAGAATAAGCTTGATAAAGAAACAATACGCTTAGCTATATCTGTTGGAACGCCTGCATCAATTAACTTATTAGCTTCAATTACAATACGATCATTTTCTTTTTCAATCATATATGTATTTAAGTTATCGCTTAAATCTTTGAATGTTGGCGCAAAGAATTCAATTCCTTGTTCAATCGTTTGTGACTTATTACGGTGACGTAAGAACCAACGCGTTGCACGGCGCACAGTACGACGAAGTTGGTAAAGCATTTCAGTTTGAACAGCTGCTGGTATTTTATTATCAAGTGCACTAATAGAAGACCATGTTTCACGCATTTCAAAGATTTCGCTAGCAATTGAATAACACATTGCTATTTCAGCTTCATTAGCACCGGTTTCTTCATGCATACGTACCATAAAGTTTAAACCCATATCGTTAACGATACTGTTTGCAAGTTTAGTTGCAATAATTTCTTTACGAAGTGGGTGGTTGTTCATCGCATCGTTAAACTTCTCACGCAATGGACGTGGGAATGACTTAACAAGCAATTGACGATAGTAAGGGTTTTCAGTAATTTCATCACTTACTAAAGACTCTTTTAATACCATTTTTGCGTAAGACACTAGCACTGAAAGTTCAGGACGAGTTAAGTCTTTACCTGCAGCAGCGCGTTCTGCCAATTCTTCATCACTTGGAATAAATTCGATAGCACGGTTTAACTTGCCTTCTTTTTCAAGCGCATGAATAAAGCGAATCTTTTCTTTGAGTGTTGAAGTACCTTTAGACTGCGTAATTGAAATAGTATGTGTTTGACGGTAACAGTCTTTTAATACTAATTCAGATACTTCATCTGTCATAGAGTAAAGTAGCTCATCACGTTGTTTACGTGTTAAATCACCTTCAGCAACTAAGCCATTAAGTAATATCTTAATGTTAACTTCGTTATCTGAACAGGCAACACCCCCTACGTTATCAATAAAGTCAGTATTAACACGACCACCCTTAGCTGCAAATTCAACACGACCTAATTGCGTTGCACCTAAATTACCGCCCTCACCTATTATTTTAGCGCCTAAATCTCGACCGTTGATACGTAGTGCATCGTTTGCACGATCCCCTACATCGGCATCAGTTTCTTTAGAGTGTTTAATGTATGTACCAATACCGCCATTCCACAGTAAATCAAACTCCATCATTAATGAGGCTTTCATTAACTCATTTGGAGTCATACTAGCTTTTTTAGTGCCCAACATTTTTTTCATTTCTGGGCTAAGCGTAATTGATTTAGCTGCACGAGAGAACACACCACCGCCGGCAGAAATTAACTCTTTATTGTAATCTTCCCAAGATGAACGCGGCATATTAAATAAACGTTCGCGCTCTGGATAAGAAGTTGCAGCATCTGGGTTAGGATCAACAAAAATGTGCATATGGTTAAAGGCAACTTGTAGACGAATATGCTTAGATAACAGCATACCATTACCAAATACATCACCTGCCATATCGCCAATTGCTACTACTGTAAAGTCGGTAGTTTGACAATCAATATCCATTTCACGGAAATGTCGTTTAACTGACTCCCATGCACCTTTCGCTGTAATACCCATTTTCTTATGGTCATAACCAACCGAGCCACCAGATGCGAATGCATCACCTAGCCAGAAATTGTATTCGTTAGCAATGCCATTTGCGATATCAGAA
Organism: Pseudoalteromonas sp. FUC4; assembly: GCF_008370255.1. Taxonomy (GTDB): domain Bacteria; phylum Pseudomonadota; class Gammaproteobacteria; order Enterobacterales; family Alteromonadaceae; genus Pseudoalteromonas. The sequence goes on along the minus strand of NZ_SEUI01000001.1, from coordinate 752,450 downwards.
AAAGTAGCTGTTCCTTTATCCGCTGCAACTACTAGGTAAGCATCATCTTCATCGTGACGAACAACATCGCGCGCTGGTACTATTTCACCGCGTTCAATATTATCAGTAATATCTAAAAGACCACGGATAAAGATTTTATAACACTCTTGGCCTTCTTTAATAAACGCTTCGCGCTCAGTCGGTAGTTGTTTACATACAAAGCCACCTTTAGAACCAACAGGTACGATTACTGTATTTTTAACTTGTTGTGCTTTAACTAAGCCAAGTACTTCAGTACGGAAATCTTCACGACGGTCAGACCAACGCAGACCACCACGCGCTACTTTACCGTAACGTAAATGCACTCCTTCTACACGCGGAGAATAAACAAAAATCTCAAATGCTGGAAGAGGAAGCGGTACATCAGGAATTAAGCTAGGTTGTATTTTAAATGATACATACGACTTAAACTGACCTGCATCATCTTTTTGGAAATAATTAGTACGAAGCGTTGCAACAATCATATCGACGTATAAACGAATAATACGATCATCATCTAGGTTTGCTACATTTTCAAGTTCTAAATAGATTTGTGTGCTTAGCTTTTCAAGTGTTTTAGCACTTGCAGGGCTTTTAATTGAGAACTTTTTAGCAAATAAATTTACAATTTGCGCAGCAATATTTGGATAGTTAGCAAACGTACTTTCAATGTAAGTCTGAGAGAACGTAACACCAATTTGACGCATATATTTAGCGTATGCACGTAAAATAGATGCTTCGCGGCCTGTTAGGCCACCCATTAACACTAAACGGTTAAAACCATCGTTTTCAAGGCGGTTGCCCCAAACATTTGTTAATGCAGCGCGAAAACGTGCTGAAATTTTATCAAAATCTGCCATCCCTTTACTGTCAATAAGCATCGAGAAGTCCATGATCCAGTTGATACGACCATCGCTAGTTTTAACTGAATATGGTGTTTCACCCACAACGCGAAGGCCAAAGTTTTCAAGCATTGGCATAACATCAGATAAGTGAATCGGCTCATCTTTATGGAACAAGCTTAATCGTACAATATTGCTGTTTGCTTCTTCTTGAGGACGGTAAAACAACATTTCTAGTTTGTTTTCATCGCTAAGTAGTTCTAACTTCTCAATATCAACAACCGCAGCACTTGGAAGCACTTCATCTTTGTATGAGCGTGCAAACGCATTACAGTATTTACGATTTAAATCGTTACCGCGTGCTTCGCCCGCAGACTCTAAAAGAGCAGATTGAAGTTTATCTTCCCACGTACGTGCTGCTTCTACTAAATTGTTTTCGATGTCTTTCACGTTATATTCGATCTTGTTGTCGGTCACACGAACGGTGTAATGAGTACGCGCCAGTGTTGACTCAGAGAAATAAGTAGTAAATTCGACTTTATCGTCAGAATTAAATGCATTAGCTAATATATCTTGCGTTTCACGACGAAGAGCCGTGTTATAACGCTCGCGAGGTACATAAACCATACAAGATAAAAAGCGACCATACGCATCTTTACGTACAAACAAGCGACACATATCGCGCTCTTGTACTTGTAAAACACCCATAGCAACTTCAAGTAGCTCACTTTCGCGCGCTTGGACAAGCTCATCACGTGGGTAGGTCTCTAAAATGTTTAAAACAGCTTTGTAAGCGTGAGTACCTTTAGCAAAATCACACATTTCCATAATGCGATTAATTTTACTTTTTAACACAGGCACATCTGTAGCGCTGTTATTGTAAAAGCTTGATGAGAACAAACCAATAAAGCGGTCTTCTCCAATTACATTACCTTCATCGTCGAAACGCTTAATACCTACATAATCAATGTAAGCTGGGCGGTGAACGCGAGAAACAGAGTTAGTTTTAGTTAAGATCAATAAGTTGCTGCTACGTGCTTCTTGGCGAGCAACTTCTGGTAATTCTGATAATAATCGTGTGTGTTCTTCAGTAGAATTTTTCATCAAGCCAAGGCTTGATTCCATTTTACCTTTTAATTGGTAATCACCTTGAACTGGGCTTAATTCATATTCACGGTAACCCATTAGGGTAAAGTTATCTTTAGCTAACCAATCTAAAAACTCAGTTGTTTCTGACACTTCTTCTTTTGTTTTATTATGATGGCGCTTAGGTAACTCTTTGGTCACTGCCATCAATTTTTTACGGATTGGTTGCCAATCATCAACAGCAACGGACACATCAACAAGAACCGATTCTAACTCTTTTTTGAAAGACTCAATCACAGAAGAATCTGTCTGACGGTCGATTTCAATAAAGAATACGGTTTTAGTAGATGAAGATTCTTGCTCTGCTTTTAAATTTGATAATCCAGAAATTTTAGCGTTTGTATCGCGCTTAATTTTTAATGGGCAATGAAGTAATAAGTGAGAGGCGATATTTTCACGAGTCATGGCCATACGAACAGAATCAACTAAAAAAGGCATGTCTTTAGTAATAATTTCTACAATTGTATGCGATGACTGCCAGCCATCTTTTGCCACTTCAGGGTTGAAAACGCGGATAAAAGCGTCGTCGGTAGTATTTTTTTCTAGTGCGTTCCAAAGGCTTAATGCTGCGCCATATAGGTCACTATCGTTGCGATTTGCCAAATCCTCTTTAGACATGTTGCTGTACAAGGCTTTGGCGAATTTCTCAACGAGTAACACATTATCAGCGCGAACTTTTTTCTGGATCAGCTTACAGACATTATCTAGGATAACCGAGGCTTGGCCTTCATTTCGTGTCATTGTATGTTCCTTAATCTATTACTGCTCAGGAGCAGAAATTTGTACAGCTATTCATTAGCGTGGAGTCAATCAAATTCTAACCCTTTTGCAGCTAATAAACAGCCTTTTCGATGAAAACATTTTAAGCATTTCAGCTATTTGGTCATCTATTCACAAATTGTAGATATAAATGGCCTTTACAGGCCATTTAGGAGCAAAATTATTCACATTATTTTTTCTGGTCAGTCCAGAGAAGACTACCAATCGCCGGTAATAACAACACTGCACCTAACATATTCACTAAAAACATGAAGGTTAATAGTATACCCATATCAACTTGGAATTTAAGATCTGAGAATATCCACGTACTCACACCAATAGCTAATGTAATCCCCGTAAACAATACAGCACTACCACGCTCAACAAGTGCATTACGATAAGCAATACTCAGTGGTACGTTTTGCTTAAGCTGCCCCATCATCGACGACAGTATATAAATACCATAATCAACACCAATACCAACACCTAACGCAATTACAGGTAAAGTAGAAACAGTTAAGCCTATTTCTAGTTGAACCATAAGTGCTTGTGCAAGGGTTGATACAATATAAAGCGGCAATACTACGGCGATTGTTGCTTTTACGCTTCTAAAGCTCATTAGGCATAAAATAATAACGGCACCATAAACGTAAAGCATCATGGGTATTTGTGCCTCTGCAACCGACTCATTAGTCGCTGCCATTACACCCACTGGGCCAGATGCTAATCTAAATGCTAGTTTTTCAGTGCCCTCTTCTTGGGCAAATTGCTTAACACTTTTAATGACGCTATCGATAGTCTGTGCTTTATGATCATCTAAGAATATAATCACAGGCATAACAGAACAGTCACCGTTGAGTAAGCCTGTACTAGTTTCAACTCGAGACGTTGACTGAACTAAACTTGCTGAATTTCGTGGCAAACTTTGCCATTTCAAATTGCCTTCGTTGTAGCCTGCGTTAACCGATTGCGCTACAGAGCTTAAGCTCACAGCAGACTGCACACCTGCTACATTCTCTACTTTGTATTGAAAACGGCTTATACGCTCCATCACATCATGCTCAGTACATGCTGCAGGATATGCCTCTACTATTACTTTTAAGATATCTGACGAAATAGTGTACTTATCCGATATTAAAAACGTGTCTTGGTTATAACGGGCATCTTGATGCAGAGATGGCGCGCCTGCGTGTAAGTCACCTATACGCATTTTATCGGCTTGCCAGTAGCCTAGAGCAAATAAAACAAGGGTAAAACCTATAATCATTTTAGCGATTTTAGGATCGGTTGCTTTTACTAAAATGTCTCTGATCTTATCAAGTATATTAGGCTTCTCAGCATCACCAGATTGAATATGTACACTGTTTTCAAAGTTCATGTACGACGCCCAAACTGGCAGCAAAATTAAATTTGTAAATATAATTACTGCCACACCTAAACTCGCTGTAATAGCAAGTTCGCGGATAATACCAATATCAATAGTAAGTAATGTTAAAAAGCCTACGGTATCTGAAAGCAGTGCAATACCACCAGGTATTAATAAAGCCCTGAAACTTGACTGACAACAAATTCGCGTACTTTTTCCTTCACCTACTTTTTTGCCAATCGCATTAATCATCTGCACACCATGGCTAACACCAATAGCAAAGACTAAAAACGGCACCAAAATAGACATAGGGTCTAGCCCAAACCCTAAGCTTGAAAGCAGGCCTAATTGCCAAATAACGGCAATAATAGAACACGCGATAGGCAAAATAGTTAGCTTTAAACTGCCACAAAATAGCCAAACCATAATAAAGGTAAAGGCGATAGCAATGGCAAAAAATAAGACTACCCCTTTTGCGCCTTCAGCTATATCACCAGCCATTTTTGCAAAGCCAATAATATGAATACTTACTTTGTCTGTACTTAAAGGCTCTCTTAAATCACTTTCTAGCTTTTGTGCGAAAGCTAACGTGTCTAATTTTTGTTGTGTTTGAGGATCTGTCTCTAAAAGTTGAGCCGTTACCATTGCACACGAGTAATCGCTGGCAATCATACGTCCTACCACTTTTGCTTTTTCGATGTTTTCTTTTACAACACCTAAACCACGGGTATCCGCTTTAAAGTTAGCAGGAATAATTGGACCGCCTGCAAAGCCATCTTCGACTACTTCAACAAAACGAGCACTGGGTGAAAATATAGAGTTAACTAATGGACGATTTACGCCAGGAATAAAATAAAGCTGATCGTGAACCGCTTTTAATTGAGTAAAGAACTCTGGATTAAATATATTGCCGCTGTCATCACACACTGAAATCAAAATACTGTTTGCACCACCAAACTGTTTTTCATGCTTAGTGTATACTTTCATATAGTCGTGATTTAACGGGATGTTCTTATTAAACGAGGCATCTAATTGAATTTGAGTTGCTTTGAATACGAGTAAACACGTTATAAGCGCAAAACTTATAAGCATAATTAAGCGATGTCTAAAAATCGCCTTTTCAATAAAATCGAGTAACTTATGCATTAAGGGGTTAACTCCTTCACTTTAATGCCATCTTCTGTAGCCATGATCAATCTATTATCTAAAATTACACCATCAAGAATCGCTTTACCGTCAGCAAGCTGCTCATGGGTGAGTAACCCATCTTGAAGATGAAAAATAACGCCACTATTAGCGAGCATGAGCCATTGTTTGTTATTATAATTAATGATGTTGTTAATCGTCGCTGTTTTAACATTTTCAAAATGCTGCCACTGCTTTTCGCCACTTTGCTTTGCAAAAACATTACCTCGTAGCCCTGCTACAATTTCTCGAGTGCTATCTGAGGCAACTGCAAAAAATGAACCGGGATAAACTTCTTCTATTCTTTGCCAACTTTTACCATCGTCAATGCTTCTGGCCATTAAACCCATTTCACCAACAAGCATTAATCCATTGTCTGTTTTTTCTATGCGATTAAAGTGCGGTAAAATAGAAGCAGTTTCCGCTTCGTATCCTTGTGGGTCATTTTCTTTTAAATCGTTTAAATAATCACGATCGTCACTAAAAAGTAGCGAATCTAAAAAGCGTTTTTGCCAATGTTTACCGCCGTCGGTGGTTTGATAAAACATGCCATATGCGCCCACTGCAAAACCTTTTAAGTCATCTTCAAATAAAATATCTAAACATGGTTTGTCTAATTCAGGTAATGCTTGTTGTAGCTGCCAATTAACGCCACCGTCAGTCGTATTTATGATTGTTGCATCGTGTCCACATGCCCAGCCATTATTTTCGTTACTAAAATCAACGGCAGTTAATAGCACTTGAGTTGGAACTAGCTCAGCTTGTTGCCATGAGTCACCCGATGTACTTTTAATAACAGTACCGTGTTTACCAACAGCAATTAAGCCATTACCCGTGTTAGTTATATCGGTGAGTAAGGTTTTAGCTGCATTTGTTGCACTGATTGCATAGTTAGGGGCTTCTTGTGCAACACTCGCACCGCTTATTATCAGGCTGGCATATACCAAATACTTCATAAATTTTAATCGCCTTGTACGAGAGAGTTGTTTGTCTTTTTACTAGGGAGTGCGTTGCGCGCTGTAAGACAAACGCGATGAGAAAGGAAAAAGCACTTAACATATATTGTTAAGTGCCTAGTTTAATACTATCTACCTGCGCGACGTAAAGCGCTTGAAGTAAATTCGTTATCGTTAAACGACTGTGAAAAATCGTACATTTTTTCTTGGTTATCTAAACCAATTGCTAAATAACGACGAGAATTCAAATCATGATAAACCTCAAGCGTACTCCACTGTGTAGGTACTTCGTAGTAGTTAAGGCCATAAGCCATGGCTACACGGTAAAGTTGGTCGCGGTTATCATAAATATCCGTAACCTGTACCTGCCAGCTATCTTCATCAATGTAAAACACACGTTTTTTATAGATATGGCGTGTATCGTCTTTTAAGTTAGCTTCAACAACCCAAACACGGTGTTTTTCGTAGCGTGTATGCTCTGGGTTTATGTGGCCAGGCATTAAAATGTCATCGTACTCTAGCTTATCACTATGAAGTTTATAGCTATTGTAAGGTATATATAACTCTTGCTTACCTTTTAACGTCCAGTTGTAACGATTTGGTGAGCCATTAAACATATCAAAATCATCGGTAGTGCGCAGGCTATCTGCAGCTGTGCCTGGTGCATCATATGCAACATTAGGTGCACGACGAACACGACGTTGTCCCGAGTTATAAGTCCATGCTTGGCGCGGCGTTAATATTTGGTCCATGGTTTCATGAACTAATAATGCAGTCCCCGCTAAACGAGCAGGCTCTGTTACACTTTGTTTAAACTTAAACAAAATATTTGAGTCTTGCAGCTCTGCTGGTGTTGCGCTTGGGTCTGAGTATTTAACTAATAGCTGCTCATCAAAGCCAACATAGTTATAAGAACCTGACGCTGTTGGCGCAGCTTGACCACCAAAACGTTCAATAGACTGACCACGGTAACGTAATAAGTGATTCCAAATTGCCTCTAAACCTGTTTTAGGAATAGGGAAAGGAATACCAATCGCCGTATTTTTAATACCGTTACCGCCTTCGATTAATTCAGCACTCGGTGCAAACTTTTTAGTCGCGTCATAAACAAACTGAGGGTACGAAGCTGAACGGCGAGTTTCATACACTGGCATTTTAAATGTGTCTGGATATGCTTCAAATAAAGCAATTTGACCCGGACTTAAATTTGCTTTGTACTTTTCGATATTACTTTTATCAATAGTGAAAAGCACTTTGTCAGTGGTATATGGGTCAAGGTGATGCATACCCGGTTCATAACCTGCTGGTGCAGATGTAATGCCATTATTCCATGCTGGAATAGAACCATCAGCATTCGCTGCTTTTTCAGCGCCTAATGGCGTTAAATTTTGACCTAATTGAGCAACTTCATCAGCGCTTAATTTAGCTAAAGCTGCGCTGCTTGCAAACAAGCTACAAAAAGCAGTAGCAATGAGGGTAGGTTTTTTAATCATAGTAATGTTACCCCTAAATAGAATATTTTAAGTTAAAAGAAACGTAATCGCGGTCTGAGAATGTATTAACACCGCCACCGCCCCAAAACGAGTTATAGCTCACATCAAGTGACCACGCATTTTGGTAGTTAAAGTTCATGGTTGCACCTAAAGATTTACGGTCTTCAATAAATAAGAACATAGGATCTGGTGTATTACCGTTTACGTCATGAGAAAATACAAAACGAGGAGAGAAGTTAATACCATTGTAAAGGTTATAATAATCACCTTTAGCAATTAAGCGATATCCCCAAGAAGATGCAGTAGCAAATGATTTTTCTTCAGCGCCGTTTGATAAACCAAGTTGCAGTGTTGAGTAATCAGTAGTACCAGGGCCTGTAATTGTGCCACTTCGGCCAGTACCGGATACATTTAAACGCGTTTCGTCATAGTCTGGCATGTTATGAATTTTTACAGCACCCACTTCACCAACTACAGCCCAACTATCAGCACCTAATGAAGGTCCAAATAAATGTGTTGCCGTGAATTGAATTTGTGATGTGTCGCGTTCAATATAGCCTTGAGCAACTTTACCCGCACCAACAGAACTAATATCATCGCCAAAACTCATTTGCGAAATACCCGCAAATTCAGGCCTTAATCCAGCAAGCGCTAATTGTTCTGGCATCGCTGTGTAGAGTAACTCTACGTCATCAATTTGTAGCGGTTCATCTTGGCGAAAAGCAAATTCACCCGCGAAGGCTGTTTCGCCGATAGTCGTATTAAAACTTAAACCATATAACTTAATATCTTCAGGGTAGTCATTTTCAGCTTTAGAAAAAGCAGTTAAATCAGCAACATTATCTGAGGTAATCTCTGTTGTCATGATCATCGCTAAATCTTGGGCAATTGCTGCCTGCGAAAAGTTTGATACGCGACCAGATATAAGCGGACGACGGCTATGGTAATTCACGTGATAGAGTGCAATTTCAGTATCATTAAATTCAGGTAAAAACACACCTAAACGTAAACCATACTGACCGCCATCTTCAGGTTCATTTTTACCATTATCCCCTTTACCTTTTAAAGCCACCTTAGTTGGATAAGCTAGATACATTTGAGCTAATAAAGCACTACCTTCTGCACTTGACGGATCAATACCTTGTGCAGCTGCAGCTAATGCAAAGTCAGATGTTAAGTTATTCAAGCTATCTGTTAAAAAAGCAACATCAATATCAGGATTAGACGTAAAACCTAATTGAACATTCTGCTGATAACCATTTTCTGCTGCAAAGTCATTAGTTGAAAAATACGTGCCTGCTGCTGGTAAACGCGTTTCTTGCCATTGGTATTGGTAGAAACCCTCAAGCGTGATGTTTTCAGTAATACCAAGCGATGCCCAAAGCATACCTACAGGTATAAATGCTTCTTTAAGCTCAGCGCCTGGGGCTTTCAATCGGTCAATATCAACTGGGTTTACGTTAATACCATGAGAGATTAGCGTACTTTCCCCCCAGTTAACTACTTGCTGACCTAAACGAACAGATAAAGGATTATTTCCGTCGTTTAAATCAAAATCGGCCCATACAAACGCATCTAGTAAACGTATGTCGGCACAACTTTGTGCTTTAGTGTCTTTATCATCACACGGATCCACACCCTGCCCAGATGTAGGATTTGAATAAGCGTGATAGCCATCCATTAATGCAAAGTCATAAAAATACATAAAGCGAGTGAACAAACCGTAGTTATCTTTATTTATTGAAAGGTCGTGTGTTCCCTTCAATAGTTTTGAGAATGAGTCACCACTGTCAAAATTTAAATTACCCGCATCACCATTGTTTGAGTAAGAGCCCGGTTGTGCCCATACATCTTGTGATGAGTAAATAGTGTTACTTAGCGCAGGGTTGTAACCTGTCCAGTCGAAAGCTGGATTATTACTTTTACCAATTAAGCTAAAGTCTCTATCTTCTACACGGACACTTTGCCCATATGAAAAGGTTGAATCGAAGGTAATATCAAACCCCCCAGCTTCAAATGTTACAGCTTGAGTACTGGCTGCAGATAAACCTAAACTAGCGGCTGCTAAACCTATAGCGATTTTATTTTTAACAAAAAGCGATCTTCTTATCATTTTGGTTCCCCCCTGTCGCGGGTCATTTTGTGTGATCAAGTTATTGTTTTTAGTGTAATCATAACGATAGAAGCGAATCTGCAAAATTACAAATACTCGCTCAAATCTGTCATATATTTTTATTCTGGTTGACGCTTACGTATTGGTAAGACGTCGTACCAGATAATTTATACACGTAATTTAACAATAGGACAAATTGAAATTAACAAAAATACAATATTTTTATGTATATATAACATAAAAACCGAGTGTCAGGCCACTCGCTCTAGGCGGATAAACTTGTTTTCGGGGGTTAATAAGAGTCTAAAACGGCCACGTACACCCAAGCTCGAAATGAAGGGCCTTAAATATGTAGCGGTAAAACGAATCGTTTTACCGCCATCCTCTACAACTTGTAATGAGCTAAAACGACCATGGTAGTAATCCATGCATTCGTTATAGCTCAATCTTAGGGTAAAATAATACTCAATCATTTATGCGAGCGCTTTTTCAACCTTTTCATACAAGTCAGCACTTAGGGCATCCAAATTGGCTAAGCGTTGTAATTGCAGTTTCATTGCTTGTGAGCGTACATCATCGTAACGCTTCCATGACATAAATGGTGTCAGCATACGCGATGCATTTTGTGGATTAATTGCATTAAGTTTTATCAGTAAATCACCTAATAACGCATAACCTTGGGCATCAGAGCGATGAAATTGCGCTGTATTAAAATGGCTAAAACTTCCTACAAGTGCACGTACACGATTAGGATTTGAAAAATCAAAACACGGGTGTTCGTAAAGTGCTTTAATATCATCTATAGCATTACTGCCTGATTGCATAGCTTGCAGTGCAAACCATTTATCCATCACTAGAACATCATGACGCCACTGACTATCAAAATGACTCAAAAGCTCGTCTCTAATAGGGTGTGAAGCTTTTACCACAGCGCTTAGGGCACCAAGTACATTAGTCATATTAGTAGAGCTTGCAGCTTCTTTAATGAAGGTTACAGCTTCTGGATTTTGTGTTTTAGCAAGGTAGTGCAGACATATTTGCTTTAAAGCACGATTCGCAACAGCGCTTGCACTTATACTGCCATCATCTTCAAGAGATTCGTAACAACTAAGCAGCTCATCAGCAAGTTCATCAGCAATTTGTTGCTCAAACTTTTCTGTTATTTTGATAATTTCATCAACAGGTATTACTTCAAATTCAGCGGCTAACGTGTCAAAACTTGGCAATTTAAACAGCTCTGCAATTAAAGCTAAATCGCCCTCTTTGGTATTTATAAGTACACGTAGCGCATTTATAATTTCGCTGCTTAACACGCTATTAGTTGTGTCGGTAATCTGAGATTTAATCGCTTTAATAAATAGCTGCTGTTGTGCATCCCAACGTGAAAAATCGCTACGTGCAAAACGCATAATATGTAATAGTTCGGGCTCTGTTGTTTGCTGATTTAAAATACAAGGTGCAGAAAAATCTTCGAGTAAAACCGCAACAGGCTTTTCTAACATATTATCAAAGCTAAATGTTTGAGTCGTACTTGTTACATCAAGCACATGATCTAGTTTTGTACCTTTGTATTGCAGAGTAATACTTTCTCCATTTGCGTCAAGTAGTTCAATAGCAAAAGGTATATGAAGTGGTTTATTGTCTGGCTGATTGACCGGTGCTGCTTGTTCTATTGTTAATGTATATGTATTTGAGCTGCTATCAAATTTTTGAATTGCATTTAAACGCGGTGTACCTGATTGGCTGTACCATTGTTTAAATTGCTCTAAATTAACACCTGATGCATCGCTCATTGCTCTTACAAAATCATCACATGTAACTGCTTGACCATCGTGGCGCTCAAAGTAAAGCGTTATCCCTTTTTGAAAGTTAGTTTCACCCAGTAATGTGTGCATCATACGGATAACTTCAGCACCTTTATCGTATACAGTTACTGTATAAAAGTTATTCATTTCGATAACTTTTTCAGGGCGAATTGGGTGAGCCATAGGGCCTGCATCTTCACTAAACTGATGGGTACGCATTACTTTAACCGCATCAATACGGTTAAGTGCACGAGAACCTAAATCACTACTAAACTCTTGGTCTCTAAATACGGTTAGCCCTTCTTTTAGCGATAACTGAAACCAATCTCTACAAGTAACTCGGTTACCTGTCCAGTTATGAAAGTATTCATGCCCTACAATGGATTCAATCGTATGATAGTCTTTGTCTGTCGCAGTTTCTTGATTGGCTAATACGCATTTACTGTTAAATACATTCAGCCCTTTATTTTCCATCGCACCCATGTTGAAAAAATCAACGGCTACAATCATATAAATATCAAGGTCATACTCTAAATTGAAACGTTCTTCATCCCATTGCATTGCTTTTTTAAGTGAGGCAATAGCATGGGGTGTTTTAGATAAATTACCTTTATCAACAAACAATGCTAACTCTACATCTCTGCCACTTTTAGTTGTGTAAGTATCTTTTAAAACATCAAAATCGCCTGCTACAAGTGCGAACAAATAACTTGGCTTTTTGAATGGATCTTGCCATTTCACAAAGTGACGACCATCTTGTGTTTCACCGCTATCAACTTGATTACCGTTAGAAAGTAATTGCGGGAATTTTTTATCAGCAATAACAGTCACATCAAATGTGGCTAGTACATCGGGGCGGTCCATATAATAGGTTATTTTTCTAAAACCCTGCGCTTCGCACTGTGTGCAATACGCACCTCCCGATAAATATAAACCTTCTAAAGAAGTATTCGTCTCAGGTGATATCTCTGTCACTATATTGAGTTGAAAACTATCCGGTAGGTTATTAATTATTAGCTGCTCACCAACAATTTCATAATCCGTTATATCAACTGTATCAACAGATAAAGACAGTAAACGCAAATCAATACCATCAAGCACTAAAGATGCTTTTTTATCACCAACACGGGTAAGTGTTAGTAAAGAGCTTACTTTGGTTGATAAAGGTTGTAAGTCAAAAGTTAGCTCTGTGTGGTCAATTAAAAAATCAGGAGCTTTATAGTCTTTAAGATATTGTGCTTGAGGTTTACTTGATTCAGTCATAGATACTCCAGAGCAGCTCCTTTTAAGTTAAAAGGAGCTGCTTAAAATTAGGCAGATTGTTTTGGTTTAATGCGTAAAATTTTAATACCTAAGTAGGCATAAACAACTGCTAAAACAGGGTTAATTAAATTAAAGAAAGCGTAGAGTGCATAATCGAAAGGGTTTATTAGTAAAACGCTTTGCATGTAAGCACCACAAGTATTCCAAGGAATAAGTGGGCTGGTAATTGTACCGCCATCCTCTAATGTACGAGATAAATTAACAGGCTTCAAACCACGTTTTTCATATTCATCTTTAAACATACGGCCAGGGACAACAATCGCTATATATTGATCGGCCGCTATTACGTTAGTTCCTATACAGGTTGCAATTGTTGCTGTAATTAATGAACCCGTACTTTTAGCTATTTTAAGTATGCTTTTAACAAAAATGTCCAGAAGGCCCGTTTTTTCCATGATGGCACCAAACATTAGTGCAGTCATAATCAGCCATGTAGTTGTAAGCATACCAGCCATACCGCCACCGCTGAGCAACGAATCCATTTTGTCATCGCCGGTACTGATACTAAAACCATCAAAGAAAGTAGTCCAAACAAGTTTGAAGTAGCCAACTAGCTGTCCTTGAGAAATATCAATTTGGCTAGCAATTAGATCAGACTGAAACAACATAGCCCAAACAGCGCCCACAACAGCACCAATTGAGATAGCTGGAAAAGCGGGCATTTTTCTAATTGCCAACACTAAAAGTACAATTAACGGAATGAGCATTTCAAAACCAATATTAAAGTTTTGTTGTAAAATAGCCGTTATTTCATCAATGCGCCCTGCTTCGCTTGAAGCCGTTGCATTAAACCCCATGAATATAAATATAATCAGTGCAATTACAAAACTCGGTACTGTCGTCCACAGCATATGTTGAATATGCTCAAACAAATCAGCGCCAACAACTGCTGGTGCCAGATTGGTTGTTTCTGACAACGGGCTTAGCTTATCACCAAAGTATGCGCCAGATATAACGGCACCTGCGGTTACTGTTTGCTCAAGTCCAAGACCCGTAGCAACGCCTAATAAAGCCACACCTATCGTAGCAGCCGTGGTCCAAGAACTACCAATACTCATTGCTACAATGCCACAAATTAAGCAACTCGCTGCATAAAACCAACTTGGATTTATAACTTGTAAGCCATAATAAATTAAAGTGGGTACAGTCCCAGAAAGTAGCCAAGTACCAATTAATGCACCTACCATAAGTAAAATTAAAATAGCACCAAGTGAAAGCGTTATGCCTTCGATCATAGCTTGTTCTAATTTTTTCCATGTGTAACCGTTTTTAAGGCCAATTAAAGCCGCTGCAAAAGTGGCAAATAAAAGTGCTATTTGGTTAGGACCTGAAGAAGAGTTATCACCAAATAAGTATACGGCTGCACCAAGCAAACAAATTAATACAGTGATAGGAATTAATGCATCAAAAAAAGAGGCGGGCTTGATTGGTTTATCATCCAATGGCTTCAAAATAGAGACTCCTACACACACTTGCTGTGTGTTTAATTATTATTTTTAGCACGTAAAGCGCATTAATTGAGCATGATTGATCTAGCTCAACTTTATGTAATCAAAGATTATAACAATTTAGTAAATTTTAGGTAGTAAAAAAGGCGCTAAAGCGCCTTTTTTATGGAGGTAAAACCAGTTGTTACTTCTTAGCTATACGACCATAATTAATATAATCTTGAGTAATTAATGCTGCTTCTTCCAAAAATGGGTCAAGCTCTTCAATTACTTCTGGTAAATCGTCTAAGTTTTCTACCGGCTCTTTACCTAAGCGCTTAAGACGTTCGTTAGTACGTACAAGTGCACGTGCTTCACCTTCGTCCTTTTCTTTAATACGGTCTGCTTCAACTAAAGAGATAGTTTTACGGTCTTTCTCTTCGTTATATAAAGTAATATCGCTAAATACATAACCAAATTCTGGCTCTGATTTAATTCGTACTTCGTGTTGTTTTTCAAGGTACGTAATAATAGGTGTTAAATTACCTAGTTTTTTGTATTTCGCTTTAACGATGCTATCCCATGGAAGTGCATTATCTTGCTTACTTTCGCCCCACTCTGCAGGGTCGATTGCTGATGGAAACGAAATATCAGGGATAACACCTTTATGTTGCGTACTACCACCGTTAATACGATAAAACTTAGCAATAGTATACTGTACGCTACCTAGCGCATTATCGTATAAATCGTAAGCACGGCCTAAGCCTTTGTGCTGCTGTACAGTACCTTTACCAAATGTTTGCTCGCCAATAATTACTGCGCGACCGTAGTCTTGCATTGCTGCTGCGAATATTTCAGAAGCAGAAGCACTGTAACGATCAACTAACACAGTTAAAGGGCCGTCAT
The DNA here is from genome assembly GCF_008370255.1 of Pseudoalteromonas sp. FUC4. Taxonomy (GTDB): domain Bacteria; phylum Pseudomonadota; class Gammaproteobacteria; order Enterobacterales; family Alteromonadaceae; genus Pseudoalteromonas. The sequence goes on along the minus strand of NZ_SEUI01000001.1, from coordinate 737,111 downwards.
AGTAAGTTATACCATCACGATCTTTTTGTTCTTCAATTCGGTTATTTAAGGTATGAATTTGAACAACTGGGCCTTGATCAAAAAACAAACCTGACAATTGTGTTGCTTCGTATAAAGAACCACCACCATTTTGGCGCAAGTCGATAATAATACCATCAACTTTTTCTTCTTTAAGCTTAGCCAGCTCAACTTTTACATCTTTCGAAAGATTATTGTAAAAGCCTGGAATTTCAATCACGCCAACTTTACTTGTTAAATCAGAGTATTTTGCTTCAAATACTTCTGATTTAGCTGCTCTATCTTCAAGTCGAATTTTATCACGCGTGATTTCAACAACTTTAGGAGCACCGTGAGCGTCAACACCTTTTAAATACTGTAGACGTACTTTAGTCCCTTTAGGACCTTTAATTAAATCAACTACGTCATCTAAACGCCAGCCAATTACATCGACAAACTCTTCGCCATCTTGGGCAACACCAATAATGCGGTCATCAGCTTTAATTTGATCTGTTTTATCTGCAGGGCCTCCCGGCACTAAGCTGCGAATAACAGTGTAGTCTTCGTCAGGGCTTAGTACGGCACCAATGCCCTCAAGCTCTAAGTCCATATCCATTTTGAATTGCTCTGCACGACGTGGCGATAAATAAGACGTATGCGCCTCAATACTTCGTGCTAGCGAGTTCATAACAATTTGAAAAGCATCTTCTGAATTAGATTGTACTAAACGTTTTTCTGCATTTTTGTAGCGTTTGGTCAGCACCTCTTTAATGCCTTCCCAATCTTTACCTGTCATTTTTAAACGCAGTGCGTCGTATTTTACACGCTCGCGCCAAATTTCATCAAGCTCGGCTTGTGAAACAGGCCATGCTGAATCTTCACGGTCAAAAAAGTATTCATCTTCTTTATCAAACGTCATTTCTTTTTCAAGTAGAGTAAGTGAATACTCGTAACGTTCAAAACGGCGTTTAAGACTTAAGTTAAAAATATCAAACGTAAAGTCTAATTTGCCGGTAGTAATAGCGTTATCAAAGTCATCACGGTATTGCTCAAATGAGGCGATATCGCTGGCTAAGAAAACGCTTTTATTAAAATCAAGGGATTCGATATAACGATCGTACACTTTACTAGAAAGCTCATCGTTAAATCGAACCGGTGTATAGTGTGAACGAGCAAATAAGCTAGCCACTCGTTTGCTAGCAGTACCATGTTGACTCTCTTGCTTAAGCTGGGGTAAATCGTCAATGGTGACGGCTTCTACAGCAGCAAATAATGAACCTGAAAACAGGGCAGCAACTAACGGAATGAGCGTAAACTTTTTACTCATACACAACTCCTTAATTTATTGACAACTTAAACGATGTATAAGCTGTCAGCTTTGGTTTTAACTTGCATACCTGTTACTAACTCAACATGAACATCATCTTTGTTCACTTCAGTTATTACTGCATTTACAAGTGCTTGGCCAAGTTTAACCTTAACCTTATTATTAACCTTGACCTCAGTTGCTGGTAAAGGTTCAATTTTTCCTGAACGTTTAGCCGGCGCTGCTTTAGCAGGTTTGTTAGCTGCAGGTGCGTTTTTATCGCCTGTTTTGCTAGCATGAGCAGGTTTTTTCTTGAAAGATTTAGAATCTGAATCTTGACGTGGACGCTGTTGTTTTTTGCGTTTAGCCATTTTAGCGCGGCTTTCTTCCAATGCTTTTTGCGCATGGTCGATATGCTCTTGCTCAACTTTTTCACCTTGATTGCCATCAAGATCAATACGAAACTCTGACTTAGTCACAGCTTCCAAATAACGCCAGTTAGACGTGTATTTTCTAAGCGCTTGACGAACTTGAGTCTTACTTACTTTTTCAGACCCTTCAATACGCTCAGCAATATCTTTAAAAATACCGACTTTAAGCGGCTTGATGCCATCTTTTTGTTTAAAACATTGTGGAAATTCTTGATATAAAAATTCCAACACTTCATTAATATCTTTTAGCTTGTTTGTGGTTTCCATTTTAGAACCTATTTTTCACATCTTTTCATCAAGGGACGAATCGACGTAGTGTATTACCCAGTCGACCAACTCTTCGAAATCGGCTTCTATAACAGCCATATCACCTCGAAGGTGTTCCCAAATACCATTAATTGTTTCATCAATAAATTCACATTCTGAATCATCTGGAAGACGATCCCATGCAATATGAATCAAATCATTGAGCGTTTCCGCTACATGTTCTTCATCGCCTTCCCAGTCGCCAACATCTTGTACAGCAAATAGGTAGTCTTGAACATTTAGCAAATCTTTCATTACAAGCTCGCCTCTAAGCATTTTACTAATGCTTCTAGACCCGCTTTATCGTCAGCATCAAATCGGCCAATACTTGGACTATCAATGTCTAGAACTGCAAATACTTTACCATGTTTCATGATAGGTACAACTACTTCAGAGTTAGACGCTGCATCGCAGGCTATATGCCCGTCAAAAGCGTGAACATCTTCAATTAGTTGTGTCTCTGCGTTTGCAGCGGCAGTTCCACATACCCCTTTTCCAACTGGAATACGGATGCATGCAGGGTTGCCTTGAAACGGGCCAAGTACTAATTCAGTAGGAGAATCCATAAAGTAAAAACCCGCCCAATTTACATCTTCTAAAGAGGTAAATAACAGCGCGCTTATATTTGCCATATTGGCAATTACATTAGATTCACCAGCTATCAGCGATTGCGTTTGCTTAACTAATGACTGGTAAAAATCGTGCTTTTGCATACCAAACTACTTCTTATTAAACATACAGTAGCTAAAGGTACTCTTTGTCGTGAAAAATTGGAACCTTTTGGAGGTAAAAAAAAGGAAATCGCACCGTTTATCAGCGTGCTTGGTTAATAATGCTGCGATTATTTTTTTGCTGTTTTACGAAGACCAAACAAAAACAGCCCTGCAGCGAATGCTGACATTACACTATTGATCAAAAATATCTCGCCAGTTGTGGCACTTAATAAGTAACTAAATATCGCTCCGCCTAGTAATCCAAGAGTTAATACCCCTGAATAATTAACTTTAGAATACTTAAACATGAGTAAATACCCTGGCACAACAAAAGCAGCCATTGTTAAGCCTACTATGTGTGCATTTGATATAGCGGTCATTAATAAGGTAAGAAATATTGATACAAACTCGCCTTCAAGCGTAAGAGAGTAATAAACACCAAGTAAACTGCCTACAATAACAGGCGATAATAACGAAAGCCCTACGCTTTTTGCTAGCTGATGTTTCATTTAAAATCCTTAATACACAAATCTAAATTCTGTGTATAAAGCATGCACCAAGATCTAAAGGTTAGAAACAGAGACTATGGTCGTAATTTATGATGACAAAACGCACAATTTCTATTTGCACTTATTTATTTTACAGGCACAAAAAAGCCCGCTAAATTAGCGGGCTATTTTGTTATATGGTGGAGAGATAGGGATTTGAACCCTAGATGGGCTATAAACCCATGCCGGTTTTCAAGACCGGTGCATTCGACCACTCTGCCATCTCTCCGATACTGCTAAGTTAAAAGTAAGAGTGTACTAATAACTTTTAAATGAATGATAAATAAATTACCACACACTCATAAATAAGTGGTGGAGAGATAGGGATTTGAACCCTAGATGGGCTATAAACCCATGCCGGTTTTCAAGACCGGTGCATTCGACCACTCTGCCATCTCTCCGCACGGCCTGCATAATAGGGAAACCCATCCCTTTTGTGAAGCTTTTTTTTAAATTAATTGTTTAAGTGCTTAAAAAACAATTAATTTGTTTAAAGATAAAACAAAGTGTTTTTAATTTAGCCGTCAATATACTTTTATTTAAATATTTAACTCTATTGATCTACAAAGGTTTGCCCAAACATATAAGAGTTGGTAATCTAATTTTAGTTAAATTATCGAAACACACACGTTTCACTTAAAGGAGCTCTACAATGGCGTTTAATCAATCGTACAATACCGCGAAACCGGTAATGTCTACCATTGAAACAAACAAGGTACTTAAAAACACCTACTTTTTACTAGCTATGACACTTGCATTTAGTGCAGTTACAGCTGGTATTTCAATGGCACTGCAATTACCTTACTTTATGGGAATTGTGTTTACACTCGTTTCGTTCGGTTTATTATTTGTTGTAAATAAAAAAGCAGATACAGCATCTGGTGTATTTTGGGTGTTTGCTTTCACAGGTTTAATGGGGGCTGGCTTAGGTCCATTGCTTAACCATTATGCTGCATTACCAAATGGCCCAATGCTTATTATGCAAGCCTTAGGTTCTACAGCGCTTATCTTTTTTGGTTTATCTGCTTATGCACTAAACACTAAAAAAGACTTCTCATTCATGGGTGGCTTTTTAACTGTTGGCTTAATCGTTGTGATTGTAGCAAGCATCGTTAATATTTTTATTGGCAGTTCATTGATGTTTATGGTGCTTAATGCAGCAGTTGTACTGATTATGTCTGGTTTGATTTTATTTGATACAAGCCGAATCATAAACGGTGGTGAAACTAACTACATTCGTGCAACAGTGTCTTTATACCTAAGCGTATATAACTTATTTACTTCTTTGCTTGCTCTACTTGGCGCAAGTGATGACTAATTAAATAGTTCTGTTAAAATAGCCCCTTTATTGGGGCTTTTTTATTGGAATTGTTTTGGCACGCTTTGTTCTTTCATTACATACACCACCATCCGATCACGATACCACGCAACGCATAGTTAAATTTGCGAATGCATGTTTAGCCCAAGGGCACACCATTGATGCTATTTTTTTATACCAGCAAGGTATTTATCATGCATCTACCCACTTTGATTTATCCTCAGACGAACTTCAAATTTCAGCACTTTGGCAGCAACTCGCTGATCAAGAACTAAATTTAATGCTGTGTGTTACTGCCGCTGAAAAACGCGGGTTAGATATTAAAAACACAGGTGTATTTAAAGTCGCAGGGTTAGCTGAATTTGCAATGCTTGCAAGCGATGCAGATAAATGGGTGCAATTTAAATGATAAACGTATTAGTAATGAGTCAGTGCAGTCCATTTGACGATTTAAATATTCGTGATGCACTAGATATGACATTGATATTTGCTGCTGTTGACCAAAATGTAAGTTGGTTGTTTAGCGGCCCCGCCGTTTTGACTTTAAAAAAGCATCAGCAACCAAACAAAATTGGCTTAAAAGACTTTTTTAAAAATATTAAAACGCTCGAAATTTATGATGTTGAAAATATTTTTGTGTGTGAAAAATCATTGCTTGATTATGGTTTAAATAAACATGATTTACTCATAGAGGCAAAAGTCCTTAACTTTAGCCAACAACAAACACTAATTAAAGCGCAGCAACATGTGGTGAACCTATGAGTACGTTACATATTTTTTCAAAGCCGCTTAACTATTACTGCGCAAATCAGCTTGAGAATTTAATTTTATCAGGCGATAAGGTACTACTTGTTGGTGATGCCTGCTTTGCAAAAAAACAATTTAGGCAATTTGCAGATACACTGTTAATACTTGAACAAGACGCGCAAATACGTGCAATAAAATTAGCCGATAACGATAAAGCAATTAGCTATGAAGACTTTGTGGCACTCACTTTATCAACTAATCAATCCATTACGTGGTAACCCATGCTTGAATTTAACAACCAACAGATTGAAACTGACAAACAAGGCTACTTGCTCGACCATACTTTATGGTCAAAGGAGCTGGCGCCTGTAATTGCTACTCAAGAAAACATCACACTGAGTGAGCAACACTGGGAAGTCATTAATTTTGTTCGTGATTTTTACATTGAATATAACACCAGCCCAGCAATTAGAATGCTTGTAAAAGCAATGGCTAAAGCACTCGGTGAAGACAAAGGAAATAGCCTTTATTTATATAAATTATTTCCTAAAGGCCCAGCTAAACAAGCAACAAAAATTGCTGGATTACCAAAACCAGCTAGGTGCATATAATGAGATCTAAATCAGGCAATAATCAAGTAACTGAATCCAAGCCAAAAAGAAGTACAGGCCGAACTTATTCACGCAGTGCACTTAACAAAACGCCTTCAGGTAAAAGAGGAATAAAGCCGCAAATAGCATCTAAAGACAGAAAGATAGTGCTATTCAACAAACCATTTGATGTGCTATGCCAATTTACAGATGACGCCGACAGACAAACGCTTGCTGAGTTCATCCCTATTAAAGAAGTTTACGCAGCGGGCAGATTAGACAGAGACAGTGAAGGTTTATTACTTTTAACAAACTGTGGAAAATTGCAAAACACCCTAACAGCACCTGATAAAAAAACCAATAAAACCTACTGGGCACAAGTTGAAGGTGAACCAACAAGTGAATCAATTAACGATTTATGCAATGGCGTAAAACTTAAAGACGGGCTAACACTCCCTGCTAACGTTAAAATAATAGATGAGCCTACAATTTGGGCGCGTAATCCCCCTGTACGCGAGCGAAAAGCAATCCCTACCACTTGGCTAAGTATTACCATTAATGAAGGTAAAAATAGACAAGTTCGTCGAATGACCGCGCATATTGGCCACCCTACACTTCGCCTCATCCGCTATAGCATTGGCAACTATACGTTGGATGATATTAATTGTGGTGAATACAAAGTAATTAAGGGCGTAGTTGATGCATAAACCGCATGTTACGGTTGCAGCAATAGTAAAAAAGCAAAATGAGTTTTTACTTGTAAAAGAGCGCGATAAATTTACAAAGCAAATTTGTTACAATCAACCTGCGGGTCATTTAGAGAAAAATGAGACGCTTGCACAAGCTGCAAGCAGAGAGCTACTTGAAGAAACAGGCTTAGCGCTTGAGCCTATTGGCTTTTTAGGTGTGTATAATTTGCATGCCGATAACGCAGTGCACTATTTACGGTTCTGTTTTTTATTTGAAGCGCCTAATAATATAAAAGCACCAACACCAATGGATTCCGACATCATCAGCGCTAACTGGCATACATTAGAGCAAATAAAATCATTACCGCTTAGAAGCCCTTTAGTGCTCAAGTGTGTTGAAGATAGCTTAAGCAAAAAGGCTTTGAGATTAGATACAATTTACGACGACTAAATTATAGTTTCCTCAACTAACCTCTAGTTTATGTATTTTGAGGAATTTGAAAGTATTGTTTTTCATCAAAAAATCGATAAATAAATTTATACAATACTTCGTAAGGTTACTTTGCTATTTGTTATACAAATAAAATAGTGACAAATTATGTCCTTTGCCGCCCTACGCTCTTTAAGCTCAAACAAAATACATGCTATAATCGCGGCCTTTCCAAGTTAACAGCAATCTGTATAAGCGAAATTATTCATGAGCGAAAATAGTCACATTAAAGTCATTGTTGGCATGTCCGGCGGTGTTGATTCTTCTGTATCTGCATATTTGTTACAACAACAGGGCTACCAAGTAGAAGGCCTGTTTATGAAGAACTGGGAAGAAGACGACAATGATGAATACTGTGCTGCCGCTGATGACTTAAAAGATGCACAAGCCGTATGCGACAAATTAGGCATTGAGCTTCACACAGTAAACTTTGCTGCTGAATACTGGGATAATGTATTTGAATACTTTTTAGCAGAGTACAAAGCCGGCCGTACACCAAACCCAGATATAATGTGTAATAAAGAAATTAAATTTAAAGCCTTTTTAGAATTTGCGGCTCAAGCACTCGGTGCTGACTTTATTGCAACCGGACACTACGTTCGCCGTGAACTTCGCGATGACAAATACGTAATGTGTCGCGGACTTGATAACAATAAAGATCAAAGCTACTTTTTATATACCCTAAGCCATGAACATATTGGCCAAACGTTATTCCCTGTAGGCGATATCGAAAAACCAGAAGTACGCCGCATAGCAGAAGAACAAGACCTAATCACTCACGATAAAAAAGACAGCACCGGAATTTGCTTTATCGGTGAACGTAAATTTAAAGACTTTTTACAAAAGTTCTTACCAGCGCAACCTGGCGTTATCGAAGACACTGACGGTAACAACGTAGGCGAGCACGAAGGCTTAATGTACCATACACTTGGACAACGCAAAGGCTTGTTAATTGGTGGTATGAAGGAAGGTTCTGGCGAACCATGGTACGTAGTTGATAAAGACTTAGAACGTAACGTACTTGTTGTTGGTCAAGGTAAAGATCACCCTCGCCTATACAGTAATGGTCTTAATGCAAACCAATTACATTGGGTAGACCGCGTTGGCCCTAAAGGCACCACTCGCTGCACAGTTAAAACACGTTACCGTCAAGAAGACTTAAGCTGTACCCTACTTGTAGGTGAAGACGGCATGGCTCGTGTATTATTCGACGAACCACAAAAAGCAGTTACGCCAGGTCAATCTGCCGTATTTTATGCAGAAGATGTGTGTTTAGGTGGTGGTATTATTGACTCGGTGATTAAGTAATGAATGAATACCAAGTCATGGCGCTTGCCGCCATGTGCCAGGTTGCTAAACAAGTTCAAAAAATTGCCCAATACGGCAGCAACAACGAACACGATTTAGAAATCTTACTTTCAAGTATTATTCAAACATCTCCTGAATCTCCAGAGGACGTTTATCAAGGTACAGATAACCTACGTGATGGCTATAAAACATTAATGGCGCAGCTTACTGCAGGCGCTCAAAAAGATGTTGAAATAGTAAAGTACGTAGGTGGTTTAATGCAGCTTGAGCGTGCACTAAATGCAAACGACAAGAGCTTAAACGAATTAGGCAAACGAATTGATGATATTCATCGTCGTTTAGACCATTTTGCTATTACCGACGAGAGCGTTGTTGCCGGTTTAGCAGATATATACTCGTCGGTGCTGAGCCCCCTTGGGCACCGAATACAGGTTTATGGTAAACCCGAGTTATTAAAACAGCAGCTCACTCAAAATAAAATCCGTGCCCTATTACTAGCCGGTGTTAGAAGTGCAGTATTATGGCGACAAATGGGCGGTAAACGCCGTCACTTTTTCTTTTCAAAAAGAAAAATACTCGCCATTGCTAAAACAAAAATTTAACTATCGTTCAAACTAAAATTTAGGAGTTATTATGGAGCTTTCAGCGTTAACGGCTATCTCTCCAGTGGATGGTCGCTACGGCAGCAAAACCACTGAACTACGCAGTATTTTCAGCGAATTTGGCTTAATTAAATACCGCGTAATTGTTGAAGTGCGTTGGTTGCAAGCGTTAGCTGCAGCAAGCGATATAAAAGAAGTACCTGCATTTAGTGAGCAAGCAAATGCACTACTTAACGCTATTGTAGATAACTTCAGCGAAGCTGATGCACAGCGCGTTAAAGATATTGAACGCACTACAAACCACGATGTTAAAGCGGTTGAATATTTATTAAAAGAAAAAGTAGCCGATAACAGTGAGCTTCATGCAATCAATGAATTTATTCACTTCGCTTGTACTTCAGAAGATATTAACAATCTATCTCATGGTTTAATGCTTAGCGAAGCACGTAACAAGGTTTTACTCCCTTATTGCGATGAACTTTTAAGCGCAATTAAAGAAAAAGCGATTGAGTACAAAGCAATCCCAATGATGACTCGTACGCACGGGCAACCAGCTACACCATCAACGATGGGTAAAGAGTTTGCTAACGTATACATGCGTTTAAAGCGTCAACGCGACCAAATTGCACAAGTAGAAATGCTTGGTAAAGTTAACGGTGCTGTTGGTAACTACAACGCTCACCTTAGCGCATACCCAGATTACGACTGGCATACTCACGCAGATAAATTTGTATCAAGCTTAGGTTTAACACTTAACCCATTTACTACACAAATTGAACCGCATGACTATATTGCAGAGTTGTTTGACGCAATTGCACGCTTTAACACTATTTTGCTCGATTTTGACCGTGACATGTGGGGTTACATCGCACTTAATCACTTTAAGCAAAAAACAATTGCGGGCGAAATTGGCTCATCTACAATGCCGCATAAAGTTAACCCAATTGATTTTGAAAACTCAGAAGGTAACTTAGGTTTAGCAAACGCTATTTTTGCTCACCTTGCACAAAAATTACCAGTTTCTCGCTGGCAGCGTGACCTTACCGATTCAACGGTATTACGTAACTTAGGTGTAGGTATGGGCTATGCTATTATTGCATACCAATCAACACTTAAAGGTGTGAGCAAGCTTGAAGTAAACGAGCAACGTTTAGCAGACGAGCTTGATCAAAACTGGGAATTGCTAGCCGAGCCGATTCAAACCGTTATGCGTAAATATGGTATTGAAAAGCCATACGAAAAACTTAAAGATTTAACACGCGGTAAACGTGTAAATCAAGAAATAATGGCTGACTTTATCGATGGTCTTGACCTTCCAGAGCACGCTAAAGTAGAAATGAAAAAACTAACACCTGCTAATTATATTGGTCGTGCTGTTGAGTTTATTGATGACTTAGTTTAAAAACTAAATTACTCTTTTAAAAAGCGAAAGGATTATCCTTTCGCTTTTTTTGTTTTAACCCCATTGCACTAACTAGTAGGCATAATGTATGTATCAACTAAAAATAAATAATTTGTCTGAGCAAGAGTTTTTAAGCCATTTTTGGCAAAAAAAGCCGCTTTTAATCAAACAAGGTTTTGCAGATTTTCAAGACCCACTTGATGCTAATGAACTTGCCGGCCTCGCAATGGAAGAAAGCATAGAGTCACGTATTATTACCAATCATAAAAATGATTGGCAAACCTACCAAGGTCCATTTGAAGACTTTGAGCAGTTAACAGACGATCATTCTACATTACTCGTGCAAGCAGTTGATCACTGGCATAGCGAAGCTGCACAACTACTAGAGCCATTTAGATTTATTCCAAACTGGCGCATAGATGATTTAATGATCAGCTATTCAACGCCAAATGGTGGTGTCGGCCCACACTTAGACCAATATGACGTATTTATTATTCAAGGCGAAGGTAAACGTCATTGGCGCGTAGGCCTGCCCGATCCAACACTTAAGCAGTTTGCTCAAAACAAAAAATTACTGCAAGTAGAAGCATTTGAAGCCGTAATCGATTGCATATTAGAGCCTGGCGATATTTTATATATTCCACCAGGGTGCCCTCACGAAGGTTACGCCGTAGAAAACGCGCTCAATTATTCAGTTGGTTTTAGAGCGCCAAATCAACAAGATTTATTATCGAGCTTTGCCGATCATATTATTGATACCGAAAGCGGTCAAAAACGTTATACCGATCACAACATCACACTAAGAAAATCTAAAGGTGAACTTACAAGCCTTGAAGTTGATAAAGTTAAAACACTGATGGCAGCACTTTTAGAAAATGACGATTTATTTAAACAATGGTTAGGCTCAACACTTAGTCAGCCCAAACATGAAATGGATTTAGCGCCAGTAGAGCCTCCATTTACGTCAGAGCAAATAAGCGATGATTTAAGTGATGAAGAAACAGTATTTGAACGCTTAGGTGGCACACGCGCTATTTATCAGCAACTCGATACAGAAGTTTTACTAAGTGTAAATGGCGAAAATTACGCTATGCCGCTAACCGACTTAGCTGCGGTAAAACTACTTACCGATCATACTGAGTTTGAAAGTTCAGCATTAAATTTAACAAATCCAAGTTTAGTTTTTACTCAAACTTTTACTACACTTGTTAATGAGGGGATCTGGTTTAATATAGATCACGAGTAATAATGCCAATTATATTAATAATGATGAGCATTTTTCAGCGTAAAATATGATTTATACAGGTCAGTTAAAATTTTTAATTTTCATCTGATATTGGCTTGAATAACTTTGCTGTGATTGCTTACTCATTTTAATTTGGTATCAATAGGAGTTTGCAATGGGCTATCTGGTTGATAAGGTTGAATGGGATATAAAAAAAGATTTGCTACAAAAAATTCGAGAGCGAGTTTTTGTTTACGAGTTACATATCCCCAAGCATATCGAATTTGATAGCCTAGATAAAATTGCATTACATGTACTTGTTACAGACGATGCAAACTGCCCAATAGCAACAGGTAGATTATGTAAAGATGGCTTAATCGGCAGAATAGCTGTATTACCTGAGCACCGTAATCGCAAAGTATATACATCGCTTCTCAACTTTATTGTTGAATTAGCGTCAAACCAAGGTATTGAAGAAGTAAGCATTAATTGTATCTTAAATGAAGTAGAGCGTTTTAAGCTCAATGGCTTTATTCAGCAAGGGAATGTATTTATGGAGGCAGGAATTCCTAGGCAACGTATGCAATGCCCTGTTTCAGCGTTTAATACAACCCCCTTCACACTTGTCCATTAGATAAAGCAAAGGGCAATAAATAAGCTATCACCCTCTACATAGTTACTTAACCCAAACTGCAGCTACTTTGGTTCATTTGCCCAAAGCGGTTCATTATCATACATTTCGTACAAGCCATGTGCTCTATTTATAAGTAAGTTAGCAAAATCTACCTGCGTTTTATCACGCGCGCCTGTACTCATAATTTGATCCGCTTTTAATTGCCACTGCAAAGAAAAATAACGCATTGCATCGCGTGCATCTGTTGCTGCACTTACTTCAGCGTGATCAGTAGGTAACCGCCCTGTTACTACCCAATATGTTTTACCGTTCTGTGCTTTAAATTTCCACATTGCACAAAGTGGTGCTAAAAATCGACTGTCTTTATCAACTACTGCTTTTGGCATAATGCCCTTTTCGGCTAAATGCTTTTGCGCTGTTTGGAAACATTCGCGTTGCCACTGCATTCTTTGCTCATCAGTTATAACTTGTTCTTTTGCTGCTAACGGCTTTTTTTCTTGTTGTTCCATTTTAATAACCTTTTTACTTCTTTTTTTACACTCTAAGGGCTTAGTAAATAAGGTGCAAGTATAAAACAGTCGTTTGCACCTTAAAGCATTCTGTTTGCCGTGTTTTTAGACAAATTGCTATTTTATATTGTGATCAAACGAACCCACATCACCCGGAAAAACTACTGGCGACTCAATACCGTCTTTACTAACAGAGGCAACACCAAAGTAATAATTATCAATCACAACATTTTCAAGCGTATACTTTGAAACCCTACCAACGTATTTGCTGAACTGCCATTGCGGCTCGCTCGTGTAACGCCAATAAATTTTATAGCCAGCAACGTTTTCGTCACTGCTTTCTTGCCATGAAAACGACGTATCAGCTGTAACTGCTCCCTTTATTTTAACTTCTTTTGGCGGTGCAGGCGCCCACGCCATAGATGCCATCGTTACCGCATTAAGTGAAGTTAACTTAGCCGTATAATCAAAATCAACACCTTCAATAGTATCGCCATACTCAACGCCATTTTCAGTGCGTAGATCTTGATGCTGACGATCATAGTGCTCATTAGTTTCCATAATACGCACTGCTGCAAAACCTGCATCATTAAATGGACGATGATGCCCACCACGGCCAAATCTATCTAATCGATATACAAGCATTGTATCTAAGTTAGGAATGTATCTGTCAGCAATGGTATCTATGTAGCGAGCTAAATTTCGACTCGCCGAATCAACTTCACCACCCGTAAAGCGCCGAGTATTAGCTTGCTCTTTTGTTTCGACAACACGAGTACCTTCTGAAAATATACGCGCAGTTGTATTATCAGTTACCCCATTAATACCGGTAATATTACCAATCATATCGTTGTTTAAAACGCCATGAACTTGCCAGTCATGCTTTTGTGCATAAGCCGTTAATATTTTTCCGCCAAACAAACCCTGCTCTTCGCCCGAAAGCGCCGCGTAAACTACTGAGCCATTAAATTTGTATTTACTTAAAACACGAGCTGCTTCAATTACTCCTGCTACACCTGATGCGTTATCATTTGCCCCAGGTGAATCACTCGTAAAATCCATAACATCACTTACACGAGAGTCTATGTCCCCTGACATCATAACCATTCGATTAGGCTCGCTTGACCCTCGTTGAATAGCCACAATGTTAACCACTTCAACAGGATTAGGAATGCGTTTTTCGCCCGATATAGTGTCCTTTACTTCAATAATTTCTAGACAACCGCCACACTGCGCGGATATTTTTTCAAATTCTTTTTTTATCCAGCGCCTAGCCGCACCAATACCTCGAGTATCCGATTTAGTTTCTGAAAGCGTATGGCGAGTACCGAAATCCACCAGCGTTTGAATGTCACTACCAATACGTGCGGCTGATACTTGAGCTGCTATATCATGTAATTTTTGCTGTTCTGTGTATTGTAGTTGCGTTTCACTATGTGCTGATAATGCAAGTGTGCAGGCGCCTGCAATTGCAGTAAATTTAAGTAACGTTGTTGTGGTTTTCAAAGGTGTTTTAAGCATCTATTAGCTCCTAATTATTATAGTGTAACCATTACTTAACTAAGATTTTATGGCAATACATTTGAGGTAGATACAGAAAAGAGCACGCTAAAGCGCAGTTATAACAATAGTTAGAGAATTAATTGAGTCGCACAATTAACATAATGCCGGTCATAGGGATTAAACCAAACATCCAAAGTTTTATCCCTAAAATATATTTTTTAAAGCTCCCTTTATTTATACGAGCCCTAACTCTACTTCTATAACCGTTAAATTCACCCAAAATTAAAAACACGATTCCAAGTACTACTGCGTAAAATAAAGCACCGATAAGTAAAGGATTTTGCTTAAAAATACTGATTATTTTATCTAAGTGGCGAACATTGAAGGTCATCGCTAAAAGAAAAATATATAACGTTGATATCATCGCTAACAATGTTGCCGCATTAATGGCTGTATTTTTATTTCTTGAATCTAACTTTTTTATCCACTGAGCGCATACAAAATGTACTGCACAAATAAATGTTCTCATTTCCAATCCTTGAATAACGTCTAAGTAACTAATTGCTAATACAATATTATGTTTAGAGGTTAAATTACAAACCTTGTTACACAATAATCTATAAAAAAATGTGATTTTCGTGGCACACTGTAATTGTGTATACATTAATAGTTTAAGTTATGCGTCAGCTAAAAAAAGATACAATTAAAAGTAACCTTATTGAGTCGCAGCAAAGTGCATACGGCCCCGTATGCGTATATCAAAATAAAGAATATCGTTGGTTAACGCTTGCACAAAAAACCAATGAAGACATAACAATTCAAGGCGTTATGAACCTTATACACCCAGAACAAGTAATAGTACCTGTAAACCAGTGTATGATGTTATTTTTACTTAAACCGGTAGATACACTAAATATATTAAATTTAGGTTTAGGCACTGCAGGGTTTGAGCGAATTATGTATCACTTGCAAAGTAGTACGCCTTACATTAACACCATTAATACATTTAGTACGGTAGAAATAAACCCAAGCATTGCCTTAATTGCTGCCCAGCACTTTAAATTACCAATTAAGCACAGCAACTATTTACAGTGCGCCGAGCAATATATTACCCAATGCTCTGATCACTTTAACGTAATCACTATCGATATTTTTAGTGGTGAATATCATCAGCCTTTTTTAACCAGCGATAGCTTTTGGCAAAATATAAATCGCTGCAGTGAGAAAAATACGCAAGTAATCATTAATTTAAACCCACAAACTGGCCAAGAGCTGCAAATGCTTTTAGTGCTTTTAAGGCGACATTTTAAGTGCTTAGCGATAATAGAGTTTAACGAATACAAAAATATAGTGATCATACTAAGCCAACAAACATTAATGCATATAAACATTGATGAAATACAAAACTCACCTGTGTTTATAAACTTTGCGCCAACCCTTTATAAAAGTATTAACAGCATTTACCACATTGAATAAAACGCGTTACCGACCAGGTTCATGTTTTTCATAGCACGGTAAGCTTGTTTCGAGCAGCTCCCAGTTAGCTTTAGACGTAACAAAATTATGCGATAATACCTGCTCAGTAATATCGCTATCGAGTATTCCTAAACGAATTCGTATTCTGCTTTTGTCATCATTTTTGCTACTGTAAACAGGCGAGCCACAACATCTACAAAAATAACGTGTGTGTCCTGCTTTAAAACTATATTCGCTAAGTAGTGCTTGCCCTTTTGTTATTGTAAAGTCACCTGTATTTACAAAGCCATTGGTTGCAAATGCAGTCCCACTGTTTTTTCTACACAGTGAACAATGACAATGAATAATGCTGTACTGCCCGACACTTCAACGCTTATCTCACCGCACAAACACGAACCCGTATACATAAAACGTCCTATTAATTTATGCTCAGCGACAGTTTGCCGAGTTGTTTGAATGCAAAAGCTATATTACATTTTCAAGCTTTATCAAACCACACCTATTACTTTAATGATTGACATAAAAACATTAAATTGGTTACATATCTTTTACTTTAAAGTGATAGCCAAAAAAATAATTGGTTAACCAAAAAAAACTAAACTTACTGAGAGCCAATTATGCATTTTAAACACACGTTACTTTTATGTTTGTTAAGCACGTTAGCGTCGTGTTCAACCATTTCTAAAAACACGTCAAACAAATGGCTGCTTATTGATAATTTTGAAAACTCACTTAGCAATTGGCAAAGTGTTGATACACAAAATGAAACTAAGCCACAGGTTAAAAATCCACAAATAACAGTTATACAATCAGAGCAAGTAACGGCATCCACAAATCATTATTTACTAAAAAAGCCCGCACGCGATAGTATTGTTGGCAATCGTAAAGCGCTTTCTTATACAAAGCTTCCACAAGCGGTTGAAATTGGTGAAATCTACACTTTTTATATACGTATAAACGTAGCAGCTTTTCCTAATAACCATGCTTTTGGGTTGAGTAATCTTACTCCAGATCTCATTAATAAACATGCTTACGATGCGTTTGAACCCACACTTCGCGTAACCGATAAAACAGAATCAAACGGTCTTGTAAACGATGGCGCATTAATGGTTAAAACCGACAGCGGATATAGCAATATTCAAAACTACACTACAAAACAGTCAGCTAAACCTCTGCAAACAAATACCTGGTACGACGTATGGTACGTTGTTAATAACGCAGCAGCTTCAGAGCAAGGTCAGCAATATGATGTTTACGTAAGAGGTGGTGAATTTAAAAAGCAAACATTGGTATATAAAAATGCACAATTTAGAATGAAGCGCGAACAACCTCTTATATACTTTTTAGCAAACTGTAATACAGGCCCAATAAAAAAGCCTTACGGAAATGGTGGTCTCAGATATGACGATTTATACATGAGCGAAGGAATAAATCTAAGTAGCCCAACGCAATAAATAACAATAATACTCATAATTAATGCCCTACAAAACTGCATTTAAAAATACTTAAATGGTATGATACTCGTCATTATTTGCCATTTAAGTTTTTAAAATGTATCGATTATTTGAAAAAATGACAAAAGCATTTCCTGAGGACCAACCCACTCAGCCGCCTTCTACTTTGTTTGCTTTTTGTCGTCACTACACCAAAGGAATGGAACTGTCGTTGGTGCTAATGTCAATCAGCGCCGCCATGCTCGCTATTTTAGAGGTTTCTTTATTTAGCTATATGGGGCAGCTTGTTGATTGGTTAACGGCCTACACACCCGAAACCTTGTTTGTAGAGCAAAAATCAGAACTTATCAAAATGGCTGTCATGCTCTTACTGGTATTGCCCGTAGTCGTATTTTTTCATTCTGCTATTTTGCACCAAGCATTGCTGGGCAATTACCCTATGTCGATTCGCTGGTTAGCGCATCGTTATTTACTGCGCCAAAGTGTTAGCTTTTATCAAAATGAATTTGCAGGAAGAATAGCCACTAAAGTACTGCAAACTTCTTTAGCCGTTCGCGAAACAGTGACCAAGCTACTCGACGTATTAATGTATATCGTGGTTTACTTTGGCTCTATGGTATTTTTAGTTGCCGAAGCCGATTGGCGCTTAATGATCCCTTTATTAGTTTGGTTGGTTTTATACATTTGCGTACAGCTTTATTTTGTACCGCGCCTTAAAAAGATTGCCAGCTCACAAGCCGATGCGCGCTCAGAAATGACCGGTCGAATTGTTGATAGCTACACAAATATTTCTACTATTAAATTGTTTTCGTATACCCAGCGAGAAGAGCAATACGCAAAACAAAGCATGGATGTATTTTTACAGCCTGTGTACAAGCAAATGCGCTTAGTAACCAGCTTAAACTTTGTTATTCAAAGCTTAAATTACCTATTAGTATTTTCGGTTGCCGCTATATCACTTTATTTATGGTCACTTAGTGCAATTAGCGCCGGCGCCATTGCAGTTGCTGTTAGCTTAGCGCTCAGATTAAACGGTATGGCGCAGTGGATCATGTGGGAAATAAGCAGCTTGTTCGAAAACATTGGCACCGTAGCCGATGGCATGAAAACACTGTCAAACCCTATCGAAGTTGCCGATAAACCAAACGCTAATACGCTTAACGTAAGCCAAGGTGCCATTGAGTTTAACAACGTACACTTTAATTACGGTAAAGCTGCAAACGAGACTAATCGCAGCCCTGTAATGAACGGTTTAAACTTAAATATTAAACCTGGCGAGAAAATTGGTTTAGTTGGTCGCTCTGGCGCGGGTAAATCAACACTTGTTAACTTATTACTGCGCTTTTACGATACCGACTCTGGCAGCATAAAAATTGATGGGCAAAACATCACAGACGTCAGCCAAGAAAGCCTACGCAGATATATAGCCATGGTAACGCAAGATACCTCCTTGCTTCATCGCTCAGTAAAAGACAATATTTTGTACGGTCGTCCTGATGCAACCTACGATGAAATGATCAACGCGACCAAACAAGCTAAGGCGCTTGAGTTTATAAACGACTTGGTAGATAGCAAAGGCAATAAAGGCTTTGATGCACAAGTGGGCGAACGCGGTGTTACGCTTTCGGGCGGTCAGCGCCAACGTATTGCTATTGCACGTGTGCTACTTAAAAATGCACCCATACTTATACTCGACGAAGCCACCAGCGCACTCGACTCTGAAGTAGAAGCAGCAATTCAGGCAAGCCTTGATGATTTAATGACAGGTAAAACAGTTATTGCCATAGCGCACAGGCTATCAACCATTGCACAAATGGATAGATTAATTGTACTTGATGACGGCGGCGTAGTTGAGCAAGGCACTCATGAAGAACTAATAGCTAAGGGTGGAATATACGCAGCTCTATGGACACACCAAACAGGCGGGTTTATAGGCATCGATTAACCATTAATATTGCCCTACTGTAGACGTGGTTTATATTCCGCTGCTACTTAAACAAAAAAGCGAAGATGCCTTAGAGGCTCTTCGCTTTTTTGTTTATCGTTATAAATAAATTTTATAACTTTTTTATAAATTAAGAGATTAGCCTTAACCCTATCATTATCAGCATAACCACATTAGCAAGCACACCAATTAAAAAGAAGTAACTACGTGGGCTTGGGTTTTTCTCCGTTGCAATAGCGTAGTACAGCGCCATATGAATTAAACGCGCAATTAAGTACACCCAAATACACATTGCAAAAATCGGGCTTTGATAATTAATTATAAACGCAAATAACACCGTACCTATAAATAATGCACTGTTTTCAAGCGTATTATGAAACGTACGGTGTGCTCTAAATATAAAGCTTTCGTGCGATAAATCCTCGTCAATTTTACCTGGTACAGCATTTGGCTCTTTAGCTTTGCTAAACGTCGCCACAGCCCACTGTACAAGCAACATAATTAAATAGAGGTAAAATGCCAAATAGGCCGAAAGTGCAACTTCAGTCATTATTAAATCCCTTCTTTTGTTTTTAATTGGTACTATATAGCAAGTTTTAGGCCGCACTTAATTAATTGAAAAATATAAACTTAATTTAGTAAAGTTATTTATAAATGTAAGTAATTCCATCTATTTATAAAGATTACCTAGTACATAATCCCTATCAACCCAACGCGACTGATTTACGAAACCGCGATAACGCAAATATAAAAAATACACTTCCGATAGCAAATAAAGCCAAAAAATAAGGCCAAACTACATCCCAACCTGCCCCTCTGTACAAAATAGCTTGAGCAAATTTCACAAAATGAGTAGTAGGTGCAAATAGCATAATATTTTGTACTATATCAGGCATACTTTCACGCGGTGTGACTCCGCCCGACAACATTTGTAATGGCAATAATATAAGAATCATCAATAAGCCTAATTGCGGCATAGTCCGTGCTTGAGTGCCTAATAATATACCCAATGATGTTGTAGCAAATAAATGAATTGCCGCGCCCAGCAAAAATAGTGCTGCTGATCCATGAATCGGTACTTGTAAAATACCTTCAATCACAATAAAAAGTGAAAACGTGGTCAGTAATAAAATAACTAAACCATTAGCCCAAATTTTAGACATTACTATTTCAAATGGCGTTATGGGCATAACAAGTAAATGCTCCAGCGTGCCGTGCTCTCGCTCTCGTATAACCGCAGCTCCTGTTAAAATAATTGATATCATAGTAATTACGTTCATTAATTCCATAACACTTCCAAACCACACACTCGTTTTGTTTGGATTAAATAAGATGTGTGATGATTGCTCTATCGGCAGTGTATAGGTAGTTCGATAACCTTTTACAAACTCATTAATTTCAGCACTTATAATTGTTTGAATATAGTTATCACCAATAAATGCTTGAGACATGCGGGTTGCATCGATATTTACTTGTAACGTAGGTTGTTTACTAGCGAGTACATCACGTTCAAAATCTGGCGGAATATTTAGTACAAAAGTATAACTACCATTATCAAGTGTTGGGTCAACGTCTGTTAACAAAATTACATCTGGTGTTTTAAAATAAGGACCATAAAAGGCATTTATTATGCGCTTAGATAACTGTGATTGGTCACCATCTACAACAGCTACTGGTGCATTATTTAATTCTATAGATGTTGCTGAAGAGACAACATAAATTAACCCGGTAAAAGCAAAAAACACAAAAAGTAGTAGCGCTTTATCACGCCATAAACTGCGTAGTTCTTTAACACCTAAATTAAAAATATTTCCTCGACGCTGCATAATTATTTATCCTGCTTGGGAAGTAAAAATACACTGGCTAACGTCAATACCGGTATAAAAGCAAGTAAAGGTAGAAGCTGTGCTGATAATTCGTAGAAATTCAGCGCTTTATTAAATACACCACGGCAAGCTTCTAAAAAATAAGTTGTCGGGAATAGCTTTCCAATAATGGCACTGATGCCATCAAGTGATGAAACTGGATCAATAAGACCACAAAAATTTACGGCTATCATAAGTACAACTATTGTCGATGCAGCTAAAGCTGATATTTGTGTTTTTGTAAAAGCTGAAATTAGTAACCCAACACCTGTGGTTGCTGTAACGTATAGCAATGCCGCAACACTTAATGCCCAAAAACTTCCCTTTAGTGGCACACCAAATACCGTTATAGCAAGTGCAACTAAACCAAAAAAACTCACCATACTGACCAAAATATAAGGCAATTGTTTACCTATAATAAATTCAAGCCGAGTAACTGGCGTAACATATAAATTAGTTATTGAACCTAATTCTTTTTCACGCACTACACCAAGGGCCATTAGAATTGCAGGTATAAAAACCAATAAAAGTGGAATAACAGCAGGTACCATAGCTTCAATACTTTTGAAATCTTGATTATACCGATAGCGCGATTCTATATTCGCAGGTACTAAATTAGGCACAACACCATAAGTGCGCAATGATAGATCTGTTAAATAACTATAATACGAGCTGGTCATATAACCATTTATAGTTTCCGCCCTAAACGGCATTGACCCATCAATCCATACTACAATTTCGGGCTGGCGTCCGCGTTTTATTTTCCGTCCAAAGTTAGGTGGAATTTCAACTGCAACACTTAATTCACCACTTTGCATGCGTTTATCGAGTTCTGTAGGGCTTGTTATATCTGCTTTTTGAACAAAGTAGCGTGAACCAGCTATATTTTGAATATAATCACGACTTTCAGGCGTTTGATCTTGATCCATTACCGCAAAACTCAAATCTTCCACATCAAAGGTAATGCCAAAACCCAAAATAAACATTAGAATTATAGAGCCAAGCAATGCAAAAGTTAATCGAATAGGATCGCGCCATAATTCGATGCTTTCACGATGTGCATAGCCAAATAATCGTAATAAGCTAAAAGCTGGATTCGTTTTTTTCTTACCAATTAAAGGCGCTTTAATTACCGTATCAGTATTATTCCCCATTGATACGACTTCAGGTTTCTCTAATACAGGTTCAATTGCCGCTTCTTCTAGGTAAGTAATAAATGCATCTTCAAGTGTATCTACACCTCGTTTTTCACAAAGTGAAATGGGAGTGTCACTTGCGAGAACTTTACCTGCATGCATTAATGAAATTCTATCGCAACGTGCCGCTTCATCCATAAAGTGAGTAGAAATAAAAATAGTAACGCTTTGTTCACGTGAAAGTTCAATAAGTAACTTCCAAAAATCATCGCGAGCAACAGGGTCTACCCCTGATGTAGGTTCATCAAGTATTAGCATTTCAGGGTTATGCACAACAGCTACAGCAAGTGATAAGCGCTGTCTAATCCCCAAAGGTAAATCAGCAGGAAAGTCCTCACTGTATTTTTTTAGGTTAAAGCGCATAATTAGCTCTTTTACTCGCGACTTAATTTGATCAGCAGGTAAATGAAACAGTCGCGCATGTAACTCCATATTTTGCCTAACACTGAGTTCACTATAAAGTGAAAACGCTTGCGACATAAAACCAACGCGTTTACGGGTTTCTATATTGTTAGCATCAACAACTTGACCAAATAATTTTGCTTCCCCACTCGTTGCAGGCTGCAATCCAGTAAGCATTTTCATAGTTGTGGTTTTACCACATCCATTTGAACCTAAAAATCCAAAAATTTCACCTCGTTCAATACTTAAGCTAACATCACTTACTGCAGTAAAATCACCATATGTTTTAGTAAGCGCTGTTGCCATTATGGCAATGTCTGCTTTATTCGTATTTTGTTTTCGAGGGGGGACTACTAATGTATGGTGATCATGTCGCTTAGTATCGGGGAGTAATGATATAAACGCTTCATCAAGTGATTTTCGTCCTGTTTGGGTTTTGATGTTTTGTGGGCTGCCCGTGCCAATTACTTTGCCATCATCCATAGCAATTAGCCAATCAAAGTCATCAGCTTCTTCCATATACGCGGTAGCAACCAGTATGCTCATACACTTATTTTGAAGACGAATACGCTCAATCAATTGCCAAAACTGGCGACGAGAAAGAGGATCCACACCAGTTGTTGGCTCATCTAAAATCAGTAATTCGGGATCGTGAATTAAAGCACAACATAAGCCAAGTTTCTGTTTCATCCCACCTGACAGTTTTTCTGCAGGTCGGTCAGCAAACTCGGTTAGCCCTGTACTTTTTAATAAATTTTTGATTCGCTGTTTGCGCTCTTTTTTTTCTTGTCCAAAAAGGCGACCAAAAAAATCTATATTTTCAAAAACCGAAAGGCTTGGGTATAGGTTTTTACCCAAGCCTTGTGGCATATACGCAATACGTGGAGAAACCGAAGTCCTAAAATTGCTATTGCGCATACTGTCTTCTAAAACTTCAACCTCCCCATCTTGCACAGCACGTGCCCCCGCAATTAAAGCCAATAAGCTAGATTTCCCAACCCCATCAGGCCCTATAAATCCAACTATACTTCCTTTAGGTAATTCAAGATTAATACTATCAAGCGCCAAGTTATCACCATACCGGTGCACAACATTTGTAAGCTTTACAGCACAAGTAACATTGTGAGCTTTTTCATTATTATTTACATCAGCCATTATTCAGGCACTCTTACCTGTAATTGCGTAGGCCAATTAGTCTCAGGCGCAAGTAGAACATAAGCAAGTCCTGGTACACCTGTTTTTACTTGCTCAATATGATCTTTTAATAATTGTGCATCCAACTTAACTTTTACCCTAAACATCAGCTTGTCTCGCTCGTTTCGAGTCTCAACTGATTTAGGTGTAAATTGCGCCTGCGCAGACACAAATGTTACTTTCGCTGGTAATGTATATTGCGCAACCGCATCTATAATAATACGCGCCTCAGAGCCTATTGTTACTTTACCGGCTTGCGCTGTTGGCAAATAAATACTCATGTACACATCGGTTAAATCAAGCAAAGAAAAAACCTTCCCACCACTGCCAAGCACTTCACTTGGCTCTGCTAATCTATATAATATTCGGCCACTAATAGGCGCTTTAAGGGTGCTATCGGCAATATTACTTTGTAATCGCTCAATACGCGCTTGTGCTGCGTCTATTTCTGCATCCGACTGCACCACTTTCACATTTGCCGCTTTTAAAGCCGCTTGCGCTGTTGCAGCGCTTGTTCGTTGCTGATCAACTACTTCTTTTGAAATATGCCCTTGTTTGAGCAGTGCTACAGAGCGACGTAACTCGGTTTCTGCAAAAGTAAGTTCACTTTTATGTTGTTCTACAATTGCCAAAGCATATTTACGTGACTCTTTTGCAACACGTAACCCTGCATTAGCTTCACGCAGCTGCGCATTTAAATCATCGGTATCAATAATTGCTAAAGTTTGACCTGCCTCAACCATATCGCCTTCTTGGGCCAATACTTCAACTAAACGACCAGGCAGCTTTGTTGCAATATCGTATTCAGTGGCTTCTATACGACCATTTCCATAAGCTACGCTCTCTGGCAATTGTTCAGATAGCAGTGCTGGTTGCTGAGTTTGCCAAACATACCAACCACCCCCACCCAATATGATCACAGCAGCAATTGTACTGAGAGATTTGAGTGTCGATTTAATCGTCATGCGGTAAAACTCCATGTATATAAAAGTAGGTAAATGTAGCCAGTCTTGGCCTATTTATAAGATTAGGCTAATACTGCACTATTTTTGGTATTAACTATCACTGTATGAGTTAATTGTAATATAGGTGTGACTCTACTTTGTTACTTCACGATAGTAGATGATTTTAATGAATTTTAAATGTCAGTATCCCTATTAATAATCTATCATTACCGCCGCTTATAAGCTTGATTCAGATCAAAAAACATTCAACTCAATAATAAAGATTTCAAATAAGCTAACAACCAATCAAAATTGTTAATATTTTTAAACGAAAAAAATATAATTAAACAGCCCGATTATTTACGTATATTTTTTACCAATGCCCTTATCGAACTTATAATTTCTTCTATAAGTCTCAATATTTTTTAGCTTTTTTATAATTGAAATTAATCGTAACCATCTTTAATGCCAAGCCAATGGAAACACAGTAATCATGTATCATGAGTTTACAGCTAGTTCGATTATGAATACCCCGTGTTTACAAGAGACTCTGTAACTTGAGAAACTGAAGCTATGAAAAAATAAAACCGCTGTACATCAAAATTTCGTGAACGTGTAATTAAGCTAGTTACTACAACATGAGTATCCCTTCTCTTTGGGATGCGCTAGTAGGATCTGATTTGGTTACATAGCCTTTGTGAAAGACCGATTCTCACGGAACATCGTAGATTGGTGTGTATCAACGACGATGCACACAGTCCTTATTTTTGATGCAATTGAATATGCAAACTGAGAATGGGTAAGTCGGTTTAACAATCAACGGTTATATTGTTCAATAAAGTACGTTTTAACAACTCAATATGAGGAGAACTACTATGGCAATTTAAACCAGTCAGTTAAAGTGACCCGACTTAAATAAACTGGTCTGCGATGAACTTGGGGCTATTCACCATTTTATTAATTGATTTTTGACATCCCATAGCGTTAATCATGACTAATCAGCACTATATCTCAAGGAATGCTGCTAACGGCTAAGAATATTCTCCTTAAACAAAGGCATAAGATCATACCTTTAAGTCAAAGTATAGTTCGTAATCTTGCCTAATAGTACAGTTGCCATCCACATAGTTAATTGACCGTTTAAATAATATTAAATATACACGTTATTTATTTCGTTAAAGTAATTTACAGATTTCAAAACTCAGAATAACAAGGAAAAATAATGAATAAATTATCTGTACTACCACTTATCGCGGTTTCGCTATTATTTAATTCGCATATTACAAAGGCTAGTAATACCCAGTCACTTCAAGGCAGCTGGGCAGGCGAGCTAAAAATATCTGAAGATAAGAAAATGGAAGTTGTTTTTAACTTTAATAATGTAAAAACGGATATAGAAGCCACTATAGACATTCCTCAGCAACAACAATTTGGTTTAACGTTTAATAAAGTAGAATTTAAAAATAATAAAATTACTTTGGCAATGGATATGGCAAATATGAAGTACTCTGGACAGTTAAGTAATAAGAAAATTACAGGACTATATTCACAAGGTGGGTTTTCGGCTCCTTTAGATTTATTTCCTGTAACAAAAATCTTTAAGCGTGAGAAAAAACCACAAGATGTATCAAAAAATGTTCCATACACAATAGAGCACGTTAACTTTAAAAACCCTGATGGCTTACATTACCTAGATGGAACACTAACTTACCCAAAGACTGGCAATATAAACACTGTAGTCATTTTACTTTCTGGCTCAGGACCAACAACTCGAGATGCTGACGTATTCGGTCATAAGGTTTTTGCAGTACTTGCGGATCAGCTAACTAGAAAAAATATTGCCGTATTAAGATACGACGATCGAGGTGTAGGAAAATCCACTGGCAATTTTACTACTGCAACAAGTGAAGACTTTGCAAGTGATGCTAATGCCGCCTATGACTTTTTATCAAAGCATCATAATTTTGAAAATAGTAAAGTTGGTTTTATTGGGCATAGCGAAGGTGGTCTAATAGGTGCAATTGCAGCAGCTAAAAACCCTCTAATTGATTTTTTTGTAAGCTTAGCTGGACCAGGAGTTGACGGTGGGCAAATAATAATTGATCAGTCATATTACATACAAAAATCTAGAGGGCTTGAAATAAATAAACTTAACGAGGACAACACACAACAAAAACATATATTAAGTGAAGTTAGGGCTGGCATTTCTGAGCAAGATCTAACTGAATTACTGATTAAATATAATATTCCTAGTGAACATGCTAAAGCACAAGCTATTCAAATGACCTCACCATGGTTTAAGTATTTTGTTAAAACGGATCCAAAAGATTTTCTAGCAAAATTAAACATACCCATGCTGGCATTAAATGGTAGTTTAGATGCTCAAGTACTTGCAGAACAAAACATAGCTGGAATTAAACAGTCAGTTAAACCAAATAAACTTACAACAAAAATATATAACGGGTTGAACCATTTATTTCAACCGGCAAAAACTGGTTTACCTGAAGAGTACAGTAAAATTGATATAACCTTTTCTGAAACTGTAAGTGACGATATAAGCCGATGGATAAAAGAGCTAAACTAATTGCTTAGTACAACCTAAAAGGCTTTAACATTATTTAAAGCCTTTTTTACTTATAGCTCTTATTTATTTTATTAAAAAGAAAATAGAGATGAATATATTAAAAAAACACCACACACAAAACACGCAAGCAAACACATTATTTTGGATGATTCAAATTACTGGGTGGGGGTTATTCACTTTATTAAATTTAGCTACTCGGCAATATTTTGTATATTTTCATTTCTCAGAGCTAATTAATTCTGTAGTACTTGGATTATGTTTGTTAATTACAACCAGTGCACTAAGAAAATATTACCAATATAACTTGGTCAATAAAAGCGGTTTTTCTGGGCTTGTGCATATATTATTGGGCTCTGTCGTTGCTGGATTTTCAGCTATATTTTTGTATGCCCTAATTATAGTCCCTAATCAAGCTTATATATTTCAAACTGTTACGCCTGACTTATGGCAACAAATTTTATATAGCTCACCTGTAATTATGCTGCTATTACTTTTTTGGTCTGTGATTTATGCAATAGTAAAAAAACAACAACTTTTAAAGCAAACACACAACGATAAAGTTACACTTGAACAGTCATTAAAAACGGCCAAGCTTGATATTTTGTTAAGCCAAATTAATCCACATTTCATATTTAACGCAATAAACAATATACGCGCACTTATATTAGAAGACTCTGACAGAGCACGAGATATGCTAGCCCACCTTAGTGAAGTAATGCGTTACACAATGCAAATAGATAAAGAAAAACTTATCCCCTTATCAAACGAACTCGAAGTGGTTAAACAATATATAGCGCTTAATAAATTACAATTCGAAGATAAATTAGAGGTTGAATACAAACTTAATCCTGAAACCTTAGAGTTAGCAGTTCCTCCTATGATTTTACAGCTATTGATTGAGAACGCAGTCAAGCACGGTATAGGTAAACTAAAAAACGGTGGCACTATAATTATTTCAAGCCAAATCGTAGATACCTATTGGTTACTAAGTGTAGAAAACAGTGGTGTGCTATCCCCTGTTAACACAAAAAATTCAACTTCTGTTGGGCTAAATAACATTAAACAGCGCCTTTTACTTGTGTTCGCAGAGAAAAGTAGCTTTACACTTAGCTCTTCTAAGTTGGGTGTATTAGCAAAAATAAAGCTACCTTTACAAAAATAAAACACACTACTTCATACTAAAAATAATGAATGAGATCACCATGATAAAAGCAATAATTATTGAAGACTCCAGACTGGCACGATTAGAGCTGAAATCACAACTAAAAAATATACCTTATATTGAATGTGTAGCTGAAGCAGAAAACATTGAACAAGCTCTAGAAGTTTATAAATTATACCAACCCGAGCTTATTTTTTTGGATATAGATTTACCAGATGGCAGCGGCATTGACTTTTTAACCAAACTTGAACAACCGCCAACTGTAATATTTACAACAGCATTTGAAGAATACGCGCTAAAAGCATTTGAACAAAATGCTATTGATTACTTACTCAAACCCTACACCAAAGAACGCTTAGAGCATGCGTGCAAAAAAATAGAGACATTAACACTACCTAAACCCATTGAAAAACAAACTATATCTGATGTAACTATGACCCTGAACAGCCAATTTTTTGTTAAAGACGGGCACAATTGCTGGTTAGTTAAGCTTGCCGATGTAGAGCGATTTGAAGCGATGGGAAATTACACCCGAGTTTATTTTGAAAACAAAAAACCAATGATTTACAGGACATTAGCACAAATTGAGCCCAGATTGCCCTGTGATTTATTTTTTAGAATCAGCCGTCAAAATATTGTACAGCTAAATAAAATCGAATCAATAAATCCATGTAGTTCAGGAGGTTTAGAACTAACACTGTCAAGCGGAGTGATTGTCGATGTATCTAGGCGTCAAACGAGTTTATTTAAATCAACTCTTACACTTTAGTTGTTACGCCCTCAGTTTAAGCGTAACTAATACAATCCCGTGATCAGTACTTAAATCATCACGCTCGAACTCGGGATTTATCAAATGCCTGTTGTAAGTACTGTAGTCACTTACTTCAAAAAAACTGTCATCGCAACTAGTATCAAACTCACACGATAATAAAATGTAATCAAGTACTGAGCTACTAGCGCCATAATAATGTGTAGGTGCTCTTAACGGTGTTGCTTTTGTTGTTACTTCACTGTTAGAAACCTCATCATTGATTAGCTGCGATTTAACAAACAAATCCCATGAATCATTTAAACAATATTTTGCTAAGTAGGTTTTAGCATCAAATGCAGGCGCAAAGCGTAACGTACTCGTTAGTAAATGGCTTAATACGCCATCCGCAAGTTCATTATTAAAGTCCCCCATTAATAGCATGGGTTGTTGTGTAGCTTCGCGACGGGTAATCATTTGTATCATTAGTAATGTAGCTTCACTGCCACGTTGAATAGTTGAGCCCCACCCACCCGCTACATTCGCTTTTAAAATTTCAATTATGTTTTGCTCGGGTGTAAGCTCTTTATTATGCTCATCAACATTAATCATTGGGCGCTTAGATTTAAAATGCACCACGTAACAATCAGTATTGCCTATATGCGGCAGCGTTATAGTTGCTCTTAGTACTTTGCGACTAAAAGTAAACTCACTATTAAGGCCAAGCGCATTTGCAAGCTCACTATCGTGCTCAACCGCTGCTACTTCAACTATCGGGTATTTAGAGGCGATTGCCACTACGGGGCGTTTATAAATAAAGTCATCAATCACCTCTGGTGTATCAACTACAGCAAAGTCATTATAACCTTGCTCGCCTACTAGCTCTTTTAATGAGTCAATACTAAACACTTCCTGAAAACCAATCACATCAGGCGCATGTCCTGTTAAGTAATCAACAATCCAACGCTGCTTTTTAGCCCACTGCTGCGCGGTATAAATTTTCTCAAACTCATAGTATGCATTGGGCGGCTCAAGATAGTTAAACAGGTTAAATGTGGCTATTTTTAGTTGGGTGTTAATAATTCCAGATTCATCACGGTTTAAATCTGTATCTAACTGTTTAAGATCTTGATTGCTGATGGGGTTCGCCTAAGTAAAGTTGAAAGTGTTGCTGGCTTATAAACTATCATTTTTATTACATGTTTACGTAATAAATCAGCCAGCTTAATAACAATTTTATACAGTCTTTTAATTATGTATTTATTATATCCCTCAATAAATAGCATTAACGTGCTTAACCAGATAAAATTCGCGGCAATTAAATATGAGCGAAGCGACATTGTAATGAGTAGAAAGATTGAACTATTAGCCCCAGGCGGTGATGTAAACGCGGTAAAAGCCGCCATTGTAGCCGGTGCTAATGCGGTTTATTGTGGGTTAGATACCTTTAATGCACGTAACCGAGCGTCTAATCTTTCGTTTGATGAGCTTAACGGCGCACTTCGCCTAGCCCATGAATACGGCTGTGAAATATTTTTAACGCTAAATGTAGTTATATTAGAGCACGAAATGGGTGCACTCTTTAAGCTACTAAACCAGCTAGTAAATACCACGCTCGATGGCATTATTGTGCAAGATTTAGGGTTGTTCAATATAGTTAAAAAGCACTTTCCTACTTTACATATTCACGCATCAACTCAGTTAACCACGCATAACGAATCACAAGTTGAGTTTTTAGCGCGCATTGGCGCTACACGTGTAAATTTATCGCGCGAGCTTAACTTAACTGAAATTAAAATACTGACCGACGTAGCGCATAAATGCGATGTTTTAACCGAAGTGTTTGTACATGGTGCTTTATGTATCGCGTTTTCGGGGCAATGTTATTCAAGCTCAGTAAGTGTAGGTAACTCAGGTAACCGTGGTCGCTGCTCACAAGCATGTCGTGATGAATACGAGCCAACGGCTATGGGTAACAAGCATCCGTTAAACTTAAAAGATAATTCAGCCTATTTTGATTTACCGGAGTTGGTAGCCGCAGGTGTTGACTCATTAAAAGTAGAAGGTCGCATTAAAGGTGCTAACTACGTACATACCGTTATTGATAGCTGGCGCAAACAAATAGATACCTTTGTACAAACCGGTAACTTAATTGAAGACGATTCAAGCTTATACAAAGTATTTAACCGTAATTTTACTAATAAGTTTTTGCAAGGTGACATGACCAAAAACATGTTTACCGACAACCCGCGCGACCATAGCTTTGATCACGCTAACGAAAAGAGTAACGCGATTTCGGTTGTGCAAATTTACGATGCACAACAAGAGCTCGCCGCAGAAAAAAATGACATTGATACGTTAGTTAAAAAGAAGATTGAGTTTTTAGATATTTCAAAACGAGAACTACGCTTTGAGTTTGACGGCCAATTAAACCAGCCATTTACAGTAACACTGATAATAAACGATAAACACGACAACACCCTAGCAGAGCAAAGCGCTCTGCAACCTCAGCGCTTTGAAGTTCAATCACAAATGCCTATGCAAGCCGCTGATAAATCAATTGTTGATATAGCAGCTATTGATAAACGCTTTAAAAGCTTTAGTAATGCCAATTTTGAAATTAAAAATATGGATTACTCAAACTTAGGCGATAACTTGAGCATTCCGTTTAAAGAGCTTGCCCGTATTAAGAAGCAAGTCGCGTTTTTATTAAACGAAGGCAAAGACGTACTCGCCCCTGTTGAACTGCCAAACCTAGTAAACCACCCTAAAGCCGATAACAAAACAACACTCTCTATTTTAATATCGGACATAAAAGACGTTCACCTATGTGATTTAACAGGTGGCGATGTTTACTTTAAATTACCAGAGAGCTTTAGAACCGATAACGATAAATATATTAATGTATTTTTAAAGCACCCACAGTTAATTCCGTGGTTTCCGGCGGTGTTAATTGGTAAAGATTTTGAAGAAGCGGTACGTTTGCTCGAGGTTGTAAAACCTAAGCTTATTATTAGTAACAACACAGGCGTTGCATTTAAAGCAGTACAAATGGGTATTGATTGGATTGCAGGCCCGTTGTTAAACACCACAAACTCTTATGCATTACTAACACTACAAGAAGATTTAAACGCAAAAGGCGCGTTTATTTCAAACGAAATAAACAAACCACAAATGCGTAATATTAAACGCCCTAACAATTTTAAAATGATGTACAGCATTTATCATCCAATACTAATGATGACTAGCCGACAGTGTTTTTTCCAGCAAACAGTAGGATGTAAAAAACCACGCATTGACGCAAGCTGTATGCTGAGCTGTAAAAAAGAAACCACCGTTACCAATGTTAAAGGTATTAGCTTTGCTATTGATAAACAAAAAGGCGGCTACCCAAGTATTTATAACCATGAGCAATTTTTAAACATGGATATTGTGAGTGACTTTGCCGACAAATTTGACGAATTTATGATTGATTTAACCGACATTGGCTCAGGCGATAAAGAAAAACTGGATAAAGCCGTGTTACTTGCGCATTTTCAAGATTTAATCAAAGGGCAAACACAAGCGGTTGAACACTTAAATAGCTTGGTTAAAGTACAAACCCGTCAGCAGTATGTTGAAGGCCTAAACAGCTAAGGTAACTAACATGACATTGCCATTATTATATTCATTACAACACTGCCCATACGCAATGCGTGCACGAATGGGTATTTTAATGGCAGAGCAACACGTGCTACTACGCGCTATAAAAACTAAAAATAAACCGCCGCATCTTTTGCAAATATCGCCAAAAGGCACGGTGCCAGTTTTATTACTGCCGAATAATCAAGTTATAGATGAAAGCCTAGATATTATGCTGTGGGCTTTAAAGCAAAACGATCCGCATAATTTACTGCATACTCAAGACCCATTAGCACTTGAGCGGATGCTTGAGTTAATTAAGCTAAACGATACGCAATTTAAACCTGTGCTCGAAAAGTACAAATTTTATGCGCGTACAAAAGACATGGCACAAATTTATTACCAAAAAGCCTGCGAAGAGTTTATTAAGCAATTTGAAGTAAAACTAACCACACATAAATACTTAATAGGCGATGAAAAAAGTCTAGCCGATTATGCCCTGCTGCCATTTATTAGACAGTTTGCCCGTGTAGATAAACATTGGTACTTACAAAGTGAATACACGCATGTTCGCGCATGGTTAAACGAGTTTTTACACGCCCCCATGTTTACCAAAGTTATGGCCAAATTTGATTTGTATATGGACTGCGGCGAAGAGTTTTTGTACGGCGTTAAAAAGCCTTAACTTAGCCTTTGTTTTATAAAAAATTACATTGTCATAGCCAACTACAAAGCTAAGCATTGAATTATTCTCATCATCGAATTTAAGCCCTTTATTTACGCTATACTGCCCTCCCCATTACTAACAAACGCTATGTATTATGAACTACTCAAACTTTGGCACTAAATTTACACAACCCAACGGCATTACTCAGTTAATGGAAGATTTAGGCGGGGCTAAAAACAGTAACAATCCTAATATTGTTATGCTGGGTGGCGGTAACCCCGCATTAGTACCACAAGTAAATGAGGTTTTTTTAAGTGAATTACAAAATCTTGTTGCCAGCAATAAAGTATCGCAAGTATTTGGCCTTTACGATGGCCCAACCGGTAACGACGAGTTTAGAGCAGCATTAGCTGGCCAGCTAAGTAAAGAGTATGCATGGGATATTAGCGCCGATAACGTAGCACTGGGTAATGGCAGTCAAGCTAACTTTTTTGTGTTGTTTAATATGTTGGCAGGCGAAATGCCTGATGGCAGCCACAAAAAGATTTTATTCCCCCTCGCGCCAGAGTATATAGGTTATGCCGATCAAGGTTTATCTGCTGATATGTTTGTTGCCATAAAGCCTGATATCGAAACTTTAAATACAGGTAGTGCATCAAAACAGTTTAAATACGTCATTGATTTTAAAGCGGTTGAAAACACATTAGCAAACGACAGCAGCATAAGCGCGCTGTGCGTATCACGCCCTACCAACCCAACAGGTAATGTAATTACTGACGATGAAGTAAAACACCTTGATTTGCTTGCTAGGCAATATGGCATTCCACTCATTATTGATAACGCATACGGCGATCCGTTCCCAGGTTGTATTTACACCGATGCAAACCTAACGTGGAACTCAAACATTATTTTATGTATGTCACTTTCAAAACTGGGCCTACCGGGTTTACGCAGCGGTATTGTGGTTGCCAATAATCAGATTATTAAAGCAATTGGCCGCGTAAACGGCAGCATGGTTTTATCGCCAAATAGTATTGGTCCGAGCTTAGTGACACGCTTAATTAACGACAACGAACTACTGCCACTGTGCCGCAACGTTGTACTGCCTTTTTATCGTAATAAAGCACACATAGCAATTGAGTTGTTTGACGAAGTGTTTGCTGAACTGCCTGTTTATTTGCACAAAGTTGAAGGCGCCTTTTTTATGTGGCTGTGGTTTAAAGATGCAAAAATGACAAGCGAGGTGTTGTATCAAAAGCTTAAAGAGCAAGACGTTTATGTAATTCCTGGGCACAACTTTTTTATCGGCATTGACGACAGCTGGGCGCACAAGCACGAGTGTATTCGTATTAACTATGCTACCGATGCAGATACCCTAAAAAAAGGCTTAGAAGCGATTAAAAACCTAATAAAGTAAATATAATGATGCCGATATAAATATCGGCATCAGTTATTTAATTCGCTTATATATTCGTTTGAAATTCATGCAAACGCACTTTAACCCCTTTAAATTTATATACAAGTTGGTATCCTACGCAACCTTTTTTAATAGCAATTCGCTTAATTAAGTGATCTATTCTGAGGTGAGAAAATCGTGTCGATGACCAGGCAAAAATTTCGTTATTTAGTTGTTCTCAGCAATTGCTCCTGCATCCATGCAGTCGTATATCAGAAATTTTTAACGCAGTTAGCGTCAGATTTAGTCCCTCAAATTGATTAAGTATTATTGTGGATTGGTATAACTTATGCTTATTAAAAAAGAGCCAGTCAAGGGGCGACTATCGTTGCAGGGCACTTAGTTTAAGTGGCAGCAATAACACAATCGGCATCGCGTATAAATATTGGTTTTAAACGTTAGATGTAACTTTAAATAGCAACATGCAATAGCACTATTAAGGTCAATTATGCGATTAGGACCAGGACTACTTGTCACCGCCGCCTTCATTGGACCAGGGACTATTACTACCGCCAGCGTGGCAGGTGCAAACTTTGGTTTTGCACTTATATGGACATTACTGTTTTCAGTTATTGCCACTATATTATTACAATCTATGGCGGCGCGCCTTGGCGTTGCTACCGGGCAAGATTTAGCTCAAGCGCTCAGAGCACATATTCAAACGCCCTTATTTAAATCTTTAGCCATATTTTTAGTCATTAGCGCGATTGGTGTGGGCAGTGCAGCTTATGAAGCGGGTAACTTAAGTGGCGCTAGCATGGGGTTAATTGAAATATTCCCTCAAGTTAACTCCCAACTATGGACACCACTTATTGCTTTTTTAAGTGCAGCTTTACTTTATAGCGGTAAACATAAAGTGGTTGAAAACGCGCTAATTTTACTCGTTATTTTAATGAGCTTAGTGTTTATCTCAACACTTGTAATGGCCGCGCCTTCACTGGGTGATGTATTTGCTGGTTTTATTCCTAGTATGCCTGAGGGTTCGATTACAACCATACTCGCTTTAGTTGGTACTACCATTGTTCCGTATAACTTATTTTTGCACTCTGGCGTACTCGCTGCTAGACACGACAGTAACAGCGACATGCAAAAAGTGATTAAACAAACAAATGTTGATACAGGCCTATCAATCACTTTAGGCGGTGTGATCACTTTAGCTATTTTATCTACAGCTTCAGTTGCATTTTATGGCACCGATGCGGGGCAAATTAGTGCTGCTAACATGGCCGTACAGCTAGAGCCATTGCTTGGCGACGCCGCTCATTACTTTTTTGCTATTGGTTTATTTGCTGCAGGTTTAACAAGCGCGATTACAGCGCCACTTGCGGGTGCTTACGCTGTGTGTGGCATGTTAGGTTGGTCAAACGATATGGGTAACGCACGTTTTAAAGGCGTTGCTATTGTTATTTTATTGTTTGGTGCTGCGGTGGCATCACTCGGTTTAGACCCTGTCGCGGTCATTATATTCGCACAAGCGGCTAACGGGCTATTACTTCCTATTGTTAGCACCTACCTTGTATGGCTGGTTAATCAAAAAGGGGTTATGGGAAACTACACTAACTCTTTGATGTTAAACCTGGTAACCCTACCCGTTTTAATCCTAATTTTTGGGCTAAGTAGCTACAAACTAATTAGTTTAATTTTTTGATTAAATTCTAAAAACTATATTTAAAGGCCGCTGTTTACAATAAACAGCGGCCTTTATTAATCACCAAATAACGTATAAGCCGTACTTATATTCACACATCTAACACGCTTTTTGGTTTTTAGTTGCTTTAAATAATTGCGAAAACGCAAAACCACCTACCGCACCTGCAAGCAGTTGAGCATAAAAACCCCAGCCTCTTGCGCCCGCTATAATATGAATATTCATAATTGATTCAATGGCAATTAACACAATAGCAAATGCCACAATGCCAGCAATAACAAATAGCTGAGTACTGTATTTTTGAACCTTTTTATTAAGCTTTGCGGTAACAAAAAAAGCGATGGCAAGTGCTACGGCAATAATAGCGCCGTAGGTAGGTAATAGGCCTAACCAATCATCAAGCGTTAAACTAGCACGATCACTAAAGCCCACCACTACACCTACATTAACTAATTGATTGACAACGTATTGGCTATGAAACAAGCTAGCAAGTGTGAATGTAAGTAACCAAGAAACTAAAAATGAAGGCAATATACGTGTTAAAAACGACATGGTTATCTCAACTTAAAATAAAACTTTTTTCTTATACTAGCCATGCTAGCAAAGGCTTGCCCCGTAAACAATGTATCTCTTTTTTTACTCTGCTTTCGCTTTTTTCGTTTTCTGTTAATGCAGATGCTACGTTACCAAAAAAGCAATACAGTACAAAAACCCTTGCTACACAATTACAGTCTCCGTGGAGCATGGTTGAACTACCAAACGGCACATGGTTAATTACAGAGCGTGATGGCCACGTCGTTATAGTTAAAAACAACGCGCAATCAAGAGTTAAATTAAACCTAACAGGTTTATACGTTGCAGGCCAAGGTGGTTTACTCGACATTGTATTATCACCAGATTATAACGACTCCAAAGAAATTATTTTTACCTATGCCCAAGGTGATGCAAGCGAAAACAGGCTGGTTGTTGCGAAAGCCACGTTTAATGGCATTGACTTTTCAAAGCCTAACGTTATTTATAAAGTAGCGACTGATAAAAACACACCGCAACATTACGCAGGACGCGCCCTTGTCCTACCCGACAATACGTTATTAGTTTCAACGGGCGATGGGTTTGACTTTAGAGAGCAAGCACAAGTTATCACCAGCCAACTTGGTAAAATATTACGTATAAACCTAGATGGTACCATTCCAACAGACAACCCATTTATTAATCACGAAAACCTAAATGCACATGCTGTTTACTCACTTGGTCATCGTAACCCTCAAGGCTTAGTTTATGATTACGATACGCAGCAAATTGTTAGCCACGAGCACGGCCCTGCAGGCGGTGACGAGCTAAACTACTTAACCGCTGGCACTAATTACGGCTGGCCGGTAATCACCTATGGCAAAGATTACTCGCAAGCGCGTATTTCACCATTTACCGAATATAAAGGCATGCAAAAACCAAGCGTTGATTGGACGCCTTCAATCGCCCCTTCTGGTATGGCGTATTACGGCTCTAAACATACCGCCTTCCCTTCATTGCAACAACATGTGCTTATCACCACACTGGTCGATAAAAAACTCTACGCCGTTAATTTAGCAAATGGTGAATTTACGCAATCTCACGTATTTCCTGAGGCCGCAGGAAGATTAAGAGATGTGTTTGTTACAACTGAGGGGAATATTGCGATATTGACAGATGGTAAAGATGCAAAGCTAATGTTGATGACATCAAACTAATTCATAAAGCAAATAAAAGCCGCTGCGCTTTAAAAGTAACGTAGCGTCTTTATTATGTTCTTTATAACGTTCTTGTCTCCAACTGCCTTTGCATATACTTACTGTGCTTGTTATTTACCTGATTCTAATTGCTGTCTCAATAATTCAATAAGTTGAGTGTTAAGCCCTGTAATTTCGGCTTCTAGTACCTTCACTTTAGCCTGCGACTCTTCATCATCTTTACTGCGTAATAATGCAGCTTCTTGTAGTAGTTTTTCTATCTTTTCTTGTATTTCAGCAATCTGTTCATCAATAGGGTCACCTTCTGATTGTGATGCCTGACTTGCATCTTCATTGCCTGACAATTTACGTAACGCCTCTCGATTTTGATCTTCCAGACTTTTTTCTTTTCCTTCTTCGGATATATCCACTTGGTCACTTTGAACCGCTGCTTTGTGCACAGTCGCTTTTTCGGTTACTTCATCAGCCACCAACTTTAAAGTTTGTTTTTGCGGGTAAGTTTCTAAAGGTTTAGAGGTTATGTGAACTGACATTTTATCCATTTTAATATTCCTTGTTCCGTCAATTATTGGCGAGAAGTAGTTAACTATAAATATAATGCTTTATCAAAAGCCAATTGTAATAGCCCTTGTTTGATTCTTTATTAGATTACACTTTACTCACAAGCTTGCCCATTGCTGTTTTAAACCAACAAGGTGAACAATACCAAAAGATAAACAAATAATAGAACTCCAAACCCAAAACTCAGGCGAGCGCCCCATAGGGTTATTTATTAAAAAGAACCCTGCAACACCGCGGGCTAAATAAATAAAAGTTATTAATACAAGAGCTAGGCGGATGAATGGAAGTTTAAAAATAACACCTGCGGCTGAAAGTGCATACAATGACCAAGTTGATAGAATCAGAACAATTACACTAGTAATAAGGGTTGGCTGGATACTTCCTTGCTCAGAAAGTAATGCCATTTGCTCTCCTGCACCGAAGAACCGATACCAAGAACCTCCAAAATAGATACAACCCAAATGCAAAGTTGCTACAACAGCACTTAATGTACCTGCAATTATTAGAAGAACATTCATAGAGCGATAAAACCTTCGTGAGACATAGCGAACCTGTAAATTAGCTGCTTTATTTATCTTGATAAACAAACCATAGCCGGGTTTTTATCTGGGTACAATCGGTTGTTGAATGTTTACGCGTAATATCAAAGCTCGGCTTAGACTAGACAGCCACTCCAATTGTAAATTAATCTGGCTAATGGTGAGTTTACGCAGTCCCACATATTCCCAGAGACCGCAGGATGATTAAGAGATGTATTCATAACTGATAGAGGCAATGTAGCTATATTAACCGATGGGTAAGATCCAAAGCTTATATTGGTTATATCGAATTAATCTGCATGAAATAATCAATAATAAAGCTAATGGCAAAAAGAAAGACCTGACCCCATTATTTTTGTTATTGCCTGTATAAGAAAGTTAGTAGTGATCATAAATTCAATGGTGAGAGATGGTGTCATGTGGGATCCTAAAATGGTTTAAATTTAGGAATTGACACCATAGTCACTTGTTATACAAATTTTTCAACCACAGCTTGCATGGCTTTTTCTCTATATAAAGGATGTTCATGGCTTTGAGCTCTTGGGTGAGCAATTCTTATGCACTCAATCCCGTTAAACTCAAATCGCCAATATTTACCACTTACGACTTCTAATGAGTTGTAACCATTAAAGTAATCGTTACACATATTTTTAATTGTTTGATCATTATTTTTGTTACAGCCAGCAGCAAAAATTATAATATCAGGTTTACTGTACTTAATACTTTCACTGATAAGTCGAATAGATAAGTTCTGAATAGTATTAAATTCTGACATTCCTCTATTTACAGGTGATTTTCCGTTAAAGTCCCATGCAAATAAATTTTGATATATAAGAGCACGAGGGTCTAAATCAAGGCGCTTTGCGACATCTGCGTAAAAACGCTGAAACCAACTAGAAGACTTTTTCCTTATAATTCCGCCTTTCTTATCAAGTAAATGCCAAGAGTAGCGTTCAAAAGATTCACTTATCACTGAAGACAAGCTATTTGAAGCATTTGCTTCGACAATTCTAGATATAGTGTTTAGTTTATTTTTTGTATTCCAGCCAGCTGTTTCTCGGCCAACAATCATAACCCTTTTATCTGAAAGCCAATATTCATCGAAAGGTTGAGCCAAAAAAACTCCTGAATACAAATCTTTTCCCAAAATAAATTCTGATGAGGTTATTGAAGACAGAACTCCTTCATAATTACTTTTGAGTTGAGATAACTCCATGCCTTCTCCATTTGTATAACAACTTTGCGTCCGACATTTTTCGCTTTATAAACCGACAAATGTCCAAATATTACAAAGGCTCTAATTTAACCAGCTAATAAGCACTTGTAAACAACTAGTTAGCCGATATTTAAGTTTCCTTGATGCAGAAAAACACCAAAATGGTGGAGAGCAGTAATATTAGACAAAAAAGTAATACACTAATAAATAACAAAACATAGACTTTTTCCTTCGCCTTTTAGCTGTTACCTTTAAACTAAAAAAAGCCGCTATTCATTACAAATAGCGGCTTTCG
Organism: Pseudoalteromonas sp. FUC4; assembly: GCF_008370255.1. Taxonomy (GTDB): domain Bacteria; phylum Pseudomonadota; class Gammaproteobacteria; order Enterobacterales; family Alteromonadaceae; genus Pseudoalteromonas. The sequence goes on along the minus strand of NZ_SEUI01000001.1, from coordinate 696,093 downwards.
TCTTAAGATTTACAAGCTTAAAGCTTGCTTAACTTAAACTTGATTTTATTGCTTACCAATTACTTCAAGTCCACCCATGTATGGGCGTAATATTTCTGGTACTACTACTGTGCCATCCGCTTGTTGGTAGTTTTCTAGGATGGCTACTAGTGTACGGCCAACGGCTAAGCCTGAACCATTTAGTGTATGTAGTAACTCTGGTTTTTTAACACCTTCACGGCGAAAACGTGCTTGCATTCTACGCGCCTGAAAGTCAGCCATGTTTGAACATGATGAAATTTCGCGGTATGTGTCTTGAGCAGGTAACCATACTTCTAAATCGTATGTTTTAGCTGAGCCAAAGCCCATGTCGCCCATACATAAAATTACTTTACGGTACGGAAGTTCAAGCGCTTGTAGTATTTGCTCTGCGTGACCTGTTAACTCTTCAAGCGTTGCCATTGAGTCTTCTGGTCTTACAAGCTGTACAAGTTCAACTTTATCAAACTGGTGCTGACGAATTAAGCCACGTGTATCGCGGCCATAGCTGCCTGCTTCACTTCTAAAACACGGAGTGTGAGCAACTAAACGAATTGGTAAATCGCTTTCGTCGTAAATTTCGTCGCGGGCGCTGTTTGTAAGCGGTACTTCAGCTGTAGGAATTAAGCTAAAGCCGGCTTGTTGTTCGCCGTCGTCATTTACAAGGCCTAATGTGTGGAATAAATCGCCCGCAAATTTAGGTAATTGGCTTGTGCCGTAAAGGCTTGCGCTATTTACTAAGTACGGTACATACATTTCTGTATAGCCGTTTTTGTCTGCGTGTGTATCTAGCATAAATTGCGTTAGTGCACGGTGCATACGCGCTACTTGGCCGCGCATTACAGTAAAGCGTGCGCCACTAATTTTAACGCCCATTTCAAAGTCTAAGCCGTTTAAGTCTTGCCCTACATCAACGTGATCTTTAACTTCAAAATCGAATTTTTTAGGCGTGCCCCACGTTAAAATTTCAACGTTGTCGTCTTCGTCTTTACCCGCAGGTACTGACTCGTCTGGCAAGTTTGGAATTGCTAAAGCAATGTCGTTAATCGCGGCTAATACTTCATCTTGCTCTGTTTTAGCGGCGTCTAGCTCACTGCCTAAGTTAGCTACTGCATCAAGTAATGGTTGTGCGTCTTCGCCTTTAGCTTTGGCTTGACCAATTGCTTTTGCGCTTGCATTACGTTGACTTTGAAGTTCTTGCGTTTTTACTTGTAATGTTTTGCGTTTTTCTTCAAGTGCCGTTACTGTCGCGACATCGAGTTCGTAACCGCGAGCTGCTAAACGTGCTGCAGTTTGTTCGATGTCTTGACGTAAAAATTTAGAATCTAACATGTTAGTTTTTTAACCTTTTTGCATTACTAGCTGAAGGCCCAGCCAAGCCATAAAAATACACACCATCACGTTTAAGATGATATTGAGGGCCATTTTAATAAAGTGACCTTGTTGTAATAACAACAACGAGTCCATTGAGAATGTTGAAAAGGTGGTTAATGCACCTAAAAAGCCAATACCGATAAGGGTTTTGGCGGGGCTTGCGGTGATAATTTCTTTATCTATCAAACCGTACAAAATGCCCATTAACAATGAACCCAGAATATTAACCGCCAACGTGCCAAAAGGGAATCCCCTACCGAGGAGTTTTAGCATGCTTTCGCTAATAAAAAACCGTAAACACGCACCTGAGGCTCCGCCAAGGGCGATCATCATATAAAGTTTAATCATTTTCGTATCGTTTAAGTGGGCTTTGCGCATCGCGCTCTTTTAGGTAATCAAGTTTTTGTTTAATTTTTTGTTCAAGTCCGCGCTCGCTCGGTAAGTAATATTCTTTGCCGTCCATTTCAGGTGGTAAGTATTTTTCACCTGCGGCAAATGCGCCTTCTTCATTGTGCGCATAACGGTACTCAGCGCCATATCCTAAGTCTTTCATTAAGTTGGTTGGCGCATTGCGTAAATGTTCAGGCACGGGATAACTTGGCTCGTTTTGAGCGTCTGCTTTGGCTTGATTAAACGCCATATACACTGCATTACTTTTAGGTGCGCTGGCTAAATATAGAGTGGCTTGTGCGATTGCACGCTCGCCCTCGCTTGGGCCAACACGTTGAAATATATCCCACGCATTTAACGCCACTTCCATCGCACGCGGATCGGCGTTACCTATGTCTTCTGTTGCAATGGCAAGTAAACGCCTTGCAACATATAAAGGGTCGCCACCACCGGCTAAAATTCGGCAATACCAATACAATGCACCATCGGGGGAACTGCCACGAACTGATTTGTGAAAGGCCGATATTAAATCGTAAAACTCATCGCCGCCTTTATCGTATTTAGCTAAGTGCGTTGGTAACACTTGGCTAAGTACGTGCTCATCTACGTTGTATTGACCGTTTTGCTCGGACGTTAAATCAACTGCTTGTTCAAGTAAATTTAGTACTTTTCGGGCATCGCCACCACTTGCTTGACACAATGCCTTTTTAGCGTTGTCGGCAATAGTTATGTGCTTTTGGCTTAACTGCTCGTCTTGTTTAAGTGCCCGTTCTATTACAGTGTATAAATCTGTATCGGCAAGCGACTTTAAAACATACACACGCGCACGCGACAATATAGCGTTATTAAGTGCAAACGATGGGTTTTCGGTGGTTGCACCTACAAATATAAAGGTTCCGTCTTCTATGTGCGGTAAAAACGCATCTTGCTGAGATTTATTAAAGCGGTGAACTTCATCGACAAACATAAGGGTGCGTTGGCCGCGGCTTTCTAGGTTATCACGCGCTTGCGTTACGCTGTCACGTATATCTTTTACGCCTGCGGTTACCGCCGACATTTGAATAAGTGAGGCATCAGCGTGGTTGGCAATTATTTGCGCAAGTGTTGTTTTACCCACACCCGGCGGCCCCCATAAAATTAAACTATGGCATCGCCCCGCGACAATGGCTTGATACAATGGTTTATCAGCACTTAATAAGTGCTGCTGACCAATGTATTCATCAAGCGTTGTGGGGCGCATACGCGCGGCAAGTGGGCGTACATCGGGCCCAAAGTTAAAACCTAAATTATTCACCGTTACTCTGATCGTCTATTTCAACACCCTCTGGCGGGGTAAATTCAAAGGTACTTGTTTCAAGCTCGGTATTTACTTGTGCATCGCTAAAACTAAATGATGAAAGCTGGCCTGAGTTATCTGTCACTACTAATTTAGCAAGGCCTTGCTGGTTACCTGCAAAGGTAATATCAAGTTGCTCTACTTGGCTTTCTACGCCTTTATTTGGCTTTACGCTAAAGCCTGTATTTGTTGCAAGCACGCTGTATTTTTCCCATTGTGCTGGGTCTTTTGATGTAAGTAGCACAAATGGTGTTGAGTCGATTAGGCTGCTGGTTTTCATAATCGTTACTTGCTCAGCAAAGCTGTCGAAGTAATAGGTTTTATCGCCGTTTGATACAAATAACGTATCGTCTGGATTAGTTTGCTGCCAGCGAATCATCATAGGCTGTTGAAGGGCTATTGTGCCCTCGCCTTGCATCACTGCTTGGCCTTCTTTGTCTGTTACTTGTTGTGCAAACTGCGCTTTAAAGCTTTTTAAAGTGGCAAGTCTGTCTTGTAATGCTTGGCTGTCGTCAGCAAAGCTTGGTGCGGCAATTACGCTGCCTAACACTAATAATAAGGCGTTAACTTTTTTCATGAATTTGCTCCATTAGGTACTAATACATCGCGAGCGCCGTTATGACCTGGTGAACTCACGATACCCGATGTTTCCATTTGTTCTACTAAACGTGCTGCGCGGTTATAGCCAACACGTAATTTACGTTGCACTGAGGATACCGATACTTTGCCGGTTTCAATTACAAACGATACAGCTTCGTCGTATAACGGATCAGATTCTTCATCTGCGTTTTCGCTAGCTTCACCCGGCAATAAAATATCTTCAGTAGCATCGCCATTGAGTATTTCGTCAATGTAATTTGGCTTAGCACGTGCTTTCCAATCGTTTACTACGGCGTGTACTTCATGGTCGTCTACAAACGCGCCATGCACACGCTCTGGTACGCTAGTACCTGGCGGTAAATAAAGCATGTCGCCCATACCTAGTAAGTTTTCTGCACCTTGTTGGTCAAGTATTGTCCGTGAATCTATTTTGCTTGATACCTGAAACGCCATACGTGTTGGTATATTAGCTTTAATTAAGCCGGTTATTACATCAACCGATGGGCGCTGCGTAGCAAGCACTAAGTGAATGCCTGCCGCACGTGCCTTTTGGGCTATACGTGCAATAAGTTCTTCTACTTTTTTACCTACAATCATCATCATGTCGGCAAATTCGTCAATAACCACTACTATACTTGGTAGTTTATCTAGCTCGTCTGGGCCTTCTTTCATGCCGTCGGTGTCTTTAAATAACGGGTCAAGAATTGGGTAACCCGCCTCCTTGGCTTCCATTACTTTTTGGTTATAACCTTTTAGATTACGTACACCTAATGCTGACATTAATTTATAACGACGTTCCATTTCGCCTACACACCAACGCAGTGCATTAGCGGCTTCTTTCATGTCGGTCACTACTTCACACAATAAATGCGGAATGCCTTCATATACTGAAAGCTCAAGCATTTTAGGGTCAATCATGATCATACGCACATCATCAGGACCCGATTTGTACAGCAAGCTTACTATCATGACATTAACGCCCACTGATTTACCTGAACCGGTTGTACCGGCTACCAATAAATGTGGCATTTTACCTAAGTCAGCACATACCGGCTGACCGGCTATATCTTTACCAAGCACCATGGTAAGTGGTGACGGGTTTTGCTCAAATTTAGGGGCGTTTATAACTTCAGACAAACGAACTATTTCACGGTGTTTATTTGGAAGCTCAATACCAACATAGGTTTTACCTGGAATAACTTCTACAACACGTACACTAATTGCCGAAAGCGAACGGGCTAAATCTTTAGCTAAGCCTGTAATTTTAGACACTTTAATACCTGGCGCTAAATCTAGCTCAAAACGTGTAACAACGGGGCCTGGGTATACCGCTACTACAGTTGCCTGTACATTAAAGTCGAGTAATTTTGTTTCTACTAGGCGCGATACGCTATCAAGCTCTTCTTGCGAAATTGGGTTTTTAGCTTTATCTGGTCTGTCGAGTAAATCAAGCGATGGTAATGGCCCTGGTGGTGGCTCTTGTGTTAATAATTGCTCAAACTTTTCTTTTGCCGTTGGTGGTGGTTGATATTGCGCTTTTGGTTTAGGCATTGGTCTTGCTGGCGATACCACCGTTGTAACTGGTTTTTCAGGTTCTACAACTGGGCTTTGATCAAGCGCATTTAATGCAGCAGCCGTGTCCATTGGTTCGTCGTCTATTGCGCTAAAACCAATTTCTTGATCGAGTATATCGTCAAGTTCATCAAACGGCATAAAGTCATCACTAACTTGTGGTTCACTAAACGGTGTTTGAGGTTTATCTATCGCTTTTTGTTTATCTGCTTTTTTAGCTGATGTAGGCAGTTCTATTTGTTCTTTTATATCGTCTTCAAAATGGGCGTCTACTTCATCGTTATTATTTACTTTACCTGCAGCGTGTTCTCGGTGCATCCAGCCTTTTGCATACGACACAACATAGCGGTAAAGCCTAACCATTAAATCGCCAAGGTAATCAACAAAATCAACCCACGATACCCCAGTCAATAATGTAAGCCCTGCAAAAAAGAAACACAGCAATAATATAGATGTACCAGTAAAGTTAAATGCAGGCATCATGGCTGATGCAATAACATCGCCCACTACCCCACCCGATGAAAAGTTATAAATATCGTCAAAATTGATACTACTAATAGCGGTAGCTGAGGTAATAAATAAAGCAAAACCAATAACACGCAGCGCTAAGGTCGTGTAATCAAGCTGTAAAATGCGGTGAGGTTGTTTAAATAGCAAGTAGCCAAATAGCTGAATGGCCGCTGGCACTAAGTAAGCCAACCAACCAAAGGTGAGTAATAAAATGTCGGCTATCCATGCACCGGCTGCCCCTGTGATGTTGCTTACTTCGCTAAAACTAGTTTGCGACCATGCAGCATCTGCTGGATCAAAGCTGATCAAGGCACATAAAATAAATATTGCCGTAAAGGTGCTGATGATCAGCCCTGTTTCTAATAGTCTTTGCACACCGTTTAGGCGCATAGTTCCCTATTCCTCTTTATTATTCTATTTCTATTCACACTTACTTAGTAGTGAAATACCTTAGCAGGAAATGCAATTTGTTGCACTTTATCTTAACCTTGATGGCCTGATTATGAACAAGTTTTTATAATTTGAGCTTACTATAAGCAAATGACGCAGCTAATATAAATAACCTCAAGTAATATAAGGGCGAATAATTACGCCTTCTTCACCTTTTACTTCTTCCATTACTACATAAGTTCGGCTTTCACTTACGTTTGGCAATTTCAATAGTATGTCGCCTAATACGCCACGGTATTCTGACATATCATTTACGCGCGTTTTAAGTAAAAAATCAAAATTACCCGATACCAAATGACATTCGATAATTTCTTCGTGCTTTTTAACGGCCGCACTAAACTCATCAAATACGTCGGGAGATGTTTTAGTAATTGTTACTTCTACATACACCGATAAACCTTGCCCAAGTTTAGCGGGATCGACCACGGCTTTATAGCCAAGTATGTAGCCTTCTCGTTCTAGCTTTTTCACTCGCTCCAGACAGGGCGTGGCGCTTAGGCCAACTCGTCTGGCCAGTTCTACGTTCGACAAGCGCCCATCGTGCTGTAATTCCATTAAAATTTTACGGTCAATTCTATCTAATAACTGATGCATAGTGCCAACTAGTTTTTTATGCTGTTTATTTTTGTTATATAGATGATAACACTAGATTTGACTTTAAAAAAGGTGAGACACACGGGCTTATGATGAATATAATAGTGGAAAATGTTAATCCGTTCTTAATAAGGCAAAAGTTATGATTATTGGTGTTCCTAAAGAAATTAAAAACCATGAATACCGTGTAGGTATGGTTCCTGCAAGTGTTCGTGAATTAGTAAACCACGGTCACCAAGTGATTGTAGAAACTGATGCAGGCATGGGCATTGGTTTTACTAACGAAGATTACACACAAGCAGGTGCTGAAATTTTAGCAACTGCTGCTGATGTTTTCGCTAAAGCAGACATGATTGTAAAAGTAAAAGAGCCACAAGCTGTTGAACGTGCAATGCTACGTGAAGACCAAATTCTTTTCACTTACTTACACCTTGCACCTGATCTTCCACAAACTGAAGACCTTGTAAAAAGCAAAGCTATTTGTATTGCATACGAAACTGTAACTGACTCTCGCGGTGGTTTACCGCTTCTTGCTCCTATGAGCGAAGTTGCTGGTCGTATGTCTATTCAAGCTGGTGCACAAGCGCTAGAAAAATCTAACCACGGTCGTGGCATGCTACTAGGTGGCGTACCAGGCGTTGAAGCGGCTAAAGTTGTTGTAATTGGCGGCGGCATGGTTGGTCGTAGCGCAGCTCAAATGGCTGTTGGCCTTGGCGCTGAAGTTGTTGTTCTTGATCGCAACATCGACGTATTACGTGCACTAGACGCGCAATTTGGTAATAAAGTTAAGGCTATTTACTCAACTGCTGATGCACTAGAAAAACACGTACTAGAAGCTGATTTAGTAATCGGTGGTGTACTAATCCCTGGTGCAGCTGCGCCTAAACTAGTAACAGCTGAGCACATTAAAGCAATGAAACCTGGTTCTGCAATTGTTGACGTTGCAATCGACCAAGGTGGCTGTATTGCTACTTCTAAAGCAACGACACATGCTGATCCTACTTTCATCGTTGATGAAGTTGTTCACTACTGTGTTGCGAACATGCCAGGTGCTGTTCCACGCACATCTACGTTTGCACTTAACAATGCAACATTGCCTTTCATCATTAGCCTTGCAAACAAAGGTTATAAAAAGGCGCTACTAGATGACGCTCACTTCTTAAAAGGCTTAAACGTAATTAAAGGCCAAGTAACTTATAAAGAAGTAGCTGAAGCGTTCAACATGGAATATGTTGACCCACGCACAGCGGTAGAAAACGCGTAACCACTATTGTTACCGCTTATACTTAAATAATTATTTAGGTATAAGCATTAAAAAAGCAGCTAATTAGCTGCTTTTTTTATGTCTGATTTATAGTAAATTTATATGAAACGCTTAATTATAAAATCTACTTTTACGCGCTTAGCTTGGCCCAGTAGTTTTTTAACTGGCTGCGGATAATCATCCATGGTTTCTAAATCATCTGGGCCTGTTAAACGGCGGCAGTGTTGTAAAATTTCCTGCTTTTCGTTATCAATAGCATCCATAATTGTTTGCTCTGGATCTTCTATTAAAATACCGTTTTCGATATCAAGACCCCATGCACGCGGATTTAAGTTATGCCCACTCAGTAAATGTTTTGTTCTATCTGAGCAAATACCTTTTAAATGAAACGAATTACTTTCATCTTTCCACAGATACACATTTAAATTACCGTTATCGATGTGGCGTTTTTGCGTTTTTACAAACTTATGCAAAATAGTTTCGTATAAATAAGGCAACGCCCCTATTTTACTAAACGGCTCGCTTGGCGGTAAATAAAAGTCATTGGCTGTTTTATCGCCTACCACAATCGTAACTTGCTTGCCTTGCTTTAATAATCGGCGCAGTGATCGCATCAGTGGCGCCGGAAAATTAAAGTATGGCGTATACAACACAAGTTCTTGCTCTGTGGTATCAAATAACGCTTTTATTAAACGATTTAATTCGTTATTACGACGACCAAGCCCTAAAAACAAACGAATACCTAATGCTTGCGTATTTAGTTGCTCTGCTGCGTTGTAACTTGCGACTTTTAAATCACGCATTAATTGCTTTTGATCAAGTTTAAAATCGTGTAAACGCTTAAGTGGTCGTGTGTCTATGCGTGGCACAGCAACGGAGCTAATTAGTTTTGTCTCAATAAAATCAACCACTGAGTCACACAGCTCGCTCTGCGTTATTAAAAAGTAGCGATCGAGTCTGTAACGCTCGTTATACTGCAAATACACGTTGTTTAAGCTTGCGCCGCTGTAAAGTAAGGTATCGTCAATGACAAAACCCTTTAAATGTAATACGCCAAATAATTCTTTAGCTTTTACAGGTACACCATAAACTTGTACGTTCGATTTAAACTTTTCTAAATCGTCACAGTATAAACTTGCGTTACCATCAGATTTCTCTGCACCAATTAAACCACGTTGCGCACGATGAAAATCCACAAGCACTTTTACATCAAGCGCAGGGTTCTCTAATGATACTCGATGCAGGGCTTCTAAAATCTCGCGGCCTGCTTCGTCATCCTGTAAATAAAGCGCTGTGATATAAATTCGTTTTTTTGCATTAGCTATCAAACGTAGCAATTGCGTTCGGTAATCTTGCGCATTGGTTAAGACGTTAACGTCTTTTGAAGTCAACCCGAATGCGGGTTTTTCCTGCCAAAATAACATAGTTGCCTATTCGCTTAGGTCACATAATCTATCAGTGACAAATAAAATTAGGTAAAACATAACAAAAAAAATCAAAGGGGTCATGAATTAACGCTGTTTTGTTGCCTGTTAGTCTATTTATTGAGCTACTTGGGTGTTTTAACTGTAAAAGTACTGAGCTCTAGTACACAATACTGCACAGCTTTTCGATTTGATAAAAAAAATAATCGCGGATTTTGTTTACATCTGCCTTGTTTTTCTTAGAATCGAGCGCATTAAAGACCGTATTAAACGTTTAGGAAAAAATAATGACTGAAGCAAAACATTGTAAGCTACTAATTTTAGGCTCTGGCCCAGCTGGTTATACTGCCGCAGTATATGCAGCACGTGCAAATTTAAACCCTGTTTTAATTACAGGTATTCAACAAGGTGGTCAATTAACAACCACGACTGAAGTTGAAAACTGGCCTGGTGATGCACACGGCTTAACGGGCCCTGCATTAATGGATCGTATGAAAGAGCACGCTGAGCGCTTTGAAACTGAAATCATATTCGATCACATCAATAAAGTAGATGTATCTAAGCGCCCTTTCACACTAACTGGCGACCAAGGTACTTACACATGTGATGCGTTAATCATTGCAACAGGTGCTTCTGCTAAATACTTAGGCTTAGAGTCTGAAACTAATTTCCAAGGCCGTGGCGTTTCAGCCTGTGCTACATGTGATGGCTTTTTCTATAAAGGTCAGAAAGTAGCGGTTGTTGGTGGTGGTAATACAGCGGTTGAAGAAGCGCTTTACTTATCTAACATTGCTGACGAAGTGCATGTTATTCACCGTCGTGATAGTTTCCGCAGTGAAAAAATACTTGCAGACCGTCTTGCTGAAAAAGCAGCTAACGGTAACGTTGTTTTACATTACAACCGTACGCTTGACGAAGTATTAGGCGACCAAATGGGCGTAACTGGCATTCGTATTAAAGATGCACACTCTGATGCAACAGAAGAGCTAGATTTAGCCGGTGTATTTATTGCTATCGGTCATAAGCCAAATACAGATATGTTTGAAGGCCAACTAGAAATGAAAGATGGCTACTTAGTTGTAGAGTCTGGTCTTCACGGTAACGCGACTCAAACAAGCGTAGAAGGCGTTTTTGCTGCAGGTGATGTGTCAGACCACATTTACCGTCAAGCAATCACATCTGCGGGTACAGGCTGTATGGCTGCCCTTGATGCTGAACGTTTCTTAGATAATTTATAAGCAATTAAATAAATTATAATAGGGCTGATTATTCAGCCCTTTTTTTATGTCTAAAATATAGTTACACTTTTACGATAAATTATAAAATAAGTACTGTATGAGAAATCAGCTATACCAATTAAGTGAAACCGATATAGCATTCCCCAATCCGGAATACGCATTAGAATCTCCTGATGGCTTGTTAGCAATTGGCGGAGATTTAAGTTTGCCTCGCCTAAGTAATGCCTACAAAAGCGGAATATTTCCTTGGTTTAGCGAAGATGAACCTATTATGTGGTGGTCGCCAAGCGAGCGAGGCATTTTTGAACTGGATGATTTTCATATAAGTAAGAGCCTGCGTAAGCATTTAAAAAAACACCCTGTAAAAGTAACCATTAATAATGCCTTTGAGGAAGTAATAGAAGCTTGTCGCGATCAACGCCTTGATACCGATGGTACCTGGATCACCTCTGACATGCTCAACGCTTACGTTAATGCACACAATGCGGGCATTGCACACAGTTTAGAGGTGTGGAGTAACGGAGAGCTTGCAGGTGGCCTATACGGTATTATGCAAAATGGTGTTTTTTGTGGCGAGTCGATGTTTCATCATCAAACCAATTGCTCCAAACTTGCTATGTGGGCACTGGTAAATTGGCTTAAACGTCATAATGCGCATTTTATTGATTGCCAGTTAGAAAACCCTTATTTAATGACTTTAGGTGCACAAGTAATCCCCCGCTCAACATTTTTGACTAAACTAAAAGCTGCACATAACTATATTATTAATCCTATTATGTGGGAGCCACAAGAACTTGACGCAATCTATGAATGAGCAACTTCCTTCACGTGTTGGTTTAACCCAAGAGTTTGACTGTAGTTATTTACCCAACAGACAAGAGCAACTTTTAGTTATTCTAGATCCTAGTTGCTACAGCACAGACAAATTTGAGTCATTATTAGGCTTAGGGTTTCGTCGCAGTGGTAACCAAATATACCGTCCACACTGCCCAATATGCAGTGCCTGTAATTCTGTACGTGTATTAGCACAAGACTTTATCCCTTCAAAATCGCAAAAACGTAAACTAAACAAAGCAAAAAATCAGTTTGAAGTGAAATACTCGACGCAAGAACGCCCTGAGTATTATCCGCTGTATAGTAAATACATAACGATGCGCCATCAGGATGGAAGTATGTATCCTCCTGAAAAAGAACAATTTCAAAGCTTTTTACTTTGCAGTTGGCTCAAAATCACATTTATTGAGCTATGGCACCAAGATACTTTAGTTGCAGTTGCCGTAACTGATTGTATGAACAGCTCTATTTCTGCAATTTATACTTTTTTTGACCCCGACTTTGAACACTATAGTTTAGGCTCTGTGATGATATTAGAGCAGCTTAAATTTGCAAAAGAGCAAAATAAGCAATACGTGTACTTAGGCTATCAAATTGATGAATGCGATAAAATGAAGTACAAAACTCAGTTTTTACCAGCTCAAAAACAGCTTAATGACGAGTGGGTGGCTATTTAATTTGCAAATATAGCCCCTGCGCCTTTACTTATTGGTGTATTTTGGGCAAAATCTGCAGCGTTTAACTATTAAAGAGGTGTTACGCTAAACATGGCGAAAGAAGACGTAATCGAAATGCAAGGGACAGTCCTTGATACTTTACCAAATACAATGTTCCGAGTTGAGCTAGAAAATGGTCACGTAGTTGTGGCTCATATTTCAGGCAAAATGCGCAAAAACTATATCCGTATTTTAACCGGCGATAAAGTAACGGTAGAAATGACTCCTTACGATTTATCAAAGGGTCGTATCGTATTCCGTGCTCGCTAAGTAAGTGCGTAAACGAGATTTAGTTTTTGGCTAGTATTTTACTAGCTTTAAGCGTTTATTAAATGTAATTGATAGACATTGACTAGCAATTACATTTAATAAACAAAAAACCCAGTTTTTACTGGGTTTTTTGTTGCCTATAAAAATGGCAAAAAAATGGCCCGCTATTATTTAGCGGGCCATTTTTATTTAACTTAATTATGTAATTAACGTTTACGCTGGCGTTAAATTGCTCTCGTAATCAAAGCGAATTTTCTTGTCTTTAACCGATACTTTAACCGTACCGCCATCAACAAGTTCACCAAACAGTATTTCATTAGCTAATTGCTTTTTAAGCTCTTCTTGAATAACACGTGCCATTGGTCGTGCACCCATAGCCTTGTCATAACCTTTATCTGCGAGCCATTCACGCGCTTTAGGTGTAAGCTCAAGATTAACTGATTTTTTATCAAGCTGAGCTTGCAGCTCCACAATAAATTTATCAACCACCAGTAAAATAACTTCACGTTCGAGGTGATTAAACCAAATGATGTTATCTAAACGGTTTCTAAATTCTGGCGAGAATACTTTATTAATTTCGCCCATTGCATCATGCGTGTGATCTTGCTCTGTAAAACCAATCGACTTACGTGTGGTTTCTTGCACACCAGCGTTAGTTGTCATTACCACAACTACATTTCTAAAATCGGCTTTACGACCGTTATTATCAGTTAACGTACCGTGATCCATTACTTGTAGTAAAATGTTGTAAATGTCTGGATGCGCTTTTTCAATCTCATCTAGTAGTACAACTGCATGTGGGTTTTTAATCACAGCTTCTGTTAATAACCCGCCTTGCTCAAAACCAACATATCCTGGTGGAGCACCAATTAGTCGGCTGATTGCGTGGCGCTCTACATACTCAGACATATCAAAACGAATAAACTCAACACCCATACATTTAGCAAGTTGCTTAGTTACTTCTGTTTTACCAACACCTGTTGGGCCTGCAAACAAGAACGAACCCACTGGTTTTTCTTCGCTTGATAAACCTGAGCGAGATAAGCGAATAGCCGATGTTAGCGCATCAATAGATTGATCTTGTCCAAACACAAGCATCTTAAGATTACGGTCTAGATTTTTAAGCGTCTCTTTATCTGTTGAAGACACATTTTGTGGTGGAATACGTGCCATCTTCGATATTATTAGCTCTATATCAGCCACACCAATGGTTTTTTTACGTTTAGAACTAGGCTGTAAACGTTGGTTAGCACCCGCTTCATCAATTACATCAATTGCTTTATCTGGCAAGTGGCGCTCATTAATGTATTTAGCACTAAGTTCAGCAGCTGCTTTTAATGCTTTTTGAGTGTAGCGAATACCATGGTGCTCTTCATAACGCTCTTTTAACCCATTTAAAATTTTAGTGGTATCGGCAACACTTGGTTCAAGTACATCAATTTTTTGAAAACGGCGTACTAATGCACGGTCTTTCTCAAAAATATTTTTATACTCATTGTAAGTGGTTGAGCCCATACAACGTAACTTACCACTTGAAAGAAGTGGTTTAAGTAAGTTTGATGCGTCCATAACACCACCAGACGCTGCGCCAGCACCTATTATGGTATGTATTTCATCAATAAATAAAATAGACCCAGGTTGTGCTTGTAGCTCTTTTAATAAACTTTTGAAGCGCTTTTCAAAATCGCCACGGTATTTAGTACCGGCAAGCAATGCCCCCATATCTAGAGAGTACACAACGGCATCAGCAATTACTTCTGGTACTTGCTCATTCACAATACGGTACGCTAAACCTTCAGCAATGGCTGTTTTACCAACGCCCGCTTCACCAACAAGTAATGGGTTATTCTTTTTACGACGACACAATACTTGTACCGTGCGCTCTACCTCGCTGTCGCGCCCAATCAGTGGGTCAATATTACCTTCACGAGCCTGAGCGTTTAAGTTAGTTGTAAAGCTGTCTAGCTTACTTGCTTCTTCGTTTTGAACTTCTTGCACTTCTTCATGTATATCATCGCTGTCGTCGCCTAGTTCATCATCAGCTTTAGAAATGCCGTGCGAAATAAAGTTAACAATATCTAAGCGCGATACATCATGCTTTTTAAGTAAATAAACGGCTTGGCTCTCTTGCTCAGAAAAAATAGCAACCAGGACATTGACACCCGTCACTTCGTTTTTTCCTGACGATTGCACATGAAACACAGCACGTTGTAATACACGCTGAAAACCAAGCGTTGGCTGAGTTTCACGTTCTTCTTCTAAATCTGGGATGACGGGTGTTGTTTCGTCAATAAATTCTAATAATTCGGTTTTTAAGCCTGAAAGATTAACACCACACGCGTTTAATGCTTCTCCTGCAGAAGGATTATCTAATAGCGCAAGTAAAAGGTGCTCTACGGTCATAAACTCATGACGGCGAGTGCGCGCTTCACGAAACGCGGCATTTAAAGTGAGTTCTAAGTCTTTGTTTAGCATTGGCAACCCCTTACTGAGATAATAATTTATACCACAACAATCGGATGTTTGATCACCCTAATTGGTATTTATACCAATTGTATTAAATTGGTATTATTCCTGCTCACAACTACAAAGCAGTGGATGCTCGTTATCCCGTGAGTAACGGTTAACTTGTTCAACTTTGGTGTGGGCAACATCGGCGCTGTAAACACCGCAAATACCCTTACCTTTTTCATGAACCTGAAGCATCACATCGGTTGCTCTATCGCTATCCATATTAAAAAACGTCGTTAAAACTTCAATTACGAAGTCCATCGGCGTGTAGTCGTCGTTATTTAAAACAACTTTATATTTTCGCGGCGGCTGTAGCTTTTGCTTTTCACTGTCGCGAACTGTGTCGATAACACCTGAATCTTTCATACCACTCATAATTAAATATAGTCTTGTCTTTGTAACTCAAGCAAACTTGAATAAAAAATAAATAAAATGTTAAAAAATAACTCAAAACACTTGACTGGTTGGCTAAATAAACTACAGTCAAACATAGATTGATTAAACCTTAGTCAGTCTAGCAAATTATACGGTTTAGAATAACTAAATTAGTCAACTTATTGAAGGATGTAGAAGTATGGCTTGTGGTAAAGTTAAATGGTTCAACAACGCCAAAGGTTTTGGTTTCATCGTAGAAGACGGCTGCGAGAATGATATCTTCGCTCATTACTCAACAATTGTAATGGACGGCTATAAAACGCTTAAAGCTGGTCAAGATGTAACATTCGAATTAGAACAAGGGCCTAAAGGCCTACACGCTAAAAATATTGCCCCAGATGGTGACATTATTGAGTGACGATTGTTTTGTTCGACTAAAGCGAGCGACCTTTTAAGATCCTCGCTTAATTCCTTAAGCATACTAACTTATCTCTTCTTCCCTTATTTATTGCCTCTTTTCATTCAAATTCAACCCTTTTCCTTGAATTTATTTTATATACCCCAATGTTCTAAGAGTTGATTGTTTAACTGCTTATTGGGCATGCTCAAACTCTAGGGTCTGTTGATTTTTCAAGGTTGAATTTGCAGCAGTCTGTTTGGTATTTAGGCAAGGCAGAGCCTATGCAGTGTGGTTATTCCCCATTAATGGGCGATAACGTAGCATTAATGCCAAACAGGCGCTGCCCAGAGGGTTCTTCCTAGGGACTATTTACTCTTTGTTGCTCGGTTTTTACTTAGCCCACTAGGTTACAAATCTCGCGCCGCGATTAAATAGCCCCTAGTTTGAACAAATTTCAATCCGCAAAGATCAACAGACCCTAGCCCTTTTTATTTAAGCTTGTTACACTCTTGGTGCTAAAAATTGCGCATAACACCTTATCGCCTCTTTTATATGTACTAGGCTAAAGGCTGATTTATTTTTGTTAATTTTTTAGCTATAAATACGATTTCAGTTCGTCAGGTGTGACTATTCTGCTTTTATAAAAGAGCAACGCTGAGTACCAACACCTAACAAACTATTCATTACGAGCGTACGTGTTCATTAACTTGTTTAATACTATGTACTCACTCATAAGTAATGATTTTCTTTGCATTGTTGAATAAGACCTTATCGGTCGACTATCTAGGAATGATGATGACATCAAAAATTATCTATACAAAAACGGACGAAGCTCCGGCACTAGCAACTTATTCGTTGCTACCGATCATCCAAGCATATACAAATGCGGCCGGTGTTGAAGTTGAAACTCGCGACATTTCATTAGCAGGTCGTGTAATTGCTAGCTTCCCTGATTATTTAACACAAGAACAACGCATTGGTGATGCACTTGCTGAACTTGGCGAGCTTGCTAAAACACCAGAAGCAAACATCATCAAATTACCAAACATCAGTGCATCTGTACCACAGCTTCGCGCTGTAATTAAAGAGCTTCAAGCAAAAGGCTACGCTCTTCCAGAATACCCTGTTGAACCTAAAAATGATGAAGAAAAAGCAATTCAAGCGGTTTACGACAAAATTAAAGGCAGTGCAGTAAACCCTGTACTACGTGAAGGTAACTCAGATCGTCGCGCGCCAGGCTCTGTAAAAGAATATGCACGTAATAACCCACATTCAATGGGTGCGTGGAGCAAAGATTCTCAGTCTTACGTTGCAAGTATGAACGAAGGCGATTTCTTCGGTTCAGAAAAATCAGTAACTGTTGATACAGCCACTGATGTGCGTATCGAACATGTTGCAACTAACGGTGACGTTACTGTTCTAAAACAAAGCACACCTCTTTTAGCTGGCGAAGTTATTGATGCATCAAGCATTAGCGCTTCTAAGCTTCAAGCTTTCTTAGCTGCAGAAATTGATGCTGCTAAAGAAAAAGGTGTTTTGTTCTCGCTTCACATGAAAGCGACAATGATGAAAGTATCTGATCCAATCATCTTCGGTCACGCTGTAAAAGTATTCTACAAAGATGTATTTGCTAAACACGGTGAGCTTTTTGAAGAGCTAGGTGTTGATGTAAATAATGGTTTAGGTGACGTATATTCTAAAATTCAAACATTAGACGTTGCTAAGCGCGAAGAAATTGAAGCAGACATTCAAGCTGTTTACGCTAACCGCCCTGCTATTGCTATGGTTGATTCTGACCGTGGTATTACAAACTTACACGTGCCAAGTGACGTGATCATCGATGCATCTATGCCTGCTGCAATCCGTTCAAGCGGTCAAATGTGGAATAACGATGGTAAATTACAAGACACTAGCTTTGTAATTCCTGATCGTTGTTACTCAAGTGTTTACCAAGCAACTATCGATTTTTGTAAAGAAAATGGCGCGTTTGATCCAACAACAATGGGTAGCGTTCCAAACGTTGGCCTTATGGCTCAAAAAGCTGAAGAATACGGTTCACACGACAAAACATTTGAAGCTAAAGCGGACGGTTCTATCCGTGTTGTTGATGCAAATGGTAATACATTACTTGAGCACAGTGTTGAGCAAGGCGATATCTGGCGTATGTGCCAGGTTAAAGATGCACCAATTCAAGATTGGGTTAAGCTTGCAGTAAACCGTGCACGCGCAACAGGTGTTCCAGCTATTTTCTGGTTAGACAAAAACCGTGCACATGATGCGCAGCTAATCAAAAAAGTAAATAAATACCTACCAGATCACGATACAGCTGGCCTAGATATTCAAATTTTAGCACCGCTTGAAGCAACATTGTTCTCATTAGCGCGTATTAAAGAAGGTAAAGACACTATCTCTGTAACAGGTAACGTTTTACGTGATTACCTTACAGATTTATTCCCAATTTTAGAGTTGGGTACAAGTGCTAAAATGCTTTCAATTGTTCCGCTTATGAATGGTGGTGGCTTATTTGAAACTGGCGCGGGTGGTTCTGCACCTAAGCATGTTCAACAATTCGAAAAAGAAAACCACTTACGTTGGGATTCTTTAGGTGAATTTTTAGCACTTGCTGCATCACTTGAACACTTAAGCGTAACTGCTGGTAACAACAAGGCACAAGTACTTGCTGATACCCTAGATAAAGCAACAGGTACGTTCCTTGCTGAAAACAAATCGCCGTCACGTAAAGTGAAAGAAATTGATAACCGTGGTTCTCATTTCTTCCTATCTTTATTCTGGGCACAAGAACTTGCTAAGCAAAATGATGACAGTGAACTTAAAGCACAGTTTACTCAAATCGCTAGCGACCTTGAGTCTAATAAAGAGCAAATCGTAAGTGAGCTTAACGATGCGCAAGGTCCTGCAGTTGATTTAGGCGGTTACTTCCAGCCTAACGATGATGCAGCCTTTAAAGCGATGCGTCCAAGCACTACATTTAACGATATTCTTGCTAAATTAGTATAAATATTAGTTTAAATTTAAAAGCCGCTTACTTGTAAAAGTAAGCGGCTTTTTTATGTCTAAACTTTACAAAAAAAGGCCGCTATCATTAGATAGCGACCTTTTTGATTAACCAAAACTATTTAAGTTATTTAAACTCTGATTACTTAGTATAAGCTCGTGGCATTTTTGAATCTGTCGTATAACGGTCACGCAGTTTATCTTGGCGAGATTGTGTAGATACCTCAACGCCATTAATAAACATTTTATTCACGTGGCTGCTAAGTTCAAACGGGTCATTACTCCACATTACTACGTCAGCTACTTTACCTACTTCAAGGCTACCTGCATTAATGCCAAATACATCAGCAACATTTGATGTAACCGCTTTTAACGCGCCTTCTTGGCTCATACCGTACGATACAGCATTACCAGCATCAAAACGTAGCTGGTAAATGTTGTGGCTTGCATCGCCACCTACCGTTAATAATACTTTAACGCCCGCTTTTTCAAGCACACTAGCATTATCTAAACTTGCATGAAGCGAATCAAAGCTCCCTGGTAAGCTATCCATTGCACTAATAATCACTGGAATATTTGCTTTAGCAACGCGCTCTTTTACTACTACAGCATCTTGTGCGCCGTTAAGTACTAAGTTAATACCAAATTGCTCTTTTACTTTAATTAGCTCAATAATATCTGCCGCACGCGAAACGCCAACCACTAATGGCATTTCACCACTGAGTACTTTAGCCATTACTTTATCTTCAGTACTTGGCTTGTCGTCATCTTTTTTCGCTTTTTTACCGACTTTAGTTTTGTGCTCATCAAGCTTATTAATCAGTGTTTGCAAAGTAAAAGCACGTGAGCCTTTACTACGCTCACCTAAGTAAACAATTAAAGCCGCTTGTTTTTGCATGTCGCTGTCAAAACTACCACTTAAATCAACAACACTCGCAAGGCCTGAAAAAATGCTATCGCCGCCATGAGGAGTAATTACATCGCGTGTTACGCCGCCTTTACGAGCATAAGGAATTAAGCTCGAATGTGCGTTGTAAGCCAAGCTTACATCAAAATCAATACCTGCTTTTTCCTCGCCTGCATCGCGAGAACCTGCAACGGCACTTACTTCAACTAAACCAAGTTGATTAATACTTGCTATAAAGCCAGGAGTTACAATTTGGCCCTTTGCATCAATAATTTGATCTGCTTTAATTTCAGTTGGGTTAATCGCTGTAATTTTACCATCTGTCATTACAATGCTTGCCGCTTCTAATACACCTTGATCAGATGACGTATGTAATGTTGCATTAATAATTGCTAGTGATTGTGCGCTTACAGCACCAGATGCTAATAATCCTGCAGCAACCAGAGAAAGCGAAAACGAACGTGATAAATTTTTCATTCTGGGTGCTCCTTATTGTTGACCTAACATAAAATCACTTGTTGCTTGGTACGCGCCATCGTTTCTATCGTAAACTTTTGCACCATCAACAAACACTTGTTCAGCTTTAGCATAGACACTAAATGGGCTTTGATTCCAAATAACCACATCGCCCTGCTTACCGGCTTCTAGTGAACCTGTTTTGTCATCAATACCTAGTGATTTAGCAGCGTTAGACGTGATCCATTTAATTGCGTGTTGCTCAGAAATATCAAAACCATTTTCGTTAGCGCGGTACATTACCTTGCCGGCTTCTTGGTTTAAACGCTGAATAGTAGTATCTGAATCTGAGTGAACAACTGCACACGAGTTTTTAACCGCATCAACAATAGCCACGTTTTCTTGAACCATGTCGTAGGCTTCCATTTTAAAGCCCCACCAGTCTGGCCAAAGTGCAGCACACGAACCATTTTGCGCAAGTAAGTCAGCAATTTTATATGCTTCTACACCGTGATGAAAAGTACCCGCGTGGTAACCAAATTCTTTTGACAGGTCAATCATCATTGCCATTTCTTCAGCTTTATAACAATGATTATGAATACGTACTTCGCCTTCAAGCACACCGCGTAGCGTATCGTGTTTAATATCACGTACTGGTGCTTCTGGGTTTAAACCGGCTTCATAATCGGCGTCGTACTTATCCCACGCACGTTTGTATTCAGCGGCCTCAGCCCACGCCATACGGTAACCAGCCATATTACCCATACGGGTTGAAGGCAATACTCCTTGACGACCATAAACACGTTTAGGGTTTTCACCACACGCCATTTTTAAACCATACGGCGCCTCTGGAAATTTCATCCCTTGCATAGTGTGTGCAGGTACGTTTTTAAGCGTAACGCCGCGTCCACCAAATAAGTTAGCTGAGCCTGGTAAAATTTGTAGCGAAGTAATGCCGCCTTCGCGTGCACGATTAAAGCCTGGATCTTGTGGCCAAACAGAATGTTCAACCCACACTTCTGCAGTGTTAGGGCTGGTCATTTCGTTACCATCTTGATGCGACTCAACCGACGGGCTTGGGTATGCGCCTAAATGTGAATGCACGTCAATAATACCCGGTGTTACCCATTTACCTTGTGCATCAATTGTAATATCAGCAGTGGCTGTTAAGTCTTTACCGACTTGTTGTACTTTACCGTCGACAAGTAATACATCAGCCTCATCTAAACGCTCACCAGTACCTGTAAGTACTGTTGCATTTGTAATAAGAGTGCTTGATGTAGAAATTGGCTGATAAGTACTTGGGTAAGGATTTTTGTTAATTGTTATTTTATCGTCTTGCGGGCCGCTTTCTTGGCAACCTACAAGTGCAGCAGCTAAGCCAACCGCTAATAAAGAAGGTGCAAATTTTTGCATGTTGTTTGGATCTCCTGTTTTTTTGCTACTTTAGCGAAACCTAAAGGATAAAGCCAAAAAAACAGGTGAAAACGCAGTTAATTAAGATGAATTTCTGTAATTATTTCTTTATATAATTGTTATACAACTTTTCAAGCGCACCTTCGGTGGTAAGCGAGAGATCTTTACTGATAAAGTGCTTAACCGTACGCGTTACAAAATCAGAATTTTGCTTATGTAGCTTAGAAAAATCTTTAATAAGTGTATTACCGTCTTTAGCCGCAGTTACTTTGTCATGACGATGACGATACTGGCTCAATGCTTTATTAAAATCGCCTTGGTAGTCTTCAACCAAAATTTTATAAAAGTCGCTTTTTTGAACATTTAAATCGTTAATGCAGTAATTTAACGCTTCTTTAAAGTCGGTAAATATCATGCCCTCTACATCAAACTCTTTTGTTTTTTCGCGCACGGCTACTTTGGCATCTTCTGTGGCATAGCTAAAACCCGTAAAGGCTAAACGCTCAGCGGCTTCTTTTCCTAATTTCATACCCGCTTGAATACTATGGGCAAACTCGTCGCTCATGTCGCCAAGTTCGCTTTCTTCCCACATGTTATAAACGCGCAGTGGTTTAGCATATTTATTTGAGAGCTTTTTTTTAAGCTTGGTAAAGCGCTCATCAATCGTCATCAGCCTTTCGTTATGTAAAAGTGCGTGGCACTCATAACACGCAGGGATAGAGATAAAGTCAGCCTCTTCACCTAAATCAACAATACTTTGTAGCATATGCAGTGGCGGACAATGATCGCGCTCTGTTGCTTCACAGCCACAATAAAAACACTGATTAAAATGCTGCTGATCGCACGCGTATGCTTGCTGATAATAACTGGCTAACGTTTTGCTCACCGTTGCTCCTAAAAAACACGACTAAATTATGGGGGCGATAATAACAGTCTGAAAAAATAAGTCAGCCGCAAAAAAGCATTTAATTTAATTATTTTACAGATATCACTTAACACAAAACAGCGCTTAAATAAGCGCTGCAATTAAACCAAATAAACCACCAAACACACCGCCCCATACTACAAGCCAGCCTAGGTGCTCGCGGATCATGGTTTGAATAATCTCTTTAACCATTTTAGGAGTAAGCTCATCTAAGCGCTCATCAACTAGTTTAAGCACCGTTTTATGTAGGCTTTCTGCGCTATTACCTTGTGAAAGTGTTTGGCTTACTAATGCTTTAAAGTCGTCAGTTTGAGAAATCTCACTAAGCGACAATTGCATTTTTTCAATAAATTTTTCACGCATTGGCTCTATTGCCGCTGTGCCACCAAACATTCCTAACATACTACCAAACTGAGACTGCTCTATTACCTCTAACAAATTGTCGAATGCAGGGTTTAAATTAACATTGCTGATTATTGGCTCAAAGTCGATATTGGGCTGCGCTTTATTAAGTAAATTATTAATTTTTTGCTCTGAAAAAAACTCCGTTAATATCAGGTTTCGTATAGCGACTTTAAAGCTTTCAAATTTAAGCGCTATAACACCTGAACCATATAAAAACGGGACCTTTTCAAATAACATATGAATCGCTAATAAATTAGTTACCGCGCCAGAAAGTGCAAATAAACCAACAGACAACACAATTGCTTGGTTAAACATAAAACCTACAACAACACATAAACCCGCTAGCAAATTGGTTATTAAACTTTTGTTCATTTTAACTCCACTACAGTAAGTGTAATTTTATTCAATATAGCCGTTAATTTTACAACGTTTAGATTGTTAAATTAATACCTTTTTGCCATAGTTTAAGTATCTGTTTAAAAGGCGAGCAATTGTTATGTGGAAAACAGTAAATGAGCACATCAGCCGAGCCATCAATTTTGACTTTAAGCACACCTATAAACGCCAATTACAAAGTACAAACACCGACAAACTATTTCATATTACTAATGGTACGCATAACTACTTCGTTAAAATAGCACTAAAAAGTGAGCTCGAGCGTTTAGAAAGTGAATTTATTGGCTTAAAACTTTTGGCGCAAAATAGTGATTTTAAAGTACCTGAATGTATTACAACTGGCGCAAATATAGAGTTTTCGTTTATTGTTTTACAGTGGCTTGTTTTAGATAAACAACCCCACGACACGTGGACTAATATGGGACGAAACCTCGCTAAAATGCATCAAAAACATGACCAAGCTATGTTTGGCTTTGATGTAGACAATTACCTAGCCACAACCATACAGCCAAACCGCTGGCACAAAAAGTGGGATGTATTTTACGCCGAAGAACGTATAGGGTGGCAACTACAGCTACTCGCTGAAAAAGGCATTAACTTAATTGAGCCCGAACGCTTAATTAATACCGTAAAAGAGCAACTACATAGTCATCAAGTACAACCTTCATTACTGCATGGCGATTTTTGGCGTGGAAATATGGGCTTTTTAAAAGCAGAACCAACGGTATTTAACCCGGCTTGTTATTATGGTGATCGGGAAGTAGATATTGCAATGAGCGAACTATTTGCCCCCCTGCCTAAAGACTTTTATAGCGCCTATAACACGCACTACCCGCTTTCTCAAAATTACGAAAAACGTAAGTTAATATACCAGCTATATCCTATTTTAAATCACGCCAATATCTTTGCAGGTCACTATCTTACTGAAGCTAAACAACATATAGAAAAGCTGGTATTTGAAGGTATAAAATAAGTGCCATAAGCTGCATTTCAACACTATATTTAATGAGTAAGTAGGGGTTCATCTGTAAGCGATTAAGTTGAACCTAACTTAATTATTTATAACTGGAGTGATTATGAAAGATTTTTTATCACAACGAATAACGTGCCCACACTGCGGTCACCACATACATCTAGACCTAGACGCAAGCAGCGGCGATCAAGATTATATAGAAGATTGCACTGCCTGCTGTAACCCAATTCATTTAAATATGCATATAGACCATGCTAACAATAAATTGGAGCTACACGTAGGCAGTGACGACGAACAAATATTTTAACTTAAGCCTGATGGCGTAAGTAGTTCTCTACCGTATTTACAATAGTGTAAGTTTGCTGATCAACTTCAATATTAAACTTGTCACCCACTTGCGCTGCACCAATATTTGTAATGGCGAGCGTTTCCGGAATTAGGTGTAACCAAAAACCTTGTTCATCAACTTCGCCTACGGTTAAGCTTGCGCCATTTATCGCAACAAAACCTTTATATAACACATACTTTTGCCACTCTTTTGGCAGACTTAACTGAATTTTACAATTGTTCTCAAGCTTCACTATTTGAGAGATTTGTGACGTACAATGAATATGCCCAGACACTATATGCCCACCAAGCTCAGTACCAAACGTAACAGAGCGTTCGTAATTTACTAAACTACCTAGCTCAAGCAGGCCTAAATTAGTTAACTTTAGCGTTTCGTCAATCACATCAAAATGCACTTGCGCCACCACATCATGATTACTTAGCTCAACTTGCACCACCGTTAAACAACAGCCATTAATAGCAATGCTTGCGCCTAAATCTAAATGCTTAACGTACTCATCGCTCACCGATACAACTAAGCGTAACACACCATCAGTTTGAGTTTTAGAGACCACTGTTGCTTGTGTTTGCACTATTCCTGTAAACATAAAATCACTTAAAATTATTACAAAGTGCTAGTTTAACGTATCAACTCATAAAATCATTCACTACTATGATTTTTATTTGAAACGCAATGGATTACAATTGTCGCCTGTTTTATTCAGTAGCTTTTTTTATGACCTTTTGCAATTGGGAAGCCAAGCGTTTACTTTCCCTAGCCTTACCTGTTTTTTTAGCACAAGTTACACTTATTTTAATGTCGGTAGTCGACACAATTATGGCTGGCCAAGTTAGCCCTACTGACTTAGCTGCACTTTCTATTGCAACAGGGATATGGAACCCATTATTACTGGCTCTGCAAGGTATTTTATTAGCGCTCACTGGTATTATTGCGCAGTTTTCGGGCAGCGATGACCGCAAAGGCATTAGCCACTATTTTCAACAAGCGCTTTATTTAACCGCTATTTTAAGCTTTACAGGTTTTGGTATTGCCCATTTAGCAGATGCCATTATTTTAAAGCTCGATACAACGCCTGCTATTGCAAGCCTTGCTATTGACTACATCCATTTTGTGAAATGGGGTGTGTTTGGATTTTTAATTTTTACGGTATACAGAAACGTTACCGAAGGCATGGGGATGACCAAACCCGCCTTTTACATAAGCCTATTAGGTTTAGCCGTTAATATTCCAGTAAATTATATTTTCATAAATGGCTTATTTGGTTTTCCCGCTTATGGCGGCGCAGGCTGTGGCATTGCCACAGCAATTGTTTTAACTGTTATGGCAATAGCACAAGTCACTTACTGCCAAATAAGTAAAAAGGTAGATGCTAAAGGCCTTCTTTCATCATTCGAAAAACCTAATTTCACTACCATTGGTATTATTACTAAGCTAGGTATACCAATTTCACTTGCTA
This sequence comes from Pseudoalteromonas sp. FUC4, assembly GCF_008370255.1. Lineage (GTDB taxonomy): Bacteria > Pseudomonadota > Gammaproteobacteria > Enterobacterales > Alteromonadaceae > Pseudoalteromonas. The sequence goes on along the minus strand of NZ_SEUI01000001.1, from coordinate 669,919 downwards.
CCTTTTTTGAAGTCACTTTATTTGCGTGTATACCGCTATTTATTGCGCATTTAGGTGCAGTGGCTGTATCGGGGCATCAAATAGCAGCGAGTGTAACTACATTGCTGTTTATGATGCCGCTGAGCCTCTCTATCGCTATAAGTATTCGTATTGGTAATCTATATGGTCAAAATAATTTACAGCAGTTAAAAGTTGCCGTATCGACTAGTTACATATTAGCTATTGTAATTGCACTATTTTTGGCACTTATTACTTTTACAGGTCGTGATCTAATTAGCCAACTTTATACCGACAGCCCTGCGGTTATGGCTCTGGCTTCATCAATTATGATATTAGCGTGTGTCTACCAATTACCCGATGCATTACAGGTTGCTGCAAATGGCATACTCCGTGGTTTAAAATACACCACGCCTATATCGTATATTACGTTTATATCGTATTGGTTAATCGGCTTTTGTTTAGGTTACGTATTGGCAAGAACAGACATAATTGTGCCAGCTATGGGGCCACATGGCTTTTGGGTTGGAATAATAGTAGGCCTTAGTGTCGCTGCTATTTTATTAATGCTAACAGTAAGAAAACGTCTAAAATATGAATTTGTTAACAGTGATGCACTCAATCAAAACTAATAAGCTCAGCCTTAAAACATTACCAGCTACTTTGCTGGTAATGTGTTTTTTAATACTTACTGGCTGCAACAAACCACAAAGTACTGTAAACACTACTTATATTGAGCGCTTAATTAGCACAGTTGATACAAGCCCAACACAGCCTGAGCCGCTCAAGCAACTCCCCTTACTGCAGCCTCCCCCGATAGCACAAAGCGACTTAACACTGAGTATTGTTGAGCTTGCAGGCATTAGCCAATGTAAGCTTAACGTACTTATAAGTGAGCACAACAACCAATTAGGAAAAACCGCCAGCGCTGCTGGGCAATTAAAGTATCAAATAAACTTTATTAAAAGTGCGCAGGTTTGCTTAAATACGCTTGATAAAAATAGCCCTAGTTACACAAAAATACGTGCAGCCAAAACTTACAAAGAAACACACTTAATACACTTTTTTAACGCCATGCTATTTAAAGAGCCCGAGCTTAATAAAACATGGCTGTTAACATCAAACGAGCTAAGTAGCGAACCCGCAGGCTTCAGCGATACCTTGCAGGCGCTAAAGCAACTTGTACTTATTAAACAGCAAATTAAGGCTAAAGAATTTAGTGAAATTAATAGCGACTCTATTTTTAGCGCACTCGAACAGCTTAATAAATTTCAATTTAACCAAGCACTCATTCAATCAGTCCGCATGCAGGTGGTGTTAAACAACAACGCCACACAGTTTGTAAAAAAACTAAACTTTAATACGCTGTGCCCTCAGGGTAAAAATAATAAAAACGCAAAAATCATAAGCAACGTATTTCAAAAGTTTTACCTAAAAGAAATTCAGCCCTATCAAGCGCAATTAACTGGTTATCTAGAGGTACTACAACCGCTTTATAACGAACTTTGGTTTAACGAAAGTATCTCAAGCCCTCAAATTAATAACTTAGTCAAAACGGGCTCGACAAGTAACTTACTGAACTTACTTAAAAGCTCAGCTAAAAAACATGTGGTTTGGTGGCAAGGTTTTTATAAAACGTGTGAAATAAGCCCAATATGAATAAAAAAACGGCAAATAAACTCAAAAACAACAAACTTGCTTGATTCACCAACCGCCACGCTATATATTAGCCGCCGTTGTTAAGCAATTAACACCTACTTAAATAAAGTAATACGACTGTAGCTCAGTTGGTTAGAGCACTACCTTGACATGGTAGGGGTCGGTGGTTCGAATCCACTCAGTCGTACCAACATTTAAGTAAAATAAATAAAAGTACATCTAAAGGAAAGAGCACTACCTACTCTTGACCAACCGGTCCAAGGGTCAGTAACTCGAATCCACTCAGTCGTACCAACATTTAAGTAAAACCTCAAAAATTGTACGACTGTAGCTCAGTTGGTTAGAGCACTACCTTGACATGGTAGGGGTCGGTGGTTCGAATCCACTCAGTCGTACCACTTCAAAGCAATAATAAATTCAAAGAAAAAGCACTACCCATTCTTGATCACCCGGTCCAAAGGTCAGTGATTCGAATTTACTCAGTCGTACCAATTCAAAGTAATAAAAACCAAAGAAAAATACTACCCACCCTTAATCACCGTTCCAAAAGTCAGTGATTTAAACCCTCTCGTCGTACCAATTCCAAGTAATAATAAATCCTAAGAAAAAAACTAACGTAGCCCATAGAGCTGCTACTTTGTACCGTTTTGACATAAACCTATATGAAAAATTAAGAGAATTTTGTTTACGTTTGAGTTTTAAATAATTTGATTTTTGTTTTACCGTAAAACCAAAATACACGTATAGGTTAGCTGTACAACGTAATTTAAAAGCGTTTGCTAACCTACAGAACCTCATTGTATCAACATGAAAATTCGACTGTAATCTCTCCTAAACCTTCGTACTTTATTGATGTTTTTTTATTTATATCTAATTGCATTAGGCCGTTATAAGATCCTGTAATAAAAATATGGCCTGCTTTTAATTCAAACCCATTCGCCGTTAAAAAGTTAACAGCCCAATATAAAGGAAGTTGTGGTAAACCTGCAGGATGCTTCCCTGCATAGCTTTGTAAATCTTCGCCCTGCTTAACATCAATATTTATATCACTGCTTTCGTATGCTTTTCTAACGTCTAATTTAGGGCCTAAATATACACCTTGATTAGATAATCCATCGGCCAATTTTTCATAGTGTGTTGCTTGATAACCCTCTGGAAATCTGTTTTGAATAAGCTCCAACGCTAAATGTGCGCTATCAATGGCATTATCTATTTCCTCATCTTTATATTCTTCATAGCTTGCTAGGTCTTTGTTTAGCACAAATGCAATTTCTGGCTCAATGAGCGCTTTATTATTTTTTGTAAAAAGAGCACAACGCCTCATAGATTTAACCGGTGCATGCAAAAGTGGCGCGAGAGCAATCGTGCTATCACCTGATGGAAGCATACATTTCCAACCATACACTTTTTGGTTATTTAGCTTAATCATCAACTTCTGAACTGCTAAAACGTCGTCTATGGAATTAAGCGGTATATCTGATGATAAGTCAGGTATCGCAATGCCTTGCTCTCTTTTATTTAGTAAATACTTAGCGATATGTTCAAGCAAGATTGAGTTATCCACTGTAGTTCCTTTTTTGCTATTGAAAGTTATTTGCATAGTAATAATAACAGTGTTCTTGACAATTAAACATATGATGTTTAGATTTATCGAATGTTAACTTTTTTGCGAATTTACTTCTTGTTAAGTGAGTAAACTCTCAAAGGTTGAACTTTATCTGACGACACGACACACAAATATATGGAGATCACTATGCGTTCAAAGAAAAAAATTGCACTCGGTGTTTTAGCCGCTCTCTCAAGCTGTTCATTTGCTCAAGCTGCTACAAACGATAAAGTAAAAGACGATACTGAAGTTATTGTTGTAACGGGTGTTCGTTCAAGTCTCGAGGCCGCATCATCTCTAAAACGTTACAGCGATAGTGTTCAAGATAGTATTGTTGCTGAGGATATTGGTAAGTTTCCCGATCAAAATGTGGCTGAGTCTTTACAACGTGTTCCTGGCGTTTCAATTAACCGTGTAAATGGTGAGGGCTCAAAAATAACCGTTCGTGGTTTTGGCCCAGAATTTAACGTTGTTACATTAAACGGACGTACATTAGCCACTTCTGAAATTGGTCGTTCGTTTGATTTTCAAGTATTAGCAGCAGAGCTAATATCGGGTGCTGATGTCGTTAAGTCGCCTACGGCTAAAACGCCTGAGGGCAGTATTGGTGCTTATGTAAACGTTAAAACAGCACGCCCATTAGATAACCCCGGATTGCATGTGTTGGGCTCTATAAATGCTAAATACAGTGAGCTTTCTGGCGAAACAAGTCCTGAATACTCTGCGTTATTTAGCAATACGTTTGCTGATGAAACATTTGGTTTTAATATTGCCCTTTCACAACAAAAAAGTGATAACCGATACGATTCAATGGGTACAACCCGTTGGTTATTGCTTAATAATGAGCCTGGTGTTATTGAAGGCGATATTCATAATCAAAATGGAGATGTGGTTACGCCAACTATGCTTCGCCATGCCGGGCGAATTGAATACGCATTAGGGCAAGAGCATCGCGAACGTACAGGCATTAATACCAGTTTTCAGTGGGCACCAGATTCAAGCTTTACCAATACCTTTGATTACATGTATACGGATCTCTCAGTAGAAACTCAAACTCAAGGTTTGCAAGCCGGTTTACAGTATCCTAATTGGCGAAATGTGGTTGTATCAGACAACGGTACTATTTTATCAGGCACTAAGTTTTCGGGTAAAACACTGGGCGGAACTGGTGAAAATGTAGATTTTAGAATTGATGGTTTATTTCAAGAGCTGGAGTCAAAATCAAAAACACAGGCATTTGGGTTTAATTCTATAAAAGAATTTGATGTATTAACGCTTGAGTTTGATATAAGCCATTCAACATCAAAATCAACGCCGCGTAGCGACTTATTAGTTCCTAATTATATTTCACCAGAGCGAAACGATAGTTTAAATTTTGATTTTAGAAACACTGATACCGTTAATTTAGACACAACCATTGATTATGCTTCGCCGACAAGCGTGAGAGCACATTGGAATCAAGTTTCACATTACGAATTAGAAGACACGATTACGGAGCTACAAACAAAAGGGAAATACCTACTCGATTTAGAGTTCGCTGAAAGCCTAACCTTAGATTCAATCGATTTTGGTATTGCGTATTCAGATCGTAAAAAAGTAAGAGATCGTTTTGAAACATTCCATGAAGATAACTGTGGTTTAGTGGCACCGAATGCCGATATTTGTGGCGAACTTAGAGATATGCCTGATGACATATTTTCAGCGAGTCCCTATTCAGATTTTTTAAGTAGTGAGCCGGGTAATTTTCCGCGTGACTTTTTGTTTGCTGATATAAATAAATACCATAGCGCTATTCGTGATATGACCAAAAATCCAAATTGGCCAAACGAGCAATATAACGAAATCGCATCATCAAGCGTCACCGAAGAGAAAATAAGTGCTTATTCGCAATTTAATCTCAGCGGTTTAATTGGTGATTACGATTGGCGCGGTAATGTGGGAGTCCGTTATGTAAAAACGGATACAAGTTCAAGTGGTTACGGAAAAAGGCGCCTAGGCTATACGGGCGAGCTTGATAATGGCCAACCTTTATTAGTTGTTGATTACACAGACTCAGGAAGCCTTAAAGCCAAAAATAGTTACACTAACTGGCTACCTAGCGCTAATTTTAGTATTAATTTAAGTGATAACTTATTGGTAAGAGCCGCAGCGGCTAAAGTTATGTCGCGCCCTGCCATTGACGACATTGGCGTACAAACAACGTATACCGATATGCAAGCAGGTAGCTTTTCTCAAACAGGTGGCAATCCTTATTTGGCACCTTATAAAGCTAATCAATACGATTTATCTTTTGAATATTATAGTGATAGCGGCGATTCTTACGCGGTTAACTTTTTCAAAAAGGATATATCTAGCACAATTGCACAAATAACTTATCTAGATAATACGCCTGATATTTGGGATGGGTCGCAATACGTTGATTCATCAGTAAGTATTGATGGGTACGGCAATGTAAACGAAACTATTAATACTAAACAAAACCAATCAGGCGGCTCAATTACTGGAGTAGAACTTGCTGTACAACATAATATGGATTATTTACCGAGCTTTTTAAATGGCTTAGGTGTGCAAGCAAACTATACATGGGCTGATACTACAAATAAAAACACACAAAAAATAGAGCTTCCAGGTGTGACCGACCCAGGTGATAAATTAGAGGGATTTGCCGAAAACTCTTATAACATTGTTGCATACTACGACAAAAATGCATTTCAAGCGCGTTTAGCCTACAACTGGCGAGATGACTTTTTAAGTAGCCGAGCTGGTATACGCAGTGGTGGATTACCAGAGCATACTGCGGCTTATGGTCAGCTCGACTTTAGTATGTCTTATGCGGTTAACGATAACTTTACGCTAACAGGCGAAGCAATAAATATAACTGATGAACGTACCTATCAATATGCCGATGTAAAAGAGCGCATTATTAATACCCAATATACTGGTCCGCGTTACCGTATAGGTATACGCGCTAAGTTTTAACGCTTAATTGAAATAACCCAAATTGCTATAAAGATCGCTCATCAGCGATCTTTATTATATTCCCACTATGTCAGTTTTAAACATATAAACAACGATTAAAATTAGTTACCACTCCCCCTTATTTTGTGCACATTACATTGACCAGCCAAACATAATATGTTTATATTTAAGATATGAGCGAACTTATATATTACGACCTAAAACAAACATCAGGAATGGCAGCAAGCCTTTCTGTTCAAGTGGCTAAAGAAATTGGCAGACGCATTGTGTCTGGATCATTTGAAGCCGGGAGTTTAATTGATGATGAAGATGCACTCGCTAAACGCTACCAAGTAAGCCGCGTAGTAGTACGCGACGCAGTAAAAATCTTAGTAAGCAAAGGCCTACTTGATGTACGCAGAGGTATTGGTACGCGTGTACTACCTCGTGATAGATGGAATATGCTAGACGATGACGTATTAGCATGGCATTTGTCAGCACCACCTAATCGTAAATTTTTAGAACAACTAATGGACGTGCGCCTAGCCTTTGAGCCAAAGGCAGCACGTTGGGCAGCTGAACGTGCGCGCCCTGAGGATTTAATTGAAATTGCAGCCGCATGCGAGCGCATGGCTAAAACAGATAACAGCGCAGAAGATTTTATTATTGCTGATTCTTTATTTCATAAGGCAATTATAAGAGCAGCACAAAATAGCTTTTTAGCTTCTATGGAAGGCGTTATTTATTCTGCACTTTTGGTTAGTATTAAAGTAACAAATAAAGACCCTCGCGATAACGGTGCATCTATTCCGTTTCATCGTGAAGTGTACGAAGCCATTGCTGCAAAAGATGGCGATAAAGCCGAATTCCTCACCGAAAAACTCCTAAAAGATGCCAGCTTTCGTCTTTCTGCGACAGTAAATAACAAATAGCCATTGTTTATTGTCGCAAATTCATATAAATAGTACGTATAAATAAATAATACGGACACTAAGATACTATGAGCGAATTAACATACTATGATCTAAGACGCAGCAGTGCCATGTCACCTAGCTTACCGGTACAGGTAGCTAAAGAATTAGGCCGTAGAATTGTTGCTGGCACATATACTCCTGGCACACTGATTGATGATGAAAACCGTTTAGCTGAACGTTTTCAAGTAAGTCGAGTTGTTGTTCGTGACGCAGTAAAAATTCTTGTTGGTAAAGGGCTTTTAGATGTACGCAGAGGCATTGGCACTCGCGTAAAAACCCGTGATAACTGGTCGTTGCTTGACGATGATGTTCTTGCGTGGCATTTAAGCGCCCCACTTAATCCTGAGTTTTTAACTCAATTAATGGAGTTTCGCTTAGCCTTTGAACCAAAAGCCGCAAGTGTTGCAGCTCAGCGTGCAACTCCTGAAGATATTAAAGCCATAGAAGATGCGTTGAATGAAATGCAAAGCTCAGTAAGCGATTTAGATAAATTTGTTATTGCTGATGCACATTTTCATGGCGCTATTTTACGCGCTTCTCATAATGAGCTATTTATTTCGATGGAATGTGTTATTTTTTCAGCGCTACTAGTAAGTATTAAAGTAACTAACCAAAGCGCAGAAAGTAATCATGCTTCTATTCCGTTTCACCGAGAAGTATTTGATGCAATTGCCACCGGTAATAACGAAAAAGCACAATCCCTTACAGAAAAGCTTTTAGCAGATGCTAAAGCAAATTTAGCTAAGTTAATGGATATTTAATTTATTTTAAATAGCACCGCTAACTCATCATTTAATGTGAGAGGAATGATGAGTAGCGATGCAAGCACAACAACGTTTTATCGCAATTTAATTAAAGATAATATTCAGCATAATTTTTAGCATTAGTTGTAAATTCTTCTAAACCCATTCCGGCTTTATACAAGCCGCTTCCTAAACCAAAACCCGATGCCCCAGCATTAACAAATTCATCCTGGTTTTGAGGCGATACACCGCCCACAGGGTAAATATCAATACCCGAAAGCACTGTTGTAATTGCTTTTAAGCCTTTTGGACCTGCTGTATCTGCTGGAAAAAACTTAAGTGCGTCTGCACCGGCATGCAATGCAGCAAACCCTTCAGTGGGTGTATAAAATCCTGGTACGCAGTACAATCCTTTTAATTTACTAAAACGGATCAGCTCTACATCGCTATGCGGAGATATAATAATACGACCGCCTGCTTTAATTACCTGATCAACTTCGTCTTTAGTAACAACCGTGCCTGCGCCAATAATGGCTATATCTGCGTATTTATCACTTAATAACTTAATACTTTTTAATGCATCAGGAGAGTTAAGTGGTACCTCTATAACGCGGTAGCCAATATCAATAAGTACCTTTGCATAATCAATCACTTCACTTGGTGTAATGCCGCGTAAAATAGCAACCAGTGGTAGTTGCTTCATAGCATGTGTTAACGAAATTAATGACATAATTGAGTTTCCTTTTCAGTGACTAAACCGGCCTGTACAGCTAGTGTAAACATGCCTTTAGTCGATGCAGTTGCACTGCTTAAAATAGAAGAAGTAAAGCCGAGTTCTTTTAATGCTTCACAATACAGAGTGTTTAAACTTGAGTTACCAATTAAAAAAACATGCTTAATGTCGTTTAGCTTACTTTTAATACCCGCAAGCTCAGCGCCAATAAGTAAACCAGATAAGTAACTAGGTACGTTTTGCAGCGTTAATTGTTTATCTAGCTTTAAAGTACGCGCACTAAATAATGCACTTAATAAACTGCTTTGAACTTGACTCACACCAACGCCTTTTAGAAAACTTGGCATATCTGTTGGTGTTTTATCTAGTGACTCTAACCCTTCACCTAAAATGCTTTGTTTAGTCAATAAATCAAACATTTCGCCGGTCATGAACGTACTAAGACTTGTAATAACCGTTTTTTGATCAGTATCTTTTGCAACTTGGACCCACTTAGAGTGAGTACCGGGTAAGCAAAACATAGTCTCACTTAAGGTTTGACTACTTAGCTCACCCGCTGTTTTCTCTACATCTAATACGGCACCAAATACTTGTACTTCTTCACCGCGCATTACATCGCAAACATTATTTTCCATAACGTATTTAACACCCGGCACAATACTAATTTGTAAGCCTGCTTTATTATTTGCTTTACAAAGGTTTACGCTCATACTACCGAGATTAGCTGGCGCATTTACATAGCCTGTATCTTGCCAACCAATAGCACCGCCTACCATACCCGCCATAATAATCGGCGTTTTATGTTTTGATAACCAGCCTGATATATAACTAAGTAATACGGTTTCTAAACAGTTGTTTTTAATACAAAGTACGCCCTGCTCACCATTAACAGTATCTAAAATGCTGCCTTTGCCATCGACTAAAAAAGCTCTAAAGTTAGAGCTCCCCCAATCAACCACAATTAATGCTGGTAAGTTGCTTTTGTTATCGCTCATAAGCTTTGCCCTTATTTATTAAATTGATACTTCGTAATGTTTAATAAAATCAAGGTCGGGCTCAATACCAAGGCCTGGACCTTGTGGTAGCGCAACAGTTCCGTTGTTATTTTTAACTTGCTCATTAATGTTTAGAGACTCTTGCAATAATTGCTCTCTAAATAAGTTTGGCGTTGTATCGTACTCAAGCATAGGTTGTACTGGGTGTGCAGCACCTGGTAAATCAGGTAATGCGGCCAATAGGTGTAGGTTTGTGCCAACCGCAATAGCCGAGCCCCATACATGGTTTATTACAGGCACAAAATGCGCGTGTGCCATGGCTAATACTTTTTGATATTCGGTAATACCACCGAGTGCACACACTTCTGGCTGGAGTAAATCAACGCAGCGGTTTTTAATTAAATCTCTAAAGCCCCAGCGAGTAAATTCTGCTTCGCCACCGGCAATACTCATATCAAGTGCTTCACATAAATCGCGATAGCCTTGATGATCCTCTGGTGCAACTGGTTCTTCAAACCAGTACACGCCTAAATTTTGCAGCTCTCGACCTAGCGGAATAGCTTCGCGCGCTGTATATGCATGGTTAGCGTCAACCATTAGGCGCATATCGCGGCCAATACCTTTGCGTACAGCTTCAACAAGCTTTATATCGCGGTCTGGCGAAAGGCCTATTTTCATTTTCATGGCCGTGAAGCCCATTTCTTTAATACGTTGGCTTTCTTCAGTAAAGCGCTCTTCCAGGTTTGGAAACTTTTGTAGCATCATGCCGTAACCATAAGCCGGAATACGGTCTCTAAAAGCCCCCCCTAACAACTTATAAACGGGTTGATCTAAAAACTTACCTGCGATGTCCCACAGAGCAATATCTACACCAGATAAAGACTGAATAGGCATGCCTTTTTGGCCATGATCGCGCAATAAATTATAAACTTTATGCCAAATCACTTCTCTGTCGAGTGGATCCATGCCCAAAATCATAGGCTGAATCACATGCTCAACAATTGTTTTATTGGCAAACGCAACGCCGCCACCGCCAAAACATTCGCCCCAACCTGTAATACCTATATCGGTACGAACTTCAACTAAATGTGCGGTACGTTTAGCGTAATACTGCTGCGAATAACCAAGTTCTTCTTCTAGGTCGTACTGTAAAATGTGGCTAATAATTTGTGTGATTTTCATAGTCTGTTCCTTAAACCTTTAACGCGCGAGAAACACGTTTATATGCAAGGTAGTCATCTAAAGCTAACAACGAACAATCAACACCCACGCCCGATTGCTTAATACCAAAATGAGGTAAATTAATGCTATATTTAATGCCGTTAACCTGTACTTCGCCAAAGCGTAAATGTTTAGCAAAGTAAGAAATGGTCTCTTCGTTACTACTAAAAATAAATGAACTTAAACCAGCTTCCGTGTCATTTGCATCGCTAAGCACTTGTTCGTTATCACTAAATATAATAATGCTAATAACGGGGCCAAATATTTCGTCTTTGTATATTTTCATGCTCGAATCAACATTTGTGAGCACGGTTGGTTCGTAAAAATAGCCATTAACACTGGCAGGTTTTTTACCACCTAATTGCAATTGTGCGCCATTTTGCTGAGCATCTTTCACTAGCTCATCAATACGTTGCCATGAGTTAGCATCCATAACGGGGCCCATATCAATAGCCTCGTTTTTATCAAAACCAACTTTTACTGCTTTTGCACGAGTAAGTACTTTTTCAATAAATTCATCTGCAACGCTTTCGTGTACAAATACACGATTTGGGGTAACACAAATTTGCCCTGCGTTGGCAAACTTAACACCACAAATTACATCGGCTGCGTTATCTAAATTCGCATCGCTGCATACAATGGCAGGTGCGTTACCACCAAGCTCCATTGAATAACGCTTGATTGACGTAGCACCTGTTGCAATTACATGTTTGCCCACATTAGTAGAACCAATTAAAGTAAGTACAGAGGGAATAGTTGACGCTGAAATGGCATCGCCTACGGTGCTATCCGTGCCCGAAAGTATGTTAACCACACCTGCTGGCAAGCCGATTTGTTCACATAATTCGCCTACGGCATAAGCAGACAAAGGCGTTTTACTTGATGGTTTTACTACAAGCGGACAACCCGCAGCCATTGCTGGGCCTAATTTATAAGCCAAGTTTAATAATGGAAAATTCCATGCTAAAAATGCAGCCGCTACACCAACAGGCTCACGCGAAAGAACGTGGCTGTGCGTACCTTCATTATCTTTTAATTCTTCATCGGCGATATTAACAATGGCATCGGCGTAAAAATTAAGGCTATCAACTAACATTTGAAAGTCGTCAGCGGTTGACTGCCATGGTTTAGCCATTTCTAAATGCACGCATTCACGTAAGTGTTGCTCGTTTGCAATTACTGCATCACGCAGTTTAAGCATCCATTGAGCACGCTCTGTTGCAGGCGTTGTTGACCAACTTGAAAATGCTTCTTGCGCAGACTCTAAGGCCATGTTTGCTTCATTAATACCTGCAGCCGAAATTTCGCCTACAACTTCGAGTGTTGCAGGATTGATAATTTCGGTCGTTGCGTCACTCGTTATTAATTTTCCACCGATATACAGTTGTTTAGAAAGCATTCTGTCGCTCCATTATTATCTACAACACCCTAAGGGCTAAATGACTAAAGTAAGACACACCGGCCTCAATACATAATAACTATTTAAACATATGATGTTTGATTGAGCAAACACAAAATACATTTAGTTAACAAAAAAACTCATATGCCAAGATTTATGAGCATTGCCTTTAATTAACCCTTCCTCTTCACTCGCCATGGCTTTATGTAAAGAATCGCTATTGCCTATGCAAGGTTCTATCCCAAGTACAAAAGGGGGTAGCTGCTCATTGGCAGACCAACCGTTGTAATTAAACCAAAGCCCTAAGTGACTTATGTTTGTTGATGAAAATTCAAACCCGCAGCTTTGCTGAGCTTTATCATCAACCAGTTTTACAATTATATTTTGATCTTTATGAGTGCCCGTATTTAAGTGTTTGCTAAAAACCTTACTTGCAAAACTACTGTTATAGGGCATAACTTTATTTAGCGGAGGGACTTTAGTTGATAACTCACTCCAGTTAATAAAGGCGCTATTAACGTTATAAAAACAACTAAGCCCTTCATCAACTTTAAACTCCATATGTTTATTATTTATTAAAATACGCATCTCTGGTTTTATGGCAAAAATAGGATGCGCTGACCAAACAAAAGGGAGATTGTGAGTTGTGTTATTTTTTACGTGGTAATCAACAAGCAGCCGCTTACTGTGTTTTTTTAAGGTAAACGTTCTTATAAATGTAAAAGTAGAGTCAAAAACCTCAGCTTGTAAGCTAAGTATTATTTCTTCATCGCTAATGTGGGTATTAGTTATTTGCCATGCTTGGCACCACAACTCACCATGATCATGTGAAAAATTCGTTTTATTGGGGATATGTTCGTACAGCTGAGGAGAAATACCCGGAAAACATTCATCCCAACCACCGCTATCATGCTCAGAGAAATCATTGTTTTTTGCAGGTTTTAAAGTGATTTGTTTATCATGAGCAAGCCACTCTCTATTGTGTTTTAAGCTTACAATAGAGATGACTTTTGCACCCAACTGAGGAATGACTGTAATAGCAAGCTCACTATTTTTTAGCAAAATAGCCTCAAAACCATGAGCCTTACAGTGTGTTAAGTTAAGCATTTTAATCGTGATAAATTACAGAACGGCCACCATCAATGATTAAGCTTTGCCCTGTCATAAAACTCGAATCTGAACTAGCTAAAAACACGGCTGGGTAAGCAATTTCTTCAGTTGTTCCATTTCGTTTTAGAGGATGTACATCGCCCATTGCTTTACGTGAAGCTTGCGGATCGTCTGTTTGCTCCCACGACTTAAACGCCATAGGTGTTTCTATCATGCCTGGGCACAATGCGTTTACTCGTATGTTGTGCTTTGCGTATTCAACGGCTAAGTTTTTAGTTAACCCTATAACCGCATGCTTAGTTACCGCATACGGAAAATACCCTGGTACAATTTTATAAGAATGCACAGAACCTACATTTATAATGCTACCACGGCCTAACTCTTTCATATGCTCAAGTACGGCTACAGCACACTGCCACATTCCTTCAACATTAACCGCAAAACTATCACGCCACATTTGTGGAGTAACGTCATTTACGTTTCGCCCGGGGCTAATTAAAGCGGCGTTATTAACTAAAATACTGGGCTTACCGAGCTCATTAACTACTTTTTCAACCATGTTTTTTATAGCCGTTTCGTCGCTAATATCGGTATGAGCAAAAATAGCATCAAACTCTTTGCTTTTTAGCTCTGCTACAACACTTTCGCCCATTTCTTTATTTATATCAGCAACACACACTTTAGCGCCTTGCTCACAAAATACGCGTGCTACTGTTTTTCCAATTCCATCGGCTGCGCCAGTGACAATAGCAACTTCGTTTAATAATCGTGATGACATAGTTATATTCCTTATTTATTGAGCTCAGGGACCAAATCGCGTTCAATGGCCTCAATAGACTTGCCCTTAGTTTCGGGAAGTATGAATGCCATAACGATACAGCCTACAACAGCGACGCCTCCGTAATATAAAAACGTATTTGCTGCGCCCATGTTCTCTAATTGCCAAGGGAAAAACTGCTGAATACTCCAGCTAGAAATACTCTGTACTAAGGCGGCAAAGGGTAGCGCAACACTGCGTACTCGGCTTGAAAATATCTCCGAGAATATCACCCACATTATTGGCCCTATCGACATATTAAAAGCGGCTAAAAATGCAAATAATCCAAATAGAACATACGCAGGGCTAATATTTATAGAAGCATTAATAATTGCACCGGTAACAACTGGTAGCTCTTTTTTACTGTAAATAGTGGCTAAATCTGCTTTTAGCGCAACATCAGTGCTGTATATTTTATTTTCGAAAACGTGCAGCTTTGTAATATCTACTTTTTGATCTGCAACTTTGGTTATTGCTTCACTGTTGAGTGAGTAGGTGGCATTTTCAAAGCCATACCAAATTGATACATGCGCAACAGCAATAAGCAGTAAACCGCTAATGGTTAATGTTCTTCTGCCGAGTTTTTCAACAAAGAATATGGCGACCAATGTAAATAATACAGATACTGCACCAAGTACTATTGTTTGTAAAAATGAGTTTTCGACACTCATACCTATTTGTTCAAACACGGTAGGCGCATAAAACAGTACGGCGTTCATGCCGGTTGCGCCCTGCACTACCGCGTAACATACAGCAAGTAATACAACAAAACGCATAGGCTTACTAAACAATACTTTAAGTTGCTCTAGTGCACTGTTTTTTGAATCTTCTTGAATGGTTGCTTTAATATCATTGAGTACTACTTCTGTATCGGCGTTATTAATTCCCATACCTTTGAATACAGCGCGTGCTTTTTCATCACGTTTTTTGCTCATTAACCAGCGCGGCGATTCAGGAATTGTCATTAATAACGAAAACCAAATAATATTAGGCACAATTTCAAAGCCAAGCATATAACGCCAAATATTGGCTTCATTTAACCATTCAATTGAGCCCATGTTTTTAACAAAAAAGTAATTAACAACAAACGCAAATAAGCTGCCCAAGGTTATAAGCAACTGATTAACTGATACAAATTGGCCGCGTTTATTAGCGGGTGCAATTTCACCAATATACATGGCTGAGACGGTTATGGAGGCAAATGCGACCCCTCCTATAAAGCGTCCAACAACCAGCATGGGGTAACTTACCGCAAGAGCAGAAATAACTGTAGAGAGTGAATACGTTAAAGCAATGCCAATAAGTACCTTTTTACGACCAAATTTTTGGCATAAAGTACCTGTAAAAAACAGCGCGATGATTACGCCAACTATGGCGCAACCCACTACATTACCTGTTTGTAAACTGGTTAGCTCAAACTGCGAGCTAACATAGCGTAACGCCCCCGATATATTGGCCGCATCTAGGCCAAATACAAATCCACCAAATGCTGCAATGAGGGAGTACTTAATTGCTTTTGTTGATTGTGTGTGTGTGTCTTTCAATGTATTACCCTTAGTTTTATTTTTATACTTTTACTGTGTTGCTAATGAGTGCTCTACAACATATAAAAGAATAACATTGATAGAATTAGTAAAAACAATATAAACATATGATGTTTGTATGTGCAATGTGTTTTTCCTCTCACATCTAATTAATGTAAGAAGAAAAAACACAAAATTAATATTTAAAGTGAATACGTAAAATTAAAAGCCGTCTATTTTAACACAAGGCTCAAATACGCCTTTTACCGCATTTTTAAATGCAAGCGTAGCGCCGTGAGGCATAGCATCAAATGGGGTATCTTCTAGGCCACATTGTGCTGACGTTACGTAAAGTGTTGTACCGTCATCGCCAAACGCTGGGCAGGTAGGGCGAGGTGTTTGAGTCGCTAAGCTTTGAATTACCTTTGCTTTGGGCGATATGCAATCTACACGTGCGCCATCCCAAAGTGCAATCCACATGTTGCCTTCGCTATCAATTACAGCGCCATCAGGTGATACAGCTGAGCTTGAATAGTCAAAAAACAACACACTCTCCCCTATTGGCGAACCCGTAAGTGAGTCGACGTCAAATCGGTAAATTTTTTGCGTTTTTGAATCTGCGTAATAAGCTCTAGCACGCGACTTATCAAAACAAATACCATTGGGTATGGTTAAATCACTAACAACTTGAGTAAGTACGCCGTTGTGAAAACGATATATTGCCCCTTCGTTTTCGTGAGCATCGCCGTGCATTGTGCTTATCCAAAACCCACCCCACGGATCGGCACGCCCATCGTTACTGCGGTTGTCAGGTTTATCTGCTTCAACGCTGCACAAAAAACTTTGCTTATGCGTGCTGGTATTATAGGTATTTAGGCCTTTGTCACTTGCTAGTAATAAGGTTTCATTGTTTACCCAAGCCAGAGCGGTAACCATATTATTTAAGCGTTGCTCAACTTTATGGTCGCCTTTTTTGCTGTGCAAAATGTGGTTTGGAAAATCAACCCAATAAAGCGTTTGTGTGATCGGATGCCACAAAGGCCCCTCGCCTACAAAATTTAGTGTGCTGTCAAAAACAGTCGCTGTAAGTGTATTCATTTAATTCTCTAAACAAGTTACCAGTTAGTATGAGAACCATCACGCTTTGATAAATGCGGCGCTTCGGTTTCTACAGGGGTTGCCAATCTAAACGCGGCTTCATTCACTTCAACACCTAAACCAGGTACTTCAGGAATAGTAAACTTATTGCCTGTTAACACATGCTGCTTAGGAAAAAGAAGTGGATCATGAGCGCCAAACTCACTAAACGGACCTTGGTGTGTTTCCATTAAACCTAAATTTGGCAGCGCTGCTGCAAAGTGATTTGTGGCTGCTGTACACACAGGGCCAAGCGGGTTATGTGGCATAACATCTATATAATGTGCCTCAGCCCAACCAGCCACTTTCATCGCCTCTGTTAAGCCACCAATATTACACACATCTACACGCAAATACTGAGTAAGCCCCTGCTCTATATAAGGCTTAGCTGCCCATTTAGAACTAAACTCTTCACCAATAGCAAAAGGAATATGCGTTAAAGTACGCAGCGTTTTATACGCATCAGGAGATTCATGACGAATCGGTTCTTCAATAAAATCGAGTGTATCGGGCTTTAAACGTTGGCAAAACGAAGCGGCTTCAGCCACGCTTAATCTGTGATGGTAATCAATACCGAGTGTAATATCAGGCCCAAGTACTTTACGCAGCTCATTTAAGCAGCGAGCTGTGCGCGTTATAGATTCTTGTGGTTCAAAAAACTGTAAATCGTCAAAACGGCTCGGTATCACTCTTATTGTAGTCCAACCAAATGCAATAAGTGCTTTTGCTTCTTTAACTAAATCGTCAAATTTATCCGGATCGGCTTCTGTATAACAACACGCAAAACACTCTATATGCTCGCGTTGTTTGCCCCCTAACAACTGATAAACAGGCACTTGTAGTGACTTACCTAAAATATCATAAAGAGCAATATCAATGGCTGAAATAGCAGCCGTAATTACACGGCCCCCTTCAAAGTAATGGCTGCGGTATAATTCTTGCCAAATACGGCCAATTTTACGTGGATCTTGCCCTTTTAAAAATCCAGCAAAGTGATGTATCGCGCCAATAACTGCTTGCTCTCGATTTGATAAGCCCGATTCGCCCCAGCCAACTATGCCACATTCGGTTACTACTTTTACTAATAGCTGATTACGTTTTCCTACGCAGCCTAAAAGCGCTTCAACAGATTCTATTTTCATTATTATTACCTATGCGTTATTAAGGTTGAGTTGCTGGTAAACGGTATTTATCCATGCGGTCTATATCGTATTTTTCGTATTTTCTTTTTAATAACCAGCGCGGACGCTCTAACGTCAATTCCCATTCAAACAATGATTTAAACATAGTTTTAACACGTTCAGGATTTTTTGCTGCTAAATCTGTTTGTTCACTAATGTCTGTGCTTAGGTCGTATAGCTCTGCTGGGCGGTCTGGGTAACGAATAAGTTTCCAATCGTTATCGCGTATTACAGCTCTGTTTTCTTTTTTCCAGTACATCACTTTATGTGGGCGTGCTGTATTTTTACCTTGAATATAAGGGAGTAAGTCAACGCCATCAATATCATTAACTAACGCTTTACCTTGTGCGGCACTGTAAAAAGTAGGCAGTAAATCTAGTGTGCTTACTGGGTAGTCGTAAGTCGAGCCTGGTTTAATATACTTTGGCCAGCTAATTAAAAATGGTACACGAATGCCCCCTTCTAACTGGTTTGATTTAGTCCCTGCAAGTGGTGCATTATTTGAGGCGTTTTTATCAGATGGGCCACCGTTGTCGTTTGAAAAAACCACAATAGTATTATCATCTAAGCCTAGCTCTTTAAGTTTATCAAGTACATAACCACTGGCTCTGTCTAACCCTAGGGTCATTGCAGCAAGCTCTTTACGTTTGCCCGTTAAGTTTGGAAACTTAGCTAAATCTTTAGGATCTGATTCAAGCGGAGTATGTACTGCGTTAAAAGCTAGATAGATAAAAAAGGGTTCATCTTTGTTTTGTTCAATGTACTTAGCGGCTTCTTTACCTAACTCGTCAGTTAAGTACTCTTTTGGCTCTTCGTAATTACCAAAGTCGCGCTCTAATTTTTTATCAAAAAAATGTTGGTTTCCATTTTTCATTTCTTGTTCTGAATAGTTAAAGTAGCTTCTGTCGCCACCTCTAAACCCTAAAAAGGTATCAAAACCACGCTTTAAAGGATGAAACCTGTCGGCGTCACCTAAATGCCACTTACCAAATACCGCTGTTTTATAACCTTGCTCTTTAAGGTAATCTGCCATCGTTTTTTGATCTAGCGGCAAGCCCATATCTGCACCTTTAAGTGCTGAGTTATCGCTCATAAAACCAGGTACGTTAATTTCTTCGTAACCAAAACGTTGCTGGTACTTACCCGTCATTAAACCTGCGCGTGAAGGGCCACAAGTAGAATCACTTACGTAACCTTGAGTAAAACGAACACCGCTTTGGGCAAGTTTATCTAAATTAGGTGTTTTGAGCTGCGTACTACCTTGAAAGCCAAAATCACCAAAACCTGCATCATCAGCAAAAATTAAAACAATATTAGGTTTTTCTGTTTGTGCTTTTGCCATTGCATTAGTACTAACGCAAAGGCCTAAACATACAGAAAGAAGAACAAGTAGCTTATTCATCACAGTTTCCTATTTAATATAATAGTTAAGCACATAGCTAAAAAATATTAATTACACCATAGCTAACATATTGGTTATATTAGACTATTACGGCTAGTTAATTTAATGGTTGAGTTGTAAATAGTGCGTTTATAAATCACAATATCGCTACACTAAACAAAACATAACAATATTGCAAACATATGATGTATGATATTTTAAAATTAATTTTTCAATTTCTCACTATTACTTAAGCCTAATAACAGTGTCAGTTTAAAGACAAAGGCTATTTACTGTGTGCTTAGCTGCGGCCTGTTATTTAGTTTTAAGCATGCATTGGTGTGCTATTAAAGGTGGATTCTAAAATGATAAATATAATAAAACACTTATTTAGTATTCTTTTTTTATGCAGTTGTTTTTCAGCGATTGCAAACGAGGAATGCCAGTCTTGTCATCAACAACAAACCCTCGATTGGAAGCAGTCAGACCATGCAAACTCAATGGCTTTAGCCAATAAAGATACCGTGCTTGGTGATTTTAATAATATAACCGCGACCCATTTTTCTCAAAAAGCCGTTTTTTATAAAGAAAAAGATGCCTTCTTAATTGATTTGACCGAGCAAGGTACCAAAAAAACGTACACCGTAAGTTATGTATTTGGCTTTGACCCATTGCAGCAGTATTTAATTGAAGTTGAAAAAGGCAAATACCAAGTATTTCCTTTTGCATGGGATAGTCGCGCTAAATCACTAGGCGGAAAGCGTTGGTATGCTAACTACGCTAACGAGGATGTAAAACCCAACGACCGCCTCCATTGGTTGCAACCACTGCAAAACTGGAACGGCATGTGCGCCGATTGCCATTCAGATAATTTAAAGCGTAATTACATTACAGAAAAAGAAAGCTTTGATACGCACTTCTCGAATATAAATGTGGGTTGTAAATCGTGCCACAGTGAGATTACTGACGAACACAAAACTAAAAAAGTGACTAAATCGCCTGAAACAAGCCCCACCAATATGTCGCAGTGGAAAATAATCGGTGATGACACCATTGCCACGTGGCAAGGTGAGCCCCGCGATAACAGCTTTATGCAAGGTTGTTATGCATGTCACTCGCTTAGAAGCCCGCTGACTGATGGCTTTGATAACAGCCAAGCGTTTTTAGACCAATTTAGCCCTTCATTTTTAGAACCTAATTTGTATCACGCCGATGGCCAAATTAAAGAAGAAGTGTATGTGTTTGGCTCTTTTGCACAAAGTAAAATGTACAACGCCGGGGTTAACTGTGTTGACTGCCACGATAAACACACCATGAAAGTTAAAACAAAAACGAATGGGCTGTGCTTACAGTGCCACAGTGCCAGCGAATATAACAAACCAGAGCATCATCGCCATAAAGAACAATCAACCGGGGCGCAATGTGTTAACTGCCATATGCCAACCAACAGATACATGGGCGTTGATGACAGGCGCGACCACAGCTTTAAAATTCCGCGCCCTGACATATCAATAAAATACGATACACCCAATGCGTGTGTGCAATGCCACGACGGCCAAACAAACGAATGGGCAGCAAGCACACTTGAAAAATGGCATGGTAAAGCACCGGCTTTGAGTGCAAGCGAGCACAGTATGCTTGAACTGCGCTCATTAAAAGCGATATCGCAAAATGCACATATGAGCTTAATTAATGACTTTTCGTTAAATGAAATAGACCGTGCCAGTGCAATTGCATATCTAGGCAACTCAGGTGCTGAGCTAAACGATGCCACAGTAAAAAGTTGGGTTAATTCGCCGCTTCCGCTTATTCGTTTAGCTATTGCTAAAGTGGGCTTTTTACTCCCCGAAGCAGAGCGCTTAAAAAGCTACAAGCAACTATTAACCGACAAATTAAAGTCGGTGCGTGTTGCTGCAGCGCAAAACCTAAGCCAAACAACAGCGCAGTTAAACGGGCTTAATCAATCAATTATAGAGCTTGCACACGCCAATACCGTCAATACATGGCGCGGTGAAGGTAACATTAATCAAAGTATGCTCGCGCTTAATAAACAAGACATAAACGGTGCTATAAAGTCGTTACAAAAAGGTATTAGCGTTGACCCTTACTTTGATGCGAGTTATGTCAATTTAGCCGATATTTATTATCGCCTTGGTCAAACAGCGAAAATGCAAAGCACGTTAAACAGTGGTTTAAACGCAGTACCTACGTCTGCGTCGCTGCACTATGCAAACGGTATGGCACTTATCAGAAGCGGTAACAAACCCGCTGCGGTTGATTCGTTTAAACACGCAATGGCACTTGAGAGTAATAACGTGCAATACGCTTATTTATACTTTTTAGCACTAGATAGCATTGGCTCAACAGCGCAAGCCGTGAGTGAATTAAAGCTCAAAATCGGTGCTTATAATAATGCGCAGCAGCTTAAAACCTTAGGAATGAGCTTTGCACAAAAGCTGAAAAATTCTGAGGATTACCACTTTTTTGCTCGTTTAAAATAATTTTTAAAAATTGAATTATTTTTTCAACCTAAATTTGTAATTTAGATTAGAGATTAAAATTCAGTCACTTAACTTAATAATCTTGTGTTACTTAAACAGCAATACAAGGTTACAACCTCAATATTACAAGCAACATTTAATAAACAAGTAATCAACACATTGCACTTACAAACATCATATGTTTAAATTGTTAGAATGAATCGTTCGTGGTTATTTACACTTCTTGATTGCTTATAGCTTTATCGCAATTAAGAGTCGCTGTTTAATTAGCCTGATTCTAAATAACAGATACTGCCGTTGCATTATCTGCACACACAGTAATTATGAAGAAACGGAGTGGTTAAAATGCTTAAACACAGTAAATTGCATACAGCAATATTACTTGCATGTTGTTCTTTATCAGCTTTCACACACACTGCATATGCACAAGAAGAAACAACCGCAAAACAAGCTAAAAGCAATTCAGACGATTTTGAAGTTATTTTAGTGAGCGCACAAAAACGCGATCAAGCATTAAAAGAAGTTCCCTCTTCAATCGAAGTGCTAAGCGGTGATTTAATTGAAGAAATTGGTATAGATAATGGGTTTGATCTAGTCACCTACTTACCTGGTTTTGGCATTGATGACAGCAGTGAAATACGAACTACAACATTAAAAACACGTGGTATAGGCACTTTTACAAATTCAATTGGCTTACAGTCTTCAAACCTAGTCGTTATAGATGGTGAAGTATTACCTCGCCAATCAATGCTTAACTTACCTATTTCAGATGTACAGCGTGTAGAAGCAATGCGCGGCCCACAAGGCACTTTATTTGGCCAAAACACATCAACAGGCCTATTGCATTATGTAACTAAAAAGCCGCAACTAGATGACCGAGTTTCAGGCACGGTTAGAGCACAAGTTACTGAGTTTGATGGCACTGATTTTAGCGGCACCGTAAATGTACCACTTAACGAAAACTGGGCAGCTCGATTTAACGCACAATACAGTGATATTGATGGTTGGATAAAAAACACCATGCCTGGTGAAGAAGATTACACTATTGGCGCAAAAACAACGAAAGCTGGTCGCGGCCAACTTTTGTACGACAACGGTGAAGAGCTAAACGTACTATTTCGCTTAGAATATTCAGAGACAGACACAAATTGTTGTTCTCTTACTCGTTTAGGAGGAATAAACCCAGATTTTGGCCCTCGTCCAATTGTTAATGTAAAAGATGATGGCACTATTGAAGGCACTACTTATAACCGTGTTAATCCTGAGTCTACTTTTGAAGAAGCCGGCGGCCCGGTTACATCACGTAATGCAGAAGGTAACTTTGGTAGAACAGAAAATTTTGGCTTTTCAATATCGGCTGATTACTACCTAAATGATGAAATTACACTTAGCTATAATGGTAGCTACAGAGATTTTGATTTATATAACAGTTCAGCATTTTTCACTATTAACTTTCCTGTAGAGCGAACCGCTTTTGGTGGTAACGAATCGGTTGATGTTCTTCAACAAGAGTTTCGTATTTCGTCATTTAATAATGAAAAATTTGATTGGGTATTAGGTCTTTTTTACCATGATACCGACGGTCAGCGCTCTGAAATACGTGACGGCTGTATTGCAGGTAACCGTGGCTTTATTGAAGGCGGCGAATTAACAGGGTGTTATTCAAAGCAATCTACCGATGCTTTTTTAGCTAACTATGTAACTACTGGCGATGACGACCGCTCATTACTAACGCCTTCTCGCTTACTAAATAGTGGTGATTTTACAACTGGTTTTGAAAACGTCGCTATTTTTGGACAACTTGAATACCAAATAACTGAGCAATTAGATGCTACTTTTGGTTTTAGATTATTACACGAAAAAAGTGATGCAACCTTTGCTCGTACAGATTTAGCAACACCTTCTACGGGTGTTGGAATGGAAACATTCAATGAAGTATTAGAACTTGCTCAAACAGATCCATCGCTTATTTTACGCCAAGATGCGCCAACCAAATTTGATAACTCAGACACCGCATTTATTTACAAAGCGGTTGTAGGTTATGACTTTACTGATGATATTCGCGGTTATGTGAATTATTCTACCGGCTATAAAGGGGCATCTTACTTTGTAACAACAAATACAGACCCTGCCGATGCAGACAACTTCCCTACCGATCCTGAAAACTCTTCAAACTTTGAAGTAGGTCTGCGTTCAGCGTATTTTGATAACGATTTACTGTTTAACTTTACGTACTTTGATATGAAAGTTGACGATTATCAAGTGCGTGCCAGCCGTGTAATAGATGAAGAAAATAACATTATTTTTGCAGGCTATGTAAACGCAGCACAAGCCCGCTCAACCGGTATTGAAGCCGATGTGGTGGTTAAAATATCAGATAAATTAAAGTGGTCTTTTAACTACGCTTATTTTGATGCACGCTACGAGGACTTTGCTGATACACCTATTAATTGTCCTGCAGATGATGGTGGGTTACTTGCTTCTCGCTGTACAACTGATTCAACAGGCCGTCAGAGCTTTGATCAAACGGGTTTATCTTTCCCTAATAATGCTGAGCAACAATTTTTAAGTACTATTTCATATAATACACAAATTGCTGATACAGGCTGGAATGCTAATACACGTGCGGTTTGGCGTTATAATGGCAGCCATACACAATCAATTAACGAACTTGCCTTTGGCGAATCAGCTAACCCATCGTCAAGCATTTGGGATGGTTACTTAAGCGTAAGCAAAGATAACCTGCAGTTTAGTGTATTCATTAAAAACTTATTTGATAAGTCGTACACTACTCGCCAACGCATAAACTCTGAAGGTTTTGGGGAAGCATTTTATCCTCGTGACTGGAGTCGTTATGTGGGTGCAAGTGTGCAATATAGCTTTTAGTAAATAACGAAAAACTAAATACAAAAAAATAGCGCTTAATAAGCGCTATTTTTTTCTTAACTTTATTACTTACAGCGGCTCTTTTCTTCCAACTAACTCCCCGTTAGCATCATTTATAACCGTATTGCTAATATCTACATGTTCATTATTACTCCAACGAATCGATACATTATTTATCTGTGTACACGTACCTAAACCAACGTGTAGCTTGCTGTTTTCGCTTTGTGAAAAGCCGGCACCTGTTGCACCTACAACTCGTTTATAAATTTGCCCACATGCTTTTATAGTCGCAGTAGCTCCCAATGACGACACACCTGCTTTAGGCGAGTAACCAATATTAGTGACTAAAAAGTTATGCTTCGCGTCTAAAGCTGTGTTGTTGGTGAATAAATGCCAACGGCCGCGCTCATTTGAGTAAATTAAGTCAAGGTCGCCGTCATTGTCGTAATCAAAGGCCTGTGCACTGCCCCCTGTTGCTCCAAGTTCAGTTGAAATAACACCATGATTTTGTATAGCCTCAAAGCCTTTACCTTGCTGATTTAAATACAGTACCTGCTCGTTAGCTTTTGCAGGATTTCCGTAACGTAATACAAATAAATCGCTCCAGCCATCATTATTAAAATCCCCGGCTACAGCACTAGTTGTAGGTTCGCTTAAATTAATATTGAGCTTGGCTGTTGCATCAACAAACTTACCTTGTCGGTTTTCTAATAATACCGCTGGTAATGCTTCAAGCCCTTTTACTTTGGGTGAATTAGTCACTCTTTTAATAACACCAGCGGTCGGCGATTTAGTATCGCCAGCTACTCGCCAAGTATCGTTACCTAAGTAACCTATATATAAACCTTTGTTACTTAGCTTTTTAGGCCAGCCAGCAGCTTGTTCTTTTGCTACCTGTACCGTACGTTCACTACCGCCATGACCTTTAAGTTTTAACGGCTCACCATTTTTACCAATAAACACATTAAAATGAGGATATGCCATTTGCAGGTTTTCTATTTCAAAATTACCTTCGATTTTAAAATCTTCAAATTTAAATGCTTCGTTACGAGTAAAGAAAGCAAAATTTTGAGATTGAGCATCATAAAAGGTGTGTTGTTCAAATTGATGTTTAGCGCGGGTTAAAAATAAATCGAAGTCACCGTCATTATCAAAGTCGATTTCTGTCATGCTGCTTACATGGCTAGTATTACGATTATTCCCTAATACAGCCTTACTTTTATTTTTATAACCTAAATCAGATTTACTCTGCGCTGCAACAATGTCATCTCCGCCGTAAAAAAATAAATCATCGTGCCCGTCATTATCAAAATCACTAACTAAGGCCTTATATCCAAGCCATTTTGCAGTAGGTAAGTAATCGACAAACTTAAACTGATTATGTCCTTCGTTTTTATATATGTGGTTGGCTCCCTTTTTTTGCTTCTTAAGCGGAAAAGCTGAGAGCATTAAATCTAAGGTGCCACTGTTATTGCCATCTATTAATTTAACTGCACGTCCGCGCGTACGTTCAAAATCATTAAACGTTTCTCCACCTTCAACAGTCCGGTCGTGATTTATTTGAAACGATACAGGTAAACGAGGCTTTAAGCCGCCGCCACCGCCTTGAGCTATTATTAAATCCATTCTTCCATCAAGGTCATAGTCAGCAACAGCGACGCCGTGAGTGTCGCCTTTAATAATTATCTGAGGTGCTGAAAAGGTATTGTCTTTGTTATTCCAAAAAATTTTTACTGCGTGGGTGTGCTCAGTAATTAATACATCTTGATAGCCGTCTTTATCAAAGTCTGCAATCAATGCGCTGTCCCATTTACGTCTCGACAAAGGTTCAAAAGGAATAACATTTTTAGTTTCCGTGAACATATTCTCCTTTGTGAAACTATTTTTGTAGGGGTCAACTTTCATATAGCTGCAACCGCCAAGGACAATACTTGTAGCAATAAAAGTTAAGCAAAAAGTTTTATTTACTGGCTTATAATTATTTTTCATTTCTTTAATCCTTAATTAGCTAATTGAGCCGGCTTTTTCTGCCAAACACGGACATACTCAATTTCAAAATCAACCACGCCATCCTCTTTTTTTCCTTCAGGGCTATTACGCTCAAGCTCCTCTTTGCTAGTCGGTACACCATGCCAAGGAAATGTTTCCTGATCGAACCATAAAAATAAAGGCTTAGTGGCTACATAACCTTTATCAACCCCACGATGCTCTTTAGCCCATGCATCTGCTTGTTCTGCGCTAACTTCACTAAATAACTTGCCATCAACATAATACTTAATCCCATCAGCACTCCAATCAATTCCATATACATGAAAGTCATCAGCGACTCTAAATCCTAAATCTTTGCGCTCTGTATAAGTGGGCTTACCCATTACCTCTTTATTCCAATCGCGAATTGACCACCATAGTTCACTGTCTATATGGTCTTTTTTAGGGTCAAGGGAGTCTCCAAACAGTTCAAAAAAATCAACTTCTAGCTTTTCACCCATCGACCAAAATGCACTGCTTATCTGCGCATCAGCGGCTTTACTTTTAATTTCTATATATCCGTACTGAAAAGACTTTCTGCCAATAAAACACGCTGTTGTTATATTTTCGTATTTAAGTGCATCACCAAAAACAGGTTTGTGAATTTTTTCTTCAAAAGGAAAATCGGGCTCCCAACGGGTCTCAAGTTTTAATTTTCCATCTTCTAAGCGATAGTTATTACCCGAAAACTGCGAAGGTGCTCGGCCTTTCCATACTTTTTTATTTGGCTTATCTGGGTGCTTATAAACGGGTTTACCGTTTTCTAGTTTACCCACAATGTACCAACGCTCTTCATCGATGGTACTGCCTTCAAATTCATCACTTACTTGGGTGTTAAGTACCCACTTACCTGTATTTTGCGGATCTGTTAAAGGCAATAAGTTATTTTTAGTTTGGGGAAGCTTTTGCATGTTAGTCGTCGCATCGCTGCTACAACCGCCAATGGTTATTACCGACAATAATGCTGCTGTGAGCGTTAATTTATGTGTTTTTATATTTTTTTGCGTGTTGTTCATGATGTCTCATTATTTTGTATGTAATACCAATTCCAATAAATAGCTGATCTACTTTACTTGCTAAAACAACCCATTTCTTTGTTATAAATTTCGCAAAGGGAACACCATTTACATCAATTTATGCCTAGAACTGAATTATTTTTTCGGCGTAAAATTTAGATCATATACTTAATGGAATTGGTATAAGTTTGTGTGAAAGTTAAAAATTAAAACGTAAATAAATAGATTTTTTAGTGGCTTATAAGCAAACAAAACGACTTTAAACCTATTTAGTTTAAAGCCGTTTTAATTAATATTATGCTATGCGTCTAGTGCTCGCTTAAATATCGGTACGTGTAACGGCGTAATCGTCAATCAAGATTGAATCACCCGTTGGCAGTCCATACACTTCCCAAAGGGTAAACACATCGGTAATTGAGCTCCATGTAGCTGGAATAGCCCAGTCCCGTTGATTAGTTGAATCCTCTACAAACTCGATGTATTGCCACTGCGTAGTAGCTGCGAGTGCTGCGCTAAATAGGCCCGCTTCTGAGTAACGACCTGTAAATCCATTTGCATCCTCAGGTATGCCGTCATAAACCCACGGTACAACCACATGGCGTAACGTAACGGGTTCAACAGGCACTTGATTTAACTTAACCCACACGGCATAACGGTATGTTTTACCAACAGACTCAGCACCACGCCCATAGTTGGCGCTATACCAGTTGCGTTGTTTATTCCAAACTTGCTGAGTTGCAAAAGAGTACGGTGTATTCGCTTCACCTTGAGTAGCAGTACCCGCTGTAATTTCAAGCGATCGACCATTACCCGACACAGAGGTTGCCGATACGCTATAAGTAGCATTGCCTTTATAAGGTGCGCCTTCACCATTGAGGTTAAAGTCGGTGTTAAAACCTGCTTCGTGTTCAGACACACCCGGCTCACACATTTGGTTATTAACGGTATTAACCGTAATACTTTTTTGCGAAATAAGTGATAAAGGTGTACTTGCTGTATCGCCATCAATAAGCTCAACCGTTACCGTATTTGAGCTGTCTATTGTTGTAGGTGCTTTAATGGCAAGTACTTCTCCAAAGCCGCTTTTTGCGGTTAAGCTTTTCGTAAATGAAACTTCATCGTTAAGTGTCCAATCAAAAGTATATTCGCCGCTTAACTCTGCGTTTAGTAAAGCCGGCTGTACTTCTACACCACTGGCCACACAGATTGGAACGTCCTTGTTACCTGAAGAAGCGCCTAACTCGTTTTTATCGTCGTTTGTTATTGCAAGACTAAAAGCACCTGTCACTGTAAGTGTGGCGCTTGCTGAAGCTTCGGGGTTATCAACACTTGTGGCTGTAATAGTCGTTTCACCGGTATTTTTAGCGCTAATAAGGCCATTTTCATCAATGGTTGCAATATCTTCATCTGCAATTGAATAAATAAGTGCGGGGTTACACGCGTAACTTGGTATCGCTGATGCGAATACACTTGCTTGACCACCAGCAGGGATTTCAATCGGCGATACATTTACCTCAGTTACAACATCATCAATCGCATTGACAGTTAATTGTAATGTACGTGTAGGCAGTGCGCCGCCCGCAGCAATAGCTGCACCATTATTGATAGAATATGTAATGTTATAAATAACTTGGCTTGGAAAATCTAAATTTCCATCCGCAATGGGATTACCATCGCCATCTAATGCGCCTCTTATATCGGTTAGGTCGCATTGTCTTAATGCCGCCGAAAACGCATCGGTATTTACAACTAATTTAGTGCTATCACTTGATTGCGTGAAAGGTGAAATTCGGTGCGATGCAATAGTATTAGCACTTGTTTGTGGGGTAGTGAAATTATTATTAACAACAAACTCTAACTCACTCACGTTTATGGTTGCACCTGACTCAGAGGCTGGTTTACCGTCAATTGTTACGCCTTGCAGTAAATCAATTTCTTGAACTCCGGTCTCTTCATTTAATGTGCTCGTGATCACTGCGGTATCGATTACAAGTGCTAAATCAGATTTAAACTGCGGATCATAACCTTCATCCGTTCCACCGCACCCTGTTAATACTGAAAATATAACACCGCTAATTGCTGTTTTTATTAGTAAGTTATGTTTCATCTTACTCTCCAAAATTTGTAAGACAGCACGCCTAATGTGGCCCGCTGCTAATAGTTTCTCAATTAAAAGGTACCGCGAAGACCAACACGGAACTGACGCCCTGTTTTCCAAACTGATGCTGTACGTGAAGTAGTTACACTGCCATCTTCAATTGCATTACCTTCATCAAGCACAACCTCTTGCGAGTTAGCTTCAAACGCATTACGACTAAATGAACTGGTGTAATAAATTCGGTTAGTTTCATCAGTTAAGTTAAGTGCCTGAAAAGTTAAGCTAAAGTTTTTATTAATTTTATAACTTGAGCTAAAGTCCAAACGATGGGTTGCCTCTTGCCATGTAGCGCCGCCAACTAAACCTCGGTTAACTAATTGATCCCCGGTGTAGCGACTCGCTAAACGTAATTGAATCCCTTTTTGTTCCCAATACAGTGTTGTATTTAGGGAATGCTTTGGAGTGAAAGGTTGTGGTAGTGGTTTTAAAAATATATCGGTATTACCTACCTGCTGACGATCAGATTCTGAATCTTGGTAGGTATAGTTCATGTTTAAACCTAAGCCACCCCAATAACTTGGTAAAAAGTCATAGTTTTGGTTGTAACCTAGTTCAACACCTTTAATATCGGCGCCTTTACCATTGGTTACTGTGGTTACGTTTACAACGTCACATTCAATGCGCCATTGGTCAAAAAAGCCCGCAACTTGCCTAAGTGGCATACAATCTTCTTCGCCACCTGGTGCTCTATTCTCATCGTAATCAAGTAATAAATCGGCTGTTTGTAAATCGTATTCGGTCCTAACATCTTTGTAGTGATACGGAACAACAACCGTTTCTTCAAAGTCTTTCATATCTTTGTAAAAGAACGCAGCTGAAAGTAAACCTGAATCGCTAAAGTACCACTCATAAGACAAGTCTAGATTGGTTGATTTAAGGGGTTTTAAATTTGCATTACCTGCTGAGCCATTAGCAGAGTCCCATTGCTGCTCAAAAATTTGTGTACGTGGGTTTAATGAATCAAAACGAGGACGCGTCATTGTTCTACTAACAGCAAAACGTGCAATCATTTCGTCGTTAACTGCATAATTTAAGTTTAAGCTAGGTAAATAAGCGTCATGTCCGCCCTTTTTAGTTACCCATGCAACGCGGTCTTGTACTTCACGTCCGCTACCTTGTGTTCCTGTAAATGAGGTTGTTCTGTCTAAAAATGGCCAAATTTGTCCGTTACTTGCAAAGTGTGCCCATGCATTAGCAGAGGTAGGAACCAGGTTCCCGTTGCTGTCGTAAATTAAAGAAGGCAATGCATTGTTAGCTATAATGTTGCCATTTTCATCTACAAACACTTGCTGATTTACACCCAGTCCGGTGTTGCCATCAGCCCCGGGAATTACAAACTGACCCGTTTGCGGATCAACAGGGAAAGTAGCTGGGTTTGAGCGGTTATACGCATGAGTGATTTGCCATGCCCAACAGTTTTGTAGCTCAGCATCGTTTGCTGGTGTGTAACGATGATCAGGCTGACCCGTGTCAGAGACCCCCATAACAGCTGCCGGGCAGGCATCTAAATTTGTATTTGCTAAACCACGCTCAACTAACAAATTATACGCATCAACCATTTGTGGAAAACGCGTATAGTTAATACCGCCTACGCCTATTGCTGTTGTGTCATCTTTTACATACCTAAGGCCTAAGTTACCTGTTAGCTTGCCATCCATCAGCTCAAAGTTTGCTTTAAAATAAGCGGCTTTTGTTTCGGTTTCAATATTACGACTGCCTGTAATGGTTTCGCGTATACCTACTTCGCCTGCATCTTTACCTGAAACAATCTCAAGCGCTTTTTCGGCATCAAGTAACGGCCAGCCATTAAAAAACTGTGCAGAGCGGTCTGATTGAATATCTTCACCAAAATTATCGTAAGGATAGGCGCTATCAGCCACTATATCGGCTAAGCGAATTGTACCAAGCCCACGTACTTCAAACGCTTGATCAGGGTCTTCTAAATCTATTAAGTCACTGCCATTTGTGGTTGCTCTATTTTGAATAGAGACATCTTTTTTACGATTTGACCACTTAACCCCAAACTCGAGCGATCTAATAAAGTCACCATCAAGCGCATAGTCAAAATCAACAAAAAGCGACTTGTTTGTATCCGCTAATTTATTTTTACGAAGCACTAAACTACCTAAGTGATTGTGCTGCATGTCATACGGATTAAAACGGCTATATACCGCATTAGACGTACCATCAAAGGCATCAAACTCCCCCGGTGTAACACCAGTTGAGTAACTACATTCTCCATTACTGCCACAGTCGTAGCCAACCATTTCGTGGCTGCCATCGGGCATTGATTCAACTATCTGACGACCTGCCGTGCCCCATGTAGCTGTACTAATAGAGATGTAACGGTCTTTTTCATCATCGTCTGGTGTTTCATCTGTCGTTTTAGAAAAACCTGCGCGCACATTCATATTTAATGAATCGGTAACCTGATAATCAATATCGAGTGACGCTACATTAGTATCAATTTCTCTAAGTCCGTAGGAGCGAACAAAGTTACCACCTGTAGAGCGGCTACTTGATTGCTGCAAGGTATTGGTCGATAAATCAACCCCGTTTAGTGCTGTATTGTCGTCACCGGCATAAATTAAAGGTGTTACAGGTCCCATGTTTAAACGCAGCCGTTGACTGTCGGTTAATACATCCTGCTCTGTGTGGGTAATATCAAGCTGAATATCGAGTGACTCTGTTGGTTGGTATTGAAAACCTGTAGACACTGATAAGCGATCTCGTTGGTCATTATTTAATGTAAAATCAATAACCTCACGCGCTAAAACAAATAAATCACCTTCATGTAATATTTGCGTTTCAGGGTCGTAATTATTAAGTGAACTCAGTGGATTTAATAATGCTTCTCCATTTTCACCAAAAAGCTTATTTCCATCAGCATCACGTTGATTGCCAAGTACCCTGATTGCTTTGCCTGTAACGGTGTCATGTGCTGTACGGCCCGTTGCATCATCTAAATCAACAATAGGAATTGCGCCGTTAGACCAATCAGTATTAATACGATCTTGTCGTGTTTTTTGTGTATCTTTAGAGGCGGTTATAATAAAGCCAAAGGTGTCGTCGAAGTATTTATCAGAAAAGCTAAAATTAATGCGTGAGTCATTTTCATCAGAAAACTCGTTGTAGCGCCCTTCAACCGTAAAAGAACGACGTGGTTTGTTTAAATTTAGCGGTTTTACAGTTCTAAGCACAACACTTGCGCCGAGTGAGCCTTCATCGTTATCAGCAGAAGATGTTTTAATTACATCGATAGATGACAATATATCTGACGAAAAAGAGCTTAAATCAACACTATTATCGTTAGTAGCACCCGCACTAGAGCCATCGGTACTTAGTCCGCCTGTAAGTGCTACACCATTCATTGATATTTGATTTAAAGAAGGTCCGGCACCACGAATTGATATACGAGTTCCTTCACCGCCTTCTTCTTGAATGCTCACCCCTGTTACTCTAGATAGTGCATCAGCGATGTTTTGATCTGTTGATTTACCTACATCTTCAGCATGAATTGAGTCACTTACGTTGTCGGAAAAGCGCTTTGCGTTTACCGCTTTTCGTAAGCTACTTTTGATCCCTTGGACTTCAATTATTTCGATATCTTTTTGTAGTTTTATTTTCTCTTTTTCTTCATCTTCTTGTGCGAAAGCAGATGATGAAATAAGCGAAGCAATAATAGCTGCAGAGACTGCTGATAACCTAAAGTTATGCTGCATTGTGTGCTCTCCTGTTTATCGGCATCGTTTTTCTCAATGCCAGTGTGTGATGATGTCGTCTGTTTTTATTGTTAGTTAAGCGTCACAGATAAAATGAATGAACGTCCTGGTATCCTAATTTCGTTTCAGAGCGCTGCTTAACTTGCGATCAAGTTAAACATATGATGTTTGTATTTACAAGTCGTTTACTTTGATTTTTACATTTTTGTTTCTTTTTCAAACGAAGTAATTTAAACCGCTGTTTTTAAACAATTTAAATTCATTAATATTTAAGTAAAAGTAACGTAGATATTTTTATTTTTAATACAAAACAAAAAAAGAGACCCAAAAGCCCCATTAATAAATAAAGAATGTTGTTCAAAATGATTAAAATTGAGTTGTTCAGAAAGAAATTTACGAGGGTTTATAATATTAATTTATGCTCATTAGAGTATTTACAGCTTTCAAAAACTGCCAATCAGCAGTTTTGAAAGCGGTAAACCAAATGTATTGCTCATAAATCTAAAGCTCAAACATACACGGCAATACACACGATTTTAATTTAAGAACCTAATTTAAGCGCTTAACTTAAATTAAAACCTTACTTATTGTGTAACTTAATTTCACTTACCGTATAAGGTTTGCCATGCCCAGTATTGGTAATGCCTGGACCTGTAAGCAAGTCAAAATTCGATATAAGCAAAGAGCCTTTATAATAAATAATATCGGCGGGTTGGTCTAATTCACCATTTTCTGAATTGTTATCGGGGTACGATGCAATAACGGTTACATTTTGGTTTGTATCAATTTTTATAACTTGATTAGTTAAAAAACCTGCAGCGTATAAATTGCCTTGAGGGTCTATAGTTAAGCCATCAGGTCCACTTCCTTTTGGAAGTGTTGCATAGGTACTTTGGCTAAGCAGGTTGTTGTTTGTATCAAACGTTAATTTATAAATTAAGTCGTCACCTAGGTTAGTTACAAACAAGTTACCCTGTGAGTCGAACACTAAGCCATCAAGTCCAAATTTACGTTGCTTATTAATTGTTTTAGCCAAAAACAATAAATGCGGATCATCTGTACTGTTAGTCACTAATATATTGGTATCTGTGGCCTTAAAACGATATATCCCACTGAGAGTCTCGGTCTTATTTTTACTTGGCACACGCAGTTGAGTTACGTAAATATAGCCATTTTGATAGCGCACACCATTTGGCGAACTCATACCTTTGGCAACGACTTGAGTGTTAATAACTGCATTATTTTTTAAGGTAAGTTTAAGTAATCGGGCTTTGCCAGCACCTTGGTTATCGGCTACAAATAACGCACCATCAGGAGCATAGGCAAGGCCCATAGGACGACCCTTCCCTTTATTATTTGGCCCCGACAACTGGGCTATTTTAGTAAACGTTTTGTCATTATTAATATTAACCAGCACACCCGCTTGTAGCCCTTTATTGGCATAGTTAACACACGATAAAGTAAGCTCTCCTGTAGGAGAGGCAGCAAAAGCGTCTGGGGTTGGGCAATAGTCAGGGAGTAATGCAAATAAACTCGCACTCTCAAGCAGTGTATTAGACGTTTTAACAGACGCTAAAGATGCACTTACTCCCCCTTTATTTATGCTTTGATTATTGCTTTGAGCCGTGTGGGTACTACAGCCAAACACAGTAAATAAGCACACTAAACCCGCTAATTTATTTTTATTCATTATTGCTCTCTTTTATTCTTAATTTTTTGCGAAAAAAAAGCAAGGCTTGTTACCAAACCTTGCTTTTTACCTCTCATAGTTAACTTTGTCGTAATCAAACGTTGTAATTAAAAATTGATTACTTGATCTGTCCCAACCTTAGATTTACTTATTACTTCGCCATTGCTGTAACGCACACTTACGTTATCTATTTCGTTGCACTGGCCTAAACCAAAATGAACCACGTTATCAAATGATTGTGTATAAGGTGCGGCATCAGGCGACACGCGTCTTGTAAGGGTTTTACCACAGCCTTTAAGTGTCGCTATAGCGCCTATGGGGCTAGCATTATGCTTAAGTGAATTACTTATACGCAGTAATGCATAGTGATTACTGTTATTGGTTTGGTTACTAAACAAGTGCCACTGACCTCTGTCGTTATTCATAATAATATCGACCTGGCCGTCTAAGTTGTAATCAAGTACATTTGCGCCTGAGCCAATGGTACCTAAGGTGTTTGTTATTAATCCCGAGTGAGTCGCTTGGTTAAATGTGTTATCGCCATTATTTAAATACAGTATTTGCGATGTAGGCGTTACCAAGTTGCCTTGTTTAACAACAAACAAATCTTGGTAGCCGTTGTTGTTGAAATCTCCCACACTTACGCCGGTCGTATTTAAGTTTGTTTTAATGCCAGCTTTAGCACTCACATCTACAAATTTTCCACTTTCATTTTTAAGCAGTAAATCCGATGGTGCCACTGGTTTTTTATTTACCGTATAGTGCTTAACACCGGTTACAACACCCGTTGTAGGTGAAAAAGTATTACCCGCCATACGCCATTTATCATTGCCTATATAACCAACATACAAACCTTTATTAGGTTGGGTATCGGCCCAGCCTAGGCCATTACTGCTAACAATATTGACGTTTTGACCACTGTGCCTTTCACCTTCAAATTTATATTTATAAGTGCCTTCGCCTACAAATACATCTTGGTTTGGATAAGGTGATTGGTAGTTAACTAAATTAAGCGTATCGCCAATAAGTAAGTCATCATATTTAAATGGTCCACGCTTGGTGTAAAAACCAAATGTGTGGCTTTTAGCATCAAAAAACGTATCGCCTGCTTGTAATGGGTTAGCACGACTTATATATAAATCAAAGTCACCATCATTATCAAAATCGATTTCGCTAACACCCGTCGCATCCATTATTTTATTAGGTAAAGCATTGGCGGTTACGTCACTAAAGGTAAAGTCGCCATTGCCTTTTAAAACACGTAAAGCACCGTCGCCGTAAATTACTAAATCGTCAATTTTATCGTTATTAAAATCTGTAATAAGGACTTTTTGACCATCTCGATTAGTTTTTGGTAAATCACTTGCGTGAGTTATATTGCCGCTACCATCGTTTTTATAAATAAAATTACTGGTTTGTTTACCGCTATTAGCCTGCGGGAATCCCATTAGTAATAAATCTAAATGACCGTTGTTATTGGCATCAAAAAACTTACTAGTGCGCCCACGCAACGTTGGTAGTTTGGGTGAAAACTCACCGCCTTCAACAATTTCTCTTTTGTTAAAGTGAAATAACTTAGCATTACGCGCATTATCGCCAGAGCCACCACCACGTGAAAGCAAAATATCCATTTTGCCATCTTTGTCGTAATCGCCTACGCCAATACCGTGCATATCACCCACAATAAGGTCGCGCCCTTTGTCGTAAACGCCTTTATTGTTCCAATACAAACGAATGGTATAACCATGGTCGGTAAGTAATAGATCTGGGTAACCGTCTTGGTCTAAATCGCTTATTAATGCGTTATCCCATTTACGGCGATTTTTGTTTTCTAATTTAATTGCTTGGTGCTGCTCAGTAAATAATGTTTTGCCCGGTGTTAGCTGAGCACCCGCTAGGGCACTCGCTTGTTGACAACCGAGTAAGCTTACGCCCATGCATAACAAAGAAACATGCCATACAATTGTTTTTACTTTCATAAAGCCTCCATGAATTTGATAAAACTTACTTAGTTGTTTTAAACGTTTTATCGAATCGTGGCATGGCATCTAATCGCCAGTTCGCACCTTCAGCCGTTTCGTGAAACCATTTTGGCTGCTGGTTATCCCAGCTCCATTTTTCCATTTCGCGAACCATGTCGGTTAACAGTGCTTTATTAGATTTACTTACATCGTGTTTTTCAGAAATATCGTTTTCGATATTAAATAACTGCCACGGTTGCTGGTTAACTTTCAGAGCTTTCCATTGATTTAAGCGTATCGCTGCATCACTGTAACCTTTACGATGACGAAGAGCATAAATAGGCTCATCTTTATGTGGGTTTTCATTTTTAATAAATGCAGGCCACATATCTGTACCATCTAAATGTTGGTTTTCTTCTACCTTAGCGCCCGCTAAAGCTGCAAATGTTGGGTATAAATCAAGTGCCGATACAGGGTGTGAAAAACGCTTGCCCGCAGGTACATGTTTAGGCCAATGAAACAACATAGGTACTCTAAAGCCGCCTTCTTGTGTACTTCCCTTACCGGCTTTAAGTGGGAAGTTATTAGCGCCTTTACTTAATTTGCCACCGTTATCACTCATAAATACAATAAGCGTATTATCATACTGATTATTTTTTTTCAGGGTTTCTACTAGTTTACCCACGCCACGGTCAACCG
Source organism: Pseudoalteromonas sp. FUC4 (assembly GCF_008370255.1). Lineage (GTDB taxonomy): Bacteria > Pseudomonadota > Gammaproteobacteria > Enterobacterales > Alteromonadaceae > Pseudoalteromonas. The sequence continues at coordinate 631,824 of NZ_SEUI01000001.1, read as the reverse complement.
CGTAAACCATACCTGCGTATGTTTTACGGTCTTTATTTTTTATATCAGGAAACATTGCCATATCTTCGTCTTTAGCTTGCAATGGCACATGCGGTGCGTTGTAAGCTAAATATAAAAAGAATGGATTTTTTTTATATTTAGCTTTGTCTACAAAATTAACGGCTTCGCGCGAAAGTGCATCAGTAATGTACTGCGTTTCTTTTACTTCTTCGCCGTTGTGCTCAAGCGGAGTAATGTACTCAAAAATATTTTTTAAGCCTTGTGCCTTTTGCTTTTTATACTGAAGTTGATATTGGTCAGGGAAATAGTTATGCCCACCGCCTAAAAATCCATAGTACTCATCAAAACCACGTTTATTTGGATGATACTGCGGCGCATCGCCCATATGCCATTTACCTAATGCACCGGTAAAATAATTATTTTCGTTTAGTAATTTACTAATAAACTTAGCGTCAGTAGGTACGCCTACGTTTGAGCCGCGTGTTGGTAAATTAAATTGTGATCCAATCTTATGTGGGTAACGACCTGTCATTAACGCAGCTCTGCTTGGGCCGCAGAACGGGTGCGCTACGTAAGCGTCTGAAAAGGAAGTACCCGATTTAGCAAGATCATCAATATTTGGGGTAATAATATCCTTAGAGCCATTAAAACCTACATCTGCATAACCTAGGTCATCTGCAACAATAAGAATAATATTAGGTTTTTGTTCACTTGCGTGTATACCCGCAGAGCCAATTAATAAAGCAAGCGATGATAAAGCGCTCAATAATTTTGTGTGTGTTTTCATAGTGCCAATCTCAATTTTGATAATAAAAAATAGCAGGCCAATTAAGGCCCACCAAAGGGCATTACTCGGCTATAAAAAAGCTTTCATGTGGTGATTAAATTTAGTTAATGATGGGTCTTCAATACGCTTAAGCTCTCCCGCCATTTTATGCACTAAATCAGTAAGCTGTTTTTTGTATTTAGGATTATCTATTTGGTTTGTGATTTCGTACGGATCATTTTTTAAGTCGTATAATTCATCGCGGCTGTCGCCTGGATTCCATACAAACTTCATTTCAGGGGTACGTATAGCTCTAATACCAAACCATCCGCCGTTGTACCATTCGTAGGCATAAAGAGCTAAGTCATCCTTGCCAGTATCAGCACTATCGCCTTGCTTCATCAATGGTAAAAGTGAACGCCCATCTTCGTCGCCATCAAGGGGGAGTGTCATCCACTGGCGAAGTGTTGGGGCTATGTCGAGCATAGACACTTGGCGGTTAATTATTTTAGGCTCAAGGCTCGGATCACGAATAATAAGTGGCATACGCATTAATTCGTCATACGCATATGGGCCTTTGTCATAAAGGTTATGCTCGCCTAGCATACTGCCTTGGTCGCCTACTAAAATAATGTGTAGGTCGTCGTATAAACCTTCTTCTTTGGCGGTATTAATAAGCTCACCAACTGCGTGGTCAATCATGGCAATGGCACCATAGTAAAAACTATGCGCTTTGCGCCAATCGGTTTCAGTCATGTGGCTTACATCGTGCCAAGGCCACCAAATATCATCTTGCGCCATTGGTTTATTTTTGCGTTCTATACCAAAGTTTTTAGGAAGTTTTATATCTTTGTAGTCGTACATGCTGGCGTAAGGTTCTGGTACGCGGTACGGCGGATGAGGTTGCTCAAAACTAACAATACCAAAAAATGGTTTGTCTGATTTGGCCGCATTTTTCAGCATTAATTTGCCTTCGTTTACTTCTTTAGCCGTTACTGTATCTGCGTATGTACCCGGAAGTGTTTTATAGTAATCGTGCTTTTCGCCGTTTTCATCGCGCTCACCTGCATCCATACGGGCAACATTTTTTTGTGTACCATAAGGCGTAAAAGGACGGCCATTACGCTCTTCATCTTTGTCGTGCCCCCACATAAAGTTAGCACCGCGCAGTGCTGGCCCTTGTGCGCCTAAGTGCCATTTACCTACATAACTAACATCGTAACCTACACTAGTTGCACGTTTAATTACGCTGCCTTCACTAAGTGATAACTCCGAAAGACGTGAATGATAAAGCCCCACGTTATCGTCAAGCCCCGTTTTATGTCCCCAGCGCCCAGTAAACATAGCTGCGCGCGAAGGAGAACATAAGCCAGTAGATGTCATCGCTTGATCAAAACGTGTACCTTCGTTTGCTAATGCGTCAATGTTTGGCGTTGAAACTGGGCCATTACGATAAGAAAACGTATCAAAGCGCATATCATCAAACAGTAAAATAAGCACATTTGGCTTTTTGGCTTCAGAGTTTTTCAGCTCTGCATCTTTTGCATATAAATTGGAAGCAAATAATGTGCAGCACCCTAACAGCATCACCATTTTTATTTTAAATAAGTTCATGTGTGTCCTTTTAAACAACTAAAAATTGCTACGTCAGTATTTTAGCAATCAGCCTATACTTTATTATAAAAGTGCAAAATTGATTTTAACAATATAAACATATGATGTTTTCATTGGCAACAAGTAAATTTTAATTTGGCTAATATTTACACTTTATTAGAATGGGCTTTAAGCTTTTTATTGCTTTAACCACGTTCTCACGTAATCAATTTCCATTGATGTTGGAAAACCTTGTGCAGACTGATTATCTGAAGGATAAAATTGATTACATTTCCATTGTGTATGCGGTGCGCGTAAGCCCTGCGACAATGTTAAGTTCATCTCGCGGTGCCAGTACAGATTCTTTTTATAGCCAACTTGAACGTTATCTACATACCATGTAATGTCGTTTTTGGTTACATTAACCCCATAAGTATGAAAGTCTTCACTGGGATCAAATGGTAAGTGATAGCCATTATGATTTGTTTCTGGCGAGCTACCAGGTCGCATCCACTTTGGGGCGCCATCTTTTATAACAATATTATGTAGGTCATGGTCCGACTCCTGAACCGTCTGTTTTTGAGTTAACTCAACTACATCTATTTCACTATATTGCACATCGCCTTCATTCGTTAAAGTACGATCTATTTTGCTGTACATCCAAAATGCAGGTGACACTCCCGGAAATTTATCCGCACCCTTTATACGTGCCTCATAATATCCGTAATTCCCTGTTGCCCTAGATTTAGCAACTCCCGAAGTGTAAAACAACCTATATTTAGGCACTTTTGTTTTATTACAGCCATCCCAAAACGTTCTTAAATGCGTTTCTCGTTTAGTGGTTAGTTTTAATATGCCGTCAGAAACACTGGCATTTTCATCTTTCCAAGACCAAACACCATAGTTTTCTGTTTGGAAATTCCATTTTTCAGCATCTTTAATATCAAACTCATCTGAGCGTTCAGTTTGTAAAACCCAATTTTCGCCTGGTTGCGCAATATGAGGCATCGGCTGAGCATTACCCCCTGCACTACCAAGGATTAAGCTCAGCGATATTGCTATTAGTTTAACCTTATTATTTGTTTTCATTTGCTATCCACAACTTAATGTATCGTGTTAATTGAAAAGCGAGCACATAGGTATGTACCCGCTAAAAAACTATTTATTGAGCTGTAACTTCAACAAGCAAGATACCCTCAGAAGGAATGTCAAAGCTGGCGTTCATTTTATTACTCGTCATTAAGTTTTTAACTTGAATAGATTCACCATTTTTAAGCGACAGATCAACGGTTGCTGTTGTGTGGCCTAAATTTAAAATATTAACCAGGTAACTACCATTGTCTTGCTTAACGGTACGCCATGTTGTGGTTTTAAATGACTCACCATTATCTACTTTTACAACAACATCAGGCGTACTACCCGAAACCTCTGCAAGTGCAGTTTGCTTAATAGCTTCAACGTCTGCTCCTTTTGGCATAACAATAAGCTTACCTTTACTGGCAACTAACTTAGCCTTACGCGGATGCCCGTACTCGTCTAAAGACAAGCTTTGCGCTGAGTCTAAAATAACGGTACCGCCTTTGTTTAAATACCCTTGAAGCGCTTTAAACTCTTCATCTGTAACAAAGTTATTGCGATAAACCAGTATGGCATCCCAGTTGTTATTGTCTTGCTTTTCGATTACATCTTTAGTTGCAAAGCCAAGCGGGAAACCTTCAAAAAATAAATTTTCATAAAGCTCGTATCCTTTGGTCATATAATCGTTTGTATTAATTGCTGTTGTTTCAGAGTAAAACAAACGAAGTGGACGACGCTGCTCTCTAAGCTCAACAATTTCCTCAGAAAAACTATTAAGGTCAAACATAACTTGGGTAACTTCGTTAGTTACATGTGGCTGCATATTGTTAGAACCCGCAAATGCACCGCCAAGACCTGGGTCAAAAAAGTCCAGATCGCCTTCTAAACGGTCCTCTGGTGAACCATCTGGATCACGTGCCCAAAACCAGCCCATATTGGCATCCATTCCAAGTAAGGTTGCAAGCCAATAAACACTACGTACATAGCTTGTACGTGTGTCTAAATCTCTCCATTGACCCGATGATAAAAAATGAGACTCTGAATTTACATTAATTTTATTAGGCGCAACTGACTCCATAAAGTCATGAAACATAGTAACTATGCCCCAGTTATATGCGTACTTTTCAATCCACTTAGATGACTTACCTGGGCGAATATTTTCACTACCAAATGATTTAGCATCGTGCCCTACCATGGTTGTTAACTCGGCTAATGCTTCGGTATCAATACCGCCAGAGCGTGAATCGTCCATAAACATGCGTGGCATAATTTTTATATGGGTATCGGCGTCTTCATTTACAGAATGCAGTTCGTTTTGAACGTAAGTAAACCAGTCGGTGCTTCTGTCCATATTATAACGCGTCCAGTCGTACCACTTAGGCTCGCCTTTAATCGCAGGATCAATCGGTATCTCAATAGCTACATCTGCAAACTGGCTAAAATGCGTTCCCCAGTTTTCATTTAGCTCGTTAATATCACCTTGGTACTTTTTATCTAACCAGCTTCTAAACTTGTTTAAAGTGTATGAAGAAATACTGGTCATTTCTTGGAATTTTTGTGTCCAGTGGCCTTTTTCGGCGTACCAGTGTGGTTCATTGGCTAACACAAACCCTACTTCAGTAACTTTTTTGCCTTTAGTAAGCTCACCCGTTTTACGAATTATTTTACCCCAAATATCTCGCGCTAATGGGTTATCAATATCGAATCCTGTAAATAACGAACGGCCTTTTCTAACTTCTGGCTCTTGCTCTTCAACCCACTTTGGAATACCCATTAACCAGTAAACTAAAAAGCCAATGTTGGTATCAGGTATACGCGTTAGCTCTTTCATTAACTCTTCATCAAAAGTGCCATCTTCACGCACTAAAAATGAATTAATGGCACGGTCGTGATCTACCGGGTATAAATCTTCACCGCCATGATAGAGCGCGCCTAAATGGTCGTTATAAACATCTTTATTTGTAAGTGGCTGCCCTACCGTTTTTGAAAAATAGTCATATAAAAATATTGGCTTACCATTGCTTACAAACATATTGTCTTTTGCTTTAGTATTTTGCCAATCAACTTTATTTACAGGGCGGCGTTTAATTTCACCTGCAAGCTCTTTAGATAAATCGTGTATACCTTTATCTAAAATTTGAATTACTTTTTTACGTTCAAAATCAGGAAGATCTTTTGCTAACTGCTCTTTTGTGTCTGCGTAGTAACGTTCATAGCTAAATAACTTAACAACAGCGTCGTAATTATTTTCATCCCAGTTAGCAAATTTTAAAAACTGCTCTGCAAACCAAACTACGCTTTCTTCACGAGTCACATCAATCTGTTTTGCTTGAGCTTGTTCCATCAGCTTTTTAAGTTTACTGATTTTTAAGAGAGCAGATTGCTCGTAACTATTTTGAGAAGCGCTTAGTGTTTCTGTACTATCAAGTTTAGCTACGCTTTCTTGCTGCGAGCATGCTGTTGTAAATAGAAATAAGGGGGCTAGTGTGAAGCCTAATAGATGTTGTCTCATATTTATCTCCCGTTGAGGTCGTTATGTGTTAACAGGTTTTTGCACTGCTGTTATTATTTGATACCGACAACATACATCATATGTTTGCATTTGTAAGCTGTTTTAGCTCTTTGTAACAAATTTATTTGCTGAATAATAAAATTGTGCTGTATCCGTTGAAGCATAACTAGATAAATAGTTAGAAATAAAAAATTTCACTACTACAACTTATCGTAAATAACACAAAGTATCCTATAAATTGGTTTATCTATAAATTTTATGCTGATTTCGCGGCGTAAAGTATCTATATATAATTTATACAAATCAGTAAAAGGATTATGTTTCTTGAAACTTACGCCACCCTAAGTTAATGCCCCCTTTCATTTATTTGCACATTTTATGCAATCAAATATCGCTGTCTGCGCGAGAATCACTGTTATTTAAATAAAATATTCCTCTATACTTTTGGAAACTAACTAATTAGGTTATTTACATGTTTGATCACGTAAAAAGAGATTGGCTCTCTATTATTTTTAGGGGGGGATTACCGATTACCATGTGCTTGCTGGTATTGTTGTAACGTTAGCCACTTTGACATCTAAGTGGATTCAGTTATGCAGCTAAAGTTATTGCTAATTTTAGGTGGGTTTTGCTCTTACATAATGTTGGTTATTTACAATATTGTTCACTCACTCTTTGAATACTTTTATCGTTAGCTTGAGATGATGAACTAATTAGGCCACAAATCATTTTGTCTTTGTTGTAATCCTTAGCAAGTTCTAATTGCTGTCTTAATCGATATTCTTTTAAATAACTGTCATTAATAATTTGAAGATAATTACGCATATCCTCATTACTTAAGTAATCCCAATTATCTAAATAGATTTGGCTTACAGTATACATAACATGCTCTGTAAAATGTCCTGTAGCACGTGCTTTAGCTATGTATTCACGAGTTTCATCAGTTAAGCCATATAAATAAGCATTAAGAGCAGCTAAATCAGTCCATGTTTCAGACCAATTAGGCCTTGAAATCGTCGCCTCTAAGTAAATACTTTTTACATCTTGATAGTTTGAAACTGTTTCTACTCCAGCAATTACTCCCCAATGCATTATCCGTCCGTAGGTATGTACATAATGATTATGATCAGGATGATAATAAAGTGCTTTTTTTATTAGACCATTCGCTTTTTTATAGCTAGTTTGCGTAAGTGAATTACGTTCATAATTCCACTCATCAATAAATGAATTGGCTTGAAAATAGTAAACATTAGCAAGCCCCCACCGAAAAGCTATAACAATTAGGTATAAACATAGGAGTCCAATACTCATCTTTAAAACTGGAAAAACAATATTAGTTTTCATTAAATAGAGTCTGTGTTATTGCTTGAGGGTTATGTTTAAAGAGCTTTATTGCCTTATCTTCTCCATACTCATGAGCAACAAAATTATATGCCTCAGATAAAATTGGCGGTCTTCTTTTTATATTATGTGCATCGCTTGCAACGACTGTTACTTTATTTTGTTTTAATAGTTCAAATGAAAAAGCCTTAACTTCAGGGCCAAAATTACCCGTTATACTTCCTGCAGTAACCTGCGTTAAACATCCTAAGCGGAGAAAAGGAGCCAACAGTGAGGGAGATCTTAACAGATCTCTATTTCTCTCGGGGTGGGCTATTATAGGTCTATATCCGTTATTAAATAGCCACTTAATAAAATTATCAGATCCCGGAGGAATATGGCTATGCGGAAATTCTAATAATACCGTTTTTAACCCTTTTAAAACACCAAGCGCAGGTATGAGACCTGCTTTGAGCTTAATCATGAGCTCCACATCAATTCTGAGCTCGCACGCAGCCGCAACTTGAATCGTTAGGTTATTCTCATTTATAATTTTTTTTAAAAGAGCAAGTCCATCCATAATGCACGCTTGGTCATTATCAAAACGCCCTATATTTATATGTGGTGTGGCTACTATATGCGTAGTACCGTCATCTTGAGCCATACGCAAAAGAGACAAGGTCTCTGCCTCATCTCTTGCCCCATCATCAATGCCAGGAATAATATGGCTATGAATATCTATCATGTTAAGTGTTTTTCTTTCCATAAGAATAATAGTCATAGTAACCATTGTAGCCTTGTGTTTTAGCTACCTTATCAGTATCAACATGGTTTAATACAACTCCTGCTAACTTAGCTTTATCTTGTAGTAATCTACCAATTCCATTTTTTATTATTGATAAATGTGTATCGTCACTTTTAACAACATAAATTACACTATCTACACTTTTAGAAATCATTAAAGAGTCACTTACAGCTTGAATAGGTGCTGTATCTATTATGATCCGGTCAAATTTCTCTTTTAATTGTTCTATTACTTTACTAAATTTGTTACTAGATAAAAGCTCTAGGGGGTTAGGTGGTAATTGGCCACATGGCATTACTGTTATCCCGCTTTGCTCATCTTGATATAAACAATTTTCAAGTGTGTCTGTTCCAGCTATAAAGTTTGAAAGGCCTGGGTGGTAAGTTGGCATATCAAAGCGCTTACATATACTTGGTTTACGCATATCGGCATCAATTAGTAATACTTTCTCAATTTGGCCAAGAGAAAAAGCTAAATTGATAGAAGTGGTTGTTTTACCTTCCCCTGGTATTGAAGACGTAACTTCTATAACTTTATTATTTTCAGCATCCATTTGCGATAAGACAACCCCAGTCCTTAATGTTCTAACCGCTTCAGAAAACTGCTGTTGTTCTTTATCAAAAAAAGTACGAATATCGAGAGCTGTATTTTTTGAAAGCGGGATCATACCTAACATACGCATAGATAACTTACTTTCAATATCACTGGGGCTTTTTATTGTGTCATCAAGCATTTCAAATAAAATAACTAAACCAACAAAAAACATAAGGCTTAAGAAAAACGCTCCAGCTACTATCATTTTCTTATTGGGCTTAACAGGATAAAGGCTAGCAGCTGCTACGCCAGTAAAATGAGCTGGACTAGCTTTATAATCGCTAGTAGCTTCGGTTTCCCGAGAGCGTTCTAAAAATGTGTTATACAAATTACGATTTGTATCAAGTTCAATTTTAAGAGCCGTATATTTGGCATCTAAACCAGTAATATCACTATATTTACTACGGATATCAGAAAGCTCTTTTCTGTATCTTTTTACACGTTGGGCTGCCGTATAGGACTCTTTCTCAATCCCTGATATTAATGATTGAATTTGTGCATTTACCTGCTCAACTCTCATATCTAGCTCTTCAGATGCTGCTATTAATTTAGGGTGTTTTGGACCATATATTTTAGATAATTCAGCAAATTTTAGTTCTGCCGTTTCTAAAAGCACCCGCCCTTCTGAAATAGAGCTATGACTGATAATTTCAGGAAGTGATTTAAGGTTTTCAAAATCAGATTTACCAAACCTATTTATTAATTCAAGAATACTATCAACTTTACTTTTATCACTTTCAGCAATCGCCAGTGTAGCTTGAGTTTTTTCAAGCTCACTATCAATTCTCAAAACAGCACTATCAATATCTACAATATTATTTTTTTGGCGAAAACTTTCAAATGCCGTTTCTGAACGCTCTAGCTGCTTTGTAAGTCCAGCCATTTTTTCACTCATCCAAGCACTTGCTCTTCGAGTTACACCTAATTTAGCTTCTAAATGAGTTTCTATATAGACTTCACCAATAGCATTAGCAATTTTTGCAGCAAGGTTTCTATCAGAGGCCTGATAAGTAATATGTACTAATTGGGTACCTTGGATTGGCTTTACAGATAACTTCTGCCTAAAGTCATTAATTAAATGTGCCATTTTATATTCTAAATCCAACTCATCGTCTGTACCACCCTCACCAAAAAAAGATGAAAAAAGAGCCTTCAAACCAAATAGGTTATTTTCTTCATCGTTAAATTCAGGATGCTCTATTAAATTCAGCTTTTCTATAACGGCTTCAGCAATATATTTCGATTGTAGTATTTCAAATTGCGTGCTGTAAAATTCTCGTTTAGCGGTGTTAAAACCATACATTTCATCTATCGAAACAACATTTTTTTGTTCTGGCTCTATTAATAATGTTGCTGTTGATTCGTAAGTTGGTTTAATCTGCATTACAACAAAAGCAGCTATCACTGATATTAATGAAGAAATAAATATTAACCGCCACTTATACTCCATACATGCATGAAGGTAACGTTTTAAATCAAGTGTATTATTTGTTTCTAAGAATGTGTTACTACTTGTATTCATTAAAAAAACCTCTGTTCAACAGTTACTGTATCACCTGCTTGTACTATTGAATCTAATGTTGCATTAATTTGTTTTGACTTGTTTTTTTCTTTAAAAATAAATATTTTTTCTTTTGAAGCCCTTTCAGTAAACCCGCCAGCTATAGCAACTGCTTGATTTACTGTCATACCGGGTTGATAAGAATAGCTACCTGGCAGGCGAACCTCACCATGAATAAAAAATGGACGATATTGAACAACAGTCACATACACTGTTGGCTCTATTAAGTAATCACCTTTAAGCCCTTTATATATTTTTTGTTGTAGGGCTTTTTCTGTTAATCCACTTATTTTTATTTCACCCAAAAAAGGATAGTTTAGTTTACCTGAACGCCCTATTTTAGTTTCTAATGATAGTGCTTCTTCTCCATAAACCTTGATTTGAATAGTATCGCCTGTATCTAATAAGTAATTTATTTCATTAGCTAAAATGGTATTAGTGAAAAAAAATACTATTAAAAAACAAAAATGTTTCATGTTTTTCCTTACATTGAGACTTTAAAATTAATACCAACAATCGACTTATCAAACTTAAAGAGCTCTAGATTTGAGTCTTTATCCTGATAAGTATAATACATGCTCGTTTCCAACCAACGAGCGGTATTATGAATAACTGACAATACAAGTTCTTGAGAGTCGTCTTCACGTTCGACACCTGAAAAATCGTCGTTTGTGTAGCTATATATAGCACTAGTACTTACTAAAGGACTCCAAGTGTGTTCCCACCCCAAGGAAACACCTTTCTGATCTATATAATCACCAAATGTATCAGGGTCAACAGCACCTGCTTGAGATGTAAACCTAAAAGTTGAATAGCTTAAAGGAGCCCACTGTGCTTCAACTAACCAGCTTACCCCATTAAAATCACCTCGTTCAAACGCTTTAAATGACTTATTTTGATAACCTATTTTTGCAACACCGGTCGTTAATGCCGTTGCTTCCCAGCGTACACCGACCAACAGCTCTTTAACATTTGAGTCTCTAGTTACTCCAGACTCGTCAATTAAGTCATACCTAATGCCGGTATATGAAGCATCTAGCGTTAAATCAGTTAAAGCACTTAATGCATATAGAAATTGCCCCCCGAAGAGTCTTTCATCGAAGTCTCTATACTGTGTTAGGTTACGATTATTGGTAAATCGAATATCTTGATAATTTGCTAGCAAAGCAAAACGTGAAGAAGTAATCCCTCCAAATTCATAGCGTAAGTCTGCATTTTGCTCTCTAAATTCACTAGGATCATCAAGTAAATTTAATAGCCCTTCAGATACACCCGTACCACGTTGTTCAGTTTTAAAATCATATTCGTATTTAAAATCAAAACGATCACGAGATGAAGGCTCTAAATGAGTCGCAGCCTCAAAACCACCATCTAAATAATTATCGTCCGAACTAGAAAAGTAAGTACCACTTTCAACATATGTACCTATTGAAAAAGTATTGAGTGCATCAATCATTTGGAAATTTACAGAAGGCTTAACTATTAGCTTAGTACTCGATTTTTCATTGCTAGAGCTATTAAATATATTATTATCGTATTCATACTTACTTTCTAATAGAGGTGTTATATCAACACCTGATTCCGTTTTGATTGAAGCAGGTTCTAAAGCAGAAACATTGCACGAAAAAAAGACAGCTAATAAAGTGATAGATGTACTATTTTTAAATTTCATTTTAATCCCTTAACCCTAATAAGCGTTTTTGCTTACAAAGCCCTTAAAAATAGTCATATAAACTATTTTAAGGTCAAATATAAGTGACCAGTTTTTAATATATTGCAAGTCATACTCAACTCGCTTTTCCATTTTTTCTAACGTATCTGTTTCTCCGCGCCAGCCATTTATCTGAGCCCAACCTGTAATTCCAGGTTTGACTTTATGACGAAGCATATAAAACTCCACTTTTTTTCTATACTCTTCATTATGTGCAACAGCATGAGGTCTTGGGCCAACAATTGACATTTCGCCGAATAGAACATTAAAGAACTGAGGTAGTTCATCCAAACTTGTGCGTCTCAAAAAACCACCAAATGCAGTAACCCTTGGATCAGATTTAGTTGCTTGAGTAACAACTGAATTATCCTCCATCACACGCATAGAGCGAAATTTCCATACTTTTATTTTTTGGCCCGCCAAACCATATCTATGCTGTTTAAAAAGTACCGGGCCTTCAGAGGTAAGCTTAATACCGAGCGAAATAAGAAGTAACAATGGTGATATTAACAAAAGGATAATAGAAGCAAGAATAATGTCTTCTGTTCGTTTAACCCATTGTCGTGCACCCAAGTAAGGAGACTCAAACACACTCAAGGTATCAATATTTCCGATATGCTCAATTCGAGCATGAACTAAATTAGATAGTAAAAAATCTGGAATAAAATGCACATCTACAGTCGTATCGCCTAGTTTAAGTAGAATATCCGCAATTCGTTTTTCTGCTTTTAAAGGTAAAGCAATAAACAAAACATCAATTTGACTATTCCTAGCATGCTGTACAGCACTATCAATCATGCCTTCAATATTAAAATCCATATCTTTAAATAGTCTTTCAGGCTTCCTATCTTCAAAAAAGCCAACAAACTCGTAACCTAGTTCATCATTTTCAGCTATTTGTTGATAAAGGTTTGCCCCAGCTTCTGTAGCTCCTACTATCGCAACCTTACTAACATTTAAACCTAATTTACGGCGGTTAACTTTATAAARCCTAACCAACTCTCGAGATACAAATAGCCAAACAAATGATAGTGCAAACCATAATGAAAGAGTTACTCTAGAAAGTTCTTCTGTAAATTTTAAAGCAAAAGCCACAATAAATAATAGAACAAAAGCACTTGCTAAACTAAGCCAAGCAGTCACTACCATACTACTCAATTTACCTGCTCTCCAAGAGCGATAGAGTCCAAGAGTTTCTGCGGTATATAAATAACTAAGAGTTACAACAAGCAATACTGTAATATAATTATTTGATATGCTAGTTCCATAAATAAAGCCAGCTACATATAAACTGCTTATAAGAGTAACAATATCTGAAAAGCGGTATAAATCAGCAGTAGAGTTTCCACCGATTTTAAACGTCTTAGATGTAATCATAAAGCCTCCTTGCCAAATTAAATATGTAGTTAGAATAACCTTATATAATAGATAATAGAAGACTAAAAAAAGACAAGAAAAGCTCCATTTAAACTCGCCTTGATGAAACAAAAATCACACCATTAAAAACCTAGACAAATAACATTAGAAACTCATAAAAAACTCAACCAATACGCTGAGATAACCAGAGGAAAAGCCTAAAAAAAATAAACATTTACATACAAAAAAAATACAAACTAAACAAAATTAAACGAGTTTAATTTTGTTTAGTTTGTATTTTTTCCTTGTTATTTTCATATTGAAATTAATCTACTCACGAACTTGAAATTTCATAAATATAGGCATAGTAATAATTTAAATAATCTGCAAAAAACCAAGAAATACAGTAATGCTGAAATTCTTTTAATAAAACATAAAGATAGAACGAGCTGACGAGCTATATCTTGACTTAAAAGTATGACTTTATACTTCTTTTTTAAGAAGTATCTCTATGTCTGATATTCAGCTATTTAAAATCAATCAATGACCCTCACCAACAATGTGAAAAGGTTCATAAACTATTTGATATCTTATTCTTAGCCGTCAGCACGTTTTTGTCTGGATGCCCAGAATTTAGATCATGATAATCCACTAGAGTGAAAGCATGCACCAAATTAATATGAAGCTGGAGTGCCTGTATTTGCTACACTGAGGCACGTCGTATTTAATCAACTAAAGGCTAAACAAATATATGTGATTCGTAGTACAGGCTACTTTGAGGGAGTATTAAATTTTTAGTATTTTATATACTATTTCTTTGGGAAAATATCGAGCCTAAAAATAATATTGAGATGATTTTATAATCTCTGGAATTAATAAAACAAAGGTATATTAACTTGATTAAATTAGGGAGCGTCAGTTACATAAACCTATTAAGGAGATTTCTGCGCTGGCAACCCCCCATCTTAAAACGAATAAATACGGCTTTTAATATAGTCAGTTATTTCAACTGGAGCCCTACTATTAAATGCGTGGCTTTTTGAGTTACTCTTAAGCGCATCATTAATCGCGTTATTGAGCATTAACTCATCATCTGCAGGAAATAAACCATCTAAATATTTTAATTTAGAATATGTTGCCAACTGATGGTCATTTCGATGTTCATTTAATGTATAAAGTCTAGGCATAACAACTAAAGGCTTTCCTTCACTTAAACAAGATAAAATAGTTCCCATACCTGCATGGCCAATAACAACCGATGCCTCATTAAAATAATCATCAGCTTCTTTTCCTGATATAAATTCAAACGACCTACCTGTAAGAGGTTTATAGCCTTGGCTACCCACTTGAAAAACTATATCTGTATAGTTATTTTCAATCGCCCAATTTTCGGCTTGTTTAACAAGTCGATCAAATGAAAGCTGTGTACCTACAGTTACAAAAATCAAAATACTCTCCCTTTGTATAAAGGACCATCTTCTTTTGCTACTTCAGGCCATTGCGTAAGCCAAACATCTGCAATCTTTGATACTTTTTTTCCTGCTAAAGATAACTCATCCGCATTTGCTACAGAGTCGACCCAAACAGTTTTAGCGCCAATTAATTTCCCCCAAATTAAAGCAAAAAAACCAGGTGCAGCGCCTGTACTTATAATTACATCTGGTCGATGTTTCAAAACCTTAAAAAAAGTCTGGGCAGCTAAAAAAATTAATTTCAACTTTTTATCCATATTGGCATCAATAACAGTTTCAAATTTAGCATTACCAACATGACTTTCAAGCGATGGGTCATTAGTTATAAAAATAACATCTTGCTCTTCCCAAACCGCTGATAATCGATTTAGCTGAATCCAATGACCACCTCGAGAAGCTATTGCCATCACTAATTTTTTTTTCATTCCACATTCCTTGATGATTCATCTTTTTGCCATTGGTATGTTTCTAAAGATTTATATTTTTTATTCGCCAATTTCGTTGCTATTAAATTTACTAGACCATAAACCATAAATTCAAAAACGGTTGGCATTGAAACGAAGCGCTTTGATGGTAAATTTTTATTAATAACTAGAGACTTATTCTTAAGCTCAATATTACCAAGCTTACTCCGTGTTTTAATTTTAATTAAATCACCGATTTTTTTTGGTGCAGTAACTATAGATGTACAATTAGTATCAACCTGCTGTTTTGAAATAGGCACGACTTCTCTTATAAACCCATCATCAGCAATCACATCAGGAAATAATTTAAAATACGCTCTAGCTTGCTTATTTAAACCATATACACCGCTACCAAACCCTTGTGAAGTATAGAATTTAGTTTTAAACCAAGCCCGATAAAAAGCTTTTACAAATATACTAGAGCTACTAAATTCCATAACAGCCTTAGGAGCAACTAACAAAGGTGATACCGAAGATTCCAAAGTATTTATTAGAGACAGAAGCCCGTCATAATTAACTACAACGTCAGCATCCATATAAATACGAGGAAAACCAACATTGGATTTTTCGGCAATATTTATTGCGTTGGTCTTTGATCCTAATTCAATATCTAAACAACACACGGCAGGAAATTCATTACGAATAAAATCGACAGAACCATCGTTACTACCATTTACAGCAACTGTAATTGTATATTTCCCCTCTTTTACACCCTGATAAAGCGGTTTTAAAGTACGGGCTATTACACTGCGCTCGTTATAAGCAGGGATAATAATAGCTGGTAACATATTCATTTCACTCATTTAATAATCCTTAAAATGAGAACTTTGTATAGACTGGATAATGGTCTGAACCATACGAACTATCTATCACATAAGCACTTTCAACAAAAAACCCCTTATGGAAAATATAATCTATTCGTATTAATGGACCAAACATACCTATTCGGCGAGCCTTTCCAGGAAAAGTATGTGAAAAATTAAAGCCAACTTCTCTAAGCGAATCATTTAAGTGAGTAGTCATAACTTGGTAAGGATAATTGAACTCAGTAGAATTAAAATCACCAAGAACAATCAATTTATTATCAATTTTTTTAATCGCTTTTGCTAAACTATCAGCCTGCATTATCTGCATCTGAGAATTAAATATTCCTTTATCTAATCGAACATTTATCACAGTAATTATCTCTTTACCTATTGAAATATCAACTAGTTGATTGGCACCTAAATTACCTCTATCTTCAATGGTAAACTTAGAAAAAACTGCTTTTTTAACATTTTCATTATACACACTAAAGCAATTCCTTTTGTAATCTGTACTATTTATAAAAGTATCAAAATCAGGGATTTCTTGAACAACTATTAAATCAAACTCATTACAATCAATTATATTCGCTAATTCTTTGAAGTTATCATTCCTAGACATTTTACTAAAGCTTACTACTGATAAGGTATTTTTTTTTGATTGTGTAGAATTGATATTTGTTGGCTGCCCCGAAAAAATAAAGATATTTAAAAACAAAATACCAAATAAAGATAAATTTATAATAAGCAGTAGTTTATATTTTTTATAAAAGCATAATAAAGTAATAGCTGAAACAATCAGTAATACATATTGTGCAAAGTAATTTAAAAACCTGTAAATAATAAAATTATCGTTGGCTATCCCAACGGTTAGCCAAAATATTAAAATTACACTCAAAAAAAATGCCAGATAACGTATTGGATCAAAGAGTAATGCTTTCATTATTTTTCAATCATCCAATTCATCATAGTATGCGAAAACCCTTTAACTTTACTTTCCCATAAATAGTTTTTTTTGCAATATTCTAATGCGTTAAAGGCCATCTCTTCTCTGCGTTTGTCATCTAAGCTAAGAGAAGTAATTTGATTGGCAAGATCTTCGACAAGTGCTTGCGGTGTTGAAATATTTAATTTAATAGCGACTGAGTTATTTACTGTAGATTGAGGTCCTCCATGATCAAGAACAATCATCGGTAAACCAAAGCTAAGTGCTTCAATTACAACCCCTCCGGTGGGTTCTCTAAAGCTTGGAAAAACAAAAATATCCGCAGATTTATAAAAAGCATCAATATCATTTCGATCCATTTTGCCATGAAAAGTAACTTTATTATGTACCGATAATTTACGTGCTTCATCTATACATGCTTCTAAATCAGTGCCTGCACCAATAACATCCAGATGAAAATCCACATCATTTTGTATTAAAGGTAAGCACTTTATTAAATCTTTCACACCTTTAGTTCTGACTAAACGACCAACAAAAAGGAGCTTAATAGTTTTAGTGCTTACTTTAAATTTGCTGATTAAATCACTCTCAGTAACCATTACAGAGTCAACAGCTAACTCATTCAAAACCGAAATGGTACTTTCGTTAATACCAAGTTCTAAAATCAGTTTCTCTTTAATATAATCTGCTGCAGCAATAATCTTTGTCGCAGATTGATAAGAACCTCTTAATATCGGATCATACTTAAAGCGTAATTTATCAACGTCTCTAAATTTCATATACCAAGACATCGTATCTAGTTCACTTTTAAAACTGTCGACATCGGGAAGTGCACCAGCAACAGGACCTAAAGAAAACCTTCTACATCCAGATGCAAGAGGAGATGGGTAACGGGCGGCCATCGGTGTGATTTGATGATACCAATCAAACTTATCTCCGGTTTCATCATTTACATCAAGCCACTTTTTAACATCACGATAAAAACAAAAATACCAAGGTTTTGCTATAGCGTTAAATCGTTCAAAACGGTGTAACCCGCTTTTTTCCTCAAAGTGGATAAGTCTTACAGGAAGCTCACCATTTTCTATTGTTCGCTTACCTTTTAATCGTAAAGTTAAAACAGTAATATCAAAATATTTACTAAGTTCTTGTACCCATTTATAACCAACAAATACTTCGCCGACATCAAATTGAGATATTCCAGGGGCAACTATTAGGAGCTTTTTCTTCACAGTATTACCACCCTTTCTTATTTGTAGGCCAAGCTTTGTGGTACCTCAAAACACAATTTAAAAACAAAGATGCCCTTTGTTTAGAAAAAATCTTCCGATTAAATACGTATTTAATTGTCCAAACTAAAGCACGCGAAACATTAAAACAAAACATCACAACGTAGACTAAAACAGCTTCGGTTTTTGTTCTGTTTTTTAAAAAGAAACGAACAATTGCTCCCGATAACATTAAATCTCTTTTATAGCTCAGCTTTTGGGCGCTAAAGCTTCCGTAATGTACAATTTCGCCAATAGGACTAAACTGTATTTTCCACCCAGCTTTTTTAATTCTGTAGCACCAATCGGTTTCCTCACCGAAAAAGAAAAAATCTTCGTCTAAAACACCTACTTGCTGTATTACTATATTTCTAATTAATAAATAACAACCAGTAACAACATCAACTTCCCGTTCAGAATCTCGGTGCCAATTAGTCATTAATTCATCACTTTTATATTTACCACCAAAGAGTTTAGTGAACTGAAAAACTTGTTCTACTTTGCTACTAAGGGTCGGAAATTTTGAGCATGTATATTGTACTGATTTATCACTATTTAAAACTCGGCACCCCATCACACCAAAACTTTCATTACTTTTAATATAATCCAGTGATTTTTGAAGAACATCCCCAATTACATAGGTGTCAGAGTTAAGTAATAAATAAAAATCAGAGTCATCTCTTTTTAATATTTGATTATTAGCAGCAGCAAAACCAACATTATCGTTATTACGAACAACTTCAATATTCGGATATTCCTTTTCGAAAGTATCAGCAGAGTTATCATGGGAGTTGTTATCAACGACAACGACATTCCAATCATCACTTGTATAATTACTATAAATAGAACCTAAACAATCCAAAACTAATTGCCTAGTATTCCAATTTACAATAACGATAGTTAATTTAAAGTTTTTCATTCAACTCAGTCCTTTCTTTTGTAAAAAATGAAATTCCGATTCCTAAAAAGAAATAAAAATAAATAAGTAATTGGTTCCAAAAATGTACTGTGCAACCTGCAAATATCAAAGAGCATAAAACAATAAAATAAAGAAGGGAAAATTTATGACATTGATTTTTCAATACCTGAGAAGAAACAATAAATATAGCTGCAACAATTGATAATAATGAAGGTAAACCAAACCTCATAGCAGTTAATAGCCAAAAATTATCAACACTTGGAGGCATCCACAGTGGTCTAATCCAATCAGAAAAGCCTATCCCAAATATTGGGTTACGAACAACTTCTGCAGAGCCAAATTCAAATATTAACGTTCTAAAATATGCAGTTTGCTGGCTAAATGTAATTCTAGACAGAATCAATTTTAAAGGTGATTGAGAAACAAACGATAATAATAAATATCCAAAAGCTATTAATACAATAAGTTTTTTCCATTTACTATCTATTTTAAGAGTATTAAATACTTTATGCCATATAAGAAGAAAACCTTGAATTACAATAGCGAGTATTCCACCTGAAGATAATGAAGAAAATGTTAAAAACAGGGCTATTCCAGGTATTATATATTTACTATTAATACTTTTAGAAAAATAAAAAAATAAAAATAAGGTCGATCCAAAAACACCTAATAAAATCGGATGTTCAAAGTTTGCATACGCCCTTGTTAGACCCATTCTAGGTTCTATATTATTAAAAAAATATCCGCCAGTTAATAAAGCAGCTGACTCTCTAATAACATGAGTTCCTGTAACCATTTCGTAAAACGCAAAAGGAAATATAAATAAACAAGATATCATTGCTATTTTAATAAAATACTCAAAGTCTTTTAGGTTTTTTATTGTATATCTAGCGAGTAAGTAACTACCTAAAGTTTCAACAAAGAAAATCCCACCACTCTCAATTCCTTTACCTACACCTTCATTTATCATTAAACTAGCAATTGACCAAGAACAATGAAATAAAATCAAAAAATCAACAGCACTTTCCAGTTTAGATTTATTGGAGCTAAACAATACCTCATTTATCAACTTGAAGAAAAACAAAATCAATACAATGCGATATGGTGATAAGCGCATGCTACCTAAATTAAAACTCAACTCAGGAGGGAGTAAAAAGCATATAAAAAAAACTAACAACAAAATTTTTGGATTCATTTTAATAATCTCAGCATTAGTTTAAATCAAAAAAATTATTTTTTGAATCAATCAACTCTGCAACGTCTTTATTCCACCACTTCTCTTCTAGTAACTCATTAATTCGCTCTTGATTAAAGCGAAAACCTTTACTTTTAGCTGGAACACCTGCAACAATTTCATATGGCATGACATCTCGAGTTACTATTGCACCCGCGGCCACAACAGCTCCATGCCCTATAAAATTGCATTTACTTAATATTTTTGCCCCATTACCAATCCAGACATCACTTCCTATCTCTAGCTTCGTATGTTCAACTTTTTCCTTTTTCGTATAACCTAACGATTTATTATAAAAAAATGGATGAGTAGACACTCGATTTATTGGATGATCATGCGTGATAACTACAACCCCTCTTGCAATAGAACTATAATTACCAACCGTAACGCCTTCCGGAAATGAATTTAATTTCATGCACTCTCCATAGCTATATCTACCAACGACGACTCCATAATATTTGCTCTGTATTTCCCTTAATGAAAAACTGTAAAACTCACCTCCCTCTAATCTATATAAAATAAATTTAATAAATCTTTTTAAAAAGTTGAATCTATATAGACTAATAAAAAAACTAGAGAACTTGACTTTTATTATAGACATATAAAGCGCTCCTTTTTCTAAGTGATAACAAATACAACAAAGCAAACATTTCACCTAGAATACCTGAATAAACTATACTACTTAATTCATTTTCAATTAATACAAATACAAATGATATTGGTACAAAAGAAAGACGAATTAATGTTGCATACAAAGGAGTCCTAGTATTTCCAATTGAGATCTCTTTTATAACTATCTTTGCTTGTAATAATCTAAAAAACCACATGCAACCTAATAAGATAAAAATATAATCTTGCTTTAAATATTTCGGACCAAAAACCAAGTCAATTAAAAAATCACCAAATAAAACTATATATATAATGTATAAAAAAGATAAAAAATACGGAATATTTGAGGTTATCAAGTTATTTTTATGATTTTTATTTGAGTATATAGGTAGGAGCGTGCTCATGAGTACTTTTGTAATAATAACAGCAGGCATTAAAGCTAACATAGTAAGAGCAGCAAAGTACCCTAAGATATCCATACTAAAAAACTTCGATACAATAAATTTATCTCCTTGTAAAATAAGGAATAGGCCAAGTCCATTTATCAATAATGGCCAACCAAACTTTATTGTTTTAATTAATATGGGTTTGTTCAACTTAGCACTATATCCTTGCTTACACTGCCAGTGTGAATATAATGTATATGATAATGCTTGAGCTAAAATAGCAAATAAAGACACTCTATAGTCGACTATAAACTCTAAAGTTATATATGCAATGAAAAGTGCAGTTAATTGACAGAAAAAATCTAACTTCACTAGATATATAAATTCAAGTTCACGTTGCTTTCTAATAAAATCAAAATTAACAAAACCCTTTATAAAAGGAACCACAGCAACTAAATATAAACCCCAAGATGCCTCTTCCATTTCAAAAAAGTATAAAAAAACAGGATGTAGAAGAATAATCAGTATTGAACATAAGGTACCCTTACAGATATTTAAAAAATGAATACCTGAAATGACCTTTTTATTACCCCCATACTTATATTGCAATATTAACTTGTCTGCTGAGATCTCACTGATTGATTCCACCAAAGAAACTACAAGTGCAAAAACCGCTGCACGTCCAAAGTCCTCCGGACTCACTGCATGGCCAATCAATGAATTTCTAATTAAGCCTGTTAGCTGTGAAAAAATCTGACCAAGAGAAAGTATAGATGAGCCTTTCAAAAAAGCACGTAAACTCAAAATACATCCTTATAAATTAATTTATATAATTTTACCAAGAAAAACAAAATAATTCACCTATTGATAAAAAGTATACTAAGCGATAATAGATGTGAATCTTATGAAAATTAATTAGATGATTTACCAACCACTATACGTAAAGTAAATTCGAAATAAACCAAAGTAATAAAATCAATAAACAGTTTTAATTATTATTTTAAAAACGTGATGATGGTTTTTTAAATTATTCTAGATATAAAACGATTCATAAAAAAATTAAAATGGTCGGGAAATTAAATTACCAAAGCTAATACATTCTTAAATTTAAAGTGTATTGGCATTATTTTTAATCTAATCTATTTCTCTAAATGCGTTATAATTAAGTTCTGTTAATGGTGAAAGTAAATAATCCATTGGCGTTCTATCTTCAAGCAAAATCATTACTTCCGCTGGCATACCTGGGTATAAGTCTATATCTGTTCTATTATTTTCTATTTTAACTTTAACTTTATAAGCCGATATATCTTTTTCTTCGTCATAAATTCTATCTGCAGAAACGTTTTCAACTACACCATCAATAGGCGCCACGCGGCGCATATTATAAGATGATAATCTTATTTTTGCTTTCATTCCCTCGTGAACAGACTCTATATCTTTAGGGTTTAATAAAACTTCTACTAATAAATCATCTGTATCTGGGACAATCTCTAATAATACTTGCCTAGGACTAATTACACCTTGAAGTGTATTTACTGATAAATTCACAACGTATCCTGATATAGGGCTAATAATAGTCGTTCTATCTAAAACATCTTTAACCCGCATGTATTCTGAATGTCTAATTCTTAATAGCTCTTGTTGTTTTTCAAAAATTTCTCGCAATTGCTTTTGATGTTCAATTTTAATACTTGCAAGCGATAGTTCTGACTCATTAATCGATGCTTTAGCGCGTTGAATTAATCCTATATATTCGCTTAATCGGCCTCGGATAGATTCTTGGTTACTTTTGGCACTTAAAAATTGCGCTCTAGAAGAGTAACCTTTTTTTTCAAGCTCTTGATACATAGTAACTTGCTCATCTGCAATTTTTAGTTGCTTTTTATCCGATGCTTGTCTTGCTAAGAGTGTTTGTAACTCTTGCGTACTCTGCTCTTTTATTTCTTCTTGTAGCGATATTAAACTATTTTGTTTATGTTTATTAGCGTTAAACTGTTCAATTTGGTAATCAATCATTTGTTTTATTTCGATATTATTTTGATCGAAATCAGTAAATACAAGTGTATCAATTCCTGATAGTTCAGCTTGAATACGTTGAAAAGCCGCTTTAGCATATTGATATTGGGTTTGGGTTTGTTCAAATAAATTTTGAGATTGGTCTTTTGCTAATTTAAATAATATATCGCCTTTATTAATATATTGACCTTCTTCAATATAAATCGCCTCTATTATCCCCCCCTCTAAATGCTGCACACTTTTTTTATGCCCTTTAACTACGACACTCCCTGCAGCCATAGATGCTGAACTTAAAGTAGAAAATACAGACCAAATAAAAAAAGTACCAAAACCAATGACAAATATAATAAAGCAGGTAATTAACCATTTTTTGCTTGTTAAGTTATCCATTACTAGCCTCTTTCATTTTATTACGAGTAGCAAAAAACTCAGTTGCTTTACCATTAAACTGAATACTACCTTCTTCAAGGTAAATAATGTTTTGTGCTTTGCTTATCAAATTCATTTTTTTCGCTGAGTAAATTGTTATTTTACCTTCCTCTGTTCTTTTAGCTAAAATTTTAGCTAAAGCAATTTCGGCTCTAGTATCTAAATGGTCATCAATATTATCTGCTATTAATATATGTGGCTTATTAGACAGCGCTTTTATTAATATAATTAATTGAATTTCAGAACTACTAAGCTGAGCCTCAATATTTACAAGCTCAGTATCGTAACCGTTAGTATGTTGCATTATATTTTTATGTAGCCCCAACTCTTGTGCCAACTCCATTGCATATACCTGACTTTCACCCACTGCCATATTAGAAATAATAGTTGTTTTTGTTAAAGGTATATCTGAGCGATATATCCCGATTACTTTTTGCTTGCTTATAGAGTCCCAGCTACTTAAAAGACTTCCTTCAATCCGTATATCGCCTGAAAAAGGCTGATATTCATCCGCTAATATTTTTAAAAGAGTCGTTTTTCCTGAACCATTAGCACCCAAAATAACGTGGGAAGAAGTAAAGTTTGCACTGAAAGCTTTTATAAATACTTTATTTAAATTGCTATACTTATAAATAACTTTATTCGCAATGAGTGAACCATTAGGGATTGCAGGTTCGGTTTTAATTTCGTTATCTATATTATATGAAGTGACTCTTTTCCATGCTTTGTAACACGTAACCCAATGTTGTAATTGCAAAACAGATTGCTCAAACGGAGCTAGTGCACGTCCAATAATTAAGCTGGCAGCAATCATGCCACCAACTGATAACGCTTGGTTCAAAACATAAGAAACACCTACACATGTAACTGCTATTTGTACAAGCAGCCTATATGTTTTCGATAGACTACTAATATTTAAAGTTTTTATTTTATAGTTTATTTGCGTGCTTGAAGATTGTTGAGTGTATTTTTTCCAAATAGAAACCATTGAAGAAATAAAGCCAGAAGCAACTAAATAATTTTTATTGACTAAAATACTTGTTTGCATATCACTTGCTAACACTTGACTACTTACTCTTTGGCTATATAAATAATTTATCCAGGCAAAAATCATGAGTATAAAAATACTCGATATAGCTATATAGAAAAATGTTGGGTGAATGATTAATAAAACGAATAAGAAAATACTTGTCCAAGGAATGTCGGCAACTGTTGCTAAATGGTTTTGTAAACCAGTCTCTGCTAGTTTTATATCATTAATTAATTTACCATTTTCACTTTTTGTGAAGCCAGTTTCTGCATATAAATTAATTGCTTGCTCACGCCATTCATTTGCTGTTGCATGTAATAGCCTCTGTTTTGCCCATTCTAAGCAGCCGTAAACGAGTACAAGCCATCCAGCGATAATAGTTAGTAAATATAGAGTGTCTAAACTAAAGGAGCTTAATACACGGTCAAATACTTGTAAGGAGTAAATCGGTACAACTAGCATTAATACACTAGTTACAAAACTAAAAAAAAATGTCCACCGTACACGATTGCGTATATGCTTCTTTAGTGATTTCACACTAATTCCTTTTAAAGTATAGAACAGCAACTTATAGCTGCTGTTCTAAATCAGTAACAATTAAGCTATATACATGCTCTCTTGGCCCATAAAATCTTGCGAGCCTATGCCACCAATATCCATATCTGAATCAATTATTACATCTTGGATAACTGTAACGAAATTTCCGCCCTCAGTTTCATAGGTTGTTGACTGTAATTGAGTCGATTCGTCTAAGCCAAGAAGTGCAATTAACTCTGCCTCATAATTGCCATCTAAGTCTTGAGTCAATGAAGCAATTCCAACGCTGTCACTAAACGTAAGAGTATCAATACCAATAGCAAAAAACATATCATCGTAAGTGCCTTCAGTATCAGACGCGATTTGGTCAAGCGATACATTAATATTGTGTACTTGTTGTTGTAAGTCGCTACCTATAACAATAGCTTCGAGGCCTGAGTAATTTTGGCTTGCAAGGTTAATATTTACTTCATTATCGCCATTAACATCCTCAAACGAAACAATATCAAAACCAGTTCCACCATTAATAAACGAATCTGCTTCATCAGCGAAAATCATATCATTACCACTACCAGCTACAATATGATCAACTCCTAAGCCACCAATCAGTACATCATCACCATGACCACCGGAAAGATAGTCATTTCCTTCACGTCCATCGATTACATTATTATTATTATCTCCACCTAATGAATCAGAATGAATACTACCAATAACATTTTCAATACTTCCAAGCTTATCGTGGTCTAATATATTATTATTAATTCCGTCAACTATCTGTTGCCAAGTCATGTTGTAATTGTCTTCAGAACTCCAAGCCCAGCCTAGATTTAAACGAACAAATACACCAGCTCCATCTTCAGTGTTTCCTTCATAACTAGCAGTGTCATTACCGCGACCACCACCAATCCAATCGTTACCACCCACACCACCATGGAGAATATTATCACCATCGTCACCATTTATTGAGTCGCTATATTGCGAACCAATTGCATTTTCAATAGAAATTAAATTATCATGCTGCAACGTATTATTGTTGATGCCGTCTATCATATCGAGCCACGAATGAGAGTCTTTGATCTCTAAAGTGGTAACAAAATTCTGATCTAAACGTATATAAACGCCTTTTCCATCAAGAGTATCGCCAGTATAATCGATTATATCTAGCCCTTCTCCACCATCGAGTGTTTCTCCCCACTCAGCACCGCCATTAAGAAGATCGTTACCCTTTCCACCAATTAACCAGTCCTTTCCTAGACCGCCAAAGATAATATCGTTACCTTTACCGCCATCAATATAATCAGCTCCATCACCACCATCAAGATAGTTATTTTGCTCATTTCCAATTATTACGTCAGAGTGGGAAGAACCAATAAGTGAATTGCTAAAAATTGAATTATTAGAGATTGTTCCAGTATCAATTCCATCAATTAAATCATTCCAGCTGTAGCTTCTTGCTACGGCTTTATCAATAACCCATCCTAGGTCAAGTCTGGCAAAGACAGGCTCATCACTTTCACTGTAATCATCAATTAAGCCTGGTTGGATGGAATCATAGTAACCTGTGATTCCTGAGGTGATTATTTCTAAATTTGAAGTGTTCATTTTGTGCCTCACATTTATAATTATAAATAATAATGTTCAGCAACCCGGCTATCATCCTGATACTAATTCCTTGAGGAGACCCGTGGCTTTCCGTCCTTGATTCGCATCAAGTTTGGCTTTCTTAAACTAAAGATTGAAAATATACAAATCTTTTATGTGAATGAAGACTACACATTGAAGAGCACGGCGTATATTTTGTGAAATATTAACGCTTAGAAATAAACAAAACAAGTTAAAACTCACATAATTTTTAACATCCTGTTAAATAAGGCTAATGATTAATACCTTAGACATAAGCATTAATTTATGTCACTCTCCCCACAATGACTATAAATAAAAAAGATGCAAATTATTTTATTAAATATATACTTTGGTTAATTAACAAATTGATACTAGATTGTTTATAATAAGTTTGAATTAACATAAGGATGTAAATAAATGAAAAAGGTAAGTTTTTTAATCATAATTCTCGCTTTCCCTCTAATGGTATCAGCGCAACAAGACTCAGATGAGAAAGCTAATATTGCTTCAGAACAACTTTCTGAGTGTTTAGCCCTAGCCGATACTGTAAAAAAAGATTGTTTGAGTACATTATTTGCCAATCTATCCCTTACTGAAAGTCAACAAGAGTCATTTTTTGCTTTTGCTAAAGCGAATGGCATGTCAGAAGATGATTTAATTGTTTTAGCAAGTTCTAACCCTAATTTAAATTTAGAACTTATTAGCTCTGGTACTGCTGCAGGTGGTCCAGGTTTAACCTCTGGAGTAGGCACGCCTTTAACAGGTTCTACTGGTTCTGGTGGCGGTGGCGGCGGAACAACAGCTTCAAGTAACTAATTTTAGTCTTCTATAAGGAACCCATTTTATGGGTTTTCTTTTTATGCTTAATAAATTTATTTTTTATAGCCTTTGTAGTTTAATTATTTGGCTTCCTATTCCTTTAGGTAGTAATAGACCGTGGGCTTGGGCAATTTCGGAACTTATTGTTTTTGCATTGTTTTTTTTACATTGTATAATCAATATATATAAAAAAAATGGCTTTTTCCCTCCTCTGCGTACTTGGCCAATTTTTACTTTAATTGGTACCTTATTACTTACTTTACTAATCCAGATTATTTTTTCTTATTCAACAGATCCTATACAAACAAAAATAGTGCTATTAAAAACAGCTAGTTTTTTTATGTTTGCTTGGCTTATTTGTGTATACACCATCGATAAAAAAAGAATCACGACCGTTATCTACGCCTTAATTATTGCAGGATTATTTCAAGCAATTTATGCTACATTTTTAAATTTATCACCTCCCTCCAACTCTCCTTTTTTTGGTTTCCAGTACTCACAAAGGGCTAATGGCTCTTTTGTATACCATAACCATTTAGCTAATTACCTTGCCATGATTTTGTCAATTGGGATTGGTTTTATAATTAATGAACTAGATATTAAAAAAAATTCTAATAGTAAGTTAACTCATTATTTCAGGGATTTTATAAAAGCGCTTTTATCCAAAAAATTAGTTATACGATTGTGCCTTATAATTATTGTTGTCGCATTACTTCTAACTCGCTCAAGAATGGGTAATATTGCATTTTTAGTATCTCTCGCCTCAGTAAGCTTATTTGCTCTTAAATTTTATAAATCAAAGCCGTGGTCTTTAAAATATCTTATTATTAGTTTTTTTGTACTTGATACTATTATTGTGGGTAGCCTTTTTGGTGCCGATAAATTACAAGAAAGATTAGCTGAAACTAGCTTTATTGAAGAAACAAGAGATGAAGTTATCCAAGACTCAATTCCATTAGTTAAGCAATACTACTTATCTGGATCTGGAGGTGGCTCTTATTACGGACTATTTCCTACCAAACAATCAATACCTTACTCCGGCTTTTACGATCATGCACATAACGAGTATGTGCAATTTGCAATTGAGTTTGGTGTTCTAAGCTGCTTTTTAAGCTTTTTGTCATTACTTTATATTTTATACATTTGCTTTAGGAATATGACTCAACGAGCATCGCCTTTATACCAAGGAGTCAGTTTTGGAGTGGCTACTGCGATTACATTTATGATTCTCCACATTATTGTAGATTTCCCACTGCAGGCGACAGCTAATGCAATGACTTTTATTGTTATAATATGTTTAGGTCTACTTAGTAGTAAAAAAAGATTGGCAAAAAATTGAATTTTAAATATTTTTAGGTAATAAAAGCATTTGAAAAAAAAAATAATATTTATCTGTATGTGTGTTTTTTCCTTATTTGTTTTTTCTCAAAAAATAGAGGATAAACTCAATAATAAAAAATTATTACAGTTAATTGAAAATAAATACAATAAAAATGGTGTCAATCGTTATGGCAGTTGGTTAAAGCTATTAGAGAATAGTCAATCTGCTAGCAAATGGTCACAATTAAATACTGTAAATATGTTTTTTAACGAAGAGATTAAATATTATGAGGATATCGATTTTTGGAACAAAAAAGATTATTGGGCGTCCCCCATTGAAACTATAGGCCGTGGAGGTGGCGATTGCGAAGATTATGCTATTGCTAAATATTTTTCCCTTCTTACCCTAGGCTTTCCTGAAGATAAGCTTAGGTTAATGTATGTACGTCAGCTAACTGTTGACGTACCCCATATGGTATTAATTTATTTAGAAAACGATGATTCACCTCCACTTATACTTGATAACTATGAACATAAGATTTTACCCGCGACAAAACGTCCAGACCTAAAACCGATATACAGCTTTAATGGTCATGGCCTCTGGCTTTCAAAGGCAAGAGGTATAGGAAAGAAAGTTCGTAATCAGCATGGCTTAAAATCTTGGCAGGATATGATTGAGCGTATAGAGGTGGATATAAATGTTAGTAATGGAGAAATTAAAATTGAAGAATAAAGTTAATATTGGTATGAGTCTCAGGACGCAAATATATGGTTTGATCTTTTTACTTGTTTCAATTTCTTTTTTTGCACGTTTAATTATTGACATTAATACAACTAAAACCTACTTTACAGAGCAAATGAGCGTACATGCTAATGACGCAGCTATTAATTTAGGTTTATCTATTTCTCCTTATACTGATGAAGAAAATTTAGTTATAGCCGAGACCATGATCTCCGCTATATTTGACTCTGGCTACTATCACAGCATCAGATTTGTTGATAAAAAAGGTAATACTTTAATTGAAAGGGTTAATCCACTAACGTCACAAGATATTCCGCCTTGGTTTATATCTATGTTTGAACTTCCAAGTGTACCTGAGTCAAGTGAAGTTAATAATGGATGGAATATAGCCGGTACCTTAATAGTCGAGAGCCACCCAGGCCTTTCCTATGAAAAGTTGTGGAAGCATGCGATAGACACCTGTATTACCTCTTTAGCTCTTTTGATCATTAGCCTAATACTAGGTTACTTTATACTTAGTGCTATATTTAGACCCCTAAAAAAACTTGAGAAGCAAGCTCAATCAGTAACATATAAAAAATTTATTATTAATAATGATGTCCCCTTTTCAATAGAGTTGAGAACGGTTACCAAAGCAATGAACAATATGGTAAGAAACTTAAACTCGACTTTCCAGTCTTTATCAGAGCATAGTGAAAGTTTATCTAAAAAGGTTTTTCAAGACGAACTTACTAAGTTAGGCAACCGACGAGCATTTGAGAATCAATTTAGTGCAACTCAAACAGGCATGAACAAAGATGATGTTTCATGCCTAATACTTATCTCCCTAGATTCTTTAATGTCTATTAATAAAAATTTTGGATTTGCTGCTGGAGACAACTACGTATTTGAAGTTAAAAACATTATTCAAAAGAACTTTAACTTTTCTCAAGAAAGTGAAATATTTAGAATATCGGGAGGCACGTTTATCTTAATGCTGAGTGTTAGCATAGAGTATAGGCAAGAAATGCTAGAACATTTGAGCCGCGACTTTTCTCAAAAGAAGGTCACAGAATTAGACTCTCCTTATGCTCGAGTTTCTGCCATTGATTACCATAAAACATGTACTTTAAGTGATTTACTGTCGCAACTAGACACATCACCTCATGAAGTCGATATAATTTCTAACTCAAACCTATCTGCAATATCTTTTACTCAGTGGCGCAGTGTTATCAACCATGTAATTAAAAATAAAGAAATTAATTTTAGCGTTCAGCCAATAAAAAATAATTTAAAGGAAGTTGAATACTATGAATTATTTTCTAATGTCTTATACAATAATAAGCCCCTTAATAACAATCAGTTGTTCACTATGGCAGAGCGGCTTGAGCTAACTGTTGGGCTAGATAAAGCAATAATAACAGGGTTATTAGCACAAGATTTAACTCGATACGATAAACCAATTGCAATTAACTTAGCTAAGCAGTCTCTTTACAGCAATGAGTTTATATCTTGGCTTGAATCTATAAGTAAAATAGCTAAAGAAAAATCTTTAAAACTTATTTTCGAAATAAAAGAAACTGTAATAATTGATAGTCAGCAAAAAGCTGCTCAAGTAATAGCAGCGCTAAAAAAACTTGGTTTCAGGGTTTGTATAGAACACTTTGCTATAAATTTAACTTCTATAAAATATCTGCAAGGCTTAAATATTGATTACGTTAAGCTAGATGGAAGCTTTATTAGCAACCTTAAATGTGAAGAAAATCAATACTTCCTAAGAACATTGATTACGCTCTCGCACGGCTTAGGTATAAAGTTTATTACATGCCTAATTGAAGATAATGAAACCTATGATATCCTTATTGAAAATAAGTGTGAATATTTTCAAGGTAGATATATAGCTCTACCCTATCGTATAGGCTCTGAGGCATAGTGCCTAAAGCAGTTAATAACCCATGCTTAAATATAGCTATAAGACTAAATAGCCAAAAAATTAAATATTTCAGTTACTTATTACTTTACGAATTTAACTAATCAAAAGGAGCTTTTTTCTTGAAACTTACGCCGCCCTAGGCAACCACTCCCCTTTTCATCAGCACGTTACGTGCAACCTTAATCGCCGTCTGCGCGAGAATCACTGTTATTTAAATAAAATATTCCCCTGTACTTTGGGAAACTAACTAATTAGGTTATTTACATGTTTGATCACGTAAAAAGAGATTGGCTCTCTAATATTCGTGGCGATGTGCTTGCTGGTATTGTTGTGGCGCTTGCCCTAATACCTGAAGCGATTGCTTTTTCTATTATTGCCGGTGTTGATCCAAAAGTAGGCTTATACGCCTCTTTTTGTATTGCGGTTATTATTGCCTTTGTAGGCGGACGCCCTGGTATGATATCGGCGGCCACCGGTGCAATGGCGCTATTAATGGTGACGCTGGTTAAAGATCATGGTTTGGAATACTTACTGGTTGCTACCTTACTCACTGGTGTACTACAAATATTTGCAGGCTTTTTAAAGCTCGGTGAATTAATGCGGTTTGTATCGCGCTCTGTTGTAACAGGGTTTGTAAACGCGCTGGCGATTTTAATATTTATGGCGCAGTTACCTGAGCTGACTAATGTTACTTGGCATGTTTACGCCATGACCGCAGCGGGCTTAGGTATTATTTACTTATTCCCGTATATTCCAACAATTGGCAAAATACTTCCCTCTCCTTTAGTGTGTATTGTTGTTATTACACTGGTTTCAATATTTTTGGGTCTTGATATAAGAACCGTTGGTGACATGGGCGAACTACCAGACACTCTACCTATATTTTTATGGCCCGATGTACCGCTAACACTCGAAACGCTGCAAATTGTTTTACCGTATTCAATTGGTCTTGCTGTTGTCGGCTTACTTGAGTMAATGATGACCGCCACTATTGTTGATGACTTAACTGATACAACGAGCGATCGTAATAAAGAATGTAAGGGCCAAGGTATTGCCAATATTGGTGCAGGCTTATTTGGTGGTATGGCGGGTTGCGCCATGATTGGGCAATCAATTATTAATGTTAAATCAGGTGGTCGCGGCAGACTTTCTACCTTTATTGCAGGCTCATTTTTAATCATTATGGTGGTGTTTTTAGATGAGTGGCTGCGTTTAATTCCTATGGCAGCCTTAGTTGCGGTAATGATTATGGTATCGATTGGTACGTTTTCATGGACATCTGTTAAGGATTTAAAAAAGAACCCACTTTCGTCAAACGTAGTGATGATTTCCACCGTTATTGTAGTGGTTGCCACGCATAACCTAGCCATTGGCGTTTTAGTTGGTGTGTTGTTAGCTACGCTGTTTTTTGCCAATAAAATTGGTCGCTTTATGGTGGTTAAAACCAAGCATGATGAAGGCAACGATAAAATAATCTATGAAGTAGTTGGCCAAGTGTTTTTTGCCTCAGCTGAGCAATTTATTGCATCGTTCGATTTTAAAAATGCAATTTCTAACGTCGTAATTGATTTAACCCATGCACATTTTTGGGATATAACTGGTGTATCGTCACTCGACAAGGTGGTTATTAAATTTAGACGTGAAGGCGCAACGGTTAATATTATTGGTATGAATAGCGCAACCGAAACTGTAATTGATAAATTTGGTGTGCATAACAACCCTGAAGAAGTCGAAAAACTACTTGGCGGACATTAAGGAGAATGCAATGACTAAAATAATTACCTATGTAGATGGCTCAGCCATTACTAAAAATGTAACCGACGCTGCTATTTGGGCTTCAAAAAAGCTAAATAAACCAATTAGCTTTGTGCATACGCTTGAAAAACCACAGCAAACTAACATTGGCGACTACTCAGGCAGTATTGGGCTTGGTGCACAGTCAACATTACTTGATGAAATGACTAAGCTTGACGAACAACGCTGCAAAGTAAGTTTAAAAATGGCTGACGAATTATTAAACTCAGTAAGTGAGCATGCTAAATCGGCAGGTATTACTAATTTTGAATTAATTAAACGCCACGGTGATTTGCTCGATACCGTTATAGACTTTAAAAACGACACACGCCTTATTGTTATTGGCCAAAATGGTGCGGGACATAGTAATAGCTTTGCGGTGCTGGGCTCACATATAGAAACCTTAGTGCGCAATGCAACACAACCTATTTTGCTTATTCCAGAAACATTTAAACAACCTAAATCATTTATGATTGCGTACGACGGCCGCGAAACAGCCGACAAAGCGCTACAACAAGTGATTGATGGCGGCTTGTTACATGGTCTGCATTGCCATTTAGTGAGTATTAAAAATAACGAAAAAGACCTTGAAGAAAAATTTGTTAATGCACAGCACAAGCTTATCAGTATGGACTTTGAAGTGTCGGCAAGCTTTTTAGAGGGCAATATTTTTGACTCGTTAATGCAATATAAAGAGCAAAATAATGTAGAACTAATTGTAATGGGTGCATTTGGGCACTCTAAATTAAGGCAGTTTTTTGTGGGCAGTAACACCATTAAAATGCTCGAAAACAGCGATGTGCCTGTGGTTATTTTAAAATAAGTAGCTATTTTAAATAAGTAGCTATTTTAAATAAGTTTAAAATCAATCTTAAAAGCCTAAAATCACTTAACTGATTTTAGGTTTTTGTTTTTGGCTTAGCTTCAAACTTTTCAAATAAAAACTGAATAAACGACGTGACTTTTTGAGCCACAAACTTTCTATGCGGATAAATAGCAAATAAGCCAAACTCAAAGGTTTTATAGCCTTGCATAACCTGCACAAGCTTGCCCGATGCAATATCGTCTCTCACCACTATTTCAGGGATTAAGCCAATACCGCCACCCGCTACAACCACCTCTTTTACTGCTTGCGGATTATTAACCGAAACACGCGAGTTTACGTTTGCCGTTAATGCATCACCAGTAGGTGAAACAAGTGGCCAATGGCGACCTATTTTAAAGTTGCTATCAATCACTGTGGCGTGTTGTTCAAGCTCATCAATGCTCCTTGGTGCGCCAAAACGCTGAATGTATCCGGCTGATGCACATAAAATTAAAGGGTAACTGGTAATTTGCCTCGCGATTAAATTAGAATCAGACACACTGCCAATTCTTATTGCTAAATCAACCCCCTCTTCTAGCAAATCAATTGTTTTATCTGAAAGCACTAAATCAATACTTAAATCGGGGTATCGGCTCAGTAACTCAGGCATTAACGGCGCAAGGTTTGATTCACCAAACGACACCGGCGCACTCACTCTAAGTTTGCCGCTAGCAAGCGCTGTTTGACCCGATAAGTTATCGAGCATTTCACTGTAGCTTTCAATTACAGGTACTACGCTTGTGTAATAACTTTGCCCCGCTTCGGTAATCGAAATTCTGCGCGTGGAGCGGTTAAATAATCTA
Source organism: Pseudoalteromonas sp. FUC4 (assembly GCF_008370255.1). Classification (GTDB taxonomy): domain Bacteria; phylum Pseudomonadota; class Gammaproteobacteria; order Enterobacterales; family Alteromonadaceae; genus Pseudoalteromonas. The sequence goes on along the minus strand of NZ_SEUI01000001.1, from coordinate 596,535 downwards.
ACCCCTAAGTCTTGCTCTACAATGCCCACGTACTTACTAACCAGCGCCTTTGAAAGCCCTAGTCTGTCGCCTGCGGCTGTAAAAGAGCCTGTTTCAACAACCGCTATGATTGTTTTAATGCCAATAATAGTATCCATGATTGTCAATATAGCATTGACATTTATTCCTTACTAGCTCGGTTTTTCAAAACTGATAATAGTGAAAGAATAGCATTATTAAAAATCACTATTCAAAATTAAAAACAGGACAACCCATGAGCAATCTAACGCTATACCGTTTTACTTTATCTGGTCATTCACATCGTGCAGAGTTATTTACATCGCTTTTAAAGCTTGATGTAAATATGGTTGATGTTGCATTGCAAAACGGCGCACAAAAACAAACTGACTTTTTAAAAATGAATATTTTTGGGCAAGTACCGGTACTAAAACATAACGACGACATTATTAACGATTCAAACGCTATTTTACTGTACTTGGCACAAAAGTTTGATGCTAACAGAACCTGGTACCCAGAAGATATTACTGTTCAAGCGCACATTCAGCGCTGGTTGAGCGTTGCTGCAGGGCTTGTGGCGTCAGGTCCGTGTTCGGCGCGTTTAGTTACTGTATTTGGCGCAGAGCTTGATCATCAAAATGCGATAAACATCGCCCACACATTATTTAAAACACTGGATGCGTACTTACAAAACCGCGAATACTTAGTAGGCACTCAGCCAACTATTGCCGACATTGCCAACTTTTCATATATAGCACACGCACCGGAGGGCGGCGTGTCACTTGAGCAATACCCAAATATTTTAAGATGGTTAAGCAACGTTCGTAAACTTGATGGCTTTATAGCAATGCCTGAAACAAAAGCGGGTTTGTTGGCTTAGTTTTTTAAGTTTTAAATACTGTTTGGAAAGAGGCTATTTAGCCTCTTTTTTTGTTTATTTAAATTGAATCTAAAAGCTAGTGCATAATATTTATAATTGGCAATAGGTTACGAGTTTGCTATTGATATAAATTAACAATATAGAGCATCTTCATGTAAATAATGAATGCCCTCTGTTAAGCTATTATGAGAATAAGCTGTCGGTAAATTAGATTAACCTAAAACCTACTCCGTTACCCAGTTTTGTTGAATTGCATATAACTTTGTCTTGTCAGTTAGTTCAAAACCACGCATGTATTGAGCACCAGTAAATATTTCGGCTCCAACTATGAAACCGTCTGACTTTAATTCATTAACATAAACCTCACTAAATATTCTTGAACATCCTAATAGATTCTGTACATCATCGAATGTGTAAAAACCAGCACCTTTATTATAACCTTCAACCCAGATCTTTAATAATTCAATCTTTTTGTCCGTAACACTTTCAACTGGCTTTTCGGAAACCGATTCAAATGGGTTATTACCGACAGGTGGTTCTTTAAATAGTGGTGCTTCATGAATTTCACGGAGAAGGTTATCAAACTGCAACTCGAATTCATCTTCGCGAGAAAAGTTGATATGTAAACGACTTTTTAAAAACGTGGGAACAGTATGAGTACCATCTTGACGAATTAGAGGGATAACTTTTTTTGTATCTATCTGATTCATATATTCAGAAGTAATAATCATTTTCTCATAACCAACACCACCTAAACCATCATTAGCTTTATTAACATATACGTCAGTACAAACCATAATAATGCGATCTGATTCCGCCACACTTGCTTCCATGAATCTTCCTAAATCATCACCTAAACCAAGTCGGAATTGGTCTAAAACGGCATCAATACCTGAGTTTCGTAATCGTTGTGCTAGCTCTAGCACCCACTTTTTATGAGCTTGGCTATCATGAGAATATGAGATAAACACTTTAGGTACAGTAGTGGTCACAAAAATTTCCTTATTAATCAGCTTTTTTATTAAATAATCATAATATAGTATAACCATCAGATATACTTGATAAAAATAGAATAATCAATATGAGAATTAGCTAGTAATGACTTAAACAAAAATTGAATTAGCATGCTAATTCGGCAAAACATTGAGCAATAGCAGTTTCACTTATAATACATCTACTGAATTAAGTGGAATACCAACTGTATATTTTTTCTTTTCAAGCTTTACAACTCTATATCAAGTACCTCAACACCTTTAGCAGGTACGGCGCAGCAAATTAGCGCCTGCCCTGGCTCTACTGGGTAGCTTACGTTATTGCGATACACTACGGCGCCTGCGTTTATTTTTACGGCGCAACTGCCGCAGCTGCCGTTTCGGCAGCCAAATTCAGGTTCTAAACCATGGGATTCGGCTACATTAAGTATAGTGTTATCGCCTTTATTCCAGCGTTGTTCAAAGCCCGATTTACTGAATTTAATTACGGTGTTGTCGGCTTCCTCAGTGCTAATCTCTTTGCTTTTATTAGGTGCTTCGTTTGTATTAAGTACTTTGCGCTTAATAATGGAGGGCCCAAATGCTTCCGAAAATATGTTTTTGTCCTGCACACCGAGCAATAACAGTTCGTTATATACGTGCTGCATAAACGCTTCTGGTCCGCATAAAAAGAACTCGTAATCATCAAGTGGTAAATAGTATCTAAACACATCCGCATTTATGCGCCCTTTTAAATCAAAGCTTTCGTCTTTTAAATTGAAGCTCTCATCTTTTACGTTAAAGCCATCGCCTTGCTTTTTATTAAACTCAGGCTGAGATAAAAGTGAGTAATAATCAATTGCGCCGCTACTCGTATCTGCAAGTATTTTTAGCTCGTTATAAAACGCACGCTGTTGGGCATTTTTAGCACTGTGAAAAATATGCAAAGGGCGTGTATAGCGGGTTCTCAACCCTTCATTGGCAATGTGTTTAGCCATTGAGATCATAGGTGTAATGCCTATTCCACCACCAATTAATACTGCAGGCTTGGTACTAGTTGAGTCAATAAAAAATTGCCCTTGTGGGTATTTAGCTAAAATAACGCTCCCTACTTTTACGTTATTATGAAAGTAGTTAGACACCTCGCCATTTAGCTCTTTTTTAATCGATAACCGATAAAAGAGTTCATGAGGGCTTGATGAAACGGTGTAGGTTCTAATAACAGGTTTGCTATTACTGTTATTGCTATTACTTTTACTTGGTATTTGTACGGTTAAATGCTGCCCTGCTTTAAACGGTAACAAGGTTGTATTGTTATGCCCTTCTAAATAAAAGGAGGTAATTACATTACTTTCTTTAATTATTTTAGTTACTTTTAAAGGCTGCCAAGTATGTTTTAGTTTTTCGGCTTGTTTGTTTTTATCAGCCTCAAGCCATGTGCCCGTCATTTTAGTATTAGGGGAATAAGCATCAAATTTAGCACTAAACGGGAGTAAGTTTTTAAGCCACATTCCTTTAGTGAGGGTAAATTTCCAGCCTCGGTCTGCGCCAATAAAGCCTTCAAGCTCTGGGTGCCCGTCCCATAGAATTTCAACGCTGCCGGTAAGCATTAATACATTGCCGGTGTCAAAATCAGGAAATAATAAACCTGCTTTTGGGTTTAATAAAAAGTTACCCAAGGTATTAAAAAAATTGTTACCTGCGTAATCAGGAATCGTTAATGTGTTGCCTTCTCGCTTTACAAAGCCCGGCAACCCACCACGGTGAGAAACATCAACACCCTCAATTTTTGGATTGTTTTTAGCGGTTATAAAACTCGATACAAAAAATGTATCGGTGGTGTCAATTAACGCAACTGCTGCGTTATCAAGTGTATTAAATTCAACTTTTTGTACTGCACTACTTTTAACTAAAGGATCTCTATTAAACGTTAAGTCGCGCGTTTGAATATACTGCGGGCAATTTCCGAAGGATTGATCAACATTAAAACTCACCTGATTATCGTCAATTGCCTCACCTACGCGCACATTTAAACGGTTACGCCTACGCGTGCTTAGCTCAATGCCTAACAAACCAATTGGCGAGCCGGCAATATTTAACGTGCCATGTAAGGGGTCGTTTTTATCAACCGCGTGGGTCATTAATAACGACGTGGAAGTTGGGGCGCTTAAAAAGCCTGACTGTCCTGAAACAATAGATACCCACACATCGGCGTTTTCATCAACACTGCCTGCAACCACAAATGGTAACTGCTCAAAAAAGGCTTGATGCTGCTCTGGCATAAATGAGCGCACAGCACGTTTGCCAAATGTTGCCATTATTTCTCGTTTACCGAGTTTGTCTTGTATTGCCAGCTCGCCTTCGTGAAACGGTGAAGCATCTATTGAGTTTGTGTTTATCATTTTGCTCGTAATTCGTGTGCGTATTTTATGGGTTAAATTTAACGCAATACACACTCAATGATAATGAGTGTTTTATTGACTGATAATGCACAAAACAATGACAATACTTGCACCCTCTTAGTGCTAGGCGCGCACCAAAATATAACAAAACGGGTTTTATCCTCACTCTAAAAATACATTAAATACTATTTAAACAATAACTTAAAAAACTGGCTGTATTTTTGCAAACATTCTATTAACAAGCCCGTTTTACTTACGGCAAAAATTTAGGTTGTGAGCACAATAGCTATTAGCAACCACCGGCAAAGAAGCCCGCACACAGTTATGCATAATGCGTATTTGTGGCGGGCTTTTTTGTTAATTGTATTTAAACCGTCACTTTAAGGAATGCCCTATGCAAACCTCGCAAAAAATACTCATTATTGGTAATGGTATGGTCGGACACCACTTTGTTGAGCAAATGCGCCAAAGCGATGCCAACGCAGACATTACTGTACTTTGCGGAGAAGCAAATCTTGCATACGATCGCGTGTACTTATCAAGTGTATTTGATGGCAAAACAGCTGCCGATTTAGCACTTACCACTCACGACAACTACAAACAGCTTAATATTAATGTGCATACCAGCCAGTGGGTTGAAGGCATTGATAGAACAGCAAAAATAGTGACCACATTAACCGGTGAGCAATACCCATACGACAAACTGATACTCGCGACAGGTTCATTTCCGTTTGTGCCGCCTATAAAAGGTAACGACCAACCCCATTGTTTGGTGTATCGCACATTAGAAGATTTAGAACAAATAAAAGCCAGTGCCGCTGTAAGTAAAAGCGGTGTTGTTATTGGTGGTGGTTTGTTGGGGCTTGAAGCCGCAAACGCCATTAAGCAACTAGGACTTGATACCCACGTAGTTGAATTTGCGCCACAACTTATGGCTGTTCAGCTTGATGGACAAGGCGGTACGCTACTAAAAAATAAAATAGAAAAACTTGGCGTAACAGTACATACATCAAAAGCGACCAGCGAAATAGTAAAAGGCGAAACCAGTCGCTTTAGATTAAATTTTTCGGATGAGTCATTTTTAGAAACAGATCTGATTTTGTTCTCTGCCGGTATTCGCCCGTATGATCAGCTCGGTAAAATTGCTGATTTAGAACTGGGTGAGCGCGGCGGTATTATTATTAATAACCAATGCCAAACGTCAGATCCTGATATTTTAGCCATTGGTGAATGTGCCCTGTGGGACAAAAAACTATTTGGCTTAGTAGCACCGGGTTACAACATGGCACGCGTTGCAGCGAGTCAATTAAGTGGTGGCGAGCTTGAGTTTTTAGGTGCCGATATGAGCACTAAACTTAAGTTATTAGGTGTAGAAGTAGGCTCAATTGGCGACGCTCATGTAAAAACGCTAGACTGTAAAGAACTTATATACCAAGACGCTATTCGCGGCTGTTATAAAAAAATAATACTAAGTGAAAAAGGCGATAAATTACTGGGCGCTGTACTTGTTGGCGATACCAGCGATTACGATACTTTATTGCAGTACATGCTTAACGACATGGACTTACCAGAAAACCCTGAGTGTTTAATTTTACCAGACAGCGGCGGCGCGCCGTCGTTATCGGGCAGTGCCCTACCCGATACCGCCACTATTTGTTCGTGTCACAATGTGAGTAAAGGCGACATTGTAGGTGCAATTGATGGCGGCTCATGCGATTTAGCCTCAGTAAAATCATGCACTAAAGCAGCAAGTGGCTGTGGTGGTTGTGCAGCGTTATTAAAATCTGTTGTTGATAACGAATTAGCAAGTCGCGGTGTTGAAGTAAACAACCATGTATGTGAGCACTTTGCATATTCACGCCAAGAACTACTGCACATGGTAAAAGTAGAAAGCATTAAAAACTTTGATGACTTACTAACTAAACACGGCAGTGGTCATGGCTGTGAAATATGTAAACCTGCCATTGGCTCTATTTTAGCCTCAACATGGAACGACTTTATTTTAGAACCCGCTCATGTTGGCTTGCAAGACACTAACGATACGTACCTAGCAAATATGCAAAAAGATGGTTCGTACTCTGTAGTACCGCGTATAGCTGGCGGCGAAATAACGCCCGACAAACTCATTGTAATTGGACAAGTAGCCAAAGACTTTAACCTGTACTGCAAAGTCACTGGCGGTCAACGTATTGATTTATTTGGTGCGCGCTTAGAAGAGCTTCCTGTTATTTGGGAGCGACTTATCGAAGCAGGATTTGAGACAGGTCATGCTTATGGTAAGTCTCTTAGAACCGTTAAATCGTGTGTGGGTAGTACGTGGTGTCGTTATGGTGTGCAAGACAGCGTTGGACACGCAATAGAAATAGAAAACCGCTATAAAGGACTGCGTGCGCCGCATAAATTTAAAATGGCGGTATCGGGTTGTACTCGTGAATGCGCCGAAGCACAAAGTAAAGATATTGGCATTATAGCTACCGAAAACGGCTGGAACTTATACGTGTGTGGTAATGGCGGTATGCGCCCTCGCCATGCTGATTTATTTGCGACCGATTTAGACACGCCAACACTTATTAAATACATTGACCGCGTAATTATGTTTTACATTAAAACGGCTGACAAATTACAGCGTACGTCAGTATGGATGGAAAACCTTGAAGGCGGTTTAGACTACCTTAAAAGCGTAGTCATTGACGACAGCTTAGGCATTTGCGACGAGCTAGAAGCGCAAATGGAGTTAATTACACAAACCTATGCGTGTGAGTGGAAAAAAGCCATTGAAAGCCCAGATGCAGCCAAACGATTCCGCCAGTTTGTTAATAGCCCCGAAACCGACGATAACATTTTATTTGTACAAGAGCGTAACCAAATCCGCCCTGCTACAGAAGCCGAAAAGCGTGAGCAACGTAATACACAAAACCGTATTCCAGTAATGGAAGTTGAAGAGGAGCAAGCTGATGTCTTGGCATAATATTGGAACAATCGACAACCTAGTGGCTAATAGCGGCGTATGCGCATTAGTTAATAATCAGCAAGTGGCTATTTTTTATATTCCACAAAACCCAACGGCTGTGTTTGCCATTAGCAACTACGACCCTATTGGTAAAGCCAATGTATTATCGCGTGGCATTATTGGCTCTATCGACAATAAATTAGTTGTTGCATCGCCTTTATATAAGCAACACTTTTGCCTAGAAACAGGTGAATGTTTAGAAGCAGAAGCAATACACTTACCGGTTTTTAATGCAAAAATTGAAGACGGCAATGTATTTATAAGCTCTGTACCCAAAGTTATAACAGCTGTGGCTTAGGGGAATATTATGAGTGTACTGTCTTATTTTTCGGGTATTGAAAACGTGTGGCTAAATAAGCTTGTTACTAAGCTAACAAGCTCAAATACTCGCAGTGCTAAAAGCGGCAGCGTTTACATAATTGGTGCGGGCCCAGGAGACGCTGAGTTAATTACGGTAAAAGCGCAGCGTTTGATTAATACCGCCGATGTTGTTTTATACGATTGGTTAGTAAGCGATGATTTATTAAAAACGCTACCTAAAAAAGCGCAGCGTGTATTTGTAGGTAAACGTGCGGGTAAGCATTCGATGACCCAAGCTAACATTTGCGAACTACTGGTTAAATACGCGCAACAAGGCTTAAACGTAGTGCGTTTAAAAGGCGGCGACCCGAGTATATTTGCACGTATTAACGAAGAAGCCGATGCGCTTACAAAGCATAATATTAATTTTGCTATTGTTCCGGGTGTAACAACGGCTTGCGCTACGTCTGCTTATACAGGTATTCCGCTTACAGCAAGAGACGTAGCCCGCAGTGTTACGTTTTTAACGGCGCAATTTGCCGATCCTAATAAGCAACCTCATTGGCAAAATTACGCGTTTATGCCTGCAAGTAACAACCCTACCTTAGTGGTTTATATGGGGCTATCGCGCTTAAAAATGCTAAGTAACGGTTTGCAATCAGTGGGTTGGCCAAGTAACACACCCATTGCACTAATAGAGAACGCTACTACCACTAAACAAAAGGTAATTACCAGTACGCTTGAACTGATAGTAAATGAGCATGCTAAACACGACCTTCAAGGCCCTACCCTAATTATGATTGGTGAAGTAATAAATCATAAAATGGCAATTAGTCCTGAATTACTAAATAGTGTAAATATTAACGCATGATGCAAAATGAATAATGCACTTTTCGCGCTTACTACCTCCCCAGGAGTAGGCGCTTTTTTTGTTTTTAATTTAGGTTCAAGTTGTGTGCAATAACATGCTTAAATGCACCAAATAAGTTAAAAGTAATGGTAAGTTAAATTATAGAAACACAGTGATAAACAAAAATAACACTTTAAGCAATTGTATTAGCTTGATTTTAAATTCAATGATGAAATTTATTAATGATTGGAACAGTGGTTGCACTTTAAAAACAAAAAAGTGTGGAATAATACCAATGGCGACAAGTAATCCTCTCACAAAACAGTTTTTATTAGCGGCTAAGTATCAAGAAATACACGCGCTAAAGCAATTACAAAACAGTTGTGCCTCGCTTACTAAATTAGGCGATTTTGTACATCAGTTACAAAAAGAACGTGCAATGAGTAATATATTTTTGGCTTCAAACCGCGAACGATTTAAAACCCAATTACAAGAGCAAGTTCCTTTAAGTAACAGTGCACAAACTGCATTTAATGATTCACTTAAACAAACATTTATAAAAGACAACGCCGATACTGGCCATACTCGGTTATTTAATTTAATTACCTATAGCCTGCAAACACTTGACGCATTGCCCGACCTACGCAATCAAATAGCACAGCAAAACATTAGTGCAGTGCATGCTACGCAGTCATTTACGCAGTTAATTGCTGGTTTACTCAATATTATTTTAGAGGCAGCAGATGGCGCAAGCGATCCTAAAATAACGCGTTTGTTAGTTGCCTTTTTTAACTTTATGCAAGGTAAAGAATACGCAGGACAAGAACGCGCCTGTGGTGCACAAGCATTTGCAGCGAGTAAATTTACCACTGAGCAAAAACAGCAACTCGCGCATTTTGTACAAGAGCAAAACCACAGCTTTGACTTTTTTAATGAGTACGCCGATGCGCACCTTTTAAAATGCTTTGCCACATTAACAACACATCAGGTTAATAATCAGGTAGAGCAACTTAGAAGTTTACTGCAAAAACTCGATGACGAGAACGCTCAACCGCTCTCGCAACTAAGCGAAGTATGGTACGAAGTAACCACTACGCGCATAGATATAATGCATAAGATTGAGCAAAACATAGCAGATCAATTAATTGATACCGCAGCAATGCAAATAGCCTGTGCTCAACGTAGTTTAAATACAAATAAGCAAGTACTTAACAATATGACAGAGCAGCACATAGCCCCGACTTTTGGGCAATTAGCCATTAAGCAACGAGAGCCAGAAGTAAGCCAAAATATAGCGGCCGATAAGCTCAATAGTAATAAAAGTATGTATGATTTAATTATCGAGCAAAGCCAGCATATAAAACAAATAAACCAAGCATTACTTGACGCTAAAAAAGTTATTAGTGAGCAAAAGGTAATTCACCAAGCCAAGTACATACTTATTGAGCAGCTAAAGCTCACCGAAGAGCAAGCCCATAAACAGCTACAAAAACAAGCAATGGATACGCATAAAACCTTATTTAGCGTAGCGCAAACAATTGTACAACTGAGCGATTAAAATAACTTTATTGTTTTTTAGTAATACCACTACCCTAAATAATAGTTATTTATTAAGTTACAAATTTCACACCCAGATTGAGTTTTGCCTTATTTTAAAATTGATTCATAACTTGCTGACTATAATAAGGTAAAACTCTAATTTGAAGTCTATTTATAATGCAAATTATTCAACGCATTCAAAATAATCAACTACAATAAGTTAATCATTTGTTGCATCTCATTTTAATGAGGCATATTTAATACTGTTGTAGGAGTTTGAATGCCCAATGTAGAGAGTTATATAGAAGGTGTATCATTAATAGATGAGCAACAGTTAACGACTTCTCTTGATAATGACATTCAAAAAAACATAGAAAACATTGCTGAGCTAATTTTACACATTTTTGATGCGAGCTCATTTTCTATTGTTGCTAATTTACCTGCAGGTGTCGTTGAGCTATATAAATCAGGTCCAGAAATAACAGTAGCTAAAGAACAACTATCTGATGATATTTTTAATGAATCGATTATTGAGCATCATCCTAAAATATTTAGAGTTATATCGCCTATTATTTTGCCCTCAGGCCTTAAGTTTGGATGGTTTATATTCGAGCGAATAAGTGATTCACCACTTACAGAAAAAGAAAAATCAATTTTAAATAGTTTACAAAAAAACTATGTAAATCAGTTAGTCCAACGTAAAAACTTATTAGATAAAACAAACAGTTCTAAGTTTAACTCAACAATTTGCGAGCAAAACAAAGAAGACGAAACTGAAAAAGTTCGCTTAATTAAAAAATTACAAAAAATGAGCGATGAACTTGATGAATTTACCAGTATTGCTTCACACGATCTCAAGTCGCCATTAAATGCTATAAAACGTTTATTAGAATGGGTTTATGATGATTGCAAAGATTTACTCCCTCAGGAGCACCTAGAAAACTTTCAGCTTGTGCTCAGCCGAGCTAATAGAATGCAAGTACTGCTAGAGGATTTACTAAGCTACTCGAGAATAAATAGCTGTGATTCAACTCGTGCAAACATATCTTTAGAAAGTCTTTACCAAGATTTAGAACAAATTTTAGAAGTTCCTCAAACTGTCACTGTAGATATACACACCAATAACGAAGTACTCGATATACCGCTGATCCCTTTCAAAATTGTTTTTCAAAATATTATTAGTAATGCAATAAAGCATAACAATAAAGAGCACTCGGTTATCGATATTTCACTTATCCCCTCTAATCAATATTACATCATTGAAATAAAAGATAATGGCCCAGGAATTGACCCTAAATATTTTTCACTCATATTTAAGTTATTTCAAACATTACAATCTCGAGATGATGTTGAAGGGAGCGGCATCGGACTCTGTATTGCCAATAAGCTCATTATTAATAATGGGGGCAAAATTGAAGTAGCCTCCGATGGGAAGCTCGGCAGTACATTTACTATTTTTTGGCCCAAAGTTTAACTATGAAATTATCAATTATAAACGAGCATAATTTAGCTGCTCTTAGAAGGAACGTATGAATATTTTAATTGTTGATGATGACTTGGTTGATCGCAAATTAATTAAAAAGATGCTTATTTCTGATGGCTCTCACCATCATGATATAGCCGAGGTAACATGTGTATGTGAAGGCTTAAACGCCATTGAAAACACGCACTTTGATATAATACTACTCGACTATAATATGCCTAAAGAAGATGGCATTGAAATGCTTATTGAGATGCGTGCAAAGCCTAAACTCGGTAACACCGCAATTATCATGATTAGTTCCTCAGAGAACTCAGCTTTGGCTATTGAGTGTATAGAAGCCGGCGCTCAAGACTTTTTACCAAAAGGTGATATAACGAGGGATAGTTTAAATAAAGCGCTTATATATGCCAAAAAACGCTTCGAAGCAGAACAACGTATGCACAACAGTTACCTTGCTGTAAAGCATATGGCAGAAAGGGATCAGCTTACTGGTTTGTCTAATCGATATCATTTTGAAGAAATACTAAAAGTAATGATAGCTAACAATAAACGTGCTAAAAACTGCGTGGCGTTACTTGCTTTAGATTTAGATAACTTCAAAAATATTAATGATACGCTTGGGCATAGTGTCGGCGACCAAATTTTAATACAAACCGTTGAAAGAATTAATAGTTGTCTAAGACAAAATGAAGGCTTTGCACGCTTAGGAGGCGATGAATTTGCAGTTATAATAGGTGGAATTTGCAACATTAATCAAATAGGTATGATAGCAAATAGAATACTAGCTGAAGTGTCTAAGCCCTTTTTACATGAAGGTAGAACTTTAAATTGCAGTGTTAGCATAGGAAGTGCTTTATACCCCAATGATGCGACTGAATCGCATGAACTGCTAAAATGTGCTGACATTGCAATGTATCGCTCAAAGCAAAGTGGTAAAAGTAGAATTAGCTTTTACAAAGAGCAGTATCAGTACGAATTTAGCCGACGAGTAGATATTCAAAATAGTATAAAAGAGCACATAGAGGAAAAAAACTTTAGGTTATTTTATCAACCCGTTTACTGTTCTAAAACACAAATAATGACAGGTGTCGAAGCACTGATCCGTTGGCCAGATACGACCATTCATTATACCCCTGATGAGTTTATTCCTATTGCTGAAGAGTGTCGTTTAATTGATCCGCTTGGAAAATGGATAATTGCGAGCGCTTTAAAGCAATTATCTTTATGGCAGCAAAGCTATGAAACACCGTTAACACTATCTATTAATATTTCACCTATTCAGCTACAAAAAGAGATTTTAGAGAACTATTTATTAAATACAGTCAAAACATACAACTTAAAAACTAACAGTATTATTCTTGAAATAACAGAAACAGCTTTTATGGAAAATAGTGAAGAAGTGATTGAAATATTAACTTCTTTGTCTAACAAGGGATTTAGAATTGCCTTGGACGACTTTGGTATGGGGTACTCATCCATATCTCATCTGATATCTTACCCTATTGATATAGTAAAATTAGACAAAAGCATGCAGTCGTTAGATGGAGAAAATACTAAGCGATTAAAAATAATCGAGAGCTTATCTTTAATGTTAAAAAAATTAGACTTTTCTTTGGTAGCTGAAGGAATCGAAACGAAAGCCCAACATCAGCTATGTAAAAAACTAAACATAGACTACTTGCAAGGCTTTTTATTTTCAAAGCCTATGCCTGCAAACGAGATTAACTTGATACTCGATGACTATTGTAAAAAAATCATCCTTAAATAAATAGGTTATTTTGAGCCTCTGTAAAATTGAAGCTTAAATCAGACACCTATATAACTTTAAGCTAAAAACCTTTGGTTTGAGCCACATACTCAAACTAAAGGCTCTTCAATTGGCACAGCCTAATGGGTTAAAACTTAAAATACATGCAAATCAGCTGTATTTATCTAAATGCTGACCAATAACAGCCATCACTTTTTCTTTTAACTCTGCTGCCTGAAAACTTCCCTTTACAAGGTAACCTTTAACAAAATCGTCTGACATTATAACCTTTTTTTCTTCTTCTCTTTCTGATGAGCTAAACATCATAACTACACATGAGCTTATCTCTATCATTTTTCTGAGTTTAGAGAACTCTTCTAAAAATTGAATCCCATTAACTTTTGGCATATTAATGTCTAAAAATATAAGAATTGGAGGAAATCCATCAGGGTACTTTATTCTATTAGATTCATAATTTTCGAGAAATTCTAACGCTTCTTGACCATCTTTTTTTTCATAAATTGTAAGCTCTAACTTGGCTTCTTTTATTAGCCTTTTTAGAATATACCGGTCAACTTCGTTGTCATCGACAATTAATATAGGGGGTTTAATTTTTGTCATATTAGCTTATCCAATGGTAATATTATTTTAAACGTTGTACCTTCATCAGAGCTTTGCAGTGATATTTCACCGTTTAAGTACTCAATGTGTTTTTTAACCAACGCCATACCTAAACCAGAGCCCGTACTCATCTGTGCATGAAATCGCTTAAACATATCAAACACTTCACCTTGATGCTTTTGTGGTATTCCCAATCCATTATCTGTAACAGTAATAAAAAATGCCTCTTGCTCATTGAAAATATCACAGCGGACATAAGGCGAGTCTTTATCTCTGTCGTAATACTTCAACCCGTTTGAAATTAAGTTTTCAATAATTTGAGCAAAACGCGCTTTTTCAGACTTAATAGGTACTGATAAATTAACTGTTGTTTCAAGCTTACAAGGATTATCTTTCATAAGCCAAGTAAGTCGCTCTTTCATATCAATAATTAACTGATTAAAGTCAATTACATCTCTATCTTCACTGCCAATTTCAGCTTTAGCTAATAGTAAAATATCAACAACAAGTGTCTCTAACTTTTCCATTTGTTGATAGATAACCAATGCATTTCGACTTGCCTCTTCAGTATCTCCCGCTTTTATATCTTCAATAACAAAATGTGCTAGGGATTTAGCCCCTGACAGCGGTGATTTCAGGTCATGTGAAGCTCGATAAGCAAACTGGGCAAGTTCGTCATTTGCTTGCTGCAAGGAAGCAGTTTGGCTGTTTATAATTTCTTTGAGTTCGATACTGTTTTCAATATTTAAAAGATCATTTTTAATTCGCTGCCTGGCCGCGATAACGAGTGCTTTTAATTCACCCGACGTTTTTATATCAAGTTCATCGTCTAGATTAATATTGCTTTCGGGCTTACTTGATAGGAGAAGAGTAAGATTTCGAATAGAGCTGGATATTGTGCGAGAAAGATAACTTATAAAAAGAATATTAAAAAAAGATATGATTATAACAAGTGGAATTAACGTCATTAGTATAAACGATACTGTTTTTCTAATTGGTTCCTCAAACAGCTCCGTGTTTTTATTAAAGCCACTTAGCGAAGTATTAAGATTTAGTAAAAAAGCGTCTCTATTAAGCTCCCCCTTTTTATACTTATTAACTGATAATAAGGCTTTATCAGCAATTTCAATGTCGTTTTCACAGATTGTTAATGTATGATCTGTGTTAATAACTTTCATAACAGCATAATTTAACGGGTTTATTTGTTCAACACACTCAATTGGCTGCTGCCTAATTAACAATATATCCGACTCAATAGTATTTATATCAATGGGGATATTGTTTTCTATTTTTTTAACTGATTTGGTAAGTTGATGAACATATTTTAAATGAAGAAAGTTAAGTTGATGAAACTTAGCGCCTTTAGCAATTTCAAAAGCTGAGTAGACAGTAATGCTTATCTCTGCTGCAGTTAATATTACAATAAGCATCAGTTTTCTTGAGATATTCATATACGACACCTATTTTAGCTACTAACCAAACATTATTTTTTAATAACACTATAATAATTATAGTATTTATAACATTAGGTATAGCAGGTTTTATCTTTTTTACTAGGTCCTCTATAAATAACAATTTACATTTAACTTTACTGGCCTTTTATACAGAGCTTCTTTGTTATTTTTTTGCCACTATAAAGCAAACTTGGGTAATATTACTCCTCTTAAAGTGCTGGTGCATTGGCAAATACACCAGCAGCTAAATACGAAACTTTGTTAAGTCATGCCATATTTAAAAAGTGCATTAACATGCAGCATTTTTTGAATGAAAAATATAAGCTCGTGTGTGGTCGTACACTAGGTTAAAAGTAAAAGCGTAAAGGGTTATAAAAAAAGTTACGCCAATATCCATTATTAATGCTTCCCATAAGCCTACTTTTAAAATGATTGCCATCACGGGAATAGTAAAAACAAGTAACCCGCCTTGAAATAAAAGCACGTGAAAAATACGGAATAATACAGAACGTTGCTCTTTTGCACCGGTAGCTACTTTGTCAAAACACCAGTTGAAAATAAAGTTCCAACACATAGCAATTGTCGCAACAATTACCATAGTGCCCGATAAAGCCCCAATTGCATGATCTGTAAATAGTGCTAAACCTAAAATTGATAACAACACGGCTAAAATCTCAAACAAAACCGCCTGAAATACTCGCTCTGTTGCCCCCATTTTCCCTGTCATAATATCCCCTTTTATCTATTAATATTTAAGTGTAGTGATAATGACAGATTTATTTAATTACAAAAGTTAGCAACTATCACCTATAGTGATAAGATGAGTATATAGTTCTAGGGCGTGTTGATCATTGGTGGGTGAATTTGCAGCAGGATGTTTGGTTTTTAGGCAAGGCAGAGCCTATATAATATAGTGTGGTTATTCCCCATAAATAGGTGATAACGCAGCATAAAGACCAAACATGCGCTGCCCTTTGGGTTCTTTCTAGGGGCGATTAACTCTTTGTTGCTCGGCTTTTACTTAGCCCACTAGGTTACAAACCTCGCGCCGTGATTTAATCGCCCCTAGATTGAACAAATTTCAATCCACAAAGATCAATACGCCCTAGATAAAGTAGAATAAAATGTACAGCTTAGAGCAACTAAAAATATTTGTAACCGTAGTAGAAACAGGCTCTTTTTCAGCAACCGGCCGTAAATTAAAGCGTGCGCAGTCGGGTATTAGCCAAGCTATTTCTAACCTTGAAATTGCAATAGACCAAACATTGTTTGACCGTAATAAAAACACTCCCACTTTAACAAAAAGTGGAAAAACCTTACTACCTGTGGCTTATTCAATACTGCAACACCAAACTTATTTCGATCAAAAAGTTGAGTCTCTTGCTAAAAACAACGAGCAAGACGTAGTAATTGCGATTGACGAGAGTATAAGTAATCATGGAATTTTAAAAATAATAGCCCCACTTGCACAGCAGTACCCTATTACGAACTTTGAGCTAATATCAGCTACCACATTTGATGTAGAAGAACTTATAAAAACAGGTAAAGCGCAAGTAGGCATCATATATAGTGATGGTGAATTAAAGGTAGATATGGACTTTTTTTTGCTAGGCCAAGCTCGATTTTTAACAATTGCGTCGCCACAACATGCGCTTGCTAAACTTAATAAAGTAAATAGCAGTGACTTAAAAGCACATAGGCAATGTGCTCACCGTAGCCTTAATCAATCAGAGTTACGGTTTAGCTATGCTATAAGCGCAAAGGTTTGGTACGCCAATACTCATCAAACACTTATAGATTTGGTAACACAAAATGTGGGCTGGGCGTTGGTGCCTGAGTTGGCAATAAAACAACAACTTAAACAAGGTGACCTTGTTGCTCTTCCTGTAGTGCATGAGCAAGGTGGTTGGCTAACGCCTTTAGGCTGTGTGGTATCAAGAAGTAAACCTACAGGCCCAGTAACTGAAAGTTTACTAACCCTTTTACAGCAACATTTTTTAAAAGAAGGTGATTGGAAAGCTAAAGTTTAACAGCACTCACACGGCGTTATATTGCGAGCTTCTTTTTAATCTTAATCTGCCACTCAAGCGCAAGCTCGGGTAGTTCAAGTGCTGCTAATAATACACTTTCATAATCTGGATATTTTTTATCAAAAAATGCCCGAAACAGTTTTTTAACTGATATGTCGTGCGAGGCTTTCTTCTCGATAACAACACTATCACCCGTTTTTGCAACGCCCTGCTCTAGTACCCTAAAGTACACGCCAGTGCAGTAATGCTGCGTAAACAGTTTAAGGCTGTTTTTATTATTAAGGGCGATAGCGAGTTTAAAACAAGGAACACGAGGCTGGCTTACTTCAAGCAGTGCAGTACCAATACGAATATGATCGCCTATGTGTATAGTCGCTTCATCAAGGTCAGAAATAGTGAAGTTTTCGCCAAATATACCTATTGCTAAATCATCATTCTCGAGGGTTTGTTTCCAATAATCATAATGATTATGAGAAAACGCGTAAACCGCTTTATCAACCCCGCCGTGATTAACTAAATCCGCTTGCTCATCCCCTATTATATTTAGTTTTTCAATAACAACAGGTTCGTTAGTTGGCGTTTTAAAAATCCCGGTTTTAACCTCTTTGCCGTTATGTACAACCGTTTTTATTTTAGAGATATTAGTAGAGATTATTTTCATTTAAGATTCCCACTTGCCCAGCGCTTGCTTGTCACTTTGTTTAAACTCAACCCAATTCGATGAGTTTTTAAAGTGCTCTTTCTTCCAAAACGTGGCGTGGTTTTTTAAATAATCCATTATAAATTGTGCACCTTCGAACGCGGCTTGGCGGTGTCGGGAAGTTACGCCAACAAACACAATTTGCTCACCAAGTGCTAAATAACCAACGCGGTGAATAATACATATTCGCGCCAGTTGCCAGCGCTTTTGTGCTTGCTCTGCTATAGATTGCAGAAGTTGCTCGGTCATACCTGGGTAGTGCTCAAGCTCAAGTGCAATAACGTTATCGCCACTGCTGAACTCTCTTACCAAACCTGTGAAGGTGACAACAGCCCCATCGCTTTTGTTATTACTACAAAGCGTATTGTGCTCGTCACCTACATTAAAATCATCGGTTTGTACTTGAATATGTATGCTCATTAGCCACCTGTAACCGGCGGAAAAAAGGCAAGCTCATCCCCTGCTTTCACTATTACGTCGCTTGATGACATAGTTTGGTTAAGCGCTGCAAGTAGCTCTCGCTCCTCAAGCCACGGTTGCCAGTGCGGGTATTGGCTTACTAATCTTAATTTAAGCTCTGAAATAGTAAGCGGCTGCGTAATTTCAAGGCTTAATTTACTGCACTTTAACCGCTCTTTTAGTTGCCCAAAAAACAATAACTCTACCTTCCCGGCGCTAGATACTGCATCGTTTTGATTAATCTCGTTGCCAACTGCCATTTTTGCCCCCAGCTTTTTGAGTAACGCGCATGCCGCTAATTTCCATAAGTGGGTCGGCTGCTTTACACATATCAAACAAAGTAAGGCTAGCCACAGATACCGCCGTTAGCGCTTCCATTTCAACGCCAGTTTTACCAGCAAGTTTGCAGTAGCTGGTTATTTTAATTTGGCTGTTTGCTTCATCAAGTTCAAAATCAACTGCTACTTTACTAAGTGCAAGGGGATGACAAAGCGGAATTAAATCGGCGCACTTTTTAGCGCCTTGAATACCCGCAATACGTGCCACGCCTAACACATCGCCCTTTTTGTTTTGATTAAGCATTACTTGTTCAAAGGCAAGCTTGCTCATGCTAATAAATGCTTCAGCTGAGGCATCGCGCAAGGTTACGTCTTTGAGCGATACATCAACCATATTCGCTTGGCCGTTTTCGTCTACATGGCTTAACATACTATTGCTCACGCGATTCACACTTTTTACCAATAGTAACGTGCGGTACAAAGTTACACGGTTTATGCATTGAGTTAAGTTGATCTTTTATAATGCCTGTCCACGCTGTTTTACATGCGCCTGTAGAGCCAGGCATACAAAAAATAACCGTGTTGTTAGCAAGCCCTGCCAGTGCACGAGATTGAATAGTTGAGTTACCAATTTCACCGTACGATATATGCCTAAATAGCTCACCAAAGCCGTCTACGCTTTTATCAAACAGCGGCGCAAATGCCTCAGGTGTTGAATCACGTTCGGTAAATCCTGTACCACCAGTCACTAAAATAGCGTGAATGGTGTCGTCGGCTATCCACTGCGATGCAATAGCGCGCATTTGGTAAACATCATCTTTTACAATTTCTTTATCCGCTAAGTGATGACCCGCCTCAGTTAGCGCTTTAATTAAGTAATGACCAGAAGTATCAGTAATCGAATCGCGCGTGTCGCTTACTGTAAGTACGGCAATGTTTAAAGGTATTTGTGTATCGCTTGTGTGGCTCATAATGTTTTTCTCAATTGGTTAATGCTTTGGTCAAAATGCTCATTTACAGCTTTAAATTGCGCCGGTGTATTGGTGTTTATTAATGCATGCGCTTTATTACATAAAAGCGTTTGCACACCAATACTTTGGGTAAACTGTTTTATTGATTTGTGACTGTTTGCGTTTGTGAGTATGTGTTTTAAATGATTTTTTACACTGCTTGTATTACGAATATACAGCGGTAGCGGTTCATTTTCAAAGTGCCAAGCATGTATTTGTGACTGATTTAATTGATTGTTCATACTTTGTACGTTATTTGTCTGAGAAGCCAGCACTATTGTGCTTAACAAACTACTCGTAAGTAGTGGCATATCTACCGCAGTAATAAGTAAGTCGTGCTCAGTGGCTATTAATGTTGAGTAAATTCCGCCAAGGGGTCCACTATTTGGGTATATATCTTTAACGTACTTTTCTGAGGGATAATCGCTCGGCGAGTAATGGCTCGATGATTTGACTGAATTTGTAACGTTGCGGCTTATAAGTATGTTTTTAGCGCCTGCGTCTTTTAATAAATCACACGCACTGTGCAATAACGTTTTATTTTTTAAAACTAAATCGGCTTTGTCTGTGCCCATTCTTGATGACTTACCACCAGCAAGCACAACACCTGTAAAATATCGCTTAGCCTTTGCTTCCATTTTAGCCGCCTAACATAGCTAAGTGAGTTGTCGCACCTGTTAGGCGCTTATCTAGCTCATGACTTATTTCTTTATTGCCCATAGCAGCTTGAATTGCCTTTACGGTCGCTGCAGTATCATCCTCGTTGAGTAGCTCGCGTAAATCTATACCTTGTTCGGCAAACAAGCATAAGTGTAATTTACCCAGCGCCGACACCCTTAAGCGATTACAACTTTTACAAAAATCTTTACTGTACGGCATTATTAAACCAATACGACCATCGTAATCAGGATGACAAAATTCTTCTGCAGGTCCATTTAATTTCCCCCTCACGACTTGTAACCAGCCTTGAGCTAAAAGCTGGGCTTTCACCGTTTGCCCACTTAAGTGATTTTCTTCAAAAAAGGTTGCGCCGTCACCGGTTTCCATTAATTCTATAAAGCGTACCGTAACTTTGTGGTGCTTTACCCACGCTAAAAAATCCTTCAATTGGTTTTTATTAAACTGCTTGGCAAGCACTGCATTTATTTTTATATCTTTTATGCCCAGCTCTACCGCGCGTTCAATCCCTTTTAAAATAAGGGTAAGTTTGTCGTGCCCTGTTATGAGTTTAAACATACTCGGATTTAAACTATCAATACTGACATTAAGCGCATCTAGCCCTGCTTCTGCAAATTCATCAATTTTCTTTAATAAATTAAAACCGTTGGTAGTAATGGCTACTTTTTCTATGCCTGGCGTATTTTTACAGAGTTTTATAATATCGGTTACGTCGTTTCGTAAGCATGGTTCGCCACCTGTAATGCGCACTTTTTTAGTACCTAGCTCTGCAAACGCATTTACCAGCGTGCTAATTTCGTTTTTATTTAAAAAATTACGAGGCGTATCGCACTGATACCCGTTTGGTAAACAATAACTACAACTAAAATTACATACGTCGGTTATTGAGAGGCGCAAATAGTTAAACTGCCGACCAAATTGATCATTAAGCATATGCTTCCTTTTTTCTTTACATTACAACCGCAACATCAATGCTGCTAAAACCTGCTTTGTAATGTTGTTTTATTAATTGGCTTAATTGTGTTTTACACGAACCACAGTTCGTTCCACATTTAAGTTCAGACCCCAGTTGCTCGACGGTGTTTGCACCGTTTTTAATGGCGTTTATAATTGGCTGCTCTCTTACTTTAAAGCAGCTACACACTTGCATGCCTTGGGTAAATTCTTCATCTGGGGTTGCATAAAGCAAAGACTGTAACTGTGTAAATGTCAGTAATGGCTCTGCAAATAAATGGTTTATCCACTCAAGTGATATTTCTTTTTGCTCGTTAGAAATAACACCAACGAACGCTAATTGATCGTTTTGAATACACTGCACATGCATGGCTTTTGCCGTATTCATAGCCGACCACTGCCCTTGTAAACCAGTTAAGGTTTGGCAGTAATACAGTAAATCACTTTGTGGCTCATTAAGCGCCAATTGGTAATTAAAGCAATTACTTGCATTAACTTTGAGCCAAAAATCACTGTTTATAACAAGTTCGTTTTTAGCAAACAGCTGCATATATTGCACAAAGGGTGCTTTAACTATATTAACGGCGCCATGTTTACACTCAGCCTGACCAGATAGAGGGTCAACTACCGATTGATACAACCCACTTACTGTAGCGGATGATGCAAATTGCTTATTCCAATGAATAGGCATAAAGCATTCACCTTTTCGCACGGCATCGGTTATTTTTGCATGCGCGGTAACGTGCCCTGTTTGGGCAATTGCATTTATTAAATCGTTTTGTTTAATTGCTAATTTACTGGCATCAAGCGGATTAATTTCAATATACGGCCGTGTAATATGCGATGAAAGCGCAGTGCTTTTACCCGTACGGCTCATCGTATGCCATTGGTCACGTATACGCCCTGAGTTCATTACAAACGGGTAATCACTTGATGTTTTTTGTACCGGTAATTGCGGTGTTATAGGTATAAAACGCGCCTTTTTATCAGCGGTGCTAAATTGGTTATTTGTAAAAACCTGACCATTTTTATAAGGCTCGTTTTTAACAACAGGCCACATAATGGGTTTTAAATTATCATACTGATCTTGTGTGAGCCCAACTAAACCAGAGAGGCTTAATAATCGGCTGCCATTATTTTCAAAGTCGGTTAATTGTGCCCATTCTTCAAAAATGCCACTTGGATCTGTAAAATCAAATCCTTCAAAGCCCATTTTTTTAGCAACATCGCACATAATTTGCCAATCGTTTTTAGCTCCCGAATAAGGCGCTACTAACGGGCGCTGCCTTGATATTCTGCGCTCTGAGTTAGTTACTGTGCCGTTTTTTTCGCCCCATCCGGTTGATGGAAAAGCAACATCGGCAAATTTTAACGTATCACTTTTTGCAATACAGTCAGATACAACCACCAGCTCGCAGGTCTCTAATGCTTTTTTAATAGCGGCGTTATTGGGCAAGCTCACCATTGGGTTTGTAGCCATAATCCACACTGCTTTTATTTTGCCTGCGGCTATGTCATCAAACATATCAATGGCATTACTACCTGCTTTTTTAGCGATCGTTGGCGAGAGCCAAAAGCGTTGTACAAGTGATTGATGCGCTTTGTTTTCAATATCTAAATGCGCCGCTAACTGATTAGCCAAGCCACCGACTTCGCGCCCGCCCATCGCATTGGGTTGCCCAGTAATCGAAAACGGACCACTGCCTGGCTTAAGTAATTTACCTGAGGCTAAATGTGCATTAATAATGGCGTTGCATTTATCTACACCCGAGCTTGACTGATTTATACCCATTGAATAAAAGCTAATCGCACTTGGGCTGTTAGCAAATAGCGTGTAAAACTCAGTGACTTGCTCAATTGCTATATCGCAAAAGTCGCTAACTGCCTCACAGCTCCACTTTTGTGCCTCTTGCAGTGCGCTTTCAAAGCCGTTTGTGTGCTGAGCAATAAATTGCGTATCGAGGTGGCTATGCTCATTTAAATAATTAAGTAAGCCGTTATAAAGTGCGGCGTCACTGCCTGGTTTTATATTTAAAAATGTGTCGGCAAGCTCAGCGGTGTCGGTTTTACGCGGATCAATAACCACTACTTTCATATTTGGGTTAAGCTGCTTTGCACGCTCCATTCGCTGATACAAAACCGGATGCGTCCATGCAGCATTTGAGCCAATTAAAATAAGTAGCTCAGTTTGCTCTAAATCCTCATAGGTACACGGCACTACGTCTTCACCAAAAGCACGTTTGTAACCTGCCACAGCAGATGACATACACAGGCGCGAATTTGTATCAATATTGCCTGAGCCTATGTAGCCTTTCATTAATTTATTCGCGATGTAGTAATCTTCAGTAAGTAACTGCCCTGACACATAAAATGCCACCGCATCAGGTCCGTGTTTTTGTATTACGTCGTTAAATTTATTGGCAACGTGGTCGGTTGCTTCATCCCACGTAACGGCTTGATTATTAATAAGAGGCGACGTTAAGCGATTATCACTGCCTGTTGTGTCGAGCAAATGAGTGCCTTTTACACATAAACGACCAAAGTTTGCGGGATGCTCTCGCATGCCTTCAAGCTTGGTTGGCACATTATTAAAAAGTGAAATATCAACACCACACCCTACACCACAGTAAGCACATGTTGTTTGTTTTAAACTCGTTTTATTTATAGTTGGTGACGTGTTTGCGGTTGTCATACTACTGCTCTCTTTTAGTGTGCTTTAATTTATGCAGGCTGTTTTACAGGCTCATTAAGGGTAACTACATTAATAGTGTTACTTGCTTTAGCGAGTGCGCTGCTTATTACATTTTGAACGAGTTTTTCACACCCTCCACAACCTGTACTGGCCTTAGTGCTTTGCTGCACACCTGCCAAATCTATAAAGCCTTTAGAAACTGATTGTTCAATGGTGTGTTTGGTTACTTTATGACACGCGCAAATAATGGCGTCATCAGGCAAGTCATCGGCCCTTAGCTCTGCTATGTCGCCGCCAAGAGGCATAATGAGCGCTTCGGGAACGGTGGTAAGTTCAATGTCGTTTAAATGATATTGCAGCAAATTATCGTAATCGCTGGTATCGCCAACAAGTACCGCGCCAATCAGCTTATTACTTTGTGAATTGGTGACTATTTTTTTATAAATACCATTGGGTAGATCTTCAAAATAATAGCTTATTGCGCCTTCGCTGCGTGCATGTGCATCGCCAATAGAGCCTACTTCAACACCCATTAATTTAAGCTTGGTGCTCATATCGGCACCACTAAATTCATCGGTTTTATTATCTGAGCCAGTACTTTGCAAAGTACCTTGCTGCGTATCTTGTAAAATATGCCCAACCGCTATTTTAGCCATGGCGTAACCAGGTGCTACTAAGCCAAAAATAAAATTATTCCACAGTGCACATTCACCAATAGCGTATATGTTTTTATCGCTCGTTTGGCAGTGATTATTAATTACAATACCGCCGCGCTCACCTATCTCTAAATTAAACTCGCGGGCTAAATTATCATAAGGGCGAATACCCGCCGAAAATACAATCATGTCGGTTTCAAGGGTTTTACCGCCTTTAAAACACATTTTGTAACGGCAGTTCTCACCCTCTACTATTTCCTCGGTTGCTACCGATGTATGCACAGTAACGCCCAAGTCTGTAATTTTGTTTTTTAGTAACCGACCGCCACCCGCATCAACTTGTACGCCCATAAGTTGCGGTGCAAATTCTATTACGTGAGTCTGTAAACCCAGTTGCTTTAATGCGTTTGCAGCTTCAAGCCCCAGTAAACCGCCACCAATTACCACGCCTACTTTACTGCCGTGGGCTGAGTTTTTTATTGCGTGTAAATCGTTAATGGTGCGATAAACAAGGCAATGCTCGCGATCTTTACCCGGTATAGGCGGTACAAATGGAAATGAACCTGTAGCAAGCACAAGCTTGTCGTATTCAAACAACTCCCCTTTAGCGGTCGTTACAGTTTGCGCATCACGATTTATATCAACCACTTTAGAATGAGTATGAAAGCGTACTTGCCAATCGTCATAGGTTTTATTACATGTAAGTGCGAGGTCGTCTGCGGTTTTGCCTTTAAAAAAAGACGATAGCTGCACGCGGTCATACGCTAAACGGTCTTCACCGCTAAGTACTGTAATTTCAAATTGCTCATCAGCTTGATTTTGAGAAACTAGCTGCTGCACAAAATGGTGCCCCACCATTCCGTTTCCTACTACTACAACACGCTGCTTGCTTAGCATTTACCCACCTTAAAATGATATCTACTTTAGTGATTGACTAAAGCTAACATCGAATAATTTGTTATAGGATTGTTATAGCAATATGTAAGCCAAATATATAAGCATTTAAAATCAGCAAGTTGCCTATATTGGTGCAGAGGTGAAAAGCATAAAGCCCCACAAGATGGTGCAATTGCACCATCTTGTGTCGCTATAAATTACAAGAGGATTTTAGAAGATAGTGAGGGTTAAAATTTAGCGCTCATCCATACCCACAATTTTTGAGTATCGACTTTATTAGCAGCAGTATCGCCCGCTGAGTAATCAGCGTATTTTACACCTACTGCATATTGTTTATTAATAGGTTTAACGTATTGTACGTTTAGTTCACTGCCTAAATCGTCAACCCCATTTGATTGCTCATTAGCATCAAAACTGTGATAAGCCACCAGCCATTTTCCGTCAAACGCTTTACCGTTTAAGCTTATATAAGTGTCGTCCAAGCCTTGTGCGGGTGTATTTAAAAACGTATCTGTCCAACCATTAAATTTATGTAACGTGGCAAGCGGTGTTGCAAACCCGTAATCGCCATTGTCTGAGCCAAGTGACTCTACGCCGACTTTTAATGTTACTGTTTTTATTCCCAACCCATTTAAATCGACAGCGCCTTCAAGTGCATAGTAATCGGCATCAAAATCACTCACGCCTGTTGAAGCAGACTGCGTTGCATACTCCGCTTTGTAATAAAATTTTATGTCGTTTAGGGTTTTATTACCGTTAAAAGAAACACCATAAGTGTCTAAACTGTCGTCTTGTAGTGCATCGTCACTTAATAAGTAACTGTATAAAACCACTTCACCGTAGTCTGTTTTAAAGCTTGCATTAATTAGATGATCGGACGATTTAATGTCTTTATCGTCAGCAAATATGCGGTTACGCTTATTTAAATAACTGTACTGTAAATCTATGTTATTAAATGCGTAATTAATGGTTGCTGCATCAAAGGTTTGTCTGTCTTGGCGCCAACCTACGTGACCAACAAAACGCTGCCCATCAAGGGCTATTACTTGGCGCCCTACTTTTAGCGATAGGCCATCGCGGGCATATTTAACAAAACCTTGGTCTATTTCAGTGTTTTCTGGGTCTGCAATAACAGAATAATTAGTGTTTTTCCCCACCGTATTGTTGTAATCATCTACGCCCAATAGGCTGCGAGTGTCTTCTACTTCAATAAGGGCTGAAAAACCATTTACCTCATCGGTTTGATGCGTTAAGCGGGCTCTAAGTGTTAAGCCGCTTGCATCTTTTAAAGCATTGTTTTGATCAACGCTTTCAAAACGTAGTCTAAAATCAAGATCAGTTTGCGAAGCTTGGCTTATTGAAGGCGCAGTGAAGCAACCCAGTATAAAAATAATAGGTAAGTTGTTCTTATAGTTAAGCATTTTGGTTCTCTAAGTTTTAATTATTAATACACATACCAAAGCAATAAATAAACACAGCGAAATACATTTCCACACCATAACTGGATCGCGTTTCATTATTGAACTTTTATTAGCGGTACTTTCTAAATAAGGATTAGGTTTGTTGATATCGTTTATAAACTCAGAAAAAGCTTGGTATCTGAGCTCAGGTTTAGGGGCAAGCGCTTTCATAAGGGCTTGATCTAACCAAAACGGAATATCGGCTCTGTATTTACGAATACTTGTGTAATGCCAATGGCTGTAATCTTTTGGCGCTACGTGGTTAAGTGGCAGTGGTTTATAAGGCAATTTTGAGCACAATAACTCGTATGCAATAACGCCAAGTGAAAACAAATCACTTTTAAAATCGGCGTGCATAGTAATAAGTGTTTCGGGTGCGGTGTAGTCGGCAGTGCCTTGCGGGCAATCATCCGCAATTTGTTTAACCGACTCGTCCATAGCTGCAACACTTACTGTGCCGTAATCAATGAGCGTTACTTTTCCGTGCGCATCTATCATTACATTATCGAGTTTTAAATCGCGATGCACCATATCGAGTCGCTGAAACGCCCTTAGTGCATGTACTATTTGTTCAATAATACTGCGTACTTGGGTTATTTCTGGGTGCGGCACGTCGTGCTTCCAATCACTGAGTGTTTGCCCGTCCATGTACTCACAAATATGATACAAAAAACGACTCTGCGATTGCGTACTCAGTACTTTCATCACGTTTAAATGGTTTATGCGTTGCCCTACCCAGCCCTCTCTTATAAAGCCTTGAAGGTAGTGCACATCGTCTTCAAAATTAACCGAAGGTGCTTTTAAAACCACTGGCGGTATATCGGGCGCTTGTTGCACTAAATAAATGTGCGAGCGACTACTGGCATGTAATTTACGAATAACCGTGTAGTCATCAATTTTTTGCCCAACATTAAGCGCAGGTGGGATTTTTCGTCGTGTTAGCGAATGATAAAGCTCATCTAACTTTTGCTCGGCAATATTTTCTACTTTTACCAGTAAACAACTTACGTTGTCGTCACTGCCTCGCGCTAATGCAAGTTCGGTAATTGCTTTAGCTGCATGCTCTAAATTAGTGGGCTCTAAATTAGCGTGCTCATTAATTAATTTAGCTATGTCGCTGCTTGGGAGCACATCGTGTACGCCATCACAGGTTAATATATAAATATCGTCTGCTTTTAGGTCAACTTCGTATACATCTATTTCTTGATGAAGTTGTGCGCCAAGTGCACGCGTTAGCGTATCGTTTACTTTGTGATCCCGTGTTATCGCCTCTATTTTATTTCCTCGCAAGCGAGTAATACGCGTATCACCTAAGTGAAATATATAACCCGTTGCCGACTTTAAAATAAGTGCTGTAAAAGTCGTCATCCAATCGGCTTGGCGCTGACCTAAGTGATTGTAATTAACCGATTGCGAATAAAGCCACTGATTTAAACTTGCTAACACCTTCGACACTGACTTTTTAACCGCCCAACTTTCGGGGGTATTTAAATACTCATTTATAAAATGAGTAACCGAAAGTTGAGACGCTTGTTTAGCATTTTTTGCTGATGAACACCCATCGGCTAAGCAGGCAATAACGCCTTTAGACTCTTTTTCTTGCGCTTTGGTATTGAGAGCAGCAAACGCATCTTGGTTTTCTGCTTTTAACCCTTTAGCGCTGTGCCCGCCAAATGAAACATTGAGTTCATTTTCAAGCGCTTTAGCGTGGTGTGTTTCATCAAACATAGTCAATAATGCCTTAAGTCACTGAAATAAGTTCAACGGTGCCGTCTTCATTTACTTCGGTAATATGTCCATCTGGTTCTTTCATAAAAAACAGTGCAGCTAGGCCAAGTAATGCACTACCCGCAATAATGAAAAAGAAGGTTTGATAATCAACAAGTGACAATGCCGTTAAGTAAACTACTGCACCAACATTACCATAAGCCCCTGTCATACCTGCAATTTGCCCAGTTAAACGACGCTTAATTAGCGGTACTGCAGCAAATACAGCGCCTTCACCTGCTTGCACAAAGAACGAACATGCCATAGCCGCAACAACTGCAAGCCATAAAGGCCAAGATGCATCAACCAAGCCCATAACAAAATAACCAACAGCAAGACCCGTTGTAAGTACAATAAGTGTTATACGACGACCTAATTTATCTGAAATCCAACCGCCACCTGGACGAGAAGCTAAATTCATAAATGCGTAAGCAGAGGCTAAAATACCCGCGTACACCATATCAAGACCAAACACATCCATAAAAAACAGTGGCAACATAGATACAACCGCCAGCTCAGAACCAAAGGTTGTAAAATATAAAATATTTAAAACAGCTACTTGCTTAAACTCATAACGATGCGACTCAGGTACAGGCTCTTTAAAGATATGACCATTTACGTCAAAGGTTTTATACACTTCGTAAATATAAAGCAGAACTAAAAAAGCATACACGGCAAGTACAAAATTAGCCGAAATTAGGTTAGCACCGGTTGGTGAAAGCTTCCAAGTAAGTAATGCTAATGCGCCGTACATAGGAATTTTCATAATAAGCAACAATACAAAGTCGCCTTTACTGGTTACTTCCATTGCGCCTACTTTTTTAGGTTTAAAGTATGTACCGCCTTTTGGTGTATCGGTTACATTTAAGTACCAAATAATACCAAATATAACGCTTAATACCCCCGTTAAACCTACTGCGTAACGCCAACCATCTTCGCCACCAAACATAAGTGCAATAATTGGCAGTAACATAGCCGCTGCTGCTGAACCAAAGTTMCCCCAACCGCCATAAATACCTTCTGCTATGCCCAACTCGTTAGCTGGAAACCATTCACTCACCATACGAATGCCCACAACAAAGCCTGCACCAATAAAACCTAGCGCAAAACGCGCTATTGCGGCTTGCTCAAATGTGGTTGCCATAGCAAACATAAAACACGGAATACTACAGGTAATAAGTAGTGCCGCATAAACAATCCGAGGGCCAAATTTATCGGTCAGCATACCCACCACAACACGGGCTGGAATAGTTAACGCTACATTTAAAATTAGTAATGTTTTAACTTGTGCCATGGTAATACCAAGCGAGCCCGCAATTGCACCTAATAAAGGAGCATGGTTAAACCATACAAAAAATGACACAAAAAAGACCATCCAACTCAGATGTAATACTTTCATTTTTCCTTTGAAGGATATTAAGTTAAATCCAGAACTCGGTTGCATGTTTATTTCCTCGTAAACGTATTATTGTTTTGTAAATGCCCCACTCTTTTATATGAGTAGTTGCCCAATTTTTGTTAAATTTTAGTTAACCCAATACAGCAATTACTGAGCCACTAATTAAAAACCATATATTTCAGTTGGTTATATGTATTTATTTTTTTAATGCGTTATAGTTGCACTATATGAGTGAGGGGATATGGGCTGTTACAGTGCAAATAAAAAGCGTTACTACTTGCTCTAGGATTTAACAACTTGGTATTGTTCAAAAAAAGTATGAGAAGTTTGAAAATGCAAAAAACACCGCTAACTTACCAGCAGCAACTGCGCTATTCTCGGCACATTATGCTCCCGCAGCTTGATATAGACGGACAAGAGCGACTATGGCAATCGCATGCTTTAATTATTGGTGTGGGTGGGCTTGGGTGTGCAGTAGGTCAATACTTAGCGGCATCTGGCGTTGGCACGCTTACCTTAGTTGATAACGATGAAATAGACGTGACCAACCTGCAAAGGCAAATACTCTATAAAGAAAGTGATATTGGTAGCTCAAAATGCTGTGCTGCTAAAAAACAGCTCAGCGCACTTAATAGTGAAATAAATATAAATACCATAGAGGCATTTTTTGATGCAAGTACCTCTACAGAACAATTATTTAATAACATTGATATAGTGATTGATTGCTCAGATAACCTAGCAACGCGCAATGCACTTAATAGCGCCTGTTTTAACGCTAAAGTTCCGCTAGCGTCAGGCTCTGCAATACGTATGGAAGGACAAGTCGCGTGTTTTACTATGGATGAAAACAGCCACTGTTATGGTTGTTTATCGCAATTTTTTAGTGAACAAACACAAAGCTGCTCTGAATCCGGCGTACTCTCCCCTATTGTGGGGCTAATAGGCAGTATTCAGGCAACTGAAGCGCTAAAAATGCTTGCTGGTTTGCCAAGTGGTTTAAGCGAGCACTTATTGCTGGTGGATGGTTTAAGCATGGAGTTTAATCGTTTTAAAATAGCTAAAAACAGTCAATGTGCGGTGTGCAGCATTTAGTTATTCTAGATTACTGATTGTTGTATAAAGCACATCGCCCACTTTAAAGTCGTTTTTGTCCCACAATCGTCTTGAAGCCAAGCAATACAAAGTTTGCCCATCTACATTAAGCGTTAGCTGCCACTTATTATTAATAAGCTCAGCCTGAATTAATACCGACCTTAAAACATTACTGTGCGTTGTTTGCTCAGGCTTTAACGCACTAAACGACATTTGCTCACTTTCTATAATTAGCTTATTACTGCTATCTACAAGTGCAGGAAGCACAAAAAGCGGTTGCTCACTTTGCTGTAATTGCAGTTGATATAGCCCGTAGTCTTCATCAAATTTAACCACATCGTAATTAATTAAGCTCAGCGGTGTTTGCCTATCGTTTGCGTAAATAGCTTTTGCAACGTGCGCACTTGCACCTTGGTTTATCACCTTACCTTTATCAAGCTGAATAAGGGTATCGCAGCAAAATAGCAGCTCTTTTAATGAGTGACTTACTATTATAAATTTAATATTAAACTTAACGGCTAACTCATTGAGTTTAGTAAGCGTTTTAAAACGCAATGACCAATCAAGCGCACTAAAAGGCTCATCGAGCATTATAAATTTTTGACCGGCAAGCAAAGTGCGCGCAAATACTACACGCTGGCGCTCGCCACCCGATAAGCTTTGTACATCGCGATTTAGTAAGTCTTGTAATTCAAGTGTTTTAACAACGTATTGAAGCGTTAAGCTGGTTTGTTTATTCCCGCAGTGTTTTTGTGTAAACGCTAAATTACCTGCCACATCTAAATGAGGAAACAACGGACACGATTGCAACTGAAGCGTAATACCGCGTTTATCGCTTGGCAACTCATGCACTGGCTGATTATTAATATGAACACTTTTTGCAGGCTCTAAACCGCTAATACAACGCAGTAATGTTGACTTACCTGAGCCAGAAGGCCCGTAAACACCGAGTACATTAAACGACTCAAGCTCAAGGTTTATATCTAAATCAAAATTATTGAGTGCTTTAAAAAGGCTTAACTTAATCATGTTATTGCTTAACCCCAACGATGCTTTTATTAAACTTAAATAACAGCACTAAACAGGCAAACGAAATTGCCAGTAAAATAAGTGAAAGCTGATGCGCCGCCGTATAATTTAATGATTCAACATGGTCGTAAAGCGCAATAGACACCACCTGTGTTTGCCCCTGAATATTACCGCCAATCATTAATACCAAACCAAACTCACCCAATGTATGCGCAAAGCCTAAAGCAAATGCGCTACCAATACTGGGTTTTAAAAGCGGAATAATTAAATGCACAAAGCGTTTAAACGGGCTTAACCCAAGCGCAATGGCAGCTTCGTTATAGGTTTGATTAATATGCTTAAACCCAGCCACAAGAGGCTGCATTACAAAAGGCAGCGAATAAAAAAGCGAGCCTATAACTACGCCCTGAAAACTAAACGCAAGCTGCGTACCCGTTAGCCAAAACCAAAACTGCCCAAAAACGTGATCAGGCGAAAATAAAACAAGTAAATAAAACCCTAATAACGTAGGCGGTAGCACTAAAGGCATTGCAATTAATGCCTCTAAAAATGGTTTAAATTTACCGTTATAGCCAGCGAGCTTGTAAGCCACTGGAATACAAAAAACAAGAAGGAGCACTGCGGTTATAAAGGCAAGTTTTATAGTTAACCACAGTGCGGTTAAATCACTTTGAAGCATTGTTGTCCTTTATTCTGTAACCTAATTCAATTAACTGCTGCTGCGTAGCGTCCATCATTAAAAATTGCATAAGTTGCTTAGCGCTAGCATGCTTTTTAGTTGAGCTAATAATAACACCTTGTTGAATTATATCGGGATATTGATTGGTAGGCAGCACGGTATAATCTAAATATTTTTGATCTCGCGTGTTACTGTAAGCCGCCTTTAGCGATGATACAGCCACCAGCCCTACTCCTACATTACCACTTTGCACAAACTGAAACGCATGCGTAATATTATTCCCGTACACATAATTTATTGGTTTTTTAAAATGGTTATTAGCGTAATGCTCTGAGGCACGTCCGTATGGTGAAAAACGCGGATTAGCAATGGCTACTTTATCATTTACTTTTTCAGCTTTTGGTTGCCACAAAGCAAGTTCGCCTAACGCGTAAGTAATTAAACTGCTTTGCTCGGCATAGCCTTCTTTAATAAGCGATTGCGGGCGAAAATCGTCAGCTGATAAAAACACATCAAATGGCGCGCCATGCACTATTTGCGAATATAAAACACCGCTAGAAGCGGCTGATATTTTCACGTCAACATTAGGTAATGGGGATTTTTTTAGTAGGGTTTGCAATACAGTTTTAAAATTACTTGCTACGGCTACTTGCAGCGTTTCTTTTGCGTTTACGCTGCACGAAAACATGCATATCACACACAAAAAATAACCCAACCATGTATTGTAAAGCTTTGACATTATAAGTATTGTTTCAAAATAAAATGATTTAAGTAAGCAATATATATGAACGATGTTTGCAATGCACCCGGTTTATTACCAATTGAAACTGCAATACAAAATATACTTGGCACAATAACGCCTATTAAAGACGTTGAAACCATTTCTATAATGCAAAGTGTTGATCGCGTTTTAGCAAGCGATGTTAAATCAACTATAAACGTACCCGCTCATAACAACTCTGCAATGGATGGCTATGCGCTGTGTATTTCAGATAAAAGCTTAACCTACACACAAGTAGGTAGTGTGTTTGCAGGTCAAGTTTTTGAAGGAACGCTTACCCCAGGGCAATGCGTAAGAATAATGACCGGCGCCGCCATTGCACCAGGCGCTAACGGCGTTGTAATGCAAGAAAATGCCTCGGTTGATGGTGATAAAATTACGTTTACCGCGCAACCAAAACTAAACGAAAACGTGCGTTTTGCTGGCGAAGATATTGCGATAGACGACGTTATTTTAAAAGCAGGTGATAAATTAAAAGCCGTTGATGTGGGATTACTTGCGTCTTTAGGAATTGCCAATATAGACGTGGTAAGAAACTTAAAAATAGCCGTACTTTCTACAGGTGATGAGCTAATTGAACCTGGTCAGCCGCTTAAACAAGGCGCTATTTTTGAAAGCAACCGCGCTGTTATTATTAGTGCGCTGCAACAAAAAAATATAGACGTGCTTGATTTAGGAATTATCCCTGATGATAAAGAACTCATCACCAATACATTTTTAAAAGCGAACGAACTTGCCGATGCCGTAATAAG
Organism: Pseudoalteromonas sp. FUC4; assembly: GCF_008370255.1. Classification (GTDB taxonomy): domain Bacteria; phylum Pseudomonadota; class Gammaproteobacteria; order Enterobacterales; family Alteromonadaceae; genus Pseudoalteromonas. Next base: position 561,968 of record NZ_SEUI01000001.1, on the reverse strand, counting down.
CTCAGGTGGTGTATCGGTTGGTGAAGCCGACTTTACCAAAGAAGTGCTCAACGAAATTGGCAATATTCACTTTTGGAAAATAGCCATGAAACCAGGCAAACCTTTTGCCTTTGGTAAACTAGCTAACAGTTACTTTTTTGGCTTGCCAGGCAACCCTGTGTCGGCTGCTGTTACGTTTAATCAGTTAGTAGAGCCTGCACTGCAAAAGCTGTCGGGGCTTGGTGACGTAAATCCTAAAATGCGCTTTAACGCGGTTACTACATCCGTTATTAAAAAGCGCCCAGGTAGAGCTGACTTTCAGCGCGGTACAGCAACAATTAACGAGCAAGGTGACTTGGTGGTTGCCCCGTTTAATAAACAGGGCTCGGGTGTACTTTCGTCGCTTAGTAAAGCTAACTGCTTAATTGTAGTGCCAGCACAAAGCGGCAATATCGAAAAAGGCGCAACAGTAAGCATTGAGTTGCTATAAAGCCTAACATGCTACAGCTAACTTTATAATTTAGCTGTAGCACGATTGCAAACCTTAAAATATTTTTATATTTAATGTTTGAATTAAACAATTTAACTTTTCGCTACGCCCTACAAACTCTTCTTTGCTTAATCTATTAACGCACTTCAGCGCGTTTTTAGTCGCAAAATATCTGTCATAACTTAGGCTTCTTTGGCATTTAACACTATACGTTGAGGGCCAAGAGCCACCGGCACCCGTTGCTATGCCAACAACGTTACATGTAGCATCTATATACTGCTCCCATGCTGTTATTTGGGCTTTAACTGCGTCTACTTGGTAATCATCAGTTAGTTGAGGGTAAATTTCATCCATCATTTTACTGATTTTAGTTTTGTACCTATTACCCTCTAAATTATAAGTAATGCCGGTGTGCATTGCACCGCCTTCAGGCCAACCATCAGCACTTTGTGCAAGTGCGCCGAATGATGAGATAGCAAAAGCAAACCCAATAATAATTTTATTCATTTTAAATCCCTTTAATAGTTAGATCAGATACCTGTAAAAAACACCTATAAAAAATGCCGCTAAGCTTAACTGAGCGGCATTATATTATTCAACAAGTTTTAAAGAGGTTTATTAAAAACCAAATATTTTTAAATCAAAAAACTTAGTCGCCACTGTATTAATAAATATCACAGCTAAAATAACAGGAATAAACGTTGAAAGTGAAAAGTTAACGTATTTTTCCATAAAGCTTCCTGCATAATTAGGCGAACCTAAGCTTAGCTCTTGTGTTAAGCGTGCTTTTTTCCAGCGATACATAACAAACAAACACACCATTAAACCATTAAGCGGTAAAATTGTGTCGTAAAATACATCAACAATAATATCAAAAAAGCTCTTATTAACACCGCCGTAGCTTGTCACTGATGTAAGGCTGTCAATCATACCAAACGACGTTGTACATAAAATAGTAAGTACACCGGTTGAAAGTGTAAGAATGCCCAATGCTTTTTTACGGCTAATACCTTTGCGGTCACTTAGGGTTGCAGTCGGGACTTCTACTATTGAAACAAGCGAGGTAATCGCTGCAAAAAATACTAATAAGAAGAACGAAAATGCAACAATAGATGCACCTACATAGCCAATATCATTTTGCAGTGCTAATAAAATTTTAGGTAAGTAAACAAAAATCATGGATACAGACGAGTCAGAAAGTGCTGCAGGGTCTGTATTTGGATCAAAACTAAATATAGCGGGTAGCACCATTAAACCCGCTACAAACGCAACGAGTGAGTCAGTAATAGCAACCATTTTAGCGCTACTTACAATGTCATCCTTTTTAGAAATATACGACGCGTAAGTCATTAGGATACCCATCCCCAAAGATAGTGAGAAAAACGCTTGGCTTAATGCGCCATTTAAAACACTTGCATTCATTTTAGAAAAATCAGGAATAATATAGTATTTAACGCCAGCCATTGCGTTATCAAGCGTTAATACATAAATAACGAGGGCGAGCAGCATAACCAATAAAGCGGGCATTAAAAACTTAGCGGCTTTTTCTATGCCCTGCTTAACACCGCCTAATAAAATTAAGTTCACCATAATAACTACAACGGCCATATAACCGAACACAGTGTAACTATTAATAAAAACACCAAAGTGGCCGGGATCTGCTAATAAGTCTAAATTACCTAGGCCTGTTTGCGTTAAATAGCCAAAAATCCAAACCGTAATTACCATATAAAATACAGCAATCATAAATGGTGTAAGCACAGCTAAAAAGCCTGCAAACTTCCATTTTTTATCGTTATTTGATAATAGTTTATACGAACCAAGTGGATCTTTTTGAGCGTTACGACCCATTGCCATCTCAGCCATCATGACTGGTAAACAAATGAATACGACAAATAAAGCGTAAATTAATAAAAATGCGCCGCCGCCATTTTTAGTAGCAGAAACCGGAAAGCCAACTAAATTACCAATACCAACAGCCGAACCTGCTGCCGCTAATATGAATCCGAGACGGGAACTAAATCGTTCTCTATTTTCGCTCATGCTTAAAACCTTTTTATTATTTTGTATATTTCAGGGACTCTACCAGTGTTACACAGAGATTTTCAAGCAATTACAGTGTAAAAATAAAATCGATGTGTAAACCTGTGTAAATACGCTTTTAATTCACCAATTTTCAACGCTGTGGTAGTATTGCGTTAATCAAATTTAACAATTTTTATGAGATTACTTATGTTGTACATGATTCACTCAACAGATGTTGAAAATAGCTTAGAGCTCAGAAAAGCAGCACGCCCAGCACATTTAGCACGCCTGAGTGAGCTTGATTCTCAAAATCGTTTACTTACCGCAGGTCCGTTTCCGGCAGTCGATAGTGAAGATCCTCAAGAAGCAGGTTTTACCGGTTCATTAGTTGTTGCGGAGTTTGAGTCAATTGAAGCCGCTCGAGAATGGGCAGCAGCTGACCCTTACGTTGCCGCTGGCATCTATGAAAATACAGTGGTAAAACCTTTCAAAAAAGTGTTCCCTGCTTAAAAGTGTATTAAACCCTAAGAGCGTGCGTTGCACTGTAATTCAGGGTTTGTTCACAAGATTTTAATTAAAATTACCAAGATAAAAGCGAATTTAGCGTTTTTACTTGAATTTTAGTAACTTAGTTAATTAAACTAAGTGGGTCTGGTCTAGGAGTTTTCCATTATGCGCGTATTATTAAGCCTCGGTTTTATTGCTTGTGTTAGCTTAGCTAACTTTGCTCAAGCAGCGACGGCCGCCCAAGCATCTCATGCTAAGGTGGACAAAAAGAAAGCCGTAATACTTGCAAAGAAAACAATAGGCGGTAAGACCTTAAAAATTACCGAAAAAACAGATTTTTATACCGTACGAATACTCAAATCTGACGGCCACGTCGTTGATTTACATATAAATAAAAAAACCGGCGAAGTGAAAAAGGATTAACAAATGCGAATTTTAGTTATTGAAGACGATTTACATTTAGCAGATAACCTACGTAATGCTTTAGAAAAAGAACGTTACAGCGTGGATTTATGCCACGACGGTGAAGCAGGTCTTTTCCACATTACAGAATACCCGCTTGATATGGCCGTAGTTGATTTAGGTTTACCTAAAATAGACGGTATTGAGCTAATCAATAAAGCACGAGCACAAGGCATTACTATTCCTATTTTAATCTTAACAGCGCGCGACCGCTGGCAGGACAAAGTAGAAGGTTTAGATGCAGGTGCTGATGACTACCTTACCAAACCATTTCATGTTGAAGAACTTATTGCACGTTGTAATGCATTAATTCGTCGCAGTGCTGGTAAAGCAAATCCAGAAATGACTGCGGGCCCAATTAAAATTCATACACGTTCACAACAAGTATGGGTTGATGATAAAGAGCTTAGCCTTACAGCTTACGAATATAAAGTACTTGAATACTTAATGGTAAATCCGCAAAAAGTAATTTCTAAATCAGAACTTACTGAGCATATTTACGACCAAGATTTCGATCTTGATTCAAACGTAATTGAAGTATTTGTACTACGTTTGCGTAAAAAGCTTGACCCTGATGGTGTGCTCAATCCAGTAGAGACATTACGTGGGCGTGGTTACAGGCTTAAAAGCCAGTGGTAATACCGCAAATATCGTTAAAAATAAGGCAAGGATTTATCCTTGTCTTTGTTTTATTAGTCGCACTCCCTATCTTATTTTATTCAATTGGCAAAGCGTATTACGCTTCACTTGTTGATGCGACAGAAAAAACTCTCGAAGCACAGCTTTACTCGCTAATATCTGAAGTCGACTTTACTGAGCATGGTATTATTATGCCCAGCACTATTTTAGCGCCTGAGTTAAACAGATTAAATTCAGATACCTACGCAATGATTTACCGCGATGATGACCCTGTTTGGAACTCAGAATCGGCTGTAAATTTAAACTATGTACCAGAGCAAATAGAAACCAAAGCCGGTGCCGCCGATTTTAGGCGCGTGGAGTATAATAACACCGCGTACTGGCAACTTAGCCTAACAGTAATTTTAAATAACATAGACCAATCAGAACAAGCTCGTTTTATATTAGTTAAACGTAATGACGCTCTACTTCGTTTAATGGATGGCTTTAAGCAAACCCTTGTAGATTGGATGTTTATAATGGGCATTGCAATTGCAGGCCTGATGGCGATTGGTTTTATTTGGAGCGCTCGCCCACTCCAACGACTCGATAAAGAAATAAAAGCGATTGAATCGGGTGATATTCAAGAAATTAAAGGCCTTTACCCTGTAGAACTGCAAACAATAAAAGCAGACCTAAACTTGCTACTTGAGTCGCAACAACGCCAAAAAGAACGTTATAGAGCCTCATTAAGCGACCTCGCTCATGCTCTTAAAACACCGCTTGCGGTACTTAAATCAAGTCCATTGGCAAACGATGCCGATGCACAAGAACAACTCGACCGCATTAATGTGATGATCGAACACCAATTAAAACGTGCTGCAACGGGTGCGTCAGATACCTGGAAAAAACAAACACCAGTCAAGCCTGTACTTGATTCAATACTCAGTGCTATGGTAAAAGTATACCGTGATAAAGATATTATTTTTACCTGCACCGTAACCGAAAAAGATTACTTTTTAGGTGACCAAACAGATTTAATGGAATTACTCGGCAACCTGATTGATAACGCTTGTAAAGCGTGTCGCTCACAAGTAGCAATACAAGTTATTCAAAGCAAAACTTTGTGTATTGGAATTAGCGATGATGGCCCTGGCGTACCAGAGGACAAACGTGAATCTTTACTTACACGCGGTACTCGCCTCGATACATACGAAAGCGGACATGGCGTAGGCATGGCGATTGTATCTGACTTAGTTAAGTCTTATCACGGAACACTTACCATTACTGATGCTGATAACTTAGCTGGCGCTCAATTTATTTTAGAGTTTAATTACAATGACAAAAAGTAGCTGGTTATTAAAACTCACTGCTATTGTGCTATTAGCTTCAAGCCAGTACAGCTTTGCAGATGAAGCATGTACTTTAGCTGCTAAAGCAACAACCGATGAAGCTAAGCGGTATATTCAATGCTTAGACACCCAGATTGATAAAGCAAAGCAAGCACAAGGCAGTTGGATACAAAAGCGCAAATATGAGCTAACTAAATCACAAGAAAGCACAGGCAATACGCAAGTGTTACCGTTATTTATGCGCAGCATTAAAAATAATGAAAAGTATCTTGAGAGCGCCTGCCAATGGCGTTACTTAATAAAACTACCTAATGCGACAACAGCAGCCATTAGCTATAAACTCTGTGAAATTGAGCTTATAAATCAATTTACGGAATCACTAAAACACCCATTTTAACGTAACTTAGGCAAACCCAATTAGTTGCGTTTGCAGCTCTCTCTAGCCTACTTGACAATTTATTTGTATCGAAACAAACTATCTACTAGTAGATTGCTAAAAAACTAATGAGTTAACAAATGACTAAACCAGTAATTATTATAGGTGGCGGACTTGCTGGCTTATACAGTGCATACAAGTTGCAAATACTTAATATTCCTTACTTATTGCTAGAAGCTAAATCGCAATTGGGTGGTAGAATTTTTGCCGCGCAATCACAAATAAATAACGATATTAGTTTTGATTTAGGCCCTACGTGGATATTTCCCCATCAGCCAAAAATTCAAGCGCTAGTAAAGTCACTCCATTTAAGTATATTTGAGCAATACAACAAAGGTGATGTGTTATATCAAGCACCTAACTCCGGGCAACCTCAACAAATTGCAGGTGCTGGAGATATGCAATTATTTAGACTCAAACACGGCATGAATACCTTAATAACTGCCTTGTATGAGCAACTTAATCCCGATTCAGTGTTGGTAGATAACAATGTCACTGAGCTTAAAAAGAGCGATAATAGCTGGCAAATTACGGTTAATCACTTAGGCAATATAAAGCACTTTACAACTGAAAAGCTAATTTCAGCAATTCCTGCTCGTATGGTTACAACGCATTTAACACCTGAACTATGGGCGACTCCAACACTCATAAACCGCCTTAGCAGCGTACCTACATGGATGGCAGGACAAGCCAAATTTATAGCTACTTTTGAACATGCATTTTGGCGTGATAAAAACTTATCAGGGCAATGCTTTAGCCGCGTAGGCCCTATGGTCGAAATTCACGATGCGAGTGCTGAGGATAGCAATTACGCCGCATTATTTGGCTTTATAGGTTTGCCCTACTTATCACGAAACCAAGTAACTCAAGAGCAATTAATTCAAGCCTGTGCCCAACAGCTTAGCTATTTTTATGGTAAGGATGCTGAAAAGGCAACGGGATACTTTATTAAAGACTGGGCAGAGGATAAATTTGTAGCTAATAGAGACGATCAAACTCAGCCTTCACAGCATCCAGAATTTGATTTTTCAAACTTGGATGAGCAATTAAGTAACCTTAATATTCATTTTGTAGCGAGTGAGTTTGCAAAACAAGAAGCAGGATATTTAGAAGGCGCAATAAACGCTGTGGATGACGCTATTAAGTCGTTTATTAATTAATAGCTCTGTATTTACTGATAACTTAACCATCAGGGCTTTAATTCTACAGCCCTTGATGGTTATAGATATTAGTTGTTTTTAGTAACCTCTTCACCACTGCCCAGTAAAGTGGCAACCCACTTACCTTCTACACTGGCTTCTAGGGCTATTTTTACAATCATCGTTAATGGAACAGATAAAAGCATACCCACAGTACCTAATAACCAGCCCCAAAATATCAATGATAAAAACACCACTAACGTTGAAAGACCCAACCCTTTACCCAAAAATTTAGGCTCTACAATATTACCCATTACCGTATTTATTGTTAAATATCCTGCAGCAACAAGTCCTGCCACTAATGGGCCTTGAGTAATTAGGGCAAGTAATACAGCTGGTACCGCCGCAATAATGGAACCTATATTTGGAATGTAATTGAACATAAATGCCAACACGCCCCAAAGCACAAAGTAGTCAACGTCTAAAATCCATAAGTAAAACGCAGCAATAATACCCGTCCCTAAACTTACTAGCGTTTTAATTGCCAAGTATGAATTAATAGACTCTAAAAAGCGGTCAATTTGCTTCATTTTACTATCAGGGTCTTCAAGTGCCATATGTATTTTCTTGCTCAGCATTGGCCCTTCAAACAGCATAAAAACAACGGTTAAAATAATTAAAAACATGTTTGCCATTACGCCACCTAATCCAGTGAGCATATTAGTGGCCACATCAACCATTTTGCCGGGGTCGAACATATTAATTAGCTGGTCTTTATTGATCAGTATGTTGTATTGAGATGCTAAATCGACCAGCCATACAAATTCTTCTTTAAGTTGTGCTTTATACTCAGGAAGTTGCTGAGAAAAATCGTTGATAGATTGCCCTACAAGCCCACCTAGGCTTACACCTAAGCCAACTATAATAAGCACTACCAGCATAACAGCAATGCCTTTAGGAATTTTGTAGCGCGCAAAAAACTTGATAAGCGGGTTACAAATAATGGCAATAAATGCCGCCAAAATAAACGGAATAATAATTACACTCGCGGCTTTTATTCCGGCGAGTACCACTACTAAGGAAGCAAAAACTATTAAGCTTTTATTCACTCCAGTTAAACTTGCCAATTTATTAATCCTTTTATTAACTATATCGCCCCAGTGTAAGGCAAAAGGTAATTAAATGAAATAATTACGAAGTGATCATAAAAGCCTGTTGTACGTATAAATTTGCAAAGCCGTTTGCTAGCGAGTATGTTTTTTTAATCACTTGCTTCTATTTTATTGTAAGGATTAATAATGCATATATTTATAACTGGCGCGACCGGATTAATTGGTAAGCACTTATGCCCTTTTTTACTTCATCATAATACTGTTACTGTACTTAGCCGCAATCCAACTAAAGCAAATGTATTATTAGGCCACAAAGTTAAAGCCGTAAGTGACATTAGTGATGTTGATTTTAACACTGTTGATATCGTTATTAATCTTGCTGGCGAGCCGATTGTAAATAAACGCTGGAGCGACAAACAAAAGCAAATAATACGAAACAGCCGTATTGATATTACACAGCAAATTAGTGAAGCTATTAAAGCCTGTAGTTCTCCCCCGCATACCTTTATATCTGGAAGTGCCGTCGGTTTTTATGGTCGACAAAATAGTAACCCTATTGATGAAACGTTTGAGAGCCCACACAATGAATTTAGCCACCAGCTTTGTAAAGACTGGGAAAGTGCAGCACTACTTGCACAATCAGAACAAACTAGAGTATGCCTTTTGCGCACCGGTATTGTTTTAGCTAAAAAAGGAGGTGCACTTGGAAAAATGTTGCCTGCTTTTAAATTGTGTTTAGGCGGCCCGATTGGTAACGGCGAGCAAGGTATGTCGTGGATACACATCGACGATATGATTCAGCTAATACTCTTTATTATTAAGCACCCAGAAATATCAGGACCTGTTAACGCTACAGCTCCAAACCCTGTAAGCAATGCTCAATTTAGTAAAAGCTTAGGCGAAGCGCTCTCTCGACCTGCATTTATTCCTATGCCCACTGCAGCACTGAAACTATTAATGGGTGAAATGTCAGACTTACTAACAACGGGGCAATTTGTAGTGCCTAAAAAAGCACTCGTTCATAATTATCGTTTTCATCACCTTGATATTAAATCGGCTTTAGAGAGCTTGGTTTAGCGGGCGTTAATATTCGTTCAGTTAAAATCCCTCCCAAATTAGACGTATGGGTAAATCACTACTTTTTACCCATATTGACCTTTAAACATTAATACATAATAATCATCACGTTTTCCACGCCAACCACGCCTATCTTTAATAAAAGAGAATCTTAAATGCTACACCTGCCTACAGTGATCAGTCTCTCTTTCATTCTTAACGTATTAATAGGCCTATTTTTTTTATCTGTACATAACTTTAAAAAACAAACATCATTTTTATTACTTGGCCTAGCGTGTATCACTTTTGCATTTGCCGAATTACTTGCCTGTTTAAAGTTAGTAATAGACGTGCCTTTTATTACACACTATTTGGCTGATATTTTTATATTACTAAGTCCATTTTTAATTATTGTTGGATTACATAAATATAAACACAGCAAACCATTAAACTTAGTGCCACTGTATTATTTGCTTGGCTTTACAGCGCTGACCTTACTGCCCATATATCCTTATTCAGCAGGGCAAATGCTAACAAGTTTTGTTATTTCGGGCCTATACCTCTACTCAGCTTACATTATTAAAAGTATGAGCTTTGTAGCAACGTTGCAGAAAAAAGCGCTTGTTGTGTGCTTTTTAATTCATACCCTTTTAATGCTCACACAAACAACATTACTCGCAATTCCTTACCTGGGTGCTAATTCAGCTAATTACCTTGAATCACTCCAGTTTATTTTAAGTAGCCATTTAATTTTAGCTACTTGCAGCGCACTTATATTGCCGTATCTGCTGGCTTCGAATACTGAACATACGCTTTCAAGCCTTGCTAATACCGACACGCTCAGTCAATTACTTAACCGCCGTGGCTTTTTTACAAAAAGCAGGGAAGCACTAAGTAAACCTAAAAACATAGATAAAAATGTATCTGTTATTTTGCTCGATATTGACTTTTTTAAACGTGTAAACGATCAATTTGGCCACGAAATGGGCGATCAGGCAATTAAATGGATATCTCAACATATTAAAGAGCAATTTTTAAATGTGGGTATTAGTGCCAGAATTGGCGGAGAAGAATTTGCCATTTTACTGCCTGATTACAGCCTAAGTGCAGCAAAAAATGATGCAGAGCAATTACGAAAAAATATAAGTATCCAGCCTTTTTATCATGACGGACAACACATTAGCCTCTCGGTAAGCGCTGGAGTAAGTAATGCGATCAATGGTGAGGCCACAATAAAAGAGCTACTTGCTTATGCGGATAAACGCCTTTACTTAGCTAAAGAAACAGGCCGAGACAAAGTGGTTACCTTTGATGAAAAAAGCTTATTAATGCAAAGCTAATCGTCAAAGATAAACACGCCCTAATATCTACATAAAAAAAGCCCTTCATTCGAAGGGCTTTGGTATACACACAATAGAGTTTGTAAACTACCTACAAGAAAGTGTAGCCTCGTCCGCTTTATTTGGCACAAACTGAATATTAGCTACAGAAATTGATGCTTTACCATCGCTGTGTAAGCTAAATGGGCTTGTTAGGTTTGCAAAATTAACACCCTTATCAGCAAAACAACCTAAATCAATTGATACTGACTGCCATTTATTTCCAATGGTTTTATCCACTACGTTTGCTAAATCAATGCTTGCACCACACTCATCCGAGCAAGTCATAGCAAGCGCTACATCGCTCGTTAGTGCTTCGTTTAATTTAATATCAAAGCTAATCACACCATTTGCTTCAACATAGGCAATAGTATCTTCTGCAAAGCTTGTTACTATTTCAGCACTGGCTTTTTCTGCACCGCTGAAATTAAATTGGCGCGCGTCTTCTTGTACTGTTTTGTCCTCAGTACGGTATTTAATTGCACCAAATTCATGCGTACTACTTGATACATCTAGAAGCTCATCGCCCGACTTTAACAATAAGCGCCATGGTGCTACAGGAGCACCAACAAGTATATCCATACTCGTAAGCCCTGAGTTATCAAGTTTAGAGTCTTCATCAAGGTCGTCAGCTAGCACGTTTTTATCGCCATACGTTAAACCAAAACCATAAGGAAGTAATGGATCGTAATTTTCATCGCCTTTATTAACCGCAGTTTGTACCGCCGATTTAGGCCAAGAAAACGATAGCTTACCTTTAAAGTTATTTTGAATGGTGCCGTCTGCCGCTTTTAATAAAACATCAGCAATACCTGCACCTTCTGTACCAGGTAACCATGCAGCTACAAACGCATCAGATGCATTAAGTTCGCTGTTAACCCACATAGGGCGACCTGATATAAACACAGATATAACAGGGATACCTTGCTCTTTTAGCGAACTTAAAAGTGCTAATGACTTTTTATTTCCGCGTTCAAACTCAAGGTTATCTTTATCGCCGTGCCCTTCTGCGTATGGTTCTTCACCAAATACAACAATGGCAACATCAGGACGTTGTTCAAACGTACCATCTGCACTTAAAGTAACACTTCCACCTGCTGCAGATATTTGCTCTTCAAGCCCTTTGTAAATTGACGTTGCTCCAGGGAAATCTGCATTTTTGTTATTAGTCCCTTGCCACGTAATACTCCAACCACCCGACTGTTTACCTATGTTATCGGCACCATCACCCGCTACAAGTACGCGTTGATTAGCTGCGATAGGTAATAGGTTATTTTTATTTTTAAGCAATACAAGCGATTCGCGCACAGCTTGACGTGCGACTTCGCGATGCGCTTGCGCGCCAATAAGCTCTGTTTTACCCGAGTAAAGACGCTTAGCCGGACTTGGTTTATCAAATAACCCAGCGCGTAATTTAACGCGTAAAATACGTGCCACCGCATCATCAATGCGGCTCATACTTATTTTACCTGCTTTTACTTGTGCAATTGTATTTTCATATAGCGGCTTCCACGCACTTGTTGGCACCATAAAAATATCAAGGCCAGCATTTACCGCTTCTGGGCAGCTTTCGTTAGTACAGCCTTTAATTTGCCCATGGCCGTTCCAATCACCTACTACAAAACCATCAAAACCCATACGTGTTTTTAATACATCCGTAAGTAAATATTTATTGCCGTGATTTTTAACGCCATTCCAGCTATTAAAAGACGCCATAACAGATTGACTACCCGCCGACAAACCACCTACGTAACCTTGCGCATGAATATCAAATAGCGATTGCTCACTGTCTATATTATTTCCCTGATCATCCCCATCAACGGTGCCGCCATCGCCAATAAAGTGCTTAACCGTGCTAATAACGCGCTTATCACTTAAAAAGTCGCCATCGGCTTTACCTTGCAATCCATTTACAATCGCTGCTGAGTAATCGTGAACAATTTTTGGATCTTCAGAATAGCCTTCGTACGTTCTGCCCCATCGGTCGTCTCGTACTACTGCTACAGTGGGTGCAAATACCCAATCTATTCCCGTAGCCATTACTTCTACTGCGGTAATAGACGCTATTTGCTCTATTAAATCTGGGTTATTAGCCGCGCCTAAACCAATATTATGTGGAAAAAGCGTCGCGCCAATTACGTTATTATGACCATGTACTGCATCGGTGCCCCACATAGTCGGAATTTTGCTGCCATCCACAGAGTCATCAATAGATGCTTGATACATTTTTTCTGCAAGTGCAACCCAATCCTCTGGCGTTGCATGCTTATCGCCATTAGGGAATGCACCACCGCCATTAAGGTAAGAGCCAAAACCATATTTACGCATGTCTTCAACGGTAATATCACGAATTTCTGGTTGAATCATTTGCGCTACTTTTTGCTCAAGCGTCATATTTTCTAAAAACGTGACAATTTGAGCCTCAATAGCAGGGTCTTTTTTCACTGCAATTGAAAGCTTTGGCCAGATTTTCTCTAGCTTTGATTGCGCTTCAACATTTACTTTTTCAACATTGCTTTCGTTAGTACATCCGCTTAGTGCAGTAACACTCCCTACTAACGTTGCAATTGCTAATGCATTAAGTTTAAAAGTCGTTTTCATTATGATGGCTCCTTCACTAATACTGGTTTGCTGCCTTTTAGGCCGTAAAAAACAATGAATATGTAACATAAAATAGGTAAAACATACGAAAGTTGAACACCCACACTGTCAGCAAGCGCACCTTGTAAAAGTGGCACTATTGCACCACCTACAATCGCCAAACACAAAATACCAGAGCCTTGAGCTGTATGCTTACCAAGTCCATTTAACGCTAAACTAAAAATAGTTGGGAACATAATAGAATTGAATAAACCAACCAATAGTATTGACCACATTGCTAATTGACCCGACGTGCTCATGGCAATAATGACTAAGATAATAGCCATAGTTGCGTTAAAGCCAAGTACTTTACCAGCAGGTAGTTTTTGCATTACAGCAGCACCAATAAAACGCCCAACCATAGCACCACCAAAATAATAAGTGATGTAATGAGCTGCGACATTTTCTTTTAGCCCTGCTATATTTTCTTGTGCTAAAAAGCTTACTAAAAAGCTACCAATTGCCACTTCGGCGCCTACATACATAAATATACCCACAGCACCTAATACAAGATGGCGATACTGCCAAGCACTGCCTTCAATTGCATCTGAGTTTTCGGCTTCTGCTTTTTGCTCGCTCATAATGTCAGGTAATTTAAGCCAAGCAAAAATACCGGCTAGTAAAATAAGCATTGCAGCTAAAAGGAGGTAAGGAAGTTGAACTGACTCTGCATTTTGAGCAGGTGTTAAAAAGGCATCCGACGCTGAGTCTAGAATCAACAAAGCACCAAATGATGGCGCAACAGTGGTGCCTAATGCATTAAAAGCTTGGGTAAGCGTAAGTCGAGATGATGCAGTTTTTGGTGAGCCCAACAAACTTACATAAGGATTAGCAGATACTTGCAATAACGTTATGCCGCTGGCAAGTACAAATAAAGCGAATAAAAATACAGGATAACTATGTAAAGACGCTGCTGGGTAAAATAATATACACCCGACCGCTGCAATTAATAATCCAATCACAATGCCTTTTTTATAGCCCACCTTTTTAACTATATAACCACTTGGAAGTGACATTAAAAAGTAAGCGCCAAAAAAGCAAAACTGAACCAACATGGCTTGTACATACGTTAGGTTAAATACGGCTTTTAAGTGTGGGATTAAAATATCATTTAGGCAGGTTATAAATCCCCACATAAAAAATAATGTTGTTAAAGAAGTTAATGCAAAACTGTAATTTTTATCCTGATAGTTTTGCGACTGTGTGTGTGTTGTCACTGGTGCTGAACTTGCCATGTGTTCTCCGTATTTTATTATTATAAATCTATTCTTAAGCTGCTCTGCTTTAGTTTTCAGCTGTCTTTAAACCATCCAGAAGCATTAAAGAGTTGACCTAAGAATTAATAAACACTAACCTTAAATGTAAGCGCTTTCATATGCAATTAAATACGAACAAGCTGTATATTTCAACACTTTTTATTTTTTGTACCACGCATACAGCATTAATTAAGCAAAAACACAGAGCTGATTTCTCTGTAAATGACTAACAAAAGGTTTGTTATTAATGACAAAATTATCACTACCACCCCATTCACCGCTTTTATCTAAAAACTTTGTATACGGTGTGGCTACGGCTTCTTTTCAAATAGAAGGCGGATCACAAGATCGTCTCCCATGTATTTGGGACACTTTTTGCGATACACCCAATAAAATAGTCGATAGCTCAGACGGTCATACCGCGTGCGATCACTATAACCTTTGGCGTGATGATATAGACCTTATTGAGTCACTTGGCGTAGATGCTTACAGGCTTTCTATTTCATGGCCGCGCGTGATGACCCAAGAAGGAAAGTTAAATCCTGTAGGCGTTAAGTTTTATACTGATATTTTAGATGAGCTAAAACGTCGCAATATTAAAGCCTTTGTTACTTTGTACCACTGGGATTTACCGCAGCACCTTGAAGATGAAGGCGGTTGGCTAAACAGACAAACAGCTTACGCTTTCGAACATTACGTAAATTTAATTACTAAAGCCTTTGGCGATCGCGTTCACTCTTATGCCACATTGAATGAACCATTTTGTAGTGCATTTTTAGGTTACGAAATTGGTATTCATGCCCCAGGTAAAGTGGGTAAAGAATATGGTCGTAAAGCAGCGCATCATTTATTATTAGCCCACGGACTCGCTATGAGCGTATTAAAGCAAAACTCGCCTAATACTTTAAATGGCATAGTGCTTAACTTTACGCCGTGTTATAGCCTTACTCAAAGTGATGAAGACTTAAAAGCCACTGCATTTGCAGATGATTACCTTAATCAGTGGTATATCAAACCAATAATTGATGGCCAATATCCTGATATAATTAATCAATTACCATTAAACCATCAGCCTGAGATTTTTGAAGGCGATATGGAATTAATTTCTCAATCTATTGATTACTTAGGTATTAACTTTTATACCCGCCAAGTTTATAAAGCGCACCCTACTGACATTTATGAGCCTATTGCACCTAAGGGTCCGCTCACTGATATGGGATGGGAAATTTACCCGCAATCGTTCACCGACCTGCTCGTATCGCTTAATAAAACATATACCTTACCGCCTATTTATATAACCGAAAATGGTGCAGCAATGCCCGATACGTATAATAATGGTGAAGTTAACGACTTAGACCGTTTAAGTTATTATAATACTCATTTAAACGCGGTTCATAATGCGGTTGAGCAAGGTGTTGTTATACATGGCTACTTTGCTTGGAGCTTAATGGATAACTTTGAATGGGCAGAAGGCTATTTAAAACGTTTTGGTATTGTGTATGTAGATTATAAAACTCAGCAACGCACTATCAAAAATAGTGGCTTAGCTTATAAAGAACTCATCTCTAAAAGATAAGAATATACCCATAACTAAAAACAAGTATAAAGCGGGATAAATAATCATGGTCAGTGTAAAAGAAAAAATAGCGTATGGCTTAGGCGACACCGCCAGTAATATTATTTTTCAAACAGTTATGATGTTTTTAATGCTGTACTACACAGACGTAGTGGGTTTATCACCCGCTGTTGTCGGTACTATGTTTTTAGCAGTACGTATTTTTGATGCCGTAACCGATCCATTAATGGGCAACCTTGCTGACAAAACACATACTCGCTGGGGGCACTTTCGCCCCTACCTACTTTGGCTTTCACTTCCTTTTGCCATTATTAGTATTTTAGCGTTTACTACGCCTAATTTAGAAGGCACCGATAAAATAGTTTACGCCTTTACTACTTACACACTGCTAATGGTGGCTTACACCGCTATCAATATTCCTTATTGTGCACTGGGCGGTGTACTTACAAGCGACGTAAAAGAGCGCGTGACTATTCAGTCTTACCGCTTTGTATTTGGTATGTTAGGCGGTGTAATAGTAGCGGGTTGTACTATGCCAATGGTTGAGTACTTTGGCCAAGGCGATGCAGCCAAGGGCTATCAATACACAATGACTGCAATGAGCATTTTAGGATTTGTACTGTTTTTACTTTGTTTTTTAGGCACAAAAGAGCGTATACAACAGCCAAAAGAGCAAAACATTCCTTTTACACAAAGTGTTAAAGCATTAATTAAAAACGATCAATGGCGAACGCTTTGCTTAGCTGCGTTCTTTTTACTTACCGGTCAAGTATTAAGGCTTACGCTTGCTGTTTACTACGTAAAATACTATTTAGGTCGAGACGATTTAATCACCCTCTTCATGACTCTAGGCGTTGCAGCAAGCATGCTAGGGTGTGCTTTAGCTCAACCGCTTGCAAAGCGCTTTTGTAAAATAAAAGCCTATATAAGCTTACAAGTTATTGCTGCCGCTATTTGCGGATTTAGCTACTTTATTAGTGAAGATCAATTAGTACTGGCATTTACCGCCTTTATTTTATGGAAATTCTTTTTAGATATGGCTACCCCACTGTTGTGGGCAAAAATGGCCGACACTATAGATTACGGGCATGAAAAAACTGGTGTACGCATTACCGGTTTAGTTTATTCAGGTGTCATATTTTTTATTAAAATGGGCGTGGCAGTAGGCGGCGCAATTGCAGGCTGGTTGTTATCTTTTTATAGCTATCAGGCTGATGTAGTACAAACTATTGATACTCAACACGGTATTTTGCTCTCATTTACTGTGTTACCTGCTTTTGGATCTTTATTTGTTGCCTACATAATGAAAAAATATACACTGACTAATCAGGTTGTTGAAAATATTCAATCTAAACTAACAGCTAGTTAAGATATATACTCTAAGGTATTATTTAGCCGAAGTAGTTAAGGATAAGCGAGTGAACAAATAACATGGCAACAATTTATCAAGTCTCAGAGCTTGCGGGCGTATCGTTAGCCACCGTTTCTCGCGTGATGAACAAAAATACCCGTGTAAGCGATAAAACCAAACAAAAAGTGCTTGATGCCATGGAGCAGCTTGGCTACAAGCCTAACTCAATAGCGCAATCTTTAGCCTCTAACTGTACTAACAGTGTCGGTATTTTAGTATCTGAGTTACATGGTCCTTTCTTTGCCCAAATGATGGCAGGTATTGAGTCGGAGCTTCGTGCTGCGGGTAAACACGTTATTATTACCACCGGCCACAGTGAAGAAGACAAAGAACAAGAAGGCATTGAGTTTTTAATTAGCAGACGCTGCGATGCTATTATTTTGCACGTAGAAGCCGTTTCAGACGACTACCTAATAAAACTAAGCCAAGGCTCTACGCCCGTTTATTTAATGAGCCGTTACGTAGAACAACTAAAAGATAACTGTATCAGCCTAGATAATCAATTAGGTGGCTACCTAGCGACTAAATCGATATTAAATCAAGGCCATACAGAAATAGCGTACATTGCAGGCCCGCAGTTTAAAGCCGATGCTTTTAACCGCTTAGAGGGTCATAAACAAGCACTCGCAGAGGCTGGTATTAAATTTGATCCTGCGCTTTTTTATATTGGCGACTTTAACGAAACCGGTGGTAGTAAAGGCTTAAAACATTTTATTGATGAAAAGCTCAGCTTTACTGCGCTGGTGTGCGCCAATGACGAAATGGCGTCTGGTGCTATGAAATATGCTCGAGAGCACGGTTATAATTTACCAAACGATTTATCGATTGTTGGGTTTGATAACGTTATTTTTGCAAACTACCTGTACCCTACACTCACGACCATAGATAATCCTGTCGGGAAAATGGGCGAAATGGCAGCTAAATTAGTGCTTAAAGATGTTTATCAAAATAAAAACCTTGTTATAAATCGCTTTTTTGAACCTACTTTAATGCAGCGCGATTCATCTGCACCACTTATTAAATAAAGACTAAAAGCGATTACTTATTTGGGTACAAAAAAAGCGGCTACATGCCGCTTTTTATATGTAAGCTACTTAGCTAAACGCTGATCACTTAACAATCCAAGGCGTTACTTTAATAACCTGCGATATATCACCAAGTGACGCGGTATCATCCTCCCAGCTATCTTCAACTGCAAAATAACACACCGACTTTTCACACGTTATGCTTTTATCATCAAACTGCATTGGGCTTTWAAATGTAACCGCCACGCCCTTTTGCTCTGGTAATAAAAACCACATTAATTTACTTACAAAAAAGCCCGACAAATCAGTTAACAGCTCATCAAGTTCTTCGTTAATGGTATATAACGACTGCTTTGAAAACGTTAAATCTTCAAGTTCGTTTGCTTCTATTTGAAGTTTTAATTGGCAATCATGATCTGGGTTTTGTGGTTGAATAACAATCACCGCTTTATCGCTATCAAGTTGCTTATCGAACGGTAATAGCAGCTGTGCTTTATCGGTAAAGTTAAGTGGGTACTCGTTTTTTTCAGTTAAAATAGTACCGTTTTTAATGGCACATGCTTCGTTAGTTGCTATATCACTTATATAAAAGTTAACTCGCGCATATTGAAAATCGCCTTTGTTAACCACTTTTAATCGGTCATAAAAGCCGTCATACGACATCACAAATTCTCTGGCATTAACATTAAATGCACTCATGCCCATCAGCACTAACGCAATGGCGTTGGTGCAATTAAAAATGTATTTATTCATCAAAGTAGGCTCTATTTTGGCTAATCATCGTGTTTAGCTCTTCTATATACGCTTCACCGCGCTCAGAGTAAGACATTAAACCGTGTGTAAGTTCAGTCGCTAAAATTGGTTTTTGCTCAAGACGTAAGTTTTCCCGAATTGCGCGTAAATCTTTATAAGCAGGATGCGTATTTATGTTTTTAAAGTAAGAGTTTATAGCCGCTCTTACCGATTTAAACGCAGCAACTTCGTGTGCAGCTCCAGTATTACGGCGTTTTGGTACCATGCCACAACCTTTTGTGTAACACCACTGACCAAAAAAGTTAAGGCCAATACGCGCAAAACGCGATGTGCCCCACGCAGATTCATTTGCAGCTTGCATAAGCGCTAATTCTTTAGGAATTATATCAACACGGCGTAGTGCTTGCGTAAGCACTAGCGTATCAATTGTGGCTGGTAAACCGTACGACTTTAATATTGCTGCAACATCTTTACTTTGCTTTTTTTCTAAAGGTAATTCGTTTTGTAGCATCATGCGTGCTATTTCAAGCTTAGCGCGTTGCTGTAATATTTTTTTGTTTTCGGCTTCAACGTGCGGACGAATAAAGCTAAAAAATGCATGTTTTTTTTCTTTAACATCACTAAATTCTGAAAACTTTGGCAGTTTTACATTATGTAATGGTTTTTCTTTTTTCTTCACTTTTTTTGGTTGTTCTGACGTTTGTTCATCTAGTTCAACATCATCATTTTGTATAAACGGATATGCAAGCGCCCATACAAAAAATACGGTTAACAAAAACTGAAAAATAATTCTTAGCATGTATTCTCTCTTTCAAACAACTAATTATGCATGGTTAATACACAAGCATACGAAGGCACATTATACCTAAGCCACTTTATAAACGCGAATAACGAAAAGTAGTGCATTTGTTCATTCGCAATTTATAAGTCCATGGGTATACTGAGCAAAGTTTAATAATATTAACTATGTGTGAGTAAGCAGTATGGATAAACAATGGCAAAGCCGAATAATAGAGCAATATAAACATCGTCCTAACGATAACCGCTCGCCGTGGCAGGTCGATCGTTCGCGTATTATTCATGCAGCTGCATTTAGGCGTTTGCAAGCTAAAACCCAAATTATGGGCATTGGCCTAAACGACTTTTACCGCACTCGCCTTACCCATTCTTTAGAAGTATCGCAAATTGGTACCGGCATATTGCGCCATTTAAAAGCGCAACATAGCGACTTTACGCACTTTCCATCAACTGGACTGCTCGAAACATTGTGCTTGGCGCACGATATTGGCCATCCGCCTTTTGGCCATGGTGGTGAAATAGCGCTAAATTACATGATGCGCGATCACGGTGGTTTTGAGGGTAACGCACAAACACTGCGCATAGTTGCAAAACTTGAGCCCTACAGTAATGGCCACGGTATGAACCTAACTCGTCGTACTTTATTAGGATTTATAAAATACCCCGCGTTTATTAATACGCTTTGGCATACCATTCCCGATGCAAAAACCGGTCGTGCATTTATTAAAGCTGATGATTGGCGACCTGCCAAAGGGTTATACAACGACGATGCAACCATATTCAATTGGATAGTAGAACCACTGAGTCAAAACGATAAAACGTTGCTTGGCAACCACGCTGCAATTGATAAGTACCGCGCTAAAACAACCTATAAATCGCTCGACAGCGCCATAATGGAGCATGCCGACGATATAGCATACGCGGTACACGACTTAGAAGATGCCATTGCAACCCACGTACTCACATTAGACGATTGGCAAACTCATGCTTTACCTCATTTAAAAGCACTTAACTTTGACTGGTTAAACACCATGCTTGAATCGCTGACCCAGCGCTTGTTTTCAAAAAATGATTATGAGCGAAAAGATGCCATAGGTGAGCTGGTTAATACCTTTATTATTCATATACATTTGGATATTCAAAACGATAACTTTGAATGCCCTATTTTAAAGTACACCGCTAAATTAGATGCCCAATACGACAGTGTGTTGCAAATACTGAAGCATTTTGTGTTTCAACGTTTAATACGCGACCCCGAAA
Organism: Pseudoalteromonas sp. FUC4; assembly: GCF_008370255.1. Lineage (GTDB taxonomy): Bacteria > Pseudomonadota > Gammaproteobacteria > Enterobacterales > Alteromonadaceae > Pseudoalteromonas. The sequence goes on along the minus strand of NZ_SEUI01000001.1, from coordinate 540,694 downwards.
TGCAGCAAATAGAGTTCAAAGGTCAAAACTTACTAATAGAGTTATTTACCGCGTTTGCGAGCGATCCGCTGCGTTTATTGCCCGAAACAACACAAGCACAATACATAGAAGCGCAAAAGCAAAACCAAGGGATGCGTATAATTTGCGATTACTTAAGCGGCATGACCGACGAATACGCCTATAAAACGTATCAACGATTGTTTTCACCTATGCAGTAACAATAGTGCCAATTTAAAAAGGCCGAGTAAATTAAATTTACTCGGCCTTTTGCTCAGCTATTAAGTTAGCTATTTTGTTAAAGCGCTTTTATAACGACTCTACGCCCATGTTATATAGCGTAAAACCAAATATATCAGCGTACTGCTCAATTGTTTTACTCGTTGGAGTACCTGCACCATGCCCCGCATTGGTTTCTATGCGAATAAGCGTTGGGTTATTACCTGTTTGCTTTGCTTGAAGCTCAGCTGCAAACTTAAACGAATGCGAAGGAACAACGCGGTCATCATGATCGCCAGTTGTGATCATAGTGGCTGGATACTCAACACCTGCTTTTACATTATGAAGTGGTGAGTAACCTTTAATGTATTCAAACATTTCTTTGCTTTGCTCACTGGTGCCGTAGTCGTATGCCCAACCAGCGCCCGCAGTAAATGTATGGTAGCGCAGCATATCAAGTACACCTACAGCAGGAAGAGCAACTTGAAATAAGTCTGGGCGCTGCGTCATCACTGCGCCAACTAACAAACCACCGTTAGATCCACCGCGAAGTGCTAAGCGTTTTTTAGAGGTGTACTTCTTATCTTTTAAGTACTCAGCCGCAGCAATAAAGTCGTCAAACACATTTTGCTTTTGCAATTTAGTGCCTGCATTATGCCAGTCTTTACCGTACTCACCACCACCGCGAATATTAGCAATGGCGTATACACCACCTTGCTCAAGCCATACTGCATTAACTGGGCTAAAGCTTGGCGTTAAACTAATATTAAAACCACCGTAACCGTATAAAATAGTAGGGTTTGAACCATCAAGCTTAATGCCTGTTTTATAGGTAATTACCATCGGTATTATAGTACCGTCTTTTGATGTGTAAAACACCTGCTCAGACGTGTAATCATCACTATTAAAATCAATAGCCGACTTACGATAAACACCCGATTCCCCCGTAGTTACGTCAAACGTATAAGTAGTACCTGGTGTTTTGTAGTTAGTGAACGAATAATAAAGCGTTGTTTGATCTTTTTTACCGCCAAAACCGCGTGCTGTACCTACGTCTGGCAATGTAATTTCGCGAATTAGCTCACCTTTTTTGTTGTACTGTTTTACCTGCGAAATCGCATCAACCATGTAGTTTGCAAAAAAGGTATCGCCGCCTTTTGTAAGGTTTAGTACGTTTTTGGTTTCAGGAATTAAATCAACCCAATTTTCTGGGCTTGGGTTGCTTGCATCAACCGTCACTACTTTTTTGTTTGGTGCATTAAGGTTAGTAACTAAAAACAGCTTGCTGCCTTCGTTATCAATCACTGATGTATCTGAATCAGTATTTCCAACAACCGTTACAAACTCACTGTTTTGCTTTGTTAAGTCTTTTATAAACAGCTTATTGCCTGAGGTAGATGTACTAGCTGAAATAAGTAAGTATCGACCATCATGAGTTACATCAGCGCCTACATAGCGATGTTTTTGCGCATCAGTTTCACCAAATACAACACTATCAGCTGACTGAGCAGTACCTAACTTATGGTAATACGCTTTATGCTGATCTGTTTTAGCCGAAAGCTCACTGCCTTTAGGTTTTTCGTAACTTGAATAATAAAAACCTTCGTTGCCAAGCCACTCTATGCCACTAAATTTAACGTCAACAAGCGCTTCTTCAACTTGTTCTTTAGTATGTGCATCAATAACTATAATTTTACGCCAGTCGCTACCACCTTCAGATATTTGATAAGCGAGTAATGAGCCGTCTTTTGAAAACGATAAACCCGACATAGACGTCGTACCATCGTCACTAAACTTGTTTGGATCTAAAAATACTTCTACGTCGCCGCCATCTTTACTGCGGTACAAAACATATTGATTTTGCAGACCATCGTTTTTATAAAAATAGGTGTAATCGCCTTCAGTAAAAGGAGGGCCTATTTTTTCGTAGTTCATTAGTTTTTCAAGGCGCTGCTTTAATTTATCGCGATAAGGTATTTGTTCTAAATAAGAAAACGTTAAATTGTTTTGCGTTTTAACCCAATCGGCAGTTTCGCTGCTCATGTCATCTTCAAGCCAACGGTATGGGTCGCTAACCGCTTCTTCAAAGTAGGTATCTACGACATCGCCTTTTTTTGTTTCTGGGTATATAACTGCGTTAACTTGCTTCATAGGTGCTTTTACTTCTTCTTGAGTTACCGTATTAGTTGGCTCTGAACAGCCGCTAAGCGCTACAATTACAGCACACGCTAGAGTATGTTTAAACATCCTGAGTTCCATTCTTATTTATTAATAGTGCGCCTAAGTTATTAACTTTTAGCCCTTTTGTCTATTTAGATGCGTTAAGCGTCATTTATCGCTGTAAACAAATGTAAACTTACGCTTTAATAGCACTACCCTCATAAAATAAAAAACAATAAAAGAGCACACAATGCAAAGTACAAACCCCACATTTAAAAGCTTTAAAGCCTTCTATCCTTATTATTTAAAAGAGCACCGCAACGTGATTTGCCGCCGCTTACATTTTATAGGAAGTGCACTTGTTCTTGCTGTAATCGCAGTAGCATTATTAAAACAACACTACAGTTTATTGTGGCTATTACCTGTTATTGGGTATGGGTTTGCGTGGATTGGGCATTTCTTTTTTGAAAAAAACCGCCCAGCTACTTTTAAACACCCTTTTTACAGTTTGTGGGGAGATTGGGTAATGTTTAAAGATATGCTTGTTGGAAAAATTAAATTTTAACACTATTTTTAGCACTCTTTTTTATACCAATTACTTATAAAAACAAAATTGCTTCATGCTTTAAAGTATAGGCTCGATTAAGTAGTACATAATTTATAAACCATTCGTCAAATGTTAATTAAATTAACAATTGATGAATTTATTTGTATTTAAAATTTTTAAAAATATTTATAGCCAAACAGCTGTTTATTGCTAGGCCAATAGAAATGGCTTCTTACTTGTAATTAGTCATCCCCGCCAGACTCGTCTTACCAGTTAATTAAATGTTAACTTAATTTTTAAATATAATTCATTACCCATCAATTACTTAGCAATTACCTTCGCTATATAACTAAAACAATGGTCATTATAAAAAACAATCAAATGTAATTATAAAAACACCTAAATTAATTGAATGTTATTCAATTGACTGCCTTTGTTAATTAAGTATATGTTCAAGGTAACAAAAAAGTTTATACCAATCCGCTTAATTAGGTGATCTATTTTGAGGATGGAAAAACGTGTTGATAGCTAGGCAAAAAATTCGCTATTTAGTTGTTCTCGGCAATTGCTCCTGCATTGCTCTACCTTCTGCATCCATGCAGTCGTAAATGAGAATTTTTTAACGCAGGTAACGGCACGTTTAGCCCCTAAAAATGATTAAGTATTATTGCGGGTTGGTATTAATCTTTTTGTACAAAAATAAAATAATTCAATGGGTATGGGGAAATACAGCATGAATAGAAAACCGTTATTTAAATTACAGCAATCAGTACCACAAATATTACTCGCAATGAGCGCATCAGCTGCACTACTTGGTTCGCTCTCAGTAAATGCTGCAGAGCAAGACACCAAAGCAGAAGAAAACATCGAACAAATAAGCGTAATTGGCTCTCGCCGATTAGGCCGTACAGTAGAAGACAGCGCAGTACCTATTGATATAATTGGTGCAGATGCACTTAAAAATTCAGGCTTTACTGAAACCAATGCCCTGCTTAGCAGTTTATTACCTAGCTTTAACTTTCCGCAAGCATCACTTACTGATGGTAGTGACCATGTTCGCCCTGCTCAACTTCGTGGTTTAGCACCTGATCACACTTTAGTGCTTGTTAATGGTAAACGTCGCCATAGCAACGCATTACTTAACTTAAATGGCTCAACGGGTCGTGGTTCATCATCGGTTGATTTAAATGCAATTCCAGCAAATGCTATCGACCGCATTGAAGTATTACGTGATGGTGCAGCAGCCCAATATGGCTCTGATGCTATAGCCGGTGTTATTAATATTGTGCTTAAAAGTGCTAGCAGCGGTGGCTCAGTGGCAGCTATATATGGCGCTAACGTAACCGAAATGGACGGTGTACCACAGCTAAAATCAGTTTCTGAAGGCAGTGATGGTAATTTAGCCTTTACCGAAGGGGGCGATCGCTCTTTAACAGACGGCCAAACACTAACGCTGCAAGGTAATATGGGTTTTGAACTTGGCGATAATGGCTTTTTAAACATCTCAACAGAATACCGCGACCGCCATTCAACAAACCGCTCTGACTACGACCAACGCGAAAACTACGCACGATTAGATGATGGCTCCCTCGACCCACGTGAACTTACCGTAAATCGATATAACCATAACTTTGGTAATGGCGATGTAGAAGACTTTTCAGTGTTTTATAACGCGGGGTATCAATTAACAAACAAAGTAGATTTATATTCGTTTGGCTCTTACAGCAAACGCGAAGGCGAAGGCGGCGGTTTTTATCGCCGTGCAAGCGATAGCCGTAATATAGAAGAAGTTTATCCTGATGGCTTTTTACCTGTTATCACCTCAGATATAGATGACTTTTCACTGGCACTTGGCGCTAAAAGTTTTGTAAGTGAATGGAATTACGATGTGTCGGCCGTATATGGTCAAGATGCATTCGAGTTTGGTGTTATAAATAGCTTAAATACCTCTTATGGCCCTACTAGTCAAACAAGCTTTGATGCCGGCACCCTTACTTACGATCAACTTACCTTAAACGTTGATTTTAGCCGCGAAGTAGACGTCAGCTTTTTAGAAAGTTCAGTAAGTGTCGCTGTAGGCGCTGAATATCGCCGCGAAGGATACCAAATAGATGCAGGCGAAGAAGCATCATATGCACAAGGGTCATTTGGCCCAGGCGGCGCAGTAACCGACCCTGTTGATGGCCCATTTGGCGCAGCGGGCGCACAAGTATTCCCAGGGTTTACACCCGAGTCTGAGGGCGACAATAGCCGCCATAACGTGAGCTTGTATATAGACCTTGAAACCTACCTAACCGACGATTGGAATTTAGCGGTTGCCGCCCGTTATGAAGATTACTCAGACTTTGGCGATACACTTAACGGTAAAGTTGCGACTCGTTATTCATTAACTGAAGACCTAGCGCTGCGCGCTTCTGTATCTACTGGTTTTAGAGCCCCTTCTTTGCAGCAACAATACTTTACCTCAGTGGCCACTGTATTTGTTGATGGCGAACCAACCGAAACCGGTACGTTCGCACCAAGCAGCGATGTAGCAAAAGCACTGGGCTCACCTGGTCTTGATGCTGAAGAAGCAACAAACTACGGTATTGGTTTTACATGGTCTACCGACTTTAATTTCAGCTTATCGGTTGATTACTACCAAATATTAATTGATGACCGTATTGTGCTATCAAACAACTTATCGGGCGCTGCTATTGAGCAACTTCTTGAAGGCACAGGCGCTAACCAAGGTCGTTTCTTCTTAAACGCAATTGACAGTAAAACGCGCGGTGTTGATGTTGTAGCTTCTTATAATGTAGCAACCGATGGTTACGGCGATATTGCCTTTAACTTAGGTTATAACTACGGTAAAAATGAAGTTACCGATATAATTGACCCACCAGCAGAGCTACAAGGTGCAGGGTTTGATCAAGACAACTTATTCTCTGGTAACGAACTACGTCGTTTTGAAGTAAGTACACCGCGTAATAAATACAATTTAAGTGCAACATGGACTAACGATGATATTCGTACCACGCTTAGAACAACACGTTACGGAGAAACTCAAGACCCTTCAGATAACCCAGAACGTAACGAAGTGCTAAAACCTAAATGGATAACCGACTTAGATGTTGCCTATTCGCTTACTAGCAACGTATCGCTAAGCGTAGGTGCTAATAACATTTTTGATGTTTACCCAGACGCAACCCGTGAAAATGTTGACGATTTAACAACCTTCTCGCGTTTATTTGCTTACTCTAGCTTCTCAGCTTATGGGTTTAACGGACGCTACGTGTACGGCAAAATAGAAATGAAGTTTTAATAAGCACAGCTTAAAGTAACCAAACACAAAAGCCACCGATTAGGTGGCTTTTTAATGCGAGTTGCTATTAAATCTATAATTAGATTTTAGTTAACCAACCGTGTTTGTCTTCACTTTTACCCCATTGAATATCGTTCAATGCTTGGCGAAGGCGCGCAGTCGTTGGGCCTGGCTCGCCAGTACCTACTTTGTATTCTTTATCGTTATGAATAAACGTACCCACAGCAGTTAGTACTGCTGCAGTGCCCGAAAGCGCAGCTTCAGTACCTGGTTTAGCAGCACGCTCTAGTAGCTCAGTAACGCTAAAGTTACGCTCGCTTACCGTCATACCTAAATCTTTGGCAATGGTTAAAATACTATTACGCGTTACACCATGTAAAAACGTGCTATCAAGCGCTTTAGTAATAATTTCGTTGCCATCAATAAGTATAAAGTTAGCAGCACCGGTTTCTTGAACGTCGCCACCTGGGCAAAACAAAATTTGATCTGCTTGATACTTAGTTCGTGCAGCACTAATAGGTGCTAAAGCACTGGCGTAGTTACCACCACTTTTTACCATACCCATGTGCGGCGCGCAGCGCATGCCATCTTCTTCAAGCAGTACGCGCAGTGCAGTTGCACCACCTGCAAAGTAATCACCTACTGGCGATAGTAACGTATATAAAAGCGAGCTCATTGATGGCGCAGCTGCTTTACCAATTGCCGCCTCAGTACCAATATGAGTTGGGCGAATATACATAGAGCCCGGTGGTAATGGCGTTTCATCTGCGTATTCACGCATAATATCGATAATCATCGTTTTTAGCATATCGCCATCAAAACTCGGTAAGCTTAATAGCGCTGAGCTTTGTTGCATGCGTGCAATGTTTGCATCCATTCTAAAAAGATAAACAGAACCATCTTCATGGCGAAAGGCCTTTAAGCCTTCAAAACATGTACTTGAATAATGAAGAACGTGCGCACCAGCATGAAGTTCAAGTTTATCGGAAGGGACAATTGAGCTTTCGCTCCATTTATTATCAGAAAAACGAGCTTGAATCATCTGCGGCATAAACACGGTACCAAATGCGGCCATTTTAATCTCTCTTGTGTGGTCTATTTTCCTCCATTGTATGACAATCACACGCTATTTAACCATAGCTAAAGTAAGGCTTTTTTAATTAACTATGAGAAATTTTTGCAAGTGCTGTTTACTAATCAACCGCATTGGGTGCTATAAACAAAAAAATCGGCTAATGCAGTTGCACTAGCCGATTCTTAAAGGTAAATAATTTACTTGAACGAATACCTAATAATACGTTTTAACACCGAGGTATACTGTTTAAAAAAGCTACCTGTATGGTAATCAATACCGTGTTTTTTCAAAACGGCTTGTACTTGAGGCGCTACTTCTTGATAGCGCGAAGACGGCATATCAGGAAATAAGTGATGCTCTATTTGGCAGCTCAAATGCCCCGTTAAAACATGAAACCAATGCGACCCTTTAATATTAGACGAGCCCAGTACTTGGCGATAATACCACTGCCCTTGCGTTTCGTTTACGCAGTCTTCTTGTTTAAATGTTTGCGTTTCTTCAGTAAAGTGACCACAAAATATTATGGTCGACGTCCATAAATTACGGATTAAGTTTGCTACTAAATTACCCGCCAATACCCATAAAAATAATGGCCCTGCAAGTAACGGAAATATCGCATAATCTTTAATTAACTGGCGAGCGCCTTTACTAAAAAAGCGTTGCTTTAATGTAGAGTGTGAAACAAGCCCTTCGCGGTTTTCTTTCTTTTTACCAATAAAAACACGCTCTGCAGCCAATTCGTGATACGACACGCCCCACTGAAATAACACACTTAAATTAATATACGTAAAAAACTGCCATACATTTTTAAAGCGCCATTTAAAATCATCGCTTAAACGTAACAAGCCATAACCAAAGTCTCTGTCTTTACCAATAATGTTAGTATACGTATGGTGTTCAAAGTTATGAACGCGGTGCCAACTTTGCCCGTCGCACGCTATGTCCCACTCATAATGTTGTGAGTTAAGTTGCTTGTCGTTCATCCAATCGTATTGACCATGCATTACATTGTGGCCAATTTCCATATTGTCTAAAATTTTAGCAAGCGCTAATAGCAACACACCTGCAACCCACAATAATGGCTGAATAAAACCAAGCATTAGCAAAATTCGCCCGCTCCATTCACACACTCGCTGTTTGCGCACAACAGAGCGAATATAGTCGGCATCTTGTTGGCCAACTTTGCCAAGGGTATCCATTTTAATGGCATCTAGCTCGCTTGCGAGCATGTCATAGTTAATGTTTTTCATAATTGTAACTCCAAATCACTAACAGGTTGGCTTACGCAAAGTTGGATTAATTGCTCGCCGTTATCACTCAATTCACCTGTTTTTAAATTACGTACCACGCCTGACTTTTTAATACATTGGCATTGATGGCAAATACCAATACCGCAACCGCGTTTAACGGGTAGCTTTTTTTCTTCAAACTGAGTCAGTAAAACATCGTTGCCCGACACAACATGGGCACTGGCGTTAATTTTTACATTAAATTGGCTGTCGTCGTTTAAGCTAGGCAACGCTAAACCAAAGGCTTCTTGGTAGTAATTTAGCTTATGCGTTTGAGCAAAATCGCTCACCGTTTGCATAAATGCTGCAGGACCACAGCAGTAAATGTCTGGGTTTTCCCACGGCTTAATATTGGTGGTTATATCGCTTGATTGCTCACGCGTTAATAATAAAAACGAAAAATGCTCAAACTGCGCTGCCAACTCACTTAGCTCATCAACACATTGATGCTCAGTGGCTTTTGCGTAATACACCAACGAGACTTTTTGCGTTGTTTGGCTTAAGTAATCATCAAGCATAGCTAGCATAGGTGTTATACCCGAGCCACCTGCAATAAAAGTGGCTGGCGTATGTGTGTTTTTAAATACAAAATCGCCGCTTGGCGCAGAAATATTGCACCACAACCCCGCTTTTAATGCACTGCTTAGTAAGCCAGTAAAGCGCCCTTGCGCATTTGTTTTGATTAGTAAGCGCACCAAACCTGTATTTTTAAATTGCTGAGCGCTTGAGGCCACGGTAAAAACGCGTGTTAATAATCGCCCATTAATTTCAACCGTTAAACTTATATGCTGCCCTGACGTATGCGCCTGCCATTGTTTGCTTGGCTTAAGTTGCACACTTAAAAAACCGCCACCAAGTACAGTTGTACTAACTACTTGCGCTCTAAACTGCCCTGCACGCCACGCAGGTTTAAACACCTGCATTACGGGCTCTATGTAGCCTGCAAAACTTTGATGGTGTAAAAACCATTTTGAAAATTGGTTTAATACTTGAGTCATCATGGTTAAATCTCTATCAAATCTTAATTATTTTGAACTTACACGTGTACGCCCAAACTTCAGCGCACAAGTGTACGCTCAAATTTTAAGTTTTCAACCCCAATAGAGTAATTATTCAATTTTTATTAGCGCAATTTGCTTAAACAATTTCCTGTGAAGAGATAATTTTAAAATATGTAAGTGTGCATTTTTCATTCAACTCAACACTTAACAAATTCATTTATGCCATGATAAGGTTATGTAAAATTGGATTAATTTTGGAAGCCATAATGATAAATTTAAGGTCACATAACACACTCCCTAAACTAATAATTACGGGCTTAGCCGTTGCTATATTTGCTACTAACGCACCCGCGCATGCAAAAAGCGATTACGTAAAAAACTATAAACAGTTCGATACTTTATCGCTTAGCGTTAACGCAGTAACAGCGGCAGAAGGTGTAGTTATACCTTGGGCTATTGAGCCTTTAGCTAATGGTGATTTACTGATATCTGAGCGCAGTGGAGCGTTATTTTTATTACCTAAAAATACCACTAAATTAACTAAGGTCTCTGGATTGCCTGACATTGACGCTAATGGCCAAGGTGGATTACTTGATTTAGCACTACACAACGATAGTAAGCAAAACCAATGGCTGTACTTTAGTTACTCAAGTAGTGAGGGCAAAGAAAGCGGAAGTAACACCGCCCTAATGCGCGCCAAGCTAAGTAGCGATCATACGCAGTTGTCTGATCAGCAATTGCTATACAAAGGCGAGCATAATAGTACCAAAGGCCAGCACTACGGCAGCCGTATCGTGTTTGATAATGAAGGTTATGTTTATTTTTCAATTGGCGATCGCGGCTCGCGCGACATAAACCCGCAAGATCTCACTCGCGATGGTGGTAAAATTTATCGCTTACACGATGATGGCCGTATCCCAAGCGACAATCCGTTTGTTAAACAAAAAGATGCAAAACATGCAGCATGGTCTTATGGGCACCGTAATCCACAGGGCATGTGGTTTGATAATCAAAATAATATTTTATGGTCTCACGAACACGGACCACGCGGCGGCGATGAACTTAACATAATAAAAAAAGGCGCTAACTACGGATGGCCTTTAGTAAGCTATGGCGTTAACTACAGCGGTACCAAGTTTACCGACATTAAAGAAAAAGACGGCATGCAATCGCCCGTATTACATTGGACCCCTTCAATTGCCCCTTCCGATATGTTGTATGTAACGAGTGATAAATACCCAAAGCTTAAAGGTAAGCTATTACTAGCATCAATGAAATTTGCATTCATTAGCGCACTAGAGCTCTCAAAAGGTAAGGTTGTTAAGCAATATAAAATACTCGATGGAATAGGCAGAGTACGCAGCTTAGCCCAAGGCAGTGATGGTTTTATTTATTTAGGTATTGATGGCCAAGGTATTAAACGCCTAGAGCCAGAAATGTAAACATTAGCCTAGAACTAGCACACAGTACGTTAATAATTACACCGTGTTTACTTTGCGCTTTTAAAGCGCAAAGTAAACATTTTCACCAAACAAAGAACTATTAAGCCCATTAATGCGTACACTAATTAAATATAATTTAATAAATTAAGAGAATACCAATGTTTTCATTTTTAAAGCCTGATCCCGTAAAAAAACTGCGTAAAGAATACGACGTAAAGCTAGAGCAAGGCATGCAGGCACAAAGAAAAGGCGACATTAAAAGCTTCGCTATGTTAAGTGCAGAAGCCGAAAAAATCTGGAGTGAAATAGAAACTCTAGAGGCTAAAAAAGCCAAATAAGTAATAATACTTAAGCGTGTCAGCCTTACTTTAATAGCAGAAAGACACGTTTAGTAAATAATTCATGACCTCGCTTTTACAGCTTCCACCAGCCCTAAACCACCTTTTATAATATGCTTACACAAACAAGTGTGCTTAAAGCGGTTACTTACGTTATCGCTGGCGTTTTTTAGTGACTATTAAATGATTTAAAATCGGATTTGGTTTTCATTTTAAATACTTAATTGCTGCATTTATGTACCGTGCTGGCGTTTTTCCTCATAAGTCAAAAAATGTGGACGTTTTCCTCTTTTCTGCATATTGTTAAAAGAACAGCCCGACTTAAAGTTTAATACTCGCAATGTGTTACAGGATTTGTTATTAATATTAAAAATAATTAAGAGGACATACTTTGCTCATAAAAAGAGGAAAGCCTCCTCGATGAAGATGTTAACTGCCAAGGAGTCACGGGTGAGCAAAGAGGTTTATAGCGCATTTAAAGAACATGAGTTCTTTGGCGAGTTTTTTCATACCGAGACATCTTATGGAGCAAGGTTTGCAGGGAAAGTATATTACTCAACAGAGGAAGGATTAACTCTAGAATATAATATTGCAGATTCAGATGTTCCTAATGAGTGTGAAGAATTAATTGGCGTTTTAAATAATGGGAAAAAATGTACGTTAATAGGTCCGTTTAACTTTAATAATAGTGGTCAACGTTTTGGATCAGTACATACAAAATTTGGTAAGCATGGGTTTACTCATTTATTAATTGGTGACTTTGTTAAATTCGATACTGAATTTCATCATTGTCGTTTCACCTTTCATCACATGCAAGAATTTTTCTACCCTCAAGGCCACATAGGAAAAGCGCCATATATCGAAGGAGTGTTGGAAAAAATAAATGGAGAAGATTGGAGTTTAGAACTTGAAAATAGAGCAACATTTAAAGATGTCACGCATAACTTAATAAATTTAATGAGAACAGATCAAAGTGAAGCAATTGAACAATTGTCACTAGCTTTTGACGAAATAAAAAATAAACACCCTGATGAATCATTTTTATATAGGAACACACTAGAGTTTTTGTTCAAGTATGAAGCGAATACTCCGAAAACATCGAGTGAACTTAGTAAAAACATTAATCGAATATCGTCTTTATTTTCTATATTTATGGATCGACCAACTTTTCCTGACGAGGTTGAGCTTTTTCCAAATATTGAGGCAAAAAATCCTGTTTGCTTATTATCAAGTATTCACCTCGAATCAAGAACTGTTGATTTAGCCAAAAGCAGTCCATCTCATTTTTTTATGCCTATAAATAGAAATAAAGTCGACTTATCAAAAGCGATCTCAACATGGTTAAATTTATATGAAAATTATCGAGTTTTATCAACCACTTTCCAGTATGAAACGAATTATAGAACACTTCACTCTGCTTATAGTGACGTAATACTATTTGCAACAAACATAGAATCAGTGGCCAATGATTTAGGTATGAACACATCTAATAGATATGAAGGCCCAATCGATAAATATGGTTCTGAAGAATTGAAGAAAGCGTTGAACAGTATTTTTTCAAAGCATAATAATAAAAGTTTAGGAACAAACATCAGTGATTTAAGGAATGAATTAGCCCATGTGGGGCGACCGAAAAAATTAATTCAAATCCTCGACATTAATGATTACGTGAATGTAGGAAGAATTTTGAAGCTAGTCGTTGTGTCGCATTTACTAGAAAAGCTTGGTATTTCCTTCAAAAACATACACGATTATCAAAATAAACTATTACCCAGCACTGGCAGTTAACGCGGCGTTAGCCGCCTAATGGAGTATCACGTTGAATAAGCATTTAAATACTATTGAATTTCCTTTGTATCACGGTACATCTTCGATATTCCTCGATTCAATTATGAAAAAAGGTTTAGGAGGTCAAAATATTGGTGACACATATCAACCTCTAAAAATGTTTGCTCAAATAGTAAAAATATTTCAAAGCAAATATAGTGATCAAGAGTGGTGGTCAAAAAATCATTATTTTATGGAGAAAATGGTAAGTAATGATGTTACTCGTGGTGGTTTTAACTTTCGGTACGGAGGTATTTATTTGACTCCTTGTTTACAAACTGCAGCTAAATATGCTAATTCAAATAAATATGGCTCTGAATTAATTTCATATTTCATAAAGGCTTATGATGCACTATTTAAATTTGAACCTGAGAAAGCTGAAGAGATATTCCCTTTAAACCACCCGCTTAGAGATGTTATTTCAGTAGTTGCTAAACCTATAATTCTTGAGATTCTTAATGTGTCAAAGGATAATTTAACTACAGAACAAGGTAAACCAATTGAAGAACAATTAGATTTAATGAAAACATGTCCTAAAGAGTTATGGCAACAATTAAACTTTGAATCAAGTTGCGTTATTCCTCCTGAACAACTTACAGTTCTAAGCTAAAACGGCTAATCGGGTGGCAGGAGGTCTCTAACCTCCTGCCCCCACACAACCCATCATGCGGGTCCGCAATGAAATTAACAAGACACCCATCCTAAATTTTGCACTTTTCGAAGTTAAAGGTCACCCTTTGTTTAGTGCAAAAAGTAAGCAGGGTGAAAAGCTAAGTAAAGTTGAACTCATCTTTTTCAATCAAACGGTTAAACAATACCGCGAACGCCTAGCAAGTATTAGCTGGTTTATGCGGTTGTTAAATGAAGATATTGCGCGCAGAGCAAATAAAGAAGATAACTGCACAGGTAGATTTTATTCGCTGCCATCCATGGCGCTAACCCTTCGGGCCGCCTAAGGCGTTCAAAGTTGTTCCATACAATTTTGTGGGAAGGCAGATTCACATCACAAGCATTACTAGATGAAGCAGCACTTGCCGCTTGTATGGCGTATGTCGATTTAAACCCAATTAGAGCTAAAATGGCTAACACGCCTGAGGAATCAGACCACACCAGCGTTAAACAGCGACTAACATCTGCAAAAGAAGGAAAACAACCAAAACAACTCTTTCGCTTTGCAGGCGTGCCACGTCAGATAATGCCAAAAGGACTCCCGTTTGAGCTTAAATCGTACCTTGAACTTGTTGAATTAACAGGACGTTGTATACGAGAAGACAAACGCGGGTATATTGAAAGTACACACTTACCCTTACTCGAGAGAGTGAATATATCACCCGAAAACTGGTTAAAACTTACAACCCAATTTACGCGCGTATTTCGTGGTGCAGTCGGCAGGCCTGCCTCACAAGAAGGTTATTGTGAAAACTTAAAGCGAAAGCGGCGAGCGAATATCAGTAACTGCGAAAAGCTACTTGCATAAAGCTTAAGCTACTCAGTAAAACTATTCAGTAATAAATCACAACTGCATTATGCAGTTATTTTCATGCGCTTAATTTAGGTTTAAGCGTGATAATAAGTTATTTTATGGATGAAAAGTAAGTAACCGAGTAGTAAAAGATAAATTCTTAACCTAAAAAGTGAATCTAGCCTAGATTGACTTTATTTATTTGGAGTGGCTGTCTGATTTAATAATCTATACAGATTTAGTATTTTTTGATTACTGCCAAGTAAAAGAGTGTCAGTTAAGAATTGATTACACCTCAACTAAAAACCATCATACTATTATCCATACTTCACAGATTATAGCCGCTTTTGTGGCGTTATAGAACTAAGGAAGATTTAATGTATGCGTAAGTTATTAATATATATTTTAGTCGGATTTACTTTTCTACAGTGGTCAAATTTTGCAAATGCTACATCCCTGAATGAAGCATACAAAAATCACCAAAGTAACGTTCAAGTACAAGATTCGGGAATTGTTGTTCGTATATTAAACGATGATAATCAAGGCTCACGTCATCAAAAATTTATTCTTAAATTAAGTACAGGTATTACCATTTTAATTGCACATAATATTGACCTTGCCCCAAGAATTAATTTGATTTCAAAGGGTGATACTGTTCAATTTTACGGTGAGTATGAGTGGAATAAAAAAGGGGGCGTAGTACACTGGACTCATAAAGATCCAAATGGACATCACGTTGATGGTTGGTTAAAGCACAAAGGTAAAACGTACCAATAGCTTCATAACGGTCTCTTCAAGTAAAAGCGCAAGGAAAACGAAAAATGACAATGCAATGGATAGCGATTTTAGCGGCTTTAGGCTGGTGTTTATTACAAGTAATTACCTTGCTTATATCTTCACAATGTATTTTTTTAATGATCGAGTTTCGCTCTGATAATGAGCATAAACTGTATCAAAAACTTCTATCAAACTTTATTATATATCTGTTTTACTCCCTATTTATTTTACCATTCATCTCTCTAAGTCTGTTCATATATGGTGTTATTAACATTACAGAATGGTGTGAGCTTAAGCCTGGATTGTGGGTATTTGCTGCTTGGTGGTTGGCTCTATTTGTACTTTCTTTTTCTCTATCAATGAAGAAAAAATATCGTATTTAAAGGAGTATTAATACCTGCTGTCAGAAAGTTGATAACTTAAAAAATAGCTTACTAATTAGCTATATAATGAATCATCAATAATAATCCCCACTTTAGAATGTATTCTCTACTTACTATTACCATACACATTCTCAGGATTTATTTGCATTAGTAGTGCTGGGTTATCTATAGGTTTAAACCCGTATTGCGCATAAAGGCCATGCGCATCAGAAGTTGCTAATAAAAAGCGCCTGAGCCCTTGCAGCTCAGGGTGCTCTACTATCGTTTTAATAAGTAACTTACTCAGCCCATTACCTTGCAAGTGCGGGGCAATAAATACATCGGCTAAATAGGCAAAGGTTGCTTTATCGGTCACGACTCGGGCAAAGCCAACTTGCTCGTTATGAGCGCTGTAAACACCAAAGCATATTGAGTTATTAATAGCCGATTGCATCACGCTTTTAGGTATGCCTTTGGCCCAATAGCTATTAGCAATAAAGTTATAAATAACGTTAAAGTTAAGTTTGCTTTTGTCTGTGCTAATTGAGTAATTACTAATGTTTGCGGTCATAAGTTAATAGTCTTTTTTTATCAATGTTTTTATAAGCGTTTATATAACTTTTTCTATAAATAATCTTTAACGTTTTTTAGCTGTTTGTCGTGTACTTTTGAAAGTACTAACAATGAGCAAATAGCCCCAAATAACGCCAGCCCCATATCTGATTGGGTATCCCACACGTAACCTTGCGTGCCTAAAAACGCTTCTGCGTTTTCGCCGCTTAACACTGCAACCCACCACTCTATTAATTCGTAAAAGGCGCTAAATGCTAAACATACCGAAATAACAAAGGTGATTAACCAGCCTCGACCATTTACTACTTTTTTGCGCAGTAAAATTTCGCGTGCTAGTAGTGCAGGTACAAACCCTTGAAAAAAGTGCCCTACTTTGTCGTAGTTATTACGCTCGCTACCAAATAGGTTATCGAACAAAGGGACTTCGGCGTAGGTGTAATGCCCGCCAATCATCAGCACTATGCAATGCGCTAAAATAAATGTATGTAAAATAGGGGTAAGTTTAAAGTGGCTATAGGTACTTGCTAGCAGCACTAAACCAATAATTGCGGGGATAACTTCAAGCAGCCATGTAAATTGATCTTTTGGGTTAATACCAGACCAAATTAATACAATAAAAAACAGGCTCAGCCATAAATACTTCATTTAGAATCCTTTTCTAAATTGATCAAATTTACGGCATTTTACGCCTTTGAAATAAACGACGCTACCTATAGTTTGTTTTTGCGCTTAGCCTATTAAACAAAGTAGGAAAAAAGCGCTTAATTGTAGGCGCCCAACCACTTAAACCTTTGCCAATAATCACTTCGTCTTTTTTATTACTAATGGCACGAATCATTTTTGAAGCCGCTACACTTACATCCATGCCATTTTCTATCGACTCTTCTGGTTTATTTTGCGCTATGCCTTGCTCGTTTAATGAGTTATGCGCAATTGTTGTTTTAATAGATCCTGGGCAAATTGTTAAACAATGAATATTATGTTGTGCTACTTCTGCACGTAGGCAATCCATAAAACCAACAACCGCATATTTAGAACCCGAATAACCTGTTCTAAATTTTGAACCAACTTTACCCGCCACACTACTAATAGACACAATTGAGCCACTGCGCCTTGCCACCATAGCAGGCAATACAGCTTTAGTAAGTGCAATTAAGCCAAAGTAATTAACCTCCATTAATTGGCGATACACGTTAAAATCGTTTTCTAAAAATAAACTGCGCTGCGATACGCCGCCGTTATTAATTAAAATATCTATTGCAGGAAGCTCGCTCATTTTTGCTGTTACTGTACTTAGTACCTGCTCTGGCTCGGCTAAGTCCAGCGGCACAACTAAGTGCCCTTCGCCTTTAAGCGTTGCTTTTAAATCGTTTAGTTTATCTACATTGCGCGCCGATAAAATAACGCGCGCTCCAAGCTCGGCAAATTGTATAGCAAGCTCTTTACCAATACCTGATGATGCGCCGGTGATCCACACCGTTTTATTATTATATTGCATGCGTTATCTGCCTTTTATTGTTATTTATTAGGTTTTATTAAAGTACTTAGTAATGTATTTTACGCCTTTGTAGGGCCTGCTATTGCGTTTACTTCATCTTCTAATGTTTTGTAAAAGCCCATTAAAAATAGTAGTTCAACGGTTACGTACAAAGGGCCAATAATTAAACCAATTAGGTCATCTACAAACGCCGGTTTTTTACCTTCGTAATAATGCCCAATAAACTGCAGTACCCAGCCAAATACAAACACACCTACGCCAATACTCAACCAAGGCCAAAACGCCATTGCCGCAATAGGCTGAGCACCAACAAGGAGTAAGGTGAATATTACGGCCATAATAAAGCCAAGCGAAAAGCTCAGCATAAAATAATAAACAATCGACGCTAATACAAAAAGTTGTGCGCCATCAATTACAAAGCTACCAAGGGATATTTGAATACGCGCAAGTAAACACAACGCCGCAAATACAATGAGCGGAATACCAAAGAAGTGCGTTAGTACATTACGCTTAGAACGATGATATAAACCATATTTACCAAGTTGCTGTTGAAGTGTTTTCATTGTTTTGCCTTTATTTTTATATATAAAACTTACTTTAGCAAAAGTAGACACAGCAACAATGTCAGGTATCCGACATTTTGTAAATTAAACAAATGCAGAAATTATTTTACCCGGCTCATGCTCACCTTTTATATCCGTTCGCTCGCGCCCTTTTTGATACTCTTGCTCGAGCATTTTTTGAAGCTCCTCTATTTTATCAGCAATTGCGTCAGGGTCTGCGCCCTCACTTTGCTGTTGATTAATGAGCTCTTCTATTGTCGCTTTTAGTTCGTCTATTTTGTTTTTGTTTACACCTAAGCGCTGATAAACCAGCGCTTCTTGAGCACTTTCTAAAAACGTTGGTTTTTTAGGAGCTGAGGTAATGCCTTTAACATCATTTGTTTTTTCGTTAGGGAGGGTATTAGTTGCCGCAACTTCGCTTAGTCCTGCCGCTTTATTTACCGCAGGAGAGTTATAGTTACTATATTGATTTTTAAAGGTTATTGTAGTCATTAGCTCAAATCCATTGTTGCGTTACATTATCTGTAGCAATTTTGGTTCCAACTAAATAAAAAAGTCTCTATTTAAGCTTGTGTAGCACGCGCCTGTAACTTTTGTTTATCTAAAACAGTTATGCGTTGATACCCCAAACTAATAGCTTGTAGGCTAACAAGCTGTTGCAATATTTGATTAATAGTTTGGCGCGTTAGGTAGGTCATATCAGCAAGTTGCTGCTGAGATAAAACAAGCGGTGTTAAGTGCTCTGTATGC
The DNA here is from genome assembly GCF_008370255.1 of Pseudoalteromonas sp. FUC4. Taxonomy (GTDB): domain Bacteria; phylum Pseudomonadota; class Gammaproteobacteria; order Enterobacterales; family Alteromonadaceae; genus Pseudoalteromonas. The sequence goes on along the minus strand of NZ_SEUI01000001.1, from coordinate 521,510 downwards.
TCGCTGAGCATTAAAAGTCGATTGCATACTTTTTGCTCAGCGCTTAGTAATGCGTGATCTTCCATTGAGGTAAACATTAGGCGTAATTTTTGTGCCAACAATAAACCAAACTCTTGCCAATATTGTGGCTGTTCGTTTAATAGCTGTTCAAGCTCGCGTTGGGGCACGTAAAAAAGTATAACATCAGTTTGTGCATATACGTCATGAGTACGCAGGCCACCATCAAACAAGGTAACTTCGCCAAACCACAGTGATGAATCAATAAAGCTCAATACGGCTTCTTTGCCTTCGTTACTTACGCCACTAATACGCACCACGCCGCTAAGTACGGCATAAATTCCATCGTGCTTATCACCTCGCAAAAATAATGATTGCTGAGCCTTTAGCGAGAGCGTTTTGCCCTGCGTTAATAAAAAGCTTTTTAAATAAGCGCTACGGTTTTTAAACCAATGCCCTTGCTCTATTACGTTTTGCTGCTGTGGAGTCATTATTTACTGCATTTGCTTATTAAATGGCTGTTTTTCGCTAACCAATTTTTTAGGAAAATTTAAATCGGTTGCTATAACAAAATCATCGTAAGGATCATTACCCGAAAACAGCTCAGTTATTAATGCATCGTTTTTATAAACATTAACGGTTACACCGCTGCCCATACCGCCTGAGTTAATAATATAATAATGATATTCGCCGTTACTAAAAAATAAAATACTCTCGCCAATACGCCCTACTTGCCTGTAGTAACTGCCAAATGGTGCATTTGGTGTAGCTTCTTTTTCAAGCCCTATGTCATTAACTCTACCAAATCGATAACTAAGCGATGAGTCATCTTTTGCAACACAAATAGAAAGCACTTTATCGGTAGGCTCTAACTTATAGGCTGTATTTTCATCTGGGTTACGCACAACTTTATGCATTTTTGCGTTAATGTAGGCTGCTTCATTACTATTACAATGTGTTGCTAGCATACCGAGTACTAAAGCGGGTTCGTTTGTTTGAGCTGCTGGAGGTGTGTTTACTTTGAGATTAGAGGGTGAGTTACTTACATTATTATTTAGCTGAGGACTGCCTTGAATTGCCATACTCTGATCTTCACAACCAAACAGAGCAAACAAGAAGAAAGAATAAAAGCTCGCTAAAAATTTAATGCGCATAATAAAATCCATCTATGAGAGAGCCTTTAAAATAGCGATAAAACTAGCTACTCGCAACACCTTATGCGCAATACTTTATAAGTTTATTTTTAAACCATCTTCTGCAAAAACTACGTTACTTTTTAGTGATTTAATTAACGATTTTTTAAACAACTGTTGATTTTTAATGACCGATTCATAAACTGAGATAGAACCGCCGCTTGATGCGTTTTCATCAATTGCGTTTTACATAATCACTACATCGGCATTTTCGCTAAGTTAGCAAATGTACCTATTTTTTGTTGAGAGACCAACGGCCGATTTATTAACTTTAACCCTTACTAAGAACTGATTTAAACACCTTATAAAAGTGTGTAAATAACTAAATTAATCAATAATTAGTTTTCTTATAATAAAATGTTGTTACACCACTATTTCGAGCGGATTTTTATAACTACCTGTAATTTATAATTTAAATAAAATTAAATCTAAAAAACATACATTTTAAAAACAATTTAGTCTCATTTTATTAAAACAATAGTTGACCCTATTTAAAATTTAAACTAGCATTTCTGGAAGCGCTTCCACAAAACTTAGTTAAGCAAGCTTTTCTGGAAGCGCTTCCACACATTTGACAATGTTTATAACTACACAATAACAGCCCCATACAAGCTGTTAATAATAATGATAAAAGCGCGAGGGAAACCGAATGTCCAACCATATTGTAAGAAAAACAAAGATAGCGACCAGCCTATCTCTGATTTTAGGCGCATCAATCTCTTTACCTGTATATGCACAAGAAGCAAATACAGATGTTGAAGTAATCCAAGTTACCGGTTTTAAAAGCAGTATTAAAGAATCGACTCGTTTAAAACGCGACGCCGCCGGTGTTGTAGATGCAATATCAGCTGAAGATATTGGTAAATTCCCCGATACCAACTTAGCCGAGTCGCTACAGCGTATAACGGGTGTGTCGATTGATCGCTCAAATGGTGAAGGCTCTAAAGTAACGGTTCGTGGTTTTGGCCCCGACTACAATATGGTAACCCTAAACGGACGTACAATGCCGGCGGCTTCATTGCCTTCAGGTGGTGGAACACCCAGCTCTCGTGCATTTGATTTTGCAAACTTAGCATCTGATAGCGTTAAATCGGTTGAAGTATATAAAACTGGTAAAGCAAGTATTGCATCAGGTGGTATTGGCGCAACAATAAATATTAATACCGCTCGCCCACTTGATAACCCAGGCTTTGTTTCAAGCATTGGCGTAAAAGCTTTACACGACTCAACAAACCGCGTTGGTGATGACATAACACCTGAGCTTTCGGGCTTAATTAGCTGGACCGACAGTGAAGCTAAATTTGGTGCCTCGTTAACTGCAAGCATGCAACAACGCGATAGCTCATCAACAGGTGCGTTTGTAAATCAATGGAATACATCAGCTTTTGACGGCACAATCCCACAAGCTGCAGACGATATTGTTTTAACTAATGCACCCGCTGTTGGTCAGCTTTATTCAATGCCATCAGATTTGCGCTACACCATTGCCGACAGAGAACGTACTCGCACAAACGCGCAATTAACGCTGCAGTACAGCCCAATTGACGATTTAACAGCCACGCTTGATTACACCTATTCTAAGCAAGATTTATTCGAAGCCCGTGCTGAGCAATCAATTTGGATGGATAACTACAAAAGCGCGCTAACGTTTGACGATAACACGGTAAAAACCCCAATTTATTACCGGGAAGAACGTCGCGATCAGCAAACACGCGATTTAGGTTTAGCGTTTCAAGAGCTAAACCAAGTTAACCAAAATGACTCTATTGGTTTAAACGTTGAGTACTATTTCAATTCAGAATTGAGCTTTATGTTTGATGCGCACAATTCAAAAGCCACTAGCAAACCAGATGCACCTTACGGCAGCTGGGTAAACGCAGGCTTGGGCGCAAATGTAGTTAACGCACAAGAAGTTGATTTTAGCCGTGAGCTTCCATCAATGAGTATCGATTTTGATGATTGCCGCCGAGACAACCTAAATTGTAATAACACGCTAGATGCCTCTGATGTGGGTACATCTATTTTAGATTCTAACTTTGCTCGCCAAGAGTCTGAAATAACAGAATTTAGAATCCATGGTAAATACGAAATTGAAAACGGTGCAATTGACTTTGGTATAGAGTCTCGCTCTATGGAAAGCCATTCACTGCAATCACTTACACGTAATACAATGGGTAACTGGGGTATCGAAAACCCAGGCGAACTACCTGATGGCTACCTAAACCCAACAAACTTTTTAGCTGAGTTTGACGACTACGATACATCGGGCTCGTACAACCAAGGTTATACCGGCAGCGCATCGCAAATTGGTTACTGGGCTGGTGAAGAATATGGCTTTAACTTTGCAGCCGATGGCGCATTTGCAACAAACCGCACCATTGAAGAAGATATAACCGCAGCGTTTGTGCAATTTACTTACAACGGCTACATTGGCGATATGCCATACAACATTGTAATTGGCGCGCGCCAAGAGTCTACCGACATTACCTCAACGGCTAATATCGATTTACCTAACGCAGTAGCGTGGGAAGGTAATAACGACTTTAACGTTCGTTTTGGCTCAGCTAAAGAAGATTTCACGCTTAAATCTAGCTACGATCACTTTTTACCCAGCTTTGACTTTGACATAGAAGTAATTGAAAACGTAAAAGCGCGTTTTTCTTATAGCACAACAATTGCTCGCCCAACTTACGACAACTTAAGTTCAGCAGCGACTGTTGGTGTACCAGGTGCCCCTACTCTTTTAGCGGGTTCATCACCAGCTACAGCGTCAACGGGTAACCCTGGTTTAGTGCCGCTTGAATCAGATAATATTGATGTATCGGCTGAGTGGTACTTTGCAGAAACAAGTTATGTGTCGGTAGGTTATTACACTAAAGACATCGAAAACTTTATTGGTTTAACACCCATGACGCAAAACTACTACGGATTACGCGATGCAACAGCGGGTCCTCGCGCTCAAGCTGCCATTGCTGAGCTAGAATCTCGCGGACTTGCTCTAACCGATTCAAACTTATTTCAAATGGTTGCCGCAACAGAAAATGGCGTTGACTTTGACTCTATGACTTACGAAGAGTTTGAGGCCGCTTACGATGTAATTGCTAACAGCGACGACCCATTACTAGAATTTACAGCGCAAGTACCTACCAACAATAAAAATGCCACCATCGATGGTTTTGAAATTGCCTTTCAACACTTTTTTGGTGAAAGCGGTTTTGGTGTGCAAGCAAACTACACCACTGTTAATGGCGACATAGACTTTGATGTAAACGCCGACCCCACTACAACACAGTTTGCACTAGTGGGTTTAAGTGACACAGCTAACTTTATTGCAATGTACGAAAACGATGATTTTCAAGCACGTATTGCGTACAACTGGCGTGATAAGTTTTTAAATAGCGCAGCTCGATACGTAAATGAGCCAGGCTTTACTGAAGAATATTATCAAATCGACTTTAATGTTGCGTACAACTACAGCGAACAACTATCGTTTTTTGTTGAAGGCCTTAACATTACTGAACAAAACAGCCGCGAACATGGCCGTACGTCAGCACAATTGTGGAACCTACAACAGCTAGGTGCACGTTACAATATTGGTATGCGTTACAACTTCTAAAGGTAATACAAAGTAAAGCCGTTAGTTTTTACTAGCGGCTTTTTTGTATTTAAAACAGTATTAATGCTAGTTTAATTGTTATCAACTTTAGGGTGTTAACTCATGACCAAACCAATAACAAAAATAGTCGTTTTAGGTGGAGGTACTGCCGGTTGGCTAAGCGCAGGCTTATTAGCCGCCGAACACCCGCACCTTAGTGTTACGTTAGTTGAGTCGGCAAATGTGCCTATATTGGGCGTGGGCGAAGGCACGTGGCCGTCAATGCGCAATACGCTGCAACGCATTGGCATTAAAGAAATTGATTTTATAACCCAGTGCGACGCGTCATTTAAGCAAGGTTCTAAATTTATAAATTGGCGTAACCTAAACGAGGGAGAAAACTACTACCACCCTTTTATGAATCCACAAGGCTACGAGCACACTAATTTACACGCCAGTTGGCAACGTATTGCACCGGATCAAAAATTTGCCGACGTTGTTAATATGCAAAGCTTTGTATGCCAAGCAGCACTTGCACCAAAACAATTACAAACTCCCGAATACGCAGCAGTCACCAACTATGGCTATCATTTAGATGCGGGTAAATTTGCTGAGTTTTTAAAAAATCACTGCGTTAAAAGCCTAAACGTTATACATATTACTGACGATGTAACCGAGGTTATTAACGACGAACATGGCTATATTGCCGCATTAAAAACAAATAATAATGGCGATATAACAGGTGATTTATTTATAGATTGCTCAGGCTCTCGTGCTCGTTTAATTGGTGATCATCTTAATAGTGAGTTTATAACGCAAGATCATATTTTATTTAATAACAGCGCTGTAGCGGCGCAAATACCTAATGCACACATCAATCAACCAATTGCCTCAGCTACGCTATCTACAGCACAAAGTAACGGCTGGATTTGGGATATAGCCCTGCCAACACGCCGTGGCACAGGTTATGTATTTAGTAGTAAATATCAAAGCGATGAAAGCGCAACAAATACGCTAAAAAGCTACATAGCTAAAAGCACTAGTGAGCAACAAGCTGAGCAACTTACCTACCGTGTATTAAAATTCAGCCCTGGTTACAGGCAAAAATTTTGGATTAAAAACTGTGTTGCCGTGGGTATGTCAGCTGGCTTTTTAGAGCCACTTGAAGCGTCAGCTCTTGCTATGGTTGAGCTTTCAATTAGCATGATAAGCGAGCAACTACCGCAAAACCGTACTCATATGAGCCAGCTTGAAACGCGTTTTAATGACCGTTTTAGCACTCGTTGGCAGCGCGTTATTGAATTTTTAAAACTTCATTATGTGCTAAGCGAGCGCGACGACACGCCTTATTGGCAAGATATTAGTAATTTAAATACCGCACCCGAGCGCCTGCAAAACTTACTTAAACTTTGGCAATTTCAGCCCCCTAGCCGCTTTGATTTTATTGAAAACGAAGAAATGTTTTCATCAAGCAGTTACCAATACGTTTTATATGGCATGGGTTTTAATACACAAACAATCTCTGCACAAAATACATTTAACGACCCACTTGCTGGGGATTACTATTACCAGCAAAATCGCGAAAAAATAGCGCAGTGCTTAAATGGACTGCCAAGTAATCGCGCGCTTTTAAATCACCTTTTATCAAATAATGGGCAGCCACATAATGACTAGAACAAATGCTGTTAAAAACGTAGTAATTGCTGGAGGCGGCACTGCAGGTTGGATGGCCGCAGCAGCACTTGCTAAACTAGTTGGTAACAATATAAACATAACCCTTGTTGAATCTGACGATATTGGCACTGTAGGTGTTGGCGAAGCAACAATTCCGCCTATTCGTACATTCCATAAATTGCTGGGTATAAACGAGCAAGCATTTATGAAAGCCACTCAAGCAAGTTTTAAACTAGGTATTAGCTTTGAAAACTGGGGCGATGAAAACACGCATTATATTCACTCATTTGGCGCAACGGGCAAAGAATGTTGGGCGGGTGAATTTCATCATTTTTGGCTGCAAGGTAAAGCACTTGGAATAAACAACCCATTTGGCGATTACTGCTACGAGCTACAAGCTGCTAAAGGCGGTAAATTTGCGTTTAATCAGCAAAACCCCATCAACTATGCATACCATATGGATGCCACGCGTTATGCGCAGTTTTTACGTGAATTTTCAGAGCCGTTAGGTGTAAAACGCATTGAAGGTAAAATACAAAAAGTAGTAAAAAACACTAAAGCAGGCCATATCGAATCATTGATTTTAAATAATGGCGAGCACATTAACGGCGATTTTTTTATTGATTGCACCGGCTTTAGAGGTTTATTAATAGAGCAAGCATTGCATACTGGCTACGAAGACTGGTCGCATTTACTACCGTGTAACAGCGCCATTGCGGTGCAAACAAAATCAACCAGCGAGACCGTATTGCCACTTACCCGCTCTATTGCCCATAAAAGCGGCTGGCAATGGCGTATACCGCTGCAAAACCGTGTCGGCAACGGATTAGTTTATTGCAGCCAATATATGGATGACGAGCAAGCCAAAGCGCTATTATTAAATAACATGGAAGGTGAGCCGCTTACAGAGCCGCGTATTATTAAGTTTAAAACAGGGCGCCGCTTAAAAGGCTGGAACAAAAACTGCTTAGCGCTTGGCCTTGCTAGCGGTTTTGTAGAACCACTTGAGTCCACCAGCATTCACTTAATTATGTCGGGTATTATTCGCTTTATGCGTTTATTTCCGTTTAATGGCATTACCAATCACGCCATTGACGAATACAACAAACAGCTTAAAAGCGAAATTGAAAATATTCGCGACTTTATTGTGCTGCACTACAAAGTAACTAATCGCGATGACAGTGAGTTTTGGCAACACTGTAGTGCGATGGAGGTGCCAAAAACACTTCAGCATAAAACTGATTTGTTTAAACAAACCGGTCGTGTATTTTTAGACGATGGCGATATTTTTAGAGTCGATTCGTGGGTGCAAGTTATGCTTGGTCAAGGCATTGAGCCTAATCAACATCACTTAATAGCTAGCATGATGAGCGACGAAGAACTCACCCGTTTTTTACACGGTATTAAGCAACAAATAGAGCAACGCGTAAGACAATTACCGCCTCATCATGAGTTTTTAAAGCAGTATTGCCCAGCATAAATATTTTTTATAAAAAAAGCCCTTATTACTAAGGGCTTTGAGACAACACACAACAACTTTTACGTTTTATTATTCACACTTAACCACAGCGCTTTTAGCGCCTTGTGGTTCAAAGCTAATATCTGCAACTGAAACGCTAAGCTCTCCTGCCGTTTTAATAATAAAAGGGCTGGTTACTCTGGCAAAATCAACGCCCTTCTTAGCAAAACACGTTAAATCTATACTCATGGTTTGCCATGTATTTAAATCAGCATTTTCAAAATCACTGGTAATATCAAGCTCGCCACCACAGCCTTGTTCGCACTTCATTGCAAGGTATGTTTGTGAACTAGGTATTTGATTTACTTTATAGCTAAAGCTAAGGGCCGAATTTGCTTCAATGTAGGCCACTTTATCTTCGGTAAAGTTACTATTAATTTCGATATAGCTGGCTGCAGTGCCATCAAAATTAAATTGCATTGCATCTTCTTGAATCGCTTTGTCTTCAGTGCGATAAATAATGCCGCCAAGCTTTACACTGTTACTTGCTACTTGGTGCTGCTCGCTGTTTGAATTTAAAAACAAACGCCACGGTGTTTTAAAGCTGCCATTAAATATAGATAGCGGCGCAAGGTTACTAATATCAACACCTGAGTCTTCATTTAGATTATTGGCAAGCGTACTTTCATCTTTATACGTTAAGCCAAAGCCATAGGGTAATAATGGCGAGTAATCAGCATCACCCTTATTTACTGCGGTTTGTAGTGGCGATTTAGGCCACGAGAACGACAATTTACCTTTAAAATCATATTGTACCTGCCCACTTGCATCCGCTAATAAAACATCTGCAATGCCTTGTCCTTCAGTGCCAGGAAGCCATGCTGCTACAAATGCATCTGACGCGTTTAGCTCGCTGTTAACCCACATTGGTCTGCCCGATATAAACACAGAAACAACCGGTATATTTTGCTGCTTTAATGTTTTTAATATTTTAAGAGAGCGTTTATTATTACGTTCAAACTCAAGGTTGTCTTTATCGCCATGCCCTTCTGCGTATGGTTCTTCACCAAATACAACAATGGCTACATCAGGTTTGCTAGTAAACTCACCCGTTGGGCTTAAAATAGCGTTACCGCCAGCAGCCTCTATTTGCGTTTTTAGCCCCGCATAAATAGACGTTGCTCCAGGAAAGTCTGCATTTTGATTATTAGTTCCCTGCCACGTAATACTCCAACCGCCCGATTGCTTGCCTATGTTGTCGGCCGCATCGCCCGCAATAAGTATGTTGCTTGATGGGTTAAGCGGTAATAAATGGTTATTGTTTTTAAGCAGTACTAACGACTCTTGTACCGCTTGGCGGGCAATATCGCGATGTGCTGGCGCACCTATTAGCTCTAATTTACCTGAATATTTTCGATTTGCGGGGCTTGGTTTATCAAATAAACCCGCGCGTAATTTAACTCGTAAAATACGTGCCACGGCGTCATCTATTCGCGCCATTGTTATTGTGCCCGCTTTTACTTGTTTAATTGTATTTTCATAAAGTGGTTTCCATGCACCCGTTGGCACCATAAAAATATCAAGCCCCGCATTAACAGCCTGCGGGCAACTTTCATTTGTACAGCCTGCAACTTGTCCGTGCCCGTTCCAATCTCCTACAACAAAGCCATCAAAACCCATTTTTGTTTTTAGTACATCGGTAAGTAAGTATTTATTGCCGTGATTTTTTTTACCATTCCAGCTATTAAACGATGCCATAACCGACTGACTACCTGCGGTTAGGCCGCCAATATACCCTTGCGCATGAATGTTATATAACACCTCTTCGCTATCAATGTTATCGCCTTGATCGTCACCATCTACAGTGCCGCCATCGCCTAAAAAGTGCTTAACAGTACTAATTACGCGTTTATCACTTAAAAAGTCCTCATCGGCTCTACCTTGCAATCCGTTTACAATTGCGGCTGAATACTCACGTACAATTGCAGGGTCTTCTGAATAACCTTCGTACGTTCTGCCCCATCGGTCATCGCGCACAACCGCAACAGTTGGTGCAAACACCCAATCTATGCCTGTTGCCATTACCTCTATTGCAGTAGCTGCTGCAATGCGCTCAATTAATGCGGGGTTATTAGCAGCACCTAAACCAATATTATGCGGAAATAACGTCGCACCAATCACATTATTATGGCCATGTACGGCATCAGTGCCCCACATGGTCGGAATTTTACTGCCGTCAACTGAGTCATCAACCGAGGCCTGATACATGCTCTCAGCAAGTGTTATCCAATCTGCAGGCGTTGCATGTTTATTAGCATTCGGGAACGAGCCACCACCATTTAAATACGAACCAAAACCATATTTGCGCATATCATCAACACTAATATCGCGAATTTCAGGTTGGATCATCTGCGCTACTTTTTGCTCAAGCGTCATTGTTTTTAAATATTGAGCAATCGTATTTTCAATTTCAGGCGTTTTAACTACTTTGCTTTTAAGCGTTGGCCAAAGTGATAAATCACCTTGCTCATGCTCAGCCTTTTTGACTACGGCGCTTTGGATATTATTTGCGTTAATCTCTTGTTTGTTACACCCACTTAAAACGCACAATCCTCCTATTAAAATGGGGAGCATGTGTAACCTGTTAGTGTTTAAGCTTTTTTTCATTTTTATAGCCCTGTGTTGTGTCAGTGTGTTTTTATAAAACGCCTATTTGTTATTTAAATTTAACTATTGACCTGCTTAACAATAGCCACTAACCTAAATATGGAAGCGCTTCCTTAAAGTTATTAAATACCATACTTAGTGATTAATCAAATTAAATATGGAAGCGCTTCCAACAATGAATTTAATATACGCTCTATACAAAGCAAACTTTACCAAAAAAGAAGCAGAGGTTTTCTCTTAATGAAACAATTATCTTTACCTAGTGGCTCACCACTTTTAGCCAAAAATTTTACTTATGGTGTAGCTACGGCCTCATTTCAAATTGAAGGCGGCGCAGCTGATCGCTTGCCATGTATTTGGGATACCTTTTGCAGTAAAGAAGGCAGAATAGTCGATAATTCAAATGGCGATGTAGCCTGCGAGCACTACACTCGCTGGAAAGACGATATAAACCTAATTGAGTCATTAGGTGTAGACGCTTACAGACTCTCAATTTCGTGGCCGCGCGTAATGACTAAAAGCGGTCACTTAAACCCGACAGGCGTTAAGTTTTATACCGACATTTTAGATGAATTAAAACGCCGTAACATTAAAGCTTTTGTAACGCTATACCACTGGGATTTACCACAACATATTGAAGACGAAGGTGGCTGGCTAAACCGTAACACCGCTTACGAATTTGCCCATTACGCAGATTTAATTACCAAAGCATTTGGGGAACGTGTGCACTCATACGCCACCTTAAACGAGCCTTTTTGCAGCTCTTACTTAGGTTACGAAATTGGCGTACATGCGCCTGGCATTGTAGGTCGCGAATTTGGTCGTAAAGCCGCGCACCACTTATTACTGGGTCACGGTTTGGCTATGCAAGTACTTGCTAAAAATAGCCCAAATACACTAAACGGTATTGTACTTAACTTTACGCCTTGTTACTCCGTTACTCAAAGTGAAGACGATTTAAAAGCCACTGCATTTGCTGATGACTATATAAATCAATGGTACATGAAGCCTGTAATGCAAGGTAAATACCCTGATATTATTAAGCAATTACCTAAAGCCCACCGCCCAGATATTTTAGATGGCGACATGGAAATAATTGCTCAACCGCTAGATTACCTAGGGGTTAACTTTTATACCCGCATGCATTATCAAGCAAGCGAAACCAACTTTTACCATGAGCTGCCACATAAAGCGCCAATGACCGATATAGGCTGGGAAATTTATCCTAAAGCGCTGACAGAATTACTTGTATCGTTAAACGAAAAATACACCCTACCGCCTATTTATATTACCGAAAATGGTGCAGCCATGGCTGACGAATTTAAAGACGGTGAAGTGAGAGATAACGACCGTATTGAATATTACCACGAACATTTAAATGCCCTACATAACGCAACCGAACAAGGCGTAAAAGTAGATGGTTACTTTGCGTGGAGCCTAATGGATAACTTTGAATGGGCAGAAGGATATTTAAAGCGCTTTGGAATAGTACACGTAGACTACAACACACAAAAACGAACTGTTAAAGCCAGCGGTAAAGCGTACAGTAACCTAATAACTAGCCGATAATTTATCGGCTTATAACAATAAGAACACACACTGTGAACAAACTCCCTTTATACGAAAAAGTCGGTTACGCCATGGGCGATGCCGGCGCTAACTTAGTATGGCGCGGCGCGCTTGCTTATTTAGCGGTGTTTTACACCGATACTTTTGGCATATCGGCAGCCGCCGCTGCCATGTTGTTTTTGGTGGTAAGGCTATCAGATGGCGTAACCGACATTATTATGGGTATGATTGCCGACAGAACGCAGTCGCGCTTTGGTAAATTTCGCCCGTGGATACTCTACTCCGCACCGTTTTTGGGCTTGTTTATGGTGTTGTGTTTTACTACACCCGACTTTAGCACCACCAACAAACTTATTTATGCCTACGTAACCTACATTGGTTTAACGCTTGCTTACACCGTAAGTAACGTGCCCTACTCGGCACTTATGGGCGTTATGACACCAGACGATACAGAGCGCACAAAGCTCTCTGGTTTTAGGTTTGCAGGTGCGTTTACTGGTGGCTTATTGGTTATGGGTTTTTTACCTGAGCTAGTGGCATTTTTTGGTGGCGGCGACAACGCCAAAGGCTATCAGCTTACTATGTACTTATTTGCCAGCTTACTTATTATTTTAATGGTTATAACGTTTACGACCACCAAAGAGCGTGTAACACCGCACGCCTCAAATGAAGGGAATTTAAAATCAGAGTTATTTGATTTAACCAAAAGCCTGCCATTTATAATCCTACCTTTGCTTGCTACCACCCTGTTTTTTTATTACCGCGATTTATACAGCGGCGTATTTTTTGCCCTTGTTATGGCTGCAATGACATTCGTTATTAAAAAATTACTCAATAAAGATAAGCAAAGCTTAACGGGATCACAACGCGACATGGTTGATCTTCTAACCAACAAACCTTGGTTGGTATTACTCGGCATTGGTTTTTTAACCATGATGTTTAATGGCATAAAATACGGTGTAATTGCGTACTACTTTAAGTACCACGTAGCCAATGAACTCATGGCTGGGCAATACTTTATCGCTTTGTTGGTTGTATCTATATTTGGCGCACTTGCCACAGGTAAACTGGCCGAAATTATGGGTAAACGAAACCTATTTATTGCATCATTAATGCTAAGCGGCATACTCACTACTGCATTTTACTGGGTCCCTAGCGATAACCTGGTTGCTGTATTTACCTTTGGTTGCGCTGCTGAATTTTTTGCCGCAATGATGCCCACATTATTTTTTAGTATGCTTGGTGATTCAGCCGATTATTCAGAGTGGAAAAACAAACGACGTGCTACAGGCCTTATTTATTCTGCGGGTACATTTGTGCAAAAAACCGGAGGTGGTTTTGCAGGTGCATTAGTATTAGTGGTACTTGCAGACTACGGCTATAACGGTATGGATGAGCTAACAATTACGCAAGCCCTACCTGGTATGCAGTTACTTATGAGCTGGATACCTGCCGCATTTGCTTTTTTAGGCGCCGCATTGATGCTTATTTATCCGCTTACTTCAGCGATGACGCAAAAAATAACAGAAGACTTAGCAATTAGACGCAGTAATGTGTAAATTAACTTTTAATGATTCTTCGCGCTTTATATTTTTATAAAGCGCGAGTAAAAATACATATAAGCTAGGACATCAATGGCGACAATTTATCAAGTATCAGAAATGGCAGGTGTGTCTTTATCAACTGTTTCAAGGGTACTTAACGACAACGACTACGTAAGCAAAAAAACTAAAAAAAAGGTATTAGAAGCAATGAAAGAGCTAGGCTATCAGCCAAGTTCTATTGCTCGCTCTTTGGCGTCTAGCACTACAAACAGCGTCGGTATTTTAGTTTCTGAGTTGGATGGTCCGTTTTTTGGTCAAATGATGTCAGCCATTGAAGAGCACCTTCGTATTGCGGGTAAACACGTTATTATTACCCCTGGACACAGTGACGAAAAAAAAGAAAAAAGCGGCTTTGAATTTTTAATAGGCCGTAATTGCGACGCTATTATTGCCCACGTAGAAGCGGTATCAAACGAGTACCTAATTGAGTTAAGTAAAGGCAAAACCCCTATTTACTTAATGAGCCGCTACGTTAAAGAAATTGAAGAAAACTGCATTAGCCTCGACAACGTAATGGGCGGCTACTTAGCCACTAAAGCCATGATCAACAAAGGTCATAAAAACATTGCGTACATAGCAGGCCCGCAGTTTAAAGAAGACGCGTCAAACCGTTTAAAAGGTCACAAACAGGCATTAGCAGAATACAACCTAACCTTTGACGAAAAGCTATTTTACATAGGCGACTTTAAAGAAACCGGCGGCAGCGACGGCTTAAGGCATTTTATTCAAAACAAAGCGCAAATAACCGCCCTTGTATGTGCCAATGACGAAATGGCATCGGGTGCTATGAAATACGCCCGCGAACACGGTTTTAACCTACCAAAAGATTTAGCCATTATTGGGTTCGATAACGTAATTTTTACCAATTATCTCTACCCAACACTGACTACAATAGATAACCCAGTTCCCGAAATGGGCCGAGCTGCGGCTAACTTAGTACTTAAAGACATTTACAAAAAAAGCGGCATAACAGTAAAGCGCGTGTTTCAGCCAAAGCTTATTTTAAGAGACTCAACACCGGATATTAATTAACTTTAAATCTAAGTTATGTAAGTTATGTAACTCATTGCGTACCCACTGCGTATCTAAATATTGCTCTACGTGTTGCTGCGCAAACTTTAAAAAATTACGTGCAGCATGTGATATGTGCCTGTCTGTTCGCATTACAAAATACCAATGACTCGCCAGATGTGCATCGGTTACGTTTAAAATTTTAAAACTAGTATCGTCTTTTGCAAGTACATGGCGTGATAAAACCGCAATGCCCATCCCCGATGCAACTGCAACGCGTATTGCTTCATTACTCGCCATTTGCACGCTATCGCTCAGCACTAACCCTCGGCTTTGTAACTCGCTTTCAAATAACATACGTGTTGCTGAGCCATTTTCTCGCAGTAAAAAGCGATACTGCATTAAATCAGTTAATTTAACGGCTTTTACATTAGCTAACGGGTGGTTTAACGGCACTATAAATTCTAGTGGATTATGCAAAAAGCGCGCAGCTTGTGCGTGTTCAAGCGACGGCGGGTGGCTAAATACATAAATATCGTCCTCCCCTCGCTCAAACCTATCAAGCACCTCTGCCCTGTTACCTATTTCAAGCGGAAGCTCAACATGGGGATGTAAATTACTATAAGGTCCAAGCAATTTTGGCAAAATATATTGCGCGGTATTAACCATGGCAATTTTACAACGCCCGCGCGCTCCGCCATTAAGCTCGGTTAAAAAATCTTCATAGTCTTCAAAATGTCCAAACACCTGTTGGCATGTTTTAAACAGTTCAAGCCCTGCATCGGTCACATGTAGCTTTTGCTGTTGTATAAGAAGTAGTGGCTCGCCTACTGCTTCTTGCAGTCGCTTTATTTGTAGCGATACCGTTGGCTGTGTTAGGTGTAAACGCCTTGCGGTTTCGCTTATTGAACCCGTTTTAACCACGCTCATAAATACTTCAAGCAACCTAAACGATATATGTCGTAAATCCATACCTACCTCATAATGTACCTAATAATAGTTACCTAACAAGTAACCCATAGATAAACACCTATAACTAACTCGTATTTATTTTATTATTTACTATACAAAGTTTTATCTACAATAGCGCTACTTAATTTACCAACTAGTAAGGAAAGCCAGTGCCAGATATTGTTGTTATGTTTTTTATTTTAGGATTAGTAGCGGGTATTTTACGCTCTGATTTGGCCATTCCAAAAGCCACCTACGACACATTAAGCTTATTGCTCATGTTAACTATCGGCTTAAAAGGCGGTATGGTGCTGCACGGTAACTTAAGCTGGCAACTACTGCCCGAAATGGGATCGGTAATGCTACTTGGCGCACTTATACCCCTCATGCTTTACCCTATTTTAAAATACGTGATTAAACTCTCTGTTGCTAATAGCGCCAGCATTGCCGCACATTACGGCTCAGTGAGTGCTGGTACATTTGCTGTTGCGCTCGCCTATGCCGAGTCAACTAAATTAGTAGTAGGTGCAGAAGTAACCTTGTATTTAGTGATGCTAGAACTCCCTGCAATTATTGTTGGTTTATTGCTTTACCGAAAGCTTGATAAAAAAAACGGCCAAAACAATGAGCTGTCGTTAAAAGCCCTTTGGCACGAAACTCTCACAAACAAAAGCGTAATTTTGCTCATCGGCGGCGTGGTTATCGGTATGATGTACGGCACGGTGCAAGGCAGCCAAGTAACGAGCCTTTTAACCAGTAGCTTTAAAGTTGTACTTGCATTATTTTTACTAGAAATGGGTTTAGTAGCCGCGCAAACTCTTCGCCCTATCCCTTGGAAGCATTGGAAACTAGCGGTATTTGCTATCGTCACCCCACTATTTTTAGGCACGATTGGCACAGCAGTAGGTACACTTTTAAATTTAGAATTAGGCTCAGTAGTTATATTGGGCAGCTTAGTAGCCAGCGCCTCATACATAGCCGCGCCCGCTGCAATAAAAGCGGCAATCCCTAAAGCCGATATTGGTCTTGCTATGCTGAGCTCACTCGGTGTAACTTTCCCGTTTAATGTGATTGTTGGTATTGGTTTATATCACCACTTTGCACTAGCAATGCAGTAAACAAACAAATCAGTATTAACAATTAAAATTTATTACTTTAAAGCTGTTAAGCCCATTTTATAAGGGATTAACAGCTAAATTAAAAAGGCCATTTATAGTAAATACAATGGTCACTTAATCGTTAATTTTTTATGTGGGCTCAAAAAAAACATCTTTTTCCACCCTTGGTTTTGCGTTGTAAAAAGCCACGGCATAGGCACTAAAGATAAAATAGAATAATGCACATGAGGCTGTTTTCCCGCCGCATTTCCTGTATCACCTAATAAACCAATCTGGCTATTTATACTAACCATATCACCGGTATTTACTGAGTAATTATTTAAATGTGCAAAGTAATGTATTCGCCATTTAGGCCCAAGTACTGCAACCGCTTTACCACCTCGGCTTAACTCACCTGCAAATATAACAACACCGCTTGTTGAGGCAACCACGGGGGTATTTTTTGTGCCAAAAATATCAATTCCTTTGTGCACACCCGACCTACCCCAAGGCTCGTACCAAAACGTGTTATGGTTCCAATCTTTACTTGTGGCACCTTGTACCGGAATCATTATTTTTTCGGGAATTAGTAAGCCTACTATTAATAAAGTAGCTATTCCAATTACAATCCACTTAAGTGCTTTCAATGCTCTATCCTTGATATTTAAATAACTTATACTGGTAAATTATTAGCCATAATAACTGAACTCATCATGAGTCGTATTTATGGTGTTTTATTTGAATGAAACACCCGACTAACATGTACTAAGCTGATCAATTTCAAAACAGGTTTTATAAGCAATTGAGCACTGCCCGCTATAAACAGCCATGTGCCACTCTCTATTAATGAGTCATTTAAAAAGAAAAAACTGCCAATTAAAAACCACACAGCAATCAAAAAATCGTTAAACGCTCCCAGCGCTTCATATCGTCGCTGAATGGTAATATGCTCTTGCCCTAAATCTAAAATAAACTGATTACTGGGATTCATAAGTACTGCTCACTCTTTTATTTCATAATTTAAAAAGCCTGTTTTTACAAGCTAAGCCGCACCATACAATAACAAAATTTACGCAATAAAAGATATCAGCATTAGAGTAGGTCCGGCTAAAACATTGAGCATCAGAGGTATTTTTTCATCAAATTTATAAGTTATATTCGTAAACAAGATAACTAGAATTTGAGTTTTAAGTTAGCAGGCTTTGCTAAAATTAAATCTGCAATGGCCGCTTTATCACCGTTACCACATTCAACAAAGCCTATCGTAAACAATATTAAAGTAACTAACTGACTTTTTAAAAGTATATAAATACAAAAACCCCACGCTAAGTCTTACCTAACGTGGGGGTTTTTACTCGCAAACTTTATAGCTAATTCAAGCTATAAAGTTAATCTAAAGAGATAACTCTTTTTTAGCGCGAGTTAAGTTATGTGTTACAAGTGAGTTTTTAGAAATTTGAACCGCTTCATATAAATCAGAAATACCAGCAGTGTCTTTTTGAGCCTTAATACGTGCTACACCACGGTTACTTAATGCAAACGATGTAAGTTCACGTACTTTTAAACGTGGACCATGGCTTTGCTTAAGCAATGCAATTGCTTGTGTACAAATAGCTTCTGCTTCTTCGTAGTTTCTTGATTCAACATTTAAAGCACAGCTATTAAATGATTTTTCAAATGCGGGTGCTGCAGTTACAGAGTCTTCAATAACCATTAATTTGTAATCACCTTGATTAGCCATTGCAGCTGAGCAAGTTAATAATGAGCCAAGAGCGATGGTTTTTAAAAGTGTAAATTTCATGATTATATTCCTAATTAATTAAGTCGTACTTGTTGCCGACAACTAAACTTTAGAGTGTTAGCTCAATTACCACAAACGATAAAAACAAACCTAATAAGTGAATAAATCTAACCTATAGACTTTAGTCTAATATTTGGTTTTAAATTTACCTAAATTACAAAAATTGAGATCTTCTAATATACTAAAAAAGCCCTTAGTTTGGTTGCACTAAGGGCTCAGGAACTATGTGTAGATTTAAAAATTAAACTATTCCATGTATTTCTTTCCAATTACCTGGGTGTACCACATAGCCAAATAACGCATGCCCGCCGTATACCAATTCTGTATTCTCAGGTATCCATAACATTTGACCCGGATGAACCAAATGCGTTTCTCCATTTGCAGTTAGCTCAAAGCACCCTTCAATTACAAAAATAACTTCATCGTATAAAACGGTCCAAGCAACTTTCGCCCCTTCCCACTTAGCAAAACCCACTCCAATGTGAGGTGATATTTCTGTGCTTAAAGCACGTGCAACATAAGCCATACCAAGGGTCTCCCCTCTAACATTAAAATCTAGATTTTTGCTGTCTACTAATTTAACTTGTTTCATATTTCGCTCCGGCTTAACCATTTAGCTAAACTAATTCGGCTTTTAACACCAATACCTAAAAACGGCTCTGGAGGATTAAGGCTAGGCATACCTGTAACGTGTTGAATATCGTCGAGGGATTCTGATTGTTCGCCCATCACTAAATCTGCTAATAATGTTCCTGATACTGTGCCCCACGCAATGCCTACACCGTTATCACATGCACTGGCATATACGCCATCATCTAATTCGCCAAAAAAGTTGGTAAAATTACGAGAAATTGCATAAGTACCTCCCCACGAATGGGTAAAAGGAACGTCAATTAACTGAGGATAACGTGCTAAAAACACTTTACGGTGATCATCCTGAATCTGTTTACGCACATTTTCATTTACAGTGGAACTAGCACCGTATTTATCGACATGCTTGTAAGTATTACGAATTAATATGCGGCGATCTGCTGTCATTCTTATCGTTGTGCCAGCATGATCTGCGGGTGTTAAGCCCCAATCTAACAACCCTGTATACGCTTTCATTTCATCATCGTTTAAAGGCCTGGTCCAACTAGCAAAAGTCATGACAGGTAATAATCGATTTTTTAAAAAGCCAAACTCTCGCGTAAATATACTAGTACCAAGCAGTAACTTAGGTGTTTTAACTACACCATGCTTAGAGTGCAGTAGCCACTTCCCATGCTCTTTAGATAAGTTATTTATTGGCGAGTTTTCTAATACCTCAACATTATCAGGAAGGTTATCTCCTAACCCGCATGCTAAAGCCGCAGGCTGAACTAAATAACCACCAGGTGTATAAATAGCGCGACTGTAATAGTTTGTACCCAATACTTTAGAAAGATCATCTCCATTTATATGTTGGTAAGGCTCACCTAAATCTTTCATTAAGTGTTCAAAATGATCTAAGTAAGCTTCACCACGCTCACCGACTGCACCTTGATATTTACCAGCTGCAGACCATTGGCAATCAATCTTATATTTCGACACTAAACTCGAAAGCTGATCTATCGCTGAGCGATTAAGCTTAAGTAGCTTTTGCTTATGCGCAGGATCTGGATGCTCTAATGAAAATTTATGCGGTAGATCAATTACAAAGCCTGAGTTTCGACCCGATGCTCCTTGCCCAATACGCTGCGCATCAATCAGTATAATACGTGCATTAGGCGCATGCAAAGCTAGTCGCCTAGCCATTGCAAGTCCAGCGAACCCGCCACCTAGTACAACGTAATCGGCAGTTTGTTCACCTGTTAGTCTAGGTTTTTCTGGTGTTTTAGTTATTGCATGATACCAACCACATGTAGCATCATCGTTTGGTAAATGAATCATTTATTACTCCGCTACAGTAAGCTGTTTTGTATTAAGCTGCTCAAGTAAGTGGCTTCTATTTATCTGAGCTTGTTTACCCAAAAGGGCAAAACCTAGTAATAAACCATCAACAGAATAAAACCGAGCAGTTAAACCATCATCAATCTGCTCTATTTGCCACCCACCAAGTGCCCCTACTGCCGCAGGATAAATAGATAAAGGCATGATTGGAGTTTTCACTATCACTGGTGAACATGTAAAAATAGCTTTGGTCAAGTCGCCTAATAAACAAGAAACCAATGAAGGCACAAGCTGATTAATTGGCGCTATAAATGGCTGCCAGCCTTGACTTGTTTCGGCGCAATCACCCAATGAAAAAATAGTTTCATCACTTGTTTGACCATAGTCGTTAACCTTTATACCTCGGCCAACTTCAAGGCCAGCTTGCTCTGCTAATGCTGTATTTGCTTTTAAGCCAACGGCCGATATAACTAAATCAGCTTCAATTACTTTTCCACTTTGTAAATGTAATTGAGAACTTCCATCAGGCTCAGCGTCAATATGAGAAATACTGTCTTCTAAAAACCAAGAAACCCCAATATCGGTCAATGATTTCTTTAAACGCTCTCCTAATATTTGTGGAATTAAGCGCTCAATTGGCCATTTACCTAAACCAATTACACTCACGTCATAACCACTTGCACTCAAATCGTTGGCAAATTCACAGCCAATTAAACCATCACCTAGAATAGCGATGCGTTTTTTTCCTGTAAGCTCATTTTTAAAACAGCGATAGTCTGTTAAATCATTAATACTTAATACATTACTACAATCGCCAGCAATCGGGATTTTAATAGCAGAAGCACCAGTGGCTAGTACTAACTTGCTATATTCATAGCTGCCAATATTAGTATTTAGGGTCTGCTTATTCCTATCAATCTTTTCTACTCGAGTATGAGGGTAGACACGAATATTAAGCCTTTGCTCCCACTCTAACGCACTTTCATTTTGTAAATCGTCACAACTTTTACCTAATGCAAATGAATTAGATAGTGCCGGTTTACTATAAAGCGCGCCGTTATCAGCAGTAATAACAGTAATAGGGACCGTTGAAGATTGCTTACGAAGTGCTGCCGCTACTTGATAACCACTATGCCCACTGCCAATAATAACAATCGGTTTTAAAGTAATGTCTGATTTTAGGTCTTGTGCTGCAATAGGTTGAGCCTGCTCGATTAGCTCCACATGACTCGCTACTTGAACGTCGTCTTGTGTGATCTCCATCATTTCAAAATCAGCTTTACCTACTAAACAATCTGGGCAGACCCAATCTTCTGGTACATCTTCCCAACGAGTGCCTGGTAAAATGCCATCAGCTGGCCAGCCTTGAGCCTCATCGTAAATAAGACCACAAATAATACAGAGCCATTTTTTCATATCTCTCATCCTACTGACTTTATTTAAAACACCTGTTGCATTCACTTTATTGAATAAAAAAATAAGAAGTGAATGCGAGTAACAAGCCGAAATATTGTTTTAATGATGCAAACGAATCGCAATATTGCGGGTTTGAACATAGCTATAAATTGCTTCTTGGCCTTTTTCTCGCCCAAAGCCAGACAAGCCCACACCACCAAAAGGGGTTTCAATACCACCGGCAAACCATTCATTAACAAACACTTGGCCACCTCTAAGTTGCTGAGCAACATTAAATACATGGTTTAAGCCCTCACCAAACACACCCGCAACTAAACCAAAGTCGGTTCCATTAGCAATAGCAACAGCTTCAGTGTCTGTATCAAACGGCATAACAACAAGTACAGGGCCAAATACTTCTTCTTGCGCTATTGTCATTTCTGGCGTTGCTTCAATTATGGTTGGTGCTACAAAGTAGCCAGGCATATCAGGTATATAGCCACCGGTGATGATTTTTGCGCCTTCTTTTTTAGCTTGCTCGATCATTGCCATAACACTGATTTGCTGCGCTTTTGAGACAACAGGCGTTAAATCAGCTTGCTCTTCGCCAGAGCCAATCAATAAGCTTTCAGCCATTTTTACCACTGCGTCTTTCACTTCTGTATAACGGCTTTTATGTACTAATAAACGCGACATAGCAGAGCAAACTTGTCCAGCATTAAAAAATATCCCGCTGCGTACACTACTTACAACGTTTTGTAAGTCAGCATTATGTAAAACAATAGCGGCAGATTTACCGCCTAATTCCATTACTGAAGGTGTTGCTCTCGCAGCAGATGCTTTAAGAATATGCTGCCCTGTAGGCACTGAACCCGTAAAAACAATTTGATTTACTTCAGCGTGTTCAACTAAATGGTTACCTATAACTGAGCCTTTTCCGCAAAGTAAGTTTATTGATCCCTTAGGAAAACCACAGTTTTCAAGTGCCCTAATTAAATACACCATGCCTACTGGTGATATTTCAGGGGATTTAATAACTACGGCATTACCTGCAGCAAGCGCCGGGGCTAAAGAGCGTGCACAAATAGACACTGGAAAATTCCAAGGCACTATTTGAACCGATACACCCATAGGCACATATTGAGTAAAATCAATGTAGTCTTTACCAAGCGGAATAGAGGTACCTTCGAGTTTATCCGCCATACCTGCGTAGTATTCAAAATAGCGAGCCGATTCTAAAAATTCGTCTTTAGCATCTTGCAAAGATTTACCATTTTCGCGACATAGCTCGAGCGCCCCTTCATCAGCAATATCTCTTATTGCTTGCGCCGCATTGAGCATCCAGTGTGCGCGCATCGCAGGGCGTATATCGTTTAACTCGCCGCTATTAACGCATTGTCTAGCCGCTGCCATCGCTTTATCTGCATCGTTAATCGTCGCACTAGCAATTGTTGCGTATAACTGCCCAGATGCAGGATTAATTACATCTATATGGGTATCAGCATTAAGCCATTGACCGCCTATATAATTAAGGTAATGTGCCATCACTCTTGCTCCGTCGCCGATTTAACTTGTTTTGCTAACCATGTTTGAAAAAAGTGAGTTGGCTTGTCCATTTCCGGAGAAAAAGCACCACCACCAAATCCAGGAGAGTAACGTCCTTGCTGCATGCCTTCAACCGCAATAATGTCTTCGCTAAATACCACGCGCCAAGACTCAACGGTCGACGTTCTACATGCCGCATATTCATCTTTCATTGCCTCGTCACCCACATAAAAA
This sequence comes from Pseudoalteromonas sp. FUC4, assembly GCF_008370255.1. Lineage (GTDB taxonomy): Bacteria > Pseudomonadota > Gammaproteobacteria > Enterobacterales > Alteromonadaceae > Pseudoalteromonas. The sequence goes on along the minus strand of NZ_SEUI01000001.1, from coordinate 497,807 downwards.
ATGCGTAATCGCTCAACTGTTTTATCGGTATTTACCGGGTCAATCATCATCGCAAATGCATGGTCGGCTTGAATGCCAATTAAAACATTAGGAAATAGCGCAATATATTCGGCTTGACGTAACTTGTCCTCAGGCCAGTTAGGGAATTTAGGTAAGTGTGTACCGGCGGTATCAGAAAGGTTATACGCTAAGCTACCCTGACCAGAGAAATGCTCATTAAACATAATGTTATAATGATCTTCTAACTTAGAGTAACTATTTAAAGCGGGGTGTATCCAAGGTAAGTGGTAGGCTTCACAAAAGTTTTCTATTGTTAGTTTCCAGTTACTATTTACTTCTATTTCAATGTGTCCGCTCATATTTACGCGACGCAATAAATCTAAACCGTCATTACCAATAAATTGTTCCCAACGTTTTTCAAGCGGTGCAATGTGCTCTTCAAAACTTGCAGCATCGCCCGACAAGTTAACAAAAACCATATCCATCCAAATGGCTGAGCGCAGTGCTTTTAACCCATGATTTTCACACTTAAAGCGCTCGTCTTTATGCTTTGCAATACCACCAATATGAGGAGTCCCCTTTAAGTTACCGTCCAGATCGTATGTCCAAGAATGATAAGGGCAGCGGATCATGCCTTGTACTTCACCCTCTTCATGAATCAGCTTCATGCCTCGGTGACTACATACATTATGAAAAACCTGCACATCGCCTTGGCGGTTTTTCATTAGTAAAAGTGGTAAATCCATAAAGTTAATTGGCTTTACGTAACCATTTTTTGTCAAATCAGAAGCGAAACCAACACAGACCCATGTGCTGCCAAAAACCTGATCGCGTTCAAATTTAAAATACTCTGGATTGGTATAAGCCTCATTAGGCATCCCTGTGGCCTCATGAATAGGATTAAGTACACGATCAATCTGCTGAATAGGGATTATTTTTTGTTTTACATTGCTCATGCTATTTCTCCAAACGGTGTGTGTGATGAAAGATAAGTCCTAACTTTTAATTTAAGAAAAACAAATTAAGCGTTTTTATTTAAATTAAACTCTCAGGCCATAACTACATTTTGTTATCAACTGACTTGATTTTGATTAACAACAGTGCACTAAACAAACGATTTTTGCGCCACCTATCGATGAGTTTTTATCATGCATAATTGTTGAACTTAACACCTGAAAAGGCTTTAGAGTAATAGCACTAAATTACAGGTATAACTAAAGCTCATGGATTGATGAGAATTTATAATTTGTAATGAGGAAGTAATTTTTCTAGTTTTGAAACACTGTTTAACAAAAAGCAATAAAAAATACACATACACAGGACAACACATGACACACTCCACAATAAGAGCTAAGTCCGGAATTTTTAAGGGACTCAACCCCACGGTTACCATTGCTTCCAAAGTAATTTTAATCGCCTTTATTTTATTTATTGTGATACTCGCTAATAAAGCAGGTCACTACTTTGAAACTCTCGCTACTTTCTTACTTTATAATATGAAGTGGTTTTCTATTGGCTTAGTTTCGCTCGTGGTCGCCTTTTTGATTTATCTTATGGTTAGCCGTTATGGCCATATTAGATTAAGCGAAAACGACAACGACAAGCCCGAATTTAGCTTTTGGGCTTGGATTTCAATGTTGTTTTCAGGCGGGATGGGAATAGGTTTAGTTTTTTGGTCAGTCGCAGAGCCTATGTGGCATTACGCAGATAATCCATTTACCGAAGGGTTGACCGACGAATCAGCCTCAATGTCGATGCAGCTAACTTTTTATCACTGGGGTCTTCATCCATGGTCACTTTTTGTTATTGTCGCACTAGCCCTCTCTTATTTTTCTTATCGTAAAGGCCTACCATTCACTTTTAGATCTATTTTATATCCTATCGTAGGGGAACGTATTTACGGCCCAATTGGTCATATTGCCGATATCATTACCGTTGCTGTAACTGCCTTTGGTATAGCCCAAACTTTAAGCCTCGGTGTTATACAAATAAACTCCGGATTACAACAAACTTTTGGTATTGATATAAGCCTAACAACACAAACTATTTTAATTGTTACTTTATGTACCATCGCTGTTGGTTCAGTGCTTTCAGGGGTTGGCCGAGGTATTCGTTTATTATCGCAATGGAATATGCTGCTTTCTCTATTATTAGTATTAATTGTTTTAGCAATTGGACCTACTCGATACATCTTTAATATTTTTTTCGAAAGCACTGGTAACTACCTTCAAAATATTGTGCAAATGGGATTATGGACCGACACACAAAAAGACACCAATTGGCAAAATTCGTGGACTAGCTTTTACTGGCCATGGTGGATGACCTGGGCGCCTTTTGTAGGCATGTTTATTGCCCGTATATCTAAAGGTCGCACAATTCGTGAACTTATAGGCGGTGCACTGATAGCACCGACAGCCATTGCATTTATTTGGTTATCTGTGTTTGGTGGCAGTGCATTAAAAATAGAGCAAGACGAGCGAAACGCCTTTGAAAAAAATAACGTTGCAGCTCAAGTAAGCAATTCAGAGCAAGTAATTAAGCAAGATGTATTTATAGGTGGAACAGTCCTTGAGGCCACAAAAGAAGACAGCACGCGCGCACTGTTTACATTATTTAATAACTTAGATGAAGGTTTATTAGGGACGATACTCAGTATTCTAGCGTGTATATTGCTCGCAACTTACTTTATCACCTCTGCAGATTCAGGAACGTTAGTCCTGTGCATACTTGATGCCGCAGGCGATACTGAACCACCTAAATCTATACGTGTCTTATGGGGAGTTGCAATTGCGGTGATTTCATGGGTATTAATTTATGCAGGCGGATTACAAGCAATTAAATTTGCCTCCATTATTATTGGTTTTCCTATCTCGATTTTTATTTTAATGATGGGTGTAACGCTATTTTATAGTATTCGACGCGAGCCAAAACCTTGGGCAATGCTTCCACAACATGTTCGCCCAGGTAAAGATCAACTCGACGAACCAATAAAGCATACTAATACAATCAACTAAGCTACTAAATAAGCACAAAATACGCGCTGCTCTTAGGTTTGCTCCTTAGGCAGCGCATTCATACTATTAAATATCAGAATCTACACGCCAAATTCTAACCTCAAAACCGAGGGTAATTAAACGAGTCCTCGTTCACCTACCTCATCTGGAATTTGTTGTAACAACCATTCTCTAAAGTGCTTAACGCTTGTTGGCATACGACCACGATTATTAGGTTCTATCATAGAAAACTTAGAACCTGTAGTAAGTACATGTTCTGTTGGCCGGATCAATACTCCACTTTGTAAGTATTCATCAACTAGTGACCCCCACGCTAATGCAATGCCTTGACCGTTAATTGAAGCTTGTAAAAGCATTGGGTAGTTATTAATATTTATACGGTTTCTTGGCTCAAGTTGCTCAAGCCCAACACCCGCAAACCACTCTTCCCAGTTAACCCAGCCCATTTGTGTTTCATCTAGGTGTAAAATTGTTTTAGTAAAAATATCTTCCGGTTTAGTTGGACTGCCTATTTTTTCTAAATAAGAAGGGCTACACACCGGAAAAACTTCTTCGCAAAACAACGTTGTTATATTCATATTGGCAGGTTGGGTTCTGCAGTAAAATAAAGCGAGATCACACTCCAAGCGGTTTAAATCAACCTCGTTATCGGAGGCTAAAATACGCAAATCAATATCATCGTGTAAATTTTGAAACTCGGCGACTTTAGGTAACAACCATAACGAAGCCATGGCATTTGTTGTTGCTACAGTTATTTTTTTATCACCTTGCCATTTTTTAACTTGCCCAGTTATATCTGCAATATCAACTAAAGAGCGGCTGATTGCCTGATAATATTGAAGCCCCGTTGGTGTTAAATGAATACTTCGGCTTGCTCTAATAAAAATAGCCTTACCTAAGTACTCTTCTAATTGTCGAATTTGACGGCTAATTGCCCCTTGCGTCACATTTAACTCTTTTGCAGCAATAGTGAAGCTTGAATGTCGTGCAGACGCTTCAAATGCCACTAAACTATTTAACGGCGGTAACGGATTAATTTTCATATAGCTTCCTACTTTGTCTCTACTCAATAGAAAAGACTGACCAACCAATTTGAGAATACATACACGTTTATAAGGTATAAATTAAGGTGAGTAATTTGCAGGTAATTGTTGTGGTCAACTCATTGTTCGCTTGAGTTTTTCTACCAAGTCGATTGCCAGCAACCTATCATCTCAAATAGACTAATTCACTGTAAACGATTATAAAAAGTAATATAAGAGCATAAACTTATTTCAAGCAAAGCTTATGCTCTTCTTTTTTAAAAATAATAACCAATATTAATATTAAAACGGCGCTCAGTTTCATCGCTGTCACCAGCAATTGAGCCACCAACAAACGGCTGGTTTTTAGCGTGTACTAAGTCAAAATAGGTGAACAATCCACCGGCAGCAACTGAAAACCCTGTTACGTTCATCCAAGTATCTGCACTGCTATCAGATTTATCGTAAATTACTCCGTAATCATTATAAAACTGCAAAGCGGTTACAGGCCCCCATTTTACAGGTAAGTTGTAAGCAATATTTGCATTGGTTGTAGTGGCCTCAGCAGCAATACTGTCATAAAACGAGTACGCACCTACAGCCATGGTGTTTGCGTTTTCTATATCGTAATTGTATTCGCCATGTTGAAACTGTAAATTCCACGGCCCTAAATTACTATTCACATGCACTGCCCACGCATAATAATCACCCGCTCTGTCTACACCATCATGTAATCCACCACTTAAAGCAGAACAGCCAACCTCAGTCTTCCCTTTATCGTGTTCAATATGATAGCCATAACGCGCGGAAAATGTATTATATTCAGCAAGTGGATTATCAAGCTCTGCGTATGTCCCCTCCTGTGCGCCCCTAAAACCCACTACATCATATGAATAGCGATCACTACGGTTATCAACATAGCCATCTATGCCACCTAGCTCATCATTTTTAAAAAAGCCTAAATCAAGCTGCCAATTATCTGCTATTTTACGTTTAAATATCACCCCTAAATCGTGGTCATCCTCGAGCCCAATGTAGTAATTAGTACTAAAAAAATAGCTGTGCGAATTATAAGGCCAATTACCAAATGGTACCTTTGTAATACCGGCTTGTACTTGCCAAATGTCAGCAAAATCATATGTTGCATAAGCATATTTAACTGCGGTCATATAATCAAAAAAACGGATCTCGGCATTTAGTTTTACACCACCTACATCGCCTGTAAAATTTATCCTAAAAATATCAAAATCAAAATCCCCACCTCTGTTTTTACTGCCATCCTCGTACGACGTATAACTGTAGTTAGTACGAACAGCACCACCTACTTTTATTCCTCCTGCTTTTTGCTCAGCTACAACATCTTGCGCTTCGCCACTATTTGATAGTTTTTCAGTATTGCGTTTTATGGCATTTATTTCATTTTTATTGGCGTTTGCAAGCTTAAGCTGTAAATTTTCAACCTGTTGCTGTAATTCGCTTAATTGCTGTTTAACTGTGTCTAGATCATCGCTTGCATTAGCACTACAGGTAACAACCCCCATAGCAACGGCTAAAGCCGATAGTTTAAAAGCTCTCATTGTGTGTCCTTGTGTGCCGTGTTGATGTTTTATTATGTGTAGCATTACTCGTTTTTTTATTACTTTTAGCTTTGTATTCACGTAAACAGGCAATAATACAATTACAAAAAAAACAATAATTCCATTAAAAAGTAAGCCTAATCACACGTTAAAACCAACCGCGTAAAAGCAATAATGCTAATAAAAACAGATGTTTTTCGGTAGATTAAATATGACTAATAATTATTAACCACATTTATTATTTATTAAAATTAGCTCTCAAATTCTGCTTAACATTTCAGCAACAAACAAACTACTTTTTTGATAGGTCACCATGAGAATTAATCATCAATTAATTCTAAGCGAGGCTATAAGTGCACAGATTTAAAACACAAGGGATGCTGGGCGTTATATGAGGAGTGTTACTTTTATATTGTGATGATGTATGTAATGCATTTTATCAATGCTATAAACACGAAAAAGCCGATGTTGGGGTTTAACCCAACATCGGCTTTTTTACTCTCGCTATTTTATATTATGCTTTAGTAAGCACTCTATAAAACACGTTATAAAGGTTTTTTATAACGATAATTCTTCTTTAGCGCGAGTTAAGTTGTGCGATACCATTGAGCTGTTAGACAATTTTGATGCTTCGTATAAATCAGCAAGTGCAGCTGTATCGTTATGCGCTTTTAAACGTGCAACACCACGGTTGCTTAATGCGAATGACGTAAGTTGGCGTACTTTAAATTTAGGGCCATCTGCGTCTTTTAAAAGTGTGATTGCTTTAGTACAAATTGCTTCCGCTTCAGCGTAGTTTTTTGACTTAACATTCAGTGCGCAGCTATTAAATGATTGCTCAAGTGGCTGTGGCGCTGTTGCAGTTTCAATAACCATTAATTTGTAATCACTTTGATCAGCCATTGCAGCAGCTGAACATGTTAATAGTGAGCTAAGAGCGATAGTTTTGATAAGTGTAAGTTTCATGGTCATATTCCTGATTAGTTAAGCCGTGCTTGTTGCCGACAACTGAACTTTAGAGAATTACCACAACCCCGACAAACGATTAAAACAAACCTAATAAGTGAGAAAAATTAACCTATAGACCTTAGTCTAATACGTTTAAGTTTTTTCTATATATTTAAATAACTTACGAACTAATGATCGTGCCTAAAATCGCTACTTTAAGTTTTAAAATGTATATAATTATTTATGTCTTTTTTTAGTTGGTTTTATTTTAAACACCTTACTTTGGCATAGCTGAGTAACAATCAAACAAATTTATACATTTAATTACATGCAATACTAAGTCATGTATTTATAATTACAGCTCTGGTAACTTTTCATCATTAATGGATTAACTTTTTTGAAACACACACTTCCTCTTTTTGTTTTATTAAGCACGCTTTTATCATTTAGCCAAAATGCTAACGCAAGGCTTTTACTCGGTAACAACATGCCTAACACCGGTATTTTTATAAAATCAGAATTTAATGGCGATAGCAGCATTACATCTGCGGGTGTAGAAATGATGGTTAAGCAAAATTACAGTAACTTTGGTGTTGTTTTTACCAGCGCAATTGGCGCGGCAGTAATCGATAATAAACAAGGCGAGCAAGAATAATTTATAACGTGGGACAATGGAATGAAGCTTGGTTATTTTAATGACTTTTTTATATACGCCGAGCTTGGCTTAGATCTGTTCGAACTTGCCTTTAAAAACGATAGAGGCGACAACACCTACCAAATAGAAAAATCGAACAACGACATAGACGGCTACGCAGGTATAGGTGCGGGTTATCACTTTAAGCCATTTAAAATAGAAGTATTTACCCGAGCACGCCAAATAGATGGCGACTACTGGGAAGCACAAGAACATATTTACAGCGGTGTGCAGCTCAGCTTTACGTTTTAATTACCCTTTTTTTATAAGAAAAATAAAAAGCGTGTGAAATACAGCTATTTCACACGCTTTTTAAAAAATTACATTTAACAGGTTTGATCTAACCAATTTATATTTAACGGATAGTTTTGGCTACTTTACCAATACTCAAACCCTGAATTAAAATAGAAAACACCACAACCGCATAAGTAAGAGCCAATAAAATATCGCGCTCGTTCCCATCAGGTAACTGCAATACCAGTGCAACCGAAATACCACCGCGCAAGCCACCCCAGGTTAAAACTTTCCATGCACCAGATGGCAACTCTAATTGCTTATTAAATGTAGTGGTTGTTATACCCACAACAATTAAACGTGCCATTAACGCTATAAAAATAGTTAAGCCACCAGCAATAAACAAATTACTCGAAAATGCAATCATGACGACCTCGAGCCCTATGAGTACAAATAAAATGGCATTTAAAATTTCGTCAATCAGTTCCCAAAATAAATCAACGTAATGGCGTGTTTTGTCGCTCATAGCCATACTACGACCATGATTGCCCACCATTAACCCCATCATTACCATTGCAAGTGGGCCCGACAAATGCCAATGGCTTGCCAATGCATAACCACCAATAACGCCCGCTAAAGTAAGTAGCACCTCTTCTTGGTAACTATCAATACTTTTAAGTAAGTAATATAAAATACCACCTAATACCAAACCAAAAACAATACCGCCACCGGCTTCAACCGCCAGCGTGTGCGCTACATAATAGGTTGTAGGAATATCACCACTTGATAAAACACCCAATAAAAGCACAAAAATAACCACGCCTATACCATCGTTAAACAACGATTCACCCGCAATCACGGTTTCAATACTTTTAGGCGCTCCCGCAGATTGTAAAATTCCCATTACCGCAATCGGATCAGTTGGCGAAATTAATGCGCCAAACAGTAAACACCAAATAAACGCTAAATCAAAACCAAGCAAAGGAAGCACTAAATAAAGCGCGCCTGCAATAATAACCGTAGATAACAACGTACCAACACAGGCCAAAATACCTATTGGCAATTTATAGCGCCTTAAATCGCTAACATTTACATGCAGCGCCCCAGCAAAAAGCAGCATAGAGAGCATGCCATCGAGCAAAACCTCGGTAAAATCTAACTGATCGAGTAAGCTCACTTCGTAATCTATAAGATCATCAAACCCTAAAAAGCCCAAAAATATAGCGCCGATAGATAAAAGCATCGAAATAACCATAACGCCAATGGTTGTTGGCAAGCCAATAAAGCGATGGTTTACATAGGTGAGTAACGCGGTAATTGATAAAAATATCGCACTTATTTCAAGTACGCTTAGGCTGGTTCCTGGTGCCATGGTTTAAATCTCAATATTTATTTAATGATGCCTTGCTCAAAATAAGCAAAGCAGAAGGGGTATTATTTTTTATACGGTTATCTCGCATTATATTCGCGTAGCCTAAACAAGCATACCCAAAATATTAATTATAAATACACACCCTACTCTATTAACGTATTTAAGGTATTAACTTACGCATTAAATAAAACAAAAAAGCCCATGTTAGGAATTAACCTAACATGGGCTTTTTTACTCTCGCTATTTTATAACATGCTTTTGGTAAGCACTTTATAAAGTGTTTATAAAGAAAGCTCTTCTTTAGCGCGAGTTAAGTTGTGCGATACCATTGTACTTGTAGACATTTGGTTTGCTTCGTATAAATCAGCAAGGCCAGCAGTGTCATTATTCGCTTTTAAACGTGCAACACCACGGTTGCTTAATGCGAATGACGTAAGTTGGCGTACTTTAAATTTAGGGCCATCTGCGTCTTTTAAAAGCGCGATTGCTTTAGTACAAATTGCTTCAGCTTCAGCGTAATTTTTTGACTTAACATTCAGTGCGCAGCTATTAAATGATTGCTCAAGTGGCTGTGGCGCTGTTGCAGCTTCAATAACCATTAATTTGTAATCACTTTGCTCAGCCATTGCAGCAGCTGAACATGTAAGTAGTGAGCTAAGAGCGATAGTTTTGATAAGTGTAAGTTTCATGGTCGTAATCCTGTTGGTTAAGCCGTGCTTGTTGCCGACAACTAAACTTTAGAGAATTAACACAAAACCGACAAACGATTAAAACAAACCTAATAAGTGAATAAATCTAACCTATAGACTTTAGTCTAATGCCAAATTACTAATTTACGCCAATTGGTATTTATACAATCAGCAACCAAATCAACACCTATTTAGTATGTTCAAGCAACTTAACTACTTGGGCTACAACCATTTCTGGCTCATCATTTTGCGGATAGTGATAGCTCTTATTTGTTATTACTATTTCACCTTGAGGAAATGCATTAGCCCATTTTGAGTGTAAGTCGCCCCACATTTCACGCGCTTTGTCGGTAAAAAATAATACCGATGGCTTTTTATACTTTTTAACTGAGGCAATTACTGTCACGGGTATGTCAGCAATTTGTGGATAATCAGGCAGTGGACGTTTTGCCCAAAAATCTAAATACTGATTCGACATTCCATTTTTCATATCGTCGAGCTTTATAGCTGCAATTTCTTTTTCAGCGCGTAGCAAATCAATTGCGCGCATAATATCTACATCGTGCTCTGAGGCAGGCTCAATTAACATCAACGCTTTAATTTGATTAGGGTATGTTGCAGCAAATACACGTGCAATATAAGCACCATAAGAGTGCGCAACATACACAACAGGCTCTTCTATTTTCAGTGTTTTGAGTAATAACACAGCCTCAGCTGCATATTCTTCTGAGCTATAGTTTTTCTTTATTTGCGTAGAACCACCATTACCAATACGAGAATACCGTATAACTTTACCGTGCTTGGTAAGTGATTCAAAAACCGGTTCCCAATCACTTAAACCAGCAGAGCCGCCCGCTTCAAGTAAAATAGTATGTTTACCTTTACCAGCTAGCTCGTATTCAACGTCAAAGCCATTTACTTGAACTTTAGCCAGTCCAGCTAAAGCACTAGTAGATATAAGGAATGAGCAAAGGAATGTTACTTTTAATTTTAATCTCATTGCTTTCTGAACCAAAAAATCTCTTATTAAGATTTATTTATATTATTTAGTACCTGAAAAAGAACCGCTGACGATCCGTTCCCAAACTTGCTTATCAAAATATATACCAGAAACTTTACATGCTACTTCTGCAAATTCGATGTGCGAAGGGGAACTAAATTGAAAGTGATTGCGGTCACGAAGTACTTTGCTTGTGTGGTAAATAACATCAATAGCTACCAGTAATAACCCACCGGTATGAAATTGGATTGATGATTTAAATGCAAATCTATCTTTAGGCTCTATATTAAGTGATGCATTAAACCATTCTTCAATTTTACTCTCTCGACTATATATTTTCTCAGATAGGTTTGCTGAGACTTGATTTAGGTTTTTTATCAATAATCGAACCTCTTTTGAAGGTATGTCTTTTGATGCTGCCAGTTCAAGTAATAGACTATTAACAAAACTCATATCTAGCTTACGTAGCCCTGAGTACTTTGATTTTAAATTTGAGTCGAAGTCATCTAATAACCCTTTGATATGGCTAGCAAAAATATCTTTAATTATTTCAAATTCATCATATAAAGCTTTATTTTGTGCTTTGACTCTGTCATTGAACATTTTTACAGTAAAATAGTGCCCCATATAACCACCAGCTAAAGCACATAGAAGTCCAATTATCATATTTACCATTAATCACTTTCTCCATTAGTCAAAGCCGCTATTAATTTAATGTTCAAAATGCTTATATTCCCTATTTATAAAATATTACCCTTATAACTACATTAATAAAGACATTTTCACCACACTAACTAACAATATTAGCGACTGGTATTGTTACATTATTAAACATCACTAACACATCATTTATCACCCAAACCTATAAACTCCCTCGCCCATATGCCATAATCTAAATAATTCATTATTTTAGTAACTTGGCGCGCATTTAGGCGTTTTAAGTTAACTACTCAGGGTTTTCAGCATGGCATATCAAGAGCAAAATCAAGCAACAATCTACTGGCACGACTATAGTTAAAACTAGTTAAGATCTTGTTTTTATTTGTACAATTAAAAACTTTCAAATAATTTATACACATATTTATACACACTTACTCTACAAATTCAAAAAAAGGGCTAAAGCCCTTTTTTAATTTAATAATTCTTTATTTATAGATACGCTATTATTCAGTAGCCGTTTTAGTACTGAGTCCAGGAGCTGATGCTTTAGTTCTGTGTAGTTTTCGTCTCTGGTTAGCAAAGTTAATACAGCTAATATCTCTGTATTTAGTTCTGCGATTCGATCTAGCTTTTCCATCATAATACAAATTACCTTTTCTGTTATTTGCAGATAGCCTAACCTACTTTTAAAATCGCGCAACTGAATGGGATTTCACTATTCTACTACTGGCTCTAGTGTGCTTTTTAAGCTGTTGGCTGTTGATTTGTGGCCGGTGAATTCGCCTTTGGTAATTGGCGGTCCCGCGCCTTGGTCTTTGTGACCGTGGATTTCTAGGCTTTGGTTTATGTCTTTAACCAGGCTTATTAAATCTAGCAGTACTTGAGCCACGTTTACTGAATTATTACCTAGCCACACGGTTTTGCCCTCTACTTTTGCCAGTTCGGTGGCTTTGGCGTGTAGGGTTTTGAGTGTGGTTAGGCTCATGTTGTCATGCGCTTCAATGTCTACCTGCTTTTTACTGCCTAGCAGTAACCCCTCAAGTGCGACTATTAATGCTTTTTCACCGACCACTGTTTTTAGGGCGCCCATTACTTCGGTTACTTGGTTGCCGTCTATTTTTAGCGTGTCGTGCGTGGCTATATTGGCGCTGCGCTCGTGGTAGTTTTGTTCGCTGCTGCGTGCTGTTGTTTTGTTTGTGTCGCTGGTTTGGGTTATGTCGCCGTCGGTTGTGGTGTGCCAGTTGCCGTCGCGGCCTTGTATTTTGCTGCGGTTGCTTTGCTGCAGCGTTACATCTGTTCGTTTGTGCTCGGGCACTAGGCCTTGCCATGGCAGTAAATTGGTGATCACGGCATGGCTGTTTAGGCCGTCTATATATTGTATTAAACAATGCATGCCTGGCGTTGGTTCGTTTAATAATCCGTGGTCGGATGCTTGCCCTGTGCCGAGTGTTACCTGTTGAAATACGGGCACGGCCAATGGCTCGCCTGTTAGCGGGTTTAATAGCTGTACGTCGGCGGCTTTTAACGGCCTAAATGCGGTGCTAATGGCTGCGCCGCTGCTTGGTAAGTCGTATATTTTTTCAATGCGCGCCAATTGCGGCAGGTGTTTACGCTCACTTAGCTCTGGAAAGTAGCGCTGTACTAGGCGTTTAATGGCTTGTTTGACCATCGTATGTGCATCCTGTCGTTGATTAAGGTTACTTCGGTTATGTGTCGGCCATTTATTTGTATGCCTGGTCTTAGTTTTGGAATGGCTATTAGCTCGCCGGTGGTTGAGCTTTTGGCTGTTATTGTGTGCTCTGGAAAGTCGTTTATTGCTGCGAGCGGCCAGCGCGAGTCGTGCCAGCTGCCGACAAATATTTTGCCGTCGGGGCGCTGCTGAAATATAAAGTCGTTAATGCCCCACACTTTAGCTATTTGCCTAAGCGCTTCTATGCCTGTGCCGCTGTGATAAAACGCTGGTTTTACTTGGTTTAAATATTCGGCGTTATCTCGCGTTATAAACTCAACACCGAGCTTTGCTAGCTCATCAAGCACGGCTGTAATTGTTGCGTGACGAATAGCAAGTGGGGCGGGAAAACTTAACGCGCCTAGCAGTTCGCGGCAGGTTAAATACCAGCGGCCGTTGGCTTGGTGCTTTGACTCTATTACACCGAGAAAATACGGGATCATATTATCGAGCGTGTAACCTAAGTGCAGCTCAACCAACCCGCTTGGCTCTTGCTCTGCGACCACTTCAAATTTTGCGCGACCGGTGCTGGCAATGTCTAGCTGCACGGTTTTGCTAACAATATTGGTTACTGTGTTGCCGCCAATGGTTAGCGTGTTAGAGAGTCGGGTGCTCATGGCCCTTCGACCTCGTTAAATTTATTTTGCACGTCGTCGTTGCTGGTTGTTGCTTGCGGCTGGGCGCTTTCGGTTGCTTGTTCGTCTAGCTGCTGTTGCTCGCGCTCTGATACAGATTGCACTTCTACCAGCTTAAATGCTACTTGCCAGCCTTTTTTATTTTCTATTTCGCTAGCGCTTATGTCGCCATCGAATTTTGCTTTACGTATTTTATATGCTGCGGCTAGCTCGTTATTTACGGTGTAAATGATGCGCGCGCCGTTTTCATCCAGCGCTTTTGCTTTGCTTATTAATAATGCCAGGCTAGCGCTTTCGTTAAATGGGATTTTAGTATTTACGGTTAGTGTGCCCGACTTTACGCCTTGGTCGCTACTTAGTGAAAAGCTGCCAAGGCCTGACATATCGCCACCGGCTAATTTTACGCCTGCGTTTACGCGGGTTTCGAACCCGGGCACGTTCCAGCCGTCGAGTGCTATGCTCATAATACCTCTTTAATTTTATTTAGCTCAGCTGCTTGGCCTACAAATACGCACATTGCCCAATACATTTGGTCGCTGCCTTTGCGGGTGATTGCATCGGCTAGCTGCTTAGCGCTGCCTGCAGTAATTAATTGCACATCTACGGCGCTGCTTTTTGCTGTGAACTGTGCTTGATTTAATCGCTGGTCGCGGGCGGTTTTTAGTTCTGCGGCTTTGATTAATGCATCGTCGATAGTGGTTATTAACTGCTTGCCGCTGTCGTTTGCGGCCACTAACTCAGCTGCTATTTGCTTTTTACGCAGTGGTAGCCAGTTTTGCAGGGCGCTTATTTGCCACTCCAAGCTTTGGCCTTCGTACGTTGCCAGCTTACTTTGCTCTAGCGTGCTTTGGCTTTGGCTGTATTGCGCGCAGGCGATGAACTCGGCTATTGGGCAGTATTCATTTATTGTGCTGAGCGAGCTTGCCAGTGCGGCGGGGTCGTTTGCGCTTACAGATAAAAGCAGCGCGCTATATTGTGCTGGCTTATCTGTGCGCGAGTCGTCTTTTATTGCCGATGCAAGCAGCTGCGCGCCCTCTTGCATTGAGCAAGGGGCGGCGGATTGGTGGTAGCATAGCGCTATGTTATGCATTTTCTGCTGTGCTTTCTGGCAGTGGGTAGCGCGCTTTAATTTCGGCTACTTTGTCGCGCCACTTTTGTAGCGACTCTGGCGTGCCGTCGAACTGCGCTTCCATGTATAGCGGGTCTGACTCGGCTTTGTATGCCGCTTGGCGCTTTTCTACATTTTGGCTTAGCTCAAACTGCTGCTGATTTAATACAGATTCAATTTGCTCTTGGTCCATGCCTAGTTTTTGCATGTATTCGCTGCTTGTATTGCTGTGGCTTGCGCCTTTGTAAATGTACGTAAACATAGTTTTACCTTTTAAATTGTTAGTTATGCCCGCGCTATCGCGCGGGGTTCAAATTTCAATAACCAATTACGCAAAGAAAGCGGGACGAAAACCGAAACCAATGTTCGCACTCGAACGCGCATCGTTCAGAGCGAGCGCGCCCAGCCCAGAGTCCGAGCCAAAGCGCCAGTGGCCTCCACGCAGTGGGAAACGACTGCCATAGTTTCGGCAGTAGATGTAGCCGCCAACCGTGGTTGTTGATTCTGACTCGATTAACAGGCGGCGTAACAGCTCGATTTTGTTGTAGTCGAGCGTCTTTTCGATTGCTGCAAAGTGGCTATTTGTTAAATAAGGGTTGTAGTACGCGTCATTGCCTACTGGGCCGTTGCGATTTGTAACGCTGTTGCTTAGCTTTGGAGATCCAGCGCTGCCGATGCCTTCTGTGTTTGCCGTTGGCGAGTCGAAAAACGCCGTGTGCTTGTTCCAATTTTCTTCAATTACTGCCGGGTTGTTGTCAAGCGTAGTAATGATCTGACCTTCGTCTAGCATCATTTGGTCTATCCATTCCCACACGTTACCCACTAGGTCTTGAATTCCCCATTCGGTGTGGTCGTGCGACCATATTGCAGGGCCTTTACCGGTGTCGGTTATTGCTATTCCTGATGTTTCGCCTGGCAAGCCGTTGTCTCTACGGCGTGCTGTTTCTAATTTGTTTTCGTGGCTGCGACCATAATTTGTATTTCCGCGCGGTACTGTGCCATTTGCATAAGACCACAGCGCTATTGCTGCCCATTCGTGAATGCTCATCATGTGCCAGCCGTCGCCTTTGTTATTGCATAGCGCTTTTGCCTGGTCGTAATTAACTGATGTGCGCGGCTGTACGCCACCGATAACACTGCAGCCGCCATTTGCTCCGGCTGATGCTAGGTATTTGCCAATGTACACTTCGCCCAGCTGAACACCGTTGCGCATAAACATGGTTGGAATGCCGGTGCCTAAGTTTAAGTCTATGCTGTATTTTTCTTGGATTGCAGCGGCTAACTCTTCATATGTGAACGGGGCAATTGGCACCATCACATTTGGGTTGCCTTGGTCGTCGATGATCACTTTATTGCGGCCGCCTGATGCATGCTCGATTGCGTTGCGGTAGCCCTCTGATGCAACGATTGCCATTTCGTCCGCCTTGCCTTTTACGAATTGGTCTAGCTGCGTTGTTTTGCTGTCGATTTCTGCTGCTTTGCCTTCGATTGCTGTTGTTAGCTGGTCGGCTGCGGTTACTAGCTGGTTTATTTGCTCTGCGCTCATGATAGTTCCTTACTGAAATTGCTGAAGTTTTTATTTAAAAAGTAGTTGCGCACCGTGCGGCGCATGTTGTTTATTTGTGCCGTTGCATTGCTGGTTGCTAACAGTGTTAGCGCATCTATTTGCGGGCTGTAATCAAACATCCATGATTGCGCGGGAATAGTAATACGCGCTAGGGCTGCGGCAGCTGCAAACTTTAAAACAAACGAGCGGTTGTGCACGTTGTTTACACCTTGGCGCTTGCGCTGCAGGGGTAAGTAATCTACTGCTAGCAGCGTGCCGTCGCGTGTAACTAAGCCAATCCAGTTGTAGTCAAAGTCGCCTATGTCTTGTTCTAGCACTACTGCCCACGCGACTGTGTTTGCATCAACATAGCCCGAGGTATCTATGTTTCGACGGTAAACTATTTGTGCGCCGCCCGGCATTTTTTCGTTTGGGTTGCGGGTTGCTTGCTCGTTTAGCCCGGGTATATTTGCAAACACTAGCTCTGTTACTTCAAGCCCTTTGTTTTGCAGCGTTGCTGTTGTTATGTATGCCTTGCCAGCATTGGTCATTATGCCGGTTATTGCCTGATTCATATTTGCTCCTTAGCGGTGCTTATGCCGCCGTCTTTGCTTAAAAACCCATAATGCTGGTGCGCGGTAATGTTGTGCTGCACATCAATGCTTGTTGCTTGGTGGTACGTGTTGCTTGTTAGTGCGTCTAGCCCCAAAAAGCTATGAACTACGCCGTGATCAATGCCAGTTATTGCGTTTATTTTTGTTGCTGAGTTAACGTGGTTGTTATCCCATTGCACATGCGTTAGGCCAAGACTTAGCGATACTGCTGCCAAGTTATGCACTGTTAGTTCGTATCGGCGGCATGTTCGGCCGTACAGCTGTATTAGCTCTGGCAACAGCTCGTATGCGCTTGCTAGCGTTGAGTCGGTCATGTCTATTGCAATAATATCCCAGTCGCGCCCCTCTATTCGTTCGCGCACATTTATGACCTGGAGATCCAGCCGGTTAAAAATATCTTTTATGGTTGCTATTTCTCCGGCGTCAATTGTATTGACCAGCGCGTGTTGTACGCGCTTGCGGTAGAGATCCAGCGGTTCACTATTTAAACGCTGCGTTAACCGCTCCCACGCTAGCAGGCCGAGAATTGGCTCTTCGTTTTGTAGCTCGTCTTTTTGCTGCACAGCCCACATAACGTAATTGCGCGACTTGCTCCAATACCCTGTTGCCGCTTTTACTAGTTTTTCTGCGTAGCCTTTATTTAGCCATGTTGCTATTTGATTAGCCATTTTAGCCCTTGGTTACTGTTAGTGATGAAAGCACGGGCAACCAGTTGGCGGCGGTTATGTCGTCAATGTCGAACTTGATTGATTGCAGTTCACTAAATTGCGCGTGGCACTCTGCACCCAGTTGGCTAACGCTGAACACGCATTGATGCGCTACGCGGGTGGGTGCGTATGCTGCATTTTGCCTGAACGCCGCTTGTATAAATGTTGTTAACTCGCTTTGTATGTCTTCGCTTTGCGAGTGTAGCTTGTATGTTGCTGTTACATTAAACCCAGTGGTTGCCATTGCATACACTATGAAGTCGTCGCCCAGGCCGTGATGCCCTGCGGTTCTTATGTGCTGATTAATTGCGCCCAGTAAAGCGGTTGGTACTGCGCCTATGTCTAGGTATATGTAGGCGTTTGCTGTGCCTGGGCCGCGCGGCGCTCCGGTTTGAATGTAGATGTTATCTATTGGCACGCCAAAGCTTGCAATGATTTGTGTGTAAACTGCGTTAATGTGCCAGCGGGCGGCGGTGCCGAACACGTTACGTATGCGCAGGCGGTAATCCTCTGTGCCTTCTGTGTTTGCCCCGGGCTTTATTAGCCAGTCTTGGTTGTTAGTTACTGTTATGCCCTCTTGCTGCTCAACAAAGTAACGGTATGCGTTTGCTGGCAAGTTATATGCTGCGCCCTCTTCTTGTGCTTGCGCTAATGCGTACGCCGTGCTTTGCCCTGGCGCAAAGTGCACATCTTGCATTATGGTTAATTTATATACTTGTTCGCCTAGCACGTCGGTAGCAATTTGCGCACCGGCAGTAATTGAGCTTTCGCCCGCGGTGTCTTGGCGCGTGAACGTGAGTATGCCTTGGGCCGCTACGCCCGCTTGAATAAATACGTTGCGAGCTGGGCCATGCTTTTCTATTAGCGCGTCGCGGCTGGCGGTCATTATAAATAGATTTGGCATAAGCTGCTGCGCAACCCAGTTTAATAGCTGCACTAACGGCTTGGTTATTAGCGCTTCAACGGTTCGCCAGAACGGGCTAAACGGTGAGTTATTAGCAACTTGTATGTTCTGCTCTTTTAGTTGGGCCTGCCATTGCTCCGCTGCTGATTGCTCGTCCATTGGCAAGCCTGCATTTTGCATCATTGTTTTAAAGTTCATTGCTGCTCCCATACTGTCGTGTTTGCGCGTTAATGCTTAGCGTGCCATCGTCGTTGCGGTGCACTTTTATTGTGCCTGGCTTTACGCGATTGTCTTGCTCTGTTAGTAGTTCTAGCTCGGTTAATATGGGCGCTATGCCGTTTTTGTTGCGCAAGCCAACAAGCTTGGTTAGTAAGTCGCTTTCTAAAATGCGGTGCTTTATATCCTGACTTATTACGTCGGCTTTTTTAAACGTACTGGGACTTAGCGAGTCGTTAAGCATAAAGTCGCCGTCTTGTACTTCTAGGTCTATGTGTAGTGCTATATCAAATTTCATTAACCTGCTAGCTCCATCATTTGTTCAAAGCTTTGCGCTAAGTCGTCTGATTTAAAGTTTACGTTTTCAATGCTTATATGCTTGCTGCTATCGCTGCTATTGCTGTTGTTATTTGTGTTGCTGCTGTTGTTGGTTAGGCTTTGCAAGTAGGCCGACTTTTGTAGTTTGGGCTTATATGCAGTGGCCTGTTGTTCTGCGCTAATTTGCTGTGCTTTTTCGGCGCTGTTGCTGGCTGTGTTAGTAATTACCTGATCTGCTTTTACGCTGGGCAATGCTGGCTCTGGCGCCGCGCCTTGATTAACGCTTACCAGCTGCGCTTGCTTAGCGTTATAAACAGGCGAATTTGCCGAGTTAGTAATATTGTTATTTGCAACCGTAACTGCTTTGTTTTGCTCGCTTGGGAATGCATTGCTTATTAATGCCTGGCTGCGGGCTTGCGCCTGTAAATTTAACGGTACGGTGCTGTCGGTTGGCACTGCAGGTAAGCGCTGGCTAGTAAATTTAAATGCATCGTTTGCGGCTTCACGCTCGGTCATTACTTTTGGCTGGGCAGCTATGGCCGCTGGCGCTAAGCTGTTTTGCGTAGCGTTATTTACACTGCTATTTACCGCTGCTAATGCCTTCGTGCTAGTTGCGCTGTTAGTTACCGTTGCCGCATTGTTTTGCGTGGCGTTAGTTGCGTTGTCGATTGCCGTTGCCGCATTTTTTTGCGTGGCATTCACTGCGCCGTTAGTTACTGTGCTGCTTGCAGTATTGCCGCTCACTGCGCTGTTAGCTACTGCGCTGTTATTTACTGCGTTGTTTTGCTCGCTTGGGAATGCATTATTTATTAATGCTTGGCTGCGCGCTTGCGCCTGTAAATTTAACGGTGCTGTGTTGTCGGTTGGTACTGCTGGCAAGCGCTGGCTAGTAAATTTAAATGCATCGTTTGCGGCTTCACGCTCGGTCATTATTTTGGGTTGTGCTGCATAATTTATAGGATCATTTGCAGCGCGATGTTTTACTAAGGCTTGCACTCGCATTTCTTCGGTTTCGGTAATTGACGCTAATTTAGGCGCTGCATTATTTGCAGGACTATTTGGTGCTATGTGTTGCGATCTATTAATGTTTTCGTGGGCTGTAACAACCTCTGTTTTCATTTTTGTTTCTGTGTCGTCAATAAGGCCTAGCGCTTCTAGCACCCATTTAACGCTGTCGATTACGCTATTGAACGCGGCTTTAACAGTGTCGAATACCCCAAAAAGTACTTTGCCCCATGCAGTTTCTGAAAACGCTGCTACAAGATCATTCCAGTAATATATTAGTGCGCCAACAATGGCTACCAATGCAACAACTGCTATAACAACCCATGTTAATGGGTTTGCCCAAAGTGCTGCGTTAAATAGCCAAGTGGCCGCTTGGCCTGCAAGCATAACCGCTTTAAATGTACCCATGGCAATAGCGGCCGCACCCATGGTCGCTATAAGCGATAAGAACCCTGCAACACGCAGTGCGATTAATGCGCCCTGCCATAGCTTAGTTACTATTAGCTGTGCATTGGTTAGCGTTATGCCAATGCCTGTTGCAAAGTTATATAACCCCATTGCAAAGGTGGCGAGTCCAAAGGCGGTCATAAGTGCGACTACGCCCACCACCGCGACTGATATTACGCTTGATAAAAATGGGAATTCTTCGGTTAGCGAAACGATGCCCGCAAACATTGATGCAAGCACTTCTACAAATGGCTCTACTACGGGCAACAAGCGGTTACCCATTGCGGTGGCTGCGGCATTAAATGAACCGCCTAGTCTATCCCACGGGCTTGCAATGATGTTTGCCATTTCTGCCGCTTTTGAGTTGTCTTGCACGTTTTCGAAAACAGCAATGCCGTCTTTTAATTTATCGACTTTGGTGCTGAGTACGTCGACTGCTTTTGCGCCTTGCTTGCCAAATATTTGTGTTAGCACATCGCCACGCGCAACAGAACCCAGTGATGACAGGCGGTTATTAATGCGCCCTAGCACTACGTCTATTGCAAGCATGTCGCCGTTATCGTCGGTTAATTGAATGCCTAGCGACTCTTGTGCTTTGCCAATACCCTGTAATAGTGATGCGGCTTGCGTGCCTGCAACCGAACCCGACTTAGCAACCAGCTGTAACTCGCCCACTAGGGCAAATTGCTGGGCTGAGCTTAGGCCAATATTTGTTGCCGTTGCGCCAAGGTTTGAAAACGCCGCTTGCATTTCTGCACCGGTGGTTTTGTAAAGTTGTACGGCGGTGGCGGTTTGGCCTGCTATTTGGTTTACCCAATTAGACTTGCCCATTTTGTTAGCTGTTTTTTCAAATATGCCATACATGGTGCCCATGTAGCTGGTAATGGTGGCCGCGTCGGCTTTGGTTGCTACCGCCAGTATGTTTGATGTTTTAGTAAATTCTGATAGCTCATCGCCCGTTAGTCCGGCAATGGCTGATTGAATGTCGTAGGCACTGCGCACAAACTCGGCAGAGTTGCCACCGAACTGAAAGCCAAATTCGTATGATGTTTTAGAAAGCTTTTGCAGTGCGTCGTCGGCAACGCCCAATGATTGCACCTCGCCCAAAGCGGCAACGTGATCAATTGCGGGGGCGAGTGATTGCGCTAGTGCATAACCACCACCAACGGCTGTGGCTGCGCCGCGCATCATTTGATCTTGCGCGGCGGCTGTTTGCTGGCTCAGCTGATTAATTTTAGCCATGACTTTATTAACCGGGCCCGTCACTTTGTCGATGATGCCGATTGAATAAGTTAGCTTGTCTAGTTTGCTGAGCGTGGCCATTAATTTACTCGCTTAGTGCTTGGCATATGCCGTTGTTTACCGCTATTACAAAGTTTTCTTGCTGCTGCGTTTCGAGGTATAGCGCTTGCGCTAGGCTCTCTTGGGTGGCGGTAACCGCGCCAAAATATTTGGCGTGGTATGCCTGTAGCTGATCTAACCGAGACTTGCCTATTTGCTTGGCTCGGTCTTCGATTTTTTTACGGTGAAATTAAACTCCGGTTGGTAGTCTTCAACAATTGCACCCACTAAAAATAATGCTGCGCCTGGCTGTTGCACTAGCTCTTTTAATTTTTTAGCGTCTTCTTGCACTACGGTGTTTAATACAAAGTTAGTGGCTGGCTGCACTTTGTTGTTTGGCTGCGTAGCATTAATGTATTTGTTGTAATCGCTTGCGTTTACGTTAAATGTAATTTCGCCTACTGGGGTTTCTAATGTGATTTTTTTCTCGAACGCCATGATTATTTACTCTCTGTTGGTTTTTTAATGTCTGCTTGGTCTAGCAGTGTGTAGCTAAAATAAGGGCCGTACTTGGCTGCTGATTGGTCACACAAAGCAATAAGCTCGTTAAAGTCGCTTGGATTAGCTAGCACTTGGCAACCAGCTGACCATTTATCAACTTGAGTTGATGTGGTTTTGCTGTTTGCGCGGTGACAGTTAATGCCAAAGTAACCTTGTTGTAATACTGCTTGGGGTGTGACGTCCGTGTCTAACTCGGTGTCGTGGTTGTTGTCGCGTAGGACAACAACAGGTTTATGCTGCACGAGGGCGCGGTATTTGCCCTGGTGATAACCCAACTTCCATAAACTTTTATGCTGCCCTGCAATAAGTACTGCTGTGCCGCTTACGTTCATTGGGTTTTGACGCCAATAAATGCCGGCGTCGGTGGTTGCTTTGTACTGCTTTAATTGCCACTCGCCGCCTTGCTGATACAGCACGCAAATAACATCGTTAAAGGTATTGGCGCGCGTGTTGTGGTGGCGAATACCTATGATGTTTAGGTTTAATTCTCCCTCGAACACGCGGTAGCCGCAGGCCTTTAAGGTGCTAAGCAGTGTTGCGGCAGTTAGTTTGCGAATGGCTTTGGTCATTACAAGTCTCTCACTTCGTCAGATGTTAGGTACGGCACGCCGTTAATTTTTACAAAGTCGGGGCTGGTAACCGGACACTTAATTGATGTTGTGTCTTCTTCGCCGCCGTCGGCTTTGATGTTTAGTATTTCGTCTAGCTGCGGCAAACAGCCAAACGCTTCAATGTTCTTTTTGCCTGCGGCTACTTCGGCGTTAAAGGCTACGTCGAATGGCTCTATGCCTTTCCAGCTGCCTGCTTTTTCTGCTTGCGCTTGGACAATTAGCCAGTTTTCGTGGTCGAGGTTTAGGGTTACTTCGGCTTCTACGTCGCCGTCGATAAATCCTTTTGGTACGCCGCGTACTTTTTTAACGGTGCGGCCGTCGGTGATTTTTACGGTTGCTTCAATTACATGCACCATTGAGTTACCAATGAATATGTCGAAGTCTTTACCGCCTAGTACTTTTTGCATGTTCGCTCCTACTCTGCGTTATCTAACATGATGCCAACAATGATGGTGTTGGGTGAGTTGATTGGCTTAACCTTGAGTACTACTTGCAATGTAGTTGCGTTCATAAACGTTAGGTTGATGCTGTCGTCTTTTGGCGTGTCGATTAAGCCTGGAAACTTGTCGGCACCAATGTTAATTGAGCGCGCCATTTCGCGTAGCGGTTTGCCCATGATGCGCTTACCAAACTCAATACCGCTGGTGCTGTTGTTTAGGCGGCGGTTTTTAATGTTTTGAATGGCAATAATGCGCACGTCGCGTGCGGCCTTGTCGACAATGCGGCCTGCTTCGATTTGCTGAAAGTCGCCGCCTTCAGCATCTAGCATGTTTACGTCGCCAAAATATGTGCCATCGAAATCAGGATAAAACTGTGTGCAACTAAAGCGCAGTGCGTCTAGCGCAGCTGTGGTTGAGTTGGTTAGCGGTTTGCCTGCGGCATCTACCGGATGCGGCATTAATGACATTGCACCCGTTAGCACCCGCATTGGGCTGTCGGCAATAGTGACTGCGCTTTTACATAAACGCCCAGTTACTGCGCCTAGCTCGTCGCCAAATAACAAAGGAATAACAGCTGTTTGCGGTGCTACTACGCCGTCGGTAATTGGCTGCAATGCGGTGACTAAGTCTGACCAGTTTTGTAACTCGGTTAGACCAGGTGCTGCTACTAAAAAGCGCACGCGACGCGCAAGGCTTGATAGAATTTCAAGCGCTTTAGCTTGGTAGCTTTCTACTTCTGCTTTGCCTGTTACGGGTGTGCAAATAACAATAATTTCGGGGCTTACGTCTTGATCCATTGCTTCGTCAATAAGCGCCATTACGTCGGCGTCGATTGCGTGCGCTATTGCATAACCACTTACTAGGTCGTCGCCGTTGCGCTGCCATGCTTTAACTTGAGTTTTTAACGGTGAGTCGGCTACGCCAAACTCAGCATCAAAGTCGCTTTGTGCATTAATGGGTAGAATTTTGCCGTTGTTTTCGGGCGCTTGGCCGATGAACAATACGGTGCGTTCTACCTGTTTTGTAGCGCCACTGCCTGTTTGAATGGCGGCAACGGATACTTTACCTTGTGCCATGGTCGTTCCTTTTGCTTTGCGCTACGCCACTTGCATAGCTTTGTTTAAAATAAAATTCATTTGCTCTTTTTGTTCGGCCATTGTTTGCCCCAAAAATGAGCGGGCCGGTAAATCAATTTTCCATGCGCTCTTGCCTGAGCTGCCCTTTAATTCGCGCAGTAAAAACCCTGCTTGGTTAATACTTAAGTTTGCTGTTATCCATTTAATACTTGGTCGCTTGCTGCCCTTGCCTTTGCCGCGCGGTATTTTGTAACCCTCGCTTATTAATGCTCTGGCTAAGTTGCGTGTGGCTGGGCCTTCTTTATTTTGTGCGGCACTGCTTTTTGGCTTGCCTGCATCTAGGCTTATGCCCTCTTGGTGGGCGCGGGCTATTTTTCCGCTGTTGCCACCTTTAAAATATACGCTTGCGCTATTTGCGCCGTAGCGCACCTTCATGTTGCGTTTTAGCTTGGTTAGCATTTTCTTTTTTTTGCCGTTGGCGCGGTCTTGCCATGTTTTTCCGGCTAAATCACTTTGCCTGGTGATCCGCTCTTTACTGCTTTTGTTTGCTGCACGTATTGCACTGCGCAATATGTTGCGGCGCTTTTGTGGCTTAAGCTGCAAAAACGCTAGCTGCTCTTTGCTGCGGCCTTCAACAAACTTGAGATTAAGCACGGCTTACTTGGCCATCAAGCGTGAACACTTCGGCTATCCATAGGCTTTGCTCGCCAAAGTCGTAACGTTTGCCGTTAAATTCAAACGGGCCGCTGGGTGCTTGTATTAGCTCTATGTCTTCGCAAAGCTGATTTATTGTGAGCTCTACTTCGTTGCTGTTGTCGTCGTTAACGTCGGCACTAAATTCAATGTCGGTGCTGTCGTATCGCCCGCCGTTGTTTTGCAACCAAAACGATGCAAAGGCACAAATAAGTGCTGCGGGCGCTGCGCATGGGTTTATGCTGATCACCCCTGAGTAATAAAAGCGTGCGGCCAATAGACCGTTGCCGTTAATAGTTTTGCTGCTTGGCTCTATGCGGCCGCCTTCTATCCAGCTGTCGAACTGGGTGCTTAGCGCTAGGTTGCGGCCTTGGTATTCTGCGGTTGCTAAATGCTGCTTAAGCTTTGCTATTTTGCTTTGGCTCATAACAGTTCTACCGATAAGTTAGAGCTAAGCGATTGCAGTAATCGCATGGCGTTTATACTTTCTCTTAACCAATGTTCATGATTGTCTATTGCCGCTTGGCTTTGTGCTGTGGCGCTGTCGCGGTGCGTACTCCCAAGCTTGGATACCAGTAAGTTAGCTTTGGCTTTACTGTAAACCGCATCGTTATAAAAAATTACTTGCTGTGCATTTAGTGACTCGCCATTGGTGAGTACTGCGCTTGCTAGTTCTTGGTTAATTTCGCCCTGTGCACGTTTAAGTTTTTCAACTAGCAAATCACTTTTGCTTGCGTATTCTTGGGCAACGGCGTAATGCTCTATAAAATAAGCCGTGCTTAATGCCGGGTAATAGCCATTGCCTTCAACTGTTACATTGACGCTTTGTAAATCTGCTTGTGGCATACTGCTTAAATTCATATTGCACCTGTATAAATACACACATTAAATTGGGTGCGGGCGCCACTTAGTCACACTGGCGACATAATTAATACTCGCACTGTGCTAAGTTGCCCGCTGGCGTTGGAGCTAGTTAGCGGTTTGCTGCTTTGGCTCCGCTGGTTTAATCATTTTTTGCAATTCTTTTAGCAGGGTTTTAACGCCTGCTTTGTCGTTAATGGCTTGGGCCATTTCTGCAAAGTAAAGCGCGTTGCCTAGGTTGAGCTGTGCTTTATTTACTTTTGCAGCTATTGCGTAAAGCTTGCCGCCTACCACTTCTAGCCCTGCCCAGTCTTGGTTTTTAACTACGTAAATTAAGCGGCGCAGGATAAAGCCAATGTCGTACAGGCCTTGCTGTTGTGATTCTGCTAGGTAGTAATTTGCGTCGTCGTAGAGCTGGTCGATAACGAACGCCGCCCAATGCTTGGTATTAAACACGGTTGGCAGTGGTTGCTTTTGCTCGATCATTAATGGCAATAAGCCCATTACTGCATCCCATCGCTTTAAATCAACTAGCCAAATAAACACCCATGCCAACACCTTGTTGTGGTGGTTTTGGCCGCTTAGGCGGTATTGGTTTATGTATGCTAGGTAGTCTTGGCGCTCTAGCGCTTCTGATTTGTATGTTGCTTTGTCGCTAATGTCGGCAAATGTTTTTAATTGAGCCAAGTCGGATTCTATAGCTGCTGCATAAAGCTGGTACTCGGTTTGCTTGTTTACGGTTGCTGGCGCGTTGGCTTGAGTGGCGTGAGCCGCTGCCGTTGGCGCTTTATTTTCAGTGCTTGTTGGTACTGCTTTAGCTTTGGCTAATGATTTTTTGAAAAGGCTCATTTAAAAATACTCGCTAATTGTTAAAAAAAGCCGCCCGAAACTTGGGATAAAAGGGCGGCTTGGCGCTGCTAAAAAACTATTCCCAGCCTGTGCTTGCTTTGTTTGGCAGTTTTACATTGGCTGATTCGAAGTAGGCTACTTTTTCGAGGTCTTCGATGTAGTAACAGTCGTTACGCGATTGGTAGTCTTCTACACGTTTCTTTTTTGGGTTGTCTTCTACATGGGTGCGGGTTGATCCTGATTGCACGTAGTGACTTAGGTTGTCGAAACTTGTTACTAAAATGCCGCGCGATGGGAAAAACGGAATTTTATAACTGGCTAGGCCGCCGTATGTTTTAATGATTTGCTCAAGTTCGATTTTGGTTTTTTCGCTTGGCGTGTGCGACTGCTTTGCATACAACTTGTTTTGGTCGCTTGCTAGTAGTTCGTCGCCAATGATGGCAACCATGTTTACGCGCTTGTGCTCTGGGATTGCTTGCAGTGCGTCGAACACGGCTTGGTCTAGGTTTTCGTAATCGCCACCGGCGCCAATACGAATTTCACCAGCGGTTGCGCCTTCGCTTACTGCGCGCTCTGGTGCGTCGCGGCGAATAAGCTGCAGCCAGCCAATGTTTACGTCTTGCAGCATTGTGTTGGTTGCAATGTCTGTAAACGGTGCGGCTGATGTGCCGTGAAAGCCGATTTTAATAATGTCGAGTGCAATTGCCTGGCGTACGTGATTGCGGTAGCGCTGATGGAAGTCGGGGAACTTTGACCACTGATCCATTTTTGCCCACGATAAGTGAATGTCGCATTCTACTGGGTAGCAGCGGTATTCGCGCTTTGCAAGACCTGCTACGTCGCGCGTTTGGCGCTCTTTGGTGTCGTCGCTTTCTACACCGGCACGCCCTGTTACGCCACCATCTACGCTCATCATTACCGATTGGCCTACGATGTCGTCTACTAGTGCGGTGTTAATTAATTGTAGAAATTCTACTGAGTCGTACGTTGCGTCGTACAGGCGCTGCTCAGTTGTTGGCTCTACGTTGAACTGCTCGTTCATTGATGCTACGCCGTAGTTGCTGGCCATGCCTGCTAGTACTGCGACAAATAATTGTTTTGTTCTGGTTTTCATTTTCGTTCCTGCGCTTTGCTAAGTTAAGTTAGGGTGCTGCAATTACAAGCAGTTGCTGTATTTGCCTTCGTCGCCTTCGTGTTCTTCGTCGGCGTTGGTTGTATCACCCGCAGGTGCTTTTAATGCTTTGGCAAACTTGTCACTGAGCTCATCTAATGCTTTCTTTGTGCTTGATAGCTCTTCTTTAAGCTGAGCAACTTCGGTGTTTTCATTATCTTCTGGCGTAGTTTCTTCGTCTTCCACGTTGGTGGTTGAGAGTGAATTAAGCTTTTCTGTTAGGCCGTCAAGCTTTTGGCCAAACTCGCTAAGCGGTGCGCCGAGCGCATCTTTTAACGCATTGGCTAATTGTGTTTCGTTCATGTCGAGTTCTTCCTTAGTGAATAGTCGTTTGAAAAAGGGTTTTTTAGGTGTGTCGATAGGCTCACATGACCCTAAGTCAACGGTTAATAAAGAGACTTCCGTGTCGTCTGGCTTGCTCTTACTACTGAAATGAATACGGTCGGTGTAGCAGCTTGCTGGATAGTCGGTAACTGCTAGTCCGGTTAGGTAGGTTTTGCCAGTGCCCATGAAGTCGCGGCTAATTTCGATGCTAAAATATACGGCTTGGTCGGCTTTGTTTAATGCTACAAAACCTTGATTGGGTGCGAGCACGGCGTATAGGCACACTACGCCTTCTTCGTTTTCGTATGCTTCTACACTCACTACGTCGCCTAGCATGCCTGGTATGTCTACGTTGTGCAGGTTTTTAGCGGCCCAACCTGACCAGTTAAATTCGTGATCGAGGTTTATGCGTGCGCCATATTTGCGCGGGTTGTAGGTTTCTACTATGTCGGCTACGTCTTGCTCGGTTATTTCGCGGCCGTCGACAGTCATGCCAACAGCGGCAATTGATAATGGTTTTGTGCGTAGTTGACCTGGCATATAAACAAACCTTTTAAATGTTTTTTAATTAAGCTTTATGCTTTAAAGTAACTGCAGTTTGCACCCTCCTTTTAACCCTTTCCAACTGTTTAACTTTTTGAAATTCCTATATTTAACTTTTAGGAATGGATAGGTTTTTAACAGACAGATTACGCGCTTTATTACTAATACACTGCCGCCATGGATTAATTAATGTGGCGCAATATGAAGGCTAACTACGGACCAGACGTACGCAAAAAAGCACAGGATTTGTATGTTGTTGAGGGCTATACCTATGAGGAAATAGCTGACTTAGCAGGCATGCCAAGTGCGCGCAGTATTAGGCGTTGGTCTGAGGCTGATAACTGGGCTGACATGTGCCCAACGTATAATGCCGAAATGGCGTTTAGTCGCCGCATTAATTTGTTAGCCGATAAAGACAATAAAACCGATGCTGAATATAAAGAGCTAGACTTTTGCACGCGCCAGCTGTGTGCGCTTAATAAAAGCAAGCTTGCGCCTGCTCCTAAGCAACGCGCTAACAATGACGATGCGGCCGCTGGCAATAGTGCCGGCAGCGGCAAAAAGTCGAAGAAGAAAAAGAAAAATGATTGCTCTGGCATTACGCTTGAAATGCTTGACGAGCTTAAAGACAAGCTTCTTTATCCCCACCAAAAACATTGGTTTGAAAACCAAGATCACCGCGCCCGCTTTATTTTAAAGCCCCGCCAAATTGGGGCTACTTTTTACTTTGCGTTTGAAGCCTTTTATGACGCGGTTATTAATGGCCGCAATAAAATATTTATATCGGCGAGCCGCGACCAGGCGGAAGTATTTAAAGCCAATATTGTTGCGCTGGTGCGTGAGCATTTTAATGTTGAGCTAACCGGCTCACCAATGGTGCTTAATTTGGCTGGCGGCAAAACAGTTAAGCTTATTTTTAAAAGCACTAATGCGCGTACTGCACAATCGGAAAGCGGCGACTTATATATAGATGAAGTTTTTTGGATCCCTAAATATAAAAGCTTGCGCGGGTTGGCGCAGGCGATGGCAACGCATAAGCATTTGCGCATTACTTATTTTAGTACGCCGAGTGTTACGAGCCATGAAGCGTATGACCACTGGAACGGTAAGTGGTATCGCAAAACTAAGGCGTGTAACGACCCTGAATTTGCGATTGATGTTAGCCATAAAAGCTTAAAAAATGGCAGGCTTTGCGAGGATGGCATTTGGCGACAAATGCTTACTGTGTACGATGTGGTTACCAGTGGGTTTGACCGCATTGACATTGGCGTGCTTGAAAACGAGTACAGTGTAGATGAGTTTAATAACTTGTTTATGTGCAAGTTTATTGATGATGCGCACAGTGCGTTTAACCTTAAGCAGCTTATGAACTGCGTGGGTGATTCGACCAAGTGGCCTGACTTTGATTTAGATTACGAACGCCCTTACGGGTTAAAGCCGGTGGTTATTGGTTTTGACCCTGCGCGTTTTGGCGATAAAGCCAGCGTTGCTATTTTAAGTGCGCCGATGAAGCCTGGCGAAAAGTTTTTACTGCTTGAAGCAATTGATTTAAGCGGTAATGATTTTGAAGCTATGGCCAGCGAAATAAAACTACTTACCGAAAAATACAATGTTGTGCACATTGGCGTTGATACCACTGGTATTGGTTACGGCGTGTGGGAACTTATTACTAAGTTTTACCCTAACGCTGAGCCGATACATTACAACCCTATTATTAAAAACCGTATGGTTATTAAAGCAATTAACGTTATTCAAAACCGACGCCTTGAGTTTGACCAGGACGCGGTAAACATTGCTAGCTCGTTTATTAATATTCGCCGCAAAGTAGTTGGCGACCAAATTACGTATGCCACTAACCGCACCGCTACTACGGGCCATGCCGATATTGCGTGGGCAATTATGCACGCCTTGTTATTTGAACCACTGGACGGTAATGCCCACAGCCGCCAAACATCTGTAGGAATTACAGCTTAATGAAACCACGATTACAAGTAAGCAACGGCCAAGCGCCTAATTACAACCAACGAACTGCGGTAACTGATGCGTTTAGTTTTGGCGACCCTGAGCCATGCTTAGACAACCGGCTAACTGATTATGTTGGTATTTTTAGTGATAGCAATGGTATTTATGCGCCGCCCATTAGTTTAAAGGGTTTAATTAAACTGCTGCGCGTTAATGCCCAGCACGGACCCATTTTATATTTTAAGCGCAACATGATTTTAAAATGGTATAAGCCTAACCCGCTTTTAAGTCACCAAGCTTTAAGTAAATTTGGCTTTGATTTGTTGTGGAGCGGCAACGCTTATTTGCAAATTATTAGAAATTCGTTTGGGCAAATTATTAAACTGCGACACCTGCCAGCACTGACCATGCGCTATACGAGTACGCGCGGTGTGTATGCGCAATTAAGTAACCGTAGCCATGAGCCTATTTATTTTAATGCGGGCGAAATTATACACGTAAAAGAGTACGACCCCGGCCAAGGCATTTACGGTATACCGCAATATTATGGCGGTATTCAGTCGGCATTATTAAATGAAGATGCGACTTTGTTCCGCAGACGTTATTACAAGAACGGTGCGCACATGGGCTTTATATTTTCAATGGCTGATCCTAATTTAAGTGTTGAAGATGAAAAGGCATTAAAAGATGCAATACGCGATAGCAAAGGCGTGGGTAACTTTAGAAGTTTGTTTTTTAATTTCCGCAGCAATAAAGCTGATGCTGAAAAGGCAATAAACATTACGCCAGTTGGCGATATATCAACTAAAGATGAATTTGAGCGGATTAAAAAAATTACGCTTAACGATATGCTGAGTATGCACCGCGCGCAAGAAGCGCTAAGCGGCCAGTCATCTGGCGATAGCCCAGGCTTTGGCGACTTAGACAAAATTACCCGCGCCTATTACAACAATGAAGTTGTGCCCCTGCAGCAAGATGTTTTAGGTATAAATAATTATTTGCCTGTAGCGCAGCATATTGAATTTAAAGAGCCTGAATATTCAGACCTTAACCCAACACCCAAGGAAGACGCATGAGCTGGATAGATATAGTTGAATTTATAAAACAGTGGGGGCAGTTGCTTATGTTGAGCTTTTTAGCGGCGGCTATACAAATGTATTTAAGCCGTAAGGTGTTTACGTTTTTTCATTATTTTATGAGCGTATTAATTGCTGTTTTTGCAGCGTACTTAGCAGCGATGTTTTGCGAGTGGCAGCAATTTGATGAAAGCTTAAAAACGGGTGTTATTGGTGTAACCGCTTATGCGGCCCCGCACATTTTGGAGGGGATCAATAAATTTATTGAAACGTTTAGTAAAGACCCAAAGGGCTTTATTAAATTAATTAGAGGTGGCAAATAATGGGATGGCTTAAAACGTTAGTTTCTTTTATCACAGACCCAATAGCTGATTTGACCGGTGGCTATGTTGAGCGTAAACGCATAGCGGCCGAAATGGCGGCCGATGTTGCACGCGCTGAAAACAACTTTAAAATAGCCCAGTTTGAAGCTAAAGCAAAACGCTGTATGCAAGCCGAGCAAAACGACGCCGATTATGACTTTCTTGTTTTAAAGAACCGCGACAAAACCATCATGGATGAAGTGATTATTTTATTCTTTTTGGGGTTGTTTGTGTGCCATTTTATACCGACCATGCAACCGTACATGCATAAGGGCTGGCAAGCAATGGGCTATGGAGGTGCGCCCTGGTACTTTGAATTTGTGATTGTAGGTATTGCCGTTTCAACGCTTGGATTAATGCGATTGTTTAGAGCATTTTGGGGAAGTAAGAACGTCAATAAAAAAAGCGCTAGTTAGGAGCTAGCGCTTTGGTGTTACAAACCACTTAGTTTGCTTTGCCATTCTTCTAAATTAAAAATACTGTTATCTATTCTTTGTGTAACCTCGTATTTATTATCCGTTATTGG
Organism: Pseudoalteromonas sp. FUC4; assembly: GCF_008370255.1. GTDB lineage: Bacteria > Pseudomonadota > Gammaproteobacteria > Enterobacterales > Alteromonadaceae > Pseudoalteromonas. The sequence goes on along the minus strand of NZ_SEUI01000001.1, from coordinate 465,032 downwards.
GTTTAGCACATCATCATAAATGGCAGCCAGATAACAATGTTCATTTTCAGTACTTCGCTTACTTGTGCCTACGTGCTCTACCTCTAGCTCAAGCCTATTAGCTATTCTAAGTGTGTGGTTTTCTAGGTCATCGTTTGAATAATCAAGGCTAGTTAGTAACGAGTTTAACTCAACCAATAAAGCATCAACTCTTTCTTTTATTAATTCTAATTTCATATCTTGCCTCTTTGAGTACCATTCAATTTCTAATGCGTTTTCCAATTTACCTGCAACAACTTCAAGACGCTTAAGTGCCCTTGTAAAATTTGGCCCAGGCACACCATTGAGTGTTGCTGCATTGGTCTTGCTAATACCGCGAACTAAGTAATCACTGAGTGCTGCTTTTATATCTTCACTGGTGCTTTTACCAAACGACAATAGTGCATTTAACCGCTCTTGGCTTTGAGAGCCTTTGTATAAATAATTCACAATTTATTTATCACTTAACTGATAATAAATTGATGATATTTCAATATTAAGTAAATCACCACCTATTTGATCTTTTAATTGTCATTTTTTGTCAAACATTGTCACATTTTTGCCATTACGATCCTTTTAAACTTCCATTCAGATCCTTTAGTTATAAGGGCTAGCTAAAAATGGCTTGTCACTGGGGTTGTCAATTGAACGCATTTTTTGCACGAAAGCGGAAGGCGAGGAGGAGTGAATTTTTCGGCTTTTTGGTTCTCAGCTCACACTTTGCCGCAGGCCTTAGTGATGCGACTAAATACGATGCGATGTATTTTAAAATGAGACTAAAATGCTAATTAAATTAATGATGGATGAGGTAGCGAGGGATCATGAAATTGGCAGTAAATTGCAGCTAAATTTTGCCTTAGAACCTAATTCTTAGCGCTCTTTTTATCATTATTTATATCTTTCAAATCCATCTCTTCATTTAGTTGGCCATTGGTTAAATCGATAAGTGCTGGGTATGGATCTTTTCCATAAGATTTTCTCCATATCTGGACACTTTTATAGTTTGATATAATTTGTTTAGAACCTAAATTAGGGATTTCTAAAACCACGCTAACATCTGAAGTTCGATTAGGTAAATACTCTAAATAAAAGTGATCACACCTGATCATATTCTCTAACCAAATACCTGCTGTATTACAAAATACAAAATCTTCTTGAGCTTTCTCATCTGGATACACATTAAAAGTAAATACGTCATTATTTTTAAGGTAAAGACTAAAAATGCCGCTAATAGCAAAGCATATTAAAACTATTATGATCACCCATTTATAAAAAGCATTTTTTAAAACCATACTTATCTCTTGCTTTTTGTTCGTTGTATTTAATCTAGTTTATAAATTTAATTTACCCTAATTAAAAATTGTTGTTAATTGCCAGAAACCAAAGGGCTGTATATAATAACAGTGTTTTCATTAACGATTGGTGAATTTTATGGCGCGGGTTACTTGTCCAAATTGCGAAGCTAAAGCAACAATTACATCACGCGAAAAGCAAAGCGCCCATGTTGTTAATTTATATTGCTCGTGTACTAATACTAAAGAATGCGGGGCCACATTTCGTATTACTCAATCGTTTGATCACTTCTTAAATCCTCCGTGTAAAACCACTGCGCAACTAGCCGCAGCGCTTATTAAAAACTTACCTCGAGAACAACAATTAGAGTTAATTGGTCTATAACTCCATTTTATTTCAAACATAAAAAACCCACAACATGTGTGGGTTCAAAAGAAAACATTAAAAAATACCTTTCGGCAAAATTAACTCTAGTCGTATTTTTGGAATTTACAAATATTTAAAGGTAGTGGCAATGTACCCAATAGATATTTATAGGTTTTCAATCTCAGCACTACGCCCTTTCTATGAACTTTTTACTAAAACAAAGCACAATATTAATTAGATGTTTTCTAGTTCTTCAACGAAAGAAATAAATACTACTCGTTTAATTCTTTCCATATAATCTTTCCAATCAGGATCGCTTTGAATATCAATGATCGAGTCATAGCAATTTTTACTCGCTATTTTATCTGACAGAATGGCAAATTCAGATGCGTATACAGAGAAGTAACTAGGAAAAAGATTTGAGCCAGATAAGCCATAATTGTTATCACTTAATTTATGTATACGATCAAAACCCTGTTCTATTTTGGAATAATCTTTTGATGATATTACCTTTAAGCGAGACTCTAAATAACATAATTTATTATATAATTTAGAAAACTTTTCTTCATAATCGGCTAATAATTTAAATGCTTCTTCAAAATCTCTTTTACTCTTTTTTTCTTGACTCTCTACTTCAAACTTAACAATCGTGAAATATTTACATGTTGCTTCAAGAGAAAATAAAGACAAGGAATGCCAACAAGTGTAAAGTTCATTTTTTACTAAATGTAATAAATCTAGTTTTTCATTTATACAACTAAGGCGCTTTCGCTCTAAATATTCAACAATTGCAATACACACGCCATATACCGTAGCAACACCTCCAATCCAACTACCTACTGCTGGCCAAAATTCAGCATGGCTTTTAGCACTGACAAGTATTTCAAAAACGCCGAGAATAGCTATAACAAGTGTAAATAGCGTTATTAAAAGTAATCTATATTTTCTATAAAACTCTTTAATTCTTTTCAACACAACCGCTGCCCTTTATTTTATTTATAACTTATCTCTATATCTTCATTGCTCAATACTAATCTAGCTGAATTAAGATAACCAATAATCTCTAAGTTTTATAATTTCACCTGTTGTTTTGGTTGTAGTCTGTTAGTTACTGCAAATACATCGGCGTTAGGTTCTTGCTGGTAGCCGTTGCAAATTTCGGTAGCAAATACGCTGTTATTACTTTTTCCGCACTGGCCGTATTGGGTTTTAGGCGCGGGCTTGTCGAATTTAGTAATAAACAGACTGTACTGATCCTCAGAAAACCCCTTAGGGCAAAACGCCTGGCAACTAATACATGCCTTTGGCATGAGTACTTTTGAAATTTGAATAGTCATTGTTTCTCCTACGCCATTAAATCCAGTGCCCACCAATCGTTATCGCTGATTGCTGATGCGCTGCCTTGTTTTATTAAAGTAACTAGGTCCCAATCGCCAATAGTGACTAGGCCGTTTTGTATATGGGTATTATTTGGTGTGTTGCGCCCGTCAAGCTGCGCGTATTTATAAGCAAGCTCTACATACTCGCGGGCTTGTTGCCAATGGGCTTCAGTTATGTACCAGCTACCTGCTTTTTGAGAATATGTTTTAGCCAATGACTCAATAGCTAAGCGCTGATCATGCTTTATTTGCTCATCAACATTTAAAACTTGAAGTTGGCCGTCTCGTATTTGGTAAATTTGGCCGTTTCGGCTGATCCTTTTTCCGCTATTTAGATCCTTTATTACTTCATCAACGTCATTTTTTGAGGTGCCCATCATATCGAGTAACAACTCAGCTCTAGACCCTGCGGCTATAGGCGTACAGTTATTACCACTAGTCCAAGATAGGTCGGCTACGCCGACGTTGGTGTTATCCTTAGCATTGAGTTTTTCGGCTGTGCCTTTGAGTTGCCTGGTCCATTCTACTAGGCGAGTTTTAAGGCTTGTTTGGGTAATTACGTTATGTACGTTTTCAAGTGTGCGTTTAAGCACGGCCTTGTAATCGGTATTAGTAAGTACACCTTTTATGCGTCGTACTACTTCGGCGTAGTCGTTGCCCATTTGTGTGTCTTCGTACATTGATTTGAAGTTAGCAGCACGGCCTATACACATGCCGCCTTGGAGCTTTACGTAATCTTTCCAGTTGGCGGTGTCAGCAGCGTGGCGAATAGGCTCTATGGTTTCGTCGCTTATTGCTTTGCCCTTAGGCATGCGGCGCAATTCACGATACACGGTGACGCTTGGTGAGCCCTGAAATTGAAACTGGCGAATGTTCCATGTACTAGCCCAGGCTAAAACAGGGTTAGCTTGCTCTTGCAAGTTTTCGCCTGTTTCGGCATCTTCATGGTCGCTTAATTGGTAGCCATCAATATTTTTACTGATGTATTTAGCAATGTAGCTGGCTGCACTGCCCTTACTTTTATCCATTTTTATGGCGTCAAAGCGAGGGCTAAAGGTACGATAGAATTTACTGGGCGCTTTAGCTTTTTTGCCTTGGCTTTTTTTAAGGCCCCACTCGCGGCGCTTTTGTTTATAGGTTTTAAACAGCTCACTTTTTTTAGTGCCTGCGCGGTAGCTTACACATTTCTCTACAGTTTTAATGTGTGTGCCGTGGGCGTTTATATCTACCCATTCGTTTACTACTTTTGCGCGGGTTTGCACAGGGCCGTAATAATCGTAAAGCTCTGTTTTATCCTCTTGAATAAAGTACCAACGCAAAATAGCGTTCACTTCTTGTAGTTTATTTTTAGGCATAAACAACATCATGTGCCAATGCGGGCAACCGTCGGCATGTGGCTCAACTACGCGCACACCAAAGTATTTAAGGCCTCGTCGGTTTAACTTAGAACGGGCACGCGCCCATGTTTGGGTTAGGTAATTTTGTGCATCTTTTGGGGTTTCGCCGTGCCATTTACTTGAGTTTGCATGAAAACGTGACGGGCACGTAATAGTGTAAAACATGCCTACATAGCCCATTTCGTCGGCTAACTCTTCGGTTTCGCGTATGCGTAACATTAACTCGTTTCGGCGGTTGGCAGGATTTGCCATACCGCTTTTTACGGCTTCAATTAAACTTATTACGTCGCCGTCGCTGCTTTGCAATTCCATCATTTCTAGGAACTGGCGGCCACTGGCTTGTGCAAAGTTAAACTCGCGCTGTGCTTGTTTTGACGAGTAAGGGCTAATGCCACGGCGTTTAAACTTTTTGCTTTTTTTATCGTGGTATAAATCTTTGCCCACTTGGCCTGTGGCAATTTCGAGTAACTCTAAAAACTGGCGGCGAATAGTTTTTAATTGGCGAGCCCACCATCTATCACACTGCATTTTTAGCAGTGCAATTTCGTAACACTCGGTTGGCAAGTTGTCGTCGCGCATAGCATAAAATGGCACATTAGCGCCTACAGTTTTGGCATAAGCTGCTATTGCATCGTAGGTTAACGATATTATTTTTTCGTACGGTAGGTGTTGGTTTTCTTCGCTTACATCAAGCGTTATTTGCACGCACTCCATAGCGAGTGTGCCTGCGTGTTTTTTGGTTTTTTCAATACTGCTTAAAATATGCCATGGCAATGGCATATTTTGAGTAATACTAAACAGTACGCCAAAGCGCGGCTTTAAACGGGCAATGGTACGGCGTAACCATGTATTAGCACGGTATTGGCTACCCGCTTTTTTTTGGTTGTAGCGGTCTATGTATTTACGGGCCATACGACTTTGTAAAGGGACTGGCACATTTTGCAGGCCACGCGCTAAAAAGTTGCGGTCGTCAATATCACTTATAGACGAAATTAAACCCTTAGCTATACCAGATAGTCTAAGGGCTTGTAAGTCGAGTGGTTTGGGGTTTGCCATTTATTCGGCAAACTCTATTTCAACTAAATCTTCACCCATTTGAACGGCATCAATTGCGGCGCACATTTGGTCGTAAATAGGGGCGTATTCAATGTGGTCATCGGCAATAAACTTAACCACAGGCATAAAGTCAGTTAGGCAGTTTTCGCACTCCATTAGCATGGCAACTGTTGGGCGCTTACTTAAATTTTTAATAGTAAAGTTGGCTTGGTCGATAGCATGCTCAACAATGTTTTTAACTAATAGCTGATTTTTAGATAGATCTTGGTCTTTGATTGTGTTCATTTTAGTAGTCCTTTGGGATTAAATTATTGGTGTAGATTTACTGAGAATGTGTGGCTGTGTGCGTAGATTCATTACTTCACTACTCCAAGCGCCGAGAATATTTTTCGGAACTCGTCGGTTCTATTGCCAAGGTAAGTAATAAAACAGCCTTTGGGTGCGCCTTTTTTTACATTGCCTTGTGCATCATTAAAGTGCGTACGACCATCAATAAAACAGCTTAAGCCTGCGTTTAATAACTTTTGGCACCATGCCTCTGAGCTATTAACAAAGGTAATGTTCATTGCTTCTTTAAAGTTACCTTGCGCATATTGGTCTAAGTAATAGTCAATCCAATCGCCGTTGCTGGCTATGTCTTCGGTAATGCAGTGGCCGCGATACTTACTGTAAGTCGGGTCGTTACATATTTTTTTAACGCACTTCTGTTTGCATGCTTGTTCACCTTTATTGAATGGGTGATTTAACCAAACCGTGTTTGCTATCCAATTTCGTGTTAATGCATCATCATCTTTGGTTAAATAACACGTTGCTTTTACTGACTTGTTAGCCACTACACAACTTGCTGGGTCTAAATCAATAACCGGAAACATTTGGTGCACATACTTCAAAACTTTATCGGGCGTGTAAAATTCAACATTGCCACTATCTTGATTGATTAGCTGATCGGGAGTCATGGCTATTCCTTAGTGTGTTTGTGAATCAGTTTTTGACTGTTTAACTAAACGCGGAACAACATCAAACTTAGGCGGGGTTCTTTCGAAGTTTTCGCGGCCAAGTACGTTGGCGTCGGTAAAAGCGGCAACAATGTCTTGTAACGCTAAAATGCCTTTGCGCACTGCTTCACGCTCTTGCAAATTAAATTGATAAAAGCTCATTTCTATATGGCGTTGTTTAAGTCCTGCAGCAATACACACTAATTTTCGTTGTTGATCAGTTAAAACGGCATTAAAAACATAACCTGGTGTGCGCGTTCTATCGCTCATTAATGCTTTTATTTCAGCTAAGCCTTTTGGTATGTGGCGCCCTTCTACTGCTTTTAGTGGTGCAGGTTGTGCGTTATCGCTTTGTTTAATAAGTGCGTTAGCCATGTTTATACTCTTTGTGGTTGTTGCTGTGGTTTAGATAAAGCTTGTGTTTTTAACCAGTACACGGCTTTTTGTATAGTTTGGTTTTCGTTGCCGTGGCAGTAAATTGGTAATGGCAACTCACCAACAAAGGCTTGTAAGCTAGGTTCAAATTCAACTGATTTACAATTAACGGCTTCTTTAGTGCCTATTTGGCACTTAAGTAAATACTCAGCTTTGGCGGCTAAGTTAGGTAATGCGTTATACGTGTTTTGGTCAAATATTTGGTATGTGCACATTTCTTTGCTCCTAGTTATTAACGCTTTGTTGGTGCTGCGTTCTAAATTTAATTAGCTCGTTTAAGCGGTAATGATTAGTTTTGCCAAACTGAATTGATTTAGGAAAATCAGACAACTTCGATAGAATCCAAAACTTTTTACGCGCACAACCTAGTACCTCACATGCTTCAACAGTGCTAACTAGGCGGTCTTTTTGTTCTTCAAGCTCAGTGCGCAATTGAATGTTTTCTTGCAGTAATGCAAACAACACCGCTTTTGCATCTGGATGAATATCTAATAAAATGATTTGTTGTTCAGTGCTCATGCTGCATCTTCCTTTTTGCTTTTTTGATGATCGGCTAGTAAATCATTTACCGATATTTCGCCGTTAGTTAGTTCCGAAATACGCGGTATGTACTTCGCTGGGGCTTGGCCGTGACGGCTAACCCAATGATGTACAACTGACTGCTTAGTACCTAGGACTGTAGCGAGCTTGGTTTGCCCACCAATTATTTTTACTGCTTTATCTATGGCTGACATTTTAATCTCCAACAGCTTCTAACCACTTTTTTCTATAATACAATCTCTTTTATTGGTTTGTAAACCACTTTTGGTTGTATTCTTAAAAATAAAACCAATAATAGCGATTTGACCAAAACCACTTAAAGTTGTGATAATCTTTATAGAACACACTTAAAGTGTTAAAAATAAAACCTTTGGAGATAATATGGATATTGCAGACCGCGTTAAAAAGTTAAGGAAAGCTCTAGATTTAACCCAGTATCAACTAGCAGAGTTGGTAGGTGTGGCACAAAACTCAATACAAAAATTAGAGAAAGGCGATACTAAAAACCCGCGCAACATTGAAGCATTAGCACGAGCACTGCAATGCACTCCTGAATATTTACGGTTTGGTATAGTTGATAGCAAAGGCATCTACAGCAATGTATCAGCAGGCCCATCAATTAAAGCTACAGCCCCGCTTATTAGCTGGGTACAAGCCGGTGCTTGGTCAGAAATAACTGAAATTAAAGCCTACGACGCTGAACGCTTTATGTGCCCGGTTAATTGCAGTGATCTGACTTTTGTTTTAAAAGTGCAAGGCATTAGCATGGAGCCAAAGTTTGATGAAGGTGATTTAATTTTTGTAGACCCAGAAGCCGAATGCATTCACGGTTCGTACGTAGTAGCCCGCCTAGACGACGATAACCAAGCCACATTTAAACAGCTAATAATCGAAGGTGGCCACAAATTCCTAAAAGCCGCCAACCCCAACTGGCCAGAGCAATTAATCCCAATTAATGGAAATTGCACGTTGGTTGGCAAAGTTATATTTACTGGTAAGTCACTTTAAATAATATTTAAATTGTTTTTTTGTTTGTACAACTTTAAACTCCTCATTATTTAATTTTTAAACAACAGAACATAGGAATAATAACGTGAAATTCAGGGAAGATATTAATGGGCTAAGGGCTATAGCAGTAATAGCTGTTGTATTATTTCATTTTAATCCATCTTGGGTGCCTGGCGGCTTTGCTGGCGTAGATGTATTTTTTGTTATCTCAGGTTTTTTAATGACTGGGATAATATTTAAAGGAATAGAGCAAGGGAATTTTTCAATTTTAAAGTTTTATATAGCAAGAGCTAATAGAATAATTCCGGCTCTGGCTATTTTGTGTTTGGTATTGCTTGTATTTGGCTGGTTTTTTCTATCACCAAATGACTACGAACAACTAGGTAAACATGCTGCAAGCAGTATTAGTTTCTTGTCTAATGTTACTTATTGGAGAGAGTCTGGCTATTTTGATGCCGCATCCCATGAGAAATGGCTTTTGCATACTTGGTCACTATCTGTTGAGTGGCAGTTTTATATAATATATCCAATTGTTTTAGTAAGTCTGAGTAAGTTTTTATCAGTTATAAATATGAAAAAACTAGTTTTACTAGGATCTATTTTAGGATTTGTATTTTGCGCTGTAGCTACATACAAATGGCCCAGCGCGTCTTATTTTTTATTACCCTCCAGAGCATGGGAAATGATGCTTGGTGGCGTTGCTTATTTATATCCTATTAATTTAAGTGCCAAACAGAAAAAAGTAACGGAATGGACAGGAATTATCCTAATTTTTAGTTCTTACATTTTTATCTCTAAAGATACTCCTTGGCCTGGCTATTTAGCTTTAATTCCGGTTTTTGGCTCATTTATGGTAATTCAAGCGCAATCAAATTGCTTTATTACGTGTAATAAAACATTTCAAAAAATAGGTGTGTGGTCTTATTCTATTTACCTATGGCACTGGCCATTAGTCGTCACCATATATTACTTTTCATTTAATGAGTACTATATATATTTAGGGTTAGTCCTTTCAATCTTATTGGGGTATCTAAGTAATAAACATATTGAAAAAATAAAGTTTAACAGTAATTTTAAAAACTTAAGGGATTATTTAAAGTGCAAGCCAGTATATATAGTCGTATTTATTTTTTCACTAGGCACTTATATTTTATCTACTCAAGGTAAGAACTATATTCAATATATGTTTCCCGAAAACGCTGTGATAGTAACTGCCCTTAAAAAGCAAATTATAATGCCTAAAAGAACAAATGGTTATTGCTTTTATTCTTATGATATACCTAATTTTAAAGTCGACAAATTAATTGGAACTAACTGCACTTTGGGGGATATAAATAAAAAATCAGATACTCTATTATTTGGTGATTCGTTTGCTGGAACTTACGAGCCGTTTTTAGACATCATTTTTAAAAAAAATAATAGTTCCTTCAACGCGGTTGTAACTAATTGGTGCTCACCTTCATTCTCATCAAGATTTACTGGAGATAAAAGCAACATCTCATATAAGCAATGTTTAATAAACAGAAAATACCTCAAAGATTCAATCTTAGAAGTTAGATATAAAAACATAATATTAGCTAGCTCATGGAATAGTGTAAGTGTAAAAGGGATATTAGCTGATGTCGAAGAGGTTATTTTTGAAGCACAAAAAAAAGGAATTAACATTTTTCTCATGCCAACTCCATTAGCTTATGATAAAAACCCAATATCAAAGTTTTATCGCCAAGTATATAGAAACGAAAAAATCAATATAAAATCAGACGCTTCTGATTATGAAAATAATAATAAAATTAATGATACTTTATCTGAAGTAGCAGGCAAGTATGACAATGTATTCTTTTTTAAAAGGCATTGTGCTTTTAACGAAAATGGTCTGTTTAGCTATAAAGGACATAATGTTCCTTATACCCTTGATGGAGGTCACATGTCGTTATTAGGATCCTTGTCTGCTGCAGATAAATTCGAAAAATCAAGTTGCTACAAGTTACTTGCTAACCAACTTTGATTATTCTTTATATAAAGCTCAATTATTAATAGTGACAAACCTTTTACGATTGGTAACCTACAAGCTGGAATTTATATAGCTCCTCTATACTTTTACAACTCCGCTTTTATCGAGTTTTCGATTAACTGGCAGTGTAACTCGTACTCTTCAGCCTGTTCTTTTATCCAGTCGTGTTTGTTATAAATTGCCATTACTCCGCGCATTGTATGGCCTAACATTTTTTCGGTTACGTGTGGTGCTACGCCGTTTTCGCTGAGTAATGTTGAAAGTGAACGACGGGCATCGTGCGGTAGGAACTTGGGCAGGTTTTCAAGTCCCTACTAGCTATATTTTTACTACATTTTATAAATACGAAAATAAAATTTTTGGAAGTTACTGTAGGAATTTATATCAAATTTTAAAGCTAATAAAATTTGGTATAAAGAATTTTCTGATCAAAAAAGTATAACAATATTCTCAATTATCAAACCAAGAGCTAACTTTGCTAATGTTCAATTGTACTAGCCCTAGGGTAGATAAAGGACAATTCAGAGAGCTCATTATTTACTTTGATCTACTTGAACACTTAGACTTTATTAACATTACCACTACGAATCAAAGTCCTTCATTTTTCAGAGTAAATAATCCAACTATAAATACCGATTCGGAAATAATTAATGCCTATATCAAGTTAAATGACGGCGGTAAATTACTAAAGTCAGCATTTGGCCAAAATGCTATCCTCTTTCAATATTGTGAAGGTAAAGGATATATTTAATAAAGAAGCCCGCAAGCGCGGGCTATTTTGTCATAGACCTTTTTCTATTTGTTTTTTTGCATAATATTCAAATGCTTTAACCTGCATTTCTTTCCAAGAATCATAGTCTGTATTTTGATTTATAAAACTATCCCACTCATCATCTGGCATTGCTTCAAAATCTTCAGCAGTTTCGACAGTAAAAGGGCTACTACTTAATAGTTCATCGAAGCTTTTGTATTTAGAGTGCTTAGAAACGAAATTGTCACTCATCAGTTCATATAACCCTATTGATTTTTTATTACCTAATTCCTCTAAGTTTTTAGATAGTTTTTTTCAATCCGCTCATATCTGTTTTTGTAGACATGAAAACTCCCTTTTATTTTTGATTAGGAGTTTAGCTTAGTTAACGATATGAATTTATCAAATTTATTCACGAAAAAACCCGCTATTAGCGGGCTTGTTTATTAAACTCTGTTGATTGCTCTATCAGCTCATCAATGCTACTGGGTACTGCCCCTTTTGATAGCATTCTTTTAAAAACTTCATAAACATCTGTTTTGCTTCCATCTTTACGAAGCGTTGACTGGTCATTAAACCACGCTAGAACTATTGCTTTATTTGTACTCGAAAACTTAAAAAACAAACGATATCGATTAGGCATGCCCTTTTTGGCTCTTCGCCAATCCCGGTTACTTTTACCTAATGTATTGCCCAGTATAAAAGCTGCTGCTTGAGGATCTATAAATATGCGATTTTCTATGCAATCTGTAACACATTCAAATAATTTGTAGATTGCAGATTCGTAAAAGTGTTCTGGGTCTTTTTTGGCTTCGCGTTCGACCTGATCCAATACTTCCGTGTATCTATTCTCAAATACAGTATGCCAATACTTTTCCCAGTACATTTACATCTCTATTAATTCGTTGTTTTGACGTGCAACAAGTGCTTTGTGCTTAATTGCAGCGATGCGATCAAATACAGAATCAGGAATTTTTTTTACATTTCCTGCTTTAATGTCAGCATCGAGCAAGTTTAAGAACTGCTCTGTTGCTACATTCTCTTTTTTTACTTCGCTTAATTGGATAACTTGATTTTTCATTACAGCTCCATTCTTAGCTATAAATAAAAGCCATTTTAGTTTAATAAAAAGCCTATTAATTACATTGTTGGGAGCCCATTAACTGTACCCACAACCAAACCTCTGAGTGTCATTAACTGTACCCACAACCAAATATTAGCATATTGGCTCTCAAAACAGCAAGAGACACTAGGAGACTATAAGAGACAACTGTGATAACTGTGATAACTGTAGATATCAAAGGTCCGTTTATGATTCCATTCAATATTTGATGACCAATGTATTTACACAGCTGATTTTATTCTTCTTTATATAAATTTAAATCAATAATTTTATTCTTCTTTATATAAATTTAAATCAATAGCTGATGTACTGGTCTCAAATGAAAACTCTTCGTTATATAACGATTTATATTCAATTTTGACCCTGCAATTAGTAACAATTAGATTAATTATCTTTTTAAACCTATCTGTTGGTATGTCGCTTGATACGTCTGAAACTACTGTTAAATCTATCAATTTAAATATTTCGTCATTTGACATGCCGAAATCACTACCAAGGTTAATTATTTTAAGATGATCTTTATGCTTAATATATGGATTTACTTTATTTCTTAGCTCTTCGTCAGTTATTTCTTGACCTGCCCAGTAGTATTTAAAAGACTCAATTTTAGCCACACCATGACCTTTATTTCTGATTGAGTATGTGAAGCATTTATCACCCTCCTCCATAAAGTCATAAATTAATGGTTGAACGGACAACTTATTATGCTTACGGCTAATCCAAGCTTGATGTACAGCAACAAAAAACGCTAAGCACGCAATAAATGTGCTCCAATCAAAAACAAATTTAATGATTTCTTTGCTTTCTTCCATTCTAATTTTATCCTTTATTATTGAGTGATTCTAAAATAGCATCTTCAATAAGCTGGCAATAGAGCTCGAAACCTTCGGCCTGTTCTTTTATCCAATCATGTTTGTTGTATACAGCCATTACTCCTCGCATTGTATGGCCTAACATTTTTTCTGTTACGTGTGGTGCTACGCCATTTTCGCTTAATAGTGTTGAAAGTGAGCGGCGGGCATCATGCGGTAGAAACTTGGGCATTTTATATTTTTCAAACAAGTGATCCCACATCCGACAGCAATAGCGATTAATACTGTGGGTGGTCATTGGTTTGTGTGGATTACCACCTGGTATTAAGTAACCTTTTCGCCCATAAACCATTGCTAGTGTGTCTAGTATACTTTTCATCTTGGCTGAAATTGGCCTGCGGATAGCTTTATTTGTTTTTGAGTTTTCAGGCGGTACTGTCCAAATATTGTTCTCAAAGTCGAAATGATCCCACTTTGCTAAACGAACTTCTGATTGGCGTGCCCCTGTTATATAGATTAGCTGAAGGCATGCTTTAGTTGCTGGAGTAGCCTTTGAGCTTTCTATTTGTATCCAAAGCTTTGCAATTTCATCAAAGCGCATTACTCGTTGGCCAACTGATGCCTGTTCACCTATGTCATTTACATTTAATGTAAGTACAGGGTTAAATGGCTTAACTTCGCCACGTTTTTCAGCCCAACCAATAATTGATTTAATACGCACTAATATAGTGCCGGCTGTTTTAGCACTGCCTTGTGCTTTTACTTCATCAAAATATGTTATCCAATCTTTAATGGTCATTAAATCAAGTGGCATATTTTTATCATTAAGTATTGGTACAATCCATTTACTGACTTGGTTTGTGTATAAAATTTGTGTTTTTTCTTTTAGGTCGGGTACTTTTTTATCTAGCCACGTTGCAGCAACTTCTGCCATTGTAGGCAAGCCCTTGGCATTGTTACGCATAAGCTTAAGTTCTAGGCGTGGATCTTTATCTTGGCTTAACCAATTTTGAAAAAGCGGTATGTAGTCTTGTGCTTCTTTAATGCTTAGCCCAGGATAACGCCCTAGTGTAATAATTACCTGCTTAGCATCAACACGGCAGCGGTATTGCCAAGTGATAGTCCCCTTAGCAGATACCCTTACACTTAAACTATCTCTATGCGATAATACGCACGGTGTTTGATTTTTACCTAGCAGCTTTCTTAATTTGGTGTCACTGATCGCCATTTAATTTTTTATACACAGTTAGCAAAAAATTTATACACGATACTATACACACAATGCGCCAATTACAAGAAACTCGAAAATACAAAAAGAAACTGAGTAGCGCTAATAACCCGTAAATATAAAGGGCTAAGACATAGAATGAATAATGAAAGCTATCAAGAGAATCAAGAAACAATCTATTGGCACGACTACGAGACTTGGGGGGCGAGCCCTCAAAAGGATAAGCCGAGCCAGTTTGCGGGTATTCGTACCGATCTTGATTTAAATATTATTGGCGAGCCGCTTATTGAATATTGTAAGCCGCAAGCGGATTACTTGCCTCACCCTGAGGCGTGTTTAATTACGGGTATTACGCCACAAGTAGCGATGAAAAAAGGCTTGGTTGAGGCTGAGTTTATAGCAAAAATTCATGCCGAATTTAGCGTGCCAAACACCTGTGTTGCCGGTTATAACAGTATTCGGTTTGATGACGAAGTAAGTCGTTACAGCTTTTACCGTAATTTTTACGACCCATACGAGCGCGAATACAAAAATAATAATAGTCGCTGGGATATTATTGATTTAGTACGCGCTTGTTACGCGCTGCGCCCTGAAGGCATTGAATGGCCGTTAAAAGAAGACGGCAGCCCAAGCTTTAAGTTAGAGCATTTAACCGTAGCCAATGGTATTGAACACGCCGCAGCGCACGATGCGCTAAGCGATGTAACCGCCACTATTGCACTGGCTAAGCTAATAAAAGAAAAGCAACCAAAGCTCTATAACTTCTTT
The DNA here is from genome assembly GCF_008370255.1 of Pseudoalteromonas sp. FUC4. Classification (GTDB taxonomy): domain Bacteria; phylum Pseudomonadota; class Gammaproteobacteria; order Enterobacterales; family Alteromonadaceae; genus Pseudoalteromonas. The sequence continues at coordinate 449,852 of NZ_SEUI01000001.1, read as the reverse complement.
TTTGGGCTGCGTGGCAAAAAAGCCCTTGCCGAATTGGTTGATGTATTTAACATGACGCCGCTGGTGCATACCACGTCGCGCATACCTGCAACACAAGGCTGCACAAGCTGGGTTGCACCAATGAGCTTTCATCCGGTAAATAAAAATGCGGTTATTTGTTTTGATTTAACTCAAAGCCCGCAAGTGCTCATTGATTTAAACGTAGAAGAATTACGCAAACGTTTATACACCAAACGTGTAGATTTAGCCGAGGACGATTTACCTGTTGGCTTAAAACTAGTGCATTTAAACAAGTGCCCTATTTTAGCCCCAGCTAAAACATTATTGCCTGAAAACGCCGCGCGCCTTGGGATTGATCGCGAGCAATGCTTAGCTAACTTAGCTATTTTAAAAGCCAATACCGACCTTCGCGATAAAGTAACCGAGGTGTTTAACGAGCAAGGCGATTACAGCGCAACCACTAACGTTGACTACTTACTTTACGATGGGTTTACAAGCCATGCTGATAAAGCTAAATTTGCGATTATTCGTGATGCAAAACCAGATGAATTAGCCGGTTTGAATTTAGACTTTGAAGATAAAAAATTCAATACGTTATTGTTTAGATACCGCGCCCGTAACTGGCCTGAAACGCTAAACCAGCAAGAGCTTGATCAATGGCGCCAGTATTGCCAAAACAAGTTAATGCACGGCGAAGATCAACCATCGATTAATGCGCAAGATTTTATGATCACCCTTGAAAACCTAGCGCATGAACATGACGACAGCGAAAAAAATCTTACTATTTTAAAGGCGTTGTACAACTACGCACAAAGCATGTAATTTTGTTTGTATAACGCATTAAAAACGCGACGCTTTAGCAATAAAGCGTCGCGTTTTTGTTCATAAATATCTGTACCACTTCAAACAAAGCAAAATCTATTTCACAAAGAGAAGCGAATGAGAAGTAAATGAGAAACATAAAAAAATAATTTTTTAGATCTATAACTTCCTCTAAAAGCGCAGCGCCTCATAACCTCTTTATGAATAAATTACTTTACGGGCTTTGCCAATCACGCAAGCAAGCTTCGCATCTACATCGACATACTCAACGTAAACGTTACTTTTTATGCAGCGCTTCAATGCGTGCAAGTAAGCTTGAGGTGTCGTATCTGCCACCGCCGAGTGCTTGTACATCGGCGTAATATTGATCGACCGTTGCGGTCATTGGTAAAGTAGCGCCGTTGTTTTTAGCTTCATCGAGTGCAATGCCTAAATCTTTACGCATCCAATCTACGGCAAAACCAAACTCATATTCACCCGCCCACATTGTTTTGTAGCGGTTTTCCATTTGCCACGAACCGGCTGCGCCTTTAGATATTGTTTCTATAACTTTTTCGCCATCAAGCCCAGCTTGCTTGGCAAAATGTAAGCCTTCAGCTAAACCTTGCACTGCGCCAGCAATACAAATTTGATTAACCATTTTACAAAGTTGTCCCGAGCCAACGCCGCCTAACAGTTGGCTAAAACGACTAAACGCCGCCATAACTGGCTGCACCTTAGCAAATACGGCCTCACTGCCACCCGCCATAACCGTTAATACGCCGTTTTCGGCGCCAGCTTGTCCGCCCGATACAGGCGCATCTATAAAGTCGATATTTTGCAGAGTCGCTTTTGCAGCCACTTCGCGGGCTACTTCCGCAGAAGTTGTGGTGTGATCAACCAAAATAGTGTGCGGTAACATGCCGGCTAACACACCATCGTCGCCATACACTACTGAGCGCAAATCGTCATCGTTACCAACACACATAAATACAATGCCGGCATTGCTGGCAGCTTCGCGTGGGGTTGATGCAAAGCTCCCTGAGAATTCTGCAGTCCACGTTTGAGCTTTAGCTTGAGTACGGTTATAAACGCATACGCTGTGCCCTGCTTTTGCTAAATGCCCCGCCATTGGGTAACCCATTACGCCTAAACCTATAAATGCGACTTTCATTGACATAAAAATGACCTATTTAACTGATAACTTAGAAACTAGACCTCGATTATGTCAACCGGTCGATAAAAAAGCGAATGAAAGTCTTTATAAAATTTCCTTAGCGGGAAAGGTAAGTAGGTAACCTATGGACAGTATTTATCAATTTAATGCACCACTTTTTAACAGCGAAAATTTTCCTCTTAGCCAGTTACAGGGCAAAACCGTCCTTATTGTTAATACAGCGAGTAAGTGTAATTTTTCGGTGCAATTAAACGCGCTCGAAAAGCTTTATCAACAATACAAAAACAATGGTTTTACTGTGCTTGCGTTTCCGTGTAACCAGTTTGGCCAAAATGAGCCGCTTGATAATTTAGCCATTAAAGACTTTTACCAAGAGCAATTTAATGTCTCATTTGAGGTATTTGGTAAGGTAATGGTAAATGGGCCAGAAACCCACCCGTTGTTTAATTATTTAAAGTCGCATACGCGGGGTATTTCGCAAAATCGTGCAATTAAGTGGAATTTCACTAAGTTTTTAATTAACTCACATGGGCAACTTGTTGCACGCTATGCACCACGTACTAAGCCCGAAACACTTAAACAAGTAATAGAAAGCAACCTACTGCAAGCCGCAAAGTTAAGCGCTGCAAGAGGTGGTAAAAAGGTAGCATCAAAAATACCTTTGTTTACGCCAGCTAAGGCTTAATTTAAATCAATAAAAGGCGTGTTACTAAAGCACAGGTTTATAAAGTAGTTTATTGTATTAGTAATAAATAATACTCCTTAAGCGTCGAGGCTATTACCATGAACATTGCTTTTTTTAGTACTCAAAAGTACGAACTGCCTTTTTTTGAACAAAGTACACGCGATAATCGTGATATAAAAATAACATATTTTGAGCAATCCCTAAGCGAACAAACCGCTATTTTAGCAAGCGGGTTTGATGCCATATGCGTATTTGTTAACGACACCGTAAACGCCACGGTTATTGAACAACTAGCTCGCCAAGGCATAAATACTATTTTGCTACGTTGTGCAGGATTTAATAATGTTGATTTACCTGCAGCAAAAGCACATAAAATTAAAGTTTTACGCGTACCGGCTTACAGCCCTGAGGCCGTAGCCGAGCATTGTATTGCACTTATGCTAACGCTTAGCCGTAAAACCCATAAAGCGTATAACCGCGTACGCGAAGACAATTTTGATTTAAACGGATTGCTTGGTTTTAACTTGCACAATAAAACCGTGGGTATTGTAGGTTGCGGTAAAATTGGCCTTGCGCTGTGTAACATTTTAAATGGCTTTGGCGCTAAAGTATTAGTGTGCGACCCCTACGCACAACCTGGCAATTATACAATTACCGATATAGACACCGTACTTAGCCAAAGCGATGTGATTTCTTTACATTGCCCTCTAACGGAGCAAACTCATCATTTAATAGATGACGAGGCATTTAGTAAAATGAAAACCGGTGTAATGCTTATTAACACCTCTCGCGGTGCACTGCTTAACAGCAAGGCGTGTATAAACGCACTTAAAACTAAAAAATTAGGGTATTTAGGGCTCGACGTTTACGAGCAAGAGTCGGAGCTATTTTTTAAAAACCACAGCGACGAAATAAACCAAGATGATATATTCTCGCGCTTAGTGAGCTTTAAAAATGTTTTAGTAACAGGCCATCAGGGCTTTTTTACCCAAGAAGCGCTGACCGAAATAGCAAACACAACCCTACTTAACGCGCTTGAAGTAAGCGAAGGTAGGCCTCTGACTAACGAGGTTTTATAAGGCCTTGGCTTTACCTAAATAACCGGTACAAAAAAAGCGAATAAGGTGAGCCCTATTCGCTTTTTTGTTTAAAAATTTACTTTAAATAGAGCTTAGCCAAAGGCAACGTTTGCAAATACCAAGGTCATTAATATTGGGCAAACAAAACGAATATACTGAGCAAACCAGTAATGTACGCCAGTTGTTGCTTGGTGTAATTTATTACCACGCTGCCACATCCAACCTACTGTAATAAAGTAAAACAAGCCCATAAGCGGTAATTGATATTGAGTAAATAGCATAATAACTAAGCCAAATAACCAATCAAAATTTAATATAATCGCGCTGGCACACACAAAAACAACGGCGCTCACTGCCCATGTTGCTTTGGTGCGACTAACGTTGTGGTTTTCGACTAAAAACGCTACCGGAATTTCAGTGGTCGATATAGTTGACGTAACCGATGCGATAGACATTAATACAAAAAATAATAAACCAACTAATAAGCCTATTTCGCCCATGGTACTAAATAGCTCAGGTAAAATAGCAAAAATAAGCTGCCCTTCGCCAATCAATTTACCGCCACTAAATACCTCTACACCGTTGTGCTGCGCCACATAAATAGCAGGAATAATAAGTAAACCCGCTAAAAAAGCAACACCAGTATCAAGTAGTGCAACACCTGCTGTGAGTTTTGGTAAATTAGCATCTGGTTGTAAATACGAGCCGTAAATCATCATACAACCCACACCTAGTGAGAGCGAAAAGAACGCTTGCCCCATTGCGGCAATAATTAAATTAGGGTCGAGTATTTGGCTAAAATCAGGAATTAAATACGCGGCAAAACCTTCGCTTGCGCCATCGAGTGTTGCAATGTAGGCAATTAAACCAACTAGCAGCACTAGTAACAGTGGCATTAAACGGCGCGACCAAGTTTCGATTCCCGATTTAACCCCTTTTAAAATAATACTGGCGGTTAAAATAAGCATAAGTGGCGTAAATACAAAATTACGCAGCACTGAGTCGCTATGTAAAAATTCGCTTGCGCCTGTGAAACCTAAAAAGGTTGTTATGGGTTCAATAGCGTACGAAAGCATCCATCCTGCCACTATTGAATAAAAACTTAGCATAACAACTGCGCCCGCAAGGCCAATATAACCTGCTGCCGCACCTACTTTACGGTTAGTGTTTTGCCATGCATCACCCAATGCTTTTACAGGATTAGCTTGTGCTTTGTGACCTAAATAAAGTTCGGTATACAGCGCAGGAAGCGCAAGTAAAAATATAACAATAAAGTAAACCAGTAAAAATGCACCGCCGCCATGGTTGGCCGCTTGCGTAGGAAAACCCCAAATATTACCTAAACCCACTGCTGCGCCAGCAGCGGCTAAAACAAAACCAAGTCGGCTTTGAAACCCATCACGCACTTGTGCCATACATCTACAAATCTGTTATTATTTTGATTATTGTGAATTAAACCATATTTCATGCCAGCTGAGTAATAAAATTGTACACAGCCTTTGTTAGTGGCGCTAACCGCTCACAATATCAGCGACTTCTTTTGCTTTAGGGCTTTTATGACTGAACACTATTTTAAAAATGCCTTGAGTATTACTTCAACTCAATTGGCAAACTTGTCTTTAGCGAGTAACAGCATTTTATTATTTAATGCTAAAACACTTGAGCTTAGTGACTTTAATTTGCCTGATTGCTTAAGCCCATTTGAGTTAACCATTATAAACCGCCGCAAAAGCCCACAAGCTAAGCAAGAGTATTTAGCTACGCGGTTATTGTTAAAACACCTTATTAAAGTAGCGCAACCGCAACATAAGCACGTAGCCCTTAATAAAATGAGTACAGAATTTGACGAAGCAAGCTCAAAGCTGCAAATACATGTGAGTGGTGATGTTATTAATACCTGTATTTCGCATTCGCATGGTTTGGTTGGGGTCGCGCTAAATTTTGATAAAAGTGAGTTTGGTTTTGATATTGAAAAAATAAGCCTAAAGCGCCCGTTTGAAAAGCTCGCTAAGCATTTTTATCATAATGATGAAATTGCACTTATTACCGAGCCTACTAATACCCAAGCCCAAGCAGATACGTTTTTTAGAATTTGGACATTAAAAGAGTCACTTGCTAAAGCCAGCAGCCGCCCTATTGCAAAATTACTTAGCCCTAATGTGTTTGAAGAATTACATAGTGCAAAGCTGAGTGCTTGCAGTAATCGCGTTACTCTAGCTGATAGCAGTAACAGCAATGTTTGTTTTGATGTGAGTGTGGTGCATAAAAAAAGCATCGACTGGCGATGCTTTTTATTAAATGACTTTATTAATTAATTTTGTTAAGTAACTTTATCAAGTAATTTTACTAGTTAACTTTAATAAATCGCTTTCCTGAATAATCGTTATTTACGCAGCAAAATCGTTTTCTAATAAACGGCTATGAATAGACTGTACTACATTATCTGACTCTGTTTGCTCTACTAAAAAGCACAGGTTGTGCTTACTAGCACCGTGACAAATCAATCGAATGTTAAAGTCTTTTAGTACACTCATTAAGTTCATTTCGTGTTGGCGTAATTGAATTTCAGAGCCAATAAGTGCCACCAATGTTAGGTTGTTTTCTACCGAAACATGGCAAAACTCTGCAAGCTTATCTAGGCATTCTTGATCAAGCTCTGGGCGCGAGGCGTTTTGCGCGTTATCAAGCGTTATAGCTACACTGATTTCTGATGTGGTTACCAAATCTACCGATATATTATATTCACTTAATAGTGTAAATACGCGTGCTAAAAAGCCGCTTGCTAGTAGCATTTCTGGGCTTTTAAGCGTAAGCAGTATTTGGTTTTTACGTTGCGTTACTGCGCGTATACCTGGTTGCTGCGATTTTTCACGCTCAATCCACGTACCGCCACGCTCTGGCTCGCGGCTAGAACCTACAAACACGTTAATGTGGCTACGACTTGCTGGTAAAATAGTCGCTGGGTGTAATACTTTTGCGCCAAAGGTTGCCATTTCAGCGGCTTCGTCAAAACTTAAACGTGCAATAGGCGTCGCTTTTGCGCACAAACGCGGGTCGGTGCTAAAAATGCCCACTACATCGGTCCAAATATGCACGCTTTTAGCGTTAATTGCTTCCGCTAATAATGCAGCGCTGTAGTCTGAACCACCACGTCCAAGCGTTGTGGTTTGACCGTATTCGTCACTGCCAACAAATCCCTGAGTCACAATTACTTGAGCGTCTAATAACGGAATTAAATGCTCTTTAGCAGCTTGCGCTGTTGCTGCAACATTAGGCGTTGCTTTGCCAAATTGGCTGTCGGTTTTAAGCACCTTGCGCACATCAAAGCGATCGGCATTTAAACCTTGTAAACGAAGTACCTGTGCAAACAAATACGACGATAAACGCTCACCAAAGCTAAGTAGCTCGTCGTGTTGCTGATCGGTTGTTAGTGGCTCTTGAGCCAATGTTTGAAATGCTTTTAAGGTTTCGTTAAAGCCAACCGCTAAATCAGCATCTAGCGATAATTCATCTAATATAGTTTGTTGAATAGCAAGCACGCCATTTATGTGTTCTTGGCGCTCACTTAAGGTAATGCTTGATTTACACAGTGCAACTAAGTGATTAGTTACGCCGGCACTGGCGCTCACGGCAACAATACGTACGCTTTTATCTGCAACAATAATTTCGCTGCAGCGACTCATCGCTTCAAAATTTGCAACACTTGTTCCGCCAAATTTGGCAACGATGTAATCTGATTTTGCGCTTAACTCTGTTTGAGGCACTGTTTGTGGCGCTGATTGGGTAGTCATTTAGTCTCCTTTCGCGGTATCCAAACCGCAATAAAACAAGAAGAACTTGGCAAAGGAATGCTTGAAGATAAGTCCACTGCCAGAAGCTCTCCACCTATATTGGTGACAGTTTTGAGGATTCAGCCCCATAAACCGAAAAACAATGACGACGTACCATTATTTTCCTCGGCGAGTACTTCCCTCCTTAATGATCATCGGCTTTCGTCGCCTAACATTAAGTACCTAAGTATCGCACCTCTTCTGAATGCTTTATTAACCAGTGGCTAATAAAACAAAACCCCACTAAGTAGCGGGGCTTTGAAAGTTATCGTTTAGACGTCTAGCTGTCAAGCATTTAATAATTTATGAGTTAAATAAAACTACCCATGTAATACGAGCCCGCATATCCAACCGTGTAACAAATTAATAAATGCAGCGATAAACGCAAGTAGCTCATAAAGGTAAGCGCTTTAACTTTACTCATGGCAATAATGCCCGCAGCCGAACCAATAATAAGCATTGAACCGCCCACGCCCGTTGCATACGTAAACGACAACCAGTGTTGTTGGCTCATTACTATATCGGCTTTTAATAAGGCAGCGGTAAGCGGTACGTTATCGACCCCTGCTGATAATATGCCCATTAAGTAGTTTGCGTATTCTGGTGCCATTACCGTGTATAGGTCGGTAAATTTACTCAACATACCAATTTCTTTAAGTGCGCCTACAAGTAAAAGTACACCTACAAAAAACAATAATGTGTCGTATTCTATATCGCGAACAAAGTCGATTATGTCTTTGTTTATGTCTTTTTTGCGCATTAAAAATTGCGCCACTAAAAACATCACCGACAAGCCAAACAAAAAGGTGAGTAAAGGCGGTACGCTGTAAACTACACTCAGCATAAGTGTGCTCACTACGGTAGATAAAAATATAACAGCAATGGTAATGTCGGTTTTTTCAATGCGGGTTTTACCTGCACTAGCAAACTCAACACGCCCTTTCATACCTATAGACAGTAACGCGGCAAGCAGCATAACGCTCGCAAGTGCTGGCGCTATAAGTAGTAATAAATGAGCAATGGTTACTTTGCCATCTAAAAATATCATTAGTGTGGTTACGTCACCTGTTATTAGCGATACCCCACCTGAGTTAACCCCAAATACAATAAGCGTGGCGTATTTAATGAGCTTTTTAGGTTCAAGTTTTAACGACATAACAACCGCAAGCGATATAAGCGTCGCTGTTACGTTATCTGAAATCGACGAAAACAAAAATGCAAAACCACCCACCAAAAACATGAGCTTTTTTTCGCTAATACTTTTTGGCATAACACGGTGCACAATATTTTCTATAAACCCTTTTGAATTTAAATACGCTACAAAGGTCATCGCAGCCATTAAAAATAGCCATAATGAGGCAATTTCTAAAATATTTTCATTTAAGAGGTGTTGAATCGTATCGGGGCTTTGCCCGTGTAGGGGGTATATAAAAAGAAGAATCCAGCAAAGCGTACCAAAAAACAGCGTGGTTTTAGCTTTATTTACATGGATTATATCTTCTATAACGATCAGTAAAAATGCAATCGCTATCAGGGTTAGAATAATCGAGGAAACCATGGTAGTTAAACAACCTTTGATATAGTTTTAAAGAACACACAAATAACATTCCATTTCATGTGCCTATTTTCGGCGCGAATTTTAGCACTGCCTCTATGCAAAAACTATTATTAAATGGTCTTAAAAACGAATACTATATACAGACAAGGTTAATTAAAAATACGTAATAATGAGTCTTCTAAAAGAACTCAATAATAAAATACTAGGATGTTGTAACCTCTTATGATCCCAGCTAAAAAGCTGCTAAACACCATAACCGAACATTGGGGTGTATTAGAGCTATTATTTAAACGTTTTAAAATGGCTGACTTTAGCCTAAAAGACGTACAAAACGCGATTAAGCAAAAGCAGCCTACGTGGTCAAACGAACGCATTTATAAAGAAACAAATCGTTTGTTAAACCAAGATATTTTAATTCCGCTGGCTAAATCTTCTCAGCTTGAAATAAATCGTGCTATTGCCGATTTTGCTACGTTTTTACTGCAAGAAGAGCATTTAGGCTTAGCGCAAGAAATTAGCGTATTAGTCGACGACCTAGCTCGTTTAGGTAATCGCCTAGATAACGCTGGCGAAATAGAAGACTTTGACGATTTACGCCGCTACAGCCGTATTATGGATGATCGGGTGCGTAAAATAATGAAGCTCTATACGCACAACGAAAACGCTATTTTAAATATAGTTGAACAAGCCAAATCAAATAATACGGTGAAATCGCTGCAAAAACGTTATAAAGCAGTAATAGAAGCCTTTGACGAATACATAGAGCCAATGCTTGAAATGGTTGATATTCGTGGTGAGTTTCATGCATGTTTTACCCTCATTGAAGAGCAAATAAGTAAGCAAATACTGCACATTGAGCGCTCAGGTAAAGCGTATAACGACAAACGTATGCTGGAGCAATTACGTACCCGAATACTCGAAATGCATTTAATGGGGCGAGAAAGCTTACGTAAAAGTGCCGATATGCTTATGCCGCTGCGCGAAGAGTTACGCCGTAACAACTTAATTACTCGCCAAGCAGCCAAAGTACTTGGGCTTGTACGTAAAAATGGCGTAGACAATATGCTAAGTGCTGTGCAACCACATTTTGTAAGCGACGCGCAGCGATATTCGCTTGGTCAGCAACGCCATATTGTGGCTTACATGGCAAGCTTGGTTGAATTTGAACACGAAGAATACCAATTGCCTGACCAGCAAGACGTGCCTGCATTTGTTACGCCTAATATTCCTGACTACAACGATGTTAAAACCAGCTTTGCTAAGCGCTTTAATAAAAAACGCAAAAAGCCGCAGCCCTTGCTGCAATTTTTAGACGAAAGCTATCCAAGTCTCGATGCCGACGAAATGCTATTTTTGTATCAAAAATTAGTCAGCGACAGCGATATTAAAATAATTCAAAGCGATGAAAAAGCCCGCGTAAAAATTGCCGGTCAGCACTTTTCTTTATACCCATTTAATTCAGAGCCTCAGCCAGATCCAAAGGCAGATAAATAAACCATGACACACATAAACTTAGACGAGCTAACCCACCTACAAGCCATTAATAAAAAATTAGTAGCGGGTTACCACATTTGCGAGCAAGACAACGTAATGTGGCAAGAGCTTGACCAACACATAGAAGACTACACCGCCCTATTTACCGCTTTAGGTAACGATTTAAAACGCGACAGCCGTGGCTTTTATTACTTTGGTAGCGACGAAAGCACACCAAATATGGGCAAAATATCTCGTGCTATCGCGCTCACCATTTACATTTTAATTGAGCACTACGCCAATACGGGTAAAGACCCAATGCGCGCATTGTTTGACGACGTAAACGATTTAGAGCTTATGCAAACGCTGGTGCAAATTAACAAACATTTGTTTGATCAGCTTGAGATATTTTCAGGATCGGATTTGCGTAAAGACGTATACCTGCGCATGGTGCGCTTAGGTTTAGCCCGTGAAGTAGAAGGCGGGTTTATGCTACAAGCGCCAATTCACCGCTACATAGATGCATTAATGGAAGTAAACGAAGAAACCTATATTACAGAGGACGAGGAATGAAAAATCTATACGGACTAAGTAAACTCGCCCTACTTAACACCGCAGGCTATGCAAAATGTGTGATCCCGCTTGATAAAAGCAGCTCTATTTGCGCGCCAAATAACACAGGTAAAAGCTCGGTTATTAACGCCCTGCAGTTTCCGCTTATTAACGATTTACGCTTAACAGAATGGGACGGACACGATTTAGATGAAACCCGTAAGTTTTATTTTTCATCCGATCAGTCGTATATTTTACTCGAAGCTAACTTGCCTCATGGCTCGGTAGTAATAGGCGTTGCGGGACTTGGTAAAATTGCCGGTTACGCGCATCAGTACTTTTGTTATCAAGGAAAGCTTGATTTAGAGCAGTACACGCAAGGTAAAACTATTATTAAATTTACCAAGCTGTTCAACCATTTAAAATCGCTTAACTACAACCCTATTGAGTTAAAAGCACAAGAGTTAAACGCGCTACTGACTGGCGGCGCAACCCCATTTGACGGCGACATTAACTTAAAAATGATCCCGCTTAATAATGTGCAAGACTCCTCTATTTATAAAGAAATATTTAGACGTATTCTTAACTTACACAAATTAGGCGCAAGCGACGTAAAACGCTTTATGCTACGCGTTTTTGAACGCCATATGTCGAACTCTAAGGTCGACTTTTACGAAGTATGGCGCCGCTCGTTTGATAAAGTAAATCGCTCAAAACGCGAACTAAAAGCCCTTGAGTCAATGCAAGAGCCAATAGCCGCACTTGAATCAATGCTTGAAAATCAGACCGTGCTTAAAGGTAAATTAGCGGCGTACGCACCTAAAATTGACCAAGCACTGATTGACTTTGATACTTACCAAGAGGCGCAGCTAAATGAACTAGGTGTTGCACTTGAAGACATAGAACACGAAAAACACGAGTTTGAGCAAAAGCAAAGCCTATACGTGCAGCAATCGCGTGATATAGAGCGCAAACAAACCCAAATTGAGCAATGGTTTTTAGATTACAGCGCTCTAAAAAGCGAGTTTGAACTGGTAAATAAAGCCACCCTTAAAACCAGCCTTGGCCAGCTCAAGCACGATTACGAGTCGCTTTCGCACTCTATAACCAGCGCACAAGGGCAAAGCCTACATACGCTTGACTACCGCATTAGCGAAACACAAAAACAAATTAAGAGCTTAAAGCTGCAACTTAAAAACCTTGAGTTTAATTTGTTTACCCGCATGCGCGAAGACCTCTCGTTAAAAGAAGTAGAAGAAATATCGCGCATTTTAAACCCAGATATTCTCTCGTTTGCAACCACCACTAATGGCGATATAACCATTGATGATGAAGACGCGTTTGGTGAGTTTTTATCGCTACTTAGCGAAAACGTTAAAGGCGGCGTATTAACGCTACCAGGTGCGAGCATTAAGCTTAAAAAGCTCTCGCCTGTGCAAATGCAAAGCGGCGAAAACAAAGAGCAATTAACGGCGCAGTTAAGTGCGCTTGAACACTCTTTAAAAGAGTTTAAACAACAGCGCGAAGTAGCCGCTAATGTTGCCGATAAGCAAAAAGAAAAAGACGCACTATACGATGAGCTTATGAGTGCAGAGAGCGCTCTAAAACGCTTAGAACAGTTTGAGGTAATGCAGCAGTCGGTTGAAGCGCAAGCCATGCTAAAAGAGCAGTTATTAGCTGAGCGCGAACAAGTTGACGACTACCTGCAAGATATTCAAAAAAATAGCGGCTCAATTGCTGACAGACGCTCGTTAATTAAATCTAAACAAGAGCAAATTAATCGCCAAACTGAGCGCTTACGCCAAGTTAAGAGCGAGCGAATTGACCATACCCTTGATTTATACAGCGGCAAAGTAACCCCGTACATGATTGATATTACGGTCGACTTTGATAACTTAAGCGATCTTGTGCATCACTTTAATAAAGACTGCCAAGAGCTGCGTAATTTTGACATAAACGTGCGTAACACCTATTTGCATGTATATAACGCGGGTATTACTAAATTCGACAACGAAAACGACGAATACACTAAATACCAAAAGCTAATAAGCGCCTTTCATAATATTGATAACGAACGCAATGCTGTTGAGCGCCAAGCTCGTGTTGCGCTTACCGAAGTGGCCGCAACTATTAAAGGCTTACGAGAAGATTTAGACCGCCTTCGCCGCGAAATGAACAGCTTTAATAAAGGCATAAGCCAGCACCGAATTTCAAACCTGCAAGCGTTTAAAATTAACGTAATACCGCGCAAAATGCTGGTTGATAGTATCGATACCATTATCAGTACGTCGCATCAGTTTGAGCAAGGTGACACGCTTGATTTACTTAGCCAAGAACCGTACAGCGAAAGCGCGGTAAACGAAGCAAAAGATCACTTAATTAAACTCGCATCAGATAAAGCGGGTTTAACACTTACCGATTTATTTGATATTCGATTTGAAGTAGTTAACCGCGCAGGTGAAACCGAACACTTTGAAAAAATAGATTCGGCGGGTTCAAACGGCACACGTATTACGATTAAGTTATTGTGTGGCATGTTGTTTATTCGTTACTTATTAAGCGATCAGGAACAAAACCTATACCGTATACCTATTTACATAGATGAAGCGGCCGACATTGACCCACAAAATCAAAAAGCAATTATAGAAACCGCACTAAGCTTTGGTTTTGTGCCTATATTTGCCTCAGTTAAGCCACAAATAAGTTGTGACTACATTGTGCCTATTCGTTCAGTAAAAGACGGTGCACAAAACTGGGTAGATGAAAAAGATTGGATTGAAGTTGAACACAATTAATTGGCCGTTAAGGCAAACCAACTAAACTAAAATATAGGACGTTTAAATAATACACATTTAAACGATGTGTGTTATTTTAAATTAATGCATTTTATTGGAGCAAACGTAATGAAAAATATACTTATTGTTGCAGCGCTAGCACTTCTTACAGCCTGTACACAAACCCCTGATTGGGATTACGATAAATCAGCCAACTTTAGTAATTTTAAAACATTTGCTTGGGTAGAAAACGCCAGCCTAACTAAAGACACAAATAACTACCAAATTAATGGCTTAATGGAAAAACGTGTTCGCACTGCCGTTAACGCTGAGCTGAGCCAAACACTAGGTATGAGCTTAGTTGATGCAGCAAATGCTGATGTACTTGTTAACTATCATGCATCGGTTGATAAAGAGCTTGAAGTAGATACATTTAATGTAAACTACCGCCCGCATTGGGGTTATTGGGGTACTGGTTTTCAACGCGACACAACTGCGCGTGAATACGAAGTGGGCACACTGATTATTGATATTGTAGACCGTGAGTCAAACCAGCTAGTATGGCGCGGCGCAAAAGAAGGTCGATTAAAGAAAAATCAATCGCCAGAGCAACGTGAAGCATCAATTAAWAAAACAGTGAGCRAAATTTTAAGTAACTTCCCGCCGCAAAAGCAGCAATAAGTTAAAATTAGCTATAAGTAAGTTTTAAAAAAGCTCACGTAATGTGAGCTTTTTTGTATATAGATCACAGTACTCAAAACTTATACTAGGTCTGAAAGTTAATTAATCTATATTTTTGGTAAACATGAAGCAATCAAATAATACAAAACCAAAAAAGAAGCCAAAAATAAAACACGCTAATATTAGTAATAACAGAATGCTGTTAAACCAAATAGCATTCTCTTTGTTTTCATTTGCTTTAGGGCTATTGCTTGTAATAATCGCGGTAAAATCTATATACGACGGTTATGTACTTACACCAACAGATTATAGAGTTGAATCTGAGGTTTATTTTTTCTCGGCCTCGCCATTTGCTTATTTTTTAACCTTCTTTTTTATTTAGGATGTGGAATCTTTTTTTTAGCGGTACCTTACCTAAGCAGAGATATGTTTCCTCGTAAAAAAGAGAAAAAACTAAACAAAAAAAATTCAAAGCAAAACCATAAAAAATAGCTTAAATTAGCTCATTTTATACTTATGCAATAACTCAAGCGGTATATGGCAGTAATCATCAGGATGATTAGTTAAACGGTCTTGATGCTCAGGATCGCTTGGCACGTAGTTAGTTAGCAACTCTACTCCTACCACAATTTTATCAGCATCACTTCGCTGGCTGATATAATTGCTAGCGACCTTTAAATGGTCTTGGCTTTTGCTATAAATGGCAGTACGATATTTAGGGCCTACGTCATCCCCTTGTTTATTAATGCTGTATGGGTCAATAATTTCAAAAAAGTAGTCAAACAGTTTATTTAGAGTAACGGCGTTTGGGTCAAAAGTTACCTTTACGCATTCGGCATAACCATCATAGTCGCCATCTGTCGTTTTACTTGACCCATTAGCGCGCCCTGCCTGTGTACTAACAACGCCTGGTAAGTGTTTCATAAACTCTTGTACGCCCCACAGGCAGCCACCAGCAAAGTAAATAGTATTATGTTCTTTAGTATCCATTATAAATGTTACCCAATAAGTAAAGTGGTTAGCAAATGCAGTTATTAACAAATTAATGTACAATCGCGCACAAAATGACTGCTGTTATATTTAGCTATTTTATCATGCTCAAATGTAGGCTTTGAAATTAATTGTAACCGCAGCTACAAATAAAAAATGACGAGAAACACATGAATCGCACACCACACATTATATTACCTGCACTTTTATGCAGCGTTACCCCATTTGCTTATGCTAATACGCTACCTGATGAGTCAACAATCGAACAGATAACCGTTGAGGCTTCACCTACTGCAAATAAGTTGCCAGTAGGTACATTTGACTCGCCTATTTCTAATTTAGAGTACGACCCACGTGTTGATCTTCAATCGCGTAATATGGCTGAGGCGCAAGCTGATGTAACTATTCGTGGTGGGATTTTTGAAAACACCGGTTTTAGAGTAGGAAGCGCTACCCTGCTTGACCCGCAATCTGGCCATTATTTTGCTGAAATACCTATTGCACCACAAATGCTAAGTGGCCCAGATGTTTTAACCGGTGCTGATAACGCACTGTTCGGTATGAACAGCTCTGTAGGTACGGTTTCGTTTGGTTGGAAACCAATTATTACTGGCGGTAGTGTATCGCTTGGTACTGGCACAAACGACTTTAACCTGCAAAGTATTCACGCTGCTAAAAACACACAACTTGATAGCTTAGCTAATTATACTCTGGGCTTTGAAGGGGAGTATTCTCATTCGCAAAGTGATGGCACCATTGATAATGGCGATCATGACTTTTCGCGCGCCTCAGCACGTGTGCAATTAGCAAGCGAGCATAGCCAGACCGATTTATTTTATGGCTCGCAAGATAAGTTTTTTGGGTGGCCTAACTTATACACCCCTTTTGGCGTTAACGAAACTGAAGATTTAGAAACCCGCCTTTGGATGCTTAATCACAAACAAACCTACGCTGAAAACAGTCACTTTGAAGTATCGGCGTATTACCGTACCCATGACGATCACTATATTTACTCGCGCGAAAACCCTAGTGCATTTGAAGCTTTTCATAAAAGCGAAGTTAAATCGCTTGGACTTTCAGGTCACCATGAACAAAGTGATGCACTGGCAATAAATTACTCTGCACAATTTATAGATGACTCTATTGAATCAACCACACTTGAAAACAACTTTACTTCACGAAAGTATTATAAGCTGAGTATATTGCCTGAATACACAATAGCGCTAAAAAACCAACAACTTACCTTTCGTTTAGGCGCAGCCTACGACGATACAAATCGTGATGATGCTGAAGCATCAGCTATTGGTGATATAACCTTAAACACCCAAAATAGTGACGGCACAGCGCAAACTATTTATTTATCATACGCGCAAGCGAGCCAAGTTGCAGGCTACACAGCCATTGGCGGCAGCGATTCAGGCGGGTTATTTAGAAGTAACTACAACCTTGAGCGCGAAACCACTTCAAACTTAGAGTTAGGGTTATTGCTTGAAGAACAAAGCTGGCAGTTAAATTCGGCTATTTTTTATCGAAAAGATAATAACTTAACCGATTGGACCTTTAATTTTGATTCAACTTCAGCGCGCTTTGCAAACCCGGTTGATATTGATACAGCAGGGGTTGAATTTTTAGCGACTAAGCACTTTGATACAGCAAAACTTATAGCAAGCTACACGTATTTACATAAATCAGAAAACTACGGCGCAGCCGATATTGATGCCAGTTTTTACGCGTTAAACTTTCCTGATCACCGTTTAACACTTGGCGCTGTGTACAACCCAACTGATATTTTAGAATTTAGAATAGATAACGAATGGCGTACACAACACAAAAATGCACTTAGAAACGGCAATGATAACGCGTTATTTACCCAGCTAACACTTAAAATAACTCCGCCACAGTTGAGTAATTTATTTATCACCTTAGCGGCAGATAACTTATGGGATGAGTCGTTTGAAGAAATACCAGGTACACCAGGGCGCGGTGAGCAATATACGTTAAGCGCAACGTATAGCTGGTAGAAAATAAAGCCAGCGTTTACGAACTCAATTTATACTTTGGTTTGTAAACGCTGTGTTTATTTATATAAAAGTGCAGTTTTTAGGAAAAAATATTACACAAAGAGAAAAGAATTAGGAGTAAATGAGAAAAACAAAAGCCAACTATTACTTTAAATTAATCTCCTCCTCTAAAAGCGCAGCGCCTCCTCCCTCTTTGTGAATAAATCACTTTTACAGGCTTTGCCTGTCTCGTAAGCAAGCTTCACATCTACACAAACCTACACTTTGGCGGTAAACGCAGAGCTTGCTCGCGTGAAAAGCACAGCTTTTAATGACTTAAAATAAATACTCACTAATAGATAAGTGTAAATATATGTGTATTTTAATAGCTCACTAAGTGAGCTCTTCGAGCTCTGTAATAAGCGCTAGAGCTTGTGCATTTGTTGACCCGCACACATCAAACGTGGCGCTAAAATCGCTACACACTTTAGGCCGACTTTCATCACCAAATAACTTACATAAATTACGTTCGTCCAGTTGAATACAGTGCTCTCCGGCTTTTTTACCATTTGGCATACCTGGAATAGGCGAACTAATACTTGGTGCAATACAACATGCGCCGCAGCCTAGCCTGCAGTTCATTGATTCGGTTTTCATAATTTCCTCTGAATAAAAAACACTTACTTTAATTCCTTTTTAGGGACGTAATTAGCCGCATGTTGAGTTGTAATGTACATATGTAATGCTTTGTTACATCTTAAAACAGCTTGTAAACACTTTATTGCGTATTATTACTGTGTCACCACCAATTATGAAGGAATGCCTTGTGGCTACTACAAAACAAATAATACTCCCAATCGCTGTTTTAGCAGGCGGTATTGCTTTAGCTTTCGCCTTTATGGCAATGAAAAAACCGCCCGAAGAAAAGCCAGAGCAAGATTTACGTCCTTTAGTAGCAACACAAAGCGTACTTTTAGATTCTATAACGCTCGATGTTAAATCGTACGGCATTGTTAAACCAAAGTATCGTACCGAGCTAATAGCACAAGTTAGCGGGCAAGTTATTTCGGTATCAGATCAATTTGTTGAAGGCGCGTTTGTAAAGCAAGGCGATATTTTAGCACGAATTGATGCAAATGATTACGAGGCAGACTTTATTGAAGCACAAGCAGGTTTAGCACAAGCAAGCTCAGCACTTGAAATAGAACGCGCACAAGCACATGTAGCAAAAGCTGAATGGGAACGTATTAAATCCGACTCAAGCGAAGCTATTGCATCAGAACTTTATTTACGAAAACCACAGCTGGCCGAAAAACTAGCGCGTTACCGCTCTGCTCAAGCAAGTGTTAAGCGTGCTAGCCGCAATCTTGAACGTACTTATGTTAAAGCCCCTTATGATGCCATTATTAATGAGCGCACAATTAGCTTGGGATCAGTAGTAAACCCAGGTAATAGTTTTGGCGCACTAAGCGCAACCTCAGTTGCAGAGGTACGTTTACCGGTTGCCGATCAAGAACTGCAATATTTAAAAAATGGCGGCGTAGGTTCAAACGTTACATTTAACGCAGAATACGCGGGTAAGCAAACAATGTGGCAAGCCAAAGTAATTCGCACCGAAGGTGTGGTTGATCAAACAAGCCGCATGAGCTACTTGGTTGCACAACTTTCAACACCTTATGGCGATAAAACACGCCCTCTTCGTTTTGGTTCGTACATTAACGCTACCATTGAAGGTCGCCCGCTTGATAACGCAATTATTGTTGCGCACCACTTAGTTAAAGATAATAAAATTGTAATTTTAAATGACGATTTAACATTGTCGTTTAAAACCCTCAATATTATACGCGAACAAAACGGCATGATTATAGCCAGCCAAGGGTTAAAAAATGGCGAGCAAATTGTTACCTCAGCGCTTGAATACCCAACTGAAGGTATGGCAGTAAAAGTTGAAGATATTGCGCCTGATAAAACTGATGTAACTCAACTTGCGCTGAAAGAGGAATAATCATGAACACTCGTGAAACAGGGTTAATAGCATGGTTTGCCCGAAATCCCGTTGCAGCCAACCTACTAATGATATTTATATTAGTGGGCGGTATTTTAATGGCGATGACCATTCGCAAACAAATGTTCCCACAGTTTGAAAGCAACTGGATAAGCGTACAAGCAGTTTACCCAGGTGCAGCCCCGCAAGAGGTTGAAGAAGGAATAACCATAAAAGTTGAAGAAAACCTCGAAGGCATTGAAGGCATTAAACGCCTAATTACTTACTCTAACCGTGGTTTTTCACAAGCGTGGATTGAAATAGAAGAACAATACAATCCACAAGAAGTACTTGATGAAATTAAAGTACAAGTTGATTCAATAAACACCTTTCCTGCGGGAATGGAGCGCCCTGTTGTGCGCCGCGATAAGTTTGAGCAAGAGGTAATGATACTCGCGCTTTACGGCGACATGAGTAACTACCAGTTAAAAGAGCTTGGTAACGATATAAAAGACGAGCTACAAGCACTGCCTCACGTCAACCTTGTTAATTTTAACGGCGGCTTAGAATATGAAATTGGTATAGAAGTCAGCCCTGATAAACTGCGCGAGTACGGCTTAACATTTAGAGATATTGCAGGCGCTGTACAAAACTTTTCGGCCAATATGTCGGCGGGGCAAATACGCTCTGAAAACGGTTATATTTCGATGCGTGTTGAAAAACAAGCCTACCGTGGTTTTGAGTTTGAAAAACTGCCACTTATTACCCTTGCTGATGGTGCACAAATTTATTTAGGCGATGTTGCAACTATTAATGATGGCTTTGAAGAAGGCCTACAATATTCAAAATATAATGGTAAAAATTCACTCTCGTTTGAAGTTAACGCATCAAAAGATCAAGATATTACCGATGTAGCAAAAGTCCTTAAAAGTTACATGGCAACTAAAGAGCCACTTTTACCAGCAGGCGTTAAGCTCTCTCCTATTGTTGATTTAACTTACTACCTTGAAGGTCGACTCGATATGATGGTCGATAACATGATTTGGGGTGGCTTGTTAGTAATGATAGTGCTGGCACTATTTTTACCGCTACGCTTAGCATTTTGGGTAATGATGGGCTTACCGGTGTCTTTTCTGGGCGCCTTTTTGTTTATGCCTATTGGCTTTTTAGATGTAACAATTAACCTAGCCTCACTCTTTGCCTTTATACTTGTGCTCGGAATTGTTGTTGATGACGCCATAGTTGTGGGCGAATCAGCAAGCGCCGAAATAGAAAAATACGGCCACACTCTTGATAATGTTGTACGCGGTGTAAAACGTGTTGCGATGCCAGCAACCTTTGGTGTATTAACTACCATTGCGGCATTTTTACCGCAAACAATGGCAACCGGCCCTGGCGCTGCTTTTTCTAAAGCAATTGGTGGCGTGATTATTTTATGTTTGATTTTTTCACTCATTGAATCAAAACTTATTTTGCCTGCACATATCGCAGCAATGAACCCACGTAAACCAAATCCTAAAAACCTATTACATCGCTTACGAATGGTGATTGATAGCAGTTTAAAAGGCTTTGTAAATAACTACTACCTTCCTTTTGTTGGCCGCTGTATTCACTACCGCTATACCGTAATTGTCGGCTTTATGTGTTTGCTTATTGTAAGCGCAGGTATGTTTGCAGGTGGTTTAGTTAAATTTGTACCAAACCCTAAAATACCGCACGACTTTCCACGTATTGATATAGAAATGAACCTTGCTTCGTCTGAGCAAGCAACGCTTGAAACCGCACGTAAAATAGAAAGCGTGTTGTTAGAGGTCGATCAGCAACTACAAGAGCAATACGGTAAACCGATGATCCGCGATTTATCGGTAAGTCTGCGCGGACGAACGCAAGCAAATATTATGGCCATTTTGGTAGAGCCTGATTTACGCCCTATCGATACCTTTGCCCTAAGTGCGTTATGGCGCGAGCAAATGCCCGCCCTACCAGGCATTAAAACCATGACCATTCAAGACAGTATAATGAATGGCGGTCGAGATGATGGCGACGTTAGCTTTAAACTTGAAGGCAAAAATGCTGACGAGCTAAAAGAAGTGGCTGGTAAATTAAAATCCAAATTACAAACAATGGAAGGCGTTGGCGACGTAAACGATTCAATGCAAAGCGCTACCGACGAAGTGCAACTTGATTTAAAACCACTCGCTTACAGCATGGGTTTAACGCTTGCTGATGTAGCATCGCAAGTAAGCTTTAGTTACTACGGCTTAGAAGCGCAGCGAATATTGCGTGAAGGCGAAGAAATTAAAGTGATGATCCGCTACCCAGAAGACGAACGTAACTCAATTAGTGACATAGCAAGTGTGCGTATTATTACGCCTACTGGCGCTGAAGTACCGCTAAGTGAAATAGCCGAAGTTAAATTGGTTGACGGTGTAAACCGTATTCGCCGCGAAAACTCTAAACGTACTGTAAACGTATGGGCTGCGGTAAATACCGACCAAGCCGAACCATTTGCAATTGCAGAAGAAATTCGTGATGAATACTTACCAACATTACTTAAAAGTTACCCTGGCGTTACAAGTGATGTAGCTGGGCGCATTCAAGAAGAAATGGATAGTGCTTCAGAGCAGCTTCGTGACTTTGGTATATCAATGATGATTATATTTGCCTTGTTAGCGATTCCGCTTCGCTCTTACTCGCAGCCACTTATTATAATGTCGGTTATTCCGTTTGGTGTAGTTGGCGCGATGTTTGGCCATATGATTTTAGGTATGACTATGAGCAGCTTATCAATGTTTGGCATTATTGCTGTAGCGGGTGTGGTCGTAAATGACTCCCTCGTTATGGTTGATTTTGTAAACAAAGCACGCGCTGAAGGCGTTGCGATTAAGGATGCTGTAATGCAAGCCGGTGCTCGTCGCTTTAGAGCGATATTACTTACCTCAATCACGACTTTTATTGGTGTAATGCCAATTATTTTTGAAACGAGTTTACAAGCTAAAATTGTTATCCCAATGGCTGTATCACTTGCTTTTGGTGTGTTATTTGCCACAGTAATTACACTGATACTTATACCGTGCCAGTATGTTGCACTAGAAGATGCTAAACGATTAGTACGTAAAATGCGTGGCAAGCCACCACTAGTAGATGCCCAACCAGCGCCTACTCACAGCTAAGTTAAGTAACATCCCAACCAAAAAAGCTCGGCATATTATGCCGAGCTTTTTATTTTTAGCTTAAAAATGATATTCACCTATTTCCTAACAATACTTCTATTACTTATTTTTTAACACGCAGGATAACTTTGGCAACAGTCCTAATAATTGAGAGAAATATTGCTCGTTTTTTATCCCTAATACGTTATGGTATTTAAATAATAAATAGACATAATAAAATTAAGGAACAGCCATGAATACATCTCCTTCTGATCACATTCCTCAAGAAGCCTTTGATTGGTATGACGAATACGCCCACGGTTTAATGGACCGACGTACTTTTATGAAAAAACTCGGTGGCCTTGCTGCTCTTGGCTTTTCGATGGCTGTACTTACATCAGCATTATTACCTAACTATGCACTTGCTGAACAAGTATCGTTTAATGACGATGATATTAAAGCAACATACGAAGAATTTGATTCGCCAGACGGGCACGGTAAAGGCAAAGGTTACTTAGTAACCCCTAAAAACATAGAAGGTAAGCTTCCTGTTGTACTTGTGGTCCACGAAAACCGTGGATTAAACCCATACGTAAAAGATGTAGCAAGGCGCTTAGCTAAGATTGGTTTTATTGCATTTGCACCCGACGCGCTCTTTCCACTGGGTGGCTACCCTGGTAACGATGATGAAGGACGCGCTATGCAAAAAACTATGGACAGAGCTAAAATTCAAAACGATTTTGTAGCTGCTGCGCACTTTTTAAAATCACATGCTAACAGTAACGGTAAGTTAGGCGCTGTCGGTTTTTGTTTTGGTGGCTACATTGTTAATTATTTAGCGGCAGTAGATAGTAATTTAATCAGCGCTGGCGTGCCTTTTTACGGCACTCCCGCCAGTGAAAGTTTACGTAAAAATATTAAAGCACCGTTAATGATTCAATTAGGCGAGCTGGATAAACGTGTAAACGCGTCGTGGCCACAGTACGAACAAGATTTAAAAGCTAATAATGTTGAATACACTATGCATATGTATAAAGGGGCAAATCATGGTTTTCATAACGACTCGACAGGTCGATATGATAAAGACAATGCCGAGCTTGCATGGCAACGTACCGTTGAGTTTTTTAATAAAAAGCTAAGTTAGCGAATACGATAAATGCCACCAGCTCTAAGCCAGTGGCATTATTAAGTAGACTAATTAGCTCAGTACGCTTTTATCAATAATTCCTTTCTTTACCAACTGCTGCAAAATAGCTTGGGACTTTGCTCTGCATGCATCACGTAGTAAACGCACCGCTGGGGTTATTGACTGCCTGCTTGGGCAAATAAGCCAAAGTTCACCATTAACATGTTGATAATCTTGCATAACAGTAACCACCCTGTCATTGAGTAAATCGTCGGCTATATCAAGTGCTGACTTTACAGCTAAGCCCTTACCCGCAACGCACCAGCGCCTTACTAAATCGCCATCGTTTGAGGCGCGCCTACCATCCATTTTAACTTTATATTTTGACTCACCATCGGTGAATTCCCACGTATTATTTATAATATCCTGCAACTGATAAAACAAACCTTGATGCGATGCTAAATCATCAGGATGCACGGGAGCCCCATTTTGTAAGAGATATTCGTCAGTTGCACATAACAAGCGCGGTACGTTACAAATTTTAAAACCATAAACGCTAGCATCATTAGGCGAGCCATAACGAAGCGCTATATCAACTGAGTCACGGTAAAAGTCGATATTACTATCACTTATATGCGTTCTTAAACTTAGCTTTGGATAAGTATCCATAAGTTCATCAATCCATGGGATCACTAAGTTACGACCTAAGTCAGATGAAAGGGCAACACGCAATTCGCCTTCTATTTCGTCGTGCCCACCTTTAAGGTTTTGCTTTGCAAGCTCAAGTACTGCCAAAGCCTGCTCACATTGTGGTATGTAGCGCTCCCCAGCAGCCGATAACCTCAAATGACGTGTTGTACGAACAAACAGCTCACTACCAAGGGCTGACTCAACACGTTTAATAGCAGCGCTTGCTGTGGCTGTACGCATATCTAACTTAGCAGCTGCGAGCGTAATACTTCTAAACTCAGCGACTTTTAAAATAAGTTTTAAATCTTCTATGTTCATATTATCTATTTATATTTGATAATGATTCAACAATTATGCGGTTTATCTATGTTAAAGCAAGGTCTATTATATATCCATCAGCTAGCCAAAGCATGGCTTGCACCTTATATGTAAACAAATTAGGACATTTATTATGAAAGCCATTGGTTATAAAAAATCTCTTTCTATTACTAACCCTGAATCGTTAATTGATGTTGAATTACCACAGCCAGTTGCAACAGGTCGCGATTTATTAATTAAAGTTAAAGCTATTGCAGTTAACCCAGCGGATTACAAAGTGCGTGCATCTATGCCCCCTGCTGATGGTGAAATAAAAGTTATTGGTTGGGATGCAGTTGGTGAAGTTGTTGCAATCGGCGATGCTGTAACGGCATTTAAACCGGGCGATGCGGTTTATTACGCTGGTGATATTACCCGCCCAGGTAGTAATGCAGAATTTCAATTAGTGGATGAGCGCATTGTAGGGTTCAAACCACAAAGTTTAAACAATGCTGAAGCAGCTGCGTTGCCCCTTACGGCAATAACAGCGTACGAATTATTATTTGAGCATTTAAACATTGTAAAACAAGCAGCTGATACAAAAATAAAAACAGACGAAGTTATTTTAGTAACAGGTGCCGCTGGTGGCGTTGGCTCTATTTTTATTCAGCTTACTAAAGCGATTACGGGCGCAACGGTGATTGCCACTGCATCGCGTGAGAGCTCAAAAGCATGGGTTAAAAAGCTAGGTGCTGATTATATTGTTGATCATACAAAACCATTACCCGCTCAAATTGATGCATTAAATATTGGCTCGGTAACACATGTAGCAAGTTTGCATAGTACTGATTCTTACTTAGAAGCATATACAGAGGTACTTGCACCCTTTGGTAAAATTGCAATGATTGACGATCCTGAGTCATTAGATGTAAGTAAATTAAAAATGAAGAGCTTATCGCTACATTGGGAATTTATGTTTGCCCGCTCAATGTTTAATGCTAAAGATTTAATTGAGCAAAGTAAGTTGTTAAATCATGTCGCTGAGTTAATTGATCAGGGCCACATTCAAACAACAATTGGTAAAAACTTAGGCGTTATAAATGCGGCCAACCTGCGTATTGCACACGCAGAACTTGAAGGAGGTCGCTCTATTGGCAAAATAGTGTTGGAAGGTTTTTAATTCTATAAATACCAAATACGCGCTACCTGAATTAATTGAAGGCACCAATGTAACTGGTGTCTTCAGCCAATATTTCGGGGTGGCTATGACTGTATTTGTATTTATTAAAGAAACTATTACCTAATAATATTTGATAATGATTCAACCATATACCTGTTTATCATATTGTAATAACCCACTACTATCTGCACCTAGCTATATTGATAAGCCTTACTTTACGTAGATATCAATTGAATTAAATAAGTAGAGTGATTTAAAAACTCGATATTATTTTTGTAATAAATTTTTAAGAGGGTTTGTTTTACTAAAACTAACTCAACAAAGTAAATACTGGTAAAACACCTGCTCAATGGAGAAACTAATGACTCACCCTATTATTAATGACTTGGAAAAGCGTTACACAGCAAAACGTTACGACGCAACGAAACGTGTATCTCAAGACGACTTAGCCGTTATTTACAAAGCTATGCGCCTGTCTCCTTCATCTATTAACTCGCAGCCTTGGAAATTCATCGTAATTGAATCAGATGAGGCTAAAGAGCGTATGCATAGTACATTTGCTAATAAATTTGCGTTTAACCAGCCACACATTAAAACAGCTTCGCATATAATATTATTTGCTCACAACCCTAAATATACCCGCGATGACTACGCACAAGTAATTGATGCAGACATTAAAAATGGTCGTACACAAGCAGAAAACCGCGAACAAGCTTTTGGTGCTTATGTATTTGTTGATATGAATACTGATGAGCAAGGTAACAATGCAGCATGGACTAAAGCACAAACTTACATTGCATTGGGTAACACTATGCATACAGCTGCACGTTTAGGGATTGATTCAACTCCAATGGAAGGCGTAGATGCACAGCTGATTGGCGAAGTTTTTGAAAAAGAACTCGATGGTTACATATGCGATGTCGCACTAGTACTTGGCTATCACGATAACGCTGAAGATTATAATGCTAAGTTACCTAAATCTCGTTTGGCAAAAGAGCAAGTTATTCAGGTTTTATAAGTAATACGTTATAAACTTAAATGATAACAATATTATAAAAACCACTTATTTAAATAAGTGGTTTTTTGCTTTAAAGCGGTTTAACCTACTTTGCGCTGTGCAGCCTGAATGTATTGCACTAAATCTTCAATAGAGACCACAGTCATATTATGTTTATTAGCATAATCACTCACCTCAGGTAAGCGCGCCATTGAACCATCTGGATTTGTTAGTTCGCAAATTACGCCAAATGGTTTCAAGCCGGCAAGTTGCATTAAATCAACGGATGCTTCGGTATGGCCACGGCGCACTAATACGCCGCCCGTTTGTGCTTTTAAACCAAATACATGGCCAGGGCGCGATAAATCACTTGGTTTTGCATTATCGGCTGTCGCTGCTTTTATAGTAGTTACTCTATCAACAGCTGACACGCCCGTTGTAACGCCATGCTTAGCTTCAATAGTGACTGTATAAGCGGTATTATTTTGACTGGTGTTGTGGGTTACCATTTGCGGTAAGTCGAGCTGGTTAATGCGCTCCTCTCCCATGCATAAACAAACAATGCCGCTGCCTTCGCGGATCATTTCAGCCATTTGAGAAGTCGTTAAGTGCTCAGCTGAAAAAACAAAGTCGCCTTCATTTTCACGGTTTTCATCATCAACAACAAGTACGCCTTGCCCTTGCTGTAGTGCAATAATTGCGCTTTGTACGCGGGTATGGCTTTCGCCGAATTGAGTAAGTAGAGACTGAATCATCATTATATTCCAAATAAAAAATAATAGATTCAGGACTGTGAAAGGATCAGTAATTTATCGCCTAAAATTTAAAGCGAACACTACCAAAATAGCTTAAATAAAATAACAAAAAGCACGCAGCAAAATGCAGCGCACACTGTTATACCAATAACATTAAATTAGTGACTAATTATAGCGCTAAGAAAATAGCTCACTTAATGCGATACAACGTTCATGTCTTTAACAAAATTGGTTTTAGTATAATAAGCCATATTCTCTTTCATCCGGACTGTAACCGTCGGCTCTGGCATCTCACCAGATCTGCTTGACCTTTACTTAACCTAATTACTGTAAAAATAAGTTAAATAAAGCGCTCGCGGGCTCATTTAAGTTACAAATAACATTAAACATACCGCCGGTGGGGAATTTCACCCCGCCCTGAGAATTTACAGTAAGCGTTAGCACTTACTGTAAGCCTATTATACGCTTGTATTTATTTGTTTTTCAAAACTAAACACAATAAAAACTACGAAAGTTGAATATTTAACGATGCGCACTCTACAATACCTTCGTTTATATCTGCAACCAGCGTACAGGTAGCACCATTGACCAAATTTAAGTTCGGTTGAACGTGCCCTATATCTGCATCAAAAATTACAGGAAATAAACACCCACCTAACGCTACATCTAACGCATGGCGATAGTCAAAGGCATCATAATGACCTTGTGTTATTTCACTTCGCCCTAAAACCAAGCCATTGATATCATCAAATATACCGGCTAATTTTAATGACAGTAAAAATCGTGCAACGGTTGTTGGTGTAAGTTCTGAGTTTTCGAGGTATAAAATAAGCCCTTCGGGCGCACTGTCCTTTTTAAACTCATGCAGCGCTAAAAATGGCGAGTCGAGCAATAAACCTACGGTATCTAAACACCCACCAAATAACCGACCAGACATTTCTATAGTACGTTTATCTGTGTAGTTTAAACATTGCCAGTTTGTGGGCTCACTCGGGCTGAGTAATTCGTTCGGGTTTTGCGCGTAATTAGGCTTGTTTTTTTGATATAAAGAAGAAGGTCCTTGCTCAAATTTACTACCGGCTTCGTAGGTCAGAGTTTCAAATATTTGTAGGCTATACGGATTTTTTTCATCAGGGTGTAACTGCATAAGATTGGCGCTGTGAAGCGTTGCCCATTGGCACTTAGCAGTCAATGCACATGCAATAGTACTCACATCAGAAAAACCAACTAACCACTTAGGCTTTGCTTCTTTAATGGCGTTAAAATCAAGTAGTGGTAGTATTTCCATTGCCAGCTCACCACCCATTGGCGGCATAATCGCATCTATTTCATCATCTAATAAAAAACCCATTAGCTGCTTAGCATGCGCTTTAGCATTAAGCTGTTCACGTGGTTTGTTTTGACGTAAAAACTCGCCTTCAACAACATTATACCCTCGTTGTTTTAGTCCATTTATAACAATATCTAATCGTCCGTGATACTTTTCTTTTAGCCCAGATGAAAGCGAGCAAATAGCAATTTTAGAACCTACTTTTAAAGGCGCTGGGTAAAGTATATTAGCCATTGAGTGTTCCTTTTTAATAATACCAACCTGCATAAATCTTTGATCAATTTAACGAATTAAATTGCACTATAACGTCGTTAAAAGTTTTTTATTTAGAACAACTAGATATAAAAACTTTTGCCTAGTTCTAGCGTAATTTTATTAACGTTAAATAGACCCCATATATAAGCAGATTGGTATAAAGTGATTATGTACCTATATCATCATGCTTAATCTTTATGCAATATGAATACCCTGAACAGTATAGTGATTAATTGTTATAGCGACTTATTTAAGGCATAAAAAAACCGATGTAAATACATCGGTTTTTATTTAAAACGTTAAAGTGAGCTACGCGTTAAAGATACTCAACTTCAATGATTTCGTACTCAACGATACCTTTTGGCGTTTGAATAGACACTGCGTCGTCCATTTGTTTACCAATTAAGCCACGTGCAATCGGTGAATTAACAGAAATTAAGTTGTTTTTAATATCTGCTTCATCATCGCCTACGATACGGTATTTTACTTCTGCATCAGTATCTACATTTACTATAGTTACTGTTGTGCCAAAAATAACTTTGCCCGTATTTGGCATTTTAGTTACATCGATAATTTGAACATTTGAAAGCTTTGCTTCAATTTCTTGAATACGACCTTCACAAAAACCCTGTTGCTCACGCGCGGCGTGGTACTCAGCGTTTTCTTTTAAGTCACCATGTTCACGTGCAACCGCAATATCACTTACGATTTTAGGACGGGTAACTGTTTTTAATTCGTTAAGCTCTTTGCGCAGTAAATCTGCGCCACGAACTGTCATCGGAATTGATTGCATACTTTTCTCACTTAACACCAAGGCCCTAGTTGGCCTTGGCACATTTCCTTAGTTCAATCGCAGGTGTAGCTCTTGAACTGACGTTACTTTACTACGGTCATCTGCTTTGTTAGCAGTACAGTTAGCAAAAGCTGCGTTCAAGGTTGTCGTATAGTTGGTTTTATTTTGCAATGCACCACGACGTAACACCTTCGAATCTTCGATCGCTTGGCGACCTTCGGTGGTATTAACGATATAGCTGTACTCTTTATTCTTGATATAATCAAGAATATGCGGGCGGCCTTCATATACTTTGTTTACACGTCGTACTTCAATGCCTGCTTCTTCAAGAGCGTGTGCCGTGCCACCTGTTGCGTCAAGTTCAAAACCTAAGTCGGTCATGATCTTGGCTAATTCAACAATGCGTGGCTTATCGCTATTACGAACAGATAATAACGCGCGACCACCGCGTGGTAAAGTGTTGCTTGCACCTAATTGTGCTTTTGCGAATGCTTCGGCGAAAGTATCACCAACACCCATCACTTCACCCGTTGAGCGCATCTCAGGACCACGGATTGGATCCACACCCTGAAACTTAGCAAATGGCAGTACAACTTCTTTAACGCTGTAATAAGGAGGGATCACTTCTTTAGTAATACCTTGGCTTGCCAAAGACTGACCCGCCATACAACGAGCCGCTACTTTTGCAAGCGCCACACCGGTTGCTTTTGATACAAACGGTACTGTACGTGCTGCACGCGGGTTAACTTCAATTAAGTACACTTTGCCATCTTTTACAGCAAACTGTGTATTCATTAAGCCAACAACACCAAGCTCAAGCGCCATATCTGTTACTTGCTTGCGCATTACATCTTGCACTTCTTGCGATAAAGAATGTGCTGGTAATGAACATGCTGAGTCACCAGAGTGAACACCCGCTTGCTCAATGTGCTCCATGATACCGCCAATAATTACTTGCTCGCCGTCGCAAATTGCGTCAACGTCAACTTCAATTGCGTTATCTAAGAAACGGTCCAGTAATACAGGTGCTTCGTTTGATGCAGATACAGCTTCGGTCATGTAACGACGTAAATCGTCTTCATCGTATACAATTTCCATTGCACGACCACCTAATACATACGACGGACGTACAACTAGTGGGAAGCCAATTTCAACTGATTTAAGTAGTGCTTCTTCAGTTGAAGTTACTGTTGCATTTTCTGGCTGAAGTAAGTTCAGGCGTTCAACAAGTTGTTGGAAACGTTCGCGGTCTTCTGCACGGTCAATCGCATCAGGTGAAGTACCAATTACTGGCACACCATTCGCTTCAAGCTCACGCGCTAATTTAAGTGGTGTTTGACCACCGTACTGCACGATAACGCCTTTTGGCTTTTCAACACGTACGATTTCAAGTACGTCTTCAAGTGTAATTGGCTCAAAGTATAGTCTATCTGATGTATCGTAATCGGTAGAAACCGTTTCAGGGTTACAGTTAACCATAATTGTTTCATAGCCGTCTTCGCGAAGCGCAAGCGAAGCATGTACACAACAGTAATCAAATTCAATACCTTGGCCAATACGGTTAGGACCGCCACCAATAACCATGATTTTGTCTTTATCTGTTGGGTTTGCTTCACACTCTTCATCGTAAGATGAGTACATGTAAGCTGTATCTGAGCTAAATTCTGCGGCGCACGTATCAACACGCTTGTATACTGGCACGATGTTTAATAAGTGACGTTTTTTACGAATTTCAGCTTCAGATACACCTGCAATTTCAGCTATACGTGGGTCTGCGAAACCTTTGCGTTTAAGTTTACGTAGGAAATCGGCATTTAAACCAGCCATACCTACTTCACTAATTTTTGCTTCGTCTTTTAAAATATCTTCTATTTGTACTAAGAACCAGCGATTAACTTTAGTCAGCTCATAAACATCATCAACGCTCATACCATGGCGCATTGCATCGGCAATGTACCAGATACGCTCAGCACCTGGCTCGCGTAATTCGCGGATGATCTTTTCTTTCGCTTTAGGATCATCAAGTGCAACTATTGGGTTAAAACCCGTTGCGCCAACTTCTAGGCCACGTAATGCTTTGTGTAATGATTCTTGTTGGTTACGACCAATCGCCATTACTTCGCCAACCGATTTCATTTGCGTAGTTAAGCGGTCGTTAGCACCGGCAAATTTTTCAAAGTTAAAGCGAGGAATTTTTGTTACAACGTAATCGATTGAAGGCTCAAAAGATGCTGGAGTTTTACCGCCAGTAATATCGTTTTGAAGCTCATCAAGCGTGTAACCGACTGCTAGCTTTGCGGCAATTTTAGCAATTGGGAAACCCGTTGCTTTTGAAGCAAGTGCAGATGAACGTGATACGCGTGGGTTCATCTCAATGATAACCATACGGCCATCTTCAGGATTAATACCAAACTGCACGTTAGAACCGCCAGTTTCTACACCAATTTCACGTAATACCGCCATAGAGGCGTTACGCATAATTTGGTATTCTTTGTCGGTTAGCGTTTGCGCTGGTGCAACTGTGATTGAATCACCAGTGTGAACACCCATAGGGTCAAAGTTTTCAATGGTACAAACAATAATACAGTTGTCGTTTTTATCACGTACAACTTCTGTTTCGTACTCTTTCCAACCAATCAGTGATTCATCAATCAATAATTCGTTTGTTGGCGATAAGTCTAAACCGCGCTCACAAATTTCTTCAAACTCTTCCATGTTGTAAGCAACACCGCCACCGGTACCACCCATGGTGAAAGAAGGACGAATGATACATGGTAAGCCAATTCGGCTCATTGTATCTTTAGCTTCTTCCATTGAGTGAGCTATTTCAGCACGAGGACATTCAAGACCAATGTTTTTCATTGCGACGTCAAAGCGCTCACGGTTTTCTGCTTTGTCGATTGCATCAGCCGTTGCGCCAATTAGCTCAACGCCGTGCTTAGCCAATACACCGTGCTTGTCTAAATCAAGTGCACAGTTTAATGCTGTTTGACCACCCATTGTAGGCAGTACAGCATCAGGCTTTTCTTTTTCAATAATTTTTTCTACCACTTCCCAGTGAATTGGTTCGATGTAGGTAGCATCGGCCATTTCAGGATCAGTCATGATAGTTGCAGGGTTTGAGTTAACTAATATAACTCTATAGCCTTCTTCTCTAAGTGCTTTACACGCTTGAGCACCAGAGTAGTCAAATTCACAAGCTTGACCAATTACAATTGGGCCTGCGCCTAAGATAAGAATGCTTTTTATGTCGGTACGTTTTGGCATTATTACTCCAGTTAAATTAGTGTTTACGCGCTTGCATCAAATCGATGAAGTGGTCAAATAATGGTGCTGCATCGTGTGGACCAGGGCTTGCTTCAGGGTGACCCTGGAAGCTAAACGCAGGTTTATCGGTACGATGAATACCTTGAAGCGTTCCATCAAATAATGATTTATGCGTAGCACGAAGCGTACTTGGTAGGCTTGATTCTTGAGCTGCAAAACCATGGTTTTGAGCTGTGATCATAACTACATTGCGGTCTAGGTCTTTAACTGGATGGTTACCACCGTGGTGGCCAAATTTCATTTTTTCTGTTTTAGCACCTGAGGCAAGGGCTAATAACTGATGACCTAAACAGATACCAAAAATAGGTGTGTCGGTTTCTAAAAAGGCTTGAATGGCTTCAATAGCGTAAGTACATGGCTCAGGATCGCCAGGGCCATTAGATAGGAAGATACCATCAGGGTTTAAAGCAAGTACGTCAGCGGCTGAAGTTTGCGCTGGTACTACTGTAAGTTTACAACCACGGTCTACAAGCATACGTAAAATATTACGTTTTACACCGAAGTCGTAGGCAACAACATGAAACTTTTCATTAGCAGCGTCAAGGGTTTTAAATCCTTCACCTAATGTCCAGCTTGATTCGCGCCACTCAAAATTTTCCTTGGTTGAGACAACTTTTGCTAAATCCATACCTTTTAAACCTGGGAAGGCTTGCGCGGCTTGTAACGCTTTATTTTCGTCTAGCTCGTCACCGGCAACAATACACCCATTTTGTGCGCCTTTATCACGCAAAATTCGAGTTAGCTTTCTGGTGTCGATGTCCGCAATACCTAAAATATTACGTTCTTTCAAGTAATCATCTAACGATTGCTCGTTACGAAAGTTACTTGCTAGCAGTGGCAAATCACGGATCACTAGGCCTTTAGCCCAAATTTGATTCGCTTCTTCGTCTTCGCTGTTGGTACCCGTATTACCGATATGTGGGTACGTCAAAGTTACGATTTGTTCCGCGTATGATGGATCAGTCAAAATTTCTTGATAACCAGTCATAGACGTATTGAATACCACTTCACCGACTGACATGCCGTCAGCGCCGATTGCAGTACCGCGAAACACTGTGCCGTCTTCTAGGACTAACAGAGCGGATTTAGTCAAGTTAAACCTCCTAACAGTAAAAAACGGGAGTAAGCAATTGCTTAACACCCCGCCAATACCCAGAGGGATCGTCAAAACCAGATTTTTGTGAGCTTAAATTGTTTTACGCAGTCTTAAATGATGCAGATGTAAAGCATTCAACCTTCAATCATTTTTCTTGCCTAAAACTATTTTCATTCCCACTGAAACCCTGGATTTACTAGCCACTTGGGTATAATTGGAAACACGCATTTAGTAATTTTTGGCAAATTGGCTGCATATTACATGAAGTTGCTATTTAGGTCTAACATTATTTGGTTAATTGTTACAAATAAGTCTCTGTAGGTAAAATTAGACCCAAACAGTTAAAATAGTAACTAAACTACTTAAGATCTAGCACATCTTGCATGTCATAAAGTCCTGCGGGTTTATTTTTCAACCAGCTTGCAGCCCTTACAGCTCCTAGAGCGAACGTCATTCTTGAACTTGCTTTATGTGTTAATTCAAGCCTTTCGCCCATTGTAGCGAAGTATGCGGTATGTTCACCTACTATATCGCCCCCTCTTAGGACAGAATAACCAATCTCATTTTGAGATTTAGCTGTTTCTACTTGGCTGCGGTCGTATACCGCTACTTCATCGTGATCCCACCCTTTAGCCTGTGCAATAGATTCACCAATGGCTAATGCTGTGCCCGATGGCGCATCTATTTTATGACGATGATGCGCTTCAAAAACTTCTATATCTAGGTCGTCACCAAATTTAGTGGCCGCTGTTTGCACTAGGTTAAGTAGCACATTAACGCCAACGCTGTAGTTACGCGCAAACACAATAGGAATATGTTTAGCAGCATTTTCTAATAATGCCATGTCTTCGCTAGTTAAACCTGTGGTGCCTATAACCATAGGCAGTTTTTTATCCACCGCTGTTTTTAAGTGATTGCGCATACCTGCTGGTAACGTAAAGTCGATAAGTACATCAACATCAGCAACCTTGCTCTCGTCGCTAAAGCTAATGGCTTTGTCGGCTGCACTGTTTACTTGATTTACATTAATACCCAATAACGATGAGCTGCTGCGAACATACGCACCACCAAGTTGTGTTTGCTCTTTAATTGTCGCGGCTTCTAATAGGGCTAAGCCCATTCTGCCGTTAGCACCAAAAACACCTATTCGATTCATTGTTATTGCCTTAATCTGATTTAGTTGGATCTGTTGTTGCGTACCCTGACTAATTTGCCGACCTAAACTTGCTTTGAGCAATTATTAGCCGCATATAATCGCACACCGGTAGATATTATCTAAAAGTCGTGCAATAGTCAGGTAAGCCCTTAATTAAATAATAATAACAATACCAGTTTACTTTAGCCATCTATACATTTAAACTTCTCTTTCGCGTCGATTTGGTCTTTGGCTTGCGGGCGCTGTGGTCATCTACTTTTTTATAAAGAGTGATCTACTAAATTCAGCTAAAAGAGGAGTTTTGGCTGTGGTTATATTAACTGGTTATGAGGAATACAATGCAGCCAACATTTAATAAAAACAAAGCAATTCTATCTTTGCTTCCCCTTCTTACCTTTGTAGCCCTTTTTTTAGGCTCAGGTTTATATTTACAATCGCAAGGGGTTGATTACGCTTTTTACCAGCTCCCAGCGCCGGTTGCTATACTACCCGCTATTATGCTTGCCTTTATTTTAAACAAAGGCACTGTAAACCAATGTGTAGAAACATTTATTAAAGGCGCAGGACACAACAACATTATTACCATGTGTTTAATTTATTTACTTGCTGGTGCATTTTCGGCAGTAGCAAGTGCCACCGGTGGTGTGGATGCGGTTGTAAACGCTGGCTTGTCACTTATTCCACCGTCGCTGTTATTACCAGGGCTATTTTTAATTGCTGCGGTTGTCTCTACTGCAATGGGTACATCAATGGGTACCATTGGTGCTATAGGGCCAATTGCTTATGCGGTATCCGTTAAAACAGGTATAGATCCAGCATTAATGGCCGGTACTATAGTATCGGGCGCAATGTTTGGTGATAACCTTTCTATTATTTCAGACACAACCATTGCTGCAACACGTACGCAAGGCTGTGAAATGAAAGACAAGTTTAAAGAAAACTTAAAAATAGCGGTTCCTGCTGCCGTATTAACCATTGCTTTGCTGCTTTATTTAACACCTGCTCCACAAGCAGTAGAAACAAAAGATTTTGATTTATTATTAGTGCTGCCTTATGCCTTTATTTTAGTATTGGCTGTTGCCGGTATGAACGTGTTTGTGGTGCTATTTAGCGGTATTGTATTTGCTGCGCTAATGGGCTTTACCGGCAGCTACGAAGGCGCAAGCTTTGTAAAAGATATTTACAAAGGCTTTACCGATATGCAGGAAATATTTTTACTTTCTATGTTTATTGGTGGCTTATCTGAATTTATTCGTATTAACGGTGGCCTTGATTACATTGCTCAAAAAATTCAAGCGATTACTAAAATCATTGCAAAATGGCACCGTAAAGTGGCAGATCAATTAGGTATCGCTGCGTTAGTTTTAACAAGTAATGTATGTATTGCTAATAACACAGTGTCTATTATTGTGGCCGGCCCTATTGCTAAAAAGCTTGCTGATGACGGTGAAATAACCGGTAAACGTTCAGCTAGTTTGCTTGATATTTTTGCTTGTGTAACACAGGGTTCATTGCCTTATGGCGCACAAGCGCTACTGTTAGGCGCTACGTTTAAAATTAGCCCGTGGGAAGTATCAACGTCTTCTTATTACTGTTTTATTTTGGCATTTACTGCCATTGCAGTTATTTGCTTACGCCGTAATAAAGCATAATTTAAACACCTATACTATGTTGCAGCTTAATAAGTAAGCTGCAACATATGTTAAAATAATACTCTACATATCAATCACTTTTGCTATAATGCGCGCCTTCGCGTGTCACTAAAATTATAGTTAAATACAGATATGAAATTTAAAAAATTACTTCCTCTCGTTACTTTTACATCAATTGCTTTATCGTCTTCTGCTTTTGCGGCTAATTGGAGCAGCACAGCACTACATATTAATAATGGCAACCAAAAAGACCCATTCACTGAGCAAGAGTCAGACACAACGGTTTACTCGGTTCAACATGCATCGGGTTACGATTACGGCGATAACTTCTTTTTTATCGATTACAGTAAAGACGATACCGATGATGGTTACCAAGATGCTGATTTTTATGGTGAATGGTATTCAACGGTAAGCTTATCGGCCATTAGCGGCGAAAATATTGGCGCTGGCGCATTATTAGATGTGGGCCTTACCGGCGGTATTAATGTGGCTGGCGACGCTAAAGTAATGAAATACTTGCCTGGTGTTAAATTAAGCTGGGATGTACCTGGGTTTAACTTTTTTCAAACGCTGTTCACAGCTTACATTGACGATAGTGAAGGTGTAGCAAAAGGCGGGGCTCCTATTGAAACAAATAGCTGGATGCTTGATGTAGCTTTTGAGTATCCTTTCTCTATTGGCTCACAAAAGTTTAGCTTTAAAGGCCACGCTGAATACATTGCAGAACGTGAAGATGAATTTGGTAACGATGTAGAGGCGTGGATACTCGCACAACCTATTTTAGTATGGGATATGGGCCACGCTCTTCAAATGAAAGAAAACACACTACTATTGGGTATGGAATTACAATACTGGCACAATAAACTAGGTACTGAAGTCACTGAGTCAGTACCACAAATCCATGTAGAGTGGACATTTTAAGCTTTAACGATACTCGCTTTACCCTACAATAATAAGCGAAGCTCTATTTTAGCTTCGCTTTTTTCATCTCCCAATTAAACAACTTTGAGTATGACAAAGCCTCAATTGAATAGTGCTTAAGGTTTGGTTACTATAATGAATTATTCTGAGTTTTATATATTAGAGCTCATATTATTTGTCCGTAATTGGAGTAACCAAATGTCGTCGATTAAAGTTATTTGCTTTTCTACTTTATTGTTATTAACAAACAATGCATTAGCGAGCACAACGCAAGATACCTCTTCACTTTCTTATGATGCACTTTTAAGCAGTTACCAGTACGACTTTAAAGTAAATTACTTTAACATAGAGTCTCAAAAACAGTCTCTTAAAATGGCGTATATTTACTTAAAGCCTACCAAATCCGACATGCCTACAGTTACGCTTATGCACGGCAAAAATTTTAATGCAGATTACTGGACTACCACTGCGCAATACCTGCAATCTTTAGGCTACGGCGTATTAATTCCTGATCAAATTGGTTTTGGTAAATCATCTAAACCAACTAATTACCAGTATTCATTTGCGGCTCTTGCTCACCATACTCATGCGTTAATGGATTCACTTAATATAAAAGAGTCAATTGTATTAGGACACTCTATGGGTGGGATGCTAGCGAGTCGTTTTGCATTAATGTACCCAAACACAACAAGCAAATTAATTTTACTCAACCCTATTGGGCTTGAAAACTACTTGCAGTATGTTGATTACAAAGATACCAATTTTTTCTATAAAAACGAATTTTCAAAAACGCCAGAAGGCGTAAGAAAATATCAGCAAAAAAACTATTATGATGGAAAGTGGAACGCCACATATTCAGCCCTTACAGACTTTATAACCGGGCAAATACAAGGTCCAGATAAAGAGCAAATGGCATGGGTTAACGCTAAAACATACGATATGATTTTCACTCAACCGGTAATTACTGAATTTAAGGACTTTGCCGTGCCTGTTAAATTAATTATTGGTACACGCGATAGAACAGGCCCTGGCCGTAACTGGAAAAAAGACGGTGTTGATTACGAGCTTGGTCGATATGATAAATTAGGCAAACACGCTGCAACACTTATCCCTGACGCACAATTATTTGAACTGGATAATTTAGGGCACCTGCCGCATATTGAAGATTTCGAACGCTTTAAAAATGTATTTAAACAAGCACTTGCTGCTAAATAACCATACTTAGAAACTAAAATAAAACCCCTGTAAGTATTTTACTTACAGGGGTTTTATTTTTAGTTATGCATTAATACTAAACGTATACTACTTCAAATAGTAAAGCGCTTAACTACAGTGTGCACTGTGGGTTTTTACCCTGTGCTTTAGCGGTGCTTTGCTCACTAAGTGCTTTACTCATTTGTGCTTGTAAGTCTTTAATACGACTGCTTGGCGCAGGGTGAGTTGATAAAAACTCAGGTGTTGTACCACTACCTGCTGCACTCATATTTTGCCAAAGGGTGACTGATTCTTGTGGATTAAAGCCTGCTTCAGCCATTAAATCTAAGCCAATTTCATCAGCTTCTGACTCGTGCGAACGGCTAAATGGTAAAACAACACCATACTGTGCGCCCAAACCTAGACCCTGCATAATTTCATTACGGTATTGAATGTTACCCATTTCAAGTGCTGCACTACCAAGTTGCATACCGGTATCTAAAATAGAGCTTTGTGATACACGCTCATTAGAATGTTCAGCAATTACGTGCCCTACTTCGTGCCCTAGTACTGTTGCTAGTTGGTCTTGATTGGTGGCTATTTTTAGTAAGCCCGTATGAACCCCAATGTAACCACCAGGTAGTGCAAAAGCGTTAGCCGATTCATCTTCAAATACCACTACTTCCCAATTTTGCGACGCGTATTCTTTTGGTAATACAGCGACTACTTTTTCAGCAATGCAATTTACATATGCATTTGTTTTTGCATCTTTATTAATTGGTTGGCTTTTTTTCATATCTGCAAAGCTAGCAGTACCCATTTCACTCATTTGTTGATCTGAGTAAAGTGCTATTTGAGTGCGCCCTGTTGGTGATGTTTTACAACCGGCTAAAACGGCTGTCGCTAATACTGCAAGTACTAGTTTTTTCATGGTTATTCTCTACAAGTAATTAATTTTTTATTGCTTGTAGAATAGCAAACACAGTGCCAATTTAAAATATTTGCTTTGTATACCGTTATATTAAAAAAATGCAATATGGCGATAAACTTAGCGGGCAAACTAAGTTTATCCAAATACAATGCCCTGTTACACTATAGCCCTTGTTTTTAGTGATTGTTGAGTTTATACATGGACGCCTCAGCCTCGTCTTTTAATACCCGTATTTTATTGCCTTTATTAGCCAGTATCGTGGCGATTACGCCATTGGCGATTGATATGTACTTACCTGCCATGCTGGTAATTGCAAACGATTTACACACTAATATGCCCAATGTACAAATATCGTTGAGTATTTACTTAGCGGGTTATTCATTAGGGATGCTATTTTTTGGCCCCATTGCCGATCAAATTGGCCGCCGTAAGCTCGCGCGTATTGGCTTAACTTTGTTTGGTGCAAGCTCACTTGCGCTGGCATTTACAACCGAAATCCATGCATTTTGGACTCTTCGAGCAGTGCAAGCATTTACGGGAGCGGCTGCAACAGTAGTAGTACCGGGTATTATTCGCCATATTTATCAGCAAAATACAGCTAAGGGAATGTCGTATGTGTCGATGATTATGATGGTAGCCCCGTTGGTTGCCCCCTCTGTTGGTTCGTTTATTTTAGGGTTTTCTGTTTGGTCAACCATATTTTTGGTTCTTGCTGGGTATAGCTTTTTAATATTGGCGTTTGTGCAAGTGTATTTAATAGATATACCTATTCATAAAAATGAGAAGAAAGGCCTCGCTCTGTTTTTTGACAGCTATAAAACTGTACTGAGTAATAAAGATGCACGTGCGGATATACTCAGTTCTATGTTTGTATCGTTTGGATTTTTTTGCTTTTTAACCTCAGTACCTTTTATATATTTAGATTTATATGAGGTGTCAGAACAGTTATTTGGTGTGTTATTTGCGTTTAATGTAATGGCGCTGATGTTTGGTAACTTTTTAAATACGCGAATTGTACCAAGGCTGGGATCTCGAAAAATGCTCTATATTGGGCTTGTATGTGGATTTGTATCGGGGCTGGCTTTATTAACATTTAGCTTATTGCATTTGTCACTTTATTATATTGTGGCTGCTATTGCGCCATTAATGATGAGCTTAGGTGTCACTGCAAGTAATGCTGACTCGCTAATATTAATGAAGTTTGAAAAAAACACAGGCACGGCAACGGCCGTAATTGGCACACTTCGTTTTGGTAGTGGCGCGTTAGTTGGCCCACTACTCGCTATTATGCACGCAAAAAGCGCAGTACCATTTTCAAGTTTAATGTTTAGCGCTGTACTACTTACTATGCTCGTACAGTTAATCCACTATAAAAAAGACAAAAAAAATGCCTCAATATGAGGCATTTTTTAAAACTAATAATTCAATTAAGCATCAGCAGCTTTAGAAACCATAACCATTGCAGGGCGTAATAAACGACCATTCAATGTGTAACCTTTTTGCATAACAGCAAGTACTGTATTAGGTGTTACATCGTTACTTGGTTGAATTGACATTGCTTGATGAAAATCTGGATTAAACTGCTCACCTTGTGGGTTTACGATTTCAACACCAAACTTTGCAACAGCATCGTTAAAGCTTTTAACTGTCATATCGATACCTTCAAGCAACGGCTTCAAAGTCTCGTTTTCTTTATCAGAAAACTCAATAGCACGCTCAAGATTATCAATTACAGGTAGTAATTCGTTAGCAAATTTTTCTAGTGCAAATTTATGCGCTTTTTCTACATCTTGTGCTGCACGACGACGAATGTTATCTACGTCAGCCGCAGCACGAACAACACCGTCTTTTTGATCAGCAATAGTTTGTTTAGCAGCTTCAAGCTCTGCATATAGCATAGCTATTTCTGCTTCAGGGCTTTGCTCTTCATC
The DNA here is from genome assembly GCF_008370255.1 of Pseudoalteromonas sp. FUC4. Lineage (GTDB taxonomy): Bacteria > Pseudomonadota > Gammaproteobacteria > Enterobacterales > Alteromonadaceae > Pseudoalteromonas. Next base: position 407,485 of record NZ_SEUI01000001.1, on the reverse strand, counting down.
TGCATGTTGATCAGCGGCTTCTACTGCTGCTTCTACATCAGCCTGCATTTTAGAAATTTCTTCGTTTAATTCTACTTCTTGCTCAGGGTTTTGTGTCTGCTCAGACATAAAATACGTGCTCCAATTCTTTTCAACTGCGGTAATTATGGGGATTGAATAAAAAGATTCAAGAGTTAGATGTCTCAATTAATTTAAATTCTTGGATTATTTCTTCAATTTGCGCTGATTTAGGGCAAATTATACAAAAGCGGCTTTGGTATTCTTGATTTTGGAAGTACGGCACACTTATTACAATCAATTCATCGCACTCAGTAAAAGGTAATTTTTCGCTATTAAGTATCGATAACCCATTTTTAAAAGCGAGTTTATCTTCTACATAATTTAAAAACGAAACGCCAATATTTAAACTTTGCTCACAATCGATTTGTTTATAGAGGTAATTTTCGCCAACAACAATACTGTTATCTGAGCCTAATTTTTGGCTTAGTTGTCGCGTCCATTGATTAAGCGAATCGTGACAATTTCGAGGAGCGGTATTAGCCATAGCTTGCATACGGTATAAACCTTCCATCAAAGTTTGTTGGCTAAAGACGGTATTTAACCACGTTGCAAACTGATAACGAACAGAGTCTGACGAATCATGAGGCTTATCAATACAAATATTATGGCTCTGCCCTGCTCGGTCTATTAATAAAATAAGCCAGTCGGTAGAATCAAAATCAAGTACCTCTACTCTAAATACTAGCTGCGAGCTGGCTTGTGGCAAACCTACACAACAACACACCTGATATTTTTGGCTCAACCCATGTGCTAGTTCAACGAGTTGTGATTGTTCTGGTTGCCAATAATTAGCAATGTCAGCGAGTGGAAAAAACTCGTCAAACCAATAATCAAACCCTTCGTTTGTTGGTACTCGTCCTGCAGATGTATGAGGTGAATACAATAGCCCCACTTTTTCTAAGCGAGCCATAGCATTACGAACAGTAGCCGAGCATACTGCCATGCCTTTGAGCTTGGCAATTTTTGTTGATGGAACAGGCAAGCCTTCGCCATTACAGTACATGTTCATAACAGCTGAAAAAATTTGCTGATCTCGTGAGTTTAGTTTCATGGTATCTACATCTTGTTGCATGAAAGAGATATCGGGGCATTTAGTTGTTTTTCAAGTCGTGCTGTTAACTGACTGCGAATAAAATTGAAGGTTTATAATATTGCTATAATCTGTATTTTCAAACACTTCTGTTTTGGGTTACTCTACAATTATTAAATCTTTTTGTGCGTACATTATGGACTCTCCTTTTAATACCATAGGCCTAATTGGCAAACCTAATCACCCGGGAGCTGCTGCTACCCTTCAGCGCTTACATACATTTTTACTTGCGCTTGGTTTTGACGTAATAGTAGAAAAACGCACAGGGAGTCAATTAGACGATATCCCGCATGACAAACTTGTTAAATTAGTCGACTTAGGAGAACAAGCCGATTTAGCTATTGTTGTAGGCGGTGACGGTAACATGCTTGGTGCTGCACGCGTGCTTGCGCGCTTTAATATTGCTGTTATTGGTGTAAATAGAGGTAACCTTGGCTTTTTAACTGATTTAAACCCTGAAGGATTTGAAGCGAGCTTAGAGCAAGTCCTCAGTGGTGAGTACCTTGAAGAAAAACGATTTTTATTAGAAGTCGAAGTATATCGCCATAACGAATTAAAAAGTGCAAACTCAGCCGTTAACGAAGCTGTGCTTCATGCTGATAAAGTTGCGCACATGATTGAATTTGAAGCTTTTATAAATAATGACTTTGTGTTTTCTCAGCGCTCTGACGGTTTAATAGTATCAACCCCTACTGGCTCTACGGCATATTCACTTTCAGGTGGAGGGCCAATTTTAACGCCAGAACTAAATGCAATATCGTTAGTACCTATGTTTCCTCATACCTTATCTAGCAGACCTTTAGTGGTTGATGCCGATAACGAAGTACGCTTAAAGCTAAGCCTAGAAAATACAGATAGCCTACAGGTGAGTTGCGACAGCCATGTTGTGCTTGCCGTATTACCCGGCGATGAGGTAGTAATTAAAAAAGCGGATAAACAATTGCGCTTGATTCATCCAAAAAATTACTCGTACTACAACGTTTTACGTACAAAACTAAATTGGGGTAGTCGTTTGTACTAATTTTATTGCCAAATTTAGCACTATAAAGCAAAATGGCGGCTTAAAATAACAATCAACTAATTTAGGAACGAGTAGCAATGACTTGTGTAGTATTCTTTGCTTTACTGCTATTAATTACGCTTTTATACAGTTATCTCAAAATTGAGAGTAATCGTAAAAAAGCGATTGAAGCTAGAAAAAAACTATTTAATGAACGTGTTTTGCATGTAAATATACGCCTTAAAGCAAAACTTAATGAGCTACTTGACGCTAAAATAATTCGCCCAAAATATATTTCACGTATTCAAGCTATTGTCAGTAATTTCTTTGTTGTTCAATCACATACAGATGAGAACTTGCAACAGCTTGAAGACACCGCCGACCTATTAATTAACACACTGTCCAGCGAGTTAATTAAAACTAATCAAACAGATATAATTCAACCATTGATTGATAATATACAGTACTTTGTATCTGAGTTACCTCAGCAAGGAATTTTATATAATAAGAGCTTTTATCTAAATACCTTACCTCCTCTCATTGCTCTGCTTAAAACTGAAGAGATCGCACAAGCCACTGATATTATTGAAGATCAAGTTGACACCTCTCCCAAAACGTCTAATACACAGTTTAATCAAGATGTAAGCGTTGCGTAAATAATAAAAAATTAATTTGCAAAAAACCAAAACACTGTATAAATTAACAGTCAATTGACTGGATGGATAAACAGTATGTTAATTGGTTTAGAAATTAAAAACTTTGCAATTGTAAGTAATTTAAGCACAGAATGGCGCAGCGGTATGACCGCGATCACAGGTGAAACAGGTGCGGGCAAATCTATTGCTATAGATGCCCTATCACTGTGCTTGGGTGAGCGCGCTGAAGCATCAGCAGTGCGTCCAAGCTCTGATAAAGCAGAAGTATGTGCACAATTTGACTTAACAAATTTACCGCTTGCTCAAGCATTTTTAGAGCAACATATGCTAAACAATGGCGATAATGAATGTTTATTACGCCGTGTTGTTTGCAAAAATGGCCGTAGTAAAAGCTATATTAATGGCAGTGCAGTTACTGCATCACAATTAAAAGAGCTTGGTCAATATTTAATATCTATTCATGGACAACATGCCCACCAATACCTATTAAAAGCTGAACATCAGTTACAACTTTTAGATGCCTACGCAGGCCATCACAATTTAGTAAACTCAGTAAATAAAAGCTATAAACAGTTTGCTAACTTACAAAAAGAATTTAAACATTTAGAGCAACAACAGCAGCAACAAGCAGCGCAAAAGCAATTGTTAGAGTATCAAGTTGCTGAGCTTGATGAATTTGCCTTACAAGAAAATGAGTTTGATTTAATTGAGGCTGAGCATTACAAACTAAGTAATAGCCAAACGATATTAGAATCGTGCCAACGTGAATTACAACACTTGTATGAAAGTGATGAGCAAAATGCTTGTTCATTACTACAGCATAGCGCTCAACAATTTACTGAACTGGCTCAATATGACGAAAGTTTAGCAGGCGTAGCAACCCTCCTTAGTGAAGCCGCAGTACAAGTTGAAGAAGCAAGCCGCGAAGTGCGTAATTACACTGAGCAAACAGATTTAGACCCTGCCCGCTTAGGTGAAGTAGAGAATAGGTTAAGTGGTGCGATGGATTTAGCACGCAAGCACCATATAAAGCCACAGCAATTGGTTGAATTTCATCAATCAATTGCTCAAGAGCTAGAGTCGATAAGTAATAATAGTAATCGCTTAGAGCAACTAGAGTCAGAAATAGAAAACGCGTTACTTACTTATAAGCAAGCGGCTGATCAGCTAAGTAAAAGCCGCTGCGAGTATGCTAATACACTTAACACACTAATAAGTGAAAGCATGGCTAATTTATCAATGGAAAACGGTGTTTTTGAAATATCCCTAACTCAAGAAAGTAATCGTACACCAAACTGCTTAGGCTTTGATAACGTCTCGTTTTTAGTATCAACTAATCCGGGGCAGCCACTTCAACCATTAGCTAAAGTAGCATCAGGTGGTGAGCTTTCTCGTATAAGCCTTGCTATACAGGTAATTATTGCTCAAAAAGTAACAACTCCAACACTTATTTTTGATGAGGTTGATGTCGGTATATCAGGCCCTACTGCATCAGCTGTAGGTAAATTATTACGCCAGTTAGGTAAATCTACCCAAGTGATTTGTGTTACTCATTTACCACAAGTAGCTAGTAGTGCGCATCAGCAGTTTTTTGTAGCTAAAGAAATATCACAAGGGGAGACGTTTACTCATATGCTGCCTTTGAATAAAGATGGCCGTATTAATGAAATAGCCCGTTTACTTGGTGGCGACAATGTAAGCAAAACCGCTAAAGCAAATGCTAAAGAACTAATAATGGCTCACGCTCAATGTGTTAGTAAATAACGTCTTCAAGGATTAAATAATGCACAATATCTTAGTTGATTTTTGTATAATTTTAAGCTGGTTGTTATTAGTACTAAGCACCTGTTTAATTATATTTAGTAAATATAAACATACTTGTTTTAAACAACGTTTATTTAGCTTTTTAAATAGCTTTTTAGTTTTTCAACTAGCCGTTGTGGCCTATTACTTTTCTAACGAAAAGGTAAGTGGGCTAAGTGATTTAAGCATTAGTTATTGGGCTTTAATAACAATGCAAGTTACGTGTAATGTAGTTTGTTATTTGAGCGTAAAACGCAGAAAAGCTAAAATAAAGCCATCCCTTGATTCGTTTTCAATGGACTAATTCGCATAACAATTAAGAGGAGCAAGTTCTATTTTTTCCTTGCTCTTTTGCTTTATAAAGTAGTTCATCAGCTAACTTAATATCTAGGTCGATAGAACGCTCAACGCCCGCTGAGATTGCACCAATACTTATTGTTAACTTTACACTATGTGAAAGCTGTTTCACTGCTGAACTTTTAAGAGAATGATGGATTTTTTCTGCAATTTTTTCTGCATCTTCAATGGCTGCATTTGGGATAGCAATTAAAAACTCTTCACCGCCCCATCGTGAAGCAATCGCATCTTTGGGGATACTTCTCTCAAACGTTTTAGCTAAGTGAATAAGTGCTTCATCTCCAAAATCATGACCAAATTGATCATTAATTTTTTTAAAATTATCTACATCAGCTAATAAAATAACGAATGGAATATGATTTTTTGTTAGTTCAGTTTTAAAAGTAACCAGTTTATTCATAGCATAACGGCGGTTTGGCAGATTTGTGAGTGGATCTATAGTGGCTAGAAATTCATTTTTTTTACTTAAAGCGATTAATTTACTGCTGTACTTTTCTCTTGAGAACTCATAGTAACCACTCAGCGATGCGACAATTATAAAAGCGAGTATAATTCTAATCGGAAACTGTTCAGGGTTATAGTCGTATATATTAAATGTATCAGCGCAATAGAAACCGAGAACAATCGCCGATAAAAATAAAACAATATCAAACGTCCCTCGTTTAAGCCCTCGAATTGAGTAAGTAACAGGAGAAACTACAAATATCCATATAGGCCCTGTACCTTGTGCTCCTCCTGTAAGTACCAGATAAAACATCAATGCATATAGGTTATATAAAACTACAGTTGCAGACTTCTCTACACCTCTGCCTATATTAAACGCCGATAAGTAAACAAACGAAGAAACAACCAAAGTAAATGCTAATAAATAGCTGTTGTTAATAGATGCCAAGCTAGCCATCGAAAATGTAGCTATAAACCCTGTCGAAGAGAAAAATCGAACAATGAGCTTCCTTTCTGAATTGTTTGAGTATTCGTACATAATTTCTATTTATTTTATTTATATATAAAAGCCAACTTATAGATAAAAAGTAAGCAAACCGTAAACAGCATGGGATAATGAACCTACTTTATATTTAAATCAACTACTAAGATTGTTATTTAGGCTGATAACTGTATGTATATTATACATCTCTTATCCTCTGTTTTGTATAAATACTGATATTGTGGTGTAGAAACCAAAAATGTTTAAAATTCACTTAGGAGTGATAGGTACTATATGGAAGCAACAGATGATATTAATATAGTACCGTTTGTTACTCATTACGTTGATATTACATTCTAATAAAACAAATAAAAAAGCAAGCCACATGGCTTGCTTCTAAAATTTTTTATACAAAATAAACAATTAAACTTTTAAGTAATCCATAATACCTTCTGCAGCATTACGTCCTTCAAAAATAGCGGTTACCACTAAATCTGAACCACGCACAATATCGCCACCAGCAAATATTTTAGGGTTCGTTGTTTGATGTGTAAATTCACCTTGTTCTGGTGCATTAATGCCGCCCCAGTGGTTTATTTCTACATCGTATTTTTCTAACCAACCCATTTTGTGAGGCTGGAAACCAAATGCCATAATAACTTGGTCAGCTTCTATCACATGCTCTGAACCAGGTACTTCTTCAGCACGACTTCTGCCTTTTGCGTCAGGTTCACCTAATTTAGTTTTAACCATTTTAACGCCGGTTACTTTACCTTTATCGTTCAATACAATGCCTTTAGGCTGAACGTTATAGGTAAATATAACGCCTTCTTCTTTGGCGTTTTTAACTTCGCGTTTAGAACCTGGCATATTTTCTTTATCACGGCGATAAGCACACGTTACTTTTGCTGCATTTTGACGAATAGACGTACGTACACAGTCCATCGCCGTATCACCACCACCAAGTACAACTACTTTTTGGTTAGCCATATCAATACACGGCTGCTTAGTCTCGTCATAGCCCATCACACGGTTAGTGTTACCAATCAAGAATGGGAGTGCATCGTGAACACCTGGTGCATCTTCATTTTCTAGACCTGCACGCATACTTTGATACGTGCCAACTCCTAAAAACACGGCGTCGTAATCAGCTAAAATTTGATCAAGCGTAATATCAACACCTACTTCAACATTTAACTTAAACTCCACGCCCATTTCAGTGAAAATTTCACGGCGCTTTTGCATCACTTCTTTTTCAAGTTTAAAAGAAGGAATACCAAACGTGAGTAGTCCACCAATTTCTGGATGACGATCAAACACGACTGGTTTTACGCCGTTACGAACTAAAATATCAGCACACCCTAAGCCAGCTGGGCCTGCACCAATAATAGCCACTTTTTTGTCGGTCCAAGTTACATAAGACATATCAGGCTTCCAGCCCATTTTAAATGCCTCATCGGTAATATACTTCTCAATATTACCAATTGTTACAGCACCAAACTCTTCATCTAATGTACACGAGCCTTCACACAAGCGGTCTTGTGGGCAAACGCGACCACACACTTCTGGTAAACTGTTTGTACGATGTGAAAGCTCAGCTGCTTCTATAATGCGACCTGTGCGTATTAACTTTAACCATTGTGGAATGTAGTTATGTACTGGACATTTCCACTCACAGTATGGGTTACCACAATCTAAACAACGGTCAGCTTGTGAGTTAACCTGATTCTCTGAAAAGGGTTCGTAAATTTCTACGAAAGATTTTTTACGTGACGAGATTGGTTTTTTGCGTGGGTCTACACGCTGCACGTCTATAAATTGATATACATTTTCGCTCATACTGCCCCCTTATTGCGCCTGAACACGTAGTTCGGCACTACTGCGAGCGCGATGCCCGAGTAAACTTTTTACGTCGCTTGATTTTGGTTTTACTAATTTGAACATCGGTAAGTACAGTTCAAAGTTAGCTAAAATGCTTTCTGCTCTGCACGAACCCGTAAGCTCTAAATGCTCAGCAATTAAGCCTCGTAAATGCTCTTGATGCGACGTTAATTCGTCTAGTGTTACTATTTCAACAAGCTCTGGATTGATGCGTTTTTCAAAATCATTTCGCTCATCTAAAATATAAGCAAAACCACCAGTCATGCCCGCGCCAAAGTTAACACCTACATTACCAAGTACACACACAACGCCACCGGTCATGTATTCACAACCGTTGTCACCTACACCTTCAACAACCGCTTGCACACCTGAGTTACGTACTGCAAAGCGCTCACCGGCACAACCCGCTGCAAACAGTTTTCCGCCTGTAGCGCCGTACAAACATGTGTTTCCAGCAATGGTTGCTTTATGGCTTTCAAAAGATGAGCCAAGTGGTGGACGAATCACTAACTTACCACCAGCCATGCCTTTACCTACGTAATCGTTAGCATCGCCAACCAATGTCATTTCAAGACCACCGGCATTCCAAACACCAAACGATTGACCCGCAGTACCGTATAGTTCAATTGCTACAGGGTCTGCCGCCATACCTTGATTACCGTGTTTATCAGCAATATAACCCGAAAGCATTGCACCTACAGAACGGTCAGTATTGCAAATACGACTCACAAGCGAGATACCGCTAGACGTATCGATTGCCTCTTGCGCTTTAGCTAATAAACTTTCGTTTAACTTACCTAGGTAATGCGAACTGTTAGGCACACTACAATAAAGCGTTTCGCCTGTTGGGTTGTTCGGCTGAGCAATAACAGACGATAAATCAATTTTCTTCTGCTTCGCAGTTTTGCCTTCAATTTCTTCTAATAAATCTAAACGGCCAATTAAGTCAGTTAAATTTGCAACGCCTAGGCTAGCCATAATTTCACGCGCTTCTTGCGCTATAAACTTAAAGTAGTTCATCGCCATTTCTGGTAAACCGTGATAATGCTTTTGACGAAGTGTTTCGTCTTGTGTAGCAACACCGGTCGCACAGTTATTTAAGTGACAAATACGTAAATATTTACACCCAAGGGCGACCATTGGACCAGTACCAAAGCCAAAGCTTTCAGCACCTAAAATTGCCGCTTTAATAATATCTAAACCTGTTTTTAAACCACCATCTGTTTGCAGACGAATGCGATGACGAAGGCCATTTTCAACTAGTGCTTGCTGTGTTTCAGCAAGTCCAAGCTCCCATGGGCTACCTGCATATTTAACAGAAGTAAGTGGGCTTGCACCTGTACCGCCGTCGTAGCCAGAAATAGTAATTAAATCGGCATATGCTTTAGCAACACCTGTTGCAATGGTTCCCACACCTGGTTCTGAAACCAATTTTACAGAAATAAGTGCTTTAGGGTTTACTTGTTTTAAATCAAAAATTAGCTGTGCTAAATCTTCAATTGAGTAAATATCGTGATGAGGTGGTGGCGAAATTAACGTAACACCTGGTACCGAATAACGAAGCTTAGCAATATACGGCGTTACTTTTTCACCTGGTAATTGTCCACCTTCGCCTGGTTTTGCACCTTGCGCTACTTTAATCTGAATAACGTCAGCACTGCGTAAGTAATGAGGCGTTACACCAAATCGACCTGAAGCGACTTGCTTAATACGCGAGTTTTTCTCTGTACCGTAGCGCAGTTTATCTTCACCGCCTTCACCCGAGTTTGAACAACCACCTAAGCGGTTCATTGCAATTGCTAGCGCCTCATGCGCTTCTGGTGATAACGCACCAATACTCATAGCTGCTGAGTCAAAACGCTTGTATAGGTTTTCTGCAGACTCTACTTCATCAATGCTTATACCTTGCTCTGGTAATTTAAGCGCTAACATATCGCGCAAAGTCGCAATTGGACGATTATTAACTAAATCAGCGTACGCACTGTAGTCTTTATAATCACCTGATCGAACCGCTTTTTGCAGGGTTTGAATAACATCTGGATTATAAGCATGATACTCACCACCGTGAACGTACTTAAATAAACCACCGTGGCTTAATAATTTACGCTTACTTAAAGCAAGTTTGTGCAAACTTTGCTGATCGTCATCAAAGTCGGTAAAGCATGCACCTTGTATACGACTTGCAACGCCTTTAAAGCACATTTCAATAATCGCATCAGATAATCCCACCGCTTCAAACAACATTGAACAACGATAAGACGCAACCGTACTTATGCCCATTTTAGACATAATTTTGTATAAGCCTTTATTAATGGCTTTACGATAAGCAAGGGTCACTTCGCAATACGACTTATCAATAATTTTGCTGTCGCTCATCGCAACTAACGATTCATACGCAAGGTATGGATAAATTGCCGTAGCACCAAAACCTAATAGCACAGCAAACTGGTGCGCATCTCGCACGCTGCCAGTTTCAATGATAATGTTTGATTCACAGCGCAAGTTGTTATCAACTAAGCGTTTTTGTACCGCACCTACAGCCATAGCTGCTGGAATTGGTAAATTTGTTTCATCAAAGTTACGGTCAGTTAAAATTAGCATGATACAGCCCGCATCTGCTTTTTCTTGTGCTTGGTCACAAATACGCGTAACCGCGTTTTCTAAACCTTCTTCAACTGTGTAGGTAATATCAATTTTACAGTAGCTGTAATGCGCTTCATCAGCATTTAATAGCTGCTGCATGTCTGCGTACATTAAAATTGGCGTATCAAACTGTAGGCGCTTAGCATGGCCTGTTGTTTCGTTAAATACGTTTTGCTCACTACCAATACAGGTTGCAAGCGACATTACATGGTTTTCACGTAGTGGATCGATAGGTGGGTTTGTTACTTGCGCAAATTTTTGGCGGAAGTAATCATAAAGTGAACGATGCCCTTCACTAAGCACAGCAAATGGCGTGTCATCACCCATTGAGCCTGTCGCTTCTTGGCCGTTTTCACCCATTACACGAATAACGCTATCAAGCTCTTCGTTGGTATAACCAAACATTTTTTGATATTTAGCTAGCGTTTCGTCATCAAATGAGCGATTACCAGCGTCTTGCTCAGTAAGATCTTCAAATGGAACTAAACGTTTAACATTTTCTTCAAGCCATGACTTGTAAGGATGGCGAGATTTTAAATCTTGATCGATTTCATCTGAATGCCAAATTTTACCAAGTTTAGTATCAATAACTAATAATTCACCAGGACCAACACGGCCTTTTTCGACTACTTCATCGGCAGTGTAATCCCAAATACCCACTTCTGATGCGAGGGTAATAAAACCATCTTGCGTAATTACATAACGTGCTGGGCGAAGTCCATTACGGTCAAGGTTACACGCCGCAAAACGACCATCCGACATAACAATACCTGCCGGGCCATCCCATGGTTCCATATGCATAGAGTTAAAGTCGTAAAATGCACGTAAATCATCATCCATTGCACGGTTTTTCTGCCATGCAGGCGGAACGAGCATACGCATAGCGCGGAATAAATCCATGCCACCAGCTAAAAATAGCTCAAGCATATTATCTAGGCTTGATGAATCAGAACCGGTTTCGTTTACAAACGGCGCTGCGCTTTGTAAATCAGGAATAAGCGGTGACGCAAACTTATAAGAACGTGCGCGTGCCCACTGGCGGTTACCTTCAATAGTATTAATTTCACCATTGTGTGCTAAATAGCGGAAAGGTTGAGCTAAAGGCCAACGCGGCTGAGTATTAGTAGAAAAGCGCTGATGGAAAACACAAATCGCACTCGTCATACGAATATCAGCTAAATCTAGGTAAAAATTAGGTAAATCCGCAGGCATCATTAAGCCTTTATAGATAGTTACCAAACCAGATAGACTTGCGATATAGAAAGCTTCATCATCAACAATGCGCTTTTCAGCGCGGCGGCGTGCTACATATAAGCGACGCTCTAAGTCTTTAGAACGCCAACCTTCTGGCGCGCTAACAAAAATTTGTTCAAAACCTGGTAATTGCTGTACAGCAATAGGACCGAGCATTGATGGGTCGGTTGGCACAACACGCCAACCTAAAATATTTAGCGTTTCTTTTTCTAATTCTTCGCTAAGTATTTGTTTTGCAGCTTGTGCTAAAACAGGGTCTGAATTTAAAAATATCATACCCACTGCGTAGTTTTTACCTAAGTGCCAATTATGTTCACTGGCAATTGCACGGAAAAAACTATCTGGTTTTTGTAATAATAAACCACAGCCATCACCTGTTTTACCATCGGCAGATATACCGCCACGGTGCTGCATGCGATCAAGCCCCGTAATAGCAGTACGAATAAGCCTATGACTAGCCTGACCATTAACTTGGGCTATTAAGCCAAAGCCACAATTTTCTTTTTCTAACTTTGAGTCGTATAACATAGACCCTCCCCTTGCTGCACTGTTAGCGTGGATGAACTGCTCGACGATTTGCTAACAGACGGACAAAACTAGCCTCTATCTTAAATAGAGTCAATAGCACTTTGAATACATATTCACATTCTTGAATATTTCTCACTTCATAGCAAGATTTCTTTTTATCATTATTTTTAACATTTAGCGTTATTTTAACCACTATTTTTTCATGACACTGGTGTCAAGTTTAACATATTGTAAAAAACACAGGCGTTAAAGACTGCAGCTTACGTAAACGTAAAGGCAAGCGAGAGTGAATAAGTATTCAGCGCATGAAAGTCTATTCAGTTAACATTTAGATAGTTTTATACTATTTCATTACTTTAATGGCTTAACATCCCCGATTATTGCTGCTCATTAGTATAGTTATGAAAGTTCATGTCCTTTTTTGTACATTAATAGTGAATTTTTATTTAAAGCGGTGTCCGATGTAGGCACAAACTTTAAAGCCTAGAAACCAAAACGCTTTAAACATATAGCCCATAAAGAGGTTACAAATCTAAAAGTAAAGACTGAAGACATGCTTGCCCTATTATAAAATATTGAGTTGATAAAAGGATTAAAGTAACAGAAGCTTCTACTTTATATATAAAAAAGTAATACGCATTGTTAGCCACGAATTAAATAATTCACTCGGCCCTATGTCATCCATGCTACACAGCGCACAATTGCTCGCAAATAAAGTTGATGAGCCTCGTCTTGCCCGTGTATTTGCAACTATTGATGAGCGAATTAGTCACTTAACTGAATTTGTACAAGGCTATGGCAAGTTTGCTAAATTACCTCAGCCACAAAAAACACAGGTTAACTGGCAAAACACCCTCTATAATTTAAAAAACCACTGGCAATTTAGCTACGAAATAAAAAATTCACACAATGAATTACAAGCTGATCAAACACAACTCGAGCAGCTACTCATAAACCTATTAAAAAATTCACACGAGTCAGGCTCCAACGCCAATGAAATACATATTCAGGTCGAGTTTGTACCCCAAGCATGTGTTATAAATGTAAGTGACTGCGGCAAAGGAATGAGCGAGCAAGTAATGGCAAACGCTTTAATGCCCTTCTATTCAACAAAAAGTACGGGGAGTGGTTTAGGGCTAGCTTTATGCAGAGAAATAGCAGAAGCGCACCAAGGGCATATAAGTTTACATAACAAAATAGAGGGCGGCTTAAACGTACAAGTGAGCCTTCCCTATTCGTAAATTCACAAAAATTAAAAACAACAAAGCCACTTAAAAAGTGGCTTTGTGCTTAAAGAGCTTAATAACCTGATAGCAGGTTGAGTAATAAAATTACTCTGCGTCAGCTTCTTTATATTTTGCAGCAGTTTCTGTAATTAACGGCTGTAATTCACCGCGTTGAAACATTTCGATAATAATGTCACAACCACCGACTAATTCGCCATCTACCCAAAGTTGTGGGAATGTTGGCCAATTTGCGTATGCTGGAAGCTCAGCACGAATGTCTGGATTAAGTAAAATATCAACGTATGCAAATGGTTCACCACATGACATTAACGCTTGCGATGCTTGTGAAGAAAAACCACAATTTGGTAATTTTGGCGACCCTTTCATGAAAAGGATTATTGGATTTTCTGAAATTTGCTGTTTAATTTTATCAATGGTTTCCATCTACAACCTCAAAGTAACGATAGCTAAATATATTTAGGTCTTGAAAATAACTCATCGTGACCACAAATATATAACTTAAAATGGGCAAATAAAGCCGCAATTGAAATAGTCTTTCGCAATAGCATTGCTGTTTGCTTAAACTTGAGTAAAATACTCAACAATTATAGTAACACTATATTACCGCTTGGTATAGGTAACTGGTCTGTTTCAACGGGCATTACGTATTACCAAATGGACTATCAACCAAAGAAGATGGAGATAAAAAAATGGCATTTGAACTACCGTCACTACCATATGCAATCGACGCACTTGAGCCACATATTTCAAAAGAAACGCTAGAGTTTCACCATGGCAAACACCACAACACATACGTGGTTAAGCTTAATGGTTTAATCCCTGGTACTGAGTTTGAAAACAAATCTCTAGAAGAGATCGTATGTTCATCAGAAGGCGGTGTATTTAACAACGCAGCACAAATCTGGAACCATACTTTTTACTGGAACAGCTTATCTCCAAACGGCGGCGGCGAGCCTACTGGCGCAGTTGCTGATGCAATCAACGCTAAATGGGGTTCTTTTGATGCGTTTAAAGATGCATTAAATGACAAAGCAGTAAATAACTTTGGTTCAAGCTGGACGTGGTTAGTTAAGCTTGCTGATGGTTCACTAGACATCGTTAATACATCTAACGCTGCTACACCATTAACTGATGATGGCGTTACTCCAATCCTTACAGTGGATTTATGGGAACACGCTTACTACATCGATTACCGTAACGTTCGTCCAGATTACCTTAAAGGTTTTTGGTCGCTTGTTAACTGGGAATTCGCGAACGCTAACTTCGCTTAATTAGCCTTTAAACGCTAATGTAAAAAAGACGCTTAGGCGTCTTTTTTTGTTTCTTGTTTATCACACCTAAGCGCCTCATCATTTAATAAAACGCTTTTAGTAACATGATCTTTTTTCACTTAAATTTTTAATTTTATTGCACAAAAATACACATTCGTGACTAGACTTTAAAAGGTAAGCACCTTTTTACAGCGGGTTTCGGAGGTTATTATGACGATTTTTGAGCATTACCAAGCACGATACGAAGCGGCACAGGAAGAAGAATACAGTATCGCTGAATTTCTTGAGATTTGTAAAACCGATAAGTCTGCCTACGCCAGCGCACCAGAACGCCTACTCATGGCAATTGGCGAACCACACATGGTAGATACCGCAACGGATGCACGACTAAGTCGATTATTTTCAAATAGAGTAGTTGCGCGCTACCCTGCCTTTGCTGATTTTTATGGTATGGAAGACGCCATTGAGCAAATAGTCTCTTATTTAAAACATGCAGCTCAAGGGCTTGAAGAATGCAAACAAGTGCTTTATTTACTTGGACCTGTTGGTGGAGGTAAATCATCCATTGCCGAAAAACTAAAATATTTAATGCAACAAGTGCCTATTTATTCAATTAAAGGCTCTCCTGTAAACGACCATCCTCTCTCCTTGTTTGATCCTATCGAAGATGCCGACGTGCTCAGCAAAGAATACGGTATTAAACCACGCTACTTAAAAACCATTATGTCGCCTTGGGCTGGCAAACGCTTAAAAGAGTTCAATGGTGATATTAGCCAGTTTAGAGTGGTTAAGCGCTACCCTTCTATTTTAAACCAAATAGGCATTGCCAAAACCGAACCAGGAGATGAAAACAACCAAGATATTTCAGCACTGGTTGGTAAGGTCGATATTCGTCAGCTTGAGCACTTTGCCCAAAACGATCCTGATGCATACGCCTACTCTGGCTCTTTATGTTTAGCTAACCAAGGGCTGATGGAATTTGTAGAAATGTTTAAAGCGCCTATTAAAGTGCTGCATCCTTTACTTACCGCAACCCAAGAAGGTAACTACAACGGCACAGAAGGCATTAGTGCCCTGCCCTTTAATGGCATGATCCTCGCTCACTCGAATGAGTCTGAGTGGCAAACCTTTAAAAACAATAAAAACAACGAAGCATTTTTAGACCGTGTTTATATTGTAAAAGTCCCTTATTGCTTACGTGTAACTGAAGAAATTAAAATTTACGACAAATTACTTGAGCACAGCGAGCTATACAACGCGCCATGCGCACCGGGTACACTTAAAACATTAGCGCAATTCACGACGCTATCACGTTTAAAAGAGCCAGAAAATTCAAGTATCTACTCAAAAATGCGGGTATACGATGGCGAAACGCTAAAAGACACCGACCCTAAAGCAAAATCGTATCAAGAGTATCGTGATTACGCAGGTGTTGATGAAGGCATGACAGGGCTCTCTACCCGCTTTGCGTTTAAAATACTATCAAGAGTATTTAATTTTGACACAACTGAAGTTGCAGCTAATCCTGTACATTTATTTTATGTACTAGAGCAACAAATTGAACGAGAGCAATTTAGTAGCGAAGTTGAAGAGCGCTACTTAAGCTTTTTAAAAGGCTATTTAATACCACAATATGTAGAATTTATTGGCAAAGAACTGCAAACCGCATATTTAGAGTCTTATTCTGAATACGGACAAAATATTTTTGACCGTTATGTTATTTATGCAGATTTTTGGATTCAAGACCAAGAATACCGTGACCCAGATACAGGACAGCTATTTGACCGCGCAGCGCTAAACGCTGAACTTGAAAAAATAGAAAAGCCAGCGGGTATTTCTAATCCTAAAGATTTTCGTAATGAAATAGTGAACTTTGTACTGCGTGCCCGCGCACACAACAACGGTAAAAACCCACTATGGACAAGCTACGAAAAACTACGCACGGTGATTGAGAAAAAAATGTTCTCTAATACCGAAGATTTACTCCCTGTTATTTCGTTTAATACTAAAACGTCTGCAGAGGATCAGCAAAAGCACGAAGACTTTGTGAACCGTATGGTCGAAAAAGGCTATACACAAAAACAAGTTCGCTTGCTTTCTGAGTGGTATTTACGGGTTAGAAAATCGCAATAACCTTCATAGTCGTAGTATATAGGAGGTCAATATGGCGCATTTTATAGATAGGCGTTTAAACGGAAAAAATAAAAGTACGCTTAATCGCCAGCGCTTTATTAGGCGCTATAAAAAACAAATTAAAGAAGCGGTTTCAGATGCGATTAACAAACGCAGCGTTACCGATTCAAGCTCTGGTGAGAGTATTTCTATTCCACAACGCGATATCAGCGAACCTACATTTCATCAAGGGCAAGGCGGTAATAGAGAACAAATTCACCCTGGTAACGATCAGTTTTCTACAGGTGATAAAATTGAGCGCCCTAAAGGCGGACAAGGCGGTGGTGCTGGTGAAGGTGACGCCAGCGATTCGGGCGAAGGACAAGATGAGTTTGTATTTTCAATATCAAAAGATGAATACCTTGATTTACTGTTTGAAGATTTAGAACTTCCTAACTTACAAGAAAACCAACTTGATAAGTTAGTGCAAATGAAAACCCATCGCGCAGGATTTTGTAGCGACGGCATGCCAAGTAATATTGACATTGTCCGCTCTCTTCAAGGCTCGCTTGCCCGCCGTGTGGCAATGAGTGCAGGTAAAAAACGTCGACTAGTCGAGCTTGAAAAACAACTTGATGCGTTGCTTGCTGGTCCACATAACGATAAAGCGGCAATTGCTTTATTGCAAAAAGAAATCGCCGCATTAAAACTACAAATAAAATCGGTTCCGTTTATTGATAACTACGATTTACGTTTTCGTAATTACGAAAAGCGCCCTCACCCCACCAGCAAAGCGGTGATGTTTTGTATTATGGATGTGTCAGGCTCAATGGATCAGCCAACAAAAGACATGGCAAAGCGTTTTTATATTTTGCTCTATCAATTTTTAACGCGCAGTTATAAAGACATAGAAGTTGTTTATATTCGCCACCACACACAAGCAAAAGAAGTAGACGAACAAGAGTTTTTTTACTCTCAAGAAACTGGCGGTACCATTGTTTCGAGCGCTCTTAAATTAATGAACGAAATAATAAAAGAGCGTTACCATGCAAATGAGTGGAATGTATACGCGGCACAAGCCTCTGATGGCGATAATTGGGCGGACGACACCCCGCAGTGTGGTGAAATTTTACGTAATAAGATCTTAAGTGCAGTACGCTATTTTGCTTATATTGAAATAACCACTCGTGCTCATCAAAGCCTATGGCGCGAATATGAATCTATAACACACAGCCATAATAATTTCGCCGTACAGCATATTCAAAGCGTTGAAGATATTTACCCAATTTTTAGGGAGCTATTTAAAAAAGGTCGTCAACAGCAAAACTCTGCATAGCCAAAAGCGAGGTAGCATTATGAATGATAAACGATTGAGTGATGGCCCAGATTGGACCTTTGATTTATTAGATGAGTACCAAAGTGAAATTGCCCGTGTTGCAGCTCACTACAGGTTAGACACCTACCCTAATCAAATTGAAGTTATAACCGCAGAGCAAATGATGGACGCTTATTCAAGCGTTGGTATGCCTATCGGCTACAGTCATTGGTCTTATGGTAAAAAGTTTATTCAAACAGAGCAAAATTATAAGCGCGGACAAATGGGTCTCGCTTACGAAATAGTGATAAATTCAGACCCTTGTATTGCGTACTTAATGGAAGAAAATACCCTACCTATGCAAGCGCTTGTAATGGCGCATGCATGTTACGGACATAACTCATTTTTTAAAGGTAATTACTTATTTAAAACCTGGACCGATGCTGGCTCAATTATTGATTACTTGGTATTTGCTAAAAACTACATAAGTCGCTGTGAAGAAAAGCACGGTATTACACAAGTAGAAGCCCTGCTCGACTCATGTCATGCATTAATGAACTACGGGGTCGATCGCTACAAACGTCCACAACAAATATCATTATTTGAAGAGCAAAAACGCCAACAAGAGCGTGAAGACTATCTTCAATCGCAAGTAAATGAATTATGGCGGACTATTCCTGAGCAACAGCAAGAAACCAAAAAGAAAGTACGCCATTTTCCTTCTGAACCCCAAGAAAATATTTTGTATTTTATTGAAAAAAACGCCCCATTACTCGACTCTTGGCAACGTGAAGTGATACGTATTGTTCGTAAAATTTCGCAATACTTTTACCCACAAAAGCAAACTCAAGTAATGAACGAAGGTTGGGCAACATTTTGGCACTACACCATCCTTAATCACTTATATGATGAAGGGAAGCTCACCGACTCATTCATGTTAGAGTTTTTACAAAGTCACACCAACGTAGTTTATCAGCCATCTTATAACAGTAAGTATTATTCAGGTATTAACCCATATGCTTTAGGCTTTAATATGATGGTTGATATTCGCAGAATATGTGAACACCCAACTGAAGAAGATAAACGCTGGTTTCCTGAATATGCAGGTAGTAACTGGCTTGATACACTGCACTTTGCAATGGAAAACTTTAAGGATGAGAGTTTTATTAGCCAGTTTTTATCGCCTAAGTTAATTCGTGATTTTAAATTATTTACTATTATTGACCATACTAATAATCCCCATTTAGAGATTGGCGCAATACATAACGACAATGGCTATAAAGCAGTAAGAGAAGCACTCTCAGCGCAGTATAATTTAAGTAATCATGAACCTAATATTCAAGTGTATGATGTTGATATTAGAGGTGACCGTTCGCTAACCCTACGCTATGTGCCTCATAACAATATTCCTTTAGCAAACTCGCACGAAGAAGTACTCAAGCATCTTTATAGGCTATGGGGCTTTAAAGTAAAACTAGAACAGGAGTCAAGTTCTGGTGAAGACTCTATAATTGGTCAGTGTCCAGTCGATGACTCTCGCCATACAACACAATAGTAAGGGACAATAAGGCTTTTCATATTGATTGGTTTCCATACTGATTGGATTGGCTCATCAAACTATACAAATACAGTATTGTTTACTCCTAAATTCTAGATATAAAAAATGACGCTTAAGCGTCATTTTTTATATCTGTATAGGCTGTCACCTTGTTTCGGCCTGTATTTTTTGAGTGATATAACGCTTTATCGGCAGCTTCTATCCAACGCTCATGATTTTTAAAATCATTACTATTGCCAGCAAAGCCGATGCTCACCGTCATTTTTATTTCAAAATGTTTATACTTAACTGGATTTGATTCTATATGTACTCTTAAACGTTCAGCAAATATAGTCGCCCCCTCTTGATCAGTATCAAGTAAAGTTACTACAAACTCTTCACCACCGTAACGGCCAGCTATATCTGTTTCGCGTAGCGTTGTACGTAATAAGTTTGATAGATGACGGAGCGCTTCATCGCCGCAACTATGCCCATATTCATCATTTATTTTTTTAAAGTGATCAATATCAAACATTAATAATGTACTACAGCTACCACTTCGCTTAACCCTCAAAAACTCTTGGCGTAGCGTACCTTCCCAATGCCCACGATTTGCAAGCTGCGTTAAACTATCTGTTTGACTAACTTGTTCTAATTTTTTATTTAACTCTTCAAGCTCTTTTTTATTTACCGCAACATCGGTCACATCGTACAAAATAATACAAATGTGGCTCACTTCTCCTACTGTATTAGTAAGTGGAATAAAGGTCGCATTTTGGTACATGTAATCAGCTTTACCGGTAATCGGTCTATAATTTTTAAACCTGAAAATATAGGGCTGTTGCTCCCAAATAGTAAAAGAGCGGTTTTTTAAAACAAAAACTGACTCAGATTTACTTCTAAACCATTTTTCGTCTATTGCTGGAAATAAGTCAAATAGGTCTTTATCTTTTACTGTGCTTGGTAAAAGCCCTGAATGGTTTTCCATAAAACCATTCCATACACACACTTTATAGTCTCTATTTAGTACAACAAGGCCTACATCTACGGTATTAAACATATCCATTAACCAATGGATCTCAGTCATCTCTAAATCAGCAGCCATAACTTAATCTTCTAATAGGTAAGCAACTTTGTACTTCAAAGTTTTAAGTGAATCTTCAGTAAATAACAGCATGAGATCGCAATTTATATCATGGTTTTCAATACCGTAACTAATCTCTATAGCAAGCGTGCGCTGCCAACGTGATTTATTCGATTTTACCAGCTCAGATACGTCTCTGTGTTGACCAAGTACAATCGGGTGCCCTTGGCTAAATGACATATCGAGCTGTTTTGAAAGGCCTGTTAAAATAGCGCCTATCAAAATATTACTAATATCCATTAGCAGTTCAAGTTCAACCTTGTCGTTTAACTCGCCATCATAATTCATCAATGAAGCGATTTCTTTAAAGCTTGAATCATTTAAAAGTAATAGGGCTTCACCAGAAATACCACCGCCAATAAAGCCTTGGCACACCCCCGATGTAGCTGCGTTATTATCTATAGAGCGCAGCGCCATATCGAGTTCGTTAACTTCTAAAATATTTACATTCGGAATTGGAAGCTTTACAAACACATTAAGCAGACGTGCAAGTAAATCCCCTGCTTGGCCCATAGCAACGTTAGTGAGCTCTTGGTATATGTCACGTACATCAGGGTCAACTTGCTCTCCTAATGAATGAGAGAGACGTTCACGCATGGCTTTATCTTTAATTCCATGGTGTTCAATTATGCTGGCTAGTTTTTCTGGGGAACATGGCTTTTGAATAAAATCGATAGCACCCAGCTCAAGCACTCTTTGGTGTGCACTTGGTTGTATATCACCAGAGACAACAACAGTAAGTATATTAAGCCCTTGTTCTTTCATAGCTATTAATACTTCATAGCCATCCATTTCTGGCATGTTTAAATCGAGAAAAAGTATCTCTGGTTCAATTAATTTTATTTGCTTTATGCAGTCAACGCCGTCAAGTGCAAATTCAACTTTAATGTCCCAATCTTCAGGTAATGAACGAGCTAACTGACGCCTAGCTAATTTTGAGTCATCACATATTAATACTGATGTTGACATATTATCTCTCTGTTTCTAAACCCGTCATGAGCATTAAAATCATTGTATAAAGGTTTTTATTTTTATTATTAAAGATATCTTTTGTAACTCCATGTTAATCAAAGTTTAGCCCAGTTACAATTTTTATATCGCAGAGCTTATACCTACTCTATTAGCAGGTTTAATCACTTGGTAACTATAGCCCAGTATAATACACTGACGCCCATTGCGTTAATTTAAAAGGAAATACTTCATGTTACGTTCACTTGCCTTTGCTTTGAGTGCATTTTGTTCTGTGGCTATTGCAGCCGACTATCCAGAAAACACGCTTGATGCAGGAAAAGTATCCGCCCAAGGCAAACCTGTCACTTTATTAGGCCAAGGTATCTCAATGGGAGATAGTGCGCCAAACTTTAAAGTTGTTGATGACAACTTTATTCCAGTGACACTTGAGGATTACAAAGGCCAAGCTGTATTAATAAGTGTAGTACCCAGCCTAGATACCGGCATTTGTAGCCTGCAAACTAAGCATTTTAATGAAAAGGTAGCCTCACAATTCCCGGGTGTAGTTATGCTAACAATTAGTGCTGATTTACCTTTTGCTCAAAAGCGTTTTTGCAAAGCTGAAAATATCGATAAAATCACTACGTTATCAGATTCTGTTTGGCGTGATTTTGGTCAAAAATACGGATTGATTATTAAAGATATGGGCTTACTAACGCGAACGGTATTTATTTTAGATGAAAGCCATAACGTCATTTATAAACAGTTAGTTAGTAGCCTTTCAACTGAACCAGAATACAACAGCGTAATTGAGAAACTTAAAACACTATAAAGTCCATTAAGTAGCATTAACTAAGCAATGCTAAATAGCCTTAAAAAAAAACCGCCAATTGGCGGTTTTTTAGTGTGCTTTTATAATTAACCTAAAAGTTCACCAAGTTGTTGACTAACAGTTTCAACAGCTTGCGTACCATCTAGTTTATGGTATTGAGTATTACCAGCAGCCGCTTCTGCTTGATAGTAATCAACCAATGGCATAGTTTGCTCATGGTAAATACCTAAACGTTTACGTACTGTCTCTTCAGTATCATCAGCGCGAACAATTAAGTCTTCGCCGGTTTCGTTGTCTTTACCTTCCACTTTTGGTGGATTATAAACAACGTGGTAAACACGGCCAGAACCAGGATGAACGCGACGTCCGCTCATGCGCTCAACAATGACTTCATCAGCCACGTCAAATTCAATAACGTGATCAACCACCACGCCATTTTCTTTCATTGCATCAGCTTGCGGGATTGTACGCGGGAAGCCATCAAGTAAAAAACCTTTCTCACAATCCGCTTTAGTAATACGCTCTTTAACTAAACCAATAATAATATCGTCAGAAATTAGTTGACCAGCATCCATTACTTTTTTTGCTTCTAGACCCAGTGGCGTGCCTTCTTTTATTGCCGCACGTAACATATCGCCAGTAGAAATTTGTGGAATACCGTATTTGTCCATTAAAAACTGAGCTTGAGTACCTTTACCTGCACCCGGCGCGCCCAAAAGAATAATGCGCATATTATTGTCCCCTAGTATGGATATTTATTTTAAAGCCTGAATTCTTCCACAAGCGCCGCCGATACTCAAGCAACTTATACTAATTGATGAGCCGTTGGGCTGTTTACAGGGCATTAAAAAAGGGAACTGACGTTCCCTTTTATTTAAAGTACATAATTTATACTTTATTAACTGAGTAAATAGCTACTTGCTTATTTACTTAGTTCAAGCATCAATTTATTTAAGCGAGTAACAAATCCTGTTGGATCTTTAAGTGTACCGCGCTCTGCAAGTAGTGCTTGATCTAGTAAAACGTGTGACCACTGCGCAAACTTATCTTCATCTTGTTCATCATTTAAGTGCTTAACAAGTTGGTGCTCTGGGTTTAGCTCAAATACAGGTTTAGCTTCTGGCGCTGCTTGACCAACAGACTCCATTAGCTTTTGCATTTGTGAGCTCATGTCGTTGTCGTCGCTTACAACACATGCTGGAGAATCTGTTAAGCGGTGCGTAAAGCGCACTTCTTTAACATCTTCACCTAGTGCTGTTTTAATGCGCTCAACAAGCCCAGCCATTTCTTTTTCAGACTCTTCTTGCGCTTTTTTAGTTTCTTCGTCGTCAAGCTTACCTAAATCTAAGTCACCACGTGTAATTGACTGTAGCTGCTTATCAGCAAACTCAGTTAGGTGACTCATCATCCACTCGTCAACACGGTCACTTAGTAGTAATACTTCAATGCCTTTTTTGCGGAAAATCTCTAAATGCGGTGAGTTTTTCGCAGCAGTGAATGTATCAGCTACTACGTAGTAAATTTTGTCTTGGCCTTCGTTCATGCGTTCAACATATTGCTCAAGCGACACATCTTGTGTTTCTGAGTCAGTATGTGTCGAAGAAAAACGAAGTAGCTTACAAATAGCTTCTTTATTTGCAGCATCTTCAGCTGGGCCTTCTTTCATTACTTGACCAAACTCATTCCAAAATACTTGGTAATCGTCAGCTTTGTTTTTAGCCATACGCTCAAGCATTTTAATAATACGCGATGTACACCCTTTACGAATAGCTTGCGTTACTTTGTTATCTTGTAGAATTTCACGAGATACGTTTAATGGTAAATCGTTTGAATCTAGTAAGCCTTTTACAAAGCGAAGGTAGCTTGGCATGAATTGCTCAGCATCATCCATTACAAATACACGTTGTACGTAAAGTTTTAAACCACTTTGACGTTCACGGTTCCATAAGTCGAAAGGTGCTTTTTTAGGAATATATAAAAGGCTCGTGTATTCAGTTTTACCTTCAACCTTATTATGTGCCCAGCTAAGTGGCTCTTCCCAATCATGGCTTACATGCTTGTAAAACTCTTTGTATTCATCATCAGAAAGCTCTGATTTATCGCGAGTCCACAATGCAGTTGCACGGTTAATGCTTTCCCACTCACCTGGTACTGCTGGAATTTTTTCGCCGTCTTCGCCTTCAGATTCTGGCACTTCTGCTTTAAACATTTGTACTGGCGTTGAAATATGGTCTGAGTATTTTGTAACAATGCTACGCAGGCGGTAATCGTCAGCAAATTCTTTTTCTTCATCGCGAAGATGTAAAATAATGTCGGTACCACGGCCTTCTTTTTCAATTTCTTGAAGCGTGTATTCGCCTTCACCTTGAGATTCCCACTCGTAAGCTGTTGTTTCACCCGCTTTACGTGTACGAACAGTCACTAAATCAGCAACAATAAATGCTGAGTAAAAACCAACACCAAATTGACCAATCAGCTGTGAATCTTTACTTTGATCACCGGTTAAGTTTTTGAAAAACTCAGCAGTACCCGACTTTGCAATAGTACCTAATGAGCTAATGATTTCATCGCGCGTCATACCAATACCATTATCTGAAATGGTAATTGTATTTGCTTCTTTATCTGCACTAATACGTACTCGTAAGTCGGCATCACCTTGGTAAAGGTCGCCTTGAGATAGCGCTAAAAAGCGTAACTTGTCTGCCGCATCTGATGCGTTTGACACAAGTTCGCGTAAAAATATTTCTTTATTAGAATAAAGAGAATGAATCATTAAGTTTAATAATTGTTTTACTTCTGTTTGAAAGCCTAATGTTTCTTTTTGTGCTGCAGTCATTTATATATCTCCAATTTGCAAAGTGTCTGCGTTATGCACTTAATATGGGGTGAGGTGTTAGAACTTCAAGGGAAAAATTTAAAAAAGGTGAAACGAAAACAAAGAACCATTAATTTATTTAAAACGAATGCGGGCAGTTAATATGGATTCTCTCGCCGCTGCTGGGGTGCTCAAAATATAAATCGCTTGCGTGTAATTGTAACCGCCCTGCCATATGTTCACTTTGCGCACTTTTATATAAATCACAGCCTAAAATTGGATGCCCTATAAACTGGCTGTGTATCCTTAATTGATGAGTTCGCCCAGTAATAGGTGTAAATTGCACTAAAGTTCTATTTGGGCTATGCAGTTTTTCAAGCACCTTGTATTCAGTCACTGCAGCTTTGCCAGTAGATTGGCAAATTTTAACACGCGGAAAAAGCAGTTTATCTTTTGCTATTGGTGCAGTAATTTGTCCCTCACTAACAGCCAAGCACCCTTCAAGCATAGCTACATAACGCTTTTGAATAGTACGCGCCTGAAATTGCCTATTAAGGTGCTTTGACGCAATCGCGTTTAATCCAACAATCATAATGCCCGATGTGCCCAAATCTAGCCGATGCGGTAACTTAGCTTCTGCAAATGCAGTTGTTAAGCCCTTTTGTCCATTTACTAAGCGGTGATGCACTGAGTCCCAATTAAGCGGGTTTTTACCTGATAAACTTAATAGCCCACTGGGTTTATTGATCAGTAAAATATCGTCATCTTGATATAATATTTCAATAAACCCATCGCATCTAGGCGCTACAAAGTCATCAATAATCATGTGTGATTCTGAAGATGTATGCGATGTTGGGCCTGCCATTAAGTTAATCATTAAATTAGTCACTGTCTTTTGAATGAAGCGCTTTTAAAGCTAAAACCTGCTCGCGTAAATCATCAGCAGCCACTTTATCAGCGGCAATAGCTTCACCAACGGCAACCGACACCAAAGACCATTTTAATCGTGGTAGTTGCCACTTAGCTTTTCGGCTAAACATACTTCCCCACAAGCCCCCTAAATGCACAGGAATAACGGGCACAGGTGAGCGCTCAATAATGCGCTCGATTCCACGGCGAAAAATATCGATAGAGCCGTCACCCGTAAGCTTTCCTTCAGGGAAAACACCTACAAGCTCGCCTTTATTAAGCGCAGCAGCTACTTCATCAAAGGCTTTTTTAAATGCTTCTGGATTGGTTTTTTCACTGTTAATAGGAATAGCCTTAGCCATTTTAAATAACCAATGTAGGGCCGGCGAATAATAAATAGGGGCAAATACCATAAATCGGATAGGCCTTGGTGATGCTGCTAAAATAAACATCCAATCAACAAAGCTGACATGATTACACACAACAACCGCAGCGCCTTCGCTGGGAATATTACTTTCACCTTTTGTACGCACTCTGTACATACAAATAGCCAAAATATAAATAACAAACCGTAAAAAGAACTCTGGTACCTTGGTATAAATATAAACAGAAATAAGCAGGTTTAGCCCAGCAAGTAATAGTAGCAGCTCTGAAATACTCCACTGAAAAACAGACAGCGTTACAATACTTAAAACAGCACTGCCCACCATAAACAGTGCATTTAGTACATTGTTAGCCGCTATAACTCGTGAGCGACTCGACTCTTCAGTACGCTGTTGAATAAGCGCATACAGCGGTACAGTGTAAAAACCAGAGCCAATACCAATGCCTGCCATCCATATAAAATGCCACATCATATCGCCTGTTTTTAATAGATCCTGAAGTGTCAATAATTCAGGGTTTTGAGGTAAATAAGAGCTAATGGCTGGCTCTTGGCTCAATAAGTATAAAAACAAGGTAATTAAGATAGCGCCAAAAGGCACAATTCCTAATTCTATTCGAGAGCGAGAGAGCTTTTCACACAGTAACGAACCAATAGCAATACTTAGTGAAAACACAACTAGCGCGCTAGTTACAACCAGTTCATCGCCGCCCATGGTGTGTTTTACATAATTTGGTAGGGACGTTAAAACGATGGCGCCAATTAACCAAAACCAACTGATCCCAAGTACGGATTTACCAACCGATTCTGTTTGCGAATTAAGCGCTGAAAATACATTTTTTGTGGATGAAAATATATTAAAGGTAAATTTTAAGTTAGGCTCGTTTGCTTCACTAGTGGGTATAAAGCGACTGCTCACATAACCCATCACGGCCAATACTAATACGGCAATACTTATAAGCGTAGGCCCTACTGATTGAGTAATATAATAAGTGCCAAAAATTGTACCAATTAGTATCGCCACAAACGTGCCTGATTCAACCAAGCCATTCGCTTTTGTTAATTCATTAGGTGCTACGTGCTGCGGTAAAATAGAATATTTTAGTGGACCAAAAAACGTACTTTGCACACCCATTAAAAATACGGTCGCTAACATTAGCCACACATACTGAGTTAAAATAGAAACGGCCCCTACAACCATAATAGGAATTTCACATAGTTTTACGATTCTAATCAATTTTGATTTTTCTGTTTTTTCTGCAAGCTGCCCTGCCATCCCTGAAAATAAAAAGAACGGAAGAATAAATAACCCAGCAGCAATATTTGAATAAAGTGCGCCATCGGCGAGCGTCGCGGCCTGAAATATCAATAGAATAAGCACTGATTGCTTATACACGTTATCGTTTATTGCTGAGAAAAACTGCGTAATAAAAAGCGGTAAAAAACGCTTACTGGTCAGTAATGCACCTTGATAGGATTGATTATCTTTCATTGTGTTCCTTACTAATTAGATAGATAGCCTACAAAAATAAAACATAACAGGCCACTTCTAAGCTTACCTTAAAAACAAAAAAGCCTACATAATTTAATCATGCAGGCTTTTATAACATCTTTTCAAATAGTAACTTAGAGCTTGGCCGTGCTGACCTTTCGTGGTTGAATTTACAGCAGCATGTTTGGTTTTTAGACAAGGCAGAGCTTATGTAGTGTGGTTATTCCCCATTAATAGGCGATAACGCAGCATAAATACCAAACATGCGCTGCCCTTTGAGTTCTTTCTAGGGACGATTAACTCTTTGTTGCTCGATTTTTACTTAGCCCACTAGGTTACAAACCTCGCGCCGCGATTAAACCGCCCCTAGGTTGAACAAATTTTAACCTACAAAGATCAACGCGCCCTAGTCTTGTGTAACTAGGCGCCTGCCGCTAAAGGCATGCATAAGTGTTCTACCATCTACTAAATCAAGCTCACCTCCCACAGGAATACCATGGGCAATACGTGAAGCGCCTACTTTGTATTTATGACAAAGCTGAGCAATATAATGTGCGGTAGTATCGCCTTCAACGGTAGGGTTAGTCGCTAAAATAACCTCATTAATATCGCCTTGGGCAAGCTTTTGCTCTAAAATATCTAAGCCAATCTCTTTTGGACCAATACCGTCAATTGGCGATAAGTGGCCCATTAATACAAAGTATAGACCTAAATACTGACCTGTTTGCTCGATGGCAAGTACGTCAGTAGGCGATTCAACAACACATAATATACCGCTGTCTTGGCGTTTTGTACTTAAACAAATATCGCACTGAGTTTGTTCGCAAAAAGTACGACAAGACTGACAGTGCCCTATGGCTGTCATTGCTTTAGTGAGTGCATTGCCCAGCTGAGTGCCTCCCTTTCGGTCGCGCTCAAGCAAGTGAAAAGCAATACGCTGCGCTGACTTTGGACCAATGCCCGGTTGACAGCGCAGTGCTTCTATAAGCTGATTTAAACTATCTGAAAGTTGCATTATTTACTTAAAACGGCATTTTCATACCTGGTGGTAATTGCATACCGCCAGTTACTTTACCCATGCGCTCTTGTGTTTCTTCTGCAACACGGCGAACAGCATCGTTACATGCCGCTGCAAGTAAGTCTTCAATCATGTCTTTGTCGTCTTCCATCAAGCTCTCATCAAGCTGAACACGACGTACATTGTGGTTACCAAGCATAGTTACTTTAACTAAACCTGCACCGGCTTCACCAACAACTTCAAGAGTTGCGATTTCGTCTTGGGCTTTTTGCATGCGATCTTGCATTTGCTGCGCTTGCTTCATCATGTTGCCCATTCCACCTTTAAACATAACTTTCTCTCTTTCTTTTAATACATTAATTAACATGAACATAAGGGCGATTGTATGTAATTACAATGCCTGAATACTGTTTTCGTCAATTTCGGCGCTAAATACTTGCTGAAATTGTACTATGTTTTCATCCGATGTGATCACATCGATTGCTTGTTGATGACGTCCTGCATCTATTTTTTGCTGAATAAGATAAGGAGAATCAATAACTCCCTTAGCAAAATTAATACTTAACGACACATTATGCTCATAAATACTCGACAATGCGGCATCTAACCTTTGGCGAAGCATCGGTGTATCTAAATGCTTTTGTGATTCATCAACGTCTATATGTAAACTGTTGCCTTGCTTGGTAAATATTGAATGCAACGCAAATTGGCGCATACGACCGCCCAGTCCCATACGTTTAATTAAATAAGCCCATTCATCTTGTTGATGTGCAAATCTAATTTCACTAATTGGACTTTGAAAATCATCAGGCACAGGAATGCTAATTTCCTCGGGCGCTGCTTCAGGTACTTTTTGAGGATTTATTTGCTCAAGTAGCTCTGGCGCTAGATTTTCAGTAATTGTTTGGTGCTTTTCTTTAAAATCAACTTTTCGTGCTGGTTTTGTATTAGCGTGACCATGTGCCTGGCTTTCGCTCCCTGTTAGTGGGAGCTCATGCTTTTTTTCACTTGCACCTGCACTATCAGTCACCCAAGGAGGGGGATCGCTAGGTGCTACACTTGAAACGCTGTTGAGCTCGTTTGTATTTTCAGCGGTGCTATCTTGGTTAACACTTTGAGCTTTAGGCATTCTTGGGTGGAGTTCTGGCTTTATAGCGGGCGCTTGGTTTGGCTGCACTGCTACATTATTTGCAGAGGTACTTGTACTCTTGCTTGATAGCCTACCCGCACCGGATATATTTCTGTCACGTAAAATACGAGCAATGGCAGATTGCGCCTGTGCTTCTTGTTCAGCTATTGGCGTACTTGCATTGTGATTTGTTAAGGGCTCTGGTGAAGACTCTGAGTTTGCATTAGGTGCAGGTTTAAAACCCTGATCTACAGCACTACTCATTATATCGTCAAACTGAGAGGCTAGGGTTTGTTCAGCATCACTATGTTGCATGTAAGCTTCATCTTCACTTTGGCGCTGGGCTTGAGCATCTGACACAACATTGGTTTGTGGTTGCTCATTATCTGAAGCCTGTTGCTTTGAAGCGTTTTCACTTTGTTGAACCGGTTGCTCTGCTGCAACTTGGGCAGGCCCATTATTACTTTGTACGACGTCATTGTTCGATGTCTGAGCGTCAACATTTGGCAAAGGTTCTATCTCAGCTTTTTTAGGCTGCTCTGCATTGTTAACTGGCTTAATATTATTTACTGGAGCACTGCTTTGGCCAGCTACGGTGTTTTGCGATGTTTTATTTTTATTTAATATATCTCGCAGTGCGCTTGCCCGACCTTGTTTATTTGGAGCCGGCTCTTCGTTTGCTATGTGTACAGTTTGTTGAGCGTCTGAAGGCTTGAATGCTAATAATCTTAGCATTATCATTTCAAAACCTAAGCGAGGCTCTGGTGCCCATTGTAAATCTTTTTTACCATTTAACAGTAATTGATAATAAATTTGAATTTGTTGTGGGCTCGTATGCTGTGCAACATGAGCAATATAATCTACATTTTTTTCATCTAGCCCTGCCGCTTCTGGGACTAACTGGGTTAATTGGGTCAAATGCGTAAGTGCAATTAAATCATCAAGCAATGCCACATAATTAGGATTACGACTTGCCACCTGCGCAATTTCATCCATTAGCGCAGCGCCATCTTGTGCAAGTAACGCTGCAAGCAAGCTTTGGCTATAATGAGTATCCATTAAACCAAGCATTGTTTGTACTGCTTGATTATTAATATCACCATTTGTTTGTGCGATAGCTTGGTCGGTTAAGCTAAGCGCATCACGCATACTGCCATCAGCTGCTTTTGAAATAATACTAAGTGCATCGGTATCAAAGCTAAGCTGCTCTTGAGTAAGTACGTGTTCAAGCTGTGTTTTAATTTCACTTTGCGACAAGGCATTTAAGTTAAATTGTAAACAGCGAGATAATATAGTAACTGGTAATTTTTGAGGATCGGTGGTCGCTAATAAAAATTTCACATGCTCTGGTGGCTCTTCAAGCGTTTTTAAAAGCGCATTAAAGCTGTGCTTAGAAAGCATGTGAACTTCATCGATTAGATATACTTTATAACGTCCACGCGTTGGTGCATATTGAACGTTATCAAGTATTTCGCGAGTGTCTTCTACTTTTGTACGAGAAGCCGCATCTATTTCGAGTAGGTCAATGTAGCGCCCTGCTTCTATATCTACACAACTACTACATTGGCCACACGGATTTGCAGATATACCTTCATCGCAATTTAAGCTTTTAGCAAAAATACGTGCAATGGTGGTTTTACCTACACCGCGGGTTCCAGTGAATAAATAAGCGTGATGCAGTCTATTTTGCGTAAGCGCATTTACCAGCGCCTGCTTAACATGAGACTGCCCAACCAATTCATGAAAGGTTTGAGGACGCCATTTTCTCGCTAGAACCTGATAACTCATCGATTACTCGCCTTCGAATTCAACCAATTTTAGGATTTTAATACCCATTTTTTTGATGCGCTGCTCGCCACCAAGTTCTGGTAGTGATACAACAAATGCTGCATCTGTGGCTTCGCCACCTAGTTTATGAACCAATTTAGCAGTGGCTTCAATTGTGCCGCCAGTTGCTAATAAGTCATCAACTAATAGTACTTTGTCGCCAGGTACAATTGCATCTACATGCAGTTCTAGCGTATCTTCACCGTACTCAAGTAAGTAGTCTTGACGAATAACTTCGCGTGGTAACTTACCTGGTTTACGTACTGGAATAAACGGAATGCCTAACGCGTAAGACAATGGCGCACCAAAAATAAAACCACGTGACTCCGTGCCTATGATTTTAGTAAAGCCCTGATCTTTATATTCTGCGATAAACGCGTCAATAGTTGCTTTAAAGGCTTCTGGATTTGCCATTAAAGTGGTTACATCGCGAAACATGATGCCCGCTTTTGGATAATCAGCAATTGTAGTTATGCTGTTTTTGATAATTGCTGGTGTTACTTGAGTCATAATTTTAACTGCTCAATTGTTTATATTACAAAGCAGGTGATTATAACCTTAACTAACCTTTAATTGCGAGTTTGGCGTTATTATAAAAGAAGTATTAAATATGAACGGGGTAATTAAAATAAAGTGGTTCAAGGCTGAAGTTAGCAACAGCCTTAATAAACGCTATACATTTTACGTTAAGCTAGTGATCCAGCCCAATATTGCATTTAAACAACCAATCCCTGCAAATACAGCTAAAAAAGCAAGAAAGTAAGTAGCGTTGAACGGATCTTTAAAGTCTTTATCATCTGACATTGGTACAACCTTTTATTAAGCACGGCAAATAAGGCTGCCATAATAGACGATGTAAAATCATCAATAAAGACCTTAGTCTTGATTTTTTGTCACAATAACACCGCGTTCAACCATAGCATTAAGAGTAACCAGTGCACCTTGAGCAATTTGCTCTGCATTAAATTGTGGCGCATGAGCTAATACCTGTTGGCAGACGTTGTCAAATGTCGCGCCTTCGCTTGCCTCTATGATTGACAATAGCAAAGCTGTCATCGCATTCGTAGCTAAAAATTGAACGTCATCATCTTCATCTCTATATACAACAAAATAATTAGGCTGAGGCGATGGCTCTTTTGGTTTAAAGCGATTGCTAATATTTTGAACCGGAAATTGATAACTTAAATTTCTTGCCGTTTTCGATAAATACAACGCTGAACTAGTAAGCGCTGTTGTTTGTAATTTTTTTTCTTGCTCATCTTCGTGTGCAATGGATACATCTAGCTCTACCCATTCATAATGGGCAAGCTCTAGCATAAACACGGGATCGTATTTTTTCATTTTATAATCACTTGATAAGTAATTAATAAACTCCCCTGCTATGTCTAAAAAGTACGGCGAATGACAATCATATTCGCTAAAAAATTGGCGTACAAGGGCTTGCCATTGCTTCTGGGTATATAACGTTTTTAATACCGGAAAACCTGATGATATAAAACCTTCAATGTTATTAAAAAATAGGTCGCGATAAATTGCCATACGCCTGTCTTCGATACCGCTGGGCTTTTTATTTTTTTGAGGCTCGCGAATATACGCCATAAATTCGTTTTGTATTTCAATAAAGCTCATAACTAGGCACTCTTTTAATGTTGATAAAGGCTTATATTAAGCTCGTTGTTTTGAAACAGTTGAATCAAAATGTTTAGCTTGCAACCCATGAATTATATCTAACTCTTTGGTTAAAACATTCATGGTAGGAATATTAAAATCGCGCTCAAGCAAGGTTGGAAATACGCCATGCACTTCGTATGCTTTATCGAGTAGCTCCCAAACAGGGTTAATAACATCAGCGCCATGTGTATCAACAATTAAGTCATCAGCCTCATTATAATGGCCAGCAACATGCCCATAGGCTATACGATTAGAAGGTAACCCAGTTAAAAATGCTTGCGCGTTGTAGCCATGATTTATCGAATTAACATAAATGTTATTCACATCAAGTAAAAGTTTGCAGTCAGCTTGCTCTAAAATAGTATTCGTAAATTCAAGCTCGGATAATTGCTGTCCAGGAGCGCCATAATAGGAAACATTCTCTATCGCAATTTGCTGCTCTAGTATGTCTTGAACTTGTTTAATACGAGGGGCAACATGTGCTATGGCATCTTGCGTAAACGGAATGGGCATTAAGTCATACATATGCCCTGTACCTGAGCAGTAACTTAAGTGCTCACTAAAAATTTTTATATTGTGCTCTTCAAAAAACACTTTTAAAGACTTAATAAATTCAACATCAAGAGGTTCTGGAGAACCGATAGACAGTGATAATCCATGACACACAAAATTATTAGCATCGGTTAATGTTTTAAATTGTTTTTTAAAGCGTCCACCTAATTTTAACCAGTTCTCTGGCGCAACTTCTAAAAAATCTACTTGATTAGGTACATGCTCAAGCAGCTCATCAAGCATTTCTCGTCGTAGGCCAAGGCCCACCATCCCAAAATCTTTACTTTGAGTTTGTATCATAACTACCTCTAACTTAACAAAAAAGGGCCTTAGGGCCCTTTTAGCATAACTTATTTAGAATAAGATATTAACGGCCACCGCATTTACCTTCGCCGCACTTACCTTCTTTTTTAGTTTTTTTAGCGTCGCCACCACATTTACCTTCACCACATTTGCCTTCTGTTTTAGCTTTTGCGTCTTTTGCATCGCCGCCACATTTACCTTCGCCGCATTTACCTTCTTTTTTACCTTTTGCGTCGCCACCACATTTACCTTCGCCGCATTTACCTTCTTTTTTACCTTTTGCATCGCCGCCACATTTGCCTTCGCCGCATTTACCTTCTTTTTTATCTTTTGCGTCGCCGCCACATTTGCCTTCGCCGCATTTACCTTCTTTTTTACCTTTTGCGTCACCGCCACATTTACCTTCACCGCACTTACCTTCTGCAGCATCTAATTGGTAACCTGTTACTAGTTGTTGAAACTCAAATGGGTTAGCTTGTACATCTGCAGATACAAAACTTGCAGAGCCAACTACTACTGCACCTAAAGTTAACGCGATTGTATTTTTTTTAACTGTGTTCATTTTATGACTCTCTTTAATCAAGGATTGTAAATCTCAGCAATAAAAATGTATTTTTAAATTGCTTGTATGCTTAAGTAGACCCGTACAAAAATAAAAACTTTCATTTATTTTCATAATATTTACTTTTGCAATTTCTACATTAAATATGGTCGGTAATTACAGATTTATCAATGTGTGATTTACAGGTAAACTATGCCTCCAGTTTTTTATCAAAATTTATCTCCTTATGAAACTTGTTTTAGCACCTATGGAAGGTGTCGTTGATTTTAAAATGCGCCAATTACTCACAGACATTGGTGGGTTCAATTTGTGCGTTACAGAGTTTGTAAGAGTGGTTGAAACATGCTTACCTGACAAAGTTTTTCATCGATTTTGCCCTGAACTACATAATAATGGATTTACACGAGCAGGTACTCCTGTGCGTGTTCAATTACTCGGTCAAGAAGCAAATCCGTTAGCCGAAAATGCAATAAGAGCAATAGCCTTAGGGTCTCATGGGGTCGATCTAAATTTTGGTTGCCCAGCAAAAACCGTTAATCGTAGCCGAGGGGGGGCAGTACTGCTTAAAGACCCTGACCATATGTATACGATTATCAAAGCAGTCCGGGATGCTGTAGATGATGAACATGAAGTAAGTGCAAAAATTCGCTTAGGCTTTGATGATGACGGTAACAGTCAAGAAATTGTTGATGCTGTGGTAAGCGCAGGTGCAAATAGTGTAGCTATTCACGCCAGAACCAAACGTGATGGTTATAACCCGCCAGCTTATTGGGAAAAAATTCCACCAATAATAAAAGGTAAAAATATTGCCGTTGTTGCCAATGGTGAAATTTGGCAAGTAGAGGACGCAATGCTTTGTCAAAAACGAAGTGGGTGCACTGATTTAATGCTTGGTCGTGGTGCCCTTTCGCACCCTGATTTAGCAAAAAAAATCAAAGCTCATGTAAATAATGAGCAATATGATGGTCTTGAGTGGGAGCATATTATTTATCACTTAATTCACTCAGCTATTCATCAAGACCCCGCGAAGGATGAAAAGTATTTTGCTTCACGTACTAAACAATGGCTTGGTTACTTAAAACGCCAATACCCGCAAGCTATCAATTTGTTTGATGAAATCAGACGGTTAAAAAGTAAAGAAGATGTGGCGAGCGTATTAAATAAATATGCCAAAGCACCGCAACTTGATTCAAATCATAACGACTAACTTAAAGACTCTAGATAATATCAGTATAACGTAAAGCACATTTAATAAGGTTGTACTGATAATGTATCATCAAAGAAGACTTAACGATGAAATAGCACAAGTTAAATTAAATATATTAACCATGCTTTCTGAATCAGCCTACCCTGCACATCACCATTTAATACAAGTTTTAGCAGATACAGCAAATAATGAATGGTTAGACTGTGCAGCAGAGAAGTTAGGCCCTGAGTATGCACTTTTGATTAGTCGTATGACTAAACTAGAAGCCGCACTAAGCCAAATAGAAATTGGCCAGTATGGCTACTGCTGTGATTGTGAAGAAAAAATATCAGCTAAGTCACTGGAACTAGACCCTGCAACTCAACGTTGTACAAAGTGCGCACAATAAGCGCACTTTCAACTCATTATATAATGAGTTGTATAAAGCTAAATGATTGGCCTGGGTAGAGAATTATATCTTCGACCAAATACTGGGCCTCTTCTGAGCTTATTTTTAAGCGCTTTATAAGGTTCACCTTTGCTTGAGGCAAAGTCCACGCATGGTAGTGAATACCTATATCTGATTCCATTATCGCAAGCATCAATGTTTTATCTTTATCAGACATTCTCATATTGCTAGCCATTGCAGGTAAATCTTGATAATTAGCCTGCCAATCAAGCCCTTCAATTAATTTTTCATCAGATAAATACTGAACTAAAAACGATTTTTGGTGAGAAGTTGGTAGCTTACTGTCGAATGCAACACGATCTAGTACTTTTATTTTTTCGTTTAAAATAGTAACCCACTCTAACGGTGAATGTACTTCGCCACTAAAGTAGTTAAGTTTGCTCTGATACCACTGAGTGCCATTTGGCAGCCCTCTTAGACCCACACTTCCTCTTGGCTTATAACTAGCTAAATAATCGCTAAAAGCTCTTATATGGCTTTTAAGCGCTGATTGAACATCGTTATTTGCTATCGCACTTAATATATAGCTTTGTAACAATGTAAGTTCAACCTTGTTCAGCTTTAAATTGCTTTGTTGAGCACTGTCTAGGGTATCTTGGGTTAACTTGAGCCAAGTAATAACATTATCCGGTGTGTTTTTTGAGCCTTCAAAAGCGAGCATGTTTTTTAAAACATTTACTTGGGCCGGCCAATTAAAGTAGCGTTCAGGGAAACGCTCTGCAATTACCAAATAGTTTACTTGCGCAATTTGATTTAGATTAAGCTCCATGCCCATTAGATTCTGATAAATAGTATGACGCTCTGCCAAATATGCATTTGAGAAAACCAATTGTTCTTTAGTGATTTTATCGGTTTTTTTAACATCATCTTGTACAAGTGCCATGTTTAAAGTTTTTAAAGCAACTTGTGCCTCTTCAAATGACTCATAAGGTTGAGGCTGCTTTGAGCATGCCCCTAAAAAAAGACATAGTAATAATGAAAAAGAGAGCTTTTTATACATAGTAGTTCCAATAAAAAAAGCCCCAGAGGGGCTTTTTATAAGTTGCATTAGCTAATTAAAATTAAATTTTAACACCGTTGCGAGCGGCTTTATCTTTAATATATGTAGACCAACCTTTTGCAAACTTGCGTGTGCGAGGGTCATCCATAGCTTTAGTAATTGCAGCATATGCTTGCTTATACTTACCTTGATAGTAATACGCTTCAGCTAAATCTGAGTAAATAGTACCCTTTTTATCAGAGCCAAGCTCTAATGCTTTGTTCAAACGAACAACAGCGGCACTAAATTTCTCAGATTGTAAAAGTAACGAACCAGCTTTACGGTAAAGTTCAGCGTCGTCATCAAATTTAGCCGCTTCTTCGTAGTATTTAGCAGCTTTTTCTAAATCTTTAGAGCGATGGTAGTTACTAGCAATCGCGCTAACATTCTGCTTTGTACGTTTTACTTTTTCTGCTTTAACGGCCTTTTCTAGCGTTACCGCTGCTCTAAAAGGGATCTCGTTTAAAGAGTAAAAGTTAGATAAGACTTTATACTCAACTTCATTTTCAAAGTAACCATTCTTGTAAGCAACTTCCATCGTTGCCAGGCCTTTAGAATAATCCTCGGTTTGTAGGTAATACTTACCTAAGCTAACCCAAGCTTTTTTATCATCAGGCCATACACGAACAATTTCTTCGCCAATTTTAACCATGTTTGCATAATCTTTAAGTTCAAAGTATGCACCCAGTTTTAATTGGTAAGGACCTTTATTAGGTTCTTTTTGAAGTTTTATTGCCTTATCTGCTGGTTCAAAAACATCACGATATTGCTCTAACTGATAGTTAGCTTGAGCAATACGTGTATAAACCGTAGGATCTTCTTGGCCAGTGAAGTCCATCCAAGCTAGATACGCTTTTTTGGCTTCTTTGTACTTTTCAGTACCGGCGTATAAATCACCTAACAGTTTTAGAGTTTGTTCTTGATCAGCAAAGTTTAAAACATCAGGGGCAACTGCTTGTTTAGAATATTTAATTGCTTCGTCATACTTTTCTTTTTGAGCGTACATGCTACCTAAGTAACGATTTACGGTCGCTTTATCAAAGTCGTTCGAAGGTTCAATCTCTCTAAGCAAAACAATTGCTTCATCAACTTTTTCTTCGTTGTACAAATCAAATGCTTTAATTACTTTTTTACCAGTACGCTCGCCCATGATTTTAGTTTTTGCTTTCTTACGCTCTTCAATCTTTGCGTAATCTGGCGCCGCTAAAACAGATGCACTTAAAGTAGCACCAGTCACAGACATAAGAATTGCAAGAGCAGTTACTTTAGAAAAATTTCTCATTACTCGCCTCCTTAGTTGCCTTGGTTAAGTTTAAAGTCTAATTGAACTTGTAAACCTGGTTGTTTTTGTGGTTTTCCGTCAATGATCTTAGGACGGTACTTCCACTTACGCAGTGCACGCTTAGCTTCACGGTCAAAGATACGTTTTGGATCTGCGTCAATTACTTCAACGTCAGTTACTCCACCTAACTCATCAATTGTGAACGAAAGTTGTACCCAACCTTCTTTGCCATCACGTGCTGCTTGCGTTGGATATTTTGGTTCTATACGAACGATAGGTGTCGCATCACCATCTCGTCCAAATGCACCAGGACCACTTAGTCCACCAGCTGAACTACCAACATCAATGCTACCCATGTTAAATGACATAGCACCAGGATTTGGATTATTATTTTCCGGCTGTGGCGGCTGCGGTTTAGGCGGCTGCTTTGGCGGTGGCGGAGGAGGAGGCGGTACACGCTTCCTCTCCTGCACCTTAGATTCAGGCGGATTCGTCATTATTTCGACTATGATCTGCTCTTTTTGTTCCGTATTACGGTCAGCCCCACCAGAGATGAGGAATGCCATGAAGTAGAACAAGCCGAAAGTAACTGCCCCACCTGCAATCAGTGAAAACAGAAAACGAATCATTACTGATCTCCAGCTATTGAAATTCTCAGGTTATCACCCGTCGCTTTAATCTGGTCCATAACTTTAACCACTACGCCATGTTTTGCTTCTTTGTCAGCCTGCAAAATTACAACTTCAGTAGGTTGTTCTGCTAATAAACTTTCGATTTTTGCTGAAATACGTTCAACATCAACCTGCTGTTTATCAATCCAGATCTCGCCGTTACTACGAATAGCAATAAAAATGTTAGCATTTTTTTGCTTAGTAGCTTGAGCCGCTTTAGGTTTATTGACCTCGATACCAGCCTCTTTAACGAACGATGTAGTTACGATAAAGAAAATAAGCATGATAAATACGATGTCAAGCATTGGCGTCATATCAACCGCTGCTTCTTCTTCTTCACGAAAACGTTGTTTACGTGCCATATTTAATTCTCTCTCTAGTGATGAGGCATACTATCAATAAGTTTGGCTTTCACCATTTTAGCTTTTGTCTCAAGACGTGAGCTAAAAAATACTCCAGATAGTGCCGCAACCATTCCAGCCATTGTTGGGATTGTTGCCATTGAAATACCTGATGCCATTAAACGTGCGTTACCCGTACCCTGGTTGGCCATGGTTTCAAAAACCGAGATCATACCAGTAACAGTACCGAGTAAACCTATTAAAGGACAAACAGCTACCAATGTCTTAATCAACAACATACGCTGATCTAATTTTTCAGACGCTTCAGAAATCCATGCTTCACGGATTCTGTGTGCGTACCAAGACGTAGTGTCTTGGCGGGCATCCCACTTTGCTACAATTTCTTTCGCTGTGCGAGGAAACTCTGCAAGTAGAAACCAATAGCGCTCAATCATTAAAACCCACATCAGAAAGAGTGCTATCGCGACCACGTATAAAACCTGGCCGCCTGTGCCAACAAAATCCCTGATAGATTCCCATATCTCCATCAGGACTAGCATTAGGCTTTCTCCTTCTCCGCGTGAGTAGCAACGATACCCGCGCTTTGCTCATCAAGGATGTGTAATACCGACTTACTACGACCAGCTACTAGAGCATGAAGTAGAATTAGTGGTAATGCAGCAATTAGACCTAGCGCTGTAGTTACAAGTGCTAGAGAGATGTTACCTGCCATGATCTTCGGATCACCCGTACCGAACAATGTGATTGTTTGGAACGTTAAGATCATACCGATTACTGTACCTAGTAGACCTAGTAACGGTGCGATTGCAGCAA
Source organism: Pseudoalteromonas sp. FUC4 (assembly GCF_008370255.1). GTDB lineage: Bacteria > Pseudomonadota > Gammaproteobacteria > Enterobacterales > Alteromonadaceae > Pseudoalteromonas. Next base: position 366,397 of record NZ_SEUI01000001.1, on the reverse strand, counting down.
GAATCTTAATTATATTGATACCAGCTTCGATGCGTGGCGTTTCACGTAGAATCGCTTCATCAAGTTTAAGCTCAAGGTTTTCAACATCTTGGTTCTTGTTGTCATGGTACACTTTAAGAATACGACCCAGTGGGTTATTTGTATTCGGTGTAGCAACATTTTTAAGTTGGCTCTTAATCTTACCTGTAGTAAGTGTAAGGTCAACAAAACGAATTAGAGTAATTAGCATACCTAAAGCTAGTAAAGCTGTAATGATATAACCAACTACGCCACCTTGATGGAAGTATTCCATAAGTGTCGCTTTTTGAGTGTTGATACGTAAGATAGCGCCACGAGTCGGATCGATATAAACACCAGCGTAGTTATCTGGTGATGTATTTTCAAGAGCCGTGATACCGTCTAAGATATAACCGTCTGGTTGCTTACCTAGAGGCTGAATAGACTTAGTTTCTGGTGAATAAATTAAGTAACCATCGTCTGTAACTAAGTTAAAGTTACCGATACGCGTTACTTTCTTCATTGACGGGTTGCCGTCAAGACCAGCAACTTCAGTTTCAAAAGTTGAAACTTTAGCTGATTCAGTCATTTCTGTTTGAAGTGAAATCCAAAGTTCTTCAAGTTCACGAACAGTTGGAAGTTCTTTAGCCGCAGCTAATGAACGTAAGATTTCAGCACGGCCTGGTTTCTCAGCACTAACTAGTGATGCTTCGATAGAACCAATAGCGTCTTGGGCTGCACGACGTACAACACCAAACATCTCACCTAAAGTACCTTGGGCACTTTGAAGAGCTGCTTCCTTTTCTGCTAACGTATTTTCATTTTGAGCATATTGCTTAGTTAAGCGTTCACCACGAGACTTCTCAGAAGCAAGTTGGCTTTTAGCTTTATTAAGTAATGCTTGTTTGTCAGCACGTTCTGATAAGAACTCTTGTTCACGTTTCTTATCGATTTTACCTTCAGAGATACGCTCTTGCTTTACTTGCTCAAGAATTTTATCAAGAGCTCCAGTATTTGCATGTGCATTTAACGCGGTACCTGCAGAAACAGTTAGTACTGCGGCAACAGCAAAACCTTTAAATAGTTTCTTCATTATTGATTACTCCGCGCCAAAGATAGGTAGTTTAACAAGTTCTAATGTCGCTTGCTTACGCGCCATACGAATAACTTCTTTAACAGGTTTTAGGTATTCTTCACCTAATTCTTTCCACTGTTTAGTGTTGTTATCCCACACCCAAGCATGTTTCAAGTCAAAAGACTGAGCAACGTAAGTGATACGACCTAACTGACCGATATCAACGTTAATGCTCTTGCCATCAACTTCTAATGTACCTTGTGAAGCAGATACAAGAGAGCTGTATGCTGTTTCAATAGTGTAAGCTTCAAGTACTTGACGGAATTTTTCAGACGTCGTTACAGACGCAGAAACCATGATTTCACGTAGTCTTTCAACACGTCCTAAACGCGTTTCTAGATTAAATGGAACGTCCGCTTTGATGAATTGCTCAAGCGTATCGATCATGCGATACATCAAAGGCACAACGTTTTGTTTAGTGTTATCAATAGTCGCGATTTGACGATCAAACGATTCAATTGAAGCGTTTTGGCTATCAACCAAGCGCGACACGTGATCGTTATACACTTTCATAAGTTCAGTCTCATCAACAACGCTACGGTACTCAGCGATTAGCTCCTGAGTTTGACCATATACATTGTCAATTTTAGTTTGAGACTTAACCGCAGCCTTTTGAATTTGTTGACCTGCTTTTTGCACGTCATTCAAAGGATCTGCAATCACATTGCTGCTTGCAAATGCAAATGCGCCAACCAACGCAGTTGCTACAAGACTCTTTCTGATTTTAACAGACATAGTTCCCAACCAATTAAGTAATGTTACTTTTATAATTTAATTATCCTCCGAGGAGAACAACCCTGATATCTTTTAATAGATATCAACCTTCCAATAATGCTAAATGCAATTAGCGCTGTCAACTTGATGTTTACTAATCGCAGTAAATAAATAGCTAAGTTGGTGCTTAAACAAAAGTACCAGCGCACAAACGTTAACATTATTGCAACCAAGCTTTCTCTTAATATTTCTATTAAAGCCTTTTAATGGGTGTATTTATTCGCATTACACTGACATAAAACAACATTATTGCAACATTTAGCTAAGCCTGAATTCGCACTGAAAAAAAACGAAAAAAAATACAGATAGATATAACAAAAGTTATTTTTTAGACGATTTCGACACATTTTATCTCTTCGCTAACACTTCATCTGAGAAAACAAACCGTTTGCCGCACAAAAAAACAACACTAGATTACCTTAAATACTGCAAACACTCACTTTATGGGTTCATTCACAAAGATTTTTTTGAAATGTATTTCCCATAAATAGTAATAATAATCTTAATAATGAGTTCACTTAAGCAAGCCCAAACCAGCCAATCACTCTCGATAATGAGGCTAGCTTTATTTAGCGCTTTAAATTAGTTTTTAACTCTCTTAAATTTATCTAAATTAGACTATTCAAAAAAGTCGCTCTACTGTACAAAAATATACCGAGAATGAGCCTTAGTTCTAATCATCTAACACAGTAGAAGCCTATAAAAGCAATCCCTCATTTCTAGTTGTACCAATCTGCTTAAATTGATCTCATATATAATATCAACCCGCAATAGACTTATACCAACCTGCATAAATTTTTGATCAATTTAACGAATTAAATTGCACTATAACGTCGTTAAAAATTTTTATTTAGAACAACTAGATACAAAAATTTTTGCCTAGTTCTAGCGTAATTTTCTTAACGTTTAATAGACCCCATATATAAGCAGATTGGTATAATTTGATACTAGTTTAATAAACTATAGAAAATGATTTAACAGCGTTAGAGGGTGGCGAAGTTATTGAATTATTCAAGGAATAAATACTTTGGAAGATCACGTTAAAATAAGAAATTTACGTAGATATGGGGAGATAGTTTTGAATTTAAAATTAAGGTATTTCTGGGTGATGAAGAAAGGATATGTTGAAAGAGGAATTATGGTGAAACAGAAAACTGCTTCACCAAGATGAACTAGAGTTCACATAATAAATTATGCTGCTTCTACGTTCTCAGCTTCAGGGCCTTTTTGACCTTGTTTGATGCTGAATGTCACTGCTTGACCTTCGCTAAGAGTGCGAAAACCAGAACCAGTGATTGCGCTGAAATGTACAAACACGTCAGGACCATTTTCTTGTTCAATGAAACCAAAGCCTTTAGCTTCGTTGAAAAACTTTACTTTACCAGTAACCGACATACTAAATTTTCCTGTAAGTCAATAATTAAAATTCAGCCATATTATTATGGCAATATCCTCCCTGAGTCAATGCTCAAAAATATGGAGGTACAGTACAGGAACAAGTAATAACCTAACCGGTAACCTTAAACGCAGCACAATATCCGTAAATTCAATACATAAAAACTCAAAGCAAGGTTAGATTAACACATTATATTTTTTTTCGCTCTATTAATTATAAATTATTTCTTAAAAATATAAATTTGTTTTAGATCGCCTTTAACTGACTAATTTACAAGCAGAAACTATAAAGTATTATTGTAATATATATTGCTATAAGCGTATGAAAAASCCCCCTACAACCGCCACATTACCCAAATTACACTCCTATAATACCAATAACACAAACAAAAAAGCCGCATTAAAAATTTATGCGGCTTTTAGTTTGAATATAAATTATTAACTATTTAACAAACCAATCAATAGTATCTTCAGCTTTTATAGGTACAACCTCAGAATCGCCTAAAGTGTAGCTTGCAGGTACTTCCCATGGTTTTCTTTCTAATGTAACTGTATCGGTATTACGCGGCAACTCATAAAAGTCAGGGCCAAAGTGGCTTGCAAACCCTTCAAGCATATCCAAAGCTCCTGCATCCTCAAATGCTTCAGCATATAATTCAATAGCGGCATGAGCCGTGTATGCACCAGCACACCCACAAGCTGCTTCTTTTTTATCTTTATAATGTGGTGCAGAGTCAGTCCCTAAGAAGAATTTTTTATTTCCACTTATTGCTGCAGCCATTAATGCTTGCTGGTGAATGTTACGCTTGAGGATTGGCAAACAGTAATAATGTGGGCGAATTCCACCCGCTAACATATGATTGCGGTTGTAAAGCAAATGATGCGCTGTAATTGTTGCCGCTACATTGCTAGGTGCATTAACTACAAACTCTACAGCATCTTTAGTCGTAATATGCTCGAGTACAATTTTAAGCTCAGGAAAGTCATTTACTACATCACCTAGAACAGTCTCTAAAAAAACTTTTTCACGGTCAAAAATATCAATAGATGAATCGGTTACTTCTCCATGTACTAGTAACAGCATGCCAACTTCTTGCATTGCTTTTAAAACAGGATAAATATTTTTTACTGACGTAACCCCTGAATCGGAGTTTGTTGTAGCGCCAGCTGGATATAGTTTTGCTGCAACTATTTTGCCCGTTGCTTTTGCTTTTTTTATTTCGTCCGCCGTTGTTTGTTCTGTAAGATATAGCACCATTAAAGGCTCAAAACTACCTTGTGGTTTAGCAGCCATGATTCTTTCTCTGTATGCTAATGCCATATCTGTACAAGTTGCAGGCGGCACTAAATTAGGCATAATTATTGCTCTACCCATATAACGACTAATATCACGTACAGTATCTTTTAATTGATCGCCATCACGTAAATGTACGTGCCAATCATCAGGGCGAGTTATTGTTAATGTTGTTGCTGAGTTTGAAGGTATGCTAGTCATTACTTTGTTCCACGGCTGAATTTATTCGATCATAGGCATATGATGTTTTCGAGTAAAGATTTTATTAAAAAATAATATTTTATATTGATGACACTACCTAGATGTGTAATTAAAGCGCAATGAGTTAACTTAGCTGTATTGCCTTATTGCAATAATTTACAATCGCTTAAAGCTACTTAATCATAACTTTTAATTAAAAATTAAAACCACTCATCGCTTTATTTTGTACAAGAATACGAGATTAGGTTAACTTAAACCTGTATTTAAAAATAAAAAGAATAATATAAATTGCCTATGTCTTACAAAACTGATGCTACTAAAGCACTTGAAATAAAAACAGATCAACTGAGTATTATAAATCAGTTTTCATCTAGCTTATTACAACTCGACACACTCGATGAGCTATTTGAGTACGTTACAACACATGTAGTCAACCGCTTAGGATTTGTTGATTGCGTTATTTACCTTGCAGATCGAGACACTAATACATTAAATCAAGTCGCCTCTATGGGTATTGCTCATGCACGGGATAAATACCAAGCTGGGCGTAAAATAATTCGCTTTAGTGAGGGCATTACGGGTGCAGTTGCAAGTACAAGTAAAGCAGTCATTATTGATGATGTAACTAAAGACAGTCGCTATATTGCAGATAATCGCCCTGCTCAATCAGAACTCTGTGTTCCTCTTATATATAAGGAACAAGTTTTAGGTGTTATCGATTGTGAGCATCCAGTCAAAAATTACTTTACTAATGCTCACCTTGAAATATTAACAACGGTTGCTCATTTACTTAGTGCAAAAATAAACCAAGTAAATACGGTAAATAACTTACAGCAAACAGTTGAGCAGCTTAACAATGCTCAAAAGTTAGAAAATAGCCTATTACAAATAGCTAACCTCACCTACAAAGCCAGTGATTTAGACACTTTTTTTGAAGCACTCCATAACATCATAAACAGCTTACTCCCTGCTGATAACTTCTTTATCGCTTTGTACGATAAACAAGTTGATATTCTTGATCTGGTTTATATAGTTGAAGAAGGGATTCAAAGTCATGCCCATAAAAAAATCTCAAAAGAGCAGCTAAAAGATACGGCTTCTTACTATTTATTAAAATCAGATCGTGTTTTATTACTTAACCAATCACAATATCAGCAACACATTAATGCTGGCGACTTTAAACTTGTTGGTAGGTTATCTCAATCCTGGCTTGGCGTTCCATTTAAAACAAATGAAAGAATAAGTGGTGTAATTGTTGTTCAAAGCTACGATAAAAATTTGCAATATAACGAACACGATAGCGCTCTATTAACCTATGTTAGCCGCCAAATAAGCATGGCAATAGACAGGCAATTAGCCCGTCAAGAGCTAGAGCATAAAGCACTTCATGATGAACTAACAGGCCTTGCTAACCGCTCTTTACTTATTGAGCGGATACAACACGCTATCTTACGTTTATCCCGTGCTAAAAAAAGCACAAGCCATGCACTTTTATATTTAGATTTTGATCGATTTAAAAGTATAAATGACGCTTTAGGCCACGAGGTAGGTGACCACTTTTTAATTAAAATTTGTGAACTCATTAAAAACACCGTCCGTAATACCGATACTTTTGCACGTTTAGGGGGTGACGAATTTGCTATATTCATGGAAAATATCACCCATAAAAATCAGGTCAGTGAAGCATTGAAACGCATACAAATGGCACTTTCTAAACCCTTAAATGTAGATGGTCATTTATTACAAGCTTCAACAAGTATTGGCATAGCTTACAGCGATAATATTGACGATAAAGCCTATATATTATTACAACAAGCTGATGCTGCTATGTACGAAGCTAAGTCGACCGGACGTGGCCAGGTTAAGTTTTTTAATAACATGATGCGTAAAAAACTTAAAACCCATGCCGATATCGAAAACGACTTACAACACGGTATTGAACACAACGAGTTTGAACTTTATTTTCAGCCAATTTTCACAATTACTACCAGTGAAGTTGTAGGCTTTGAAGCACTTGTTCGTTGGCATCACCCTACAAAAGGGTTTGTATCCCCTAATGACTTTATACCGATCGCTGAAACTACAGGGCAAATTATAAATCTTGATTTACATTTACTTGATTTAGCAGCCCAGCATATTTCAAATTGGCATAAACAAGGGCACCGTTTTTTAAAAGTCACCGTTAATGTATCGTCACGACACTTTGCAAGCCTCGATTTTGTAGCGCAAATACATTCCATTTATAATAAATACCAATTACCTCTAGGCTCTTTATGCTTAGAAATTACCGAATCTGGCTTAATAGAAAATCTAGAACTCGCCACTCAAATAATTGAAGGTCTCTCACCTTTAAAAGTAAAATTATGTCTTGATGATTTTGGAACAGGTTATTCGGCACTAGGCTACTTACATCAACTGCCTATTCATATTTTAAAAATAGATAAAAGCTTTATTGACCATCTACAAGATTCCACTAACCCACTTGTTGAAGCCATTTTATCACTTGCACAATCATTAAAGCTTGAAGTTGTTGCTGAAGGAATAGAAACAGTTGATCAATTAACCATTTTACAATCCACCGCGTGCGACTATGGCCAAGGCTTCTTAAAATCAAAACCTGTTACTGCCAAAGAAGCCATATTACTAATTAATAAACCCTTATAAAAAGAGCCAGCGAGTGGGTCGCTGGCTTAGATACTACGCATATACTCACCCATTGGGCTAAACTAAAAGGCAAAACGACTCTAGCTTTTAAACCACAATCTAAATTATGCATTCAACAAACCTCACCTCATACCGTTATCAGCATGGTTAATACTAATCAGCAATAATACTTAATCATTTTGCAGGGCTAAATGTGTTGCTACCGGCGTTAAAAAGTTCTCATTTACGACTGTATGGATGCAGAAGGTAGAGCAATGCATGAACAATTACCGAGAACAAATAAATAGCGAATTTTTTGCCTAGCTATTATCACGTTTTTCCACCCTCAAAATAGATCACTTAATTAAGAAGATTGATATAAAACTCACGCTGAGCTAAAACACACAGCAATCGTTATATTTAAAATACAACATGAAGCAAACTCATCTAAAACTCATCAAACCAGTTTTCAAATGACTTTTATCATTATTAACTCTAATATTTTCACGATTCATAGCGATAAACTGCAATAAAGCGCATAACTTTAGCCATCTAGACGTTGAAACGTTTTTTATATAGGCGTAGTATGTAATTAATCTGAGCTGAACTCACTTTTCCCATGAGAATTTTTAAAGATGATTGGTATTAAACACTTAAAAACCATAGCAACCCTAAAAGAAACAGGATCTTTGGTTAATACAGCACGAGAATTATTTTTAACGCAGTCTGCTTTATCTCATCAAATCAAAGATTTAGAGAATAAATTGGATTGCCAATTATTTGAGCGTAAAACTCAACCAGTCCGCTTTACCCCTCAGGGAATGCTATTACTTGAATTAGCTCACGAAATATTACCAAAAATGGAAGCGACTAAATGTCGTTTAAAAGAAAGTTTAAACCAGCCTATTTCTCAACTACGTTTGAGCGTGGAATGCCATGCATGTTTTCATTGGTTATTACCTACTATTAAAGAATTTAATAACTTTTGGCCTGATATAAAAATTGATTATGAACGTGGCTTTAGTTACGACGCTATTCCTGACTTACTAAGCGATGAACTCGATTTAGTTTTAACGTCTGACATACGCGAACCCGACACATTAGAATACGCGCACCTATTTGATTTTAAATTGAAGCTTATTGTGGCGCCGGATCATGAACTTGCTAAAAAAGCGTATGTAACAGCGCTTGATTTAAAAAATGAAACTATTATTTCATACCCTATCCCGCGTGAACGCCAAGATATATTTAAGCATTTCATTCAAAATGCTCGTTTTGACGGTACGTTAAAAACGGTTGACCAAGGGCTACTTATTTTTCAACTAGTGAGTGCTGGAATGGGCGTTGCTGCTTTGCCCGATTGGCTAGTTACACCTTATGAAAGCCAAGGCTTAATTAAATCAATTCCTTTAGGCGCTCTTGGTCTTACTCGCCCTATGTATTTAGCGATGAAAAAAGACATGAAAGATAACCCTGTATATCGTCATTTTTTAAATACGTGTAAGCTAAATAACGGTCGATAATCATCAATATAATAAGTAATATCGCTGTAATTAACTCTACAGCGTTTAACTCTTATGTTTGTTATTAAAAAAATGATTGGTGGCTTACTTATGCCACTGCCTCTATTTGGTTTATTTGCGTGTCTGATGCTCATACTGGTGTTTAAAGGCCGAAAATCAGCTCTCTTATTATCTACTTTAAGCTTAATTGTGTTGCTTGCATTGAGCACACCCTTTATCGCCAATTTAATTATCCAAAATAATGAACCTGCGTCGCTTGCATTTAATACTTTAAAGCATCCAAAAATAGACAAAATAGTTGTACTAGGTTGCGATATAAACCCAAATTCGGCTTTAAGTTCAAATAATCAATTAGGTAATTGTGCGCTAACGCGCTTAGTAGAAGGTGTAAAACTGGCGAAACACTACCCTAATGCAGAGCTTATAGTTTCAGGCGGGGGTTATAAAAATACAACTAATAGCGGACTTATGTATCAAACGGCAATTAGTTTAGGCGTTAATAAGAGCCGTATTTTCCAAAATCCAAAAGCAATGGATACAGGTGAAGAAGCTAAATTACTGGCATCAAAATTAGTCGACTTTAAAGTTGCACTAGTAACATCTGTACTGCACATGCCCCGTGCCAAAGACTTATTTAATGCTCAAGGTATTGAAGTCATAACCGCAGCCACAGATTATCATAATTTTGCAGCACTGCCGTGGAGCAAGCAGTTTATTCCAAATGCTCATGCCTTACTTGTAGTTACGCAATACAGTCACGAAGTAGTAGGAAATATATGGATAAGTTTGCGCCGCTGGATAGATCCAGAGGCACTGTAACTCATTTCGTCTAACTAACCTGAACTCTAGATAATAAATCTATCTCAAGTAGGGTTCAGGCTAACTAATAGATAGCCTAGTTAAACTGGGTTATCTATATCTATAAATGTCACATCAAAACCATGCTCTTGAGCAAGTAACTCACCTAGTGCTTTTACGCCATAGCGCTCTGTTGCATGATGCCCTGCTGCAAAAAAATCAATGTTTTGCTCACGAGAACTATGAATTGTTTGCTCCGATGCCTCACCCGTTAAATAAGCATCAATACCTTGCTCTGCAGCTAAATCAATATACCCTTGCCCACCACCAGTACACAGTGCAATGGTTTCAATTTTAGCTGAACGTACTAAACTTGTGAGTGGGGTTCGATTTAGCACTTTTGCAATTTTATCTGCAAAATCTTCACCACTTAATGGTGTTTTTAAACGCCCTTTCATTGCTACGCTATTTGAAGTTGGCTCTAGCCCTGTTTCAATTTCAATATCCAATAACTTTGCTAGTTGCGCGTTATTGCCAACTGCTGGATGAATATCGAGTGGTAAGTGATAGCCAAATAAATTAATATCGTGTGCTAATAACGCACCTATACGACGCTTTTTCATTCCTGTTATTGGTTGGGATTCCCCTTTCCAAAAAAATCCATGGTGAACTAAAATAGCATCTGCTTGTTGCTCAATGGCAGCATCTATTAATGCTTGACTTGCGGTTACACCCGTCACAATTTTTTTAATTTCGTTTTTACCTTCAACTTGTAAGCCATTTGGGCAAAAATCTTTAATTAATTGAGGTTTTAAAATGTCATTTAGGAGTTGGTTAAATTCTCTACGTTGCATATAACTTACCTTACTTAGCACTGAATTTTGTGCAAATTTTGGCGTTTATAGGTCTAAAATGGAAGGAAAATCGCAAAAAATTGAAAAACTGTTTTAAAATAGGTATAAATACGGCTTCTTTATCTGTGTTCACAACGTATAGGGTCTCTGATGAGCAAACTAGACAAAACAGAAGTGTTATCTGCCTTTGAAGCAGCGTACGAAACTGCCAATGGTAAAAAACCTGAAATCACAACCAAACCTGGTTGGTACAGCATTGATGGCGGTAAAAATTTACGCCTAGCTGACGTAGCAGAGCTTACTAAAAAATTAAACTCTGGTAAAACAACTAAAACGAAAAAACCAAAAGCAGCTGCTCCTGTTAAAGCACAGAAAAAAGCGCCATTCACTGTTGTTACCGAAAATGAAGAAGGTTACACAGCGGAAGAACTTTGGATTGTAATTTTAGCTCGTAAAGATCATGACTGTCGCTTACCGCGCGGTGTTGTTTAATCAACATTTATGATTTTTAAAAGAAACCGCGTTAAGCGGTTTTTTTATATCCGTTATTTGCCAAAAACATAAAGCTTTATAAATTGTGTAAGGCTAAAAAAGCGGCTATGTAGCCGCTTTAACAAAGTTTAAAATAAATTACAGTTTTTCAAAATAAAGTGGTTCGCGCTCTTCTTTACCCACTTCACTCATTGTCTCAGCATTGAATAATCGACCATTGATCATGGTGTAATCTACTTTATCCGAATCTCGAATGTTTTTAAGCGGATCGCCATCTATAATCATTAAATCAGCCAGTTTTCCCACTTTAAGCGAGCCTACGTTTTTATCAAGCCCTAAATACTTAGCCGGGTCGAGTGTTGAAGCACGTATAGCCTCAAGCGGTGTCATTCCGCCTTGTGCAAACATCCACATCTCCCAGTGTGCACCTAAGCCTTCACGCTGACCGTGAGCACCTAAGTTAACTAGTACACCTAGGTCTTGCAGCTCCGCAGCAACGCGTGCGTTATTAAAGTGATTATAGTGATGATCGGGCGCTTTAATGCGGCGCATAGAGCGTGGTAATAATTGATTTTTTGGCACAAATTTACTTAAACGCGGATGATTCCACACATCAGTTTTATCGTACCAGTAATTTTCACCCCAAATGCCACCATAAGCCACTACAAGTGTTGGTGTGTAACCTACATCACTTTGCGACCATAACTGCTTTATATCGTCATATATGTGCTCTACAGGGATTGAATGCTCAATACCTGTGTGTCCATCTACAATCATACTTAAGTTATGTTGTAATAATGAGCCGCCTTCAGGGACAACCATCATTTCAAGCATCCGGCCTGCTTCAATAACTTGTTGGCGCTGCTCACGGCGTGGCTGGTTATACGATTTAACACTAAACGCCCCTACTTTTTTAAGGCGCTCTAAATGAAACTTTGCATCGTCTAACGAGTCAATATGCGACGTATAACCTGGCATATTTGCGCCATATAGAATAGTACCGGTTGAGAAAATACGCGGGCCAACAATCATGCCTGCCTTTTGCATTTCGCTTGCGGTAAATATTTCAGAGGTATCGTTTGATGGATCGTGAATTGTAGTGACACCCAGCGCTAAACCTGCAAAGTTTTTCCAGTTTTGCTCAGGTATAATTTCGTCACTTGCTTGCGAGCCATGTGCATGAGCATCAACAATACCAGGCATAATAGTTTTACCTGTTACATCAATAACCTCAGCACCTTTAGGGATGCTTATCTCGCTGGCTGAACCAATTGCTTTAATATGCTTGCCATCAGTGATAATTACACCATTTTCAATAACCTTTTCGCCGTCCATAGTTATAATTTTTGCACCAGTAAGCGCAATCATACCTTTAGGCTCTGCCATTTTTTTACTGAAACCGATATTATCGCCACTTTTCACTTTAAAGTCGGCATCTTCGGCTTTGTTAATGGCAAACATCCCTTCAAGGCTTGCATGATAAAGCTCAGGCCCTAATGTCCAGTAAAGTTTGTTGCTCTTAGCATTCCAGCTAATGTTTTCACCAGCACGCACTGATAACTGTTCTATTGGGAATTGACTGTCTTTAGGCCCAATATTAATTGTTTTACCACTTTGAACAAACGGCGTTACAAATACTTTAAATCGCTCAGCAAAAGCGAGGTATTGCCCATCTGGTGAGACTCTAAATTCAGTAGCATGTTCTGACTCATACAATTTGCGAACTTTTTTACTTTCAAGCTCAACTACGCTAAGCGTTGGTTTTGGCCAAGGACTCATAATGAAAACACGATCGTTTGCATCTCCAAATTGAGGCTGATAACCACTTTTTGAAATAAGCTCACTTTTACCGCCTTTTGCGCTTACACTATAAACCCCCGGATTAAGTGACCACTTAGGGTTTAAAATACTCCCCCCCGTGGCTTTTCGATAAACAACCGTTTTACCATTTGGACTAAACGTAGGCTCTACGTACTTACCTGGCTGCGTTGTAATGGTATCACCACGTCCACTGCGCGCAGAAACCACTCTTACAGACCCTTGCTTGTTATCATCCCATGTGGTGTAAACTATTTTTTTACCATCACGAGAGTACTGCGGAAATAATTCGTAATGATCAGTTTGCTTTGTTAAACGCTTAATTTTACCTGACTCTAAATCGCGTTTATAAATGTGCCCAAGTGCTTCAAAAATAGCCGTTTCGCCATCGGGGCTTACTTGCACGTTACGCAGCATTTTTACATCAAACTCATCAGTATCTAAGTTTTGTGTAAAGCGCACCGCTTTTTGAATTTTTTTAGTAGTTTGTACTTTAAAAGGAATGGTTTTAACGGATTTGTCTGCAACATCTAGCTTGTGAATTGTACCACCAGCCCAAAATACCAATTCTTCGTTATCGGGTGTCCATGCAATGGTTGGGTAAACCCCGTGAATAGCCCATGTTTCTTGCATATCACGTTCAAGTTTATCGTAAAGCTTAGTGTGCTCACCACTGGTTAAGTCATATAAATAGAGGCTTGTTTGAAAGTCATCACGCTTTATATACGCCAATTTTTTTCCATCTGGTGATGGTGTAGGCCTAATCGCGCCACCCATCGTATCGATTACTGTTTCAATTTCACCCGTTTCACGGTCGTAGCGCTTAATTTTATAAATACCCGCTACAGAATCTTTTGAGTAATGAAATGTTTTACCCGGTGTTGCATCATGCGAAAAATAAACATAACGACCATCAGGTGAAAACATAGGCTCACCTAAATCTTTTTGATCGTTCTCTCGTTTTGTAAGCTGTACGCCCTTACCACCCGCTTTATGATACAGCCACACTTCACCCGCACCGAGTGAACGACTCGCCGTAAAGTGCTTACGTGCAACTAAGTAGTCGCCATCAGGGCTCCATGCAGGGCTATTTAGCAATCGGAAGGTTTCGTCAGTTACAGCGTGTTGATTTTCGCCATCTAAGTCCATTATCCAAATATTATCGCCGCCACCTTGATCTGACGTAAACGCAATACTTTTGCCGTTAGGACTAAAACGAGGTTGCATTTGCCATGCAATATCAGAGGTGAGCTTTGTAGCTGTACCGCCACTCATTGGCATAGTATAAATATCGCCAAGTAAGTCAAATACCACTGTTTTACCATCTGGGCTTACATCGATATTCATCCATGTACCTTGCTCAACACTTATTGCAGCGTCAACAAATTGCCCTTTAGGTGAATCTACTTGCCATTTTTGCTCTTCTTTTTCAGCAGCATTCACTTGCCCTATCGCTAATGACACTGATAGCGCCAATACTGTATGAAGCATTTTTTTCATGCGTTTCTCGCTTGTTATTGTTGCAGTAAAAACTATTTTACATGATTGCAACAAAAACAAACGCAACTTGCCAGCGTTATATGATAAAGCGCGGTTTATATAGGTTTAATGCCAAACAATAGGGTCAAATTGATAGTAATTAACCAGCATACTGTAAATTTCAGGATCGTAACGGCGCAGCTCCGCAGGCTTTTCAAGAAAGGTTTCGGTTATGACAGCAAAAAACTCAGCTTCATTAGTCGCACCATAGCTGTGAATAACATGCGGCATGCTATAGGCAACATGACTTTTTAACTGAGTAAATGCGCGGCTAAATACTCGGCCCCACTCTTTGTAATCTGCTGAGCTTTTTAAAAGTGGCGTGCCTGTTGTTTTTCCTGTTTCTTGATCGAGTTGATGCGCAAATTCATGAAAAACTAAATTATGTCCATCACTTGGCAAGCGATTACCTTCAAGCACGTCATGCCAGCTTAAAACGAGCGTGCCGCCAGGCCATGACTCGCCTAGTCTTACCGTATTATGGTAACTCACAAGTCCTGCACTATCGCGAGTTGATTGCGGAGCATAATAAGCACTTGGGTATAATAAAATTTCTTTTACATTTCTATATAACGGCCAAGGCTTATTAAGCACTAATACACACGCATCAGCGGCTACAATTAACTTCATTGCAGACGTTAACCTTAAGCCATCACAACCGACGAAGCGTTTTTCATTTAAAAACCACGTTATGTGTCGCTCTAACTTTTCTCTGTCGGCATCGGTCATTTTTTTATAGATGGGCATGCAACGCAGTAAAATATCTTTTTGCTGCGAATTTAAAGCAAAGTCTTTATATTTACTACGCCATAATCGGTTTTGAATTGATGGCCAACGCCAGAAAATCACCACAAAAAGAATTAAAACAACAATTAACAGTCCATTTATCATGGGGATTTCCTGAGCTAAGGTATGGTAAATAAATATGTCCAGCACACGTGTTTTTCAAGCATACAAGGTTATCTATTTGAATATAAAGTAATTTACATCGCATTACTTATAGATTGCTTATAGATTACTTATAAATTGTTTACTGCTTTGCACTGCCGTTACTGATGTGTTTAAAGTTAACCTTTGCAAAAGGTATCAAATGTACCCTGTAATGTGTTTATAAATTTCGCTACGTGCAAACCATCCATTAATGAGTGGTGTACATCGATAGCTAAAGGCATTGTACCTGTGTGTTTATCAAACTGACCAAATACAAATTTAGGAATGCCTAAACTTTCCCCTTCACTAAATGCATGCGAAAACGCACTAAAATTCAGCCACGGCAAAACTGATATATGAATTAAATCTGCCTGCCCTTCTGTTTGGGCAAATGCATCAGAAAATAATGGCTGTTGTTTCGCTTTTTTACTCACGTCACTTGCATGATTTGCAAACTCTTTAAAATCGCTTGTACTATTAAAATAACTAAAAACAAACGTATCGTTTTCAGATAGTTCAACCACACTTGCGCGAACACTGTTAAGTAGCCATGGCTTACTATCTATTATACGTAGCATCATTGAATCGTACTCATGGCACGCTTTTAAGGTGCAATATACATACGCTTGAAAAAAAGAAAATTGATTGGTTTTGCAATAGTCGTAAAGTGCTTGAGCATCTAAACGCACACACACATTAAAATAAGGCTGAGAAAAGTGTTTAAATAATTCAAAGTGTTGCTTTCTAGGCCAATTATCTAAATCGATGGGCTGCATGAGAGAAGTTGAGGGAGTCATAATTTGCCGCACAAAATTAAAAATAAAGTGTACCGCTGTTCAGTAATAATTGCATTAGGGTCTGTTGATCTTTTAAGGTTAAATCTGCAAAACTCAACCCCCCTTAACTTATAGATAAACAAAAGGTGTGCAATTGCACACCTTTATGTAAATTAGAACTTAAATTACAGACCGTTTTTAATGATCTCTTGCGCTAATTCGTCAGCAATTAAATGCGTTGATTTTTGCTCTTTTTCGCTGCGAGCAAAAATTTCAGTTAACGTATTAAAAATACCTTCAACATGTTTATTAGACGCTGCTGCACTGTAACCTTCTGGCGCTGTTTCGTAATAAACATTAATAATACCACCGGCGTTAATTACGTAATCTGGTGCATATAAAATACCTTTTTCACGAATAACTTCACCGTGGCGAGATTCTGCCAGCTGATTATTAGCACAGCCTGCAATAATAGTCGCTTTTAAACGTGGTATCGTTGAATCGTTAACGGTTGCGCCTAATGCACACGGTGCATAAACATCAACATCTAAGTCGTAAATGTCATCAATGCCAACCGCAGTTGCACCAAAATCACTTACTACACGCTCAATGGCAGCTTGGTTAATGTCAGTTACAAACAACTCAGCACCCGCATCATGTAAATGTTTACATAAACCATAAGCAACAGCACCTAAACCTTGAACTGCTACTTTCACACCTGCAAAATTTTGATGACCACGTTGATGCTGTAGCGCTGCTTTAATTCCTAAAAACGTACCGTATGCAGTAAATGGCGATGGGTTACCGCTTTTACCTTCAAGACCGAGTACGTAATTAGTTTCTTTATTCATAATAGCTACATCAGCACATGTGATGTTTACATCTTCTGCTGAGTAATAGCTGCCATTTAATCGCTCTAACTGGCGACCAAATGCACGGAATAATTGCTCAGATTTAATTTCTTTCGCATTACCTATAATTACAGATTTACCGCCACCAAATGGTAAGCGCGCAACTGCATTTTTATAAGTCATGCCCTTTGATAAACGTAGCACGTCGTAAACAGCATCTTCGTCGTTTGCATAGTCCCACATTCTACATCCGCCAACTGCGGGACCTAGGTTGGTATTATGTACAGCAATAATTGCTTTTAAACCCGACTCTTCATCAGAACAAAAAACCACTTGTTCATGGTTATCAAATTCAACTCGATTAAACACAGCCACTTAAAATACTCCGAAATAGTTAACCCGTGAGAGGGTATGCGCGCAGGAAATTGCCGAGACTTTATCACTTCATATACGTGTTCGCTATACTCACAGATGATAAAACCAATGAAAACATTAAGCTTAAATTAAATAACCAAATTAAAACTTTTATATAGATAAAAAATTCACAAAACCGTCATTTGTAAGTTTTAAATACTATAAATATAAGAACCTCACTAACTTACGTTTACGTACACGTAATACAGCGATTGCATGTAAAGTTTAATATACAAGTGCTACTTGCCCGACACGTACTGCTGCCTATAGGTTTTCAGTAAAAAGTGAGCTTTTTCGCAAACTGGTCAGAGCTGTAAACTTACTAATAACTCTATTTAAAAAAACAAAAAAGCGAGCACTAGGCTCGCTTTTTAAAAATACAAAACGTACGTTATTTTAGCTTGCTATCAAGCTCTTCAATTTTAGCTTTCCAGATAGCAGGGCCTTGTGTATGCGCATTGGCGCCTTCACTGTCTACTGCAACAGTCACTGGCATATCTTCTACTTCAAATTCGTAAATAGCTTCCATACCTAAATCTTCAAAAGCTACAACACGCGCTTTTTTAATCGCTTTAGATACTAAGTAAGCTGCACCGCCTACAGCCATTAAATAAACAGATTTATGCTCTTTAATAGACTCAACCGTTGCAGGGCCACGTTCAGCTTTACCAATCATGCCTACAATGCCTGTTTTTTCTAGCATCATATCGGTAAATTTATCCATGCGAGTGGCTGTTGTAGGGCCAGCAGGACCTACTGCTTCATCGCGTACCGCATCCACAGGGCCTACGTAATAAATAAATTTATTATCAA
Source organism: Pseudoalteromonas sp. FUC4 (assembly GCF_008370255.1). Lineage (GTDB taxonomy): Bacteria > Pseudomonadota > Gammaproteobacteria > Enterobacterales > Alteromonadaceae > Pseudoalteromonas. The sequence continues at coordinate 348,150 of NZ_SEUI01000001.1, read as the reverse complement.
AGTCTACGCCCTCAGGTAAACCTTCACCTGAGTTGATCATATCTTGCAAACGTTTATGCGCTGCATCACGACCTGTTAAAATAGTGCCCGAAAGTAAAACGGTTTCACCCATTTTCCATTCTTGAACATCTTTTTTAGTCAGTGTATTTAAATCAACACGACGTGTGCCTTCACCCACTTCAAATGTTACTTGTGGCCAATCTTCTAGTTTAGGTGCTTTTAAATTAGCAGGGCCAGAACCGTCAAGCGTAAAATGTACATGGCGAGTTGCCGCACAATTTGGGATCATTACTACAGGTTTTGAAGCTGCATGCGTTGGTGCTGTTTTAATTTTAACATCAACAACCGTTGTTAAACCGCCTAAACCTTGTGCGCCAATACCTAATTTATTAGCACGGTCAAAAATTTCTAAACGCAGTTTTTCTTCAGTTGTCTCTGCGCCGCGTTCCATTAATTCATGGATATCAACCGGATCCATTAACGACTCTTTAGCCATTACTGCTGCTTTTTCAGCCGTACCACCAATACCTATTCCTAGCATGCCTGGCGGACACCAACCAGCACCCATTGTTGGTAGTGTTTTTTCTACCCATGCAGCAACATCATCTGATGGGTTTAGCATAACCATTTTACTTTTGTTTTCAGAGCCGCCGCCTTTAGCCGCAACCATTACTTCTACTTTTCCACCCGCTACTAAATCAATATGCACAACCGAAGGCGTATTATCTTTAGTATTTTTACGCGTACCAGCAGGATCTGCAACAATAGATGCACGTAAAGGGTTATCTGGGTTCAAATACGCACGACGAGTACCTTCATCAACCATTTGTTGAACGGTTAAATCTGTTTTATCCCACTTAACATCCATACCTACTTTAACAAAACAGGTAATAATACCGGTGTCTTGGCAAAGTGGACGCTTGCCTTCAGCCGACATGCGTGAGTTAATTAAAATTTGTGCAATGGCGTCTTTAGCCGCTTTACTTTGTTCTTTGTTGTACGCTTTTTCGAGTGCTTGAACAAAATCAAGTGGGTGATAGAACGAAATATATTGCAATGCATCTTCAATGCTATCAATAAAGTCTTGCTGACAAATTGTACTCATAGTGGTTCCTTAAGTTACCGTTACGCGTTGTCGCGTAATCTAAATCAAACCGGTGACGGTGGTTTGCACTGTTTTTTGCAGCTTAGTGCTGCCAAAAAATTTGACTTATGATACCCTCCCAGCCCGTTTCGAGCCAGTTCTTAAAGGGGCAGTAAATGCTAAACAATAAAAAAAATTGTATTAAATTAGGCATAACACAAAACTGCATTGACGTTTTTGCGCATTTTTCACATTTGCCCTATGCAATTCTATTAGATTCTGCAAATAGTAATCATATAAACAGTCGTTTTGATATTGTTGCCATTGAGCCACAAAGTACCCTTGAAGTAAAAAATAATAAAAGCCTTTTAAATAATATAGAAAGTAGTGATAACTGCTTTGAAATTATGAATAATGAGCTTTCACGCCTTGACAAAACAAAAGCCGATTACGATTTACCCTTTAACGGCGGCTGGCTTGGCTACTTTGGCTACGACTTAGGGCGTACAATTGAAAACATCCCCACTCATGCTATTGAAGACATTAATCTTCCCCAAATGGCTATTGGCCTTTACTTAGATGCCCTTATTTACGACAAGAAGCAACAAAGCTGGTTTTATGTATCGCAGCCAAACACCGATCGACTAGCGCTTTATGAGCAATATTTAAATACGCACGTTAACTCCCAAGTTAATACGCAGTCCTTTGCCCTAAACAGCGACTGGCAATCAAATATGAGCGAAACGGAGTACGCTGCAAAGTTTGCCCAAATTGAGGAGTATTTAAAAAGTGGCGATTGTTACCAAATTAATTTAGCGCAGCGCTTTAACGCTCAGTTTGAAGGCTCACCTTGGACAGCTTATATTAAATTGCGTGAAGCAAATAAAGCGCCGTTTTCAAGCTTTATAAATCACCCTCAAGGGGCTATTTTATCAATTTCCCCTGAGCGCTTTATATCTGTAAATAATAACGTTGTAGAAACCAAACCTATTAAAGGCACACTGCCGCGAAAAGCGGATGCACTGGAGGATCAACGCCAAGCCCAAACACTCGCAGCATCAGCTAAAGATCGCGCTGAAAATGTAATGATTGTTGATTTACTACGTAACGACTTAGGCAAAGTAGCAAAACCAGGCAGCGTTCATGTCCCTTCCCTTTTTGCTATTGAAAGCTTTCCGGCAGTGCATCATTTAGTAAGCACGGTCACCTCAGAACTTGATGAAGGTAAAACAGCGGTCGATCAGCTAAAAGCGGCTTTTCCGGGTGGCTCAATCACCGGTGCGCCAAAAATTAGAGCGATGGAAATAATTGAAGAACTAGAGCCGCATCGCCGCAGCATTTATTGTGGCTCAATTGGTTATTTAAGTGCGTGTGGAAATATGGACACCAGTATCACTATTCGCACCTTGGTGTGCCACAAAGCGCAAATTTACTGCTGGGCAGGCGGCGGAATAGTAGCTGATTCTAAAGTCGAATTGGAATATCAAGAAACTTACGATAAAGTAAATAAAATCCTCCCTTTATTAAAACAGTAGGTCGCTTTGAATAGTGAACACATTATGGCGCGGTTTCTGTTAAGTCCTACAGCTGCGCCAAACCAGTTAAAAGACACGCGTAAAAAACGCGCTAGCGCTGTTATGCTGCCAATTATTGATATAGATAACCATGCACATATTTTACTGTGTAAACGCCCTACTTATTTACACCATCACCCTGGGGAAATTTGTTTACCTGGAGGAAAGTTTGAAGTGAGCGATATAACTCTTCGCACCACAGCACTTCGCGAATTAAGAGAAGAGCTAAATATTACTCCGAGTAACGTAAACGTATTAGGCCACTTACCTGAGTATTCAACCTTAACGGGTTTTAGTATTAGCCCGTATGTGGGGTTACTTAGTAAAGATACCACCTGGAAAAATGACTACAATGAAGTACAAGCAAGTTTTTTGCTTTCTGTTACCGAGCTAAATAACGAAGCTAACTGGCAACCTTTGCCTTTTCAACGATTTGGAAAAACAGTTATTTTGCAAGGTTTTAAAACCCCACACGGTTTACTTTGGGGTGCGACTGCAAGCATTATAAAAAACTTTACAAAACAACTCGCCTTACCAGTTTAAATCTTCATTATTAGTAGTTACACAATCTTAATTCCACGTTATCATGCTCGACCGTTCAAAGAGCAGCTTAGTGCTGGTAAAACAAAGTAGAGACACACACATTATGATCAGTGCATTTGATATGTTTAGCATTGGTATTGGCCCTTCGTCATCACACACCGTTGGCCCAATGCGCGCATCACGCTTATTTGTTAATGACCTACAAGAACAACAATTATTAGCAAATGTTACCGATATTAAAGTAGAGCTTTACGGCTCACTTGGTCAAACAGGCGTTGGCCATGGTTCTGGGAAAGCAGTAATTTTAGGCTTAGCCGGTTACGATCCTGAAACAATAGATGCCGATTTAGTCGATGATATTTTGGCGACTATCGAAAATGACCAAGTTATTTATTTAAACAAGACACATAAAGCTAAGTTTCCAAAACAAGGTGCAATTGTTTTTCATCGTCGCAAAACGCTGCCTAAGCACTCTAATGCAATGGAAATTATCGCTTCAAACAACGGCGAAAAAGTTTACAGCAAAGTTTATTACTCTATCGGCGGTGGCTTTATTGTGACTGACGAAGAGTTTGAAAACGAAAAACAAGCAGCCCTTGATATTAGAGAAAAAAACCCAGCTCCTTTCCCTTTCAGTAGCGCAAAAGAGCTACTAGAAATGTGTAAAGAGTCAGGTTTGAGTGTATCTAGCTTGATGATGAAAAACGAAAAAACACTGCGCACTGAAGATGAAATAAAAGACACGTTGTTTCATATCTGGAAAGTAATGATGGCCTGTATTGAGCGTGGTATGCGTACAGAAGGTATTTTACCTGGCGGCTTAAAAGTAAAACGCCGTGCGCCCAGCTTATACTTAAAACTAAATATAGAGGTCAGTAACGATCCACTTCGTGCAATGGACTGGGTTGATTTATTTGCCCTTGCCGTAAACGAAGAAAATGCTGCCGGTGGCCGTGTAGTTACCGCACCAACTAATGGTGCTGCGGGTATTTTACCTGCTGTGCTTATGTACTATCACACATTTGTGAAAGAAGTAGACCGCGATATAGCCACGCGTTATTTATTAACGGCTGCTGCTATTGGTATTTTATATAAAAAGAATGCCTCTATATCGGGTGCTGAAGTGGGTTGCCAAGGTGAAGTTGGCGTTGCCTGCTCTATGGCTGCAGGCGCATTAACAGAAATTGTTGGTGGCAATGTTGTACAGGTAGAAAACGCAGCAGAAATTGGTATGGAGCATAATTTAGGCCTCACGTGCGACCCTGTTGGTGGCTTAGTACAAGTGCCGTGTATTGAACGAAATGCAATGGGCGCGATTAAAGCAATTAATGCCTCACGTTTAGCTATTCGTGGCAGTGGCGAGCAAAAGGTATCACTTGATAAAGTGATTAAAACCATGCTTGAAACCGGCAACGATATGAAAACCAAATACAAAGAAACCGCTCGCGGTGGATTAGCAGTTAATATTATCGAATGTTAATCAGCTCGCTATAAAAAGAAAAAGCTGCCTATTTTAAAATAGGCAGCTTTTTTATTGTTCGTGAAATGTAGCTCAGGTTAATTCAGAGCTATTTAACGGGTAACTCTATATCTGCAAATAACTTATCTACGTCATCTTGGTTACGTAACAAGCTTGCTCGCTCTACGCGCTCTTTAGTTAAGTGCGGGGCAAAACGTTCGATAAAATCATACATGTAAGTACGTAAAAAGCTGCCCTTTCTAAAGCCAATTTTAGTCGTACTTGCTTCAAACAAGTGACTAGCATCTATACACACTAAATCTGTATCGCTTAACTGATCAATAGCCATAGACGCAACAACGCCTACGCCGAGCCCTAGCCGTACATAGGTTTTAATAACATCTGCATCGGTTGCGGTAAATACAATGTGTGGTTCAAGACCATGAGCACTAAATGCCTTATCAAGTTCCGAACGACCCGTAAAACCAAATACATAAGTAATTAGAGGGTATTGAGCAATATCAGAAACAGTTAAATTATCTGCTTTTTTAGCAAGTGGGTGATCTTTAGCCACCACTATACTGCGATTCCAATGATAACAAGGCAACATAACTAAATCTGAATACAAATGCAGCGCTTCTGTAGCAATAGCAAAATCTGCATCACCACGTGCTGCAGCATCAGAGATTTGCTGAGGTGTGCCTTGATGCATATGCAGTGATACCGCAGGGTACTTTTTCATAAACCCTTGAATAACATTTGGTAAAGCATAACGAGCTTGGGTATGTGTAGTTGCTATATTTAGCTTACCCTGATCAGGTAACGTATGTTCATTAGCAACTGCTTTAATACCTTCTACTTTAGAGAGTATTTCGCGAGAAATATTAATAATATCTTCGCCAGCACCCGTTACATGCGTTAAATGCTTACCACTGCGGCCAAAAATTTGTACACCCAACTCATCTTCTAGCATGCGTACTTGTTTAGAAATTCCTGGCTGCGAGGTAAATAAACTCTCAGCAGTCGCTGAAACATTTAATTTATGATTTTGTACTTCTACTATGTATCTGAGTTGTTGTAATTTCATGGCTGCAAATTTTAACGTTATTATTCATATTATTTATAAAGGCAATACCACTTAAAACCAAGTGTTATTTACATAAAATAGTACTTTAAGGCTTTAGGTATGCAATTATCTGATTAGAGCTCAAGGCTAGCATAATAAATATGCTTGAGGTAGCGATGATTATTCAGCTTAAATTTATAAGCCCTTAGGCTTACTACCGTTTATAAAGGGCTGAACCTATCAATTTTTGGTATATTTTTAAGTTAATCGGCGCAAAGCTACCCTGTCAGCACATATTTAATGTAAGATTATAAAATTAGCTTATATATCCGAGAATTACACCATGATCGTTTCTATTATAATAGTGCTTATAGTTGCATTGATTGTGATTGCACTTTGGGTAAGTGCTGTACAACAACACAAAGAAAAACAAGAAGCAGAACGACGTAAAGAGCTTACAAAACAAAAAGCTATAATAGAAGAAACAGAAGAAGCGCTAATGAATAGTGCCAATATACCTCTTTCTGAAAATATAATCCGTGTATTGCAACGCCGTATTTACGAAGCATTAAATACGATGGTTACTAATTCGCCAACATCTAAAGCACTTAAAAGCCGCTTAGGTGAGGCTAAAACGCACCTCTCCAATGCAGTTTTAGACAACAGCAGTGAAGCCCTAGCGTTACCCAATAATGACAAACAACTTGTTGGCCTAATTCAAGGCATCAAAAAATTGCGCTCAATTTTACGCTCTGAACATAATAAAGGTCGTATTAATAGCCAAGTTTTTGTTTTAGAAGATAAACGCCTCGAAAAACTACAACTACGTATTAATATTGAAAGCCAAATAAAGCGTGGTTTGTCTGCCCGTTCAGCCAGTATGGTTGGCTCTGCAAGACAGTACTTTGAAAAAGCGCAAGCAACACTCAGTGCAGTCACCTATTCTGACGAATATGTAACAGCAAAACGCCTGGAAGTTGAAGGTTACTTAGAAGCCATAAGTGTAGAACTAAGAGCTTCTAACGCAAGCGCACTTAAAAAGAAAACAGAAGCTGAGCAAGATGATTTAGACATATTGTTTGCTCCGAAAAAGAAATGGTAGTTTTTTATAAAAGCATTAAAAAGCCTGCACAAATTAAATTTTTGCAGGCTTTTTTTATTTTTCGTTAGCCATTAAGACAAAAATGCAAACTTAAAAACAAACAAGGCTGTTAATATCCAAACACTAATACTGACTTGATCTTTTTTACCACACAATACTTTAACCGCGGTGTAAGATATAAAGCCAAGTGCAATACCGTGAGCAATCGAAAACGTTAATGGTGTCATTAGTAATACCACAGTAACAGGAATTGCATCGGTCATATCATCCCAATTTACAAACTTTAAATTTTGTAGCATCAGTACAGCTACGTACAAAATAGCACCTGCCGTAGCATAAGCCGGTACCATTTGGGCAAGTGGTGCAAAAAACATCATTAGTAAAAAGCAAATACCTACAACTACAGCCGTTAAACCAGTACGTCCGCCAACAGATACACCAGCAACCGATTCTATATAAGATGTAGTAGTCGATGTACCTAGCATTGCACCTGCGATAGTTGCTGAGCTGTCAGCACTTAATGCGCGTCCTAAACGAGGCATATTGCCCTTTTCATCCGCTAAACCCGCTTTTTGGGTTACAGCAACTAACGTACCTGAAGTATCAAAAAGATCGACAAATAAGAAGGCAAAAATAACACTCATCATTGATATATCAAAAGCGGCTGCAAAATCTAGCTGCATAAATGTAGGCATTATTGATGGTGGCATAGCTATAACACCGTGATATTCAACAAGCCCAAAACTTAGAGCAATACCGGTCACTAATAAAATACTAATAAGTACGCCACTTTTAAAATCGCGGTATAAAAGCGCTGCGATTACAAAGAAGCTTAATATAGCTAATAGCGGTCCAGGAGATGTAATGTCACCCAACTGCACCAATGTTGCAGGGCTTGAGACAATAATGCCTGCATTTTTAAGCGCAATTAATGCTAAAAAAGCACCTATACCCGTCGCGATAGCTCGCTTGAGCACAAGAGGTATGGCATTAATAATCCACTCTCTGACTTTAAATAAACTTAAAAATAAAAATATACAACCCGACATAAATACAGCCCCTAACGCGGCTTGCCAAGTATAACCCATGCCGAATACGACACCATAAGTAAAAAAAGCATTTAGTCCCATACCTGGTGCTAATGCTAATGGATAATTTGCCCACAAACCCATTATGAAACAGCCTATTGCAGCTGCTATACATGTTGCTGCAAATGCAGCCCCTTGATCCATCCCTGTTTCAGCAAGCATAGCCGGGTTTACAAATACAATGTATACCATAGTTATAAAGGTAGTTAGGCCAGCAACGCACTCGCGTTTAACTGTTGAATTATTTTCGCTCAGTTTAAATAAGGCTTCAAACATAATAAACTTGTGATAGTAAAAAGTGGCGGGATTTTAACATAAAAATTATCTTTTACAGGACATTTTACCTTGCTATATACTAAACTATTAAAGTAATTAAAATAATAAATTAACCAATATGCTTAAAACAACACCTTGCGAGCAAGACTTAGAGCAACAGCTAGATAATATTTTAGGTTTTGTGACTCAGCCTGAAAATACTTCTGTGCCTATTGATAATAAAAAAAATGAGCAAAATACTTTAAATAAAGCCCTATACTATTTAAAAAATAATCAAGCTCCATTGGCTGTAAAATGGATGCGCCTTGCTGCAATGGCCGGAAACCATAGAGCACAGTTTTATTTGGGCTTATTTTTTGTAAAAGGTGAAGGCGTGCCACAAAGTGTGTTTCATGCTGCAGCTTGGTTAAGCTTAGCAAGTAGTCAGGGATACGCCCCCGCCACTGCAGCGGTTACAGATATACGTAAGCATATTGAAACTAAGCGATTTAAAGATGCCCAATGTTATGCAGCAAGTTTGTACGAACAAATCCATCAACTCCAGTTTTCTCATATGATCCCTCGCACGAGTGAAAACACATAGACTAACTATGGAAAAAGTACTGTATACAGTGTTTGAAAGTACTGTATATGGTCGTAGCAATAGGCCTATACAGTATAAAACCCGAAAATTAAGACACTACTTAAAAATTTATTTTTAGAACACCTTCTCAAAAATAACCGCATAACAAGCTGATTAATAAAGAATTATAAATTAAAAAAATAAAAACAATGATCAAAGGCTGAATAACTGTACAAATAAATAGCATAAAAGGCTTGCACGAAAGCACTGTATAAACTACTGTATATAAATACTGTATAAAAACCCAGTGAGTGAAATTATGTTACAGACTATTACCGTAAGAACAGTTAAAAGTTACCAACAAGATGAGCAAAGCGATTGCGTAAATTTGATTCAGATTGAAGATGAAATTTCAGCGACCTTTGAGCTTTTAAAAGTATTACACCAATACAATAGCTCTAATGCTTGGACGTTACTAATTGCTCCAGATCATGTACCGAGTAAAGCTTTACTTGATTCATGCTCAATTGATACAAGTAAACTCTTAGTAATTAGGCAAAAACACCTAGTAAATTTAGAGTATGTATTAAATTCTGCATTACATAACGGGAATTTTGCAGCCGTAATTACCTGGACCGATATAGTTAATAACCAATTACTTACTAATCTATCGTTCGATTTGAGTAAAACGAATACAAAACTATACTGTTTTACTAAAAATGCTCAAACAACAGAGATACCACTCGCCCAACAAGCTTGTTAAACTAATGTTTTAGACTATGTATTATTATTATGACCTCACTCAATACCACATTATGTTTTTGCAGCAGTGGGTACGATTATGCCAATTGCTGCGAGCCGCTTCACTTATCTGTTAAGCAAGCTGACACTCCAGAACAACTTATGCGCTCACGATTTAGTGCCTATGTTATTAAAAATGCAAAATATGTTTATCAGACCTACGCTGAAGAAAAACAAGCGGAAAACCCTGTTAAAGAAATCAATGATTTTGCTAACAGTTGTCGGTTTATCAATCTTGATGTAATTAGTTCAAGCTATGATGAAGACATTGGCAATGTAGAATTTAAAGCCCAATATTTTTATCAAAACTTATTTTGTGAACTTCACGAAAAATCGCAGTTTATTAAAGAAAATTCCAAATGGCGTTATTTAGATGGTGCTATATACCCAGTTGAAGATATTAAAGTGGGCAGAAATGATGATTGCCCGTGCGGTAGTAATAAAAAATATAAAAAATGTCATAGCTTGTAATAATTTATTTGATTACCTATAAAGTGTGTTTAAGTATCACTAGCTTTATTAGCTAGCTCAGCTTAAAAGCACACTTTGTTACGCCCTTGCATTTTAGACTCATACATTTTTTCGTCTGCGATCTGTAACGTATTTTTATTACTTTCGTAAGGTTGTAATGTTGAACCGCCAATACTAATGGTAACAAAGCCGTACTCTGAATATTTATGAGGGATTTTTAAGTCGATTATATTTTTTTTGATTTTATCGGCAACGCAAATTGCACCTTCAGTGCTTGTATGAGGTAAAACAACTACAAATTCTTCGCCGCCATAACGCGCAACAAAATCAGTCGGCCTTTGTAAACTATTAGTAATGGTTTGTGCAACAAGGTTTAAGACCGTATCACCTTGTACATGTCCATAAAGATCGTTGTATTGCTTAAAGTAATCTATATCGATAAGTAGTAGTGCATAATCGACTTTTTCTCGTAAAGCACTTCGCTCCATTTTACTAAAGTGCGCATCAAAATAACGCCGATTAAACACTTTAGTTAAATCATCTAAAAATACTTTTTGATTGAGTAAGTCGTGCTGTATTTTTAACGTTATATGGGCACGAACTCTTCTAAATAATGTTTCTGTATTAATTGGCTTTTTAATAAAATCAACAGCTCCGGCTTCCCAGCACTCCCTCTCTTCGTTTTCAAAGGATGTAACAAAAATAACCGGGATATCTTGTGTTTCAGTATTATTTTTTAATTTTAAGCATGTTTCAATACCGCTCATTCCCCCCATATTAATATCGAGTAGAATTATGTCGGGTACCTCTGCATTACAAATTTCAATTGCCTCTTCACCACTTCCAGCTGTTGTTACATGAAAATGCTCTGATAATATTTTTTTCAATACTATGAGGCTCAATAGCTGATCGTCAACTACAAGCACTTTAGAGTTATTTAAGCTTAATTTTAATTGATGATCAGAGTAATTTATCGGCATGGTACAACTATTTTATTTTTTTAATTAAATACACCCTATATCACGATGTTTTGTTATGCAAATGCTAACAGGTAATAGAGCTAGTTAATTGCCAGTGAAAATGACTTATCGAAAATATTTAAGACATGAAAACAAAAAATGAGCCACTTGGGCTCACTTTTATAACTTAGAATACTTAATTAAATTAAGTATTATTCGTCATCATCTAAATCTAACTGTTGACGCTGAGCAGGTCGAGCTAAAATCTCTACATAGAAAGAGGTCAAACCTTGCTTTTCAATTTCGCCTATTTGGTTACTTAATTCAGCAACGTGCACAACTTGCGCATCTTCAGCTGTATTACCAAACTTACAGTCAAATGCCCAATAGTCAGCATCTTCAGGTAGCGTTTTATTACGCTCTCTTTTCAAATATTTTTTCACTTCGTGCTTTGCAGCATCAACCATACGAGGGTATTTGATTTTCTCGTGATTTAGCGTGAATGTTTTCTTCATTACGTTCCTAATTACCTTGGTTTAATGATAATGGCATTTCATGTCATACCATTTGACGCCATTATAGCAATTGCATTTAATTTTTGGATGCTTTTTTTTCATTAAATCAATTATTAGCAAATATATAAAGCAGACCCGTTATAAAGCATATATTAACTGATGATTATTACAATCATATATCACACCGCAATAAGATGAAGTGGTTGATGTATTGCATCATTATTAAGGCTGTCGTAAAAAGCAGCTGCATTTATAGGGGGATTCGCTAGTTGTGTTTGTTCGCTTTTAATTCTTCTTCTGACAGCAAGTTCACAGTTATCTATTATATGAAATGGAATATGCTTATCATCATTTCTAATCGCAAGCGGTTCAGGGTTTAAGCATTGTATTAGCTTGATGCTCGTCATGCCGCTACGCTCTCCTTCTTGAGATATTAATGCAGCATTGAATTGTCCAACCACCATATTATATTCATCAGGGGCTAAAAGTTGCTTTGGACCTGCGCCAAATTGCTTTCTTAATGCCTCTTCTTCTACAACTAAATTATTTATTTCAGTTTTTGGTAAATGAAATTGACTAAAATCGAGTGCGTCATGTGACAACATTGCTAATAATAGTGAAAATTCGCCACGACGATTTTCATGCACACTATTATTGAGTCTATTGTTTAACTGACTCTCTGTGATTAACAAATCATCTATTTGCATAGTCTTTAGTCGATTGTGGTAACTGATAGATATTTATCGGCTTTATTTCAATTTTCTTTAGCTTTTTTCTTTACTTAAATACGCAATTTGCTATTATCAGCGCCGTTGCATTGGAGGGGTTCCCGAGCGGCCAAAGGGATCAGACTGTAAATCTGACGGCTCAGCCTTCGCTGGTTCGAATCCAGCTCCCTCCACCACTTTTCTAACCGCTAAGTTAAGTGGGGCCAAATGCAATAAAATTAGTGTGGAGGGGTTCCCGAGCGGCCAAAGGGATCAGACTGTAAATCTGACGGCTCAGCCTTCGCTGGTTCGAATCCAGCTCCCTCCACCACTTCTCTACTATTCCTATATTCCTATATTCCTATATTCCTATATTCCTATATTCCTATATTCAGGTTAACTTCAAAATACCCACTGTAAACTCATACCGTTTTTCTTTAGCCATGTTGATGATGCTTTATAATTAGAAAAAAAACGCTCAACGTGCTGCCAAAAAGCTTTACTGTGGTTTAAGTGACGTAAATGCGCTAACTCATGGACAATCACATAATCAATAGCATGATAAGGCGCTCCGATTAAATGCAAATTAAATGTTAGCTCTCGCTTACTATTACAGCTCCCCCACTTTCTCTTATAAATAGCTACTTTTAGACTCGTAGGTAATTCTTCACCCATTTGTGCGCAGAAGTACGCTAAACGCATTTCTATATATGCAGTTAGTTGCTCTTTTAAATATTCTTCAAGAAGTTGCTGATATTTTTGCGAAGTATTTTTAACGCGCGAAGAGTGCGTAATAAGCAAGCTGTCGACACAGTTTAGTACTTCGGACTTAGTACCTTTCTTAAATTCTATGTTCACAATGCTATCAAAGATTAAAATTTGTTTGTCTTTGAGCGGGTTCTGTCTGCTATCAGCAATATTGTGCTGTTTAGTTAATTGAGCATTTACCCACACCTGCTTATCAAAAAGCCATTCTTGGATGTGTTTATTACTAACAAACTGAGGGGCATATACAGTCACCTTCTTGTTATGTACTTTAATGGCAACTGTTTTACGTTTTATACTTTTCTTTAACTGATATTCAAACACTTTCATACTCATTAATAATATTGCTACGAGAAAATTCACCAGCAATTAATAAAACCAAATAAAGTGTACTTTTCGCTTAGTTAAGCCAATTCATTATTTTTATTAAGGTTACTCGATAGAAACTAAAATATGACCATATAAATCTAACTTAGTCCTGTGACAGGCAATACATTAGAATAAAAAACACCAACTAAAAAACTAATCCCTGATAAATAAAAGAAAATGAAAAGTAATAAATTCGTTATTTTAATCACTTCACTGAATTAACAGTTTATTTATTAATTAATTAGATTAAACTTGATAAATAAAGATTATATTTTGAGCCATTATGTTATCAGCTTTTTTTATCACAGACCAAGATCCTAGCTTAATCATTAATGGCGTTTACGATCCTCTATTAGTTTCAATGTCATTGCTAATTGCTATTTTTGCAGCCTTTTTCACCATTCGACTTATAGATCTCGCAAAAGAAACTCAATTTCCTAGCTACCAACGTTTGGCAAATGTGACCGCTGCTACTGTTTTTTCAGCTGGTATTTGGAGTATGCACTTTATTGGTATGCTTGCCTTTTCACTGTGTACTAATATTGATTATGATCCAACAATTACTTTACTTTCTTTTATACCAGCATTTATAGCATGTCAGTACGCTGTATCAATGCTAGTAAATAGTAAAGGGAATCTAAAAGTATTGTCGATTTGCTCCGTGTTACTAGGAGCCGGTATTGGCACTATGCATTATAGCGGCATGGCTGCAATGGAGCTTGCTCCTTTACTTAGATATGATCCAATGATATTTGCGTTATCAATCATTGTCGCTGTAGCGCTGTCCTTTATAGCCCTTTACAGTCGCTTTAATCTTGAGCGTTTTTTACCCTCTTTATCACCTCTTCAAAATAACTCAATTAGCGCTGTTATTTTAGGGTGTGCTGTTGCTGGTATGCACTATATGGGTATGGCCGCTACGCGTTTTGTAGCTACATCGCCACTAATCTATGATGATGCTAATGCAACCGCAGGACTAACTTTTATCGCCATTGCAGTCGCCACAGCAACTATCGCGATTACAAGCGTGGTTGGTGTAATAAATGGTATGGTTCGCTATCGCATGTTACTTGAGGATAAGTCGGCAAAAGAATCCCGTCTAAATGCTATTTTAGGCACCGCTATAGATGGCATTGTTACCATTGACCACGCTGGTATTATTTTAAGTTTTAATGAAGCCGCAAGTAAAATTTTTGGCTGGCAAGAAAGCCAAGTTCAAGGAAAAAACGTAAAAATGCTGATGGACGATGACATTGCCAAGCATCACGACAAATACCTCTTAAACGCTCACAATGTTGATCTAGGTAAAATAATAGGCATAAACCGTGATGTATATGCAAAACACATGGACGGACATGTTTTTCCTATTCGCTTAGGTATAGGCGAAGTAAATCAGCCGGGCCATAACCCTTTATATGTTGGCTTTATTACCGACTTGACTGAACAACGCGCTTTGCAACAAAGTTTAGAAGAGAAAGAACAAAAATACCGCTCTCTTATCGATAACATGCCCGGAGTAGCGTTTAGATGCAAATTTGATGACAACTGGACGATGTTATTTATTAGTCCAAATATAAGTGAGCTTACAGGGTATAACCCAAATGAGTTTACAGAGCATTGTATCGAGTTTAATGACTTGGTCTTGAAAACAGACCAAAAACAAATAGTTGATGAAGTCTCTAAAGCTGTTGATGCAAAGTCTCAATATTCTATTGAATACCGAATTAGACACAGAAATGGCAAAATTTTGTGGCTGTTAGATAAAGGGAGTATCGACTTTGATGCTCAAGGCAACCCAAAGTGGATTGATGGCGTTTTAGTTGATATTACAGAACGCAAAGAATATGAAGAAAAACTAGAGCAGGCTAAATTTAAAGCTGAAGAAGCCGCTCATGCAAAGCAATCTTTTATGGCTAATATGAGCCATGAAATACGAACCCCAATGAATTCTATAATAGGTTTTAGCGATCTATTAATGGATACCCCACTTGATCAAGAACAACAAAAGCACTTGGTTACGGTAAATAATGCAGCTCGTTCATTGCTAAGATTGTTAAATGAAATTCTTGATTCTGCAAAACTAGAACGCGGTAAACTCACTATTGAGCCAGTCCACTTTAGCTTAAAAACAGTGATAGACAGTATTATTTCTACTTTTTGGCTAGAAGCTAAAAAGAAAGATTTAGAACTTAAACTTCATATTAAAGAATCAGTAAGTGCGACGTACTACGGCGACCCAGATCGACTCAGGCAAGTACTTACTAATTTAATTGGTAACGCTATTAAGTTTACCGAAAAAGGCTCTGTTACCGTAACCGTTGGCGTGACACACAATCAGCATCTGTTTTTTGAAGTACAAGATACCGGTATTGGCATTGCAAAAGATCGTATTCAAGCTGTATTTCAACCTTTTGAACAAGCCGATGGCACTACTACGCGCCGCTTTGGTGGTACAGGCCTTGGTACAACCATAAGTAAACAACTTGTAGAGCTTATGGGCGGAACAATAAACTTAGTAAGTGAACTAGGTAAAGGCACCTGCTTTTACTTTTCATTGCCGCTTACTTTAGGTGACGAAACTAAAATAGATCATTTTGATGGCCTACACACTCAATTACCCGCTCTTAGAGTGCTAGTCGTTGACGATATTGAGCAAAATACAGAACTGCTTTCTTTACTCCTGTCACGCGATCAACATGCAGTTACCAAGGCATCAAACGGACTTGAAGCGATTAAAATATTTGAAGAACAAGACTTTGACGTCATTTTAATGGATATCCATATGCCACTGTGTGATGGCATACAAGCAACACAAAAAATAAGAGCAATAGAAAACCAAAGACAAATTAAATACACGCCAATTATTGCGCTTACAGCCAGTGTATTACAGCAAGATAAACTCACGGCTAAAAAAGCAGGCATGAATGGCTTTGCAAATAAACCCATTGATATAAATCAGTTAAACCAAGAAATAGCACAAGTACTTGGCCTTGGTATTGCAAAAGAAATGGTTATATCGCAAAGCGATCCTAAAGCACAGCACATAGATTTTGAAAAAGGGCTCGCACTCTGGGGCTCTAAATGTAAGCAGCTTACCGAGATTACTAAATTTATTAGTGATAGTAATAAGCGGTTCGAGACACTCTTTAATGATAAATTATCAAATATAAAAGATGCCGATAGTCTCATTCACACACTCAAAGGTGTTGCTGGTAATTTAGGTCTAATAACATTAATGAAGTTATTAACGGATTTAGAGCAAAAGCAAAGTGATGCTAAAGTTATTAGTACTTTAGACGATATAAAAAGCGAGTTACTTGTCATCTCACAACTGCTGTCATCAAATACCTGCGATAAGCCAAGTAGTAACTCTGAAGGTAATAGTTCAGACACGCTATCAATCGATGAAGTTAAGTCATTGTGTGAAATACTTTATCAAGATGCACAAAATGCAGAATTAAATGATGAACTACTAGCAAAACTGCAACGCGGCACACCTTCTATTTATAAAAATGAAGTTGATGATATAGCCGAGGCCTTTGATGAATTTGATTTTGATAAAGCACACGTAATACTAGAAATCTTACTTGAAAAACTAACTAATTATGAGTATTAATTAATGGACTTTACGTCAGATAGACCACGAGTATTAATTGTTGACGATGAGCCTGCAAACCTAAAAGTAATGCGCGAAGTGTTAGGTAATCAATACAGAATGTCGTTTGCTAAATCGGGTGACGCTGCACTGGCATTACTTGAAAAAGAATTACCAAAGCTAATCTTGCTCGACATAATGATGCCAGATATGAATGGTTTTGAAGTCTGTCAAATAGTTAAAGCTAACCCTAAAACATCACATATACCCATTATATTTGTTACTGCGCTTGGCGATGAAAGCGATGAATATAAAGGTTTTGAGTTAGGTGCCGTAGATTATATTACTAAGCCAATAAGCCCCGCTATTGTAAGAGCAAGAGTTAAAACACACTTATCGCTGGTGCAGGCAGAGCAATTAAAACAAGCTCATGTAGATTTAGTACAACGCTTAGGCCGTGCTGCTGAATATAAAGATACCGATACTGGCGAGCATATAGTCCGTATGAGCCAATACAGTAAGGTATTAGCGTTAGCACTAGGTATGGATGAGCAACGAGCAGAATTACTACGCCAAGCTGCCCCAATGCACGATGTAGGAAAAATAGGTATCCCAGATGCCATTTTACTCAAGCCTGGAAAGTTAACTTCTGAAGAATTTGATCATATGAAACAGCACGCCATAATTGGCGCGAAAATATTAGCAAACTCCTCTTCACCATTATTACAACTCGCTCATACACTTGCTATTGAGCACCATGAAAAATGGAATGGCACAGGCTACCCTAATGGAATTAAAGGCGAAGATATATCAATTGAAGGTAGAATTGTAGCTATAGCTGACGTATTTGATGCACTTACTTCGAAACGTCCTTACAAAGAAGCTTGGAGTGTTGAAAAAACAATTCAACATATACAATCACAAGCCGGTGAACACTTTGACCCTAAATTAGTTGAATTATTTATAGAAAAAATTGACGATATTATTGCGATTAAAGAAGCGCACCAAGAACAACACTAAGCAATTAATGCCTAGTGTTCATTTAACCCGTACGTTTTTTACTAGCGTGCGACCCAAGCTTCACATCGTTATAAATACACTTAATATAGCTGTAGTCATGTGAGGTAATTTCATGGCTATTACCGCTTTCATCTTTAAAGTACATAGAAAACGTTACAGCATGATCCGCTAGCACTGCTTTTATGTTTAAACTCTCAAGATGATTTAGCCACTGTATAAATTGCTCCCCCGTGGCTAAAAATGCAATTCCTTTGCTGCGCCCTTCGCCTTCAAACAATGCTAGACGCGTTGTCGAACTAGCGTCTTCAAGGGTTAGAGGGCCTCGACCCTCCTCACCCCAAAATGCAAGTTCGGGCACTACACTAAAACCTAAAACACGTTCATACCACTTTACGGCATCCGATAAGTTATCAACGTTTAAATGACAATGATCAATCCCCGATAATTTAGGTATGTTTGTATTATTCACGTTACTCACCAATTTCTGACTTTAATTGCTCTAAAAACTCACGCATATATGTTGTACGTCTATTTGCCTCTGCTTTAGCTGATGGGGTATTCATACTATCGGCAATATGTAGTAATTTTATAAAAAAGTGATCAAGTGTGTATGTTTTATCATCAGCTTCGCGTTCAATACAAAAAGGGTCTTCTGGGTTATACAGTGACCGTCCGATTGAGCCGCCTACTTTCATACAGCGGCTCACGCCAATAGCGCCCAAAGCATCCATTCTGTCGGCATCTTGTACTATTTGTGCTTCAACTGTTTTAATTTTTATATTTGCGCTGAAGCTGTGTGCTGCAATAGCATGATGAATATCATCAAAAAGTGACTCGTCATAATTAATCGATTTTAAAAAACCCAATGCTTTATCTGCCGCCATAGACGAGGCTTTTGCGCGATCGGGGTGGTTTTTAGCGACTGCCACACAGTCGTGCATCCACGCTGCGGGTAATACTACCGATATGTTTGCCTGCTCTGCATTACATAGCTGTATTGCAACGCGTACCACCCGTTCTATGTGGGTAATATCATGAGCTACATCGGCACACACTAAAGAGGCTATAAATTCTCTACATCGTGAATTAAGTATTTCTAAATCGGGGCTTAAAACGGCGTCAGGCACTATTAGGTTCCAAAATCTAATGAATGGATGAATTATCCGTACTTTACCGTGCTTTATGCCAACCTTGCAAAACATTCGTTGTATGTTGCTCCTTGCTTGACTAAAATACAGCGCTTATTTATTACTACTGAGAAGCCTTATGTCATCTGCCGTTTACCTACAAGCTGGTCGCGATAAATCATTAAAAAGAAAACACCCTTGGTTATTTTCAAAAGCCATCAAAAAAATTAAAGGTAAACCTGGATTAGGCGACACAGTAACGATTCACGACAGCGAAGGTAAGTTTTTAGCAACTGCTGCGTATAGCCCTCACTCACAAATTCGTGCACGTGTTTGGAGCTTTGACGAAAAAGAAGTCATCGATCAACACTTTTTTGAACGCCGTTTACGTCGCTCATTAGAAGCCCGTAGCCAAGTTATTGAAGAAGGCGGATTAACAGGGTTCCGCTTATGTGCTGCTGAATCTGATTACTTACCAGGCGTTACAATCGATAAATTTGATAATGTATTAGTGTGCCAGCTATTAAGTGCCGGTGCCGAGCGCCATAAAGGAGAGATTGTAGGCGCGTTGATGTCTATTTTCCCCGGTTCTAGCATATATGAGCGCTCTGACGTAGATGTACGTACTAAAGAAGGCTTAGAGCCAATTAAAGGCGCTCTTTGGGGCAATGAACCAACACAGCCGGTACTTATTGAGGAAAACGGCTTAAAAATCGAAGTTGATATAATTGAAGGTCACAAAACAGGATTTTACTTAGATCAGCGTGACAGCCGCGCCGCACTTGAGCGTTTTTCAAAAGGCAAAACTGTACTTAACTGTTTTAGTTATACAGGTACGTTCTCGTTGTACGCCCTACGTGGTGGATGTGAGCATGTAACTAACGTAGATGTATCGCAACCGGCTTTAGATACAGCAAAACGTAATGTTGAGCACAACAACTTAGATTTAGATAAAGTAAGCTTTGTTAAGCAGGATGTATTTAAGTTACTACGTCAGTACCGCGACGAAGGCAGACAGTTCGATACCATCGTAATGGATCCACCAAAGTTTGCTGACAATAAAGCTCAGCTAACAGGTGCGTGCCGTGGTTATAAAGATATCAACATGATTGCTATGCAAATACTAAAGCCAGGTGGAACACTACTAACATTCTCATGCTCTGGTTTAATGGAACAAAACTTGTTTCAAAAAGTAGTCGCCGATGCAGCACTTGATGCAGGTAAAGATCTACTTATAATGGAGCGATTAAACCAGGCAGCCGATCACCCAATTGCTGGCAGCTACCCTGAAGGCTTTTACTTAAAAGGCTTAATCTGTAAGGTTTTTTAATATCTAATCATTGAGTTTAACTGGATTCGACTTAGTTAAACTGAATGATTTCAAGACCTGCGGTTACCGTGCCATCATCTTCTTTGCTGGCACGTATTACTTTTGCTGTTGCATTTAAAGGCGCAATACTTGGATGAGTCGAATCAATGTTCACCGTCAGTAAGGTATTAGGTTCAAGCAATTCATCTAAATGAATTGATAAGCCTGTTGCACTTAAATCCACGCACTCTGCGGCAAAATTTAAACCCGCTATTGGTTCTATCGTTGTTAAATTTGCAGGAGTGTTAATCTGCATGCGTCTAAAATTTCGCTTATCATCAGTAAACATATGTTACCTCTAAACAACCGTGTTAATTTTTCCCAACAAAGCACCCACTGAAAATGGCTTTACAACATACGCATTACAACCAGCATCAAACCCTGCTTGTTTTTCAGATGGGGACTCTAGGCCCGATACCATAACAACAGGAATATTTTTTGTTTCAGGTGTGTGCTTTAGCATTCGGCATGTATCATAACCATCAAGACCAGGCATACAAACATCAAGCAAAATTATATCTGGCGGACTTGCTATTGCTGATGCAAGGCAGCTTTGCCCTGAATCTGCGTAACTAACATCAAATTTCGACGCTAGTGCGGCTTTAAGCATTTCAAAATTAAAATACTCGTCATCTACCACTAAAAGTCGCTTTGTTTTATGTTCAATCGATGAGGACATAGCTATGTCGCTTCCTTTTCAAAACAAAAATAAATCCTTCTATTAAGGTACTAAGCTTAATAGAAAATGCAAGTTTTATTCTATCTCTTTTATCGCATTAAGAACCCGCTTGGCCGAAATTGGGTAAGGCGTGCCTAGTGTTTGAGCAAATAGCGACACTCTAAGCTCCTGTTGCATCCAAAAAATAGCGGTTACTTCTTGTGGTATAGGCAACCCTTTAGGCGTTTTATTAACTACTTTTTTATACTCTTGCGCAACTTTATCTAGCTCAAGTACGCATAACCTATCACGATTTGGATCCACAGGCAGCTTTTCTAAACGTTTTTGAATCGCTTTTAAATAACGAATTAAATCCGCTATTTTATCTGCGCCATGCGCGCTCACAAAACCTTTAAATATAAGCGACTCAAGCTGTGATTTTATATCGCCATGTGCAGTGATCATGGTTAAATCTACTCGCCCTTTCATTTTTTTATGAAGTGCGTGAGCAATACTTAATACTTGCTCAACTTGCGTTGCAATAGATACAACCGCATCACCGAGCTCACCACGTATTTGCTCTTTTACTATTTCAAATGCTTTTTCGTCGCGTATATCGCCGTGTTTCACTAATAAGCTATCAACGCCTGCGGCTATACAGTCATCAATTAAATCGGCTATTTTACCAAATGGGTTAAAGTACAAGCCCAGCTTTGCTTTATTCGGTAAATTTTGTTGTAAGTACTTAATTGGCGATGGCACATTTAATAGTACTAAACGGCGTAAACCTTGTTGATGTGCTTGCTGCGCTTTTGCTTCACTATCAAAAAGCTCCACTGCAGCAGCTGATTTTTTATCCACCAGCGCAGGGTATGCTTTTATTTCGTATTGACCTTGTTTTTTCACATAAGAAGCTGGTAACTCACCGAAGTCCCATTGTGTTAGATCTGACTTTTCAATGCCTTTATCGGCTACTTTAGACAGTGTTTCGGTGACTTCACCTTGCAGCTCTGCTTTGAGCTTGGCTAAATCAAGTCCTCGTGCAAGTAACTTATCGCTCTCATCACGTACTTCAAACTGTAATCGTAAATGCGGGGCTAATGCACTTAAGTCCCATGCCTCTGGATCAACCCTCACACCTGTCATTCTTAATAAACGCGTGGCTAAAGCATCAATTAAGCCACCTTGCATTGGCTCAATCGCTGCCAGCACTGCATCAGCATAGTTTGGTGCTGGCACAAAATTACGACGCAGCGATTTAGGCAATGACTTTATAAGCCCACTTATTAACTCATGCCTGAATGCAGGTATATGCCAGTCAAAACCACTTTCTTGGACTTGATTTAAAAGCGCTACCGGTATCTGTACCGCAACGCCATCAACTGCTTGGCCTGGGTCGAAATGATAAGCAAGCGGCAATATAATATTGTCTTGCTGCCATGTATCTGGGTAGTCAAACTCAGTGATATTACTTGCACCATGCTGCATTAGCTCTTCACGAGTCATGTGTAAGTAATACTTATTTTGT
The DNA here is from genome assembly GCF_008370255.1 of Pseudoalteromonas sp. FUC4. Taxonomy (GTDB): domain Bacteria; phylum Pseudomonadota; class Gammaproteobacteria; order Enterobacterales; family Alteromonadaceae; genus Pseudoalteromonas. The sequence goes on along the minus strand of NZ_SEUI01000001.1, from coordinate 325,512 downwards.
TGTTTTTGTGTTTTATACCATTTTAAAAATGCAGCACGGTTATTAATTTCTTTGGGTATTTTTTTATCGTAAAACTCAAATAACGTTTGCTCATCAACTAAAATATCACGACGACGTGACTTATTTTCCAGCACTTGAATATCTTCAATTAGCTCACGGTTAAATGCTAAAAAGCTCTCGTTTAAGCCCAGCTCTTGCTCAACTAATGCAGTGCGTACAAAAAGCTCTCGGCTCACTTTAGGGTCAATATTGCTATAAACACAGCGGCGTTTATTTACAACAAGTAAGCCGTATAAAGTTTGCTGCTCAAACGCGATTACCGCACCTGGTTTTTTCTCCCAGTGTGGCTCGGTGTAGCTACGTTTTACTAGATGCAGTGCTAGTGGCTCGACCCAATTAATGTCTATTTTTGCATTTGTACGGGCATATAACTTACTGGTTTCTACCAGCTCTGCCGACATAATCCATTTAGGGCTCTTTTTAAATAAACTTGAACCCGGAAAAATATGAAACTGGCTATTACGTGCGCCTTTGTATATTTGTTTCTCATCTTTAAAGCCAATATGGCTTAGCATTCCGCTTAATAACGCTTTATGCACTAACTCGGCATCAGCCGCTTGGCTGGTTGCTTTCATACCCATTTCGTTACATACAGTGCTAATTTGATAAACAATGTCTTGCCATTCACGAAGACGCATATAGGCTAAAAAGTCTTTTTGACACAGCTTTCTAAACTGGCCGTTGGTTAGCTCGCTTTGCTGCTCCTCTAGGTAATTCCATAAGTTTAAAAAAGCGATAAAATCTGAATCTGGGTCATCAAAGCGCCCATGCTTTTCATTTGCTGCGGCACGTTTTTCTTGTGGGCGTTCGCGCGGATCCTGAATCGACAGCGCCGCCACAATAATAATCACTTCGCGAAGTGCACCGAGTTTATGTGCTGTCAGCACCATTTTGGCTAAACGTGGATCAACCGGTAATCGACTAAGCTCTCTGCCCGATTGAGTTAAACTGGTTTTGCTATCGCGTTTAGCTGGTTTGACCGCTTGTAGCTCTTCAAGCAATGTTAGGCCATCATTAATATTACGGCTATCTGGCGCTTGCACAAACGGAAATTGCGCCATATCGCCAAGCCCTAACGCTAACATTTGCAAAATAACAGACGCTAGATTAGTACGCAGTATTTCTGGATCGGTAAACTCTGGGCGCGATAAAAAATCATCCTCAGAGTACAAACGAATACAAATACCGGCTTCAACGCGTCCACAACGGCCCATACGCTGATTAGCACTCGCTTGCGATATAGGCTCTATTGGCAGGCGCTGTACTTTTGTACGATAGCTGTAGCGACTTATACGCGCAGTACCTGGGTCTATTACATAACGAATACCCGGCACGGTGAGTGATGTTTCGGCTACGTTAGTCGATAAAATAATATGACGACGAGAATGCGGCGCAAATATACGGTTTTGCTCTGCGTTAGATAAACGCGAGTAAAGTGGCAATACATCGGTGTGTTTTAAATTACGCTTGCTAAGTGCATCTGCGGTATCCCGTATTTCACGCTCACCATTTAAAAATATGAGAATATCGCCAGGGCCTTCAGCGCACAGCTCATCAACGGCATCAAAAATACCTTGTAGCTGATCGCCCTCCGCTTCCATATCATCTTTATTAATATCAGTAATAGGGTTGTAGCGCACATCAACTGGGAAAGTACGACCCGATACTTCTATAATGGGCGCATCATTAAAGTGCTTTGAAAAGCGCTCCGGGTCGATGGTTGCCGAAGTAATAATAACTTTTAAATCAGGGCGTTTTGGAAGTAGGTTTTTTAAGTAACCTAAAATAAAGTCGATGTTTAAACTACGCTCATGCGCTTCATCTATAATGATGGTGTCGTATTGATTTAAAAAACGGTCTTGTTGTATTTCAGCAAGCAAAATACCGTCGGTCATTAATTTAATATACGTATTATTAGATACCTGGTCGCTAAAACGAATTTTAAAGCCAACTTGCTGACCAAGTTCACATTTCATTTCTTCAGCAATACGGTTAGCCACCGTACGCGCTGCTAATCGGCGTGGTTGCGTATGACCTATTAAACCATCAACCCCACGGCCAAGCTCTAAACACATTTTAGGTATTTGCGTTGTTTTACCTGAGCCCGTCTCACCGGCAATAATAACCACTTGGTTGTTTGCAATGGCGTCTTTAATTACATCCTTTTTTTGACTTACTGGCAATTGCTCAGGATAAGTCACTTTAGGAAGACCCGCTAAGCGTTTGTCACGTAATTCTTGGCTACGGGTTATATCAGCCGCTATTTTTTCAAGCGCGTTGGCATGCTTGTTTTCATCGGTTATTTTTTTTACGCCATGTAAGCGTTTTTTAAAAATAAATTGATCTTTTTTCAAGCACGTTTTTAGCTCGCCAAACAACTGACCTAGGTTAACCACCCGCATACCTTATAAAATTAATAATAGAGCATTAATTGTATCAAACTAAATGCTCAGGGTTAATCCTACAAAGCGCATATCTGCCCAGATATATGTACTTATGAGCTATTCGTCGTTAAATATACCTACATAGGTCGCTTGTGTGTTCGATTTACTCGCACGATACATACCCGAGGTATTAAACGGCAAGCTAATATTCCCCTTCGTATCAACAATAATTACACCACCCGTACCGCCAATCGGCGCAAGTACTTGGTTAATAACTTCATCGCCTGCTTGTGCAATGGTTTTATTTTGATATTTAACCCGCGCACAAATATCACTTGCTACGTTATAGCGAATAAAATACTCGCCATGCCCGGTTGCCGATACAGCACACGATTCGTTTTCAGCAAATGTTCCTGCACCAATTACCGGCGCATCACCCACACGGCCATAACGTTTTGCGGTCATACCGCCTGTTGATGTACCCGCTGCTAAATTACCGTTTTTATCAAGTGCCACGGCACCCACAGTGCCCATTTTATAGTTATTAGGTAATGCTTTGTGCGCTGCTTGATACTCTTTGCTAGTTGCTTTGGCCTTATCTAATTTTTGTTTTGCTTTTAAAAGCGCTTTATAACGAGGCTCTGTATCAAATAAGTTATTTTCGATAAGCTCAACGCCCTGCTCTTTAGCAAACTCCTCAGCGCCTTGCCCGCTAAGCATTACATGTACAGAGTTATCCATTACCAAGCGCGCTAACTTAATTGGGCTCTCAATATGCTTTACACCCGCAACTGCGCCTGCTTCACGGTTTCGACCATCCATTATGGATGCATCAAGCTCATGCCCGCCATCGTAAGTGTATACCGCCCCACGCCCTGCATTAAAATAAGGCGATTGCTCTAATACTGTAATGGCCGCTGTCACCGCATCTAAGCTTTCACCACCTTGTTGCAATACTTTATAACCTGTCTCTACAGCTTGCGTTAATTTAGCGCGGTACTGCTTTTCTTGAGCCGGTGTGAATCGTGCTTTTTCGATTGTCCCTGCCCCACCATGAATCGCAATGGCAAAAGGAGTCTCTGCAGCTAATGCACTATTGCTTAAAGCAACAAGGCTGCTCGCAAAAATGGCTAATAATGGTGTTTTCATAATGAGTTCTTTTATGGGAAAGTTGTAAACTAATGTGAATGGTTGCGGGCTTAATTTCAACTAAAGTGAGTTTAATGGCATAAAAAAAGCGCCTTAAAGCGCTTTTTTAAATTTTACGTGTTTGTAATTAAGCTTGTTTAGCTTTTAAACGCGCTAAACGTGCTACTTGATGCGTAGACGTTAAGAAAGAATAAATTGGTGCTAGGTAACCGCGTTTACGAAGCTCAAGGAAATCAGCATCGCTTAACTCGTTTAGCTTTTTCTCATCGATAAGGTAAATACCGTTGATGTCTTTTTTCTCGCCTTTAATGTCTACTGTTAGCGTTTGTGCAATTAGTAGCTCTTTATCAGCAAGGAATTTAGTGAACGCTTCAGTTACTTGAGAAAACTCAATGAAAGATACAAGCGCTTCTTTACGACGTTTTAAGTAATCTGTTTCTTCGCCGTTTTCAAATAATGCATTACCTTCGTCTTCACCAACAAGCGCACTTGCTTCGTCAATTACGATACCGTATTGATCTTGATCTGGGTGTTTAACTAAGCCCAGTGGGTAGCGAGTCGTTGCCATAGGTGCAAATGCTGCAGTCCATTTACCATCTTCTACAAAAAGGTTTTCGCCTGGCTCTAAGCCAAACATAGCAACAGCTTGAAAAGTGCCGCTTTCGTTATTTTTAACGAATGACATTGGAAACTCGTTTGCTACGCGTGCAAACTCATGTGCAACTACTGGCACTAAATGTTGAGTTTTCATGAATTCTACATTGATGCCGTTTTGAATTTTAGTGTTGGCATGTTTTTCGTTGTGTAAAGGCTGTACTTGTTGCTCCGCCATGTTACTGCTCCGTTTATTTTAATTTATATGTTTCATTGTTAATACCTTTAGGCTAATGCTTTTGAGCTAAAAAAGGAAGGGAAACTTTTATGACAACGACCATGAAAAAATAAAATTTAACTAAATCTGAACGTTGCTAAAAAACATACAGCTCAAACTCATAAATTTTGTGCAAAAACAACACACTTCATGGTTATTTTTAATACAAACTAAAGTTATGCATTAACATTGGTTAACAGTTCAGGGCTATTTTTTGAAGTGTTTAGACTTAAATTTGAACAAATAAAAAAAGCCGCTTATATAAGCGGCCTTTAAAAGTTAGATTAGTACCTAAATCAAGGTGCCCAATATACTTCAATATTTATACTTGGGTGGTTAAGTACAGCACGTAGTGGCATGTCATTAACATCGCCGCCCGCTTTTGCTTGCTTATAAACAGCGAGTTTTTCTTCACCGCTAATTAAAAGCTTAACCACTTTAGATTGCGCAATGGCATTTAACGTAAGCGTCATTCGCTCAGTAATACTACCCGTCACATCACTTTGTATCGCATTAATTGCACATACTGTTTGCGCAGTTGTTAAACCGTACTCTAAACCTTCCGCATGCGGGAATAACGACGCAGTATGGCCATCTGGGCCCATACCTAAAATAGTTACATCATATGGGCTTTTTAGCTCGCTATAAGCGGCTTCACACACTTCACTGCCTTGCAGCGCGGTTGCAGCATCATTTTTCATAGTTATGAAGTTTGCAGCACTACCATAGTTTTGTAATAACGTGCTTTTAATAAATGCTTCGTTACTTTTTTCATGGCTTGGCTCTACCCAGCGCTCATCAACCATAGCAACATCAACATGTTGCCAATCTAAATCAAGCGTTGATAAATGTTTATACGCAGGCGCAGGAGACGAGCCTCCCGATACCATTAATACAGCACGGCCATCATTTTTAATGCCATCACGTAGTGATTGCTCAAGCGTTGCAGAAAGCTCAGCTGTTAGCGCGTCTTTATCATCAAAAAACTTTTCAACTAGTGTTGCCATGCTTATACCTTATCGCCTGTGTTAAACCATACGTGGCTCTTTTCTGCCAATAGTTCATCAGCGTCATCCGGACCCCAGCTACCAGCACGATAAAGCGCAGGTTTGCCTTTGTCTTGCCAGCGGTCAATGATTGGATCAATCCATTTCCACGCTTGACGAACTTCATCACGGTGAATAAATAACGATGGATTATTTGCAGCAGCATCAAGCATTAAACGCTTGTACGCATCTGAGTGAAAACCGTTGCTGTAAGCTTGCGAAAGCTCAATGTTCATTGTTACCGGTTCAAGTTGCATTTGAAGATTATCAAGACGCTTAGACATAAGCGTTAATTGAATTGTTTCCTCTGGCTGCAAACGAATAACAAGACGATTTGGCTCGATGTTACCCACGTTATCTTCGTAAATATTGTGAGATACCTTTTTATATTCAACTACAATTTCAGCACAGCGTTTAGCCATACGTTTACCCGTACGAAGGTAAAATGGAACACCTGCCCAGCGCCAGTTATCAATATGCGCGCGAATAGCTACAAACGTTTCTGTTTTACTAGAACCTTCATTTAGCTCTTCTAAGTAACCCGGTACAATTTTACCGTTTAAGTCACCTGGTACATATTGACCACGCACAATATTTTCATCAACATCACCATCTACCAGCGGGCGAAGTGCTTCTAATACTTTTAGTTTTTCGTTACGAATACTGTTAGCGTTAAGCTTATTAGGCGACTCCATTGCAACTAAACAAAGTAGTTGTAATAAGTGGTTTTGAACCATGTCACGAAGTGCACCAGCTTTATCATAAAAACCCGCACGGCTTTCAAGGCCAACCGTTTCTGATAAGCTAATTTGAATGTTATCAATAGATTTAGCATCCCACATATTTTCAAACAATGAGTTTGAAAAACGCAGCGCCATTAAGTTTTGTACTGTTTCTTTACCTAAGTAATGGTCAATACGGAAAATTTGTTCTTCATTAAAAAACTCTGCAATTTTTCCATTAATTGCTTCAGCAGAAGCACCGCAATAACCAATTGGCTTTTCAACAACAACGCGTGATGTAGGTGTGATTAAACCTTTAGTCGATAATATTTCACAACATGTGCCATAAACAGCAGGCGGAAGCGATAAGTAAAACACGCGAGACTTAGTGCTTTCGTGCTCATCTAAAATGCCTTTTAGCACATCCCAGTTGTCGTCTGCTTCTGTAACATTACTTACCACTGGCACTAAAAAAGTAGAAAACGCTTTCCAATCTTTAGCGTTAAACTCACCTTTGCTTAAAAATTCTTGTAATGCTTTATGCGTTGTTTCTATGTATTCAGCACGTTTCGATTCTTCGCGCACTGTTGGTAGGATACGTGAGCCTTCAGGTAAGTTACCTTCTTGATATGCTCTGTACATTGCAGGTAGCAATTTGCGTAACGCAAGATCACCACCGCCCCCAAAAATTATAATATCAAAAGGATTAAGCATAGTTACTCTCTACGTTGTGATACCCAGTACATTTTATCAATGCGCGGGTATGCCTATTTATTGCTAGATTAGATGGCTTTTATAGCTGTATGTAAATAAAAGCCTGCTGAATTGTTCTGTATCGATGATTTATTATTATTGTTTATCATTGCACTTATTAAATGAGCCTTAGGGGCCCTGTATCTCCTCTCACAAAAATACAGACCCTAAGCACTCCAGCGCTACCCGTTCAAAGGTACTCGGTTTACTTACTTGCGTAAGCGAATTTTTTACTGCGTACGGTTTTGTTTGTAATACGCCATTAAGCCGTTTGTAGAACTATCATGAGCGTGTTTCACGCTATCATCAGTGAGTTCACTCTCAATTTTAGATGCTAAACCTTTACCCAGCTCTACACCCCATTGGTCAAACGAGCATATTTCTAAAATAATGCCTTGGCAAAATATCTTATGCTCATACAGTGCAATTAAACGGCCCACTGTTTTAGCATCTACTGTATCTAATAGCATAGACGTTGTAGGACGATTGCCTTGATGAATTTTATGATTTAATAACTCATCAATCTCTGCTTGCGATTTACCCTTAGCGGTTAAATCAGCTGTAACTTGCGCTGCATCTACACCACTCATCATCGCTTCTGTTTGAGCAAAGAAGTTTGATAATAAAATATCGTGATGCTTATCAACATTCACTTGTGGCTTAACTGATGCAATAAAATCTGCAGGTACAATTACATTACCTTGGTGTAAACACTGATAAAATGCGTGCTGGCCATTAATACCCGTCATGCCCCAAATAATTGGAACCGTAGTATAAGGTACCGTTTCGCCTGCAAAGTTAACGTGTTTACCGTTACTTTCCATTTCGCCTTGCTGTAAATACGCAGGCAACATATGCAGTGCTTGATCGTACGGTAATATAGCTTGCGCTGTATAGCCCAAAAAGCTCGTATTCCATACGCTAAGCAATGCCATAATTAATGGTATATTTTGCTCAAACGGCGCAGATTTAAAGTGCTCGTCTATTTCAAACGCACCTTCTAAAATTGCTTCAAAGGCGTCGTAGCCTAAATATAAAGCAATTGGTAAGCCTATCGCACTCCAAAGTGAAAAGCGACCACCAACCCAATCCCACATAGTGAATACGTTTTCGTCGCTGATACCAAAGGCTGCCGTTTTTTCTAAATTTGTACTTACTGCAACAAAATGCTTTGCAATTGTACTTTCATCTTTTGTTGTTTGTAAAAACCAGTCAACCGCCGTTTTTGCGTTTGTCATGGTTTCTGACGTAGTAAATGTTTTTGACGAAATAACAAATAATGTTGTTTCAGGGTCAATGGCTTTCAATATAGACGAAATTTGTACACCGTCAGCATTAGATACGTAGTGAACATTTAACGTATCATCAGCAAGTGCTTTTAATGCTTCAGTTGCCATTTGTGGACCAAGGTTAGAGCCTCCAACACCAATACTTACAACATCTTTTACCGTTTTGCCGGTATAGCCTAACCATTTACCGCTACGAACTTTTTCTACAAACACTTTAATTTTAGCTAATTCGTTGTCTACGGCTTGTGTCACGTTTTCGCCATCAACAATTAATGGGGTGTGAGCACGATTACGAAGTGCCGTATGCAAAACTGAGCGATCCTCGGTGATATTTATTTTTTCACCGCTAAACATTTTATCGCGCCACGATGCAATATCGCATTCTTTAGCAAGCGACATTAAGTTAGCAAAAACATCGTTATCAATAAGTTGCTTAGAATAGTCGAATAATACGCCTGGTACTTGAGTTGAAAACTGAGAAAAGCGCGTGTCATCTTGTGCAAATAACGTTTTTAGATGTGTTTGTTTCATCTTAGCTGCACTTTGTTCTAGTGCTTGCCAACTTGCTAGTTGCGTTCGGTTAGACATGGAAATATCCTCTATTTTTTTCAATCAATTGATTTAAAAATGTTTTTTATAAAAGCAAAACTCTTAAGACTACTTATTCACACTAAATTAAAGCGCAAATAGTATAACTAAAAATGCAAAAAAAGTGCTGTTTTTATAATTTTATGTGCAGATGATAACGCAATTTTTAGCTTTTGACACCGGTATCATAAAAATTTTATAAATTAATTTACCTGTAATTTTAAAGGCAGCGGCATAGCTTAATCAATCAAAATGAAATATTAATGAATTTTTATAAGCGCTGCTAATTACTTTTCATAGTTATTCACTAATTACTGTAATTGCTTGCCTTGCAAACAAATAAACCTTAAAAACAAAAAATCGGCTCTAAAGCCGATTTTGTACTAATTACAATCTTTGTTTAATTACTAAGCGCTAAACCGCCATTTAGGTTATAAACGGTTTTATATCCTAGTTGTATTAAGTTAGTTGCAGCAATTTTTGAGCGGTTACCACTACGGCATAATAAAATATATTTGTTATTTTTACTTAACTGCCCTTCAAACACCGCATTTGCCATTCTGCTAAGCGGTATATTTAATGTTTTTTCATCAAGTGTATTAAATAACTGAGCAACATTATTTGCTCCATGCTCATACGGCTCCCGAGTATCTATTAAATATACATCGCTGGTGTTTAACATTGCTTTAGCGTCATCAAAATTTAATTGCTGTGTATCAATCTCAGGCAATGCATTTACATAACCACACAATTGCGTGTTATTTACTTGCTTTGAAGCGTCGTACTGCTGCTTTTGTATTGTAAATTCATCAACTGAAATACTGCCGCTTACTAACGCATTGAGTAATGGCGTTTGGTTTTGTTGTACAGCCCAGTTCATGGCAAAGCATTGTTGGTAGTCGTGCCCTGAGCAAATAATACTGGTGCTATTTAGTTGCTCGCTTATTGCTAAAATAGAGCGTGCCATTGATTTTGCATCCCCACCTATAAGCGATGTATTGCCAAGCCCTGCAGGCAGTATTAAATCACCACAAAAACAGTAACGCGTTTCACCATTACTATTTTTTAATAAATAACTTACGCTATCTTTGCTGTGCCCAGGTGTCGCTACTTTTTCAAGCACGTCGTTTGCCAAGTTAATACTTGCTGTATTTAGCGGCCAACCAAGCGAATCAACCTCACCTTTTACAACACGCGATGCAAGAACGCTGGTTAGTAAATTAGTCGCTGACTCTCGCTCTTGATGTAGATGAGTATTAAGCACCGCTGATATAGTTAAGTTTTGTGTGTTCGCTATTTTTTCAAAACGCGGAATAAGCTCAATAATAGGGTCTATTATAACTGCGTGCTTATCATCGCTTACATAAAGCCAACTACATGCTCCTTGGTGCCTAAACTGAGTAAGGCCAAGTGCGCACACTTCTTGTGGTGGCGTAGTGCTATCAGATACAATTAAACAGTTAGCCTGTAGTATTGCTTTAAGAGCGCGAATACGCACACAAGCATCATCAATATCGTGTTGTGTTGCAGCAGGTCCAAACGATAACCTAATCGCATTTTCACTTTGCCACTTACTTGCACCCATTGCATCTAAAACAAAACTTGTAGATGCCCCCGTACTACAAGCCGAACCACCACTTACGCGAATGCCCGCAGCATCAAATAAATCAATCACTTCTTTGCTCGTTAAATCGTTAACAGCAAAGTTAAGTGTGGTTGGCACGCTATAAGCAAAATCATGATTAAATGTAATATCGCCAAAGGTATCTTTTATCGCGCTTTGTAACTGGATTCGGTAAGCGTTAAGTATGCTAATTGGTTTAAATGTATCGTCTGATTTATCAAGCAACATACTAAATAGCTTATTTAACCCTGCAATACCGGGTAGATTTTCGGTGCCAGAACGCATTCCACTTTCTTGACCGCCACCCGCTATAAAAGGTGTGTACGCACTGCCACTGCGAATATATAAAAAGCCAATACCTTTAGGTGCGTATAGCTTATGCCCCGAAAAAGGAGCGTAATCAATAGTTGTATTACTCAGTGCGAGCGCTTGTTTACCGAGTGCTTGAACGCAATCAACCATCCACGATACATTTTTGTTACGGCTACGAATTACCTGCTCTATAGCGGATAAATCTTGATATACGCCGGTTTCGTTATTAACGGCCATGGTGCAAATCATCAATGCGTTATCTATATGCTGTGCTATAAAATCTAAATCTAAAATACCGTTACTATCAACCGGAATAGCAAGCTCTTCGGCGTTAACGTCAAGTACGCTATTCCAGTGCTTGAGTGTATTTGGCACCGCTTTATGCTCAGTTGCACCATATAACAATACAGGGTTTTTAATAGGCTGATTTTTAGCATTAATTAATGTAGAAACCACCGCAGTTTGAATACCCTCCGTTGCACCAGAGGTAAATAGGATATCGCCATTAGTTGCGCCAATAACCGTGCGTGCCTTTTGGCGTGTTTGTTCTAATAAATGCTTGGCCTGAATACCTGTGATGTGCGGGCTTGAAGGATTACCAAAACATATTTGCATGGTATGAGAAACAACATCAGCAATACAAGGCAACACAGGGGTCGTTGCGTTTGCATCAAGGTAAACTTGTTTTACTGGCTCATCGTGCAATAAAAACTCAGACATTAAAAAACACACCTTATTACTAAAAAATATATCTTATTACCAATAGTACATAATTTTACAGGTAATGAGTAATAATCAATTAGCACTAGAGGTGCGTTTACTATGCTTTTTTAAACTAAAAGTCTGTTTACGCTTTTACTCAGCAGTTTCTTTACTTATCTCTTCATGAGTAGACGACCACGCTGTTATTAGTGCTTTTACAAGAGAGGCCAACGGGATGGCAAAAAATACGCCCCAAAATCCCCATAAACCACCAAAAAATAACACTGCAACAATTATAAACACAGGGTTTAAGTCAACAGCTTCTGAAAACAATAAAGGTACAAGTACGTTGCCATCAAGCGCCTGAATAATTCCGTAAATAATTAAGATGGTCCAAAACTGGGTTTCTAATCCAAATTGAAATAGCGCAACTGCCGCTACCGGAATCGTTACCAGTGCCGCACCAATAAATGGAATTAACACCGAAAAACCAACCAGTACACCAAGCAATGCAGCATAACGTAAATCCAAAACCGTAAATGCAATAAACGACACACCACCAACAATTAAAATTTCAAACACTTTACCGCGAATGTAGTTCATTATTTGTTGGTTCATTTCGTGCCATACTTGCAAAATTAAACGTCGTTGCTGAGGGATCAGCTTAGCGACACTACTCGTTAATTCTAGCTTGTCTTTAAGCATAAAAAATACCAGTAACGGCACAAGTACCAAATATATAAGCCAAGCAACAACATCTTTTAAAGACGTAAGTGAAAACGATAATACCGCTTGCCCAAACTCAATAATTTTAGCTTCTACTGTTGCAACAATAGCTTGTACTTGTTCTATATTAATTAAACTTGGGTATTGTTCAGGTAAAGCCATTAAATAAGACTTCCCCTGCTCTAGCATATGCGGTGTTTCTTGCACTAAGTTACTGGTTTGCTTCCAAAGCACTGGGCCAATGACTAAAATAAGGGTGAGCATAATGCTAATAAATATCAACATTACAATAATTGTTGCAGTAAAACGCCTTAATCCAACACGCTCTAAATGAACAACCGGCCAATCTAGTAAATAAGCGATAACCAGCGCAACGAGCACAGGAACAATTAACGCGCCAAAAAAGTAAAGTAAGGCAACTGATACCAATAATAAAAATAATAAGGTAGACGAATGAGGATCCGAGAACTTCCTTTCGTACCATGTTTTTACGTATTCAAACATGTAATGGCTCCACTAATAACAACCCACGTTGTTTATCAAAATTGTAACTATAAGCATTTTTTTGCAAAAACCGTTCAATGTCGTTCGCACTTTCACCTTTATTAAAACTAAAAGTGATGCGTTGTTTTGATGACTGTGCACTTCGAAGCGCAAGCTTAAACTGCACAAATTGCTGAGGACACTTAAACTCTTTTAAATCGCGCTCCACCATAACTACTTTATCCGTATAGTAAATGAATAATAAGTCGCATATTTACGGTCTACGTATCTATATGCTCAAACCGTTGTAACTTTTTGTTAAAACAATTCCTGCAATAGTTTATCCTTATAACATAACTAGCAGTAAGGATAAGTTAATGCCTGGCACGCATAATAAAGCGCAACTACCAAGTAATCCAACACTCAAAGAGATTAATTGGTTTAAAAAGCAGATTAATTGGGGCGAACTACCTCCTTTTTATCACCTTGTTGCCTCATCAATAAGCGAATCAGAAGGAATTTTAGATCATGGGTTCGACAATGCAGTTAAACAACTTTTAGATAAACGCAATTGGAACTTAGATTTACTAGAAGGCTATGAAGATAACCTAGGTGAAATACATACCAAACATAAGCCACGTATTGCGCTGCACCAAGTATTTACAGACAGAGGCTTTGAGTTATGGGCACAGCCTTATGCTAAAGATGTTATTGTTGATCAATACATAAAAAACAATCGCTTTATGGAATTTAGAGTGTGGGACCCACATTCAATGAAAAACTTGATCAGAATAAATCAGTTACATAAGTTTATTGGCTTTTATTTTGAACGAGGCGACAAAGCAGATAAAGCCATTATTTTACATGCTCACAAGGTAGTACATAAAATTATTACTTTTTTGCAGCGAGAATTGAACGTTGTAAAGCTTGATGGAGTCACAATAAAAGAACTATACCAATTGTGCGAAAAAGACAGCCGTGCAAGCAGTGACGAAATAGACATAGCCAAAATTGCAATTGGCGAACAAATTAACAAGGAATAAAATGCAGCTAAAATCAGCATTTATCACTTTATGCAGTGCTGCGCTTACGTTTAGCTTATTAATAAGCGAACCTTTAAAAGCGCAAACCAACTTTACGCTTCCTGATTTAGGAACTTCTGCATTACAAGCACTGCCACTCGAAAAAGAACAAGCCATTGGCGAAGTAATGATGATGCAAATACGAGGCTCATCACCAGTAATAAACGACCCAGTGCTTGATGAATACCTCACAACTATTGGTCGTAAACTCGTTGCTAATGCTAATGACGTGCGCTTTCCGTTTTCGTTTTTTTGGATAAACAACTCAGAAATAAACGCGTTTGCCTTTTATGGCGGACACGTTGGCGTGCACACAGGGTTAATAGCTCAAGCCGATAACGAGAGCCAGTTTGCCTCGGTACTTGGTCACGAAATTGCTCACGTAACACAGCGCCACTTAGCACGAAGAATACAGCAACAACAAGATAACAGCGCGCTGACGATTGCCGGTATGATTGCCGGAATATTAGCAACCGTTGTTGCACCAGATGCGGGTATTGCCATTATATCTGCCAGCCAAACACAATCTGCTTTTAGTCAGTTAACGCATAGTCGCTCAGCCGAGCAAGAAGCTGACCGCATAGGCATGCAAACGCTTAACAATGCAGGCTTTGATGCTCGTGCATCGAGCGAGTTTTTAACTAAACTTGCCGCGCAAATTCGTTATAAATATAAACCACCTGCGTTTTTACTTACTCACCCATTACCAGAGAGCCGAGTATCTGATGTACGTTTGCGTGCAGAGCAATTTCCTGTGCGTCATATGAGTGCCAGTCTTGAGTTTAATTTAGCTAAAAGCCGCGTGCTTGCGCGCTACGACAACAAGCCAGAAAACGCCGAAGACCTATTTAGAAAACGACTTCGCGAAAATAGCTACGATAACACCGCTTTAAAGTACGGTTTAGCTATTAGCTTACTGGATCAAAAAAAGCTTGATGAAGCAGCCCCAATATTAGACGAGCTTTTAAAAAACGATCCTAAAAACCTATTTTATATAGACACCCATACCGATTTACTCATCGCGCAAAAAAAGGCAGATGAAGCCGTAAAATTTTTAGCTGATTTAAATCAGTATCGCCCTAATAATCAGGTGATTACGCTCAACTATGCCAACGCAGCACTAGAAGCTGAGCAATATGAACTAGCCGAAAATATTTTGAAGAGTTTTTTACTCGAAAAGCCCGACCACAACTTAGGCAAACAACTCCTTGCTGATGCGTATAAAAAACAAGATAAATTAGCCTCTTATCACGAAGCGAACGCCGATGTATTAGCACAATACGGCGCTTATTTAAAAGCCGCAGACGAAGTACAAAAAGCACTTAACTTTGTAGAGCCTACCCAACTTGTAAAGCAACAACGTTTAAAAGCACTACTTACCCAGTATCGACTTTTACAAAAAGAGCTTGCAAGACTTTAAGTCTGCAAGCGCTTACCCTAAAATAGACGCAATTCACACTTTGGAATCATTTTATGTCTGTTACTATTTACCACAACCCACGTTGTTCTAAATCACGCGAAACGCTAGCGCTACTACAAAGTAAAGCGATAGAGCCAAGTGTTGTAGAGTATTTAAAAACCCCTCTTACTTATGATCAAATTTCAACACTTGTAATCCAACTTGGTTTTTCATCCGTACGTGAAATGATGCGCACAAAAGAAGATGACTACAAAGCGCTTAATTTGAAAGATGAAACAAATGAGGACGCACTTATTAACACTATGGTTAAATACCCAAAATTGATTGAGCGCCCTATCGTAGTTAATAACAATAAAGCAGCGATTGGTCGTCCACCAGAAAACGTACTAAGCGTTTTATAATGAGTGCAACCATAGTGGTGCTTTATCACTCAAGCCATGGCTCAGTTGAAGCAATGGCTCATGAGATAGCAGAGTCGATAGAGCAACAAGGTGCAACCGCCCTGCTGCGTACTTTTGTAGCTAAAAATGCGCACGATATCGTGATCACCAAAGATGATTTAATAAATTGCGATGGTTTAGCATTTGGTACACCAACTCGATTTGGCATGATGGCCTCTCAAGCAAAAAGCTTTTGGGAAACCACCAGCGACCTGTGGTTAAAAGGCCAATTAATCGATAAGCCAGCGTGTGTATTTTCGTCATCAAGTAGTATGCATGGTGGAAATGAAGCAACCTTACTTAACTTATCTTTGCCACTATTACACCACGGCATGATGCTTATGGGCGTGCCATACGATGTGCCCGAACTACTTGCAACACAAACCGGTGGAACACCATACGGTGCAACACACGTCGCTGGCAGCGCTAATAGTGCACAGCTAAGTAAAGACGAAATTAAAATATGCCAAAGCGTTGGTAAACGCCTTACTCACATTGCGAGAAAACTTAAATGAATACAGCTGACAGTCCAGCTAAAAAGCCGATTACGGTAAAATTTCAACGTGCAGCACTATTTGGCTATGTTGGTTTACTTATTCTGATCCCTTTGTGGATGTATTTTGTACCCCCTCTAGACGGTAATACTAGTTGGGTGTCATTGTTTTTTCCTATCATTCCTTTACTGCTGCCGCTAAGAGGCATAATTCAAGACAACACATACACCTATGCGTGGGCTAACTTTATTGTAATGCTTTATTTTATCCACGGTCTTACCATGCTGTGGGCTGCGCCAGATGAGTTAATTTGGGTGTTGTTAGAGCTGGTATTTGCATCATTTATGTTTATTGGCTGTACTTACTACGCAAGACATCGCGGACAAGAACAAGGTTTAAAAATCCGTAAGCTTAAAGAAGAGTTAGCTGAAGAAAAAGCAGCAAATGAGCACGGTAAATAAGGTTTAAACATAAACGCTATATACAAAAAAACGCGCTTAAATTACTTTAAGCGCGTTTTTTATTAACTGTTTAAAAGTGACTAAACTAAATCGCTCAAGGCAGCTAGCACCACAATACTCGCCAATCCTATTTGAGCAATTAAGCTAATAAACGAAAAGCCCCTAAGCACAAATAAACCCCAAGGGTGTTTAATATGTGGATATAGCGCACAGCGTTTTAAAGTGGTCGCAAAGAAAAAACAAATCACTGCAGTCATAGTTAAACCCAGCGTCAGCTCACTTTTAATAGAGAGTGTTTCATCAAAAAAGAAGAACAACTGCAAAGGCAACAATATAGTAACGATAGCGTGCAGCACATGTACTTTTTTAATACGATCGAACTGCCCTTCCGGCGAAAGCTCTTTAATACCAAAGTCACGCTCTAAACATTTAACCAAGTTATTAGCTTTAATACTAACCGCTAAACGGTAACAACTTAAACCTTCTTTATTGCGCGCTCTAAAGTTATAGCCCGCTTTAATAAGCAGCACCATTAACGATTCATTTTTAGCAAATACAGCGTAATGAAGTGCTGTGTTACCTAAATTATCAACCGCTTTTTTGTCTTGCTTTGCAAGTAGCGTTTCAACCACATTTACAAAGCCTTTTTCGGCGGCCCACATAAAGGCTGTTTTATTATTTTCATCAGCAAGCACACCAGTAGCGCCTTGCTCAATAAAGCGCATAGCCATTGTTTGCTTAGCTGTTTTTTTACGTAAATGAGTAAGCAAAGCTTTTTCTAAAAGAACAACAGAGTCAACATCAGGAGAAACCTGCGTAAGCAACGTAAAGTAGTCTTTACCCGCTGCTACTTTTTCGCTGGCAAGCTCACAAAGAGTATCCAAGTCAGCAATAGACTCTGGAATAAACGCACTTAGGCGCTCTCTAAAATCAACTTCTTTCCATAGAGCTAATGTGTCCTTTGCCGAGAGTTTACTTTTATTATTTAACGCATGCTCAATTAAGGTGAAGTAGCGTTTACTAAAAAATAAATCAACTAAAGACAGTGGCGTATCTATGGTATTTTGTGCAGCCACACTTGCGTATTTTTCAAGGCGCTGGCATAGCATAAGCACTAAGCTTTCAGGGGTGTATTCATTATCGTAGTAATGGCTTTTAACCGCACTAATGTACGCTTGTGCGTCTTCGTCATATTCAGAGATATGTTGAAAATAACATTCTTCAAATGGCTCCAGCGGGGTTAGCCATGCCAAATAATAAATAGGTGGCAGCACGGTGGTGCATACACCATCGTCTTCATTTGTAGAACGACAAGCAGGCCAAGCTTCCAAAGCATCTAAAATAAAGGCACCGTTTTGTTCTACCAGTCCTTTAATAAGTAATGGGTATTCCTTTGGCCAAATCAGTACATTTTCCATTAAAACAACACAACTCCAGTGTGGCTTGGGGGTGGTAAGTTATATCAGTTTTAAGCTGACACCACGCTTAATCAAAGTGCCGATATTCTAGCACACCTTTGTTTTGCTGCTAGCGCAAAATTACGCAATAACAACAATCCTTTAGGATTATATCAATTCGCTTAATTAAGTGATTTATTTTGAGGTAGAAAACCGTGTGATAGCAAGGCAAAAATTTTGTTATTTAGTTGTTCTAAATGATTAAGTATTACTGCGGATTGGTATTGTCCTTCGCAAAAATATAAAAACGGCCAAGTACATAAGTAGTTGGCCGTTTTTGAGGTTGGAGTTGGGCTTAATCAGAGCCAGACAAATAGTCTATTTACTTTTAAGCTCGCTAATAACTTGCTCTAAACCCACATCAGAAATACGTTGAATAATCTCTTTTTGTTTAGCGCTTAATAGTGAAATGCCTTCAGCAACTATATCGTATACTTTCCACTCATTATTTTTACCTAAACGAAGCTTAAAGCTTAAGTCGATAGTAGGCGCATTTGGTTCAATAATTTGCGTATTAACTGTTGCGTACTCAGAGTCACTTTTTGCGTTATTACGCTCAAATACTACTTTTTGACCTGTGTACTTCATTAGTGCACCAGCGTATGTGCCTGTTAAGTAGTGCTCTACTGCATCTATAAACTGCACTGCTTGTTCGCGCTCTATGCCTTTAATGTGTTTACCTAATAATTTAAACGACACAAACTTAACATCAATATGTGGCATTAAACGTTTTTCAACAATGGCAGCCATCGCTTCTTTGCTGGCTGTCCCTTTTGAGTTTACTTGACCAATATCTGCAAATAACTTGTCAGCTACCGACTCAAGTAACTGATCTGGTGATTGCTGAGCTTGTGCAAATAACGAACTGCTAAAAAAAGCAGTGGCTAAAACGAATAGTTTAAAGAGTTTCATAATTGTATATGTCTGTGTGATTAAGATGGCTGTAATTTACGCGAACCATACGCAATAAAAAAGGCACAAATAAGCAACTTATTAATGCCCAAACGGCACCAATAGAATAACTGAAATAAATTCAACCAGTTAGAAACCTCCATTAACAGCTCATATACAACCGGCATTTTGTCCTCATTGTAATTGTTAATAGGTCGCCCTTATCATTTAGTTATCAACTTAAATCAAACAAGCATTTGGCACCTATGAAAACGTCACTGAAAACACTTATTATCTCTTTTGTATTAGTAGTTTCACTTTTTGGCAAACTTGCTTTTGCTCAATCGAGCCACGGTTATGCCGTTGACCTTCTCAAAGGCGAAGGTAACGTAAACGGCGTTAAGCTTGCGTATCAGTATCATGCACCTAGCATGCAAAATATAATTGGTGATGCACGCTTTTACTTTGAAACCAGCGTAAACATGTGGGAATACCGCCACGGCGATGAAACACAATCAAACCTAGTACTTGCTATGTCACCTGTGCTGCAATTTCCTGCCTTTAGTTTTAACAACACCCCATTTTATGTAGAAGCAGGTATTGGTATATCACTGATTGATGAAACGCAGTTTGCCGGTAAAAACATAAGTACTCACTACCAATTTGAAGACCGCATAGGGCTTGTAGCCGATTTTGGCCACACCAATGTTGCCCTTCGCGTTATTCACTATTCAAACGCTGGCTTTAAAGAGCCAAACCCTGGGCTTAACTTTTTAACGCTTTCGGTAGCGAGACGTTTTTAACGTTATTGATTGTGTTTAAAGTTATTGATTGTATTTTGAGTAATTTAATTGCTGTTATAGCGCAAAGCGGTCACACTTAAACGTACTAAAGATTAGGTGATACTGCGATGCAAATTTGGCATATTGTAATTATTGTCGCTGTTGTTTTTGCCATTATCATTGGTAATATTGCGCTGATTAGACTCTCTGCAAAACAGGAGTTTATAAAACCCAACGCCAATATAAAAAATACAACAGACACAAAAAAGCCCTGATCAATCAGGGCTTTTTCAATAATACCAATTCGCTTAATTATATTTTCGTTAATTTAGCCTACGAGCCAATGCGCCATTAGCGCAATAACAGGTAAAGTAATTAGCGTTCGCAAAATAAATATAATAAACAACTCTAAAATGTTTACCGGTATTTTACTGCCAAGTAAAAGTGCACCCACCTCAGACATATAAATAAGCTGAGTTACACTCATTGCCGCAATAATAAAGCGCGTTACATCACTTTCAATAGTCCCTGCTGCTAATATTGACGGAATAAACATATCAGCAAAACCAACCATAATAGTCTGCGACGCTGCGGCTGCTTCGGGTACTTGTAATAACTCTAAAAATGGCACAAACGGCATACCTAAATACTGAAATATAGGTGTATGCTCAGCAATGATCAGTGCAAATGTACCTACCGCCATAACCACAGGCAATACACCAAACACCATATCAAGCGCATTATGTACGCCCTCTTTTATAGTGCCTTTAACACCCGTTGAGTTATCAGCTTTTGCTAATGCAACATCTAACGAATGCCCAAATAAAGTTTTATGACCCGGAATTGTTTCAGCGTCTCTATCTGGCTCAGTACCATCAATCAGTAAGTCTTTTTTAAAGCGCAATGGCGGTAATCGCGGCACAATAATAGCGGCAACAATACCAGCTAAACATACCGTCGCGTAAAACGGTGCAAATAGGTATTCAAGTTTAACTTGCCCAAGCACCACTAAACTAAATGTAATTGAAACCGCCGAAAACGTAGTACCAATAATAGCCGCTTCACGTTGTGTATAGTGCTTTTGATCGTACTGCCTTGCAGTCATTAAAATACCCACACTGCCATCACCTAACCACGACGCAGTACAGTCAACCGCGCTTCTACCTGGTACACCAAATACAGGACGCATTACTTTAGTCATTAACGTACCAGCAAGCTCTAGTAGACCAAAGTTAATTAGTAGCGGCAGTAATAAGCCCGCTAAAATAAATACCGAAAACAACACTGGCAATAAGTCATTTAATACCAGCGCGCCAGTATTGGCCGAGGTAATCATCTCGCTGCCTAGGCTTAAGTACGTCATTAAACCAAACGCCATACCAAATAAGCGCACCACCAGCCATGTCCAGCTCACATCAAATAAATGCTTTAACAAAGGTGAGTTACATATAGCGGCGGGTTTAAACACTTTAGTAATTACAGAAATAAMCCCTGTAATACAAATAATGAGGGTAATAATTGCTTGAGCAGAGCCAAGCATCATTGCTTGAACCGCTTTTGCCATAACGGCAATAGGAATGGTCATCCCTTGCGAAGTACTTATGGGTGTCATAAATAAAAACACACCAATTAACGAAGGAACCAAAAAAGTAAACCAAGTGCGCCACGTATAGTGTGAACGTTCAGGTAGCTGAGACATGTTGTTTAACCTATAAAAACCACAAAAAGAGCATAGCGCTCTTTTTGTGGTAAAACTTATTATTATTTAAATTTTAATGCCGCGCTGAATGAGTGCTGCTTCTAATGCTTGTTGTAAACCATTCATAGTACCTGGCTCAAGCGTTTCGCCTTTATCATCCATCCACGTTAAGCTAGTACCGCCTTCTTTAGTTTTACTTACTAAAATTTGATATTGGCCTTCATCAATAGGTAATTGAGCTACGTCATCACCCCAAATTGAATCCCAAACGCTTGTTTCTGGTTTAGTGTAATCTGCAGTAATTAAGCCCGTATCTGGGTTAATTTCAACAATAGAGAACGACAAGCGCTCTAAAAACCCAGAGAAACGGTCAAACACAGCTTCGTAAGATTGCTCAGTTACAAGTGCTGCATTACCTTTATTATCAAAGCCCATTTCAAGAGAAATAATACCTTGGCGTTTACGCATATCAACTTCAAGTTGACGGTAACGGTAATCAAATTCGCTCACTACTTGGTTAAGCGCACGTACTTCTAGCTGCTGCTTGAGTAAGTCTGTTAGCGTTTTATCACCTTTAAAATCAATCAGCTCCACACGTAAAGACGCAGTGCGTTGATGAGACTTTTCTTCAATAGTGAATCTAAACTTTTCTAAATCATCGTTAACTTCATCGCCCCACCACCAAAAACTTTCTTCGGTTTTAATGATTGAGTACCAATCAGTTTCAATAATACCAAGTAGTTTATCTTCTTTAGTAGTTGCCGCATTATTATCAGCTAGGACAGATTTAATCGTATCCCAAAGAAACTCATCTAAATCAGCAATGCCATCGTTTTTATCAAAATAAATACGCGCTTGTTTATCTGTCTCTTCTACCCAACTGCCTTTAGCAATTGTTAATACTTGTGCCGGTGGGCGGTAATTTGTAGCTTCAGGATTATTGTCGTATTGACCTACATCCATTTTATAAACTGGGTCTTGAGCTGGTTGAGATAACGACGCTGGTGCTTTTACAGGCTCATGCGTACGATAATTACGCTCGTCATGTGCCTTATTAATAAATACACTACACCCTGATAAACTTACCAATACACTTACTGCAAGTGCTTTTGGGATCCAATACTGCACAGATATTTCTCCTTAGCATACCCTTTAATTGTTTTAACAAATATATGAGTGGGTAATGCCGATTTGGTTCAGTGTAAAATCAATATTAACTTTACATTTATTATTTGGCTGCCTAAATGCAATAAAGTTCAGCACTTCAACTTAGCAATAAAACTAAGCGCAAATAAGCAAATTTTAGCTATGGTACTTTCCCGTGCCAGTAAAAACAAGAAACACCGCATTTTAAAAGCGCTTAATTAACGCGTGCTGTAGTTTAGAGCCCTTTTTGTGTTAAACTTCGCCGCCGTGCAACTTCTTGTGTGTATTTTTGGTGTTGCCAACTCGGTTGATATAATCCAAGTAACAAGGTATTTGAACTCATGACTGCATTTTCAAATCATCAAATTGTTTTAACAGCGATTGGCGAAGACAGACCCGGTATAGTAAGTGAACTAACCCAATTGGTTAGCGATTGCCACTGCAACATTATTGACAGCCGTATTGCTATTTTAGGCTGCGAATTTACCTTCATAATGCTACTTAGCGGCGACATGTCGGCAATAAGCCGCATAGAGCACGTACTGCCTACTAAAGCCATGGAACTTGGCCTGCTAACCATGATGAAGCGTACCGCGAGTCATACTCCTGAGGAGTTTTGTGCAGGTTACACACTAGAATATACAGGCATAGACACCCCAGGCACATTGAGCAAAGTAACGCGCTTTTTTGCCGACAATAATATTAGTATTTGCTCACTTAAGTCAGACACTTATTCCCAAGAAGACAACATTAAAATGCGTTGTGAACTTGAATTCAACATACCTGTTGATGTAGATATAGATCAATTTAAAATTAGTTTTGAGAGCCTTTCTCACACACTAAACGTAGATTATATTTTTAAACGAATTCGTTAAGGATGCTAAACATGAACACAATTAGTCCATTACAAGCTGGCGATACTGCACCCGCTTTTAGCCTACAAAACCAAAACGACGAAACAGTAACATTAAGCGAGCTGTTAAAAGAGCAACAAGTGCTTGTGTACTTTTACCCTAAAGCGTCAACGCCGGGCTGTACTGTACAAGCCGAAAACCTACGCGATGAGCAAGCACAGCTTGCTAAATTTAACACCCGCGTTGTAGGTATTAGCCCAGATCCAATTAAGCGCCTTAAAAACTTTGAAACTAAAAAAGAGCTTAATTTTGACCTATTAGCCGATGAAGACCACGCCATTGCTGAAGCATTTGGTGTATGGGGCTACAAAAAGTTTATGGGTAAAGAGTACGATGGTATTCACCGCTTGACGTTTTTAGTAGGCCAAGACGGTAAAATAAAACACCTATTTAATAAGTTTAAAACTAAAGATCACCATCAAGTAGTGTTGGACTATTTAGCTGCAGAATAAGTTTGTGGCAGAATAAGCTAGCGGCACAGTAAGTTAGCTACCAGCTATTAAGTATATACAGAAAAGCGTTGCTCAAGGGCAACGCTTTTTTATGCCTATACATTTTCGCTATGTAAAAACTTAATTAGTAATTGAGTAAATAATTTGTTAAAACTGACAAAGCACTTATTATTAGCACCTTGCCAATTGGATATTTAAACCTTGAATAAAAGCCTAAAATTTAAACTTTATTTAACTGCCTTAATCATCTGTATTATCGGTTTTAATTTTTCAGAGCCAAGTATGCAATTTTACTCAAACCCGTTTTATATCGGTAGTTTCGTTTTTGCCATTGCGCTTATAATCTCTGCAATTAATTACGCCTGCCCTGCCTGTAAGAAAAACCAAGTAATGCGCTCTATTTCTAGTTATAAGCTTCCCAATGATTATTGTTATAGCTGTGGGAAAGAAATTGATGAGAAAAGTTATTAAATAGACAGAGTTATTTCTGGAGAGTCTGGTATTCGGGTTATTTATAAAGCCACTTGATATATATTAAGTTGTTGTCGTGTATTACCAACCGATACAAAGTTTGGAATAGTACCAACTAAACTTGCACCTGATTTTAAAGCAATTTTAATGCTAGCTGCATTTTGTTCTAAGCATCTAAACTCAATTACTTTAGCGCTTGTATTTTTGAGTATGATTGGCACTCTCGTAATTACTTGACTGATAATACTATTTCCTTGTGCCTCACTACTTAACCAGTAACCAAGCTCCGCTACATCCAACTCAGGGCAAATAGACTTAACTGCAAAAATACCACTCAGATTATCTTTATAATAAATTTTAAACCACCGTGAACCATTAAGCCCGCTGTTTACTCTGTCGAGTATGTACTTTTTAGCTGATTCAATATTGCTTACCCCTTCTACCCAGGGCAAAAATTTACCTAAACTTGCCCGACTTAAATTAACAGCCTTTAGAATGTCCGCAGCATCGCTTTCCACTAAAGGAGCTAGTTTAATATTTTCTGCAATTTGGATATGCAAGTGCTCTTCCTTGTGAGTATTGATTTTATAATTATAAGTTTACAACTAAAGATCGCTATTAAATAGCCCCAAACTTATTTAACGGCTGAATAGCCTTTGAGCTATTAAAAAGATATAGAAAGGCATTACTCTAGAGCAACGCTTTTATGTTACTCACTCAAACTTTGATTAAGTAAAAGCATGATCAAGGTATGAATATGCAGTCGATAGTTTTGATGTATGAAGTCAAGATTTGACCCTAGGGCAGTCTTTAGGTAAGTTTGTATGATCATAACCAGCCCTTGGTGTTTTGGTTTATTTTGAATATAGTAGTCTAAAAATAAACTCCAGTGGGCCTGATATGGAAACGACTAATAGGGTTTTAAAGTGGCTTAGTGAGTGCTTTAAAGTAGAAGAAGACAAAGCTCTGCACGAGAACAAACTATTCTGGATGGTAGTTCTCATCCCTTTATTTTTCATCATCTGGATTTCTTGGATTTTGACCACGGACTTAATAACAAAAAGTCTTTACAACCCTCATATTAGTGCAGAGTCATTAGCTGGGTTTGTAAGTTACTACGCTTTCCCTATTGCGTTATTAACTGTTCCGCTAACATTGGCGGTGATGATAAATAGATTTCATTCCTCAAAGCAAAAAGCGAAAAGTAATCGATTGGTTGAACAGAACAACACAGCTAATAATTTTTTTAATCATTACAAATATTTCAAAGATCATTGTATAGGTTTAGAAAATAGGTTTTCATGGGTAAATTTACGAATAACCGCTGAACTTTTGTATAAAAAGCTATTTCCAATATCATCGGTGAGTAATTTTACGACTGAATTAGATAAAGTATTTGTTGAGAGCGTATTTGATTATTATGAAAATATGATTTTAGATTATCAAAATCATATTAAAATTAATGGTATAAAAACTATTGCTCAAACACACAATCAAGGCGAAATATACGAGGAAACTGTTGAATGTCATTTTTTAAGTGAGCCATATGAACTTGATTTCGATTTATGTGGTATCAGCTTTGTTAAGAGCTTAAAAGTCGAAGAAGACTTTAAGGGTACTCTATATTTAACTTTTGAAATAATTGGAGGATTATTCTGCTTTAGTGGAGTATCTAATTTTGACGAAATTAATGGCTATTATTATAATAAATTTAATATTATGATTGATAAAAACATATAATCATATCTCTATCTTAAATTAATACGTAACTCCTTTCCCAACAATCTACATTTATACTAACTCATAAGCCAAGTGCCAATTAATTATTTTTGGTACTTGGGAATCAGAGGGATTAAATCTTGATTTCACACATCATAATTAATTAGCTGTTTATATTCGCCGAAACTCAAATAAGTTACTGTGTCGGATGGCGCTTCGCTTATCCGACCTACGTATTTAAATATTATGAAAGGTTATTAGAAAATTGTGCGGGAGTGGAGATTTGTTGGGTTTAGCTTCGCTCTACCCAACATACGTAATATAACCTTAAGCGGGCTTTAACTAATTCCTAAATACTTATGTACTTGTATTGATAGGCGCCAATTTTTGGCAATACAGGTGTCGATTGCAAGTTTGGTTGCTGATACTTTTTGGCTAATTGGCTGTAAATAAACAAGCTTAGGATTAACGCCTGTTTTAGCAAATAATTCTTCTAACTCTTCAACATGCTTTTGCATGGCAACGGGGTGTTTAATTTCGTTGGCGCGCTTCATTGCGCTGGTAAGAGGACTATAGGGGTCAGAGGACTATAGGGGTCAGAGGACTATAGGGGTCAAATCTTGACTTCATACATCATAATTAATTAGCTGTTTATATTAGCCGAAACTCAAATAAGTTACTGTGTCGGATGGCGCTTCGATTATCCGACCTGTGTATTTAAATATTATAGAGAGTTGTTATAAAACGGTGTGGAAGTAGAGGTTCGTTGGGTTTAGCTTCGCTCTACCCAACATACGTACTATAACTTTAAGCGGGCTTTAACTAATTCCCAAATACTTATGTACTTGTATTGATAAGCGCCAGTTTTTGGCAATACAGGTGTCGATTGCTAATTTTGTTGCTGATACTTTTTGGCTAATTGGCTGTAAATAAACAAGCTTAGGATTAACGCCTGTTTTAGCAAATAATTCTTCTAGCTCTTCTACGTGCTTTTGCATGGCAACGGGGTGTTTAATTTCGTTGGCACGCTTCATAGCGCTGGTAAGTACTTCATAACCGCCGCGCATATTGATTTTTGGCGATACCGTTACCCATGTTTGCTCTGGTGCGAGTATTTCAAACGTGCCGCTGGTTTCTATTTGTGTGCTAAAACCGTGTTCGTGTAATAAATTACATACTGGATTTAAATCAAACATGCATGGCTCGCCGCCAGTAATTACTACGTGCTTTGCGGTATAACCACGTGATTGAAACAAAGCTAAAATTTGCTCTGCACTGGCGTTAGCCCAATGATCTGAGTCGGCTTTTTTTTCTACGGTTTCATCCAGCGATACTTTATATACATTATCAACATCCCACGTTTGCTTAGTGTCGCACCAAGAGCAACCTACTGGGCAGCCTTGCAGACGTAAAAAAATTGAGGGTGTGCCAGTAAAGCTAGCTTCACCTTGAATGGTTTCAAACACTTCATTAATTTTGTACAAAAGAGATCTCACTTACTACCTAGCAGCCAAATTGCTACTATTAAAAAACCAAAAAGCGCTGTGCAAAAATTGTTATTTAAGCTGCGGCCGTGTAGTATATCGCGCCCTGATATAAACCTCTATTAAAACTAAGAGCAAAACAGATATGACGCAAAAAGTAGTTGTTATTTATTCCGGCGGTATGGACTCATTTACCGTATTAAATAAAGCCCTGCAACAAGGCCATGATGTATATGCCCTTTCATTTGACTATGGTCAGCGTCATGTAAAAGAGCTTAAAGTAGCGGCAAGTGTGTGTGAAAAATTAAACGTTCCACATAAAATTGTTGATATTTCGGCGATTAACCAACTTATTGGTGGCTCATCACTTACTGATGATATTGACGTACCTGAAGGCCATTACGAAGAAGAAAGCATGAAAAGTACGATTGTACCTAATCGTAATATGATTTTGCTCTCGCTTGCTGTTGGTTACGCGGTATCACTTAAAGCTAGCCAAGTTTATTACGGCGCTCATTCTGGGGATCATGCTATTTACCCTGACTGCCGTCCTGAATTTGTGCAAAAAATGGATGATGTGTGTCGTATTGCTAACTACGACGCGGTAGAAATTTTTAGCCCGTATTTAAATAATACTAAAATTGGTATTTTAACCGACGGTATTGAAATGGGTTTAGATTACAGCCAAACGTGGACCTGTTATAACGGCCGTGAAAAGGCCTGTGGTAAATGTGGCGCGTGCCAAGAACGCCTTGAAGCATTTGCACTAAATAACATTACAGACCCGTTAGAATACGAATAAGCCGCAATTAATTAGTAATACAATTGCTGAAAACAAAAAAAGGCTATCATCGATAGCCTTTTTTGTTTCTCAGGTTTTAAGTCAATGGTATTGATTACAGCCAGCGCTTTACGCGCGCTTTATAGGCGGTAAACTCTTCGCCAAATAATTTAGTGAGCGCACGCTCCTCGGGTATTATTTGAAAAAATGTTAAATAGGCAATAAACCCGATAATACATAAAAGCGCCCACAAGGAACTTAACCAAACACCCCACCCTGCTAAAATAAATGCAAAACCCACATACATTGGGTTACGCGAAATTTTATAAATGCCGCTCGTAATAAGTTTTGACGCTTGCTCTGGTTTATTAGGGTTTACTGTGGTGTTTGCTATTTTAAAGCTCGCTACCCCCGCAATACAAAAAATACACCCAATAATGACCAAACTTGCTGCTAAGTAGGTAATAAAGGCGGTGAAATCAATAACACTGTAATGCGCAATAAGCGCCATTATGCCTGCAAAAAAAAGCACAACGATAACCGGTGGAATTTTATTATTTAACATGGCAACTCACTGTATTGACTAATTATGTTTATTATATGGTGGCTATGCAGCCATTAAACAATATCTAAAGTGTATAAATGATGAACACGCTCAAAGCTGAACTTATACCAACCTGCATAAATCTTTGATCAATTTAACGAATTAAATTGCACTATAACGTCGTTAAAAATTTTTTATTTAGAACACTAGATACAAAAACTTTTGCCTAGTTCTAGCGTAATTTTCTTAACGTTAAATAGACCCCGTATATAAGCAGATTGGTATTAAATAAAGTATACAAATTAAGTTACAATTGTCAGCTTTATCAAAAGCACTTAAAGGTTATACTTTAGCCATAAACGAATAATAAAAAGAGAAGGAATGAGGTTATGTCTGGAACTACGATGATTGTACTTATTGTGCTAATTTCGGTTGGCTCAGGAGTAGTTTACGATATGTATAAAAAGCATCTTGAGTTTAAGCATAAAATGCAAAGCAACAACAGCGATGCCCATAAACAATTAGCTGAAACAAACGCGCAAGTGCTTGCATTAAAAGAGCGAGTACAAACACTTGAGGCTATTGTTACTGATTCAAGCTTTAACGTTAAAGATGAAATTAATAAACTTTAAGTTGTTATAGGTAATTTGGATATAAATGTGCATTTTCTGGCTGCTCAATGCCGTGAGCAGCTAAAAACCCACCAATAGCTTGCCCGCAGCCCTGTGGTGCTCGCCCACTGTCTATCTCAAAGTTTAACTGATTAGCATGTTGCTTACCCATAGAGCAAAGCCCTACGGTGCTTGGCGAGCGCATAGCGATACTTAAGTTACCTATTTGTTCAACTGCAACGTGCTTACTAAAGCGGGCAAAACCTTTGTATTTAAACTGCTCGTTTACGTAGTCATTACTTGTGGCCACCAATGCCGCAATTAAGCCGTGTAAAAAACTATTAGCGGATGAGTCTGCTGTTAAAAACGCGATTGTTTTTTTATTAAACTCGCTAAGCTGGCAATCCTCACACAACAGCTCAACAGTATATAAATGTTGCTCGGCTACTTGCTGCTGGCTCTTAAGCTCAATACTTTTTCCTGCAAATACAATACGTTTAAGCACTTTATCAACGTTACTTGTAACCGTTTCGCTTTTAACAAGTTCAGGGTTTTGCGCCATTACAGGTAAATCGTGATGGTTATTAAATGGCGTGCTTGTTGCACCACTTTGCATTAACTGAAAAAGCTCTCTTACTTCATGTTCACGCGCTACTTTTAACGCTAAAAATGCAGTTTGAATAAGTTCTGAAGTAGGTAAGTTTTCCTCTACAATCCAGCGTCTGCCAAATAATAGTTTTTTAGCTTTGGCTTCATTAGTAGATGCGCTTTTTTGGTAGTTATCAGGGCTCAGCACTGCTACTTGCAAATAGATTTCTTCACCTTTTTGTGCAGCGAGCACTCTAAAGTGAGCCGAAAACTCAATACTCTCAAGTACTTCGTTTACACTTTGAAGCGTGTGCTTGTAACGTAAAAAATGCTGTGGCACCACCCAGCTACTATTAGCTAATTGCACAAGGGGTGCATAAGAAATAGGTTGCTCGTAACTGTGTTGCCATTTTTGCTCATTACTAAGCAAATGATTAATGTGACTCTTGTTATCTGACATAAATAAACCAAATAAACTCGCGTTGTGCGATATAAACTATGAACACATTACGTCGTCAATGTCGTAATTAGATCACATGTACGCCCTACTTTTGGGCTTTTTTAACTATCGATGAGTTCTTGATAGTCTGTTATAACTTTTTGATAGTATGGCTTATCTTTATTGAGCATTTTATTATAATGATTTATGAGTTGTCGTTGGTACATAGCGTGCTCTGTACTAGCAAAGTCCCACATTTTGTTGCCTGTATGGCTAATTTCATTATTAGTATTAAAGCTCACTTCAATCACTTCATAAAAACGTTTGTTGTCGTAAACTATTTGTTCACTTATAAGCCCTAAACCGAGTTGTTTTAAACCCACTCGCAACTTATAAGTGTGATGCACTGGGCATAAAATAAACCGAACATTATTTAAATGTTCCACTGCGTTATTAGCAATAATTTGTTGTACTAAACTTAACAACAGCTCACCACCAACACCCGCTATTACAACTACTTGGCTTTTACTTAGAGCAATTTCAATTTTGCCTACATCCTGACATAAGACCTGCCACTGCGGATTTTTATCACAGGTTTTTTGTAATTTATTAATAGATGATAATTGCGCTTCTAAGTCGTTCATTAAAGTGGCGACTATATCTACAAAAATAACCTGGTTTGCAGCTGCGCGTTTTAATAGCGCCATGCCTAAATAACCATGGTCACAACAACAATCCCAAATAATATCGTGACGCTGCGAAATTAATGTATCAATGGCAGTTAGGCGTTTACTGAGCTTCATTTAAGCAGGTATTTGTGACGCTTTATAGACAAGCGCTTTTAAACTTTTGTCCTTGTCTACTTCAATAAAACGCTCGGTGGGGGCTAGGCGCTGTACAAATTCAATTGCGCCTTGGGTGTGCTCGTTTATTAATGCTTTAAACGCCTCTTCGCTAAGCTCTGGACTATTAGCACACAATAATAATTGTGTGCTATCGCAAAGTAGCTCTGGCAACCTGCGCAGCACTTTTTGATAATCTTTAGTTAATATAAAGCTGCCTTTTTGAAAGCTTGGCGGATCAACTATTATTAAATCAAACGGGGCTGCTTTTTTTAGTTTTCCAAACGATTTTAAAATATCATGAGGTAAAAAACTTACGCCGCGCTCAAAGCCGTTTAGTTGATGGTTTTGCTTGCCGACTTTAAGTACACCTTTGCTCATATCCATGTTCATCACATGATCTGCCCCACCTTGCATGGCTGCAAGCGAAAACCCACATGTATACGAAAACAAATTAAGCACTTTGCCATGCTTGCTATTAGCCATTACAAATTCACGGCCGCTGCGCATATCGGGAAATATTCCGGTATTTTGACGGCTCTGTAAATCAACCAAAAAACGAATGCCGTTTTCGGTTACAACATGTGGGTTAGGTAATTGCCCATAAACCACGGTATTTTGGCTTTGCACGCCAGCGCGTTGCTGATACACAAGTGAAGTAATAAGCTCAGGCTGATTTTGTTGCGCCCATTGCCACACAACATTAGTGAGCTCGCTTAGTGTTTGCTCGTCAATTTCGTCGTACGAAACCAAAAATAAACTTGGCGGGTAAAAGTCTAAATTAATATGACTTAATGCTTCGACGCTGTGGCCTCGGCCATGAAAAACACGACATAGTTCATTTTTTAAAATTGGCGCGTCTTCAAGCGCAGTAATAAGAGGTGTAAAGTTTGCTGTCATTTTTAATTAATCAACTGTTGTTGTAGTTCATGTATTTCATCGCGAACAGAGCCCGCCTTTTCAAATTCTAGGTCGCTGGCGTATGCATGCATTTTGGTTTCAAGCTGCTTAATTTGCACGGCAATTTCTTTCGCACTAAGTACCTTTTTAGACTCTTTACGAATAAGTTTAAGGTTGTCTTTAGGGGCCGCTTCTTCGCCTACATCCATTACATCAAGTATTTTTTTAGCCAGAGCATGAGGCTCTATGCCGTGCTCAACGTTGTATGCATGCTGAATTTCGCGCCTGCGTGCTGTTTCGTCCATGGCTTTTGCCATTGATTTTGTAATTCTGTCGCCATATAAAATAGCGCGGCCATCTAAGTGACGCGCAGCACGGCCAATGGTTTGTATCAGCGAGCGAGCTGAGCGTAAAAAGCCCTCTTTGTCAGCATCAAGTATGGCAACAAGTGCCACCTCTGGCATATCAAGGCCTTCTCGCAGTAAGTTAATGCCCACTAACACGTCAAACACTCCAGCTCGTAAGTCACGAATTATTTCTACGCGCTCAACGGTGTCTATGTCTGAGTGAAGGTAACGTACTTTTACGTTATGCTCGCTTAGGTAGTCTGTCAAATCCTCAGACATACGTTTAGTAAGTGTAGTTACCAGAACGCGTTCGCCTTTCTCCACACTTTTGTATATTTCTGAGAGTAAATCATCAACCTGATCGCCCACAGGACGTACTTCTATAAGTGGGTCGAGCAGCCCTGTTGGGCGAATTACTTGCTCTGCTACTTCGCCTGCGCTGCGCTCAAGTTCAAAGTCGCCAGGCGTTGCCGATACATAAATAGTTTGTGGTGCTATAGCTTCAAATTCTTCAAAACGCAGTGGCCTATTATCCATTGCTGAGGGCATTCTAAAACCGTACTCAACAAGGTTTTCTTTACGGCTTCTGTCGCCTTTATACATTGCGCCAATTTGCGATACGGTTACATGCGATTCATCAATAATCATTAATGCGTCGTCAGGTAGGTAATCAAGTAGTGTTGGCGGCGGATCGCCTGGCGTACGCCCAGATAAATAGCGGCTGTAGTTTTCTATACCCGAGCAATAACCAAGCTCGGTCATCATTTCAATATCGTATTGCGTACGCTGTGCTACACGTTGCTCTTCTACTAGCTTATTTGCACTGAGTAACTGTGCGCGTCGCTCTTTTAGTTCTTCTTTTATTTTTTCGATGGCGCCAAGTATTTTTTCACGCGGGGTCACGTAGTGTGTTTTTGGGTAAATAGTGGCGCGTACTATGTGTTTTTCAATTGCACCTGTAAGGGGGTCAAAAATACTTAGGCGTTCTATTTCGTCATCAAACATTTCTACGCGTACAGCAAATGTATCTGATTCAGCGGGGAATATATCAACGACTTCACCGCGCACGCGATACGTACCACGGCTAAAATCTATATCATTACGAGTATACTGAATCTCTGCAAGGCGGCGGAGCATATCGCGTTGGTCTACTTTTTCGCCCACCTTTAAAAGAAGCATCATTTTCATGTATGACTGCGGGTCGCCCAAGCCATAAATAGCCGAAACCGAGGCAACAATAATAGTATCGCGTCGTTCAAGCAGTGCTTTAGTTGCACTTAAACGCATTTGTTCTATGTGCTCATTTATTGAGGCATCTTTTTCAATAAACGTGTCACTTGATACAACATAAGCTTCTGGTTGGTAGTAATCGTAATACGATACAAAATACTCAACAGCATTATTAGGAAAAAACTCTTTCATTTCTCCGTACAGCTGCGCAGCGAGTGTTTTGTTATGTGCCATTATTATTGTTGGGCGATTTAAATCGCTAATAATATTGGCCATAGTAAAGGTTTTACCAGTACCCGTAGCGCCTAATAGTGTTTGATGCGCAAGCCCTGCTTCTAAACCTTCTTCAAGTTGTTTAATAGCCGTAGGTTGGTCCCCTGCGGGCTTAAACTGTGATACTAGTTGAAAATGATCGCTCAATTGTCGCACTCCTGTAACGATTCGCCGCTTAGCGTTTCTAGCTCTTTCATAAACCATTTATACGCCACTATTGCTGTAAATAAATTACCTAATGCAGCGCCAATAAATAACCCTAATAATCCGGCTATTTCGTTGCCGATATAAGCAAATGGTACATAAAATATAAATAAACGAATGACACTTAATACCAACGCATTCATTGGCTTGTGTAATGCATTAAACGATGAGTTTGATAATATGATCACCCCTTGTAAGCCATAACTTAGCGGGATGGTATAAATAAAGAGCTTAATAACATCTATTACGGCTTGTTCTTTGCCAAACAATTGACTTATAACACCTGAAAATACAATTAGTAATACGTAAATGGCAAACTGCCATATCATCACAAACTTTAGTGTGCCTGTGTACGCTTCTTTAACGCGGCACAGTTTACCTGCCCCAAAGTTTTGACTTACAAAAGGCGGTAATGTCATAGATAGCGCAAGGACTAATATGCTCGCGATAGATTCTATACGGCTACCTACTCCAAATGCAGCTACGGCCTCTGGTCCGTGGTGTGCAACCATAGCGGTCATTACTGCCATTGCAACGGGTGTTAGCATGTTCGCACCTGCAGCAGGTAAGCCTATTTTTAAAATTTTACGAATAGCGCCAGTTACAGTTTGCTTGCCCGCTTTTAGACTCAACAAACGTTTTTTAACCACTAATATATATAAAATAATAACCACAGCGACCGACCATGCAACAACACTTGCTATGGCTGCACCTTGAATTCCTAACGCTGGTACTGGCCCAAAGCCAAATATCAGTATTGGGTCAAGTACGGCGTTTATCAGCCCGGCTCCGCCCATTACTATACTTGGCGTTTTGGTATCACCGCTGGCACGCAGTACCGAGTTACCAATCATTGGGGTTATTAAAAATACGCTACCAATAAACCATACATTCATGTATTCGTGTATTAACGGCAATACTTGTGCGCCCGCTCCTAGCAAAGTAAATATGGGGTCAATCAGAAAATATCCAACAGATGACAACACAATAACCAAAACCACGCCAACCATTAAAGAAATACTGGCATCAAAACGTGCTTCATCAATTTTATTACTACCGAGCGCTTTCGCTATTACTGCTGATGTACCGATCCCCAACCCTATTGCTAAGCTGATAACGGTAAAAGTAACCGGAAATGTGAAGCTTACGGCAGCTAGTGGTTCGGTACCAAGTAAGCTTATAAAAAAGGTGTCTACAATATTGAACATCATTAGTGTGATCATGCCGAATATCATCGGGATGGTCATCGTCTTTAATGTAGGCAAAATGGGATCGTTTAGTAAATCTGGGCGAGTCTGAGATTTTGAAATTACGCGCATGAAATAAATAGGCCTCTTTTACTGAGCGAATCATTTTAAAGCATCAAGGCAGTTCAAGCCACGGATTTATCACTACAATTGATGTAATTACGGAAGTAAATATTCTAAAAAATAGTAAAACTCCGTTTTCGCATCTTTTTGTTAAAATAGAGCCTAAACACTCCAAAAAACAATTAAAACACATTTTTATAACTATTATTACAAACACTCTGTGTTATATGGTGCTTTTTTACACAAAGGCATGACTTGATTTATCGTTACGAAAAAATTCACTCATCGAGTTACACCCTTTAGCCATAAAAACATAACTTACTGTTTTTTAATAAATTAAAAATAATGATTTAAAAGCTTGAAATCGTTGTAGCGCCCTAGGCCATTGGTGCCAATGATGTTCTTAAAGTTTCATAAACAGAGTTATCCACAGAAACCGTGGATAACTCATTCAAAGCCGCATTTATAAAGGCTTTGAGAGGCTCGCAATTTTCGATGAGGTCCAACCAATTAATCATTTGCTAATTGTGGCATTTTTATAAACTCACACTAAAAATCGTAGCTCACCGGTTTTTCTTCTTAACATAGTTGCACGTTGGTAAACAAAAAACGTTTAAGACAAAGTTAAGTTATTGATTGTTCTATTTTTGAACGCAGAAAATAAATACCCTATTTATAAATAATGATTAGATCACAATCAAGGGTAAAAAATACTTCTGTGAGTATTCACAAAAGTATTTTTTTAGAAAATTAAAGCAAAAAAGTAAATAAATGCGAAGAATACCCACCAGGAAAAAATGAGTTTTTATGTTTTTGGGCTGATTTTTAATCACAAGTGACTTTAATAGCGTCTTTAATTTAACTAATTTAAAGACTCAACAATAATAAAAGTCACATTGGTGTTCTTAAATTCTCATAAAAATAACTTTAATAGAGCTACAAAACACGCAGATCGAACACAAAAACAACGAATAAACCTCTTTTTTCAATTTATGACTTTTATATGTTGACACTTTGCGGCTCCATCATTAATATTTCGCCCCGTTGAAAGGCAAGACGCTTCCCCCTTAGCTCAGTTGGTTAGAGCGACGGACTGTTAATCCGCAGGTCCCCCGTTCGAGTCGGGGAGGGGGAGCCAAGTTTTTCAACCATAAACGATTCCCCCTTAGCTCAGTTGGTTAGAGCGACGGACTGTTAATCCGCAGGTCCCCCGTTCGAGTCGGGGAGGGGGAGCCAAGTTTATGTATATGATGTAGTTCCCCCTTAGCTCAGTTGGTTAGAGCGACGGACTGTTAATCCGCAGGTCCCCCGTTCGAGTCGGGGAGGGGGAGCCAAATCATCATCATAATATCACTACTTTAGTTCCCCCTTAGCTCAGTTGGTTAGAGCGACGGACTGTTAATCCGCAGGTCCCCCGTTCGAGTCGGGGAGGGGGAGCCAATTCTAAGAATTTCATAGACATCTCAAGCTAATTCCACTACTCTTCCTTATATAACTAAAGCATTAGTTTATTCCTTGATGCGCTGTACTTAGTTTATTAATCAAGGACTTGATTCCTTCCCTTTTGAATTATTAAAAGACTGAAAACATGGCTGGATTTAAAAAACTTATTTTTATACAAATTATCTCTTGGTTATTGTGTGTGGCAGCAGGAAGCTACTTCATATCTATAAACTTTGATACTGCGGTGAGTGATGCGCAAAAAAGTGCGCAAACTACTGTTACTAAGTATATTAATGACCTTTCTTTAGACGATATTTCTGCTCAAAATCTAAAACAATCAATTGCAGATGGTAAAACGTTTACAAGCTTTACTCTAAGAGACTACCAAGGGGCTGAAATATTTAGCGTTAACCCCCCTACCCAATTACCAATGTTTGCTGATTTTGTACTATCAAAATTGAACTCTGTACGTCCTCAATTTGCTGTAAACGATGCAGCAGATATAAAAGTTGAATTTGTACTTAACATTGCGCATTTAGCTACTCAGCTGCAAACATCCCTTTTTATCGTTATTTTAATTTCTGCTATTTTGGTTATTATTCCAATAATCCTAATGCAATCTATTTTTTACCGTTTGAACAAAAACATAAGTACGACGGTAGCTGACATTATCGATATTTATATCAACCAAAACCAAGTTGATAATGATTTAGAAACAGCATTAGATGGCACTCGATTAAAAAAACTAGGTAAAGATTTAGTTCCTAGCTTTAACCGTTTATCTCACTTTTTGAAAAGTAAAAACGAAGATATACAAAGTGCAGCTATGACTATTAAGCATGAAGCGTATAAAGATGTAATTACTTCGCTTGGCAACCGTAATATGTTTGTTGAGTACTACGAAAAAAATATTGAAAACAGTGAACAAAGTACATTTGGCTCTTTGGCTATGGTTCGTTGTAGCGAGCTGCAAGCAATA
Organism: Pseudoalteromonas sp. FUC4; assembly: GCF_008370255.1. Classification (GTDB taxonomy): domain Bacteria; phylum Pseudomonadota; class Gammaproteobacteria; order Enterobacterales; family Alteromonadaceae; genus Pseudoalteromonas. Next base: position 287,400 of record NZ_SEUI01000001.1, on the reverse strand, counting down.
AATCAAAGCCGTGGTTATCAAAAAGGTGACGAATACGTTAAAGGCGTTGCCGATATTATCAAGCACATAAGCGGCACTTACACGGGTAGCCAAGTGTTTAGATTAAACAGCTCTGACTTTGCTGTAGTACTGCCCAACACTCCATTGAAAGAAGCAGAGCGCTTTGGTGAAAACCTGCAATCGCGCTTCACACAGTACCAACAAAACCAAGAGTTAAGTTCGGTAGCTAATACAGGTATTGTAGGTTACGAAAAAGGTAAGCCGTTAGGCGAACTACTTTCTGTTGTTGATAACGCGATGAGTATGGCGCAATCAAAACAAGTAAACGCATGGCACGTACAACGTGAAACTGATTTAGTTAATAATGTGAGTGCAGGTTTTGGTAATCAAAACTGGCGTAAGGTTATTAACGAAGTAATTGAATCTAAGCGTGTACATTTAGTTATGCAAAACATTATGCCGCTTGGTAAAAGTATTAAAGCCTATGCTGAAATACAAGTGCGATTTAAAACAGAAGACAATCAAGTACTCCCTACGGCCTCTTTTTTAGCTATGGCTGAAAAGCTTGATATGGCAATAGAAATTGACCGCCTGATAATCGACTCTTCCCTTGAAAAAGTGAAAAGCCGTAATTTATCTGAAAAGTTTTTTGGTTTAAACGTTACAGCCTCAAGTGCGCACAACGATCAGTTTGTTATTTGGCTAGAACGCCGCTTGTTAAAAGACACGCATATTGCATCAAAGCTTATTTTTGAAGTAAGTGAATTTGGCTTACAACAAAATATTAAAGCCAGTAAGCGCTTTATTGATATGGTGCACCGCGTAGGCGCCCGCGTAACTGTTGAACGTTTTGGTGTTGGTTTAACCTCATTTAAGTTTTTCCGCGATTTAAAACCTGATTTTATTAAAATGGATGCAAGTTACACTCGCGGCCTTGAAGACGATAAAAACAATCAGTACTTTATGCGCTTAATGGTTGATTTAGCCCACCGTATTGGTGTTAGCGTATTTGCTGAAGGCGTTGAGAGCCAAGAAGAAAAGCACATTATAGAAACTTTATGTTTAGATGGTGTGCAAGGTTATTACATAGAAAAACCTAAAGACATCTAATCAGGTTTTCAATTAATACAAAAAAGAGCATTCGTTGCTCTTTTTTTGTTTCTACTATTTTATCCTTACATCAAGATCACATTAATTTTACAGCCTTGTGATCAATATGTTTGTCCTGACGTTTATTTAACTGATAACAGCTCGCAAATGTTGTTTATCGGGGCAGAAAAAAGGATAATACGCAGGACTTTAATAGCGTGAGGCACACATGACAGAATATGTCTTGTTATTGATTGGAACCGTTCTGGTCAATAACTTTGTATTAGTACAATTTTTAGGCTTATGTCCGTTTATGGGCGTATCAGGTAAGCTTGATACAGCGATTGGTATGTCTTTGGCAACCACGTTTGTGCTTACGCTTGCCTCTGTAACTAGCTATTTAGTTAATCAATATATTTTAATCCCTCTGGATATCGAATTTTTGCGTACCATGAGCTTTATTTTAGTAATTGCTGTTGTAGTGCAATTTACCGAAATGGTTGTGCGTAAAACCAGCCCTACCCTATATCGCTTACTTGGCATATTTTTACCGCTGATCACCACTAACTGTGCGGTATTAGGTGTGGCTTTATTAAATATCAAAGAAGATCATTCGTTTTTACAATCTGCAGTATATGGTTTTGGTGCTGCTGTTGGTTTTTCTTTAGTGCTTGTATTGTTTGCAGCACTACGCGAACGCTTAGCTGCTGCTGACGTTCCTACGCCTTTTAAAGGCGCCTCCATTGCAATGATCACCGCAGGCTTAATGTCGATGGCGTTTATGGGTTTTACTGGATTAGTGAAGTTTTAATATGACCTTGTTTTATGCCTTGATAGCGATTGGTTCGCTAGCACTCGTTTTTGGACTTATTTTAGGGTTTGCAGCAATTCGCTTTCGTGTTGAAGGCAACCCTATTGTTGAACAAATTGATACTATTTTGCCACAAACACAATGCGGACAATGTGGCTACCCTGGTTGTCGCCCTTACGCCGAAGCCATAGCTAATGGCGATGAAATAAATAAATGTCCACCGGGCGGCGAATCAACCATGAAAAAGCTTGCCGGCTTAATGGGTGTTGATGAAAAACCACTTGCTGGCGGCGAGCAAGCAGAACCTATAAAAACAGTGGCTTATATTCGCGAAGACGAATGTATTGGTTGTACCAAATGCATTCAAGCCTGCCCAGTTGACGCTATTTTAGGCGCAACCCGTCAAATGCATACTGTATTAATTGATGAATGCACTGGCTGTGATTTATGTGTTGAGCCTTGCCCTGTAGATTGCATTGATATGCTACCTGTAGCCGAAACTAAACAAAACTGGAAATGGCAGCTAGACGCTATTCCTGTTACACAAATAGATTAGAGGTTTGAGTGGACAAGTTACTTGAACAAATAAAAAAAGGCACCGTGTGGGCATTTCCTGGCGGCATACACCCACCACAACAAAAATCACTCTCCAATAGTGCGAGTATCACTCGCCTACCTTTGCCCGATAAACTCATTGTTGCGCTTAAGCAACACATAGGTGCAAACGGTAGGTTACTTGTAGAAAAAGGCCAACACGTATTAAAAGGCCAACCACTAACAGCGCCTGCTGCTAACTGGTCGATACCTGTGCATGCGCCAAGCTCTGGTGTGGTTACTGATATTGCACCTATGCCATCAGCACATCCATCGGCCCTGCCTGAACTAAGTGTTATTATTGAACCAGACGGCAAAGACGAGTGGGTAGCACTTAATAAAAATAAAAACCCTGCTGAGCTTAGTCATGACGAGCTGATAAATATTATTCATCAAGCCGGTATTAGCGGTATGGGTGGTGCTGGTTTTCCTACTTATGTAAAAGCAGATACCAAGCAACCTATTGAATTTTTGATTGTAAATGCTGTTGAGTGCGAACCTTATATTACTGCCGATGACGTTTTAATGCGCGAACACGCTAAAGAAGTTATCCAAGGCATTGAAATAATGCAGCAACTTTTAAACCCAACACTGTGCATTGTGGGTATAGAGGACAACAAGCCTGAAGCTATTGCAGCAATGAAGCAAGCAGCTGAGCATAACTCAAAAATTATTATTCAAACGGTGCCAACTATTTATCCATCTGGCGGTGAAAAGCAATTAATTAAATTACTTACTAACCGTGAAGTTCCTAGCATTGGTATTCCTGCCGATATTGGTATTTTAGTGCATAACACGGGTACTTTGTTTGCCGTACAACAGGCCGTTTATGAAGGCAAACCGCTAATTGAGCGTATAGTTACAGTAACAGGTAACACTATTCATAAGCCTGGAAATGTATGGGCACTACTTGGCACTGAAATAAAGCATTTACTTGATTGCCAAGGTTTCTCGCCTGTACCGCAGCAAAGTGTTGTGATGGGCGGCCCAATGATGGGCTTTACGCTACCCACAGTACGTATTGGCATAGTTAAAACAACTAACTGTATTTTAGCGCCTGATCATAAAGAGCTTGCGGAGCCCGGCCCCGAAAAAGCCTGTATACGTTGTAGCGCCTGTGCCGATGCCTGCCCTGCTTCTTTATTACCACAACAACTACAATGGTTTGCTAAATCAAAAGAGTACGACAAACTACAAGAACACAATTTATTTGACTGTATTGAATGTGGTGCCTGTGCATATGTGTGCCCAAGTGAAATCCCTCTTGTGCAGTACTACCGTATAGCCAAAGTTGAAATTAAAGAACAACAAGCTRAAAAAATTAAAGCCGACAGAGCAAAAGAGCGTTTTGATGCTCGAAAAGAACGTTTAGAGCGTGAGCAAGAAGAACGCCAAAACCGCCATAAACGTAAACCTGCGGCTAAATCTGCTGACGAAAAACAAAAAGTAGCTGAGGCACTAGCTCGTGTTAAAAATAAATCAGATAACGGCGATGAAAAATCAGCTGTTGCTGCCGCTATTGCACGCGCTAAAGCTAAAAAGCAACAAGACGAAGCACTAGAGCCAGACAACAGCGAAGTAGCAAAAGAGCGAGCACTACGTAAAGAACAAGCGCGTAAATATAAAGAACAAAAATCGCAAACAGATGAATCGGCCGAAACTGCGCCCGTTGATGATAAAAAATCAGCAGTTGCTGCAGCCATTGCTCGCGCTAAAGCCAAAAAGGCAGCACAAGCAAGTGAAGAGCCACAAAACGATGCCCTTGTTAATGACAAAAAAGCAGCTGTAGCGGCAGCCATTGCACGCGCTAAAGCTAAAAAAGCGGCACAAGCAAGTGAAGCTGTTGGGCAACCCGTGAGTGAAGAGCCACAAAGCGATGCCCCTGTTGATGATAAAAAAGCAGCGGTAGCGGCGGCTATTGCTCGTGCTAAAGCTAAAAAAGCAGCTAAAGCACTAGAAGATGCTGAGCAACCCGTGAGTGAAGCGCCACAAAGTGATGCCCCAGTTGATGATAAAAAGGCAGCGGTAGCGGCGGCCATAGCTCGCGCTAAAGCTAAAAAAGCGGCTAAAGCACTAGAAGATGCTGAGCAAACCGTGAGTGAAGAGCCACAAACTGATGCCCCTGTTGATGATAAAAAGACAGCGGTAGCGGCGGCCATAGCTCGTGCTAAAGCTAAAAAAGCAGCTAAAGCATTAGAAGATACCGAACAAACTCAGACCCAAGAGCTACAAGTTGATAGCGCAGCACCTAAAAGTGCAGAAAGTAACACCGATGACTCATTCAATTCTACTGAAGCAGATAAACCTAAATCAGCCGACGATAAGAAAAAAGCCGCCGTGGCTGCTGCAATTGCGAGAGCAAAAGCTAAAAAGTTACAAAAAGAAGGAAATAATCAGTCATGAAATTAACCATGGCCAGTTCACCGCATAATCACAGCCACAAATCGTTAACGCGATTAATGCTTAGCGTTATTGCTGCGTGTATTCCTGGGCTAATTGCTCAAGTTTTCTTTTTTGGTACAGGTGTGCTTATTCAACTAGTACTAGCGCTTGTTGCTGTAAGCATATTCGAAGCAGCAATAATGCTAATACGAAAGCGTCCTGTTTGGCCTGCATTAAGTGATGGCAGTGCGTGGCTTACTGCAGTACTGTTGGCATTGAGTATCCCTCCACTTGCCCCTTGGTGGATAATCGTGATTGGCTGTTTATTTTCTATTGTTATAGTCAAACAGCTTTATGGCGGCCTCGGGTTTAACTTATTCAATCCAGCAATGGCGGCTTATGTACTGCTTTTAGTTTCGTTTCCGGTACAAATGACCGCATGGTTGCCTATTACCGATTTAATAAATACGCCAATAGGCTTTGCTGATCAGTTAAGGTTAATATTTACCGATTTTACGGCCTCTGGGTTTAGCCTTGATCAAGTGCGTGCAGGGGTTGATGGCCTAACAATGGCAACACCGCTGGATACTGTTAAGACAGACATAGCACACGGTTTAACCGTTACCGAAAGCATGCAAAAGCCAATATTTAACGAATGGGCTGGCCTTGGTTGGATGTGGGTTAACTTAGGCTTTTTAGCCGGTGGTTTGTACTTATTAAAAGCAAAAATAATTAACTGGCATATTCCTGTTAGTTTTATCGCAAGTTTAGCTGTATGTAGTGCTATTGGTTATATCGCATCACCTGGTACAGAGCCGGGCACCCTATTTCACTTATTAAGTGGTGCCACTATGATGGGTGCCTTTTTCATAGCAACCGATCCGGTATCTGCAGCAACAACTAACAAAGGGCGCTTAATTTATGGCGCGCTAATTGGTTTACTAATTTATTTAATTCGTACCTTTGGTGGTTTTCCTGATGCTATCGCATTTAGCGTATTACTGATTAATATTGCAGTGCCGCTAATAGACTACTACACACAGCCGCGTACTTATGGCCATGGAGCAGTAAAATGATCATTTCGTCAATGGCTAAAAATGGTGCTATTTTAACTGCGTTTGCGTTAGCAACGACGGGCTTAGTTTCCTCTATCAATGCGCTTACTGCCGATAAAATTGCAGAGCAAGAACAACTGCAACTCACTGCGCAGTTACAAGAAGTGCTCGACCCAAAATCGTACGACAATCAATTATCACAAGATTGCGTAATTATTACTGACGAAAAACTAGGCCCACACGCAAATCAAGTAATTTACCGTGCTCGTAAAAACAATAAACCAGTCGCTGTTGTTATTAGGCATGTTACGCCAAACGGCTACAGTGGCGATATTAACTTATTAACAGCGGTATTGAGCGATGGCACTATTGCTGGCGTCCGTACGACTAAACACGAAGAAACCCCTGGTTTAGGTGACAAAGTCGAAGTTAAAAAATCACTTTGGATCACAACATTTAAAAGCTTAACGGTTGAAGGCGAAGAAGACGCTCGCTGGGCTGTTAAAAAAGATGGCGGCCAATTTGATCAATTTACAGGCGCGACCATAACGCCACGTGCTGTTGTGGGCTCTGTTAAAAATGCCGTATTGTTCGCACAAACTAATTTTGATGATATTTTTGCAGCACCTAATGCCGAATGTGTAGAGGTAACTAAATGAGTGAGTTAAAAACATTATACAAAGAAGGCGTATGGGTAAATAACCCTGCCCTTGTACAGCTTTTAGGTTTATGTCCACTACTTGCGGTTACCTCAACTGTAACAAATGCCTTAGGCTTAGGTTTAGCAACCTTACTCGTACTAATAGGCTCTAATGTTACCGTATCAATTGTGCGTAACTGGGTGCCAAAAGATATTCGTATACCTGTATTTGTAATGATCATCGCGGGCTTTGTAACAATAGTTCAATTACTTATGAACGCTTATACCTTTGATTTATATCAATCATTGGGAATTTTTATTCCGTTGATTGTAACTAACTGCGCCATTATTGGCCGAGCCGAAGCATACGCCTCTAAAAATCCTGTTCATTTATCAGCGTTTGACGGCTTAATGATGGGCTTAGGCTTTATGATTGTGCTCGTTGTTTTAGGCGCAATGCGTGAATTAATTGGCCAAGGTACGCTGTTTGACGGAGCCGACTTATTACTTGGCCCATGGGCACAGAGCTTGCGCATAGAAGTATTTAATTTTGATAACCAATTTTTACTGGCAATTTTACCACCGGGTGCCTTTTTAGGGCTTGGGCTGCTTATTGCTGCAAAAAACGTAATTGACGCACAAATAAAATCAAAACAAGTTGCACCGCCAGAGGCTGAAAAAGGCCCTCGAGCACGTGTTACTAGCTTAACTTAAGGGGAAAACGTATTAGAGCAACAATTAGCACTAATACGTTTTAAGTTGCATGAATAAAGAAAAACGTCACCAAATACTGTCGCGCCTGCGCGACGATAATCCACATCCAGTTACAGAGCTTGAATATTCAAGCCCATTTGAGTTACTCGTAGCAGTAACTCTTTCAGCACAAGCAACCGATGTAGGCGTTAATAAAGCCACTCGAAAGTTGTTCCCTGTTGCTAATACACCACAAGCCATTTTAGACTTAGGTCACGACACACTGCGTGATTATATAAAAACCATTGGCTTATTTAATTCTAAAGCTGCCAACGTGTACAAAATGTGCCAAATTTTGGTGGATGAACACAACAGCATCGTGCCAGAAAATCGTGAAGCCCTAGAAGCCCTACCTGGCGTTGGCCGTAAAACCGCTAATGTTGTACTCAACACAGCCTTTGGCTGGCCTGTAATAGCCGTAGATACACATATATTTCGTGTATCTAATCGTACAAAGCTTGCTATGGGTAAAGATGTTGTCGCTGTAGAACAAAAACTTGAAAAAGTAGTACCAAAAGAATTTAAAGTAGACGTTCACCATTGGCTAATACTACACGGGCGCTATACCTGTGTAGCGCGTAAACCTAAATGTGGCAGCTGTATTATTGAAGACTTGTGTGAGTTTAAAGATAAAACTGATTAGCCCCAAAAGCGGCGCAAGTAGTCGCGAGTTTATCTCGCGCAAAACCCAAAAACGCGGCACAAAGCCGCGCCTACAAATACAACACCAAAATATTTCTCGACTTTCATCTTTTTCCCCAACTCACTAGAACGTGTAAGACTGACAGGTGAAAATTTTCAAAGTATTAATTTCACAAGTCCCACTCCTTTAGTTATGCTGTTGAGCATTATAAAATTATATTGCGAAACCCTCTATGCTACCTCTACTTCGTATCTTGATAATTGAACAAGACTCAACCACTTTACAAGGGCTTTCAACTAATCTGTCAAAGACTATTCCTAACTTTGAGCGAGACGATATTCATATCGATATTATTGAATGCCTTGAGCTTAAACGCGCGTTGGGACATGTAGAGGAAGATGGTGATATTCAAGCTGTGGTTCTAAGCTGGGATATGCAAAACAAAGTCGGTGAGCGAATGTATAGCCGCTTTATCGAGGATTTAAAGGCAATTCGTCTTGAGTTACCGGTTTATGTTATTGGCGACGACACTAAAGGGCTGGAAATCGTTAACGAGTCAGAAGAAATCGAATCATTCTTTTTTAAAGATGAAGTAATTTCTGACCCTGAAGCAATTTTAGGTTATATGATCAACGATTTTGACGACCGTTCGGAAACACCATTTTGGACGGCGTATCGTCGTTACGTCGGTGAAGCAAACGACTCTTGGCATACACCGGGTCATAGCGGGGGTTCTAGCTTTAGAAACTCACCTTACATCAAAGATTTTTATCAGTTTTACGGCCGCAATGTATTTGTTGGTGACCTGTCGGTTTCGGTAGACTCGCTAGGCTCATTATCAGACAGCACCAATACCATTGGTCGCGCACAAGAATCAGCAGCGGCGACATTTGAAGTTAAGCACACCTACTTTGTTACAAATGGTTCATCTACTTCAAATAAAATCATTTTGCAGACACTGCTGCGCAAGGGCGATAAAGTAATTGTCGACCGTAATTGCCATAAATCAGTACACTATGGCATCTTGCAATCAGCCAGTTACCCCATTTATTTGGCGAGTATCTTAAATCCAAAATATGGCATTTTCGCGCCACCGTCGTTGGCCGACATCAAGTTAGCAATTGAAAACAATACTGATGCCAAATTACTAGTGCTTACCGGTTGTACTTACGATGGCCTACTTAGCGACCTGAAACAAGTCGTCGATTATGCTCATCAATATGGTATTAAGGTATTTATAGATGAAGCCTGGTTTGCATACTCTTTGTTTCATCCTAGCTTTCGTCATTATTCTGCAATACATGCAGGGGCTGACTACATTACCCATTCTGCGCATAAAGTGGTATCGGCATTTTCTCAAGCGTCTTATATTCATATTAACGATCCCGATTTTGATGCCGATTTTTTTCGAGATATTTACAGTATCTACGCGAGTACATCCCCCAAATATCAGCTTATTGCATCGCTTGACGTGTGCCAAAAGCAATTAGAGATGGAAGGCTATAAGCTGCTCAATGCGCTGCTCAATCATGTTGAAGAGTTTAAACAACAGATGGCCTCGCTTAAGCAAATTAAAGTGTTAGCTAAGCAAGACTTTATGGAAATATTCCCGCACTTTAGTGGTGATAACATGGGTCACGATCCATTAAAGATCCTTATTGATATTAGTGAGCTACCTTACTCATTAAAAGATATTCATAAATATCTATTGGATGAGATTGGCCTAGAGATAGAAAAATACACACACAGCACCATTTTGGTTTTACTGACGCTTGGTGGCACGCGTTCAAAGATCATTCGTTTGTACAATGCGTTGAAAAAGCTAGACAGCGGTAAGGTAAAACTGTCGAAATCGACACGTAGAGCCCGCTTACCTGAAAATTTACCAGCCATAGACTTGGCGTGTATTCCAAGTGATGCCTTTTATGGCGACCGCGAATCTGTGCCTATCAGTAAAAGCAACAACCGCATCTGCGCCGGTTTAGTTACTCCATATCCACCAGGTATCCCACTTTTAGTACCGGGCCAGCATATCACTGAAGATCATATCGAATATTTGCAAGAGTTGGCGAGCCAGGGACTGACGATTCAAGGCAGTTTCGATGGTGAAATTTATGTTCTTAAGGGTAAGGTTAATAAGTAAAGTATTCACTTAATACTATCTCAATAATGATAACTGGCGGTAGTATCGCAAGATATTGCCGCTGTATTACAGCTTCATTAAATCGACTAATCAAGTAACCCCCTGTTAAATTAAATATTCACTTTCATTTTAATGTCCCTAATTGTCTTAGGGTGGTCAACTAAATTTGGGCATGGATAAATGTATAGAGGTCGTTGAGCAAAAGCTTGATACCAAAAGCATTTAATAAATATGCATCATTGGCTAATACTACACTGACGCTATATCTGATTGACACGTAAAACAAAGTATGGAAATTGTATTATCGAAGATTTTGTAAGCTTAAAGATAGAACTGATTAAGCGTCATTTGAAAACTCGATAATATGCCACTTCACATAAATGTGTTTTAAATAAAAATAGAGATGGAGTGAAAAATTGTTTGGAGTCAGTGGTTTTATATGCAAAAAGAAGACTGGCTCTTAAAATAAAAACGCCTAATAAATTATTTCAGACGTTTTTATTCAATTATTTCCCCTATACTCAGACAGGGTAATAGAAATTAAGCAGGTAGTTTTTCTAGCCATACTTTCAACCAAGGCTCGGTTACTGGCCATGGTTCAAAATCTTCACATGCATCTATTTCTAGGCGGTTGCCCACAGGCTTTGCTTGTAAATCGCGTAGTAACTCGTCAAAGCTACGCCCTGCGCCACAAAATGTATCGCCGTAACATCTGTCACCCATTGCAATTACACCAAACGGTTTATCGGTAAGCATTGGGAAAGTGCTATTCATTGCATAGTACAATCCGGCCAAATTACTCGGTACATCACCTTGGCCTGTTGTGGAGGTAACAATTAAAATATGCGATGCATTTTTTATATCATCAAGTGATGCTTCAGTAATTACTGTAGCAGTATGACCCGCTTGCTCTATTGTGGTTGCAACTTCATCGCTTAAACGCTCTGCACCCCCACTAACGCTGCCTACAAAAATACTAATATGTGCCATTAATAATCCTTTTCTTGCTCTGGCCAACCTAGCTGCTTACATATTTCAAGCATGTCTTCACCTAGTGGCGCTTTAATTGTTATTGATTCATTACTATAAGGGTGCACAAAACTAAGCTCTGTTGCAAATAACATTAAGCGTCTTAGCTCAAAATGATCCCTAAAAAATTGATTATGCTGGTTATCACCGTGATTTACATCACCAATGATAGGCAGTGATAAGTGTTTTAAGTGTCTGCGAATTTGATGCTTGCGCCCTGTTTTTGGAAAACACTCAACCAACGAGTAACGCACTGTTGGGTACTTACCTATAGGAATAGGCAATGCAACTTGGTGCAAGCAATTAAACTGAGTTTGCGCTTCTTGCGGTGCTTTGTCTTGATCTGCAAACTTATCTGCTATTTTATCAAGTTCTTCTTTAAGCGGTTTATCTAGAAATACTGACTCTGGTGCAAAGCCGCGTACTAAGGCCAAATAGCGCTTAGCAATAGTACCTTCAATAAATAGCTGGTTCATATCACGAGCTGCTTCTGAGCTCAATGCAAACAGTAATACGCCCGACGTAGGTCTATCGAGCCTATGTACTGGAAATACATGTTGCCCTAGCTGATCGCGCAACATTTGCATAGCAAACTGGGTTTCGTGTTTATCTAAAAACGAGCGATGCACTAATAAGCCTGAAGGCTTATTTATAGCCACATAGTTTTCATCTTGATACAAAATAGTCAGCTCGCCATATTCAATAGGCACCGGACGCTCACTCATTTGGTTCTCCTAAAAAGGTATCAAGGGCTGTTAGTAATTCAATAATTTCATCGCTTCCGGCTTTATTAATAAGTGTCATTTGCGCCATAGGGGCAATAGCAAAGTTACGCGGCAGTGGTTGCCTATGTGTTATTAATTGCTGTATTTTTTCAATAAATACAAACTGTAGCCACTGCTCAAATGCCATTGTATCGTGACAAAAAGGAGTATTTGAAAGCAGTGCATCAGCGTCTATTGGCTCACTTTGCCAAAGCGCGTGTTTTTGTAAAAGTGCCGTTAGCTGCACTAAATAAGTTTGGGTTTGCTGGTACATAACCACCCTCTTTTATATATGTAATGCAATTATACCCTGTTCCCTCATAGGCGGCTATGGCGTATAATTAATGTAATTTTGCAGTAAAAACAGTTGAGAAAACAATGAGTGATCAAATAGCTACATTAGGTCAGCTTTTAGATGGTGCGGGTACTCAGTGGCGTGCTTTTGATATTGGCAGGCACATTACTAAGCTTGATAAAAAACAATTTTTAGCTATTGAACAAGCTCAAGTGCCTTACCCTTATCCACTTGCTGGTCATGCATGGCTCGCTATCCAATTTTGGGATACTAAAGCCAGTAAAGAACCGTATGTATGGTTTTTAAAGTTTCCACTTGATGAGCAAAGCATGCTGGTAAGTGCTAGTCGCGATCACTTTGCTGATATGGTTATTCAAGCGCTAGGCACTGAAATTACAGGTAAGCAAGCCGATGGAAAGCTTGATAATAATCCTTATGTTTTTACACCAAACGCAAATAAATTAGCAGCATTTAATGCCCAAGTAAAAGTACTATTAAAACAACCTGCGTCGCAGTATTACGAGCACGCACAGCTATACTTTAGCGGTAAAATTGGTTTTGATAATTGGCAAAGTGTTGCACTGCAGGGTATTGCCGATTTTGCACTACGCTTAGAGAGCGATACAAACTTAAGTAACCTGCAAAAAGCATGGGCGCATTTACCTATTGAAGTGCTACAACCACTCAGTGCCATGCTTGAACACGTTGAAATACCAACATCAATGAGTGAGTTACTTGTTGATTACACGCAGGGTGCAATTAGCAACAACGATACAGTGGCTATAACCGCAGCACTAAGATCAGTTTCAAAAGGTCAAGCTCAAGGGTTATGCGCTCAATTAGTCGATACTGTACTAAGCTCACCAGTGAGGCACGACTCTGACGTGTTATTAACAATAGCTGGGCGTTGCTTTAAGCAATTAGAAAACCCTGAACGCTTACATGTATTTATGGATAATTGCGCGCACCATCAAAAAATTGATGAGTTGTTTCCAAGTATTTTTGCCGACTTAGTTGCAATACCGACTATTCGCCCGCATTTATTAGGCTTATTACGTAAAGAAAATCGTAGCGAAACCCTCGCGCGTGCAATTGGAAGGTTATTCTCTTAAATGGCAAGTTTATGGACGTTCATACTTATTGGTAGTGTAATTTACTTATTTTGGCTTAACCGAAAGGTTGCTGAAGCGGCGAACGTTCATGCTAAACGTCAAAGTGAGCAATTGCAGGTGCAGTTGATGAGTGTTGCATGCACAAAACGCCGCTTTGGTTTTTTAAAGAACGGCAAGCCAGGCATCAAAAGTGAATTTATATTTGAGTTTTCAAGCGATGGTGAAAATGCTTATCAAGGTGTGTTAATTATGGAAAATGAGTTTTTGAAAAGTGTGGTTGTCCCACCGCATAAAATATAAGACTTAATATACTTTAAGAGAGTGTGTGTCTTAAATTAATAAATTTAATTCAACACAAAAAACTAAGGCGTAACTAAAGTTACGCCCCAATTGGACTGCATCCTGCTAGATATCCATTATCTTAAATCCGTATTATCATCCCCTGAACGAGTAAACAACCTTGTTTACCCTCACATTGCATCTTGCAATATCCATAGCCACCTTGGCAAACCCACGAAATCTATCGTTTGGCTACGTCCCGTAGCATCATCCCTGTTAATCCTTTAAAGTAGCTCCTGCCACTTTTGCATCCTGCAATGTCCACTTGCCATCTTGGCCGTCCTGCGTAAACTAACGCTCCTGCTACTTCCTGTAGCGTCATCCGTGATTATCCTAAAGTAACTCCTAGTTACTAAGTGCTTCATGCACTTCCTTATTCTTCCTTGTATCCGTTTTAGCTTGTCCTTTATGCCTCCTGCTGGCGCCTGCTATGTTGCCTATTCCGTATCCTTGGCAGTAACTCAATCATTGAGCTATGTCGTCTTGACAAAGAGAAGTTTAAAGCAATCAGGGGGGAGAAATAGGACTTAACACTAAATAAATAAACGTCACAAAAATGAAAAGATAAAATAAACACTTAAGAACAACAACTTAGAACAAAAAAGACTACTTATTAGTAGCCTTTAAGTGACAATGCTCACGATGATGTAAGATATATCTCACGGTCTTATGTCCGTTTGGGCGCATTGGCTTACATAAAAGTTTTAAATAGTTGGCTCAAGTATTGATTTAAACAGTAACTCGCCCTCTACTTGGTTAAAAGTAAGCTGTTTAAATGCTTCAAAATTTTCAGTTTTAAAAAATTCAATGTGCTCCTTACGGGTTACAAATACAGCCATCCCTGTTGACTCAGCGTTACATTTAACTAAGTCATCAAGCCCGCGTAGCAAGTAACGACCAAAGCCTTGCCCATGAAAATGCGGATCTACGGCAATAAAAGCTAAAAAGTAATAATTGCCCTTTTGTTTAAGGGCATCTCTAATTGTTTGTTCTTTATCTATTAATTGATTTGTTTGTAAGTAGCCAGCACTCAGCATTAATTTTAAACGCCAGTGCCAATAACGCTGCGCTTGTAATTGGCTATTGGATTCAAATACACACGCTACTGCTTTTAATTTATCGTTGCGGTATAAACCAATTAGTGGCTGTTTTTCTTGCCAAAAACTACTGAGCTCTTCGCGAATTAATGATCGTAATTTTTTTTCATATACTGATTTATTTTCGTCATTGTAGCTAAGCATGTTTTGTAATACAGGATCGTCATGATAAGCCTGATAAATTAGGCTCGCTGCAGTGCTAATATCTTCTGCGGCTAAATACTGTACGCTGAACGTATCAGCTGGTGTGGTTACACTCATTGTATTTCCTCTATTATTTTAGCTATAGGCTGTTTAACTTTATACCTAACTATATACCCAAAATTATTAACCGTAAATTCAGCGAGAGTTTAACTAGCAGGAGGTACAGTTAAGTACTAGTATGAATTTTCATTCATTTAAAGGAGCAATATCATGGATACGACAAAACACGACATTAACACACTTTTTGCACAGCTTGGATTACCAAATAGTGATGAGCAAATAGATGCATTTATTGCCTCACATGAATTAAAAGACACAACATTACTCCAAGAAGCTTCTTTTTGGGATGAGGCACAACAGCACTTTTTAGCTGAATCCCTTGCACAAGACGGAGATTGGAGCGAAGTAATTGACGAGTTAGATGTACGCATTCGTCAAAGTAAGTAATTTTATTTAATGTACCCTCCCTTATTTATTGCTAACATAGCATCTGCGCAGCATTTATATGCTGCGTATTTATTTTATTAAAGAGTTATATATCTAATGAATTCAGTTGTATTTGATGCAATCAAAGCCCTTCTTGATGAAGGCAAAACCCCTACTGTAGCACTAACTAAAAGCCGTTTGGCGCAACCGGTTCCAATGCCGATGATTATTGCAGCAGTAAGCCAATATAAAAACAATCCTGATTCAATTAATAACTTCATGAGAAACCCACAGCAGGCAGATAATACTGAGCTTAAAACAAGTCAATTAGATAGAATTGAGCAAAAACTCGATAAACTTCTTGCACTGCTAGAACAAAAATAATTTGAGACTATAAATGTTCGTTGTTGATTTAACTTTTGATTGCTACCAAGACACCACCCTAGAACAAGCCGAACAAGCAATAAATCGCTTAGTAAATGCACTGCGTTTTAATGGTCAAATAATGGGGGAAGAATTTCCAACCGTTTTAAAAGATGGATTTTTTATTACCCGCGTAATGTGCCCGACCGAAGATGCAATGCACCCGCTAAATAACAGCCCGTTTGTTAAGCACAGTATCGAAAAGTTACATAGTGCTGGACTACTTGCGCCAAAAGTAAAAGTGATCGGACAAGATATTCACTCCAACGGGGCTGATTGCTGTAAAGAACCATCAAGTTATATTTTATACACAACCTATGTGCATACGTGCAGCCCGCTTTATTGTGGTGATGACTTTTTGCCTGTGCCGCTATTTCGTATTCCGGCAATTGCGAATGGTGACTATAAAACGCTTATAAAATGGCAAGAAGATTGGCAAGCCTGCGATCAAATTCAAATTAATGGCGCAACCCGTTGTGAATTTCCGGCGCTTGAAGAAATATCGAGTACCCAAAGCGACCTATATAGACGCGGAAAAGACATAACAAAGCGAATTAGTTTTTTAACTAAAAAGCCAACCTATTATTATTTATACCGTGTAGGCGGCGTAGATAAAGCGTCTGAACTTGAACGAAAATGCCCTAGCTGTAATGGCGATTGGAAATTACCTGAATCGTGGTTTGGGTTATTCGACTTTAGGTGTGAGCCGTGTGGCTTGGTGTCTAATATATCGTGGGATTTTCAGTAACCACTTCAATAAGCGCTTAAAATCAGCTTAGTGATAACGCTAAGCTGATTTTTAAATGCGTTTTAAACCTCTAACGCCTTTAAAAAAGCATTTATGTTAGGTGCAAGTACATGGTGTGTTTTTTTGCCTACGTGCTCTAAGCATACTTCGCCAGTGTGCACCAATACACTCACTAGCAAATCATCTTGCTCTGTTAAACCAATAAACACTGTTTCTGGCTGCTTGAGCTTGCGTTTCATTAACACGTGGCCCGTGATATTTTGCTGTAGCAAATTAAAGTCTTCTTCATTCCATGCTTGTAGTAATTCAACCTGATGCCCATCAATACTTGCTAAAATACTTCCACCGTACATATGTCCGTATAGCTCGCTAAGCTCTTTTGGAAACTCAAGCTCTAGTGCACTGGCTAAATCATTAAGCGAACCTGCAGGTTGCTGACGCGCCCCCTGCCATTGAATATTTCCTTGCTCGTCAACCTCACCAACTTCACATGGGCTTGGCCATTGCTCGTCGTGCGCAATAAGTGGGTACTTTGCGGTGTTTTTAAGGGTGTTTTCGCTAAATTTTTGATGGAGTTGTTCTATAAGCAATGCAACAGACATACTGTGAAACTCAATTAAATTAGATATAATGTCCCTATTGTAACTATTTAAGAGCAAACATGACAGATTACAGCAATTCTCCAGACCTTAAAGGTAGCGTATTAGGCCAATCTACTGAGTATGTAGATGTGTACACGCCAAGCTTGCTTTTCCCTATTGCGCGCAAACTAAATCGTGATGCTTTAAATATTGACGAAGCAGAGCTTCCATTTAAAGGCCAAGACATTTGGACAGGTTACGAGCTTTCATGGCTAAACAATAAAGGTAAACCGCAAGTTGCCGTAGCTTTATTTACCTTTGAATGCCAAAGCAGCCATATTATTGAGTCAAAGTCGTTTAAACTTTATTTAAATAGCTTTAACCAAACCCGATTTGAAAGCATTGATGTAGTAAAACAGCATTTAATTGATGATTTATCAAACGCGGTTAACAGCCCTGTCAAAGTGACTTTATACAATCCTGATGATTACAATTGCTTACCGTGTACGGCGCTGCCAGGTGAATGTATTGATGACTTAGATATTGAAATTAATAATTACGACATTGATGCTAATTCACTTAAAGCAAAAAGTGATAACGTAGTAACAGAAACGCTCTATAGCCACTTACTTAAATCGAACTGTTTAATTACCTCCCAGCCTGACTGGGCAAGTGTAATTATACGATACACAGGCGAGCAAATATGTCGTGAGTCGTTATTGCGTTACTTAATTTCGTTCAGAACACATAACGAATTTCATGAGCAGTGTGTTGAGCGTATTTATAGTGATTTAACAACACAACTTAATATTAAAGAGTTAGAGGTTTACGCGCGTTATACTCGTCGCGGCGGGCTTGATATAAACCCGTATCGCTCTACGCATTATAACGATACGCCATTTGCAGTTAAAATTAATCGTCAGTAGGTTATTTTAAACTGGAATATAAGTATTGAAAAAGGAGCCTAGGCTCCTTTTTAATATTGGTTTGCGCTAATCGATACGCTTTGTCGGTATAGGCATCGCGCATACATCCACATAATTGTAAGACTGCACAAACCAAGGTTCGTTACGGTTTTTACGAGCACTGATTAAGTTTTTAAACACAGGTGAGTTTGTTTTCATCACTTTAAATATACTTTTATCGCTTTGTATATCGCCAAGCACTTGTATATTTGTAATTGGGTTAAATGCTTTACCTTCAGTTGGTGTACGCGCTAAACGGTTAAAATGCTCTATACCTTCTAGCACTCGACCAAACACCGTAATGTTTTTATCAAGGTAGCGCGGGCCTTGCCCTATCGTTACAAAAAACTCCGTACTCGCACTATTTATATAGTTATCGCGCGCCATGGCAAACACGCCACTACAATGCACTTGCCATGTTTGCGTATGGGCTGAGTTTTGAGCAACTGCAAAGCCGTTTAAAAAGCCAGTAACTGGTGCATATCCGTCGCCATTTAGCTCAGTAATTAAAAGTGGTTTGTTTGTTGTTAAATAAAACTCAGCAGGGACTGTTTTATCTGCCGTTTTAATTAACTTTTTACCCGAGCTGTCCCCGCCTTGCGCTACAAAACCTTCAACAAACCGATAAACGCTAGTATTTTTATAAAACCCTTCTCGCGCTAACTTTTTAATATTTTGAACGTGCTTTGGGGCAAGTTGTTCATTAAGCTCAATATACGCATCGCCCGTTGGCAGTGTTATCTTTAAAATATTTTGAGCGTTCACGACTCGCCAATCATTATCTGTTGCACTCGCAATTACCTCACTCGCGCTCAATACAGGTAGCTCTTGATTAGCAACACCATTACCTAGTTGTTGAGCACAACCACTCAATAAAACACTAAGCAAAGCCGGCAATATAATTTTTTTCATCGCTTATATCCTTATAATTATTATAGTTTTGGTTATTCCCAATCAAACTTATATAGCACATCAACATTTTGATATAGGCCGCTCGTTATTTCTATGTATAACTGTGAAAGTAACTGATAACGCACAGCCACCTCACTGAGCGAATCAAATACACCCACGCTATATTTAACTTGCAAACTGGGTGCTACGTAACCTGATATTTCTACTTTGGTGCTATCACCACTACCTGATGAGCTTAAACTTACATCTGACAACCCAAAGGTTTCACCTACCTTAGAAACAACCCCTTCGCTGCGGCTAACACCTTGAGAGAGTAATAACTGTGTAAGCATAGCATCGCTTGACGAACTTTCTCCATCACCTAAAGGCTGGCCATTAAGTAAATATGCAAGTGCTTGTGCTTGATCCATCGCAGGCTCAGAAAATATTTTAAGCGTTGGTTGTTCAACATTACCCGTAAGCGTAACCCCTGCAATGACACCATTTGCAGTCGTATCGGGGTTACGTATTGCTTTAATATTTAAAAATGGTTGTTCAATTGAACCGCTAAAACCTACTTGCCCGGTGCTGATTATTAAATCTTGCCCAAAGGCTAAGTAAGTACCTTCAATTAAGTTAAGCTCACCTGTGGCTATAATTGGTGCACCTTGACTCATTTTTATCGCTAAATCACCCGCAACTTTTGATTCCAAGCCAAACGATTCTACTTTTACATCGTTTTTAACAATCACTTTTAAATCTATGTCGTAATCAAATGGAACTGTTTCTGTGGCCTCTGTTTTTTGATCAACAATAATTTCATCATCGCTAACTTGCACTGCGCCCTCAGGAAGCTCTTCAATCATTATACGACCGTAAGGCACAACTACCTCACCAGCAAGCTTGAGTGCGTTATTAGCCAAGCCTATTTTTAAATCCGGCGATACTTTAAAAGTAACCCCTTGCTGCGCGCGTACATAAAACTGCTCGCCAACTACCGCCACATTTACAGCAGGTTGCGCACCTTGCCAATCAACGTCACCGGTGAGATTTATTTTACCGCCCTGGTTGTCGTTTAAGTTGCCTTTTATTGTGGCCGTTGTTTTATCAAACAATACGTTTATATTTGATTTTTGCAGCGCTATAGGTAATTGCTCGCCCTCTAAACTAATATCGCTAACATTAAGCTCGCCATTTAATAAAGGGTCTTTTAACGTACCGGCTAACGCGACTTTTCCGCTAATATCACCTTTTAACTGTTCGAGAGTTTCAAGAAAAGGTTGTAAGTCTGAAAGCAGTATTTTTTCAATATTAACGGTACCATTAAGCGCTTGCGTATTTTGTATGTCATCAATATTAATTTGTGTATTAATTTTGCCTAATACACTTGATTCTAAATTAGCTTCAAGCTTGCCAATTTGAGAGTCCGAAAACGCACTAATCGTCAATGTTTCGATTAGTAATTTAAAACGATCTTCTTCCGAGGTGAGCACCGCTTCTAAGTCGCTAGCATCGATATTTGCGCGTAATGTTTTAAGCGCACCGCTTTGCCAATTAAGTGCAACATCGCCAGCTATATTACCGCGAGTACGAATGCTACGAGGTAAAAAATGCTTAAGCTCCTCAAGCGCTAATTTGCTTAGTTTAGCATTTAGCTGACCGAGTTCTTTTGTTTGAGCTAGCGTGTCTATACATAATTCACTTTGCTCAGATGCCCAACAATGCGCGCTTACATTAAAGTCGCTAGTTTGAGTGTTAAACATAATGGCGATATTTTTAGTGTTGCTAAAACTAAGCTTTTTATCGCTAAGCGTTACATTACTAAGCTCGCCATTCCAGGTGGCATTATTAATTTTGCCATTAACTTCAAGCTCTATACTGCCTTGCTCGGCATCTACAGATGCCGTAAGTTGGTGATCTGTTTTATCGCCGCTGGCATCAACTTTAACACTATTAATTTGTTGGTCGGCCACCAGCGCCGAACCAACACTTACCGATACATCGGTTTGCCAATCGGCAGCGGTATCTAACTGCCCTTTTACTGATAATTTGTTAATGTTTATTTCATCAAAAATAAAGCGATCGAGTATTAACGCTAAATCAACAGAGGGCGTTAATCGCTCGCCTCTCACTTTTAAATTTGCGTTGCCGTCGGCAGTAAATGGAATATTAGCTTTTTCATCACTTTTTAGTGTTACTTTGCCATCAACCTGCCAAGTGTCATCAACTTGCCCGCTTAGTGCTAATTTATTGGTGCCGCTACTTAAATAAAAGCTATCAATATTAGCTTTTAACGTGTTGTCTAGCTTAAAGTTTGAGGCAAATTCTAATGGCACGTCGTTAAGTAATCCGCTTAACTTTGTATTATTCATTTGTAGCTGCCACTTATCGTCAGCTGCATTGAACGAGCCTTTAAACTGTCCTGAAATATCACTGGTAACGGCATCAGTTAAGCACTGCGCTTTTAAGTTAGCAAGCGTGCCATTAAAGTTAGCCTGTATGCCTTTTTGCCAATCAACATTGGCTTTTATAGTTGCACTGCTTTCGTTCGCTTTAATGCTTAGCGCTTGTAAAGTTGCTTTGGTGAGACTGCCTTTTAATTGGGTATTTAAGTCAACAGCCGGGTACGCGCCTAATTGGCTATTCCCCTGCAAGCTAAGCTGATAGTCGTCAGTATTACCTTGTGCGTTAAGACTTACATTTCGCACTTTAAGCTCATTACTTTGTGCATCAATAAGCCACTGCTTAATTTTGCCATTTAACTCAAACGGATAGTTTTTTTGCTTTAAATTTGCCGTTGCCGTTAAACTAAGTGGATATTGCCCCTGCGTTTCTAAATTTAGGTTTAGGTTTGATAAGTCGCCATCTAGCTCCAAGTTAGCTTGATGTTCATCACTTTGTAAAACCACACTCCCTTTTAAAGGTAATTCTCCTGCAAGCTCAGCGTTAAGATGCGTATTAAGGTGCCACTGCTCATACTTTGCTGAGAATGACTCTAAATTAATAACCTCATCTTCTACACTTAATTGCAGTGAGATGTTTTCAATAACATGCTGCGCTTCGTCTTGTTCTATCGTAACTTTAGCTATTTCAAAGTCTTCAACAACTAAATCAAGTGGCGAAGTAAATTCTATACTAGGCAATGCAGGTAGCTGTGTTAAAGGCGCTTGAGTATTTTGCGCCGTTTGTGTTTTCGCATCTTGTTCTTGCTCTTTTAAAGCAACAAGTATGGTGGGAATATTCAGGCTTTTAACCGTCAGCTTTGAACCCTCTGCTTTTGCTGAGAGTTTAAAATTATTAACGCTTACGTTTGCACTTGGGTGCTCTAAAGTAAATTTATTTATCGCAATGTTTTTTACAGCAATATTAAAAGGTAAGCTAATTTTTTCAAGCGGCTCTGCCGCGGCTTCTTCTTGTGACTCTGCGGTTTTTGGTAATATTAAATTTATAGATTTAGCACTTAAGTTATCTATACAAATTCCATCGCACTGCCACCAAAACAAATCAATTTTCAATTGTTGTGCATTAAAATCCAATCCGTTGTTAGTGAAGCGCACATTGAAGGCATCATTATAAATAAAGCGGCCATCTTTAATTTCAATATGTAGCCCATCTACCGCTTTGTTTGCACTATAAGCAATAAATTGATTACCGGGTGCGGTAAATAACAAACAAAATAGTGCAACAACTAACGTGACAAAAGTAGCACTTACGGCGGCTATTATCTTTTTTAATACTGACATTAAATTTCTGGCCCTATGGTAATACTTAAACGTGTGCTTTTACTTTCTTTTGTTAATCCCCAAGCGTGGTCTATGCGCACTGGGCCAACGGGTGTTAAATAGCGAAAACCAAAACCAGCGCCTACTTCAAAATCATCAGAAAAATCATTAGTCGCAGTACCACCATCAACAAACAAAGCTGCGCGCCAATTTTTAGCAAACTGGTAGTTATATTCCATCGTGCCCGATAGTAAATACTTACCACCTATTAGCTCGCCATCATCGTTCTCGGGCGAAATTGATTGGTACGCAAAACCACGAACACTTTGATCGCCACCTGCGTAAAAACGCAGTGAGTAAGGTACGTTTTCAATATCATCAACAAGCATTGCTCCCACATTCGCTTTTAAAAACACCAAGTGGCGGTCAAAATAAGTGCGTAGCCATGCATGTTGCATTTGCACCCTAATTAAATTAGTACTCGAAAGCACATCATCTAAACCAAACTCAGCAGATATAAGCCACTGCTCTCCCCAGTATGGAGTCGTGCCGCCTTTTGATTTTTTGCGGGCGTAGCTAATACCCGGCATTAACATTTCGGTACTTTCTTCTGGCTCGTCACCGATGCGGTAGGTTTCTTGGTCGCGGCGTAAAAATGCAGTACGCACCCATTTATTTTCGGTTAACCATTGGCGCTGAACTTGCCCTGTTAATATTTCACTGTAAGTGTCGTTTGTGAGTTCATCTTCTAATTTATAACCGACAGAGAATCGCCATAAATCATCATTAGGATCATCAACCGGTATTGTATAAGCCATGGAAATATCTTGCTGCTTTTGCGCCACATTTAAATTAGTTTCGAGGTAATGGCCGTCTTCTGTGATCCACGGTTTACTCCATTTAAAACGCACCTTGGGCCCTAGGTCAGTACTAAAACCGCCACCAATTTCATAGCTATTAGCTGGCTTGGGTAATACATCTACCTTAATTGGTACTTGGCTGTTTTTACGCGCTGCAATGTCAGCATAAACACGCACGCTTGCGAAATAAGGGGTGCTTGATAAATCCAAATTATAGTCAGCGATATGTGTTGATTTATAAGGTTGACCTTGAGTAAAAGGAGCAAGTGAGCGTATATATTTTTCAGCAGGCGTATTACTGGCAATTTGTATATCGCCAAACTGATACCTAATTCCGGTATCAATTATGAAAGTAATAACAGCACTATTTTTTTTAAGCGACACTTCTAATTTGCGCGCTGGCCACTTAGCATCAAAATAACCAAGCTCTAGCAACATAGATTCTATTTTTTTATGGGCAGAGTCATATTTACCATGATTTAAAACATCACCTTGCTTTAAGTGATTGCTTTTAATCAATGCCTGTAATTGGGTATCGCTTTGACCATCACCGTTTAGCGTTATATTAATTGCTTCTATGCGAGTTGCAGGCCCCCGTTCAACTTTAACAATTAACTCGCTATCGTCTTTATCATAAATAACCTCGACGGTCGGGCTATAATAACCAAGTGCTTTAATGCTATTTTGTACTTGTTTTTGAGCATAACGGCGAAGTGTACGGGTTGGCTTCTCGCCAATTAACTGCTTGAGGTAAAGAGCTACGTTATTTTCTAAATCGCCACTTAACCCTTCAATTTCGTAATCTTCTATGACTTTTTCTGCCGCATAGCTATTTGTCGCAATTAAAGCGCACACAACACACATGCAACGTAAAAACTTAATAAACAAGTAAATATCCTTACTTTTAATATCTTACAAAAAATGTTTAATTACCCGCATATTAGCATAGCCATAATGAGCAACACATTAACTTAATAAAAATCTAACGCGTAAATTTAACTTTGAATAAATATCAGCATAATTAAAATTAGTACGCGTTAAGACAATATTTTAGTTACAATAGTGCCTACGAATAAAAAATTAATTTTAAATGAGTTTTTAATGCAATTCCCTGATGATGAAAACGGCCAACTTTTAGCCGAAATAGCCGCTGCTGGCATTGATTTAAATAAAATGCACCAAGTCGATTTTTTTATTTTATTTGAAAAAGAAGCCGATGCTGAAAAATTTGCTAAAGAAATAGTATCTGATGCATTAGTTCAAAATGCGGAGCTTGAAAAATGCAAAGACACTGGCGTTTGGGAAGTAATCACTCAAGTACAAATGGTGCCAGAACACACTCTTCTAGGCCAAGCAGAGCAATACATTGAAAGCATTGCTAATAGCTTTAATGGCTACGGCGATGGCTGGGGATTAATGGACGATGAAGAAGAAGCTTAATTATCTTTCGTTTAAAATGTCCTGTCAGTTAAGCTTAGCGGCTTAACTGATTTGCCTTCCTAAAGTTGCCTTTATAGTCAAATAGCTTATCAGCCACTTTCCAACCATACTTTTTGCTTTTTCGTGCAATAACAAAATCCGGTGGTACTAATTCAAATTGTGCGCTTACTACTTGCGCTGCAGTTTTAAAATTAATAGGTGTTTGCCCAAGCCCCATACGTTGACCAAATTGCTTATTAAATATAGATTTCCCGCCTTTATTTGCGAGGTTATATACTTCATCGCAACTTGCACCATCTTCATCAAAATACGTTATTTTAATAAGTTCATCTTTAATTTGAGTTACCGATAACCCACTACATCGAAGCACAAGTGCGTCTTTTAAGTTTAATGCATTACGTAACTTATCATCAGGATCGGCCATTACCGCGCCGCAATCATGGCATTGTCGTGCAGCAATATCATTTTGGGCACCGCACTGCTCACACTCTTTAAACCTAAAACGATAATCGCACTGCTCTTTATGACCACTATCATCTTCTAACAGCCCTTTACAGCGTCTGCCAAAGTGCTCTATTACTTTGCCAGTGGAGTCTGTTTTACCCCAAAATATATTCGCAAACCCACAACCTGGGCAAAGTACCTGCACAGGTTCATTATCACTATCGCCTTTTTTATCACCTACTTCTGGGTGAAATAAATTAAAACCATTGCCAGCATAATCTATTACTAAGCAATCCGTTTTCGATTCAGATAACCTTAAACCTCGCCCCACAATCTGTTGATATAAACTAACTGATTCTGTAGGTCTTAAAATAGCTATAAAGTCGACATGTGGCGCATCAAAGCCGGTTGTTAGTACCGATATATTAACTAAATACTTTAATTGCTTAGCTTTAAATTGCTTAATGATTTTATCGCGCTCAGTGTTTGGCGTATCACCTGTTATAAGTGCACTTTGATGAGCTGGTAGGTAGCTTAATATTTCCTGAGCATGCATTACCGTGGCGGCAAAAACCATAACACCTTCACGCTCTTCACTGTATTGAATTACTTGTTGTAATATAGCTTTCGTTGCGCGCTCACTGTTTTTTAAAAGCGCATTCATGTCATCAGTCGTATATTGGCCAAATGCATTGCTATCTAGAGACGAAAAATCATAATGGCTAATTGCTGCATCAACTTCGTTAGGTGGCGTTAAATAATTATGTTTGATCATATACCTGAGCGGCAATTCAAAAATACAACTTTTAAACGGGCTTTCTTTTGTCCCTTTAACAAAGCCATGATAATGATGATGATATATCCACCCCATTCCTAACCGATAAGGTGTTGCTGTTAAACCCAATACTTTTAAGTGAGGGTTATACTCTTTTAAACTGTTTATTACTTTACCGTACTGACTTTTTTTATCCCCATTTACCCTGTGGCATTCATCAATGATAAGTAACGAATAATGCTCATTTAATTTATTTAAATTACGGGAAAGTGATTGCACACTGGCAAAGGTTACTTGATGGTTTAATGATTTTTCTTTTAAGCCTGCTGAAAATATACTCACCTCTAAACCAAAACTTTTATATTTTTGCGAATTCTGCTCTACCAGCTCTTTTACATGAGCAAGCACTAATATTTTTTGTTTAGCTATACGCGCAAGTTCAGCAATAACCAAGCTCTTACCTGCGCCGGTTGGTAGTACAATAACGGCAGGATCATTACTCTTTCTAAAGTGTAAAACGGTGCGTTCTACGGCTTCTTGCTGGTAAGGTCTTAGTTTATAGCTCATGGGGAAACAAATAGATTTTAATAAGGGGATTTTAGCAAACAATGGCTAGGAGTTTTAAACTTTAATTTTATTTAAATAGGAATTTGATGGAAATAAACCCTATAAAAATTATTTATAGGGTTTATTTTTTAAGAAATAAGTTAACTCATTAATTAAAATTCAACGCTTAGGTTAGCGAAGAAACGTCTACCTACAGCATCATAAATCGCTTCATCTCCACCGCTAGCTGAAATATAAGCTGGCGGTAATTTATCCATAAGGTTACGAATACCAAAACCTACACGCGTGTTATCAAATACATGATAGGTTGCAGAAATATCATGCGTTATGATTGAACCTACATAACCTGGTTTAAGATCTTCTTCAATATCGCCTTCTGGAGATAGATCAAACCTAGCAGAACGGTCTATATAACGTGAAGTCCAGTTAACAACTAAATCATTGTACTTATAAACTGCAGAGAACCTAGCTTGCCACTCTGGATCACCCACTTCACCATTTTCTACATTTACTTTATCTGGACGACTTTGAAATTCGAAATCTTCAAGCTCAATAAGATGATTTACGAAAAGATTAAGTTTTAAGTCCCCTTCTAAAGAATAATCAGCCAAATTCATGTTGTAATCAAAATCAGCCTCAATACCACGAGTAGTTGTCGCTGCGGCGTTTAAGTAACCAGAGCGAACCAAAGTAACATCGTTTGTTGTTGGATCACGGTCTATCTGAGAACAAAATGACTGGTCTGGTCCACCAGCAGCATCAACACAGTTATCTGCAATACTTTGTGTTGCAATGAACGAGATTGCATCTTCTATTTCAATATCATAGTAATCAACTGTAACAGAGAAATTTTCAAAGAAGCTTGGAGTCCATACAACACCCGCCGTAAGTGAAGTTGATGTTTCTGACTCTAAGTCTGGATTACCACCACTAATAACGTCTACGCTAACGTTATCATTTGCTTGGAAATCAGCTGGAATACCTAGTGCAGCACAGTTAGAAGCACGATTTGGGTTATCATCAATATTGTCTGCATCACAAGGATCAGCAACACGACCAAAGCCAGGTGACTGTGGATCAAATGCTTCTGTAATATTTGGTGCTCTCACTGCTTGACCATATGTACCACGTATACGAACGTCATCGATTGGGCGATATAAAAGACCTACTTTCCAAGCATCAGCATTGCCGGCATGAGAGTAATCAGCTGTTCTATAAGCAGCGTCAAGACTAAGCTCTTTTGCAAAGTCGACATCGGTTAACAAAGGTAAGTTTACTTCAATAAACCCTTCTGTTACATCAAACTCACCATATGCATCCGGAGTGGCGGCACTTGTTAAAAAGCCTGCCTTAGTAAACTCATCTGTTATACTTTCAGAAGTTTCTTCTCTGTACTCAAAACCTGCTGCAAAACCAACTGCACCGCCTTGTAGCTCAAAAAATTCACCTGTATCAAAAGTTACACTACCACCAATAAATTCTTGTGTGATTTTATCTGTACGAGTAACGTCCGCTGAGACATAATCTTTTGCCGCATCGGATGCTTGACCGAAACCAAATGCATTGTATGGCGTACAAGCACTAGGGTTTACACCTGCAGGGTCTGTATAACCCTCTCCTTGCAAACTTTCAACCTGACTTCTACATGCAACTTCACCGGTAGCAGGGTCTATTACAGCGTCAAGTGCAGCTGTTAAGTTACTAGGAATAAGATCGTTAAGTGTTTTACGGCGGTTATCGGTTTGACCATAAACATAATAAAAATCATAGTCAAAATCCGTTTCGCTTAAAGTAAACAACCCTTTAAATCCTGTAACAATTCGGAATAATTCACGTTTGTTATCTGCGCTTCGATTTCCAAGCTCGCCAAAGAATTTAGCCATAGAGATATTGCTAGTGCCTTCATCTAGTAATTGCTGGCGTAGGTCTCTGTCTAAATAAGGATTATCTTCAACATTTATATTAATGTTGCCAAATCGGAAAGAAGGTTGAAATTGCTGTTCAATGTCAGAACGAATAAACTTAAAATCGCTATAAAATGCGTGATCATCTGTAATATTAAAGTTTAGGGTAGAACCAATTGTAATTTTTTCTAGCTCAGGTAATAAATTCTCATATTCTTGGGTATTCGCACAGAATTCACAACCATCAGGAAAATTACCAAAAGCAAAACTACCACTAGCCTCTCTAGCAGGCATAAGCTCAGCAATACCCATATCATTAAATGTATAGATACTTCCATCCGCTCCAAATGGATTGATAACACCATTATCACTAATTCTCTCTGACAATACATTTGGAACTGTTATACGGTCTGGAATACCGTCATTTTCACCTGTGTCTAATGGATTATCAACTGTGCCATAGGCATTAGCTTGACGTAAATCAGTACCTAGAACCTGTCTAACTCTATCTTTACCAGCAAAGAATGTAATATTACCTTTGCCACCAGCAATTTCAGTACCGGCAACAATACTAAAGCTATGGTTTTGTGTTCCTACACCTTCTGTTGAATTACCAACGGATGCATTGAATTGAAGACCATCAAAACTCTCTTTTAAAATAACATTCACAACACCTGAAACAGCGTCTGAACCATAGATAGCAGAAGCACCACCTGTAATGATTTCAATTCTCTCAATCAAGGCTGAAGGAATTGCATTTAAATCTACTTGTGACGAACCTGGTGCTCCAGCTACATGGCGCTTACCATTAACAAGAACCAATGTTCTTGCTGCTCCTAAACGCCTTAAATCTGCAGAGCTTACGCCAGCAGCTTCGTTACTATCATTATTTCCAACTAATGTGTCGGTAGAACCAATTGCAGGCAACTCCGCTAAGATGCTTCCTAAATCAGGAGTACCTGCTTTTGCAATATCTTCTGCTGAAATAGTAACAATTGGAGCAGGTTGAGAAAGACTGGCTTTACTTATGCGTGAACCAGTTACTTGAATACGTTCTACTTTTTCAGCTTCTTCATCAGCAGCCATTGTATTTACAGAAAAAACGGCTGTTGATGCTGCACCAAAAGCAATCGCTAAGCGAACCGCCTTTGAGATTTTATTGTTTAACATTTGATTCTCCCTAGAACACTATTTTATTGTTTTGTTTTTTACAACGAGAGCTACTTTTTCTATGTAGCACCCGCTTCTTTTTGAATAATAATCCTATTTCGACCATCAGGTCAACAAACCTTAAACATATAAAACAACTTCTGTTTACAAGCATTTACATTTGATTTATTTCCTATGTTTTTAATACTCAAAAAGTAAATAATAAGCACTTCATTCATTGCCTTAAATTTATTTTGAGTTAGAGCTATACACAGACTATAAAAGTCTAGCCAAATTTAGTTGGCCACTCATTACAGTACTTTTATTTGCGCCAGGAGGGAGGTGATTCTAACAGCCGTTTTACTTGTCGTTCTGAATTGTAAAGCAATGCGTTCTACGGCTTTTTGCTGGTAAGGTCTAAGTTTATAGCTCATGGGGAAAAATAGATTTTAATAAAGGGATTTGAGCAAATTACTGCTATGACATTTAGACTTAATTATATTTTATTGAGGGGTAAATAAAAAAGAGAAGCCGAGGCTTCTCTTATATTTAGCTTTAAGCTAAAAACTTTTCAAGCTCAACACCTTCAAACGCTTTAGGACGACGGCCACGGCCTGTCCATTCTATAGTTTCACCATTAAGTTCCATACGGTATTTAGGCTTAACTTTAGTACGCTTGTCAGATGCTCCATCTTGTAAATCTTCTAGCGTAAGTCCTTTTTCTTTTAAAAGATCCAAAACTTCCTGTTTCGCTTTTTGCTGCTGGGTATATTTTGAAATTGCATCATTGATAAGCTGTTGAGCTTTTTCAAGCTCTGTTAATGATGCTGTTTTAATAAAAGATCGGACTTCTTTCATTTATATCTCGCTAAATTATATGATTGGACTTATTTAAATATTCTTTTTAAGTATAAGGGTATTTTTCAAAAATAACTACGGCACATAATTTATTAAAGTATATAAAATTTATTCATAAAAAAACCGCGATTAAAATCGCGGTTTTTATCATTCTTATATAAATAACAATTAGAATTTAGTAGTAAAACTCAATTGGAAGTAACGACCAGTTACGTCATAAGCTTCACCAACAGTGTTTATACCTGATGCTCCACTTACTGAACTTTGGTTTGCTACAGGAGGTTGCTTATCGAAAACATTTCTAACTGATAAAGTAACATCTGTTCCATCTGTGATGTTATAAGTGCCTGATAGGTCATGATAAATAACAGTCGGGAAACGATTAAACTTATCTAGCGGAGCGCCCGTTGAGAAGTTTTGATTTCCTTCAATATTACTATCATTTGAGCTAGCCCAGTACTTCATGCGCCATGATACTGCAAAGTCATCAACTGCATAGCCTAAATTTAAATTTGCACGATTAGTAGGAGTTAATACCTCACCTCTGTAATCAATCTCTTCACCAGATTCAATTGATGTTTCAACATACTCATACAAATGATTCCATATCAAGTCAGCTGATAATTGCCCGTAAGCAAATTCTTGCTTATAACTTAACTCTATATCTAAACCTTTTGTGCTTAAATCATTTTCATTACTTGTACCAGAACTAACTTCTGTCAAAGCACCTCTTGTATCACGTATTGCCCCACCACATGTAGCATCGAAGTCAGATGGATCAACACCGTAGCATCGGTTCAATACAGTTGTTCTACCAGTGGTAGCAATAGCGTCATCTACAGCTATATCATAGTAGTCAAGCGTTAATGAGAACTCATCCGTTACTTGCCAAATAGCGCCAACACTAAATGAATCAGATGTTTCTTCTTTTACCTCTTCATTGCCACCAATATAACCACCAGTGCTCTGACGTTCAATAGTTGTTAAATTGAATGCGCCTTCACTAGCAACTCTATTAGCTACTGAAGCGATAGAAAGACAGTTAGCCGCTACATTACCTGTTGATGATGCAGTGATTGCATCACAAGGATCTGCAACACCTGCAAATGTTTCGCCTCTACCACCGAATAAGTCAGCAATATTTGGAGTTCTAATAGCTCTCGCTGCTGATGCTCTTAATTTTACTGTATCTGTAGGAGAGTATTGCACACCTGCATTCCATGTTGTTTGTCCACCAACAATTTCATGATCTGAATAGCGCGCGGCTAAATCTAGTTCAACATTTTCTAAAACTGGTAAAACAGTCTCAACAAAAACATCGTTAGTGTAGAAGCTACCATTGGTAGGATCAGATTTGTTTGTACTTGAAGCACCAGTTTGCGCTAAATCACCTGGAGAGTATGAACCTTTTTCAAGACGATGTTCTGCACCAACAGCTAGCCCAACCATACCACCTTCTAACTCAATTGGTAATTCACCAGAAAGGGTTGTTGAAAATATAAATTGCTCAACTTGACCTTGAGATTTTGCAGGTGATCTTACATATGCAACGGCTTCATCAGACAAAGTTCCTGCACCGAACAAATCTAAAGGCACACACCCTTGAAGTACTGCTAAATCATTAGAACATTGAACGTTACCTTCTGCATTAGTATATACATCTAATGCATTTGCAGCACGTTCAACATTTATTTGACCACCATTTTCTTGGCGCTGGTCAGTTTTACCCCATGATATATATGAGTTTAAAAGCCAGTTATCATTAATTTCCCAATCTATACCTGTCGCAATACGAATAGTATCGCGCTCTAAATCTGTTGAGCGAGCACCAAACTCAACCATGCGGCGAACTAACGTTGGAATATTATCATCCATTGTCAAATCAGGATTATCAGACATTAAATTTTGACGTAAAAGATCTGGAACTAGAGGGCTTCCCAGCTTAATACCACCAACGCCACCACGTGAAGGTAGATATACATCATCCGTAGTAAAAGGAGTAGGTTCAATAGTCGAGTTGTATGTTTTAGATGAATTCCAGTTTACTTCAGTGAAAGAGTGAACACTATCTGAAATATCTTGTTTAAAGTTAACTGCTGCGTATTTACGCTCAAGCGGAGTCACTAACTGTCTGTAAGAAGCACGATTGAATGAATTCTCATCACCAACATATGGTGTACCATCTGCATTATATGAGCCTACACGGCCTTGAGGTGGGTATGAAGAGTTTTGAACACCTACATATTCACCACCTTCATCGTTCAAAAATATAGCTTGGTCATATTTAGAGAAATTACGGTCAGATGATTTAAGGCCTTTATCGTCATCATATCCAGCCGCAATTGTAACACTACCTGAATCCCATGTATTACCAGCCGTAAGGTTTAAAGAGTATTTTTCACGATCGGATTCATCTGAAATACCTGTTTGAGCATTAACCTCAACACCTTCAAAGTCGCTGCGTGTTATGATGTTCACAACACCTGCAACAGCATCTGAACCATAAACTGCTGAAGAAGCACTTTTAAGAATATCAATTCTCTCAATCATTGATGCTGGAATTGCGTTTAAATCAACTGCGTAACCACTTGAAGGTGAAACACCTGATACAAAGCGACGACCGTTAACTAATACTAATGTTCTTGAAGAACCTAAATTACGTAGCGACGTAGTATTTAAGCCCACACCCGTAGTACCAAATGCACTATTTGATTGGTTTGAGCCAGCAATAGTAACCGGTGACTGATTCAATACATCGGCTACATTCAATGCGCCCATTTGAATGATATCGCTTCGGCCAATTGATGTAATTGGTACAGTTGTTTCAATATCAGTTCGCTTTATGCGTGAACCAGTAACTTGAATACGCTCTACTTTTTCAGCGCCTTCATCAGCAGCTATTGTACTTGCAGAAAAAACAGCTGTAGATGCTGCACCAAAAGCAATCGCTAAGCGAACAGCTTTTGAAACTTGATTATTTAACATTGGATTCTCCCTAGAATACTATTTTAATTATTTTACTTTTTACTTACTTGGTCTGTAATTAATCACAGTACCTATTTCGATTTGAATAGTAGTCCCAACCCAACCAAAAGGTCAACACTTGGATAACTAAAAAAACGCATTTATTTACAACGAGTTAAAGCAACATAAAATAAACATAATGCATCAAACACACTAATGCATATTTTGCACCAATTGCTTTTTTTTGGAATTAACATTTAGAAAAATAGCTTTGCAATTTTCTTACAGCAAAAGAGTTACAAAAGTAAATGTGTATCTTTTAGAGTGGGGCAAGGTTTGAATCGGGGGAAGTTAAATTTAAAAAGTAAACATCACACTTAAAATTCACGATAGCTAGAAGTATAAAAATTCATATTAGTGTCAGATTTAAAAACACCTATTAAAGCAATGTGTTATGTCCCGCCCTAAAATACGTTGACGGTTTTAATTGAAGGCCAGTAGCCTTTGCTCCTGGTCTTTTTTATGCACTTGGTTTGGTGTTTTCATGCCTAAACTCAAATGCGGCCTCATTTCATTGTATATTAATATTGATTCTTCGACGAGTTCACGTAGCTCTTCTAGATTTTGACATTTATAGAGTAAGAATTCCTGCTTCAATATGCCGTTAATACGCTCCGCCAGTGCATTTTGATAGCAGTCATAGCCATCGGTCATTGATGGAACAATGCCACTTTCATTAAGCTTTACTTGATATACCTGCGAGCAATACTGTAATCCTCTATCTGAATGATGAATCGTACTACATTGATACTGACGGTTATTGATGGTCATATCTAATGCCTTAACAACATCTGTCGCCTTCATTTCATCACTGAGTTCATATCCCATAATTTTGCGACTATATGCATCAGTTACTAGCGATAGATAGTGAACACCTTGCGCGGATTGAACGTAGGTTATATCACTTACAAAAACCTCTTCTGGTCGCGATGGTTGCACATCTTTTAGCAAGTTAGGGTGCTTTTTCATCCAATGTTTACTAAAGTGTAACTACGCTTAGGTTTAACCAATAAACGTTCATTTTTTCAAGTAACTAAAAAAGCGTCTCGACCTAAACTTATGCCTCGCTTTATGAATTTGGGTTTAAGTAAAAAGTATAATTTTCTTCCACCTAAACGCGGCATAAAACGTCGTATTTCCAATACCATCGCTTTAACTGGTGTGAGTTCAACCGCACGCAATTTAGCCCTGCTCTCTCGTTGACATATTGGTTGTCTCGTTATACCAAGCAGCATGCAAGCACGTTCTAAGCTAACTATTTTTTGCTTTTGAAGGCTTCTTACTCCTTGGTAATATACTTTTTTCGAAGGCTTGTCCCATGCTCAGCGTCAAGAATATTAACCACTTCATTGAGTAACAGGTTACGTAAATGCTCATCTTCAAGCTCTCGTTCGAGGCGTTTGATTTTTTGAGCGGGACTTTCTTTGGCTTTAGGTGATGTAGGCATAGTTATCTTAGGTGATTGAGTCCAATCCATCCTACCGTGTTTTCTTAACCAAGTAAGTACGGTTGAACGACCTTGTATGCCATAAATTTTTTGGGCTTGTTTATAAGTCATATCGCCTTTTTCTACAGCGTCGACAACGTGTAATTTAAAGCCTAATGAATAATCTCGTTGTGTTCTTTTGAACGGTGTATTACTTGAGTTGGTCATAATAAATCCTAAATGTGTAAACACATTTAGGACGGGACACTTAAAACAAAAAAGGCCCGTAGTCACGTGACTATGGGCCTTTTAATTAAATTTCTAATATTAGAATTTCAAGTTAAAGCTTACATGAACAAAACGACCTAAACTGTCATAAAAACCTGCAATCGTATTTGCATTTGAAGATACTGTACCACCAACTAATGGTGGCTCTTTATCAAAGATATTATTCATACCACCAGTAAAGCTTAAATGCTCGTTATATGAATAGCTACCAGAAACATCAATAAAGTTATATGCTTCTATACCGCCATCTTCAATTAGTAATGAATCTGTAGCACCTTCATAATCTACAGTTCCGTAATAGCGCCATTTAACACCAACACGCCAATCATCACGTAAGTAATTTACATTAGCTGTGTGACGCCATTTTGGAGAAGCAAAACAGTCTGTACTAACTACACCAGCACAGTCATACGCTAAATCAGCATCACCTAAAATTGGCTCAACTTCTTTTTGAATACTGTAGAAGCCATTAATATCGAAGTTTAATGCACCTTGCTCTAGGTCCATCTTGTAACCCGCTGTAAAGTCAACGCCTTCCCATGTTTGTGCGCCAATGTTGTCACTTAAGTTTGTAACAAAGCCAGTTTGCCCTAACCATAAGCTGCCAGATGGACTACGAGACACACTGTCACAGAAGAATGCGTCGCCTGTTTTAGCACAGTTATCAACAATACGTTCTGCGCCTACAGTGCCAACTACTTTTTCAATTTCAATTTTGAAGTAATCAATTGAGAAATTAAAGTTATCGAAAGGGTTGGCAACTAAACCAATTGTAATTGTATCGCCTTCTTCTGGCTCAAGTTCCGGGTTACCGCCTGCAAATTGATTATATTGGCTAGCTGGTGATGAACTTATATTTCCATATTGTGAAGCACTTACACCAGTATTAGCACACTGGCTTTGTGATAATACTGGCGTATCACCAGCACAAGAATCAACACCACTCCACAAACTAATGCTTTGCGCAGAGAACAATTCACCAATATTTGGTGCGCGCACAACTTTTGCGTAACTTGCTCTTAGTTTATATGCATCTGCAATCGTGTAATCTGTACCAATTGAGTATGTTGTATCTGAACCAGTTGTTGAGTAATCTGACCAGCGTGCAGCGGCTGATACATTTAACTCGTCAAGTACAGGAATTTGTAATTCACCATAAACTTCATTTACATCAATAGCACCGTACAAACTTGGAGATGGACCACCTTGACCTAATAGTTGACCTTCTTCGTATACAGTATCTGAAATACGTTCATAATCTTGCTCACGACGTTCAAAACCGAATACTGCAGCGATAGGAGCTGATGCAGAAGGTAGACTCCAATCAAATTCACCGGTAACGTAACCACTGTAAATAATCTGTGTTACTAAACCGGTTTGTGTTCCAACACCAGCTAACTGTGCAGCTTGCTCAGCTGTTACACCGTCTAATTCAAACACGTTATATAATAAACAATCATCTGCTTCGTCACATTCAGTGCCAACAGCACCCACGCGCGGAGCAATTTTTGGAGCTAATAAGTCATTTTTATAAACTGAACTTGACGTTGTTGCAGAGTAGTTATAACTAACATCATAAGACCAGCTATCGTTAATTTCACCTTCCATACCCGTTAAAATGCGGTATGACGTGTGCTCTAGGTTATCCGCTCGTGGACCGCCTTCAACATTACGTTTACCAATATAGGCAACAAATTGATCATCGCCGTTTTGGTTAAATAAAGTCTGAAGCTGTTGTTTTTGAATATCAGATAGTAAAGGATTGTTGTAATCAAACAAAATTTCTTCATTGAAGAAAGTACCAGACTCAGCTATTTGACCTGCTGTTCTGTTGTGCATGAATGAAAACTCTAAGTATGGCCTAAAGTGCTCATTGATTTCATAATCAATAAACGTACCAAACGTAAAGCGCTCATTCGGACGTAAAAAATGGTTAACTGGAGCAAAGTTGTAACGGGTACCATCATCCTCAAGAAAACCTTGACCATTTGGATTTAAGTTACCAAAAAAGTTCTGTTCGTAATCAACTACACCATCTACAACTGGGTAAATATCAAAATTTGGATTTGGTGCTGTAGCAGAGCCACCACATGATTTGCCATCATCAGACAAAGCACATGATGAATAGTCACGAGTACCTTGTACTAACTCATTTTGACGGTTGTAAGTAACATAACCTACCGCATGACCTTTACCGCCGTCAAATCCACCACCGATAGTAAAATCGATACTGTAAGCTTTACCATCAATACCAGTGTTACCAGTATCGTAGTCGAAGCCTCTATCATCCATTAACCCTTGCATGTATTTATTATCATTGTTGTGTTGATAGCCTGAGCTGCCCACATTTAATGAAATACCATCAAACTCATCATCCATAACAAAGTTAACAACACCAGCAACGGCATCTGCACCGTATACTGCAGCTGCGCCACCTGTTAGTACATCAACGCGTTTAATTAAAGAGGCTGGAATTTGGTTGATATCTGCAACTTGCGAAGTAATACTACCCGCTTGCATTCTACGACCATTAATTAGCACAAGTGTTCTGTTTGAGCCTAAACCACGTAAATCTACAGTTGCAGTACCTGTTGCGCCATTTGCTAAAAATGAATTTTCCGCCGCTTCAATTTGCGGAAGTTGGTTTAGTACATCTTCAACACGAGTAAAACCACTTAATTTAATTTCTTCTGCAGTCATTACTGTTACTGGGCTAGATGTTTCTAAGTCAGTTCTTTTAATACGAGAACCTGTAACTTGAATTCGTTCAACTTTCTCAATACCGTCTTCTGCAGCAATTGAGCTTGAAGAAAATACAGCTGTTGAGGCTGCGCTAAAAGCAAGTGCGATACGCACCGCTTTAGCTACTTGATTATTTAACATTTGATTCTCCCTGGTGTCACTACTTAATAGTAGCAATCATTATTTATTTTATCGTTACAGCTTTTTAACAGTAACTAAAACAAATAATAAACAAAAAATACCAAAAAGCCAACAAAAGTTAACGTAATTTTGCAGAAAAGAATAAGTAACGCAATAAAAAGGAAGAGTAGGAAGATTTAGAAGATAAAAACACCGCAACGCCTCTGTTTTGGGTACTATTAAAAAAGCTCATCCTGAGAATTTAACCCAAAATAAACATTGCAGTTCGAAATAAGATCGATCATTTCAATTAACGGTATAATTTGCTTTTCTAAATAAATTGCATAGTCATAGCTATGAAGGCCTTGATACAGCTCAACTCCGCCAGTTGTGTAAACGAATGTAACAAATTCACCTCTATTAACTGTAAATTCGCTATTTTTTTTCTGATGTTTCTTAACTGCCTGAATATGAGGAGGGATATTCTTTTTATAATCGATTAAGTTTTGACCTAATCTCTTTTTAAAAATGAGTAAATGATCAAAATCACCTTGGTATAACTTTGTTGTATAGTCTTTAACAAGGTCATTTATATTTAAATTTCCATCGAAAAGACAAGTAAATAGATCGAACTGGAATTTTTGGGCAAGTTTAGTCCAATCACTTCTTACTGTTTCTAATCCTTTAAATACTAGTTTTGATTCGTTTGGTTTAATTAATTTACCTACGTAGCGCTTTTTAGAGCCAACTAGCTTTCCCCTTATGGTTGGCAAAAAGAAAGGGCTATAAAGAGATTCAAATTCTATTTCTAAATGACTTGTTAAGTTGTGCGTTTGTTTAATCTCGTTAATCCAATCTGCAGTTATCTTTTTAGCTAAAAACGCACCAATTTCATTACACTCATCTGGTGTTAAATCATTATCCAACTTAATAAACGTAGAATCGGTATCACCATAAATAACGCTATAGCCAAGCTCTTCTATCCATTTTTTAGTTTGTAGCATTATTTCGTGCCCTCTTAACGTAATAGAGCTCGATAACCTAGGATCGTAAAACCTGCACCCTTTTGAGCCTAAAACACCATACAAACTATTCATTATTATTTTAATTGCTTGAGAAAGCATTTGATCTTGATTGTCTTTGGCGAGCTGCCTTTGGGATGCTAAGCTTTTAACAAGCAAAGGTAAGTGATGCTTGTCTCGTGAGAATAGGGCTTCATTAAAACCCTGCACACTTTGGTTTGGATTTTTTAAACCTTCTATCAGTCCGAGTGGATCAATGTAGAAAGTTTGCATAATACTGGGGTACAAGCTTTTAAAATCTAAAACAATGACATTTTTATAAAGCCCAGGAATAGACTCCATTACATAACCGCCTGGGCTTTCAAATGTAAGTCCATGATCGCCCATATTAGGGGCAACATAACCGCTGCGATGCAGTAATGGTAAATACATATTAATAAAAGCTGCGACAGAGCCGCCCTTTTTTTCAAGCTCTAATCCTGTGAGCTTTGTTCTTATAATAGAAAAGTCGAGTAGCTTTAATTTATCAAAAATTTTATTTACCAAAATACAATCTTGTCGATTATATTTTGCTAAAGAAAGCTTATCTTCATTAAATTGCCTAATAATTTCCTGCAGACTATTAGCCGTGTCGATTAATTTGGACTCACCCAACACTTGATTTGAAACATTAGCTAAAGAAAAACTCTCAAAGCTATATGTACCATTTTTTAAAGTGTCTATTCCATCAACCACACATCGCCCGGGGATTGATACTCGAGTAAAGTGCCCTTTGCGAACATATAAAGGCTGATTTCCTCTACCCAGTAATAACTTAATGCCTAGTGCTTCAGCTCTTTCATGAATAACAGCAAAGTCGAACTCAATTACGTTCCAGCCAATTATTACATCAGGATCGCTAAGCTTAATAAAATGCTCTACCCCCTTTAACAGCTCAGCCTCATCTACACACCAAATAATATCAAACTCGAGGTTTTCAGCCTCTCTATCTGGCTCGCCAATCATTAAAACACAGTCTAAATTACAACCCACAAGTCCAACAGAAAACAAGACTCCACTTTCGTTACATTCAATGTCTAAAGAGAGCTTATTAAGGGTTGGGGAATATTCTTCATTCGCTTTTAATTTAGCGTCGGTTATTAATGTATAGCCATCTTGTTTAAATACATTACCCGTTATCCACGCTCCACCTTTTATAAAGCGCTCCATTAAATAGCGCTCTATTGGTCGAATATCTTCTTCAAATAATACAACGCCACGTTGCTTTAAAGCTTTAGCAGCAGAATAAAAGTGTTTGAGTGATTTGAAGTAACAGGCCGACATACCTTCTTGCTGAAAGTTTTTTAGCTCAAGACTTTTAATATTAAAGTTAAGTGATTCAGCTACTAATATTTCATTCGCTATTTCAGCATCTTTGCTTTTGATAAAAAACAGTGCATTTTCGTTAGCCGACACCGTTTTTATAGGTCCTTTATCACTACAAAACCACGCTTCGTAACATATGCCGTTTGCAGTATCATAAGCATGTGAGGAAACAATAAAACCGGCTGTTAGGTACACTATTACTAAACCTTATACATATATATGTAAGTTCTTACTTAATTTAAAATGCTTTAAAGCTATACATTCAAGCAAAATAAATACTCAGAGACTTTATTTTGCTAAATTAATCTCATCACTTCTTGTAGTTACACTCTTATAACTCTAAAATCCATAGCACTGTAATTATATACATACTTTAGGTAAATCATCCCATGCTTTCTGACTCACTAAAAAAAACAATTAGGCAAGTACACCAGCATGTGGCTAGTAACCTAAAAGATTATCGCCCTCGTAGCAGTCAAAACTACCTTGTAGCCGAAATAGCAAAAACGCTTGCTGGCGAATACCATAAAAAGCAGCGTATTTGCGTAATTGAAGCAGGCACCGGTACAGGTAAGTCTCTTGCTTATTGTTTAGGCGCACTGCCTCTTGCCTTAGCACAAAAAAAGAAGCTAGTTATTTCTACCGCAACCGTTGCACTGCAAGAACAATTAATAGCAAAAGAACTGCCATTTTTTAAAAAGCATTCAGGCCTCGACTTTAAATTTGATTTAGTAAAAGGTCGCCATCGTTATATTTGTGCCCACAAATTACATAATGCTGTAAACGGCGATAGCCAAACACAAATGGACTTTATGCCAACGCTTACTTCACCATTGAGCGCAATGGAAATCAAATGTTTAAATGAGTTATATAACGCTTACGTAAATAAAAAATGGCAAGGCGATAGAGACAGCTGGGCTGATACAATCCCCGACAGAGTATGGAATTTAATAGCCTGTGACAAACATTCATGCCAGCGCCAAATGAAAGCACACCAAACGTGTCCATTTCAGCTTGCTCGTAACCAGCTTATGCAAATGGATGTACTGGTAATTAATCACTCTTTATTACTTGCTGATTTAGATTTAGGTGGCGGTAAAATTTTGCCCGAGCCCGACAACACCATTTATGTAATTGATGAAGCGCATCATTTAGCGCACATCACACGCGACTTTTCATCAGCTGCTGCCACAATTAAAGGCACGATAGAATGGCTTGATAAGCTCACCAAGTTGAGCGGGAAAATGGCGAAGGTTTTAGTGGGGCAAAGAGCTATTGGGCAAAACTTTAAACTTTGCGACAGCATTAATGACGCGAATAAAGATTTAAAAGTAGTTCGCGATATTCTTGATAATGCCGACTTTGAATACTCAAAAGACGATACTTATCGCTTTGAACACGGTGAAATTCCACAATCGCTGCACAGTAAAGCTAAAGACATAAGCGAAGCCACGCAAGATGCGCTGCGCTGTTTAAACAAAATGCACGACACCCTTACCCAAGATGTAAGTGATGGCGACATAAAACCTTACGTTGCCGACCCAATACTAGGCGAAAGCGGGCAATATATAAACCGGTTAGAGCAACTAAACAAACTATGGTTTAGTTACGCAAAAAAAGGCGAAGGTGCTCCTCATGCACGGTGGATAAAACGCCTTGAATACAAAAGCCATCACGACCACTTATTAAGCGATTGCCCTATTGAAGTCGGTTATTACCTAAAAGATAAATTATGGCGCGAATGCGCGGGCGCTGTTTTGTGCTCTGCTACATTAAGTGCACTGGGCTCGTTTGATCACTTTGCTTACGAAACAGGGCTTGCTAAAGAAGAAGGCGTTAAATTTATTAAAGTACCTTCTCCTTTTGATTACCCCAAACAAGCGACTTTACGTATTCCGGTATCTAAGGTAGAACCAACCGACAAAGACTTTAGTGATCACTTAGCTAAAACTTTACCAGAGTACTTAAATGATAAAAAAGCGAATCTTGTACTATTCGCTTCTTACTGGCAAATGGACCATGTAACAAAGTTTCTTAGAACAAAAGGTTTTAACTTATTAGTACAAGGTGAGATGTCGCGAGAAGCGTTGCTTAAATTACACACTAAGAATGTAGACGAAGGCAAAGGCAGTATTTTATTTGGAACACAAAGCCTTTCGGAAGGTCTTGATTTACCTGGTAAATATTTAGAGAACTTAATAATTACTAAAATTCCGTTTGCTGTACCTACTTCGCCAATAGAAGAAGCGCAAGCAGAATTTGTACAAAGCAAAGGCGGTAACCCGTTTTTAACGATTACCGTGCCAGACGCCGCAAAGAAATTGGTACAAAGCTGTGGTAGACTGCTGCGAAAAGAGAGTGATGAAGGCTGTATTACTATTCTCGATAGGCGCTTAGTTACTAAGCGATACGGTAAAGCCATGCTCGACACCCTACCACCTTTTAAAAGACAAATAGATTATTAATGTTTGAACTCGCACTCGATCCAACAACCTGGGCTGTTTTATGTGCTGTTGCACTTGCCGCAGGTTTTATAGACGCTATCGCCGGTGGCGGTGGCATGTTAACTGTACCCGCTTTATTAACTGCTGGCTTACCTCCACATTTAACATTAGGCACTAACAAACTAGCAGCTAGCTTTGGCTCGTTAACGGCAAGCTATACATACTATAAAAAGAACTTATTTAGTCCTAAGTTTTGGGCAGCCTCTATTATTGCTACCGCAATCGGTGCATTGATAGGTACTGTTATTGTTGATCATTTAAGCATCGATTTTTTAAACAAACTACTCCCGATTATTATTATTTTAGTTGCTGGCTATAGCTTATTTGGTAATTTAAGTACTACCGAAGGCGATGAACTACCTAAACTAAACAAAGCGATGAAAATAAAACAATGGCTACAAGGTTTAGCATTAGGTTTTTTTGATGGTTTAGCAGGCCCAGGTACGGGTACTTTCTGGACTGCTTCTAATGGCATGCTTTACAAAATGAATCTGCTACTCAACTGTGGCCTAGCGCGTTCAATGAACTTTGTGTCTAATTTTATATCGCTTATCACCTTTGTTGCACTCGGCCATGTAAACTTTTTACTTGGCATAACAATGGGCTTTTTTATTATGCTAGGCGCATGGTTTGGGGCGCATTCAGCAATACGTTTTGGTAGCAAATTTATTCGCCCAGTATTTAATACTATGGTTATACTTTTAGCATTAAAACTAATTTACGAGGCTTACTTTTAATATGCACTCAATGGCTTTAGATAAACTACGTCAACAAGTTGCAACGCTAAAACAACAAGCTGAGCAATTTGATAAAGCTAAACTTTTTTCTAAAAATCGTTATATGCAAGCACAACCTAGCTTGTTTGACCGCGCAGTTTTTAGTACCAAAAGCATGAACCTAGTCGATTACGTAATAGAAATAGAAGACGAAGTTTCGAGGTTACCGCCAAGCGAGCATCGCCATGCTTATACCTACGCGCTTGAGCGTATTGCAGCTCAAATACAAGCTGTATTCAATGTTATTAAATCAACACCTATTTGGGTTAAAGAAAACAAAAGCCATTATAAACCACGCCCTAAGCAAACAGTTTATAAGCAAGCTGTGCAAAAAGTAATGCAGTCATCCCATGAGCTTTATGACGAATTAAAACAAAACCATGAGTTTGAACGCCGTTTAGTACTTATGATTGAAGAGCGAAAAATGCAAATGGATAAAGCGTCGCCTGCTAAAGCACAAAAGCTTAACCTTGAAATATTAAGCACACACGCTCGATTAGGCCGCTGCAGAAAAGCAATTTCTGCCACCGAAGATAAAATTCAACAAGTAGAAAAACAACAACTGCGTTAAGGCGCACTTTACTATGCAGCTTTATTATCACCCATTGTATTCAGACCTTATACTGCCAGAACGTCATCGCTTTCCTATTCAAAAGTATCAGTTACTTAAAACCGAAATAGAAAGCCTCGGTATTTTGGCAAGTGCCTTTAAAGAATCTAAAAAAGCAACCGCATCTCAACTTGCGCTATGTCATAACCAGCATTATATAGATGACTTTTTAAATGGGACTCTAGGTGATAAAGCAATTAAAAAGATGGGATTCCCCTATTCGCAACAACTTGTAGAGCGTACTCTTTTATCAATTGGTGGGAGTATTCAAGCAGCTGAAACGGCTTTTAGTCACGATCTAACCTTTAACTTGAGCGGTGGTTATCATCATGCCTATAGCGATTTTGGCAGCGGTTTTTGTATTTTTAACG
Organism: Pseudoalteromonas sp. FUC4; assembly: GCF_008370255.1. Taxonomy (GTDB): domain Bacteria; phylum Pseudomonadota; class Gammaproteobacteria; order Enterobacterales; family Alteromonadaceae; genus Pseudoalteromonas. The sequence continues at coordinate 242,449 of NZ_SEUI01000001.1, read as the reverse complement.
ATCTAGCTATTGCAGCAGCACATTTAATAAATACAGAGCAAGCTGATACTGTTTTAATTTTTGATTGCGACGTACACCAAGGCGATGGCACAGCACAAATCACTCAAAATCATGACCAAATTATTACCTGCTCAATTCATTGTGAACAAAATTTTCCTCGTAATAAGCAAGAGTCTACTTATGATTTTGCATTGCCCGCTAAAACAACCGACACTGAGTACCTCGCTACATTAGAGCAAGCACTCGATTTTTGCGTGCGCATTCATAACCCCGATATTATTTTGTATAATGCAGGTGCTGATATTTACACAAAAGACGAGTTAGGCTTGTTTGATGTATCGCTCAATGGTGTATATAAACGCGACTTTTTTACTCTCAACTTTTGTAAGCAACACCAAATCCCACTAATGTGCGCTTTAGGTGGCGGTTATCAGCGTAATTTGAGTTCACTAATTAATGTTCATAAACAACTATTTAAAGCTGCTATCGATTTATAGCAAGCCATAGTATAGACTCAGTTAAACGGATTATTTTAAAGCGGTGGGAATATGCGATTACACGAAGACATACACAACTATTACGAAAAGATTGTAGTCGAGGAAGTTATCAAACTTAAACTTGATGAAAAATATGATGAAGATGTAATGGCTGACTTTTGTTGTACGGTACTAAATCAGCTCCCGCCACGATATATTCGCTACGATGTAGATATGGCATTTTATTTACCGCAATCAGAACGCATACATATGGAACAACGCGTACAAACAGCAATAAATGTTGCCATTAGCCAAATATCAAAAAAGAAAGAGTTAAATGACAAGTCCACTTGATCAAGCCCCTACACATATTAAACTTGCAGTAGATTTAATTATGATACTAGAGCAACACGATGTTGCTCCAGAAGAGGTACTTAAAGCACTAGAAATAGTTAAAAGCGACTTTGAAAAGAAGCAAACTGAAAGTTAGTTTTATTAAACCAACTCAATTGGATAAGTTGTTACTGTCCCTTCGTATTTCTCACAATCAACTTACATTTTGTGCTTTCAAACCCGATGCTGTGTAATAAGGCAACTATTTAATCAAATTGCTACTGTTGCTTTAAGAACCTGCAGCTACTGAGAACTTTTTCATTCTTATCCTTAATTTATTATTTTTATATGCCGGTTCCGAATATGGCTTACACTTTTTATAAACCCTGTTATTCTAAAAGCCAATCAGAATAATTAAAATACTATCATGACCTTAGCAAGCTTACTGCGATTATTTTTTCTGGCCGGTATTTGGGGCGCTTCTTTTTTATTTATGCGAATGGCCGCCAATAGTTTAGGGCCTGCGGTATTAATTGAGTTTCGAGTAGGCTTTGCCGCACTCACCCTCTTTATTGTGGCGTTGTACTTAAAACGCCACTTAGCCTTTACTGAACACAAAAAACACTTTTTTATTATAGGCGCGTTTAATTCAGCTTTGCCGTTTTTATTTTTTGCTTACGCAGCCCAAACTATCAGCGCATCCACACTCTCAATTTTAAATTCTACAACACCAATATGGGGTGTTGTCGTTGGAATTTTATGGACAAAAACAAAGCCCACAAAAAGTATGGTGCTTGGTTTACTGCTGGGTTTGATAGGTGTTGCAATACTTGTTGGGCAAAATCATTTTGTATTAAATAGCCAATCAATTTTGGCCATAGTAGCGGCATTAAGCGCATCACTTTGCTATGCCATTGCATCGCATTACACTAAAAACGCGCCTAAACTGGCCCCATTTGATAACGCCCATGGCTCAATGTGGGCGTCGAGTTTTATGGTATTACCTCTTATCTTATTTATACCAATACGTGAAGTTCCAACCACCAACGTTATGCTAGGTGTATTAGTACTAGGCGTAGTATGTACTGCGCTTGCATATATATTATTTTTTAAACTTATTGACGATATAGGCCCAACTTCAGCACTCACTGTCACCTTTTTAATTCCATTATTTGGTATATTTTGGGGGCATTTATTTTTAGATGAGAAAATAGGGCCAAATACATTACTAGGCGCACTATTTGTAATTGTAGGCACAATGCTAGTTACTGGTTTTTTACCACGAAAAAGGCACTTAGCTAAAACAAGCTAAGTGCCTTAAATTACATATGGTATTAAAGTTTAAATAAATTGCGGATCTTTTGGCGAATCATTCCTGCGAGTGATATACACAATACAATCATTTTTCGCTTCATTACTAAACGCTCGGCTATGCTCAATAGGAACTGAAAATGTATCTCCTTGAGTAAGCGTTATTACTTCATCGCCTAAATCAATGGTTAAGCTACCTTGATGAACAAAAATAACCTCTTCTTCAAAACGAATGTGTTTTGCTATTTGTGCATTTGGTTGGAGTTTTAACGCTGATATATTAAATCCATGTGGCCAATTTAGTTGTGTTTGAATAGGCGTATCGGCATTTAAATTACCAACTAGCGGTGCTTCGTAAACACCTTCGAACTGACTTAGGTAAGAGTGCTTGTTCCAATTAAAATCACTTGCTCTGACCACTGTTTGCGCAAGCTCTTCGTCTGTTATTATTCGATGCTGCGCTATTTGTTCGTTGCTAGTAACAGCCATTGGGTTAACCCCATCAGGAGCTTTTTCATTGAGCGTTGTATCTACTAAACTGCCATTTTCAAGTAAAATAAGACCAAACTCTTTTGCCATATCAAATACTTGTGGAGCCCAAAGTACTCTACCCGGATCGTCACTGCCAAGCACTGCATATAAGTAGCCAATACCATTACCTACATTTTCAAATCCCCTAAAAATATCTAAAGGAATCGAAATAATATCACCTTCGTTTAAAATTACCTTAGCGTCTTTACCGTCTACACCGGTATAAAATGCCCATGTGCCACTGTGTACAACAAATATTTCTTCGGTTAAGTGGCTATGCTGCGAATTTAAGCACCCAGCAGGTTGGCGAGCGCCACCAATATTAAACCCATGAGGTATAGAAATATGCACATGCTGGTTAGGGTTTTCTGCAACACCTGGACCTATAATAGTAAAATTTTCTTTTTGATCACTACCAGGCGAACGCGTATCAATAAAGGCATTCTTACACGGAATTAAATCATCGTATCGTACTAAGCGTTCTGCAAATAAACTCATTATTCTCTCCTAAATTAATTACTGAGCGGTCCAGCCGCCATCAATTTTTATACTTGTTCCTGTGATCATTGCAGACAACTCACTAAGCAAAAATACACAAGCATTTGCAACATCATCCGTTTGGGCAATTTTTTTCATTGGGATCATGTCATAAACAAACTTTTTGAAGTCGGGATTTTCAAGCATTGGCTTTGTCATTGGCGTTTCAACAAACGTAGGGGCAACCGTATTTACACGTACATTTTGTGTTGCTAGTTCAACAGAAAGTGCCTTGGTGAGCCCTTCTACCGCATGCTTACTCATGCAATACAAAGTACGATTAGGTGAGCCTACAAAACCCATTTGAGATGACATGTTAACTACAGCACCGGCACCAGAGTTAATTAAGGCTGGTAATGCTGCTTGGCTTATTCGATAAACACTACGGATATTCATCGAAATTACATCATCAATATTGTCATCTGTTTGCTCAAGCATTGGCGCAACACGGTTAATACCTGCGTTGTTAAGTAAACCGTCTAACTTAGTAAGTCCACGTAAACGCTCATAAAAAGCATCACTGTTTATATCAAGCGGCCAGATTTCTATTTGCGAAGGAGCATATTGCTTGAGCTGCTCCAAATCGTGTTTTGTACGCGCCACAGCAATTATATTTGCACCCGCATCTACACACTTTTGTACGCACGATTTACCAATGCCTTTACCCGCACCCGTTATCAAAATGGTTTTACCAAGTAAAAGAATTTTATCAAATCCCATTTGTTCACCTAAATTCTATATTGCATTCGAAGTCATTATTAATTAGAGTAGCCACAGATGCAAGACATTATTTAACCAGTTCGTCTCATCAACAGTGTATAAAACAACTAGTCACTAAGGATATAAACAATGATAAAGCATTTAAAAAAAGGTCAGCCAGTTGACTCAAAACAAAAACAAAATCAATCAGTAAGAGATATTGTAGAAAATATTTTAGCGCGTGTTGAATCTGAAGGTGATGCAGCAATTCGTGAATATTCTGAAAAATTCGACAAATGGACTCCGGAGTCTTTCAGGCTATCTAGTGATGAAATTAATGCGTGTTATGCACAACTTGATGATCAATTAATCGAAGATATTAAATGGGCGCAAAGCCAAGTCCGCAATTTTGCTCAAATTCAACGTGACTCAATGAAAGACGTTGAAGTAGAAACACTACCTGGCGTTACGCTTGGCCATAAACACATAGCAATGGAGAGCGTAGGTTGTTACGTACCAGGTGGGAAATATCCACTACTAGCCTCTGCACACATGAGTGTATTAACGGCTAAAGTAGCCGGTGTTAAACGTGTTATCGCCATGGCTCCACCTTTTAATGGCAAGCCATCACCAGAAATTGTGGTTGCAATGGATATGGCAGGCGCAGATGAAATTTACTGCCTCGGTGGTGTACAAGCCGTTGCTGCAATGGCTATTGGAACGCAAACTATTGCTCCAGTAGATATGATTGTAGGCCCGGGTAACGCCTTTGTAGCCGAGGCTAAACGACAGTTATTTGGCCGAGTTGGTATCGATTTATTTGCAGGCCCTACCGAAACACTCGTTATTGCTGATGACAGTGTAGATGGCGAACTATGTGCAGCCGACCTATTAGGCCAAGCAGAGCACGGTCCTACGTCTCCCGCTATTTTACTGACTAACTCTGAGCAATTAGCTATTGATACAATGGCTGAAGTAGAGAGACAACTTACCATATTACCTACTGCTGATATTGCAAGTGTGGCATGGAAGGATCATGGTGAAGTTATTGTATGTGATACCTATGAGGAGATGATCGAAGTTGCTAACGATCTTGCATTTGAACATGTACAAATTATGACTCGCAATACCGACTACTTCAAAGAAAACATGCAAAACTTTGGAGCCTTGTTTTTAGGTCCGCAAACTAACGTTTCTTATGGCGATAAATGTATTGGTACAAACCATACACTACCCACAGGTAAAGCAGCGCGTTATACTGGTGGGCTATGGGTAGGAAAATTCATAAAAACATGTACTTTCCAACGAGTAACAGAAGAAGCCTCGGTTGTTGTTGGTGAGTATTGTTCACGTTTATGTGCTGCAGAAGGGTTCGCTGGCCACAAAGAACAAGCAGACATACGAGTAAGACGATATAGGAAATAAATCATTGTCAAAGCAAAAACGAGTCACCTCATATGATGTAGCCCGCGAAGCGGGTGTATCACAATCGGCGGTATCGCGTGTATTTAGACCCGGATTTAGCGTGTCTAAAAAAACCCGCGAAAAGGTAGTCGCAACAGCCAATGAAATGGGCTATCGCCCTAATGCCATTGCTCGTATGTTGATCACTAAACAGTCTGGTATGGTTGCGGTTATTTTATCATCGCGAGCAAACTTGAACTACCCTGAGGTACTCTCTGAGCTTAACAAAGAGCTAGCACTTAACAATAAACGAGTGCTGCTCTTTACTCTTGATGACGCAGACGAATTAGATGAATTACTCGAAAACATTTGGACCTTTCAGGTTGATGGCGTAATTGCTCTAGCGGCTCACTTTGATAGTAAAAGCCTAGATTTATTTGCTAAACACAGCACACCTATTGTGCTTTATAACCGTAATGTGCCTGAATCGAATGCAAACACAGTTTGCTGTAATCACGATAAAGGCATTAAACAGCTAATTGATTTATTACACCAATCTAACCATAAGTCGTATTTAATTATTGCCGGCCCAGATGACTCCGATGTAGCCAACGAGCGCCGTGAAATAGCTCAAAATTATTTACACACTTTAGGTATCCAAAATACGCCTGTTATTTATGGTGATTATGGCTATAAATCAGCACGAAGTGCATTAGAAGATTGGTTAAAAACAAACACCCTACCCGATGCTATTATTTGCAGTAACGATGTAATGGCCATTGGCGTAATTGATGAAATCAAACAAAACTTAAACTTAAGCGTACCCGACGATGTGTCGGTGGTAGGGTTTGATGGTATTAGTGCTGCGTCTTGGTACAACTATCAAATAACCACAATACAACAACCTATGAAACAGCTAACTAAAGCTGCTGTAGACATACTTATGGAACGTATTGAAAACCCTCAAGCCGCTGCTGAAGCACGAGTTTTTACCGGTTCATTAATTACTGGGAACTCTATTAAAACACGCTAAATTAAGGAGTTTTTGTGGCCAAAAATCCTGTTTATATTTTACCTGGTACTATGTGTAACCACCGTATGTTTGAAGCGCAAATAATTGCCCTTCAAAATGCGGGTTATACCCCTCATGTTATTCCCTTTACTGAACAAACAAGCATTGCACAAATGGCTGAGCTTACTGAAACTATAGCCCTCAAGCCTGCCCCTTTTATAGGTTTTTCAATGGGTGGCATTGTTGCCCTTGCACTTTTAAAATCAAACCCTGAGCTTATACAGTCGCTGTGTTTAATATCAAGTAATAGCCTAGCCGACAAACTCGAACGCCCGGCTATTAGGCAAAAACAAATTGAGCAAGCACACGCTACAGGCGTAGAAAGCGTACTTAAGCACGACTTTTTACCGCATTATTTCCACCAGCCAAATATAAAGCACAGTGAACTTGCATTAAAAATGGCAAATGAGCTTGGTTTTAACGCTTTTAGTGCACAATTAAATGCCCTTGCAACACGCGAAGACACCCTAAACGTTATTAAGCAAACCAATAAAAAATTACTATTTGTTGGTGGTGAACGTGACGTTTTATGTCCAAGTACTATTCAAAAAACAATGCATAACGCTTGCCCTAATAGTGATCTTATTTTATTAGGCAATTGTGGGCATTTCGTCCCGCTTGAAAGAAGTAACACCCTAAACGCACTACTCTTAGATTGGTTGGAGTCTATTAAATGAATTTAAAACAAAAGTTAAATGCTCAACAATTGCTATTAGGCACATTTATAAAAAGTACTCATTATCATAATACCGAAGTACTTTCTCACACTAATCTCGATGTTTTGTGTTTAGATGCAGAGCATGCTCCGTTTGATCGCGGCCATTTAGATAGTTGCATTATGGCAGCGCGTACTAAAAATATGCCGACCCTTATTCGCGTAAGTAATACCGATCACGCCACTATACTTAGCAATTTAGATATCGGTGCCGATGGTTTAGTGCTACCTCACATTAAAACGCCAGAGCAAGCAAAAGCGATTATTAAAAACTGCTTTTATGGCAACAACGGTAGAGGTTACGCAGGTTCAAGCCGCTTTGCAGGCTATACCACACATGCATTAACCGATAACTTAGCAGCCAACAAATCATCTACCTGCATTATTGCTCAAATAGAGGATGCCGATGCGCTTGAGAACATCGATGAATTGTGCCAAATAGACGAAATTGACTGTATTTTTATAGGCCGAATGGACTTAACTATTTCCCTCGGTGAAACCAACCCGAGCGCTCCTATTGTTATTGATGCAGTTACTAAAATAGCTAACGCAGCGGCAAAATATAATAAATGCTGTGGCATGTTTGTTGGTAATTTAAGTGAGCTAAGTCATTGGCAATCGTTAGGCGTAAGCTTTTATTTATTAAGCTCTGATCATAGCTTTTTACTAAGTGGTGCTAAGCAATTACGTGCAGACTTTGAATCAGCTACAAGTGAATCAAAAATATGAGTATCCATAACAAAAATAAAGAGTTAATTAAAAACTTTAGAAATGCACTCTATAACTTTGATATTAATTTGCTCAAAAAAGAAGTCACTAACTTATTTACTGATGATGCATTAATACAACTTTGCTACCCGTTTGAAACACTCGCAAATCCTAATGCACTTATTGAGCAAGCCTATTTACCCCTTAGCAAAGCATTTGTTGGCCTTGAACGTCGCGATACCATTGTAATAGCAGGTAGCTCTATAAACGACTCGGGTTGGGTTGGCTGCTGTGGATACTATACCGGCTCATTCGAAAAACCATGGCTAGGCATTCCACCCACAGGGCATCAAGTGAGTATGCGTTTTCATGAGTTTTACCGGATTAAAAATAATAAAGTGGTTGAAGTACAAGCTATTTGGGATATTCCCGAAGTAATGATGCAAGCAAACGTCTGGCCACTGTCTCCGAGCTTAGGCAAAGAGTGGCATGTACCAGGGCCTGCCACACAAGATGGGTTAATCACCCGTCCTTATAATAACGAACAAGCTGCGCAAAGTTTAAAGCTTGTGGGCGATATGTGTGAGCATCTTGGATTTTATGCAGAAGGTGGCATTAAAGCCATGAAACTGGAGCACTTTTGGCATCCTCATTGTAGCTGGTATGGGCCAAGCACAATAGGCACTGCACGCGGTGTAAAGGGCTTTAGAAACTGGCATCAAATCCCCTTTTTAAATGCCCTACCCAACCGGGTTGGCGATGCAAGTAAAGGCTATTTATTTGCTGATGAAAACTACGTAGGGTTTACTGCATGGCCTGGTATGAGCATGACTATTAGTAACGATGGTTGGCTAGGTATTGCGCCCGCAAATCAGCAAATAACCATGCGTAGTCTCGACTTTTGGCGAGCTGAGAATAACTTAATTCGCGAAAACTGGGTGCTGATAGATATGCTTGATGTGTACAATCAAATTGGAGTTGATGTATTGGCTCGTATGAAAGAACTAACTAAAGCGCGCTATTTAAACTTTGCTCCATAGTCTCTTTTATAACGGTTATATAAGAAAAGCTCTGTAAAACAGAGCTTTTTATCACTTGAAAAAATTAAGTACTCGGATTAGCAATACTTTGTGTGCGTTTTAAAATATCTAAGCCTTGTTGTTTTAACCAATACGGTAAGTCAATAATTACCCAGTTTTCAACTAGCTTATCACCTTCACGATGATATACATCAACCACGCGCATATCAGCAGGAGTATTAGCTCCAGGTAAGCCTAAAAAGCCACCAATGGCGGTATTTGTTAAGTTTGGCCAACCAAAAAAGCATGCATATTCATCCTCAGCAAACCGGCAAATATGGCCATTAAATACTTTACCCGTTAACCCTTCTCTAAACGGATACATATGTTGTTGCTGATAACGCTCAATTGTATATGTAGCACCAATACCCGCAGGGCCATACCAAACCATGTTTTCATCCCATGTTTTTGCAAGCACTTCAGGTGGGCAGGTATTTATACCGCTTTGATTAAGCGCGGTTAGGTTATCAATCATCTGATTAACCAAGCTCATTGTGCGCGTACTTTGCTCATCGCTCCCTTCACCTAAACGAACTCCATCGTGGGTACGTGGCCCTGGATAAGTAAAATATTGCCCGGTAGAGAGCGGTAATGGGTTTAAACCTACTTGTAGCATCACCCCAATAATATCGACAAAAAAACCAGTTTGAATAATTTTACCGTCTTTAACACAGTTAAATTCAGCGTAGCGAATTGTCGCCAATTTATGAGAAGGCGCAATACCTAACCAGTCACGATCAAAAAGGCCCATAAAGTGGCCCATACTCATTACCCACTCGCCGCCATCAGCTTCGCTTTGCCCTGCAATAAAAATATCTTCACGGCGCTGAAGTGCTTTAAAAGAATAAAATAAAGGCTGCCAAACATGCTCAATTACATCATAGGCATTATTTAATTCATTAAACGGATGCACACCTTTAAAGCTGTAATTATCTGCCAAGTATTCTTTAAATACAGCATTTAAATCATTACCTTGTGTTTTTTCTAATGCAGCATGAAACTGACGAACCAACTGCTTATTATTAATTATTTCTGCCATGATGTTCCCTTGTTGTTTGCGCAATCAAATTAACACTCTTAAACCGCAAATAAATACGCATTGCTAAAATGTATTCTATTTAAAGAGTAATTAAAAGCTTGTAAATACTAAGTTATAAATCGATTTAAAATAATACTAATGACAATTGACTTCGAAGTCAAAGTGATTCATGATGATTCAAAATAAAAAGTATAAATAGGCTAATTAGCCCGTAATACCTAATCTAACAGGATTAATTATGAATGATTTTGGATTATTGAATTGGAGTATTCTCATCGGGTACATTATTGCTAACCTCATACTTGGGTTTGTAATAAGTAAAAAGGTGAGCAGTGCTAATGACTTTTATATTGGCCGAAAAAATACACCTTGGTGGGCTATTGGTATATCGGTAGTGGCAACCTATGTTAGTGCGCTTACATTTTTAGGTGCGCCAGCGTGGTCATACAAAGAGGGTTTATCGGTTATTGCCATACACTTAAACTACCCACTCGTTATTGTGGCTGTTGTGTGTTTGTTTTTTCCGTTTTTTTACAATGCAGGTGTCGCCTCAATATACGAATACCAAGAGCGTCGTTTTGGTAAAAAAGCGCGGATTTTAATCTCCACAATTTGGCTTATTTCACAAACAATGGGCTCAGCCGCGGTACTCTATGCAACCTCTCTAGTACTTGCCTTTATTGTTGATATAAACGTTATAACCGCCATATTTTTGGTCACTATAATCGCACTAATATATACCATGCTAGGAGGTATAACCGCCGTAATATGGACCGATGTTATTCAATCAGCAATATTATTTATTGGTGCCGGCATTATTATGTATGCACTTATTACCTCGATGGATGGCTCGTTTAGCTCAACACTTACTGAGTTAAAAGCACAAGGTAAGTTAGACCCTCTTAATTTCTCGTTCGACTTCACTAAAGTAACCACCGTTTGGTCTGGCGTGCTAGCTATGTCGCTTTATCACATCACTGTTTACGGTACTAACCAAATGATGGTGCAACGTACACTTGCTGCTAAAAACATTGGTGATGCTAAAAAGTCATATCTATTAATGGGCTTTATTGCATTCTTTATTTACCTGTTTTTTATATTTATGGGCGTGTTGTTTTACAGCTACTACGGCGGCCGTACATTTGAAAACGATAACTTAATTATTTTACAGTTTGCAGCCGACTATGGTCTACCAGGATTAATGGGAATAATAGCGGCAGCCGTTATGGCCGCTTCTATGTCGAGCCTTGATTCAGCGCTTAATTCGCTTTCAACAATTAGTACTATCGACTTTTATAAAAAGTATTTTGCACCGGATAAAAACGACGCACATTACTTAGGTGCAACACGCTTATTTACCCTTGGCTGGGCAATTATCATCATTGTACCCGCCATTATGTATCACCTTTACAGCGAAGGCTCAATTTTAGAAATACTCACCAAGGTAGGCTCATATTTTGTAGGTGCTCAATTAGGTATGTTTGCTCTAGGATTTTTCTCTAAGCACACCACTGAAAAAGGCCTCTTAATTGGCACATTAGTATCGTTTGTAACTGTTGCAGTATGTGCCCTCTACACCGACATAGCGTGGCCTTGGTACTGTGCAATTGGTGCCATAACGTGTGTTGTATTTAGTATTGTTTTGAGTATCGCTTTTGATGGTTTTCAAGAGGAATACAACGAGTACACCATTAAAGGTCAGTTAAGAGCATTTAAAGAACAAAATCGTCCAGAAAAAGAAAACGGCTGGTACTTAATTCCGGGTAAGTTTGACTCAATAAACTACTGGTTACTTGGCTTTTTTGTAGTGAGCTTCGCGTCTCTCATGTTATTTGAACATTTTGTATAAGGTGAAATAAATGAATATTTTAGAACAACTTTTTGAAAACTTCAGCGCTGCAAAATTACCAAACCAAGCATTGCTTGCTGATACCGTTCAATGGCAGGTAAGCCACCCTTTTGAACCAATTACATCTAAACAAAATGTAATTAATAATTACTTTGGTGTGCTTAAAAACTCATTACCCGATATAGAACGTAAACCCTTTATTTCTATTGAGGGCGACTACAAAGGCGAGCAATGGATATGCGCAACAGGCTACTTTACCGGCACATTTACAAAACCGTTATTAGGTATTCCAGCCAGCGGTAAAAGTATTTTTATCCGCTATAGCGAAATGGCTCAAATAGAAAACAATAAAGTAATTAACGTTTATACCTTTTTAGATTTAATCGATGTAATGAACCAAGTGGGTGTAAATCCACTGCGTCCAAGCTTAGGTTATCCGGGTTTAATAATGCCCCCCACTACACTTGATGGTGTGCCTGATACAGCTAAAAACGACAAACTAAGTAAAACCAACGAACAGCTCGTAATTGATATGCTTACTGAGCTTGGCCGCTACGATGGTAAAGACTTGTATAGCATTAATTTAGAAAAATATTGGCACCCAGATTTTATTTGGTATGGCCCAGCCGGTATAGGAACAACCCGAGGCATTAGTGGTTTTAGAGAGCACCACCAAGCTCCATTTTTAAAAGGGTTCCCTGATCGTGGGATCAATAAAACACTCTGTTTAGTAAGCCACGACAATTTTGTAGCCACCGGTGGCTGGCCGCACATGTATGGCACCCATACCGGTGAAGACTGGTTAGGATTGCCGCCTTCTGGCAATAAGCTGTTCCCGCGTGTTATGGATTTTTGGCGCTGTGAAAACGGAGTTTTAAAAGAAAACTGGGTCGCTATCGATATTCCTCACTTATTAGAGGGAATGGGTATTGATATATTCGAACAAATGCAAAATAAAATAGCAGCAAACTAAGAGATACTTATGAGCACACAAAACACAATTACCCAACCTTACTGGCTGCCTTTATCGAGCGTATTAAATCCGCAAAGTAAAAAACAGCAAGCGCTTGTAGGGTTTGACGAAGAGTTTGTTGATATTGTTGATTACATTTTACGTATTACGCACCGCATTTGGGAGCAAAAAAACATTGGTTTATGTTATCGCTATTACGCTGATGTATGTCCTGTTTTTACACTTGGTGCTTACGGCGAAAATATTGAAGATGTTATTCAAGGAACACTTAAAACCATTGCAGCCTTCCCTGATAGAAGCCTAATTGGCGAAAATGTTATTTTTTCAGAAGACGGCAACGAGCATTACTACTCATCACACTTAATTAGCAGTGTAATGAGTAATACCGGTAACTCAGAATTTGGCCCTGCTACAAATAAAACAGGCCGAGTAACCACCATTGCCGACTGCGTTTGTTTTGAAAATAAAATAGTAAAAGAATGGCTAGTACGCGACAACGGCTTTTTAGTTAAGCAACTTGGCCTAAGTATTATCAATGTAGCCAAACACATGGCCAAAGTACCAAGTAAAGAAAAGCATACCCTATGGCTTAATGAAGAGTTTACTCGAGTACAAGCAATTGATCACCGCACGCCAAGCACTCCAATTTTAGACGGTGAACTGGCCGCATTTGCGCATAACTGGCTAGATACATTATTTAACCAAAAGCAATTTGCTAAAATACACGAGTTTTATAGCTTAACGGCCACACAACAATGGCCAAGCGGCAGAATGGCAACCGGCCTTGCACAAATAAATGGCGTATTTATACAATTTTTTGCCAACTGCCCTGATGCCAAATTAACGATTGATCATATAGCTATTACCCCATTTGACGGGACCACGACAGATGTAGCGATACGCTGGTCGCTAGCCGGCCACTTTAATCCGCAAAATAGCGAGCTAAGTGAGCTTAAACAGCAGCCTTACTTCATTTTAGGCGCATCGCATTTGCGTATTAAAAACAAAAAAATCATCGAAGAAATCACCGTTTTTGATGAAGTAGCACTTTATGCAAACTTATTTAAAGCACATGCATTAGTTAACAAATCACAGTTGGAGGAAAATGCATGATCAACGCTATTATCGATTTATACACTAAAGCCGATATTGAAACGCTAAGCAGTAAATTGCTTCGTAGTAGCCGCTGGCAACAGCACCATTTTACAGCCATGGGCGCTTTGCAAGCGCAGCCTTTATGGCTTAGTTTTTTAGCTCAGCATGGTGTGTCTGAGTGTGTATCGCACACACATAATGTTGGCGCAGAACGTGAAACCCTACAGCTGGTTTTACAGCCTAAAAAGCTTAAAAACCCAGTGCGTTTAACGTTTGTAATAAAACACAACGGGACTTTTATTAAGTCAGTAAAATGTGTGGTTGATACGTTGTCGCTAACGAATAACGAGTATGTAAATACAACGGTAAATAACAGCTCGGTTATTCCTAAACTACCAAAAAGTGACCCTATTATTGTTAGCGATTTAGATAACCAACTGCACCCTACTACTTTTCATGCAACCCCCAGCGCTATTTGCGAGCTGCCCTCTCACACTGCTCGTACTTTAGATAACTGGTGGCAAATTTGGCAAAGCAACAACCTGGCTCACTTTAATACCCTTTATACTCCAAGCGCTACAGCCATTCTTGCAGGTAATACAGAGCCACAACCTATCAGCGCACTGCTTGATTGCCACTTAGACTTTACACAGTCATTAAGCAGACGTTACGCCCAGCTAGAAACCGTTGAGTATGACAGCACGCAAAACCAAGCCACCGTATGCTGGACCCTCGATGGCAGCTTTAACGCTAAAAATGTACGTGTACGTCAGCAAATAATTAGCGTTATTAGTATTACCGATAACCAAATAACCCACGAAGTAATGCAATACGACACGCTGGCACTTAACCAGCAATTTGCACTATAGGGTAACCTTTTCCACTTCCCTTCAAGCGCTCACTGAGCGCTTATTTTATAAATGGCCTTTGTACCAATCTGCAATAATACTTAATCAATTTTTGCCTTGTTATCAACAAGGCATTTTACCTAAATATAAATCACTTAATTAAACGAGTTGGTATTACTTATATAAAGAAATAACGATTTAAAATAGTTAAAGGCAGTAAATAAAGTATCAGCCTCGCCTTACAAACCCCGAGTATGCAACCAACAGCCAAGCGCCCAACTTTGCAAGTTACACACTTATGGCTTTTATACACTTAAAGCTTTTATACACTTATATACACTTATGTATTTAGCTAATTTAAATTAAAGGCAGGTAACGAGGTATTTGCATTAGGAAACACGACAAAATAGCAGCCATTTCTATGAGAGGGTTAAGCTTACAATCTAAAGCGAATGAAAACGCACTTAATGAATGAGAGCACAGACTTATTAAGTACGATAGTAACGCTAACGGCGAGCTAATTAACAAGCTAAAAAAGCCAGCTAATAAATAGCTGGCTGAAAGTGATGACCATAGCGGCCATTTTAGGAAACTCTAAAACTGATATTTTAAGCTCGCACCCCACGTACGCGGGTTGCTCCAGTTTGCTTGTACTGAGTTAGCTGGCAAACCATCAACAATTTGTGAATGCACCACGCCACGCGTTAATATGGCTTTATCACCAATGTTTTTAACATACGCTTCTACTTGTACACTGTCGTTTATGTACCACGTTAAGCGTGCATCAGCCATTAAATGTGCATCTACTCTTACCTCTGGAATGTTTGTATCAAACGCGTAGTAATCGTCTAAGTAATTCATTTGAATATACGGTACTAAGTACGAGTCGCCCCCTAAACTAAATTCATAACGCGCCGAAAGCCCCATGCTGTACTCTGGCGCCATTGCAGGTCGCCAGCCTTCAAAACTAAATTGGCTTGAATTATCGTTTATATCTTGACGCCCGCCTTGGTTACCAAGCGCTAGCAACGGGCGAAGTTGCTCGTTACCCACAGCGTAACCATCAGCAAATTCGCTATCCAATAACGATAACGTACCGGTAAGCGTTAAATTCTCAATTGGTACCCACTGAAGGTCGGCTTCAAGGCCTTTTGTTTCTACGTCACCGCCATTTTCGTAATACTCAAATGTTGTGGCTGTACCTGCAGACACACATTCTAAAACGGTATCACCCGTTGTTGTATCGTTACATGACGTTGCAAACAACTGTGCTTTTACGTCTTCGTACTTATTCATAAATACCGACACATTTAAACGCATTGCACCATCTAGCAAGTAGCTTTTCATACCCATTTCGTACGAAATAACATCTTCGTTATCATAAAGTGGGTCTGCACCACGTGCTACCACGCGCGAGTCGTTTGCACCACCCGTTCTGTAACCCGTGGCTACGCTTGCATACACCATTATGTCTTTGTTTATGTCGTACTCTGCAGCCGCTTTATATAACATTGCAGAATCATCCCAATCGGGAATGGTATCACCAGTAAACGCTTTATCGTCTTGGTTAACACGCAAGCCACCTACAACACGTAAGTCTTCACTAATTTGATAACGTAACTGCCCATACGCTGCGATAGATTTAGCCGTATGTGGGTCGTAATCTGGATTCCCCCACGAAGGCACAACAACAGAGTCTGAAACACCGTCGCCTGTTGTATCTGCATGCGATAACCAGCTCCAATCAGCTTCTTGGTCAAAGTAGTAAAGTCCACCAATCCACGAAAAATCACCGTCATCGTTAGATGCAAACTGTAACTCAGACGATAGAGTTTTTTGGTCATCCTCACGGCCAAAACCACCTACAAAATCAATACCGCCATCGCTATAGTCGTTGTCGTAGTATTGCTTGCCGCTAAGGGTTGAATAGTTAGTCGTCCACTTAATATCAGCAAAATCGGTATACCACTCAAGTGCTACCGTGGTCGAAAAGCTTTCTTGTTTATCAAGCGAAAAACTATTGCGATAAACATCATATGGACCAAGATCTTCGTGCTGCGCATCACTTGGCTGATAAATATGCCCAGCTGTAATTGTAGGGTTAGGATCAAATATACCGGAGCCAGGTGACGTTTCGCTTATTTGGTAACCCGCAATTTGCTGATAACCCCAAATAGCTTCTGAGTTTGAGTTTTTACGCGAGTAGTCAAAACGTACCGTTGCGTTAAACTTATCGTTTGGTTGCCACTTAGTGACATTACGCATATAAAACTGATTTTTTTCGCGTAAATCATCCGAAGGTCCTGGAATCACTAAATTATTAATATAGCCATCATGGCGATCAGAGGCCACTACAAAACGAGTCGCGATTGTATCGCTTACAGGAATATTTATAATACCCTCGTAAGCACTGCGGTTATAACTCCCTGTTTCAACTTTTATACTCCCCAGTAAATCGTCAAAAACAGGTTGATTAGTAATTATATTAATACTGCCAGCAAAGGTGTTGCGCCCGTATAGAGTACCTTGTGGGCCACGCAGCACTTCTATGCGCTGCACATCCACCAATGCTCCTAAACCAGATGAGGTAGTAGGTACGTAAATGCCATCTTGAAATATGCCTACAATTTGCTCGGCAATACCGGTACCTGCTACACCCACTTCATTAGTACGTGCGCCGCGCATGGCAGGACGAACCTCACCACCAGATGACCCCATACGCAAACCCGGTACAACCTGCTCAAGACCCGTAACATCAATAATACCGGCACGGGCAATATCAGCCTCCCCGAGTGCAGTGATTGATGATGATACTTCCTGTAGATCTTGTGAGCGACGGTTTGCAGTAACGGCTATGCGTTCAATGGCTGGCTCTTTAATTTGCTGCTGAGTTTGTGTTGATGTTGCTTCTTCGGCGCTGTGAGCATTCATTGTGGTTGCTGCAATAGCAGTTGTTACAGCAAAATGAACGAGAGTCCGAGTAAATTTAGCTTTCATTATAATTATTCTCCCGAGTTTAAAACGTGTCTACTTCTCCCCAACTCTACATTTTCAATTATTACAGTAAACAAATTGTATCAATTGAAAATGCATTGATACAAAATAGACTTCGAAGTCAAAAAGATCAACAACTTTCTGGCCAATAATTAACCTTAATTAATAAAAACTACAAATAACAACAGCTTAAAATTAATACAATCATAATTTCGAAATCTAAAAAATAAAAAGGCCAGCAATACAATATTGCTGGCCTTTTAAATAATATCCAATTTTATTAATAACTTAACTTCAGCTAAACCCTAACTGAGTATAAGGCAGTTAAAAGCAATAACAGTCTTAAAAGTTGTAACCTATTCTTACACCATAAGTGCGAGGATTAGCATAGTCAGCAGCCGCTACGTTACCGCCAAAGCGAACCGTTCTAAGTAAAATAAGCTCATCACCTGCATTTTGAACATATGCGCGTATGGCCCACTCATTATCGGCCGAATACCATGCAATGCTGGCATCGTATTTTTGATAGCTATCTTGCGTACCAAACGAAAAAGGGAGATCGTTGGTCGTATACGAATCCGATAATTGAATACTGGTAGCAGGCACAACACGGCCTTTATCACCTAAATCAAACTCGTAACTCGCCAATAAAGTAATGTTATATTTTGGGCTTAACTGCACTTCGTTACCGTCAAGTTGCAGTAAGTTATCTACGCCATTAATGGTCTCTCCGCCTTCTTCAAATACATTTGGCGTAACAAAGTCGCCATAAGTCGAGTCTGTAAACGCGGCACGTGCCCCTAGGCGCAATGCATCACTTGCCTGCCAATCAATTTCTAACTCAAGACCAGCTGCATCAATTTCGCCCGCATTACCAAAAAACGATACCGCCGTACCGCCTACGTTTTGAAAACGAGTAGAAAGTAAGTCCTCGTATTGGTTGTAATATAAAGAAGCGTTAAATCTTAATGAATTATCAAGCAGCATGCTTTTAAAGCCAACCTCGTAAGCCGTTACTGTTTGCTCGTCGTAGCTATTTTCGCCATTAAAAGCGCCCTGTGCATTACCCGCTAAAAATCCTGTAGAAACAGTAATATAAAGCAATTTAGAATTTGTTAAGTCATGTTCTACGCCTAACTTCCACGTTACTTTACTCCAATCGCCATCTGCGTCTTTAACTTCTAATTCTGAAAAATCTAGCGTGCTTAAATCATTAGTATTTTGACCGTAAATATCCCACTCACGGCTATCATTTGTATACCTTATGCCGGCTATACCGCGTGTATCATCACTAAATGCGTAATTACCTTGAAAGTAAGCCGCCGCTGATCGCGTTTCTAACTGAATTTGGTTTAACCAAGGTGCATATTGAAGCGCTTGAGGCTGCGTTGTATCGGGTACATTATCAACCACGGCTCCATAGCTCGCATTTAAAAAAGCGTTATCTAGGTCCTCTGAAAATAAGTAAATACCAGCCACCCACTCAAAATCACTTTCGTATGTAGAGCTAACTTGTACTTCTAACGAGTTAGTTTTAGATTCAATTGCATTACCATCTACAGTGGCTGCATAAGTCGAAAAATCACCATCGGTAAGGCGCGTTTCTTCGTAATCCATTGAGGCTGCAATTACTTTTAAATCAACCGACTCAAGCGACCAGTTTAACTCGGCGCTAATACTTACATCGCTTACATCGCGTGATGGCTGATAATCAAACTGCTGATTAA
Organism: Pseudoalteromonas sp. FUC4; assembly: GCF_008370255.1. Classification (GTDB taxonomy): domain Bacteria; phylum Pseudomonadota; class Gammaproteobacteria; order Enterobacterales; family Alteromonadaceae; genus Pseudoalteromonas. Next base: position 223,059 of record NZ_SEUI01000001.1, on the reverse strand, counting down.
ATGGGTCTGACGACACACCTTGTGCAGTATCAAGCCCAGGCGTTGCTGTATTATCTAAGCCTGCACCAAAGCGACCACAATCACTGCCACACACATCATCGCGGCCAATTCGCTCAGTTAATGGTGCCGACAAGCTTGTTTTACCTGTCGCTGGGTTTATAGGAACGCCTAAAATATGATAGCCAAATGCACCGCCGCCATTTGACTCGTCCTGCCATGTTTCTACTTTTACATTCAAATTTACATCATCGTTAAACTCAGTAAATATTTGGCCACGTAAAAAATACATATCAGCATCTTTTAATCCTGCTGATTCATTAAACGAATTCTCTACATATGGGTCGCGTATTTCTCGCACCCCAGTAAAGCGTACTGCGGTATCATCGGTTAAGGCGGCATTAAAAAAGCCTTCACCGCGTAAATGACCATAATTACCAAATGTTGTAGCCATACCGCCTTCGGTAATATCAAGCTCTGGCTTTTTAGCTATTACATCAATTGCACCACCAAATGAATTACGACCAAACAGCGTACCTTGAGGCCCGCGAAGTACTTCTACACGCTCTAAATCTACAAAACCAGCAAGTGCTTGTCCATGACGAGGGCGATAAACGCCATTAGAATAAAACGCAATGGCAACATCGTTAGCTTCTACTTGCTCTGTTCTGGCACCGCGCATGGCGGGGCGAGCATCACTGCCCGACACACCCGACTTTAAACCTGGCGCTAGGCTATCAAGGCTTAAAATATCGGTAACGCCATTTTCTAGTAAGTCTTTAGCCGACACAGCAGTAACTGCCAAAGGCACCGATTGAATACTTTTAACCCGCTTAGTAGAGGTAACAGAAATAACCTCCAACTCTTTGTTAGGGTTTAATTTTGCTTCTTGTGAAAATACAGATGCTGAGCCTAATAACGCCGTATTTACAGCAGCAAAAATAAGTGTTTTACGTAAAATATTCGTCGTCATGAGATAAATTCTCCACCTGTTGAAATGAATTTTATTAAGCATCTGTGGGCACTATGCCCCACCATCACATTCTTATTATTTATAATTATTAAAAATGCGACATTTAAATGACTATTTTTTCGACTCATAAAAACTACCGCCTTTTGCATTCGAATGCAATAGAGGTTAATGCAGATTTTACATGTAACTAACATACGCTATAAAAACAAACGCATGAAACACACTCAGGTAACTAATAATAAACAAATTTAATTTTTACAGCTGATTTAAAGCTACTGGTTTGATCAGTTTAATATAGTGGATTTAAACAAAGAAAGGAGGGGAAATACAAACAAAGCGCACCACTTAGACTTCGAAGTCTAAGTGGTATTAAAGACCTACTTTAAACATCAGCACATAATTAATTTTCAATTAAGTGCTGACTATTCATAGCATAACTAGTTAGTGGCTTTTAGTTAACCTGAGGATCTATTCACTACTTTGGGATTCCTGAATAAGTAATAGTAACTCGGCAGTGGCAGTGGCATCAGCCAATGCGCGGTGATGGCTGGTTAAATTTAAATTAAAATGCGATGAGAGATTCCCCAGCGAATACGACTTTAAGCCTTTAAACGCTTTGCGCGATTCAACCACGGTGCACATTTTTGGCATTTTAAAAAAGTGCCCTGCAACCTCACACTCTTTTTTAATAAAGCCGTAGTCAAAGTTCACGTTATGGGCTACAAAAATACTGCCTGCGAGTTTATCTAATAGCGGCTTGGCTATATCGGCAAATACAGGCGCGTTGTAAACCATACTATCGCTAATACCGGTTAATGACGTAATAAAGCCAGGTATATGGCGCTCGGGGTTAACTAAGCTAGTCCAAGTATCAATTACTTTACCGTGCTGTACTTTTACAAGGCCAATTTCGGTAATACGGTTACCGCCTTTTAAGCCGCCTGTGGTTTCTATATCGACCACACTGTAAATACGGTTAGGGTCTACAAACCACTTAACCGCAGCAATATATACCGTTAAGCCCACATTTTTTAAATTATCAATGGTGGTTAATTGGTTGCGCCTAAGCTTATCGCCAGGGGCTTTTACCTCTTCAAAATGTACTTTGCCATTATTTATTACCATTAAGTCGGGGTAGCCGTCTTTTAGCTGTAAATAATGTTTGCTCATAGCCGTTAAATGAGTAATTAATGCCTTAAGTGGGCTGTTTAAAATAAGCGCTTCTAGTGGCTCTAATAAATTGCTGCGCCATCTAAACAAACCGTTAGGTTGCTCAAAGTATTGCGCTGCATTTTTGCATACTAAGTTAAGTAATGCTTGCGACGTTTGGCACTGTGCTAAGCGTTCATTTATCTGCGTTTGCTGCGCTTCATAAAAATTACCAAGCCTTAATACTTGCGGATAAATATCAAACTCATTGCATGGCGGATAAGGCGACTCCACAAATAACTCATGCCAAAATACTAAACCAAACAAACTTTGCCAAAGCGTGTTTTCGGTATTAAATACAGCCATACCTTGGCGAGTATAATAATCGTTTACGCCCTGCTCTACTTCACCTCGGTATAGTTCATCTATTTCTAGCACGCACTGAGTGTCGGCAAGCATGGCACTTAAACGCGAACGTGTTTTTTTATTAAACTTACGCATTAAAAAATCGTCAGCAAAATACAGTAAATCATCAGTAAGGGGATTTTCGATAATGGCTTCTAATCGTGCTTTTACCCACTCTTTATTGCCAAGCCTGTATTGCTCTCTTATTTGAATTTCTTGTGCTTCGCTATCATCCACGCACCCTTCAAGTAAACTAAAAGCAAGTTCGCTATCAACTGTTTTTAGCTGCCTATAAAGCCTAACTAATAGTTTGTTTTTTAATACAACGGCAATTGCACCATGTGCAGCTTGCACTAAAACCTGCGACGCTAAATCGACGTAATCGCTCTCATCTGTAATATTTTTAAATGCTAACCGGTAACGGTTTAATAAATAGTTTGATTGTGCTTCGTCAAGTGTTTCAAAGCGCGACAAGCTCTCGCTGTGGCCTTCGCGCGTAGCGGTTAAGCCTAAGTCTCGCATTACAAAACGGTTTTGATGATTCACATCACCACCACTTAGTTTGCCTGCAAATAAAAACTCAAAATATTCGTAGTAATCACTACGGTTGTTAATTACATACTGGCTATAAAGTGGCGCAAGCTCTTGTGGGCATGCTTTAAAAAACTCTCGCGCAATATCCACCAGCGCGCCTTTAGCGGCGCTTTTTTTAAAGCTTATTTGCTCACTGTAATTACTTAGCAACTCAACCAGAGAAGGCTTAGTTAAGTGCGCTAAAAGCTGCGAATAATGCTGCTCATTTGGCTCAAATAAAATGCCTGCTTTTTTTAGCGTATAAATAGCCTGATGCGGCGATGTTATTTCTTCATAATTAAGCGATTGCGCCTGCACCAAATAAGGCTTGCGCGAGTACACACGCGCCAACATGCACTGGCTTTGCTCATCTAGCTGATTAATTTTACTAATAAATTCACTATGCTTGGGCTCAAGTAAATGCATACATTTACTTGTTACAAACTCAATAAGCTCTTTAAAATGCGCTAAATAGTATTTTGCTGGTAATTCTTTTTTCATAATATCGCCATAACTGTATATAAAAACAGTATCTAGCATTTATGCTTATTATTCAATCTTAAACTTGTAATCAGTAATGCTTATAGTTGCCATATAAAAATAATGTAGAGTCAATAAGCACTAAATGTAAAAAGCGACATATTACAAGCCATACAACACAAACAAACCATTGCCATACATTGCAAAGGCGGCACTGGCCGCACAGGGTTGGTTGCTGCGCTTATTTTAAACTCGGCAGGTTACACAAAAGAAGAGGTATACGACCTAGTACAAGGCATTCGCCCTAAAGCACTGACTATAGAATTGCAAAAAGAGTATTTTAATAACTCTGAAGCGTGAAGCAGGAACTGAGCAAGATTTAGCACTATAAATAGTGCTAAAAATACTTTTAAGCTAGCTATGGATTAGCGATTGATAACGCTTAACTATTTGTTATGTGTTATATCAATAATATTTATCTAGACTTATCGGGTTTTATTAGCAAAGTAACAAATAACGTTGAAAATATAAAAAATATCGAAAAAATACTATAAACAATGTCGAACACATCAGTCTCAATGTCGATTAAAATATAAGCACAAAAATACGTTAAACCAGAAAATACGTAAACTAAAAAATTGTTCCACTTATCACCGGCTTTGATTTGAGCGTAGTAAGTAAGAATCAAAGTTACTATACCAATACATATAAAAGTCAAATTTCACTCCTAAACACGTAAAGCCCGCTTATGGGCAACCAAAACTTAGCGCCAATTTGGTTATAGTTTGGCGAAGCACCAAAACTAAATCGCCACGCAGTTTTGGGGTTCCAGCGAGAAACGAGCAACTTCACCGTTTCTTATATGAATCAACAGCACTCTTTAACCAGTTGTTTTGTTTAACTAGATTATTTACAAACCAGTTTACAAATTTAGCAGAATATCGATGGATATCTGTGTAGTTGTGATATTCAGAGTTGTTATTTGCCTTAATTTTATGCTTAAAAAGTACTGCTTGAAACGAGTAAGACGTAACTTTTAACTCTGACTGATCTCGGTTGATTTGCTCGATTGCAGAATTAGTAGTATACGGGTGAGTAGCATTCAGGTCTTTTGCTGTAGTGATTATCACTGCCTGTTGCCCGTCTACACCTGTACTCAAAGTGAGATCAGCTTCATCCGTTTTTTTAGATAACTTAAGCTTATAATCGATTGATATTGTATATTTATCAGAATCAACATCTTTACTAGTTTCTTCAAACTGTTTTAAAAAAGTTAAAACTTCTTTGGCCGTTAATTCACCATATGATTCTTTTATAACGCCTATTTCAGGTTCTGGTCCATCAATGACTAAACTCAACATTCCCACACTTTGTCCTGATAGTGGGGAATTGCCCATTTGATTTTTATAACGTTCTTGGTAATTTAAAACATTAGCTTGGAAAAGTCGTGATAGTTGAGGTTGTAATTCAGGTATAAGAAGATGAGTAGCATGATCTCTTAGCTGAATTAATGTTTCAATGTTCTTTTTTACGGGGTCATTATTTTGTAATCGCAGCGGTAAAGCATCTGAGATACTAATACTTTTACCATTGGAATAAAAAACCTTCTCATGACCTAAAGAATCTAAAACTTCAGCTTTTAAAAATAACTCCCAAGAATTAACCATCATAATAGCAAAAGCTTCAACTCGATTACTTAAGCTTGGGCGATTATAAACTTCTAAAGCAAGTGTAAATGCATCAAGGCTACGTTTTATTAGCTTTTGATAAATTTTCTCATCTGGCGTTAGTACTTTTGCAGCCGTACTTTGTGACATTAAACGGACAAAATCGTCATTTGATAGCTGAGAACATCCCTCAGAAACCCAGCCACCTTTTTCAGATTTAAATATAAATTTTCCTTTTAGCTTTTCGGATATATATTTATTAACGCTCTTAGGACTATAACCTGTTTTTTCAGCTGCATCTTGAAAAGTAAAAGATCTTCCATCTTTCTCTTTCTCTCGGAAGAAATCTAATAATAGGACCCTTTTATCAACTCTAGGCATTTACACTCCATGTACAATTGCTTACTAACAACTTTATCTACGATATCTGTCGTTTTATAAACCGACAATGTTCCTATATTCAATGCATTTACCTTAACCACCAAATAATCACTTGTAAACAATTACCTAACTTCCTATCAATTTATGTAATTGCAAAAGCACACTTAAAGGTACAGAACAGTAATATTGTTCCAACAGGCACTTCCTATACAAAGCATATTATTTATTAAAATTCAGTCTGTGTTATCTAAAAAGGCAGTAACTTAATTTTAAAGTAACGCCGGTAAGCTAATACCTTTAAATTAAAGCCATTAAGTTGAAACCTTTAAAAACAACATAATTTATACTCGCCAAACCCTTTATACCCGCACAAGCATATTCAACTAGAACGCTTTACGATATTATGCTCCTTTGAATTTAATTTAACTTTCAGGGCATATAATGACAACGCACACACCGCCTTCCCATTCAGCCAACACAGCTGAAAACACCTCTCTTATTTACGTAATATTTATATCGGCCGTTGCTGCTATTGGTGGCTTTTTATTTGGTTTTGATTCGGGCGTTATTAACGGCACAGTGTCGGCGCTCGGTAATGCATTTAATTCTAGCAGTGTGGCTACGGGGTTTAACGTAGCGTCTGTGTTATTAGGGTGCGCCCTAGGTGCGCTTGCTGCGGGGCCGCTGGCTGATAAGTTTGGTCGCCGTTCAATTATGATCGTCACTGCGATTATTTTTGCCATTAGTGCCTTTGGTTCGGGCATTAGCGAAAGCTCTGCGGAGTTTATTTTTTACCGTTTATTTGGTGGTTTAGGTATTGGTGCTGCATCGGTATTAGCGCCAGCTTACATTGCTGAAGTTGCGCCACCAGCACTACGTGGTCGTTTAGCTACATTGCAACAACTCGCTATTGTATTGGGTTTATTTGCTGCTTTTTTAAGTAACTATTTAATAGCTGATGCAGCAGGTAGCGCGCAAAATATTTTAATGCTTGATATAGCCGCTTGGCGCTGGATGTTTTGGGCTGAGCTTGTGCCTGCTGTACTGTTTTTAGTGGGTGTGTTGTTTATTCCTGAGTCGCCTCGTTATTTAGTGGCGCAAGGTAAAGTGGATGATGCAAAAACGGTATTTAGTAAAATTTCGAACGACAACGTTGATGCGCAAATAAGCGATGTTAAACGCTCATTGCATAGCGATAAAAAGCCAAGTATTCGCGATTTATTTATTGATAACAGTAAAAAAGTACACCCAATTGTTTGGGCGGGTGTGGTGCTGAGTGTGTTTCAGCAATTTGTGGGTATTAACGTGGTGTTTTATTACGGCTCTGAGCTGTGGCAAGCAGCTGGATTTGACGAGTCGCAATCGCTATTTATAAATGTACTCGCAGGTACTACTAATATTGTATCGACCTTTATTGCCATTGCCCTAGTTGACAAAATTGGCCGTAAACCACTGCTATTAGTAGGCAGTATTGGTATGTTTATCAGCTTAAGCGCGCTTACTTATATATTTGGCAGTGCAGGCCTTGATGAAGCAGGCAAACTTGCCCTTAGCGATAATATGGGTACATTTGCGCTTATTATGGCTAACTTATTTGTGGTATTTTTTGGCTTAAGTTGGGGCCCTGTTGTATGGGTATTATTAGGCGAGATGTTTAATAACCGCATTCGCGGCGCAGCGCTTGCTGTTGCGGCTAGCGCACAATGGATTGCTAACTTTGCCATTACCATGACCTTCCCTATTATGCTTGCCAATATAGGCCTTGCCGGTGCTTATGGCTTTTATGCGTTATCGGCACTTATAAGCATATTCTTTGTTGTTAAATACATAAAAGAAACACGCGGTAAAACGCTCGAATCTATGTGATTTTTAAAAGCGGTGCTATTAATCGCCAGCAAAAAAGTAACGGGTGCTAACTACTTAGCGCCTAATCAACAATTATCAATAGAAATGAAACAAACCGGTGTAGGCGTTTCTATTGTTTGGGAAATTTAAAAATGGTAACAGAATTCACCCCAGTATCGGCTGCAATAGGCGGGGCATTAATAGGTATAGCGTGTACGTTACTACTGGTTTTATACGGAAAAATTGCGGGCATATCGGGCATTGTTAAGTCTGTATTTGCTAAAGCAAATTCGGGCTCGCGTTGGCAGTTATACTTTATTTTAGGGTTGTTGTTGGCAGGAGTGGCAGTAAAGGTATTTTCGCCCTCTTTATTAGAAGGCGAATTACAGTTGCCGCCTTGGCTTATTGTTGTTGCAGGGCTTTTAGTTGGTGCAGGTACAACGTTAGCTAATGGGTGTACAAGTGGCCATGGCGTGTGTGGCATGTCGCGATTTTCTACTCGCTCTTGGGTTGCAACATGCACATTTATGCTTGTCGCCTTCATTACAGCAAACCTTGTAGGATAAATAATGAAAGCAATTATGATGGTTGTTATAGGCTTTATATTTGGCTTAGGACTTATTATTAGCGGGATGACAAACCCTGCTAAAGTGATTAACTTTCTTACCTATGGAAACCAATGGGACCCAAGCTTAATTATAGTGATGGCTGTTGCCATGCTAATAATGATGCTTACATGGTTATGGGTTGCAAAAAAAGAGAAGCCACTTATTTCAGGAACGTTTAATTTAAGTAATTTAAAAAATATTGATGCGCGCTTAATTATCGGCTCAGTACTTTTTGGTTTAGGCTGGGGTTTAAGTGGTATATGCCCAGGGCCTGGTTTGGTTCAATTGGTGTCTCTTAAAATGGAGTTTTTATTATTTTTTGCAGCCGTGTTAGGCGGTATGTGGTTAGCCAAAAAAGTATAATATTTGCTGCCGACTAAACTCGGCAGCTACTTTTAACCAAACAAAGGTACATAACTTGCTGCAATATATATAAAACTATATTGAACAGGTTTAAGTTATGCTAAATAAAGCGCTGGAATTTTCTAACAGCACACCTTGGTTAAGCGCAGCGTCCTCTCTTTTACTTATAGCTATACTACTGTTTTTAATTCGTTTTTTTGTAATGTACTGGCTAAAAAAATGGACTTCAAAAACCACGTTTATATTCGATACATTACTAATAGAGTCAATATCTAAACCGCTAACACTGTGCACAATTATTGTGCTGCTCACCATTTTAGAGCACGACACCTTCATTATTAGTACTTCTATTTCTCAGCAGATCCCTTTTAATAGCATTAATATTGTATTAGCGCTGCTTGCACTTATTATGTTTTTAGACCGTTTTATTATTGGCACTATTAATTACTATGGTAAACAATCTGCCGTGGTTTTTAATTCAAAAAGCATAATTAAAGGCGTGATACGCGTCACATTATCGTCAGTGGGATTACTGGTATTAATGGGCACGTTAGGTATTTCTATCACACCCATTATTGCCTCGCTAGGTATTACATCACTGGCTGTTGCTCTTGCCTTGCAACCTACCCTTGAAAACTTTTTTTCTGGCGTACAGCTAGTAATAGATAAACCTATAAGGGTGGGTGATTTTATTGAACTTGAATCTAAGGAGCAAGGCTTTGTTGATCATATAGGCTGGCGATCTACATGGGTTAAAATGCTGCCCAACAATATGATTATTATACCAAATAGCCAATTATCTAAATCGCGTATTATTAACTACTTTTACCCTGAAAAAGAGCTAAGCGTGCCTGTTGATATAAGCGTGCATTACGATTCAGATTTAGAATTTGTTGAGCAAGTAACACTTGAGGTAGCTCGTGAAATACTTATTTCACACGAATGGGGCGTTGATGATTACAATACCTTTGTGGTTTTTCATACCTTTGATAGATCAAGCATTAACTTTACGGTAATGCTTAGAGCTAAAGAATACTTTAATCGTTTTTGGGTTAAATCTGCTTTTATAAAAGCCCTGCATAAACGCTATAAAAAAGAAGGTATTGTAATCCCCTTCCCTATTACGGCTATTAACACTACTCAAGAATCCGCTAAATTTAATAATGATAAAAAGGTGCAAGGCGATACTTAAAAAAGCGCGAGTAATTCTCGCGCTAAATAAGTATTAAAACTTGTAGGTTATTTGCCCCACAATTTCACGAGGGCTGCCAGGAAAGTGGCCGTTTCGCTCACTAAATCCACTAACCGCGTATTCTTTATCAAACAGGTTATTAATATTTACACTCAATAACACGTCGTCAAAGCGACTCGTCCAGCTCATATCAAATACGGTAAATGGTTTTACTTTTTGACCACTGGTACTCAGTTGCTCACTTACGTAATTTGCACCAAATGCAATTGATGAGTCAATTGAATCAATAGCGTAGCGAGTCCATAAACCTGCCTGGTGGCGTGGTGCATTAGCAAAGCGCGAACCGTCTCCAAATGTATTTGAAAGCGTATCACCCGTTACGCCGTCTACCACTTGCGTATCGTTGTATGCGTAGTTAGCCGTTACCGTCCAGTGCGCTGATAAATCGCCGACTAAAGTTGTTTCAAAGCCTCGGCTTTCTACTTCACCTATATTTAAAAGTGCAGCAATGCCATCCCCCGCGCCAGTATCATCAGGGTTACTCATTACCACGTTTTCTTTATTAATTTGGTAAACTGCAAAGGTGCTCATTATTTTGCCGTCGAGCCATTGGTTTTTCATACCCAGTTCGGTTTGCTTACCGGTTTCTGGTGCTAAATTACCTTCGCCTTCAACATCTTCTTGGTCGGTTGATGATGTAGGGTTGAAACTCTCTGAGTAGTTAATATATACCGATGTGTTTTCTACTGGTTGATAGGTAACAGCAACGCGCGGCGTTATGTCGTTATCTGAGTAACTAAAACCAGTTTCTTGATTAAACTCTTTAAAATGGTCATAGCGCAAACCTGCAATTATTGTCCACTGCTCGCCTATGCTAATTACGTCTTGTGCGTATACACCAAATCGGTCGGTATCAACACCATCGCGATTCATGTCAGTTAAATTGTATGTACTTGGATCGGTTTCACCGTAGTTTAAATTAAAAATATTTAAATTAGCGACGCCATCAGCCTCATATCGGGCACGAAAGTAGTCATATTCGGTATCAACGGTGTGGTAATCACCACCAAATAAAAACTGATGGGTTAATTGTCCTTGTCCAAAGTTATAAACAAAGTCGGTGGTTAAGCTTGTTTCTTCATTAGCGCGATATTGCTTGCGGTATTCACGCTTAATCGTTTCGTCGTCAATATTAGCAACGCCATCACCGTTTACATCTACCCAGCTTTGCGACTCATGGTAGCCTTGATCGCGTTCGTTATCCATGTAACGCAGTGTGCTACTTACAGAAAAATCATCACTAAAGTAATGACTTATCTCGGCTTGAAGCACCAACGCTTCCATATCTTGATAATCAACCGCTTCATTAGCGTTATAACTTGGGTCAACTAAAAAATTGCCGTTGTCATCTACCGGTACGCCACGTAGGCGATTTCCGCCTAGGTCTTGTTTAATGTAGTCAACACTTGTGGTTAGAGTTGTTGAATCACTTAAATCAAATAACAATCCACCTGTCAGCTCGGTGTTTTTTGAGTCTGCATTGTTACGAAAGCTATCTTGCTCCTCATAGTAACCACCTAATCTATAAGCCATTGTATCGCTTAAACCACCGGTCATGTCGAGTGATGCACCTCGGGTGTTATAGTTACCCAAAGTAAGCTTTAATTCACGCTTTTGTGTGTAGCTTGGCTTTTTGGTTACGTAATTAATCATCCCACCTGGTTCGCCACCACCATACAAAGCAGAGGCAGGCCCCTTTAATACTTCAACACGTTCTACATTAAATAATTGTGGTACACCAAAGCCCGAATATGGGTCGCCGCGCACGCCATCATAAAATACATTGGCATCGTCTCTAAAACCACGAAAAGTTACGCCTGAGTAGCTATATTCACTCACACCCGCAATTGAGCGGTATAAGTCGGTAATGTCACGCGCAGCTTGGTCAATTATAAGTTGTTCGGTTAAAACCTGAGCCGATTGCGGTAGCTTAATAAGGTCTAAATTAGTTTTAGTTCCAATTTTACTTTCTGTTTCTAGATAAAATTGCTGGGCACGGCCAGTTACTTCTATTTTTTCAATATCGTTATTTTGTTCAGCAAGTGCCACATTAGAAAAGGCAGAAAGAGATGCAGCAATACTGAGCGCCAAATTAGTTCGGTTAAACATAAAAGTCCCTAGGAGAATGCAAGAAGACAACAACCAAAATGATAACTCTTATCATTTGCAAAATCAATGGAATCGCTCTGCAATAACCTTCTAAGTTTTAGAACGAATAGCATTTAAAACAATGAGATACTTTATTCTCATCTATTTAGCAGTTAATAAACGGCTAGCATTACTAGAATATAAAATTGATATAATATAACATACCGACAAATGTAATTTAGTAAGATTTAAAAATGATAAATAAACTGCCCGTCACAGTGTTATCAGGTTTTTTAGGGGCTGGTAAAACCACCGTACTTAGTCATATTCTTAACAACAGAGAAGGCAAAAAAGTAGCCGTTATAGTTAACGATATGAGCGATATAAATATTGATGCAGCCACAATTAAAAGTGATGTATCGCTCAGTCACAGCGATGAAAAGCTAGTTGAAATGAGTAACGGCTGTATTTGCTGCACCCTTCGAGAGGACTTGCTTATTGAAGTTGGTAAGCTAGCTAAAGATGGTCAATTTGATTACCTGGTTATTGAATCAACAGGAATATCGGAACCCCTACCGGTTGCCGAAACTTTTACCTTTGCCGATGAAAGCGGTGTTTCACTTGGTGATGTTGCCACCCTTGATACGATGGTAACGGTAGTTGATGCGGTTAACTTTTTAAACGATTACGAGCAAGCAAACGATTTACAAGATACTGGCGAGTCACTTGGTGAAGACGACGAGCGAAGCGTAACCGACTTACTTGTAGACCAAGTTGAATTTGCTGATGTAATTTTAATTAGTAAAATCGATTTAGTAACCGAGGAGCAGTTAAATAAACTCTCTGCCATTTTAAATACACTTAATACTCAAGCCAAAATTATTCCTATATCAAATGGCAGTATTAATATTAATGAAGTACTAAACACCGGTCTGTTTGATTTTGAACGCGCACAACAAGCCCCTGGTTGGCTTAAAGAAATGCGCGGAGAACATATTCCCGAGACCGAAGAGTATGGTATTAGCAGCTTTAACTATACGGCGCGCCGTCCGTTTGATCCTGAAAAGTTTTATAACTTTCTTCACAATACCGAGCAATTTGGCAAACTCATTCGCTCTAAAGGTTATTTTTGGCTGGCTACTCGCCCTTTATTTTGCGCGCAATGGAGCCAAGCTGGTGGCATAGCTCATTACGGATTTGCTGGCATGTTTTATAAAGCAATTCCTAAAAAAGACTGGCCCACAGAGCCCGAACTACTTGCTGATATAAACAGTAAATGGGTAGAGCCCTTTGGTGATATGCGCCAAGAACTGGTGTTTATTGGTCAGTCTTTGAATCAACAAGCGATGATTGAGGCTCTTGATGACTGCCTACTCCCAGAAGATGCCGTACTTAAAGGTAAAGATTTTTGGAGAACCTATAACGACCCATTTCCTATTTGGGAGGAAGAGTAATGAATGCCCTAGCCGCGTTAACAGCGCAAATAAAGCCAGCAGAACCACTTTACCGAAGAGCCGCTAAAGAGTGTGATGCCAATGTATTGCCTCAAATTTATAACCAAGACACTAACATTGTTATTTGGCAAAGAAGCCTTGAGCAAACATTAACAAGTGCAGTTAATACACTCCTTGCCACCAGCGCGTTAAAATCATTAGAACTTGCTGTATCGCCCGATGATGCGTTTGATCAATTAATAAAAGCACTTAAGCCAGAAGATAATAATCGCGATGAAGTTAAAGCGCTGTGTGAAGATATCGCACTGTTGGTTGAAATGTTTTGCTGCCTATTTGATTTAAAACGCGCCGGTTTAAGGCTAAAAATATTAGATAAGCCTATGTGCCCACGCTTTCATGTAGACAAAATTCCGTGCCGATTAGTTACCACTTACCAAGGCGTTGCAACGCAGTGGTTAAATCACAGTGATGTAAATCGCTCAAAACTAGGTACTGGTAATTTAGGTAAATCCGATGAAGAGTCTGGATTATTTAAAAGCTTAAGTAATATTAACCAGCTAACAGAAGGTGATGTTGCCCTGCTTAAAGGCGAGTACTGGGATGACAACGAAGGAGCAGGTTTAGTGCATCGCTCACCACCGGTAGCTGCAAACGAGCAACGCTTATTACTAACCCTCGATTTTATTTAAACGCTTTAGCATCAGGCTTAATCGTCCAATTGATAAAGCCTAATTAATAATTAATATTATTTATTTTCTAAATAAAAACGCTCCTAAATGGAGCGTTTAAAGTATCTATCAGTTAGCCAAAATAAAGCTTAAGCTGATAGCGGTATTTGGGTATCTGTTGCAGATACTTTTTTCATACTGCCTTCTTGCTCCAAGCGAACATGCCAACTAAATGCTTCTTCAAGTAAATGAGGAGTATGCCCGCCACGCTCACAAGCGCGATTGTAATAGTCTAACAATGCTTCGCGATACTCTGGATGCACACAGTGCTTAATAACTTGTACAGCACGCTCACGCGGCGCTAAACCACGTAAATCAGCTAAGCCTTGCTCGGTTACTAAAATATCAACATCGTGTTCGTTATGATCAACATGACTCGCCATAGGCACTACGCTTGAAATAGCCCCATCTTTAGCAATCGATTTAGTTACAAATATTGCTAAATGAGCATTACGTGCAAAATCACCCGAGCCGCCTATACCATTCATCATCCGTGTGCCACACACATGTGTTGAATTTACATTGCCGTACATATCAAACTCAAGCGCAGTATTAATGGCAATAATACCTAAACGGCGTACTATTTCAGGGTGGTTCGAAATTTCTTGAGGGCGTAGCACTAGCTTGTCTTTGTATTTTTCTAAATTATTAAATACTTGCGCGTTACAACGCTCAGACAAAACAATTGAACTGCCTGATGCAAAGCTCATCTTACCTGCATCAATTAAGTCAAACGTCGAATCTTGTAGTACTTCAGAGTACATTGTTAGGTCTTTAAAGTCAGAGTCGAGTAATCCCATCATTACCGCATTTGCAATGTTACCAATGCCAGCTTGTAGCGGACCTAAATTAGCTGGCAATTTATTTTGAACCACTTCTTCTTTAAAAAAGTTAACTAAATGGCGCGCAATTGATGCGGTGTCTTCATCAGGGTCGGTAACGGTCGAAAACGAATCGCTTTGGTTAGTAAAAACAATACCAACAATTTTTGCAGGGTCGATAGGAATAGCAGTGCTACCAATACGGTCGTCTACTTTAACTAACGGCATTGGTTGGCGAGTAGGACGATACGATGGAATGTATATATCGTGCAAACCTTCAAGATTCGGGTTATGCAGCATATTAATTTCAACAATGACTTCTTTTGCAAAAATAGCAAAACTCGCTGAATTACCAACCGATGTAGTAGGCACAATATGCCCTTCTTCGGTAATAGCTACTGCTTCAATAACAGCTACATCAGGCATGGTTAATTGATGATTACGTAAATGCTCAACTGTTTCAGATAAATGCTGATCAATAAACATTACTTCGCCGTTATTAATCGCTTTACGCAAGGTGCTATCTACTTGAAAAGGCATACGACGCGCTAAAATACCCGCTTCCGTTAATAGCTTGTCGAGATCATTACCTAGTGAAGCGCCCGTCATTAAATTTATTTTGATAGGATTTTTTTTGACTTGCTCAATTAATGCCCTGGGTACTGCTTTAGCTTCTCCGGCACGAGTGAAGCCACTCATCCCTACAGTCATTCCATCTTTAATAAACAGACTTGCCTGCTCAGCAGACATAACTTTATTGTGTAGATTACTATTGCGAATACGTTCCAAGTTCATTTTGAGCCCCTTTCTAAATTTCACATTATTCTAATCCTAACTTCGTACTAAACAATCTAGACTTAAGTCGCATTTACGAAGTGGGGATAAGCAATATGCTAAAAAGAGAAACAACCTTACAACTTGTTAATATTAAGACGTGGTTGTTATTAATACTTTCAACAAAAATAAAACAATAACTTGTACTGTAATCCATAAATTAATTGCATTATTTTATGAGATGAAATGTTTTTGAAGAATTAAGCTTATTAATTTAAACACCCAATGTTGTTTGAAGTGTAAGTTGACATAAGAACATATACTTTTACTGAGCTACAGCGTCGTAAGTGAAGCGTAAGTTGACATAGAGTTGAATCATAAAATGGCATAAAGTGACTGGTTTTCTTAAATTAAAAGCTCCTGATACCAAAGCCAGTTTTTTAATGCTAAAAAATTCCGATTAATTTAGTAGAAATAGATATTTCTCATTAAGACTTAAACACCGTTAAGTTTCAATTTTTGATGGTGAAGAAAATGATTGGATAAATTTTATGGGGTATCTGTGTCGATGACATGACGTACCGATTCGCACCAAACGATTACATTAGCACATCAAGAATAGTAGAAATATCACCTAACAATCAGTTAATCAAAACCGCTAGCGGTAGCCTTTATCAAGTTATTGGCGAAGGAAAAAAAGCCGAAGTGCAGATGAGAGATTTCCAACTCCTTCGCCACGGATTCAGTCCTGAGCAAATCACCCAATTGAATTTAGCACCAGACGACTATTTTCATTGAACCCCAAAAAACAAAACCAGCTTCCGCTGGCTTTGGGTTGAGAGCAAATAGATTGGTGGGTTGAACCCTAGCCCCGGCTAGCGAGGCTTTGGATTCAAATAAATCCGAATAAATTTAAGTTGGCCTCTAAGGTTTTAAAGTGCGCTTTACAACTAGCAACAAAATAAAAATCAACACTGGGTAGAAAAATAAATCTACAAAGACACCTATGGGATAAATATCAATATTGCTCGCTAGCCCACTTAAAGTCGCGTGTTTGTTAGTAATTAAATCGAATATTCTTGGTACCTCAGTTTCAAATGGCATGTACCCCAAAACAAATGAAAAACATATTAACAACCATATACCACTTAGTTTTAACGAATGGCAGAGGTAAACAAAATATGTAAATAATACAGAGAAACATATTACATAAACCCACCATATTGGTTTTCATTAAAATAGTAAATCGTTTTGATACTGAATAGCATTAGAACAACAAAATAAACTAATACAGGAACTAAAACTTTTAAGCCTTTATTCAATTTATCCATTTTTTAATTCCTAGCCCCAGATATTATTTTTTTTAGCATTCCTTGTCCAAAACCTTTTTGCCATGCCATCAGCCCCCGGAACTAATTGCTTTAATGAATTACCTTCACCGTAAGTTACTATTTTAAAGCCGCCTTTTCCATTAGGTACAATTTTACGCATTACAAAACCTGACCCTACAGTATGATTTGCTTCTGTAACATTCATTATCCCCTCACCTTTAGTGTAAGATGTCACATTATCGACACCTGAAAATGGTGCAAGAGGGCCTACGTCATTTAAAGCGCCAGATTCAGTTGCAGCATTGCTATCATTAGTAGGACTATTCACTAACTCACTTTTTAATGCTGAGCCATATCCATCTCCACCATTTCCTGCGTCATCTTCAAATGTATAGTCGTGATAATCATTGTCGCCACTGCCAAAATCTTCCCAACCTTCTGGTGTAGGGAAGGTAAAAGGTTCGAAGTCTGAATTTTCAGGTGTACAGGTAGTACTACCATCAGCAGATTCACATTTTTGGCCAGTAGGATCGATACTGTTTATTGGATCATTCCCAACATAAGCATACATGTTCATGCCATCGTCATAACCAATAGGGTCAGTTTGTAAGAAACGACCTAGCTTTGGATGATAAATCCGTGCTTTGTAGTAGTACAGCTCAGTGCCCGGAATTAAGATTTGCCCTGTATATCGAAAACGCGATGAGCTGGTATTAATCGGCTCTCCAAATGGGCCGTATTTATGTGTTGCTATTATTGAACCAGAGCCATTTTTTAACAAATTAAACTAGACAGCCACTCTAATTGAACAAATAAAACTGTGCCTAACTGCAAAAAATTAGGGTGGATGTCTAGTTTATTTTAATTTGAGAGCAAAGTTATTTGATCTCGACATTTTAATCCTAGCCCCGACTAGCGAGGCTCTAGATTCAAAATTGACTAAGAAAGCCACCCATGTAGCTTTCCAATTTTACTTACATCTTTAATAAGGTTACTTAAGTCTGTCGAGCTTCCTATAAATTCTTGAAGTTTCCTAAGGCTACGTAAGCAGATTTCAAATACTTGTTGTTCTTGCTCATTACTATTACCTACTAAAAATCTTTGATAATCAACTCTCAACCGAAAGTCCATATCGTTGTTACGGCTATCGTATGCAAACAACTCTTCAAGCTGCTCATCATCTCGTACTATGGCGATACAATCCCAGCTTTCAACAGGAATATTGTATGTGTTTTGTTCTATGTTTTCGTTAATCGACTTTTCGACTTTTGATCTAGCCTTACGGAAATCATCTTCTATAGAGCTTTCTATTTCACCACCAATCCAAATTCTCAAAGTAACTCCTAATAATCAGTTTTATTCATGGGCGGTCGCTTACCATGTTCTTGCGTATGTTGCCTAATCTTATCTGTTTGAAGCTCATGCATTTCTTTTTTAGTGCCAGAAGCTTCTTTAACATAGTCAACATTATTCGCTTTCAACTCCTTTTTAGAGTACCTCTGTTGTTGTCCTTTTCCAAATTTATCCTCACCTCGTGTAGTCTCGCCATACTTTTTGACATCACCTGTATCCCTGTCTTTTAGAGCATATTGCTCTGCTGGTTGATTGCCTTTCTTATTGTTATGTATTTTCCCTGTTTTGCCAGACATGATATTTGAATATATTCCCTTCATTTTTACAGCATAGCCGTGTTCTGGAGTTCCCTTATCGAAATACGCCTCTGCCGCAGAAGCCACAGCATAGCCAACAGCCGCCCCTCGCATTTGGTTTCTGTTTCGTGTCTCACCAGTAGGATCTGTAAAGTTAACTGGATCATTCCCAACATAGGCATACATATTCATGCCATCGTCATAGCCAATCGGGTCAGTTTGCAAGAACCTGCCTAACTTTGGATGATAAATCCGTGCTTTGTAGTAGTACAGCTCAGTGCCCGGAATTAAGATTTGCCCTGTATATCGAAAACGCGATGAGCTGGTATTAATCGGCTCACCAAATGGGCCATATTTATGCGTAGCGACAATTGAACCTGAGCCATTCGTTTCACTAACAATTGAACCGCGTTCATCTGCGTGTAAATAGCGCTTGTTACCTGTGCCACTACCTTCGTACCACACTAGCGGGTCATCTTCGCCTATACCATGAACATAGCGACGTAATAGACTACCGCTGTTGTTGTATTCCGCAACCAGTTCGTTTGCATCATATGAGAAGGTCGTTTTAACTCTATTTAAAGTAGTATAATTTAAACGCCCTATTGCATCATAACCAAGCGCTAGGCTGCTACCAAGTTTAATTGCTGATTTTAGGCGGTTATGCGCATTGTAGGTATAACCCCAACCATCATAAGTTTTTAGGTTGCCGTTAGTGTCATAAGTTAGGCTTTTACCGCCAACACTTGTATATTGATTTAAATCATTGGTGTAATAATTTTGCTCACCGACTGTAGGGATTTGAATCTGATAATTGTTATTACTAACTGTTTTTGACTTAAGCTGGTTCGCATAGTTATAACCAAAACTAGTATTATTTATACCTGAATGATTAAACGCTGTAACACGTCCTTTTGTGTCGTAACCTACTGAACTTGATGTATCATTCCCTCTGAAAATACTAGTAAGTTGTCCTTTAGAGTTATAGGTATAATTTGCAAGTAAGTTACTGCCGTTTTCTTTTATTGATGTTAATGCCCCTGTCGCATCAAATGCGTAAGTCACATAAAAACCATCTGGGTGAGTTAACCGTGTTTTTCTATCACCAATATCGTATGTGTAAGCTAATGTACGGTTGTTCGTAGTCGTTGTTTTTAATCGACTCAATTCATCATAGGTAAAACTTACCTTGCTTAAGCTGCGTATTACACTTGTGTTTCGCCCTAGACCATCGTGATTAAAATACAGTGTTGATTCACCCGGAACAGTTGTTTGCGTTTTCTTATTAATAGCATCGTAATAGTGTGTAAGTATTTTACCGTCCCTTTTGCGCCACGTTTTTAAATTACTATTTGCATCATAGCTATTTTGCTCATAGGTATTATCTTCAAATGTAGTACGCTTTAAACGGTCAAAACCATCATACGTATAAGACGTGACATTTCCTTCACCATCTTTACGTGTGTAGATTTCACCATTTGCTGTATACGCAATCTCAATATCGTTACCAGCATCAGGTGTGTTATACCCAGAGGTGACTTTTGTCGAACGAGAGAGTCTGTCGTAATAGTTACGGGTAATACGATCTGGGCCATCGACACCTTCTGACGCAAGTGAACATGCAGAGCTTGGTAGGCTATTGAATGTAGAGGCGTTCATGCGAGTAGCAGTACACATTAACCTATTTCGTGTGTCGTAAGTAAACTGTGTAACGGCTTCTTTTTTTGATGGCGAGCTAATTTCTTTTTTAGTCGCTAAATTTCTCGTGTTATAAGCGATTGTTTCGGTATTATAAACACTCAACGACGTGCTTGTAGGTGATGTAAGCGTACCTGTTTCGATGATGCGAAATTGGTCATCTTCGTTACGATACGTGAAACGCTGTGCTACACGATACCCTCGCTGGTTTTTTGCACCAATTTCCCATATTTTTCTACCTGCATTGTCATATCGATAATATATTGCATCATCAGTACCTGCCAGTGGTCCATCTTCAATCGCTACTCTCCCAGCATTATCATAGGTATAGGTTGTTACTTGCTTTAATACCCCTACACCATTGGTTTTAGTCACCGTTTTAGGTAGGTTTGTATTCCCCCAGTATGTATAGTTTGTAACTTGTCTATCAGTTGATGAGCAACTACTTTGAGTACAAACGTTAGTGCTTTTTAAGCGCGTAAAACCATTAATTTCTTGCCAAGTATTTGTTGTTAGGCGACGATTATTGTTTTTATCTGCTGGCTCAAGTTTAGTGAGCATGCCACCATGGCTTGCGAAGGTGTAATCTGTCGTATTGCCCTTAGCATCAGTAATTGAGGTGGGTTTAAAACACTCTACCTTTGTACAATTATAGATATCATAATTAGCTGTAGTAACTATATTGGCTATTCCTGAACCTGATTTTGCTATATTTGTTCTTTTTGTAACATTGCCATGGGCATCAAACTCATATAACTCTTTATTCCCCTCTGGGAAAGTTATTTCTTTAAGCCTACCACCTAAGTATTTATAGAGAGTGCTTTGTCCGTATGCGTTAGTATCTTTGGTAATAAATGAACGTTTATTTGACCCCCCTAGAACATCTAAATCAATAACTCGTCTGTAGCTATCAGGACCAGTAATAGTGACTTTTGTAAACTGTTTATTAGGATCTTTTCCAGTTCCCGATGCGGCTATATAGGTATAATTATATGCAACACCATTTTTAGTAACATTGGTTACAAAGTAATTGTGAGTTGCCGCTCCATGATTTTTATTGTTAGAAGTAACACTTATAGTATTACTTGAATCAGAAGGTAGTCTTAATGAAAAATTTCTACTTGTATCGCTTGAACCAAGCGCATTACTAAACCCTGAATAATTCCAAGTTCTTCCAAGTAAATCGGTAATCGTGTTGCTTGTATAAGTAAATTTCGCTAAAGCCTCACTCGGAGAGTTTGTTTTAACAATTGTAGCTGTTGAAACCTTACTCCATCCCGAAGCTCCAGTTGTTAGGTCATCCGATAGATAAGTAAGTTTTAGCTTGTAACCCAAATTACTTTCAACACTGATAGGTCTATGGAATGTAATAAAGGGGCTGATATTTGGATCAAAAACCTTGTCATAATCAAATGTTATTGTTTCACCATCAGGATAAAAAACTCTAGTTACGTACCAAGTACCTTCTTTGGCTTTATTATTATAAGGGTCATTCCAGCTGAAAAAAGATGAGTTGGAGTCATACTCAACTCTTATTCCTGTTCCACCTTGCCTGTATTCTAATCTTGAATTCTTTGTGTTTATATTCCCAAATAGGCTTGAACCGTAATTATCGGTAGATTCACAGTCATATGATTTACAGTTAAACTGCTCTGAAGTAACACCACCATATGTTAAAGAATAGATTTCAGTCCTTTCAGAACTACCGATATTATTCCAAGTAGTACTTTTGTAAAGTGTTCCCGTTATTTTTGAGTTAAATTTTTGAAGTGTTTCAAACGAAAGTCTTGGAGCTGCAGGAACGCTCAATGAAGGTAACGTTGGATAATACTTACCACTAAGTAGATTTACAGAATTTACATCTTGCTTAACGTTTAAAGGTTTAATTGGGGTGTAATCATCTTCAGCATGTGTATAAGTTGAATACGCTAGAAAGCAAATTGCTATTGCTTTTATTATACTCTTAGTCATTATTTCTTCCTTGATATTAATTAAATCCACCAGGACCTCCAGAGAATGAAATTTTCACTAACTTTCCAACTGCAGCCGAATCATTAGAGCCATGACACTTAATAACAATAGAGGTATTTTCATAAATACGTAACGAAACAGATCCCGAGGTAGCTTCTCGTGGGTGAGAACTGCTATCACCAAACATTGATACTGCACAATAGCTTGTATTGGTTGAAACCCAAGATACTGTAAATGATGAACCTAATCTCACTGAACTTGGAATAGAGTATGACGTTATAGCCGGCTCTAGTTGAGGTGGCGTTGGTGTTGGCGTTGGTGTTGGCGTTGGTGTTGGTGTTGATATGGCAGCATTTGCTGAAGATAAGCGATTACCGGCATCATCATATTCATACGTAATTAATTTGGAATTACTTTCTTTAACTTCAATTAATCTTCCTCTTGCGTCATATTGAAAATTAACTGTAGAAGCTAACAAATTATTTATAGGTAAAACTGAAACAGCAAAGAAAAGCGCAACAGTAAATCCTTTTTTTTGTTGGGACATAATTTTATCTTATAGTTAAAAAGTGCACAAAAGACTCAAACCCGCTCGTTCACTTTAAATTTACATGAGATACAATTGTACCAATATTAAATAACAATAAATATACAAAAAAGCACTGTATCTAATTAACTAAACTAATTTTAAACATAAACCGTTAAAACATTGCGTTTTTAGAAGCGTAATCAAATGGAGTAAACGAAGGCAAGCCACCCCAGAGAATAAAGAAAAACACCCTAGCCATACAAAGCATGATTAAAAAAGTGGATTAAATTAAGGTTATTATCCGACTTTTCAACAAATCGAGCACGAAAGTCTTCGTCAGCAATTTTGCTTTGTGGTTTTACTTCTATAAATTTTTTGCATGCCGTCTGTGTGGGTAAGTATAAAGTCAGTGTGTAACGGCAAGTACGGTTATCAAACTCATATTCGTAACCTAGTGGTTGTGCTTCAAATGCGGCTATTGATGGTGAAAATTCAAAATGGAAACATGCATGAAACTCTAAAGAGGATTCGACTAAATAAGTGATTTATTTTTTTACTAGCAAATTTATGAGGGTTTTTACACGGGAGTGTTTTATTTTATTGAGTGAGCCATTTAACAATTTGATTAATACTAAGCTATGTCACCTTATGCTTCTGTTTTATGCCATCTTTTAGTACAAATATGTCAACTTATACTTCAAACAACACCCAAATGAGGAATTTGGGTGGCAGTCTTACCAGCCACATCTCGGCACACACGTCACAAACTGTGGCTGCTCCCTTCCGGGCCTGACCAGGTTCGCCTGCTAGTGTTGCGAGAGGACCAATAAGACTACCATTGAGGGCCTTGGTTGGCGCGGGAAGGATTATCTCTACTTTTGCTCTGTTATTCAAGGGATAATCTAAAAAGAAAGTGCGATTGCATACTTCATATACAATCGCGGCGTATTTAGCTGTTTTAGTGCGTATTAATTACTCTCTAACTGCGCTTTTATATTACGAAGTGCTGCTTTTACTTTTTTCATATTTTCTGGACCCATACGTAAAAGCTGTTTTTGCGCAGCAGGTAATTGCTCCCACTCCGAAAACGCATACTGATACGTCACTGAGTCGCGAAGTAACGGCAAGTCACCTTCAGGCTCTGGCGTATCAAGTAATAAATCGATTGCATCGGTTAGCGTTTGATTAAACTCATCATCGCCGTAACCAATTTCACTGTATGCATTATTAATAAGTGGTTTATATTCTTCGTACATACGCACAGCTTGCGCTGCACTCATACTGGTAAATATTTTTACATACGGTGTATAACGCTCATAACTATTAGGGTTAATTGTTAAAATATCACCTTCATTTACGCTAAACGTTTCTTCTGGTTGAACAACAGGCGTGTGTTTTTTAGCTACTTTACCTTTAGCTAGGTTATCTACAAAGACAACACCACGGCGAATTACGTCGTCAGTTACCATTAAGCTCATTACTGAATCACTTAGGTACTCGTCCATTTTAGCAACTACAACGGCATCGCTTTCATTAAGCGTTGGTAATGGTTTTACTTCAGGCACAGGCTCACTTGGGCTTTGTGCTGGCACTTCAAGCTCTGCTGGCTTTTCTGGCATAACTGATGGCGCGTCAACTACGGGATCGTTTTCAGGTTTAAGCTCCATCATTGGTTGCTCTTTTGGTGCTTGCTCTACCTCTGTGCGTGTTTGTGGCTCATCACTTGGCTTTAATAGTACAAACGCGGCTGCGCACACAACTATTATTAAAATAATAACGGCGAAAAGAAAATTGTTATTCGGCGGACGTTTTTGAACATCTGACGCTTCTGGTTTATCTGACATACAAACTCCATAAAAATTAAAAGTGCGTTATCACTCAGAGTACCCTGAGTGGAAAAAATTCATTATGAGTAGTAACTATAAATACATAACTATTTTAGCTTACAAATATAAACATAAGCTTACTGTACTTACTATTACTCAGTTATCCTTTGATTCTTCTAGCTTAAAGACTTACAGTTAATAAATAAAGTAAAGACGTTGAACAGTTTAAACACCAATATGAAAATCAAGCAAGTCGATCCAGAAAAACCAAAAATAGCCCTATTATTAACGGGCGGTGGCGCACGAGCTGCTTATCAAGTGGGTGTACTTAAAGCGCTCGCTCATAGCATGCCGCGTACAGCTCCATTACCATTTAGAGTAATAAATGGTACCTCTGCAGGGGCTATTAACTCTGCTGCTTTAGCATGTTACGCCTCTTGTGCTCATTTAGCTGTACGAAAACTTGAATCAGTTTGGAAAAACTTTTCGACCTCTATGGTTTATAAAAGCGACTTTTTAAGTGTATTTGGCCATATTGCGCGTAATATTTTAACCAGCTTTCAGTCAGAGCATATTAATCACCCACCAGCGAGTTTGCTAAATAATCGCCCTCTACGTGGTTTGCTCAATGAGATTTTAGACTTACACCGAATAGAGCGTAACTTACACCGAAATTATTTAGATGCGCTGTCTATTACAGCTTCAAGTTATACAACAGGCGACTCTGTTGCATTTTTTCAATCAAATACACAAACACCATGGCAACGCGCTAAACGCGAAGGCCAAGCCACGCGTATTAACGTTGAGCATTTAATGGCGTCGAGTGCGATTCCTATGGTGTTTCCAAGCGTAAATATTTATAACCATTATTTTGGTGATGGCTCAATACATCAGCTTTCGCCTTTGAGCCCATCCATTCATTTAGGGGCTGAAAAAATATTTATTATTGGGGTCGACCAACCTAAAGAATTACATCCACCGGGTTATTCGCCACACTATCCGGGGCTTTCGGCTGTTGCAGGGCATTTACTTGACAGTGTATTTACCGACACAATGCAGTCCGATTTGGAGCGTTTGGAACGTGTAAATCGCACTTTAGGGCTATTACCTGCACGCGATAAACATCAAGAGCTAAAGCAAATCGATACCTTTGTTATTAACCCTTCGCAAAACTTTAATGTTATTGCTGCGCAGTATTACGACGATATGCCGTGGGCGATTAAAATATTGCTGCGTACAATCGGTGTTAAAAAACATTCACAATCGAGCTTAACCAGTTATTTATTGTTTGAAAAACGCTACACCCAGCATTTAATGCAAATTGGCTATGAAGACGGTATGAAAAAATTACCGGAGATACGCAAGTTTTTAGAACTAGATTAAGCCCAAACAGGCACGTTATTCTATTCCGTCGAGCAGGTAGTGCTCTACCCGCTCTACTCGCCTTGGTTTACCTTGTAGTACTAAAACGTCGTTAGCTAACAAGGTTGTTTGCGCTGATGGCGTGTCTATTTCGCGCCCTTCTCTGCGAAGTGCTTTTACGAATACTCGCCGCTTTTCTAAATTAAGATCTTCAATTGTTTTACTCAGGGCATAAGCTTGCTGAGGTAGCGCAACAACGTGTAAATACTCTAAGCGGTCAGTTGAGGTTTCTTCACTGTCTTTAAAGTAGCCCGCGTAAAAGCTTTGCATTAGCGGATAACGGTTTCGACGCTCTTTACTCACTCGGCGTACAATGCGTGTCATGGGTACGCCCGACATAGATAAAACATGAGAGACAAGCATTAAGCTCGCCTCTAAAGACTCAGGTACTACTTCTGTTACACCTAATTCTTTTAAGTAATCTAGCTGGCTATCGTCACGGGTTCTTATAAGTATTTTAACATTAGGTGCTATTTGCTTTATGGCATCAATCACAATTTGTGCGTGGTCAAGCTCTGTAAAAGTAATAATAACCAAGCGAGCTCGCTCTACTCCTGCGCATTTTAAAATATCTTTTTGCTTAACATAGCCAAATATTACAGGTTCACCCGCCGCTTTGCCTTCTTGTACAAGTATTGGGTTACTTTCAATGGCAACGTAATCTATTGCTTCGGGCTTTAAAAAACGTGCTATGGTTTGCCCAACACGCGAAAAACCACAAATAACAACATGGTCACTATAAAGCGTACTGCTTTGTGGCTCTGCTTCTAGCGCTAAACTTGGACGATCGAGTATGCCCAAACGATTTAAAATAAATGGCGTTTTATCAATTAAAAACGGTGTAAGCGCCATTGAAAGTACACCCAACGCAATTAAAAATGAGGCTTGCTCTGAGTTTAATAACTGATGCTGCCCAGCAAGAGCAATAAGTACAAAACCAAATTCCCCCATTTGCCACAGCATGATGCCACAAGCGAGTGAATCTTGGTTTCGTTCATGCATTAGCCGCGCACTAATTGCGACTACTGTAATTTTCAATACGAGTAAACCAAGCAATGCGCCAACAATTATTACTATATGCGCCAGTACAAATAAAATATCTAACTGCATACCCACAGTTACAAAAAACAACCCCATTAATATATCGCGAAATGGACGTATATCGGCCTCTAACTGGTGTCTGTAATGGCTCTCACCTAACATCATTCCGGCTAAAAAAGCACCCAACGCCATAGACAAGCCAAACATATACGTTAAAAAGCCCGCAAATAGCGCTACTAATATGGTTGTAAGTACAAACAATTCATCGGTTCGTACTTGGGCTATTTCGTTGAATACTTTGGGTAATACCCACTTACCTATGGCCCAAAGTAGCACACATACAAAAGCCCCCTTGCTCAGGGCAAACGCTAGAGTCCAACCAATACTTTGAGAGTCACTTGATGCAAATAAAGGGAGTATTATTAATAGAGGAACAACAGCAATATCTTGAAATAGCAATACACCTACGGCCAATTGCCCTCGGCGCTGATTAAGCTCACCCGTTTCTTTTAATAGCTTAACAACCACAGCAGTTGAAGAAAGCGCCATAATTGTGCCAATGGTAAAGCTGGTGAGTAATGAAAAGTTTAAGCAATATAGAATAATAATGAAGAGTAAACTGGTTATACCTACTTGTAATGAGCCCAAACCAAATACTAGATTTCGCATTGCCATTAGCCGCGAAATAGAAAACTCTAATCCTAAACTAAATAACAAAAACACAATTCCAAGCTCTGCTACAAACTCTATTTCGTGTGATTGCGCTAGCCAGCCAATACCATGGCTACCGGCTAAAACCCCAGTTGCTAAGTACGCTAAAATAGGCGGCAAGCCAATGCGTTTAAAAAACCACACAAACAACACTGCCGCTACTAATAAGCCAAAAATTTGAGCATTAATACTTTGCAAATGCAGCCTCGCGTTTAAATTAAACTAGTAGCTTGTAAGTAAATATAACAACCATCTGTTTTTCATGCAATTTTAAAATATGGCACAAAAATAGCTTGGTTATTGCAAAGTAACACCCTCGGGGGAGATTTTAGTGGAAAACGTCCATATTTTGACGCAGCGTGTGTCTGGTCGCGGTGATTTTTTGCCGTTTTCGGCCGAACATACACAAATAAACGAGTCTGCGGCAACGCATGATCTTGTTACAGAGCTACAAACAAGCCTAGTTATAGAAGATGTTTTAGCTATATATGCAAAATTTGCAAAACAATTGCTAAACTTTTCTGGTTTGCAGTTTCAGTCAACGCTAGGTACTACGCAAACATCAGAAAGTGACACAAATAGTACACCCTATATTTTTGATTTAGCAATTGGTAATGAGCACTTAGGCCAGCTAATTTATTTTAGTAAATTTCCGCTTGGTCAAGCAATTGAGAAAAAACTAAATATTTTACATACTGCGCTGGTTTACCCACTTCGCAATGCGATGATGTATAGCCGCGTACTAAAGCTTGCTACAAAAGATGCATTAACGGGTTTAAACAACCGCAGTCAATTTAATGACTTTTTACTGCAAAAGCTTGAAAACTGTCGTCGTTATCAACGCCCATTTAGTTTAATGTTGCTTGATTTGGATAACTTTAAACAAGTTAACGACAACTTTGGTCATAAAATTGGTGACGATACACTTAAAGAGTTTTCAAAAGTACTGTGTAGCAGCATACGCGGTACTGATTCGGTATTTAGATTTGGTGGGGATGAGTTTGCTCTACTTATTGAAGACCCTGAGTTTACAACTAACAAAGTCGTCGCTGAGCGCATAATGTGCTTAGTCAGAAAATCGCCATTAATGTCTAAATACAAAGTGACGACCAGTATTGGTTTTACTTTAGCAAGCAGCCAAGATTGCGAAACCGAAATTTTTGCTCGAGCCGATAAAGGTTTATATAAAGCAAAAGCATCTGGCAGAAATTGCGCAAAAGCTTATTAATATTTGCTTAAATTAATTAAATAAAAAAGCCTAGCTTCCCCCGCTAGGCTTTTTTATTGCTAAAACTCCAATACTAAGGCTTTACACTCACCAATTTATAAATAAACAAAGCAGCACAAAAGCCAAAAAAGAATCCACTAATTAAATTAAGTAATGCGGTAATAGTAGCAAGTGGTGTAAATAATACTAAAAGTAGTGGCAGGCTCACGCCTGAAATAAAAAACAATCCACCTTTACCTAACCAATAAGCTAATAAAAGCACTGCAGATACAATCCCACCCGCAACTGCATAACCTAGTGTAACTATATTTAGCTCAAGTAAAATATTAGCGATAATAGCTATAACAGCCGTTATTAGCATACCCACTGGCGCTTTTGTTACTAACGACAAACCAACATGCGGCTGTTTACTCATTTATTTACACTCCCAAAAAATACCATTTTCATCGACATGCTTAGCACTTATAAAACAGCCAACCACTTGCACTAATTCATCATCATAAAAAATAAGCGGCACACTGGCGCGCAGCCAAGGCGCTATTTTTGCATCTTTAAACCAATGTTTTACGGTATTGCTACCCGGCTTTTTAAGTGGTTTTATACGTGCGCTATTACAATTAAAGCGCACTGTTACTTGTTCATTAGCTTTTGGAGGTCTTACTCCACAACCGGTGTTTTTAATTAATAAGCGCCCGTCAGCAAGTTTTAGCTGTGAATGATTCAGCTCACTATCTGTTAATTCTGCACTTGGTGTTACAAAGTACAAATAACCTTGATGGCGTCGTATTTGCCCATCGGTTAAATCAATACGCATTTGCGCGTCATTTTTTGCGCTTATTGCTTGATTGATAATTTGCTCTAATTGCTTTTGCGATGGCATCACTTGCGTAAATAGTACAAGCCACGCACGTACTATATTTGCAATACGCGCTGCACTGTATTCGCTTACTTGATTAACGCACAGTGCTTGATACTCGTTAATACACTTATTTAAATCGAGCTGTGTATATTCATCAAGTAGTGTTTGCTGTTGCTGTAGCAACTCAATACTTCGTGCAGTGCACTGTTCAAACCCATTAAAGCGCTCAGCTAAAACAGGCACTATTTTTGAGCGTAGAAAGTTACGGTCAAAACTTTCATCTGTATTAGAGTCATCGGTTATGTGCTTAATGTTAAACTGCGCTGCAAAGGCTTCTATATCGCTTCGCTTGACGTTTAACAATGGCCTAAAACATACACGACCATTTTGCAGCAAACGTGCTTGGTGCATAGCACCAAGCCCTTTTAAACCCGATCCACGCTTTAAGCGCAGTAAAAATGTTTCTACTTGGTCGTTTAAATGTTGGCCCAGTAAAATAATGCTGCCTTGTGGGCTTAGTTCATCAAGTGCTTTGTAACGTGCATCGCGAGCTTGGGCTTCAAGGCTCGTACGCGACTGCTGCTCAATTACAACTTTTGCGGCTTTAAAAGGCACATCAAGATCAATGCACACATTTTTACAAAAGCGTTGCCAGTAATCGCCATACTGGCTCAAGCCATGGTGAACATAAATAGCCGATACATCAATTGCAGGGTTATCGGCTCTTAAAGTACGCATTAAATGCAACAACACCACAGAATCAACGCCACCAGAAAGCGCCACTGTGAAAACGGTTTTACCTTGCTCTATATAACTATTTAGCGATTTTTTTAGTTGCTGGTAAATTGCTGATGTATGCATGTGTCCACACTTTAGGTGAGTTATACCAATTGTATTAAATAAATAAGTAATGATTTAATAATTGGTAGTTATAAAAAACTCTGACTATTTTAAAGCAAAAAAGCCGCATAAGCGGCTTTTTTTTAACATTTAATGAGTTTAGCAGTAGCCAAACGACATCAAACGTTTGTAACGTTGATCAAGCATTTCTTCAAGCGTAAGCGCTTGTAAGTCCGCTAAATCACGCTTAAGGCGTTCTTTTAAGTTACGTGCCATAGCATCGTAATTGCGGTGTGCGCCACCTAAAGGCTCATCAACTAAGTTGTTGATTAAGTCTAGCTCTTTAACGCGCTCTGCGGTTACACCCATTGCTTCTGCTGCAAGCGGTGCTTTGTCAGCGCTTTTCCAAAGAATAGACGCACAACCTTCAGGCGAAATTACAGAATAAGTGCTGTACTGCAACATGTTAACTCTGTCGCCAACACCAATCGCTAATGCACCACCTGAACCGCCTTCACCAATAACTGTACATATTGTCGGCACTTTAAGTGACGCCATTACTTTTAAGTTACGTGCGATTGCTTCAGATTGACCACGTTCTTCAGCGCCAACACCTGGGTATGCACCAGGCGTGTCAATAAAGGTCATGATTGGCATTTTAAAACGCTCAGCCATTTCCATTAAGCGTAATGCTTTACGGTAACCTTCTGGCTTTGGCATACCAAAGTTGCGTTTAATTTTTTCAGCAGTATCACGACCTTTTTGTTGGCCAATAACCATTACTGGTTCGCCATCTAAACGCGCAATGCCACCTAAAATAGCTGGATCGTTAGCAAAAGTGCGATCGCCAGCAAACTCGTCAAATTCCGTGAAAATGCGCTCGATATAATCTCGAGTGTAAGGACGCAACGGATGACGTGCTAACTGTGATACTTGCCAAGCGCCTAAATTAGAAAAAATCTCCTGTTTTTGTTTGGCACTTTTTTCTTTTAATTTGCTGACTTCCTCTTCTAACTCAAGGTCTAATTCGCCAGCGCGGCTGATACTTTGTAATTCTTCAATTTTTGCTTCTAATTCTGCAATTGGAAGCTCAAAATCAAGATAATTGAGGCTCATGCTCTAAACTACCTAATTAGTTAAATTCTAGTTCTACATCTTGCGCAGCCATTAGTGATAACTTATGGATTAAGTCGTCACTTGGCGTAACACACCATTCGATCCCAAGAGTTAATTGCGCCAACGCATCTGGACGTTGGTAATAAACCTTGATCGGACACGTTCCCATTTTATAGGGTTCGAGTACTTTTTGTAATTTATCGAAGAAACCTGCCTCGATTTGCACCATGTTCAGCGTCATTTTAATCGCTTTAATACGCTTTTCACGCGCTTGAGCAATGGTGTTTATTTCTCTGGCGGTCATTGTAATACCACCGGAGAAGTTATCAAAGCTGACCTGTCCAGATATTACCAAGATATTGTTAACTTGGAGCATATCTTGGTACTTTTCAAACTCGTCTGAATACAAGCGTACATCAATCCGTGCACTCTTGTCATCTAAAGTTACTAAGGCCCAACGATTTCCTTTTTTATTAATTAATACCCTAGAAGCAATAACTAAACCAGCTGCCGTTGCAAACACATCACGATTAGTCGGTTGTAAATCTACTATTTTTCCGCTAGTGTAATGCCTAAGCTCACGGCGGTACTGATTTATCGGATGCCCAGTTAAATAAAGGCCTAGCGTCTCTTTTTCGCCATCTAACCACTCGTTATCAGTAAGCCCTGTGGCTTTAATAAAAGCTTGTTCAACTTCATCAGGCTCAGTGGCTAATAAACCAAATAAATCACTTTGTCCTAATTGCTCAGCTTTGTTGTGTTGATCGGCCGCACGCATAGCATCTTTTAAACTGGCTAGTAATGTAGCACGCCCAGATTGGGTTTTCTCTGGCCCTAATTGATCCAAAGCACCTGCGTAAATTAATTTTTCAGTAACACGTTTATTTAAGCGTTTTAAATCAACACGGGCACAAAAATCAAATAAATCTTTAAATGGACCGCCTTTTGCACGCGCTTCTAAAATTGCTTCAACCGGTGCCTCACCCACACCTTTTATCGCGCCAATGCCGTAAACAATTTCACCTTCAAGGTTTACTGTAAACTTAAACTCACCTGCATTTACGTCTGGTGGTAATAAGGTGAGCTTCATGTTTTCACATTCATCCACCAAAATAACTATTTTGTCGGTGTTATCCATATCGGCCGACATTACCGCAGCCATAAACTCTGCAGGATGATGCGTTTTCATCCACAATGTTTGATACGAAACCAGTGCGTAAGCTGCTGAGTGAGATTTGTTAAAACCGTAA
Organism: Pseudoalteromonas sp. FUC4; assembly: GCF_008370255.1. GTDB lineage: Bacteria > Pseudomonadota > Gammaproteobacteria > Enterobacterales > Alteromonadaceae > Pseudoalteromonas. The sequence continues at coordinate 190,030 of NZ_SEUI01000001.1, read as the reverse complement.
CCTGCGAACTTTTCTACCAAGTCGAATATTTTTATCGCAAGCTCGCCGTCAATGCCGTTATTTCTTGCGCCATCTTCAAACGTTGAACGCTGCTTTGCCATTTCTTCGGGTTTTTTCTTACCCATAGCACGACGCAGCATGTCGGCGCCACCAAGCGTATAGCCTGCTAGTACTTGCGCAATTTGCATTACTTGTTCTTGATACAAAATAATACCGTAAGTTGGATCAAGTATTGGTTTTAAGCTTTCGTGCTGATACTGCGCATCTGGGTATGAGATTTCTTCGCGGCCCAGTTTTCGGTCAATAAAGTTATCTACCATGCCTGATTGCAGTGGACCTGGTCGGAACAAGGCCACAAGTGCAATCATATCCTCAAAGCAGTCGGGCTTAAGGCGGCGTACTAAGTCTTTCATACCACGCGATTCTAGCTGGAATACAGCAGTCGTTTCGGCGCGAAGTAGCAACTCAATACTTTTTTTATCATCCAGTGGAATGGTGTTTATATCAACGGGGTCTTTACCTTGGCGCTTCATGCGCACATTGGTCATATCGACCGCCCACTGCAATATAGTCAGTGTACGTAAACCCAAGAAATCGAACTTAACAAGCCCTGCTGTTTCTACATCATTTTTATCAAACTGTGTTACTGGAAACTTACCTTCGTCATCACAATAAAGTGCAGCAAAGTCGGTAATAGTGGTTGGCGATATTACTACGCCGCCCGCATGTTTACCGGCGTTACGTGTACACCCTTCAAGAATGCGACACATATCGATTAAGTCTTTTACCTCATTATCGCCATCGTAGGCTTCTTGCAAGCGTGGTTCTACATCAAACGCTTTGGCAAGTGTCATACCGGGGTCACCCGGAATCATTTTAGAAATTCGATCGACAAACCCGTAAGGATGCCCAAGCACTCGCCCTACATCGCGTATTACCGCTTTTGCAGCCATGGTACCAAAGGTAATAATTTGCGAAACCGCATCGCGACCATACAAAGCCGATACGTGATCAATTACCTCGTCTCGTCTATCCATACAAAAATCGACGTCGAAATCGGGCATTGATACACGTTCAGGGTTCAAGAATCGCTCAAAGAGTAAGTCAAACTCAAGTGGATCAAGGTCGGTAATTTTAAGCGCGTACGCAACTAACGAACCCGCACCTGAACCACGACCAGGTCCAACTGGAATATTATTATCTTTACTCCACTGAATAAACTCCATTACGATTAAGAAGTAACCAGGGAATCCCATTTGGTTAATTACACCAAGCTCTATATCAAGACGCTCATCGTATTCAACACGTTTTACTTTTCTATCTTCTTCGTCTGGGAATAAAAACTGTAGTCGTTCTTCAAGGCCGTCTTGTGACACTTTAACTAAAAAGTCTTCAATTTTAAGCGAGCCGGTTGGGTAATCAGGTAAAAAGTAAGTACCTAATTGCACAGTTACATTACAGCGCTTAGCAATTTCTACGGTATTTTGCAGTGCCTCTGGAATATCGCTAAACAACTCAGCCATTTGCTCTGCTGTTTTTAGATATTGCTCTTCAGAGAACCGTTTAGGGCGGCGCTTATCATCGAGCGTGTAACCGTCAAAAATAGCAACACGAATTTCGTGCGCTTCAAAGTTTTCTGGCTTTAAAAACACCACTTCGTTGGTGGCTACAACCGGTAGTTGCTCTTTAGCAGCAAGCTCTACCGCCATGTGCAAGTAATCTTCTTCAAGCGGTCGGTTGGTGCGAACAAGCTCTAGGTAGTAGTTATCGCTAAAATGCTGCTTATAAAAACTAACAACTGATTCAATTACAGTCGGATTATTTTTTAATAACGCTTTACCTAAGTCACCGTCTTTAGCACCCGAGAGAATAATTAAGCCTGCTTTTAGCTCAACTAACCATTCGCGGTCAATAACTGGGCGATGAAACACATGCCCACGCTGATACGCTTTAGATATTAATAAGGTAATATTTTTATAGCCGTCGTTGTCTTTGGCTAATATGGTTAAGCGGCTTGGCTCATCAGGAAACTCTGGGCTACGAACCCAAAAGTCAGCACCCACTATAGGTTTAATACCTGCATTATGCGTGGCGCCATAAAAACGCACTAAACCACAAAAGTTCATTTGATCGGTAATCGCAATGGCTGGCATTTGCAGCTCTTGCGCTTTAGCAACTATCGGCTTTGTTTTAGCAAGGCCATCAACCATCGAAAAGTCTGAATGAACTCTTAAATGCACAAAATCAGGAGCAGCCATGCTTAGCCCTCACCATTGGCTTGCGCCAAAACGCGCTGCACAGGTTTAAAGCTTTTACGATGCTCTTCAATTGCACCGTACTGTTCAAGCGCTGCAAAGTGCGCTTTAGTGGGATACCCTTTGTGCCCTGCAAAACCATATTCTGGGTGGCGTTTATCAAGTTCAAGCATTTCGTCATCGCGTGCTACTTTAGCTAAAATAGACGCCGCTGAAATTTCGGCCACTAAGCTATCACCTTTAACAACAGCTTGTGCTGCCATAGTGAGTTTTGGTAATCGATTACCATCTATAAATACAAATTCAGGTTCTGTGCTTAATGCCTCTACTGCGCGAGACATGGCAAGCATCGTTGCGTGTAGAATATTTAACTCATCAATTTCTGTTGGACTGCAACGTCCATACGCGTAGCACAATGCTTTTTCTTTTATTTCAACTGCAAGTGCTTGGCGTTTTTTATCCGTTAATTTTTTAGAATCAGCTAAGCCTGCAATTGGTTTAGTGGGATCTAAAATGACGGCGGCAGTGACTACATCACCAACAAGTGGGCCGCGCCCTACTTCATCTACACCAGCAATTAAGGATACATTGGGTCTATCAATTTGCATTTATTAACTCCGCCACAGCATTGGCTGCTTGTTCACTGGCATTTAATCTAATTTTTTCGTGAATAGCTAAAAAGCGTGCTTTTAACTCTTTGTTATCTGTGTTGAGCATAGGGGTAAGTGCGTTTGTTAAGTTAGTAACATTACACTCGGTTTGTAAAAACTCAGGCACTAGCTCTTCGTCTGCCAATAAATTAGGCAGCGAAAAGTACTTAATATTAAACGTAAATAAAGTTTTAAAAATCCAATAGCTCAACGGCTTTATTTTATAGCCCACTACCATTGGCTTTTTATAAAGCATGCCTTCAAGTGTTGCAGTGCCCGACGCTAATAAAATAGCATCGGCGGCTTGCATCGCTAATTTTGATTGTCCATCAAGTAGGTTAACATTAAGTTTCGGTGCGGTAGCGTTTAATATATCACTAAACTGCGCTTTGCGTTTTTCGTTAACCAACGGAACCACAATTTTAAGATTGGGATTTTTAGCTTGCAGCTCTGCGGCTGTTTTAATGTAAGTTTCGCTTAGCAAACCAACTTCAGAGCCTCGACTACCAGGTAGCAGCGCCAGTACTTTGTCATCAAGGCTTAAGCCGAGTTCTTCACGCGCTTTAGTATCATCGTGCTCAAGCGCTATATCGTCTGCCAAGGTATGACCCACAAATGTACATGGCACTTGGTGCTTATCATAAAATTCTTTTTCAAACGGTAATAATGCAAGCACTAAGTTAGTGGCTGCACTTATAGTATGAATACGCTTTTCGCGCCACGCCCAAACAGATGGACTTACATACTGTACGGTTTTAATGCCCGCATCTTTAAGTGGCTTTTCTACACGTAAGTTAAAATCGGGTGCATCAATACCTATAAATACATCAGGTGGGTTATCTACAAAATGCTGCACGAGTTGTTTACGTATTTTAAGCAAACGCGGTAAACGGCCGAGTACTTCAACAAGCCCCATTACCGAAAGCTCATCCATGTCGTAAAGTGTTTTACAGCCCCGCTCTTGCATTTTAGGTCCGGCTATTCCTTCAAAAATAGCGTCCGGAAAGTGTTTTTTAAGGGCTTTAATTAACCCTTCACCTAAAATATCGCCCGACAGTTCACCTGCCACAATACCAATTCGTAGTTGTTTTTTATCTTTATTCATTTGATTTTATTTCACAAGTAAACCAGGCGTTCATGCTTATTAGTTTAACGTGTTTTACTGTTTGATTAAACGCTTTAAATAACTGGTTTTTTATCACCGAAGTTAAGCCTTTATGTTGTTTGTTTTTAATACTGATGTAGCATAGGAAATATATATTAAGTTTTACTAATATGTATGTTGACAAAAATTGTACAAAGGTAAATACTATTACAAACTTTCAGTAATTACTGAAAGTTCATTAAACCTTAACTTTGCCAATTAAATGTTGCCCTGTTAATCCGTCACTCTCAAGGAGCCAATAATGATAGATGAAACCTTTGTGGATCTATCGCGATTACAGTTTGCTGTTACCGCTCTCTTTCATTTCTTATTCGTACCGTTAACGATAGGTATGACCTGGATTTTAGTTATTATGGAATCGGTTTATGTTATGACCGGTCGCGAAATTTATCGTGATATGACTAAGTTCTGGGGAAAATTGTTTGGTATTAACTTTGCAATTGGTGTGGCGACAGGCCTTACCATGGAATTTGAGTTTGGTACTAACTGGTCTTACTACTCCCATTACGTAGGTGATGTTTTTGGGGCCCCCCTGGCTATTGAAGGTTTAATGGCATTCTTTTTAGAATCGACCTTTGTAGGTATGTTCTTTTTAGGCTGGGACAGACTCTCTAAGCGCCAACATTTAGGTGCGACTTTTTTAATGGCTATTGGTACTAACATGTCGGCGTTGTGGATTTTGATTGCCAATGGTTGGATGCAAAACCCAGTAGGTGCTGAATTTAATTATCAAACCATGCGCATGGAAATGACCAGCTTTGCAGAGCTTGTATTTAACCCTGTAGCCCAAGTTAAGTTTATTCATACCGTATCGGCAGGTTATGTAGCTGCCTCTATGTTTGTATTGGGTATAAGCAGTTGGTACATATTAAAAGGCCGTGACTTAGCATTTGCTAAACGTTCTTTCTCAGTTGCATCGGGCTTTGGTTTAGCGTCAATTTTATGTGTAATTTTACTCGGTGACGAATCAGGCTACGAAGTAGGTGAAGTTCAAAAAGTAAAACTTGCAACAATTGAAGCTGAATGGCACACAGAAGAAGCTCCGGCTGCGTTTACCGCATTTGGTTTTCCGGACTCAGAAGAGCAAGTAACACATGCTGCGGTTAAAATACCTTACGCACTTGGCTTAATTGCCACGCGTTCACTTGATGAGCAAGTAACGGGTATTAACGACTTAGAGAAACAACACGAAGTACGTATTCGCAACGGTATGATTGCTTATAAATACCTTACAAAGCTCAGAGACGGTGAAGATACGCCAGATAATATTGCTAAATTTAATACTCTAAAAGATGATTTGGGTTATGGCTTGCTACTTAAGCGCTACACACCTGATGTTGTAGATGCTACCGAGGAGCAAATTCAAAAAGCTGTTAAAGACTCTTTTCCTAAAGTAGGCCCTATGTTTTGGTCATTTAGGATTATGGTTGCCTGTGGTGTGGCCATGTTAGGTGTATTTATATTGGCATTTTACTACAACGCACACCGCGTTATTGAGCAAAAACGCTGGTTATTATGGGCTGCTGTATTAAGCATTCCACTACCTTGGATAGCGATTGAATTTGGCTGGATTGTTGCCGAGTATGGTCGTCAACCTTGGGCTATATCTGAAATACTGCCGACCTTTTTAGCCACGTCGTCACTAACTGTAAATGATATTTTAATTAGCTTAACTGGGTTTATTGTTTTCTATACTGGTTTAGCCATTGTGGAAGGCTGGCTGATGATCCGCTTTGTTAAGCAAGGACCAAGCTCGCTACATACTGGTAAGTATCATTTTGAATTACCAAACAAAGCTGAGAAAACTGAAGGAGAGCAATCATGATTTTTGATTATGAAACATTAAAAATGCTTTGGTGGTTGATCATTGGTGTGCTGCTTATTGGTTTTGCTATTACCGATGGTATGGATATGGGCGTTGCTATGTTGCTTCGCCTAGTTGGTAAAACAGATTCAGAGCGCCGCACAGTAATTAACACAATTGGCCCACATTGGGATGGTAACCAAGTATGGTTTATAACTGCGGGCGGCGCGTTATTTGCAGCGTGGCCTATGGTTTATGCAGCTGCATTTTCGGGCTTTTACTTTGCCATGATGCTAGTACTCTTTGCTTTGTTTTTTAGACCACTAGGGTTTGATTACCGCAGTAAAGTAGACTCAAAACGCTGGCGCAATAACTGGGATTGGGGCTTGCTTGCAGGCAGCGCGATTCCAGCATTAGTATTTGGTGTGGCGTTTGGTAATTTATTTTTAGGCGTACCGTTTAATATTGATAACCTTATGCGTGTTAGCTACCAAGGTTCATTTTTTGGCTTACTTAACCCATTTGGATTACTTGCAGGTTTAGTAAGTATTACCATGTTAGTTGCTCATGCTGGTATGTGGTTGCAACTTCGAACAGCAAGTGTGGTCGCAGAGCGTTCGGGTCAATATGGTCGCTATTCGCTTATTATATTTATTGTGTTATTTGCTGCAGCTGGTTTTTGGGTGGCTAATTTAACAGGTTACCAAGTTGTATCTATGGCTGATACACAAAGTCATGCAAACCCTTTAGCTAAAGTAGTCACTACAGTGCAAGGTGCTTGGTTAAGTAATTACAGCACACGTCCGTGGACCATGACCTTCCCTATTTTGGCCTTTGCAATGGCATTAAGTGCACTTGTGTTTTCTAAATTAAATAAACCAGCACTTGGGCTTATTTCAACAAGCTTAATGTTAATTGGTGTGATTATGACGGCGGGTGTTTCACTGTTCCCATTTATTATGCCATCAAGTAATAACCCGAATATTAGCTTAACAATTTGGGATGCGGTATCGAGCCATAAAACGCTCAATATAATGTTTGTTGCAGTGTGTATTTTTGTACCACTAATTTTGTCCTACACTACTTGGTGTTACGTAAAAATGTGGCGCAGAGTAACGGTAGAAGAAATTGAAAACAACACTCATGGTAGCTACTAAGGAGACTAAACAATGTGGTATTTCGCTTGGATTTTAGGTGTACTTTTAGCCTGTACCTTAGGTGTAATAAATGTAATGTGGTACGAGTTTCATCAAAATAAAAACAGCATTGCTGATGATGAACAACCCATGCATGATTTATTAAACGAGGCTAACTCGACTAAAGATGACGACTAACCCCCGACCAGATCGCGCGCAGCAGCAATCACTGCGCGCTTTTTTAAAGCTTCAAAGTAAACCCGCTGCAGTGTGGTTAAAGTTAAGCATTGCACTGGGTACTTTTAACGCATTACTGATGATTGCAGGTGCTTATTTACTGGCTCAAGCTATTCATAATGTAATGTTTGAGGGTAATAGCTTAGCTCAGGTCACTCATTTATTATGGCCCTTAACAGGCGTTATTTTATTGCGCGCGGTGTTTTTAGCGTTAAGTGAGCGCTTAAGTGCATTTGCTGCACTTAGAATAAAATCAGCTATGCGCCAAACACTTCTCCATAAACTCAGCTTACTTGGGCCTAGTTATATAGAACAACACGGCCAAGGCGCTACATTAAACACCCTGCATAATGGCGTTGAAGCACTTCACGACTATTATGCTAAATACTTGCCAGGTGTTGCTTACAGCGCGCTTATTCCGCTGGCAATATTGGTTGTTATTTTTCCGACAGATTATAAAGCTGGGCTGATATTTTTATTAACCGCCCCACTCATTCCTTTTTTCATGATTTTAGTAGGCTCTAAAGCCGAAGCTTTAAATCAAAAACGCTGGAAGCAACTTGCTGTACTGGGCAATTACTTTTTTGACCGCGTACAAGGTTTAACTCAACTCAAGCTATTTAATGCAACACGTACCGAACTTAAGCAAATAGCTAAAATTTCAGACGACTTTAGGCACGCGACACTCGATGTTTTAAAAATCGCGTTTTTATCATCATTTGCACTTGAGTTTTTAGCCACCATTAGCGTGGCACTCGTTGCCGTAATTATTGGTTTTAGACTGTTTTTTGGCACTCTTGATTTTGCCACTGGCTTTGTGGTGCTACTTTTAGCGCCTGAATTTTATTTACCTCTGCGCCAGCTAGGTAGCCATTACCATGCACGCTTACAAGGCATTAGTGCAGCAGCCGATATGGTTGCGATTTTAAATGCACCACTGCCAAGTGACGAAAATACGCCCGTAACTACCAGCGCACCTGAAAACAATTTAACTTTAAATACAATTAATTCAATAAGTATTACCGACCTTAATTTTATATACCCAGGTAGTAACGAAGGGATTAAAAATATAAATTTAACATTGCCAAATAAAGGCTTAATTGCTGTTGTGGGCAGTAGTGGCTCAGGTAAAAGTACGTTGTTTGATTGCTTATTAGGGTTTCACCCTGAGGTGATTAACCACCTATCTATTAATGATCAGAGTTTAAGTGCAACCGATATTACTTACTTGCAAAATAATATTGCATGGATACCACAAAAAGCGACGCTATTTTACGACACCATTGCTGCCAACATTAAATTGGCCAAACCCACTGCCACACAGCAAGAGCTTGAACATGCGGCAAAACAAGCTGGTGTGCTTGAATTTATAAATACCCTACCCGATGGTTTTAACACACTGATAGGTGAGCAAGGCGAAGGACTTTCTGGCGGTCAAAAACAACGTATTGCACTGGCTCGCGCATTTATAAAACAAGCGCCAGTTTTAGTGCTAGATGAACCTACAGCGCATCTTGATAGCCAAACAGAGCTGCTTATTCAAGATGCTATCAATGAATATGCTAAAAACAACTTAGTGTTAGTCATTGCCCATAGATTAAATACCGTTAAACATGCCAACAACATCATTGTTATGCACGATGGGAAAATAGCTGAGCAAGGTGACTTTGAAACACTTGCAGCACAAAATGGTGCATTTACTAACTTACTAAAAACGGCTGAACAAGGGGTAGCGCATGCGTAATTTTATTCGCTTATTAAAGCTTTGTGCTCCTCATTACAAAGCTATGCTATTGGGAACATTTTTAGCGACGATTACGGTATTAGCTAATGTGGGTTTATTGGCTATATCTGGTTGGTTTTTAGCATCAATGGCCGCTGCAGGTATTGCAGGCGTGCAAATGAACTACTTTACCCCTGCTGGTACGATTCGGTTTTTAGCAATTGTGCGAACAGCATCGCGCTATGGCGAACGCCTAGTTACTCACAACGCCACGTTTTTATTACTAAGTGAAATACGTACCAATGTATTTGCAACGTTAAGCAAGCTTAACAATGTTGATTTAGCAATGAGCCGCAGCGCTGATTTAGTTAACCGATTACAAAACGATGTTGACGCACTCGACAAATTTTATTTAAACGTTTTACTGCCTATGCTGGTTGCTCTTTTAAGTGTACCAATCATCATGTTGTTTATGTCGGCCTATAATGGCAACGTCGCACTTATTTGCTTTACTGGCATTATACTTATTGGTGTGGTTATACCTGCCCTACTTAGCGCAAAGCTCACTAAAAACAGCCATAAAGAAACACAACTTAGTGCACAACTCCGCTCTGAGCTTTCAGATACACTCACAGGCCTTAGAGAGCTTAGTATTTACCAAGCCCGTTCGCAGCAACTTAATAAGTGCGACGAATTAAGCGAGCAGTACAATCAGCAATTATTTATTCGCCACAAAGCACTGGCAAACTCAGATGGGTTAAGCTTGTTGGTTGTTCAATTAGCCATGCTTGCTAGCATAGTAATCATAGTGCCACTGGTATACACAAGCAGTATGGTAAATGTAGAACTTGCTATGTTGAGTTTATTTGTACTGGCAAGCTTTGAAAGCGTATTACTACTACCCAATGCGTTTATAGAGCTTCCAAGTGTTTTAAAAGCAGCAGAGCGATTGTTTACACTTGAAGATAAAGCAGCTAGCTCACAAGTTAAAGATACACATGTAGACGATGATGAAAGCTTTAGCGCGCAAAACCACACGTTAGCACTTAACAATATAAGCTACCAATATGGTGAGCAAACAGCGCTTACTAATATCAGTTTTGAGTTAATGCCCCAGCAAAAAGTAGCGATTGTAGGTAGAAGCGGCAGCGGTAAAACAACGCTTGTAAATTTACTCACTGGTTTATGGCCTTTGCAACAAGGCAGCATAACGCTAAACAATCAAAATAACGTTGTTGACTTACATTCGTTAAATAATGATATACGCGCAAGTGTGATAAATATACTCGCCCAGCAGCACCATATCTTTGATGGCACATTAAGTGAAAATTTACGTTATGCCGCGCCAAATGCAACTAAAGAGCAAATGATTGAAGCGCTCGCATTAGCTCAATTGAGCCCATGGTTTAGTGAGCTAAAAGAAGGTTTAAAAACACGATTAGGCACTGGCGGGCGTAGCGTATCGCAAGGCCAGTCTAGACGTATAGCCATTGCCCAAGCATTACTTAAAAACCCTGCTATTTTAGTACTTGATGAACCAACTGAAGGTCTTGATAATCAATCTAAGCAAGGGGTAATGCAAGCAATAATGCACGTTATGAATAACGCCAGCGTGCTGACAATTACGCACGACCCCGCTCTACTTGCTCAAATGGATAATGTTGTATGGCTAGAAGGCGGCAAAGTAGTTGCACAAGGCTCTCATAAAGAGCTAAGTGGCACTCATCCCGACTATGTTGCGCTAACTACCCGGTTTTAAAACCGTTACTGATACATCAATAACGCCGACTTTAGGGTCGGCTATCTTTTTAAACATACTCTTTGATAAATCAATAATACGACCTCGCACATACGGGCCTCTATCGTTAATTTTTACCGTGACTGATTTGTTATTAGCGAGGTTAGTAACAACCACCTTAGTGCCAAAATCGAACTCTAAATGGGCTGCCGTAGCAGCTTGTTGGCTAAAGCGCTCTCCGTTGGCAGTTGTTCTGCCGTGATATTTATCAGCATAAAAAGATGCTTTTCCTACTTGAGTGATTTCCCCTGTAGATGATTTAACAATAGGTTGGCTACTACAAGCGGCTAAAGCTGAAGTTATAAAAAGAGTGACGACTAACTTAGGTAAACGCATAGGATGACTTTTATTATACAAATTAGACGCATACTAACTTGAGTAGCCTGAGTATTAACTGAATTAGCTTAAAAGCAGGACAATAAAAAACCACCTTCGATTTATCATCTAGGGTGGTTTTTTAATGCTTAAAGCAAAGCCTGTAATTATCTTACGATGCCGCGCTCTGAGCTTTTAACAAAGTCGACCATCAATTTCACAGCAGGATACTTTGCAGCATCTTCACTAAGTGACTCAATAGCTTCTTCAGCACCTAAGCTCTTACGGTAAAATGCTTTATATGCACGGCGTACAGCCATAATTTCATCACTTTCGAAACCACGACGTTTCATGCCTTCTTTATTGATAGCAGCAGGACCTGCTGGCATACCAATAGTAGTAACAAATGGCGGCACATCTTTGTTAACACCAGAATACATACCAATAAATGCATGGTCACCAATTTTACAAAACTGGTGAACTCCCGAATTACCACCTAAGATAACCCAGTCACCTACATGTACATGGCCGGCTACACTTGCGTTGTTAGCAAAAATCACGTTATCGCCAATTACCGCGTCATGTGCAACGTGTGTATAAGCCATGAATAAATTATTACTACCAATCTTAGTAACGCCTTGATCTTGAATTGTTCCACGGTGAATTGTGGCGCATTCACGGATAACGTTGTTATCACCCATGATCAATGTAGTTGGCTCGTTATTGTATTTTTTGTCTTGGCAGGCTTCACCCACAGACGCAAACTGAAAAATATGATTGCCAGAGCCAATAGTTGATGGCCCTTTAACAACAACATGAGACTCAATAATACAGTTATCACCGATAACAACATCATTGCCAATATAGCTATACGGACCAACTGAGACATTGTTGCCTAGTTTAGCGCCAGGTTCGATTATTGCTGTAGAATGGATCACTATTAAAACTCTCTTCTCGCACACATAATTTCGGCACTGCACACTACTTTGCCGTCGACTCTAGCTTCTGCTGCAAACTTCCAAATGTTACGACGTTCTTTTAAAAACTCAACATGAAGATGCATTGTATCACCTGGGATCACTGGCTGTTTAAAACGTGCGTTATCAACGGCAGCAAATAAATATAATTCGTTTTCACTACGATTTTCTACTGTTTTAAAACCTAATAAACCCGTAGCTTGCGCCATTGATTCTAATATTAGCACACCAGGAAAAATTGGCTGATTTGGGAAATGGCCAGTAAATATAGGTTCGTTTATAGAAACATTTTTAATAGCATGTAAAGATTTGCCAGGTGTAAAATCAATAACACGATCAATTAATAGCATCGGGTAACGGTGCGGTAATAAACTTAAAATTTCTTGAATATCAAGGCTATTTAATTCGTTTGCCAAAATAGCATCCTTATTAGTGTTCAACGTTATGACTTAGCCAATGCTTCCAGCGCTTTAAGACGTGATTTCATGTCTGAAAGGTTACGCAAGTGAGCTATTGATTTACGCCATTCTTTGTTTGTTGTATGGGGCATACCAGATGAGTAAATACCTGGTTCGGTGATTGATTTTGTCACCATACTCATGCCGGTAATTATAGCACCATCACATACAGACATGTGACCATTAATTGCAACCATGCCACCAATTTGACAGTTTTTGCCAATGGTAACGCTTCCTGCAAGTACGGTGCAGCCCGCGATTGCGGTGCCTGAATTAACTTCAACGTTGTGTGCTATTTGACACTGATTATCGATAATAACATTGCTATGAATAATGGTATTGTCCAGTGCGCCACGATCAATTGTGGTACTTGCACCTATTTCAACTTTATTACCTATGATCACAGAGCCAAGCTGAGGTATTTTTACCCACTGCCCGCGCTCGTTCGCATAGCCAAACCCATCACTACCTACAACACTATTTGCTTGAAACAAGCAATCTGAACCAATTTCAACATCGTGATAAATAGTCACACTAGGCCAAAGCTTAGTGCCAGAACCTATTTTAACATATTCGCCGATAAAACTGTTCGGACCAATTTGCGCGTTGTCACCAATCACTGCATTAGCTTCAATGACTGCGTTAGCACCAATAGCGGCGCTGTCACTAACAATCGCTGTTGAATGAACAGTGGCACTTGGATGTATACCCGTCGAGGCTGAGCGTGGTGTAGTATCCATAAATTGCGCTAATTTTGCGTAACTTACGTACGGATTCGCAACAATAATTTTGCTACCACTAAAGTACTGAGCATCGGCTTGGCTTACTATTACAGCGCTAGCTTGAGTAGTTTCAAGTTGCGAGCGATATTTTGAGTTCGCTAAAAATGCAATATGCCCAGAATGGGCATTTGCAAGTGTCGCTATTTTTTTTATTTCTAAAGCGCCATCACCCTGAAGTTCGGCGCCTAGAAGTTCCGCAATTTGCGAAAGCGTATAATTTTGCATAGAGTGATTATTTCTTACTAACTGCAGCTACAACTTTAGACGAAAGATCAGTTACTTCTTTAGGGTTAAAGTAAATTGTTGTGTCTTTTACCTTAACTTCGTCGAAGTCGCCGTCTTTAGCAATTTCTTCAATTGTTTTGATGATTACACCTTGAACTTTAGCAAGTTCTTGGTTTTGGCGCGCTTTGATTTCTTGCTCTAAAGGACGACCTTGTTCAGCAAGATTTTTTTGCATGCCTTGGATTTTATCACGTAGTGCATCTTTTTGAGCTTGGCTCATAGTGGTACTTTCACGTTTAAATTTTTCAGCTTCAAAACGAATATCGCCTTGTAGCTTTTCAAGCTCTTGACGGCGCTCAGCAAACTCAGTTTGTAAAGACTGTTCAATTTTAGCCATTTGAGGAATTTGCTTGTAGATTTCTTGCATGTCAACAATACCTACTTTATGTGCAAGTGCACTCGCAGAAGTACCCATCATTAAAGTTGCTAAAACTGCTACAGCTGTTGATTTAAATAATTTAGTCATAAAAAACTCCTTTAAAAAGTGTTACTAATGTTAAAGCTGATGGTTTTCGTATCGTCATCTTCTTCTTTTTGCAATGGATACGCAAAACTGATCAGCATTGGACCCATTGGAGAGATCCACTGCAATGAAAGACCGGTTGACACCCTAAAGCGCATAGGGTCTGAATAGTCATCTAATTTAGCACGCTCATCTGGTGCTAGGTTTTGGAAACGGTCTACATTAAACTCTGTATCCCATACGTTAGCAGCATCAACAAAGAAGCTCGTACGTACAGAACTGGTATTTTCTTCGTCTAAGAATGGCGTAGGAACAATTAGCTCCATACCCGCTACTGCTTTAGCATTACCACCAATACGGCCTTGTGGTATTAAAATATCAAAGTCTGATGCACCACCAATGCTACCGGTTGTAGTACCGTCTGCACCAGGCGTACCCGGAATAGACTGCGGTATACGCGATACAGCACGTGGTAAAATTGTATTACGGTCAAACCCACGTAGTTCCATTTCCGTTATACGGAAGTACTCTTGGAACGGAAGTGTTTGCTCATACCCGTTTGTAGAACCATAACCATTACCATAACCAAGTGCTGCACGCGTTGAGAACACCCAGCGGTGATCGTTTGATATAGGCCAGTAAAAACGCGAATCGTAATTCAGTTTAAAGTACTGAAGATCAGAGTTAGGCGTTGTTGCTGTTAAGTTTAGCGTTTGACGCGAACCCGCTGTTGGGAATAAACCACGGTTAACGGTAATACGCGACCAACCAACACTCAGCTCATATTTAGTAAAGTCAAAGCCAGCATCTGGGTTATCTGGATCTAAGAATGTTTCACGAAGTACACGCGTTTGCTCGTACTCTGCAATATCAGAAAGCTCTTCTTTTATCCAACGAGCGCCAAAGTTAACGCGATTTACAGCATCAATTGGGAAACCAATATTTGTGCCTAAACCATAGCTTTTCGATTTATATTCAACAAGACTGAATTTACTTGCATCGTAGTTTGTGTAAAAGATGCTACTACCTTGCGATACACCATCTGGCGTAAAGTATGGGTCTGTATACGATAAGCTTATACTTTCAGAACCTGTAGACGTATTAAGATTTAAACCAATTTGGTTACCTGTGCCTAAAAAGTTAGATTCTGTTACACCAATATTAAACTGCAGACCTAAGTAAGAACCATAAGCAAGGCCAGCATTAAAGCTACCCGCTGATTGCTCTTTTACTGTGAAATCTACATCTACTTGGTCATCCACACCGGGTACAGGCACTACGTTAAAATCAACAGTTTCCATGTAAGGCAAGCGTTGAATTTGCAGTTTTGAACGTTCAAGATTTTGATTAGATAACCATGCACCTTCAAGTTGCGTCATTTCACGACGAAGTACTTCATCAGCGGTGTTTTGGTTACCGCCGACAATAATACGACGAACGTATACACGCTTACCTGGGTTAACCGATAGTGTTAGTTGCACTTCTTGCTTTTCGTCGTCAATTTCTGGAATTGTACGCACTTCAGCATTAGCGTAACCAAAACGGGCTAGGTAACTTTTAATAAATTCTTCAGATGACGTAACTACAGAGCCGTTATAAAGCTCACCCGCTCTAAGTGGGATAACACTTTTAATTAAGTCTTCACGTCCCAGTAAATCACCAATAAAGTCAAAACCTTTAACTTTATACTTTACGCCTTCAGATAAGTTAGCTGTAACGTAAACTGACTCACGCTCAGGGCTTACTGATACTTGCGTTGAATCGATATTAAAACGTAGATAACCACGGTCTAAATAGTAGCTACGGATTTTTTCTAAATCGCCTTCAATGGTTTGCTTTTGGTAGCGATCGCTTCCCATAAACTGCCACCAAGGTAAATCTTGTTGCGACTCAGCAAGCTTTAAAAGCTCTTCATTAGAAAAAAGTTCGTTACCCACTAAGTTAATTTGGCGGATAGAAGCAGCATCACCTTCATCAAACTCTAATTTAAGTTTAACGCGGTTACGTGGCAACTTAGTAATACTGATATCTACTTTAGCGTTGTACTTACCAATACTGTGGAAAAACTCAACCAAACCTTTTTCGATATTATCGATTACGGTTTTATCAAGTGGTTCACCTTGACGAATATCTTGCTGATCAAGAGACTCATTAAGCTGCTCGTCTTTAATATCTTTATTGCCTTCAAACTCAATAAAGCTGATGGTAGGACGTTCCGTTACTTTAAAAATAACGTTGTTGCCATCACGAAGTGCTTTTATGTTGTCAAAGTGCCCAGAACGATAAAGTGACTTTATTGTTTTTGAAATCGTATAGTCATCAACATTATCGCCTACGTTAATAGGAATATGTGTAAGCGCTGCACCGAGTGCTACACGCTGTAAACCTTCAACTTTCAGGTCTTCAACAATAAAGGAGTTTTGGCCTAGGGCTGCAAAACTTGCACCCAATAAACTTGTTATTGCCAAATGTTTTTTTATAGCCATTTTATTATCTTTATCCTTTACAACTGTATTACCGCATAACACCCTACTAATGGTGCTTTACAATCGTGTTCTAATTAGTAATTTGCCACGCTGTAACTACAAACGCGATACATCATTGAACAAAGCGAAACATGTTAGAAAAATGAGTAACAAGGCACCCACTTTAAAACCAAACTCTTGTGTCTTTTCAGAGACCGGCTTTTTACGAAAAAGTTCAATTATGTAATACATTAAGTGTCCGCCATCAAGCACTGGTAAGGGCAATAAATTAAATACACCCAAGTTAACGCTTATTAAGGCTAAAAAGCTTAAAAAGGCCACTAACCCATAGCTTACGCTAGTTCCAGCGCCTACTGCAATGCCCACAGGACCACTTAAATTTTTAACCGAAACCTGGCCTGTAATTAAATTACCAATCATGTCAAAACTGAGTGTAATTAAGCGCCATGTTTCTTTTGTGCCTCGCACGATACTATCGAGCGGGCCGTAATGTCTAGTCTCTACATAACCATCAGGCCATTGCTGCACAACTGGAGCAACACCTAAAAAGCCTTGCTCAATACCGTTATTATCAATGCGCCCTTTAGGGGTTACTGTAATTATTTGTATAGTATCTTGTCTTTTTACACTAAATTGTAAAGATTTGTTAGCTGATTGCGTAATAAGATTAACTAATTGCTGCCAATTGCTTATTGTTTCACCGTTTACAGCCCAAATTGTATCATTAACTTGTAAATTAGCCTGTTCTGCAGCTGAATTTTTAGTCACTGCAGCTATTGTTAAAGTGGCTTGAGGCCTAAATGGCACAATGCCTAACGAACTAAGTGGTGGTACATCTCGCTGCTCAAGTTTCCACCCATCTAAATTAAGTGTTTTAGTACGTGGCTGAAGGTTTTTATCACGCACAATTACCTCAACGCTTTGCTCGCCTAAGTTAGACATAAGCGCAAACGTGGCATCTTGCCATGTCGTTATATTGTCATCGCCAATTTTTATAATATGTTGCGATGGCATAATGCCTGCTTGCTCTGCGCGGCTACCTTCAGTAATGCTTCCTACAACGGGTTTTATCGACTGCACACCCACCATATACATCACAGCAAGGGCAAAAATGGCAAACAAAAAGTTGGCCATTGGACCGGCTGCAACAATAGCAATACGCGCTTGAACAGATTTTGCGTTAAACGATAAATGACGTTGGTTTGCCGGCACTTCATCAACGCGTTCATCAAGCATTTTTACGTAGCCGCCTAACGGAATAGCGGCAATCACGTATTCGGTATTATATTTGTCGTGCCACTTTAAAAGTGGTTTACCAAAACCAATAGAAAAACGCAGCACTTTGACACCCATTTTTCGTGCAACCCAAAAATGGCCGTATTCATGTATGGCCACTAAAATACCAAGCGCTAAAATAAATGAGCCAAGATTCCAAAAAAAATCAAACATATTAATGCGCCACTTTTGTTATAAACTCTGAAGCGCTCATTCGCGCTAATTTATCGCACTCTAAAATTTCATCTAAGCTTTGTACGTTGGTGTACGTTGCAGCTTCAAGCGTTTGTGCATTTATTTTGTATATATCGGTAAAGCCAATCCTACCTTTTAAAAATGCCTCCACGGCTATTTCATTTGCTGCGTTTACTGTTGTGGTAGCACCTTGTCCGGCACTACACGCATCAATCGCTAATTGTAGGTTTGGATAACGAGAAAAATCGGGTTTAGTAAACGAGAAGTCACAAATATCAGAAAAGTTTAATGGTTTAACACCGGCGTTAATACGCTCAGGATACGCAAGCGCATGCGCGATTGGCGTTCGCATGTCCGGATTACCCATTTGCGCTAAAATAGAACCATCGTGATATTGCACCATTGAGTGGATAATACTTTGAGGGTGAATAACCACATCAATATCGCTTGCATCACAATTAAATAACCACTTAGCTTCAATAAACTCTAAGCCTTTATTCATCATAGTTGCAGAATCTACTGATATTTTTTGACCCATAGACCAGTTAGGATGCGCTACGGCTTCGCTAACGGTTACATCTTTAAGCGTATTTATATCGCGCGTTAAAAACGGACCACCAGAACCGGTAAGCAAAATTTTACTTACGCCGTTATCTTGCAGGTTTTTATCGCTTTGTGCATTTTGTAGTGAATGAGGTAAGCATTGAAAAATAGCATTATGTTCGCTATCAATTGGCAACAAAGTGGCTTTATGTTGTTTAACTTTATCGATAAACAACTGACCCGACATAACTAAAGATTCTTTATTGGCAAGCAGTACTTTTTTACCGGCTTCTACAGCGCTAAGCGTAGGCAATAAACCTGCAGCGCCTACAATTGCCGACATAACAATATCAACATCAGGGTGAGCACATAAATCGCTCATTGCTTGCTCGCCGTGCATAACAAGAGTTTGGCACTGTGTATTAGCTAAATATGAAGATAACTGCTCAGCGGCATGCTGTGTTGCCATAATCGCATAAAGTGGTTCGTGTTCAATACACAGTTCAGCCATTTTTTTTGCGTTTTGACCTGCTGCCAAAACAAAAACATCAAATAACTCTTTATTACGCGATATAACATCAAGCGTACTTAAACCAATTGAGCCTGTAGCACCTAAAATAACCAGCAATTGCTTTTGACTCATAAACTAAGAGTCCACGCATAACACATAACAAATATTGGAGCCGCTGCGGTTAAGCTATCAATTCGATCCAAAATACCACCATGCCCAGGTAAACAACTACCACTATCTTTAAGGCCGGCTTCGCGTTTAAACATGCTTTCAAGCAAATCACCCACAGCAGAAAACAACGCAATAAATGCAGCCATTATCGCGTAGATAGGCCAAACACCTAAATCAACATCGGTAAAGTGACAAAATGCTAATACAAAAATAATAGAAGCGACTACGCCGCCCGCTAACCCTTCAATTGTTTTATTAGGGCTTACTTTGGGCATAAGTTTATGTTTACCAAAGCTCTTACCTGAAAAATAAGCACCAACGTCTGCACTCCACACAATGCCAAGTACCACTAAAATAAGTACAGAGCCAAAATGTGTAGATTCAGCATATTGCGCGCTACGTAGTGTATTTAGTGCAAGCCATAATGGCACAAGCGTGAGTAACCCAGCAATGCCGCGCATGACTAACCCTTCATTCCACGCTTTAGACATTTCTGGGTAGCGCCAAATTAAATAGCTAGCAACAATCCACCAAGCAAATGAAAGTGTAAATACGTAATTTGCATCACCTACCAGCTTGCCGTTCTCCCACAATGACTCAATAGGCCAATGCAAATTAAGCAGACCAAGTAAGGCGGCAATGAGTACGACAAAAGCACCTCGCTTAAGCTTGCCGCATAAGCCCATAAATGCTGACCATTCCCATGCACCTAGTAATACAATTGCACCCGCAAAGTAACTAAATAACGTTAGCGGTGTATAAAAAACCAAAGCCAATGCTAATGGAGCTAGCACGAGTGAGGTTAAAATTCGTTGTTTTAACAAAATGTGACCCTTATTCTATTTAGGTTTGAGCGAGTAATTGTTTTATTTGTTCGCCCGTACAACCAAAACGTCGCTCTCTGGCAACGTAACATGCAATGGCCTCAGCAAATGCTGCTTCATTAAAATCAGGCCAAAGTGTCTCGGTAAAGTAAAGTTCTGCATAAGCAACTTGCCATAGTAAAAAATTACTAATACGAACATCGCCACCAGTGCGAATAAGTAAATCAGGCTCTGCCTGATCTGCCATGCTCATATGCTGTGCTAAGCGCTCTTCTGTAATATCTTCTGCGTTAAGTGTGCCCTGCGCAACTTGTAAAGCAAGTTGTTTAGCCGCATTAGCCATATCCCAACGACCACCGTAGTTAGCTGCTACATTTAAACACAGCCCGGTATTATTTTCAGTCAGCTTATGCGCAGCGTCTACCTTGCTACGTAACCCTTCAGAAAATCGTGATAAGTCTCCAATAATGGTCAGTTTTACATTGTTTTTATGAAGCTTTTTAACTTCCTTTGTTAAAACAAATAAGAAAAGCTCCATTAAAGTGTTTACTTCGTCTTCTGGGCGGCGCCAGTTTTCACTACTAAAAGCAAATAAGGTTAGCGATTGTATCCCTAATTTAGTACAAAACTGAACAGATTGACGAACTGCGTCTACGCCTTTTTTATGTCCATACACACGAGGTCTATTTCTAGCTTGTGCCCAACGTCCGTTCCCATCCATTATGATAGCTACATGTTTGGGTAAACTTTGCTGTGAAATTGTATCAGCATCTAGAACCATAAATATTGACTATTCCATAAAAAAACGCCGCCTAGTATACCCCAGACGGCGTTTCAAAACTAATAAAATTAGCTGTTTAGATTTCCATCAATTCTGTTTCTTTAGCCGCTAATAGAGTATCCATTTCTTTAATAAACTTATCAGTAAGCTTTTGAATTGCATCATCTGATTGACGCGCTTCATCCTCAGAAATATCTTTCTCTTTTAGCAAACTTTTTACATCGCCATTCGCATCACGACGAATATTACGAATAGCAACACGGCCGCTTTCTACTTCAGCGCGTACAATTTTAATTAGGTCTTTACGACGTTCTTCTGTCAGTGGAGGAAGTGGTACGCGAATAACAGTACCTGCCGACATAGGGTTTAAACCTAAATCTGACGCCATAATTGCTTTTTCAACAGCTTGCGCTAAAGACTTATCAAATACACCAATAGCTAGTGTACGAGAATCTTCAATTGTTACGTTAGCAACTTGATTTAAAGGCGTTGGTGCACCGTAGTACGACACCATAATGCCATCTAAAATTGCAGGATGTGCACGACCTGTACGAATTTTAGATAATTGGCTACCTAGTGCAGTTACACTTTTTTGCATGCGCGCTTGCGCATCTTTTTGAATATCGTTAATCACGGTTTAATCCTAATTATTTGATTATTTCATCTGAGGCTTGTGAAGAAATAAGTGTTCCTTCTTCTTCACCCATAATTACGCGTTTTAGCGCGCCTGATTTATTCATATTAAATACGCTCAATGGCATATTGTGATCGCGGGCTAGAGTAAATGCCGCTAAATCCATAACTTTTAATTCTTTTTCAATGATTTCATTGTAGCTTAAGTGGCTGTAAAGCGTCGCTTCTGGGTTTTTAACAGGATCATCACTGTACACACCATCCACTTTAGTCGCCTTAATTACTGTATCCGCTTCAATTTCGATACCGCGTAAACACGCTGCAGAATCGGTAGTAAAAAATGGGTTACCAGTGCCCGCTGCAAAAATAACAACGCGGCCAGTTTTTAATAAACTAATTGCTTCAGCCCAGTTATAAGCGTCACATACACCATTTAGCGGAATAGCCGACATTAAACGACAGTTTACAAATGCACGGTGTAGCGCATCACGCATTGCAAGGCCATTCATAACCGTTGCAAGCATACCCATGTGGTCGCCTACTACGCGGTTCATACCTGCTTCTGCAAGTGAACCACCGCGTAAAAAGTTACCTCCACCAATAACTAAACCCACTTCTACGTCAAGCTCTACTAGCTCTTTAATTTCTTGTGCCATACGGTCTAAAACTTTTGGGTCGATGCCGAAGCCTTCGTCTCCCATTAAAGCTTCACCACTTAATTTGAGAAGAACACGTCTAAAAATAGGTTTGCGATTGATAGTCATAGTATAGGGGCCAACTTTTATTGAATTATGGATAAAAAATAACCGCGCTTATGTTAAACATAAAAGCGCGGTTATTTTAAAGAATTTCTAGCTGTGAAGCAAAACCAAATAGTACTTTAATTGCATCTAATTTCCTTTTGCATCACAAATAGTTAATCTTACTGACCTTTAGCAGCTGCAATTTGAGCAGCAACTTCAGCAGCAAAATCTTCTTCTTTCTTCTCGATACCTTCACCAACTTCTACACGTACAAAGCCAGTAACTGTTGCGTTTTTCTCTTTAAGAATATCGCCAACAGATTTTTTAGGTTCCATGATGAAAGCTTGACCAGTAAGAGAAACCTCACCAGTAAATTTTTTCATGCGACCAACAACCATCTTCTCAGCGATTTCAGCAGGCTTGCCTTCATTCATCGCGATTTCGATTTGTACTTGCTTTTCTTTTTCTACAACGTCAGCTGGTACGTCTGAAGGAGTTAAGTACTCTGGACGTGAAGCAGCAACGTGCATTGCAACGTGCTTAAGTGTTTCTTCATCAGCAACACCTGCAACAACAACACCGATACGGTCGCCATGACGGTACTCAACTAGGTTTTCACCAGCAATGTACTGTAGACGACGTACGTTGATGTTTTCGCCAATTTTAGTTACTAGCTCAACACGGTCTTCTTCAAACTTAGCTTGTAAGTCTTCGATAGTAAGAGTGTCAGCAATTGCAGCTTCAGCAACTTTATCAGCAAATGCTAAAAAGCTTACGTCTTTTGCAACGAAATCTGTTTGACAGTTAACTTCTACTAGTACTGCAACACCAGCGTTTTGCTTGATGATGATAGTACCTTCAGCAGCAATGTTACCTGCTTTTTTAGCAGCTTTAGCAGCGCCACTTTTACGCATGTTTTCAATCGCTAACTCGATGTCGCCATCAGTCTCAGTTAACGCTTTTTTACAATCCATCATGCCAGCGCCTGTGCGCTCGCGTAATTCTTTAACTAGGGCAGTAGTTACAGCCATTAGTAAATCCTCAAATCTGAAATCTGGTTTAGATAAGCGGGTTACCCGCTCTACAAGAATAACAAGTCTTCACCTTAAAAAGATGAAGACTTGATGATAGCTAATTACTCAGCTTCAACGAAATCGTCTTTCTCAGCTTGAGCAACGATGTTATTCTCGCGACCTTCAGTGATAGCAGCTGCAACAGCGCTAGTGTAAAGGCTTACAGCACGGATAGCATCATCGTTACCAGGAACGATGTAATCAACGCCGTCTGGGTTAGAGTTAGTATCAACGATTGCAACAACAGGGATACCTAGGTTGTTTGCTTCACGGATAGCAATGTGCTCGTGGTCAGCATCGATAACGAAAAGCGCGTCTGGAAGACCGCCCATGTTTTTGATACCACCAAGGCTCTTTTCAAGCTTTTCCATTTCGCGGTTAAGCATTAACGTTTCTTTCTTAGTTAATTTCTCGAAAGTACCGTCTTGGCTTTGTGCTTCAAGGTCTTTAAGACGCTTGATTGATTGACGTACAGTTTTCCAGTTAGTCAACATACCACCTAACCAACGGTGATTTACGAAGAACTGATCGCTTTCTAAAGCAGCTGCTTTAACTGCGTCGCTTGCTGCGCGCTTAGTACCAACGAAAAGAACTTTACCTTTGTTTGCTGCAGCACTTGATAAAAACTTAAGTGCGTCGTTGAACATTGGTACAGTTTGCTCAAGGTTGATGATATGTACACGGTTACGTGTGCCGAAGATGAAAGGCTTCATCTTAGGGTTCCAGTAACGTGCTTGGTGACCAAAGTGAACACCAGCTTGAAGCATATCGCGCATTGAAACGTTTGCCATTTTATAGATCCTCTATAGTTGTTTAGGGTTAGGCCTCCACATATCCCATAGCACCAACACCGAAGTAATTAAACTTCAAATGCACCCAAGTGTATGTGACGATACGTGTGTGTGTTAAAATAAAATTGTGTTTGCCTTAAATACAAAAAATCATTTAAGAATTTATTTGTAAAAAGACGGCGCGCTTTATACCATATTAAAATTAAATACTCAACGTCGCGTGCAAAATTTGTTCGGCGACAAATGTTAGAAACTCAACTTTGGAGCCTCAATGAGCGCTATTATCAAGACCCCTGAAGAAATAGAGAAAATGCGCGTAGCTGGGCGCTTAGCGGCCGATGTACTTGAAATGATCGGCCCTCATGTAGTGCCGGGTGTTACCACCGATGAGCTAAATACACTTTGTCATGATTATATTGTTAATGTGCAACAAGCAATCCCTGCTCCGTTAAATTATCATGGCTTCCCAAAATCAGTTTGTACGTCAGTTAATCATGTTATTTGTCACGGAATTCCAAATGACAAAGCATTAAAAGAAGGCGACAGCGTAAATATTGACGTCACTGTCATTAAAGATGGCTACCACGGCGATACTTCTAAAATGTTTCACGTTGGTACACCAAACATCCAAGCTAAGCGTCTTGCAGAAGTAACACAAGAAAGCTTATACCTTGCTATTAAAATGGTAAAACCTGGTGTGCGCTTAGGTGATATTGGCTCTGCTATTCAAAAATATGCAGAAAGTTTTAATTACTCTATTGTTCGTGAATATTGCGGCCACGGTATTGGCACAGGATTTCATGAAGAACCACAAGTAATGCATTACGGTAAAGCGGGTACTGGCGAAACTTTAAAAGCGGGCATGTGCTTAACAATTGAGCCAATGGTTAATGCGGGTAAACGCCAATGTAAGCTTCTTAAAGATGATTGGACAGTAGTAACACGCGACCGTAGTTTGTCTGCACAGTGGGAACATACTTTATTAGTGACTGAAAATGGTGTTGAAATTTTAACGCTACGATCAGATGATACTATCGACAGGATCATAGAACACTAATAATAAATAAGAAATTAGGAGCCAGCCCACGTGGCATTACCCAACAAAGTAAAAAAGTTGCTCAGCGATGCTGAGCAACTTAGTGATTATCGCGATTGTTCTAGCTATTTTTATAAATGGTTACATAACGAATTTTCTAAACAACCGGTTGGGAATTTAATTAATGCCCGGGCTGAGTTTATTGACCGCCTACTAATTAAGCTTTTTCATGTTTACGACTTAGCGCGCGAACCTGATTTAGCATTAATAGCAGTAGGCGGATACGGACGAGGGGAGCTACATCCCTACTCCGACATCGACTTTTTATTGCTTGTAACTAAACCGCCAAGCGAAGAAATATGCGAAAAAATAGGCCAGTTTGTCACCATGCTATGGGATCTCAACTTAGAGATTGGTCACAGCGTGCGCACGATAGAACAAGCCATTGAGCAAAAACGTGAAGACGTTACTTTTGCCACCAGCTTACTCGAAAGCCGCCTTATTTTTGGTAATCATATTGAGTTTGAAAAACTCAAAACGCATATTCTAGAAACACCCGTATGGCGCTCCGGTGAGTTTTTTACTGCCAAAGTTCAAGAACAAAACTTACGCCATAAAAAGTGCCACGGCACCGCGTATAATCTTGAGCCAAACATTAAAGAAAACCCCGGTGGCCTGCGCGACTTACAAACCATTATTTGGGTTGCAAAAAAGCACTTTAGAACCGAAACCCTGCAAGAGTTAATAAGTCACGGCTACTTAACCCATGAAGAGTTTCAAGAGCTTTCTGAGTGCCTAGAGAACCTATGGAATATTCGCTTTGCACTGCATCTAGCAGCAGGTCGGGCTGAAAACCGCTTATTGTTTGATCATCAACCCCAAGCCGCCGAAATTTTAGGTTTTGGTAGCGATGGCAAAGCATCGGTTGAGCGTATGATGAAACGCTTATTTAGAATAATGAGCCGCGTTCGCGAGCTTAACCAAATGCTACTTTCATACTTTGAGCAAAGTATCATGCCCGAAAGTAGTGAAAAAACGGTGATAGAGCTCGACAGAAACTTTGAACAAGTGGGCCATCAAATACGCGTAAAAGATCCATCTGTATTTTTTAGACGTGACCAACTTTTTGTATTGTTTGAGCACATAGCAGACAACCCTGCAATAACGCATATTTACCCAAGCACTATTCGTACAATTCGCCAAGTACGCCGCCGTTTATTGGGGGATTTACAAGATTATGCAGCCTGTCGTGAAGCCTTTTTACGCTTAGTTAAACACCCTAATGGTATGGGCCGCGCATTTACGCTTATGCACAAGCACGGCATGCTTGCTGCCTACTTACCGCAGTGGCGTAATATCTTTGGGCAAATGCAGTTTGATTTATTTCACGCCTACACCGTAGATGAGCATACTCACAAATTAATCAAAAATATTTACGAATATTTTGATAAAACAGGCATTAGCGAGTTTCCTATTTGTAGTGAAATAGTCACTCGCATGGATAAACCAGAGTTACTTTATTTAGCCGGTATATTTCACGACATTGCTAAAGGCAGAGGGGGAGATCACTCAGAACTTGGCGCTGTTGATGCTATAGCCTTTGCTAAATTACATGGTTTTTCATCCTCTGATGCAAAATTAGTTGCGTGGCTTGTAAGTAATCATTTACTTATGTCGGTTACCGCGCAGCGTAAAGATATTAACGACCCTGCTGTAATAAAAGACTTTGCAACACGTATTAAAACAGAGCGCCAACTCGATTACCTATATTGTTTAACCGTTGCCGACATACGTGCAACCAACGACAACTTATGGAACGATTGGAAAAACACCCTACTGCGTGAATTATACTTGCACACGCAACGCGCATTACGCCTAGGGCTTGAGAACCCAATGGATCAGCGCGACCAAATTCGCGATAAAAAGCACCAAGCTAAACAACGTCTACTCAACTTAGGTTACCCTGAGAATAAAATTGATTTAATTTGGAGTCGCTTTAAAGCCAACTACTTTACCGCCTTTAGCGAACAACAAATATCGTGGCAAAGTGAGCATTTATTAAGCAGTACCGATTTAAGCCAACCCAGTGTAATTGTATCTAACAAAGCAATGCATGGTGGTACACAAGTATTTGTATACAGCCCTTACTCTGGAGCACTATTTGCAAGATTAGTGAGTGTAATTGGCTCTAAAAAAGCACAAATACAGCACGCGCAAGTACTGACCACCAAAGACGGTTATGTCCTATTCAGCTTTGTAATACTTGAAGTAAGTGGCGACCCTATTGCAAGTGGTCGAGCGCAGTCAATTAAACGCGGGCTTGAGCAAGCACTTAGCGATCCGCGTAAAAAAATTCGCTTTAAAAAGAGCCGCTCTCAACGCTTTAAAGATTTTAATATTAAGCCTAAAATTGTACTGCGCCCACATGCACGTAAAGATCGCAGCTTAATAGAAATTCAAGCCGTCGATATTCAAGGTTTACTAACCAAAATAGCCGAAGTTTTCCAAGCGCATTTACTACACATTCACGCTGCCCGTATTACCACGGTAGGTGAACGTGCCGAGGATTTCTTTGTCGTATCTAATAACGAATACCAAGCGCTGACTGATGAAGAGCAAGCAAAAATTCATCAGGCATTACGTAAAAAATTCAACGCCGAAACAGAATAGAGGACACACATGTCAGATTTAAAAACGATGATCGAAAACGCATGGGACAACCGCGATAGCATTAGCCCAAGCACAGTATCAAGCGACGTAAAACAAGCCATTATTGACGCACTTGATTTACTTGATAGCGGCGCAGCACGCGTTGCTGAAAAAATATCGGGTGAATGGGTTGTACACCAGTGGCTTAAAAAAGCGGTTTTACTGTCGTTTCGTATTCGCGACAACCAACCAATGAACGACGGCGTAAACCAGTTTTACGACAAAGTACCACTTAAATTTAGCGACTACACGCCAGAGCAATTTCAACAAGGTGGTATGCGCGTAGTACCAAACGCAGTAGCGCGTAAAGGCAGCTTTGTAGGTAAAAACGTCGTACTTATGCCATCGTACGTAAATATTGGCGCATATGTTGATGACGGCACCATGGTTGATACATGGGCGACCGTAGGCTCATGTGCACAAATTGGTAAGAACGTACATTTATCAGGTGGCGTAGGCATTGGCGGCGTTTTAGAGCCATTACAAGCCAACCCAACTATCATTGAAGACAACTGCTTTATTGGCGCACGTTCTGAAATTGTTGAAGGCGTAATTGTTGAAGAAGGCGCGGTAATTTCAATGGGCGTTTACATCAGCCAAAGCACCCGTATTTATGACCGCGAAACTGGCGAAATTCACTACGGCCGCGTACCAGCAGGCGCAGTAGTTGTACCAGGCGCACTACCTTCAAAAGATGGCACCCACAGCCTTTACGCTGCAATTATCGTGAAAAAGGTAGATCAACAAACACGTGAAAAGGTAGGCATCAACGCCCTACTTCGCTCGATTGATGATTAAAAAGAAGCTTTTAGCTGATTTTTTTAAACGTAGGTTGGGTTGAGTGAAACGAAACCCAACAACACATAAAAGTTAAGTGTTCTAGCAAAAGTGTAATTGTATATTAAAAGCTCTAGGCTGTTGGTTTGGAGCTTTTATTATATAAATAACTCGATTGAAATATTTACTTATAAAAAACATTAATTAGAGCATGCATGGAAAAACTAACAAAAAGATTAATAATTTTCTTACTAATAGGAATTATTCTAACTGTCGCCCCTTTAATTTATTCTTTTAAACCTCAGCTTTCTAGCAATGTGGAACACTGGGCTTTTATCGCTTCTTATCTTGGTGGAATAATGTCGCCCTATATAGCGGCACTAGCTTTGATTGCTTTACTTTCTACACTGAAACAACAATCAGACCAAATAACCCTATTGAAAAAGCAAACTCAATCTAGTCAAATTGAAACTATGCTTAGCAAAATAGAATGTGACTTTGCAACACCTTTAAAAGAAACTTTATTAAACCTCAAAATTCGTGGAAAAGAGATCAATTACACTTTCTTAGACCCTATCACTGCTTTGGCCTTTCCTGAATGGGAGAAAGTAATTCCAAATATTGATGATTTAGATCCAAGTAAAGAATATGATTATTTGAGTCAGGAAATTATGCAATTAGATTTATATACTTCCGCAAGTTCATATTTGAAGTTAATTAAAGTTTATTCAGAAAAGCATGAAGATATAACTGGCTCTAATATATTATCTGCTTATTATAAAAAAAAGTATAAAATCCCTTACAAAAGGCTTCATCAGAAAGGTTTTTTTAATGAGCCTTGGGAGTAGCAATATAACTATACTCAAGATACTAACGTTATAAACAACGAGCCTTTTACATTACCTTTGAACACAAAGTCTTTCAGATGTCCGTTGGGTTTCGTCTCACTCAGCCCAACCTACGGCAATAAATTTAACTTCGAGCAGCTCGTCACTGATAGCTGACAACTAGAAACTTCCATTAAACCAATAAAAAAGCACTTATAAAAATAAGTGCTTTTGGGTTTGCTCAATTAATTTTTATTACAGCGCGTTAAATACGTCGTCAGTTTTAGCTGCGCAAATAAAGTCGTTTTTGTGTAGGCCTTTAATTGAATGGCTCCACCACGTTACAGTTACTTTTCCCCACTCGGTTAATAAACCAGGGTGGTGGCCTTCATCTTCTGCCATGTCGCCCACTTTGTTAGTAAACGCGATAGCTTGTTTAAAATTTTTAAATTTATAAACACGTTCAAGCTGCATAATGCCGTCGCGTACTTCTGGTACCCAATCTGGGATTTTAGTAATTAATTGTGCTAACTCTTCGTCAGATACTTTTGGCGCATCTACATGACAGGCTTCGCATTTTTGTGCACTTAATGAAGACATTCTAAATCCTTACTTTTAGCTTTTTTAGCATTAATGTTTAACTGGCTAATTTTTCTTTTGGTGGAAATTTTGGGTCGTGCAAACCAAGCTCTTTAGCTCGCTCAACCAAAGTCATAATATCCATTTGTGATATATCAAACAGATCATGAATCGAATTTATGGTGTAGTACTGCGGTTGCATAATATCAATACGGTACGGCGTACGCAGTACATCAAGCACATTCATTGGGCTAATTTCTGGCGTGTTTGAGTATACGTACTGAGTCTCCCCTGGGCTTGATAAAATGCCGCCGCCGTAAATACGCAGACCGTGTTCGGTTTGCATTAAACCAAATTCAACCGTAAACCAGTATATACGCGCAAGGTATACACGGTCTTTTTTCTGCGCAGCGTAAGCTAGCTGCCCGTATTTATGCGTAAACTCAGCAAAGTCAGGATTAGTTAGCATGGCACAGTGGCCAAATATTTCATGAAAAATATCTGGCTCTTGTAGGTAATCAAACTCTTCGCGGCTACGAATAAATGTAGCTACCGGAAACTGCTTGTTTGCCAGTAATCTAAAAAACTCATCAAAGTCGATAAGCGCAGGTACTGGTGCAACTTGCCAACCGGTAGTGGCTAGTAACACTTCATTTAGTTCGCTTAACTGCGGAATACGATCGTGCGGCAGGTTAATTACTTTTAAACCCTCCATGTACTCACTGCAGGCTTTGCCTTCAATGCACGCAAGTTGACGCGCTACAAGCTCAGACCAAATTTTATTTTCTTCATCACTCCAATGTATAACACCATTTTCGTCTGGTGTTTTGGATGTGTATTTACTCGCTTTAGCCATAAGTACCTTCTTGGGTGTGAGCCCTAAATCGGTGTCAGTGTGATACTCAAATCTGTTGAATATCGAATGACCCCATACTATGCAAAAGTGAAGAAAAGTTTAATAGATAGGCTAACATCAGTATTTAGCGCGATCACTTGGATCGTAAAGTTAAAATTACACTCGTGGCACATTAAAAATACAGACCTTTAAATAAAGGTCTGTAGCTTATTTTTATGTGTACACAATTAAATACATCTAACCAATTTTAGTAAAAGCTTGGTCTAAATCACTAATAATGTCGTTAACATCTTCAAGCCCAACCGAGAGTCTGATCAGCCCATCACTTATTCCAGCGGCAGCTCGCTCCTCTGGCGTATAAGGCGAGTGAGTCATAGATGCAGGATGCTGAATCAGTGTTTCAGCGTCGCCGAGGCTTACTGCAAGTGTACAAAGTTTCATACTATCAATAAATTGTGCGCCATCTTGTAGCGTACCTTTTATTTCAAACGCAATAACACCACCAGCGGCTTGCATTTGGTTACCAATAAACTTATAACCAGGGTGCGATTTAAGCCCCGGGTAATATACGGTGCTTACTTGTGGATGCGCTTCTAGATATTGCGCTATTGTTTGTGCGCTTTGACAATGGCGCTCTATTCTAATAGCGAGTGTTTTTAGGCCTCGGTTAATTAGCCATGCGTCGTGCGGGCTTATGGTTGCACCAATGTCTTTTAGTACGGTCATTTTAATGTGTGTTATGTGCTCAAGCGATCCACACACAATACCGGCGACTACGTCTCCGTGGCCGTTTAAGTACTTGGTCGCACTGTGCATTATTATATCAATGCCGTATTTTTTGGGTGATTGCAGTAGCGGCGTTAAAAAGGTGTTGTCGACTACACTAATTAAGTTGTGCTCTTTAGCAACTGTGCCAATGAGTGCCAAATCAATAACCGCCATAGTGGGGTTGATTGGCGTTTCTACAAATATCATTTTTGAATTAGGTTTGATGGCAGCGCGTAGTTCGTCCTCGCAGGTCATATCAACAAAGGTGACTTCGATTCCCCAGCGCGGCAACATGTGCGAGAAAAACGCAAAGGTACAACCATACAAAGCACTTGAGGCAACAAGGTGATCTCCTTGCGATAAAAAGCTCAGTACTGAGGCAGATACGGCCCCCATACCTGTTGCGGTTGCAGCAGCTGCTTCACAGCTCTCTAGTTGAGCAACTTTTTGTTCAAGCTCTGTGGTTGTAGGGTTTCCTAAGCGCGTATAAATATAGCCAGGTTCGTCGCCTGCAAAACGCGCAGCACCTTGAGCGGCATTTTCAAAATGAAAGGTAGAGGTTTGATACAAAGGAGAAGTGAGAGCGCCGTGCGGGTCGTTTGCTTTTTGTGGTCCGTGAATACACTGGGTGTTTATATGATGCTTGCTCATTATAGGCTCATTTTTTTTGATTATTATGTTTTTGCGATT
The DNA here is from genome assembly GCF_008370255.1 of Pseudoalteromonas sp. FUC4. Taxonomy (GTDB): domain Bacteria; phylum Pseudomonadota; class Gammaproteobacteria; order Enterobacterales; family Alteromonadaceae; genus Pseudoalteromonas. Next base: position 157,714 of record NZ_SEUI01000001.1, on the reverse strand, counting down.
CAACAATCAAAACGTATGCGCTTACAAACAGCAAGCATGCCGGATGCTCAGATGGCTATTTGTGTAAAAACCGTGCAGCGCACGTTTGTACACAAATATTGCCACCAGGGCGTGTTGACCTTTGCGGATTGAAATTTGTTCAATCTAGGGGCGATTAAATCGCGGCGCGAGGTTTGTAACCTAGTGGGCTAAGTAAAAACTGAGCAACAAAGAGTTAATCGTCCCTAGAAAGAACCCAACGGGCAGCGCATGTTTGGCATTTATGCTGCGTTATCGCCTATTTATGGGGAATAACCACACTTCATAGGCTCTGCCTTGCTTAAATACCAAACACACTGCTGCAAATTCAACCATCAAAGTTCAACACGCCCTCGTATTTTACTGTGTTGGTTCCGCCTTTTTGCGGCTCATAATTTTACCTGCGATGCTTTGCACAGTGCCTTTTAACAAGCTCCGCTTGTTTTCAAGCCTTGGTAATGGGCGACTAAGCTCCATTGCTTTGTAACCAATACGCGCTGTAAAAATACCAGCACTGACCCCTTGAGCTGCCCGTCCCGAAAGCTTACCTAAAAGCTCAGCACTTAGTGCAGTTGCAGCAAGGTCAGATACAAGTTCAGCACTGCCTACAAACATTACTTGTTTTATCAGCATACGGTATAACTTTATACGGCTCGCGTAGCCAAAACCAATGCCGTAAATTTTACCAATTTGTTCTATTAACTTAGTACCGCGCCAAAGCACGGCCATCATATCCACCAGCGCAAGTGGGCTTAGGGCAACTAGCAGTGCAGATTCAGTCGCAAAACGATTTATAAGCTTTTTAGCTTTGGTGTCTTGGGTTATTAATAAACTGTTGGCGTACAGCGTCATTATTTCTTTGTCGCTGTGATGCATCGCTACTTGGTTTTTAAAGGTTTCAAAGTTATCAAGCTCTTGGTGTTTATTAAGCTTTTCGAGCCAAGGTAATGCACCGCCTACTTGCTCGCTGTTTAAAAGCCTGTCGGCTTCAACTCGGTGCAGTTGGTTACGCTTTAAACTTCGCAGCATTCTGTACTCTCGCCACAATAAGCGCCCAATTAGCAGCACGCCACTTATAACTGCGGTTAAATAAACACTGCCTAAAATAATTGACTGCTCGAAAGCAAATAATAACGAATATGCAAACTCTAAAAGCACCAGTACTATAAAACTAATGGCAAAAACACCTTTGAGCGTTTGCCACTTTGACTTTTTATAAACAGGTTCTAGATCTATTTCTGGCTCTAGTGCTTCATCTTCAAGTTCTTCGTAATCACTTTGCCCGTGCTGAATAATTTTTGCAGGTGCTAAAACGGGTTCGTTTTGCTCAATGCTTTGCGTATCTATACGACGCCCTGCTTGAAATGGTTGGTTTGACTCACTCATGTTAATTTGTCTCCTAGCAGGTACTGCATGACATGATCTAATCGAATATGTTTTAGTTGCTTATCGGGGCTCGGCATTGGAGAGAACGATAAAAACTCAAATCCCTGTGCTGGCCACTCATTTTTATTAAGCATCCGCGAGGGAGGTTGCGGCGGTAAATACGTAAGCCAATCAGGCTCGTGTAATGGTTTACCGTAAATGCAGTCAAGCGTTTGGCCTTTGTCGGTAATTTGGCGCGGTTGCGTTGCTGTAATTGACGACATGGCCATGGTTTCTATTTTTACACCATCAAACTTTAAATGATTACTTTGCTCATGCACGAGCGAATCAAGTAACAATGCTAAATCTTTATGGTGTTTAGCACTTATGTGATCTGACTTATTAGCTGCAAATAATATTTTGTCTATGTTGGGCTTAAATAAGCGTTTAAAAAAGCCTGACTCACCATAGTTAAAGTGTGCGAGTAGTTGGTTTATTACACTGCTTTGCTCTTGGAGTGTTTCGTGCCCTTCATTTAGCGCACTAAGTACATCTACAAGTACGATTTGGCGATCGAAGTGTCTAAAATGCTCATTATAAAATGGTTTTACAACTTCTTTTATATAGGCGTTAAAACGCTTAATTAAATGCGCTAAATTAGAACCCGCAACGACATCGTCACTGTTTATTTCACCCGATACCGGAAAAAACAATAACAATGGCGCGCCTTGTAAGTCTCCAGGCATAAGCATGCGCCCAGGTTGTAACATGGCAAGTTTGGTGTCTTTTTTAAGCCCTACCAACATGCTTTGATAAAGCTGAGCAATATGAGCAAGTGCGTTTTCATCAACGGGAGCGTTTAAGTCAAGTTGCTCAACGGCCATTAAAAAATCACTTGATGTGTTTACGCGCGAAGCCTGAGTTAATAACGGATATTGCTGCTCGCACCACTGAGCATAGCTTTGCTCAAGCATAGGTAGATCGAGGAGCCACTCACCCGGGTAGTCAATAATATCTAAATAAAGCGTTGATTGCGGCGAAAAGTGGCCGCGCAGCCCTGCATTACTTTGATACTTTATTGCCAAGCGTAGCGTATTAATACGCTCGGTAGATGCAGGCCATGTAGGCACCCCATCGCTTGGTAATAATGAATTTAGCGCGCGCGTATAATTAAACGTAGGGACTTTTAACGCCTCTTGCGGCACAACTTTAGTAGCCACATGACGGTGCTCGCGCATTACATCAAAAAAAGGTAAATTTTTATCGTCCGCTTGGGTTGTTAAGTGTTTAACAAGCGCGGTAATAAAGGCAGTTTTACCACTACCACTTAGGCCAGTTACGGCAAGCTTTACGTGTTGGTCTAAACTGCGATGAAGGGCTTTTTGTGCTTTGCCTTTAATGCTTTTAAAGGTCTTTTTTGCAAATGATTGGCTCATAAAGTGTCTTGCACCTAATTTGCCGTAATTTATCACGCTGCAAATAAGGTGCTATTAAATCCTTTAAAGTTTGTTAATTTCACGGCTCACCGTAAACTCGCTTGAAGTAACATGGCGCTCCATATCTTGAAGGCGAGTATCTACACGCGTTAAACGCTCTTTTAAATCTTGCAATGCGCGGCGCGGTGGCTCGCCTTTTTGCCATACTTTAAATTTTACTTCTAGCGGATCGTCAGTTTTAGTTGAGCTATTAGTTTGCGCTGTTGCAGGCTCTTTTTTATCTAAAATGAACCAAGCTGCAATATACGCTACCACAAATAATGGGCCACCCGTTAGCAGTACCGCACTAACAAATATAATGCGAACTAACCATAACTCCATATTAAAGTAGTCACTTAATCCCGCACATACACCGGCTATTTTACCGCGTTGTGGGTCTCTTAATAATTCGCGTTTGGCACTCATACTTTGCGTCTCCATTGTGGTGACTCTTGATCAAGCAATGCTTCAAGTGTTTCTAATCGGTCCGCCATTTTTTCAGCTTTTTGTGCAAGCTCAAGTAATTGGCGATGTTCGTGCTCACTTAAACCTTGGCTTACTTGTTTTTTGCTACGGTAGTGCAAAATTAGCCACAGCGGAGCAACAAAAATCATAAACAAGATAAATGGTGCAACTAATATCTCTGGATCAAACATAATCCTCTCCTGACAATCCGTTTTGATGTTTTTAAGCTGGGGCACATGGGCCCCATATATTTTTATATGTAATTATTTATCAGCTAACTTCTTTTTAAGTTCGGCTAGCTCATCATCTATCTTTTCATTTTTTTGTAGGTTAGCAATTTCGTCCGCTAACGTCTTTTTACCTAAATCGTACGACTCAATTTGAGATTCTAGTCCATCAATTTTGGTTTCGTAACGTTCAAAGCGATTAAGTGCTTCTTCTACTTTTGAGCTATCAAGTGTCTTTTTCACTTCAAGGCGCGACTCAGCCGAACGTTGGCGAAGTATAATCGCTTTTTGACGAGATTTAGCATCTGCTAGCTTTTCTTGTAGCGTCGTGACTTCTTGCTGTAATTTCTCAATATGAGACTCTACATGTTCAAGCTCACTCGCAACTGATGCAACGGCATCTGCCGACTTTTGCTTTTCAAGTAAGGCTGAACGCGCTAAATCGTCGCGGTCTTTACTTAAAGCCAGTTCGGCTTTATCTTGCCAATCACTTACCTGCGCTTTAAGTGTATCTAAGCGGCGTACAATTTCTTTTTTCTCAGCCAATGTTTTAGCCGATGTAGAACGTACTTCAACAAGCGTATCTTCCATTTCTTGAATAATCAGACGAACCATTTTTTCTGGGTCTTCTGCTTTATCTAAAATGGCGTTGATATTAGAATTAACAATATCTGCAAAACGTGAAAAAATTCCCATAACATTTACCTCTGTAATTAAAACTTAGTTAGTCTGCTATAACTAGTATCAATATGCTTGCCAACTTTTTAAAAGTTAAAATACACTTTATTTTCATTACGTTAAACTAAATATACAAATTTCTTTAGTTATCCCTAATTATGAAATACACTAACTGTTAGTAAAAATGACCAAGAGTTAGGAAATATGAGCCAATATCGCCAACAGGATAATTTACTCGGCCAATCAGATAGCTTTCTGTCTGTATTAGATCAGGTATCGCAACTGGCTAATTTAGATAAACCGGTACTTATTATTGGTGAACGCGGCACAGGTAAAGAGCTAATAGCAGCACGCTTACACTTTTTATCAAAACGCTGGGATCAAAACTACGTAAAGCTTAACTGTGCAGCGCTTAACGAAAACCTACTCGAAAGTGAGTTATTTGGCCACGAAAGCGGTGCTTTTACGGGGGCAAGTAAACGTCACGAAGGTCGTTTTGAACGCGCTAACAGCGGCACACTGTTTTTAGACGAATTAGCTAATACCTCAGCTATGGTACAAGAAAAACTGCTGCGCGTTATAGAATACGGTGAGTTTGAACGTGTTGGCGGCAAACAAACTGTAAAAGTAGATACCCGCTTAGTGTGTGCCACAAACGAAGATCTTCCTTATTTGGCCGAGCAAGGTGAATTTAGAAGTGATTTACTCGATCGCCTTGCCTTTGATGTAATTACCCTTCCACCACTGCGCGAACGCCAAGACGATATTATGCTTCTTGCTGAGCAGTTTGCGATGAACATGGCGCGCGATTTAGAGTGGGAACTGTTTAGCGGTTTTACCCGAAGCGCAACAGAAACACTGCTTAGTTATGATTGGCCTGGTAATATTCGTGAACTTAAAAATGTGGTTGAACGCAGTTTGTATCGCCACGGTAGTGAACATATTCCCGTTCACCAGATTATTTTAGACCCATTCGATAGCCCATTTAGACCAAAAGCGCGTATTAAAGCACCTATGGCAGCTCAAACTGTTAATGCAGAGCCTATTGTTGTTGCGCCGCCGATTACTCAAACAAGCAATGATTCAGCCATTGATATTCAATTTCCGTGCAGCTTAAAAGAGCGTTCAAACGACTTTGAAATAAACATGATTAATAAAGCACTCGAACATAGCCAATTTAATCAAAAGAAAACTGCAGAAGTACTTGGTTTAACGTATCATCAATTACGTGGTTATCTTAAAAAATACAACTTGTTGGATCAACAATAGTCAGAGGTTATGCGGGTGCATAAATTATTACTTGTTTTGCTTACCACCACTTTAGCTGGTTGCCTTGATAGCAAAGAAGAAATCATAGAAGAAAAAAACCAAGGCTTAGTTTATTGCGCTGAAGCTAACCCTGTGTCGTTTAATCCGCAAGTCACGACCACCGGTTCAACTATTGATATAATTGCTAACCAATTATACGACCGCTTAATTAGCATTGACCCTGTTACGGCAGAGTTTCAAAGTGAGCTGGCGACCGATTGGAAAATTAGCAAAGATGGTAAATCGGTTACCTTTACCCTGCGTAAAGATGTAAAGTTTCATACAACGTCTTATTTTACCCCATCGCGAGATTTTAACGCCGACGACGTTATATTCACCTTTAGCCGATTATTTGATGTCTATAATCCATATCACTTTGTGGGCGATGCCGATTACCCTTATTTTCAAAGTGTAGGAATTGATCAACTTATTCGTAAAATTGTGCGCGTGTCTGACTACCAAGTCCGTTTTGAATTATTTAATCCTGAAAGCAGTTTTTTAGCTAATATGGCTACCGACTTTGCCGTGGTGCTTTCAGAAGAATACGCCATGAAACTTAAGAAAAATAATCAAAAAAACTTATTTGATCAGTACCCTATTGGCACCGGCCCGTATATTTATAAAGAATACCGCCGAGATCACCTTGTACGCTTTTACCGTAACCCACTTTATTGGAAGCATGACGTTGCACTTGAACAATTGGTTTACGATATAACCCCTAACGGCACTACGCGCATAGCAAAAATGCTGACTAAAGAATGCGATGTAACGGCTCATCCAAGTAGTGCACAATTGAGCATTTTAGCGCAACGTGATGATATAAACGTCGAAAAAGAAACAAACTTAAACATAGGTTATTGGGCATTTAATACAGAGCGTGCCCCGTTTGACGACTTACGCGTACGCCAAGCGCTTGCGCACGCAATAGATGTAGATAAAATAATGCAGGCGGTTTATTACGGTAACGGTACCCGCGCACAATCTATTTTGCCGCCTACCTCTTGGGCATTTGAGCCACAAGAAGATATACCTACGTTTGATCCAGAACTTGCTAAAAAGTTACTTATTGAAGCTGGCTTACCTAATGGCTTTGATATGACGATATGGGCTATGCCTGTAAGTCGTATTTATAACCCCAACGCACGTAAAATGGCTGAGCTTATGCAAAGTGATTTACGCAAAGTAGGCGTTAACGTCAGTATTGTAGAATATGAGTGGAATACGTTTATTCAACGTATTGGCGAGCATAGGCACGACAGTGTATTACTTGGTTGGGCCGCTGATACACCCGACCCTGATAACTTTTTTAGCCCGCTGCTGAGTTGCACCGCTACTTTTAGTGGCAAAAACCCAGCAAACTGGTGTAATCCCCAATTTGATTTATTGCTTACTAAAGCACTAGACACCACTGATTTAAACAAACGTAAAAAATACTATGAAGACGCACAAAGCTTAATTATTAAAGAGTTGCCGTTATTACCTATTGCTCATGGCCTGCGCTTTCAAGCAAGTAGCGCTGATGTGGAAGGCATAACACTTGGCCCGTTTGGTGCTATTTCGCTTGCTAATGCGAGGAAGAAATAATGATCGTAGATTATATTTTACGTCGCCTTGGTTTGTTCTTTTTTATGATACTAATGCTCAGCGTATTTACGTTTTCACTGGCGTATTTATTTCCCGGTGATCCGCTAAGTAATTTAAGTGGCATACCAAGTGGAAACTTCGCTCAGCATAGTGAGCTTGAGGATAAATATTTATACAACAGCAATTACTTTATGCAATACATTGCCTTTTTAGGAAGAATATTTCAAGGCGATTGGGGGCTTTCGTTTGCCTCTGGTAACAGCGTGTTTAGCCATATTATTGACTTACTACCGGCTACTTTAGAGCTAAGCGTATATGCATTAATTGTATCGGTTGTTATTGGTGTACCTACTGGTATTTTAGGCTCTGGCTATCATAAACGCTGGCCCGATAAACTTATAAACTCTGTCACTATGGTAGGTTATTCAATGCCTGTGTTTTGGCTCGCATTGTTGTTAATAATGGTTTTTTCATTAAAGCTTGGCTGGTTTCCTATGTCGGGCAGAATGGGCCTCCTTTACGAAATACCCGCCAGTACAGGGTTTATATTAATTGATATTGCTCTCGCTGGATTTCCATATAAAGGGATGGCCTTTGTTGATGCGCTGCGCCATTTAACACTTCCTACTGTTGTACTGGCCATGTATCCAACCACGGTTTTAGTGCGCTTTACACGCGAGTCTATGCTTAAAGTAATGGATCAAAACTTTATTAAAACAGCTAGGGCAAAAGGCCTTAACCGCCGACAACTTATCATGCACCATGCACTGCGTAATGCACTACTACCGGTAATTAAGCAAATTGGTTTGCAATTTAGCACCTTGATAACGCTTGCGATGATTACCGAAGTTATTTTTTCTTGGCCGGGTATTGGCCGTTGGTTAATCGATAGTATTTATCAGCGCGACTTTCCTGCAATTCAAGGTGGATTAATGGCGGTATCTTTATTTGTTATTTTAGCCACCATCATAACTGAGCTTACTTACACTTTATTCGATCCACTCTCGCGGAATCAGGCCCATGGCAAAGTTTAATTTATTTTCTGAAGAGTCGAATAAATCGCCACTTGCGCGATTTTGGCGCAAATTTAAAAACAATCACCCTGCTTTGGTTGGTTTATGGATATTTATGGCGTTTGCATTATTGGCCGCCACCGCTCCTTTTTTAGCGCCCTATGGCGTAAACCAACAGCATAGTGATGCACTACTCATACCGCCCTCATGGCGAGAAATGGGCGATGTACGCTTTATTTTAGGCACCGATGATTTAGGCCGTGATGTACTTTCGCGCTTAATGAATGGTGCAACATATACGTTTGGACTTTCTGTTGTAGCTGCCCTAATCACGACCCTGTTTGGTGTATTAGTGGGAACTTTTGCAGGGATTAGTAAAGGGTTGCGTTCAAGCTTTTTAAATCACTTACTTGATATAACGCTTTCTATTCCTTCTTTGTTATTGGCCATAATAATAATCGCCATACTCGGCCCTGGTTTAATGAATACCGTATGGGCAATTATTTTAGCGTTACTACCGCAGTTTATTCACTCGGTGCGCAACCTAATTGTTGATGAATTAAGTAAAGATTACATTACTGCGTTTAGACTCGATGGCGCATCTAATTGGCATATTATATCGCGCGGTATTTTTCCTAATATTTATGAGCATATTGTGGTTATATTCACGATGGCGCTTTCTACTGCGATATTAGATATTTCAGCACTGGGATTTTTAAAATTAGGGGCTCAGCCACCAACGACCGAATGGGGCGCAATATTAGCCGAAAATCTAGGCCTTATTTATTTAGCGCCGTGGACTGTAGCGCTACCTGGTGTACTGTTATTTTTAGCCGTGTTATCTACTAATTTAGTAGGCGATGGCCTGCGACAAGTGCTAAAAGCACGTAAGGCTGATTAAATGCAATTACTCGATGTTCGTAACTTAACAATTGAACTACGTACCTCTGAAACTGTAATTAGAGCCGTAGACAGAGTGAGCTTTAGCTTAAAAGAAGGCGAAGTACATGCGCTTGTAGGCGAGTCTGGCTCTGGCAAAAGCTTAATAGCAAAAGCGATTATTGGTGTATTAAACGAGCGCTGGGACATTACTGCCGACCGAATTCATTGGCGCGGCGTAGACTTAATGCGTTTAAGCCCAGAGAAACGCCGTAAAATAGTAAGCCAAGATATAGCGATGATCTATCAAGACCCAAGTCGCTGTCTTGACCCAACCGCTAAAATATTTGACCAAATAGCCGAAACACTCCCAGAGTTAGCCACTAAAGGTTTCTTTTTAAAACGTAACCGAGAGAGAAAAGACAGAGTAAAAGCGCTTATTCATAAAGTGGGTATTAAAAACCACGAAGCGGTACTAAGTAGTTACCCTCATGAGCTCTCTGAAGGCGTATGTCAAAAGGTAATGATTGCGATGGCCATCGCTCGCACGCCTAAATTATTAATAGCTGATGAGCCAACTACAGCGCTTGAAAGCACCACCCGCGCACAAGTATTTAGGTTACTAAAAAGCTTAAACCAACTTAAAAACATGTCTATTTTGATGATCTCTCATGAACTGGAAGAGATTGCACATTGGTCGCATGGCATTCATGTTTTGTATTGCGGGCAAATGGTTGAAGCAGGCCCAACGCATGAAATATTTAAACAGCCTCGCCATCCATACACGCAAGCATTATTAAAAAGCCTGCCAGACTACGAACAAGGCTTAGCACATAAAGAACCTTTTTATGCGCTTAAAGGGACTATCCCTACTCTGCAACATTTGCCTATTGGCTGTCGCCTTGGGCCGCGTTGTCCACAAGCGCAAAAAGCCTGTGTGGTTACACCAGCCCTGACTAAGCATCATGGGCATAGTTATGCGTGTCACTTTCCGTTAATTAAGGACATGAAGTAATGCAGCCACTGTTAAAAGTACAAGCGCTTAGTAAAACCTTTAATGTGCGAGCTGGGCTTTTTTCACGTAAAAAGTTTGAAGTTCTTAGAAACATTTCATTTTGCGTAGGTAGAGGTGAAAGCATTGCCATAATTGGCGAAACAGGCGCAGGTAAAAGTACGTTGGCAAAACTACTTTCAGGAGCTGATAGCGCCGATAGCGGGCAAATTTTACTCGAGAATAATATTATCGAAGATAATGGCGTACGTGATAATCAATGTCGCCATATTCGTATGATTTTTCAAGATTCAGCTGCATCGCTCAACCCGGGGTTAACCATTGGCGAAATGCTTGATGATTGCCTGCAATATAATACTGAGCTTGATGCTAGTGAACGCACTGAAAAGATTGATGCAACGCTTTCTAAGGTAGGTTTGCTAATCGATCATAAACACTACTACCCGCATATGTTTAGTGTGGGGCAGCTACAGCGTGTAGCGTTTTCTCGTGCATTAATTTTAGATCCTAAGGTGATTGTACTTGATGAAGCTGTTTCGTCTTTAGATCCATCTATAAGGGCGCAAATAGTAAATTTGTTACTTAAACTTCAGCGCGATACAGGCCTTACATATGTAATGATCACTCATCATTTAAGTTTAGTACGCCATATTAGTGATTTTGTTGTTGTACTTGATAAAGGCGAAGTGGTTGAATACGGTCCTACTGAAGATGTTTTTCAAAACCCTCAATCAAAAGTAACGCAGCGTTTATTAAGCTGCTAAAACAGATTATAAATACCTAACTTTTTTGTAAGGTAACCGTATTTAGATGGGTCTTCTTATTAATTGTATTTAATTAATAAGAGATCTCATGCTTAAACAAAAGTTACTACTTAGCCTTTCCCCCCTACTCTTTCTATCAGCTTCAGCTATTGCTGATACACCAAAAAAGATTAAAAACTGGGTTGGTGGCGTTGATCATTTAGGTTTAACTGTATCAAACTTAGATGCATCCAAAGCATTTTTTTCTGATGTACTTGGCTTTAAAACGCTAGGAAATGACCCTGCCTACCCTGCTTATTTTTTATCAAACAATAAAATAACCATTACATTATGGCGCGTGAAAAACGATGCAAAACGTGTGGAGTTTAATCGAGCAGAAAATGTGGGCTTACACCATTTAGCACTCAGTGTTGAAAGTATCAAAAAGTTAAGCGAGCTACATGAACACTTAAAAATGCAAAATAATATTATTATAGAGTTTGCACCCGAAAACTTAGGTAGCGGCCCAACCCAACATATGATGATAAGAGAGCCTAGCGGCAATCGAATTGAGTTTATTGCCAGAGGTAATTAATACCAACCTGTATAAATCTTTGATCGATTTAACGAATTAAATTGCACTATAACGTCGTTAAAAAATTTTTATTTAGATCACTAGATACAAAAACTTTTGCCTACTTCTAGCGTAATTTTCTTAACGTTAAATAGACCCCATATATGAGCAGATTGGTATAGTATCAACTTTATTTAAGACAATAAAAAAGGCGCTTTAAAAGCGCCTTTCTTTATGAGCTAAAATTAATTACTCAACAGTTTGTGTAGCCGCTGGTAAGTTAAGCTCAGCATTGGCTTTAAGCGCTTCAATAAATACCATGTAGTTTTTATTAGCTTGCGCCATAGTAATGCTTTGTTTTGCTTGAGGGTCAATATTAGCTGCAACTTGTGCATCTGTTACCGACTTAAGCGCAACAATTGCTGCATCACCATTATTTAAATTAACGAGGTCGACTACCGCAGAATCCGCTGGGTGAGCCATTTTAAAAGCTTGAGTCACAATAGCAGGTGAAACAGTGTAGCTTTGACGTGTTAACTGCGCTTCTTGGCGAAGTGTTAAGCTCTGCTCATTAGCAACATCGTTTAAGCTCTTACCTGCTTGTACTTCTGCAAATAAGCTACGTGCCTTTTCTTTAGCAAGCTCAGATGATTTTTCATTAACTAAACGCGCTTTAATTTCCTCGTTTACTTCATCTAACGGCTTAGTAGCAGCAGCTTTGTGCTCGTTAATACGAACAATGATTGCATGCTCATCGCCAAGCTCAATAACTTCAGAATTTACTTTATCTTCAAGTAAATCAACTGATGTTAATGCTGTAACAACTGCAGGGCTGTTTAACGGCTCTGGTAGAGCATTAAGTGCTAAAAGAGGTGTAGATTTAACTTCCACTTCAGCAACTTCTGCAGCATCATCTAAGCGGTCTGAAATTTCAAATGCAAGTGCACCCATTTCAGTTTGCTTTTCATAAAATGCATCTATTTTTTCAGCTTGCTCTAATTCAGCACGTAAGTCAGCTTTAACATCGTCAAACGCTTTAACTTGTTGTGGTTGAATATCAGTAAGTTTAATTATGTGATAACCAAACTCAGAAGTAACAACGTCAGAAATATCACCTTTATTTTCAAGCGCGAAAGCCGCGTCTTCAAATGCAGGGTCCATTACGTCACGCTCAATCCACTCAAGATCGCCGCCCATTTCACCACTAACGATATCGTCAGACGATGACTCAGCAAGCTCTGCAAAATCTGCACCTTGCTCAAGTTGAGCGTGTAGCGCGTTAGCTTTTTCTTTAGCTGCATCGTCGTCTTCACTGTTATCAATTAAGATATGCGATACGCGACGCTTTTCTGGCTCAACGTATTGTGCTTTGTTTTGCTCATAATACGCTTTAACGTCATCCTCGGTCACCGATTCAACATTAATATCTGCGGCTTTAAGCTCAATGTAACTTACTGAGATAAGCTCTGGAGATAAAAATTGAGATGCGTTTAGGTCGTAGTAATCAGATACTTCTTGATCTGATACTTCAACATTCGCGGCAAGTGCCTCTTTGTTTACAACTACGTAATCAATACTACGAGTTTGCTGCTGAAGAGCAATTGCACTTTTCAGCTCGCTCTCTAGGGCAAAGTCTGTACCGGCAACAGCAGATACTACCTGGCTACGTGTCATATCTTTACGTAAATATTCACGAAAAGCATCTGGTTGAAAATTCATTTGACGAATTACTTGTAGGTAACGGTCGTTATTGAATTTTTCACCAATTTGAAAGTACGGTAATTCTAAAATTGTTTTACGTACACTTTCGTCGCTTACGCGAAGGCCTAAATCAGCCGCTAGCTGTGATTGCAATTCTTGTTGTACTAAGCGGTCAATTACACCTTGACGAATTTGTGCCATGTAATTTGGATCAGCTGCAATTTGTGTAAAGTATTCACCAAATTGTTGCTCTAAACGGCTACGTTCATTTTGGTAAGCACGGTTAAAATCGGTTTGACTAATTTTAATTCCATTTACTTCAGCAACGGGTTGTTCTGTGGTTTGACCTAAGTAACTACCGATCCCTGCTAAGGCAAAAGATAAAATCACCGCGCCTAAAATTATTTTGGCTACAGGTCCTTGCGAACCTTCTCTGATTTTCTCAAGCATTTGTTTATCTCTTTTTGATCAAGGTATTTTACCTTGTCACATGTAAAAAAAGCGTATCTTACCAGATACGCTTTTTCACTTGAAGTAACTGGCGGAAAAGTTACTTAACTCATCTGTTGTGGTGAATCAGTAACTCTACACTCGCCATAACTAATGTGTTTAAAACAGTGATTAGTTTACTGCGTCTTTAAGCGCTTTACCGGCTTTGAAAGCTGGAATAGTTGCAGCAGCAATTTGGATAGTTTCACCAGTTTGCGGGTTACGGCCTGAACGTGCAGCACGTTCACGTACTGAGAAAGTACCAAAACCTACAAGTGCAACTGAGTCGCCATCTTTTAGCGCGCCAGAAACAGATTCGATGAATGAATCTAGTGCACGACCTGCAGCCGCTTTAGAAATGTCAGCATCAGCTGCGATTTGATCGATTAATTGAGATTTATTCACAATATCATCCTCTTTCATTGTTATTATCAAGAGCGATGGTTTTTTAAACTAACATCACTTTTTTGAAAATTTTAGAGCAAACTTTTAATGCCCACATGATTATATTTTTCTTAAGCCTAGGCCCCATAAGGGCTAGGCTTGAAAACCAGTGCTTAACTTATCATACCGTTTAGATTTGAAAAGCCCTAAAAAGCACTTTTTTTATGTTTTTTCTTGGTTTTTAGGTGTTTCGACCGAAAAACTCTCAACAGGATGCACTAAAGCAAGCTTTAACACCTCGTCAATCCAAGTAACTGGGTGAATATCAAGACCTGCCAGCACATTGTCTGGTATCTCTTTTAAGTCACGTTCGTTAATTTTTGGAATGATCACTGTTTTAATTCCACCACGATGCGCCGCTAATAACTTCTCTTTTAAACCACCAATAGGAAGTACTTCACCGCGTAGCGTAATTTCACCAGTCATAGCAACATCTGCTCGAACAGGATTACCCGTTAAGCTAGATACAAGACCCGTTACCATAGCTGCGCCCGCACTTGGACCATCTTTTGGTGTTGCGCCTTCAGGTACATGTACATGAATATCACGTTTTTCGTAAAAGTCGCTGTTAATACGGAAAGTATCAGCGCGATTACGCACAACCGTCATTGCCGCTTGAATCGACTCTTGCATTACATCGCCAAGAGAGCCGGTGTAACTTAACTTGCCTTTACCTGGCACTGCCGCACATTCAATTGTTAGCAAATCGCCGCCAACTTCTGTCCATGCTAAACCTGTAACTTGACCAATACGGTCGCCATCTTCAGCTTTACCATAATCAAAGCGCTGCACACCTAAAAAGTCTTCTAGGTTATCTTGATTGATAGTCACTATTTTAGTGTCTTTTTCAAGTAAGATATTTTTAACTGCTTTACGACATAGTTTCGAAATTTCGCGCTCTAAGTTACGTACACCCGCTTCACGTGTGTAATAACGAATAATGCCAATAATTGCGCTGTCTTCGATAACTATTTCAGACTCTTTTAAGCCGTTACGTTTAACTTGTTTAGTAATTAAGTGCTCTTTTGCAATGTTTAGCTTTTCATCTTCGGTGTAACCCGACAAGCGAATAACTTCCATACGGTCCAACAATGGACCAGGAATGTTAAAGCTGTTTGATGTTGCTACAAACATAACGTCAGATAAATCATAATCTACTTCAAGATAGTGATCGGCAAAATGACTGTTTTGCTCGGGATCAAGCACCTCTAACAATGCTGATGCTGGGTCACCGCGCATGTCTGATGACATCTTATCGATTTCGTCTAACAAGAATAATGGGTTTTTAACGCCCACTTTAGACATGTTTTGAATTAGCTTGCCTGGCATAGAACCAATGTAAGTACGACGATGACCGCGAATTTCAGCCTCATCACGTACGCCGCCAAGTGCCATACGCACATATTTACGACCAGTAGAACGCGCTATAGATTGCCCAAGTGATGTTTTACCAACACCAGGTGGTCCAACTAAACATAAAATTGGCCCTTTGAGCTTATTAGTACGCTGTTGCACCGCGAGGTACTCAATAATGCGTTCTTTTACTTTATCTAAGCCGTGGTGATCGCTATCAAGAATTTTTTGGGCGCCTGCTAAGTCTTTTTTCACTTTAGAGCGTTTTTTCCATGGCACATTAATTAATGTATCTATGTATGAACGCACTACAGTCGCTTCGGCAGACATTGGCGACATCATTTTAAGCTTATTGAGCTCTGTAGTTGCCTTTTCTTTAGCTTCATCAGGCATGCCAGAATCTTCAATACGCTTTTTGAGCGCTTCAAATTCGTCAGGCACATCATCAAGCTCACCAAGTTCTTTTTGAATGGCTTTCATTTGCTCATTGAGGTAATACTCGCGCTGAGATTTTTCCATCTGCTTTTTAACACGGGTACGAATTTTCTTCTCAACTTGCAGTAAGTCTATTTCACCTTCCATTAGTGCCATTAAATATTCAAGACGTTCTGTAACACTTGAAATTTCGAGCACTTTTTGTTTTTCAGGTACTTTAAGCGGCATATGCGCTGCCATTGTGTCGGCAAGACGTGCTGGCTCATCAATACCTGAAACCGAAGTTAGTACTTCAGGTGGAATTTTTTTATTTAGCTTTACATAGCCTTCAAACTGGCTAATTGCGCTTCGGATAAAAATATCTTGCTCTTGTTCATCTACAGAATCAGATTCAATAAATTGAGCATTAGCGACAAAAAAATCATCGTTATCAACAAACTCTTCAATTTGTGCGCGCTGTGTACCTTCGACTAAAACTTTAACTGTACCATCTGGTAATTTTAATAACTGAAGTACAGTGGCAATAGTACCGATACGATAAATATCATCTTGCTCTGGTTCATCTACAGTTGCATCTTTTTGTGCAACTAAGAAAATTTGTTTGTCTTTGTCCATTGCCGCTTCTAGGCATTTTATTGATTTTTCACGGCCAACAAAAAGCGGGATCACCATGTGCGGATATACCACAACATCGCGCAGTGCAAGGACTGGGATTTCGACTCGGTCGGTTCTCTCAAGCGTCATTATAGTTTCTCTTCGCACTTCATTTATTTTAAAGATTACTCAAGTATATGGGGATAACCTAATTAAAGTTCAACAATTTTCCCTAACTCGATTAAATTAATTATAAAAAAAGGAGCCTAAGGCTCCTTTTTCCATTCAAATAGCTTAAAAACTATTCTGATGAAGCTTTATCTTGCTTATTATTTTCATAAATCAAGATTGGGTCTGACTCACCTTTAATAACGGTTTCATCAATAACCACTTTGCTTACATCATCCATTGAAGGAAGTTCGTACATAGTATCAAGTAATACGCCTTCAACAATTGAACGAAGACCACGTGCACCTGTTTTACGCTCCATTGCTTTGTGAGCAATTGCAGCTAAGGCATCATCGCGAAACTCGAGTTCAACATCTTCCATACCAAACAATACTGAAAACTGTTTAGTAATCGCGTTTTTAGGTTCACTCAATATTTGCACAAGAGCTGCTTCATCAAGCTCTGTTAATGTAGCCACTACCGGCAAACGGCCTATAAACTCAGGAATTAAGCCATATTTAACTAAATCTTCTGGTTCTACGTCTTTAAATGTTTCACTTAAAGAACGACTCGCCGCAGACTCTTTTACGCTAACGCCAAAACCGATACCGGTGTTTTTATGGCTACGTTGCTCAATTACTTTATCTAGGCCTGAAAATGCACCACCACAAATAAACAAGATTTTAGATGTATCTACTTGTAAAAACTCTTGCTGTGGATGTTTACGACCACCTTGCGGTGGAACAGAAGCAACGGTGCCTTCAATCAGTTTAAGTAGCGCCTGTTGAACGCCCTCGCCTGATACATCACGCGTAATTGAAGGATTATCAGATTTACGAGAAATCTTGTCAATTTCATCGATGTAGACAATACCGCGCTGTGCTTTTTCGACATCGTAATCGCACTTTTGTAAAAGCTTTTGAATGATGTTTTCAACATCTTCACCTACATAACCTGCTTCGGTTAATGTAGTGGCATCGGCCATAGTAAACGGCACATCAAGTAGGCGCGCTAATGTTTCTGCAAGTAATGTTTTACCACTACCTGTTGGGCCAATAAGCAAAATATTACTTTTACTTAATTCAATGTCTTGCTTAGTCGATTGGTTACGTAGGCGTTTATAATGGTTATAAACGGCAACAGACAATACTTTTTTAGCATGATCTTGACCAATAACATAATCGTCTAAGTGGTTACGAATTTCTTTTGGTACAGGTAGTTTGTCAGACGTATCATGCTTAGGAGCAATGTCTTTAATCTCTTCCCTGATAATATCGTTACACAACTCTACACATTCATCACAAACGTATACTGAAGGGCCTGCAATTAATTTACGCACTTCATGTTGGCTTTTGCCACAAAAAGAGCAGTATAACAATTTATTACTTTTGTCGCCGTCTGTAGGAGTGTCAGACATTCAGCTACCTCATTTTATTACGTTGGCCACCAAACCTGTTGGCGGCTATTTCAATACGCTTTAACTATACCAAAATTTATTGGTTTTCGCATAGTAACTCAAAGTGGCAAACAGGCAGTCCTGCTTACCAAGCGCTTACTTTTTGTCGCGATTTGTAAACACAGAGTCTACCAAGCCGTAATCTACAGCTTGCGAAGCACTCATGAAGTTATCACGATCTGTGTCTTTAGAGATAATATCCAATGGTTGGCCTGTATGCTCAGCCATTAAGCGGTTAAGCTTATCTTTAATAGACAGAATTTCTTTAGCGTGTATTTCAAAGTCAGATGCTTGACCTTGGAAACCACCTAATGGTTGGTGAATCATCACACGTGAGTTTGGTAGGCAAAAACGCTTACCTTTAGCACCAGCAGTAAGTAAAAAAGCACCCATGCTTGCAGCTTGTCCTACACATATTGTACTTACATCTGGTTTGATGAAGTTCATTGTGTCGTAAATAGCCATACCCGCAGTTACTGAACCACCTGGTGAGTTGATATATAAAAAGATATCTTTATCAGGGTTTTCTGATTCTAAAAATAGCATTTGCGCTAAGATCAGATTTGCCATGTTGTCTTCAACTTGACCTGTTAAAAAGATAATACGCTCTTTTAATAATCTCGAATAAATATCATACGAGCGCTCGCCTTTCGGTGTTTGTTCAACAACCATTGGGACCAATGCATTTAGGGGATCTGTAATACCAGTATTCATACTTATTTAATTCCTTATGCGCTTATACTTATCCTTATTATAAGGAAGCATAGTTATCGTTTTTCGCAAATTTAGAGCCAAAAACTAAAATGGCCCGGGCACGCTGTATAAACAGAGTAACACGAGCCATTTAATCGTTAGCGAGAGCTTAAGTCAATGACTTATTAAGCACCTTGCTGTGGATTCATGATGTCATCAAATGCTTTTTCAACATCAGTAACAACTGCTTTAGCTAAAATAGCTTCAACAGCTTGCTCTTCCATTGCTACATTACGCATTTGCTGCATAAGTTGATCATTACCTTTGTAGTATTCTACTACTTCAGTTGGATCTTCGTATGCAGAAGCTACTGTTGCAATTAATGCTTCAACTTTAGCGTCATCAACTTTGATGTCGTTAGCTTTAATCACTTCACCTAATAAAAGGCCAGTTTTAACACGTGTTACAGCTTGCTCGTGGAACAATTCAGCTGGAAGCTCTGGCATGTTTTGAGCGTCGCCGCCAAAACGTTGAGCCGCTTGCTGACGTAGAGCATCAACTTCTTGATCAACAAGTGCTTTAGGTACTTCAATTTCGTTGTTAGCTAAAAGACCTTTGATTGCTTGGTCTTTAACGCTTGCTTTAACCGCTTGGTCTAGCTCACGTGTCATGTTCTTTTTAACTTCTTCTTTAAGCGCGTCTACGCCGCCTTCGGTAACACCGAATTTAGTTGCAAACTCTTCGCTTAATTCTGGTAACTCTTGCGCTTCAACTTTTTTCACTGTGATAGTGAATTGAGCCGCTTTACCTTTTAAGTTTTCAGCGTGGTAATCATCAGGGAAAGTCACATCAGCAACTACTTCTTCGCCTGCTTTTTTACCTACGATGTTATCTTCAAAACCTGGGATCATACGACCTTGGCCAAGTTCTAATGGGAAGTCTTCAGCTTTGCCGCCTTCAAATACTTCACCGTCGATAGTACCTACGAAATCAACTGTTACACGGTCGTTTTCGCCAGCAGCTGCATCAACATCAGTCCACTCTGCGTGTTGCTTACGAAGTGTTTCTAGCATGTTAGCTAAATCTTCGTCAGTTACTGTTACTGCTGGTTTTTCAACAGTAATTTTATCTAAACCTTGAACTTCAACTTCAGGGTAAACTTCAAACGTTGCTGAGAATTCTAAATCTTTACCTGCTTCAAGTGATTTAGGAGCGAATGTAGGCGCGCCAGCTGGATTGATTTTTTCAGAAACGATTGCTTCAATGTAATTACGTTGCATTACTTCGCCAGCAACTTCTTGACGAACTGCAGGGCCAAAACGCTTGTTAATTACAGATACTGGAACTTTACCAGCACGGAAACCATCTATACGCTGTGTTTTTGACAGTTGTTGTAGGCGTTTTTTTACTTCGGTCTCAACGTTCTCTGAAGGAACGGTGATAGTTATACGGCGCTCAAGGCCTTGGGTCGTCTCAACAGAAACTTGCATGATTTACCTCAATATTCAATTTTGGCGACTGTTCGCCTTCCTTTACAAACAAAGTGTTCTGCATGAGTCTTGATAAAGTTTAAGCGGTTTTTCACACTTAAAAGCATCCGTCGCTACCATGAGACACCATTGCTGCTTTGCCCTTCGGGCACTATGTTAAACAATAGACGCGGCATTATAACCTAATATTTATGATAGTCGAGTATAGGGGGCAATTATTTGGACTAGATAAGGGACTATAAAGACTAACTGAATAAAAAACAGGCTAACTACGGACTAAATAGAATAAAATAGAAATTATTTAATAGAATTATAGGCTAACAGATTTAGATTTATAACTTAGAGGAATTTATTTATTGTTCTTATTAGATAAGAAAATGGTCGGCGATGCAGGATTTGAACCTGCGACCCCTTGGACCCAAACCAAGTGCGCTACCAAACTGCGCTAATCGCCGACATTGAAGAATTAACTTCTTTTTTCATACTGAACACTTAAACTGAGAGTTTAAGACCATTTTAAGAAAATGGTCGGCGATGCAGGATTTGAACCTGCGACCCCTTGGACCCAAACCAAGTGCGCTACCAAACTGCGCTAATCGCCGATATTCGTTGTAAATGGGGTGACTGATGGGGCTCGAACCCACGACAACCGGAATCACAATCCGGGGCTCTACCAACTGAGCTACAATCACCGCTATATTTACATGTTTTCAAATGGTGCACCCAGAAGGATTCGAACCTTCGACCGACGCCTTAGAAGGGCGTTGCTCTATCCAGCTGAGCTATGGGCGCATCGAAAACTTCATATTTTACCAATAAGCTATTCGATTATAAAAAATTATAAAAAAATGGTCGGCGATGCAGGATTTGAACCTGCGACCCCTTGGACCCAAACCAAGTGCGCTACCAAACTGCGCTAATCGCCGAAACTTATTATTGATAGCGAGTGACCTCGTTGACAACGGGGTGCATAATAGTGATTTGACGGGGTTAGGTCAAACGTTTTTTTAAGAAAACCAATCAAGTGCTCATTTTTAGTGCACAATGGTTAAATATTATAATAGTCGGCTGAATTTTAAACTATTTAACAGCTCAAACGTTATATACCTTAAAAGCAACTTGGCGCTGCTATGCTTTTCTGCGAAAATAGTAAGCACATTATAAAACGAGTCAAATAAAGAGTATGTTTTCTTTATTAGCATTTTAACCCCTATTTTATTATGCATTCGTTTTTAGAGTATCGGTATCTAGTTAATTAACCCCAATTAAAGGTCACCCATGACGGCAAACATCATTGATGGTAAGGCAATCGCAAAACAAGTACGTAGCGCTGTAGCAGAACGCGTAAGTGAACGTGTAGCAAATGGTTTACGTGCACCAGGACTTGCAGTAGTACTTGTAGGACTTGATCCAGCAAGCCAAGTTTATGTTGGTTCAAAACGTAAAGCATGTGAAGAAGTAGGTTTTATTTCTAAATCATTTGATTTACCTGCGGACACACAAGAGCAAACTCTTTTAGATTTAATTGACGAGCTAAATAATGATGCCGAAGTTGATGGAATTTTAGTGCAGTTACCACTGCCAAAAGGTCTTGATGCTGAAAAGATTTTAGAACGTATTACCCCACATAAAGATGTTGATGGATTTCATCCATATAACATTGGTCGATTAGCACAGCGTATGCCTGCCCTTCGCCCATGTACGCCTAAAGGTATAATTACATTACTTGATTCAACGGGTGTACGTTATAAAGGTATGCATGCAGTTGTCGTTGGCGCGTCAAATATTGTTGGTCGTCCAATGTCGTTAGAGCTTTTATTAGCAGGTTGTACTACCACTGTTTGTCATAAGTTTACTCAAGACTTAGAAACACATGTTCGCCGCGCTGACTTATTAGTTGTGGCTGTCGGTAAACCTGAATTTATACCGGGAGATTGGATAAAAGAAGGCGCTATTGTTATCGATGTGGGCATTAACCGCTTAGATACGGGTAAACTAGTCGGTGATGTTCAATACAGTGTGGCCGAACAAAAAGCGCATTTTATTACACCTGTACCAGGTGGTGTTGGCCCGATGACTGTCGCAAGCTTAATTGAAAACACACTTGAAGCGTGTGAAAAATATCACAGCTAAGCTGTTAAAAAATCAAAAAAGGGTTGCCATTTGGCAACCCTTTTTTAGTTTGACCTGAATTACTTTAAACGCTTACGCTTTACGCCACGTTGTTTTACCAGCTGAATCTTCAAGTATTACACCTAATGCATTAAGTGCATCGCGAGCTTCATCAGCAGCAGCCCAGTCCTTACTAGCACGTGCTTCATTACGTTTTACAATTAATGCTTCAATTGTCGCAACTTCGTCGTCATCTTGCCCACCTTGTAAAAAAGCTTCCGGTGCTTGTTGAGCAACGCCTAACACTTCACCAAGGCTACGCAGTATAAACGCTAATTTGCCAGCTTGACCTGCGTCACTTTCTTTTACGCGGTTTAATTCTTTAGCAAGTTCGAACAACACAGGTAGTGCCTCTGGTGTATTAAAGTCGTCATTCATTGCCTTTCTAAATTTAGCAACAAACTCATTGCCTTCTAAATCGCATTCTACCGGTTCAACATCACGAAGCGCTGTATAAATGCGTTCAAGTGATGAACGCGCTTGGTCTAAATTTTCTTGTGAGTAATTTAATTGGCTGCGGTAATGCCCTGAAATTAAAAAATAACGAACAGATTCGGCATCGTATGCTTTTAAAACTTCACGCACAGTAAAAAAGTTATCTAACGACTTAGACATTTTTTCTTTATTTACTTGCACCATACCAGTATGTATCCATGTATTTACATACTTGCCGTTGTTTGCACAGCACGACTGGGCAATTTCGTTTTCATGATGTGGAAACTGTAAATCAGACCCCCCACCGTGAATATCAAAATGCTCACCTAAGTGTTTTGAGCTCATTGCCGAACATTCAATATGCCAACCAGGACGCCCTTCACCCCACGGTGATGACCATGAAGGCTCACCTGCTTTTGCTTTTTTCCATAACACAAAATCAAGTGGATCGTCTTTATCTTGAGCCACTTCAACGCGAGAACCTGATTGAAGCATTGTTAAATCTTGCTGAGATAGCGCGCCGTATTGCTCAAACGTTGAAACATCAAATAATACATCGCCATCAGCTGCAACATAGGCATGGCCTTTTTCAATCAAGCGCTTAACCATAACGATGATTTCATCCATATGGCTTGTAACTGTTGGCTCAATATCTGGGCGTAGCATATTCAGGCTATCAAAATCTTCATGCATCGCTTTAGTCATGCGCACAGTTAAGTCGTTTATAGACTCACCATTTTCATTTGCACGTTTAATTATTTTATCGTCAACATCGGTAATATTGCGTACATATTTTAAATCATAACCAATATGACGTAAGTAGCGCACAATAACGTCAAACCCTACAAAAGTACGAGCGTGTCCAATATGGCAGTAATCATAAATGGTGATACCACACACATACATGTCGATTTTGCCTTCGACCATAGGTTTAAATTGCTCTTTTTGTCGCGTGAGTGTGTTGTATATATTTACCATTTACTTTGAGTCCTTGACTATTTACTTGAACAGTCATGTTACCACTTGAAAAGCCCCTGCTCTAGCGCTTTATAACAAACCAAACATCTACTTTGTTAATCTTAGCCAACTACGATAAAATAGCGCCAATATTTAAACCGGATATAGGAAAACACATGGTTGTTCTACACACCAATTTTGGTGACATCACCATTAAAATGTTTGAGCAAGAAGCTCCAAACACAGTTAAAAACTTTTTAGAGTATGCAAATGCTGATTTTTTCAACGGCACTATCTTTCATCGTGTAATCGATGGTTTTATGGTTCAAGGCGGTGGTTTTGTACCAGGTATGGAACAAAAAGAAGTTAACGACCCAATTAAAAATGAAGCTAATAATGGCCTATCTAATAAAATAGGTACTTTAGCAATGGCGCGTACGCCTGATCCTCATTCAGCTACAGCGCAGTTTTTCATTAACGTGAACAACAATGACTTTTTAAACCACAGCAGCGAAACATCGCAAGGCTGGGGTTACTGTGTTTTTGCTGAAGTAGTAGAAGGCATGGACGTAGTAAATAAAATAAAAGGCGTAGCAACAGGTAGTACTGGTTTTCACCAAGACGTACCTCTTGAAGACGTGATCATCGAAAGCGTTACTGTTAGCTAATAGTAAGTTTACCCACGTAATGTGGAGTATCAGCGGGCATTTACGCAATGTGTATACGCCCGCTTTATTTATATCGAAAAGACTGACCTATGACTCGCCAAACTTACTTTATTGCAGATTTACACCTAAGCGAAAACCGCCCCGACATTAGTGCTGCATTTTTTGACTTTTTAAATACGCATATACTAAATAAAGATGTAGATGCACTTTATATTTTGGGTGATTTTTTTGAAGTATGGGTTGGAGATGACTACATAACAGAGCTGAGTGCCGATGTAGCAAAGCATTTAAGCGCCGTTAATGATGGCGGAACACCTGTTTATTTTATACATGGCAACCGTGATTTCATCATGCGCAAGCAATATGCAGACATGGCCGCAATGACATTACTCGATGAACAAACAGTCATTGATTTATATGGTACGCCTACCGTTATTTTACATGGCGACGAAATGTGTACTCAAGACACTGAGTATCAAAAATTTCGTAAAAAAAGCCGTGGTTGGTGGTGGCCAAAATTAATGCTTGCAATGCCACTTTGGTATCGTAAAAAAATAGCACGTAATGCCCGTGAAAAAAGTAAGTTGAGCCAAGCTGATAAACCTATCGAAATTTTAGACGTTGTAGATGAAGCCGTGCTTGCCACCTTTGCCAAACATAACGTTACTAATATGATTCATGGTCATACTCATCGCCCTAATGTTCATACCTATAAAGTTAATGAACAAACGCTTACTCGCACAGTGCTAGGTGACTGGTATACCCAAGGCTCTTATTTAGTCGTTACCCCTAAATCACAAGAATTAATTAGCACGCCTTTCGCATAATTTAAAATCCTGACTATTATTTAACTATATATTTGAATAATAGTGAGAGGTTTAATGATTAAGCTGTTAATTTTCATAGTAGTAATTGCCATTCCTACCAAAGTATTTAGCGAGCAAACATGGCAAATTGTTACTGAAGACTACCCTCCCTATTTTAGCGAAAACCTTCCTGATAACGGTTGGTTATACGAAATAACTCAATCAGCCCTTAAAACTCAAGGCATTAATAGCGAAGCCGAGTTTACGACATGGGACCGCGCCCTAAAGCTATTAGAAAAAAAAAGAAAAACAGCTATTTTAGGCGCTTTTTACTCATTAAAAAGAAATGAAGTTTTTTACTACTCTCGCCCACTTGCAGTTGCTCACTCAGGAATTTTTAAACGCAAAGAGAGTGCTATTAATTTCGATGGTACAGTTCAATCATTAACACCTTATAGTATTGGTACAGAAGACAATGCCTTTGTAAGCCAAGAGTTTACTAGAAACACTGAGCTGGCAATAACATCTACTAAAAGCCTTCCTACAAGTTTATACCTGCTACAACAAGGACGTATTGATTTGGTCGCAGGCACTAAAGAAGTAGGGAAGTATTGGCTAGAGCACAATAACGAAGTTGATTTAGATAAGAATAAAATTGAGTACTTATTGCCAGATCTTGCTTCTCATAAACTATATTTAGTTGTCTCTAAATCAAATTACAGGGCAAAAGAGTACTTACAAAAATTTAATAGAGGGATTGATATAATAATTGAAAACGGAAGCATTGCTGAAATCATGAAAAAACATAATTTCAGCAATCAAAAAAGAGCCGAATACATTAATTTTTTAAAAGAAAATTAGCTTTGTGCTATTGGCAGGCCACTATGAAACTTAAAATCTTCATCCTGTGAAGTAATTAATTGTGCTTCAATTTCGCCAAATTCTTTAACTCGTTCGGTAATATCAAAATCAGCAATTTCTTGCGCTAAAGTTAGATAATCTTGGTAATGACGGGCTTCAGAGCGCAGTAGCGAAATATAAAAATCACCTAAACGTTTGTCAACATGCGGCGCGAGCTTTGCAAAACGCTCACACGAACGCGCCTCAATGTAAGCGCCTACAATTAATTTATCAACAAGGGCGTTTGGCTCAAACGTTTTAACATGACGAAGCATGCCTTTTGCATAACGACATGGTGTAATGCTTTGGTACTCTACACCGCACTCGTCCATAATTTCGAGCACTTGGTAAAAATGATGCAACTCTTCTTTTATCAACAATACCATTTTATCAATTAAATCTTGTCCATATGGCGAATTAGATTTAGGAATTATTGATTTGGTTAGCTTATTTTTAGCCGCGAGATCACGCCAATTTCCTTCACGCTTATAAATGAGCGTTTCAAATGGCTTTAGCCACTCGAGTAAGGCATCACTGCCCTCTTTATCAACAGCGTATTTACGTATTAAAAACATCGCACTTTGAGCCGCTTTTAACTCACAAATTAAGTGATCGATTAAGATTACTGATAAGTTTTCTTTTTTAATTGCCTGCTCCACCCACTGCTGTGGGGTTGTACACACTAAAAAGTTATTGATCGGCTCTAAAAGTTGGCTATGTGGCACGTTGGCTGCTCATTACTAAATAAATTTGATATGCCGTTATTTTAACACGAAATTTTGGTTGGGATAAATCAAAGCCCTAACCTGCGTAAAAATGTTAATAGTGAGTTAACTTGACTTTGCAAAATAAGTGAACCATAACTGTACATAGACTGTATAAAAATAAACCAACCAAAACAGTAATACGTTCCTTTTATGGAGTAAGCACTATGATACTAAATCACCTCTGGGGCATTTATGCTCACCCTCTTGAAGAATGGCAAACAATAGATAATCGCCATGAAAGTTTAACCTATAGCTTATCGCATATTTTACTAATTGCTTTGTTTCCGTCAATAATGGGTTATTACTCATCTGTTTATTTAGGATGGAGTATAGGTGCAGGCGACCCTGTATTTTTAACGCACGACAGTGCGTTATTAATTGCAGGTGCAATGTATTTTGCTTTAATAGCGGGTGTTTTTGCATTGGCATATTTAGCTCATTGGATGGCCGTTACATTTGGCTCTAAGCCTACATTTACACAAACACTTGAACTTGCAGCTTATACTGCAACGCCTGTGTTTATGTCGGCACTTGCCGCCTTTTGGCCTGTACTTTGGTTTGTAGTGTGTATTGGAATTATTGCACTAGCTTACTCGGTCTACTTACTTTATACCGGCGTACCAATCCTTATGCATATTCCACAAGAGCGTGGCTTTATTTACGCCAGCTCGGTTGTAACGTGTGGATTAATATTACTGGTTATTATTTTAGCTGTAACAGCGATGCTTTGGACAAATGGGATTGTTAGCCCTATGTTTACTTAATAAAGTTTAGCTAATAAAGAGTCGTGTTTGATAGAAATGTTCCCTTTCTTTCCTTCGCAAAAAAGGAGCTATTAGCTCCTTTTTTTATATTTAATAGTTTTTATCAATAACCATCAATCAGCTTCATTTTCGTCTTGGTTGTGAATCTCTAAACTAGAAGACATCGCACTTTCGCGGGTGCTTTTTGCTGAATCGTTACGTAGCTCATCAATACGGTTTAAATAGTTTTGATCAATATCGCCTGTAATATATTGCCCATCAAATACTGAGGTTTCGAACTTAGTAATTTCAGGATTTTCTTGGCTAACCGCAGCAATTAAATCTTTTAACGATTGAAAGATTAAACCATCAGAGCCAATACTTGCGTTAATATCTTCTACTTCACGGCCGTGAGCAATAAGCTCAGCTGCTGAAGGCATATCAATACCGTACACATTAGGGAAGCGTATTTCAGGCGCTGCGGATGCAAAGTAAACGTTTTTAGCACCAGATTCTCGAGCCATTTCAACAATTTGTGCTGATGTTGTACCACGAACAATTGAGTCATCGACCAATAATACGTTTTTACCTTTAAACTCGCGATCAATTGCGTTTAGCTTTTGACGCACTGATTTTTTACGCATCTCTTGGCCAGGCATGATAAATGTACGACCAATATAGCGGTTTTTAACAAAACCTTGGCGATACGGTAAATCAAGCACTCGTGCAATTTCCAGTGCTACATCGCATGAAGTTTCTGGGATTGGGATAACTACATCAATATCTTTGTCAGCCCATTCGCGTGCAATTTTTTCACCTAACTTAGTCCCCATGTTTACGCGTGTTGCGTACACAGACATACGGTCTATTGTTGAATCAGGTCGAGCAAAGTAAACAAATTCAAAAATACACGGCGAGTAAGATGCTTTATCTGCACAACTAAGTGAATGAAATTCACCTTCTTCTGTAACATATATAGCTTCGCCAGGGGCAACATCACGCACAAACTCAAAGCCGTCCGGTTTTAAAGCAACGCTTTCTGAGGCGAACATGTACTCAGTGCCTTTTGCAGTCTCACGTTTACCAAATACAAGTGGACGGATACCATTCGGGTCGCGAAAAGCAACAATACCGTGACCAATGATCATAGCAATTGTTGCATAACCACCGCTTACTTTATTATTTACCTCGGTTACCGCAGTAAATATATCTTCAGGGTCTAAATGCAACTTATCAGATTTACTTAGTTCATGTGCCATGATGTTGAGTAAGATTTCTGAATCAGATGTTGTATTTACATGACGACGTGCTTCTGAGAATAACTGCTCTTTTAAAGCCTCTGCATTAGTAAGGTTACCATTATGGGCAAGCGCTATACCAAACGGTGAGTTGACATAAAAAGGCTGTGCTTCAGATGAGCTTGAAGACCCTGCTGTAGGATAGCGAACGTGGCCAAGACCAATCGTACCTTGTAGTCGTTTCATATGACGAGTGTGAAAAGCGTCTTTCACTAAGCCATTTGCTTTGCGTAAGCTGAACGTATTATTCTCAATGGTAATGATACCCGCGGCATCTTGACCACGGTGCTGCAAAACAGTTAAGCCATCATAAATCGCCTGATTGACAGGGGATGTTCCGACTATTCCAACGATACCACACATGTAATTTATCCTCGCCGATTAACGGTTTACTGAATTTAAAAAGCTCGAGTTGTTTTCTAGGTACGAAAAAAACCATTCAACAACAAAGCCAAACTCTGGAATCAAAATAGAATTGCCCCACCAGTGCGTATTGGGTGCACCAGTAAAAGCATCAAGAAAGAAGAGTAACGCGCTCACGACCAACACGCCTCGTAGAGCACCAAACACTATGCCAAAGACACGGTCGGTACCCGATAAACCAGTACGATGTACAAGTTCACCTAAAATGTAGTTTAGTAAACCGCCTAACAGTAGCGTCGCAAAGAATAATATGGCAATGGCCGCCGCATTTCTTAAAAGGGGTTCAGAAATGGTTGTTAGGAAGGAAGCTAAATATTGGTAAAATAAGCTAGAGATGATAAAGGCGCCAGCCCATACCGCTAATGACATTGCTTCTTTTACAAAGCCGCGTATTAAACCGATGATGGTAGACAATACAATGATGCCAATAATGGCGTAATCAACCCAGATCATAAGAACCAATTAGTCGCTAATTTGGGGCGCATTCTATACCCAAACATCGTTAGTATGCAAGTTTAAACGGGAGATTACTGGGTAGTGGTTAATACAAAAAATTAACATTTTAGTCTAGGTATTGTGAGATAAAGATAATGATAAAAAAAATATAAATAAATAAAAAAAGGCTTGTTATACAAGCCTTTTTAAAATTATTTTGTTACTTCGTACTGCGTAACTTTACCATTTAATTTAGTAAGCTCTTTGAGCTGGGGGAGCTGTTTTTGTAGTTCACTTTTATCAAGCGAAGGACCAACAAATACTTTGGTTAATGTCCCATTTGGGGTTTTAATCGGTTTAGTAAACGTTTTAAACCCTTCAGCCTTCAATTTAGCCTGTAATGCTTTAACATTTGCAACATGTGAAAAACTACCTAATTGAATAACATAAGCCATACTCGTTAGGTTTTTATCACTTTTACGTGGTGCAATAGGCTCTGGTTTAGCTTGAACAGGCGCTTTTGTAATTGGTGTAGTTTTGGGTTCTATAGTTGCTTCAACAACTTTATCCTCTACAGCGTAATCACTCTCATCCATCGCGCTTTGCTGCTCAAAAGCTTCGTCGTCAGCTTGAATGTCTTCAATTTCATCTTGCTTTAGTGGCTCAGCATTAGCCATATTTTCATCAATTGACTCTTGAAGATCGATTGTTTTGAACTCAGGGCGGTCTGGGATCGCTTTAAAGCCTTCTTTATAATGCACTTTTTCGCCATCGAGTATATTAGGGATAAACACAATTGCTGCGATCACCACTATACTTGTTCCGACTAAGCGATTAATAAAACTTGAGTTCACCGACATCCTCTCTATTTTTTAAAATAATTAATAGCGCCAGCAACTGTAAAAAATGAACCAAATATAATCAACATAGTATCACTTTGTTGTTCTGGTAAAATTACATTCAGTGCCTGTGCCACACTATCATAGCTATTAATAGTATTATGATGAGACAATTCCTGCAGTGCATTTTGTAAATTACTTGCAGTATCGCCTCGCGGGCCACTTAAGCTCGCTAATGACCACTCATCGACCAAGTGACTTACTTCTTTAAGTACACCCGCTTTATCTTTATCAGCAAGCATAGCGGCTAATGCATGAATTTTAAAGCCTTTATCTTTATAGCTTGATAACTTATTGGCTAAATAACGTGCCGACTCAGGGTTGTGTGCCACGTCGGTAAAGACTAACGGCTCAATACTTAACTGTTGAAATCGCCCTTCGACAACTAAATTAGCTAAACAACTTCGTATAGTTGATTCACTAGGTAATAAGTTTAAAACACTTAACGTAGTTAATGCAGTTGCTGCATTTTGACTCGGTATTGCAAGCTTATCTATTTCAAGATTATGTTCTTTATATTGCCAATTAAAGCTCTCAACATTTTCTTTAAAAATAAAGTCACTGCCAGACAACGTCATGTTGGCATTAATTTCTTTACCATAATCAGTCATAGTGTGAGGAATATTTAAATCCCCGATAATAGCGGGCGTATTTTCACGAAAAATACCGGCTTTATCATAAGCCACTAGCTCACGTGTATCACCTAAGTACTCTTTATGGTCTAAGTCTATAGTAGTGATCACGCTTGCAAAGGGAGTGACTATATTTGTAGCGTCAAAGCGCCCACCTAAACCCACCTCTAGTAATACATAGTCGACGTTACAGCGTTTAAAAATTGCCAATGCCCCCAAAGTACCATATTCAAAATAAGTCAGAGGAGTGTCTTTACGGCCTTGCTCAAGCTGGTGAAAAGCATTTATATGAAATTGGTCTGCCAATTCTTCCCCATTAACTCGTACACGCTCGTTATAACGAATTAAATGTGGAGATGCGTAAGTACCCACACTGAAACCTTGCGCTAGCAATAGCGACTCTAAGCAGCGTGCTGTGGTGCCCTTACCGTTTGTACCGGCAATAAGAATAATTTTACTTGGAGTGTTTAAAAGGCCAATATTGTTAGCAACATTAGCAACTCGTTCTAAGCCCATGGCAATGTTAGCTGGGTGAACACTTTCTAAATAAAAAAGCCAATCATCAAGGCTTGATGATTGGCTAGGAATTGTTTTTGTCATAGCGTGTAATCAGTAAAGCTGAAATTTACGCTACTCTATGCTCTTGTTCCGTAGAAGGCAAGTTCATAAATTTAGCTAAAATGCGTGCAAGGGTATCGCGCATTTCACGGCGGTCAATAATCATGTCAATTGCACCATGTTCTAGCAAAAATTCACTACGCTGAAAACCTTCAGGTAATGTTTCGCGAACAGTCTGCTCAATAACACGAGGACCTGCAAAACCAATTAACGCTTTAGGTTCAGCAACATTAATATCGCCTAGCATAGCAAGTGATGCAGATACACCACCCATAGTTGGATCAGTCATGACTGAAATAAACGGAAGACCTTTTTCAGTCATTTTTGCAAGTGCAGCACTTGTTTTAGCCATTTGCATAAGAGACATAAGCGCTTCTTGCATACGTGCACCGCCTGATGCAGAAAAACAAATAAGCGGCATGTTATGCTCTAAACATTGATCAACAGCATCAACAAAGCGAGCGCCAACAACAGAAGCCATTGAGCCACCCATAAATGAGAACTCAAATGCTACCGCTGCCACTGGAATACCTTTTAATCGGCCTTTCATAGCTACAAGTGCATCTTTTTCACCACTTGCTTTTTGGGCTGCACTGATACGGTCAGAGTACTTTTTAGAATCTTTAAATTTAAGAATGTCTTTAGGCTCATGTTGTGTACCAAGCTCTAGACGATCGCCTTCATCTAAGAAGTGCTCTAGGCGCTTACGACCACTAACACGCATGTGATGATCACACTTAGGACATACGTTTAATGATTTTTCTAATTCAGCTTTATATAAAATTGAATCACACGATGTACACTTAGCCCAAACACCTTCTGGGATTTCTTTACGACCTGATGATTTTGTCGTTTTAGGTAAGATTTTTTCTAGCCAACTCATTTGCAACTCTCTTAATGCTGTTCTGTGTCGCGAGCCTGCCAATAGCAATTAGCAGACAAATTTTTTCAATTAAAACATGAATTACACTAACGCGGTATAAAAAACTGGTCTTAGTAGTTAAAAGTGTTCATGAAAAACACTAACAACAACCATAACTAAATCTCAGCATCAGGTAAAAACAATGGACCTAAAGGCATTTTAGGTATATTAAATTCTTCAGGATAATCGACATCAACCAAGTATAAACCTGCAGCTTTAGCTGTAGCGCTTGCTTTAGCACGCTCTTTACAATCAAGTAATTCTTTCAACCAAATTGGCTGCTGCTTGTGTATGCCAATATCCATCAAGCTCCCCGTTATATTGCGTACCATATGATGTAAAAACGCATTCGCTTTAATATCAATAATAACGTAAGTACCTTGGCGCTTTACCGACAGGTGATGAATGGTTCTTGTCGGTGTATTAGCTTGGCAATGTATCGCTCTAAAAGAGGTGAAATCGTGTTTACCTATTAAGTACTGACACGCCTCTTGCATCTTTGTTTCATCAAGGTGGTGATGAAAATGCGTAACACCCTCGTTTAATACTGCTCCTCGTAAGGGAGAGTTATAAATAACATAGCGATAACGACGAGCTGTAGCACTAAAACGGGCATGAAAGTCATCAGCAACCGGTTGTGCAAAGCGAATAGCAATATCTTTAGGCATTAAAGTATTCATACCTAGCGTAAATGCGACCATATCGCGATCGGCTTCAGTGTCAAAGTGTATTACTTGGCCTGTACCGTGTACACCCGCATCTGTACGACCTGCACATATAACTTCAACTGGATGATTACAAATGCGCGACAGCGCTTTTTCTACTTCCTGTTGTACGCTATTTACATGTGATTGACGTTGCCACCCACTATAGCGTACGCCGTTGTATTCAACTCCAAGTGCTACTCGCATAATTACTGCTTTACCTACTGTGCTAATGAACACGGCATTTTATGCTATCTCTCGACGCAATAAAAGGAGGTGTGCTGTAATACCCTTTTTATTAAAAACATGATCATTTTAATGAATCAAATAACTTAATGATTCCGATGTGAATTATTCTTTTATAACAATTACATACTATAAATTTCATTTTATTAATACGTTGTTTTTCCTTGTTTTAATTAAACTAACTTCCATAAAAAAACCCTTAATTAGAATAACCAATTAAGGGGTTTTTAAAACAATTTGTTATTTTAGTTTCGCTTTTAAACTAAGTGCCTCTTCTTGAACTTCTTCAGGGCCTTTGTTGATTACATCCTCAATGACCTTGAGCGCAGAATCAAAATCATCAATTTCAATATAAGCACGCGCTAAGTCTAGTTTAGCTGAGTAGCCACCACTTTCAGCATCAACATCGGTTGGGTTATCACCAGCAAGTAGTGCATCAAACTCACTCAAGCCGACATCCATATTAACGTCGTTGTAAGGTTCGTGTTCAAGTTCAGCCTCTTCACTTTCTTCTAATAATGAATCTATGTCTACAAATTCATCATCAAGTTGCTCAACATCACTGCTTTCAACAAGTGGCTCTTTTGTAGTTAATGAGTCATCTTCCTCTAAGTCTTCTTTTAGCAAGCTGTCAAAATCGACATCAAACTCACTGCTATCCTCAGTACTTAATTCTTCTGGCTCTGCTAACTCACTAAGTAATGAATCAAAATCAGTTTGCGTCAAATTTGACATAAACTCTTCATCAAGTTCATCGTCAGAGCTAATATCAGTGCTGCCTACTTCATCTGAGTTTGTTAACTGTGCTTCGCGCTCTGCATTTGTTTGCTCTTGCAGCTCGTCTGATAACTCATCAGTTAGCGCTTGTTCTAAAATATCTTCGTCAAACTCAACATCCAAGTCAGAAAAATCATTTTCAATTAAAATTTCATCATCAAAATCATCTTCTAGACTATCTAAATCAATATTTTCAGAAAGCGCATTTGATAAATCCTGCTCAGCTTGACTAGAAGCTACTCTAGGTGCCTCACCATCTAAATCATCCCCTTGTAATTCTTCAGGGGTAAATGGCAACTCACTTTCTAATGTTTCTTGAACTTCATCAAGGTCAAGAGGCTTAATGTCCTCTTCTATACTTGGTGATTCAACAGATTCAACCTTGTCATTAATCTCTTGCAGTAAAACATCATCATTAAGCAACTCATCTTCTGCTTCTAATTCAGAAAAGTCATTACCAATTAATAGTTCATCATCAAAATCATCTTCTAAGCTATCTAAGTTAGCATTTTCAGAAAGCGCATTTGCGAGATCTTTCTCTGTTTGACTAAGTGCTACTGCATTTTCATCACCCGGTGCATTTTCTTTGGGGTCTTGCAGCTCAAACGAAGGTTCATTCTCTAATAATGAATGTTCATCGTCTAATTCAAGTTCAGGGTATTCATCTAACTCTTCACTTGGCGTTATAAGATCGCTATCAAGCTGCTCTTCGATTTCGATAAGATCTGAGTCATCGTCGCCCGCCAACGGATCGTCACCAAGATCTACTTCTATTTCTTCAAGATCGTCGTCGAGCTCATCTAAAGACCAATCAGGTGTTTCTATATAGTCATCATCCGTCGCTTGTTGAAGTTCATTTAAAAGCTCATCAACACTCTTTAACGTATCATCTGTATATTCTTCAAGGGCATCTTCAGGATCTAAAAGCGTTTCTGATGTATCTGAAAAATCATCAACGGTTACATCTTCAAGCTCGGATTCATCTACAAGCTCAGGCTCTTCTGCAAGTTCAGGTTCTTCTACAAGCTCAGGCTCATCGTCAAGCTCGGGTTCTTCTAMAAGTTCAGGCTCTTCTTCAAGCTCAGGCTCATCGTCAAGCTCAGGCTCATCKTCAAGCTCTCGTTCTTCTTCAAGCTCAGGCTCTTCKTCAAGCTCAGGCTCTTCTTCAAGCTCTSGTTCTTCTTCAAGCTCAGGCTCTTCTTCAAGCTCAGGCTCTTCTTCAAGCTCAGGTTCTTCTTCAAGCTCAGGTTCTTCTACAAGCTCAGGCTCTTCTTCAAGCTCGGGTTCTTCTTCAAGYTCAGGTTCTTCTACAAGCTCAGGCTCWTCKTCAAGCTCTGGTTCTTCTACAAGCTCAGGCTCTTCTTCAAGCTCGGGTTCTTCTTCAAGYTCAGGTTCTTCTACAAGCTCGGGTTCTTCTACAAGCTCGGGTTCTTCTACAAGCTCAGGCTCWTCKTCAAGCTCAGGCTCWTCKTCAAGCTCGGGTTCTTCTACAAGCTCGGGTTCTTCTACAAGCTCGGGTTCTTCTACAAGCTCGGGTTCTTCTACAAGCTCAGGCTCATCGTCAAGCTCGGGTTCTTCTACAAGCTCAGGCTCAGGCTCATCTTCAAGCTCGGGCTCTTCATTTAATGATGAAGCAAGCGACTCAATATCATCAACATTTAATTCTTCTTGAGCATCTGCTAAATCCTCAACTGAGTCTGCCAATGCATTATCAATTTCTGAATCTCTAACATCTGAATTTTTTACTTCATCATCAATTAGGTTATCTATATCGTCTAAATCAAAGTCGTCACTTTCCTCAACTAATGAGTCATCTGCAGTATCAACTGCTGCCTCATCAATTAAGCTATCTATGTCGTCTAAATCAAAGTCGTCACTTTCCTCAACTAAAGAGTCATCTGCAGTATCTACTGCTGCCTCATCAATTAGGCTATCTATGTCATCTAAATCAAAGTCGTCACTTTCCTCAACTAATGAGTCATCTGCAGTATCAACTGCTGCCTCATCAATTAAGCTATCTATGTCGTCTAAATCAAAGTCGTCACTTTCCTCAACCAAAGAGTCATCTGCAGTATCTACTGCTGCCTCATCAATTAGGCTATCTATGTCATCTAAATCAAAGTCGTCACTTTCCTCACCTAAAGAGTCATTCTCAGTATCAACTGCAGTCTCATCAATTAAACTATCTATGTCATCTAAATCAAAGTCGTCACTTTCCTCAACTAATGAGTCATCTGCAGTATCAACTGCTGCCTCATCAATTAAGCTATCTATGTCGTCTAAATCAAAGTCGTCGCTTTCTTCTAGAAGTTCATCTTCGTCGAGTAACTCTGCATCAAGTGAATCATCTACCACATCACTTTTTGGGTCATTCGCCTCATCAATTAAGCTATCTATATCGTCTAAATCAAAATCGTCGCTTGTATCGAGTTCAGCTGAAGTGCTATTTGAGGTATCTAGTTCTGTTGATGTTTGATCTAATAATTCATCTATATCAAAATTATCTTCATCTGCAAGCTCCTCACTTAAAGCCGCCATTTCATCATGAGATTCTAAGCTATCATCTTCTAAAGCTTCGCTTGTTTGCGGTGCATCAAACTCAGGTAGACCATCGTCTTCATCAAACAAACTATCTAAATCGTCATTAGATAGAATTTCATCATTGTTTATTGAGTCGTCAGATAATTCTAAATCTATATCTTCAGCGTTTTCATCTGAAGGTTGATCAAATCCTTGCTGCATAAAAATATCGAGTTCGTCATCGGTATTTTCATCATCAAAAACAATGTCATCACTTAATAAGCTTTCGAGCTCATCCTGATCAAGTAAATTTTCGTCGCCAGAAAAATCATCTAAGCCGTCGTCTAAATCATCATTAGGCAACATATCACTTTCGAGACTATCATCTAATTGAACACTTAAATCATCTAGA
The DNA here is from genome assembly GCF_008370255.1 of Pseudoalteromonas sp. FUC4. Taxonomy (GTDB): domain Bacteria; phylum Pseudomonadota; class Gammaproteobacteria; order Enterobacterales; family Alteromonadaceae; genus Pseudoalteromonas. Next base: position 120,216 of record NZ_SEUI01000001.1, on the reverse strand, counting down.
GGGTCAGGTACAATTGGATCGTCATTTAAGCTTGGGCCTAAATCATCATCGCCAGTATAAGTTGGGGTTTGTGGTAAAAAGTCATCATCGTTTTGTGGCTCTTCTTGATTACTTCCTCGTTTGCGTAAAAACATAACAATTGCAAAAATAATCAGTAACCCAGGAATAAACATTAATAAACCCAACACTATGGGATTTGAAAATAATGATCCAAAATCAAATGACTCCTTTGGTATTACTTCTTGTTTTTTTTGCTCAGCAATAATCTCATTTTGTTTAACAATCAGTTCTTTTAACTGATTTTGAATTTCGCTGTCTTGCCCTAGTTGCAAACGTAAATTTTCGAGCTCTTTTGATATGCCTGATAACTGTTTTTTAAGATTATTATTTTCAACTAAAATCTCTTCTACATTACTAACTGAACTTTTAAACTGTTGTTGTAACTCAACAAGCTTAGTACCTTGTTCTGTTTTTATTTCATTTAATTCTTTCTGTATCTCTTTTTTAGCATCGTCTACATCAATTTTACGTGCTTGAGTTACTTTGGTTTGCGCTGAGTTAATTTCGCTTTGTGTAAGCGTGCCATTTTTTTTCTTTTCCCATAATGCATCATCTTGCTCAGAGCGTTGCTTTGCAAGCTGCGTATTTACAGCTTTTATTTCGGCTAAGGTAGGGATTTTTAAATAGGCACCATTTTGAATGTGGTTAAGATTTTGTTCTAAAAATGAATCGGGATTTTTGTTATACAAAGCCTGCATAACTTGATAAATACTGACAGAATTGTCTGGGCGCACTTTAGCTGCTATACGCCAAAGCGTATCAGTTGGTTTAATTGGCCCAATAGATCGCCCTTGCGCACCATAGTCAACGCCTTTAGGCCCCTTTAATTGGGTACTGTCCTGAGAGTAAACTGGCGTTACTATCAATGCAGACGCTAATATAATAAGTGTAGCTAAACCGCGCATGCTGATCCTTTAGTATTTAAATGTTGTTAGTTAATACTCTTATCAGCCAAATGACTGACTCGCATTTATTATTACAATCTATTTTTATTGCAAACTCTATTCCAATTGCAAACTATAAACCAGTTAGGACTTAATATCCATTGCAACACCTTGAAAATAAATGCCTTAAAACATCTTTATAAATATTAATTTATTGAGTGTTATCAATTAGTTTTTATATTTTTAAAATTAAACGGCAAAAATTTGACAAGCTATATAAACAAAAAGCGGCAAACAACTAATGTTTACCGCTTCTAAAGTCTGTTAGTGCAATTAACTATTACATGTAATTAGCGATAAGCTCTTCTGCAATTTGAATACTGTTAGTTGCAGCGCCTTTACGGGTGTTATCACTTACAACCCACATATTTAATCCATGAGGGTGAGAAATGTCGGCGCGTAACCGGCCGATATACACGGTGTCGTTACCACTTGCATCAGACACGGCTGTTGGGTAATCACCTTCGTCATCAATTAGTTCAACACCAGGTGCGTCTTTTAAAAGTTGCTTAACGTGTTCAAAATCATAAGGCATGCGCGTTTCAATATTAATTGATTCTGAGTGACCAAAAAATACCGGAACACGTACACATGTAGGATTTACTGCAATGGTGGTATCACCCAAAATTTTATGAGTTTCGTTTACCATTTTCATTTCTTCGCGTGTATAGCCATTATCTTCAAAGCTATCAATTTGAGGTATAACGTTAAATGCAATTTGCTTTGGAAATACTTTATTATCCATAGGGCGTGCATTCATCAAATTAGCTGTTTGCTTTGCAAGCTCATCAACCGCTTCTTTACCTGCACCCGATACAGCTTGGTAAGTAGATACATTTATACGGTCTATTCCGTACGCATCATAAATTGGCTTAAGTGCTAACATCATCTGAATAGTTGAACAGTTAGGGTTAGCAATAATATTACGGTTTCTAAAATCAGCTAGGCTTGAAGCATTAACTTCTGGCACGACTAAAGGAATTTCGAAGTCATTTCTAAAGTGCGATGTATTATCAATTACAATACAGCCTGCATCAGCGGCAATAGGTGCATATTTTTCAGACACACTACCACCAGCAGAAAACAAACCTATATGCGCTTGGCTAAAATCAAAGCCTTCAACGTCAAGTACTTCAATGGTCTCACCACGAAACTTTATGTCTTCACCTGCGCTGCGGCTGCTCGCAAGTAAAAAAAGCTGATCTACAGGAAACTTACGATCTGCTAGTGTTTCAATGATTTGACGGCCTACTAAACCAGTAGCGCCAAGTACGGCAACGTTATATTTTTGCGACATATTTCTTCCTCTATAAACGACATTAAAACAACATCGTTAGTTAAATAATTATTCAGCTATGCTAAAACCAAGCTGGCTAAGTGCTGCTAGTTGTGGGCTATCACCTTGTAGAAATAAGGTGCTAAATTCTCGCCTTATAGGATAGTTTTTACGTAAACTATCAAAGCCGTCGCTCTCTAAGCGACGAAGTAAAATTCCGTCATCGCGGCGAACGTCATAAATCAAATGCACTAAACGAGCAATATCTTGCTCATTGAGGCTTTGCGTAACCGTTGCATTTGTAACGGCTGGTGTTGGTAAAAAATCATCCAACGATTTAATCGCCTCAACACGTTTGAGCTGACACAGTTTTTGATACAACATTTGTGTTCCACGAGCTTTCCCCTCAAGTGTATGCCCTGCAATGTGCACACTAGCGTAACGAACATGCTCTAGTAATTCAGTTAAAATATTGGGTTCTTTCTCCCATACATCAAGTACTAAATCTAAATCAGCCCCAGCTTCCATTACCTCAAGCAATGCGTGGTTATCAATTACATCGCCACGGCTTGCATTAATTAGCGTGGTTCCTGGCTTTAGTGCTTTTAAACGCTCTTTACCCATCATGTGCAGCGTTTTATGCTCGCCACTTTTAACAAGAGGAACGTGAAAAGTAACAACATCTGACTGCGCCAATAACTCATCAAGTGCTACATGCTCTTGTAATAAGCCTTGTTCATGCTTAATCGGATCGCACTGCAGTACAACTACGTTTAATGCTTTTAATTTTTGCGCCAAACATGCACCAATGTTGCCCACCCCTACAATACCAATTGTTTGACCACACAAGGGGCGCGCATTTTCTTGGCTTAATGCAAATAAGCTACTAATTACATATTCAGCTACAGCAACAGCATTACAACCAGGTGCACTTGTAAAAGCAATATTTCTATCATGCAGTAATTGCGTATCAATATGGTCAATGCCGATTGTGGCAGTACCTACAAAGCTCAACTTGTTAGCTTGTACTAAAAGTTCATGATTAACATTTGTCACCGAACGAGTAAGAAGAACATCTACATTTATTAATTGTTCAGACGTTAATTTACGACCATCAAAACGCTCAACCTCACCAAAGTCTGCAAAGTACTGCTCAACTAAAGGCATATTTTGATCGGCAAGAATTTTCATTACAGAGTCCATTTGGCAATTAAGAGGCGCCATTGTAGCGAACAACCTAGCCTTTACACAAACTAAAAAGGTGCATTTTAGTTAATACAAACACTCAAAAATGGGGATGTGGATTGTTTTAAATCAGCAATTTAAATTAGGAATTTAAACGATGCGAATGATAACTTTACTATTGAATACACAAAGGCCGAATCACAGTATGATTCGGCCTTTATTATGCAAAATAAACTTCAATTGCAATGCTTTTTATTTAGTTGATTTTAGTTTATAACTCAAAATCTTTTTTGAATTTCAAACCAAATTCACTTCGATCATTACTACGCATTACGCCAACAAAACCTGATTGTTGCAGACGACCAACATCGTAAACTTCGTTTAGAACGTTTTCACCGTATAACGTAACCTCCATATCGCCATATGGATTAGTGTAGGAAATATTAAAACCAACTAACTCACGTGAGTCTATAGTTTCACTTTGGTTGTAAACTGATTGCCCTTGCATTTCGCTTCGGTACGAATAGTTAGCATTAAATGCAAGTGTTGCACCGCTATCTAAATCCATAAAGTAAGAAGGTGCAACCATTACAGTCCAGCGTGGTGTAAGTGCTGGTGAATCGCCTTTACCTATGCCTTGTACGCCCTCAGCCACTTCTGTTATTTCAGAATCTAAATAACCCACTGCACTACGAATAGTAAAGTCATCAGTAATAGCAACGGTTGTTTCAAGCTCAATACCTTGCGCTTTAGACTGACCCGCATTTTCTACAATTGTTACAAAGCCACCACCTGCTGTTGGATCTGAAAACGGTAATGCTAAATCGGTGTAATCAGTCACAAATACCGCAAGCATCATAGATACATTTTCGTGTACTTGGCCTTTTAAGCCCATTTCGTAGTTAATCGCTTTTGTTTCGTCAAACGATACAAATTGATCTGGTCCACCAAATGGACGTGGTGGAAAACCACCTGTTTGATAGCCTTTTTGAATCTGGCCATACACATTCATATTATTGCTAAGCTGATAAGATGCATTTACATCCCATGTAACCGCATCAAAATCTGCACTTACATATTTACGAGTTGGAAATGATGGGAATATAGCATTTGCATCTTTCTTATCTTTTGAATAACGAAGACCACCACCAACCGTTAAATCGTCAGTTAAATCGTAGCTGGCATTTATATATGCTGCATACGAATTAGTTTCTTGGTTAATTTCAAATCCACCGTAACCGCCAAATGATTCTGTTACACCATCATTCAACAAGCCATTAGGTGTATTAAATGGGCTAAATACAAACGGGCCTGAACGTGTAAAGCCATCTTCATTAAAAAAGTAAAGACCTGATACAAAGTCCATATTATCGAATGTCGCATTTAACTGAACTTCAAAAGAGTATTGATCAGCACCGCCCTCTTCAGGGAACTCAGATAAGTTTAGAGGAGATGCATCATCATCAAGACCACCTTCATATTCAGATGTACGGTAGCTTGAAATAAACTTAGTAGTATAAGTGTCATTAATTGCCCAATTGGCTGAAAACGATGTGCCCCAACCTGAATAAGAAGTAGATTCAATACCAGCAACAGTCGTACCTAAATCATCAGGATCTGATGGTATTAAATCTTGAGTCAATAATGGGAAGTCACCATTAAAAACATCGTTTGCATCCAGCGGGTCAGTTAATTCAATTGTATAAGGCGATTGACCAGATTCGTTATCAACTCCATCTAAAGAAAAAGTGAATGCTAAATCGCTATTCGCTTGCCATTTAAGGGCTACACGACCACTAAACTCTTCTTCCTCACCAATTTCTTTCTCTGGATTTGCTAAATTAACAGCTTCACCTACACCATCACGTGTTTTGTACGATGCACTTGCAGACATACTTACATCATCTGTTAGTGAGTTATTAAAATAAACATCGCCAGCAATACGTCCACGACTCCCCAACTTTCCTGTAGTAGTAACAATACCTTCATCACCAGGCTGCTTTGTAATTACATTAACAGCACCACCTAATGTATTACGACCATATAAAGTACCTTGGGGGCCGCGAAGTACTTCAACACGCTCAACATTAGGTAATGATAAGTTAGAGCCCATTTGACGACCTAAATACACACCGTCAAGATAAACACCTACACCAGGATCGGTAGTGATAATATGATCTTGCAAACCAATACCACGAATAAATACTGACGCATGCGCAGAGTTACCCACCCCATAGCGGGTAATATTTAAGTTTGGAACATATTTACCAATATCTTCGAGGTTACTCATATTGGCTTTGTCAATTAGATTTGCACCAATTGAAGTGATAGCGGTTGGAGATTCAAACAGACTCTCTGTGCGTTTACGAGCTGTTACTTCTATCTTTTCAAAAGCATCTTGTTTAGCTGTTGTTTTAGTTTCTTCGGCGTTTACAGAGGTAGTGAGTCCAGCAAGAATTGCTAAGCTTAGTTGTGAGAGGTTACGTAGTTTCAAAATGTTCTCCAAAGGATACCGTGTGATTTTAGTTATGCTTTTATATTGATAATATAAATTTTAGGCATAAAAAAAGACGCTACATAGCATCTTTCCTCTGGACAGGTATTATATGACAAAATTGTGAATAAATGTATAGATTATTTAAATAAACGCATGAAAAATCAGTTGGATTTAAGGTCTTCACTTCACTTAAAGACATAAAGACCCACTAAGTCATTGTATTGTAATAAAAAAATAATAATTTAATTTAGCGATATAAATAGATAAGTATCTTGGCCACTCGGTTTCCAAAAACAAAAAAAGAACAATAAAAGAACAATAAAAGAACATAAATGAATTAGTCTATCATTGAATTTAACCAAAAATAAGAATATAGTACCAAAATGTAATCTATGGATAGAATATTATGAATATAGCAAATACAACCGATAAGCATGTGCAATGTTTTAATAATCCAAATTATACTTCACTTTTTTGTGTTGCTGCCCACTTCGACATATTACTTGTGAACTATCAAGCCTTAAACGTTATTACGAATTATGAACTCATTAATCAGTTCATGTTAAAAAGTGGTCATCAAGGACTTGCCATTTTTGACGTCCCTAAAGACAGTGATGTACTTGCATTAAAAGAGTGGCCAAATTTAAAAGGGTTGTTTTATGAAGGCACTAACGAGGCACTATTTCAGCAAGGGTTAGAAGCAATAGAACAAGGAAAACTTTGGTTTCCACGTGCAGTAACTGACGGTTGGATGAGGCAAATGCTAGCGAGTGAACAACAAACTACACTGCAATCCAATAACTTAACCTGCAAAGAAATGAAAGTATTAAATTTATTGTTTTCTGGCTTACATTCAAGTGCAATAGCAGACTCTTTATTTATAAGTGAAGCTACTGTTCGCGTACACTTACACAAAGTGTATCAAAAGATTGCTGTGAAAAATAAGCAACAAGCATTACTTTGGTGTAAAAAAAACTTAAATAAAATTAATAGCTAAGTGGACTTACTTCAAACCTAGTTATTTTAACTTTAATTTTTTCTTTTTGTTTTTTCCTGCAAGTATCAAGTCAGAATTAGATCTAATTAAGTGTTTAGTGCAATCCGTACTTAATTTTCTAGACCGTACTTTGTAGATGCCTACCAAGTGAGCGTTAATACTAGCATTCCACTTTTAATGTTATAAGGCTCCCAATAAAAATTACATTTACCCCTTCATATTTTATTAATATCTGAAATGACTACAAAATATTCATATTGCTTATTATAAAAATCAATATGACATTTAGATTCTTTGTAAGTGGTGTAGTGGACAAGGCAATTGAAAGTGTACAGTAATTACAATAACACGACCGTTGCTTTAACGAATAAATGGCGCGTATGGCGTGGGTGGTGCTGCGTTACCAATAAGATTAAAAATTTAAAAGCGCATTCAATTAACTGCCTAAATGGGTTTTAGAAAAGTACATAAGTAAACAATCTTGTAATATTACTAAATAATAGAGATTGATTGGTACAGTTCAGTACAGCCCTATAGGAAACCTTTTAATATCAAGGACAATCATAAGCCGCTGGATTTATGAGGTGCTAGGAGCGGAAACCCATCAGAGCTAGAGGTATCAAATGATACCTCAACAAAAAGCCAAATATATGCCCGCAATGCACTCTATTTCAACGATTCAAAAATTGTCTTGCGATCGAAAAGGTCCATATATGCTATTAATTCACAACAAGAAAATAATGTTTAAAAGACACTCACAATATATTTCAGGCACAAAAAAACCACTAACATCTCTGTTACTGGTTTTTGCAATTTGGTGCGGATGGGGGGACTTGAACCCCCATGCCCTAAAGCACCACCCCCTCAAGGTGGCGTGTCTACCAATTCCACCACATCCGCATTTTTAAGCTTTCGCTTAGATGTTAAACATATTGATTTATTTGAGGACTATAAATCGTTTAACGATAGCTTTACGCTAAATTAGTTCGGCACGTCAGAGCTTTGCCCTTTCGTAGATGTTACTGGAACATCTTCTTCAACAGGAACTACAGTTTCTACTGCTGGAGCTTGTTCTAGGTTTTCCCATTCGTCAGTCTTTTTAATTTGACCAGCCGTTAAGTTACCTAACACAATGCTTAAAACAAAAAATACCGTAGCTAAGCTTGTGGTTGTTTTTGTCATAAAGTTACCAGCACCTGACGAACCAAAAACAGTGCCTGATGCGCCAGCGCCAAATGAAGAACCCATATCTGCGCCTTTACCTTGTTGAATTAAAACCATTCCAACTAGAGCCAAAGCCACAACTAAATAAACTACTAATAAAATTTCGTACATCTTATACAGTCCCTTTTGCACTGTTACAGATTGCAGTAAAAGATTCTGCTTTTAGACTTGCGCCGCCAATTAAGCCGCCATCTATATCTGTTTGTGCAAATAATAATTCGCTATTTTTTTCATTAACGCTACCACCATATAAGATGGTAAGCCCTTGTGCTAAATTGCTATCAAGTGATGCAATTTTGTCACGGATAAATTTATGAACAGTTTGTGCCTGTTCTGGCGATGCAGTCTTACCTGTGCCTATGGCCCAAACGGGCTCGTATGCTATCACAGAATCTTTCAGTGCTGCTACACCTAATTTTTCAATTACTGCATCAATTTGTGCAGCAACTACTTGTTCGGTTTGACCGTTTTCTTGCTCACTTTCACTCTCACCAACACATAAAATTGGTTTTAACCCAACTTCTTGCGCTCTAGCAAACTTTTCAGCGACAGTTTCATTACTTTCGTTATAAATACTGCGGCGTTCAGAGTGACCAACGAGTGCGTAAGTTGCACCTAAATCTTTTAGAAGCTGTCCGTCTACTTCACCGGTAAAAGCACCAGGTGTATTTTCAGAAACAGTTTGAGCACCTGTAGAAACACCACTAGCTATCATTGCTGGTACAAGTGGGAATGGAGGAAACAAAACAATGTCCATCTCTTGTGATTTTACATCGTTAATAGCATCAGACATTTGTTTAACTAGCTCTAACGAACCATTCATTTTCCAGTTGCCTGCGACCATCGCCTTGCGTATTGCCATTTTCCACTCCACATTAGAAATGCGGGCGAGATATTAACTTTTCTCGCCCAAAGTTACAAGAGGTTATTGTTATTAATCAGTCTGTTTGCTCATAGATTCTACAACAGCAGCAATTTTTTGAGCGCTGTCTATTACAATTTTTTCTTGCTCAGCTTCAACCATAACACGAACCACAGGCTCAGTGCCTGATTTGCGCAGTAAAACACGTCCTTTATCGCCTAAAGCAAGCTCAACTTCTGCTACAGCTGAAAGTACCTCAGGTGCTTTTGTCGGATCTGTTCCAGCGGTATACCGCACGTTTATCATTTTCATTGGATACTTGGTAAAACCAGCGCCTAAATCTTGTAAGGTTCGATTTTGTGCAACCATGGCAGCAAGTACTTGTAAGCTTGATATAATGCCATCGCCCGTGCTAATTAAGTCTAGATTCAGTACATGGCCTGAGCTTTCACCGCCAATTTTCCAGCCTTTTTGCTGTAGTAATTCCATTACATAGCGATCACCCACTTTACTACGAGCAAACTCGATACCTTTTGCTTTTAAAGCATTTTCAAGGCCCATGTTAGACATAACAGTGCCGACTACACCACCGCCAAGCATGTGATCTTCGGCAGCTTGGCAAGCAATAATATAAACTAAATCGTCACCATCGAATACACGACCATTATGATCAACCATCATTACACGATCGCCATCACCATCGTATGCAATACCTACGTCAGCTTTATACTCAAGCACTTTACGTTTTAAAGTATCAACATGCGTAGCACCACATTCCTGATTAATATTAACCCCATTAGGCTCGCATGCATGTGTTATTACTTCTGCGCCAAGTTCGCGCATGACAGAAGGAGCTATATGGTATGTAGCACCATTTGCGCAATCGACAACAATTTTAAGACCTTCTAAGGACAAACCTTGGGGAAACTGGCTCTTACAAAACTCTATATAACGGCCGTCTGCACTAACTAAACGCGAAGCTTTACCTAGTTTATCTGAAGCAACACATGTCATTTGCTCATCAAGCATCGCTTCAATTTCAAGCTCAACAGCATCATCGAGTTTCAAGCCTTGACCATTGAAAAACTTAATACCGTTATCGTAATACGGATTATGTGAAGCACTAATAACAATGCCCGCCTCAGCTCTAAATGTTTGTGCTAAATAGGCAACCGCAGGAGTTGGCATTGGGCCAAGTAATACAACATCAATACCAGCAGCAATTAAACCAGCCTCAAGTGCAGTTTCAAGCATGTAGCCCGAAATACGGGTATCTTTACCTATAATTACCTTTTTAGTACCACTTTGAGATAATACACGTCCCGCGGCCCAACCTAACTTCATTGCAAACTCAGGATTAATAGGCGCTGTACCTACTAGGCCACGTACGCCGTCAGTGCCAAAATATTTTCTTTCTTTCATTATGCAATTCCTTTCTCGCAGGCTTGATATACATCAAGTACATCTGCGGTTTCTTTTACGTCATGTACACGAATAATTTTTGCGCCATTTTGCGCTGCGATTAACGCACCTGCTAAGCTGCCCGCTAACCGTTCATTTGTATCTCTATTTAATAAATTACCTATCATCGATTTACGAGATAACCCAGCCAATAACGGCAATCCTAATTTATTAAAATCATCAAACCCAGCCAATATTTGATAGTTATGGCTAAGCGTTTTTCCAAATCCAAAACCGGGGTCTAGAATAAGTCGATCAAACTTAATCCCCGCTGTTTCACACGCTTTAATACGTTCACTAAAAAACATATTTATATCTGCAAACAAATTATCGTAACGAGGTGCTGATTGCATGCTCCGGGGCTGCCCTTGCATATGCATCAAACAAATTGCTACATCTTCATATTGCGCAAGCGTTTCTAAGGCGTTTATTTCTTGTAGAGCTCTTACATCATTAACTATATCTGCCCCTGCGAGTATTGCTTGCTCCATTACTTGCGCTTTACTAGTATCAATTGAAATAACGCAATCACTGTACTCACGTATCGCTTTAATAGCAGGAATTACTCGAGCAAGTTCATCTTCTAAACTAACATCTGGCGCGCCTGGACGGGTTGACTCCCCCCCTATATCTAAAATTGTCGCGCCGTCATCTAATAATTGCATTGCGCGCTTTAGCGCTACTTTGGGGTCTAAAAACTGCCCACCATCAGAAAATGAATCCGGCGTTACATTTAATATTCCCATAATAACGGGCTTTTCAAGATTAAGCGTACGCCCTCTCGGAAGCTTTAATGTGTTAGTCATTGCCAACCTTTATAATTATTTCTAAATAGTTGATACAAAAAAGCCCCGAAGTTCGGGGCTTTCATTAACTATTTTAACGATTATTCAGCTTTGTCATCAAGGTTTGTTTCATCTTTTTTCGATGAATCATCAGTATTTTGACTTTCATCAACTACTGGCTCTTGAGGTTCTTCCGCTTTTACCGGTTTTGCTTCATGACGGTCATGTGCATCACGCGGCTCACGCACTGGTTGGCGTGCCATTAAATCATCGATTTGCTTAGCGTCGATTGTTTCGTATTTCATTAACGCGTCTTTCATTGAGTGAAGAATATCAATGTTTTCTTTTAATATTTCTTCTGCTCGATGATAGTTACGGTCTGAAAATAAGCGTACTTCAGCATCAATTACTTTAGCAGTATCATCCGACATACTAGATGCACGGCTTCCGCCACCACCCATATACATCTCATTTTGATCCTCAGCGTAAAGTAACGGACCTAGTTTTTCACTTAAACCCCAATGCGTAACCATTTTACGCGCTATGTCTGTAGCTCGTTCAATATCGTTACTTGCACCCGTTGTTACTTTATCAGCACCATAAATAAGTGCTTCAGCAATACGGCCACCATAAAGGCTTGAAATCATAGATTCTAAAAGCTCTTTTGAATGGCTAACACGGTCTTGTTCAGGCAGGTACATTGTTACACCTAGCGCACGGCCACGTGGAATAATAGATACTTTGTAAACTGGATCATGTTCAGGAACCATACGGCCCACAATTGCGTGGCCTGCTTCGTGATACGCTGTCATTTCTTTTTCTTGCTCGCTCATCACCATGGTTTTGCGCTCAGCGCCCATCATGATTTTATCTTTAGCAGCATCAAATTCGCCCATACTTACAACACGTTTATTACCACGTGCAGCATAAAGTGCAGCTTCGTTTACTAAGTTCGCTAAATCAGCGCCAGAAAAACCAGGTGTACCACGTGCAATAACAGCCGCTTCTACGTTATCGCCTAATGGCACTTTACGCATGTGTACTTTGAGTATTTGCTCACGACCACGGATATCAGGTAAACCGACTTCTACTTGACGGTCAAAACGACCTGGACGAAGTAATGCAGGGTCTAGAACATCTGGTCGGTTAGTTGCCGCAATAACGATAATACCTTCGTTACCACCAAAACCATCCATTTCTACTAGCATTTGGTTAAGTGTTTGCTCACGTTCATCGTTACCGCCGCCCATACCTGCGCCACGTTTACGACCAACCGCATCAATCTCATCTATAAAGATAATACAAGGTGCCGCTTTTTTAGCTTGTTCAAACATGTCACGTACTCGTGAAGCTCCAACACCGACAAACATTTCAACAAAATCTGAACCAGAAATTGTAAAAAACGGTACTTTCGCTTCACCCGCAACAGCCTTTGCAAGTAACGTTTTACCAGTACCAGGAGGACCAACCATTAGTACGCCTTTAGGAATACTACCGCCAAGCTTTTGAAACTTAGAAGGGTCACGTAAAAAGTCTACCAATTCGGTAACGTCTTCTTTCGCTTCATCACAACCAGCAACGTCTGCAAACGTTGTTTTAATTTGATCTTCGCTCATTAAACGCGCTTTACTCTTACCAAATGACATAGCGCCTTTACCGCCGCCGCCTTGCATCTGACGCATGAAGAATATCCATACACCAATAAGCAGTATCATTGGGAACCAGGAAATAAATATGCTCGCTAAGAATGATTGTTCTTCAGGTTGTACACCCTTCACATTTACATCATTTTTAAGTAAGTCATTAATTAAATCTTCATCGTACATTGGCATCGTTGTTTGAAAACGTTCACCACTGCTTTTAGTACCAGTAATATTTCCTGTACCACGGTCAATAATAACTTCTTGTAAAGAGCCGCTGCGGACATCTTTAACAAATTGAGTGTAACTTGTTTGACGATCAACTTGCTCGCCACCATTAAAGCTCTGAAAGACTGACATCAGCACAACTGCAATCACCAGCCATAGTATTAAATTTTTCGCCATATCGCTCAAGGGGTTAACCTCTTGTATCCAATTAATTTAAATTCAACTAAACGCCAAGCAACTGTACTACAGTTTGTATCCAGTCGCTACTATATATACTTCCCGAGAACGGGCACGTGAGGCATCAGGTTTGCGTATTTTCACTGCTTTAAAACTATTACGTACATCTTGCAAGTATTGATCAAAGCCTTCACCTTGGAAAACCTTAACAATAAATGCGCCATTTTTCTTAAGTACTTGACTACACATATCTAGTGCAAGTTCTACCAAATACATACTACCCGCTTGATCTACTGAGTTATTACCACTCATATTTGGTGCCATGTCAGAGAGTACCACATCAACATTTTTACCATCAATACGTTTCAGCAACGCATTTAACACAGCTTCTTCACGAAAGTCGCCTTGTAAAAAGTCAACACCCGCAAGTGAGTCCATAGGTAATATGTCGCAGGCAATAACTTGGCCTTTGTCACCTACTTTTTCTGCCAAATACTGTGACCAGCTTCCTGGAGCTGCCCCTAAATCAACAACGGTCATACCAGGGCGAAGTAACTTATCTCTATTTTGTACTTCATCTAATTTAAAAACCGCTCGGGAACGCCAGCCTTTTTTTTGCGCTTCTTGAACATATTTATCATCAAAATGTTCTTTCAGCCATCGCTGTGAACTGGCTGACTGTTTTTTATTTGTCATAAATTAACACGCAACTAATTAGTAATATTCTCTAGATGGCGTTAGAATACCCTTAATTCAAGCCATATTCAGCAAAATTTGTATAAACATGACATTATCAAACAAACAAAAGCAGTTTTTAAAAGGTCAGGCACATAGCCTCAAGCCTGTAGTTTTACTAGGTTCTAACGGTTTAACCGAAGGCGTAGTAGTCGAAATTCAAAGTGCATTAGAAATTCACGAATTAATCAAAGTTAAAGTTCCAACTGATGATCGTGAAACAAAAGCACTTATTTTTGAAGCAATCGTACGTGAAACTGGTGCGACTAAGCTACAAACGATAGGTCACACTATTGTGCTTTATCGCCAAAGTGTTGAGAAAAAAATACATTTACCACGTAATTAATTAATCCTTTTTAAAGGGTTTAGTACGTTTAAATTAAAAAACCAGCTTAATGCTGGTTTTTTGTTACATAATACTTTTTAATTTAAAAGCTCATTGTATGGTGGGTTACATCATAATCAGTGCCGTTATTAGTGGGCTTATTGTGTAATATAAAATACTGAGTAAATTGTGTCTCACTCATAGCCGGCACTTTTTCATTGGAGAGTAGTTCTGCCAGTTGCGGCGTCGTATTACTGTGCCCAATAACAACAACCACTCCCTTTAGTTTTAGTAACTCATTTTTTAGATCACTTAGCTCACCTGCGTTATACACATTTATTTTGGTATTAAAATGTGCCTGCAAAGGTGCGGCTGTTTGCAACGTGCGTTTATAGTTGCTGCTAAAAAGATGTATATTTTGATATTCTTTAAATAACGTAACTAAATTATTTGCACGTGCCTTCCCCTTTTCTGAAAGCGCTGGGTTTTTACCCGTTAACTTTTCGCTATGACGAAACAAATATACTTCGTCAGGTGCGGCAAATACCAAACTACAATTAAATGACATGGCTAAAAAAGTGACTGCTAATATTATTTTATTCATATTTTTTTACCTCGCTTATATTCTAATAGCCTGTCGATAAATTCAGTCGTTAATTCATTTATTACGCCGGTTTCAGCATTAACGATTAAACTAAAACCAACGTTTAAGTGGGGAAATACAACCACATCGCTTCTATATCCTTGCACCCAGCCACTGTGATAATAAAGCGTTTCATCGGCGTAATTATAAACCCGCCAACCTAGCCCGTAATAGGCTTCATTAAGGTGTTTTTTCCACACTCTGCGATGCATTTCTTTTTTTGTATGTGTATAAGGACGCGTTTGCTTTGCGAGATTATCCAATGACAAAACATCAGGGTATTGCCCTAGCTGGGCTTTTAACCAAATGGCCATGTCACTTGCACTTGCGTTTACACCCGCTGCAGGTCCCACTTTATAATAATTTTTTTTAAGCTTAGCGCTATACCAACGTTTTGTACCGCGCACGTGTGGTAATGCGTAATTTTCATCCTGAATCATAGATTCAAAACCTAAGCTGGCATCACTCATTTTTAAAGGCTCAAAAATAGCTTCTCGTAACCACTGTCCGTAACTTTTACTGCTGCTTTGCAATATTACATCACCGATGAGGCTAAACATTACGTTTTGATAGCCATAGCACTCACCTGGTTTACAAATAGGTTTAACGCTAAGTAATTTTTCGACAATTCCGGGGTAATCCATACGAGACTCAATTAAATTATCGTATGCATTAGGCACTAACCCGCTTGAATGGCTTAAAAGATGAAACACCTTTAAATCATCTTGATAAACAGTCCCTTTAAAATCAGTTATGTATTCGCTAACAGCTTTGTCTAGTTCAAGTAAGCCATCACTGGCTAATTTAGCTGATAATGAACCTGCAAATGTTTTAGAAACAGACGCGAGCCTAAACCGAGTATGCTTATTAACTTTTTGCCCGTTGCGTGCTTTAGTAACACCCATAGTGTGGATATAATCAGAGTTGTTTGCATTTACAATCGAAAGCGCTGCACCGGGTATACCTTTACTTTTTAATTTTTTTTGTGCGTAACGGCCGTACTTTTTTACAAATGCATCCCAATCAGGATCTGCTTTTGCTGCAAAACTCACAGAGCTAAACAACAAACACAAAGCAGGTAGGCTATACAATAAAGATTTGAGATACTTCATTTTTATAAAATTTATCTTTTTAACTACATCTATGTAGATAATATCATGAAGTTTTGTTTGGACTAACGTACAATACGACGATTATTTGGTTTTTAGTGAGTGTTTAGTACTTATGCGTTTTTTCGTTGTGTCACTTTTTGTTATATTATCAACTGGTTGTACTCTTACAAAGCAGCCGGCCGAACCACTGGCTATGCCATTAAAGCCAACATTAAAAAGCCAGACCTACCAGCTTGAGTACACCACAGGGCACTCATCACCAAAAGTTAAATCCGTTCAACTTCCTGCACATAAGGTAATTAGAAACCAAACAGTAAAAATTATTACCGATAAGGCAAGTGTAACCGATAAACTTTTATCACAAATTAGCCAAGCACTTAACGATAAACAGCTAAAAGTAACCACTAAAAATAACAGCGACTATACACTAACTATTCAGCAACTTGATTTAACCTTCACTGACGATGTTAAGTACGCAATAAAGCAACCTGAGAACCCTTTTACATTATATTCAGATATTGCTCAGCAATACCCAACTCAGGAATGTGCTGCAATATTTGCACAAGTAAGTATGCGCCTCACACACAAAGCATCGGGTGATGTTGTTTGGTTTGCTAAATCTTCTATTGATAGTGCTAGTTTTCATCGTGAGCCACTAGTTTATAGTTTCACCGAAGAGCAAAAAATAACTAATGAGCTTGAGGTTGTCGCTTTTGTCCATCAGCAAAATACTGATGAAGCCCGCATGGAAAGACTTGGAAAAGACATTCAAATTCCTCAGTACAAAACGTTGTCAAAATTATCAAGCCTTACTAAGCTTAGTGGTCCGTGTAACAGAACAGAAGTAAGCGCATTAACGCCTATGATGCAGTTCTACTTAAGCAGTATATTAATCGATAAAATTAAAGTTCAGTAAATTTATACTTACTACATTTTTTTACAGATTAAAGGGACGAATTAACAATATACTACGCTTAATAACAAATAATAATTAGGCCCTTAGGGATGAGAAACACTTTGCTTAACCATACTTTAGTGAGCATAACATTGCTTTTTTGCTTTATTTTTAGCACCACAAGTATGGCAAGTAACCGCTATTATGCCGATAACACGTTAGAGCCAACCCAAGGCTTTGCGTGGGATTGGAGTGCTGGTGCGGGCTTTTATATTGAAGATTCCTACCTAATCGGTATCGAATCTTACGATAAAGGCGTTGAGCTTGATTTAAGTCTTGCTGTTTCTTACGATAAATTTTATCTTGATTTTGATCACAATCAACTCAGCGGTGGTCTTGTAATTGGTTACAGTCTTATAGATAAATTTGATTGGGGCTTAGATATACTTGGCACAAATACTCAAGCCGGGTTTGACGAAAAAGGCCTCGGGTTTTATAACCACGGTGTTATAAAAGAGCTTCAAGGTATTAAGAAACGTAATTACGATTTTGATGTTGGTCTTAGGCTCACCCGCCGATTTGAAAACTCACAATTCTCCTTTGAATACCTTCATGACGTATCTGGTGCTCATAATGGCTGGGTTATAAATAGCTTTTTTAGCCACATTTTGCCATGGCGAAACTGGGAGTTTAGATCTGGTGTTGGTTTAAGCGCCTACTCTGCCGATTTTACCAATTATTACTTTGGCATTGATAACGATGAAGCCACCAGCCTTCGCCCGATTTATAGCAGCAATGCCAGTACGAGTATTATCTTTGAGTTCCATGCTGAATATCCAATAAGCCAAGATTGGGTGTTTTTATCCGGTTGGCTCACTACATGGTTTTCAAAAGAAATTGACGACAGCCCCATTATTTCCCAAGGATATCAGCATAAAGCCAAGGTAGGCCTACGTTATGTATTTTAGATGGATTTGGGTATTACTGATCTTTCCCAGTACCTTTACTGTTAAAGCGCAGGAGCCCCCTGAAGCACTCATAGCACTACCCGACACTTGTGTTGCACTGCGCGAAGGGCGTAATTGCTATGCCGATGTCACACTTACGTGGGAGCAACCTATCATTGGTAATTACTGCCTACGCGATGCAACTTCAAAGTACATTATGCAATGTTGGCTAAAGCAACAAAGTGGTACTTTTAATTATGCTTTTGACTCACAGCAAAGTATTTCATTTGAACTATTTGATAGCAATACATCCAAAGTCATCAGTACAGCAGAAGTAAAACTACAATGGGTTTATCAAAACAGACAAAAAAAACGCCGCTGGCGACTATTTTAATACCAATCGCATTAGGGATATTTTATGGATAACTACGGGACTATTTTACTTGTTGAAGACGATGCATCACTAGCGCAATGGGTTGCTGAATATTTAACAGAGCAAGGCTATACAACGCATGTTTGTCATCGTGGTGACGAAGTTGTTAGCCAGGTCAAAACGTTAAATCCAAATATTGTACTCCTTGATATTATGCTCCCGGGGCAAGATGGTATCAGCGTATGTAGAGAGCTTCGTAGCTTTTATAATTCGCCTATTATAATGCTCACCGCACGCGATGAAGAGATGGATGAAGTTATTGGTTTAGAAGTTGGCGCAAGCGACTACATAATGAAACCGGTGCGTCCACGTGCATTGCTAGCGCGCATAAAAGCAGCACTGCGTCAAAACAATGAGCCAAATAAGCCACAGGTTAGCCAAAGCGTTATTCAAGTTGGTGCGCTTAGTATTAATACCGAATCAAGAAATGTGACCCTTAACGAGCAAGATGTAAACATATCAAGCGCCGAATATCTATTATTACACTACCTTGCAAGTAATGCAGGTCAAGTTGTCTCACGCGATGCCGTATTTAAAGCGACGAAAGGTAGAGAGTACGACGGGCTTGATAGAAGTGTTGATGTACTTATTTCTGCACTTCGTAAAAAATTTAATGATGACCCACAAAACCCTGAAAAAATTAAAACCATTTGGGGACGTGGCTATTTACTTGTTTCTACCGCGTGGTAATAGAGCGATGAATAAATAAATGAAAAAGTTTTATATATCGCTTCTAGGCAGTGCACTTTTATCTATTGTGGTATTGGGCTGGCTTATTGATGCTTTTAGTCAACAAGCGCATACCCCACAAGATGAATTTAGTCAGCAAAGTAAAATGATCATGGGTTTTAATAAGCAATTAGCTAACATACCTACATCTGAGCGCAGCGATTATGTGAAACAACTAGCCCGAGAGTTTGATGTTTTAATTGACTACAAGCCAAATGAGTCACTCGCTTTACCACCTTCGCTATTGTTACAAATGCACACGCCAGGTGGGCTGATTTTAGAGGATCAGCAAGGCTTTTATATGCTCTATAGTAGCGACGTTTTAAATCCTTTTCACTTATCAATGCGTTTAGATAAAATCTTTGATAGCGAGCAGCATAACGACATTATATTAACTCTACTATTTTACGCAGGCTTATGTGTATTTATGGGGTTTATTATCGCCCCTTTAGCTAAACGGCTGACTGTCTTAAACGAAGCCGCTAAAAAGTTTGCCTCAGGTAATGTTCAAGCCCGAATAAAAGTATCGCACTTTACCTATATAAAAGACGTAGAACTTACTTTTAACCGCATGGCTAGCCAAATAGAGAAACTTGTCGCCGAAAACAAACTAATGGCCTCAAGCTTGTCTCACGACATACGTACCCCTATCGCGTGCCTGCGATTTGGTTTAGATGCGGCATTAGATAGCCATGATGAGCAAAAAATAAAACAGTATTTAATCCGTATGGAGAACGATTTAGATCATATGGAATCGATGCTTAGTAGCTATTTAGCATTTGCTACTTTAGAACAAAACGCGAACAAACTGACCTATTCATCAACCAATATTAAATCCTACCTTGAAGATATTTTAGTTCAACTTGCACCAAAACTTGAAATGCAAATGCTCAACGTACAACTCAATAGTACAGATAAAATAATAAATGCAGATCTTCACTGGTTGGCTCGTGCAATTACTAATTTATTAACTAACGCATGTGATTTCGCAAACCAACATATTTACCTCAGTGCAAGGTTACACGAGCAACAGCTTATAATAACGGTAGAAGACGACGGCCCAGGTATCGCACAAGAAAACTTTAGTAACGTATTTAGCCCATTTTTTAGAGAGGAAGACCACCGTAACAGAGCCGATAAAAGTTATGGCCTTGGCTTAGCCATTGTTACCAAAGTAGCTGATTGGCATCATGGCAGCGTTAAAGTAACTAAAAGCACCCAGCTAGGTGGTGCGTGCTTTACCCTCACTATTGCACAGCACCATAATCCGTAAAGCAATAGTTACAGACTGTAATTAACAATTATTAAACAAAATCAACTCGTTATTTTAAACGACTTAATAACAACAATTAAAATCGATGGTTATAACATACACTTTACTTATTAATTTGTGCTAGATCAGCAAATAAGCACTTTTTATTTTTTTACATTTCCAGTAGATTGTCACCGCCGTCACACAATAGAGAAGTACAATAATATGAGCGCAGTTAGAGGCGAGTTTAGCTCTCGCTTTGGTTTTATTATGGCCGCCGCGGGTTCTGCCGTTGGTTTGGGCAATATTTGGGGATTCCCTACACAAACAGCCAGTAATGGCGGTGCTGCATTTTTAGTCGCATATTTAGTGCTTGCGTTCTTTTTAGCCTACCCCGCTTTAATGGCTGAACTTATGATTGGACGTCATGGCCAAGCAAACGCAGTGTCATCTCTTCAAAAAATATCTAATAAGCCATGGCAAAAACACTTTGCCTTTGCTGTTGGTTTTGGCGGTATTTTATGCGCTGGCTTTATACTAAGCTTTTACGCCATTGTTGCCGGTTGGATGCTCAGCGCCACAGCTGAACCCATAGCCACTTTAGTTGGTGCCAACACAGCATCTACATGGTTAAGCGAGCAATCACTTACTCGAAATATTATATTCACCATGATCTTTATCGTTCTAACTGTCGCCATTATAAGTAGAGGCGTTGAAAACGGTATTGAGAAGTGGTCTAAGCGTTTAATGCCTGCACTTTTAGGCATTTTATTTGCACTTATTGCTTACGTAATGACGCAAAATGGTGCTATGGAAGGCTTAAAAGCCTACTTAGTCCCTGACTTTTCATCTATTTTTGACGCAAAACTATTAGTAAGTGCATTAGGGCAAGCTTTCTTCTCATTATCGCTTGGCACTAGCGTAATGATTATTTACGGCTCGTACATTAGTAAAAAAGAAAACCTCGTTTCTTTAGGCGCGTATGTAACCCTTATTGACGTATTTATTGCTTTTGTTGCAGGCTTACTGATCATCCCAGCAATGTACGTAGCACAAGCACAAGGCGTTGAAATATTCTCGGCCACAACGGGTAAGCTGCTCTCTGAAGATACATTAGTGTTTCAGGTACTCCCCGCTTTATTTGATGGAATGGGCGACGTAGGTCTGTTTGTGGGTTTTTCATTTTTTGCGTTAATGAGTATTGCCGCTTTAACATCATCTATTTCAATGTTAGAGGCGCCAGTATCATACACCGTAGAGCGCTTTGGGATGAAACGCGTTCAAGCAACGTGGTTAATTGGGGCGCTAATCGCTGTCGTCAGCATTACAATTGTGTGTAACCTTAGCAGCTTATTTGGCTTAGTAATCACTCTCACTACAAAAGTAGCTCAGCCTTTACTTGGCCTTATGTGTTGTATATTTGTAGGCTGGATTTGGTATAGAGGCTCATTACTAAAAGCAATTCAAGAGGGTAATCCAGAGGTTCACAATACACTGTTTTGGAAAATATGGCCTTGGTATACCAAGTTTGTATGTCCACTGGCTATTGGTATGGTGTTTTTACACTCACTATTGAGCTAAATGATACCTCAGCCTTAAAATAGTTTTAAATTAAAATAGCCCACATTAATGGGCTTTTTTATAGCTGCTTAAATTGGATTTATTGAGTGAGTTTTAAAATCATATCTTGATGAGGTATGCCGTCTTCTAGATATTCACTTTTGTAATCTTCAAAGCCAAAAGAGCGGTAAAAATCAAGTAAGTAGGTTTGTGCGCCAATATAAATATCTCGCTCAGGCCACAGTTCTTTACAGCATTCTATTGCTTTACTTACAAGTAAAGTGGCGTCGCCTTTGCCACGCGCACTTTTACTTACCAGCACGCGCCCTATTGCGCTGTATTGCTCATTTTTTTCATAGCATCGCGCATAAGTGTGTAGCTGCCCGCTGCCTAATGTATATAGATGCTGTGTATTTAAAGCTATATCTACATCATCAAGTTCAGGATAAGGACATGCCTGCTCTACAACAAATACGTCCACACGTCCTCGCATAATAGTAAAAAGAGTATGCGCATCTAAAGCATTAAACTGCTCACATTTAAATTGCATTTTAAATCCTATAAACAATAAACCCAGCCTAGGCCGGGTTTAATAATATTATTCACTTGTTAACTTATATTAAGCAAATAAACGCTCTAGTTGGTCGCACAACTGCGATACATTCACGTGGTCATGCTCTATGGTTAAATCTACATAACCATCGCCTCTAAAGGCTCTGTCTAGTTCTATGAGCACATGTGTTTTATGTGCCTCTGGAACAAATGACAACTCAATCTCTTGAATGCCAAATAAACTACGGCTATTTGGTTTATATTCAAGCTCCTGATAACAGCCCGATAACGAT
The DNA here is from genome assembly GCF_008370255.1 of Pseudoalteromonas sp. FUC4. Lineage (GTDB taxonomy): Bacteria > Pseudomonadota > Gammaproteobacteria > Enterobacterales > Alteromonadaceae > Pseudoalteromonas. Next base: position 97,404 of record NZ_SEUI01000001.1, on the reverse strand, counting down.
TGAAATGTAGAAGCGCGCAAATGACCTTTTTCTACATCAGCCTTCATTAAGCTAAAACCTAGCTTTTCCATCGCCTGCATGCACGTTTTAACAGCTTCATTAGGGTAAATATGTAAATGGTCTTTATCGCTCGGATCAAGTGCTAAATCAATATCTAAACCTGTTTCAAGCCACACATGAGATTGATTGTAGCCTGCATTAATTTCTGTAATAGGTGTTTCAGAATGAAGGCGTGCTTCAAAAGGGATACTTTTAACTTCGCCCGGTTCAATTGTACCTATATCGGTAATTCGCCATTGGTCAATCACATGATTGGTAAAATAATCGCCATCATCACCTGCCGCTTTAACACGGGTCATAAGTAATAAATCTAAGCCTGCAATATCTTGGCTAACATCACCTGCGGTAATGACTATTTGTGCGTTAAAAAGCTGACCAGGTTGTAGGTGTTCAGTCTCTAAAACAGTATCTACTTTTGCAGCACCAATACCTACCGACGCTAAAATCTTTTTAAACATATATTTCTCCTTAAGCTGAGCGGCTCTATTATTTGCTCTCGCTTAAACTTCTTCGTTATCGCATCTTAACCATATTTAAAAGCCAATGTCAGTGAAAAAATGTTATTTACATACTATTTACGATTAAATGTATGTTTGATGCGCATTTTTTATACACAGCTAGGCAAGTATTTGATTAGACGCGTTCATTTTTAGGTCTATTTTTATTTTCAATGGTATAAATTTTTCGTTACACTGAAACCCCAAATGAAGTGATATTAAGAATTATGGAACTAATCTATTTTGCCGCCGCGTTTGTGTGTGGTTTTGCTGTTTATCAGTTAAAGCTGCCTCCTCTTATTGGATTTTTATTAGCAGGTTTTGCTTTAAATTTATCGGGTTATAAAAGTACAGAGTTGCTCGATACAATAGCAGCACTTGGCGTAACCCTTCTTCTTTTTAGTATTGGTTTAAAGCTAAAGGTAAACAGTTTAATTAAACCCCAAGTGTGGGCGCCTGCAACATTGCATATTATTTTTAGCAGTGCGCTTTTTAGTGGCTTTATGTTATTGCTTGGTGTTTTCGCCATTCCACTGTTTATTGATTTAAGTTGGCAAAGTGCTTTATTAGTTGGGTTTGCACTTAGTTTTTCAAGTACTGTATTTGCAGTAAAAGTGCTTGAAGAACGCGGAGAAATGGCAAGCCTTCACGGTAAAATAGCCATTGGTATACTAGTCATGCAAGATATCTTTGCAGTTATCTTTTTAGCGATTAGTACAGGTAAAATTCCAAATGTGTGGGCAATTGCATTAATAATTGCTCTGCCTTTATTACGACCTGTCATGTATGGCGTATTAAATCGCTCTAAACATGGTGAACTATTACCATTATTTGGTTTTTTCTTTGCTTTAGTTGCTGGTTATCATGCATTTGAATTTGCAGGCCTAAAAGGCGATTTAGGTGCACTAATAATAGGAATGATGTTTGCCCCTCACAAAAAGGCAGGTGAGCTATCAAAATCTCTGCTTAATTTAAAAGACATATTATTAGTTGGTTTTTTCTTAAGTATTGGCTTGAGCGCAGAGCTAACCACTAGCTCATTAATCGTTGCTATTATACTTGTTTTAGTTTTACCTATTAAAATAGCGCTTTATTATGTGTTCACAAATATATTCAAACTACGCGCGCGTACATCATTACTTACCGCCTTTAGTTTATCTAACTACAGTGAATTTGGGTTAATTGTATGTGCAGTAGCAGCTAGCACTGGCATGATCACTTCGGAGTGGCTCGCTGTAATGGCAATTGCAGTTTCTATTACCTTTGTAATTGCCTCACCGTTAAATAAGCGCTCAAATGAGTTATACGTAAAAATAGAGCAGTGGCTATTAAAGTTTGAAAGCAAAACTCGTTTAGCTGAAGAGCTACCCGTTAACCTAAACGATACTAAAATAGTCATTTTTGGAATGGGACGTATTGGTACTGGTGCGTATGAGACTATTAACGCGACTCACCCAAATGTTGTTGCAGGTATAGATATAAAACCTGAGGTGGTAGATAAGCACGTTAACAGAGGCCGCAACGTCTTAATTGCTGATGCAACAGATCCTGACTTTTGGCAACGAGTAAATCATTCGCAAGTAGAAATGGTCATGCTTGCGATGCCAAAGCATATGCAAAATATTTTTGCGTTAGAGCAGCTACAAGCCTCTGGTTATAAAGGCCAAGTAACAGCTATTGCAAACTACCCTGATCAACAAAAAGAGCTAGAAGAAATGGGTGTTCATTCTACTTATAACTTTTACTTAGAAGCAGGTAGTGGTTTTGCAGAGCACGTTAAACAAGAGCTATTTAACGAATAACCACTTTTTATAACGTCTATAAATAACAAAGCCTTAGAATTATTAAGGCTTTGTTATTAATTTCTAAATAAAAAGCAATTCTATTTACATTCCTTTACAAGCCATTTCACCACAACAATGAAAAACAGGTAGACTATCCGTGTTGGTTAAATAAAAACCCATGTTCTAATAATAACTTAATTAGATCCCAGCTAATTAAAGTTCAACTAGGTTTATATTAATCAACAAAAATTATTAAGTCAGAGGGCCTACTCCCTCGCAAAATAGGCTGTTTCTTGCCCGTCACAGCCTATTTTATATTTCTAAAATCCCTTACACTTACGCAGACTTTAAAACCTAAGTAACTCTTATGGATCCAAAACAATTAAAAATAGCTGTAAATACAACGATGCCTTTTGGGAAATATGCTGGGCGCCCTTTATTACTGCTACCAGAACCTTATTTGGTGTGGTTCAAACAACAAGGATTTCCTGACTCAAAACTTGGTAGCCAACTAGCGATGATGTATGAGGTTAAACTAAATGGCCTCGAGCAAATGTTAATGCCATTACTTGAAAAAAATAAAAAATAATTGAGAACTTTTTTAAGTACTCGCGGTCTATTATATTGCTACTTGTTGATTTTGGTTTTTAACCGCAAAAAAAAAGCGCCTTAGGCGCTTTTTTTATGTCTTAAATTTAAGGGGTAAATATACAATAAATTTAGCACCACCTAAGCTTGAGCTTTCTGCTTTACACTCACCTTGGTGCCACGACACAATTTTAGCAACTATAGCGAGCCCTAAACCAAAGCCACCTGTATCCTTGCCTCTACTTTTATCTAATCGAGTAAAAGGCTTAAATACGTTTTCTCGCTCAACGGGGTCAATCCCTTCACCATCATCTTCAACAATCAATACGATATGAGTTGCTTCTTGTAGCAATGAAATTTTGACTTGTTGATGAGTGTATTTAAGCGCATTGCCAATTAAATTTTGAAATACTCGCGCCATAAAGTGGCTATCACAGTAGTAATTTAAATGCTCAGGGAGGTTTATAGAGAGTGTTGTTCTAGCCTCAAAATTTAGCTTTTCAACAGTAGTTTTTACTAGCCCAGCTAAATCGCAGTTTATTGGCTGTAAACTTGGTTGTTGAGAGTCTAATCGCGCATATTCAAGCATTTCAGAGACAAGTGACTCAAGCTCGCTAATATCTATTTGCATATTGGTTAGGTATTTTTCGCCTTTTTTATCAAGCATTTGTGCTTGCAGCATTACAATTGCAAACTTTAAACGTGCTAATGGCGTTCTAAACTCATGCGATACCGATGAGGTAAGTTCTTGCTGTGCACTAAGCAAAAACTCAATACGTTGCTGCATTACTTTTAATGTATCAGTTATAGGTAAAAAGAAAGACTTAGAAGTGTCGTTTAGTTGAAAGTCTTGCAAACCTTCTACCGCTTCACACGCTTTACGTAGCTTTGCAAAGTCGCGCCATAGTAAAAAGCTCCATAGCCCAACTGGTATACCTACAATAATAAGTAGTAATAAATATGGCCAAACAGAAGATGATTCCTGCGTTAATACACCTACCGGTCCTACTTGAAGTAATGAATCATTACCGAGATCTACATACCAAACAATGCGTTGTTGCTTATCATACAAATATAAGTAGTGGTTTTGGTTTAGCTGCGATTGTTGTTTTTGAGGGAGTATTAAATCACGTCGTTCAATCACTTTACTTTCAAAGTTATGCTTTAGCTTTTTAAGACCATTTGGGGTTTGTGAAAGCAACCAGAGTGATTGCCCAAACTCATCGTCCAATAAGACCTGCTGCTGCGACTCTTCATAAGGCCACAGCTGCTCAATAACACCACTTACAACAAATAATGAAACAATGATATATAAGTATAAGCTGGTAAACAGTTTTCCCATTACAGCCGATTAACCTTAAATAGTGCTAGAGATCCCATGCATCAGAAACAAATAAATAGCCTTGTCCCCATACAGTTTTTATACGATACGGCTTATCACTATTATCGCCTAATTTTTTACGAATTCGTGATACGCGTACATCCACAGTTCTATCAAGTCCGTCGTATTGACGGCCAATCATATGTTGGTGCACATGCTCTCTGCTTAGCACTTCACCCGCATTTGACGCTAATAACCATAGTAACTCAAATTCGTGCGAAGTTAATACAATCTCTGAATCACTTAGTTTTACAATACGGCTTGTTTTATCGATAACTAAATCACCAAACTGCAGTTCTTCACTAGATTTTACTATTGGTTGCCCACGTCGTAGTAATGCATTAATCCGCGCTAATAATACACGTGGCTCTGCTGGTTTTATTACATAATCATCGGCACCAAGTTCTAAACCAAGTACTTGGTCGAAGTCTTCACCTTTAGCAGTCAACATTAAAATTGGTAGAGTAAATTTATCTCTTACTTGGCGGCAAACGCTAAAGCCATCTTTACCTGGCAGCATAACGTCTAGAATCATTAAATCAGGTGTATTGTTTTCTAGGTAGTTAAACACTTCGTCACCGCGGTCTAACACTTCGACTTCAAGGCCATTATGTTCAAGGTAATCTTTTGTTAGCTGTTGTAAACCGAGATCATCTTCAACAAGTAAAATTTTTGGCATTAGTTGCTCCTAAATTAAAAAAAGCTCCACGGAGAGCGAAGCCTACGCCTATTTTTTTTAGCATGGGCGCTTTGTACTTCAACCTGTGTTTTTGCTATTAACACACCCGTATGAGGATTGATTAAGGAGTATATGGTCTCCACCTGAACACGCGCTTTATAATTAAATTGCCCAGAACGCTGCTGCTGCCAGCATTGAAGTAGTTGTTCTTGTTGATACAAACAGACATCACTATAGGTATTTAATAGCCATTTAAACTGTAAATCAAGATCGCAAAAATCCTGCTGTTCGGAAACCACGCAGACTTTTGGAGAAACACTAAAAACAGGGGTTTGTGCCATACTAAAACCACTAAAAAAAGTGGTAATAAACACAACTAATATTGAATACTTCATATTAAAAAGTACGATCGAATCCTATAAATGCAGTCATTGAATAAGTACGTTCAAAGAGCGGACTGCCATCCATAGCCGAATAGTCGTAATATGCTACATGAAAACGAAGAGAGTCAGCCTTACTCAGTGGCCAACGGGCGTCGATTTTAGCATAAGGTTGCCAACTACTACCAACGTCTATTTTGCCAAATTGAGTTTCACCCTCATTAAGTCCATAAAAATAGCTATTTAGTTCCGCAGATTTATAGTTTATTCCAAGTGTTGGCTTTATTTTAAGCTTTCCTAGCACAGTATGATACTGCCACTGCAATGCACCGCGTACACCTCGATAAACATCGGTTATATCATGCAGAGCCTGAACTGAGAAAACATGGCCTTCATTTACATAGTGATATGCAATACCCGCATCCAAGGCAATTTGCCGTTTATGTAAATTATCAATATCAGCGCAGCGAGAGGACGAGGCTTCATTTTGCATTGCAAACTGATTATTAAGTGCATTACTTTGCAATGTAAATACATTTTTAGGGTGCCAGTCTATAAAAAAGCGAGATTCAGAGTTGAGTTCACTAACTAGATTAAAGTGATGCTTTGGGGATTGTGAAAATGAATAGCCAAGGCGGCCATTGTCAAAAAACCATTGCTCTGCATAAAACGCAACTTGAGGAATAAGTACTAGCGGAATATTATCTCCACCATGCAAAGGGTTGGTTATAACTCCAGCCCCAACACTTAAACTCAAATGCAGACGATCGGTTGTTATATCTTGCTCTGTATAATCGTCAGCATGCTTGCTTGCCTGTGTTGCTTGCACCGAAAGGCAAGCAAACAAAGTGCTAAAACATAGAGCTGTTAATAAGGAGAGGGAATACCGCATCAGCGTACATCAAAGAATTAAATTAAGTAAGTAAGTTCCCCATACTAGCAAGGTCTTTTTAAACTATCTCTAGCTGGTTACAATTATTCACAATTTGTATACACAAATGTTAACTTTTATATTTTTGGAGTGACAAATCCTTCAAGTTAGTTATGTGCGTTGGCTAAGCTAGCACTACTTTAGAAACTTTGGAAAAGAGGAATAACTTGGCAAATGCTTTAATTCAAATAAAATCCGCAGGAAGCCAACTCTAACAATTCTATTTTATTAACCTTACAGCCTACTAGGCTACCAAGGTTAATAGCGGCTTTAGCCGTAACAAATCAAGCATCTGATGCTTATTAAATATCAGGGGCTATTTCTATTCGGTTTCGTCCATGTGTTTTTGCGATATATAAGGCTCTATCTGCACGCTCAACTAAAACTGAGCTATTAGTAAATGGACGTAAAATAGCTAAACCAAAACTTGCAGAAATAGCACGTTTAGCTGTTACATCATGCTTTTTACGAATCGCTAATTTCGCAATAGCTAAACGTATACAATCGGCAAACGCTATTATGTCGTTAATAGTGTCAAAATAAGCTGTTATACAAAACTCTTCGCCACCGTATCTATATATATTTGCTGTTTCAGTTGTATTTTCTCTCACTTTTTTGGCAACTAACCTCAATACTTCGTCACCCTTTTGATGACCAAAGTCATCGTTAAAACGTTTAAAGTGATCAATATCAAACATAATTAGTACGGCAAGAGAATCTTCCTGTGCTTTCTCTGAGTATTCAAAACAAAATTTTACGATATCTGAATCAAACTTACCTCGGTTATAAAACCCCGTAAGTGTGTCGGTATCAGCTGCTTCTTTTGAAATATTAAGTGCTTCTTTTAAATCTTTTATTTCGTTGTAAGCAAAAGCTAACTTAGTTTGAAATTCTCTAGCATAATCCTGCATAGCAATAGAGTCGTCGGTTAAGCGCTCTACACAACCTAATATTTCATTATAAGAATTTACATCAGCAAGCATATTTAATTCATTTTGTGAATCAACTAAACTTGTTGTAAAGCTTTTGGAATGCTCAAGCGTGGTGCTTATATCTTGCTGGACTTGCTCCATGGTTGTATGGAATTTTTCAGTCATTTCTTGAAAAAAAGCCAGATCGTCTTGCGTTAAATGCTTATCAAAAATTTCTTTTGCTTTGTCTTGTGAGCATGTTTGTTGCTCAGCAATAACATGGTCTAATTCAGCATTTAGTGAAGGATTGCTTCCTTGAATGTAACAGTACCAAATTGCATAGTTGATAGGGGTTACCGGCATACGGTACTTTACCATCAAAGGAATCGCCTTTTTTAGGCATTGGGCAGAATGAGCAAGTGATACTGCGTGGTTCATAAATAAACTCTCAAGCGTCATTGTTTTTATTATTAGCGCTCAATGTTAAGTAATAGTAAACTTATACGCAACCTATATTCATACTATTTAACTAACTTGCTTATTCTCTGCGCGCATTAAATCGCTTTTGCCTCTAAAGTTTGCGCAATATTCCACAACGCACTGATTGCAGGGTCATTTAACTCTTTCCTTAATACCGCCAAACCGATATCAAACCCTTCAGGTGCTTGCATTTTTGGTGTTAGGATTTGTACCTTATCTTGTAGCGGGCTGTTATCTAGCACTATTTTAGGGACCATAGCGACACCTAGTCCTAAGCTCACCATAGATACCATTGCTTCATGTCCTGCAACTTGAGCGTAGATTTTTCCGTGAATATTATTTTTGCGCCACCAGTGCTCTAACCTTTGGCGAGAAAAACCTTGTTCTGGGACAATAAACTCTAAATCAGACCAATTAATGTCATCACTATTTTGTGTAAGCTTTTGTGTGATCGGACATTGAATTTTTGGGCCAATTAATAAAAGTGGTGAGTGCCCAATATCAACAAAGGCAATTTGCGACGGTAATTTATTAGGCTTAGCCGCAATTGCCATTAATTCGTGGCCATCTAGCACACGATTTATAGCAAGTGCAGGGTCACCGGTATTTAATGTTATTTCTATGTACTGATGCTGCGCACGAAGTTGCTCTAATATTTGATATAAAAAACTATAAGATGCAGTTACAGAACAATAAATACTTACTTTGCCGTAAATATGCTGTTGTGGATCTTTTACATTCGTTTTAAAACGTTGCCAATTAGCAAGCGTTGCCGTGGCGTAATCAATAAACGACTCCCCCTCACGCGTTAATTTAACGCTTCGGTTATCGCGGATAAACAACGCCACTCCAACTTCTTCTTCCAAATGCTTTATATTTCGGCTCAAAGTGGGTGCGCTTATGTGGCAAAGCTCACTTGCGCGCCCAAAGTGAAGTGTTTTAGCCAACGCTAAAAAGTAGTTTAAGTGCTTATGTTCCATCCAACCCCCTGTATTTCACATTATGAAACACTTTAATTCAAATATATCATTTTACGCAAGCAACGATTTTACATATGGTGTTTGTAAGCGCAGTAAACATTGCGCATCTAACAAACATGACTTTATAGGACACTAACAATGGCGAATTATTTCAATACCTTACCTTTACGCGAACAATTAGCGCAATTAGCGCAATGTGAATTTATGGACGCAGGCGAATTTGCCGATGGCGTTGATGCACTTAAAGGTAAAAAGCTAGTTATTGTAGGCTGTGGCGCACAAGGTTTAAACCAAGGCTTAAACTTACGTGACTCTGGTTTAGATGTTTCTTACACATTACGCGCATCAGCTATTTCTGAGCGTCGTCAATCATTTTTGAACGCATCTGAAAACGGCTTTACTGTTGGCACTTACGAAGAACTAATCCCAACAGCTGATGTAGTACTTAATTTAACGCCAGATAAGCAACATACCGCTGTAGTTAGTGCGATTATGCCACTGATGAAAAAAGACTCTACACTTGCCTACTCTCATGGCTTTAATATTGTTGAAGAAGGCATGCAAGTGCGTGAAGACATTACTGTAATCATGGTTGCGCCTAAGTGTCCTGGGTCTGAAGTACGTGAAGAATACAAACGCGGTTTTGGTGTACCAACTCTAATTGCTGTTCACCCAGAAAATGACCCTCAAGGTCTTGGTTTAGCACAAGCGAAAGCGTATGCAGCAGGAACTGGTGGACACCGTGCTGGTGTACTTAAATCATCATTTATTGCTGAAGTTAAGTCAGATCTTATGGGCGAACAAACCATTTTATGTGGCATGTTACAAACTGGCTCTATTTTATGTTTTGATAAAATGGTAGAAAAAGGGGTTGATGCGGGTTATGCATCAAAACTAATTCAGTACGGCTGGGAAGTAATTACCGAAGCACTTAAGTACGGCGGCGTTACAAACATGCTTGACCGTTTATCAAACCCTGCAAAAGTAAAAGCGTTCGAACTAAGCGAAGAGCTAAAACTAATTATGCGCCCGCTTTATAATAAGCATCAAGATGACATCATCGATGGCACTTTTTCACGCACCATGATGGAAGACTGGAATAACGATGACGTAAACTTACTTAAATGGCGCGCAGAAACAGCAGAGACTAACTTTGAAAAGACCCCTGCTGGCGATGTAGAAATCTCTGAACAAGAATTTTTTGATAACGGTATTTTAATGGTAGCAATGGTAAAAGCAGGTGTTGAACTTGCTTTTGAAACCATGACAGCAGCCGGTATTATTGAAGAGTCAGCTTACTACGAGTCTTTACATGAAACGCCATTAATTGCCAATACTATTGCACGCAAAAAGCTTTTTGAAATGAACCGTACAATTTCTGACACTGCAGAGTATGGATGTTACTTATATAACCATGCATGTTTACCATTACTTGCAGATTTTATGAAAAACATTGATACAGATGTTATTGGTAAAGGTCTTGGCGAGCACAGTAACCAAGTTGATAACCAAACATTAATTCAAATTAACGCCGCCCTTCGTGAGCACCCAGTTGAAAAAGTAGGTGCTAAATTACGTGGCTACATGTCAGCAATGAAAAAGATTGTTTAACCCTAAACAATAAATGTTTCGCTTGTTAGAAACCAAGCCTATATGCTTTGCATATGGGCTTTTTTATGCATATTCATAAAACTTTAACCATACCACGCTACCTTCTATTCATTTCGCAGTAGGCAATATTTAGCTCAAAATAAATAATGTGCTAATATAACCCTCTACTCAGTTGTAAAATTAATTAATATCATGACGATACAAAACCTTTCTATTACTCAAAAAATCACAGCTTTAGGCAGTGTTATTGCTATATGCGTAGCGGCACTGATTGGCTTGACCTCTTTATACAGCTCTAAAGACATAATTGAGCAACGTATGATCGAGTCAGAGCTTCCTAGTAAACTGCAAACAATCAGCAATCACATAGGCGGTGAAATCAACGAGTTACTCGGTGCTGCTCAGCAACTATCATCAAACGAATTTGTTTTACAATGGGCTCAGTCTAGTAATCAAGACGACACTTTATTATTGAAAGAATTAAATCGTGTTGCCCAACAATACGATTTAGCAACAGCATCTTGGGCAAATAGAGAGACTGCACAGTATTGGAATCAGCATGGTTTTTTACGAGTGTTAAAAAACGATGCAGCCGATGGCTGGTTTTTTGCTTTTAAGCAATCAAAGCAACCTTACTCTATAAGTATTTATCAAGAATCAGCCAATGATGTAAAAATGTTTATAAATCATCAGCAGGCTAATGGTACTGGTTTAGCAGGTCTTGCAAAAAGTATCACTGATATGCAAAAGCTATTACAGCAATTTAAAATTGAGCAAACAGGTTTTGTATTTATAGCCGATAAAAGTGGATTGATTCAGCTTCATAAAGATGCAAGTAAAGTAGCTAAAGCAAATATTGATGATTTATATACTGCAAATATCCACAGCCAACTATTTAATAGTAATGGCTTTGCGCTAGAAGAAATCAGCTTAAATGGCGAACCCACTCTTGTCGCTGCTACGCCAATTAAAAATACCGATTTATATGTTGTAGCTCAAGTGCCAAAAAGTGAAGTCTTCGCAAGTGTGAATACCTTACAATGGCAAATTTTTACCTTTACGATAATTACAGCATTAGTTGCTAGTTTGATTAGTTACTTACTTGCACGCTCACTTTCATCTCCACTTTCTAAAATGGCTGAGTTATTTTCACGATTAGGCTCTGGCGATGCAAACTTAGCGTATCGCTTACCAGAGTCAAGCCAACCAGAGCTTAACAACCTAAGTAATGGCTTTAATCAGTTTATTAATAAAATAGAAACGGCGATTACTCAAGTTGCAAGCGAAAGCCACGATATACGCCAAAGCTCTGATCATGTATTTGAACAAGCAAAACGAAACTCTCAAGCAATAGATCACCAAAAAGAGCAAACAATCTCTGTCGCAGCAGCAATCAACGAAATGGGCGCGACAGTGCAAGAAATAGCGCAAAGTGCTGCAAATACAGCTAAGTTAACCGATAGCAGCCGCGAAAATACAATTCAGAGCCACAACCAAGTATTACAAAGCCAAGCAACTATCTCAGCCCTTGCCAGCGATATTGATGGCATTACAGAGCAAGTAACTTTGCTATCTAAAAAGACAGTTGATATTGCAAGTATTGTTGACTCAATTAGAGGTATATCGGATCAAACTAATCTACTTGCTTTAAATGCGGCTATTGAATCTGCTCGCGCAGGGGAACATGGACGAGGCTTTGCTGTTGTTGCTGATGAAGTACGTGCACTGGCAAACCGCACATCACAATCAACCACCGAAATCCAATCTATGATTGAAGAGCTTACAAGAATATCTGACGATGTAGTTAACGATATTGGTCAATCGAAAGATAAAGCACAGCAAAGCGTTGGTGCTATGCAAAACTCAGTAGAATTACTCGATACGATAACCGAAACAGCCAATGAGATAAACGATATGGCTACGCTCATAGCGACTGCAACTGAGCAGCAAAGTAATGTGGTTGCCGATGTAAGTCGTAATATTGAACAGATTAGCGAAATTAGCGATAAAGCAATGAGCGAACAAATCAATACAGAGCAAGCTATTCGAGACTTAGCAAACAGCGCTCAAACACTTGATGCACTTGTAGCTACCTTTGAAAAACACCGCTAAGTAGCTATAGTACTGCACGTCTGTTGTGAGCAAAGACTATACTAAGATAGTTTTTTCTCACAACCAATATACTTATTTTGAACAAGCTAAGCGTTTTCACTATCGCCTCTATTAAATGCTAAAACGTATGCTTCCTTTTTGGCTCTAGTGAGCTTTTTTAATTGATATTCAAGCTTACTCGCTTCACTTTTATTGCCCACTTGTTGTTGATGGATAAGTAAAAGCGGCCCTTTCCCTTTAAGGTTTTTAGCCCCTTTCCCGGCTTGATGAGTTGCAAAACGTTTTTCAACATTAGTCGTGATCCCGGTGTACCAATGACCTAATCGCGTTTCAACTATATATAAAAACCAAATGGACTCAGTTTTTAAAATATTCGTTTCGATGTGTTGTAAACTTTTTTCATTATTAGTGGTCAAATCATTACCTTAACGCCCTTAACACAAAACAATTGCTTAAAAGGGTTTTACCTTCAGTGACTAATCGGTATCATGCAGATTATAAAAAATAAGGATCACAACTAACAATGCAGTCGTTAAAAACTTTTTCTCTTTGGCTTATCGTTGCTTTAACACTTAGCTCAGCAGCTGGTTGCTCTAGCTGGGTATACCGAATTAACATCCCACAAGGCAACTTTTTAGAGCAATCTGATGTTGAAAAACTTCGTGTAAATATGACTCGAGAGCAAGTTATTTATGTATTAGGTAGACCTATTGCCGAGGACGCCTTTGATAATAATACTTGGCGTTATATTTACAGCTTCAATAAAGGCCGTAAAAACGAGCAAAATAAAGAGTTAGTAATTAACTTTGAAAATGAAAAGTTAGTTTCAATCTCAGGTGATTATGACCAACCTGAAAACTTTAATACACCGCTAGAGCAATAAACGTCTCAGTTAGTAAAAAAGGTGAGCCTGGCTCACCTTTTTTACTGGTTCATTTAAAAGCTTTTACAACTTTAAACAACGTTAGCGTGAGATATAATCTGTCAAATTGTTCGAAGTTTATGCCGATTGGTATTACTTCTCGAGTGGGCGACCACCCGTTATTTTATTTGCACGCCCCTCTTCTTTTGCTTTTTCAGCACGCTTTCTGCGCGCATCTTTAGGGTCTGCAATTAATGGGCGGTATATTTCTATACGGTCACCATCTTTTAGCTCATAGTTAGCTTTTACAGTTCGATTCCACACACCTAACGTTAGTGATGTGGCATCTATTTCTGGGCACTTTTCTATAATACCGGACTGAATAACAGCTTGCTCGACGGTAGTCCCTTGTGGCACTTCAATTGATAAACACGTGGCCGTGGTCGGTAATGCAAAGACCACCTCAACATTGATCATACTCGCGCTCCATAAATCTGTTTTGCACGTTGAGTAAATGCACTCACCATATTTTTTGCTACATCGTTAAAAATCTTTCCAAAGGCAAGCTCTATTAACTTACTTGAAAATTCAAACTCTAACTCTAACTGTACTTTACAAGCTTTAGTATCAAGCGCTTGAAAGTGCCAGCGCCCTTTTAACATCTTAAATGGACCATCAACAAGGCGCAGCAACACGGTTTGTTCATCAACAAAGGTGTTTTCGGTGGTAAACCACTTTTTTATACCCGCCTTAGATATTTCTAAACTCGCGGTCATGTTATTATCGTGCTGTGAAACAATTTTTGAGTCTGAACAATTTGGTAAAAACTGTGAATAAGCTTCTACATCATTAACTAGATCAAACATCTCTTTAGTGCTGTACATAACCAGCGCACTTTTTTCTATTTGTGGCATACTCACTCCCAACTGTGTGGAGGAATTTTAGCAAGCTTTGCGCGTTTCCCCAAATTTTCATGCTGCTTAAGTTAAAGCTTAATTTTTAAAAGCATTATTAAAAAATCGATATAAAACATCTCACATTACGTATATTATAGGGCACTATGGCTAAGAAAAATTCATCAAAATCGACAAGTAATACCATCGCGCTAAACAAAAAAGCGCGACATGAGTATTTTTTACACGATAAGTTTGAAGCAGGTGTTGAACTACAAGGCTGGGAAGTTAAAAGCATCCGAGCTGGTAAGGTAAACATCACCGAAACTTATATTCATCTTAAAAATGGCGAAGCATTTTTGCTTGGCGCGCAAATCCAGCCACTTAATAGTGCTTCAACCCATGTAATTTGCGATCCTTTGCGTTATCGTAAGTTACTATTAAGCAGACGCGAACTTGACCGTCTACTCGGTGCAACAGAGCGAGATGGCTATTCATTAATTGCTACAGCTATGTACTGGAAAAAATGCTGGGTAAAACTTGAATTTCATCTAGCAAAAGGTAAAAAGTTGCACGATAAACGTGACGACGGGAAAAATAAAGATTGGTCTCGCGAAAAAGAACGCTTAATGAAACACAAAGTATAAGCACAGCGCCTAACTAATAAGTTAGGCGTTTTTTTATTAAAAAATTAATTATTATTTGCTTTATTAATATACAACAAGATTGCTATTCATTCAGAATATACATATAAATAATTTATTACAGTTTTATTGTGAATTAATTAATTTAATTATTACTCGCATTTAGGCTGTATTTGTTATTTCCAAAATAAAGCATATGCGCCTATTTCAAACTTCTTCAGCGCATAAAATCTGTTTTAAAATCATACAAAAAACCATACTAAAATCACATTTCAGTCTAATTGCTAACACTTAAGTTACATGATATTAATATCCTCGCTTGTTATATCAATCCGCTTAAATACGAGATTTATTTAACAATTTAAAAAGGATTGGTATAGAGCAACTAAATTTATAACATATCAACAAGGACTTAAGGATGAAGCAATCAACTGCATTTACACCTAGCTTAATTGCAGGTGCTACAATCGCACTTTCAGCAGGTTTTACAACAATAACTTACGCTGCTGAAGAAGCTAAAAAAGTAGAGCGCATTGAAGTAACTGGCTCACGGATCAAACGTTCAGATATCGAAGGACCTTCTCCGGTTCAATCAATCGGAAGAGCTGATATTGAGAACATGGGTTATGACAACCTACAACAACTCCTCGAAAGAATGCCTGTAGCGGGTAGCGGTACTTTCTCAACACGTGGTAACAACCAAGATTCAACTGCAAATGGGTCTGCTGCTGTTAGTTTACGTGGCTTAGGTGCTGATGCTACGCTCGTACTAATCAATGGCCGTCGTGTATCTATTAGTGCATTTGCCGAAGGTATCACAAACTCATTTGTAGATATTAACAGTATCCCAGTTTCTGCCATTGAGCGAATCGATATACTAAAAGATGGCGCTTCTGCTATTTACGGCTCAGACGCAGTAGCGGGTGTTGTAAACGTTATCTTGAAAAAAGACATTGACGGTGTTGAGGTTAATTTAGGCTACGGTGGTACTGATGGTCCAAATTATGAAGAAACAACAGCAAGTTTAGTGTGGGGTACTACTAGCGAGAAAAGTAGCGCGTCAGTGATTATCGATTACTTTAAAAATACATCTCTTTCTTCTGATGAAATGGGCAGTTTAGGTACAGCAAATCAATCACCTTATGGTGGTGAAGATTTTCGCTCATCTCGTGGCTTCCCAGGCTACTTTATCGTCGATGACGTTAAAACAATCGACCCTGCCTGTCCTGTTGAAAATGCAACTTCAAATGGTAGCTGTTTATTTGATTACGGCCCATATGGATATGTTGCCCCAGCATCTGAGCGTGTAGGCGCTATTTCACAATTTGAATACAACTTTGATAACGGTATTACTGGCTTTTTAGAAATGGCAGTACAGCACAATACGTCTGTTGCGGCCGGAGCCCCTACTCCACTTGATGAAGATGCAGGCTTAACTGTCCCAGCTAACCACCCTAACAATCCATTTGGTGAAGACATTCAAATTGGTCGCTACCGCACAGTTGATGCTGGCGCACGCCAATGGGATATTGAATCAGATACTCTTCGCTTTGTTGCAGGGCTTAGAGGTGAGTTTAATGACTGGAGCTGGGAAACCGCTGTACAAAAAGGCCGAAGCAAATCTCTTCAAACAGGTGATAGAACACAAGGTTGGGTGCGTACTGATTTCTTACAACAAGAAATTGATGCAGGAAACTACAATCCATTTGGTGGCACATATAACGACCCAGCTGTAATTGACCGTATTACAACAAGCTTAGTACGTCGTGGTGAGTCTCACATGACCTCTTTTGATGCGAACATTACTGGCGAAGCATTCAGCTTTGGCGACGATGTAGTAATGATGGCTGCAGGTATTGAGTACCGAGAAGAAGACGTTAATGACATTCCTGATGATCAATTTCAACGTGGTTTAATATTTGGTACTGAATCAGTATCAGCTTCTGCAGATCGTGAACAATACGCTGCATATGTTGAGTTCTCAATCCCACTTGCTGAAAACCTCGAACTACAATTAGCCGGTCGTTACGATGATTATAGCGACTTTGGTACAACAACAAATCCAAAAATAGCTCTGCGCTGGGCACCGACTGATGAAGTAACGGTTCGTGGTTCTTGGGCGCAAGGCTTTAGAGCGCCTTCATTAGCGCAAATAGGCTTAGGTCCATCACAAAAAAGCCAATTTTTTGTTGATACGCAGCGCTGTGAACAAACAGGATTAGATTGCCAAGCACTTGATTACAACATTGAGTTCTCTGGTAACCCTGATTTAAAAGCAGAAGAGTCAGAATCATGGAACGTGGGCGTTATCTGGGCACCAACAACTGAGTTTGGTTTAAGTGTTGATGTATGGAGCATTACTCAAGATAACAAAATCGATGAAGAAGAATTTGGTCCTATTTATGCTGCAGAATGTGGTAATCAAAATAGTACCGTATGTGTCCGTTTAGCCCCTACAGGCGGTGCAAGCTTAGGCACAATACAAAAAATACACAGCACATTTAAAAACTTATCGTCGCAGGAAGTATCTGGTGTTGATGTTTCAGCAAACTATAACCACTCTCTTGATGACTTAGGTTTACTTAAATTCAATCTAGAGTGGGCATATCAAGATAAGTTTGAAAAAAATGGTCGTGATTACACGGGGGAATATGGCTACCCAGAGCATCGCTTTATTTTCTCAACTAACTGGGAAATTGGTGAGTTTAACACCAATGTAAATATCAGTTATGTAGGTGAATTTGAAGATACGCCTGATATCGACTTTGATGGCAATTTAGACTTTGATAGCAATACTTCACGTATGATTGACTCGCAAACGCTTGTTGATTTACAAACGTCGTACCGTATTACTGAATCAGCTAAAATATCTTTAGGTGTTAATAACTTATTTGATGAAGAGCCACCATTTGCAATTGGTGATGGCGATGGCGATTTATACGGTTATGCATCAGCTGTGCATAACCCGCGTGGCCGCTACTTGTACACTAAAGTAAGTTTTTCTTTCTAAATAAAAGACATAAAAAAACCGCCAATTGGCGGTTTTTTTATTTAAAACTAAGGGCTAAATTATAGCTCGCCTTCGTTTTCAGATAAGAACTTAGCTACGCCTTCAGGGCTTGCGTCCATACCTTTTTTACCTTCAGTCCAACCAGCAGGACATACTTCACCGTGCTCAGTGTGGAACGCTAGCGCGTCAACCATGCGAAGCATTTCGTCGATGTTACGACCTAGTGGTAAATCGTTCACTACTTGGTGACGTACGTTACCTTCTTCATCGATTAAGAAAGAACCACGGAACGCAACACCCGCTTCTGGATGCTCAACGTCGTATGCTTTACAGATTTCGTGTTTAACGTCTGCAACTAGTGCGTATTGAACTTTACCAATACCGCCGTCTTCAACAGCAGTGTTACGCCATGCGTTATGTGAGAATTGTGAATCGATAGAAACACCAATTACTTCTACGTCACGCTTTTGAAACTCTTCAAAACGCTTATCAAATGCAATAAGTTCAGAAGGACATACAAACGTGAAATCTAGTGGGTAAAAGAAGATAACTGCTTTTTTACCTTTAATTGTTTCATGAAGGTTATAGCTATCTACAATTTCACCGTTACCAAGAACAGCTGCAGCGGTAAAGTCTGGTGCCTGGCGGCCTACTAATACACCCATTTTATTCTCCAAATATTTTGAGTTTGTTTTCAATTGCTTTCGCAATGCTGGTACTTATATGGGCGCTAAAAATTAAAAAACAATAGCGCATATATATAATTAATTGGCATTCTAAAGTTATTCACTGCAAAAAAACAATCGCATTTAACGATGTGAACAATCGAAAATAACGAACACTTGCAACTTGCACTAATCTGCTTGAATAATGGGCCTATTTTAAAGTGTAAGTTGCGCTGTAACTAAGTAAAACTTTTAAAAATATCGAAGTGGTTTATACATTAAACTTTTTAAAACTTCATACACGGTGGCGTTAAATTTTACAGATATAAAAAAACCTGCAAATGCAGGTTTCTCTCTTAGGCTTAGTCCATTATATCTGAGGGCATATCACCACGGATTTTTTGCCAAATCTCGCCCGTTTGATGACCATATTTACGCATCATAGAAATAGCACCATCATGCTCTTTATTTTCTGCCAAAATGGTTAAATCTTTATAGAACTGACGAGCAAGTTCACGGGTTCCGGCATCAGAGAAGTAATGACAACCAATCTTTGAATAAAAGCCTCTAAAACCGTTAAGTATTAATACATAAATACGGTTATTACCCGCAACGGCTAATTCGTGATGCACTTTATAATCATAATCAGCAAATGCTTGAGCTGTGTCTTCTAGCTCATGGCTTTGTGATAAAATTTCAATCACGCGTTCAGGATTCAACTTAATTGCAGCACGTGTATAAATAGCACTAATATTAGTACGTGCAGATAAAAGCTGATCTGTCAGCTCTGGCATCTTGTCTTCATCTAAGCGCGCTAATGTTTCAAGAATGTTTAAGCCAGACGTTTCCCAGAAGTTATTTACTTTTGTAGGTTTACCATGCTGAATTGTTAGCCAACCATCACGTGCTAAACGCTGTAATACTTCTCTTAAGGTTGTTCTTGTAACACCGATTAACTCTGAAAGTTCTCGCTCGGCAGGTAAAATTGAACCTGGAGGGAAATCGCCGTTCCAAATGGACTCAACTATATATTCTTCAGCAAATCCTGCTGGGCTTTTCGCTTTAAAAATTCTCATCCAGTTCCCACTCGAATTAATCAACACTCATCGTTTTACACGAATAACTGACTGATTGTACCAGACGAAGCATAACTAACAAGTAAAGTAATATATATTAATAAAGCAAATGAGTAGAAATTTAAAATTAATAAATAATTAAATTTGGGTTTCTCTAATTTAGCTACAATGGATGAATATCTAGAGCAATATTCATTGTAGGTACATTGTTATTATGAAGATATTTTTATTTACGCAGCGCCCGAGCTTAATTAACTTACTATAAGAACAAGTGCAAAAAGTGCAACCATAAATAATTTTTTAGATGATGCACCACCGCGGTATAAGTAAGCGATATAACTGAGTTTGTGCATCGATGGGGTAATAATAGAACATCATTTAATTTTTGCTAAGGCTGAATTGAGTAGTCGATAATTTCAACTTATAAAAAGCGACTTCGGTAGCTTTTTTTTCCTTTTTGTTGCCGCATACTTTATCCTAGGTCATAATCTAACGTCTTATTTAAACGCGGAATTTTTATGAACTGGCTTGCGCAATTACCCACCCAACGTACCCCGTGGCTTTTATTTACGGCTATCGTTTTTTTACTTGAAGTTACCGCCCTTTTCTTTCAATACCAAATGGGATTGGCACCTTGCATAATGTGTATATATCAACGCACTGCAGTATTGGGGTTATTAGGTGCAGGAATTGTAGGCTCGAGTAAACCACAAAGTAAAACTGCTCGTATATTAGCGTATGTTATTTGGGGGATATCGAGTATTTGGGGATACTTAATTGCTCGTGAGCATATTGATATGCAAACCACCACAGATCCTTTTGCATTTAGCTGTGAGTTTGAACCAAATTTCCCATCATTTATGCCACTGCACGAATGGATACCTAGCTTTTTTCAAGCGACCGGAGATTGTGGAAATATAGATTGGCAATTTATTGGTTTGAGTATGCCTGCTTGGATGGAAATTATATTTGCGCTTTTCTCAATCACTTTGTTTACTTTAGTAATTAGCCGTTTATTAATTAAAAAGTCGATTTAATATGTTTACCTTTTTTTCAAGCCAATTAAATGATCTTAAACACTTAAAAGTGCGCAAGCGTCAGGACGTAATAGCACTTTCGTTAAGTATGCTATCACCAACTGATAAAGTTTTATTACGTATTATAAAGCTGCTGTTACTTAGCCCATTATTTTTAATATTTACCATTTTTAAAGGCTGGATATTAATCCCATTTTTAATACTTGGCGGACTTTGCTATCCACTTTTAACGACTCCCATTGAAATTAACTTTGCTAAAAAGCATTTAACCAATGCACTAAAACAATTTAATCAGGGCGCATAGCGCCCTGATTATTACTTACTCGCTTTAAAGTGATATTTTTCCTTCTAATTTAGCTAATAATTTTTTACCAATCCCCTTAACTTGCGACAAATCACTGACGCTTTTAAATTCGCCGTTCTCCTCACGGTAATCCACAATTGCCTGCGCTTTTTTCTTACCTATTCCCGGTAACTTGGCGAGCATATTTGCATCAGCATTATTTATACTAATTGTCTCAGCTTGAGGCATTTGCTTAGTTACTTCTGGTAATTGTGCATACGCGGTAGCCGCGGGTAGTAAGCATAATAAACTTATGATGAGTAAATTTTTTAACGTTTTCATTAAATTTGCCCTTATTCTTCTTTTCTTAATTTTGAGTATTGCTCAGGAAATCAATAAATAAGGAACGTTAAAGTTCATCACTTAAAGTGTACCTAAACGCATTATCACTATGATCCGAAATCCTGAAAATGCAGCTGGTACAACAAAGTGATTGCTTAACTAAAGTAAAGTTACCGTTTTTTGTCAAATTTAAGACACCTAAAAATTAATACTTCGTGCTTGCAAATTTACCTACAAACCATTACTGTACATAAAAACAGTAATCTAATGGTTTTTTTGAAAACCACGGTGCCAAGCAATTTTGCAGGAGAAATCATGGCTGTTGTTGTTAAATATGTTGTAGAACGAAATGGAGTCGAGCGTATGACGTTTACTACCAAAAAAGAAGCGGATGCTTATGACAAGATGCTCGATATAGCAGAATCACTAGAGCTGATGCTAGAAAAGGTAGACGTACCGCTTAGTGAGCAACAAATTGAATCACTTGCTTTAGAAATAGCGAAAAGCAAAGATGACTTTATGACCATATTAAAAGGTGGCAAAGATCCAACTGTTACCAAAGCGCCAGCAAAAAGTAAAAAGTCAGATAACATTGCATCAATTGAAGATAACAACGATAAAAAAGTAAGTTAATTCATAGAATGCTCCCTCCTTGGACGGGACAAACTAAATAAAAAAGGGAGCAACTAAGTTGCTCCCTTTTTTATTATACCAATTAGCTTAATTAAGTGATCTATTTGAGGGTAGGAAAACGTGTTGATAGCTAGGCAAAAAAATCGATATTTAGTTGTTCTAAATGAAAATTTTTAACGCCAGTAACAACACGTTTAGACCCGCAAAACGATTAAGTATTATTACGGATTGATATTACTTACTACTCATTTTAAAAATAGTAATTGCTAATTAAAGCTCTTTTTCTACTTCATCAAATAAAGCAGTGATGTTTTTCTCAGGCCCTTTTGTTACTAAGCTAACAACAACAATTGCAATACTTGCTAAAATAAAGCCAGGTACTATTTCGTACATAAAGCTACTTAAGCTTTCACCATTGATAGTAAATGGTCCATATATCCAAATTAGCACAGTAAATGCGCCTACTAACATACCAGCCAACGCACCAGCAAAGTTCATGCGTTTCCAATAAAGGCTAAACAATACAAGTGGTCCAAACGCAGCACCAAAGCCAGCCCACGCATTACTTACTAGGTCTAAAATAGAGCTATCTCTGTCGTAAGCTAAATAAATAGCGAACATAGCAACTACGGCAACACTAATACGGCCAACAGCAACTAGCTCTTTATCACTGGCATCTTTACGTAAGAATGTTTTATAGAAATCTTCTGTTAATGAACTTGAACTAACCAATAATTGAGATGAGATAGTACTCATAATCGCAGCCAAAATTGCAGCAAGTAAAAAACCAGCAATAAGTGGGTGGAACAGTAACTCAGAAAGAATTAAGAAAATTGTTTCTGGATCTTCAACTACAATGTTGTTCTCATAAGTATAAGCTGCACCAAATATACCAGTACCAACAGCACCAATGGCAGCAACAATCATCCATGTCATACCAATACGGCGTGCTTTAGGCATATCTTTAACACTACGTACCGACATAAAACGAACAATGATATGTGGTTGGCCAAAATAACCTAAACCCCAGGCCATTGCAGAAATAATACCTAATGCAGAACCTGCACCAATCCAATTAAGCATATCTGGATTTACGCTATGTAAAGTTGATTCTAAAGGTTGTTCAAGCAAAGAGTATGCAACAGTTGGGACTAGAATAAGTGCAATGAACATAATACAACCTTGCACAAAGTCAGTTAAGCTTACAGCTAAAAAGCCACCAAACAAGGTATATAAAACAACTACGCCCGTTGTAATGTATAAACCCATTTCATAAGTTAAACCAAATGAACTTTCAAACAATTTACCACCAGCGACAACACCAGATGAAGTATAAAGAGTAAAGAAAACAATAATTACCACAGCTGATACAACACGTAATAAATTGGATTTATCATTGAAGCGATTTGAAAAGTAATCTGGGATTGTTATAGAGTCGTTTGCTTTTTCAGTGTAAACACGTAATCTCGGTGCAACTAACAGATAGTTTAACCAAGCACCAATCACCAAGCCAATTGCTATCCATGTACTACTAAAACCAGTAACAAACATCGCACCAGGTAGGCCCATTAAAATCCAGCCACTCATATCAGATGCACCAGCAGACAGTGCAGCTACACTTGGAGATAGATTTCGTCCACCTAACATGTAACCAGATACATCGTCAGTAGATTGCTTATATGCATATAGTCCGATACCTAACATTACAATAAAATATAATGCTAGTGAAATAATCATTCCTGTTTCCAAATTAGCCTCCGCATAATTATTAATAATAGGCTTTAATCCAAATAATGACTCTTAAAATTTTATAGTTAAGACACTATTGGGGTAAAAACCATTCTCGCCGACTATATCATGCTTAATAATAAAATCTCCAACTTGTTACTTCTAGCTGATGCAAAAACATTCATGTTGAACATTTTTAAAGCGAATTGATGAAATATAATAAATTAAATGCAGAAACGCCTTCATTTTTAATGATAATTTATTAATCTAGCAAATATACGTAATGCTATTTTGAGTCTTTTGCCATATATTATTACAATACTTAATTACATTAATCTTACGGAACTATTTATGTATTTTTACGCTGCACGCCAACCAATTTTAGACAGAGATAAAAAACTCATTGGATATGAGCTTTTATTTCGCGATGGCGTTGATAACGTATTCCCCGATATAGATGGTGACGAAGCAACTACACGACTTATTGAAGGTAGCCAGTTTAACTTCGGCTTAGAAGATTTAACCGACAATAAGCCCGCTTATATAAACTTTACCTTAGAAACGCTATTAAAGGGTTACCCTACTCTATTGGGTAAAGACACAATCGTAGTAGAAATACTTGAAACCGTGCAGCCAGGGAAGAGATTATTAGCCATTGTTAAAGATTTAAAAGATAAAGGTTACACTATCGCTCTTGATGACTATATTCATCAGCCTGTATGGCGCCACTTTTACCCGTTTATTGATATTATTAAAATCGACTTTTTAACATGTGACATAGATACAATAAAAACAGTTCTTAAAGACTTAAAACCACACTCGCATATTAAGTTGCTTGCCGAAAAAGTAGAAACCTACGAGATTTACCAACAAGCTTTAGAGCTAGGTTTTGATTATTTCCAAGGATTTTTCTTCTCAAAACCTGAAATGGTGCAAAGTAAGGCTCTACCGCCTTCAGAAATGGCGTTAGCCGAATTACTTTACGAAACATCAAGCGTTGATATGGATCTTAAAAAGATCACTAATGTGTTCGAGCGTGATGTAAACCTATCTTATAAATTACTTAGGTATTCAAATTCAGCAGCGTTTGTTAGGCGTGCTGAAATAAGCACTATTAAGCAAGCACTTATAGTACTTGGTGCAAACGAAATTAAAAAGTTACTATCACTACTATTTGCAGCCCAAGTCTCTGCAGATAAGCCTGTAGAGCTTATCAGGCTATCACTTACGCGCGCTAGATTTGGTGAATTACTCGCTATATCTCATGGTCAATTTAAAGACACCGGTATGGCATTTTTAACCGGTATGATGTCTCTTATGGATGCTATTTTAGATGAGAGTATGCAAAGCGTTATGAAAAAGCTTCCACTTTCGAATGACATAAAAGCAGCGTTATTAAACGATGAAGGCTTACTGGCAAAATATTTAAACTTAGTTAAGTATTATGAACAAGCTAACTGGTCAGCCGCAAGCGAGTTAGCAAAAGAGCTAAACCTAGGTGAAAAAGTTCCTGATGCCTATCATGAAGCACTGACTTGGGTTAATGAGCAAATGCAGTTAATAGTTAACGAAAAATAAGTAACCTGAACTCTGGTTAAGATATTTACTAATATATTGAATCACAATGATATTCAAGTTTATTTTTCTCTAGCCAAAGTTCTGCTTATATATGAACAGTAAATAAAAACGCCAGCATTTAACTGGCGTTTTTATCAGTGGCTTCAATTATAAACTTTCTAGAAAGTCTTCATCAAAATCAGCTGGCTCTTCTTTTATAGGTGGGTTGCCATCGTACAGCTCATAAATTTGACGCTGGAAGTAAATATCTTTTACAAATAAGTACGGATCAAGTGAATCATTTAATAGCCCTTCTTGTGGTATTAAAGATGCACGCGCCTCAACTGCTTTTAAAACAAATACTAAAATAGTTTGTGGCGTCGTTAGCGCAACTTCAGGTAATACAAAGTTGTCGACTACATCACCGGTCAGGTTACGTGCTGTTGTTGGCCCCATACCTGGTAGCATTAAATAGGCGCCATCACCTACGCCCCATACACCCAACGTTTGTCCAAAGTCTTCATCGACTATTTCAAGACCTAGTGAGCTTGCAACATCAAAGATACCAAACAGACCAACAGTAGAGTTAACTAAAAAGCGTGCTAAGCTGACACTTGCATTACCCGGTTTACCTTGCAAACCCGCATTGATCATATCTACAGGTGCGGTGATATTACCTGTAAAATTAACAATACCGTTTCTTACCGGTACAGGCGTTACTTCAACATAGCCTACAGCAACTGGGCGCAACAAATAAGCATCCAGTACATCCATATTAAAGTCATATAATGGACGATTAATACTTTGCAGCGGATCTCTGTCATCTACTTTGCTTTGTGGTACTTGAGCACAGCCGGCTAGTATCAATAAACATAAAAAAGTAAAACTGTGTTTTAACATCTAACGTCCTTAAGGTATTAATGTATCAATTTGAAGTTGGTAGTCACTTACACTTTCACGCTTTAACGACTGTGAATGACCTTCTAGCTCACCAGAGCTTGGCATAACCGAATCATCAATAGAAATACGCGCCGAAATAATAATATTTTCTGCACTCGACAAGTTAAGCCCTGCAACCATTGCACTACTATCACTCAACTCAACTGTAATTGGAAATGAATATTGAGTAAGCTTAACAGCAGCCAATGGCATAGGTGAGCCAGTTGCAGCTTTTGCAAATATAAACAAAATACCGTCTTTTGGCTGTTTATCAATAAGCTCTTTTGATATGTCGACTGTAACTGCAATAGCACCCGTTGTAGTAGTAACTGGCATAACAGAGCCTTCACTCTGCATTTTCTGCTCAATATCAGCAATACGTTCTGAGATCATGTTATAACGTGAATCATTTTTTTCCATGCTCGCCAATAAAACTTCAAATGCAGTTTTAGCTTGCGGCCAATCTTTACGCTCATAAGCTATCAGCGCGAGTAACGAAATAGCATCTAAATTGGTAGGCTCAACGTTTAGTACTTTTGAGAGCATACCTGCCGCACGAGTCATATTAGCTTCGCTGCCTTCTAGTAATAAAACTTGGCTATAACTAATAAGTACCTGCATATTATCAGGATTCATACGTAGTGCTTTATCAAATGACTGCTGCGCCATGTCAAATTCATTAAGCGACATAGCAACTCGTCCAAGTAGCATCCAAGCAACTTCATCATCCCCTGAGCGGCTAAGCTTTGTACGAAGCGCCAATGCAAATGCCTGCAGCTCATTTTGGCTAAGCGGCTCACCTTTTTGCATTACAGCACGCTCGCCGTAATCAGCTAAATTATCCATTGCATCATTCCACGCCGAAATTTGCTGCTGACTACCCGTTAAACCATAAAAAACACCTGCTAGAGCAAGAACAAATGCGCCACCAGTTAAAGCAAAAATACGATTATTACCTTTGCTGTTAAGTGATTTTTCTGGTGATAATTCGTTCAATAAACGACGTTTTAATTCAACAATTGATTCTGCATGATTTACGGTATCAATTCGCTGATTATCTAAATCGGTTTGTAAATCAACTAAACGCTGCTCATAAATACTAATTAGCTCAGCATTGGCGTTATGAGTAATTGTTTGAACACGCTCTTTTTTTAAAAAAGGCAACATCACAAACCCAAGAGCAACCAGAGTGAGTAAAGCAAAACACGCCCACATTAAAATCATTTAACTTTGCCCCTGACGTTTATTTTCATCAATTAGCTTAGCTAACAGCATTTCGTCGTCGCTGCTCCATGTTTGTTTTACTGATGCTTTTCGTTGGCGAATAACAATAAAACCAAAGCCAACAATTACAATTAATACAGGTAGTACCCACAGCACTAAAGTCGCTGGCGTAACTGGTGGGTCGTAATGAACAAAATAGCCAAAGCGGTCAATCATATAATCAATCACTTCGTCTTTGCTTTTACCTTCTTTAACCAAGATGAGCACTTTATCGCGCAAGTCTTTAGCAACAATAGCGTCTGAGTCCGCAATGTTTTGATTTTGACACTTAGGGCAACGTAGCTCTTTGGTTAACTCTTCAAACAATATTGCTTGTTTGTTGTTATCAAATTGATAGCGATCTTGCTGTGCAAACGCACCCGTGCTTACAAAAAGGCTAAGCGTAAGTAGTAACCACTTCATTATTTAAGCTCCTGCATAATTGGCGCAAATTTAGCTCGCCATACTCGCGGGTTTATATCACCGGTGTGATGTAACAAAATAGTGCCGTTTTTATCAACTAAAAATGTTTCTGGCGCACCCGATACACCTAAATCCAACGACAAAGTACGGTGTAAATCTAAAATATTAAATTGGTAAGGGTCACCCGCACGTTGCAGCATATCAGTGACTTCGCTGCGAAGTGATTGCATATCAAACGGGCCATCAAAATCAGCGTCGTAACCTTGTACGTAATATAGTCCAATAATTTTAACGCCTTGCTCACGTAACTTAGTTAAATAACCAAGTTCAACTAAACATGTTGGGCACCACGTACCCCATACATTTAATAAGTAAACTTCGCCTTTTAACGACTCGTTGGTCCACTGCTTATTGTCTTGCATTAAATCAGGTAAATTAAACGCTGGCATCTCTTGACCTAACCGCCCTGTTTGAATTTCACGAGGGTTGGAAAAAAGACCTTGGTATAAAAATACACACACAAAAGCAAACACTAAAAGCGGCGCAATAGCTAAAATTTTACGGTTCATAAAACACTCTCCGGCACATCTTTACGGGCTGTTTTAGCTGATGTACGGTAACGCTTATCAAATAAAATCATGAAGCCTGCAAATGACATAAGCACACCACCAATCCATATCCAGCGTACAAATGGTTTATGATAAATACGAAGTGACCATGCATCACCACTTAGTTGCTCACCTAATGCTAAATATAAATCACGTTTAAAACCGGCATCTATTGCCGCCTCAGTCATAAATTGCATACCAATGTCATATTTACGTTTTTCGGCGTGTAAACGTGTTACTAGCTCATTATTTTTAAGCACCGATACAACGCCTGCATGACCGCTGTAGTTTGGTCCACGAATAGTTTTTACACCATCAAAGCGATATTCATACTCATTAAGCTGTGCTGTTTCACCCGGTTTCATCGATACATCACGCTCTACTGAATAAGCCGAGGTAAGTGTTACGCCCGCAATAATAAATGCAATACCAATATGCCCAAGTACCATAGCCCAGTAACTTACAGTAAAGCGTTTTAAGCCTTCTTTTAAGCTCCCGTGTACAGCTGCTTTGGTGTAAATATCAATCCCTGTTGATATTGCAATCCAAACCGCCAGTGTTGTCGCTAATAATGTAAGTGGTTTTACTAAATCGTAACTTGAGAACAACCAAGCACAGGTAATCACAACACTTGCTAATACACCCATTAATATTTTGTTTTGCAAAAAAGCCCACTTGTTTTGCTTCCAACGTAAAAGTGGTCCGATACCCATCAAAATAGCAAACGGTACTAAAATTATTGCAAACATCTTATTAAAAAACGGTTCGCCAATAGAAATGCTACCTAAGCCCATTTCTTTATGAACCATTGGCAACAGTGTACCTAACATAACAATTAATGTAGCAACGACTAAAAATATATTATTGAGCCATAACGCTACTTCGCGCGATACCAGCTTATATCGCCCTTCACTGTGAACTTGCGATACACGCATTGCATATAACGCCAAGCCACCACCGACAACGATGCCTAAAAAGGCGAGTATAAATAAGCCTCTATCAGGGTCTGTAGCAAACGCATGTACCGATACAATAATACCCGAGCGTACAATAAACGTACCTAACAAGCTTAACGAAAAGCCTGCAATTGCTAATAATACAGTCCATGATTTAAATATACCGCGCTTTTCTGTCACACTTAATGAATGCAGTAATGCGGTTGCAACAAGCCAAGGCATAAGCGCTGCGTTTTCTACTGGATCCCAGAACCACCAGCCGCCCCAGCCTAGTTCTGAATACGCCCACCAGCTACCAATGGTAAGACCTAAACCTAAGAAACCCCATGCAGTCATCGTCCACGGACGTGACCATTTAGCCCATGTGTTATCAAGTTTACCGGTTAACAATG
Source organism: Pseudoalteromonas sp. FUC4 (assembly GCF_008370255.1). Lineage (GTDB taxonomy): Bacteria > Pseudomonadota > Gammaproteobacteria > Enterobacterales > Alteromonadaceae > Pseudoalteromonas. Next base: position 67,699 of record NZ_SEUI01000001.1, on the reverse strand, counting down.
CAGCTATAGCAAAAGAGAAAGCAACCGACAACCCCACATAGCCCATGTACAATAATGGTGGATGAATAATCATACCTGGATCTTGAAGCAGCGGATTCAAATCACGCCCTTCTACCGGAAAATAAGGAAGTAGGCGCTCAAACGGGCTTGAAAGCAGTAAGGTGTACATCATAAAACCGACACCTAAAAAGCCAAGCACACCTAGTACGCGAGCACGCAAAACCCAAGGTAATGATTTAGAACGCGCTGCAACAGTAGCTGTCCAACCCGCTTGCATGACTAACCATAATAAAATAGCTCCTTCATGCCCTCCCCATGTAGAGGTGATTTTGTAATACCAAGGCAGTGTACTACTTGAATGATACGCCACGTACGACACGGTAAAGTCGTCTGTTAAACTTGCATAAATAAGTGCAGCAAAAGAGATTAATACAAAAGCAAACTGCCCTATTGCTAAAGATGGAGCCGCACGCATTAATCGAAGATTACCGGTATGCGCGCCCCAAAGAGGAAAGATACACAGTAAAACGCTTAGCACCATGGCAAGCGTTAAAGAAAAATAACCAATTTCTGGGATCATAGCTAATTACCACTATCTAAGTTGTATTTTGGTTTTTCGTGTTTAATACCTTTAACTGCCTCTGCAACTTCTGCTGGCATGTACTCTTCATCATGCTTTGCAAGCACTTCAAATGCTTCAATAACATTAGGTTCGACTAATACACCTTGCGCTACAATGCCTTGCCCCTCACGAAACAAATCTGGCAATATACCTTGATAACGCACAGTCACTAATGGACCAGTGTCTATTAGCTTGAAGTTTACTTGCAAGCTTTGTTCATTACGCTCAACCGTACCTGGCACAACCATGCCGCCAATACGTAGCTTTTGCCCAATGAAGGGTTTTTCTTTATTAGGGCCTTTGCCATCAATTAATTCGCTTGGCGTATAAAAAAGATTAATATTTTCTTGAAGTGCATAAAGCACTAAACCAATAGACCCACCAATACCAAACAGTACGGCAATGATTACCAATAGGCGCTTCTTACGTCTTGGATTCATGAGATTTGTTCCTGCTTAGCTTTTTTAATTCGCGCTTCACGTATTATTTGTTGCTCCACTGAAGCCATAATACGCTTGGTGTCTCTCAAAGAGTTCACTAAAATACCGAGTAAAATAAGTGCGCATGTACCAAAAGAAAGCCAGACATAAAATCCATAACCTCCCATTGCAATAAAATCAGAAAAAGAGTCAAATTGCATAATTACCCCTTATTTAACAACGAGCGCACCCACGGTCGGTGCTTTTCTCGTTGCAAAATTTCATTTTTAAGACGAATTAAAGTCACTGTTCCAACAAAAGCAGCAAAGGCTAAAATATTAACCATAAGAGGCCAAAACATACTTGGATCTATCGCTTTTGTATCCAACTTTGTAATGCTTGCACCTTGGTGTAACGTATTCCACCACTCAACAGAGTAATGAATAATAGGTAAATTAATTACGCCAACAATTGCTAAAATAGAAGCCGCACGCCCTGCTGACTTCTTATCTTCAAATGCATGGTAAAGCGAAAGTACGCCAAGATATAAAAATAATAAAATAAGCTCAGACGTTAAACGTGCATCCCATACCCACCAAGCACCCCACATAGGCTTACCCCATGCAGCGCCCGTAATAAGGGCAATAGCTGTTATACATGCACCAACAGGCGCAATAGCTATAACGGCAAGTTCGGCATTTCGTAGCTGCCATACAAGTGCAACAATAGCGGCAATCGCCATTGAAGAGTAAGCGCCCATAGATAAAATGGCAGAAGGCACATGAATAAAAATGATACGGTAGCTGTCTTTTTGTTGGTAATCGGCGGGTGCAAAACCAAGGCCCCATACCCATCCAACAATCATACTAACTACGGTAACTACGGCAAAATATGGCAGTAACGTATTGCATAACTGATATGCACGCTCTGCTTTAGCATAGGGATGTAACCACTTCCACATTAACTTACACTCACTTTTAAAGCTGACGATATGGCAATTGGTGCGCTAATAATAGCAATAAGTAACATTGCACCAAGGATGGCAAGCTGCCCACTATAATCCAGTGACATTGTACTGGTATCGATAGCCGACGTTGCAAAAATCAAAACAGGAATATACAAAGGCAGTACGAGTAAACTCATCAAAATACCTCCTTTTTGTAGCCCCACAGTAAGCCCAGCACCTATTGCGCCTATAAAGCTCAATAATGGTGTGCCTAATAATAGTGTTAAAACGGTTGCTGTTAACGCCGTACTCTCTAGGTTTAACAACAATGCAAATAGCGGTGTCATTAATACAAGCGGTAAACCTGTTACCACCCAATGAGCAGCCACTTTAGCAAGTACGGTTAGCGATAACGGATAGGAGGATGCAATTAACTGCTCCAACGAGCCATCGTTAAAATCATCCCTAAACAACTTATCTAAACCCAACATGGTAGAGAGTAATGCGGCAACCCAAATAATACCTGGCGCCATTCTCGCAAGTAGACCGGGCTCAGGCCCTATTGCTAACGGAAATAATGAAATTACAATTAAGAAGAATAAAATAGGATTTACAATTTCGGCGCGCTGGCGAAACGCAAGTTTTACATCTTTGGTAAATACCGCACTAAATAGCAACCAATAAGAGTGTTGACGAGTCATTAGTGGCGATACTCCAGTGTAACCGTTTGTAAGTTACTAAAGTGGGTCGTTAAGTCTTGGTGGGTCGTTAATAAAATGGCACCACCGCTTTGTAAGTGTTCAGTAAATCGCTGCTGTAAAAAGGCGACACCGCTTTTATCAAGCGCGGTAAATGGCTCATCAAGTACCCATAATTTAGCATCACTTAACCAAAGTCTAACTAAAGCCACGCGCCGTTGTTGCCCAGCAGATAGCATTCTAACGGGTACATCTTCAAGTCCAACAAGGCCAAGTTGCGCTAAAATAGGATATAAATCAGGCTCATTTATGTAGCCATTAATTTGTAACCAGTGGCGAACATTTTCAACTGCACTAAGCTGAGTACTTACACCTGTTTTATGCCCTATAAAAAGCAGCTCTCTGGCATACTCTTCATAGTACTTAGATATAGGTTGCTCTTGGAACAGAACAGACCCTTCATCAGGCACAGAAAAGCCTGCGATAATACGCAATAGCGATGTTTTACCAGCCCCATTAGGACCCGCTAATTGCATGATTTGACCGCTATTAAGGCTAAAATTAAGATCCGCAAACAAACAACGATCTTGCTTGATGCAGGTGACGGACTTAATGTGTAACAAGATGACGATTCTCTCTGCCAAAAATTAGGCGTTAGTCTACCATAATGATAGGGTAATACGAATATTGCTTTATAATCGATTAACAAAAACTTGATTTAAAATAATGAATACACCAACGCAAATAACATTATCTAACTCATTGGTTATCAATCAATCTGCTCACAGCCAGACCAATGAGTTACCCCAGTTACCTAGTGAGGTACTTGCGGCTAAAAACATCCAATTTTCGAAAGACTCGATTACGCTTGATGTATTTATTGATAAGCATTGGCAAACATTAAGGCTTGGCACTACAAGCGCACCACAAAACCTGCAAAAAATAGTCAGTGCTAACATACAAATCAGCCCTGATGGTAAGCAACTCAACATCTCGCCAAACAGTACAACCCTTACTTTAAATCAGCCGGTACAATTACAGCGCTTGTTAAATTATGTAAGCACGGGCACTGAGATACAAAGCCAACCAATGGATGTACAAGTTGCTGTATCCCCTTCTCCCAAGTTAGTTATTGATAAACTCAACGCAAGTATTGCCATAAATAAAGACATAGCCCAGTTACTTACAACTGAACAGCCTTTAAAAGTAGTTGTTAGTACGACCAATAAAGGCGCACAGATTAATGTTATTAACCGCTTTGCTGATACGGTTCACTCGCAACCACTTAGCCAAACTAAACTTACTAATTTACTCGCGGCCTTATTACCCAGTGCGCAGCTTCAAGTAACACCAAAACTGGCTATTTTAACTCATCCTCAAAAGTCAGGTTCATTTACAACACCCATTAATAATCAACAACTTGCCGAGCTACCTAATACGCCTATTAAAGTAAATTTAGTGAACCAGGCAGATAAATTATTTATTAAAACCGATACAAACAATATAAAAGTAACGCTTAACAACTCATTCTCAAAACCATTTAACGAGTTACTTTTAGCGCAAAAAAGCAATGCACCTGAAGTAGCCGTTTCTGCGAGTAATATTAAAGTAAATCCATTATTGACCCTAAATAGTCCAATAAAATCGTGGCTACAAAATAGTTTTAGTGATTTAAAAACGCGAATTAATGATGCGGTTAAATATTTTGAAAATAAGCCTTTTGCTACAATAAGTAAATCTGAGCTAACGCAGCTATCAACCTTGCCTACGCAACAAAAAACGTCTTTAGCTATACAACTGAGTGAATCACCGCTAAATAGAGTTAACATTACTCAAAGTGTGAGTACTGCGTTAAATAACAATACGAGCAATATTTTGTCTGAGCACTTTTCAAGGCTCCCGCCGATTGTACAATTAACGCAACTAGTAAAAGGAAGTGTTAGTGTTTGGCAAACACCTGCAAACACAGCAACAACCTACACGCCAATAACAAATAATACTACCCTAGGTGAAGTGGCGAGCGCTAAGCCAAGTGATTTAAAAGCAAGCCAATTAAGCTCCCTTATTACTAGTGAAAACAGTAAATCAAACACTTTGCTTAATCCTACCAATGAAGTAGTCACTAAGGGACTTACCACCTCCTCAGCACAGCTTGCAATAAACGATAATAATCAAAACAACACAAGCACAGTGATCACTAAAAGCATTACCTTGTTAACTGAGCCGTTATCAAATGCGCACTCTCGTAGTCAAATGCTACAACCAATAGAAGCAAAAATATTAAGTACATTATTAAAGCTTCCTGATGCCACAACCCCTACAGATAGGCTGGCTTACAATAAACAGCTTTTAAGCAGTCAAATTACTGATATTACAAATAAGGCAACAAAAGACACTCCTGATTTAACTCGCTTAATTAATCAAGCATTTAACCGTATGGTTTCAAGTAATAACATAAACCCTACAACCATACAGCGTGAGATACTTGCTACTTTACAGCCCACTCAACTAGCGGGTGATATGCTGCAAAGTAGTTTCACTAAAGGGCTTGAACAGGTGGCTGTGAGTATTTTAGCTGCGCCTCTGATTAGCCAATCAGTAACGCCTATTAGTGTTAATAATCAAACTGGCTTAGATGCCCTCTTACAAGTACTTATACCTACTTTTAAAATGGGTAACACGGGAGCAAAAATGCTTGAACAGCTTCAACAAGCTCAAGTACAAGCTTTGGCCAGCGAAATCGTGCACGTTAAAAACACACTTACCCAAGTAAGTGTCTCAACACCAAATCAACAGCCGGACACAAACCCGCTTGCACAATTTTTATTACCGATGAGATTACCTCCAGAAGTAGCCCAAACAGAAATAATCCTTGGGCAGTATAAAAAGCCAAGCGCCGGTAAATTAGAAGATAAAAATGTATGGTTTGTCAGATTAAACTTTGATTATGCCCAACTTGGGCAGCTACAAATTACTGCAGAGTTAATGGATAAAGCACTTGATTGCCAACTACTAGCATCAAGCCAAGAAGTAAGTGCAATTGCTCACCCTCACTTAGATAATTTAAGATCAAAACTAGCTAAACATGGCTTACAAGTTGGCGAGCTCAACTTAAAGCGAGGCGATGCCAACAATCAGGCATTCTATAAGTCTCACGCAATTATTAATATTAAGGTTTAGCTATGAGTAAAACACCGATTAATAAATCAGCCATTGGGCTTTTGTACGAAGCTGGTAACACACCCACTGTAAGTGTTAAGGGATTTGGTGAATTAGCTGATGAAATAATAGCAGCGGCTAAACTAAAAGGAATTATGATCCACGAAGATGCAGCACTTGCTAAAACGTTGTCGCATTTAAGCTTAGGGGAAGAAATTCCTAAAGAGCTTTATTATGTTATTGCAGAGCTTATTGCGTTTTCGTATGTATTAAGAGGTCAATTTCCACCAGGTTGGCAGGACTTTCAAGGTAAGTTAAATATTAAAGCGTGAGATTATTTATACGCTTATAACTAAAAAGGCGCTAAGCGCCTTTTTGTTTATGTAATGAAAATAGTAATTCGGCTTCTGCTCGCGGTAATTCGCACTCGCGTATGACTTCATCAAGGTCTGCACCTAACTCAACCATTTTTACAGCACGAGAGTAAATTTTAGCATCAGGATCATCGTACTTTTGCGCTGCTTGTTGTTGCATTAAATCTTGATTTTGTTGCTCAACCTCAAGCACGCGCTTACCAATACTTAAGAGCCCTGTTCTAAGCTCTGATATTTCACTGCGCAAAATATGAGTTTGTTCTGAACTATCTTTAAGCTGCTGCGATACAGCATTAATTTCATTCGCTTGTTTATTTTTTAATGCAATTATTAGCGCAAGCGATATAAGTCCTACCGCTAACGCTGATATAGCTATACTAAGTAACAGCATAATTTATTTGGTAAAGCTTATATATCGCTTAACTCATCCCATTCGTCATCACTGAGTAACTTATTTAAATCAACCAAAATCAGTAATTCGTTATCGCGGTTACAAACACCTTGAATAAACTTAGCACTTTCTTCAGTACCTACATTTGGTGCACTGTCGATTTCAGAGCTGCGTAAATAAACCACTTCAGATACGCTATCAGCTAAAATACCAATAACTTGCTCTTCAGCTTCGATAATTAATATACGAGAATTGTCAGTTGCATCAGCAGCTAACAAACCAAAACGTGCACGTGTATCAATAACTGTAACAACGTTGCCGCGTAAGTTAATAATACCAATCACATAAGAAGGTGCACCTGGTACAGGGGCTATTTCAGTGTAGCGCAGTATTTCTTGAACTTGCATTACATTTACGCCGTAAGTTTCTTCTTCTAACTTAAACGTAACCCACTGTAAAATTTCATCATTATTATCCGCGTTTTTATTTGCTGACAGTAATTTATCTTGATTCATGCTATTACCCCGTAATGGTCATTACTACTGACGGCTATCTAAGCCTTTCTCTAATAATATATTTAAATTATCTACGTCTATCAAAGCACACATTTTTTCTTTTATAACGCCAGCAAGCCATGGGCGCTTACTTTTATTTGTACGCCATTTTACATCTTCTTTACTCAATGTAATGTTATTTATCAACTTTTCAGCCAATAAACCCCACTGGCTATCGCCTAAGATAATTAAATATTGATAATCTAGAGATGCCTCTAATTTATCATCATACTTTTCTGGCATTACCCAACGCGCCGTATCAACAACATTAAGCTTCTCTTCTCTGTTGAGCATAACGCCTTTAAACCATTTCGGCTTACCAAACAAATGATTTACTTCACCTAATTGATGTATTCCACCGAGTGCTTTTAATGGCACAGCCAAGGTCAAGCCAGCAACTTCAAAAAATAGTGCCTGAAATTCACCATCAAAATAGTCTGATTGGCTAGTAGTTACAATCTCCAGCTCTGGCTTTTCTATAGTAGTAATTGCAGGTGCTATTACTTTCTCGTCAACCACTTCATTAACTTTTTCGGTTTCAAACGCTGGCTCAGCTATTGGCTCAATTTCAACATTAAGTAAGCCATTATCAAATGTGCTCTCTGCTGCTTTTAATTGTTCTTTAGGTTTTGAATGAATATGCTTGTGTTGTGAATCATCTGGGATTTGCTCAAGTAATTTTGCAACTGGCTCAAGGTTATCTACAGGCTCATCTTCACATAACAAAGCCCCGAGGTATTGTTTCATTACTTTTTCATTAGCAAACAATTGCTTACTCATTCATTAACCTTGTTCAATTAAATATTCTAGCAGTGCTTTATATGCGTATACACCGCGTGAGCGAGGACAATACTCTACAGGTACTTTTTGTGCAAAGCTTGCATCTCTAAATTTGGTATCCACCGGTATCACACCTGGCCAAACTTTATCACCATATGTACTTTGCAATGTTTTGTATGCCTCTAGCGATGCTTTGGTACGTTTGTCGTACATGGTAGGAATTATAGTATATTGGTAATCTTTTGCTTGAGAGGATTGCATCAAATCCATAGTACGCATCATTCTATCAAGCCCTTTGAGTGCTAAAAACTCCGTTTGCACTGGCACTAAAATCCGCTCGCTTGCTGCAAGCGCATTCACCATCAGCACGCCTAAAACCGGAGGGCAATCTAAAATGGCATAATCATAATGTTCGCTTATTTTTGCAAGCGCTTTTTTTAGTATTAACCCCATGCCTGTTTTATTACCCATACTTCTGTCAAGCGTAGCTATTGCCATAGTTGCAGGTAAAATATCTAGATTATCAAGTGTTGATGGGCATAAAGCTTGAAGTATCTCTTCACTTTGCATGCTTGTTCCACGTGCAAAAATATCGTACACACTGACTTCTAAATCTTCTGAGTCAATGCCAAAGTAATAAGTGAGTGATGCATGAGGATCTGTATCTATAAGCAACACACGCTTACCTTGCAAGGCCAAAATACCAGCAAGGCTCACTGCAGTTGTTGTTTTACCAACTCCCCCCTTTTGATTAGCGACAGTCCAAATCTTCACATTACATCCTAATTACTGTTCATTGCGCGTTGTTATGCGAATACCACCATGGGGCAAACGAATTATTTTTATTGTATCGTCATCTGAAGGTAGTTCAATTTCAGGCTCGGCCACTAAAGGTTCATCAGATTGCTCATCACTTTCAATATCTTTTTTTTGTGGTAGCCCATACTTAGAAAGTGCGATAACAACCTTACGATTCTCTGCTCGCCCTTGCTCTGTGTCGTTACTTGCAAAAGGTGAGTATTGGCCATAACCTTCTATCGCCATTCTGGCAGAATTAATACCTAATGCTTCAAGTTCTACCAAAATAGACGTGGCTCTAGCTACAGAAAGCTCCCAATTTGAGCGAAATATTTCATTACGAATACTCTCATCATCAGTATAACCACGAACTCTTACATAGTTATCTACTGGGGCAATGATATCTTTAACAATCTTGACGACTTGTTTTGCCCTAGAGTGTGCCACTGAGCTACCACTTGAAAATAGCATGCCAGAGTTTAGCTCTATAATTAGCCAATCTTGGTTAAGCTCTAAACTAGCTTCTCCATCACGAATTTCATCAATAAGCGCTGACTGTAATTTAGTTAATAAGCTGTCGAGAGGCTTTCCTAGATATTTTTGTTGTATGTTACTTGTATCACTTTGACCGTCGAGTAACTCTGGTCCTTGTTCTTCTTTTAAAATACTTTCACCGTAAAGAACTTCTTGTTCAGGTGTCACTCTATCGGTCAATATCCCATTACCATTGACGCCTTCACCTTGACCAGAGTATTGGCGGGCTGATTTATCAAAAACATGTTCGAGGGAGTCTGAGAGTATTTGAAATTGCTCTTCTTTGTTAATCGCTATTGCATACAGCACTACAAAAAAGGCAAACATAATGGTCATGTAATCGGCATACGATACAAGCCAGCGTTCTGTATGTTGGCTTTTAGGAGCAGAATGACGAAGTCGTCGGCGTAACATATTATTCGTCCACTAAATTAGGACGCTCTACGCGGTAGGCTTCAAGCTTTAGTTCTATATTTACTGGGCTTTCGCCAACGCTTATTGCGATGATTCCTTCAGCAAACATTTCATGGTAAAGCATTTTTTGCTCTACACGCTGCTTTAACTTATTTGCCATAGGTAAAAACAATAAATTAGCTAAGCCAACACCATAAATGGTCGCAATAAATGCCGTTGCAACGCCCGCACCAAGCATTTGCGGGTCAGTAATAAACGACATTGCCTGTATTAAACCAAGCACGGCACCTAAAATCCCTATGGTAGGACTGTAACCCCCCATTGCTTCATAAACACGCGCAGCTTCAAGTAAACGATCGCGCTCCAGCAGTAAATCAATTTCCAGTGTGTCACGTAGCTTTTGCTCTGAGCAGCCATCTACAAGTAAGCTTAGACCCTTTGCAGCATACGCATCTGGGTGAGCCAGCGCTTCATTTTCAAGTGCTAAATAACCTTCTTGACGCGCTTTATGAGACCATCGTTTAACTTGCTCTATTGCGTCTTCAATATCGTATTGTGGCGCAACAAAAACCCACGTGCTCATATTTAGCATTTTTTTAAAGGTACTTGCTGATGTTTGCAACATAACAGCACCAAGCGTGCCGCCTAATACAATTATAAGGGCTGGACCATTAAATAAAGCAGAAACCACGCCGCCTTCTAAAGAATACCCTAAACCTATTGCACCTAGTGCTACAAGTAGCCCAAATATTGAGAGTTTATCCACAACCTACCTCTCTTTTTATGCACGCTGCAACATCACTCAGTGCTAAGCTTTCACTTGAAAGCCCCGCATTAGTAATTGCTTGAGGCATACCATAAACAACGCAGCTTTTCTCATCCTGCGCCCAAATAGTTGCACCCGTTTGTTTCAACATTCTCGCACCATCGCGACCATCTGCGCCCATACCTGTTAAAACAATAGCAAGTACATCACCTTGATATGCCTTAGCTGCACTTGCAAAAGTTACATCTACGCTCGGTTTATAACTGATTCTCTCACTATGATCTTCAAATACGCGCAGAGTTCTATTACCGCCACGCCCTTCTACCATCATCTGCTGTCCACCGGGTGCTAAATAAGCAGTTCCTGGCTGTAGGCGGTCACCTTGTTGTGCTTCTTTAACTTTTATTTGGCACAGCCCATTTAAGCGCGCTGCAAATGCAGGTGTAAATGCAGCGGGCATATGCTGAATAAGTAAAATAGGATGAGGAAAATTAGCTGGCAATTGAGTCAGTATAGTTTGCAGTGCAACAGGGCCACCTGTAGAGGTACCAATAGCTAAAAGTTGATATTGTTTTCCACTCGCTCGCATTGAGGCCACATTTGTACTTGTCGATGCAACTGGCGTAGCTCTTTGAAAGCTTCTATCAGGCTGCCTGATTTGAGTTGTTGATGTGCTTGCTCTTTGCGAGAGTGAACTTACTGTTGGCTTGGTTGAAATGACTGGTTTAGCTGGTGTTGCAGCTCTAAATGTTCGCGGTAAACGTCTTCGCCCTATATCTTTTACTTTACTTTGCAAAAGCTTAATTGCGTCTTCGTTATTGCGTGCAATGTCTTCGAATTTTTTCGGTAAAAAATCCATCGCGCCAGCATCTAGCGCATCAAACGTTGCTGTTGCGCCATCACGTGTAAGTGATGAAAACATTAAGATGGGCGTTGGATTACTCGCCATTATCTCTTTAACTGCACTAATACCATCAAGCACAGGCATTTCGACATCCATAGTGATCATATCAGGACGTAGTTGAGCTGCTTTTTCAACAGCCTCTCTGCCATTCACAGCAAAGCCTATAACTTGTATGTCGCTATCTTGTTCAAGTATTTCGCTAACCCTACGACGAAAAAAGCTTGAATCATCAACAACTAAAACTTTAACGGCCATTTAACTCTCTTATTAAATTTATATGTAGGTATATATTTAATATACCTACTTTATTATCAGCCTGCGTAATGTTTTAACATGTTTGGAACGTCTAAAATCAGTGCAATGCCACCATCTGAAGTTATCGTAGCACCCGCCATACCTGGCGTGCCTTGAAGTAATGCATCAAGTGGTTTAATTACAACTTCTTCTTGACCAATTAATGAGTCAACAACAAAACCTATTTGCTTGGTACCAATTTGGACAATAACTACGTGGCCATTTGCTTTTCGCTGAGAGCGATCTGAGCCCTTTACTAACCAGTGCTCAAGGTAAAATAACGGTATTGCCTTTTTACGCACAATAATTGTTAATTGCCCATCAACGACATTTGTCTTAGTTAAATCTAAGTTGAATATTTCACTCACACCGGCAAGTGGTAACGCAAATGTTTGTGAGCCAACAATCACCATTAAGGTCGGTAATATAGCCAAGGTAAGTGGTACTTTTATTTCTAAAATAGTACCTACGCCTAACTCAGATTGAATACTTACTGAACCGTTCAATTGGGTGATTTTAGTTTTCACCACGTCCATACCTACACCACGACCTGAAATATCAGATATCTCTTCTTTTGTAGAAAAGCCGGGTGCAAAAATCAAGTTATACGCTTCGGTGTCAGAAAGTCGACTCGCTTGGTCATGATCGAGCACGCCTTTACTAATTGCTATTTTTTTCAGCTTTTCAGCATCCATACCAGCGCCATCATCTTTAATGGTTAGCAAGATATGATCGCCTTCTTGAGACGCTGATAGAGTAACATTACCTGTTCTAGACTTACCTGCTGCCTCACGAACAGCAGGCATTTCAATACCATGGTCAACTGAATTTCGAACTAAATGCACAAGCGGATCGGCAAGTGCTTCCACCAAATTTTTATCTAAATCGGTTTCTTCACCAACAAGTTGTAAATTAATATCTTTATTTAAGCTGCGCGCTAAATCACGTACCACGCGAGGGAAACGACCAAATACCTTTTTAATTGGCTGCATTCGTGTTTGCATAACTGCACCTTGAATATCAGCAGTTACTACATCAAGATTAGAGATAGCTTTACCCATCGCCTCGCTATCAGAGTTAGTCGCAAGACTCACTAAGCGGTTTCGCACAAGGACTAACTCACCGACCATATTCATAATCTGGTCAAGTCGTTTTGTATCTACACGAACGGTAGTTTCTGCTGCAGGCGGCGCTGATTTTTTTGCCGCTGCGGGCGCTGCTTTCACAACAGGCTTTTCTACCGGTTTAGAAACAGGTGCTTTGGCAGGCTCTGGTTTTTTTACAGGCTCACTAGCTTTAACAACTGGTGTTTCAGGAATACTGGGCTGATTCACAGCTGGCGTGCTTTCTATTGATTTAGGTGCAGTACCTTTACCATGAAGTTCATCAAGGAGTGCTTCAAACTCGTCATCACTAATTTCATCATCTGATGAATTAACCGTGTTTGAGACTGATTTTGCTGGTTCTACAGGTACTTTGCTAGCAACATCACCAAAACTGCCGACTCCATGTAACTCATCTAATAAGTTATCAAATTCATCATCAGTAATGTCACCATTAAAATCATTGCTGCTTGCTACTGGCTTCTCAATTACAGGACCTTGTCCTTTACCGTGTAGTTCATCCAGTAAGTTTTCAAATTCGTCTTCAGTTATTTCATCAATTTCAGCATCGCTAACCAAAGGCGTTCCGCTAAATAGTCCATCAAATGCAAACGGATCTTCGTCATCAACTATGGCCGTATCAACTACTTCGTTTTGAGGTTGTTCAACTTCATTGTTCGAAGATACACCGTTACGCCCATCTTCTGTTGGAGGTAGACCTAAAATATGAAGGGTATGAAGTAATTCAGGATCTGCAGGTTCTGGTTTATCCCTATTCTGGATAGTAGCGAACATTTCATTAATGGTGTCGAGCGCTTGTAAAATAACATCCATTAATTCTGAATTGACCGTCCTCACGCCTTGACGTAATAAATCAAATACGTTTTCAGCACCATGACAAGCATCAACAAGTTCTGTCATAGCTAAAAAGCCTGCACCACCTTTTACAGTGTGAAAGCCTCTAAATATAGCGTTTAGTAACTCTGTATCTTCTGGATTATTTTCCAGTTCAACCAACTGTTCAGATAAAAGCTCTAGGATTTCTCCTGCCTCTACGAGAAAGTCTTGTAAAATATCTTCATCGACTTCAAACATGCAGTTACTCTCCTCTTAGAAGCCCAAACTTGATAAAAGATCATCGACTTCATCTTGATCAGATACAACATCGTTACGCGATTCTTTATCAATAATAGGGCCTTCAGGACCTGCTAAAGTTTGTGTGGCAACTGGTTCTTTTATTTTTTGTTGTTCTACTTTATTCACTGTGCTGTCACTATCATCTTGTTCAGCAAACGCTGTTAAAAGATGAAGTAGGCTTTCTTCTACTTCCCTAACAAGTTCTATAACACGGCGAATAACTTGGCCTGTTAAGTCTTGATAGTCTTGAGCCATTAGTACATTTGTCATTAAGCTTTGAAGCTCATCTGTTTTATGATGAGAGTTATTCATAAATTTATCGATACTGTGACAAAGTTGTTTAAACTCACCCAACTCAATTTCGCGGCTCATTAAACGATCCCATGTCGGTTTGATATGAGATATTTCATCTGCTAATTGCTGGGCTATAGGAAGACTCGCTTCCACTGCATCCATTGTTTTATTAGCCGCGCTTTCTGTCATTTCTATAACATAATTAAGCCGCTTTTTAGCATCTGGAATAGCATCGGTTGTTAAATCAGTTAAACGAGTATCAAGATCAAAACTTTTAAGGGCTTCGTGCAATTGACGGGTCAACTTTCCAACTTCAGCAAATAATTCAGACTGCTCTTGCGAGGCAGTCTCTAAAATCAACTGATTTGCTTTATCTTGCTCATCATTTTCTAAAAAAACAACGAGCTGACGAGCTTGTTCTAACGTTATTTGAGGTGCAGCTGGTGCTGGCATAAGCCTCTCCCCCATCATTAGCCTAAGCGTTCAAATACTTTTTCTAACTTAGTTTTTAATGTTCCAGCCGTAAAAGGCTTAACAATATAACCATTAACACCAGCTTGCGCTGCAGCTATTATTTGTTCTTTTTTAGCTTCTGCCGTTACCATTAATACAGGGATATGTTTTAACTTATCATCTGCACGAATTGCCCTTAAAAGGTCAATACCTTGCATTCCAGGCATATTCCAATCCGTAACTACAAAATCAAACACTTGATTTTGTAGCATAGGCAAAGCCGTAGAGCCGTCATCAGCTTCTTGAACGTTAGTGAAACCTAAATCACGTAACAGGTTTTTTATAATGCGTCTCATCGTTGAAAAATCATCAACTACAAGAATTTTCATGTTTTTATCCAAAACATCCCCCAGTGAGGTATTAACCTTTGTTTACTTACTACTAATTTATCCAGTCATTGATTTTAGCTTTGAGCTTAATCATCGCCTGACCATGTATCTGACTTACACGCGATTCACTTACATCGAGTATATGTCCTATTTCTTTTAAATTCATTTCATCGTTATAGTACAAAGAAAGCACCATTGCATCACGCTCTGGTAATGATTTAATTGCACTTAGCAAAGACTCATTAAACCGATCATTTTTAACATTATTGAAAGGCTTATCTTGCGCTAAATCTTGGCCTACGGGAGTAATAACATCCTCATCAACACCAAGGTCTTCAATACCTAGTATTTTACTTGCATTCACATCATTTAAAATATGATGGTACTCATTGAGTGAAATTTCAAGTTTTTCAGCAACTTCTGTATCTGTTGGTTCGCGATTAAGACTACTTTCGAGCCCAGTAATTGCTTCTGCAACTTGCCGACTTTTACGGTGTACTGAACGAGGAGCCCAATCACCACGGCGCATTTCATCAAGCATAGCACCGCGAATACGAATGCCAGCAAAAGTTTCGAAGCTTGCGCCTTTTGTTGCATCAAAGTTTTTTGAAGCTTCTATTAAGCCTATCATTCCTGATTGAATTAAATCATCAAGCTGAACGCTAGGTGGTAATCGAGCAATTAGATGGCATGCCACTTTTTTGACAAGTGATGCATGCTTCTCAACAATCACATTTAAGTTTTGTGTTGATTGATATCCCATAGCTCTATTCACCAATATTGTCATAATTAGCCGTTTACTAGTTTCTCAATGAAAAACTCTAAATGCCCAGATGGTTGGTTTGGTATTGGCCATTTAACTGCTTTTGTTGCCAGCGTTTTAAACGCAAGAGCGGCTGGCGAATTAGGAAATAGCTCTACTATTACTTTTTGACGACGCGTTGCTTTGCGCATATTTTCGTCATAAGGAACCGTTGCTACTAGCTCCATTGACACATCTAAAAAGCGATCGGTAACCTTAGATAGCTTTGCAAATAATTCAGTGCCTTCACGCATACTGCGGACCATATTGGCAACAATTTTAAATTTATAAACGCCATGCTCACGGCTTAATACTTTAATAAGTGCGTAAGCATCCGTGATTGATGTTGGTTCATCGCACACTACAACCATTACATCTTGTGCTGCTCGAGAAAAGCTCAGCACCATGTCTGAAATACCAGCGGCCGTATCTACAATTAAAATATCAAATTCGGTATTCAATTCGCTAAACGCACGAATTAGTCCAGCATGCTCCGATGGTGATAACTCAACCATACTTTGCGAACCCGATGTAGCGGGTACAATTTTAATACCAGCAGGACCTTCAACTAAAATTTCGTCAAGCTCACATTCACCAGACAAAACATGTGACAAATTACGCTCTACACGTAAACCAAGCATCACATCACAATTAGCTAAACCTAAGTCAGCATCCAGTACTAGTACTCTATTACCTTGCTGCCCTAGTGCAATAGCGGTATTTAGAGAAACATTTGTTTTCCCCACCCCACCTTTACCACCGGTTACAGCGATAACTTTAACGCCGTTGTTATTGTTTTGACTCATTTTGCGCAGGCCGCTTGCTTGATCTAATACTGTGTTAATCATACATCCCTACTGTACTTGGCGCCACTGCTTGATGCCTTGAATGTTGTGCTTTTGTTCTTTTTAAATATAATTGCTCAGCCTTTTTTACTAGTTTTTCAGCATTTGCAACACGAATATCTTCTGGTACTCGTTGTCCGTTAGTAAGATACCCTATTGGAAGGCGATTTTGAATGGCAATACTAATAATCTCACCCAAACTTAATGATTCATCTAACTTGGTGAAAATACAACCACTTAAATGTACTTTTTTAAAGTGGCGTACAGTTTCTTGTAATACATTCATTTGCGCTGTGGCACTGAGTACCAGGTAGTTGCGAATGTCCACACGCTGGTTGCGCATCAATGTATTTAACTGCTCAGTTAAGCGTAAATCTCGTTGGCTCATACCTGCCGTATCAATTAACACTAGACGTTTATTTCGTAAATGATATAAAACTTCAGCTAACTCATTAGCATCTTTAACTTGTTTAACACCACAACCAATAATACGGCCGTAAGTTGCAAGCTGCTCATAAGCACCAATTCTGTATGTATCCGTGGTTATTAAGGCCACTTTATCAGCGCCATACTTTTGTGCACCTAACGCTGCAAGCTTAGCAACTGTCGTGGTTTTGCCCACACCTGTTGGACCCACTAACGCATATACACCACCTTGGCGAAGTATTTCGTTATTGGTTGTTTGCATTTGATCCTCAACCATTGTTAGCAATGCTTTCCAACCTTGTTGACGAGATACATCGTCAGGTACAAAACATGCCATTTGCTGCGCGACTTCTTTATCAATACCCATGCCAACCAAACGGTCAACCATACAAGCACGAGTTGGGTCGCGACGTGCCATGTCTTGCTGCATTAAACCCGATACTTGATGTTCTAATAATTGACGAATTGCGTTCATTTCTTCACGCATTGTTGTCATTTCTTCGCTTTCATTATTTTTATTTTGTGGGCGAGTAGTTACCGGGCTATCTAAATCATCAAAGTCACGGTCTAAATCATCAAAACCTAAGCTATCGGCTTGAGTTTGTGGACGTGTCTGGGCTTCATCATCACGTGCAAACATATTTTTAGTACGTGGCTGCGCAGCAGGTTCTTGATAGTTATCAGTAGTATCAATACCCGATTGTGAAAACATAGATGCTAGTTCAGGAGAACGTGGACGCGGTGATTGACGCTCTAATAATGCTTGTAAGCTGTCAGCCACTTTTGCTTGAGGCTCAGGTTTGGCACGCTGAGGCTCTGGTTTTATAAAATTATGCATGCTTTGCTGTGGCGCTTGAGCACGAGGCTCAGCAGTACGTTGTGGTTGCACTGCTACTTTAGGGGTTGCTTTGTCATAATCAACTGCCGCTACAATTTCTACACCGTTAGCTAGCTTTTTATTTGACATAATAACCGCATCAACACCTAACTCATCTTTAACTTCTTTAAGTGCTGTGCGCATATCTTTAGCAAAAAAACGTTTAATCTTCATGGTTTAACCCCTGTTAAAATCTTATTGTTGGCCTACCGAGCTTACAATCTTGATCTGTCTTTCATCTGGTACCTCTTGATAAGACATCACTCTCAATCCTGGAATGGTGTACTTAACAAAACGAGATAACACAGTGCGTAACATTCCTGACGTTAGCAATATAGAAGGTTCCCCGGCCATTTCTTGATTTTGATGCGCTTGTGTTAATGACACTTGAAGTCGCTCTGCAAGTCCTGGCTCAATACCGGCACCTTCATCGCCTGCATTTTGTAATGACTGATGCAACATCTGTTCCAACTCAGGCGCCAAGGTTATGACGGGGATTTCTGATGACATACCCACCGCATCTTGAACAATTAATCTACGCAGAGAAATACGCACTGCAGCGGTTAATACATCAGGGTCTTGGCTGCGCGGACCATATTCAACAAGGGTTTGAACAATTGAGCGCATGTCGCGAATAGCCACCCCTTCATTTAATAAATTTTGTAGTACTTTTACAATTGCAGTTAATGGTAATACATCGGGTACGAGTCCCTCGACTAAACGAGGGTGACTTTTAGCAAGCATATCAAGCAAGTTTTGAACTTCCTCATGCCCTAGTAATAACGCTGCACTGTTGGTTAATAACTGGCTAATATGGGTTGCAACAACAGTGGCAGAATCAACTACGGTATAACCGAGTGATTGCGCTTCATCTTTTTGATCGGGTTTTATCCATACTGCATCAAGGCCGAACGCAGGGTCTTTAGTGTCAACGCCTTTAATTGGACCAAATACTTGCCCTGGATTAATCGCTAGTTCGTCGCCATGTTTGAGCTCGCTCTCACCGGTTGAAACACCCATTAACGTTATTCTGTAAGCATTAGGGTCAAGCTCTAAATTATCGCGAATATGCACAGGCGGCACCAAAAAACCAAGCTCTTGAGAAAGCTTTTTACGTACTCCTTTAATACGATTAAGTAGCTCACCACCTTGTGATTGATCTACCAACGGAATTAATCTGTAACCGACTTCTAAGCCAATTACATCAACCTGTTGAACATCATCCCAACCAAGTTCTTTTTGCTCTTGTTTATTAGCAACACCCGTAGCTGCACTTCCACCATTAGCGGCCTCTTCAGCTTCTGCGGCAGCGGTTTTTAATTTACTTTGCTGTGTGTAGTAAGCTAAATAACCCAGTAATGCTCCTAAACTTAAAAAAGCTAAATGCGGCATACCTGGCACAATACCCATGATGATCAAAATACCTGAAGCAATAAAGAGTGACTTTTCGTTACCAAGTTGTTTCTTGAATTGGTCACCCATATTGAGCGATTCATTTTGGCGTGTTACAACAATTGCAGTACCAATAGAAAGCAATAAAGAAGGAAGTTGAGCAACTAAGCCATCACCAATGGTAAGTAATGTATATACTTCCATGGCATCGCCAAAGCTCATATTGTGCTGAATCATACCTACAAACAAACCACCAACAATATTGATGATTAATATAACAATGCCTGCAATAGCATCGCCTTTCACAAATTTACTCGCACCATCCATTGAGCCGTAAAAATCAGCCTCACGGGTTACTTCCTCGCGGCGGTCACGCGCTTGCTCAGCACTAATAAAGCCAGCGTTTAAATCGGCGTCAATGGCCATTTGTTTACCTGGCATTGCATCAAGGGTGAAACGCGCAGATACCTCCGATATACGCCCTGCACCTTTAGTAATTACAACAAAGTTAATGATAATAAGGATTAAAAATACAACCAAACCAACAGCATAGTTACCACCAATAACAACGGAGCCAAACGCTTCAATTACTTTACCAGCTGCATCACCACCATTATGACCTTCAAGTAATACAACACGAGTACTGGCAACGTTAAGCGCTAAACGCATAATCGTAGCGATTAATAATACTGAGGGGAATATACCAAATTCAACCGGTTTCATCGTGTAAACAGTCACGAGTAAAACCACTAACGCGAGGGCAATATTAAACGAGAAAAGGATATCGAGTAAAAATGGTGGTAACGGTAAAATCACCATTCCCAAGGCAGCAAGCACCAGCAAAGGAGTACCTACCCCTTTGGCATAGTCTTTTTTATCTTTGTTAAGTTGTTGTAATACCGCTTTAAAACTCATAATCCTACAATTTCAAAAAATTGACACTACGTAGAATTTGCAATAACTATTCCAAGTTACTCAGTTAACGGTTTAATACTTATAGTCGTCAGGGATTGGGAGCTTATTATTAAGTTTAGTTGGACGTTTTCCGCGCCCTTTATTAAAGCGTTTAAGCTGAAATACATACGCTAAAACTTGCGCTACAGCGGTAAATAGCTGATCAGGTATTTGCTCTCCTACTTCAGCTGTATGATAAAGCGCTCGGGTCAACATGGGGGATTCTAAAATAGGTACTTCGTTACCTATTGCTACTTTACGAATTTGCATCGCCATTTCATCAATACCTTTAGCAATTACAATAGGCGCTCCTGCGCGCTCTGTATCGTATTTTAATGCTACTGAGTAATGGGTTGGATTGGTAACGATAACATCAGCATCTGGGACATCTTGCATCATACGGTTTTGCGACATTTGCCGTTGTGTTTGTCTAATACGCGCTTTTATTTGTGGGTCACCTTCGGAATTTTTATACTCATCTTTGATTTCTTGCATTGTCATTTTAAGTTGTTTGTTATGGTTGTAACTTTGAAATGGCGCATCAATGGCGGCAATAACAATTAAAGTGCACGAAAGGCCTAAAAACATCCACCCTAAAATATCTAAGGCATGAATAATATTTCCCGGTGCACTTTCTAAACTTAAATGCAGTATTTCATCAAAATAAGTATTAATTAAAAATACTGCAAAACTTGCAACCAAGCCAAATTTTAAAAGTGACTTTACAAGCTCAATAGCCGCTTGCGGGCCAAACATCCGCTTAAAGCCCTTCATTGGTGACATTTTACTTGCTTTAGGTGCAGCAGCCTCCCAGCTAAAGTTAAAACCACCGAGTAATGTGTTACCAATAAATGCAGCTAACACTATAATTAACACAAACATAGCCATGGGAAACATTAACGCGTCTGCAACCTCTCCCCATACAGCAAACATTTTAGTCGTATCAAAGGCTTCGTTACGATTTAAGCTAAGTGTGCGGCCCATTACGTTGTATAAACCTTTACCAATTTCGGGGCCATACATTAAAAGCGATATAGCCGAAAAAATAAGTACAAACATAGTACCTAGCTCTTTTGAGCGCGCAATTTGGCCTTTCTTTTTAGATTCTTCAAGCTTTTTGGATGTGGGTTCTTCTGTTTTTTCTTGTCCTGAGTCTTCAGACATACCTTTCTCCTAAGGTGAACAACCAACTAAAGTACACATAAGCTCAACCATTTTTAACCACTGAAACTCAAATTGAGTAACAAAGTTACCTAGTGTTGCCCAAATAATAATAAGCCCAGCCACTAAGGTAAACGGAAAACCAATAGAGAAAATATTTAATTGCGGTGCCGCGCGCGTCATAATGCCAAACGACATATTAATCACGAGCATAGCTGTAAGCGGAGCAAGGGAGAGTACTAATGCTGTAGTAAACATCCAGCCACCCCACGTCACTATGTCCCAGTAATGGTCTACAGACCACCACGTGCCATCAATAGGTAGCACTTGGAAACTATGCACCACCATTTGAATCATCATTAAATGACCATTAAAAGCAAAAAATAAAAGAGTCGCTAAAATAAGAAAAAACTGACCCACGGCGGGTACACTTGCACCATTAGAGGGGTCAATAACCGAAGCAAAACCTAAACCGGTTTGCATAGCGAGTATTTGACCTGCCAACACAAAGGTATTTAATAAAAGTACAGATGCAAACCCAATGGCAACACCAATCATCATTTGTTGGATAACAACTAAAATCATCTCAAACGAAAACAAATTAGTGAAGGTAGCAGGCGGCAGAACAGGCACAACAACAAGGGTTACCACAACCGATAAACCCATTTTTATTCGCGTAGGCACATTTTTAGCACCTAAACCTGCCATAATCATAATCATTGAGCTAATGCGTACCAGCGGCAACAAAAAATCGCTCAACCATTGAATAACGACAGCAAAGGGGTATTCCACATTTAACCTGCAATTTCAGGAATAAGTAATACTAGACGAGTAAAAAAGTCCATTAGCTCTTGAGTTAGCCAATGCCCACCAACAATAAGCGCACTTATGGTAATCAATAAACGAGGTAAAAAACTTAATGTTTGTTCATTGATTGACGTAGCAGCCTGAAACACCGCAACCACTAAGCCAATAATTAAGCCTGGTACTACAATTGCAGACACCAATTTAATAACTAAAAATAGTGCGTCACTAAGAATATCAACAAAAATTTCCGGTTCCATGTTGTACTCCTATTGTTGAATCATATTGATGCATTGCATACTAAGTCCCTAAACCAAAGCTTTTAGCTAGAGTCCCCATCACTAAGCTCCAACCATCAACAAGTACAAATAGCATTATTTTAAACGGCAAGGACACTATCATGGGGGAAAGCATCATCATACCCATCGCCATTAAGACCGAAGCGACCACTAAATCAACAATTAAAAATGGGATAAAAAACATAAACCCGATTATAAATGCCGTTTGCAGTTCGCTAGTTACAAAGGCCGGTATTAACACTATTAATGGCGTATCTTGTGGCGAATCGAGCTGATCGTAACCTGCGATTTTAGCGAACGTTTCTAAATCTTTTAAACGCACCTGTGAAAGCATAAATGCTTTCATTGGCTCTTTAGCCAGCTCTAAAGCTTGTACTGAAGTAACCTGCTCATTTAAGTAAGGCTCTATAGCTTGCTCATTTACCTGCTGGTAAATAGGCGACATTATAAAAATACTTAAAAAAAGCGACATACCTAATAACACTTGGTTTGACGGTGTTTGCTGCAAACCTATTGCTTGGCGCAAAATGGCGAGCACAACAATTATACGGGTAAAAGAGGTCATCATAATTATGGCAGCCGGTATAAAGCTCAACGCCGTCATAATTGCTAAAACTTGCAACGTTACTGAGTAATCTTGTGTGCCATCAGCGTTTGTTGTAATAGTAAGCGCATCAATTCCTTCTGCACTTACATTTGGTACAAACACCATAGCAAAAATAATAAGCAGCCACTTTGTCATAGGTTTAATTCTTTTTATTTTGGTTTGATTGCGGGTTTAAAAGTTTACCAAATCGTTTAGCGAGTTCAGGTAGTTCTTTTTCACTTAATGGGGTTTCTAACTTGTGTAAGTAATTAATACTGTGGGGAGTTACACCAAGTAAATGCTGAGCATTATCTATCTCAACAACCATCAGACGCTCGCGAGAACCTAAAGGTAGGCTTCTGACTACTTTAAATTCATCGCTGTTGGCTAAATTTGGATTGAGCTTTTTAACAAAAAATGCCAACACAATAATAAGTACTAGCACCATAACAAGCGACAGCACCATAGAGAGTATATCTCCAGTGGGTGTTGCCACATCTGCTTTTGAAAAAACGGCACTCGTTAAAGCAACTAATAAGCTCATCGTAATTTTTTGATCCGCTCTACTTGGCTTATCACATCAGTTAAGCGAATACCAAACTTGTCGTTTACTACAACTACTTCGCCATGAGCGATTAAAGTACCATTAACTAGCACGTCTAGAGGCTCACCAGCAACACGGTCAAGTTCAACAACAGAGCCTTGGTTGAGTTGCAGTAAGTTACGAATATTAATTTTAGAGCGCCCTACCTCCATTGAAATAGTAACGGGAATATCTAAAATAGTGTCGAGTTTTCGTTTTTCATCGCCACTCATTTCGTGCTTTGAATCACTTAACTCATCAAGCTCTGCAACGTGTGCTTCGCCACTATCATCCGGACCTTCAGCTTCTGCTAATGCTGCTGCCCATTCGTCCATTGTGTCTTGATCATCGCTCATACTTTTAACCTTTTAATCAATTACCAGTCTAAGTCTACACCGTCAGAGAGGTGCAAATCATCTTCTAGTTCTGCTAATTCTGCATCTGAGTCAATTTTCTTGCCGCCTTTGGTAAATACATGCAGCTCAGATTTAACTGAATCAGGTCGTTTAATTTTTTCACTAATTTGCAGCGCAACATTATCGCGAGAGCGACCCATTTTAGCTCTAAATGTAGGTAGTTCTTCAACAAATACGGTTATATGCTCAGGCATTTCAACCGGGATGATATCACCAGTTTTGAGTTCCATAATTTGCTTTAAGCTTAAATCAACTTCAAGTAACTGAGTTGATATTTCAACCTCTACATCCATTATTTCATCACGAAGTGCTTTGCTCCAACGCAAATCAGTATCTTCAGTATCAGATTGAACACCCGCATCTAACAGTTCTCGAATCGGCTCAAGCATTGAGTAAGGTAAAGCGATATGAAAATCCCCACCGCCACCATCAAGCTCGATATGAAAAGAGCTAATAACCACAACCTCGGTTGGGCTTACAATGTTTGCCATTGCTGGGTTTACTTCAGAATCGAGATATTCAAATGATACATCCATAACCGGTGCCCATGCTTCTTTGTAATCTTCAAAGATTATTTTAAGGAGCATTTGTACAATTCGACGTTCTGTAGGAGTAAATTCTCGGCCTTCTATTTTTGCATGGTAACGCCCGTCACCACCAAAAAAGTTATCTACCAAAATAAACACAAGTCGTGCTTCCATGGTAATCAGGCCAGTGCCTTTTAAAGGTCTAAAACGCACCATATTCAAACTGGTAGGAACAAATAGAGTATGAATATACTCGCCAAATTTAATCATTTGTACGCCGTTAATAGACACCTCGGCGGTGCGACGCATCATGTTAAATAGGCTAATTCGCATATGGCGAGCAAAGCGTTCGTTAACAATTTCCAGCGTCGGCATACGACCACGCACGATCCGATCTTGCGAAGAAAAATCGTACTGGAGCGTACTTCCCCCGCCATCTTCACCTTCGTGTATATCTTCCTCTTCAACGTCATCAACGCCATGTAATAGCGCATCAATTTCGTCTTGGGATAATAAATCGCTCACGCTAGCCCCTTATTGCATTACAAAGCCGGTAAACAATACCCGCTCAATTACTTTACTGCCTTCAACATCCATTAAGGCTTTTTGTACCTTTTCAAGTGCAGAGAAACGAAGTGTTTCTTTACCACTACTTGTACTTAACTCATCAGCTGTTGTAGTAGAAAACACGCTTAGTAGCGTCCCTTCTATAAGCGGAATATGTTTCTTGGCTGTTTCTTCATTTACTTCACCGCGTACTAATAACTGCACTTTAATTTGCACAATTCTGTCGCGGCTTGAGCCAGGTACGTTAAAGACAAATGGGCGTGGCATAGCAACATATAAAGCACTGCCCATTTCTGCTGAATCACCCGCTGCAGCAGAAGGAGCATACGTAGACATTGCAGTCTCTGCATCTAAGGTTTCAACTAGCGTATCCGAACCCGATATAAAAAAGTAACCCGCAGCCCCACCTATAATAAGTAGTACCGCTACTATAATTATTATTAGTTTCTTTTTACTTTTACCGGTTTCTTCAATTTCTAAACTTGCTTCTTCAGCCATCATGATTCCTTTAATTGCAAAGGTACTTGCTTGTTTTAACTATTATAATAGCAGCACTTAGGCATAGTAATCTATTGATGATGAAGTTTGTTGTCGAGAACTTTGTGCAGTATTATTTGCTTGCTCGTTATTTTCATCATTAACCGACTTATTATTAGCCAAATTACTTTGAGTTCCACCCTCACTTTGATCAGAGGTTTCACTACCTGATTGCCCATAAGAGATAGTGCTTTCACCAAGCTCTAGCCCCTGTTGCGCTAACATTTCACGCAAACGCGGCATTGATTGCTCAAGTGCCTCTTTAGCTTGTTGGCTTTGTACTACAAAGTTTATGTGTGCCTGTTCTGCATCGCTACGAATACGAATTTGCATGCTACCCATTTCAGGTGGATCAAGGCGAATTTCTGCTTCTTTATTATTAATGCTCAGCATTGAGCTAACGCGATCCTGTAGTAATTTAGCTGCATCACTTTTAACAATATTAATTGCCTGCATAACACCTGGGTCAATACTTACCTGCTTTACTTGTGATGTACTTTGTAATTGTTGAGTTTGTATTATTTGGGTATCAAGTAAGCTTTGATCATAACCCAATGAATCGTATTGGCTTAATGTACTCGGTTGCTGAGTATTTAAAGCGGCTGTAATTTGTGTAAATACTTGTGCTACGCGCGCCGTTGTTTGCTCTGCAGTAATATTTTTCAGCCCATCTTTTTGCATCAGCTCAGATGACTTTGCTACGCTTTCATCCTTTATAGAAGCTGTAGCAACCTTACTTAGTACAAAGTTTTCACTTGTCGATATTTTTGAGCTAACTTTTTGCGTGTCATTTACAGTACTTTGAGTGTCAGGCGCTACAAACGTTTTTGAGTCTGATTTTGCTGTATCAGCCAAACCTATTTCAATTGAAGCTTTTAATTCATTAACTGTTTGCTTAAGCACTGACAACTGCTCGCCTTTAGGCTGCTCAGCTTTAATATAAGCGTTTAATTGTGTTAACAAGCTTTGCTTTTCAGTGGTATTAAGCGTATCAATCTCAGAACTAAAAGACTGTTTAACTACGTTACCCTGTGCTTCTTCATTATCAGTAATAAATTGCGCAAGCATTTGTTTAAGGTTGGCAGTGCGATCAGTAGTCGCACTATTAGTCGAGCCGGCATTGTCTAATGTCTTAATTTGCGCATTAAGTTGCGAGCGCTGCTCAGGCGTTAAACTAGTAATAACGTTATTAGCTTTAATTAAGCTCGTATCCTTATTCATTAAAGTATCTATTGCAGCAATTTCTTCACTTTCAGATGTCTGTGAACTTGCTTGTATCATTTCTGCTTCAGCTAATAGGGAGGTCGCTGAAGATGGGGTTACTGGCGTAGGTACTGGTGTTGGCAACCCTATATTTTTTGAGTTTTTATCAACGGGTTTGCCTTGAGCTAATTGATTTTTTATATCCATTGAAATTAATTCAGCATCATCAACTATAGGGCCAATACTGTCATCAGGCTTTTTATTTATAGGATTTAATGGCTGTTCAATAGCTTCGGCAACACCACTTTTATGATACTTGCCTTCATTTAATGGTAACGAGTTCAAAGGTAGTGAGTTTGAGCTATCAATTTTTGGCCCCTTTAAGTCCGCTGTTTTAGAGTCAGCATTATCTAACTCTGTACTTTCAGTTGCTTCAAAAGGCTTATTAATCGAAGTGCTCATTGCTTGTGCTGAATTAATCTGGTTAAGCATCTCAACAGATACAAAAGTAACGTCGTCTGCTGTGTCTTCATCTCGCTTTGCACTCAGATTATCATTTTCTTCTTTTTGTTTATGCTTTGGAATGGCAATCGAATTTTCGGCTTTAGAATTTTTATTGCCTTTTAACAAAGGCTCCATAGAACTATGCGCTTCGTTTAGTTGGCTTAAAAAATCATCGCCTAAATTTCCTTCGCCATTAGCTAAGCTATTGTCTTTAAAAGCTAACAGTGAATCTTTTTCAGAAGAAACTAAAAACGAAATGTTATTCATCGCCATAAATCACCTAATACCATTACGGCAATATGCCACCGCATATCGCCAAAAGTTAAATCCCACTAAGTAATAAAGCAATTAACGTGCCTGAATTACAAAGCTTTACGACGTTGAAAAAACTGATTAGCTGAAAATTCATCTAACATTTTTTGCTCATTTTTTGCCATTAACGCATTTGCTTTGAGTTTTTGATTTTCGATTAATTTGGCGACTGCTTTAGCTTTAATTTGCTGCTTAAGCCACAGCGTTTTACGTTGAGTAACAACTTGTTTAGCGGTATTTACTGTACTTGCTTGTTGGCGAATTGCCTCTTCAATTTTAGCTATAAAAGCATGGTACTGCCCAAACCCTGCACTAGATAAACCCGACTTACCTTTTAGGTGTAACTGTTGAGAGTATTCAAGTCTAAAATCATTTAACCCTTGTAACTTTTGTTGATTTGCTTGCAAGTTTTGATTGGCTTGCAAGTAACTCATACGTAAGTTTTCTTCTTTATCATTTTCAATTTTGAGTAATAAATCGAGTTTGTTTTTAGCCATTATGCTTGTCCTAGTAACAGAGCAAGACCTTGCAGGCCATCATCGTAACTAATGACATCTCGCATACCTTGTTGTAAAAATGCATTTACTCTTGGCATCATGTTTATAGCTTGGTCGAGCATTTGATCGGTCCCTTTTTGATAGGCACCTAAAGTAATCATGTCTTTGTTTTGTTGATACATTGAATACACTTGCTTAAGCACTCGGGCTTGTTGCATGTGTGGCTCAGAAACAACTTGAGGCATAACACGCGAAATCGATTTTTCTATATCTATAGCGGGATAGTGCCCGCTGTCTGCTAAATCACGCGATAGTACAATGTGGCCATCTAATATCGCTCGCGCTGCATCAGCAATCGGATCTTGCATATCATCGCCTTCACTCAACACCGTAAAAAAGGCAGTAATTGAACCTTGCCCTTCACCGCCATTACCAGCACGCTCCACCAGCGCAGGCAATTTAGCAAACACCGAAGGCGGATAACCTTTTGTAGCGGGCGGCTCACCAACAGCAAGTGCTATTTCACGTTGCGCCATTGCGTAACGTGTTACCGAATCGAGTAACAATAATACGTTTAAACCCTGATCTCTAAAATACTCTGCAATAGTTACAGCGCTCTCACAGCCTTTTAAACGCATTAGCGGTGATGAATCAGCTGGGGCTGCAACAACAACTGAACGTTTGCGTCCTTCTACACCGAGGATTTCTTCAATAAATTCTTTTACTTCGCGGCCACGTTCACCGACTAAGCCAACCACAATTACATCGGCTTCGCTACCTCGGGTCATCATACCGAGAAGTACTGATTTACCCACACCTGAACCTGCAAACAAACCCATACGTTGGCCTTGCCCTACTGTAATTACCGAGTTAATAGCACGTACACCTACGTCCATAGGCTTAGTGATTGGTCTTCTTGAAAGCGGGTTTATAGTGTTTTGCGCAAACTTTAAATGATGCTCAGCATTAATTTTACCAAGGCCATCTAGCGGTCGACCTAAGCCATCCACCACGCGGCCTAATAAGCTCATCCCTACAGGCAAACCTAAGTTATTAACTTGGGGAATAACACGTGCACCAGGAAGCACACCAGAAATGTGGTCGTTAGGCATTAAGTACAAAGTTTGATCGTTAAAACCGACTATTTCGGCATCTACAAAGCCGTTCATGGTTTCTATTTTACATTGGCTACCAACGGGTGCACGTAAACCTCTAGCCTCAAGGGTAAGGCCAACAACACGCGTTAAAATACCGGCCACAGCAGGCGCTGGGGTTTTAATATGTTGTTGATATTGAGATAAGCGTTCGCTTAAAGGTACACGTTGAGTTGACATAACACGCCAATAAAATAGTTAGATACCACTATTATGCAAAAAACTATCCAACGTTTCTTTGACACGTGTTTTAAGGGTCATGTCGAGTGACGATTGCGCTGTTTTAACTTCACAACCACCGCGCTCAAGAGTGGGCTCTGCCATTAACTGCCAGTTATTATCAATAATGGTTTGTTCGCCGTAGCTCTCTTTTATGAGTTCTAAGTCTTCGGGGTTTAAATGGATTCGTACTTTTTCTTGCTCCGCATTAAGTGAATCAATACTTTGTTTTAACGTATGTAAAATCACATCAGGCGATGTTTTTACTTCTTGATAAATAACAGCTTCCGCTAACATGCTAGCAAGTTGTACTAATTGCTTCTCGGCTTGTTCGTCTACTTTATCTAGCGGCGTAGTTAGCCCCTCTAAAATGTTTTTTAAACTTGTTAACTGCTCTTCAATTAAAGGTTTTACATCTTCAAGGCCTTGTTTTTTACCTTGCTCTAGCCCTTCTTTGTAGCCAGCTTCTTTACCTTCACCAACGCCTTTTTCAAAGCCATCTATGTAGCCTTGCTCATGACCTTGTTTAAGGCCCTCTTCGTACGCGTCTTGTCTAATGCGTTCAAGCTCAACCATGGTAAGCGCAGGGAGTTCTGGTTCTTGTGGCTCATCAACTGGCATTTCTTCGGCTAATTCTTTTTTGTACAACTCACTAAGCGGTGTGCCGTAAGCTGTAGAGCGATTACCAAAGCTGCTTTCATCTGGTGCTACATCTGGAATAGCCCAATTTTTTAATAATTCATCTGCTTCATCAGCCCGAAGTGTGCGTCCTTTGAGTTTGCTCATAGTTTACAGGAACTCCTCGCCACCGCCGCCGCCCAGCTGAATTTCACCCGAGTCAGACAAACGACGCGCTGTTGATAAAATCTCTTTTTGCGCCGCTTCTACTTCGCTTATACGTACCGGTGCCATAGCTTCTAAGTCATCAGCAAGCATTTCGGCTGCACGCTTAGACATATTACCCAGTATTTTATCTTTAAGTGCATCATCAGCACCCTTAATTGCTTTCATTAGTACGTCTTGTTGTACTTCTCGTAGGATTGCTTGAATACCACGGTCTTCAACATCCATTAAGTTTTCAAACACAAACATTAAGTCTTGAATTTGCTGCGACATCTCTTCATCATGTTCACGAATAGAGTCCATTAACTGCCCTTCAACGTTAGTATCAAGGTAATTCAAAATATCTGCGGCAGCCTTCAACCCACCCATTTTAGCAGCTTGCGCACCTGCTTGGCCGGCAAATTGTTTTTCCATTATTTCGTTTAGCTCTTGCAGTGCTGCTGGCTGAACTTCTTCAAGGTTTGCAATACGCATGGTTAAATCTAAGCGTACTTTTTCAGGAAACTGAGAAATAATTTCTGCTGACTGCTCTGGTTCTAAATATGATAATACAATGGTTTGAATTTGCGGATGCTCATTGCGAATAATACTAGCGACCTGCTTAGAGTCCATCCATTTTAATGAATCCAAGCCTTTAGCACCTGAGCCCATAACAATTTGGTCAATAAGACTAGCGGCTTTGTCTTCACCAAGTGCTGCTGTAAGCGCTTTTTTAATAAAGTCTTCCGACTGAAAACCAATGGTACTAAAGCTTTGAATTTGTTCTATAAACAAGTTGTGTACAGCGCTAATTTTAGCTTGAGATAAATCCTGTAGCCCAGCCATTGCCATACCCACTTTTTGCACCTGTTTAGGCTCTAAGTGTTTAAGGATTTGCGCGGCATCTTCTTCTGATAAACTCAAAAGTAATATAGCGGCTTTATCTACCCCATCTAGCTTATCAACATCAAAAGCTGCTGGGAGTTGTTTTTGTTCTTGATCAGTCATCTTCTGTTAACCACGCTTTCACTACTTGTGATGATAGTTCTGGTTCGTTAGCTACAAGGGCACGAATTGCTTTAAGTAAATCTTCGTCGCCATGTAAATCTGGTAACTGCAGTGTACCATCACTTGAGAAACCAACCGAAGCAGAATCAAAGTCTTTATTTAGCATATCAAGTGTATTGTCGCCAATATCTACGCCCGAGCTTAATGCATCGTCATCGTACTCTTCTAGTGTATCGTCTGGGTAAATTAAGCGTTTAAGCATTGGTTTAACTACTGCCATTATCAATACAATGATAACTAAGGCTCCCAATACAAGGCGGGCTATTTTCATAAACCAATCTTGTTCCCACAGCGGCACTTCTATGGCTAAATCTGTTGCTTCGCGTACAAACGGCACTGTAACTACTTCAAGCGCATCGCCACGTTGCATATCAAAACCCACACCACCTTGTAGTAAGCGACGAATATTTGACAATGCCTCTACCGAGCGCGGAGTCATGGTTGTTTCGCCGTTTTCTCCCACTTTAGGAATGTAGTCAACAGCAACCGATACACTTATTCTGCGTATTACACCACTTTGCTGGCGCTTATGCGAAATGGTTGTATCGAGTTCATAATTACGTGTTGCTTCTTTGTGGCTACGTGTTGGTGACGTAGCAGTACCTGCGCCGCCTTGTCCTGCAACTTCAGGAATATTTGAGTTAAGCGGTGGCTGATTTGTAAGCGCACCAGGAATACCAACAGCTAGGCCGCCAATGTTATTTTCTTCAAATGTGGTTTCGCTTCTAACCGCTGGTAGATCTGGGTTATAACGCTTTTGAGTTTCCTCAACTGAGCTAAAGTCCATGCTCAAATCAACTTGGGCCGTGTAGTTTGCAAGCCCAACAACCGGTATTAAAATACTATCTATTTTTTCAAGGTACTCTTGTTC
The DNA here is from genome assembly GCF_008370255.1 of Pseudoalteromonas sp. FUC4. Lineage (GTDB taxonomy): Bacteria > Pseudomonadota > Gammaproteobacteria > Enterobacterales > Alteromonadaceae > Pseudoalteromonas. The sequence goes on along the minus strand of NZ_SEUI01000001.1, from coordinate 35,244 downwards.
GCGCTTACGCTCTAAATCGTATTCTTTACGAGAGCGTGCTGCTAATGAGCTTTGCGAACCTGAATTTAATAGTCGACCGTTTTGGTCGGTAACCGTAACGCGTGCTGGCTCTAAACCTTGCACTGCTGAGGCAATCATATCAACAACAGAGTCTACTTCTTCACGGTCAAGTGAGCGACCACGCTTAAGCGTCAATACAACGGTAGCTGATGGTTTTTTCTCTCTACGGGCAAATACATTTTCTTTAGGAATGGCTAACAATACTTTGGCGCGAGTAATGTTATTTAGCTCTTCAATAGTGCGTGCTAATTGCTGTTCACGACCATGCTTTAAGCGTTCACGCTCTAAGCGTTGGCTTACACCAAAGCCCATATCTTGCATAATTATATCGGAACCCGACGCAGGACCTTGCTCTAACCCTTCGCGGGTCATTAACAGTTTAATATTTTGGTATTCACTTTCGTCAACCGATACAACGTTGCCATCGAGTTGATATTCAATTTGTTGTGCATCTAAAAAGTCTAATGTTTGAATAAGCTCTTCTGTTTGCATTTTGCCTAACGGGCGCATATCTGGCTGACGAGCCCAAATAATAATGAAAATCGCGATGGCTAAACAAATAGCCAATGCTATAACCAATGTTACTTGGCGCAATACATCAACGCCATTTAAAGCACTTAAATAGCCTGATTTTTGTTCTTGTTGATCATCACCACCACTTTGGTCGATACCGCCACCAGCAAGTGCTAGGTCTGTAGATTGGTTAGATTGCGCCACAATAATTCTCCACTACCTAATTAAACAGGCATGTTCATGATTTCTTTATAAGCTTCAACAAGTTTATTACGAACCTGTACTGTAGCCTCAAAAGCAACTGACGATTTTTGAGAAGCAATCATCGCCTCAGCAAGCGATACACTTCGGTCCCCCATTTCAACCGCTTTTACTTTTTGACCCGCATCTTGCTGTAAACCATGCACTGTATTTAGTGCATCACTTAGCATGTCGCCAAACTGGGAAGTAGAAGTAGGCTGAATTTGAGTCGGCAACTTTTCAATTTGATTATTACGGCCGGCTTCTAAAGCCATTGATTGCATTTCTTGAAATGCAGCACTGTTTTGAATTTTCATAATTTATCTCTGACACGCAGTGAACTCTTATAAGTAATAAAGCACAAAGCGTGCCAAGTAATTAATCATTTAAATACAAAGAGTTAACTTGTTTTTTTGTGAGTCAGAGTTTTGACAACCCTAAGTTTGCGGTGCAAACTTAGGGTTTATAGGAGGTTATGCAGGGAGTGAAATACCTAAGTCGCGCATTTGCGCTAATTTATAACGTAAAGTTCGTGGGCTTATTCCCAACGTTTCGGCAACGTCTTTACGTTTACCTTGGCAACGTGCAAGGGTTTCTAAAATAATACGATGCTCTTTGTCTTTAAGCTCATCTTTATAGCTACCAGTATCTGCTGCTAGTAAGCCTGGCTTAGATTCAACCTCAGCTGATGATTTTTCATCGTAGTAAGCAGAGCTTAACGCGCTTTTCTCAATGTCTTGAGCTTCGTGAGCTAATTCTGTTGGCGATACTGTTTGCGCCGGTGCCAATGATGGCTCCATAACAAAGTTACTAGGCGCTAAATTTTCGATAAAAATAGCATGCTCGTTTATTGTATCGCCACTTCGCAGTATAAGTGCACGCTGTATAACGTTATCAAGCTCGCGTACATTACCAGGCCACGCATGAGCCAATAACTTTTGCTCAGCAGCTTTATCTAAATATGCCATGGGCTCTTTGCTTTTACTTATATGGCGCTCAATTAAATGCTTAGCCAATACAATAATATCGCCAGGGCGTTGGCTCAATGGTCGCCACATAAGTGGAAAAACATTAAGCCTGTAATATAAATCTTCTCTAAACTGGTTTATAGCAACCGCTTCTTTCAAATCACGATTACTTGTTGCCAAAATACGTACATTGAGCTGAATTGTTTTACGGCCACCTAAACGCTCTACTTCCCGCTCTTGCAGTACGCGTAACAGTTTAGCTTGTAGCCCTAAGTCCATCTCAGTAATTTCATCAAGTAAAATAGTGCCGCCTTGTGCTTGCTCAAACTTACCCGGACATGCTTGAATCGCGCCCGTAAAGGCCCCTTTTTCGTAACCAAATAACGTGGCTTCGAGCATATTTTCAGGAATAGCCGCGCAGTTAATCGCCACAAATGGCTCATTACATCGGCTCGACTTATCATGAATATAACGCGCAAGTACTTCCTTACCCGAACCACTTGGGCCAAGTACCATTACACTTGCATCAGAGCGTGCTACTTTACTTGCAAGCTCCAATAATTGAATACTAGTTGGGTCAGCAACAACGGGGCCGTCGGTTTCTTTTGCTTTTTCAGGCAAATAACGGCTCACCATATTTAACAGCACTTCAGGTGCAAATGGTTTTGCCATGTAGTCAATTGCACCTAGGCGCATGGCCTCTACCGCATCGTCAATTGTGGCATACGCAGTCATCATCAATACAGGTAAATCAGGGTGGTTTAATTTAATACTACGTAGTAAATCAAGTCCACTCATTGCGCCCATTTGCACGTCGCTTACAACAAGCGAAAATTGATCTTTTTTAAGCAGTAACATTGCTTGCTCAGCACTGCTCGCTGCAACACATTCAATACCTGACATTTCAAGAGTATCTATTAAGGCTTCACGAAGCCCTGCGTCATCTTCGACAACTAAAATAGTGTTACTCATAATGACCCCTCTAATTTAGTTGTTGCCTTAATAGGCAGTAACAAGCTAAAGCAGGCACCACCCTGCGTATTATTAGTCACATCAACACAGCCTTGGTGCGCACTAGCCACCGAACTTACTACCGCAAGCCCTAAACCTGTGCCCTGACTTTTTGTAGTAAAAAATGGTTCAAAAATTTTATCGCTTTGGCTTAAATCAACACCTGGGCCATTGTCGCTCACACTAATACGAACCATATCTAAATCTTTTAAATCCCTTTGTGCGCTAATTTTTACTTTTGCGCCGCTGCCAATAACTTGAATACTATTGTGCACAAGATTTTGAATAGCACTGGCCAATGCCGTTTTATTACCGACTATTTGTATATCTGGCTCTGGTAAGCTTACATCCAGCTCACTTTCATTAAGTGCGACCATCGCATCAGCGCCCGCTTTAACTTCTGTTAAAAGCTGCTGCATTGAAACTTGCTCAACAACTTGCTGATCGCCACTTTTAGCAAATAACAGCATGTCGTTAACTTGGGTTTCTAAGTCTTTTAAGCGCGACATTAACTTTGTTTGAAAATTATCACGAGATGCTTCGGGTAAGCGTTTTGAGCCTAAATTAGCAGCGTATAACATAGCCGCAGAAAGAGGCGTACGAACTTGATGCGCCAATGATGCAACCATTTTACCCAGCGCGCTTAATCGCTGCATATGTGCAACACGTTTTTGTAAGCGGCGGGTTTCGGTTAAGTCCGTCATTAAAATAAGTTGCCCAGGCTCTGGTGCTAAAGCAGTAATATCAAGCTTTATTAGGCGTCCGTCTTTTAAAGACACTTCATGGCCATCATCTTGATGTGGCCTAAAAGAGCGCTGAATAACATTAAACCAGCGTTCGCCTTCAAGTGGCTCGCCAAGCATATCAATCGCTATTTGATTCGCTTTTGCAACCAACCCTTTGCCATCAAGTACAACCACACCTGCAGGCATGGTATCAACCAAGTGCGAAAGCCAACTTGCTTGCTTGCGCAGATCGCTTAATTCACCAATGTACTCCTCTTGAAGTAAACATGGGTTATACTGATTTGCAGAAAAAAACTGTGGTTTTAGCACGCTAGCCAGGGCCATAATCAAATCTCGAATTGATGTAGATATATGTCTAAATGCACGATTTATACCAAAATTTATTTACATACTTATCATTAAGTTACATCAATAATTTGAGCGACATAAAAATGACGCACACAAAAAGGAATAACAATGAGTGAGCAAATAAAGTGCCGTTGCCCGTGGCTCGATACCACTAAACCCGACTACGTTATTTACCATGATGAAGAATGGGGCGACCCCCTTTATGATGATACAAAGCTATTTGAATTTATCACGCTCGAATCCGCGCAAGCGGGCTTAAGTTGGTACACTATTTTAAAAAAACGCAGCGGTTATAAAAAAGCATTTGCTAATTTTGATGTGCACAAAGTAGCTAAATATACAGCACAGGACATTGAGCGACTCATGCTTGATGAAGGTATTGTGCGTAACCGCTTAAAAATTGCGGCAACCGTCAACAACGCAAAGCGCTTTATAGAAATACAAAAAGAATTTGGAAGTTTTAGTAACTACCAATGGCAGTTTGTGGGTAATAAACCGATTATAAGTAATTTAAATAACGCTGAGGACTACCCTGCAATTACAGAGGCATCAACTGCATTTGCGAAAGATTTAAAAAAGCGGGGTTTTAAGTTTTTAGGCCCCACAACGGTATACGCACATATGCAGGCATGCGGTATGGTTAACGATCATAGTAATGATTGTTTTAGAAAAGAAGAAATTATTAAGGCTTTTAGTAGTAAGTGATTAAAAGCCATAAAAGTGCTCTGTTCACAAAGAGGGTAAGAGACGCTTCGCTTTAGAGAAGTAACGCGTAAGTTAACTATGGTTTCTCATTTGCCCTCGTGTTTAAGTAATTAAAAGCTGCGCTTTTCACTCGAGCAAGCTCAGCGTAACAACAAAAGTAAAAACCGTGTAGGTGCGAATTTACTTCGCGCTTTTGCTAATATTTTTTAAGTAAAGTGCGGTATAAAACCGCACCTACAACGAGGGGTTATTTATCTACTGTATTTGGCCAATTTATAACTAAACACTGACAGCTGCTTTTAAACCTTAATCTCGTGAAAGATTATACTTTTTCATTTTCTCAACGAGTGTTGTTCTGCGTACACCTAGTATTTCTGCAGCGCGCGCTACAACGTAATCATAGCGCTCTAACGCTTGGGTTATTAAGCTAATTTCAAGTTCGGCTAAGTAGTCTTTAAGTTCAATACCATCATCAGGCAATAGCCCACTACCCGTTTGGCTAAACTCAGCGTCTGGCTCACTTTCGTAATCACTAAAGCCTGTGCTAAATATGTCGTTAAAGGCGTCTTTTTCCATTAACTCTTCAGGGTATTCTGGCTCGTAGGCTTCAACTTCAATGTAACGATATTTGTTAGGTAAATCAGGAATATCAACCACTTTGTCAGGGAACATAATAACCATACGCTCCACCAAATTAGCAAGCTCACGAATATTACCAGGCCAAGCATGTTCTTTTAAACTCTCAACTGCGCGCTCGGTAAACTTAGCGGTAGAACCTGTTTGGTCGTTAACACGGCGCATTAACTCTTTTAAAAGCAGCGGAATGTCATCAGCTCGCTCACTCAGCGATGGATTTTCGATAGGAAATACATTTAAGCGGTAATATAAATCTTCCCTAAAACTACCCTCTTCAATCATTGTTTCAAGATTACGATGCGTGGCTGCAATAACGCGTACATCAGCTTGGATAGCCTTTGTACCACCAACACGTTCGTAGCTGCGTTCTTGCAATACTCGCAGCAACTTAACTTGCATTTGTAGTGGCATATCGCCTATTTCATCTAAAAATAGTGTTCCACCTTGAGCTAGTTCAAACCGCCCTTTACGAGCCGATATAGCACCCGTAAATGCGCCTTTTTCGTGGCCAAATAGTTCGCTTTCGAGCAGCTCTGCCGGAATAGCACCACAGTTAACAGGCACAAATGGCCCGGTATTACGCTTAGACAATAAATGCACATTGCGCGCTACAACCTCTTTACCTGTGCCTGATTCACCTAAAATTAAAACATTGGCATCGGTTTTTGCCACTTGTTCAATTAAAAAGCGAACACCTTTAACCGCATCGGTTTCACCAACAAGACCATCAAACGTTTTGTGTGGTTTACTGTGCTTATGCTCATTTGGCAACATGCGCTGATACTGCTGGCAATCGTGAAGTAACTGCGTTGTCACTTCGTGATTAAATGGCTCGCAAATAAGCCCCACCACATTAGCTATGCTTAATAGTGGTTTTAGCGTTTCGCCAATTAATAAAAACGGTAGAGTTGGATAGCGTTTAATTAAGCTTTCATGGTCAAGTGATTGCAACGCTCCTAAAATAATCATGCATTCTTGCTGCTGATATTTTTTGCATTCTTGTTCAAAGCAGTCTTCGCTTAATAGTTGTACAGCTTCACCAATAAAGCCAAGTGAAGCATTTAATCCTATTGCGCGGTTGTTATTATTATCTAAAATCAAGATCATATTTAGCGAGCCGTACTTTCACTAATTTGTATAATTAGTTAAATTGTAAGCCAGTTCAGCATGGATGCAAGCAATAGCGGCAGTTTTTTGACATAAACGCCAAAAAACAGACGGACTAGTTAAGTCAATCATACTTAATAGTTAATCATTAAGTATGGGTTGTAGTTTTAACTTAGTTATTACTTAACGATTACCTAAATACAACCTAGCTCTGAAAATTAATTTACTCGGCAATAAAAATGCTATTGTTAGTAAATAAACTCAATTATAAATTTAAGTTGAAGTTACAAATGCCGATACATACATAAGTAAAAATGCTTGGCATTAATATTGCTTTGTTTTTATAAAAGTTTTATTAAAGTTTTTATATTAGCTTTCACATAATTTTATTGTTTTAAATTTTAGGATTTTCCATGGTTCATGTCTCAGTAAAAAAATACGGTCAAGTTCGTGCTAGTAGTATTGCCGAAATGACTCCTTACGAACAAATAAACCTTATATTTAGTAATATTATCGGCCGTTTAGCAGCTACAAAAGGGTTTATTGAGCGCAAAGAAATAGCTAAAAAAGGTGAGAACATTTCAGCCTGTGTTTTATTATTTGGTGCCCTACAAGACGCACTTAATTTAGAAGTAGAGCAAGACCCTAGTATTTCTAACAATTTATTGGCACTTTACGACTACTGCCAACGCCGTTTAACGCAAGCAAACATAAACAACGATATTGAAGCAATTATGGAAGTATCAAGTATTGTTAAAGAAATTAAAGAAGGTTGGAATAATATTCCGCTAGATCAACGCAGCCCTGCGGTTTAATTTAAACTATGGACTCGCCAACATCTTCGCAGCAACTAACAAGCCATGCAGAGCAAATACAAACACTGCTTAGTAACATTGAAGTATTAGTAAATGATAATAATGCAGACGAAGCTCCGCCTTTTTTAAATACTTTAAACACTAAACTAAAACAATGGTGCGAAAACAGTGAAGGCCCAAGCGCAGAGCAATTAGAATTAATTCAGCTTCGTATAAATACTATTTTAGTAAAAGCAAATAGCGCTAAAAACGAGTCATCTAAAGCCATTATTAAACAAAAAAAATCTGGTAAGGCAATTAAAGCTTATAAAGCAGCCAATTAAAATTAACCTCAAACAGTAAATATAAAAAACCGTTGTAAATAACGGTTTTTTTATGTTTTTATTTAGCTATTAAAACTATATGCTATTTATATATTAAGAGTTATCTCGTACAACCCCAGGCATATTTTCTAGCTGAGCTTGAACATAACTACTGGTGTTATTAAGGCTCGCTACTAATAAGTCCATCGCATTGTATTGAGCGTACAACCTATCAGATAAAGACTCCATTTTACTAGCAAGGTCCAAGCGCTGGTCATCTATGTCATCAAGTTGATTTGTTTTGCTGTCTATTCGGTTTTGAATAATACCGTCGGAGTCTGTATAAAAGCTTAACTTTTCGTCAAACGACTGTGCAAAACCATCATCGCCATTACCTATAAAAAACTGTTGAACTAAATCTACATCTGCATCTATTTGCTCGTCGAGTGTTTCTGTATTTAGGGTTAAAACACCGTAGCGGTCTGTTTCTACACCTAACTGCGAAAGCGATAACGAGTTACCATCGCCTAAATCAACGGGATTTGTTATTTCGCTACGAAGCTTTGACATAACGCCACGAAGCAGTGAAYCCCCCGCCATAACGCCTGCGCCACCTTCGCCGGAGGCACCCAAGTTATTACTAAGCTCTAACAGTTCGTTATAACTTGAAATAAAACTATTTAAACCTGTTTTAATATTATTGTTATTCTCAGTAACTGATATATCGCTTAAATCGTCAGTGGCGTGCAATTTTTTTGCGGTGATATCCACGCCATCAATTACATTACTAAATTCATTGGTATTGCTTGATACAGTTAACGTGCCATCAATCGTTATTTGCGCATTTTGTGCAGCATTAACTTGCGTTAAATTAGTTGTGTGGTTAGCAGGGTCTGCGTCTGATACATCGTAAGCTAATCGAGAAAGTCCGTCTGTATCAGTATTATTACCGTCATCGTCTTGTACGGTAATTGTTATAGCGTTGTCTTCGCCGGTTTCTTTACTAGTAAGTACTAAATGCTGACCGGTATCACTGGTTATTATAGTGGCGACAACCGAATCATTACTATCACTGCCAGTAAAAGGGCCGTTATTAATTTGGTCGCGTAAATCTTCTAACGTGTTTGTAGCCGATAAAACCGTAGAAAAACTATTGTCTCCCGAGCCTATTGTAATAACACCCGCGCCAATGGTTTCGTCTGCTGCAAATGCAGGGGAAGATAATTTATGAGCCTGGGCTAATGCATCCACTTTTACGTTGTAGCTACCTGGTTGAGCGTCTTTGTCTGAACTAATAGATATAAAATCATCATTACCCGAAGCGGTGCGCTTTTGATAATTATCACTATCACCTAAAGCTTCCATTGAGGTTTGTACTTTCTCAAGCGCAGACTTAAGTGCACCAACGGCTGAAATATCCGTTGTTAATTTGCCTTCAGTAGTATTTAAACGAGCTTCAGCAGGGGCTTGCTCAGCATTAACTAGCGCATCAACAATGTCTGCTACCGCCAATCCTGAGCCTAAGCCATTAAATGTAATAGACATACTTTACCTCTTTAAATACTCAAAAATAAACTAACTCAGTATTAGTAATTCAAACTACCGACTAAACTGTTTGGTCAATTAAAATACCTGCCGATTCCGACAATTTAGAAACCAAGCTTAATACTTCCTCAGAAGGGTATTGCTTAATAACCTCACCACTGGTTTTATCGAGTACTTTAATTACATCGCGACCTGAATCTTCATCTACTTTAAATTGCAAACTACGGTTCATTTCGCCCATGAAGTCCTGCAATTGTTGCGCCATTTTCTCTAACTGTTCACGCTCTAGCGGCTGAGCTTTTTCATCTTGGTTATTATTGTTATATTGGTTTTGCTGTAACTTTTGTTGATTTTGTGCATCCACCTGCTTTACATCATCAACCGCTCGCTCAGTTAAAGAGTGAGCAGCTTGCCCTACTTGCTTATTATCACCAGCAGTAGGAGTCGGTGATATTGTAACCTCTGCGTTTGAAGTAATTGTATTCATAACAGATTCCTATTTATTAGTTAATTAAACTATAGCTCAATTAAAACCCTTAAACCACAAAAGGAGGTAGCTAAAGCCACCTCCTTTTTTGTAAAACTAATACTGACTTTATGTACTAGCTAGCTAACCATTAAGCTATTACTTTAACTTATTAACCTAATAAGCTAAGTGCTGCTTGTGGTAACTGATTCGCTTGCGACAATATTGACGTACCTGCTTGTTGCAATATTTGGTTCTTCGTCATGTTAGCTGTTTCTGTTGCAAAGTCAGTGTCTTGAATACGACTACGTGATGCAGATACATTCTCTTGAATATTCGCAAGGTTACTGATTGTATGGCCAAAACGGTTTTGAACCGCACCTAAATCAGCACGCTGACTATCTATTTGTGCAAGTGCATCATCAATTACATCAATTGCACTTTGTGAACCTAGTTCTGTTGTTAAATCAATATCTTTAACAGAATCGCCTGTGGCTACAACAGCAACATCACCAGCAGAGTTATCATTTACAGTAAAATCAGCTTTTGAAGATAAAGTAACAACTTCCGTTGTAACTGAAGCTGTCGCTGTAGTTACTGGAGTTCCTGTTTCATTCAAGTTGGTCGCATTTGGAGTCGAAGCGCTATCAGTAAATGTTGCTGCAGCATCAGTACCTGTACCTGTACCTGAAAAAGCAGTCAGTGCAATAGGAGCCCCTGCAGCATTTGCGATTGTGATTGTACCTGAATCATTAACTGCTGTGTAACCATCTATATCATTTATTGAAGCTGCAAGTGTATCAGCATCAGTACCAGTTACATCATTAGACCCGTCCAATGTAAATTCAATTGTGCCGCCATCAAAGTTCATAGCTGAAAGAGTTGCAGTTGTAACATCAGCAACTTCTGCCGTAACGCCATGGTCACCTGTTGTTGCATTAATCGCTGCCGCTTTACCGGCTGCGTCTGATGCACCTGAAGCATCTACATCGTAAGTTTCACCACCTACTGAGAATGAAACGCTTGCAGGTGTAGCAGTGATGTTTGTAGTTGCTTCTAATGAACCAATTTTATCTGCTGCTGTGCTACTTAAGCTAATAGAGATAGTTTCATTGGCATTTGAGCCAATTTGGAAATTTCTTGAACCAAACTCTCCATTTAATAACTGCTGACCACCAAAAGAGGTGGTCTCAGAAATTCGTGTTAACTCGTCTTGTAAAGCGGTTACTTCTTTTTGTAGAGAGGCTCTGTCATCATCAGAGTTTGAACCATTCGCTGATTGTAACGCTAGTTCACGCATACGCTGTAAAATACTAGTAGATTCTTGCATTGAACCTTCAGCAGTTTGCGCCATAGAAATACCATCGTTAGCATTACGCTGCGCTACACCTAAACCGTTTATTTGTGATGTTAAACGGTTTGAAATTTGTAGGCCTGCCGCATCATCTTTTGCGCTATTGATACGCATACCTGATGATAGACGTTCCATAGAAGTTGCTAAGTCAGAACCTGATTGCGATAGGTTACGTTGCGCGTTTAGTGAAGATACATTTGTGTTTACTGAAATCATAATAAAACTCCTGATTACTTTCGTAATGTTGCTATTTTAATTTAACCAAGAGCTGTCACAAATGTATGCTCAGCTCCGTACTGATTAAGTTAACGGCAGGAGGTAAATTATCTTTAGGAGTATTTTAAAAATAAATTAGTTTATTTGCTTAATAAAACATAACAGTCTGTTTCTAAATAAAAAATAGTTATTTCTTGCTTTTTATAACGCATAAATTTATGTTCCAAATAGTTTTTACTATTTCAAAAAACAAAAACGCACTTCAAATTGAAGTGCGTTTATATAAACAGTGACTAGTAAACTAAATAATTAGCCACCTAACAAACTAATTGCAGCTTGTGGTATTTGGTTTGCTTGCGAGAGTATTGACGTACCCGCTTGTTGTAATATTTGGTTTTTAGTCATTTCTGCCGTTTCGGTCGCAAAATCTGTATCTTGGATACGGCTACGTGATGCAGATACATTCTCTTGAATATTCGCAAGGTTACTGATTGTATGGCCAAAACGGTTTTGAACCGCACCTAAATCAGCACGCTGACTATCTATCTGTGCAAGTGCATCATCAATTACATCAATTGCACTTTGTGAACCTAGCTCTGTTGTTAAATCAATATCTTTGACAGTATCGCCTGTAGCTGCAACAGTAACAGGACCAGCAGCGCCATCAGTTACAGTAAAATCAGCTTTTGAAGATAAAGTAACAACTTCCGTTGTAACTGAAGCTGTCGCTGCAGTTACTGGAGTTCCTGTTTCATTCAAGTTGGTCACATTTGGAGTCGAAGCGCTATCAGTAAATGTTGCTGCAGCATCAGTACCTGTACCTGTACCTGAAAAAGCAGTCAGTGCAATAGGAGCCCCTGCAGCATTTGCGATTGTGATTGTACCTGAATCATTAACTGCTGTGTAACCATCTATATCATTTATTGAAGCTGCAAGTGAATCAGCATCAGTACCAGTTACATTATTAGACCCATCCAATGTAAAATCGATTGTGCCGCCATCAAAGTTCATAGCTGAAAGAGTTGCAGTTGTAACATCAGCAACTGCTGCTGTTACACCATGGTCACCTGTTGTTGCATTAATCTCAGCCGCTTTACCTGCTGCGTCTGATGCACCTGAAGCATCTACATCGTAAGTTTCACCATTTACTGCAAATGAAACGATTCCACCTACAGTAGTGATGTTAGTAGTTGCTTCTAATGAACCAATTTTATCTGCGGCTGTGCTACTTAAGCTAATTGAGATGGTTTCGTTAGCATTCGCGCCAACCTGAAAATTTCGAGTCCCGTATGAGCCGTCTAATAATTGCTGTCCTCCGAACGATGTAGTGTCGGAGATTCGCGTCAGCTCTTCTTGTAAGGCAGACACTTCTTTTTGCAATGCATCACGGTCTTCGCTTGAATTTGAACCATTGGCAGACTGCAAGGCAAGCTCTCGCATACGCTGTAGTATATTAGTCGATTCTTGCATAGCGCCTTCTGCGGTTTGCGCCATTGAAATACCATCATTGGCATTACGCTGAGCAACGGCTAGGCCATTTATTTGCGATGTTAATCTGTTTGAAATTTGCAGGCCGGCGGCATCATCTTTCGCGCTATTAATACGCATACCTGATGATAAACGCTCCATTGACGTTGCTAAGCCTTCGCCAGATCTTGTTAGATTACGTTGTGCGTTTAGTGACGACACATTAGTATTTACTGTTAATGCCATTTTACCATCTCCTAGGTTTAAACAGAGTGTGGTTCAACACGATTTAACAGGAACCACTGTTCGATAATTTCTTACACTAAGAAAAGCATTTACTGTGCCAACTTTAACACTTACTTAACTTGTTGTTTTTTATTAATTTTAATGAGTTTTAGTATAGGTAGTATATTTATTCGTAGGAATGACAATTTATTGCCGCTTTTTGAAGAAGATTATTGCCGCTTTGTATTAGCTAAAGCGGCAAGGTATTTCTGCTTATAATGTGTTTATAAGTAATCGAATAACGAAAGGTTAGTTAAACGCCCAAAAGTTGCTTGCGATGCTTGCAGTGCCGTTTCTTGTTTGGTTAGTTCGCTAATAGCTTCTGCCATATCAACTTCAACTAAGTTAGAGCGATTACTTTTATTTTGAATATCGAGCGCTAAGTTTGAATCGCTTACTCTTTCAAGTGCGTTCATACGTCCACCTAAACTTGCTTGCGTAAACACAACTTGTTCGCTGGCATTTTGTAATTGCACTAAGCCATCAGCAAGTACTTGCTGAAAGTCATCACCTTCAAGTGCACCATTGTTAAGGCCGGTAATAAGTGATTGCAGTGTATTAAGTACGTTTTCTTTATGTGGTTTTTCAAGACTAAAATCGAGTTGGCCAGGCGCACTACCCTCAAATTGAATTTTCATACCTGCAAATTCAATTGTATCATCTGTAACTTCACCAGTTTGAGGCGGGGTAAGCGACACACCATCTTGTAAAATTTCATATGTATCTGGATCGTTTGTTGTCGCACCAGCGGTTGTAACTACACTAAAAGTATTTGCTGTAGGTGAAACTGGAGTCGTTGGATCAGCATTGTATTGAGCTTGATGGAACTTATCGAACTCGGCTTGGCCATCAACATAAACAGTGCCTTTAGTAATATTATTTGCAGGTGTTGTTGTTGGTATTTCTGCTTTATTATCGAGTACATTTAATCTGGCATCTGTTTTTTCAAACGTATCAAAGCCGTTATCACTCGCTTTAATTGATACACCTTCAGCTATTGTAATTTGGTGCTGACCTTGGTCGCCTTTATAGCTATATTCACCCACTGCAGAATCAAACTGATATGGCTGCGTGCTGTCTTGGTACCCTGAAAATATAAATTTTCCGTCTTCTGATCGGGTGTTCATTAAGTTAGCTAACGTTTGTTGAATGCCACTAAGCTCTGATGCAAACGTTTTTAAATCGTCTTTAGTGTACACACCATTACCAGCTTGAATAGTGAGCTCTTGCGCTTGTTGAATATTGCTATTGATGCTTTGTAATACGCTTTCTTCAGTTTCAAGGCGGCCATTTAGCTGGTTAATATTTTTAGTGTATTGCTCATTAGTTTGTATTTTATTTGAATACAACATAGCTTGCGAAATAGCAGCTGGCGCTTCTGAGGTGGTTAAATACTTTTCACCGGTTGTTACTCGCTCTTGAGCGCTGGCAACACCTTGTTGGTTGTCGAGTATTTTATTTATGTTGTTTTGGTACATTAAATTATTTGATAAACGCATAATTACCTCGCCGCATTTAATAAGGTGTCAAAAGTTTCTTGAGCTGCTGCTAAAACTTGTGCTGATGCTGAATATGATTGTTGAAAACGCAGTAAATTTGCGGCCTCTTCATCTAGGTTTACTCCAGATAGTGATTCATACCATGCCTCAGATTGCTGTGCTAGAGCGTCAAATGCAGCCCCACTTGTGATTGCTTGGCCAGTTACAACACCTATATCACTCACTAATCCTGAATAAGCTTGGTTAAAGGTTTTATGGTTGTCGGCCGTTGCTGTTGTTTCTACATTTAAGCGTACTAACTCGCCATTCTGTAAGTCAGCTAATTTTAAACCATTACGGTTATCATCAAAGCCGCCTTCGTTAAACTCAAGTGTAAAGGTGTCGCCTGTTGCTGGTGTACCTTCTATATCAAAGTCAAAACCATAATCGCTGTATGGCGTTCCTGCTTGAGATAAAACATTATTACCTGGCGGTGGAATAATAATTGTTGTTGCCGTATTATTTTCATCAGAAATTTGATATTCGTTTGCAGTGCCTGTTTTAACTAGGGTAATAACGCCATTGGTCAAACCGGGAGCTGTGCTAAAACCACCCGATGTTACACTTGTAACTTCTCCTGCTGAAATAGTAGCGGTACCGGTATTATCTATACTGTTAGCTGTACGAATAGGGGATGCGAGTGCTAGGTCTTCTGCGCGCCCTGTTGCAAGTGTGATACTTGAAGCGGAATCTGAATTAAGCTTTATTTGAAATTGATCACCCACGTTACCTGTTTTGCTTGTATCTATATTTAATTGGAGTCCGAAGGAGTCTTTTACCGTTGCTAACACTTCTGGTGTTGTAGCTGTTGCCGCTTGATATGGGACTGCATTTCGAATATCGTCTGCATTTATGATCCCATCAGCTGGGATATCTGCAACTGATGGATCACCTAGCGGCTCGCCTTTATTATCTACTGGTTGAATAGAAACCGATGTCGCACTGGTATAAGTAATAATAAAATCACTGGCAGGTAATTCACTGCCTTTACCGGGCTCTACCGTGGCAGTCATACCGGCAGTACCTGTGTTAGCTTGATACGCATAAGCGCCAACGGTAGGAATATTAAAAATATTACCACCTAGCTGACCTGTTGCATCCATACCCAATTTGTTTTGTTCGTTAAATGCATCAGCTATCGCTAAACCCATTTGACCAATTTGGTTTTGCGCAGGGACTAATATGTCATCTCTAAAAGCAAGTAAGCCGCCAATTTTGCCTTTAAGTTTACTTGCATCAACTTCAAGCGGCACAGCTTTGCCACCATTAACGTCAAGCGTGAATTCTTTAAAATTAGGATCAGGATCCCCTGTCATCGAAAATAAGTTAAATGCGCCATTTTGCATAACCACCGCTTCGCCAGTGCCCATAAAAACGAGTTTTTCGCCATTTGGACCATCAAGCGTTTCTATGTCTATCAGCTCTGATAAGTCGCGTATTGCTTTATCGCGTTCGTTATAGGTAGAGCTGGCATCTGCGGCGTTATTAGTGCCATTAACTGCTGCAATATCTTGATTTAGCGTACTAATACTTTGAATGAGTGAGTTTGCTTCATCTGAAAATATTTCGAGCTGCTCGTTTACTATACTTTTTTGATCAAGCACGATGCCCGAAAGCCTATCCATTTGATCAATTAAGCTTTGCGCATCTGTCATTACTAATGAGCGAGCAACAGTAGAGGAAGGCTGATTTAGCGCCTCTTGCACGTTATTAAATAAAGAGTTAATACCAGTCGAAAGGTTGTTCGACTCTTCAGAAAAAATAGTATCAACCCGATTAGCCTCAGTAATAAACTGATCGAAAAACGATTTATTAGAGGTATCACGATTTAGCTGTGACTGAGCAAACTCGTTTAATAATCGGTATGTTTCGCCTCGCCCCACCTGGTTATCAACCATAGTGGTAAACTCTGTACGCTCACGCACATAGCCTTCGGTATTTACATTGGCGATATTTTTACTTGTCGTTTGCAGTAGCTCCGAGCTTGCTCTAACCCCAGAACTGGCAATATTTAATAAATTAAACGACATGTTACTCTACTCCTTGGCGGATCACGTTTGCCGCAATGTCTTTTAGCTCGCTGCTATTGAGCACTTTTTTTATTTTGCTGGCATAATTTGGATCGGTTGCATAACCTGCTTTTTGTAATGAATCTAAAAAGTCGTTTGGTTTAGCTGTATTTTGTAATGCTTCTTTGTAGCGTGGGTTTTGCGTTAAAAAATCAACGAAGTCGTTCACGCTGTCTTTAATTGAATCGTAGGCTCTAAAGCTGGCTTGTTTTTTAACGGGTGTGCCTTGTTCAAACTCAAGCGTTACTTTGCTTGCTTTATCGCCTTCCCAGCTTTTATCTGACTTAATATTAAACAAGTTATTTGAGCTGCCACCGTCACTTTTATTAATAATGTGCTTACCCCAACCGGTTTCAAGTGCCGCTTGTGCAACCATTACCGCAGGATTTAAACCAATTTTTTGCGCTGCAGTTTTAGCGTGTTCCCACACTGAACTTACAAACTCTTCTGCATTTTTAAATGTTGGGCTATCGGTTTTAGACTCTGTAGTATTAACCTTAGGCTCAGCAATATCGGCTTTAGTGTTATTAACAATAAGATCGGGTTGCTTATTTTTTTGCTCATGAGGGAGAACGGAACCGACTTGCGTATTGCTAAAAATATCGTTGGTTGTTCTAAGCACCGAGCCTGGCATAAAGTTTTTAGACTCAGGCGATAACTGCTGAACAATTAAATCGGCAAGGCCTAACGAGCCATTTGATGAAAGCTCTGTTGAAAGTTGCTGATCGTGCATTTCTTCAAAAAACTTTACGCCACTTGAATTAAATGGACTGTCTTTATCTTCAAACGCTTCGTTAGCTTTGCGCATTCCTTTGAGCAGCATTTGCGTAAAAATAGCTTCAAATTGTGCGGCCGCTTTTTTGAGCGCAGCTTTAGAGGCATCAGTTGATGCATTCCCACTGGTTAAGGCTTCTTTACGAAGTGAATCTAAATTGCCTAAATCAAAAAAGTTTTGTTTATCGAGGTGATTAGTTTCCATCGGCTTTTTGACACAAAGTGAATAATGCAGTTAAAAATGCAAAAATTGAGCCACTACCGATAAAACGAGGAAGATAAAAATAACAAACTTAAGTTGCTGTAAATAAAAAGCCCTAATTTCAAAACATAGGGCTAGGGCGTGTTGATCTTTGGTGGGTGAATTTGCAGCAGTATGTTTGGTTTTTAGGCAAGGCAGAGCCTATGTAGTGTGGTTGTTCCCCATGAATAGGCGATAACGCAGCATAAATACCAAACATGCGCTGCCCTTTGGGTTCTTTCTAGGGACGATTAACTCTTTGTTGCTCGGTTTTTACTTAGCCCACTAGGTTACAAACCTCGCGCCGCGATTTAATCGCCCCTAGATTGAACAAATTTCAATCCACAAAGATCAACACGCCCTAAAGTAGTACGTTATTTATTGGCTTGGGTTATTTATATAACAACTAATTGTCCGTTAATTGCGCCGGCTTCTTTTAGTGCTTCTAAAATAGCCATTAAGTCACCAGGTGCTGCGCCTACTTCGTTAATTGCGCGAACTAAATCGTCAAGGCTTACACCTGGGTTAAATACAAAGGCGCGCGAGTCATCTTGGTTTACATCAATAATACTTTGCTGGGTAACAACGGTTTCACCGTTTGCTAGCGGATTTGGTTGCGACACATTTTGTTGTTCTGCAATTGTTACGGTTAAGCCACCATGCGTAATAGCAGCTGGCTGAAGCTTAACGTTCTTGCCAATTACAATTGTACCGGTGCGCGAGTTAACGATAATTTTAGCAGCCATGTCAGCTGGCTTAAATTCTAAGTTCTCGAGTGTTGATAAGTACGATACACGCTGGGATGCATCGCGTGGTGCTATAACACGAATGGAAACTGAATCAATTGCTTGTGCGCTATTTGGGCCAACTAAGTCATTAATTGTTTTTTCTAGGCGTTTTGCCGTTGTAAAGTCTGGGCGGTTTAAGTTGAAGGTAATGTAATCACCTTGCATAAATGGGCTTTCTACTGCACGTTCGACTGTTGCACCATTAGGTATACGACCAACGGTAGGGGTATTAATTACAACCTTACTACCATCAAGACCTTGTGCGCCTAAGCCACCGACAATTAAGCTACCTTGTGCAATAGCGTACACGTTACCATCTACACCCTTTAAAAAAGTTTGTAGTAAAGTACCGCCACGTAAGCTGCCTGCACTACCAATAGAAGAGACCGTAATATCGATTGCTTGCCCAGGCTTTCTAAATGCAGGTAGTTCTGCATGCACCGCCACAGCGGCAACATTTTTAATTTTAGGACTTTGAGTTGAAGGTAGCGTAATACCAAAGCTGTTCAACATGCCTCTAAAACTTTGTTGTGTATATGAGTTTTGCTCGCCAGTACCTGGTAAACCAACCACTAAGCCATAACCGACTAATTGGTTAGAGCGCACGCCTTCAACCATAGACACATCTTTTATGCGCTCGGCACTGGCAGTAAACTGCCAACCTAATAACACAACTAAACATAAAGCTTTAAAGCTATTCATGTTGTTACCCTCTAAAATGGAAACAGCGAACTGCTAA
This sequence comes from Pseudoalteromonas sp. FUC4, assembly GCF_008370255.1. GTDB lineage: Bacteria > Pseudomonadota > Gammaproteobacteria > Enterobacterales > Alteromonadaceae > Pseudoalteromonas. Next base: position 16,311 of record NZ_SEUI01000001.1, on the reverse strand, counting down.
AGAAACGTGTAAGCCAACCAGGACTTTGCGCTTCTTGCGTTTGCCCTTTACCTGAGTATTGAATACGTGCATTAGCAATACGGTTTGATTCTACTGTGTTATCGGCGCTAACGTCTTGAGGGCGTACTAGCCCTTCTAAACGAATAAACTCTTCGCCAGTATTAAGCGTTAGCCATTTTTCGCCGCGAATAACTAAGTTACCATTAGGTAAAACGCGCATCACATTAACCGAAATATCGCCCACTAAGCTGTTTGACTGGTTTGATTTTGAATCGCCCGTAAATGACGAATCGCTACCAATACCAAACTGAATGCTATCGCCACCTATATTTACAGGTAGGCCACCTAATCCAATCACTGGGTCTAAGCTTGCGTCAGTTTCTTTGTCTGTTTCTGTTTTAGCAGCTTTTGTTGCTTGAGTAGACTCTTGCAATTTAACCGTAATTATATCGCCAGTACGTAGCGCTTTTTTATCAGAATATAAGTCGTTTGATGTATGAGTATTAAACAATGAACCTGTGGCTACCAGCGGCTCTAAAATAGGCTCGGGGTACATAGGTGCGTAGTAAGGGTCATCCTGCACTACCTCACTATTTTGCGTAGACATACAGCCACTTAAAAATAATGTGCCCGCTGCAAATAAAATAATATTACGCATAATTCCCCCTACTCTATTAAAGCTGTTGATTGATATAACTCATCATTTCGTCAACGGCCGAAATTACTTTTGAGTTCATTTCGTAAATACGCTGAGTTTCGATTAGATTTACTAGCTCTTCAGTTACATTTACGTTTGATGTTTCGAGTGAGCCTTGAATAATGCTACCTAATCCTTCAACACCCGGGTTACCTTGTACCGGCGCACCACTTACAGCGGTTTCGGTATAAAGGTTTTGACCAATTGGCTCAAGGCCCGATGGATTAATAAAGTCACTAATAGTCAGCTGACCAATGACTACGTTATCGGCTTGGCCTGCAACACGTACAGATACTTCGCCATCTTGCGACACCGTAATTGATTGCGCGTCATCTGGCACATTCATTTCTGGCTGAATCACATAACCTGCGCCCGATGTTACAATTCGTCCATCGCCATCGGTAGTAAACTGGCCGTTGCGCGAGTAAGCAATATTGCCATCTGGTTGCAGTACTTCAAAAAAACCTTCGCCAGAAATCATCCAATCTAGTGAGTTTTCAGTGGTTAACATGTTGCCTTGCGTAAACTCTTTTTGGTTAGCTACAACTTTAGCACCCGCACCTAACATTAGGCCTGAGGGCATTTCGGTATCTTGCGATGAACGACCACCCGGTTGATTAATATTTTGATAAAGTAAATCTTCAAATATAGCGCGGCTTTTTTTGTAACCTACGGTACTCGCATTCGCTAAGTTATTTGAGATAACCGATATATCGGTTTGTTGAGCGTCTAGCCCCGTTTTACTGATCCACAATGCTGGATTCATAATCGTGTCCTCACTTTAAAGTTAAACTATGCGTAATAACTGATCTTGACGCTCGTCAATTTCTTCAGCTGTTTTCATTAATTTCACTTGTAATTCAAATTGGCGCTGGTGGCTTATCATGTCAACCATTTCGTGAACCGGATTCACATTCGACATTTCAAGCGAACCACTTAAAACTTTTACATTGGCAGAGGTATCTACTGTTACATTTGCTTTTGGTCTAAATAAACCGTCGTTACCTTTTTCGAGCTGTGAGCTATTTGCTTCTACCACTCTAAGCGTATCGATTTCTTCTAAAAAATTAGCGGGAGCGCCTTGTGGTCGAACTTGAATAGCGCCATCTTGGCTAAACCCTATTTTTTCGACCGGGACAGGTAAAATAACAGGGCCGCCTTCGCCAATTACTTGACGACCACCGCTCGTTACTAACATGCCTTGCGCAGTAATATTGAGCGTACCTACTTTGGTATAAGCTTCGTTGCCTGAGGCATCTTGCACGGCAAGCCACGCGTTATCGCTCATTGCAATATCTAAATCGCGCCCGGTTTGAACAATGCCACCCGATACCATGTTAGAACCCGGACGCTCTTGCATTGCAAATACACGTGTAGGCAAACCTTCGCCAAACGCTTGCATAGAACGCGCCTGTGCAAAGTCGGCTTTAAAACCTGTTGTATTTGCATTCGCCAAATTATTGGCTTTAAGCGCAAGCCCCTGCAGGCTTTGCTTAGCGCCAGAGGCCGCAATGTAGACCATTTTGTCCATAGTATCGACTCACATAAAAAACTATGAACTTACAAATGCAAAATAGATGCCAGATTAAATTTGACGCAACATTGAGAGGTATTTAGAAGAGCTTGCAAAGAGGGCTTATAAAAAAGGCTGCAAAAATGCAGCCTAATATATTCAATTGAGTGTAACTTATCGAATCTGCAAAATACTCTGCTGAATTGTTGAGTTAACTTCAAGCGCACGTGAGTTTGCTTGGTAATTACGCTGTGCAGTAATTAAGTCTACTAGTTCAGTAGTTAAATTGGTGTTTGATTGCTCAAGTGCAGATGAATTTATTGATCCTAAAGTACCCGATCCTGGCTCACCTGCAATAGGCTCACCCGATGTTAAGCTTTTTTTCCACGCAGTATCGCCGACTTGCTGTAAACCTTGCGAGTTTGAGAAGCGCACCATAGCTACCTGGCCTAAAAATGATGTATCACCATTACTGTATGACGCTACAATTTTACCATCAGTACCAATATCAATGCCGGCTAAACGGCCAACCGTTGCTCCATCTTGCTCAAGCGCTTTTACCTCAAAATTACTAGCATATTGAGTAGGCACTTTATTTGCTGTACCAGTTTCATCACGCCAATTAACTTCGATATCTGCAGGAAAGCTTGCACCATTCGTTAATAAATCAGAAAGGCCTGCTGTACCGGAGGCTGCATCACCTCCAATTATCGAAATAGGTTTAAAAGTATTCGCTACATTATCTTCAGCTGGATCACCTGTTGTTGACGGTACGCCACTCGAGTCAAAGCCTAGGGTTGTTAAAGGTACATAAGGCGTACTCCCATCTTGAAGCACGCCATCCTCTCCAAAACTATCACCATCAAGGGTAGTATAAACATCCCATTTATTTGCGTCAGTCGCAGTTGCGGTATCATCACGTTTTACAAAAAATAACTGTAAAACATGTGGCTCACCTAATGAGTCATAAACTGTAGTTGATGTTGATGAATTATAAGTAGCACTTTCATCTGGATTAAATGGAAGCGTTGGTGACTCAACTCGCGAATCTAAATTGAATGAGCTATACACACTTGTTGTTGCACGCGGAGAGCCTGATGAATCAGGAATTTGCAAAGCTGATGAAGTGCTTAGGCTTACTGATGTTGTATTACCTGTTGCTTCGTCAACAGGGAAACCTTGTAAAAAATTACCTTTAGCATCAACTATGAAATTATCTTGGTTTAATTTAAATGCACCTGCTCGTGTGTATGTTAAGTCTTGCGAAGATAAGTCATCTGTCATCGCGAAGTAACCTTCACCAGTAATCGCTAAATCAAGCGAATTATTAGTGAATTGTAATGACCCTTGGTGAAACTGTTGTGCAACCATTGTCGCTTGTACACCGTCACCATTTTTAGTTTTACCAGAGCTAAATACTGATGAAGCGTACACATCAGCAAACTCAGCGCGTGACTCTTTAAAACCTGTTGTATTTACGTTTGCAATATTATTTGCAGTTACGTCTAAATCTTTTTGTGCGGCAGCTAGGCCGGTTAATGCAATATTGAAGCTCATAATTCACCTCTAACCTGTTAGTCTGTGGCCTGCTGGCAGGCAAGAAATATTAAATTTATTACGCGATCTCTGCAATGTCGGTTAATCTAACCGCACCTTCTTTAGTGTTAACAATGATGCCGCTTGATCCGTTAATGTTTACACTTTCAATATTTTTGAAAGTTGCAATAGGCAAGCTAGAAAACTGACCATTTGTACTACCTTGTGCCGATAACGTGTATTCCCCTTCAGGTAAACGCTCACCGCTTTCATTATTGCCATCCCAGGCGAAGCGAACAGCGCCCGCAGGCTGAGAACCCATATCAATTGTTCTCACTAGCTGTCCTGAAGCATCAGTTACACTAAGTGTTAAACTTTCAACTGCACTTTCAGCAACGATAGACCCTTTAGCATCACCTGATTCATTTAAATCAACAGTATTTGACTCTAGTAAAGCCTGCTTGCCAACAAGCGTTGAAGCTTGCAGGGCTGAGTTTGATGTCATCGAAGTAGCCAACGTATCAAAATTTGAATTCAAATCGCTAATACCCTGCGCCATCGTAAAGCTAGTCATTTGAGCAATCATTTGATCATTATCCGCAGGATTACTGGGATCTTGATACGATAATTGCTGAGTTAACAAAGAAAAAAAGTCTTCTTGCGTTAACGCATCGCTTTCACCATCGCTGGTCGCTACTTGCGATTCTTGCCAACGCAAAGAGTCTAAATAGGATGAAGATGTACTAATATCGTTACTCATAACCTACCCTCGGTTACCGCTGCCCTAGCAACAGTGTTTTACTTAGCATTTGCTTTGCTGCATCAGCAACTTGCACGTTTGTCTGGTAAGAACGAGAGGCAGAAATCATGTTTGCCATCTCCTCTACAACATTAACGTTGGGTTTATAGATATAGCCATTTTCATCCGCACTTGGATGATTTGGGTTATATTCAATTTGTAATGGTGCATCGCTTTCAACAATGCCCAAAACTTTAACACCAACTGCGGAGCCCTGTTGATTACTTGCTGATGCTGAAGCTTTTGTTAGCTCAGCAGCAAATACAGGTTGGCGCGCTCGGTACGTTTTGTCTTGAGATGAACTAATGGTATTAGCATTAGAAATATTACTAGCTGTAGTATTTAAGCGAACGTTTTGTGCGCTCATACCCGAACCTGCAATATCGAAAACATTATATAAACTCATAATTTTTATCCTTGACTACCGAGAGCTTTATTCAGGCCTTTAAATTTGCCGCTTAAAAATTGCAAGCTGGCCTGATACTCCATAGCATTCTGTGTATACAAGTTTCGTTCCACTTGTATATCAACCGAGTTACCATCACCCGTATCTGATTGATTTGGCATACGAAATGATTCTGAACTGCCCATACTATGAGTACCTCCACCAATGTGTTTATCATTAGTTCTTACCATAGTATTGCCGCTTTGCTGGGTTGACCTTGCCGCTTTTAAAGCAGAGGCAAAGTCTATATCTTTTGCTTTATAGCCAGGCGTATCAGCGTTAGCTATATTAGTCGCAATTAATTCTGCTCGCTGTGAACGGATCAACATGGCTTGCGGATGCACACCTAATGCTTTATCAAAACTGATAGCCATAACCTTCTCCAAAAAATTGACTTACCCATTAATAAAGCAAAAAATAAGCCATTAATGTTAGGGCATGCTACATTTTTATAAGGTCATGTATCTAAATAGAAAAACGACGCTGAGTGCGTCGTTTTAGGGAAGGGAGTTAACTTAATTATTTCTTTTGGTAAATTATACCCGGGTTGCATCTAACCATATCGAACTCAGTACTTAAGCCAGTCAAAGACTCTGATGCACCTAAAAACAAGTACCCTTTTGGATTTAACGCTTGTGCAAACTGATTAATAATTTTAGCTTTTATTTCAGGTGCAAAGTAAATAAGTACATTACGGCAAAAAATAATATCAAACTTGCCCATTAACGCGTACGAATCAAGCAAATTTAAATGCCTAAAACTAACTTGTTTTTTTATTGTATCGTTTACTTGTGCCATACCGTTGCCGCTATCTTTAAAAAACTTTTTACGGCGTTCTGCCGATAAGCCTCTGGCAAGTGCAAGCGCGTCGTACTCTGCATTTTTACACATATCGAGCATGGTATTAGATATATCTGTACCAATAATTTGCGCGCCCATACGAAGTACGCCAGGTTGCTTAGCTTGAAACTCGGCAACCGACATAGCTATCGAGTAGGGTTCTTGCCCTGAGGAGCTGGCAGCAGACCAAATTTTTAATGGTCTTCTTAACTCTTTAAATTCAGGAAATAATTTATTTTGAAGTAATTCAAATGGGTATTGATCTCTAAACCATAACGTTTCGTTTGTGGTCATTGCATCAACAACAGCGGCTCTTAATTGCCGCTCATGAAGGCCAAGTGTTTTACTTACTAATTGTGATAAAGATTCCACATTAAATCGAGCCATGAGTGGAGCAAGTCGACTTTTAACTAAGTATTGCTTATTTTCACCTAAAACAATACCGCATTGCTGCTCTAAAAACGAACGAAACTGGTCGTATTCACTTTGCTGCAAATCTTTATTATTCAAATCAATAACACCTATTTTTATTGGTCACTATTAACCCATTTTTTAACCGCAGTTGCTAACTCATCAGGGTTAAATTTGGCGATAAAGTCGTCAGCACCTACTTTTTCTATCATCGCTTGGTTAAACACACCACTCAATGATGTATGTAAAATAACATGTAATGGTGCAAGCTTAGGATCTGCTTTTATTTCGGCTGTTAATGTATAACCGTCCATTTCTGGCATTTCAACATCAGAAATAAGTAATGCTACTCGTTCAGTAATGTCGTTTTTACAATCAAGCTCTGCTATTTCTTTAAGCCTAATTAAAGCTTCTTTACCATTTTTAGCAAGCTCTGTTTGCACACCTAGCGGTTCTAAAGCACGTTTAACTTGATTACGCGCAACAGCGGAGTCGTCTGCAATAAATACGATACGCTCGCCTAAGTCTTTTTGAATGTCGCCACTTTGTGCAACTTCAGCACTTACTTCTGTATTTACTGGGCAAATTTCGTTGAGAATTTTTTCTACGTCTAAAATTTCTACTAATTCATTTTCGATTTCGGTCACTGCTGTTAAATATGAATAACGCCCAGCACCTGATGGCGGTGGCATTATTTTTTCCCAATTCATATTTACAATACGCTCCACGCCACCAACTAAAAAGCCCTGAACAGAGCGATTGTATTCGGCAATGATAATAAAGCTGTCTTTAATATTTTCTATTGGCCGCCCACCTACAGCCATTGATAAATCAATTACTGAGATAGTTTGACCACGAATATGAGCAACACCACGAATATAAGCATTCGATTTTGGCATGCTTGTAAGTGGAGGACATTGCAATACTTCTCTCACTTTAAATACATTAATGCCAAAACGCTGACGCCCTCTGAGCTTAAATAAAAGTAATTCTAGGCGGTTCTGCCCAACCAACTGTGTGCGTTGGTTTACTGAGTCTAAAATGCCTGCCATTCAAATCTCCTAAAGAAAACAAATAATGCGGAACGATAATTGCTTTCTATTAATAAAGCTACATAACATCGCGGGAGCGTCTACTTTTTGACGCAAAATATTTATACCCTGTTTGAAACCATAAGCATAGTCGAAACATTATGAGTTTGTTAAAAAAAGTCAGAAGATACAGTGTTTTTTATTTTGTTGCTAGCCTCTGCTTTGCATTACCTTTGAAGGCCAAAGTATTTAGCAAAGATTTATTACAAGAGATGGCTGTTGCTTATATAACTGAGCAGATTGGTACATTAAAAAATACTAATATGCAATTAAGTGCACTGCCTTTAGACAGTCGTATTCCTGATCGTATTTGTAATTCTGACCTTGAATTATCAACTTCCGATGAACCACCATTTAACCGCCAAGTGACTTTACAAGCTAAATGTAATGATGCTCAAACATGGGCTCAATATGTTCATGTAAGAGTTGTTGAAATGGCGCCCGTTGTTGTAGCAATTGCTAACTTAGCTCGTGGTGAGGTGATAACTAAATCGCATTTGAGTGTTGAAATGAAACCAACTCACTTTGTAAGGGTGCAATATTTAGATGATCCCACAATTTTAATAGGTAGCAGAAGTAAACGAAACATTAGAAGCGGGATGCCCGTTTTACTAAACCAAATTTGTATGGTTTGTAAGGGGGATTCTGTTAATATTTACGCAAACCTCAGAGGCCTTAGAATTAAAACAACAGGTATTGCTTTAGAAGACGGTACTTTGGGGGATCAAATACAAATTAAAAACAAAAAATCAGGTAAAATTTTAAATGCACGAGTAGATGGTGTAGAGTCTGTTCAAGTAAATATTTAATTTAGATTTATACTAAAGTATCCTACGTATATGCCGATAACTTGGCATAAGTTGGGCAATATACAGGTTTATTATTATGGTTAGTCAAGTTAATGGTAGTAATCAACAAGCTAATGCGTTAACAAATGCAAAGCAGCAACAAGTTGATTTAAAAAAAGATAACGCAAATACACAAGCTGCTCAGGCCCCTTCGCCTAAAGCTGCAAGTGATTCTGTAAGTTTAACGCCGCAAGCGCAGCAATTAAAAACGCTTCAAGATAAAGCACAGCAATCGCCTGGCTTTGACAGCGATAAAGTTGCTGAGCTAAAAAAAGCAATAACTGAAGGTAAATACCAAGTGGACAGTGAAAAGCTTGCTAAAAACTTAGCTGATTTTGAGTTTAACGTGTATGGCTGATCATAATAGTTTAATTAGCGTAAAGCTAAACCAACAAGTAAGTTGTTTAGACTCTTTACACACGCTATTAAACGATGAGCTTACTGCTATTGCCTCACGACGTGGTGCTGGTTTAAAAGAAATTGCCCAACAAAAAATGTCTTTTCTAGCTAAGCTAACGAAACTCGACAAAGAGTTAAATAAACTTTTTATAGCTAATGATGAAAACTCAGCAGAAGTTAATGAGCTTGTCTCTACAGTTAAATCTCAACTAGCCCAATGTCAGAAACTCAATAAAGTTAATTCTCACGCAGCTCGCCAAGCTCACTTAAGCATTAAACAGCTTAAAGAGATTTTAATTGGTGCTCCAACAAGTATAACTTACGACCAAGGCGGCAGTGTTGTTCAGGGTAATAGTAAAATTGTTCATAATTTAAAAGCATAGCTAGTTTCAAGTTTCTCAAAGCAAATTTTTTAGCAACTTGTCTTGCCAAACTTCATTATTTACCAAAACCTTACGTTGCATCTCTAAACTCAAGCAATTAATCAGAGCTTAAATCCTTTTCTGTTTATTTATAAATTATGAAGATTTGTCACAAGAAAAAGTGATCTATATAGAAAAGCGCGAAATCGATTTCGCGCTTTTAAACCTCCCGAGGCTAACTCACTTACATATCAATCTGGTTATTACCGCTTTCGATTAAACTCTTAATCAACTCCTCAGATTGAATTTGCACATCTGCCGCAGGCTCTGCATTAAACACCTGTTGTTGATCAAACGCCAAGCTTTGCTGTTCACTATTCTCAACGAGAGCTAATAGTTTCTCTCCCTCATCATCACTTAATACATCCTCAATAGTTAAACTAACTTCATTGTTAGCTGTTGGCTCATTCGTGGTAGCAGCAATGATGTTGCTTAAATCAACACTCTCACCCAACAAAGAATCACCCAATTGTTGACCTTCCTCGTTAACAAGCGTATTTGGTTCATTACTTACAAGTAAATCAGCCATTGCAATTTCATTATCAACCGATTCTGGTGCTGCCTCAGAGTCATACTCCTCATACATGATAAGATTTTGATTTTCATCTATAACAATTAAATGACCATCTTCAATGGTAGCAAAATAAAGACTGCTATCACCTAAAAGATCTAAATCAATAAGCGAGGTGTCAGACTCCCAATAACCATTGTTATCAGCTATTACAGAATATGAGTTTGTTAGTATGTCTAAATCCAGTCCAAGTGCACCTAAACTTATTAAGCCATCACCAATAACAAACACTTCAGCACCAGCTTCTGAGCTGCCATAAACTGTTGGGAGTAATAAACCTAAACCCAATAGTGATTTATTTCCTAAAACTTGGAATTCTGAATCTAGATCAGATGAAAGAGTCATGCTAGTTGAATCAGTTCCTGTATTGCCAAATTCATCTGTTAATGTGGCGGTGAAGTTATAGTTATCGTCATAGAGCAACTCCTCTGACAATTCTATAGACCATTCGCCATTTTCATCTGTTGTTGTAGTGTAGCTTTCGTAATAAAAGCCTTTTTCACCCCAAGAACTAAATGGGTTAATAACTGAAATAGTGATAGTGGTATTTCCATCACTCGACGTTCCATAAAGAGTCGGTGTCGAATCATATATGGTGGTTAAGCTATTTAAGATCTCAACTGTAGCAATAGAGTCAAGTAAAGTGGAAGATGTTGCAATACTAGTATTATCAACATCATCAGTAATCTCGACTGAGTAGCTAAACTCACCTTGTGCTAAACTCTGATTCGCTTCTACCGACCAAGTGCCGTCATTTTCGACAAACCCAGTTGCCGAATGAACAACGCCTTGTTGATCTGTAAATTGTACAGTTACCAAAGCATTAGCAGCATGACCCGAGACTGTGCCAGACACCGTAGGTGTAACGTCAAGGCTATTTGGTTGTTCGCTAATATTGATCACAGGCCCTGTATAATCAGTGGATGAAGCTGCAATGGTATTTGCCTCATTACCAGCTGTATCTGTGATAGAAGCATTTACAAAATAATCTCCTTCAGCTAACGCTTGTGATGCTGATACCTCCCAATTACCTTCATTATCAACATTGGTTTGCACTGAGTGGTCGACTAAAGCCGCATCTAAAAATGTGAGTATGATTAGCGTACCAGCATCTGCATTTGATGAGCCTGAAATCAAGGGGGTATTATCATTTGTTGCAGCAAGCTCATTGATTACAATACTTGGCGCTGTAATATCTATTTCACCATTGGTGGTAACTTCATTAGATAAGCCTAACCAGCTCACCGATGCAGATACGCTAAAGTCTCCTTCACTTAAAGTGTCAGTAACATCTATTGACCAGTTACCTAATAAATCTGATGTTGTAGAGTAATTAAACTCGTTACCCAGTTCATCAGTTACCACCACAGACACAAGGCTATTAATAGCAACTGTGTTCCCAGTTATTGTAGGCATTTGGTCATTCGTCACGCCTAACGGGTCAATTGTTAAACCTGGTAAGGTAGTATTAACGGTCGCATTATCTGTAGCCGTTGTTATATTACCTGCTGCATCAGTTATACTCGCAATAATATCAATTGCCCCTTCAAGTAACGCAGTAGGCACCATTGTAGTCCAACTTCCATCACCTAATACGGCTGTACTAAACTCATACCGATTATTACCACTGTCAGTAACTACCAGGTTCACAATACTCCCAACAGCCTCATTAGTTGTACCTGAGATTGTTGGTAATAGTGTATTGATCACACCCAAATCGTTGAGTATTAGATCTGGTGCTAATGTGTCAATCACACCGTCAAGAGTTTCGCTTGTGGTGTTACCTACCTCATCTGCCATAGTTAACACAACATCGAAAGCACCGTCTGGCAGACCATCAGTTAATATACTCCAGCTTCCATCTGGCTGAATCAGCGCGGTATAATTGTGCTCAACCAAGTTGCTATCAATTACACTAACTTGTATTTCTGAACCTGCATCTTCTGTTGATGTACCGGATAAAGTCAATACATCTAAATTGCCCACTGTTAATGGCAATACATCAAATACAGGAGCAATTGTATCGACAATAAACACGAGAGTTTCACTGGTTGTATTTCCTGCATCATCGGTGATTGTTAGTTCGGCAACATGTTCGCCATCTTCTAATACACTCGCTTCCACTGACCAGTTACCCAGTGCATTGACAGTCGCATTGAGTAACTCGTCTTCCAAGCTAACTGTCACTACTGCATTAATTAAATCGCTCGTCCCTTGTATAAGAGGTGTAGCATCAGATGTTGTCTCTATAGCATTAACAGTAAGAGAAGGTGGTATCGTGTCGACCACATCAGATAAGAGTTGCGTAGTAATTAAACCTACATCGTTAACAACTGTAACAACAATATTAAACTCTCCCTCAGCTAACGCTTGGGTGACAGTAACAGCCCATTGAGAATCTCCATCAACAACAGCATTTAACGTTTGCTCTACGCCATCACCGTCCGTAATAACAACGAGCACTTCTTCGCCTGCTGCAAGATCAGTAGTACCACTGATTGTTGGTGTATTATCTCCACTATCAAAACTAAAATCAGCCGTCAATAACGCTGGAGTATTATCAACTTCTCCTGTACTGACGGTGGTTTGGTTTCCAGCTTCATCTGAAGCGCTAGCAGTTACATAAGCTAAGTTTAATAAATTTAAGCTTACCCCTAGTAATTCCCAATCACCATTAGCATCAGTTTGTACTTCATACGTAGCACCAACTAAACCACTGAGCAAATAATTTGTAACCGTAACTATTTGGTCAGCGCCCAAATCGGATGTGCCAGATAAAGTAACTAATCCACCCAATAAGTAAGACGGCACAATAGTAAGCTCTGGACCCACTGTATCAACCTCTCCACCGGTTTTACTATCAGTAGAAGTATTGCCTGCATCATCGCTAATAGTTGCACTTACACTGTAAACACCGTCAGCCAAAATATTATCAGCAGCCGCTTGCCAATCACCATTAGCATCGGTTTGAACGGTCATTTGATGAGAAGCGCCAGCAGAATCAGTAAAGGTAACAATCACATTAGTGTTGGCCTCGTTTGATGTGCCTGAAATCAGAGGTGTGTTGTCTTGTGTAAGTACTAATGAGCTTTGATCAATACTAATCTCTGGTGCGATAGTATCTATAGTCGCGCTTACAAGTGCATCACCGGTATTTCCTGCATTGTCGGTAATAAACACCTCAACAGAATAATCTCCTTGTGAAAGGCTATTACTGGCCTCAACAGTCCAAGTACCGCCAGCTTGCACAGTTGTGTTTACAGAGTGCTCGTTACCTTGTGCATCAATAAATACGACAACAACGCTATCGCCTACTGTTGCTCCAGTAACACTACCTGAAACACTTGGTGTTAAATCGATACTTCCAACAATATCGTTAATAGTTACGATTGGTGCGGTTATATCAAGCGTACCTGTTGCGCTCGTACTTACAGGGTTGCCTGCGGTATCTGTTGTTGATGCATTTACACTAAATACCCCTTCACTAAGCGCACTAGGTGCAGCAACTGACCAAGTGCCATTGGCTCCCACTGTGGCATTAACTGTTTGCTCAACCCCTAAGCTATCAGTAATTAAAATTACAACTATTGCGCCTTGCGGTGCCGTTGTTGTGCCCAAAATAGTAGGGGTTGTATCGTTTGCTGTAATAAGCGTATTGATACTAAGCGCTGGTGCTGTTAAATCGATAACACCCTCGCCCGCTGCATTACTCGTTAAGCCACCTTCAGTAACACTAGCTGAAACAGTAAATTCTCCTTCTGGGAGAATATTTGTAGCATCAACACTCCACACCCCGCCTACCACAGTTGTAGTTATAGTTTGTGAAGCGTTATTAACGTCAGTTATAACGACCGTGATCTCTGTGTTATCTGCCGCGCTACTTGTACCTGATATTGCAGGTGTTTGATCGTTCGTATCAACAATGGTGTTAATATTAATGGTAGGTGCGTTAGTATTAAGCGTTGCAGTCGCCTCTGCTGATGAAGTATTTCCTGCCGTATCAGTAATACTTGCTGAAACAGTAACTTGTCCATCAGTTAATGGGGTCGTTACATCAAGGCTCCATCCTCCGCCTGCAGCAACAGCTGTTGTATATGTGTCAGTGCTATCACCATCAGTAATTGTCACTGTAACTAAGGTGCCCTCAGCCTCGTTAGAGGACCCTGTAATTGTTGGTGTGCTGTTATTAATTGTACCTAGGGCATCAATTGTAATACTAGGCGCTTGGGTATCCACAAGACTTGACCCAGAATCAGAGCCTGTATTGCCAGCATCATCAGTAATACTTACTACAACATCGTAATTACCATCTGGTAAACTTGGTGCCGTAGTCTGCCAGTTTCCACTTGCATCAACCGTTGCTAATAGCGTGTGGGTATCACCATTACTATCTGTAATAACAATATCTACATTTGTGCCAGTAGGCTCTGTTGATGTACCACTTATAATTGGAGTATCTGTATTAAATACTGTTATATCATCAAGTACTACAACTGGGATTTGAGTATCAATAACTAAATCTATTGTTGTGTTAGTGATATTATTAGCTTCATCAGCAACATTTATTTGCGCTGTATAACTACCATCAGTAAGTGCTGTAGGAACCTCTACTTGCCAGTTACCCTCTGCACCAACTACAGCAAAGAACGTTTGTCCATCAATGTTAACTATTACATCTGCACCAATTGCATCACTGGTACCTGAAATAATTGGCGTCGTATCTGCTGTAGTATCAATAGGATTAACACTAAGGGTTGGTGCAATACTGTCTATTTCACCTTGTGCTTGCTCACTAGTTAAATTACCAACTTCATCACTTACCTCTGCAGTTACAGTGTACTGACCTTGTGATAGTTCTGTTGGTACTTCAACAGACCAACCTCCATTTGCTTGAACAATAGCCGTAAATTCTTGACTCTGCTCTGCACTATCAACAACGGTAAGTTGTATCGCTGTTCCCTCCTCCATATCAGTGACACCAGAAATTACAGGCGTAGCATCGTTCGATAAGGCATCAACAGTCACTGTGAGCGTTGGTGCTTCGCTATCAAAATCAAGCGAGTTAACAGTAACAACGTTACCAGCGGCGTCACTTGCACTGGCTGTTACATAAGCAAGACCAAGTAAGGGGACTGTTATATTTGCAACAACCCACGAGCCGTCTGCATCAGTCGTCGCAGTGTATGTAACTCCTAAAAGTCCACCTACTAAATGCTCTGTGATAGTAACCACTGACCCTTCAGGTAAATCAGATGTACCCGATAGGGAAACCAAATTACCCGTTGCAAATGCTGGAATAATTCTCAAATCTGGTGGAGTAATATCCACTTCGCCACTGTCAGTACCGGTGCCTGTGTTACCTGCGGCATCGGTGATGCTGGCGCTGACGCTATAACTCCCTTCGGCTAAATCAGTCGTTGGTGTCGCACTCCAGTTACCATTGGCATCGGTTTGTACATCAATGCTTTGAGTGGCATTTGCTGCATCAGTAAACGTCACCGTGATGGTGCTGTTTGGTGCATCACTGGTGCCTATCACTGTGGGCGTGCTGTCGTTGGTGAGTACTGGCGCATCCACGCTCACACTTGGTGCGGTGGTATCAATGGTGCCGGTGCCGGTAATCTCGGTGCTGTTACCTGCCACATCGCTAATACTTGCTTCGATGCTGTACGGCCCTTCAGCCAATGCAGTCGGTACTTCTATAGAGAAGTTGCCATCAGCATCAACCGTGGTGGTAAAGGTTTGTGTATTGCCTTGATCGTCCACAACCGTGAAGTTAATAACGGTGCCTTCAACCGCATCACTTGTTCCATTGAGTGTCGGGGTGATGTCATTACTAGAGCCTGGGCTGGTTAACTCAAGCGTTGGTGCAATGGTATCTATTTCACCTGCGCCTGTGGCGGTGGCTTCGTTGCCTGCGGCATCGCTCACACTAGCGCTCACTGTAAAGGTGCCTTCAGCTAGTACTTGCGTGGCTGCTACGCTCCATGTGCCATTAACCCCTAATGTGGTCGTTACGGTATGACTAATATTATTACTGTCGGTGATTTCAACGCTCACAGTGCTGCCTTGTGGCGCATTCGCTGTGCCAGTGATCGTAGGTGTTGTGTCATCAGTCACGGTTACATCATTCACGGCAATATTAGGAATGGTCGTATCCACTACGCCATTTTCTGTTGCTGTGCTTGTATTGCCGCTTCCATCAGTAACACTCGCTTCAACTTCATAACTGCCTTCAGCTAAGTCAACAGGGGCTTCAACACTCCAGATACCGTCTGCAACGGTTGTTTGTACCGTGTTTGTTATGTCATTACTGTCTGTGAAACTGACGGTGATAATAGTGCCATTTGCTGCACTGCTGGTACCGCTCACATTTGGCGTTGTATCATTTGTATCCATTAATGCATCAATATTAATACTCGGTGCATTGGTATCCAATGTTGCGCCTTCACTTAACGTGGTGGTGTTGCCTGCGCTATCGCTCACGCTGGCTTCAATAGTAAGCTCACCATCAGTCAGTGCGTTTGGTACATCCGCTGACCAGCTGCCATCGGCTTGCACTGTCGCGGTGAACGTTTCTGTATTCTCTGCATCCGTGACGTTAATCGTTATAACCGTGCCTGCTGGCGCGTTCGATGTCCCGCTAATTGTTGGCGTGCTGTTGTTCGTGGCGCCCACGGTATCCAGTGTCAATGTCGGTGCTAAGGTATCAAGGGTGCCTGATTGAACGGCGCCGCCG